>NZ_CP107940.1:4487500-8490789 GCF_036048035.1 Streptomyces sp. NBC_00400 | reverse complement strand
CTGCGCGCTATGCAAGCGAACACCACCGCTTCGCGGTGGTGTTGCGCTCACGCTCCGCGTGAGCGGAGCGGGCGGCTTCGCCGCCCGCTCAACCTCTCGGCTTCGCCGAGAGGTTGATGCTTCGTCCGCTGCGCTCCCGAAGCCGACTGGACTCCGTCCAGTCAACCTGGGGCTTGCGCTTCGCTCCAGCCCTGTTGGGTAAGTTCGCTGCGCTCTCTTGCCCAACGGCCCTTCCGGCTTCGCCTTCAGGGCTTCAAGGCCCGCTGGCGCGGGCCAGGCTGGCTGCGGGGGTGGGGGTCGTTCGTTGGTGGCGGATACCAGTGTGGTGCATGCATCAGAGAGATGCAGCATGTAGCATTGGTGAAAACAAGGCACACCCTCCCACCACCTGAACGCTCCTTCGAATTCGAGAGAAACGACCGCATGAGTGAATCTACCGGAAAGACATCCGCGCTGGGCCGCGATTCCGTGCGCAGGTGACGCAGTGCCAGACGGTGGGCGCTTGCGCCCGGTTGAAGCTGTTCGCGCTCCTGGAGGCGCGGGGCGCGTCCAGGAGCGGAGCGGATCGCCTGGTGCTGCGTTGGGGGCCGGGGCGGTTGGCTGGGGCGCAGTGCGAGGTCGTTGACTGGACGCATGGCGTCGGCCTCTTCGGGCCCGGGGTTCGCAGACGGCTGGGATGAGGGCGTGATGGCCGTGAGCGAGGTCTTGGTAGGCGTGACGGGCCGGGGCTTGTCCAGCGGGGACGTCATCTTCTGTGCGTGCGTGCGAGGCCGGGCCTGCGACCCGGACAACCTGCCCGGGGTTCAAGCGCGGACGTCGGACGGGACGTCCGGCGGCCGGCATCTCGCGGGTGGGTCGGTCTGGGGTGACGCCGTGCGCTTGCTGTCCGGATGCGGCCGTCTGAAAAACCACGGGATTTCGGGTATCGGGGAGGCGCGGAAATGTCAGCGATTCCGCTCAAGGAACACCAGGTAGACCAGAAGTCGAGTTTCCGGAAGTGGGTGGGATTTCCTGCAAGATCTTTTGTGCCTCCGGAGGGGGCACGTGCCACCGGGGTGTCTGCGACCGGGTCTGGGAAGACGATCACGGCCGCTGCGAGTGCGCTGGACTATTTCCCCGAGGGTCGGATTCTGGTGATGGTGCCCACGCTGGACTTGATCGTGCAGAGCGCGCAGTCCTGGCGCCGGGTCGGACACCGCTCCCCCATGGTCGCGGTGTGCTCGGTGGACAACGACCCGGTGCTGAACGAGCTCGGGGTGCGCACCACCACCAACCCGATCCAGCTCGCCCTGTGGGCCGGCAAGGGGCCGGTCGTCGTGTTCGCTACGTACGCCTCCCTGGTGGACCGGGAGGACCCCACCGACCCTACGGGGCAGCGGAAGGTCCGTGGGCCTCTGGAGACGGCCCTGGCGGGCGGAGAGGGGCTGTACGGCCAGTCGATGGCAGGGTTCGACCTCGCCGTCCTGGACGAGGGGCACATGACGGCCGGGGACATCGGCCGGCCCTGGGCGGCGATCCACGACAACAGCCGGATTCCCGTCGACTTCCGCTTCTACCTCACCGCGACTCCGCGGATCCTGGCCGCGCCGCGGCCCCAGCGCGGCCGGGACGGCCAGGAGCTGGTGATCGCCTCGATGGAAGCCGGCTCCCGCACCTACGGCACCAGGATCTTCGACCTCGGACTGGCGGAAGCGGTGGAACGCTCGATCCTCGCAGGGTTCGAGCTCGACGTGCTGGAGATCCGCGATCCGGATCCGGTTCTGGGGCTGTCGGAGGACGCGTTGCGCGGGCGGCGCCTGGCGCTGCTGCAGGCCGCGCTGCTGGAGCACGCCGCAGCGAGGAACCTGCATACCGTCATGACTTTCCACCAGCGGGTGGAAGAGGCCCGGGCGTTCGCCGAGCAGGTGCCGCGTACCGCTGCTGAGCTGTTTGCCGCCGAGGCGTCCGAGGCGGCTCTTGCCCGTGCGGAGGAGTTGCCGGCCTCCTCGATCGACGCGGAGCTGTACGAGCTGGAGGACGGCCGGCACGTCCCGCCGGAGAGGGTGTGGGCCGACTGGCTGTGCGGGGACCACCCTGTCGCCCACCGGCGGGAGGTGATCGGACAGTTCGCCAACGGCATCAACGCCGCGGGCAAGCGGGTGCACCGGGCGTTCCTCGCCTCGGTGCGGGCCCTGGGGGTCGGGGTCGACATCACCGGGCTGCGCGGCGTGGAAGCGGCCTGCATCGTCGGGTCCCGTAGCTCGCAGGTCGACATCGTGCAGAACATCGGGCGGGCGCTGCGTCCGAATCCGGACGGCAGTGTGAAGACCGCGCGGATCATCATCCCGGTCTTCCTTCAGCCGGGCGAGGACCCGAAGGACATGGTGGCCTCCGCCAGTTACCAGCCGTTGGTCGACATCCTCCAGGGCCTGCGCTCGCACTCGGAACGCATGGTCGACCAGCTCGCCTCCCGCGCCCTGACCCGCGGCACCGAGCGCCGACGTCTCCATGTCCGGCCGGCTCCCGGTGGCGCGGGGGCGGAGGGTGGGGAGGCGGAGGGTGGGGAGGCGGAGGGTGGGGAGGCGGAGGGTGGGGAGGCGGAGGAGGCAGTGAGCGAGGGGCAGCGGGAGGTGGATCGTGTCGATGCGGTGGTGGTGAACTTCGCCCGGCCTCGCGACGCCGCCGACGTCGCCGCGCTGACCCGGTGCCGCGTCATCCGGCCCGAGTCGCTGGTGTGGCTGGAGGGCTACCAGGCCCTGCGGCGCTGGCGGGCCGAGAACGAGATCACCGGGCTGCACGCCGTGGCCTACGACGTTGAGGCCGCGGCCGGGTCCACCGACGCTTTTCCGCTGGGGCGGTGGGTGCACCAGCAGCGGCGGGCACTGCGCGCCGGCGAACTCGACCCCCACCGCAAGGAGTTGCTCGACGAAGCCGGGATGGTGTGGGAGCCGGGCGGAGAAGTGTGGGAGGCCAAGCTCGCCGCGCTCCGCTCCTACCGGCGCGCCACCGGACACCTGGCCCCCCGCCAGGACGCCCTTTGGGGCGAGGGTGAGGCGATGGTGCCCATCGGGCAGCATCTGGCCAATCTCCGCCGCAAAGGCGGGCTCGGGAAGGACACGGAGCGGGCCGTTGTGCGGGCGGGGCAGCTGACCGCGATCGACCCGGACTGGAACTGCCCCTGGCCGCTGGACTGGCAACGTCCCTACGCCGTTCTCCGTGACCTCGCCGCCGACGAACCCGCCGGTGTGCTGCCGGACATCCCACCCGGGGTGGTCTTCGACGGCGATGACCTCGGGCGGTGGCTGGCACGGCAGCGGGAGGCGAGCACCTGGGCGCAGCTGTCCACCGAACAGCGGGAACGGCTCTCCAGACTGGGCATCAAGCCTCTTGAAGGGGCATCTGCCGCCCCGACGCCGAAGCGCGCGGCCGCGGGGCCCGGCAAAGCCCAGCAGGCCTTCCAGCGGGGCCTGGCAGCCCTCGCGCAGTGGGTGGAGCAGGAGGGCTGCCAGCCGCCGCGCAAGGCGGTGGTGGCTCTGCCGGACGGGACCGAGACCAAGGTGGGCATCTGGTACGCCAACCAGAAGCAGCGCCGCAACAAGCTCACCCAGGGGCAGCTGGAGGCGCTACGCGAGCTGGGTGTGCAGTGGGTGTGACGCCGGCAGTCGACGGTGGTGTGCCAGCTCGGACCGCAAGTGCATGAGGCCCCGGGACGTCAGCGCACGTGGTGGTTGTTGGTGTCGGCGATGTACACGTCGCCGCCGTACCCTCCGATGACCATGGACCTTGTCTTCACCGCAGGGCCTGCCGTATATGCCGCTACAGGGGCGCCGGAGTCGTTGACGACCGCGAGCGAGGCCGGAATGGCCTCCCGCCGCTGACGACGAGCGTGGGCCCCGTCCACGTAGCGCAGGCTCAGGGTGCCTAGGTCTTCGGGCTTGGCCTCGCTCACGTCAATGATCTCGAACGGCTGCTTCTCCTCGGGCATGCGCCCCTCCCCTCTGTAATCGGGCTCTGACGGTCTGCCGCGAATATCGGGCTCTGACGGTCTGCCGCGAATCGTGTCACGCCGTGGCTGCGCGAGCGAGGACGCGCCCCGTGAGCCCGCCGCGGCCCATCGGACAGCTCCTGGCACGCCTCCAGGTTCCGCGGTGTCACGCGGGCTGCTGCGGTGGTGTCGGGGCCTGCGTCGATGCCAGGCGCAGGACACCGCATGTACCTGGGGCTTTGTGCGGATCAGGCGGTCGGTGGACCGGCTGTGCAGTTGGCTGGTCCGCGGTGGGCGCGAATCGAGCTGTTGCGTCTGGTGATCCCAACGAAACGGCCTACTGGTCGGGGCGCCGGGGGAATCCCGCCTCCGGGCGACCCGACCACTCCGGAATGACCTTCGCTGGGGCGGTTCAAGGGCTTGCGGAAGAATTCGGTGCCCCGGCCGTGCGTGCCCAAGGTCCCGCTCGCCTGCCTGGTGAGACAGCCATCGGCCTGAAGGCCGCCACGGGGCGCCGTGTCCGGCATGCGGGTGCGGCCCCGGCCGTACTGCGTCCCGTCACGGGACCGGGGCCTGTCCGGCACTCCGTTCCGGCGCGGGCGGGGACGAGCCTGGCCCGTCCCGCGAGTGAAGTGGCCACGGCTGTGCCCTTGTTGGGTCTTCGCGTCGGTTTCTGAATGCGTGAGGGGCGGCCGTCGGCCGCCCCTCACGCTTTGCCCTTCCCGGCTGCCGGGCAGCCGGGACGAGTTTGCTGACCACGCCGCGCTCGACATCGCCTGTGCGCACGCCAACTCCGCCGGCGACGAACTGGGCACCGCCGCCGGCGCACTCCTCGCTGCCGCGTGACCCGACGTCGATATGTCATCGGGAGAGCCGCGTGTTCCAGCGAGGGCCAGGCCGCAGGGGCTCACACTGCTGAGGAGCCCGGCCGACTGGCCGGCTCGCGCGCCGGACGGTCAGCCCCAGTCGTCCGGTCCCGCGGGGGCGTATTCCTGGTCCTCGTGCACATCGCGCGGGGCGTACATGTGCGGAGGTTCCCAGCCGGCAGGCAGTCCCTCGACGAACCGCAGTGGCTGGTCCGCGCTGCGGTAGACGACGGTTTGCCCTTCCTCACGGCACGGCAGGCACGGCAGGCTCGGCAGCGCCAGGGCGTCTCATGGTGATCCACTGGACACGGTCGCAGCTGGAGCACCCGACGGCGGAGCCCAGATCATCCAGTACTCCTACAACAACGACCACAACCAGCTGTGGAAACTCCGGACCGCGGGGACGGCACCTGCCACCTGATGAACATCCGCAGCGGCAGGCCGTGCCCAACAGCTACGGCGGCAAGGACAATGACAACCCCGTCATCCGGTGGAGCACCACCCCAACGCCGACGACCGGAAAGGACGCACCGAGGACTTCTCAGACCTGTCCGAGGGGCATGCGAAAGCCCCGGCGGCTCATCGTTCAGCCTAGCGGCGGGCGGCCTGACGGCGGGCACGAAGACGGGCGGCCTGACGGCGGGCACGTCTCCGCCAGCGCCTCTCAGACAAGATCGCTGGATCGTCCTGCGGGCGACGGTCTCCGGGCAATTGCAGTCCACCGACAGGCCGTTGGGCTATTCCCTCACTTCCTGGAAAGTGAGGCGTGCACTTAGGCTGCGTACGAACAGAAGGCCGAAGGAGGTATCCATCATGCGCGAGATCGAGATCAAGCCTCTGCCCGTCCAGCGGGAAGAACACCGCACCGGTGCTTTCCTTCACAAGTGACCCGAGGGCGAGGCCGGCGCGGCACCTGCCGGGCCGGCCCATGCCCTTGGCAGATCCGGGAGCAGCCCCGTGAAGGAGAGGAAAGAGGCGCGACAGCGGCGGCCGAGGGGCTTGACATGCCACTGACACCAGGGGGACTTCCTCGCCCATACCTACCGGGGCCACGCCCCGGTCGCTCTGCATCCCTCGACCGCTGAAATCCTCAACGCCTTCAACACCCGGACCACCCCCACCAAGGCGGCCGAAGCTCTGGACCACCTGCATCCCGAGACGGTGGTGAAGGCAGCCGGAACACTGCTCGAATGCGGCCTGCTGGCCGGGGAAGGCAGCCCCGAGGCCGAAGAGGACGAGCGCCTGGCGGACGCCTGGGGCCCCTGGTCACCGGAAGCATCCTTCTTCCACTACGCCACCCGCGACGTCCCCTTCGAGACGGCCACCCCCGAGCTGCGTCAGCACCTCACCCGCGACGGGCGTCCGGCGCTGTTCACCGAGTACCCCGAGGCCGACCGCATCCTGCTGCCCCGTACACCGGACCCTCGCCTGTCCGCACCGCTGGAGCAGACCCTCTACCGCAGGCGCACGCACCGCTCCTTCAGCAGCCGGCCGGTGAGCCTGCACGATCTCGCGGTCCTGCTCGCTACCGTCTTCGGCCCTGCCGAGTTCATCGACGGCTTCGAGTACGGCGCCCTCATCCGGCGCACCAGCCCCTCCGGCGGAGCTAGGCAAGAACTCGACGCCTACCTCGCCACCCCCAACGTCGCCGGCATCCCCGCCGGTCTGTTCCACTACAACGCCCGCGAACACAGCCTGGAGCTGCTGCGCGAAGGCTGCACCCACACCGAAGCCGGAGCGCTGTGCGCGCACCAGGAGGGCACCGACCAGGCGGCCTTCATCATCTTCGTGACCGCCGCCTGGGAACGCATGCGCGTGAAGTACCGGCACCCCCGCGCCTACCGGGTCAGCCACCTGAACGCCGGACACCTCGGGCAGACCTTCGCCCTGGCAGCCACCGCGCTGGGCCTGGGCCCGTTCCAGAGCGCCGCCTTCGACGACACCGCCGTCGAGAGCCGCCTCGGGCTCGACAGCACCACCCACAGCACCCTCTACGCCCTCGCTGCCGGACACCCCGCCCCCGGCACTGCGACCGACACCGCCGACCTGAACGCCTTCCGGCACACGACCCTGCGCCACGGACAACCGGGACAGCCTGACAACTGACCCATCGGACAACCTCGCCGGCCCCGCGAGCCGCTAACCGCTCTCCCCGCCGCCCGGCCTGCCCGGAACCGCTGTGGCGCCGGGCAGGCGTTCGCCGCGGGCCGGTACCCCGTCGGCCGCTACGCGTCGTACCGGCCGACGAGATCACCGATGACCGGCAGCCCGCACTCCGGCGTCGCCGCTCCAGCCGCATCGGCGAAGGAGAGCCGCGAAAGACACGCTCGGCGTCCGGGCCGGCGGCGCGTAGGCCATCGGCCGCCGGTCGGCCCGGGTGAGGCCGGCGGTGGAGTCGGCCTCGGGTACACGGTCGCAGTCCGCGCCCAGCCCGTACCTCACGCGCTGGAGCCGGGCAGGCGTCCGGCATTCCGGACTGGCCCGCATGTGCGGGTCCAGACGCTCCCGAGCAGGAGTCGGACGAATCGGCAAGGCTTCTCCTGTCTCTCCTCCCCGAGAGCGAGCGCGGACCCGGCGGTCGCCGTACGCGGCAACCCCATCGCGGGTCGCCCCGTCTGCCTCTGTCACGGACAGTTCGCACTGACGCCTCACAGACGGACGAGCTCCTCGTGCTCCGCCTGGAGCGGCGGCGGTGTTCACGCGGTCGTCTCCCCTGCGCCGCTGGTCGGCCGGCGAGCGCGCCACGTACCTGTAGCGGCTGCCACGACGCTCAGGACGCTGAGTGGGACGGCGAGTGGGAGACCGCCGTGAGCCGGCACCAGCCGACTCACGGCGGCCTCAGCCGGCTCACGGCGGCCTCAACTGCTGCTGCCGAGCTCCGGCAGCGTTCCGCCGGCCGATCGGCGTCACCACTGCGCTGGCTGCGCCGGCAACTGTGGAGAAGCCGCCGGCCACTTGCCACACCCGCTCCAGCGACGGGTAGGCCAGCGCCAGTACTCCGCAGCCCACCGCGGCCACGAACAGGGCCGCTGCCACTGCGCCGCCCTACCCCAGGAGCGCCGCATGGCCGGTGCGTCCGGCGCCACGGCCCGGCCCGGCTGCGGGCACCGAGGCGACCGCGTACGCCGCTGCAAAGCTGCGTACGAGAACGCGTAGGCGGTGACTACGAAGACGCGTAGGCGGTGACTCGGCCGCAGGGCGGGGGCCCTCTACGGGCGGCTGGAAGGCAGCAGGGGAAGGCAGCAGGCAGCAGGCAGCGCGAACGGCACCAGGGCGGGTGCCGGGGGCGCGCCAGGGTGGTCTGTGCGGGCACCTGACGGTGAGTCGGGATCGTCGTCTTCACCACCACTCCCCGGCACGATCGACCGCCACCCTGCTCCATCCCGACGGCCGTGCCCTGACCGGACCGGAGTGGGCTGAGGCCGACCACCGCCTCGTCCGCGCCACCCGCACCGAATTCCCCGGCGACGAGCTCGGCTGCCGCTGGGGCGCCGTCCAGGCCCAGCCTCTTTCTGGGGACCTGGCTCCGCCATGGTTCCAGCGCCGCCACGGGCCCTGTGGAACGGGCCTGTCCGGTAGTCCGCTACCGGCGCGGGGGGCGCGCCTCGATCCGGTGGTCGAAGGCGGCACCGCCGACGCCGACCGTGGTCACCCCGCCGTCGACGGTGAGGACGGCCCCGTTGACGTAGGACGCGGCAGGCGACAGCAGCCAGTCGATCGCCTCGGCGACCTCCTGCGGATCGCCCGGCCGCCCGGCGGGAGTCAGCCGGTTAGCCTCCTCGTACGCCGCTTCGGCACCGCCCGCCAACCCTGCCTCCGCTGCGAACCGCGCCATCCGCTGGTCGGCCATCTCCGTACGCACCCAGCCCGGGCACACCGCGTTGGCCCGCAGCCCCTGCGACCCGTAATCGACGGCGAGGGAGCGGCAGAGGTGGAGCAGACCCGCCTTGGACGTCGCATAGGCGGCGTTGCCGACGCTGTTGCGGAGCGCGGCGACCGAGGCGACCGCGACCACCGCGCCGCGGGCCGCCAGCAGATGCGGCAGCGCGGCACGCAGCAGCAGGAACGGGCCGGTGAGGTTGGTCCTCATCACCTCTTCCCAGTCCTCGACCGCGGTGTCGGCGACCGCGCCGCCCCGCCCGATTCCGGCGTTGAGCACCACACCGTCGAGTCTCCCGTAGGCCGTCACCGTCGTCTCGACGAGCTCGCGCACGGCCTCGGGGTCGGCGGCGTCGGAAGGGTGGGCCAGCGCTCCGGTCTCCTCCGCCACCCGGCGCAGTGGCTCGGGCCGCCGCCCGGAGATCACGACCTGGTGCCCGGCGGTGCGCAGCAGCCGGGCGGTGGCGGCCCCGATTCCCGTTCCCCCGCCCGTCACCAGGACAACACGCTGTTCCGACATGCTCGTTCGCCTCCGAAGTGGTCAACTTCCGGTTCCCCGCACCGCGAGCATACGAAGCGCCGGCACCGCAGGGCCGACCGGGTGCCGCTGCCGTCGGCACCGCGACTGGGCGCGGGGCGGGGAACAACTACGGCGAAAGGCAGACGGCGAACAAAGCGGTGATTAATCATCGGTGGAACGGTGTGGGCGGAACGGTGTGAGGGCGGAGACTTGCGGCAGAAGCACCCCGCATCGAGACGGTCCTGCTCGAGCTGTCTCGGAGATTGTCTTGCCGGACCGGAGCGCGGACGGCTTTCGCGGAAATCCGGTAAGTACTCGCTCGGTGGCGCCACTTCTGCTCCTCGTTTCCTGTTCAGGGCAGCCCTGTCGGGTCCCTGTCCGGAAACCTCGGGGCACCCCACCCGTGTGGAAACCGCTGTCCGAGCAGCTGATCATGCAGCCATGGCCGGGTAGCCGGTCCAGGGGAAGATGGGGAAGATTGAGCCTGTTCCGCTCCGGCGGACACCGGCGGTGTGCTGTTCAGGCTTCGAGGACGGCTTCGAGGACGGCTTCGTAGCAGGCGGGCTGCAGGAGGCACCTGCCGAGGTGTTCAGAGGGCACCGCCGCATACATAGATCGGGGGTCTGCCTGCCAGGGCAGCACGATCGGTGGCGGCGATCGCTGGGGAGATCTGGTGGGATCCGGCTCCTGTCGCGGATGCACCAAGGTGTGAGCAGTCCTGCCGGCAACTTCCGGTGAACGAGGTTCAGTTCTCCGCCGTCGACGAATGCAGTCACCCCCGGCGCGTGCACGGCGGCGAACCTCAGCTGTGTCGCCGCACAGGTTGCGTTGGCGTCACATACCAAAGGGTCGCGGACGGCTGTTCGCCAGCTGGCAACAAGACGAGGCTGACCGGCCCGGAGAGGTTCAGGAGGGGTGTCCGGCTCCGGCCCCGAGGGCCAGGACCTGCTGCACCGCATCCGCCGGCTCGGTCGCTGAGGCCCCGCCACCGCAGCCGCCCCGCCGAACACAGCGCGCTGACGGCCGAGTTCGGGGAATGCGCCGCGGCGGTAGGGCACACCCTTGGTCGATCAACCCCAGTCGGGCTCGCCCATCAGCGCCAGGTCCGGGCCAGGTCCGGTCTCACGTCAGGGCCAGCAGTACGTTGAAGAGGATGCACAGGCCTCCGAGGGAGATCGGTGCCAGAATCGCGGCGGCCGTACGGAATCCGCGGTGGCGCCGCAGCCGAGGAAGAAACCAGCTGGTCAACAGTAGCCCCAGGGGGAGGACGAGCCCGCACCCGAACACTTTGAGGCCGAGCGAAAAGGTGCTCCGCAAGGGAAGCCGGCCGGGCAACTCCTCACCGTGCGGCACAGATGATCACGAGGACCATGGGTCCGGGACGGCAGTGCCGGAGCGGGTGGCCGAGCAGAAAGGACCTGCGTGGGTTAATCGTCGATGCACTTGGGGTACTTCGAGCCCCGGTAGCAGTCATGGTAGTCGTACTTGCTGACCCGGAACTTCTTCTCCTCGCCCTCCTTCTTGGGATCGACGACCAAGTAGAACTTCTTCCCGTCCTTGGTCTTGCCGGTGACCCGGCCTTCAGGGCCTTTACCGAAGTCCTGCGCGCACCCGGCGAGTGCAAGGCCGGCGACTGCCACGAGGACGGGGACGAGAATGAGGCGACGCATGTCGTGCTCCGATCAACTGTGAAAACGAGGGCAGTCTAGGGGCCGCCCCGTAGCTACTGGTCACAGGGGAGATGATCTTGCCGTGGTCAGGTGCGATCAGAGCATCGGAGCTTCCTGGAGAACCGCACTCCAACTACTGACACCTCGCCAGTTGGGCGAGCTGGTCCATCATCGCGCCATCACGAGGGGTGGCCCCTGTGTGCAAGGGCCACCCCTGGAGTCTCCCGTTCGAGGGCCGGGACCACCACCTCGGGTCGCTTCGTCGTGGCGGCAGCCGGGCCACCGGGCTGGGTCAGCCGGGCTGGATCCGGCCGCGCCAGGCTCCGGATTCGACGCCTCGGTGCTCGATGTAGTCCTTGAAGCGCCGCATATCGCCCTTGACTCGCCGTTCGATGGTTCCCGACACGTCGGCGGCCTTCTCCGCCACGCCCGAAGGGTCGATGTCCATCACCAGCTCCACCCGGGTATGGGTCTCATCCAGGCGCTGGAAGCTGACCAGGCCCCTCTGCCGCGTCTCGCCGGTGGTGGTCCGCCAGGCGATACGGTCGTCCGGGAGCTGGTCAACGATCTCGGTGTCGAACTCCCGCTGCACGCCGCCGATTTTGACGGTCCAGCGGTTGCGCCCGTCGTCGAGCTGGGTGATCTTCTCGACACCCTCCATGAACTTCGGGAACTCCTCGAATTGCGTCCACTGGTTGTAGGCGGTGTGGACCGGGGCCTCGACGTCCACCGTTTCCTTCACCGTGCTCATTGCTACGCCTCCTCAGTGGTGACTTACGCGGGTGACGAAGCCCGCGACGCGCATCTCGCGCAGTCGAGCGGGTGCCCGGTGACCGGCGTCTTAGTCAGCGACCGGAAGGCGTCGCAGCCACGAGTCGAGAGCCGCATAGTCGTTCTCGGTCAGCCCAAGGCGGGCATCGACGCGGTGCAGCAGGGCATGTCCCGGGTGGTGGGCGGCGACCCAGGCCCGGTCGGTGTCGGTGACCTCGTCATCGACCCAGATGAACGAGCGCCCCGCCGCCCATTCGACGAGCGCGCGGGTCTTCCAGTGCAGTCCGTTGCGTTCGTCCCGGTCATCGATGTCGGACGGCTCCGGCCACACCACCACAGCGAGCTGCGGGAGACCAAGCACGGGAACGATGCATTCATTCGCGTCATCCATCCATGTCGTGGCCCAGACGAGCTCGCACCGGAGCGCGGCCAGTTTGCCTCCGTGCTCAGGATTGATCCTGGTCAGGAGCGGATTCGCGTCGGCCTCACGCAGATCGAGAGCTGTCTCATAGGTCGGATAGTGCTGCGGCTCCGCGCCGAACGGGATGAGCGGACCATCAACATCGAGGAACAGCAGCGGACGCCGCACAGAGCCAGTCACGGCAGCACAGGATAGCCACGGGCACCACCCTCGGTCGCCTCGATGAGGACGGCTGACGGCTGACGGCTGAC
The DNA here is from genome assembly GCF_036048035.1 of Streptomyces sp. NBC_00400. Classification (NCBI taxonomy): domain Bacteria; kingdom Bacillati; phylum Actinomycetota; class Actinomycetes; order Kitasatosporales; family Streptomycetaceae; genus Streptomyces; species Streptomyces sp. NBC_00400. Next base: position 8,478,447 of record NZ_CP107940.1, on the reverse strand, counting down.
GGCTGACCCTGTTGCCGTCCGATCCTGTTGCCGACTCGGATGAGATGACAGCCCCTCATCGATTACTGTGCCGCCATTTCATCTCTCGTGAGCATCCACGGGCCTCACGACCCGCACCTGCTGGCTTGTGGCTGAGCGCCGGCGTCACAAGGCAATCGGCCGGTATGCCAAGGCCCGGCCGACCACTTCCTCAGCCGACATCTCCCGCTCCGACGGCCAGAAGACCAGGCCGCTGACGTAACCGGACGGACAGGCCAGAGCACTGTCGAGCCTGTCCAACCAATCGTTCACCTCGTCTTCGGAGGCGGAGTCCGCCGCCATGATTCGCTGCACGAGCGCGACCGCTTCCGCCCGGCTCATCTCCACCACACTCATCGGGCCCCTCCCTCGGCGCCACCACAGCGGCCTTTCCGACGTGCATCCCCCTACCGCGGCCTCACGCCCAAGGGGGCCTGCCGCCGGAGGCCCAGCGGGCGAGGCCGCGGCCGTCGATGAGGCGCAGCGCCTTGGGCAGCATGGCGTTGGTGCGCTCGGCGTCTGCGGTGAAGGCGCTGGTGGTGATGATGGCCGCGCCGACACAGTGGTGGATGTCCCGGTACGTGCCGTTGATCTTCATGACCTCTTCGGATCCGACGCGGCCTTTCCAGCGCTTGCACTGGAGGAGGTAGCGGTCGCCGCTGTGGAGATGGACCAGGACGTCGAGGCCGCGGTCGTTTTTCCCGCCGGAGACGTCGGTCCTGCGGACGGCGGGGTCGCGGCGGGCGAGGTCTGCCATGGCGTGTTCGAACTCGGTGTAGTCCATGGCCTGGTAGGCGGCGATGGTGTGGGTGAAGTCCCGGCGCGGACCGGCTCCCGCTGCGCCGGCCAGGCTCGCGGGGAGGCGGAGTCTGCCGGTGCGGGCGAGGTAGACGGTCAGGGCCGCGGCGGCTGCGAGGACGAGGACAAGGGTGCTGGTGACGGGGTAGGTGCTCACGGCTGCGATGACGAAGGCCCCGATGAGGAGAAGCGTGAAGGCTTTGGCTTCGTGTGCGCGGCGGCGGGCGGCTTGGCCACGGGGCCGGCGCTTCGGGCGGGTCGTGCGCCGGGCACCGGCGGGACGTCGGGTCGTGGTGGCACGTCGGGTGGCGGCGGAGCGCCGGGCACCGGCGGAACGTCGAGCGGCGGAGCGGCGGCGTGCGGGTGTGGCCATGTGGTTCCCCCCGGAGATGCTGTCTTACTTTCTGCTCGGTCCTTCTTTCTCCTCAGTGTTGTGGGGGGACGGACCTTCGGCGGGCGGACCGGGCGAGGTTGGCTGATTGTGCTGCGTGGTGGGCGTTGCCGCCGGTCCCCGGCCGTGTCCGGGGGAGGAGGTGGAGCCGCCTCTCGGCGACCGGCAACGGCAACGGCAACGGCACGCACTGCGCCACGCGATCGGCCTTTCGGGTGACCTCGCGCTCGGAGTGTTGCCTTCGCCGTCACCGGAATGGGTTACTTGGTCCGTCCGATTCCGGTGGGCCGCCCATCCTTTCCGGGGGAGTGGAAGGCGTCCTGCCCGTGTCGGAGTCTCGTTCGTCATGACGAGGCGCCGAGCGCGCTCCTCCGTTGAGGCATGCAGGTAACGGCCGTGTCGGCGCCCCCATGTGCGCCACATGGTGCGGCCGGCCCGCGAACTGGTCTGGAGCCGTCACGCATGCTGTTCGCCCCGCGCACCTCATCGGCCCGCGCCACGCGGTCGGGAGAGCGCGCCCGGTCCCGCTCCACTCCGTCTCGCCTCGCTTGGTGGTGCGCCGCCCCGCGGGAGCCGTCGATGCGGAAGCCGTCGATGCGGTCATCGGAAGCATGACGCGAGCGAGGACGGTCTCATGCTGACACCGGAGCGCCCCAACGGGCCCTTTCTGATCACCGACCGGGACGGGAACTGCATCGCCGTCATCGACCCGGTCTCCCGCAAGGTCGTGCCCACCTTGAGCGCCCCGGTCCCGCTCGTGGCGCGGGGGGCGGGGGATGACCTGGTGCTCCGTACCACGGTGGACCGCGCGGACCTGCCGAGGGCGCTCGACAGCGGCACGCTGCTGCACGCCCTGCCCGGCGCACAGGCCCGGGCGGCCGGCGCATCGGGGCTGATCGGCACACCGGAGCTGATGGGCACACCGGGACTGCTACGGCAGCCCGGCCTCGCCGGCCGGGCCGACGTGCCCGGGCTGCTGAGCCTGTCCGGGATCTTCCCCGACCAGGGCTCCTACAGCGGCGGCACCCTGGTGACGATCGTCGGGCGCCACTTCACCGGCGCCACCGCGGTGCACTTCGGCGCCCGGCCGGCGGCCGGCTTCTCCGTCCTCGACGACCGGACCATCGTCGCGGTGACCCCCGCGGGCAGCGGGGCGGTCCCGGTCACCGTCACCACACCCGTAGGCAGCACCCGCGTCGGGTACTTCTTCTACCTGTACTGGCCCAGCCTTTCGCGGCTCATCCCCTCCGCCGGCCCGGTCGGCGGGGGCAATGTGGTGGAGCTGGTGGGCGCCAACCTGAGCACCGCACTGCTGGTGCGCTTCGGTGACGCGATCGCCTTCCCCACCGCGGTGTCCGAGGGGCAGCTGCTGGTGACCGCTCCCCCGGTGGCGGGGCCCGGTACCGTGCCGGTCTACCTCACCACCATCGGCGGGGTGAGCAACCGACTGCTCTACACCTATGCCGCGGCGCCGTCGGTGACCGGCGTCAGCCCGGGCACCGGGCCGACCGCGGGCGGTACCACCCTGGTGGTGACGGGCACCGGCCTCAGCCAGGTCACCGCCGTCACCGTCGGCGGTCTGCCCGCGGTGTCCTTCCGTGCGTCCTCCGACACCCTGCTGCTGGTGGTGACGCCCCCGGGGACGCCGGGTCCGGACGACCTCGTCATCACCACCCCGGGCGGCAGCGTGACCGTGTCCGGCGGCTTCGGCTACCAGGCGCCCACGGAGACGGCCGTCAGCTCCGCGCCCGGCCCCTCCGTTGTGGGGGAAGCGGTTGCCTTCACCGCCGTGGTGACGGGGGTTCCGCCCACCACCGGCACCCCGTCGGGCACCGTCACCTTCGACTTCGGGGACGGCTCGGCCCCCGTTCCGGCGGCCCTCACCGGCGGCACGGCGACGGTCAGCCACGTCTACACCGCTGCGTCCGGGACCCCCTACGAGGTCACCGTCTCCTACGGCGGCGACGTCTTCTTCATCCCGTCCAGCGGAACGGACACCCAGGTGGTCGGGGCGGCCTCGACCACCACCACCGTGCAGTCCGCCCCCGATCCCTTGGTGGCCGGGCAGTCCGTCACCCTCGTCGCGCGGGTCGCCCCCGTACCGCCGGGGGACGGGGCGCCGGGCGGCACGGTGACCTTCGACTTCGGCGACGGCACGCCCGCCGTCACCGCCCCGCTGGCGGGCGGTGCCGCAACGGTCAGTCACGCCTACAGCGACGCCGCCGAGGACCCCTACGCGATCACCGCCGCCTACAGCGGGGACGGCAACTTCACCGCCTCGACGGGCACCGACACCCAGGCCGTCCAACAGGCCACCTCCGCCACGGATGTGAGCCTGGCGCCGAACCCGTCGGTGGCCGGCCAGCCGGTCACCGTCACCGCGACGGTCACCACTGTCCCGCCGGGGGCCGGTACGCCGACCGGCACGGTCACCTTCGACTTCGGCGACGGCACAGCGCCGGTCACCGCCCCCCTCACCGGCGGGGCGGCGGCCGTGGACCACGCCTACGCCGACGCGGCGGAGGCCTCGTACACCGTCACCGCCACCTACAACGGCGACGGCAACATCGCCTCCTCGGCGGGGACGGCTCGCTGACGGTCGGTCAGGCCGCGTCCACGACGGCCGTCACCGCGTCTCCCGACCCCGCGGCGGTGGGCGAACCGGTGACGTTCGGTGCGACGGTCACCACCGTTCCGCCCGGCGCGGGCCCCCCACCGGCACCGTCACCTTCGACTTCGGCGACGGCTCGGCACCGGTCACCGTCCCCCTCGCCGACGGGGCCGCCGCCACCTCGCACACCTACACCGGCGCCGCGCCAAGCCCGTACACGGTCACCGTCACCTACAACGGCGATGCCGACACCATCACCTCCGTGGGGACCTTCACCCAGACCGTGCAGCCGGCCGGAACCACCACCGGCCTGGCCTCGACGCCCGACCCCTCCACGGTGGGGCAGGAGGTGACGTTCGGTGCGGCGGTCACCGCCGTCCCGCCGGGGGCCGGTACCCCCACCGGCACGGTCACCTTCGACTTCGGTGACGGCACCGCACCGGTCACCGCTCCGGCCCTGGCCGGGGTCGCGACCGCCACCCACGCCTATGCGACCACGGCGGGCAGCCCCTATACCGTCACCGCGGCCTACAGCGGGGACGCCGGCTTCACCACCGCCGCCGTCACCGCCCCGCACACCGTGACGGCCGGCACCGCCACCACCGCGACGACGGTGACCTCCTCGCCCGACCCCACGGTGACCGGCCAGGCGGTGACCGTCACCGCCACCGTGGTCCCCATGCCGTCCGGCGCCGGGGTCCCCACCGGCACCGTCACCTTCGACTTCGGCGACGGAACCGCGGCCATCACGGCGCCGCTGTCCGGCGGTGCAGTGACCGTCGCGCACACCTACACCAGCGCGACCGGCAGCCCGTACAGCATCACCGCCGGCTACGGCGGGGACGCCAACTTCAGCTCCTCCGCGGACGGCGACACCCAGACCGTGCTGCCTGCGGCGACCACCACGACACTGGTCACCGCCCCGGACCCGTCGGTGACCGGGCAGCCGGTGACCCTCATCGCGACGGTGGTGCCGGTCGGTCCGGGGGCCGGGGTGCCGACCGGCACCGTCACCTTCGACTTCGGCGACGGGACGGGCCCGGCTACCGCCGCCCTCTCCAGTGGGGTGGCCCGGATCAGCCACGCGTACACCGGCGCGGGTGGGCCGTTCACCGCGACCGCCAGCTACGACGGGGACGCCGGCTTCACCGCGTCGAGCGGCACCGACACCCAGACCGTCGGCAAGGCCGCCACGACCACCGCGGTGGTCTCCTCCCCCGACCCCACCGTGGCCGGCCAGCCCACCACCCTGAGCGCGACGGTCGCCGCTCAGGCACCCGGGGCGGGCACTCCCACCGGCACCGTCACCTTCGACTTCGGCGACGGCAGCCCCACGGTGACCGCGTCCCTCAGCAACGGCCTCGCCACCACCGCCCACACCTACACCGACACCGCCGGCAGCCCGTACCTCCTCACCGGCACCTACAACGGCGACACCACCTACACGGCATCGAGCGGCACCGACACCCAGAGCGTCAGCAAGGCCGCCACGACCACCGCGGTGGTCTCCTCCCCCGACCCCACCGTGGCCGGCCGGCCCACCACCCTCACCGCCACGGTCGCCTCCGTCGCCCCCGGGGCGGGCACCCCCACCGGCACCGTCACCTTCACCTTCGGCGACGGCACCGGCTCCGCCACGGCCACGCTCTCCGGGGGCGTCGCCACCACCGCCCACACCTGGACCACCCGCACCGGCAGCCCGTACACCCTGACGGCCACCTACAACGGGGACACCGACTTCACCGCCTCGAGCGGCACCGACACCCAGTTGGTCAACAAGGCGGCCACCGCCACGGTCGTGGTGTCCACGCCGAACCCCTCGACTACGGGTGACCCGGTGACCGTCACAGCGAAGGTCACCACGGTGGCTCCCGGAACGGGCACCCCCACCGGGACCCTCACCCTCGCCATCGCCGGGCGCACCCCCCAGACCGTGCCCCTGGTCAACGGCCAGGCCAGCGCGGTGTTCAGCCCCCTGCCGAAGGGAACCCACCTCGTCACCGGCAACTACAACGGCGAAGTGGGCTACGCACCGTCCAGTGGGACCACCGTCCAGGTGGTCAACAACTGAGGCACCGCGGACGGCCGTCGGCCATGTGACCCGTGTCACCTGGCCGGCGGCGTTCAGCGGCCGGGCCGGGGGCCTCGAAAGCCGCGCCACCGTCCTCGCGGGCGAGCGCCCGTCCCGCTCCTCACTGTGACGTGTCTCATGCGGGGACCTCCCGGGCCGCCGAAGAGCAGCGGCCGGGGCGTGAACGGGCCGTGGGGCCGGGCCTGTTGACCTTGGTCCCGTGGTCTGCCCGGGCCGGTCCGCATGGTGTTCCCGCAGCGCAGCGGCGTTCCCGCCACCGGGCCGGAAATAGGGTGGTCGGCAGCAGCGGACAGCGGCCCCTCGGCAGTGCGGGGGGCCTGCGCAACACCAGGACGGACAACACCTCCCATGGACATGAGCGCCGGCGAGCGCAAGGGGCTCAGCCTCTTCGCCCTCATCATGATCGGGATCGGCTCGATCTTCGGCTCCGGATGGCTCTTCGGAGCCGGCGCAGCCGCCCAGGTGGCGGGCCCCGCGTCACTGGTCGCGTGGGTGATCGGCGTCGTCTTCATCGGCATGATCGCGATGTCGTACGCGGAGGTCGGCTCCGCCTACCCGATCCCCGGTGGCATGGCCCGCTACGGGCACCTCTCACACGGCCCGGTCCTGGGCTTCCTCACCGGCTGGGCGGTGTGGATCGCCACCGCCTCACTGATCCCGATCGAGTCGATCGCGGCCACCCAGTACATGACGTCCTGGAGTTTCGGCTGGGCGAAGGGCCTGGTCGACCCGGGCACCCACCAGCTGACCCTCTCCGGCACGGCGGTGGCGCTGGTCTTGACCCTCGCGCTCTGGCTGACCTGCTTCTGGTCGGTGCAGCTGCTGGCCCGCGCCAACACCGTGCTCACCCTGGTCAAGTTCGCCATCCCGGTGCTGGCGGTGCTCGCCCTGGTCGGGTCCGGGTTCCACACCTCGAACTTCACCGCCCACGGCGGCTTCGCCCCGTACGGCTGGCCGGCCGTGCTGACCGCCGTCACCACCTGTGGTGTGGTCTTCGCCTTCAACGGGTTCCAGGCCGTGGTCAACCTCGGCGGAGCCGCGAAGAACCCGGGGCGGGCCATCCCGCTCGCCCTGGCCGGCGCGCTCGCGCTGGGCCTGGTGATCTATCTGGCGCTGCAGGTCTCCTACCTCGGCGCGGTGCCTCCGGAGCTGCTGGAGCGGGCCGGCGGCTGGCAGGGCGTGAACCTCAACTCGCCGTTCGCCGACCTGGCGGAACTGCTGATGCTGCACTGGGTGGTCACCATGCTGCAGTTCGGCGCGTTCATCTCGCCGGCCGGGTCCAACATCGCCAATGTCGCCTCGGCCGCGTACATGGTCACCAACCTCGCCGAGACCGGGTTCTTCCCCCGGAAGCTGGCGGCCGTGCACCCCCGCTACGGCACCGCCCGCCCCGCGATGTGGCTCAACCTCGGCTTCTCCGTGGTGCTGCTGCTCACCGTCGGCCGCAGCTGGCAGGCGCTGGCCGGTGTGGTGTCGGCGGCCATGGTCATCTCGTATCTGATCGGCCCGATCGCGGTGGGGGTGCTGCGGCGGACCCGCCCGGACCTGCCCCGTCCCTTCCGGCTGCCGGCCGCCGGGGTGCTGTGCCCGCTCACCTTCACCTTCGCCGCCTGCGCGCTGTACTGGTCGAAGTGGCCGGAGACCGGCAAGATCACCCTGCTGACGCTGGTGTCCACACCGGTCGCGGCGCTGGTGCTGTGGCGCCGGGGCGAGATCGGAAAGGGCCGCGAAACGTCCGGCAGGGGCGGGCGCGGCGCGAGCCTGCTGCGGCAGTTCGCTCCGGCCTGGTGGATGATCACCTTCCTGGTGTGGACGGCGGCGGTGTCCGCGCTGGGCGGCCGGGAGTTCGGCGGCCGGGGCGTCCTCCCCGGTGTGCTGGGCACCGTCCTGATCGCGGTCACCGCCCCGGTCTTCTACTTCTGGGCGGTGCGCTCCGGGGTCACGGCCCATGAACGGGGCCTGACCGGCGCTCCGTCCGTCGCCGAAGCCGCCCCGCACGGCACCGGCGCCGCCGACGACGCCCTCGAAGGCGCGCGCCCGAAGGCCTCGGTCTGAGCCTCCGTCCGAGGACATCCCGCAGCGTGCACGAGCCATTGGCCGCAGATTCCTGAAACGCCGGGCCGACCGGGTACATCATTTACCCGGAGGCCCGAGGGGGATCTGCGCGGACGAATGGAGTACCACGTGACACGCATACTGGTCATCGGCGGCGGGATCGCCGGTACGGCGACCGCACTGGCCCTGCACAAGGCGGGGTTCGACGTCGCCGTGCACGAGGCGCATCCCGACACGGCCGAGGACGTCGGGGCGTTTCTGACCTTGGCGAGCAACGGGATGCGTGCACTGGCGCAGCTCGACGCCTCGGATGCGGTCACCGCCCTCGGCTTTCCGCTGCGCGCGATGCGGGTGCTCGACGACCAGGGTGCCGAGGTGGCCCGTGTGCCGCTCGGGGAGGCCGACGACGCGTCCCTGCGGTACCGGTGCCTGCGCCGTGGCGAGTTGAACGCCGCGTTGCAGGCCGAGGCCTTGCGCCGGGGAATCGAGCTGTCGCACGGGGCGCGGCTGGTGTCCGTGGAGAGGGGCCCGGGCAAGGTGACCGCGCGTTTCGCCGACGGCGGCGTCGCGACCGGTGATCTGCTCATCGGCGCCGACGGCCTGAACTCGACCGTCCGGCAATCGATCGCGCCCGGCGCAGATCCCGTCTATGCGGGGCAGAGCGTCTTCTACGGCTACACGCACAGCGCCCCGGTGGTGGAGGACACGGGGCACATCACCATGGTGCGGGGCAGCAGTGCCGCCTTCGGCTACGCGGTCTCGCCGGACGGGGAGACGAACTGGTTCGCACGCGTCGCCGGTCAGGCCCTCCCCGCCGATGAGCTCGCACACTCCACGCCCTCCCGCCGGCGGCAGCAACTCGTCGAGCTGCTGGGCCAGGACGCCACCCCCGCTGCGGGCATCGTCGCGGCCTCCACCGACGGCATCATGGCCACCAACGCCACCGAGATCCCGCTCGGTACCCCCTGGCGCTCCGGACGGACGCTGCTCCTCGGTGATGCCGCGCACGCGGCGTCACCCGCGACGGGGCAAGGGGCCTCGATGGCGTTGGAGGACGCCGTCATCCTCGCCAAGTCCCTGCGGGACACGCCCGGTCTGGACAGCGCGCTCGCCCTCTACGAGGCATGCCGCCGCCCCCGCGTGGAGCACAACATCACCGCCAGCGGAGAGATCTCCCGCGGCACCCGGGCCCCCGCGCGCACCGGCCGCGCACCCTCCCCCCAGCGTCCCGGCGACGACACCCTGGCCCGCCAACTGGACTGGGACCTCGATATGAACGCCGTCGGCGGCAACCCGGGCTGAGCTGGAGGCGGGCGGAGCAGGCCGTGCCTGTCAGCGTCCGGAAGACACAACTGTGTCGAGGGTGTGGGCGAGTTCGACGGGTGCGGACAGCATGGGCCAATGTCCGGTGGGCAGGTGGAAGCGCCGCCACGGTGACTGGTGGAGGAAGGCCAGCGCCGGCACCCCGGCATCCAGCAGGGCCTGGGCATCGTTGCAGGCGAGCACCACCTGGTCGACGTCGGGGCCGAGCTCTCCGGGGCGGGTCAGCCGCTGTTCGAAGGTGCGGAAGGGCTGGGGCGTGGCCCGGGTGCGCATGAGGCCGAGCCGGTCCTCGTCGAGCCCTTCGAGGGAGCTGAGCGTGCCGAGCAGGCCGACGGGCGGCAAGGGCAGCTGCCATCCGTCTCCGTGCTCGGCGACCTGCTGGTGCAGTCGGCTGACCACGTCTTCCGGCATGACGTCGAGCAGGCCCGTGCCCTCGGCAAAGGGAGCGCTGTCGAGATAGACGACACGTTCCAGGCGCGTCCCGAGGCGGCCCGCGGCGGCGGTGACGGGAACCGAGGCATAGCTGTGCGCCACGAGGGTGACCTCGTGCAGGTTCTGCTCCACGACGAACGCGGTGATGTCGTCGATGTGCGTGTCCAGGCCCACCTCCGGGGTGGCGAGGGCGGATCGTTCGCCCAGGCCGGTCAGCGTCATCGGCAGCGCGCTGTGGCCGCGCTCCCGCAGCGCCTGCGCAGTGTCCTCCCACGCCCAGGCTCCGAGCCAGGCACCAGGGACGAGTACGAAGGTAGCCATGCGATTTCTCCTTGGATTTAAGGGGTTGCGGCGAGAGTAGAGTCCATACAGGACAGTTTCCGCCCTCACATGATGAGTGATGCATGTCACACCCCTTGACGCGTGTACTGGCCCTGCTGGAACTCCTCCAGACACAGCCAGGCCTGACCGGTGCACAGCTGGCGGACCGCCTGGGGACCGATGTGCGCACGGTGCGGCGCTACGCGGCACGCCTGCGCGAGCTGGGCCTCCCGGTGGAATCGGGCCGGGGCCGCTTCGGTGGTTACCGGCTGGCCCGCGGCTACCGGATGCCACCGCTGATGCTCACCAACGAAGAAGCCCTCGTGATCGTGCTGGGGCTGCTGGCCGGGGACCGCCTGGGCATGAGCACCACCGCTCCGGCCGGCGCCGGCGCCCTCGCCAAGATCGAACGAGTACTCCCGGATCCGCTGCGTGCACCGCTGGCCGCCATGCGGGACACCTTGTCCTTCACCACCGACACCGTGCTCGCGCAGGCCCCCGAAACCGGCGTCCTGCTGACCCTGGCGCAGGCATGCCACTCCGGTCACACCGTCGGCCTGCGCTACCGCTCCTGGCACCGGGAACACACGGAGCGCGAGGTCGACCCGTACGGCGTGGTCTTCCATTCCGGGTGCTGGTACCTCGTCGGCCACGACCACCTCCGGGACGGCCTGCGTACCTTTCGCATCGACCGGATCGCCTCCGCCACGCCCGGTACGGCAACGTTCACCGCCCCCGACGACTTCGACCCGGTGACCCACCTCACCGCATCCCTGGCCCGGACCCCCGCACCGTGGCGGGTCGAGGTACTGATCGAGGGCCCCCTCGAGGACATCGCGCGCCGGCTGCCCCGCACGATCGTCACCCTCACCACCACACCCACCGGCGTACTGATGCGCGCGCAGGCCGCACATCTGGACACCGTGGCCCGCCTGCTCGCCTCCCTGGAATGGCCCTTCACCGTCCACAGCCCCGACCAACTGCGCCACTCGCTCAAAGACCTGGCCCAACAGCTCACGGCCGCCGCCGAACGAACGCCCGGGGACGCCCCGACGTAGACAGCGCGTCATCGCATCCAGGGCGGCGCCGACCGGCCGGGCCGCGGGGGGAAGTGCAGACCGAAGGGAGGCGGACGGTGCGGGAGATCGAGGGGTGGGCCAGCTCGTGGAACAAGGCCTCGGGCGTGGGCCGTTCGCCGGTGCGCGTAGTGACGGCCAACAGAAAAGGCAAGGAGAGACCTCTCCTTGCCACTCTTAACTTATAGCGCACCGGGGGGCTTGCGGCAAGACCCAGGGGGTGGCGCAAAATCGTCGGCCGAGACCACAACCTGCGGAAATGGGGACACGGCGTGCGTGAGTTGTCGATGCATGGGGGGATGCGGTGGCGTCGAACCAGTGGGGGGACAGAGACGAGAACGTGCCCGACAAGAGGTGCGACAGAGCTGGAGGCGCCGGTGAGGCGACCGGCCGGCGCAGGGCAACGGGACACGACTGCCTCGGAGGCATCGCGATGAGCGAGCAGTACGTGTGGGATCTTCACGAGGCTGACGAGACGCAGGTCGCGGTTGTCGGCGGCAAGGGCGCGCACCTGGGCGGGCTGTCGGGGATCGAAGGCATCCGCGTACCGGGCGGCTTCTGCGTGACGACGGACGCCTTCCGGCGGATCATGGCGGAAGCGCCATCGATCGACGACCGGCTCGATCAGCTGTCGCGCCTGAACCCTGACGACCGGGAGGCGGTCCGCACGCTCAGCGCGGAGATCCGCCGGACCATCGAAGGGACCGCCATCCCGGGCGATCTCGCGGCGGCGATCACCCGCGCGCTCGACCGACTCGGCGAACAGACCGCCTGCGCCGTCCGGTCCAGCGCGACGGCAGAGGACCTGCCGACGGCCTCCTTCGCCGGCCAGCAGGACTCGTACCTGAACGTCGTGGGGCCGGCGGCGATCCTCCGGCACATCAGCCGGTGCTGGGCTTCGCTGTTCACCGAGCGGGCCGTGACCTACCGCCGGCGGAACGGCATCGACCACCGTACGGTCCACATGGCCGTGGTCGTGCAGCAGATGGTCTTCCCGCAGGCGGCCGGCGTCCTGTTCACGGCCGACCCCGTCACGGGCCACCGGAAGGTGGCCACCGTGGACGCCGGCTTCGGCCTCGGCGAGGCCCTGGTCTCCGGCCTGGTGAACCCGGACGTCTTCACGGTGCAAGACGGCGAAGTCGTTGACAGGGCGATCGCCGCCAAACAGCGTGCCGTGCACGCCCTGCCGAGCGGCGGTACGCGGGAGGTGGCGATCGACGCGCAGCGGCAGGAGCAGCCGGCACTGACGGATGCGCAGGCCGTGCGGCTCGTGCAGCTCGGGCGACGGATCGAGGCCCACTTCGGCCGCCCGCAGGACATCGAATGGTGCCTGGTCGACGACGGCTTCCGGATCGTTCAGAGCCGGCCGATCACGACGCTGTTCCCGATCCCCGAGACCGGCGACCAGGAGAATCACGTCTACGTCTCCGTCGGTCATCAGCAGATGATGACCGACCCCATGAAGCCCCTGGGGCTCTCCATGTGGCAGCTGACGGCCATGGTGCCGATGCACGAGGCGGCCGGGAGGCTGTTCGTCGACGTCACCCGGCGCCTGGCCTCGCCCGCGAGCCGCGCCGGCCTCCTGGACCTCATGGGGAGAGGCGATCCGCTGGTCAGGGACGCGCTGGAGACCGTCCTCGACCGCGACGGCTTCGTCCCGTCGCTCCCGGACGCGGGTCCCGGCGGGCCGCCGGCCGGCGGTGCGCCCGCCCCGGTCGGGACCGATCCGGCCGTTGTCACCGAGCTGGTCGACCGCAGCCAGGCGTCCATCGCGGCCCTGGAGCGCGACATCCGGACGAAGACCGGACCGGCGCTGTTCGACTTCCTGCTGGAGGCCTTCGAGGAGCACAAACGGGTCCTCAGCGATCCACTGAACTTTCAGGCGATCATGGCAGGGATGGAGGCCACGTGGTGGCTCAACGACAAGCTGCAGGAGTGGCTGGGCGAGAAGAACGCGGCTGACACACTCACGCTGTCCGCTCCCGGCAACGTCACGTCGGAGATGGGACTGGCGCTGCTCGACGTCGCGGACGTGATCCGCCCGCAGTCGGAGGTGGTGACGTTTTTGCAGGGCGCCCTGGACGAGGGCTTCCTGGACGAGCTGGCGAAGCTCGCGGGCGGGGCCGCGGCGCGCGACGCCATCGAGGCCTACCTCGACCGGTACGGCATGCGCTGCGTCGGCGAAATCGACATCACGAGGCCGCGTTGGCGCGAGCGCCCCACCACGCTCGTACCCGTGATCCTCGACAACGTCAGGAACTTCGAGCCGGGCGCCGCCGAGCGGCGTTTCGAGCAAGGGCGGCAGAAGGCGCAGACGAAGGAACAGGACGTGCTGTCACGCTTGCGGGCCCTGCCGGACGGGGACCGGAAAGCCGACGAGGCCAAGCGGATGATCGACCGGGTCAGAACCTTCATCGGGTACCGGGAGTACCCGAAGTACGGCATCGTCAGCCGTTACTTCGTCTACAAGCAGGCCCTGTGGGAGGAGGCCGGGCGCCTTGTGCAGGCCGACGTGCTTCCCGAGAAGGAGGACATCTTCTACCTCACGTTCCAGGAACTCCACGACGTCGTGCGCTCGCACCGGGTGGATGACCGGCTCATCCAGCAGCGCAAGGACGCCTTCCGGTCGTACCAGGCGCTCACACCGCCCCGGGTCCTCACCTCGGATGGTGAGGCCGTCACCGGGGCGTACCGGCGCGACGACGTGCCGGCCGGCGCCCTGACCGGCCTGCCGGTCTCCGCCGGGACCATCGAGGGAAGGGCCCGCGTCATCCTTGACATGGCGGAGGCCGATCTCGAAGCGGGCGACATCCTGGTCACGACGTTCACGGACCCCAGCTGGTCGCCGCTGTTCGTCGCTGTCGCGGGCCTGGTGACGGAGGTGGGCGGCCTGATGACCCATGGCGCAGTGATCGCCCGGGAGTACGGGTTGCCGGCCGTCGTGGGCGTCGGGCAAGCCACCCGGCTGATCCGGGACGGGCAGCGGATCCGCGTGCACGGAACCGACGGGTACGTCGAGATCCTGTCCTGACCGACCGCACCGAGAAGCCCTCTCCGGGGAGCCCGGGCCCCACCCTCAGACTCTGCGGAGAGTGCACGGTCGCCGAACCCCCGTTCACGAACCACGAGTTCACGGCAGAGTGCCCCGTCGGCCTGCGCACACAGGCCAACGGGGCTTCTTCACGTCCGCATACGAACAGCAGGAAGCCGGGCGAAAGCATGGTTCGTGAACTGTGCCGGATGTTTCAGCCGGGCAGTCCTCGAACGAACCCGGCGACCACCGTCGCCACCGCTTCCGGAGTCTCCATGGTCATGGGGTGGGTGGCGTCGATCCGGTCGACGCTGACCGTCGGCCGGGTGCGGGAGAGCACAGCCAGCTCGTCAGCGACCTCTCGTGCGAACCGGGCCCTGAATTCGCCGAACCACTCCATGCCGGGCGCAGGGGGTAGCTGTCGGCCGGCCTGTACCAGCAGCAGCGGGCGGTCGATCCCGTCCAGCCATGCGGCGGCACCGGGCGCGCCGAGCCTGTGGAGTTCGTCGACAATCTCCAGCGCCGCCGCCCGCTCCGGCAGCGTCTGCCACGTGCCGTCGGGCAACGGGCGTGCGGCCGCGCGGGCAGCGGCCTCCGCACGGTCCGCGGGAATCCCGAACCGGGCGCAGTTGAGGACCTGCTCCTCGATGTAGTCGGGTGGCGCGATGACCCCGGCCGACGCCAGCAGCCCCTCGCTCACCCGGTCGGCGTCGGGATACTCGCGTCCCCACCAGAAGCCGTCGAGATTCACGGCGGCACGGGTGCGGTCCGGGTTCGCCCGGGCGTACTCGACCGCGACCAGTCCGCCGAGGGAATGGCCCACCACTACGGCCTCCGGCACGCCCTGCGCATCGAGCGTGTCCGCGATGTGCCGCACCACGGTGGGGATGGTCCAGGGGGAGATGCCGGGAGAGCGGCCGTGCCCGGGAAGGTCGACGGCGAGGACACGGTGGCCGGAGGCAAGCAGGGCGGCCGAGGCGTCCCAGTCGGTGAGCGACCTTCCGTAACCGTGCAGGAGCACCAGTTGAGGGCCGTCGCCCCCGTAATCATGAACGTGTAAGAGTGTCATTGGGCCTCCTGTAGAGGGCACACAGCACATCGCACACCAGGATTAAGGGCCCCCGCCGCCCGCGAAGTACGCACGATGCGGGGCGACTTGAGCGAGGGCCATCCAGCCGGCACCAGCCTGGAATGCCACCGGGGCGCTGTTCCCCTGTCGCGCAAAGGGGCAGGGGTGGTGGGGCCGGAGGCGTTCTCCGGCCCCCGCGCTACGGCGGGTGGATCAGCGGCACCACAGGTGAGAGACCATGGCGGATGTGACAGACCCGAACTACGCGGATGTGACAGGCCCGGACAAGGCGCAGGGTGTGCGCGTCTCACGCCCCCGGCCCAGGGTAGGGGTGGTTGCCTCGTTCGGCTTCGGCCGGGACCGTGAGATCTGGCGCTGGGCGCCGGAGAGGGTGTCGCTGTTCATCGCGCGTACCGGCCCTGTGACGTTCTCCGACACCCTCGAACTGGTCTCGTCCCTCAACCGCCCCGGGCGCGAGGACCGGCCCACCCGTGAGGTCTGCGCAATCGGCTCCGGAGGCGACGCGGCCACCGCTTCCGGCCTCACCACGTCCGACCGACGCCGTCCACACACCCCGGCTACGCACCCGAGCACGAGAGAGGCGCACCCATGACACAGCAGCCCGCCACCACCCCGTACCACAGCGGCCTGTTGAGCAACGACGCCGACCGCGAACGTGACCGCTTGGAGTCCATCCAACGCAGTGTCGACGCTTTCACCACCGGCATTCTCGACCGCCTTCCCATCGAATCGTCCTGGAACTGCCTGGAACTGGGCGCAGGCTCGGGCTCCATCGCCTACTGGCTCGCCGAACGCTGTCCGGACGGACGCGTGGTCGCCACCGACCTCGACACCCGCCACCTCGATGCGGACCGGGCCGCGCATCTGGAGATCCAGGAAGCCGACATCACACGCGAGGACTACGCACCCGGCAGCTTCGACCTCATCCACGCCCGCTACCTGTTCTGCCATCTCCCGGAACGGGACCACATGGTCGCGCGGGCCGCCGGCTGGCTCTCCCCCGGTGGCTGGCTCGTCATCGAAGAGCCTTATCACCTGCCGGCCGACACCTCGCCCTTCCCTCTGGTCCAGCGCATCCTCGACGCCTACCAGCGCACCTACCGCGAACACGGCGCCGACATGACCTGGGCCCGGGCCCTGCCTGCCCTCCTCGCCCGCAACGCATTGACAGAGGTGGCCTTCGCCGGGAACCTCGGCTGCATGGGCGGACTCGGCCAGGACCGCTGGCTCCCGCTCATCACCCAGGCGGCTCCCGCCCTCCTCGCCGACGGCCTCGTCACCGAGGCCGACCTGACCGAGTTCGCCACCCTGCTGAAAGACCCGGCGTTCATCGACATCCCGCAAGTCACCATCTCCGCATGGGGCCGCCGTCCCGGCACACCCCCGAACACGGAGGGCTGAGCAGGACGGCGAGGGCCGGTCCGGCCACAGCCTGGCGGTCTCTCGCCGTCCCGTGGGGCAACTGCCGTAGCGCGCCTTGCCGCCACCCGGGCGGTACAGCATAAATAGGGAGCATGAGCGGAAATCCGGGTCGATTCCGGCGTTGGCTGAGCCGCGCCCCCGGCCGTTCCGCCATTCCGGGCACGCCCCCTGCCGGAGACAGCACCGACGACGACCAGCAGGACGAACGCACAGCGGGGGCCGGCGGTCCTGCAGGGGCCGGAGGCTCTGCGGAGGCCGCAGAGCCCACAGAGGACGGCGGTCGCACGGAGGACGGCGGTCCCGCGGAGACCGGCGGTCCTCCGCAGGACGAACGCCCCGCGAGTGCCGGAGGTCCGCAGCACCCCCAACCCTCCATGACCACACGCAGCGTCGCCCGGGAAGTCTTCCTCCTCCAGCTGGTGCTCGTGGTGCTGCTGGTCGCGGCGGCGGTGGTGGCCCTCGTCGTCCAGGCCCGGCGGGACACCATGACCGACGCCCGGCACCGGACGCTCGCCGCCGCCGAGTCCTTCGCGCACTCCTGGGGGCTCCAGCAGGCGCTGAACAGCGACAATCCGTCCGCGAAGCTCCAGCCGCTCGCCGAAGCGGCCCGGAAGGCCTCCGGCGTCGACGCCCTCATCGTGTACAAGCTCGACGGGATCACCCTCACCCACAGCGACCCGCGGCAGATCGGCAAGCACGTCATCGGCCCGTATGCCGAAGCCGCCCGGGGCAAGCCCTTCACCCGGACCTTCCAGGGCGCCCTGGGCCTCTCCGTGGTCTCCGTGGCCCCCGTCAAGGACGCCTCGGGCCGGGTCGTCGCCCTCGTCGCCGCGCCGGTCACGGTGGAGAAGGTGCAGAAGTCGGTCAACCGGCAGCTGCCCATGTTCCTGGGCACCGCAGTCGTGGCACTGGCGCTCGCCGGAGGCGGCGCGGGACTGGTGAGCCGTCGGCTGCGCCGGCAGACCCACGGCCTGGGACCGGCCGAGATGACCCGGATGTACGAGCACCACGATGCGGTCCTGCACGCGGTACGGGAGGGTGTCCTCATCGTCGGGCGCGACGGGCGGCTGCTGCTGGCCAACGACGAGGCGCGGCGGCTGCTGGGCCTGCCGGCGGCAGCGGAGGGACGCCATGTCGGCGACCTGGGGCTGGACCACCGCACCGCCGAACTCCTGGCGTCGGACCGCAGCGCCACCGACGAGGTGCACCTGGCCCAGGACAGACTGCTGGCCCTCAACAAGCGGTCCACCTCCACCGCCCACGGAGCCCACCAGGGAAGCGTGGTGACCCTGCGCGACACCACCGAACTGAGGTGGCTGTCAGGGCGCGCCGAGGTGGCACGGGAGCGGCTCCGACTCCTCTACGACGCCGGGGTGCGGATCGGCTCCACGCTCAATGTCGTGCGCACGGCCGAGGAACTGGCGCAGGTGGCGGTCCCCCGGTTCGCCGACATCGTCACCGTCGAGCTGCTGGACCCGGTCCTGAAGGGCGAGGAGCCGACCGTGGCGGGTTCCGAGCTGCGCCGGGCGGCCCTCGCCGGCCTGGCGCCGGACCATCCGCTCTACCCCGTCGGCGAGCTGATCCGGTTCGTCCCGGACGTCCCGGTGGGCGCACACCGGGACCGGGTCCGCTCCCTGGTGGAGCCGGACCTGGCCGGCTCGTCCGCCTGGCGGTCCCAGGACCCGGAACGCACCCGGCGCATCCTGGACCACGGGGTGCACTCCCTGGCGGTCGTACCGCTGCGCGCCCGGGGGGAGGTGCTGGGACTGGTGGACTTCTGGCGGTCGGGGGGCACTCCGCCCTTCGACGACGAGGACCTGTCCTTCGCCGAGGAGCTGGCGGGGCGGGCCGCGGTGGGGATCGACAACGCCCGGCGCTACACCCGCGAGCGCACGATGGCGATGACGCTCCAGCGCAGCCTGATGCCCCGCGGCCTGCCCGACCAGGACATCCTGGAGGTGGCGCACCGCTATCTCCCCGCCCGGGCCGGAGTGGGCGGGGACTGGTTCGACGTCATCCCGCTGCCCGGTGCCCGGGTGGCGCTGGTCGTCGGCGACGTGGTCGGCCACGGCGTGCACGCGGCGGCCACCATGGGGCGGCTGCGCATCGCCGTGCACAACTTCTCGGCCCTGGACCTCTCCCCCGACGAGCTGCTGGGCCACCTCGACGAGCTGGTGACCCACCTCGACGTCCAGGACGAGGACAACGACGAGGGACCCGCGATCACCGGCGCCACCTGCCTGTACGTCATCTATGACTCCGTCTCCGGGCGGGTCACCACGGCCACGGCCGGTCATCTGCCGCCGGCCGTGGCCTACCCCGACGGGACGGTGGAGTTCCTGCACCCTCCCGTCTCCCCGCCGTTGGGCCTGAGCACCGGCCTGCCCTTCGAGTCCACCGAGCTGTCGCTGCCGGAGGGCTCGCGGCTGGTGCTCTACACCGACGGGCTGATCGAGAACCGCAGCCGTGACCTGGACGCGGGTCTGGAGACACTGCGGGCGGCCCTTGCCGGACCGGACCGTACGCCGGAGGACACCTGCGCCGCCGTCATGCAATCGCTGCTGCCCGCCAGGTCCACCGACGATGTCGCGCTGCTGGTGGCCCGGCCCCGGGGGCTGGACCCGGCGGACGTGGCCGAGTGGGACGTCCCCCGCGATCCGGCGGCGGTGGGTCCGGTCCGCAACGCCTGCGTCCGACAATTGGAGGACTGGGGTCTGCAGCACATCGCCTACGGCACCGAGCTCATCCTCAGCGAACTGATCACCAACGCCATTCGCTACGGCGCCGACCCCCTCCACGTGCGGCTCCTGCACACCCGCAGCACCCTGATCTCCGAGGTCTCCGACGGCAGCAGCACCTCCCCGCACATCCGCCAGGCGAAGGACACCGACGAAAACGGCCGCGGCCTCTTCCTTGTGGCGCAGTTCGCCGAACGCTGGGGTACCCGCTACTCCCCCAGAGGCAAAACGATCTGGGCCTCCCAGGCAATCGCCCCCGAGGCCCTGCCCCCGGAAGAGGAGCCACCGGAGCACCTCCTCAGCCGTTGGGAGCAGCACGGGGGGTGGTGAGGCCGTGGCACCGCGCCTGCGCCGGCGAACGCGAACGAGCGGGATACCGCCCTACGCGTGGGGTGCCTGCTCGCCCCGCGCCGGGTGCCTCCTCGCCGCGCCTGCAACAGAGCTGGACGCTCCGTACGCGCGTGGCGCCCACTCGCCCCGCCCGTGCTCCCTACTCGCCGCTGTGACCTGGCCCGATCGCCGCTCTGACGGGGACACACAAAGGGGCGGAGTAGGCTGATTCGAACCATTCCTGCAGAGAGAAACTTCGGGCAGTGACCGCCGCGGCGGGGTGGCGCCAGGACCACCCGCAGGGCAAGGCGTCGGCGGTCTGCGGGAGTGCCGGGGGCGCCGTCCGCTCAGTGAGCCTTCGAGGCCCCCGTCGGCCGTTCCCCCGTTCGGCGGACGCTCCCCCACCCGGCCCTGTTGGAGGCGTCGTGGCAACACATCATCGGGTCCGCGCAGGCGCCCTCCTGTGCGGTCTCGGCCTGGCGATGCTCGGTCTCGGTGCGTGCCAGGAAGCGGGGCCCACCCGGCGGGTCGAGCCCTCCCGTGCCGGGTCCGCCGCGGAGGTGGGCGGGACGGCGGCACTGGTCAAGGCGGCGAAGAAGGAGGGCAGGCTCAACACGATCGCACTGCCGCGCCAGTGGGCCAACTACGGCGGGCTGATCGACGGCTTCGAGAAGAAGTACGGCATCAAGGTCGTCGTCGACAACCCGAGCGGCCACAGCGGTCAGGAGATCAATGCCCTCAAGCGCTACCGAGGCCAACAGCGCGCCCCCGACGTGATCGACGTCGGGGACACCTTCGCCCAGTCCGCGGCGCGGCAGAACCTGCTGGCCCCCTACCGGGTCGCGCAGTTCGACGAGATCCCGCCGGAGCAGAAGGACGCCGAGGCCCGCTGGTACAACAACTACGGCGGCTATGTCTCCATCGGCTGCGATGCCGCCCGCGTCCGGACCTGCCCCGAGTCCTTCGCGGATCTGCTCCGGCCGGAGCACCAGGGCCTGGTCTCGATGTACGGCGAGCCCACGGACGCGGGGGCGGCCTTCGCTGCCGTGTACGCGGCGGCACTCGCCAACGGGGGGTCGTTCGACAACATCCGGCCGGGCATCGACTTCTTCGCCCGGCTCGACAGGAGCGGCAACTACAACCGGGCCGCCCCCGGCCCGGCCGCGATCGCCAAGGGCAGGACACCGATCAGCATCGAGTGGGACTACCTCAACCTGCAGCACATCGACCAGCTCCGCGGTACGGGCGTGAAGTGGAAGGTCTCCATTCCGTTCGACGGCAGCTTCTCGCAGTACTACGCGCAGGCCATCAACAAGGACGCCCCGCACCCGGCCGCGGCGCGACTGTGGGAGGAGTACGTCTTCAGTCCGGAAGGCCAGAACCTCCGCCTCGTGGACTACGCGCGCCCGGTGCTGATGGCCGTCATGGCGAAGAACGGCACCCTGAACAAGGCCCTGGCCGCACGGCTGCCGACCGTCGAGGGCACACCCCAGTTCCCGACGGAGGCCCAGCTGAACAAGGCTCTGCGCACGGTCCGTGAGAACTGGACCAAGTCCGTCGGCAACTGATCCCCCATCGCCGGCCTGGCCGCTGCCGGTGAACCGCGGCTGCGGTTGCGGTGGCGGCTCCACCTGCTACCCCATCGCAACCGGACCGGCTCCGCCCCGGCCGCACTCATCGGCGGCCACACTCATCGGCGCGGGAGGCCCGGCTCGCGAGGCGGCGCGCGCCGTCGGGCAGCTGCTTGGCGGATGAAGCGCATTCGTCGAAACTATGGAGAAACGTCCTTGACGTGCTGCCAGGAGGTCGACGTGCCAGCCATGCCCCCTCAGTCCGCCCAGCCGGAGCGCGCACCCGTAGCGCTCACCGAGGCTGACGAGCAGCATGCCGTCCTGACGTTCTCCGGCATCCTGGATGCACAGACTCTGCCCGAGCTGGAGGAGCTTCTCAATGACCGGCGCCTGCGGCAGACAGACACCTGGGTATGGAACATGAGCGGCCTTGATCGGATCGGCCTCGCATGCGCCTACGCCCTGCTCCGCGCCGTCACACATGCGCCGGAAACCGTCGCCGTCACCGTCCGCGGAGCCCGCCGCGCCGTTCAGCGCACCCTGCGGCATGCCGGTCTCGACACCGTCGTGACCCTCGAGGATTAGCCGAGTCGGCACGCGGCGGGTGCTGCGGTCAGGCGGCGGCAGAGCTGCGCAACCGCGCCGCCAAGGTGGCGGCCCGCCGCAGGTAGTCGGTGCCGTATTCGCCGATGTCGTACGTGACGATCCAGCCGTGGTGAGCCACCCCCTGCGGGGCTCCGGCCTTCGGCCTCATTCGGGCGAGACCTTCGTCCCTTCCCACAGCAACCGCCTGAGCACCGCCTCGACCGTGCGCGTACGGGGGTCGACGTCGGCCACGATCCCGTTGCCGGCGTAGCAGGGGTAGCCCGAGGCGCCCGTCTCGCCTGTCGCCTCGACGAGCGCCGATCGGACGGCTGAGTCCTCCGCGGAGGCACCGCCTCTGTTCTCGACATGTTCGGGAATCAACAAGATCTTGAAGCGCTGCGGCTCTGTAGTCACGTTCCCCTATTTACCTGCCTGTGCCCCCAGCCGTGAGACAGGCGCGCGGCATGGCGACAGCGACGATCGGTGCCGTGCTAACCGATGTCCGGCACGGACCGAACCTCGATCCGGTCCCCCGTCCGCTCCATTTCCAGGACGACGAGCTCGTTCCGCCCCCGCCGCCACAGATGGCTGGGCGCGTACAGGGTGACCTGCGGCCCGAGGGACCAGTACCGGCCGAGCGCGAACCCGTTGAGCCACACCATGCCCTTGTCCCAGCCCGGGAAGGCGAGGAAGCCGTCCGCGGGGGTGTCGACATGGACCCGGGCCCGGTGGAACGCGGGGCCGGCCGGCGTGTCCGTGCTGCCGAACTGCAGAGCCGAGAGGTTGTCGAGCGGCAGCCGGCGGATCTCCCAGTCGGTCAGTTCCTCGTCGTCGAGGAGGACCTTGCCGCTGATTCCCTTGGGGTCGTTGAGTCCCTGGCCGAAGTTGACCCGCCCGGTGGGATCGACCAGGAGGTCCAGCGTGCTGGTGGCGCCGGCCACGGCGAAGCCGAGGGTGTGGTCCGGCTGATTACGGTCGAAGGTGCCGATGCGCTTGCCGTCGCCGAACACCAGCGCACGGTCGCCCAGGCCTGTGACCCTCAAGCCCTTGGTCCCCTGCGGCCCCCGCACCCGGGTGCGGTAGTGGATCAGCCCGTCCGGCTGGCCGAGCGCCTCCATGTGAACGGGAGTGGCATGCCGTAGCGGAGTGCCCAGCACGTCGAGCGCGTCCATCAGCGGCACCGACTCGCGGACGGCCACGTTCTGGGACGGCATGCGGCGGGGCGTGGCCGGCAGGGGCGTGGCCGGCACGGTGGCGTACTTGGCCAGCACCTCACGCACCTTGTGGAACTTCTCGGTGAGTTCACCGGACTCGCTGATCGGGGAGTCGTAGTCGTAGCTGGTGATGGTGGGCTGGTAGGCGCTGCCGGTCAGATTGGCGCCCGCCGACCAGCCGAAGTTCGTTCCGCCCACGGCCATGTAGAAGTTGATGGACGCACCCGCTTCGAGCAGCTTCTCCACGTCGGCGGCGGTCTGCGCCGGGTCGGTGGTGTGGTGCGGTTCTCCCCAGTGGTCGAACCAGCCGTCCCAGAACTCCGTGCAGAACAACGGCTTGTCCGGCTGGAATTTTCGCAGCTCCGCGAAGGGCCCGGTGGGGTCCCCGGCAAAGTTGACGGTGGACAGAAGATCGGGAAGGCTGCCGGCCTTCAACGCCTCCTGAGTGGCCCCGTTGGAGCAGAACAGCAGACTGTCCACGCCCTGGGCCCGCATGGTGTCCCGCAGATGCTCCAGGTGGGCATGGTCGTCGCCGTAGCTGCCGTATTCGTTCTCGACCTGCATGGCGATGACGGGCCCGCCGCGGGTGGCCTGCAGGTCCACGAGCCGGGGCAGCAGTTCGGCGAACCAGGCGTCGACCGCCCGCTCGTAGGCGGGGTCGGAGCGGCGCAGCGGCGCGTCCTTGTCCTTGAGGAGCCAGGCCGGCAAGCCGCCGAAGTCCCATTCCGCACAGATGTACGGTCCCGGTCGCACGATCACCTTGAGCCCGGCCTCGTCCGCGGTCCGTACGAAGGCGGCGACATCGCGCCAACCGCTGAAGTCGGCCTTCCCCTCGTACGGTTGGTGGAAGTTCCAGGCGACGTAGGTCTCCACCGTGTTCAGGCCCATGGCCCGCATCCGCAGCAACCGGTCGCGCCAGTCCTTGGGATGCGTACGAAAGTAGTGGAAGGCACCCGAGAGGATCCGGAACGGCTTGCCGTCCAGCAGGAATTCGTTCCCGCGGATGGTCAGCCCCCGCGGACTGTCGGCCTGGGCAAGGGTCGTACGGCCGCCGCCGAGGGCGACACCCACGGACGCGCCCCCGACCACGGCCGCGCTCAGAAATCTACGTCGGCTGAACTGCGTCATATCTGCTCTCCTCGACTCGATGCGACCGATCGACCGACCGACCGCCATGCAAGGTTTGAACATGTTCAGTGATGCGCGCTTCTGTGCATTGAGAGTGTTATGTAGAACAGAAACGAGCACAAGGGTTCGTGACGGAGCATGGTGATCCCGGCGGCGGTGGCATGGACGGCGGTTGCCCGCAGTGACCGGGGAACGGGAACATGCGGGCCTGACACCGTCCCTGCCCGTGAGTCCTCGGCCGTTGAACGAGCATGAAGGGGCTGTGCTCCCGCACATCCCCTCGGCAGAGTGCGCAGGGGAACGCGAGCAGAGCATCTGCAGATCGCCCGCGCCCCATTCCCTCGACAGAGCGCGAACCGGGCTGGCAGGCTGCGTGCATGACCTACGGAATCGAGTTCCACCCCGCCCGGTGAGCGCCCAGGAAGAGCGCGACGCGCTCACCCTCCCGCCCGCACTGTACGACTACGCTCTGCATTTGCTGCATGAGTCCCCCGACGGGATCCCGCCGCGGCGTGGTTTCTCCCTCCCTCAACAGCCCGAACCGGGCGTGACTCCACAGTCCGCACCGGATGAGAGCCCGCTGTCCCTGGAAGAGTCGCAGGGCGCCATCCGGGACGCGCTGAACCCGCTACCGGCCAACTCGGCCGCCCTGCACCGCCGCTTCGCGCAGCTGGGTATCCGGGACTCCCCCATGCACCTGATGCTGATCCAGTCCGCCGTCGCCGGACTGCCGTTGCCGGCGGGGCAGTGTGACGCGGCCCGGTCCCTGGCCCGGCAGCTCACGCGGACCGGCACCACCGCGCCCGCTGTCACCGCAGGCCTTGCCCTGCTCATCCGCCTCGGCACGTCCGAGGACATCCCGCATCTCTCCGTTCTCGGCCTGCTCCGGAAGTTCACCCGCCCGGCCGTCGATGCCCTCGACGCCCTGGACCCGCAGAGCGCAGCCGTCGTCTGGCTCTCCGTCTCCGCGCGCCGTGATGAGCTGCGGCCACTCGTCCTTGCCCTGCGGAAGGGCGAACAGAGTGCCATCCGTGCGGAGTTGGCCGCGTCCCCCGCTGCCCCCCGACTCCTCAGCACCACGGTCGCCCGCCGGATCACAGAGGCAGCCCGGCTGCCCGACTTGCTCGGCCAACACCCCTCCGACATGGCCCTGCTCGCCCGGGCGGGCAGGCTCCTGGTCCGGATGGGGTGCTCGCGCGACGCCCCGAGCGACCTTCTCACCTACCGCGACGCGCTCCCCGTGTACGAGAGCATCGTGACGCGAGCCGGGCTCCTGCCGCCCACCCTCGACAACCACGCCACCCTCCTCTCGCTCGCCCAGGACCTGAGCAGCGGTCCCGGCGTGCTGCTGGACTGGCCTCCCGGACGGCGTGTGACGCTGTTGAAATCGCTGGGATGGCTGCTGGCCGACCCCCGATGGGCCTCACTGCCTGAGACCGCAGCAGGCGAGGCGGACCAGCGGCTGCGGGCCGGGTGGATCCGGCGCACCGGTCGGCACCCCTTCAGGCGCCCGGCGACCCCCGGCAGGCTGCGCGTGGAGGTGGTGGCGGGCGATCCCGTGGACCGGGAACCCGTCGAGACCCGCATCCTCCTCGACGGGCGTCCCGTGGTCCCGGCGTTCTTCGACCGCGGTCCCGCCCACAGCCCCGAATACCTGCTGGACGAAGGCCGGCTCCGGGCCGGCCCGGAGCCCAGCGAGGTACAGCTCGCTGAGGCGTCCTGCACCGAGGGGTGCTGCGGCGCGCTCCACGTCACCATCCGGCGCGACGGGGACCAGGTGGTGTGGGAGAACTGGCAGCGGCCGTCCACCATGCCGGGTTCCCAGGCGCCGGCACCCGTACTTCCTGCCTACCGGTTCGACGCCGCGGCCTACGACGCGGAGATCGCCCGCGCCGAGACCGACCACTCCTGGTCCTGGCCGGCCCGCACCACGGCCCGACTGATCAAGGCCGGACTGAGGGAACGGCCGGACCTCCTGAGCCGGTGGGACGCGAAACGGGGCTGGATCAGCAGCGACTTCGACGACCCGGACACCACTGTGGTGACCTTCCTGTACGCGCCGGGAATCGGCTCCGGGAAACCGGACGGTATTTCCCTCCAGTTCCTTTGGGCTGTGCCGGACGACGGCACCCCACCTGAGGCACAGGCAGCGGCCGCCCTGAACCGGCTGGCCGAGGAGGACCCGAAAACCTACGGCCAGGTGTGCGGCGGCACCCGCGAGCGCGCCGAAGAACTCGGCTTCTCCTGGCCCGAAAGGGACTGAGCCCCCAACCCCAACCCGATCCCGTCGCCCTTGACCGCGTCGGAGGGCCCGTTTCGCACGCGGCATGCTCGTCGGACCGTTCGACGAGCATGCCGCCCGGTCTGCCGCCGACGGCACCGGTCAGCCGTGCCCGTCGCCCCGCTCGGCGACGAGGGCGCGAAATGACTCCGGTTCGCCGATGACCTCTTCCCTGCGGTCCCGCTGCCGGTACAGGTCGTCATAGCGGGCACCGATGACATCAGGGTCCGTCACACTGTCGCCGGGAACGACGCTGGAGGCGATCGTCACCCTTGCCACCTCGATTCCCTGGGGGCACCCGTACCGTGCACCCCAGTGTTCCCCCGCGCGTCGACTACACGCTCGCCTCACTGGGGGGGGGTGGCACCTCGGATGCTGCATGATCGACACGTGCTGATCGAACTGGTGAAGGTCACGAGGTTTCCCGGAACCGCTTGGCTGGCCGATATCCGGACCTCGTTCGGTCACACCGCAGTCCGCTGGTGCGGGGACCGAGCCGCAGAGCCTGGCGAGTACCACGTCGAGTGGACGATCGACGAGGACATCGTTTGGGGGCAGAACGCCAAGCCGGCTGCCGGCAGCGGTCCCGGGATCCGGATTGGCGGGCACTGCGTTGTGCTCCGGGGCCGGCTGAGCCTCGCAGAGGACGGTGCCGCCCTGCTGGACCTGGACGGCACCACTATCCTGCTGGGCCTTGCTGACCCGCTGCCCGAAAACGTCGCCGGCACGTGGGGCGAGCTCTTCATCGAGCGCGAGAAGATCGCTCTCTACCCCTACGAACTCTGACCAGCAGTGGGGACGGGGTGCTCCACCCAACTGCCCACATGCTCGGTGATTTCCGCGAGCTCGAAGGCACGATCGCTGCAGCCTGAGTCCTCGAAGTCGACGATCTGGACCCGGACTCCGTCCCACAGGTAATTCGCGAGATTGCCGTCGCCCGGACCGAAGACCGGGATGGCCAGACGCCGCCGCTGAAGGTCAACGAAGCCACTCGCCGTCAGCCATCGGACGGGGCATCGGTGATCTCGTCCAGAAGGTGAGGCCCATTGTTTCGTACGTCGTTGACCGCGGTGGAGACGGCGCGGGCGGCCAGGTGTCCCGCTGCGGGAGCCGTGAGCAGGGCGCGGAGCTCGCCGGGGTCCTGGTGGGCGGGGTCGAGCCAGGAGCTCCAGTCGTCGGGGGCGATGGCCAGCGGCATACGGGGGTGGACACGTCCCGCGGCGTCGGTGGCCTCGGTGGTGATGATCGTGCAGGTGGTCCACCACGCGCCCGGAACATCGCCATCGGAGGCATCGGAGACGTCGGGGGCGCGCCAGAACTCGTACAGACCGGCGAATGCCATGGCCCGGCCGTCCTCGGAGCTGATGAAGTACGGCTGCTTGCGGGCCTTGGCTGTCTCGGTCGCCGCGACGGCCTGCCATTCGTAGAAGCCGTCCGCCGGCAGCAGGCACCTGCGCTTGGCGAAGGCTCGGCGGTAGGCGGGCTTCTCCGCGACCGTCTCCACCCGGGCATTGATCATCTTCGCACCGACGCTCAGACTCTTCGCCCACGACGGCACCAGCCCCCAGCGCAGCGGCCGCAGTTGCCGGGTGACCTCGCCGGTGTCGTGCTCGACGCGTTCCAGCACCGACCACACATCGTCGGTCGGGGCCACATTCCAGCTCGGGCCGAGCACCTGGCCGGGATCCCAGCGCGTCACATCGAACTGGTCGACCAGATCCTGCGGACGGCGGGTGGAGACATAGCGACCGCACATACCGTCCACCTTGCCACGCCGCTGGCCATTTGCCCGGTCACCCACGCCTTCGCCGGTCGTAGAAGGGCTGCCCGCAAGCCGGGAGACCGGCTCGGGCGGATGGTGGCGGCTTGCGTGGTGGGTCGCCTCAGCCTCGTGGGCCCCTACGGGCCCCTACTGGCCGCGCGGTGAGCGGACGGGCGCGGTGTGCAGAGGCAGATACGAGGCGCGGAGAGCTGCTGCCGCTATTGGATGTTCAGCAGATGGGGGTGTGTCGGGTCGATGGGGCAGATGAAGATCCGCAGTGCACCCCATCGGCCGGGAGTCAATCCGGTTGGCTCGCACGCGCCCACGTGGTTGGCCTCGGAATCCTCGATGGGGCGCCAGCTCTTCGAGCCACCGTCCCATTCGCTGCTGTCGAAGCTGAGCAGGAGGTCCATCGGCGCTCCGCACCGGCAGTTGACGGACGCCGGATCGGTCAGATGCCAGGACGCCCAGCCGCCGGCCTTGCAACCGGGGGCGATGGACAGGTCGTACTGGTAATGGAAATCAGTCTCTTCCAGCCACCGCTCGTCCTGCGCATCAAGCCGTTCGCAGAGCGCGGCGGGCAGCAGATCCGCATACTGGTACTCGGTCACCTGCTCAGGGTGCAGCACGCACGGGCCTCGGACTCATACCAGTGGGTGGTGTAGCGGATGAGGTCGACGCCCGCGCCCCTGCGGCTTATTGCCTTGTCGAGCAGAGCAAGCTCCTCCGGGCTGCGCCGGCCCCCGCTCCCCGCCCCCTGCTGTGACTCCCGTTCGGCCTGAGCCTGCTGCAATGCGGTGACGAGCGCAGGGGCTATCGGCTCACTGCGCTGCACCATACGGGGTGCGGTACACGTGGGCCAGGGCTCATCGGCGGGCCAGAGCAGCGGACCGCCGATCGAGCTGTCGGCCGCGTCGGGAGCGCCGGGCCTCGGATGCAGTCGCGTCGTCTCCCTGGCGTGGGCTGCCAGTTCGGGCAGTACTGCGGTGACGTCGATGGGCCGTGGTGGTGTCGTACGGGGCAATGTGCTGCTCTCCCAAGGCTGCTGTGTGGTGGGGCTGACTGTCTGCGCGCCCCCATCGTTGCTGTCTGCTCGCCCTCATCGCTCACTCCAAGCCTGCCCGCCGACTGACTGCCGCAGCCGTCTGGTGGCGACACCGGCCGGGTTCACGGCCGAGGACAAGGCCAAAGCGCTCGGCTTCGCCGACTCGCTACCGGTCCAGTGGACCAGTGGATGGGCGCCAGCCGGAACCCCGCACAACCGCCACAGGCAAGGCCCACCCTAAAGGCGCGATTCACCGGGAACGAGGAAGTCCCCGTCACCCGACAGGTGGGCCGGAGCCCCGGTCTTCATGACCGTTCTAGGATCAAAGTTCGATCACTGTCCCTGGGGGTGCGGATGACTTTCGAGATCGACCTGCCGCTCGACGAAGACGCCGATGCAGCGCGGCTCGCCGCCGAACTCACCGAACTCGGCAACGAACGCTTCCTGCAGGCCGTGCTCCGTGACCAGGCACACTTCCACCACCGCAGTACCGGCCGCCTCGTCGGCCGGCCCACTGGTGCCCCGGAGAGCCCCGAGCCCGCGTCCAGCCTCCTGCTGCGCGCCATCCACCTCTGTTTCACAGCCCACCTTCCGCTGAGCCTGTCGCCCGATCTGCTCTGGTACGCCGTCGTGCACGAGGTGGCCGTGCACGTCCGGCTGAACTCCAGCACGTACGAAGGACTCTTCACTGACACGCCCGGGCACCAGCAGACCCTCACCGTCCGCGACGACTTGGCCCCATGGGACTGGGAACGCTCGATCAACCTGATGCAACAGCCCCTGCGCGGCCGGATCGGCGATGAGGTGGCCGACCTGTTCCAGCCCGCCTTCTCCACCACCTCCCCCACCGATGCCACGGCCACACTGGTGGCGCTGATGGACGTGGTCAGCCCGTACTACCGCTTTCGGTGGGTCACGCTCTGCGGCATTCCGCGGATCCGGTTGGAGGGCACGGACCGGGACTGGCGCCTGCTTGCGGCACGGGTGCGGGAGCTTGAGGGGTGGTTCGAGGGCTTGCGGCCGTGGTTCACCGCCCTGCACCCGGTACTGGACGCGATCTGGGCGACAGCCTCGGGGTGGGGTGTCGACCACCCCTTCTGGCGCTCGCTCTACAAGTGGGAGTCGGATTCCGGCGGCGACCGGGTCACGGGGTGGATCACCGCCTTCTTCGCCCACCGGTACACCGAGGACGGGCCGTGTCCCAGGCAGTCGTTCGGTGCGGGCACCACCCCCGATGAGGAGTTCCCCTCCCACGTCTCCCGCGTCCCGTTTCGCTGGGAGACCCCTGCCGGAACCCTCGATATGGCTTTCCTCGGAGGCGTACTCGGCATCGCCCGCGACGGTGAGTGGATCCGGCCCCAGCTCGGCCATGCCGTGGTCGAACTCCCCCCACCACCGAGCACCGCGATGAGCAACCGCGATGAGCCTCTGCCCGAGTCCTAGAGGTACTGCCCTGTGGCCTTGGCCGGTGTGCAGCTCCTCACCGGCTGCCCACAAGCCAACCTGCTCACCGCCCTCGGCACCGTCACCCACAAACGGCCCCCTCCAGACCGGCTGATCACTTGATAGCCGTAGCAGCGCCCGTTCGGCCGACGACGTCGACCAACGGGCCTTCCGCTCGCAGGAATCACCGCCTGCAACACCGTTCGAGGCAGGCTTGGACGCAGGTGTAGGCGTGGGCGCAGGCGTAGGCCCAGGCGCATAGGCAGAGGCAGTGGGCGCAGGCTGCTGGGGACGGCGAACTACGCCTGATGTGCGGTGCGTTGTTGGCTCGATGATGTTTGAGTAGGCCGGCCCTGGATCGCGACCTCTCCCCCCATCACCCGATGTCGCGGGTGGCCGTTCCCCGTCCCTGCAGGTTCCAGGTGATGACCCGTCGAGGGTGGACGCGGATGATGTCCTTGCTGAAGTAGTCGGGTGCCACGGGTGGCAGGTCGACGGTGAGCACCTCGGCCCGCCCCCTGATCTCAATGCCGCGCCCCCACCCGCCCGCGACCGGATCGTCGGCCGGGGCCAAGTCGTCCACCAGCACGGAGACATCGGGGCGCGCCTGCGCGTTGCGGTATTTCCGGCTGCGGGCCATGGCCGGTCCGCCAATGTCGACGGTTCCGTCGTCGTTGAGCCGGAAGCCCACCGGACGGACCTGCGGACCGCCGTCGGGACCGGTGGTGGCCAGGCGGGCCAGCGGCTGGGCGGTGAGGTATTCGTGCTCTGTCTCGGTGAAGATCATGCGGCCGACCCTAGAAGCTCAAGGGCGATTGAGGTCAAGGCCGCCGAGATCGAGGCCGGTTCTCCTGCAGGGGTGGTGTCGTGGTTCGGAGCACGGAAGACCCGCTATGAGCGGCACCGAAACCGGCACCGGCTGTGACCGGCGGACGGCACCTGGGGGCGCACCTGGGGGCGTTTGCTGCAACAGGTACCGGCCGCACCGCGTCGCATGCGGCGGGCGGAATCGACTACGAGATCGCGGTGGATTCCGCCTCATGCGCGCGCACCGGATCGGTGGCAGACGGAGCGCTCGGACACCGGCACGGCTACGGGGTGTGGCCTTCCAGCTCCTCCGCGAGAGACGTCTGCACATATTCCATGGCGCGCTGGTACGACGGTTCGGCGAACCGTGTGGCCATCTCTTCGGCGGAGACCTCCTCCAGGCGCTGAAAGACCCACCACAGGTGGCCTTGGGGGTCGCGGATGCGTGCGGCTATTTGCCCGAAGGCCAGCTCGGTCGGCCGCGTCACCAGACGGGCCCCGCAGGCGAGGGCCTTATCGACGGTGTTCCCGGCGTCCTCGACGTAGACCCTCAGGTGCGCGGGGAGGTGCGGCCAACCGGGCTGCTGGTCAAACATCAGCACCACCGCACCCGCCACGTCCACCTCGGCGTGGCCCACGGACCCGTCCTCGTTGAAAATGCGGGAACCCCGTTCCGTGGCCCCGAACACCTGGCTCAGGAACTCGATTTCCGCACCGGTGTCCTGCGATATCACCCAAGGATCGATCCGCGAGTAGCCGTCGGGAACAGGTGTCAGTTCATCCTTGATCGTCATATGCCGACCCTGCCACAGATAACACCGTCTTCGGCGGGAAAACTTCATAACAACGGTGGCCGTACGGTCGATTCTTCCGTTCCCGCAACAGGGCGCCACAGCAAGGGCGTTGGCATGCGCTCGGATCGGGCTCCGACGGTGTGTGAACGAAGAGCCGGCGCCGCCAAGCCCGCTCCGCAGACCTCGCCGCTCCGCAGACCTCAGCGGGAGCAAGCGCGCGTACGGTGTCGTGCGTCCCCCGTTCGATCTGGTCGGCCCAGCGGCCGAAGCCGGACACAATGACCGCCCTGCTGCGCGTGCGCCAGGTGGTCCTGGTTGACGACGGCGAGCGGCATGCGGTCGGTCTTGCCGCACGGATCCCAGTTCGCCCAGAGGTACCCGGCGCCGGACAGCAGCGGCACCAGGCAGAGCAGGACGGGGACCAGTCGGCAGCAATCGGGCCGCGGAAGCGCCGTAGTTCCAGGAGCGCCGGTCTGACGGCCTTCCTATGTCGGCGTCCTCTCGGACAGCGGCCGTCCCGGCCGGGAGGCGGTCCCGGCCGGTCCGGTACGGTCAACCAACCCCTGCAGCAAAGAAGTTGTGACGCTCTTCACGTGGTGTCGTCGCTAGCACCGGGGATCCGAGAGGGGCGAGGCGGATCCAGCTCGCAAGGCGCCCTGCGGAAGCGGCGTTTCGGCGCAGACGCCGAGAGGGTGCGGTGATGGCCGGAAGGTGCAGGGCGCCTGCGATCCGCAAGAATCCACCGGCAGTTGGCAGGTCCCGCTGGCACGCTCAATTCTCGCTCAGTTCGCTGCGCTGTCCCCCTGCGTTCCGTACGTTGGAAGTACCGCATGCTCGGAGTACCGGATGCTCCGAGTGTCGAATGCTCGAAGTGCCGGATGCTACGAACGGAGACCGATGAAGACCCCACTCAGCCGTCTGGCCTCACGCGCCGCTTCATTCCTGCTGCACGGACGGCGGCCCCGGCTCGACCACTCCGAAGCCCACCGAGCTGCCCGGCCCCACCGTGACGCAGGACTGATCGACCACTACCGCCCCTCTTCTCCCGGAGCGGTGCAAGGACCCATGTGACCACACGCCTCGCAGGAGGCTCCGCATTCCTGGATACCTGCGGCCGCTCTCCTCCGCACCCCGGGGGCCGGTCGACGGGGCGCCGCGGGCGAGTAGGACCTCTTCATGATATTTCGGTAGCGACTGAGCAGTACCGACGATGCAGAGGTGCACGGGTGAGAGCGGTTCGGAAGTCCGGGGGCGGCGGCATTCTGAGAATCCGCCCGACACCGCGGTGGGTCGTTCCCCTGTTCACGACCCTGGGGGTAGCGCTGGTCCCATGGACCCTGTATCTGGCGTTCACGTTGCCCCGGCGAGCCACCTTGTCTTCGTACGACGCACCGTGGGTGGGATTCGACATCGGCCTGGCCGCCGTCATCCTGCTGACGGCGGTGCTCGCCCACCGGCGGCACCGGCAGGTGAACCTTGCGGCCGTGGCGGTGACGACCATGCTCGTGGTCGATGCCTGGTTCGACGTGATGACCACGCCCAGCGGGGAGGCGGGCGGCCTTCTCGTCGCATTGGCCACCGCCTGCCTCGTCGAACTTCCCCTTGCGGTTCTGTCGTTGTGGATCGCGTTGACCGCCGGCGACCTGACCGGCACCGCACAGCCGCATGGGCGCCCGCATGGCACAGAAGGCCGTGCCCACCGGGATTCCCCCTCGGACTCGCCGGACCGGACAGGTTGATGCCAACAGTTGCCAGTTGATGCCAGTTGATGCCAACAGTTGGCTGATGCCATGAGTGCGCTGCAGTGGCGCCGCCAGGTCGCGGGAGGAGCGGCGGCCAGGACCGGAGCACGCGGGCTCGCCCCTCCCCCGCCCAGGGCGACTCCGTAGTCGGCGGCCGGGGGTGGGACGGCTTCGGTTCGACGAGGCGCCCACCCCCGCACACGTCGGCATGACGTTGCCGCGATGGGCCGGTATCAGCGCCTGGGCGAGGCTTCACCCCATTAGGATGATTTCGCCCGTTAAGATGTGTTGTGTATACGCACCCATAGCTCTGTGCAGGGTGAAATTGCTTCTTGGCTCGTCGGCCACCGCACGGTGCAACGGTCCGTCGCACCGTGCAACGGTCCGTCGCACGGCGCAACCGGCCATCGCACGGCGCATCAGCACCCGGCCAGCGGGGACGAGGTTCGCTCACGCCCCGTGGGCGTTCCTGGTGGGCCGCGGGTGCGATCACGGCGTACATGCCCCCGCACCGCTCGCCGGTCGCCGTCTGCCCGGTCGCCGGGACGCCTGCAGCCATCCGGGGCGGGTGTGCTCTCGCCGGTGTGCGCACGGGCGTTCAGAGGGAGAGGACACTGCGTGAGCGTGCAACGGGTGGGCATCGTCGTCCACGAAGGGCGTCCCGCCGCCGTGGCGGCCGCCGACGTCGTCCGACGGTGGTGCGTGCGCCAGGGCGTCGGCTGCGTCGCCATCGACGTGTGGAGTCCGGACGAGCAACGGCGGGACGCGCGGGAGGAGGTCGAAGCCGCCGGTGGCCCCGACCTGATCGTCACGCTCGGAGGAGACGGCACCTTTCTCCGTGGAGCGCGCCTGGCCGCACAGAACGACGCCCTGGTCCTCGGCGTCGACCTGGGCACTCTCGGCTTCCTGACCGAGGTCCCCGCCGAGGACGTCGCATGCGCGCTGGACACCATCCACCGCGGTCAGGTGGATGTCGAGACCCGCCTGATGCTGACGATGCGGGCGTCCCGGCCGCTGGGACTCCCCGAGGGGATGGAAGCCCTCCTGCGCTACGGCCGGGGGCCCGCGCTCCCTCCGCCGCTGGTACGCACCGACTGCGCCGTCGCCCTCGACTGGGGTGTCGCGCTCAACCTGACGGCCCTCAACGACATCGTCCTGGAAAAACTCGCCCGCGACCGGCAGGTTTCCCTCGGTGTGTACCTCTCGGGCCGACTGCTCGCCTCGTACTCCGCCGACGCCGTCCTGGTCGCCACACCCACCGGATCCACCGCTTACAGCTTCGCCGCCGGCGGCCCTGTCATCTCCCCGGCAGCCGATGCCATCGTCTTCACCCCCGTCGCCCCGCACATGACCTTCAACCGCTCGGTGGTCGCCGCCCCCGACGAGGCCGTTGCCCTGCGGGTCCTGGGACACTCCGGCCGCGCGGCGGTGAGCGTCGACGGCCAGTTGCGAGGCGTTCTCGATCCGGGGGACTGGATCGGCGTCTACGCGGCGCCGCAGCGTCTGCGCGTCGTGCGACTGGGACCGACCGACTTCTACGGCCGGCTGCGGGAGCGCATGCGCCTGACCGACGCCCCCGCGGCAGAGGACACCGACGTCACCCCCTTGTGGCCCCACACCAGCCCGCCCCCCGCGGATCTCGCACACCTCCGCCTTCCGCCCCTCCCCCTGGACGTCGACTGATCTGAGCCCGGGCCATCCGCCCTTACGTCGCCGCCGTGCGGGCCGCGGAGAGCAGAGGTGAGGTGAGGTGGGATGAGGTGAGGTGAGGCAATGGCGCCGGCCTCGGTCACCTGCGTCAGGGGTGCACAGGCGGATGAGATCCGTAAGCGCGCAGTCCGTGAGTGCCGCTTCCGCGATCCGGTGGCTACGGCTCCGTTAATCCGCCCCCGCCTCCGCCCCCGTCCCCGTCCCCGCCGGAGACATGTTGCGCCGAACGGGCCGCGATGTCCTGCAGCGCCGTCAGATGGGCCTGCAGTGTGAGGTGTCCGTCGTGGCTCAAGTTCAGCCAGGTACGGGGGGTCTTGCCGACGTAGCCCTTCTTCACCTCGACGAGTCCTCGTTTGCCCAGCGTGCTGATCTGTTTGGACAGCGCTGAATCCGACAGGTTCAGGGAGTCGCGGACGAACTTGAACTCGGCCCATCGGGTGGCCGCCAGCAGTGCGGTGATCGACAGGCGGGTGGGGTCCAGCAACAACGGGTCGATTTCAGGAGCGGTCATGGGCGTACCCGAGTTGGCCGAGGCTCTTGAGGCGCTCGGACTGACGGTTGGACTGGAGCATCGTCGCCAGCCCGAGAGCGAGCCCCATGACCAGGAACAGATTCGTGCCCCAGGCAATCGAGAACCAACGGGGCTGACGTTGTGCCTCTATCGCTTGGTCACGTCGCCGCTGGACGTCTTCCAGGGCGCGGGCTGCGTGTTCGGCATCGGGCTCAAGGGACACGGGCCACCTCCGGGGGCGCGGTCATAGGGCAGCAAAGCACTTTCCCGAACGGAAAACCACTATCCGCTTTCCACTCAGGCAAGTGCTTGCCCCGACTGGAAGTGCGGGCGCCGAGGAGGGCGCCGGGAGAGCCGAGTCCACCGCGCGGGTGGCCCTTACACGCTCCCGCACCAATGCCGCCGAGAGCCCACACCTGCCACGCCCCTGGATGACTCTGTGCACCGAGGGGTTCGTGTGGCGATGAGAGCAAAGAGAGCAGGACCATCCGGTCTGCCCCTTTTCAGTGGACAGGGAGTGTGTGGAACACGTAAGTTCCGCCTGCCGCTTGGACCGTTTCGGGGAGAGACGTCCGACTGCGTGCGCAAACACACTGTTCTCGTACCCGTGGGGGGTTTCGCATGTCTCACATGCCCGTCGCACCGCTGCCGCCGCCTTCCGGCTGGCCCGCTCCACCCGGCCCGCAGGCCGTTCTCCGCTCGCCTGTCGCACTCTCGAAGGCCGTAATGATCCTGCTCGGCCTCGTCATCGGCGCGGATCTGTTCGCGCTGTGGCAGGGCAACCATTCGTACCAGCTGGCCGGCAGACTCATCGGCAACTTCGGCTCGGTGACCTCGCAGGAGATCGACCAGGCGGACGCGCTGTACGGGGCATCCGGGAAGGTGCAGCTCGCGACCACCATCGCGACCGCCGTGGTCTTTGTCGTCTGGTTCCATCGCACCCGCGTCAACGCCGAGGTCTTTGCCCCGGAGTACCACGCGAGGAAGCGCGGCTGGGCAATATGGGGCTGGATCGTGCCGGTGGTCAATCTGTGGTTTCCGCGGCAGATAGCCACCGACATCTGGAACGCCAGTGCCGACGACACGTCCCGGTCCAGGGCGCTGCTCAACTGGTGGTGGGGCCTGTGGATCGTGAACCTGATCTTCGGGCGCCTGGCCGGCCGGCGGTACTCGGGGGCCGGGGGGCCGGAAGAGATCAGGGGGGCGATCGCCGGGCTCATGGCGAGCGACGTTTTCAACATCATGGCCGCCGTCCTTGCCATTTTCTTCGTACGCCGC
The DNA here is from genome assembly GCF_036048035.1 of Streptomyces sp. NBC_00400. Classification (NCBI taxonomy): domain Bacteria; kingdom Bacillati; phylum Actinomycetota; class Actinomycetes; order Kitasatosporales; family Streptomycetaceae; genus Streptomyces; species Streptomyces sp. NBC_00400. Next base: position 8,440,848 of record NZ_CP107940.1, on the reverse strand, counting down.
CTCACCCGCATGCAGCATGAGAAGGCGCTGCGAGGGCCTGCACTCTGACAGCAGCGGGCCTTCGGGGGCCCACGGAGCCGACTCCGGCCGGGGTGGGACCGACTCCGGCCGGGGGGGGCGGGACCGACTCCGGCCGAGGTCAGGCCCGGCTCAAGCCCGGCTCAGGCCCGGGCTCCAACCGGTATCAGGCCCGACCACTACGGTCGCAGAGGCACCGCGGCACAGCGGCACACGGTCACAGAGGCCGGCCACGGTCACAGAGGCCGGGCGAGGAGATCCTGTTCCGGCACGGGCCGGTGCAGTGCGAGGAGGGCCTGGTCGTCCTGGGGTGCGCCGCCGCTGTGGCGGCTGACGTCACGGGCGAGGAAGTCGAGGACCGTCGAGGGTTCCGGGAAATGGCCGGTCTGGCGCCGGTAGGACTGCATCATGTGGGGGACCCGCTCGGCGGGGTCGTAGAAAGCGCCGGCCGGGTCGCGGGCCTCGGTGACGCCGTCGGTGAAGCACAACAGCATCGCCCCAGGCGGGAAGGGGTGCGTCTCCACGGGTGAGGTCCAGTCCCCCAGGGCGGAGATGCCCAGGGGTGGCGCTTCCTCCTTCGGTTCCAGTAGGTGCGCTCGGCCGTCCGCGTGCAGCAGCAGAGGAGCGGGGTGGCCACGGTTGACGATGTGGACCTGGGCCAGATCGGTGGCGAACTGAACGATCAGGGCGGTGGTGAACCCCTCCGTGGCATCCAGGCCCTCCCGGCGCTGGCTTTCGCGCAACAAGGCCTCCTCCATGCGGTCCACCAGGGCAGGCAGGTCGGGCTCGTGGTCGGCGGCGTAGCGGAAGACACCGATATCGACGCTGACCGCCGTGACGGCGGACAGGCCCTTGCCCCTCACGTCGCCGACCATGGCGCGCACCCCGTACGGCGTCTCCTGCATCACATAGAGATCACCGCCGATCAGTGCCATGTCTTCGGCCGGTACATAGCGGGCGGCGATCCGCAGGTCCCCCAGCCTGCTCGGGGGGCTGGGCAGCACGGCTCGTTGAGCGACCTCCGCTGCGTAGCGTGCCCGGCTCGCGCTCACATGCTGGGTGCGCAGCGACCTGTTCAGGCCGACCGCCAGCACGGTGACAGCCGCCAGGGTGATCTGGACAGCCGCGTCGCCCTGCCAGTCGTAGCTTCCGCCGGCGAACGCCAGCCCCCCTTGCACCATCATCGCCGTCAGGCCGATGCCGACGATGCCCACCGGGCTGAGCAGCGAAACCGCTGTCACCGGCGCCACGGCCAGCAGGGCAGCGGACGACACCGAAGGTGGCGTCAGCAGATTTACCAACGCCGCGAGAGCGATCACCGCGGCGGGAACCAAACGGCGTACCTGTGACCACACCGGCAACACCCTCATCAGGTCATTATCAGGTCATTCTGCCCTCCCGGCGGCCTCGTGACAGCAGAGCCGTCCGCAGTGACACCGCACTGCGACCGAACGGCCTAGTGGCCCGGGCCTCGACCGACCGGTACGGCGACCGGACGGTCACCGGGCGCTCCGCACCATGTCGCAGTACGGCACGGTGGGCGACGTGGCCGTCACGGCAATGCACCGGACGATCTTCGGGTGCCGGCGAAAACAGATAGCTGTCCGGGGGCGGCGCCGCATACGTTCGGCAGCATGGCTGACAAGTGCTCCGGGGATCCACGGCTAGCCGCGCTCTACGACCCGCTCGACCCTGATCGCAGTGATCTCGATGCCTACGTCCGGATGGCGGAGGAGTTCGGGGCACGTCGAGTGCTGGACATCGGCTGCGGGACTGGAGTGTTCGCCCTCCTCCTGGCCGATCGCGGGATCGAGGTGGTCGGCATCGATCCCGACCAGGCGTCCCTCGATGTCGCCCGGGCCAAACCGGGCAGTACGCGAGTGCGCTGGATCTGCGGTGATGCCACAGCCCTTGGTGATGCCACAGCAGTCGGTGATGCCACAGCCCTCCCGCCGCTGCAGGTCGACCTTGCGACGATGACGGCGAACGTGGCCCAGGAAATCGCCGATCCGTCGTTGTGGCGGCAGACGCTGCGGGGGGCCTATGAAGCACTGCGGCCCGGCGGACACCTGGTGTTCGAGACTCGGGATCCGGCGAGACGCGCCTGGGAGGAATGGCACCGCGAAAGCTCATACCGCGTGGCGCAGATTCCCGGCATCGGCGTCGTCGAGAGCTGGGTCCAGCTGCTCGAGGTGAGCCGGCCGCTGGTGACATTCCGCGGGACCTGTGTGTTCGCTGCGGACGGGCAGGTGTTGACCGCGGATTCGACGTTGCGCTTCCGTGAGCGGCAGGAGGCCGAGAGGGACCTGTTCGCGCACGGCTTTACGGTGGAAGACGTGCGCGATGCCCCCGACCGGCCGGGCCGGGAGTTCGTCTTCGTCGCGCGACGTCCATGACCTGGAGCGGAGGAGGAGCAAGGGCGCACGGACTCCTGGACCCACTCACGGCTTCCGCGTGTGGGGATCCGCCAGGAGATCCGAGGAGACCGCCGCCCCACCTCTTCAGCTGAGCCGCAGTCGCATCCGCACGTAATCGGCTCCCCCGGGTCCGGGCCGTCGCTCCCCGTCCACACGCCAGCCGTGCCGGACGTAAAACCTCCGGGCCCGGGCATTGCCCTCCCAGGCCTCCACAACCCCGCCGCCGAATCCGCCCGCCACAAGCCGTCCGGTGAACGCACGGTGCAGCGCACGCCCCGCCCCGCGTCCCCAAGCATCCGGGTGAACGTGGATCTGGAACAACTGCCGATGGACCGATGCATCGACGTCCGCGTCCTTCGGTGGCCCCATCGCGAGGGCGCCCACCACCCTGCCCTCAGGGTCCTCCGTGCACAGTGCGGTCATGTGGCGCGACGCAATGGCCCTGGCCCATCCGTTCCGTCGTTCTTCCCGTGCCACCGGGTCGGCCGGTTCCGCTGCGGCCATCCCACCGGCGGCGTAGTAGGCGCTGCGGGCCCGGGTGTGGATGTCCGCCATCGCTTCCACATCCTCGGCCGATGCCTCTCGCACTCGCATGCTGTCGTTCATGAGCCGTCGCCCCCCCGCTCAGCCGGTGTGAGCGGGGGCCGCCTGAGGGAGGCCGCCGGCCGGCCAGAGGGGGTCGGGGAAGACGGCGGCCTCGGAGTCGGTATCGGTGTCGGGCATGAGGGTGGTGAGCATCTGCTGGGCGGTCCTGGCGTTGTCGAGGGCGCGGGGCAGCATGACGCTTTCGTAGGCGTCGAGGGCCTGGTCGATGGTGGGGTGGCCGATGACGGCGTGGGCGAGGTCGGCGCCGTCGAGCAGGGCGAGGTTGGCGCCGATGCCTGCGGGCGGCATCAGGTGGGCGGCGTCGCCGAGCAGGGTGATGCCCGGGACGCGCTGCCACCTGTGAGGAACGGGAAGGACGAACATGGGCCGGTTGAGGAAGCCGCCCTCGTTGTCGCGCAGGATGTCCAGCAGGCTCTCGTCCCAGCCCCGGTACAGGGCGAGGAGGCGGGCGCGTACGGCTTCGGTGTCGTCGAGGTCGAGGCCGGCGTGCCAGTCCTGGGGGCCGCGGAAGGTGACGTAGGCGCGGACGTGTCCGTTGCTGTTGCGCTGCAGCACCAGGCTGCGGCAGCCCGCCTTGGCCGACATGGTGCCGCCGCCGACCAGGTGGGCGATACCGGGGTGACGGTGGTCGACGTCGTCGAAATGGGCTTCCACCATCGTGACACCGGCGTAGGAGGGGTGGGCATCGGAGAGCGCGGGGCGCACCCGGGACCAGGCGCCGTCGGCGCCGATGACCAGGTCGAAGTCCTCGACGGCACGGTCGTGGTGGTGCAGGCGAGCGTTGCCGTCGGGTAGCGGGCCGGCGGCCTGTACGGAGTGGTTCCAGCGGACCGTACCGGGGGCGAGGGAGTCCAGGAGGAGGGTGCGCAGCCGGCCGCGGTCGATCTCGGGCCTGCTCAGATCGTCCTCGCCGGCCTGATCGTGGCGTATCAGGGTCGCGTGACGGTCGTACAGGCGCCATTCCTGGCCGTCGGGCCGGGACAGGGCGAGGAACTGGTCGAACAGTCCGGCTGCCCGCAGGGCGACCTGGCCGGTGTCTTGGTGGATGTCGAGGGTGCCGCCCTGCGAGCGGGAGTCGGGGCCGGCCTCACGCTCGAAGACCGTCACCGGCAGGCCGTGCTGCTGCAGGATGCGCGCGCAGACGAGGCCGCCGGGGCCGGCACCGACGATCGCGATGCGAGGGGTGGTGGGCATGAGGGTCACGCTCCGTTCCAAGGATCAAGAGCGGCCCGGGTTCCGGCAGCTGGGTGCCGACCGGGGTACACCGGGCTCACGCACCAACAGAAACACAACCGATCCAAAAGTACAACCGCTCCGACTTTTCACCTGATCGCCTTTCCGATCGAATCCCCTCAAGGGATAAGGTGGGGGCATGGCCGAGACGACGACAGGGCGCCGCGAGCGCAAGAAGGCCCAGACCAGGCAGGCCCTGACGGATGCCGCAGTGCGGCTGTTCACCGAGCGCGGCTTCGACCAGGTCGGTGTGCGCGAAGTGGCGGAGGCGGCCGATGTCTCGCTGAGTACGCTCTTCAAGCACTTCCCCGGTAAGGAAGCCCTCGTCTTCGACCTGGATACGGACATGGAGAGCGCCCTGGTCGCCGCCGTGCGCGACCGAGCGCCCGGTCAGCCCGTGCTGCACGCCCTGCGCGACCACATGGTGCGCACCCGAACCGTCGTGCGGAACGACGACCCCACGTTCGTCCTCGTCGAATCCACCCCCGCGCTGCGGGATTACGCCCGGCGTATGTGGTCGCGCCACGAGACGGCACTGGCTGCCGCCCTCGCCGAGGCCACCGGGCTCGCCCCGCACGCTCCCGCCGTCACCGGCCTGGCACGCTTCGCCCTGGAAGCCCCCGGCATCGCCCGCGCAAGCGAAGACCCGGCCCGGACCATGCGCGACCTGTTCGCCCTGCTGGAACACGGCTGGGCGACCACTCCCCTGGCGCGGCAGGAGGACCGTCCCGGCCAGGGCGGGTGACCGCGGGGCCGGTCGTGACCGCAGTCGCGTCGTGACCACAGTCGCGTCGTGACCGCGGGTCCGGTCCGGAGTCGGCCTGTGTGCGTTCTGGTGCGCACCCCGGACCACTCATCGCATCGCGTCGTCCCTCTCGCGGCCCTGGTCGTCTTTTACGAGGCCCTGCTGGGGGTGGCGGTGATACGGCGGACGGACGGTTCGTGGTGTCGCGTGGAGCACTGCGACAGCGACAGCGACAGCGACTTCAGGATCGACGACAAGAAAAGGAATCGGATATCAGTTGAATCGTCCATGATGGGTTCATGACCCCGGGGCCGCGGCAAGCGACGCGCCCTTCATGGTCAGGTGGGATTCGAGGCGGAGGACGCAGAGCAGGCCGCCGCATCCGTCCGCCCGGGCTCGGCCGAGCGCTGTGCCGCGATGACGGCGAGGGCCTCCTCAGGGCTCGTATGGACCGGAGTGGTCACACTGATCCCGGTCAGGTCGAGCAGGCGCAGCACCACATCGGACACCGCCGCCAGGTGCAGGCTCCCGTCAAGACGCTTGGCCTCATTGGACGCGCGAATGAGGATGTTCAACCCCGAGGAGTCCATGAACGGCACGGCTCGCAGGTCCAACACGAGATACCGCCTGCCGTGCACGATCTGGTTGGCCAGCTGGTGGTGAAGGGATGTGCCGGTCTCGCCGTCGAGATCCCCCGACACGGTCACCACCGCCACCTCCGGCTCGGTGACCTTCACCTCGACGCTCAGCTCGTAGGACTCGGACACGGCCTCCACCTTTCCGTTGATCGGCTTCCGCTGATGGGTTTCCGGTGATCAGTTCCCTGATCGGTGCAGCTCGCGTACCCCGTCATCCTTGGTTCAGACAGAGCCAGATCAGCAGTCCGCAGATGCCGTCCACCATCGGCCACAGGGCACGGCAGAAGGCCGCTCCCGCGGTCGGAGACGGCGGGTCGGCGGCCGACGGGTTTCGCACCTGTGCCGGCCTGGGCGGAGACACGCAGGCCAACTCGGGGCAGGCCACCCGGCACCCCGGCACCCCGGCACCCCGGTCAGGCTCCCTCAGCCGGTGAAAGACGCCCGGCCAGAGCCCGGCCGGTATCGGCCCGCCCGTCGGAATCGCACCGCCGCGAGATCTACGGATGCAGAACGACCTTCGTGTAGCCCTCGATGCGCTTGTCGAACTTGTCGTATGCGGAGGGAGCCTGGTCAAGGGGCAGTTCATGCGAGACGACGAAGCTCGGCGTCGCGCGGCCCTCGATGATCATGTCGCGTAGCTGCCGGTTGTAGCGCTTCACGTTGCACTGCCCCGTACCCATCCGCAGGCCCTTCTCGAAGAGCTTGCCGATCGACACCAGGAGCATGCCCCGTTTGGCCTGCTCGTCAGGGCCTCCCGGATCGGCCGGAACGTACAGGCCCGGCACACCGAGAGCGCCGGTGGCCCGCACCGTGCCGACGAGCGAGTTCAGCACCGTGGCCGGTTCCTCGCGGGCCATGCCGTGCGCCATCGCCTGATACCCGACGGCGTCCACACCCTTGTCCGTTCCGGCACCGCTCGTCTGGTCCTTGATCTGCTGCACCGGGTCGCCCTCGGCGAAGTTGATCGGGACCGCGCCGATCTCCCGGGCCTTCTCCAGTCGCTCGGGTACCCGGTCGACGACGAAAACCTTGCTGGCTCCGCGCAGGAGCGCCGAGTAAGCAGCCATGAGCCCCACCGGCCCGCCGCAGTACACCGCGACACTCTCGCCCGGGCGCACCTGGGCGAGTTCACAGCCGTGGTATCCGGTGGGGAAGATGTCAGCGAGCAGCATGAAGTCGGTCTCGTGCTCGTTCCCCGGCGGCAGTTTCAGGCAGTTGAAGTCGGCGTAGGGAACGCGAAGATATTCCGCCTGGCCGCCTGCCCAGGGCCCCATGGAGACATAGCCGTAAGCACCGCCCGCAAATCCCGGATTGACGGTCTGACAGAAAGCGGTATATCCCTCGACGCAATTGGTACAGAACCCGCAGGCGACATTGAAGGGCATGACCACACGGTCGCCCTCCTTGAGCGAGGTGACGCCCTCGCCGATTTCTTCGATGATCCCCATGTTCTCGTGGCCGAAGACTATGCCCGGCTCGGCCGCCGTGCGGCCTTCGTACATATGCAGGTCAGAGCCACAGATCGCGGTGGAGGTGATCTTCACGATCACCTCGTTGGGGTGCTGGATGCCGGGCTTCTCGACATCCTCGACCTCCACGGAGTACGGCCCTTTGTAGACGACGGCTTTCATTTGCTGCCACCTCCCGCTCGGCGGATAGCATGCAGAATTGCCCCGTCATTCCCCCGTCTTTGACGTGACCCATCCCTCATGATTCTCCGGTCTACTCGATGCGGCAAGCCGGTAACGTGAGAAGAGATATCCGCTCTGGCTCTCCGGGGCTCCGGGTATCCCATGTCGCACCGAGAAACGAAAGAGAGGTCGACACGTGGCAGCACAGCGACTCGGGACCTTGCTGGTACCCGTGCTCGGCCTGTCCGGCACCTCGTACCCGCCCGGGACGACGGTTACCGTCCGCGGTCGGGGTGCGACTGTCGATGCGTTCGTGAACGGCGACTGGCTCCCGCTGTCGTGGTGGGAGTTCTCCGACGGCCTCCGCGAGGACATCGCCGACCGTTGACCCGCCTGCGTACAGCTTCGCTGTGTACGCCGCTGAACTGCATGGATCCGGGTGTGTTGCCCCGACGCTCCGACTCATGACCGGAATCGCCTCCACTCCCCATTCGTTCCAGGCATTTATTCCGGGCAAAACGGGGCAAACTGCAGGCATGGGCTCTCAATATTCCGATCCGGATCCACGCCACAGCCCCGGCGTCGCGCCAGGGGTCGGGGTACCTCCAGGGGAAACCCCGCAGGGCGAGGGAAGCACAGGGGCGGAGACCGGCCCCCGCGACAAGCAGACCCGCGGCTGGGCCACAGGCCCCGTCATCATCCTCGCGATCGTCGTCGTGCTCTGCGCAGCGTTCTTCATCGCATACGCCGTGACCGTGGCACTCTGACCGCCTGCCCGCCGGCGGGCCCGGGCGCCGACTGTTCAAGCGCTGACAAATCAAGCGCCTACGGCTCGAGTCTCGAGTGCTGACAGCCATCCGCCGGCGCGCCGGGCACGCAGGCACGATCTTGGGGTCCGCTCACTGGCGATGCCAGACGAGCGTGTAGCGCCAGAACAGCCTGCGGCGCAGCCGGGCGCCGGGCAGAGCGTCATGGGCCTCACGGACAATGTCGGAAAAGCTCATCTCAGCCGGTCGGGTCAGGGCGGTCATCGAGACGGGGCGGGGTGCCCTGCGGCCCTTGTTCTTGAGCCAGCCCGTGGCCGCATTCAGCGGGCTTGCGAGGGTGCCGAGCACATAGTCCCCGGCAGTCTGCGCCCGGGAGAGGCCGACGATCACCAGGGTTCCGCCGGGGGCCAGGCATCGGCGGAAGACGGTGAGAGCTTCGGTGAAGGGCAGATGGTGGATGGTGGCGACGCAGGTGATGACGTCGTAGGGACCGGCAGGGATCCCGGTCAGCGCGTCCGCGACCGTGAAGGTCGCTGAGGTTGCCGGAGAAGTCAGCCGCTGCGCCCGGGAGATGATCACTGGGTCGGAGTCGATCCCCTTGACCTGGTTGGCGCGTGTGGCCAGGAGCCGCGCCACGTCGCCGCTGCCGGCGCCGATGTCCAGGGCACTGTCGAAGCGTTCGGGAAGCTGTCGCAGGATCCACCGGTGGTAGTGGGCGTTGTGGTCCCAGGGGTGGGCGGCATTGAACCGGTCGAGGGCTCGGAGGACTCGGTGCGACAGTGGTGTCATCGCGTCAGTCCACCAAGTCCCCGGTTCCTGCGTCTCTCGTTTGAGGAAGACTCAGCCGAGTCGGCGCGGGCAGGGTCGGGTGGAGCCAGGACTTGACCCTAGGACGGGTCGTAGACGTAGGGCAGGGCGTTGCTGTTCCCGGCCGGGGTGTGCAGCACGACGTTGACCGTGCCGGGCGCTCCGCCCGGGGAGGTCGCGACGACCTGGGTGTCGGAGATCGCCGAGAACGAAGCCGGGACTCCGCCGAAGGACACCGCGTCGGTGTAGGTGAGGTTGCTGCCGCCCAGCACGATCGCGTCGCCTCCGAGGTCAGCGCCATGGGAGGGGATGAGGCTGGTCAGGACGGGCGCCCCGAGATAGGTGTAATACGGATTCCCGGTGGCCGCTGTGCTGGTCCCGCCCGGTGTGGTGACGGTGACGACGACCGTGCCGGACCCTGCCGGAGCGGTCACGGTCAGTTGGTTGTCGGAGACCACAGTGATGGCGGTGGCCGGATTCCCCCCGAAGTTCACGGCGTTGGTGAGCGTCAGGTTGGTGCCGAAGACGGTGACGGTGTTGCCTCCGATGGCCGGGCCGAGGTGCGGGGCCAGATCGCTGAGGGTGGGTGCTGCGAGATAGAAGTACGGCAGGGGATTACTGGTGCCGCCGGCCGTGGTGACCGTGACATTGACCGAGGACGGCGGCCCCGCGGGCGCGATGACGGTGATCTGGCCGGCGGTATTGGTCAGGACGGTCGCCGCGTTGCTCCCGAACTTCACCGAACTCGCGCCGGAGAGATTGGTGCCGTTGATCGTCACGACATTGCCACCCGTCGTCGGCCCCGAAGTCGGACTCAGACTACTGAGCACCGGAACGGGAACAGCAACATAGGAGTAAGCAAGAGCATTGCTCGTACCACCCGCCGTCGTCACCGTGACATTGACCGTACCGGTACCCGCCGGGGCACTGACGGTAATCTGGGTAGCGGTATTGGTGAGAATGGTGGCGGGGCTGCCCCCGAAGACCACCGAACTCGCACCCGACAGACCGGTGCCATTGACCGTCACCACATTCCCACCCGCCGTCGGCCCCGAAGCCGGACTCAGACTACTGAGCACCGGAACGGGAACAGCAACATAAGAGTAAGCAAGAGCATTGCTCGTACCACCCGCCGTCGTCACCGTGACATTGACCGTACCGGTACCCGCAGGCGCAATCACCGTGACCTGAGTAGCAGTATTGGTCACAACGACCCCCGAATTACCCCCGAACTTCACCGAATTCGCACCCGACAGACCGGTGCCATTGATCGTCACGACATTGCCACCCGGCGTGGGACCCGAAGTGGGAGTGAGTGTGATGAGTACGGGAGCCGGGGTGTAGGTGAAAAATACGTTCTGGGTGCTGATCCCTGTCGGCGCCGTGACCGTGACCTGGACCGTACCGGTCCCTGCGGGCGTCTTGGCCGTGATCTGCGTATCGCTGACAATGACGAAGGTGGTTCCGTTGGGGCCGAACCTGACCATGGTGGCACCGGTGAAGCCGGAGCCGGTGATGGTGACATTGGTACCCCCCGCCGGAGCACCTTGGGTGGGGCTGACACTGGTCACTACGGGGGCCATGATGCTTGTCTCCTTCTTGTACCGCCTGGGCAGTCGCGCCCTGGCCGGCAGTCGTCGGCCAAGGCGCGGGGGCGTCGCCGCCCGCCCGCGCCATACGCTGCGGACGGGCGGCGACTTGGTGGTGGTGCCGTTGGTCTCCCGGTCGTCCCGACGATCAGGTGACGGTGAAGGCCTGGGCGTTGGAGTTGCCGCCGCAGGTGTGGACGGTGATGGTCCCGGCGCCGGTGGCGAGTCCACCGGGCACCGTGGCGACGAGTTGGGTGTCGCTCACGGGGGTGAAGACCGCGGTGGCGGTGGCGGCGGCGCTGTCGGTAAAGGTGACGGTGTCGACGCCGACGAAACCGGTTCCGTTGACGGTGATCTGGTCCCCCGTCGTACCCGAGGTGGGGACCAACGAGGTGATGGCCGGCGCGAGGTAGTAGTCGATCAGGGTGGTGCCCGCGGCGCTGGTTCCGCCGGCGGTGGTGATGTTCACCGACTGGGTCGACACCGTACCGACCTGCCCCGGGTTGGCCGGCGCGGTGAAGGTGACCTGGCTCGACTGGGTGGGCGTGACCGCCACGTTGCCGACGGTGCCCACCCCGACCTGCGTTCCGGACAGGAAGTTGGTGCCGAACAGCGTCACCGCACCACCCGTGGCGGCCGGTACACAGGTGACGCTCAGCCCTGTGGTGGTCGGCGCGGCGATGACGAAGAACGGCAGCGCGTTGCTGGTGGCGCCGGCGCTGCTGGTGACGCTGACGGAGACCTGGCCGGAGCACGGCGCCGTGCTGGGCACCACGAAGGTGACCTGAGTGGCGGTGACGCCTGTCGGGGTGACCGTCGCCGAGCCGAAGTTGACCCTCGTGGTGGTGGACAGGGCGGTTCCATTGATCTGGACAGTATCGCCCGGTTTGCCCTGATTTGTGGTGGTTGTCGTGTCCACCAACGACGTGATGGTTGCCATGATCATTCTCCTTCGGATGTGCCGCTCTGCCGGGGTGCGCAGGAGCCGGCGGTTCGCTGTCGCGGCCCGCAACCTCATGGGATGTCCCCCGTGGGGCGGGAAGGGGATGGTGGGACCGTTGCCTCAGGGCGCCTGGGCGGGTCGTCCTCTGTGAAGCGACACGGCGCCGCAACATGGGGCACCGTCAATCTCGCTTGAATAAATTAAAGCCAAGGGGTGAAGGAGGCGACAGGTGGAATTGGGGTATCGAGGGGTCTGTAGGAAAATAGGTTAAGAGTTCACTGTTCGGCTCCGGCCGCCGTTGCGCGCCCCTGCGAGTGCGGTGCAGTCTGGCGCCAACAAGCCTGCAAGCGGCGGGCAGTTGGCTTCAATCGACCACCGGTCGGCGGTATGCGCGCGAGTCAGAAGGTGCTTTTGGCCCAGCCCGCCTCGCATTGCCCGGCGGGGACAAGCGACCGCCGCGGACGACGCGAAAATCGGCGCTCGCCGCGACGACCGAGTACTGGTGGTGCGCTACGCGCGAAGGCGTCAGAAAAGCGCCGGTCCGCCCCGGCACTGCACACCGCCCGCTCAGACGAGGATGCCGCAAGAGGCCTCGGACGGCGGCTCCGGGCGAGGCGGCGGGTCGTGACGGTGATGGCGGTCCGGGTCCGGCCGGGCCGGCCGCGCAGGGCAGGGCAGGGCAGGAAGAGGCCGGAGCCGGCGAACCCACCCCATGGTCCGCGGGAGCGCGCCGTGGAAGCCGGCGCGGCGGTCGAGACCGGCCGCCCCATCACCCGCCTCTTCACCCCGCCCATCACCGACATCGTGGCAGAGGTCACGTAATGAACGTGCTACACGAACTGAGCACGCCGCACGCGACGCCACGGACCGGACCGGACCGGCCCCGTCGTACCACCCCGCCTCGTCGCTGCCGTCGGCCTCGTCACGTTCAGCAGGGCAGCCAGGGCGGGCACCTTCCCGGACCCAGGGTGCCCCCGGCCTCGATGACGGCAGCACCGCCCCTCTTGCCATCGGTCGCCGCATTCGACATCCGACATCCGGCGGCCGGATCCGGCGATCAGGTGTAGACGAAGGCCCCGGGTGCGGTGGCGGTGCCGCCCGTCGTCGTCACCACGACATTCGCCGGACCCGGGGCGTCAGCGGGAGGAGTGACGACGGCGACCCGGGCAGGGGAGACGATCCCGAAGGCGGCCGCGGCCCCGCCGAGCGTCACCGACTGGGTGAACGCGAGCTCGGCGCCCTCGATCAGGACCGGGTCGCCGCCCGCTGTGGAGCCGGTGGCGGGAGTCACGGAGGTGATGTGGGGCGGGCCCACGTAGGTGTAGGTGGCCTTCCCGTACGAGTTGCTCCGCGTGACCACGGAGACCGGCACGGGGCCTGCCGTCTGTGCGGGCGGCACCGTCACGGTGACCTGGTCGTCCAGGATGGAGGACGGGGTGACGGCCACGTTGCCGAAGTGCACCGAGGTGGTGGTGATCAGGCCCCGACCGGACACGGTCAGCGTGCCGCCCCCGCCCAACGGGCCCGACGCCGGGCTGATCTGGGTCAGCAGCGAGTCGGGGAGGTAGGAGAACCGGCCGACGGTCCGGGTGGTGCGCTGCCCGAGGGTGACGTTGATGCTGACGTCGCGGACGAGGAGGGGCGAAACGGCCCGGATCGCACGGTTGTTGACGATGGTGAACGAGGCGGGACGGCCTCCGAAGCAGACCGCGGCGGTGTTGCCCAGCCCATCCCCGATGATGGTCACCGGCGCCCCCCGACATGGGCCCCACGTTGGGATACCCACCGGACGGCGCGGTCAGCACACTCACCGTCTCATTGCCGTTGTTGACCACGTAGACCTCGACGTCGTCCGGCGTGATCACCAGCCAGGACGGCGCGTGGAAGCCCGGGACCTTGTCGATGACCTCGTTTCTGATGAGATCGATGACGGCGACGCTGTCATCGCCGTCGCAGGTGACGTACGCCAGCACCCCGTTGTGGCTGACCGCCACGCCGAACGGGATGGGCAGTCCGGTGAGAGTGCCCACCACGGTATGTGTGACGGTGTCGACGACGCCCAGCCTGTTGCCGCCGTACTCGGACACGTAGGCGCGCTGTCCGTCGGGCGAAACCGCCACTCCCCTCGGGAGGAGGAAGCCGGTGATGGTCTCGATGACGGTTCCGGTGGCGGTGTCGATGACCTCGACCGCGTTCGCGCCCTCTTCGGTGACGTAGACCTGCGCCCCGTCGGGGGTGACCGCCACACCGCGCGGCCCGCTGCTCACCGGCACCGAGGCGATGAGGGTGTCGGCGGCCGTGCTGATCACATCCACCCGGCTCCCGCCCAGGCTGGCCACATAGAGCCGGGAGCCGTCGGGTGCCACCGTGAGGCCGAGGGGCTTGTTCAGCCCCTCGATGGTGGTGGTGGCGGTGTTGGTGGCGGTGTTGGTGGCGGTGTCGATGACGGCCACACTGTCGGTCCCGAAGCAGGCCGCGTAGGCGCACAGTCCGTCCGGGGTGATCGCGATCTCCCACGGTCCGCTGGTCACACTGATCGTGGTGATGACGTGATGGGTGCGGGTGTCGATGACGCTGATGCTGCTGGCCCCGAAGTTGGTCACATAGACGCGTCTGCCGTCCGGGGTGCTAGCCGCCCAGACGGGGGCGTGCCCCACCAGGATCTCGTCCACCGTCAGCGGTTCATTTGTGTCCATGAAAGCCACCCGATCCGGAACGCCGCCGGCATGAACGGGGGACGGAAGTGCCCCCGCCGGTGTGCCTTGGGTGGGGGCGGCGCTGGTCCCTGCCGGAGCATGATGCTCTCCTTCTCCTGTCGTGAACCGGCCGTGGCCAGTTGACGGGTCCCGTCGGTCAGAGCCCGGACGGACTGCCGTTCACTCCGCGGGGAGGCGGGGAGTCGGGGAGGCACAAAGGCAGTCCGCCGGTTCCTCGCGACGTCGGTGCCGGGGTATGCCCGCCACTCAGCAGGCAGGGGAAACGGGAGGCAGGGCACCGCAATTGTTTGGGGTGTTGCCGACCACGCCACTGCCGATCAGGACCACCCCGCCGGCGTTGGTGAAGATGCCCCCGCCGTTGACGCCGGCGGTGTTGGCGATGACGCTGCTGCCGGTGAGCATCAGCGTTCCGTCGGTGTAGATGCCGCCGCCGTACGACGCCTTGCTGTCACGGACCGTGCTGCCGGTGAGGGCTACCGAGCCGCCGAGATTGGCGATACCCCCTCCCACGCCGAGGCCGGCGTCGCCACCGCTGACAGTCACGGCCGCCATGGTCAACTGGCCGTTGGCACCGGGTAGTTGTGACGGACCGTCGACCTCGAAAATCCGGAAGGCCGGCGCGCCCCGTGCCCGGGTGATCTGGGTAGCCAGGCCCGCCATGGAGATCGGGGTGGTGATGTTCGGCAACCCCGGCGATTGCCCGGCTCCCCCCGAACTGTGGGCGCTGGTCAGGGTGTACGTACACAGGGGGGCGAGGATCAAGCTCCCGCCCCCGGCAGCGTTGGCCGTGTTGACCGCATCGACCAGCGCGGATTCACCGCAGGCCACCACGATCGACGACGCTGCGTGGGCGTCGGGAGCGGAGGCGGAGGCCAGCGGGACGACAGCTGCCGCCACCAGCGTTCGCAGAACATGAATGGCTCGCAAGAGGCCTCCTAGGACGTGGTTGAGCCGGCCCCACCGGCCGACACCCCGGAGTGCGCCGGCCGGTAGAACCCTCCGTCAGGGACGCCATGCCTATGGAAGCCGAGTCAACACGCCCATGAGCCGACCGCCGCATCTCCCAGCGGAGGGATGGACGGCCCACCTGGTAGGTAGAGCCAGTAACCCACCCGAGTGAGTACCGCACAAGCGGTGCTGACGGTTGTTCACCCGTTCAGCCGGGCGCGTGTCACGTAACCGGTAGCTCTGCGTCGCCCTTCTCGAACCCAGTGTTTTCGAGGTCGAGGCCATGGCGGTCGTACCGGAGGAGAACGGTGCGGGGTGGGGTGACCGGCGCCGTCCGTCCGGCCGTGAGGCATCCCGCCGCCGGGCAGCGGCAGCGGGCACGGGCAGCGGCCGGTGAGCACCGGAAGTAGGTGGCAAAAGACCGCGAAATGCACTACAAAGCAGCCCCATTGGTGAAATTGTTGTTTCTTCTGTGTTGAACATCTGTCAAAAAGCGTCAACTCCTGGCACGCTCCCCTCGATTCACTCCTTCTGCTCCACCGGGCATCCCCCTCGGCTGCCCGGCCGCTTCTTGGGCCGCGACCCCGTGGCCCGCACAAGGGAGACCGAGTTGAGACGGATCTCGTCCACCCCCCGCAAGAACACCCTGCGCGCCGCCGCCCTGGTCGCCTCCGCCGCCATGGTCGCCGTCGGCGTCCAGGCCGGCTCGGCCAGCGCGCAGCCGGACCGTGCGAACGGCGCGTCGGCGGTCCAGCTCTCCACCGCACAGCGGGCATCGGCGCTCAAGGATGCTCAGAGCAATGCCTCCGCCGTCGCCGCGAAGATCGGTCTCGGCGCGCGGGAGAAGCTTGTCGTGCGTGACGTCGTCAAGGACGCGGACGGCACGGTGCACACCCGGTACGAGCGCACCTACGCCGGGCTGCCGGTCCTCGGCGGCGACCTGGTGGTACACGAGGCGAAGAACGGCACTCACAGCGTCACCAAGGCGACCAACTCTGCGATATCGGTGGCCAGTACCTCCGCGGCGCTCGCCCCCTCCGCCGCGCAGAAGAGCGCACTCGGCGCTGCCGCCGCGCAGAAGGACACCAAGACCAACGCCTCGTCCGCACCGCGCAAGGTGATCTGGGCCGCCACCGGCAAGCCCGTTCTCGCCTACGAAACGGTCGTCAAGGGCGTTCAGAAGGACGGCACGCCCAGCGAACTGCACGTCGTCACCGACGCGAACACCGGGAAGAAGCTGTTCCGGAACGAGGCCATCGAGACCGGCACCGGCACCAGCACCTACAGCGGCAAGGTCACGCTCACCACCACCAAGAGCGGATCGACGTACCAGCTCACCGATGGTGCCCGCGGCGGCCACAAGACGTACGACCTCAAGCAGAACACCTCGGGCACCGGCACGCTCTTCACCGACGCGAACGACGTATGGGGCGGCGGCCGCCAGACCGCCGGCGTCGACGCGCACTACGGGGCAGCCGTCACCTGGGACTTCTACAAGAACACCTTCGGCCGCAACGGTATCCGCGGTGACGGCAAGGGTGCCTACTCCCGCGTCCACTACGGCAGCAACTACGTCAACGCGTTCTGGGACGACGACTGCTTCTGCATGACCTACGGTGACGGCGACGGGAACGCGCACCCGCTCACCTCGCTCGATGTGGCCGCCCACGAGATGAGCCACGGCGTCACCGCCGCCACCGCTGGACTGAACTACAGCGGTGAGTCGGGCGGTCTCAACGAGGCGACGTCCGACATCTTCGGCACGTCGGCCGAGTTCTACGCCAAGAACGCCTCGGACCCGGGCGACTACCTCATCGGCGAGAAGATCGACATCAACGGGGACGGCACCCCGCTGCGCTACATGGACAAGCCCAGCAAGGACGGCGCCTCGGCCGACTACTGGTCCAGTGGCGTCGGCAACAAGGACGTGCACTACTCGTCCGGTGTCGCCAACCACTTCTTCTACCTGCTGTCCGAGGGCAGCGGCGCCAAGACCATCAACGGCGTCAAGTACAACAGTCCCACCTCTGACGGCTCCAAGGTCACCGGAATCGGCCGGGCCAAGGCCGAGAAGATCTGGTACAAGGCCCTCACCACGTACATGACCTCCACCACCAATTACAAGGCGGCACGTGCCGCAACCCTGAAGGCGGCAGGCGCTCTGTACGGCACGACAAGCGCCGAGTACAAGGCCGTTGGCGCCGCATGGACGGGCGTCAATGTGAAGTAGGCACCCCTCGGGTAGTGCGTCCCGGCGTCGGCCTCGGTGCCGGTGCCGGGACGCACGCCGTACGCCGCTCGCCGGGTACCCCGGGCGGCTCCCCCGCCGTCCGCCCCGTTGCCTACTATGGGGGCGTGACGCCCCGCCGCCTGTACGAATCGACACCGCCCGCCCGGCGGTGTCGCGCGCTTTTCGTGCTGGCGCTGCTGGCGGGCCTGCTGGGCATGCATGCCCTCAGCCCTGTCATCACCTCGGCTCCTTCCCCGCACGAGCACCGCCACGGGCACCGCATGGCCGTGGCAGCCGGTGCCCACGCGCACTGTGGCGGCGAGGGAGGCTGCGACAGCGGCGGCCACGTTCATCACGCCGACACGACCTGTGCGTCCGGGGCTCTCGACGGGCCACCCACGCCTCCTTCCCTGGTTCCGTCTCCCCTCCGCCCCGCAGAGCCCGAGGACGCGACGGGCGCCGGCGAATCGAAGGGCCAGGACGGCGGGCGCGCACCCCCCTCTCTGGCCGAACTCCAACTCCTGCGGATCTAGAACGCCCTGACGGCGCTCACGCCCCACGCCGGGGCTGCGTCGCCGTCCGGCATGTTCCGACACCGCACTTCTTGTAGGAGTTCTCCCATGAAGCCCACCCGTTCCCTCATGCGCCGCATCACACTCGTTGCGGCAACTGCCACCTCCGCACTGGTACTGGCCGCATGCGGCAGCAACAACAGCGGCGGCGACGGCCGCTCCGGCCACGGCTCCGCCGCGAAGCCTGCCTCCTCACCGAGCGCCCAGGCTCCGGCCGGTACGCACAATGCCGCGGATGTGGCCTTCGCGAAGGGCATGATCCCGCACCACCGGCAGGCCGTGGAGATGGCCGACCTGGCCGTCACCCGGGCCGCATCGCATCAGGTCAAGGAACTTGCCGAGAAGATCAAGAAGGCACAGGACCCGGAGATCAAGACCATGTCCGGGTGGCTGACCGCCTGGGACGAGCAAGTGCCCGAGGAGATGCCCGGCATGGACCACTCCACCCATTCGGAGATGCCGGGCATGAAGGGTATAAAGGAGATGGACGCGCTCACGAAGAAGTCCGGCAAGGCCTTCGACACCTCCTTCCTGGAGATGATGATCGGGCACCACCAGGGCGCTGTGCGGATGGCCGGCACCGAGAAGGACAAGGGCGCATACGGCCGGGCGAAGACGCTGGCCGCAGGCATCATCAAGGCCCAGAACGCGGAGATCACACAGATGAACAAGCTGCTCGGAAAGAGCTGACAGCCGGCAGGGCTGCTGCACCGCACCTGCCCTGCCTTCCCACCGCAGCCGGCAGCCGGCAGCGTGTCGGCTGTTGGCTGTCGGCTGTCGGCTGTCGGCTGTCGGCTGTCGGCTGACAACGGTTCAGGGCAGCAGACCCACGCCGCGCCGTCGGATGGGTGCGGTCACATGCCGTCGAAGCGCCGGCCAACGCGCCGGCACCACCCTCTCACCGGAACCGCCTATATCCCCCGCCCGGAGTGGGGCCCGGCCGCCGGACAGGTCGCCCCGCCCGCTGCGGTCGATCTCGTCGCCGACGACGTGATCGACCTGGCGCATACGCTGGGAGCGCCGGGGCGCACCAGGCCATAGGGGTCGGGCCCCGCACAGCGCAGCCGGGCTGCAACTGCGGGACTTTCAGCGGGCAGCGGAGGCAGTCGGCACGGCCCGGTCCCCGGCGCTGGTCCCGCCCCCGTTTCCGGCCCCGGCCCCGTCCCGGCGGTAGTAGTCGAATTGGGTCACGCCGTTGTACCCGTAGCTCTCGGGATGGAGTTCGTGCAGCGCGACGCCGGCCCGGGGAAGCGGGCCAAGGACGTCCGACAACAGTTCACCGGCCCTGGCGATGAAGGCAGCCTTGTCCGCCGCACTGTTCGTGCCCATGGTGATGCCGGCCTCCACGTGCGCGTCGCGGGTGCCGGTCAGGGGCCTGCCGTCGACGAAGTAGCTGCCGGCCGGGACCAGATTGATGTGGACGATGGTGCGCGCGCTGGACTTGTGCAGAACCGAGTCCGCGAGCCGGGTCAGGCCCTCGGCAAGGGCGCACTGGACGTCGGCTGGAAGGTCGGGGTCGGGGACGGTGACCCGGAAGTACGGCATGGCTCTCCTCGGCATGTGCTCGGTGCGCGTCCGCCGGAATCGGCGGCACGGATCAAGCGTCACCGGCCTGGCACCATGAATCCAACGCATACCTGTCATAGACCCATGAGGCCGCCGCATGTCCGTGAACATTCCCCAGCTGAGGGCCTTCCTCGCAGTTGTCGATACGGGCGGTTTCAGTGCGGCCGCGGCGGAACTGGGCATCAGCCAGTCAGCGGTGTCGCACGCCGTCGCCTCCCTGGAACGTGAGCTGGCCGCCCCGCTGTTGGTCCGTGCCACCCCGGCCCGGACCACGGCACTCGGGGAGCGGATCCTGCCGCACGCCCGCGTCGCCCTGTCGGCGGCCCGGTCCGTGGAGCGGATCGCGGCCGAGGCCACCGACACCATGAAGGGCACCGTGCGGCTGGCCGCCACACCCACGGTCTGCCAGGGGCTGATACCCGGCCTGCTGCGGCACTGGCGTGCCGACCAGCCGCGGATCACAGTGCGGGTCTTCGAGGGTGACAGTGCCGAAGTTTCGGGCTGGCTGGAGGACGGCACGACCGATGCCGCCGTCCTGATCGACCCTCCGCCGGCTGCCACTGGGAGCTGCCCCCAGCCCGGCCCCGGCATCCAGCTCGCCGTGGACGGTTACCGGGCCCTGCTGCCCCGGGACCACCCCTTGGCGGACGAACCGCTCGTCCACCTCCACGACCTGGAGGACGACCCGTTCCTGATCTCACCCAACAGCTGCGAAGCCCGCATCCGTACGATCCACAGCCTGGCCGGACTGCGCTTCTCCCCCACCCACCGGGTACGGGACCTGGCGACGCTGATCAGCATGGTGCAGGCCGGTATCGGCGTGACCGTCCTGTCCGAGGTCTCCCGCTCGCTGATCCCCCCTGATCTGGTTCTGCTGCCGCTGGAGCCCCAGACCTCACGCCGCCTCGTACTGACCGGGCCGCATGCCCGCCCCTGGCACCCGGCGATCCGTGCGTTGGCGGAGTCGGCCGTCGGCCATCTGGCCCGCAGTGCTTGCCGGTCCCCCCTGGTGGAGGAAGAGGCGGCGCCACCGTCGTCCGCAGCGTTCCCTTCGGCCTCGTCGTTCGGGTCGTCCGCATCGGCCTCGTCGTTCGGGACGGCCTCCTCGTTCGCGTCGACTCCGTCGTCCCCGCCGTCGCCGGCACAGGGGTCGCCGGGCCGGCTCAAGGAAGGGCAGGAGCAAGGCGTTTGACCTCCCGGAGGGTGGGGGCGGTTTCGATGCTCTGGATGCCTGGCAGGGGGCCGATGTGCCGGTCGATGTAGTCGTACAGGTCGGCCGGGGTGCGGAAGACGCCGCTGGCGACGAGGTTGGAGGTGCCGGTGACGGCGGCGGCGAAGGCGATGGCGGGGTGAGTGGCAAGGGTCTCGCCGACGGTGCGCAGGTGGGCGGGGGTCACCTGGAGCCAGAGCTGGGTGGTCATGTGATAGCCGAGAAGCTGGGGGTCGAAGTCCACGGAGAAGCCGAGCGCGCCCTCGGTACGCAGCCGCTCCAAGTGGCGCTGGACGCTGGAGGCCGAGCGGCCACTGGCTTGGGCGAGTTCGGGCAGGGTGGCACGGCCGTCGCGGGCGAGTTCGTTGAACAGGGTGCGGTCGGTGGCGTCCAGGGCCAGTGGGGCGTCGGGGGCGCCGGAATCCACCGCGGGGGCGGGACCTGGGGTGGGGAAGCGGGTGGCGTGCCAGGTGCTGGTGGCACCGATGAAGATCCGCATCATGCAGTGGGCGCTGACGGACAGGACGTGTGGGGTGCGGGGGAGCTTCTGCAGGAGCAGGGCGTTGCGTTCGTCGGCGGTGCGGGTGTTGACGGCGCAGTAGAGCTCGGTGCCGCCGGAGGCAAGGGTGACCCAACTCGTGTCCGGCCGGCGGGCCAGCGCATCGGCGATGGTGCCGGCCGCGTCGGGTGTGCAGTGCAGGCGCAGTAACCAGCGGACCAGGCCCAGGCGGGCGGGTACGGGCTGGCCGACGATGCGCAGGCCCAGGGTGCGCAGGTGTTGGTAGCGGCGGGCGAGGGTGCGTTCGGAGACGTCGAGCCGGCGGGCGAGGTGACTGAAGGGGGCCCGGCCGTCGAGCTGCAGTGCCTCCAGCAGACGGGTGTCGAGTGCCTTCAGAGGGCTGGAATCCACCGCCGTACCTCGCTTCCGTGCCGGAATCTTGCACAGGCAAGGCTACGGCTAGGGGCGGTCCCGGTGGTGCCCGGACAGTGGGCGGGTCCTGTTCCACCTCGCCCTTACGGGAGTTTGTGTCATGCGTATCTGGGGGCCGCTGGCCGCCGTCTGTCTGGGCACGTTCATGCTGCTCATCGACATCACCATCGTCCTGGTCGCGCTGCCGTCGATGTCGCAGTCCCTGGGCTCCTCGCTCTCCCAACTGCAGTGGGTGGCCGACGGGTACGCCCTCGCGGTGGCGGCCGCCCTGCTCGGAGCGGGGATGCTCGCCGATCTGCAGGGGCGCCGCCGCGTGTACGTCGCGGGGCTGGTCGTCTTCGCGCTCGCCTCGGTCGCCTGTGCCCTCTCGCCCGGCACGGGGTGGCTGATCGCGGCACGGCTGGTGCAGGGTGTGGGCGCTGCGGCGATGTTCACCACCACCCTCTCCCTGATCGGCACCCTGTACTCCGGCCGCCGTCTCGGGCAGGCCTTCGGCGTCTGGGCGGCGGTCGCCGCAAGCGCCTCCGCGCTCGGCCCGGTCATGGGCGGGCTGCTGACCGAGGCGCTGGACTGGCGGTGGATCTTCTACGTCAACGTCCCCGTCTCCGTGCTCGCGCTGGCCATGACCTTCCGTTACATCCCCCGGTCCGCCCCCGGCCGGAGCGCCACGCGGCGTTTGGACGTCCCCGGCATCGTGCTGTTCGCGCTCGCCGCGGGCGGATTCGTCTACGCCCTGACCGCCTCCCATGCCCACGGCTGGAGATCGGCGGAAACCCTGCTGCCACTGGCCGTCGCGGTGGCAGCCTTCGTGGCCTTCCTCGCCGTGCAGTGCCGCAGCACGCACCCACTGCTGGACCTGTCCCTGTTCCGCCGTCCGGCCTTCAGCGCCGCGATGCTCACGATCGCCGTCGGCGAGGGAGCGGTCTACGGCATCCTGCCCTACACCTCGATCTGGCTGCAGTCCGTCCAGCACCTCACCCCGGTCGGCGCCGGCCTCGTCGTACTCCCCCACGCCGTGGCCGCGGCCCTGGTGGCGGTACTGAGCGGACGCTGGATGCCCAAGCCCTCACCCCGCCTGGGCGCCGTCCTCGGTCTGTTCCTGGCCGGCATCGGCGTCGGGGCCGAAGGGTTCCTGGGTCCCGACTCGGGCTGGCCCGCCCTCGTCGGGGGCCTCGCCCTGAGCGGCGTCGGCATGGGGCTGGTCTTCCAGGTCGCCGCCGCCCTCGCCCTCGGCTCCGTCCCCGGGGAACGCACCGGTATGGCCTCCGGCATCTACAGCACGGTCGAACAACTCGGCTACGCCTTCGGCGTCGCCGTCTTCGGCACCCTCGCCGTCACCACCATGACCGGCTCCCTGGACGGTAAGGTCGCCGACCCGGCCGGTGCCGCACAGACCCTGTCCGGCGGCGGAGCCGGCACTCTCCTCGCCGCCGCCCCGGCCGGGCAGCGGGCCTCCTTCGACCAGACCCTGCACGCGGTGTTCGCCGGCGGGCACAACGCCCTCGCCCTGACCGCCGGTGCTCTGGCGGTGGCCGGCGCCACCTGCGTGTTCTGGCTGACCCGCCGTCCGCAGTCCCCGAGGAAGGCGGTGGCCGGGCCCCCGGCAGAGACTGCCGGGGCTGTTCCGACGGCCGAGTAGACCGGGGCCCGGCCGGCGCCGTCCCCGGAAACGGCCCTTTTGCGGGGTGTGATCCGGAGCAGAGCCGCGGCCGCACGGGACCTGCGCCTCGCCGAGGGCCCCGAGTCCGTGACTCCCGTGGCTCGGGTCATCAGGCGCGGCGGAGCCGGCCGGCAAGGACATGCCCGATGAGGACGTAGAGCACGGCGGGCAACCCGTAGTTCAGGACGGTCCGCACCCAGTCCGTGTCCATGGTGAACAGATCGTGCGACCAGCCGGCCAGCCAGCCGGCCGCGGCTTGTACCCAACTGACCAGGTCGTTGGCGCGGTTCGCGTCGAGGAGGACGAACAGGATCCATAGACCGAGGATCACCGCGGTGAGGTCCGCGATGACGACGATCACTTTCGCTGCTTCGCTTCTGCCGTTGTGAACGTGTCTGGACATGACAAACAGGTTGCCGCTTTCGGCCCGCCGAAACCCGGCCGCGGGGCGGGGCATGAGGCCGCCTGCGCACGCGGCCGTCCAGGGGCGCGCCCCGCATCTCCCACCGCCCCGCCGCCCCGGCCGTCTGCCCGTCTGCCCGTCTGTCCGGCGGCCCGCCCGGCCCGTAGAGCCGGACCGCTGACTGCCCACGGACGGCTACGGGCCACGGACTGCGGAGACCGGCTCTGACACCGGCCGTCTCTCCGGCATGACCGGTGTCAGAGCCGTGTCTGCCGTATGTCAGGACCGTCGGCGATCGTGGTCGGCACATCCCGCCAAGAAAGGGCATCCGATGAGTCACACGGTTTCCGTCCCCCAGGGCCTCCCCATGGAGCGCGATGCGGGCCCCTTCGCCCCGCCCCGCCTCATCACCCAGCTGCGCGAGGCTCGCCCCGTCAGTCCCCTGCTCTTCCCCGACGGTCACGAGGGCTGGCTCGTCACCGGCTACGACGCGGTCCGCCGGCTCATGGCCGACACCCGGTTCAGCTCCCGCCAGGACCTCGGCGTTCTCCACGTGCCGTACGAGGCCCCCAACATGCCCGCCGCCACCGAACCGTCCCCGCAGGTACCGGGCTTGTTCGTCGCCATGGACCCGCCGGACCACACCCGCCTGCGGCGCAGGCTCACCGGCGCCTTCACCGTAAAGCGCATGAAGCAGCTCGAAGAACACATCATCGACATCGTCGAGCGGCAACTGGACGCACTGGCGCTCCTCAGTCCGCCGGCCGACCTGGTCAAGGAGTTCGCGCTGCCGGTGCCGTCGCTGGTGATCTGCCAACTGCTCGGCGTCCCCTACGCCGACCGGGAGACCTTCCAGGTCAATTCCGCCAAGTTCCTCGTCAAGGACCAGTCGCTCGACGAGAAGATGGCCGCGTACCACGCCCTGACGACGTACCTTTCCGAACTGGTCACCGGCAAACGCGCCGCCCCCGGCGACGACATACTGTCCGACCTGGCCCGCCATGACGACCTCACCATCGAGGAGCTGACCGGCGTCGCCTTCCTGCTGCTGCTCGCGGGCCACGAGACCACCGCCAACATGCTCGCCCTGGGCACCTTCGCGCTCCTGGAGCACCCCGCGCAGCTGGCCGAACTGCGCGCCGACCCGGACCTGTTGCCCGGTGCCGTCGAGGAGCTGCTGCGCTTCCTGTCCATTGCCGACATCTTCTACCGCTACGCCACGGAGGACATCGAACTCGGGGGTGAGACGATCGGCAAGGGATCGACCGTCGTGGTCTCCCTGCTGGCCGCCAACCGCGACCCCCGGCGCTTCGACGACCCCGACACCCTGGACATCCACCGCAAGGCCCGCGGTCATCTGTCCTTCGGCCACGGCATCCACCAATGCCTCGGCCAGCAACTGGCCCGCATCGAGATGCGCGCCGGCTTCGAGGGGCTGCTGCGCCGCTTCCCCACCCTCGAACTCGCCATCCCCGCCGACGAGGTGAAACTCAAGACCGACATGAATATCTACGGCGTCCACGAGCTGCCGGTCACCTGGACGGAGACGGCCCGGTAAGGCCGAGGGCCGAGCGCGTCGCCCGTGCGGGGACGCGCCTGTGGGCCCCGCGCCTGGGCAGCAGCGCAGGGGCCGTCACCACGACCACGTCGCGCAGCGCGTCAACGGTTGGATGTCTGCCCCATGGAGATCTGCGGTAGGGACTCCTACCGCATGGATGCCTGCCGGACGCCCATGGCAAAATCAGCGGGTGCAGATCGGGATGCTGGGTCCGTTCGAAGTGCGCACCGACGACGGCGACTTGGCCGGTGTACCGGGCGCGCGGCTGCGCGGGCTGCTGATCGCCCTCGCGCTCAAGCCGGGTCAGGTGGTCCCGAAGGGGTCGCTCGTCGACTGGATCTGGGGAGAGCACCTGCCCGCCGATGCGACGAACGCCCTGCAGCGCTTGGTTTCCCGGCTGCGGAAGGCGCTGCCGCACGGGGCGATCGAGAGCCGGACGGACGGTTACCGGTTGGCCGTGGAGCCCGACGCCGTCGACGCCGTGCGCTTCGAACGCCTGGTCACCGCGGGCCAGACCTGCACCGAGGACGGCTCCCGGCGGGTGCGGCTGCTGCGCCAGGCCCTCGATCTGTGGCGCGGTCCGGCCCTGCAGGACGTCGGTCTGCAGGACAGCGCCCTCTTCGACGCCGCGGTCGTCCGGCTCGAAGGGTTGCGCCTGACCGCCACGGAGGAGCGGGTCGGCGCGGAGGTCGCCCTCGGGCGCGGTGCGGAGCTAGTCACGGAGCTGACCGATCTGGTCGCCGCGCATCCGGTGCGGGAAGGGCTCGTCGCCGCGCTGATGCGCGCGCTCGTCGCGGCCGGTCGCGACAGCGAGGCGCTGCTGGTCTACCAGCGCGCGAGGGAGGCTCTGGCCGACGCGCTGGGCGTCGGCCCCTCGCCGGAGCTGGCCGGGTTGCACCTCGCGCTGCTGCGGGGCGAGGTGGGGCACGGCCTGCGGCAAAGGGAAGCGAGCCGCAAGACCAACCTGCGCGCCGAGCTGACCACTTTCGTCGGCAGGGACGCCGATGTCGCCGCGGTCCGCGAGCTCATCGCCGGGCACCGGCTCACCACCGTGATCGGGCCGGGCGGCTCGGGGAAGACCCGGCTGGCCACGGAGGCCGCGCGCACGCTGCTCGGCGACCTGCCGGACGGGGCCTGGCTGGTGGAGCTCGCCGCCATCGGCGCGGACGGAGACGTGGCGCAGTCGACGCTCGCCGGGCTGGGCCTGCGGGACGCCCTGCTCGGCGGGGCCCCGACCGCGGAGCTGACGGACCGGCTGATCGCCGCGGTCCGCGAGCGGGAGGCGCTGCTGATCCTGGACAACTGCGAGCATGTGATCGAGTCCGCGGCGGTGTTCGCCCACCGGGTGCTCGGGGAGTGCCGGCGGCTGCGGATCCTGGCGACGAGCCGGGAACCGCTCGGCATCACCGGGGAGGCGCTGTGGCCGGTCGAGCCGCTGGCCCTGCCGGAAGGGGACGCGGGCCCCGGCGAGATCGAGTCCGCACCCGCCGTTCAGCTGCTGCGGGACCGGGCCGCGGCGGTGCGCCGGGATCTCGCGTCCGATGCCCGCACGCTGGCGACGATGGTGCGCGTCTGCCGGGCGCTGGACGGGATGCCGCTGGCGATCGAGCTGGCCGCGGCCCGGTTGCGCACCATGTCCATCGATCAGCTCGCCCACCGGCTCGACGACCGGTTCCGCCTGCTGACCGGCGGCAGCCGGACCGCACTGCCGCGGCACAAGACGCTGCGCGCGGCAGTCGACTGGAGCTGGGAGCTGCTGACCGACGCCGAGCGGATGGTCCTGCGCAGGCTCTCGGTGTTCTCCGGCGGGGCGAGCCCGGAGGCGGCCGAACGGGTCTGCGCGGGCGACGCCGTCGAGCTGGAGCAGGTGCTCGAGCTGCTGACCGCGCTGACCGAGAAGTCGCTGCTGGTCGCCGAGGTCGACAGCGCCCCGCGCTATCGCATGACCGGCACCATCAAGGAGTACGCCGGCCAACGGCTCGCGGAGGCCGGGGAATCGGAGCGGGCGCGCCGTGCGCACCTGGCCTACTTCACCGAGTTCGCCGAGTCCGCGGAGCCGCACCTGCGCCGCGCCGAGCAGCTGGACTGGCTGGCCCTGCTCGAGGCCGAGCACGACAACATCGGTTCGGCGATGCGGGGCGCGCTCGCGGCGGGCGAGGCGCAGGCGGCGATGCGGCTCGCGGCGGGCGCGGGCTGGTACTGGTGGCTCGGCGGGCACCGGACCGAGGGCATGGAGCTGATCACCGCGGCCGCCAGGACACCCGGCGAGGTGACCGACGATGTCCGGGCCATGACGTACGCGCTGGTCGTACTGTTCGTGAGCGCCGGGCGGGGCGACGAGCGCCAGGCGGAGCACTGGATCCGCGAGGCCCACCGGCTCAGCCGGCGCAGCCGGTATCGATACCCGCTGCTGGGGCTCGTCGCCGCGCTGGAACGCCTGCTGCAGTCGCCCGACGCGTTCCGGCCCGCGTTCGAACCGCTGCTCGACAACGAGGACCCCTGGGTACGCGCGCTGGCCCGGCTGCAGCTGGGCAGGATGCGGATCGTGCTCGGCCAGGACGGGCCGGAGGCGGACGCGCATCTGGAGAGGGCGCTCGCCGAGTTCCGGGCGCTCGGCGAGCGGTTCGGGATCTCGTTCGCCCTGTCCGAGCTGGCGGACCGGATCGCCGTGCGCGGTGAGTTCGCCGCCGCGTGCGAGCACTACGAGCAGGCGATCGCGGTCGTCACCGAGGTCGGTGCCACCGAGGATGTCATCCGGATGCGGGCGCGGCAGGCGCAGCTGTACTGGCTGCTGGGCGACGAGGACGCGAGCGCGGCCGCCCTTGCCGAGGCGCAGCGGTGCGCGGAGCGGGTCACCTGGCCGGACGCGCTGGCCGAGCTGGCCCTCGCGAAGGCCGAGCTCGCCCGGTGGGGCGGCGACGCCGAGGAGGCGTACCGGCAACTCGGCGTCGCGACGGCCGTACTGGGCGACGAAGCGAAGCAGGCGCACCTCCGCGCGGTGACGCACGACCTGCTCGGCTACCTCGCCGACGATCTCGGCGAGGCCCGGGCGCACCGCGCGGCGGCCTGCGAGGCGGCATCCGAGGCGGGCCACGCACTGGCGATCGCACAGGTGCTCGTCGGGGTCGCGGACCTGGCCCTGCGCCGCGACGAGCACGAGCAGGCCGCACGGCTGCTCGCGGCGAGCGCGGACGTGCGCGGGCTGCAGGACCGCTCCCACCCGGACGTGGCCCGGATCGAGCAGACCGCGCGGCACCACCTCGGCGAGGCGCGGTTCGCCGAGGCGGCCCGCGAGGGGACGCGGACCACCTGGTCTCAGCTGGTCGAGGCCACGCTCGCTTCGTGAACCTGGAGGCCGCCCACGCGCACACGAGGAGCCACAGTTCCGATACCTCCCCTACGCTGAAGGGTTTTCACCATGAGCCAGGTCACGCAGGACGACTGGGATACCCATTACGGAGAGGGCCGTTCCTTCCGTCCGCTCGGCGAGGCCGAACACACCCTGTTTCGTGATCTTGCCTCAGCCTCTCCCCGCGGTGAGCGCGCCCTTGACGTGGGCTGTGGCGTGGGAGAACTTGCCCGCCACCTCGCCACCCTCGGCTACACGGTCGATGCCGTCGACTACGCAGCCTCGGCCGTCGCCCTCGCCGTCGCCGCGCGGACGCCGCCCGCGTCCGGCACGACGAGGTTCGTGCGGTGCGATGTCGAACGGGACTCCCTCGACGACTTGCACAGCGCGTACGGCCTGATCGTGCTCAGGCTGAGTTACGCCTTCCTCCACGACCGCACGCGCGTCATGCACCGGCTGCGTGAACGGCTGAGCTGCGGCGGCACGATGGTGGTCATCACCCCGGTCGTGGACGCGGTGCCTGCCGAGCGGCGCAACAGTGCGCTCGACGAGGACGAGATCGCTCTGCTGTCCGCCGGATGGCGCACGGCCGAACGGCGTGATGCCGAGGGGTTGGCGACCCTCGTGCTGCGGGACCCCGCCTCGTGTGCGGTGGCCTTCGGCGGCAAGGGGCGCCCCTCCCCGCACGCGCTGACCGGTGCGGGCGTCGTGGTGACGGACGATGCGGGCCGTGTGCTGCTGGGCCGGTCCGTGCGGGGCGTATGGGAGTTGCCCGGGGGCAAGAACGACGGCGGCGAATCGTTCGTCGAGGCTGCCGTGCGCGAACTCGAAGAGGAGACCGGGTTGACGGCCGAGGCGGCCGATGCGCGGCTGCTGGCCATCTTGATGGACAGTGTCCACGGTATTCCGCGGGTGACCGCTGCCGTGCGCGTGGTCGCCTTCCGCGGCGAGCCCGCCGTCAGAGAGCCGAACCTCATCCACCGCTGGGAATGGCACGACGTCGCCGACCTGCCGGCTCTGCCCTGCGGGCTGTTCACGCCCAGCGCCCAGGTGCTGGACGTCGTATGGCCCGGACGGCTGCCCGGTCTGCCGCCCGTCCACCGCCACATCGTCGCGGAGGACGGCGGCAACCCTAATCCGCGACGTCCGTGACCCGGCGCCCCGGCCGTCCCAGGCGCAACCGGCCCCGCAGCTTGTCCACCAACGGGTACTTCTCCCGCTGTTCGCGGGCATGGCGGTTCAGCTCCTCCACCAGCCGCTCGGAGCGCTTCGTCACATCCAGCTCGTCCAGGATGCGGTCGATCTCGGCCAGCAGCGCGCCGTGCAGCTGCCATTGCCGGGGATGCTCCTGCACACCGTCGAGGAGCAGGTGCGCGACGGTCTCGCGGCTCTCGCGGCTGGCGGCGAGTTCCTGGCCGAGCCGGTCCTCGGCCTCCTCCGCATTGGCGCTGACCTGCGTGGTGATGAGGACCGCGAAGCTCTCGACCGCGCGGGCCATATGGCCGAACAGCTCCTGCAGGGCAGTGCCGAGGGCCGCCGGGAAGAGCGGTTCGTCGGTGCGCGCCTTGGCGAGGTCGGTCAGAGTGCGGCACACCGTACGGAGCACCACCGCGGAGATCTCCAAGGTGTCCAGCCCGGTGCGCAGAACGACACGGGAGAGCAGGCCCTCCTTGACCCGGGGATTGAGCCGGAGGCTGTCCTCCGCCTGCCGGAGCGCCGCGTCCACCTGCACGATGTCGTGATCCAGGTGGCGCGCCTCGTGCAGCCGGGCTGCCGCCTCCGCCACGGGCGTGTGGCCCGTCATCTCCTCGCCGAGACTCAGCAGCAACCGGCTCATCCGGGCGGCAAGGCCCTCAATGGCCTCACTGGCGGGCTGCACCCACAGGGGTGGCACGAACAGCATGTTGAAGAGCAGCCCGACGACCGCCCCGATCAGCGTCTCCAACACCCGGTCCCAGGCCGTCGCGGCCACCCGTGTCGTCGTCACGCCGAGCACCAGCATCGCGCTGATCGCGACCTCGGGCACGAACTCACCGGCCCGGACGAAACGCCCGATCACCAGCGACGCGAGGATGATCAGCCCCAGGCTCCACCAGGTCAGCCCCACCAGGGAGCTGAAGCCGATGGCGATGACCACACCCACCACGACGGCGTTCACCCTGCGCACGCTGGTGGTGAGAGTGGTGTACAGGGTGACCTGGACTACGAGCAGGGCGGTCAGGGGTGCGGTCAGCGGCGCCGGCTCGCTGCTCAGCAGCAGGGCGACGACGTAGGAAATCACGGCGGCCACGGTCGAGCGGAGCGTCTGGGCGACAACAGGCTCGCTGTGCCATCGGACGAGGTCCAGCAAGGGATCGGTAACTTCGCGCACCCTCGACCCTTCCCCCCTGGTCGCGCCGAAGGCACCCTAGATGGCCTTGAATGACCCGCTTACCTCACCCGTCGGTCGCCCGGCGGTCGCCCGGCGGGTGACCTGGGGATCGCCCGTCCTGTCCCCAGGCCACACCGGCCACGGCACCGGCCACGGTTCCGATACCCGTAAGCCGATGCGCGGGCACCGGGCGGGCGTGATTTTCCGTCGCCGTGAGCTCACTACCCGTATGCAGAACTGCGGCCGGGAGCGGGTGGGTCGATCACTCCCTCCCTTCTGGTGAATCCGGCGACTCCGCTGCGGCTCCAGCGGCCGACGGCACAGGTGGTCATCCGGGCCCGGCACCCACCAGGTCAGGCGGTGGGCATACCGGCGAGATGCCGGGCGAGCGTGTCGAGAGGCTGGAAGGTGGCGCCGAGCAGCGCTACGTGCTTCCAGTGCAAGGTGCCGTCGGATCCGATGAGGAACACGGCCCTGCGCACTCCGATGCCGGGAGCGGCGACGCCGAAGGTGCGGGCGACGCCGCGATCGGTGTCGGCGAGCAAGGGCATCCGCAGGTCGTACTTGCGCGCAAACCGATCGTGGCTGTCCACGTCCTGCGGACTGATGCCCCAGACTTCCGCGTTCTGGCCCTGGAGCTGCTCAAGGCCGCTGGAGTAGGAACACAGTTGCTTGGTGCACACGCTGGTGTCGTCCCCCGGATAGAACGCCAGGACGAGCGGGCGGCCGCGCTGAAGGGAGAGGGCGTAGTCGCGTCGCTCGAAGCGGTCGCCGGTCAGCACGCCGCCGGGCAGAGTGAAGTCGGGTACCGGCTTACCGATTTGGGGTGCGGGGGCCATGGGGGGTGTCCCTTCACTAGGGAGGCGGGAGGTCTGCGAAAAGTATCTACGTGCACTGTCTCCGACTGTCCGGCGCCTTGATCGGGAGCCCGGGAATCGGTGCAGTCGAGGCACACACCGCAGCATCGCCACAGCTCCTCCTCTCCCGGTCCGATCGATCGCAGGGCGGCCGCACGGCACAGCGCAGCACGGCGTTCCGGACGTCCTCATCCGGTGTATTCGTCGCCGGCCGGGATCCGGATTGGTCAGGTAGTGGATCAGAAGTGGATCAGATGCCGATGGGCACGGGTGGGCACCGAAGTGGGCGCCGGTGGGCGCGGCAGCCGCCGTCCGGCGGCAGGTGCCCTGGCAGTCGTGGCGGACCCGGATCGTTTCGGGAGGAAACGGCGATCGCCGCCGGCATGGGCCCGGTCCACCGTTTGACAGGATGACGCCGAGTGGCACGGTGGAAGTACGGATCCGGCGTCGCAGCCGGGGCGAGGGGGCAGCCTGGCGAGGGGTGAGTGGGCACCATGGCTTTCAGTGACGGAACGGCGGGGAGCCTGATCTGTCAGCACCTCGATGAGGTGACGGCGGTCAGCCCCGACAGCCCCGACAGCTGTCCGGAGTGTGTCACGCTGGGTGATGAGTGGGTGCATCTGCGCGAATGTCAGAGCTGCGGACACATCGGCTGCTGCGACTCCTCCAAGAACAAGCACGCCACGGCCCACCACCACGCCACCGGCCACCCGCTCATCCGGTCCTATGAGCCCGGCGAGGCCTGGTGGTGGTGTTACGAGGACCAGGTGACCTTCGAGGTGGAGGGTGTGGGCCCCGTACGGGTCTGACCGCCCTCGCGGCCGCCAGCGGGTCAGGTGAGTGCGGCTGCCACCAGCGCGGTTCCTGCACCGAGGGCCAGTACCGCGCGACGTGCACTCCGATGATCAAGAGGCCGGAAAAGGCCGATTGGTCAAACCTTTTCGGGACTCTCTCGCCTCATTTACGGTCAATGATCCGCTCAGACCGGGTGAAGCCGGGTGAGGTCGCGTACGGCCTTCGCGCGGCACCGTGAGCCGCAGCAGTCCCTCAGAAGCTCGGCGGGGTCTCGGCCCAGACGCAGACCGCCGGCACCTCACCGGGGTTGCTGTAGCGGTGCGGGGTGGAGGACGGGAAGCTGACACAGTCGCCGGGCTGCAGGCGGTGGTGGACACCGTCGACCCAGTAGTCCAGTTCCCCGCTCAGCAGCACCCCGACTTCCTCCCCGGCATGGGTGTGCGGCCGGTCGCCGGAGCCGGCCCCCGGGGCCACCTCCAGAAGCATCATCTCCAGCCGGCCGCCGTGCTCGGGATTGAGGAGGGTGTAGGTGACGCCCTCCACCCCTGCCCGGGTGAGTTCGATGCGCTGGTCGGGACGGGTCAGGACGCGCTGCTCACTCTCGACGGCATGGAACAGCCGGCTGAGGGTCGTACCGAGGGCATCGACGATCGTACGCAGGGTGTTGATCGTCGGGCTGTTCACATCGCGCTCGACGTTGCTGAGATAGCTGCGCGAGAGTCCGGTCCGGTCCGCGAGCTGTTCCAGGGTGAGTCCCCGCTCCAGACGTTCCCGGCGAAGGTGGCGGCCGATCCCGTCGCTCGCCCCGCCTCCCGCTACGGCCGGGTCGTTCTCAGCCGCCACGGCACCCACCCCATTCCAGTAAAGAGCACACTGCGTCTACTATAGCCGTCACCCGGATGTCGCATATATCGTGCGCTTCATCGTCGATAGAAGACGCCTGTGTCCTTACGCCACGGCGCCCGCTCTGCGATGCCCCCGGCCCCCACCCCCTGTCCCCTGTCCCCTGTCCCCTGTCGCACCCCGTACACCCGGAGGTTCCGCCCCATGCACCCCGACACCTCATCCTCCCCCGAGCGCGAGATCCGTGCGCTGCCCGAACTCCGTCTGGAACGCGGCGCGTTGGCGCACAATGTGCAGCTCATGGCGGAGTGGTGCCGTGAGCACCGCGTCGAACTCTCGCCCCACATCAAGACCACCATGGTCCGCCCCATCGTCGAACAGCAGCTGGAAGCCGGTGCGTGGGGCGTCACGGTGGCCACCGCCCGGCAGGCCGACGTGGCGCGCAGGTGGGGAGTGCGCCGGATCCTGGTCGCCAACGAAGTGATCCACTCCGCCGATCTCGCCCTCCTGCGCCACCTGCTCGACGAAACGCCGGACCTGGAGCTCTTCTGCCTCATCGACTCCTCGACAGGCGTGGAGCTCGCCGCGGCGGCCCTGCACGACACGCACAACCCGCTACGGGTGCTCGTCGACGTCGGCGTGCCGGGCGGCCGGACCGGGGTGCGTAACGCCGCGGAGGCGTACGAGCTCGCCGCGGCCGCCGTCAAGGCCTCGCCCGGGCTCCTCCTGGCCGGCGTCGCCGGGTACGAGGGGGTACGCCCCAACACCCGGGACGCCGCGACGCTCGCCGCCGTCGACGCGCACTGCCGCATGACGGCCGAGGTCTTCGAGTCGTTGGCTCCGCTGTACGAGACCACACGCCCCGTTTTCAGCATGGGCGGCTCCGCGTTTCCCGACCGTGTCGTCCACGCCGTGGCGGAGCTGCTGCACCGGTGCGGCGACCTGCCGCTGGTGCCCGTGCTCCGGTCAGGCTGCTACGTCACCCACGACCACGGCACCTACGCCCAGGTCACCCCGCTCCCCGGGCTGCGTCCGGCCCTGACCGTCCGCGCGACCGTGCTCTCCACGCCCGAGACCGGAACCGCCGTGGTGGGGGCCGGCAAACGCGAGCTGCCCTATGACGCCGGTCTGCCCGTCGTCCTCGGGGCACGCTCGGCCGCCGGAGCACACCGCGAGGTGCGCGCCACGGCGGCGCGGATCTACGACCACCATCTGGTCCTCACCCCTGCCCAAGGCCTTCAGGTGGGCGACGAGGTCGACCTCGGTGTCTCCCACCCGTGCTCGGCCTTCGACCGGTGGCCCGACATCACCGTCGTCGACGCGGTGGGGGAAACCTGCGACGTGTGGCATCCGCAGTTCCACTGACGTCTGACACCCGGTGGGTGGGGCCCGGTGTGTGGGGCCCGGTGTGTGGGGCCCGGTGTGTGGGGCCCGGTGTGTGGGGCCCGGTGTGTGGGGCCCGGTGTGTGGGGCCCGGTGCACGACACCCGAAGGGCAACGGCGCAGGCCCGTGGACCGAACAGCCGCCCAGCCCCTCTCAGCCCGTCAGCCCGTCAGCCCGTCAGCCGGTCAGCCCGTCAGCCCGTCAGCCGGTCAGCCGGTCAGCCCGTCAGCCGGTCAGCCCGTCAGCCCGTCAGCCGATGAACGCTCTCGTGAATTCGTTCTCCGCCTTGCCGATGCTGGAACAGGTCGCTGCCGCCTGCAAGTTCGGGCCTCCCGGGCAGGCCTTGTCCCGGGTCAGCGACCACATCGAGAGCCCGCCGAGCCTCTTCTCCTTGGCGAACTTCTTGAGTTCGGCCGCATCATCGGGCCTGAAGACCTCGCCCTTGACGTCGTTGACACCGATCATCGGCGTGACCGCAACGGCCTTCCACGCCGCGGCCTCGTCCCGGAGGCCCAGCGCCGACTTGACCTGCTTCTGAGTGGCGGTGGCGGCCGAGATGGCGTACTTGCCCATGTCGCCGTCGTAGTAGGTGCCGTAGTCCATGGCCATGATGTTCACCGTGGAAATCCGGGCACCGTTCTCCCTGGCGTTCTCCAGCACCGCGACGGCGTGCCGGTTCAGGCCCGAGGGGAGCACCGGGAGGGTGAAGGAGACATCCAGCTTCTTGCGCTGCTGGAGCCGGGCGATCGCCTGGGCGCGGAGGGTGTTGGCCTTGGTGTCCGTCAGGGCGGGGCCCTCGATGTCGAAGTCGGCCTTCGTCAGGCCGTAGGCATCGATGACCTCGCTGTACGCCTGCACCAGCTTGTCCACCGAGCCGCAGACCCTGGCGAGTTCGTTGCCGCTCTGTCCGCCGAAGGAGATCCGCACATCGCCGCCCTTGGCGCGCAGCGCGTCCGCCTGCCGCGCCACCGGGTTGTCACGGAGTGCCTGCCTGCCGCCCCACTTGGGCACGCAGCCGCCTCCTGGGGAGACGAAGGCCAGGTTGTACTCCTTCACACCGGTATCCTCGGCGCCCTGGAGAAGGTTGTAGGCGGGCTTGAGCGAGGTGTCCACGTACGGCGCGAAAGTGCTGGATTCCTTGGCGGGTGCGGGGCTGCTCTCCCGCGGCGAGGACGCCACCGGGCCGGGGCGCTCGGGCTTCTTCGCCGGCTCCCCGGCCGAACAGCCGGCCAGCAGAAGGGCCGCAACCGCCGCTGCTCCTACCGCAGTTGCGGTCGGCCTCACCACGTGACTCCTCCGAGGAGCAGGCACTTCTGCGTCGTTCGTCATCGTCGGGCTGCCTCCATCGGTGGGGGGGTGGGCAGTTGTGTGCGGACCTGCCGCCACGAAGCGACGCCAGTGGGGGTGGGGTCGTCAGGGGCCGGGTGCGGTGGGCTTCGGGCGGCAGGACGAAGCGTTCGGGGCGGGCGGCGGGTGGGCGGGCAGCCCGTCCATCGGCTTCGCATACGTCACATCATCATCCGTCGAGGGTACTGGATCCGGCGGACCGGGCTCGGTGGCGCCCCACCGCGGCAACGGCGACGGTTCGCTGCCGCGCCGAGCAGGTGCGCCACCTGTGCCCGGCAGATACCCCACCGTGCCGGGCCCGCCGTCATGCCCATGGCGTCACGGCGTCATGACGTCACGGCGTCCTGGCCCCGGGAGCGGCGGGGCCGGCGCCCTGGGCAGGGATACGGGCGCCGGCCCACCCCTGCACCGCCGGCTCTTCCAGCGAGTGGACCCACCAGTCGGCCAGCGCCGTCTCCTCGTCGCTGGGCCGGGGACCGACTCCCAGCACCCGCATGCCCGCACCCGCGGCGGCCTGGATGCCGCAGTGGGAGTCCTCGACGGCCAGCGTGTCACCGGGTTCCACTCCGCAGAGTTCGGCGGCGGTGAGATACACATCGGGATGAGGTTTGGGTCTCGTGGTGGCGTCGGGCACCACGATATGGAGGAAGCAGTCGCGGAGTCCGGCCATATCGAGGCAGGACTCGACGACGTCCAGCGGGCAGTTGCTGGCCACCGCCAGCGGCGCGAACTGCACGGTCGAATGCACCAGTTCCGTCGCCCCGGGCATGGTGGTGGGCTCCGCGGCGACGAGGTCGCGGAAATGCTCGAGCAGTGATTCCGTCATTTCCCCGGTCAGTTCCGGGTGACCTGCGACATCCGCCATCAGGCGTCCGCACTGGGTGTAGTGCAGTCCTCTGGCCTTTTCCGCGAATGCGGCCGAGGGGGTGAATCCATAGCTGTGCAGCACCCTGTCACGTGCATCCTGCCAGTGGCGTTCGGTGTCCATCAGCGTGCCGTCACAGTCGAAGACGACGGCAGCGGGTGTCCAGGAAAAAATGCTCTCTGCGCTCATCCGCGTTTCCGTTCCGAGGGGCCCGGGGGCGTCGCTGTGACCGGTCGCGAGGAAAGCAGGGCAGCATCGGTTTCACGGACGCCCGGCACCGGGCCGAGGGGATTTCCGGCGGAGGGCAGTCCTCATGGACAGGAGTTCTTCCCGCTCCATGCCGGAACATTACGATCGTTACGTTACGGACGGCAACACAGAGTGGTCAACCGATTCATAAATATCCATATTTTAGGCTCTACTGATAACCGAGAGTGCCGTAGGCCGTCTCGGCGCCGCCCTGGAGGATCCGGAATGCGCACGTCGAGCGGCGCCGGGTGCACAGCACGCGTGCGGGTGGGGCCAGTTCGGTGAAGCGTGCGGCCTTCAGCCACCCGAAGCGGGGCCGGCTCAGCCTCCCCCGGCTGTGGTACGAGGCGGCCTGGCGGGCGGCCTCCAGCAGCACCATGCCGGGTACGTGATCGGTGGCGTGGTCGAAGAAGAACGGGTGCAGCGGGTCGGCCGGCGACACCAACAGCCCCTCCTCGTCGAGAGCGAGGACCGCGTCGTGCGGATGGTTCACCGTCAGCCGGGCGGCCGGCGGACGGATGTGCCGCTCCGCCGGGCGGGCCGGGAGGGAGTGGGCCGCCCTTCCGGCGCGCAGCGCGGTGAAGCGCGCGCCGTCCAGGAATCGCACGCCCCCGCCACCGCAGCCGAAGGTCACTCCACAGGCGGCGAAGGTGACGTTCAGTCGCAGACCGACGACGGTCTTGTCCGGCGTGTGCCGTACGGCGCTCACCCGGGCGCCACAGGTGATCTCGGTCGCCCCGGCGCGGGCCGGTGGCTCGTCGGCCGGCCTGAGGTGGAAGTACAGGTCGGTGATGACCGCGTGGCACGCCTGGGGAACGGCGTAGAAGCGCAGGGGAATGCACAGGCCGAGCTGGCGCAGAGTTTCCACCAGGATCAGCGGGCTGTGCCGCTGCGATCCGTCACGGGGGAAAGTCGGATGCGCGCGCGGCCATGACGCCGCGGCCCGGAAGACGTGCGCGGTATCGGCCGGCTGCACATCGGTCAGAAGGACCTCCGCCACCGAGGTCCGGTGCACCAGCTCCCGCTCGACCGTACGGGACCAGCTGAGCGGCTCACTCTTTCCGGCGATGCTGCCCGTTGGCGTGCTCATACGACCAGGGAATACCGAAATTCGAACGTGCGCACCCTTGAATTCCGGGTCGCGCGGAACGGTAGGTTGCCTGCCGGCCGAACCAGAACGATGTCTGAGGTGTATGTGCAGATCCGGGCGAAGACGACGCGCAGGTCCCTTCTTGAGGCGGCAGCAACCCTGTTCGACGAGCGAGGGTATGCCGGTACCAGCATCAGTGACATCAGTGCGCATTCCGGTCGCACCAGCGGTGCCATTTATTTCCACTACGCCAGCAAGGAGAAGCTCGCCCTTGCCATCGTCGAGGAGCATTTCGCCACCTGGCCGCATTTGATCAGCCGGCACCGGCAGCCCGGTCTGCCGGCCCTGGAAAATCTCGTCGGGCTGAGCTTCGAGGTGGCCCGGGCCTTTCGTGACGACATCGTCGTCCGGGCCGGTGCCCGCCTGTGGGCCGAACGCAAAGCCATCGACACGCAGCTCCCCGCACCGTTCCTCGGCTGGATCGGGGCGGTCACCCAGCTGCTCGAAGAGGCCGCCCGTAACGGGGAACTCGCTGCCGATGTGCCGCCTGCCGCCACCGCCCACGGCATCGTCTGTGCCTTCTTCGGCCTGCACACCGTCTCCGACGCCCTGGACGGCCGCCGGCACATCGAGGAGCACCTGGACGACCTGTGGCATCTGCTGCTGCGCGGCCTGCAGGCCGAGCCGGATCCGGCCGCGCTGCTGGCTCGTGTGCGCCGGCGGATGCGCGACAACAGGACGGCATCCGGGACGGCGTAGCCGGAAACGACCTCAACCACGCGTGCCACGGGCCGTGTTGGGTACCGAGCAGCCCGGTTGGACGCTCGGATCGACAGCGCGCCTGGGTGACCGGGATCAGCGGATCAGCGTGACATCGGCCGCGAATTGGCCGGAACTGCCCGGTCCGGTACGGGACGAGCCAGGGTCGGGCGGGAGACCGGCCGACGCGCGGGGGCTGCTGGTGAGTGGGCAGGGGGCCGGACGATAGCCTGCTGCGGTCCACATCGAGCCTTCCTACGCTTCTGTAGTCAACCACGGGGGATTTCAGGCATGTCCGCTCCGCCGCCCTATCAGAATCAGCCACCGCAGCAGCCGTACGGCTCTCCGCAACAGCAGCCGTACGGGCAACAGCAGCCGTACGGGCAACAGCAGCAGTACGGGCAACAGCAGCCCTACGGGTATCAGCAGCAACCGCAGGCGCCGCAAGGGCCGCAGAGGCCTCAGCGGCCGCGGCAGCAGAGCAGCCCGCTGCGGGGGCTGATCACCGCCGTCATCGTCCTGGCGGTCTTCGGCGGCGGTGCCTGGTACGTGTGGGATTACAACACCAACCCTCATGGCGGCAAGGCCAAGAAGGAGGCCGCACAGGCCGCGCGGGCCGAGGAGAACAAGAAGTACAACCCGGAGGTCGGGGACTGCGTCAAGATCCACGACCCCCAGGGGGAGCCGCTGGCGGAGATCGTCGACTGCGGCTCGGCCGAGGCCGAGTACAAGACCGGCGACAGGCTGCCCGGTGCCGGCACGCGGTGCGGATCGCAATTCGACTACGGCATGCACGTCTCGATCCGTCACAGCTCTTCCTACACGCTGTGCTTCACCAAGGTCTGACCTGATGCGCCCTCCGGCCGTCACCCGAAAGGAACGGGTGGCGGCCGGAGTTGTGCCACCCCATGGCAGCCATGGACCGGCCGGGGCCGCTGCCGTGCGGCCCTCCCCGCTTCAGCTCCCGTCCGGGGCGGCACCGCCGAGAGGCGCGGTGAGCGACAGCCGGCGCACTCCGGGAAGGTGACCGTCGAGTTCACCCGGCTCGAAACGGCACATGCCCACCGCATGCCAGAACTCGCCCGCGATGTCGCCCTCGTACTTGTAGCCGCCCGAGGGTGAGAGCGCGGCCCAGCCTCCCGGCACCCCGATCAACGTGGCCTGCAGCGATGGCTCGCCCTGCGCAGGCACGGTCCACAGCCGGACCGTGCCGTCCTCGCCGCCACTGGCGAGCAGCGAGCCGTCCGGGCTGAAGGCCGTCGAGAGAATCCGCCCCGTGTGTCCGGTCAGTTGGCCGGTCTCCTGCCCCTCGCGCGGATCCCACAGCCGGACGATCCGGTCGTCGCCGGCCGTGGCCAGCAACGGGCGGGTGGGGTGCACGGCGGCGGTCCACAGCCGGCCGGCGTGCCCGCGGAGCCGGTGCTGCGGCCGGCCGTCGGCCCAGACGATGGCGTCACCGTCCCAGGACGCGCTGACCAGCCAGGAGTCTCCGGGGCCAAATGCCACCGTGTACACCCGGTCCCGGTGCGCGTCGAGTTCGGCGGTGAGGCGGCTGTCCTGGATGTCCCAGAGGCGTACGGTGCGGTCGTCGCAGCCGGTCGCCAGCAGCGTGTCGCCGGCGCTGAACGCGATCGACCGTACCCGTCCCCGGTGCTGGGCGAGTGTCGTCACATGGGTGCCCGTGCTGCGATACCACAGGCGCACCGTGTCGTCGTCGTTCGCGGTGGCGAGCAGTTCGCCGTCACCGCTGAACGCCTCGGCCCACACATGGTCGGTCTCGGCATCGATCTCCCGCTGGTACTCACCCGTGGCGGCGTTCCACAGGTAGACGTCGCCATCGTTGCTGGAGGTGCCGAGAAGGGCTCCGCCGGCCCCGGTGGGGCTGAAGACGGCCGACACCAGGCGGCCGCTGTGGCCGCTGAGTTCCCTGAGGCGGCGGCCGGTCGCGGGTTCCCACAGCCGGACCACGCCGTCGTTGCTGCTGGCCGCCAGGTAGGAGCCGTCGGCGCTGAAGGCCAGGGTGCCGATCCGGCGGCCGTGGCCGCGCAGGATCCGCCGGCCCTGGCCACTGGCGGTGTCCCACAGCCGGACCACGCCGTCGTTGCCGGCGGTCACCAGCAGCGGGCCGGAATCGCCGCCGCTGAGTCCGCCGCGCGGCCGGAACCGGCAGGTCCACACGGATCCGCGGTGGTCGGCGGGCTGCTGGCGCAGGGGGGACACGGACCAGCCGGGGGCGTCGCCGGGGTGGTCCCGGCCGTCGGTCGCGGCTGGGGCCGCCTGGACCCGCCACAGCCGGACGGCGCCGTCGCTGTCGCCCGCCGCCAGCAGTGTGCCGTCGGTGTCGAACACCACCTGGTAGACGGCGCCGCTGCCCTGGCCGGGCTGTCCGGCCGGGGCCCCGGTCACCGGGTCCCACAGCCGTACCTGTCCGTCGGTGTCGCCGCTGGCCAGCAGCGTGCCGCTGGGGTGGAAGTCCAGGGTGTAGACGCGTCCGGTGTGGCCGGTGAAGGTGTGCCGCAGCCGCCCCGAGGCCACGTCCCACACCCGTACGGTGCCGCCCTGGTCGCCGCCCCTGTCCCCCGTCGCCAGCAAGGACCCGTCGGGGCTGAACTGCGTCCGGTTGCAGACGCCTTCGTGCCCGGGCAGTTCGGCGCACAGGCGGCCGGTGCGGGTGTCCCACAGCCGTACGCCCGCGGCCGCGTCGCCGGTGGCCAGGGTCCGCCCGTCGGGGCTGAACACCGCGGTGAAGACGGGGGCCGCATGCCCGAGCAGTTCGTGCCGCCGGGTGCCGGTGGCCACGTCCCACAGGGTGACGGTGCCCTCCGCGTCACCGGTGGCGAGCAGCGTGCCGTCCGGGTCGAGGGAGACCGGCCACACTCCGCTCGGGTGGATGTCCAGCCGGTGCAGGCAGGCACCGGAGACGGCGTCCCACAGCCGCACGGTGCCGTCCGCGCCGCCCGTGGCGAGAAGGTCCTGGCGGAACTTCACGGCGTAGACGCGGCCGACGTGGCCCTGGAGGGTGCGCAGCGCCGTGCCGGTGGCGGCGTCGCACACCAGGACCCCGCCGTCCTCGCTGCCCACGGCGAGCAGTTCACCGTCGGTGCTGTACGAGACCGGCTCGGGCAGCCGGACGGACTGCATGCCGAAGCCGTAGGGAACGCCGACCGCGGAGGGCCGGAAGCCCGCGTCGACGGGCATGCCGGGGGCGAGGGCGGCGGTGCGCAGCTCGGGGCGGCGCAGGGCTTCTTCGTCGGTGGTGGCGTCGATCAGCGCGGCCCGGTTCCAGTGGCTGCCCGCGGTCCGCACGCCGCGCAGGTCGGCGCGGATCAGCCGGGCCCGGCGCAGGTCGGCACCGCGCAGGTCGGCACCGGAGAGGTCGGCGTCGTCCAGCCGGGCGCCGACCAGGCGGGCGTCGCGCAGTACCGCTCCGGAGAGGTTGGCGCCGACCAGCTGGGTGTCGGTGAGGTCGGCGCGGGTGAGGTCGACGCCGGAGAAGTCCCGGTGGGAAAGGTCCTCGCCGGCGAGGGCGGCGCCGCGCAGGTCGGTGTGGGCGGGCACCCGGAGCCGGGCGAGGACCTTGACCGCGTTGGCGCGGGCGACCTCGTCGGCCTGCCCGCGCCGCCGCCCCTCCCCTTCGCCGTCCTCGTCCGGGCCGTCCAGGACCCGCTCGGCCCACTCCTGGCAGGTGCGGTGGTCGGCGAGGTCGCAGAGGAATTCGACGGTGAGCTGGCTGAGCGGGCGGCGTGCCAGCAGTTCGTACTCGCCGCGGACGAGCCGGGTCGCGGCCTCGCGGGCCACCAGCCACTCCACGATGGAGCTGTGGATGAACTGGAACAGCCCCTCGTCGCTGCGCACCAGCAGGCTGCCGGAGCCGATCGCGTGGGCGGCCTCCCGCGCGGAGAGCCTGATGTCCGCCAAACCCGTCAGCGTCCCGGCGACATCGGTGAGTTCGTCGAGACTCAGGGTGCTCTGGCCGCTGGACCACAGCCGCAGCGCGAGGGTGGTCACCGCGTCCCACCGCTGGTCGAGGTTCATCCCCGGGGCCGCCCCGACGCCGCCCTGGCCGCGCCGCTCCTCGAACTGCAGCCAGGAGGTGAGCACTTCTTCGTAGAGTCCGGCGGCGCTGAGGGCGCGCCCGGCCCCGGCGACGGCGCGCAGCCGGTCGTGGTCGAGGTCGGCGACAAAGCTGAGCAGCCGCGGGTTGCGGCACAGCGCGAGCAGGTCGGGGATGCCTTCGAGGAGCCGCACCCGGCGGTCGGCGGCCTGTTCGTCGCCGTAGCGGTTGGCCAGGTAGGTGCGGATCTGCTGGGGCGTGAACTCCTGGAGGGCGAGGACGCGGCGCTGCGGGAGCAGTCCGACGCGCTCGCCGAGGGCGGTGAGCACCTGCGACTGGGATTTGAAGTGCTGGTTGCGGCTGCTGACGACGACCTTGGCGTGGTCCACGACGGCGTCGAGCAGGACCTGCAGCCGGTCGGTGGCCCGCTCGTAGCTGACCCGGTTCGCCAGTTCGTCGAAGCCGTCGAAGAGCAGGACGATCCGGCCCTGCTGGAACATGTAGCGGAAGGCGCGGAGGTTGACGGAGTCGACGCCGTGGTTCGCCAGGTGGGCGGCGACCAGGCCGTCCAGCGAATACGCCCGGTCGAGGGTGTTCAGCTCGATGAACAGCGGTACGAGGTGGGGCATCTCCTCGGGGATACGGCGGGCGAGCTCGCGCAGCGCGAACGTCTTGCCGTGTCCGAAGTCCCCCAGGAGCAGCAGGAACCGGCCGTGGTCGGCCTCCAGCAGCCGCAGCATGTCGTCGACGAGTCCGTCGCGCTCCTCGCCGCCGGGGCGTTCGACCTCCCGGTAGCGCTGAGGGAGGTAGAGATCGGGGCGGTAGCGGTGATCGGTGCGCAGCCGTTCGGTCTGGGCGGTGACGTAGTCGCGCAGGTCCAGCAGGCCCTGGAACTCGGTGAAGCTGCGGATGCGGACGCCCCGGCGGCGGGCCCGCTCGCGCAGTTCGCGGGCCGGGGCGGGCCCGTCGTGGACGAGTTCGGCGTCGGGTTCGGTGTCGGAGGCGTGGACGTGGTCGAGGAAGGCGTCGGTGTCCTCGGTGGAGGGGGTGCCGTGGCAGACCCCCACCCGCTGCTGCCGGACGAAGCCGGATTCGTTCCAGGTGACCAGGAGTTGCGGCGGGCTGCCGGCGATGCGGCGCAGCTGGGCGCCGTCGTGGCGGGTGCGGCAGACCTCGGCGACCCGGGCCACGAGTTCGTCGAGCGGGTCGTCGAGGGTGCGGGCTTCCCGTCCGGGTTCGTGTTCCGGCACGGCGGGCCCGGCGCTCTCCGGCGTGCCGTCCCCGGGTGTGCCGCTCTCGCCGGGCTGCGGGCGCGGCGGTCCGAAGACGCGCTGGGCCCGCCGCCAGCCGGTGGCGAAGTGCTCGGGCTCCGCGTCGGGCCGCTCCCGCCAGCGGGTGAGGCCGTCGCGGGTGATCCGCAGCAGTTGGTGCCGGGCG
The DNA here is from genome assembly GCF_036048035.1 of Streptomyces sp. NBC_00400. Classification (NCBI taxonomy): domain Bacteria; kingdom Bacillati; phylum Actinomycetota; class Actinomycetes; order Kitasatosporales; family Streptomycetaceae; genus Streptomyces; species Streptomyces sp. NBC_00400. The sequence continues at coordinate 8,396,259 of NZ_CP107940.1, read as the reverse complement.
GGTGCGGTGGCGCCGTAGACGGGCAGTTCGCCCGTGGTGAGGGGCAGGGACGGTGTGGCGGGGGGCGCCGCGGAGGCCGAGCGCCGGTCTCCGGTGGGGCCGTGCAGCAGGAGGTGGAGCCGGGGTGCGGTGAGGCGGGCGAGGTCGGCGGTGTCCCGGAGCGGTCCGGGACCGTGCGCGGAGCCGGGGCGGCCGGCCTCGGTGACCGGGTGCCGCAGGGCGCCGAGCCGCAGCCAGCCTTCCTGCTCGTACGGGCGCAGGGCCTGGGCGAACCAGGCGGCCTGCTCGGGGCCGAGCCAGCCGTATTGGTCGTCGGGCCGGTGGCTGTACGCCATGGAGGAGTTGAGGCCCGCAATGACCGTGCGCAGTTCCGGAACGGGGAACAGGCTCCAGGGCTGGTCGCTGTCGAAGACGACGTCGAGGCCCTGGTAGAGCTCGTGGAACAGCCGGGCGTAGTGCCGCCATTTGGGCCAGTACGGCGGCCTGGGCTGCATCTCGTCGGCTTCGCAGGTGTGGAAGTAGGCGCGGCAGGCGGCCTGGCTGACGTCCTGGCCGCCGGGCACCACGGCGAGGCGGTGGGGTTCGAGACCGAGCAGGGAGCGCAGGCCGGTGAGGAAGCTGAGTGCCTGGTCGGTCTCGCGGGGGCTGCCCGAGGCGGTGAGGTCGCCGGTGACGACGAGGAGGTCGGGGGCGGGGGCGCCGGCGTCGGTGAGCTCGACGAGGTCGCCCCAGATGGCGGCCTGGAGTTCGGCCGGGTCCTGGCCGCGGCCGAAGGCGGGCCCTGCCAGGTGCAGCACGGTGACGGCCTCCCGGGCGTGCTGCGCTCCGGGCTCCTGGGGGTACTGCGGCGGGACGGCCGGGCGGCGGCGCCCGGCCCAGCCGGGGCGGCCGAGCGGCCTGCCGTCCCCGGACTGCGGTCGCGGGATCCCGGCCGGGGTGGCGGGTCCGGTGGCCGGCCCGCCGGGGTAGCCGGGCCGGCTGGTGGGCCGGGCCCGCCCGTCGAGGGCCTGGCCCACGCGGGTGAGCAGCATCTCGCGGGCGGCGGCGGTGTCGGTGACGCCGACCAGGTCGACGTAGGTGATGGTGGCGAGCAGGCCCTCGACGGGGATGTCCTCGACCCGGACGGTGAGCAGTCGCCGTTCCGGGGCATCGGGGTCGGCGCGCAGCGCGGCCTGCCACTCCATGCGCCCGTAGCGGGAGCGTTCGTAATTGCTGGAGAGCACCGCGATGACGGCGGCGGATTCGCTGACGCCGCGGTCCATGAAGTCGACGAAGTTGGTGCCGGGGACGAAGTCCCAGGCTTGGACGACCGTCCGGTAGCCCGCCTCCTCCAGCGTCCAGGCGATCCACGAGGCCCATCGCTCGTCGGCCGGTGAGTAGCTGATGAAGAAGTCCAACGGGCCGGTTTCCGGCCGGGTTTCGGGTTCTCCGAATTCCTGACGAGCCACCATGCCCGCCATCCTATGATCCATCGTCAACCGGCTGTACAGCGTTTACTCTTTTCCGTGTGCGCGCCATACAACGCCTGCATCCACTGGACTGGTTGGCCGGGGGACTGCTCGCCTGCGGTCTGCTGTTCACGGCGACGGGGCTGCTTCCCACGGAGTCGGCCGGCCAGGCGATGCTCCGGATCGGTCCCCTGCTCGCGTTCCTCGGCACGGTCATCGTGCTCGCCGAACTCACCAGCGAGGCGGAGGTGTTCGACGTCGTCGCCTCGGGCGTGGCCCGTGCCGGGCGGGGCGGCTACGGACGGCTGTTCGTGCTGTGCGTGGCGTTCGCCTCGGTCACCACGATGACCCTCAACCTCGACACCACCGCGGTACTGCTGACCCCGGTGATGCTGGCACTCGCCTCCCGGGTGGGGATTGCCACGGTGCCGCTGGCGATGACGACGGTGTGGCTGGCCAACACCGCCAGTCTGCTGCTGCCGGTGTCCAACCTGACGAACCTGCTGGCCGCGAACCGTGTGGCGCTGCGCCCCACGGAGATGGCCGCCACGATGTGGGCGCCCCAACTGGCCGCCATCGCCGTGACGATGGGCTGTCTGTGGCTGTTCTTCTGGCGCCGCGGGCGGCGCGGGGCGGAGGTCTACACTCCCCCGGCCCCGCACCGCCCCGGGGATCCGGTGCTGTTCCGGGTCTGCGCCGTGGCCTGTGCGGGGTTCCTGCTGGCCATGCTGGTCGCCGATGTGCCGCTGTGGTCGGCGTCCGCGGTGGCGGCGGTGGTCGTGGTGGTGGCATTCGCCGTCCGCCGCCCCGCCCGCCTGCGGCTGTCGCTGGTGCCGTGGCGGCTGCTGGTCATGGTGCCGGGGCTGTTTCTGGTGGTGGAGACGGTCAACGTCAACGGGCTGCACGACTTCCTGACCTCGGCGGTGGGAGCGGACGGGGGCGCCCTCGGTATGTTCCGTGCCTCCGCCGTCGGCGCCGGCCTCTCGAACGTCCTCAACAACCTGCCCGTCTACCTGGCGGGCGAGTCGGCCGTACCCCTCGCCAACCACCAGCAACTGCTGGCACTGCTCATCGGCACCAACGTGGGCCCGGTGGTGACTCCGTGGGCGTCGCTGGCCACACTTTTGTGGTTCGAACGCTGCCAGGCGCAGGGCGTACGGGTGCCGCTCCGGAGCTTCATGGCGACGGGGGCGGTCCTCGCGGCAGGTGCGGTACTGGCGTCCACGGCGGCCCTCGTGGCAATGAGGTGAGCGGACGCAGCGCGCGCTGCGTGACAGGCGGAGCCCGCACTTCACGCCGGGCCGGGGGTGTTACGCCCCCTGGCGCACGCGGTCGACCGCCCCGCTGCGGCTGACGAGATCGAGCAGGTACGGCATGTCCTCCGGCCGGCCGGCGACAAAGCTGCGATCGGTGTCGGGCCCGGCGACGGACCCCCGGAACGCGCCGCCGTCCAGGGACCGGATCTCCACTCCCGCCTCGGCCGCGAGCAGCGCACCGGCGGGAAAGTCGATGGCCTCGGCCCGGTAGCCGATGAATCCGTCGATGGCGCCACGGGCCAGCATCGACCAGGTCAGCAGCGGTGCCCACAGTTGCAGCAGGCGGCGGGAGCGCACCTCCAGGGCCGACTTGAGGGAGCGCGCGGCCGGATCGTCGCGGGCGACGGCGTGCCCCTGGGTCCAGGCGAGCAGCGGCCCGGAGGCTGCGAGCGGGCCGGTGGGGCCGGTCATCCGCCCGTGCGGGCCGTACGCCCCGCAGCCGGTCAGGGCCGACCAGGTCCGGTCGGTGACCGGGTCGTGGATGGCGCCGACCACCGGCTGGTCGTCCACGCACAGGGCGATGCCGACGACGTAGGCGGGCAGGCCGATGACGACGTTGTTGCTCCCGTCGAGCGGGTCGACCAGCCACATCCGGCGCGGAGACGGCGCCGGCCCCCCGCCGTCTCCGTCCAGGATCCCCGACTCCTCGGCAAGGATCCGGTCGTGCGGGAACCGCTCACGGATGCGCTGCACGACGAGCCGTTCGGCCAGCAGATCCAGGTCGGTGACCACATCGCCCCGCTCGCCCTTCGGCTGAATGCCGTAGTCGTCCTGGAAGTGCGAGCGCACCAGCGCGCCGGCCTCCCGCGCGGTCGCGACCGCCAGCTGCTGCTCGGCCGCGAACTGCGCCGTCGCGAAGGCCTCCGGTACCCATGACCCCGCACTGAGCGGATCTGGAGCGTCCTGCGGGCCGTCGGGGTCATTGCGGGTGATGCCCATGGATCCTCCTGAGGGCGGACCGCGCCGTCCGGGCGGTCTGCGCGGCGTCGCATGTCTGTCGTACCACCCGGTGTGCCGTGCCCTCCACCGCTCCCAGGGACAGGTCGCTCTGCCGGGGAAGCCAGCGGCCGAGCACGAGGGTGGCCGCGTGGCTCCCGCTCGGGACGACGGTGCTGTGGAACGCCCCGGCCGGCAGCCGGTAGACCTGCCCGCGGGCGCTGGTCTGCTCGGGGCCGGGCTCGCAGCGGACCAGACGTGAAGTCGGCCGGATCTCGTCCACCCCGGACGGGCTGCTGTGCACCTGGAAGACGCGGTGGGTGGGCTGTACGGGGTCCTGGCGCACCCAGGTTTGCAGGTTCCCGACCTCGCCGTAGAGCACGAAGCTGGTCAACTCCCAGCTGTGGCAGTGCACGGGAGAGGTGGTGAGCCGGGTGGGTTCGCTCGCGCCGGGATCGAAGACGTGCACACAGATGCCCTGGTCCCCGTCGCGCAGCACCGGCAGGCAGAAGAAGCCGAGGGGGTGGTGTACGGCGCGCAGCTCACGCCGCCCGGAGGTGACATCCTCCAGCGCGGCGGCGGCCGCGCCGAAGAGCGTGCCGGTCTCTTCGCCCCGCCCCATGGTCCGTTCGAGCATGCGGTAGTCCATGGGGCCTCGGCTTTTGCGGCTCACCTGGCCTCCCGGAGGGTGCTGCGGTCCGCGGGCCGTTGGGGAGTGTGCCCGCCCGGTAAAAGCGGGGAAAGCCGCGGGGACGTTGCTGTGGAGCTGGTATCGGTCGGCAAGGGCCCTCCCTTCCGCGGTCGGCCATGAGGCAGGAGATCCTGAAGGAGGTCAACTCCGGTACGGGTTCTCCGCGTGCAGCGCCTTCTCGATGATCTCGCCGACCTCCATGTCGGTGACGGTGGAGGGGAGCGCGAGGTCCAGCCTCCCGAAGAGCTGGCGCGCCTCGTCCACCGTGGGCTCGTCGCTGAGTGGCGCCGCCCGGTGCAGATCGAGGGCGACCGCCTGTTCCCGGGCCTGGTGCAGCTCGGTGAGGTAGTAGTCGTACAGCGGACGCCCCCGGTCCACCAGGAGGTTGACCCGGCGCAGGTCGTCCTGCGTGATGATCAGGCACGAGTCGGTCAGGTCGAAGCGGAGGGTCGGCACCACGGAGGACAGGTGGACGTCGATCTCCAGGACGTCCAGCCGCTGCTTGTGCCAGCAGGCGGCCAGTACGGTGGCGTAGGACTCCTGGCGGGTGCGCTCGGCGCTCCAGGTCCGCCGCTGCCCGGTGTCCGCCTGCCCGGCGTCGAACGTGCGCCGGAAGCGGGCGTACGCCTCACAGGCCTGGGCGTCCGACGGGTTGACGATGTCGATCTTCATCGTGAGGGAACGGCGCTGCTCCTGCGCCTTGCGTACGCACTCGGGGAGCGTGACGGCCCGCAGATACGTACCGGTGCCCCCCTTGAACACCCAGCGGTCGGTGTTCTGACGGGCCTCGTCCAGAGCGCGCCGGACCTCGGTTCCGGACAGCGACCGCACCATGGCGAGGTCTTCCAGCGCCTTCTGCGTACCGGTCGTCGCCTCCCGGATGTCGGCGACCCGGCGCCGCCGCTCGGTGAGCGACCCGAAGACCAGCGCGGCCAGCACCAGCAGGGTCGCACCGGAGGTGACGTTGTCCGAGACCGCGTCGCTGAAGATGTCCATCAGGCCGACGACCATGGCACCGGAAATGGCCACGACCCCGTCGAAGTGCCTGATGATCCAGGCCACAGCGGCCTCGATCCGATGGGCCGAAGACCGTCCTGGCATCTGTCCTGACGGTGTGGTTCTGCGCGCCACGTGGTCCAACTCCTCCCCCGGGTAAGGCAATCGTAGGAGGTGAACCGTACGGCCCGCCAGCGATTGTGATCACTGAGGGGGGCTTCTGCGCCACGGGCGGAGGCGACAAGGGCCGGAGGCCGGGCCGGGCCCGCGGCATTCCCGGGAACCGTGTACACCTGCGGCCCACACCGCATACGACGACGCGGTCCCCTCCGGGGCATGCCCCGGAGGGGACGGGCTTCAGCGGGACTCGTTGAGCACCATGGCCGAACCGCCGCCACGGCGCTGGGGTTCGGCCACCGCCGTGACCTTGCCCTGCGGCAGGAATTCCAGGGCGGCCACCGCCCCGATCTCCGGTGACGGAGTGAAGGCCTTCGGAGCAAGGACGAAATGGTGGCCCATGGCTTCCAGCTTTTTGCGTTCGGGCGAGGCGAGGAAGGCCGGTTCGGCTTCTGTCGCCGTCTGGTTCCGCTGCGACAGCCGCGGTGCGGCGACCGCCGCCGGCAGCGACATACCGAGGTCGAGACGGTTGACCAGGGTCTGCAGCACCGTGGTGATGATCGTGGCGCCGCCCGGTGAACCGACAGCGATCATCGGCTTGCCGTCCCGCAGAACGATCGTCGGCGACATGCTGCTGCGCGGCCGCTTGCCGGGGCCCGGCAGGTTCGGGTCCGGCGTCCCCTTGGTGAGCGGAGCGAAGTCGAAGTCGGTCAGCTCGTTGTTGAGGAGGAACCCGCGTCCGGGCACGGTGATGGCCGAGCCACCGGTCTGCTCGATCGTCAGGGTGTAGGAGACGACATTGCCCCAGCGGTCCGAGGTGACCAGATGCGTGGTCGAAGGCCCCTCGTGCGGTTGCTTGTTGCCGGTCTTCCGGTCACAGCCCGCATCCGGATGGCGTGGGTCGGCGGGAGCCAGCGGGCTGGTCAGCGCCTTGTCGGAACGGATCTGACAGGCCCGTGCCTTGCCGAACTCCTTGGAGAGCAGCTGCCGGGTGGGCACGTCCGAGAACGCCGGGTCGCCCACCCAGCGGTTGCGATCGGCGAAGGAGATCCGGCTGGCCTCCAGGTAGTGGTGAAGGGCCTGGACCTTGTCGGCCTTGGAGAGGTGGAAGTTGCCCAGGATGTTCAGCGCCTCCCCCACCGTGGTGCCACCGGCCGAGGACGGCCCCATGGAGTAGACGTCCAGACCGTGGTAGCCGGTCCGGGTCGGTTCCCTGTGTTTGGCGGTGTAGTCGGCGAGGTCGGCCGTCTGCATCAGGCCGGGACGGGACTTGTGCCGGGCGCCGGGGGCCATCGGCGGCTTCTGGACGGTCCGCACCACATCACGCCCCACCTCTCCGTGGTAGAGCGCGTCGACGCCCTTACCGGCGAGCAGGCGATAGGTGCGGGCGAGATCGGGGTTGCGGAAGCGTGAGCCGACCACCGGGAGTTTGCCCTGGGGCAGGAACAGGTCGGCGGTGGACTTGATATCGCGGAACCGCTTCTCGTTCATGGCCGTCTGGGCCCGGAACTCGTCGTTGACCACGAAGCCGTCGTCAGCGATCCGGGTGGCCGGACGCAGGGCCTCCGCCAGGGAGACCGTGCCCCAGTCCTCGAGCGCCTTCTGCCATGTCGCCGGGGTACCCGGGACACCGACCGACAGGCCGGAGTTGATGGCGTCCTCGGTGGGGAGCGGCTTGCCCGTCGAACGGTCGAGGAAGGAGTCCGCGCGCATGCTGCGCGGAGCGGTCTCCCGGCCGTCGAGGGTGTGCACCTTCTTGGCCTTGGCGTCGTAGTAGACCATGTAGCCGCCCCCGCCCACCCCTGCCGAGTAGGGCTCGACCACGCCGAGCGCGGACGCGGTGGCCACCGCCGCATCCACCGCGTTGCCCCCCTTGCGCAGCACCTCGAGCCCGGCCCGGGAGGCGTACGGGTTGACGCTGGAGACGGCGCCACCGCTGCCGGTGGCCACGGCTTTCTTCGCGGGCGGCCGCTCCTTGGCGTCGGCGGCCGACGGGGCGGCGCCGACCTGGCACGCGGTGGCCAGCAGGGAGAGACTGAGCGCAGCCGCTGATGCGGCGGCGACAGCGGTACGACGGACAGCCATACGGCCTCCACGACTTCACTGTGGTGCTTGCGAGGGATTCCCGAACCCTGGCATTGCTCGGGCAGCGGAGCAACGCCGCGTGACAAGGTTTGCGCGAGATCTGAGGTTTCCCTCCGGTAACCCGTCCGGAGGTCCGAGGTGCCGAACAGCGGTCGGACCGTCCGCGGTGGTGGAAGCACCAGTCCCCGGCTGGACGGGGGAGGCCAGCCGGGGACTACAGGGCGTGTGCCCCGCGCGTCGGAGCCAAAACGTGCGGGCCCGCCCGATGTGCGCACCCGCACGGTCCATGGGTGCGCGCCGGCTCCGGAGACCAGGCTCCGCACCCGCTCGGCACGAGCCGGTCAGGTGGCACGCCACCGCGTTCGGCGCAGGCCGGTCAGGTGACGCGCCAACCATGCACCGCGAGCCGGTCAGGTGGCACGCCACCCCGACCAGCGGCTCACCACGATCTCCACCACGGGCCCTTCCGGCGGGCGGCCGGCGTACTGCTGCCGGTACTTCCGCACCAGCAGGTCTACGTATCCCGCCGACACCGCCGATTCGCCGGCCGGCGGCAGCACCACCGCAGCGCCGTCCGCCCGCGCCCACCACAAACGGTCCCAGTCCTCGTCATAACCGTCGACGAGGAGACACACCTCGGGACGGGCACGGATATGAGCCAGCCGCTTCAACCGGACCGTCCGCTTCGGCTTGTGGTCCACGGCGAAGACCACGGTGTCCCCGGTGACGGCGAAGACCGCGGGGACCAGGTGCGGGCGGCCGGAGGCGCCGACGGTCGCGAGCCGGCCGATCCGGGCCCGGTTGAAGTACTCCCGGGCCTGGTCATTCGTCATCCTCGGCACCGCGGGTCCCCCGTGCTCACCGGAAGCGCTGCGCGACGTCGGCGAGCTCGTCCAGGAAGGCCAGCGTCTCCGCCTCCGGCATCGTGGGGAGGTACAACAGCAGCCGCTCCACATCGAGCTGGAGGTACTTCTCGATGATCTCCGGATCCTTCGCCACCGCGTAGACGGTCACCGGCACGTCCCGCCCCGCGATGCTCCGCATACGGTCGATCTTCGGTCCGAGCTCCTGGGGCGGCAGACTGTTGGCCAGCCAGGCGTCACCCAAGGAAGCCACCCGCTCGAAGGCGGCCTCCCCGCCGCCCACGTACAGGGGAGGGTGTGGTCGCTGCACCGGCTTCGGCCAGGAGTAGACGGGGCCGAAGTCGACGAACTCCCCGTGGAACTCGGCCTTGTCCTTCGTCCACAGCTCGCGCATGGCCCGCAGCCGCTCGTCGACGAGGCGGCCCCGGGTGCGCGGGTTCGTCCCGTGGTTCTCCATCTCCTCCCTGTTCCAGCCGGCACCGACCCCGAAGACGGCCCGCCCACCGGAGACGAGGTCCAAGGAGGCCACCTCCTTGGCCGTGATGATCGGGTCCCGCTGTACCACCAGCGCGATGCCGGTGCCCAGCAGGATCCGCTCGGTCACCGAGGCGGCCGCGGCGAGCGCGACGAACGGGTCAAGGGTGCGGTAGTAGATGTCCGGCAGCTCACCGCCGCCCGGGTAGGGCGAGCGCCGCTCCACCGGGATGTGGGTGTGCTCGGCGATGAGCAAGGAGTCAAATCCTCGTTGCTCGACCGCGCGCCCGAGCGGGGCGGGCGCAATGCCCTGGTCGGTGATCAACGTCGCCACGCCGAACTTCACAACAGCTCCCTCGGGTTCCAGGGTCTCGGACGTGCGGGTTCGCGAGCGCGCGAACGCGCAAGCCGCAAGCCGCGAGCCCGCGGCCCTTAGCAGGTACCCCAATCGCCTCCGGCCCAACAACTCGTACAGCCGGAAGGGCGAAGCCTCGGCACGGGTGGTCGCAGGCCCCGGCGCAGACCCCTGCCCATGGGATAAAATGAAGGTTAAATTCGAGGGTAAATGATGCTAGCATCCGAACGTGGAGGTGCAGCATGCCCAGCGAGGAAGAGCTGTTCGCGGCGGTTGACGCACTGCTGGAGGGCGAGCCGCAGTTGCCGTCACCGGCCGAGCGGGCCCGGCTCCGGGAGGCGGCCGGTGTCACGCAGACCCGTCTCGCCCAGGTGCTGCGCACGACGCCGCAGACGGTGAAGAACTGGGAGCACGGCCGCAGCGAGCCCCGGCCGCCCCGACTGCAGGCGTATCTGCGACTGCTGGACGGCTGGGCCACTCAGCATCCGGCACCCGCGTCGGAACAGCCGGTCGCGCCCGCCCCGGCCCCCACCGCTGCACCCCCCGTCCCCGCCCCCGTCCCCGCACCCGAGGCGGCACTCGCCCACGGGCCGTCGGCATCGAGGCGCCCGGCCACGAAGGAGACGGGGTCGAGGAGGACCGCAGCGAGGCAGACCGGCGCGAAGCAATCCGCAGCGAAGAAAACGGCCCCGGCCGAGGCCGACGACCCGCGCTTCGCCCACGGCCCGCTCGCCGTGCTGGACGGTGACGGATCGGCGTACTGCGTCGGGGGCCTGGTCCTGGACTGCCCGGCCAAGACCTTCCCCACGTTGGTCGAATGGGCCCTGGCAGAGGCGAAGCTCGGCGCTGCGAGGCTCCACCGCCACGGCAAGGACGCCGACCCCCTGATCGTCCTCACCGACACGGCTGCCGAACGGCTCGGACTCCCGGCCGTCCTGGAGGACCGGCGCGGGCTGCGACTCCCGGAGGACCACAAGGTCCTGCGGCAACTGGCCAAGGCCAAGTGGAAGCTGACCAAGCGTGGGTTCGGGCCCTGGGCCCGGATCTACCGGCCCGCCGAGCGCGGCAAGCGGCAGTGCGTGCAGTTCGCGATCCTGCCGTGGGGCGCCCTCGACACCCGCTCCTGGGGGGACACCGGCCGGCTGCCGCCGGCCGAAGTCGCCGCCGTCCTGGGCACGTACGCCACCCGGGTCCTCACTCCGCGCGGTTCCACGGCCGTCTGCGGCCTGGAGCTGATGAGCGCGCTGCGCCCGCCGACCCGCGCGGTCAAGGACCCGGCGAGCGGCTCCTGGGTGTCCGGGCCGAACCCCGGCGCGCTGACCGAGCCGGTCGACCCCGCGCCGCCCGAGGCCCCCGCCGAGCACCCCCTCGTCGCCTCCCGCTACCCCCGCCACCACGTACGCACCCCGGACCAGGTCATCGACGAGGAGGCATACGACTGGTTCCGCCCCCTCACCGACGAGGAGTGCACTCAGGGCTACACCCATGCGGTCGGCATCGACGTCAACATGGCCTTTGCCGCCGCCGCCAACCGGCTCGTCATCGGCACCGGCCCGGCAACCCACGTGAAGAACCCGGCGTTCGAGCCCAAGCTGCCCGGCTCCTGGCTGGTCGACCTCTCGCACATCGAGACCGACCCCCGGCTGCCCAATCCCTTCACGCCCAGGGGGACCCGGCCGGCCGGGCCTGCCTGGTACGCAACGTCGACCGTCGCCTACGCGGTGGAACTCGGCTACGGCGTGGCACCGGCAGAGGCGTACGTCCGCCACGAGCACGCCGCCTACTTCGACGCCTGGTACACCCACCTGCGCGACGCCTACATCGCCACCATGGCCGACCTCGGCGTCACCACCGGCATGCCGGACGAGGACTTCCTGGCCGCGATGGACCGTCACAAGAGCGTCGATCCGGGGCAGGCGGCCGTTCTGTCGGCCATCAAGTCGACGGTCAAGGGCGGCATCGGCAAGCTGCGGGAACGCCCGCAGGGCATCGCCTACAGATTCGGCGAGCCCTGGCCGGCCCTCTCCCGCGCCACCTGGAGCCCGCACGCCAGGGCCGAGCTGATCGGCAAGGTGCGCACCAACCAGCACCGCAAACTCATGGCATGGGCGAGGGCCGGCCTCTTCCCCGTGGCCATCCTGTCCGACTGCGCCGTCTACCTCTCCCACGGCCCCAGCCCGCTGGACTTCATGCCCCGCACCCCCGAGGGCAAGCCACTGCCCGGAGGATTCCGCCTCGGCGTCAGCCCCGGCATGGTCAAGCACGAAGGCACCCGCGACTTCTTGTGGCTCGCCCAGACGATCGAGGACGACCGGATCAACCCGGCCCGCCACATCAAGGGCGACGACGCCCCCGACACCGGAGAGTAGGGCATCCGATGGGCATCCTCGGCGACAGTCTCGACAAAGCCGCGGCGAACACCGCCACCCGCCCGATCCCGAAATCGGCCGGCGCCCAAGTACGGTTCCTGGTCAAGCAGGAGAAGGGCTCCACCATGGCCGTCGCGCAGCTGCTGCGCGTCTCCCAGCGCACGGTCGAGCGCTACCTCAAGGCGCAGATCAAACGGCCCCGCAAGGACCTAGCCGCCCGTATGGAGCGCGAGGTACGCAAACGGTGGCAGCCGCGGGTGCGCGAGAAGGCGAAGAAGGACGCGGCCCGTACCGGCGGCATCGTCATCGAAACGCGCGCCCGGTTCGGATTCGCCGCCGCGCCCGGCACCACGGACGACGGACGGATCCGCCTCATCACCCAACACCTCCCGCCCGCCTACGCGGCCCGCCTCTTCGAAGCCCAGGCGTCGGGCGCCACCGAGCAGCAGTTGCAGAACATCGCGGCCGAAGGCCTGCAGGAGATCTACTTCAAGGATCACGGCCGCCGCGCCGACGGCCTCCTGGTGAAGTTCACCGACATCGACTACGTCGAGCTGGACTTCTGACACTGCGAGAGAGAACGCCTTGTCACTAGACTCCGGCGCCATGACGACCGCCCCTCTCGTTTCACCGATCCCGGTTGCGCCCGCCGGCTTGAGCGACAGGGCCAAGAGGTTCGTCGAGGTAGACGGCATCAGCGTTCCTCGGCAGGAGATACGACGTCACCGCGACGCGTGGGCCGGGCACGGGATTCCGGCCGCGGAGATCGATCGTGCTGTGGCCTTTCAGGACCGCTGGGGCGGCCTTGCCCTCCCGCCTGCGCCCTTCTACGAGGGCGGACCACGCATCCTGGCCGCCGACTGTCCGGAGGGCTCGGCCGATGAAGGCTGGTCGTTTCCCGCGGGGAGTTGCCGGGTGTCCATGGCCTACGGATTCATGATCGGCCCCGACGGCGCGTTCGGGATCGACGCTTACCGCTGGACGCCCCTGCATGCCGGCACAGACGGATGGGTGGAGTCCTTGGCGCTCGCCGCTCATGCCGGTCGCTGGGCCAAGACCGTCGCAAGGATCAGGGGCAGGGCCGTCGAGACAGTGGACCTCGGGGGCTACGAGCCGGTGCCCGAAGTGCAGGGTTTGACCGACACCTGGTGGCGGGGCAAAGACTCGCTCATTGCCCTGTACCGAGGCGAGGCCCTGGGCCTCGACGCCCCGCAATGCCTTGAAGCTCACCTCTACGGCGGCCTCGACGAGTGGGGTCTTCACGGCGGCTGAGTCGCGAGCGCCGCTCTCCTCGGAAACCGTCCGCGTTCCGCCACTTCGGCGCATCCATCGGTCATCCGCGCAGCCGACCAGCCCGAACCGGCGGCGGGCGTTCTCCCACCGGATCAGCGTGCGGTAACCGACCCAGCCCAGACCCAGCAGGCTCGGGGCGTACGTCGATCAGCCGGACGCCGTGCCGGGTCACCGCGAGGTAGTCAGGGGTGCTGAATGAGCGTCTGTGACAAGCCGGATGCCTCGCTTGTGACAACCAGGCTGCTTCGACCGTTCCCATTCACCAGCTCAGCCGGTCCCGCTGGTGACAACTCCTGAGCTTCGGCTCACGTGTGACGGAGCGCTTCGGTGGGCGGACGAGTACCAGGGGCGGCGGGACTGAGCGCCCCGGTTGGCGACCGGAGCGGCTGCACGGCCTCTCACCTACGGCTTCATGGAGGGGCCAGGTCGCACAGGGTGCGTGCCGGCTCCGCTGCCGTCACTGCGCGAGCCGCAAGGTGTCGACGAGTTCGGCGGCCGGGGTGGTGGGTGTGCGGGGGTGAAGGAGCTCGGTGCGGTGCACGAGGCGGGGCTCGCTGATCGGTACGGCCGCGATGCCGGGGAGGTCTGCGGCTGCGGGCAGGGCGCCAACGGTGAGGCCGGCTCCGGCGGCCACCAAAACGGACAGGCCGCGGATGTCGGTTCCGGTGTAGGTGAGTTGGTGACCGAAGCCGTCGGACTGGGCGGCGGCCCGGAGCTGGCTCAGGGGCACGGCGGCGTCGGGTGCGTCGATCCAGCGGGCGGCGGCGAGGTCGGCCAGCCGCAGCGCCGGACGGCCGACGAGCGGGTGGGTGGCGGGCAGTAGGACCACGAGAGGTTCCTCGCTGAGGGGAAAGGCGGTCAGAGGGCCGGCGTCGGGCAGCGGCAGCGGATCGCTGGGTGCCACGGCCCCGTCGACCAGCGTCAGGTCCGCCGCACCGGTCAGCACCGCCTGGACCGCCTCGGTACGACTGCACACCCGCACCGAGGCCGCGAGCTGCGGGGCCGCGGTGCGGGCGCGTACCAGCGCGTGCGCGGTGGCGGGCGTCAGCGCGCCCGGCGTGCAGGCCACCGCGAGCCGCCCCGGGCGCACCTGCCGCAGGCGCGCTTTTCCGGACTAAGAGGTCGTCCTTGGCTGTGCCTGGCTCAGGGCCCGGACGGCTTCGAGGGTTCGCCAGCCGCTGCCGGTGACGGGCCTCAACGTCTTCATTCGTGATCGCGCAGGAAGGTAGGGATCTCGTCGCGGGTCGGGTAGCTCCGCAGGGGTGCTGGCTTGTCCTGAAGGAACGCGGTGATGACGGCGGCGGCCCGGTCGTTGTTGTCGTCCAGGCCGTTCCACATGTGGTGTCCGACTCCGGGCATGTACTGCGTGCGCTGGATGGCGGGGTCATTGGCAAGGACGGTGGTCTCCCATTGACGGATCTGGGAGGAGCACTCGGCGATCATCAGCATCGCGGGGGTCCGGGACTGCCTCAGTTGTGAGGCGATGGAGGGTGAGTCCTTGACCGTCTGCTGGATGCGGAGACTGGCGGCGGGGCTGAAGGAGAAGTTTTGTGCGGTGTCCTCGGCGGGGATGCGGTGCGCGTCGCGCGCGCAGTATGCGGATGCGGTGTCGCTGCCGAGGTCTGCGGCGGTGAAGGCGTTGTCGCCTTCGGCCTGTCCGATCAGTCCGGTGTCGGGGCTGAGGAGTCCGAGCCGCATGAGGCCGAATGCCACGGCGTACCGGGGGACGTGTGTCGATCGCGGTCCGGTCGGGGCCGGCGCGAGGCCGCGTGCGGATTTTCGGCCCTTGTGCCCGGTGATGTGTGCGGTAGGGCCATCCATGGGGCCGGGCTCGGCGATGATCGCCCGGTGCAGGCGTCCGGCGACGCTCGGGTCGGCCAAGGCTCGGGTGAGCACGGCCCCGCCTGAAGAGAATCCGAGGATGTCGACCTTGCCTTTGTTCAGGCGGTCGATAAAGGCGGCAAGGTCGCTGACCGGCCTGGAGATCGTGTACTGGCTCATGGGGAGCAGGTCGCTTCGTCCGCCGCCGGCCTGTTCGTAGGCGTAGACGTCGTAGCCCTGGCGGGCCAGGAGTTGCAGGAATCGATGGTCGAGTACCGAGATGCCGCGGACCGGTCCGCCGTTGAGGTACACGAGCGGGATGGGATGCCGGGGGCTGGGGTGCGCGGGCGGGTAGTGGTACACCGCGACCCGGCTGCCCGTGGTCAGGCTCCAGTGTTGCGTGGTCACGAAGGGTAGCGCGGGCGGGTACCGCCGGGCCGTCGGCACGGTCGGGATGCAGACCGATGCCGTCAACGCCGCCGCGACAGCCACCGGCAGGAACGGCACGAGCCGCGCCGGCCAAGTGCCGCGCCGGCCCCGCCACGTCGCGAGGACAGCCCCGACTCCAAGGGTCGGCAACCATGCGGCGAGCCCCGAGCCTGCCCCGTCCGTGAGGGCGATCAGCGCGAGAAAGACGACAACCAGCATCACGACGGCGGCCAGGGCCAGCAGTAAGCGTCCGGTGAAGCGGACAAGACGTATGGCGGACGTGGGCATAGCGGACCTCCAACAGTTTCAGAATGCTGTTTCAAAACGACGTTATCAAAGAGAGGTAGGCTGCTGCCCGTGGGTAGGCCGAGAACAAACGACGAGGCCGTCAAAGAGCGGCTTGTGGAGTGCGCGACCGAGATGCTTGCCACCCGTCCGCGGGAGTCGCTCACGCTCCGCGCCGTGGCCGCTGCTGCCGAGGCGTCGACGACGGCGGTGTATTCCTTGTTCGGCGGTAAGGACGGGCTGATCGGTGCGGTGCGCGACAGAGCCGTCGCCGGCCTGTTCCAGGACCTGTCGGCGACGAAGACCTCCGCGGACCCTCTCGCCGACCTCTACGCGCTGGCCGTCGCCTACCGTCGTTGGGGGCGCGGACACAGTCACCTGTACACGGTGCTGTTCGGTGGTGTGCAGTCCTTCGACCCGTCGGGGGAGGTCGGTGCCAGTGACCCGATCCGTCCGCTCCTCGCGGCGATCGATCGCGCGTTGGCGGCGTCCATCCTCGTCGGCGAGGCAACGTCGATCGCCCTGTCGATCTGGGCCACCCTGCACGGACTGGTGACTCTCGAACTGGCCGGAGCCCTCGACGCCGCCACGGCCGAGGCCGCATTCCGCTCGACGATTCACGCCACGCTGCGCGGATGGATGACCCCATCGGTGTTCCGCAGCCTTCGCCAAGCCGAACTCGCTCACTGACAGGATCAGGGCCCGTTATCCGGGCCCTCCCGGTCCCTGGCGGGGCGGGGTGCATCGTCGGTGAAGACCGGCATGCCAAGGTCCACCAGCTGCGGCCGGCCATCGGTCGGAGCCCGTTTGAGGCTGTTGAGCTTGGCCATCGCAGCGTCGAAGCTGACCTGGAGTCCCTCAACCTCGCCGAGCCAGCCGTTGGCGCGGGCCTCGGTGATGCGCTCGTGGAGGTTCTGGATGATCTCGATGAGGCGTGGCCTCTGGCGGGGATCCACCTGGAGAACGGGGCAGCGGATGCAGGCGTGCTCGTGCTTGCAGGGGGTTCCGTAAGGTCGCCCGCAGGTGCCCAGTGACACCTTGCGGAGCTCGAAGTGCTGCTGGAAGTCGTGCCACTCCTGCTCGGTGGGCTCGGCAGCAGCGGGCCGGTAACGCGCTCGTGGGAGTCGTAGCGGGCAACGAGCGGGATTTTGCCGCCGTTGGCGTCGCGAAGGCGCTTGATGATGGTGGCCAGGACGCTGGCGAGTTCGGGGCTGACCAGCAGGAGCCGTTCCTCGTTGCTCTTGGACGGAACGATCTGAAGCAGCGGAACGACTTCCCCGGTCTCGGGCAGCCGGTAAGACACCAGCGCCAGATGCGTCAGTTCCGTCAGTTCCTCGGCTCGCACTCCGGTGTGGCGCAAGGTTTCGATGACCGCCCAGGACCAGAAGGCGTCGTCCTCCACAAGGCTCTGGTTGATCCGACGGCCGGTGGCACCGACCGGCCTGATGTAGACGTGCGGCGATCCGTGGTCCAGCCGACTGGGAACCTGGTTCACCTTCAGCAACTCCCGCACGTAACTCGTCCCGTCGTGCTCGAAGACCCCGTTCGGCGGAGTAGCGCGAGCGGCCTCCAGCAGAGCGGCTGCCTCATGGTGTACTCGCTCGGCCGTCTGGATCAGCAGCGGGAGGTGAGGGAGCCTCTCGCGCACCCGCTGGTGCATGCGTGCGGTGGTCTGCTTGTAGATCTTGTGGTTCCCGGCTCCATCACTCCGGGTGATGGGGCTGGGGACGGCCCACTGCGCCCAGAACGGGTCCTCGTGCGCCCATTCCTGGATGTCGAGGTAGAAGCCTCGGACGCGCATCATCACGGCGATGCGGCCACGTCGCTCCTTGACCTCCCCGCTCTTGCTGTGCACGTAGGTCACGAGCCGCTGCTTCCAGCCGTCGACGACCTCGTCGGGGAGCCGGAGAGTGTCGATGCCGGGGTGGTGGGCCTCGATGTCCGCCCAGAAGACACCGACCAGTTCCCTTACCAGTCCGCGGAAACTGCCGTAGTCGACACCGGGACGGCGCTCGTCGAGATACCGCACCAGCAACGTTCCGGATCGCCGTGGACTGGATGTTGTAGACGTCGACCAGTTCGGCCGTCGGCCGCTGGCCGAATCGCAGAGCGTCCTTGAGGGTCTCCTTGGACTCGATGACGCCGACGCCCCGCAGCAGTTCCCACGCCGTGTGCGTTCCGATGAACGCCTCACCTCGCAGACGGCGTCCCAAGGCCCGGACGTGGAAAATGTCCTCAGCGGTCAGTTCATGCAGGTCGCGGCCGGTGTGCAGGATCATCGCGGAGATCAGGCGCAAGCCCTCATCGACGTGCCGGGGAGTCATGCCCAGCCCAACACCGTGATTGCGCATGGTCTCCAGGTCCCCGTCGGGAAACATCTGCTGGACGTCCTTGAACAGCCGCCATGCCTTGTAACCGCGCAGGAAGGCGTATCCCGGCAGGACGATCCGGCTCATCATCAGGCAGTTGAGCCCCGCCACCAGCCCGTTGCGCTGGCCCTCACTCTGGTCGTCGCCCAGCACGGCGGCGAGCACGAATTCTTTGCCGGCCGCCCGCCAGCGTTCCTGCCATCCACCGCCGGGGTGAGCGGCGAGCCAGTCCAGGATCTTGACCGCGTTCAGCAGCCGCATGTGCCCCCGGTCCCGGTCCGCCTTGGAATCGCGGGATGGCCAGGACGGACAGGTGGGCAGCAGCGCGAGAACTTCGGCGCGGGTCAGGTGGTCGTGGGGCCCGACTCGTCCCTCGTCGGCTTTCAGCTCGTGGTCGACGAACAACGGCCGCGGCGGAACCGGTCCGGTTCCCGCCAGTCGGACGGAGTTGGCCCGCCGCGATCCTTGCCGGGTCATGCGAACTCACCGCCGAACAGCACGTCCAGGTCGCTCGCCTCGTAGCCGGTGGCCGGCGAGGGCGGCGGAAGGGCGGCACGTTCCTTGACGTCGGCCAGATACTCCTGGACGCGTGCGATCACCTGCTCTTCGTCCTCTACCAGGTAGATGTCGGCGGTGGTGCTCAGGTGCGCGTGTCCCAGGATGGTCTGCACGTCACGCAGCGAAAGACGCTTGTCGCGGGCCATGCGCAGGGCAGCGGTATGCCGCAGGTCATGCATGGACCAGTTCGTCCCCAGCAGGGCGTTGGCCCGGCGGAACACCGCCCGTAGCGCCTCGTAGTTCATCGGCTGATGGATGAGACCCTCCCCGCGGTCACGGCGCCGGAGCGTCCACCACAGCGGGGCCTGCGGGTCCAGCGGCGTGCCCTCGCTCTGGTAGAGCCGGATCCAGATGAACGCCTCCGCGCTCGCGGGCAGCCACTGCTCGGCCTGGGCGCCCTTGCGCACCACACGTACGAGCTGATCCCGCCAGTCCACGTCGACCCCCTTCATGCCCAGGAGTTCCGAGGCGCGGGCGCCGTTGCTGATGGCGAGCGCGACGATCGCCCGGTCGCGGTTGGAGCGCAGCGCGGCGAACAACTCGTTCCACCGTCCGTCCGACATCTGCCGGGGCCGGCGGCGTGGAAGCTTCGGGTTGTACCGAAGCCGGCCCTCGCCCCGGTACGATCGAGCGGGTTGTGGTGGGCGTGGGGACGGCGGCGCTCGGAGCGCGCCAGCGGCACCGGGTTGATCAGTGGGCCTTCGCCTGTCTCGATCCAGAAGGTGGAGAAGCTGCGGATCACCGCGTTGCTGTGCCGGATGGTGCGGGGCTTGTAGCGGTCATCCAGATAGGGCTTCTTGGTGATCGGGTTGATGGTGCCCGCCGTCGCGATGGACACCGTCCGCGCAGCGTTGGGGACCTTGACCGTCGCCCCCAGCCACAACGCGAAGTCCCGCCCTTCGGCAGGAGTGGCCTGGTCCCACGGAACATCCACCACCCGGAGCCACCGCCACCACCGCAGCAGGCCGAATGCGTAGCTGCGGACGCTGCCAGGCCGGTTGTACCGGGCGACGAAATCGATCAGGTACCGACGTACCGGCTCGACAGCCCGCCCCTCCTCATCGAAGACCAGCCACGGCACCACGCCCGGGTTCGCGGCCACATGCCCCCACCGTGGCAGGCGAATCGATCGGACATCGCGCGAGAACTCGTCCAACTTTGCTGCGCTCCTTGCTCGTTCGGATGCGCAACATCTATCGACTAGGGCCTGTCTCGTGGATCATCGCTGGGCCTCTGTAGAGCCGGTGGCCCTGACGAGTGCGGTCTTGCAGCCGATCTATGAGTCTGGTCTCGTGCCTCGCTCAGGAGGGGGTAGTGGGATCGACCGGCGTCACCCATTCGTAGGTGTGTGACGGCTCGCTCTTGTGTTTGCCCTGGTTGCGTTGGGGACTCACCCAACGCAACCAGGGACTTCAGGGTTCCAGTTCGAGGCAGGGGCCCACTTGGTGGCCGCTGGCCTTGCTGCTGAGCGGGACCTCGGTTGGTATCGCAGTGGTGCCGGAGGTCACCAGGGCGTAGGCGTGGGCAAGCATTTGACGGCTATGGGGTCTGAGGCTGGGATCTTCTCGGGCACGTTGCCGTCAGCCGCCATGGTGTTCTTACGCGGGGGCCGGGCGGCGGTAGGCCACGTACAGCTTGCCGTTGTGTACGGCTGGGTTCGCCTCGTCCATCGGTTTGATCTCGCCCCCGAAGCCGACAGGTTGGGTGTCGCTCCAGGCGCTGCCCGAGTGGGTGGAGGAAGTGAGGACACCGCTCGTGTTGCGGAGGAAGATCCACAGCCTGTTGTTGTGGGCGGCGAGTGTCGGCCCGGATGTGACGCGCCAGTTGGAGGGCGTGGCAAAGTCTTTCCAGCCTCCGCTGAATTCGCAGTAGGTCAGGTCCACCCGGCCCTCACGGCTGCCTGTCCCGCGAACGGCCTGCCACAGGGTGTTTCCCTGTGTGGTGAGGCCAACGGGACGTTTCGTCTCCCAGGGATGCCACTGTTCGGACCTGCTCCACAGAGGGTCTGTCCCGTCGTAGTAGTTCTCATAGATCTTTTGGTTCAAGTCCACGTCCACTTGCCACAGCTGGTTCCGCCATGCCGCCAGGGCCGGGGCCGCGGCATAGTTGTAGTTTCGGGACCGTGTCGTCTCGGCCCATGAGGTGCCGGTTGTGTTGACGCTCCAGACCATTTTGCCGTCCGTGGCGACAATGGTGCAGTACAGCTTGTCCTTGTAGACGGCCATGGCCGGCGGGTAGTAGCTCCTCCAGGTACGGACCCGAACAGGCGGCGTCCAGGTCTGGCCGTCCAGTACCGTCCACATGACGGCTTGATCGCTGGCGCGGAGGAAGAGGGCGTGCAGTTTGCCCTTGAACGAGGCCAGGGCCGGGGCGCCCATGCTCTTCCAGGGCAGGGTGATCGGGGCGCTCGCGTTGTCGCCCTCGTAGACGACGTACTCCAGGGTTCCCTCGGGGAAGGGCACCTTGTCGCCGGAATACCTCACCGTCAGCTCGTGGTGGCCGTCACCGTCGAAGTGCCACAAGGCTGTCTTGCGGTGGGACATCAGGGCCAGGTCGAACTGGTCCAGGACGATCGCGCGTGCGCAGGAGAGGTCGTCGTAGTTGCGCAGGTGTTCCATCAGGAAGATGCCCAGCTTCAAGATCTCGCCCGCCCAGCCGGCGACCTCGGTCCCCGGCAGCACTCCGGTGTACAGCTGCCATTTCCAGGTTTCGAAGATGGTCTTGGAGAGGGTCTTGAGGTTTTTGTGTAGTTCGTCGTACCACGCGCTGCTGCTCTGGTCGGCCTCCCAGCAGTAGACGCTCAGCATCACATGGGTGCTTGCCTTGCCGTTGAAGACCGTCCGGTTCGACGCCGAGAACTCGCGGCGGTCCCCCTTCTTGACCGCCCCGAACTCCTGCGACTTGTAGGCGGGGCCCTCGGCCTTGTCGCTGGCGGAGGCGGAACACCAGTAGATCTCGTCCCTTCCTCCGCCCTGGTCGCCTACCGCTCGGTGAACGTAGAAGCTCTCAAGCTCCAGCTTGACGTTGAACGCCGATGGCGCCGTGCGTTCCCCATCCTCTGCGGCATCAGCGGTCTCAGTGGCCTCCTCGTTCTCCGCCGTCTGTCCGGAGATTGCCTGGCGTGACCGGCTGAATGCGGTGGCGCCGAATCCGAACTCGCGCGTACCGGCGTTGAACTCCGGGCTGTCGATGCTTTTCCCCGTCGCGAGTACCTCTGGGTCGACCACGGCCGTGTTCGGCATCGACGCGGCCTCCTGCGCGACCGGCCCGAAGCCCGCTACCAGGTCCGCCATGCTGTAGCCGGAGGACACCGGTCGGCTGGTGATGGTCTGCGGGATCACGTCAAGGTTCCCGAGTTTGGCCACTGCCTCGCGGTAGACCTGTCCCCAGCCCTTGATCTCCGCATCCGGCAGCGCGGCCCGCATCACCGCAAGCAACTGCCGCTCCAGATCGGTGGGGGCCTTCCCCTCCCGCAACCGGTCCGCAGCATGCAATGCCGCCCCGATCAGCACATTGCCCTTGTCGTAGCGCGCGAGCGACCGCGCAGCACGCGTATCCCTGCGCGTGCCCATCAACAGCCCCCGCAACTTCTCCAGACGCTGCTCCGGAGTCGCATCCCCTGCACCGGCCATGAACGTCCTGCCCTTCTGTCCGCGGACCGCTTCGAGCGGCTCCCATCGGGTCAGGACGCTACTCAGAGCAGCCTCCTGGTGACGCTCATTGGCGCCAAAAGGCAGACAAAGGCCGAAAATCATCCTGCTTGCCCAGGCTGCGTCGTTGGCTCCGTGTGAAGCTTCGGGACCGTCTGACTGACGCGGCGTGGGAACGAATCAAAGATTTACTGCCCGGCCACCCGCCGCGAGGCGGCCGGTGGCACGATCACCGGACAGTGATCGAGGCGGTGGCCTGGAAGTACCGGACTGGGGCACCCTGGCGAGACCTTCCTGGCCGATTCGGTCCCTGGCAGACCGTCTACAACCGGTTCCGCCGCTGGGCCCGGGACGGGACCTGGCAAAGATTGCCGACCAGGCTCCAGAGCCTGGCTGACGCTGCGGGCGAGATCGACTGGCGGGTCAGCGTCGACTCCACCACCGTCCGAGCTCACCAAGACGCCGCGGGCGCCCCAACACTGCCGGAGGAATCAGGTGAGCCACCTGACCACGCCTTGGGGCGCTCGCGCGGCGGGCTGACCACGAAAGTCCACCTGGCAGCCGATGGTTACTGCCGCCCCATCGCCCTCTTGCTCTCGGCAGGGCACCGTCACGACTCGTTGTTCTTCGAGGCCGTCATGGCCAGCATTCACATTCCCCGGACCGGCGCCGGGCGCCCGCGGACCCGGCCGCTGCAGGTGAGCGCCGATCGAGCCTATTCCTCCCGCGCAATCCGTGCCTACCTCCGGCGACGCGGGGTCAAGGCCGTTATCCCCGAGCGGTCGGACCAAGTCGCCAACCGAAAACATCAAGGAGCGGCCGGAGGACGCCCGCCAGCCTTCGACCGCGACGACTACAAGCTCCGTAACACGGTCGAGCGGTGCATCGGCAGACTCAAACAATGGCGGGGCGTCGCCATGCGCACCGACAAACTAGCCGTCCACTACGCAGCAGCCGTCCAACTCGCTGCAGTCTTCATCTGGGCCACTGGTGATCCACGGGACAAGCCCTAGACCAACCGGGGGATGCGCCGTGGCCCGGCGAGTCGCTCGGTAGTCCGGTCAACACCTCGATGTCGGCCCGCGCCGCATCCAGGCGCAGCAGCAGCGGCCGGGCGTGATCCAGCAGCCGCTCGCCCGCCTCGGTCGGCGCCACCGGGCGGCGGGTGAGCAGCGGCGCCTCCAGATCGGTCTCCAGGCTCGCGATGTGCTGCGAGACCGCGGACTGGGTGAAGCCGAGAGTCTGGGCGGCGACGGAGAAGGAACGGTGGTCGACGACGGCGACGAAAGTACGCAGTTGCTGCGGATCCCCGAGCATCAGTATTGCTGATACCGGATGCAGGGATCATCGTTGGACGTGATGCAGGTGGGCGGCTCAGGATGGCCGCGTGACACACACCGCCCGCGTCGCCCTGGTCGGCGACCGCTCACCCCACGTCCGTTCCCACCACCGCATCCCGGGCCTGCTCGACGCGCTGCGCGAGCGTGACGGCCTGGACCTGGACGCCTACTGGATCCCCACCCAGGATGTTGCGGACCACAGGACCCTGGCCGGGTTCGATGCGATCTGGGTGCTGCCCGGCAGCCCATACCGCAGCGAGGCCGGCGCGCTCGCGGCCATCCGCACCGCCCGCGAGGACCGCATCCCCCTGCTCGGCACCTGCGCCGGCTTCCAGCACGTCCTGCTCGAATACGCCCGCAACGTGGCCGGGCTGGCAACGGCCGGTCACGCGGAGAACGCTCCCGGCACCTCGGCGGCCGACGCCGTGGTGGTGCCGCTTGCCTGCTCCCTGGTCGGTCACGAGGGCACGATCGAGCTGGCCGCGGGCTCCCGCGCCGAAGCGCTCATCGGCGCCGAACGATCCATCGAGCGCTACCACTGCAACTTCGGCGCCAGCCCCCACCACGTGGAGCTGCTGCGCACCCACGGGCTGCAGTTCACCGGCACCGACACCGACGGCGAGGTGCGGATCGCCGAGCTGCCGGAGCACCCGTTCTTCCTCGCCACTCTCTTCCAGCCGGAACTCGCCGGCGACGGCGCCCGCCCGCACCCCCTCATCCGCGGCCTCGCGACGGCCGCCGTTGCCCGGGCGAACGCGGCGGCATGACATGCCTCAACCGGCGAGCGAGCAGGTCGCCCGGCAGGGCTGAGCGCACAAGCCGGCCAGCCGACCATGGCGTTGGGCAAAGAGTTGATGCCTGTTCGGCGACGGTACCTGCGGATGTCGTTGCAGAGCGGGCGCATAGGATCGCCGGCATGGCACTGCGACCTGTTCAGCTGCGTCCTCGCCCCGTCCTGACGCGGGCCCTTGACGACATCCCGACACGTGAGCCCTATCTGCTCATGTGCCATGCCCCCGAGCGGGTCGGGCTGCGGGGAACGAGGAGCGGAACGGCCTCTGATTGGTCAGCCGCCACTCGCAGCCGGTGATGTGCCCGCGGCCGGCCCTGGCTGATTTTTGTCGGCGCGCTGATGCGCAAGCGCGGCGCGCGACGGTGAACTCACCAGGGCAGTTACCCCCAGGCGCCGTCTTCGCGATCTGTCCCTGGCGAGGCCCGCCCTACAGACTTCGTGTGCTCCACCAGTACGCCCAAACGCTCTTCACCTGGAGGAACACATGGTGGCCTTACGCGTATCCGTCGCAGCCGTTGCCGCTGCCGGCCTGTTGGCACTCCTGCCCGGTACCGCGCTGGCGGCCCCGGTCGCGCTCGATGACGGCAGCTTCGAATACCCGACCGCGCCGGCGAACTCCTTCAGTGCGCTGCAGGCGGGGCAGTCCATCGGTCCCTGGACGGTCGACAGCGGTTCGGTGGACCTGATCGGCAGCGGCTTTTGGCAGGCGGCTGACGGGGCACAGTCCGTCGACCTCAACGGCCAGGGCCCGGGGAAGGTGTCGCAGACCTTCGCGACGACAGCGGGCAAGACGTACACGGTCTCCTACGCGCTGGCCGGCAACCCGGCGGGCAATCAGGGCGTGAAGACAGGTGAAGTTCTCGTTGACGGACAGAACTTCCAGGACTTCTCGTTCGACACCACTGGCAAGACATTTGCCCGGATGGGTTACGTGGGACGTCAGGTGACGTTCGTGGCCACCGGTGCCTCCACGACCTTGTCGTTCGCCAGCACCACTGCCAGTGGCGCCTACGGTCCGGTGATCGACAACGTGCGGGTCGGGTCCTGCTGCTCCTGCTCGTCCTGCTCCGGCTGACCGACGCCACGACGCGTCCGCGGGCGAGCCGCCCCTCATGGGCACGGGCCGCGGCTGTGGCGTTGGGATGCTCAACTCGTCAAATCGTCAACTCGCGCATTGAGAAACTGAGTTGGCAGGGCTGAACACTTTCAGCCGGAGGCAAGGAAGCGGCCGTCCTCACCCGGCCGTCGCCACCGGCCTGGCGACGGAGCCATGCCGGTGGCGACGGATTGCCACGACCGGCCGAAAGGCCACCCTGCGCGGGGAACGAGCGGCGCTTGGGTGGGCCGGTCAGGGTGCGGGGACGGGGCCGCCGGGGCGGAACCGCTCCACCCCGACGATGTGCCGCACCTTGACCGGGCGCACGATCACCGCAACCCGCTGCTCCCCCGGCATGATCCACTCGAACCGTTCGCTGCCCAGGTACTTCCGGGCCAGCCGGTCCATGTGGTCGTGCGCCTCCTGACCGTCGATGAAGCGGGCCACCTCGCCACTGATCTGCACTCGGTCGAAGGGATTGGCGGCGTCCGCGTGCGAGAGATAGACGCGGGGGTCGCGGCGCAGGTTCTCCTCCTTCACCCGACCCACCGAGGTGTTGAACATCAGCTCGCCCTCTCCCTCCAGATCCACCCACATCGGGCTGACCTGCGGCGCTCCGTCGGCGAACACGGTGCCGACGTACCAGATGTTGGGGGCTTGCAGCCGGGCGCGGACGGCTTCGTCAAAGATCGCAGTCATCCCGGCAGGCTACCAACCATGATCGACAGGACGGATCGGAGGGAGCCGTGGATTCCGCATCAGGCTCATGATGTGCCGGCCGGGCGGGCAGACGGACAGGCCGGAACATGGCGGTGCGCCGCAGGTGCAGGAACCTGCGGCGCACCGGGTGGCCGACGAGGCGACATCACCTCTCACCGGCCGGTTCGGGCTGATCAGCGGGGGTGACCCCAGTGACCGTGGTGCCCACCGTGGCCGTGCTGACCCCAGCTTTCGGAGTCAACGACCCGGCGGTGATCGTTGCTCAGGACCGCGGTGCCCCGGTGGTTGTCCCAGACATAGTCACGACGGTCCTGGAAGAGGTCCCAGCGGTTGTCACGGCCGATCCCCGTGTGGACACGGACCTGTGAGTGGCCGCCCAGACGGACGTTGCCGAAGCGGTAGGTGTGGCCGGCGCGGTCCGAGAGGGTCCAGCCACGCAGGTTGACCGCCGTACGGCCGTGGTTCTTCACCGTCACATACTCGGCGTTCAGGCTCCTGTTGGAGTGGTCGTCCCGCCCGGGGCTGTCGTACTGGATGGCACCGAGCACCACCGCCGAGCGGTGATGCGGAGCCGGAGCATGGCCGTGGCCGGCCGCGGCGGCCGGGAGGACGGCGGCGGCCGCCAGAGCCACGGAGCCGAGGACCGTGGCGGCAATACGCGAAGTCTTACGGAGCACGAAAACCCCCTGGATACGGCACCCACAACCAGGTGCCGGAAACCGGATACCCGGCCGGTTTGACCGGGCTCCCACACAGTGACGGCTGGTCACACCTTGAGGGAAGAAATCCGGTTTGGTGTTACAAAACACAGACATATACACAACCACACCACGCCAGGCGCACACTCCCCCGCGCTCACCAGCACAAACGCGACGCCCTGTACACGCACCCAGGCGCGGCAAGGGTTACTGGCGGTGTACACCTCGCGGCTGCCGCGGGCCCATGAGCCACCCGGCACCGATCGCCGCCGTGAAGGCACCCGGTTGCGCGCGTCCGGCACGCGGCGCCACGCACCCGGCACCCGGCACCGCGTGTCCGGCGTCCCACGATCGCCTCATGGGTGAGGGCGTCCCAGCAGCTCAGCGCCCACGGCGTCCCGTGAGAACCCCAGCCGGTCGGTAGCGGTGTTCCGTCGCCGTTCCGATGGACATGATCGGTGCGGCGAGACGGGAGGCCCGGTGCTGCCCGTAGCGGCCGTTCTGCCGACGGAGTGCCGCCCCACCCGGGGAGCCAAGCCCGTCGCCCCTCCCCTCGCCTCGGATTCGCTGTGCATGCGCCTCGAATACTCGAATAGTCGTCACGAAGGGAACCCGGCTATGCCCACCCCTCTGTCCGCTCGCAGCGGCCTCGTCGCCGCGCTGGCCGCGGCTGCCCTCGCCGCGCCCGTCATCACCGCGGACACCGCGGCCGCCAGCGGTGCGAAGCTGACGCATGCACAAGCCGCGAGCAGGCTGCGGGCGGCCGGTATCAGCTGGACCTCCAGCGGTCACTGCTCGCACCGCAACAACCGGCGATGCACGTCCTTCACCCGCATCAACTCCGGAACCGTCAAAGGGATCATCGCCTTCAAACGGGCCGGCCGGTGTGCGGTCACCATCACCGGCGGCACCGAGACCGGCCATGCATCAGGCCGGTACAGCCATTGGAACGGCTACAAGGTGGACATCTCTCCGACCGGTTGCGTCACGAACTACATCAAGCGCACGTTCCGGTACGCCGGCAAGCGCGGGGACGGAGCGCCCATGTACAAGTCCGCCACGGGCAACATCTACGCCCGCGAAAGCAGCCACTGGGACATCACCTACATTTAATCGACAGATGCCGCCGCCCCTTCCTGACCAGGCATAACTCTGGTCCGGAAGGGGCGGCGGCATCTGTGGGACCGCTCTCGGACCTGCGCCCGGGCGGGGGCCCAGCCGGCGGCGGGGAAGGAATCGAGCCACCCTTCGCGACCTTGGATCCTCCTGACCGCCCTGCAGCATGGCGATCTCGGCCAATGTGGCCTCAAGTGGCCCACGAGGCAGATGAGTTGTGTGTATGTTCAATGGGAGTGTGATCGACTAGGAGAGCGGGAAGAGGCTGCATGGCAACGGCACCGTCGGCTCGCTGGCACAGGCTGGCCGTGCTCGCGGCCCTGATGCTGGCCGCGTTCACTTTCAACACCACGGAGAACCTGCCGATCGGGCTGCTCAAGCTCATCTCGGCCGACGTGCAGGTGTCACTCTCGGCGGTGGGCTATCTGGTCACCGCCTACGGGCTGACCGTCGCCCTGGTCTCCCTGCCTGTCGCGCACGCCACCCGGTCCATGCCGCGCCGCCATGTACTCACCGTGCTGCTGGCCGCGCTCGTCCTGTCCAGCCTGGTCTCGGCACTGGGCTCCAGCTACTGGCTGCTGATGGTCGCCCGGCTGGTTACCGCGCTCGCCCAGGCGCTGTTCTGGGCGGTGATGGGGCCGGTGGCGGTCGGCCTGTTCGCACCGGCTGTCCGGGGACGGGTGATCGGGGTGCTGTCGGTGGCCGGTTCGCTGGCCCTGGTGCTGGGTGTCCCGCTCGGTACGTGGCTGGGCCAGCAGAGCGCGTGGCAGGTCCCGCTCGTCGTGCTGGCCGGGCTGGGGCTGGTCTCCCTCGTCACCATCGCTGTTCTGCTCCCGACGTCCCGGCCGGAGGAGGGGCACGCGGCCTACGGTTCGGCACCCGACAAGCGGCGGTTCAGGATCGTGCTGGCGACCACCGCCCTGTCCGTCACGGGCGCGTTCGCGGGCTATACGTACCTCGTGAAGTTCCTGGGTGACGTGAGCGGCTTCTCCGACACCTCCGTCAGCGCTCTGCTGATGGTCTCCGGCATCGCGGGCGTGGTGGGTGTGTCGATCGCGGGGCCACTCCTGGACCGCTACCCGCGCGGCACGCTGGTCGTTCCGGTGGCCACCCAGGCGGCCGGCATGCTGGGCCTGTACGCGTTCGGTACCGCCCGGGCCGGAGCCGTCGCGTTCCTGGTGCTGCTGGGCGGCTCGCTCGGCCCGGTGTTCATGGCCACACAGAACCAGATGCTGCGCTTCGCTCCCGGTCGTACCGAAATCGCCCTGGCGGCCAACTCCGGTGCCTTCAACGCCGGGGTCGCGGGCGGGGCGCTGCTCGGCGGCCTCATCCTGCCCGCCTGGGACGTGCGGTCCACGTTCCTGGTGGGCGGATTGCTGACCGTCGTCGCGTTCGCGACAGTGCTCACCGAGCGGATGCTGCCGCCCGCGGAGCAGGGCCGTCCGGCCGAATCCGGCCGGACGGTGGACAGCAGCCCCGCCGAGCACCGCTGATTCCGACGGGCGACGCCCCGTCGGGCCCTCTCACCAGGCGTACGCCTCCGGGGCGGGCCCGCCGGGTCCGGGGAAGAGCGCGTCGAGCTCTTTGAGCTGGCTCCTGTCCAGGGAGATCTTCAGCGCTGCGAGGCCCTGGTCGAGCTGTGCCGCCACGCGTGGACCCAGGATCGGCGCGGTGACACCCGGCTGGTGCAACAGCCAGGCCAGCGCCACTTGGGCGGGCGGCAGGCCGAGGTCGGCGCACCACTTCTCGTACGCCGCGATCCGATCGTGGTGCCGCTTCAGCTGCTTGCCCGATTTGGGCTCCGCCACGCGCCCGTCAGCAGTGCCGCGGCGCACCGCTCCGCCCAGCAGACCGCCGTGCAGCGGGCTGTAGGGGAGCAGGCCGATGCCGTAGTCGCGGCAGGCGGGAAGCACTTCCAGCTCGACGGTGCGTTCCAAGAGGTTGTAGACGGACTGCTCGCTGACAGGGCCGGGTGTGTTGCGCTGCCGGGCGTGCT
Organism: Streptomyces sp. NBC_00400; assembly: GCF_036048035.1. Lineage (NCBI taxonomy): Bacteria > Bacillati > Actinomycetota > Actinomycetes > Kitasatosporales > Streptomycetaceae > Streptomyces > Streptomyces sp. NBC_00400. Next base: position 8,366,445 of record NZ_CP107940.1, on the reverse strand, counting down.
CCTGTGCCCTGGCCAGGTGCCATCCGGCGAAGTTGGAGGTGCCGACGTAGGTGACCTTTCCCTGGGCGACCAGCAGGTCCAGTGCCTGCCAGGTCTCCTCCCACGGTGTGGTCCGGTCGATGTGGTGCACCTGCAGCAGGTCGATGTGGTCGGTCCGGAGCCGGCGCAGCGAGTCCTCGCACGCCTTCCTGACGTGGAAGGCCGACAGCCGGCCGGAGTTGGGCTTGAGGCCCATCATTCCGTAGACCTTGGTGGCCAGAACGATCTGGTCGCGACGTGCGGGGTCCTCGGTGAGCCAGTTGCCGATGATCTGCTCCGTGATCCCCTCGCCCCTCTGCGCGCCGTAGATGTTGGCGGTGTCGAAGAGGTTCACGCCCTTGTCCAGGGCCAGGTTCATGATGGCGTGCGCCTCGGGCTCCGGTGTGTGGGGGCCGAAGTTCATGGTGCCCAGACCGAGGCGTCCGACGACGAGCCCCGAGCGTCCCAAGTTGGCGTACTTCATGATGCGGGTGCCTCCACCTCGTGACGGGAGCCCGGGGACCGGGCGGATTGGACGGATCGGACGGATCGGACGGCGCTCAGCCGGTGTTCCAGATCTACGGCCGAGGGGCCTGGCGACCGCTGGACGAAGTAGTGGGTCATTGCCGCTCCCCGTCCGGCAGACCGCCGCTGTGGAGGGACGCGGGACGCATGTCGGTCCAGGTGCGCTCCACGTGTTCCAGGGTGGCCGCGCGGCTGTCCGGACCGAACACGGCGGGCCGGCCCGTCGGCACCTCGGCGGACGCAGGCCAACGGCGAGTGCCGGCCCTCGTGGTTGACCAGGGCGAGGAATGATCCCGTCGGGTCCTCGAAGGGGTGCGGCACGGTTCTGCCTCCTTGTCTCCCGGAGCTGGGTGTGGCGCTTCTGCGCGTCTGGGTCTCTGCGCGTCTGGGTCTCTGCGCGCCTATGCCTCTGCATGCAGACGCGCGGCGAGTGAGGCCACGGTGGGCGCTTCGAAGAGGGCCTGGACGCGGATGCTCGCATCGACGTCGGCCCGTATGCGAGCGACCAGTTTGGCGGCGAGCAGGGAGTGCCCACCGAGGTCGAAGAAGCTGTCGTCGATGCTGACCCGGGGCACCCCGAGAACCTGCTCGAACAGGTCGCACAGTGCCTTCTCGTCCGGCGTGCGCGGGGTCCGCCCCGCCCCGTGTCCCACGGTGTCCGGTGCGGGCAGGGCGCGGCGGTCGAGTTTGCCGTTCGCGTTCAGGGGCATCTGGTCCAGTTCGACGAAGGCGGCGGGGAGCATGTACGCGGGCAGGGTCCGTTCCAGGTGCGTGCGCAGTTCCTCCTGCTGGGGCGCCGGCCGGAGAGCCACCGCGTCCCTGGTGCCGCGGCTCGGCACGTAGTACGCGACCAGCTTCTTGTCGCCCGGCCGGTCCTCCCGTACGGTCACGGCCGCTTGGCCGACGCCGGGGTGGCCGGTCAGGGCCGCCGCCACTTCATCCGGTTCGATTCGAAATCCACGGATCTTTACCTGGTCGTCCGTCCGCCCGATGAACTCCAGGCAGCCGTCCCGGTGGCGACGGACCAGATCGCCGGTGCGGTACATCCGCTCTCCCGGGCCGCCGAAGGGATCGGCGACGAAGCGCTCCGCGGTCAGCACGGGGCGGCCGAGGTATCCGCGTGCAAGTCCGGCGCCCGCGATGTACAGGTCACCTGCCACACCGGGCGGAACGGGCTGGAGGTGCCGGTTCAGCACATGGACACGAGTGTTGTCGAGGGGGCGGCCGATGGGCGGAGTGCGGTGGCCGCAGTCCTCGCCCAGCCAGGCCGTGGCGTAGACGGTCGTTTCCGTCGGCCCGTAGATGTTGGCGATTCGGGCGCCGGGGACGGCGGTCCGCAGTTCCGCGATGACATGGGCGGGCAGTGCTTCGCCTGCCAGTACGACGGTCTCCGCCTTGAGGTCCACGTCGTGGTGGCCGACGAGGTGGGAGACGGCCGAGGGCACGCCGCTGATCAGACTGCCCGTCCAACGTCCTGCCGGGCGCTCCGCCACCGCCAGCACATCGCGGACGATCTCGATGCTGCCGCCGCACAGCAGGGGGCACAGGATCTCGAAGACGGAGACGTCGAAGGTCAGTGAGGTGGCGGCCAGGACATGGGAGAGTTCCTGTCGCCCGAAGGTGTCGCGGGCCCAGAGCGCAAGGTTCACGGCAGCGGAGTGCGGGACCGCTACGCCCTTGGGGCGGCCACTCGTCCCGGATGTATAGATCACGTACGCGGTGTTGCCGGGGAGCGGTGCCTGCGGCCGGTCCTGGTCAGCGAGGCCGTCATCGGCCGGGCCGTCGACGCGGAGCACGGGAAGGCCGTCGGGAAGCAGTGCGGAGGTCTCATCGGTGGCGACCGCGCAGACGGGGGCCGCGTCGTCCAGGACAAGGGCGATGCGCCCCGCGGGGTGGTGCGGATCCAGGGGAAGGTAGGCGGCGCCGGTCTTCAGCACGGCCAGTACGGCCACCACCATGTCCGCCGACCGGGGCAGGGCCAGGGCCACGAGCCGCTCGGGTCCCGCTCCGGCGGCGCTCAGACGCCTGGCGAGCCGAACGGCACGGGCGTCGAGCCGGGCATAGGTAAGACGGTCGCCGTCGCAGATCACGGCCGTCGCGTCCGGGGTGCGGACGACCTGGTCCTGGAAGAGGGCGGGCAGCGTGGTGGCGGGCCGGGGGCGGTCGGTGCTCGTGCGTTCCGCCAGCAGCTGGTGGTGCTCTTCGGGGGTCAGGATGTCCAGGGCCTCGACGGGCGTGTCCGGGGCGGCCACCGCCCTGGTGAGCAGGAGGGTCAGCCGGGCGACCAGGCCGAGGACGGTGTCCCGGTCGAAGAGGTCGGTGCTGTACTCGAGGAATCCGGTCAGCCCACCCGGTTCGCCGTCCGCCGTCTGCTGCTCGGTGAGGTTGAGCAGCAGGTCGAAGCGGGCCGCCCCGGGGTGCAGGAGCTCGCTGTCGATCTTCAGCCCGGGGGTGGTCCAGCCGGGTTCGGGGGTGTTCTGCAGGGCCAGGGACACCTGGAAGAGCGGATGGCGGCCGATGGCGCGGGCCGGGTTGAGGTCCTCGACGAGGTACTCGAAGGGCACGTCCTGGTGTGCGTACGCGCCCAACGCGGTGTCGCGTGTGCGGTGGAGCAGTTCCCGGAAGCTCGGGGAGCCGGAGGTGTCCGCCCGCAGGACGAGGGTGTTGACGAAGAATCCGACGGACCGGTCCAGGGCCTGGTCGGTACGTCCGGCGACGGGTGAGCCGATAGGTATGTCGTGTCCCGCGCCCAGCCGGGTCAACAGGGCGGCCAGGGCTGCCTGCAGCACCATGAAGAGGCTGGTGCCGCTGTGGTGGGCCTGGTTGGCCAGGGCGCGGTGCAGTTCCGCGTCCCAGGCGACCGGTACCGTCGCGCCCCGGTACGTGGGGTCCGCGGGGCGCGGGCGGTCCGAGGGGAGGTCCAGTTCCGCGGGCAGACCGCTGAGCTCTTGCCGCCAGTAGGCGAGTTGGCGGGCCAGCAGGCCGTCAGGGTCGTCGGCGTCGCCGAACAGGTCTCGCTGCCACAGCGTGTAGTCGGCGTACTGCACGGGCGGCCCGGGCCGTTCGTCGGCAGGGGCGTCGTCGGGTGTCCCGACCGGGACGGGGGGCGTGGCAGCGGCCTCGGGCACGGACCCGGCGTGGACCTCGTAGGCCGCCATCAGATCCTCGGCCAACGGGGCGAAGGACCACCCGTCGCAGGCGATGTGATGGATCAGCAGCAGCAGCGCGTTCCGGTGCGGGCCGAGTGAGAAGAGGTGGGCGCGCAGCGGAATGCCACCGGCAAGGTCGAAGGGCCGGCCGATCGCCTCGTCGAGGGCAGTGGTCAGCGCGTCGTCGGTGATGCGCCGTACGGGCATGGCCACGGGGGCGTCCGCCGGGTCGAGGATCCGCTGGCAGGGCTCGCCGTCCTGGTCGGGGAAGATCGTGCGCAGGACTTCGTGGCGGGCGATGAGGTCCTGGAGGGCTGCGCGGAGCGCGCCGGTGTCCAGTTCGCCGGTCAGCCGGAGCAGCCAGGGCACGTGGTACGCCCGGCTCGGTCCTTCCAGGTGGTGCAGGAACCACAGGCGGCGCTGGGCGAAGGACAGCGGCAGCGTGCCGGGGCGGTCGGCCTGCCGCAGCGCGGGACGGGTGTCGGTGTCGAACCCGCGGTCCTGGACCCGGTCGGCCAGCTGGGCGACGGTGGGGCTGTCGAAGAGTGCGCGGATGGGGAGTTCGGTACCCCGCACGGCACGTACCCGTGCCACGAGGCGGGTGGCCAGCAGGGAGTGACCGCCGAGCGCGAAGAAGTCGTCATCGATGCCGATGTCCGCGACGCCGAGGATTTCGCCGAACAGCTCGCACAGCTCGCGTTCGAGGTCCGTGCGCGCGAGGCGGCCGGAGCCGGCCTCGACAGCCGGGGCGGGCAGCGCCGCCCGGTCGAGCTTGCCGTTGACCGTCAGGGGCAGCCGCTCCAGGAGCACGATCGCGGTCGGCACCATGTAGTCGGGCAGCTGTTCGCGCAGGTACGCGCGCAGTGCGGCGGTCAGTCGCGCGCCGTGGCGCGCTGCTGCCGGACTGGTGGCGTACGCGGCCGGTGCGCCCAGGTCGTCGGCGGGCTCGTACGCCTGCAGGGTGGTGCCGGCGCGGGAGAAGAGGACATCGACGGCGTCCACGTCCGTCGGCGACGGTGCGACCGCCACCTGGTAGCCGAGTTCCGCACCGAGTGCGTACAACTCGTCGGGCTCGACCCCGTGCGGTGCGGCTGACAGGACGTTCAGTGCCTCGGCCGGGGTCGCTCCCTCGTCGAGGGCCCGGGCGGCCGCGGCCTCCTGGGTCGTTCGCCGGTTGGGGATCGCGGACACCCGCAGGTGCGCGGGACGGTGCTCGCGCAGGTACTTCGTGAGGGCGGCCGCGGTGTCCTCGCTGTCGGGCCGACGCAGCCGGACGGTCGCGTCGTGCCGGCCGGCTGTGGGCGGTGTCGTCGTCTTGTGCAGCACGGCGTCGTAGCGGTAGCGGGTCATCTCGTTGTGGTGGCGGCCGCGGCGCACCTGAATGTCGACCGCGCCGACCGACGGCTGCCGACGGGCGAAGGCGTGGAAGTAGTCGGGCGCCAGGAGCAGTTCCTCCTCCAGGGTCAGGGCGCGTTCCACGGCCTGGCGCAGCCTGGCCGTGTTGTCGTCCGCAGCGGCGCGGTGCAGCTCCACGGCGGTGGTGAAGCAGCGCAGGGAGCGCGCGTCACGGACGTCGCCGACGAAGAGGGCCCCGCCGGGTGCGAGCAGCGCGAGGGCCTGCGTCAGTACGTCGTGGAGATAGCCGGGGTTCGGGAAGTACTGCAGGACGGAGTTGAGGACGACGACGTCGAAGTGGCCGGCGGGCAGCTCGCCGACGGTGTCGGCCGCCCGGCAGCTCAGCCGGATCCTCGGGGCCAGGGCGGGCCGCACCGCCACTTCGCGGCGCAGCAGGTCCACGGCTTGCCGGGAGACGTCCGTGCCCCAGTACTCCTGGCAGCCGGGAGCCAGCTGCGACAGCAGCAGCCCGGTGCCGACGCCGATCTCCAGGACGCGGTCGGGGTTCAGGGCGCGGATGCGGCGGACGGTTTCCTCGCGCCATTCCCACATGTGGGGTGCGGGCAGGGATGCGCCGTCGTGGTAGCTGTCGTGCCAGCCGGCGAAGTCCTCGCCGAAGGCCGGGGTACGGGCGGAGCGCGTGCGCGCGTACTGGGAGTCGAACACCTTCGCCCAGTCGCCGACCTGCTCGGCGGCCGTGTCATCGGGTGCCTCGCCGGTCCGGGGGGCGGTGACGGCGTAGGCGGTCAGGCGTTGGTCGCCGGGGCGGTCCTCGCGGACGACGACGGCTGCCTGGCTCACGGCGGGGTGGGCGGTGAGGACCGACTCGATCTCGCCCGGCTCGATGCGGAAGCCGCGGATCTTGACCTGCTGGTCCGCGCGGCCGAGGAACTCCAGTGTGCCTTGGCCGTTCCAGCGCGCCACGTCACCGCTGCGGTACATGCGGCTGCCCGGCGGCCCGAAGGGGTCGGCGACGAAGCGTCCCGCGGTGAGGGCGGGCCGGTTCAGGTAGCAGCGTGCGACGCCGGGCCCGGCGACGTACAGCTCGCCGGGGACTCCGGCCGGCACGGGGCGCAGGGTTTCGTCGAGGACGTAGGTGGACAGGTCGGTGAGTGCGGTGCCGATCCTGCCGGCGGGCCGGCCGAGGGTGTCGTCCCGGGTGAGCGCCGTGTAGGTGACGTGGACGGTGGTCTCGGTGATGCCGTACATGTTGACCAGGACCGGTGCGTCGTCGGCGTGGCGCTCGTACCAGGCGGCCAGCTTCCCGAAGTCGAGTGCCTCGCCGCCGAACACGACGGCGCGCAGGGCGAGCCGGTCTCCTTGTGCGGGCCGGTCCCGGTCGGCCTGGATCAGGGGATAGAAGGCCGACGGGGTCTGGCTGAGGATCGTGACACGTTCCTCGGCGAGCAGGGTGAGGAAGCGGTCGGGTGTGCGGCTGATGTCGTAGGGGACGACGACCAGTCTTCCGCCGTGCAGGAGAGCACCCCACATCTCCCAGACCGACACGTCGAAGGCGTAGGAGTGGAAGAGGCTCCACACGTCCTGTTCGGTGAAGTGGAAGTGAGACGCGCTGTGGGTGAAGAGGCGGACCACGTTCCGATGGCTGACCACGACCCCCTTGGGCCGGCCGGTCGATCCCGAGGTGTAGATGACGTACGCGGCCGTGTCCGGGCCCACGGGGGCGCTGCGGTCCACGTCGGTGGGGGCGGTCGTGTCCTGTTCCGCCAGCTCCGCGGCGGTCTGCGGGGTGGAGAGCACCAGTCGTGGCGTCGCAGCACGCAGGTCAAGGGGGACGAGGCTGAGCAGGAGCAGCGGGCGGGCGTCCTGCAGGATGCTCTCCAGCCGTTCCTCGGGGTGGTGCAGGTCCAGCGGGAGGTAGGCGGCGCCGGACTTGAGGACCGCGAGAATGGCCACGACGAGGTCGACCGAGCGCGGCAGGGCGAGGGCGATGAGCTGTTCGGGTCCCGCGCCGCGCTGGATCAGGACGCGTGCCAGCCGGTTAGCACGTGCGTCGAGTGCGGCGTAGTCGAGGCTGTCGCTGCCGTAGTTGACGGCCGTGCGACGGGGATGGCGCAGCGCCTGAGCCTCGAACAGGTCTGTCAGGGCCGTACCGCCGGCCGCGTGCCGGTGGCACGCCAGTACGCTGTCCGATCCGGTGATTGCCATTGCTCGGTTCCTCACTTTTTCGTCCGGCGGATTCCCCGCGGCCGGTCTGTTCCAGGTCTCTGTTCCAGGTAGGCGACCGGTCTGTTCCGGGTTGCAGCGGGCGGGGTGTCCACGGTCCGTCGTGGCGTCAGCCGGCGACGTCGGCAGCCCCCTTTCGCGGTGCGGCCGCCGGGTGCGGAGCCGGGCGGCTGCCAGGCGCCAGGACACGCAGCAGGTTGTCCCGCAGGATGAGTCGTTGGTCGGTGCGGGAGACCCCGGAGAAGACGGTCGGTCCGTGCAGGATTTCGTCGGTCAGGCGTTTCAGCCCGCCGCCCATGCGGCCCAGCGGCCAGTCCGTCCCAAAGATGATCTTGTGGTTGATGCCCGCCCGGAAGAGCCGGTTGAGATGCTCCGGCCAGCTCCGAAGGGTCGGGGTGCTGGCGAACCCGCCGATGTCCAGGTACACGTTGGGCCGGTATGCCGCGAGGTAGCCGCCGGTGTCCACATGGGTCAGCCCCGCGTGCCCCAGGACGAAGTCGACCTGCGGGAAGTCGCGGGCCGCCCGGTCGATCTTGATCGGGTCCGCGGGCTCGTAGTCCAGGCTCGCCGCCGTGGGTCCGGTGTGTACGAACACGGGCAGCGACAAGGCCGCGCAGATCTCGTAGTACGGGTAGAGATCCGGGTCGGAGGGCGAATAGCCGCAGGGCGGATACAGCTTCACCCCGTCCAGGGCATACTCGTCCACCATCTGCGCGAAGGCTCGCACCCCTTCGGGGCCGCGCCGCGGATCGACCCCGATGTAGACCCAGAAGCGATCGGGGTGGCGCTGCCGGATCTCGTGGTGAAGCCGGGCCGCCTCGGAAGGCGGCACGCTTCCGGGCATGCGCAGGCTGAAGTCCGGTACCAGCAGCACCGCCCGTGCGATCCCGGCGGCGTCCATCTCGGCGACCAGCCCGTCGGCCAGGTGGTCCTGGTGCTGGTCGACGTAGCTGCGGGCGATGCGGGCGACCGACGGGGACGCGCCCCTCGCGGAGAGCTTGCTGTGGACGTTGCCCGCGACGTCCTCGACGAACGCCTGGGGGACGAAGTGCGTGGATGCCACGTGGCAGTGGCCGTCGTAGATGGTGGTCATCCGACGCAGTGCCGGACGATGCCCCGGACGGTGACGCCGTCACTGTGGTCGAAGGTGGCGAAGTCGAAGGTCGCGTCGATCTGTTCCTCCAGGTGAGCGATCAGGCCGACGACCGCCATGGAGTCGAGCAGACCGGTGTGGCTGAGGTTGGTGTCCGCGTCGACGACGGTCTGCGTCTCCCCGGCGTTCCAGTCCTCCACCCATGCGATCAGGGACTTTTCCAGTTCCGTGCTGTCCGGCTTCATTTCAGGCCACTCCTGTGCGTCGTTGCGGCATCGTGTGGTGGTGTGCGGTGCCGCTCCCCGGGAGTGGTTCCCGTGGGCTTTCTGCGGCCGGTCAGGCGCAGGCTGTTGCCGCTCATCAGTAGTCGTCGGTCGGGCTCCCGCAGTCCGGCGACGGCTGGGGAACCCTGGGCGAACGCGCCGACCAGACCGCTGAGCGACTCCGACAGCCGGTAGGAGGGCCAGCAGGTACCGAAGAGAATCTTGTGGCAGATCCCCGTGCGGAGGAGCCGGTTCAGGTGCGCCTGCCAGCCGTCCGCGGCCAGGACCGAGTGGAACTGGCTGATGTCCAGGTGCACGTTGGGCCGGTGGGCGCACAGATAGGTCGCCTCGTCGATGTGGGTGACCCCGCCGTGCCCCAGGATGAAGTCGACCTGGGGGAAGTCACGGGCCGCCCGGTCCAGCAGGAGCGGACTGCCGTAGGAGAAGTCCAAGGGCCCCCAGCCGGGACCCGTGTGGGTGAGGACGGGCAGTCCGTAGTGCGCGCACCTCTCGAAGTACGGGTCCAACCGCGCGTCACTGGGTGAGTAACCGCACAGCGGATACAGCTTCAGCCCGGCGAAGCCGTACTCCGTCACGCACCTCTCGAAGAGGTCGATACCGTCCTGGCCGGCTCGCGGGTCGACTCCCCAGAAGACGTGGAAGCGGCCCGGGTGGCGACGGGCGACCCGGTCGTGCCAGGCCGCAAGTTCGGGACGGGACAAGCGGCACCGCGCCACCTGGGAGAAGTCGGGGACGACCAGGAACGCCTGGTCGACGCCCGCCTCGTCCATCTCGGCGACGAGCTTGTCGGCCTCGTCGTCCTGGTGGAGGGCGAGTACGTGGTCCAGGGTGCGGGAGGGTCGCACCCGGTGGCCGTACGAGGCCAGCCGGTGATGGACGTTGGCTGCCTGGTACTCCAAGAAGGCGCGCGGGATGGCCAGTTCGCTGCCCAGCTGTACTTGCGCGTCGACGACGAACGGCCGGTCGGAACTCCCGGTCCCCCTACCGTTGCCGGCAGTTCCGGCCGTCGTCGGCCCGGCCGACTCCCTCACCGGCCCCCCTCGTCCGCTGCGGGCGCGGCGGAGAGCGTGGCGGCGAAGTGCTCCGCCGCACGGGCCCTGCTCAGCTTGAGATTGCCGGTCAGGAAGGCGGGGTCGGAGCGCAGCGGCCGCTCGGAGAAGACCATCGACATCACGCGCTGGTGGGCCGGGAGCGACCCGTTGACCTCCTCGACGCACTTGCGGAGCTGCGTGCGCAGGGCGTCGTTCTTGGGGTCGGTCGGGGTGATGATCGCGCCGAGCCTGGCCGATTGCGAGGTCGGCACCACGATGATCTCGCTGAGGCCCTCGACGGAGACGAACGCACTCTCGATCTCGGCGGGGTGCACCTTGCGCCCGCTGCCGAGCACGATGACGTCCTTCTTGCGGCCGATCAGGGTGAGGTACCCGTCCTCGTCCAGCCGCCCGTAATCGCCGGTCAGGATGGAGCCGTCGGGACGGAAGCAGTCTTCGGGCGTCGAGCCGTCGTCGGTCTCGAAGTAGCCCCGGCTCAGCGGTGCCGGGCGGTTGATGACCACCTCCCCGTCGTCCAGGAAGGTCACCGCGTCCGGGTCGATCAGCTTGCCGACGGAGCCGAGGCGGTAGGCGTCCTGGGTGTTCCAGGCGACCATGCCGGTCTCTGTCAGCCCGTACGCCTCAAGGAGTCGGACATCCTGCTTCCAGTACCCTTCGAGGGTTTCACGCCGGATCGGCGCCATCCCCGTGATCAGGAAGCGTATGCGCCCACCGAGGAAGTCGCCCAGGGTGATGTCCGCGCCGCTCGAGGCACAGAGCTGCAGCGCAGTGTCGTAGAAGACGGGTGGGCCGATCAGGAAGGTCGGCTGCTCCTTGCGCAGGGCCTGGAAAACACGCTGGTAGGGGGCGAGCACCAGATCCGCCCCGAGCCACAGGCAGCAGTAGACTGACAGCCGCTGCTGGTAGTTGGAGAGCGGCAGGAAGATCAGGTGCCGGTCGGCGGCGGTCAGACGGAAGCTGTCGATGAAACGGTTGATGACGTAGTCGGTGCCGCTGCCGCTGATCTGAAGTCCCTTGAGCCGGCCCGATGTGCCCGAGGAGTAGACCAGGCTGTGCACGTCCTCGCGGTCGTACACCTCAGCACTCGGCGGCGCCACGTTCTCCCCGGGGACGCCGTCGGGCCGGATCACGGTGGGCGCCGTGAGCGGTACGGAGTCGTCCGCGATCAACAGTGCCAGGCCGTGCCGGGCGACGAACTCCGAGGGATCGGCCACCTCCGTGGAGTCCGGGAACGCCTTGAGCAGGGCACCGGTGGCCAGTGCCGCGAGGTCCCAGGCCAGCCAGTCGAGGCTGTTGCCCGCCTTGATCCCGATGAGGTGACCCCGCCGCACGCCCGCGGCGGTCAACTGCCCGGCGCGGTCGGCCGCCAGGGCGTGCAGATCGCTGTGCGTCATCTCCCGGCGACTGCCCGAGACGTCGATCGCCGTCACGCGGGCGTCCGTGTGGCCGCCGTACCGGTTCGTGAGGTCGTGCAGGGTCATGCTCACTTCGGGTTCGCCTTTCGTCGCCGCTGTTGCCGCTGTTGCCGTCTGGTCGTTCGGGGCGCTGGCAGGGCTGCCCGGAGGGGGCTGCGCGCGGCTCACACGGTCTCCCGCACGGATCCGAGCGCGGACCGCAGCGCCGCGACGCACTCGGTCAGCGCCCGGCCGGCCAGGAAGCCGATGCGGCCGCCGAGCAGTTCCTCGTACGAGCCGCTGTCGGTGTCCCAGGTGATGCACAGGTGCAGGAGACTGCCGCCGTCGGCGGTGGGCGTGACGGTCGCCTCGCGGCAGAGGGTGCGCCACAGCCAGCCGGCCTCGGCGCTCAGCCGGACCCCCTGGGCGGTGGTCTCCGTACGGTCGGCCCAGACCACGGTGTCCGCCCCGAGCCGTCCGGCGAACTCCGCGTCGTACCCCTTCGGCCCGGTGTCGGCAGTGGCGAACGGATCCAGGATGCGGGGCCGGGCGTGCAGGAGTTCCAGCACCTCATGGGCCGGGTGCGGCAGCGACACGGTGCGGGTGAGCGGGGACAGTTCGGTGCCGGAGCCGTCGGCAGGTCCCTCGCCGACAGCACGTAGATGCGCGTCGGCCTCCGCCAGGAGGGCGTCGAGGACCGACAGGCAGTGGTCGAGCTCGTCCACGGTGATGACCATGGGGGGTTGGACCCGCAGCACCCCCGGGTTGTACAGCGAATACGTGGACGTGATGCCCTCTTCCAGCAGCCGTCCCAGGACGAGACCGGCCAGGGCCTGGTCGTGGAATTCCAGGCCGTGCATCATGCCCACACCGCGGTGCGCTGCTACCACGCCGGGGTGCCGCTCCGCAGCCGCGGTGAGCCGCTGCTCGATCATCCGCGCCCTTTCCCGCACTCCGTCGAGGAAAAGGGGATCCGAGGCGATGGCGACACTCTCCAGACCGACCCGGCACGACAGCGGGTTGCCGCCCAGACTCGACCCGAATGTCGAGGGCAGTTCCCGCAGCACTTTCCACACCTCCTCGGTGCCCAGCACCGCCGAGACGGGCAGCACACCGCCACCGAACGCCTTGCCCACACACACCAGGTCGGGGACGATGCCGAACTGCTCGTAAGCGAAGAAGGTCCCGCACCGCCCGAAGGCCGTCTGCATCTCGTCGAGGATGAGGAGGGCCCCTGCCTCGGTGCACAGCCTGCGCACCTCCCGCAGGTAGTCGGGCGGCGGCACGATCACCCCGGCCTCCGCCTGTACGGGTTCCAGCAGAACCGCGCCGACCGAGTCGTCCAGCGCGGCGGCCAGCTCGGCCGTGTCACCGAAGGTCACCTGCCGGAAGTGCTCCATGAACGGGGCGAGGTGCGCGCGGTGTTCGGGGCGGTTGGAGGCACTGAGGGTGGCGAAGGTCTTGCCGTGGAAGCAGCCGCGGGCGCTGATGACACCGGGGCGGCCGGTCGCGGCACGGGCCAGTTTCAGCGCGTTGTCGATCGTCTCCCCTCCGCCGTTGGCCAGGTACGAGTACGGCAGACGCTGCCCGGTGATCTGCGCGAGCCGCTCGGAGAGCCGTATCTGCACATCCTCGAACATGATCTTGGTGCTGTTGAGCACCCCGGTGTCGAGCTGTTCGCGTACGGCCGCGACGATCCGCGGATGGGAGTAGCCGAAGGACTGGTTGCCGTACTGGTCGAACATCGCGAGGAACGACCGTCCCTCGTCGTCGCTGACGCGGCTCCCCTCCCCCCTGTCCTGGACCTTGCAGCCCATGACGAACGCCATCTTGGCGTAGGTGGGGTGGTTGTGTGCCGCCTTCAGTTCAGCCAGCCGCTGGCGTCGAGTGCGCATATACGGCCTCCTTCGGATCGGCGGACGTGTAGGTGTCGTAGTCGCCGAAGAAGTACTGCAGCAGCCGATTGCCGCGGTGTACGTCCTCGCGCGCCGCCTGTGCGGCTCCGGACACATCCAGGGTCGCCACCAGGCTGAGCGGCGCGCCCTGGAAGCGTTCGTCCGCGTACGGCTCGCCGAGCGCCACGAAGCCGATGTCCTGGTAGAAGCTGCGCAGGCCGCCCGAGTCGTCGACGAAGAAGTCGCCGATGATGTGCGTGGCCCCGTGCGCACGGACGCTGTGGACCAGCGCCTGCCGCATGAGCGCCATGCCGATCTCCTGGTGCCGATGCTTCGGCAGGGTCATCAGGTGGCCGAACTCCACCAGGCGGTTTCCCGGCCGCAGCAGGGAAAGGTCGACGGTGTCGTCGCAGGGCAGCCCCGACGGCGAGTCCGGAACGACCTTGACGGTGCCCACCGGCACGCCGTCGAGGTAGCCGACGATGTATTCGGCCGTCCCGTCGAAGCGGTCGAAGGTGGCTGCCGTGTCGGCCGTGTCGGCGAGCCGGCCCTGGTCCTGCACGTAGACGGCGTCACGCAGCAGGATCACATCGGCTCGCTCGGCCTCTGTCCGGGCTATTCGATAAGTAACATCCACGACCTTCACCCCTTTTGAGATTACTTGCGGAGCAACTTCACGAAAAAGTCGAGATACCCGCTGTGGAAGTAACGGATCCGGTCTCGGACTTCGGTGTGGAGAGCAGGCAGTCGCTCGATCGGAAGATTCGGCATCAAGTGGTGCTCGACGTGGTAGTTGTTGCCATTGGTGAACCACATGGCGATCCGGTTGGAACGTATCGTCCGTGTGTTGGCGAACGGGTCCCGGTTGAGGGTCTCGCACCGGTAGTGCTCGGGCAGTTCGATCACTGCATGCACCGGAGCGGCGACGAGCAGAAGCGGCAGCAACCACACCCAGACGATGACGGCATACCCTGTCCACCAGGTCAGCGCTCCTAACCCGGCAATGACAGCCGCCGCAAGAAAATGGTCCCGCCGGATCCTGCGGGATACCAGGGCGTTCTCATCGGCGAAATCGCGGCCCAGCAGCGAGCGGCCGAGATTCGCGATGAAGAACACGTAGTGGTGGGCCATGGAGAAACGAACGGCCCAGTCGAGGCCGACAGCCAGTCGCGACCGGTCCCCTTTCGCACCGTACTGGTTGCCGTAGTCGAAAAACTCACGGTTCAACGGGGTTCCCAGATCGCGGTGGTGGCGCATGTGGGTGGCCCGGTAGGCGGCGAAGGAGATGAGCATCGGCAGTCCGAGGACGATGCCGGTGACGGTATTCGCCCGGCGGCTGCGATAGGCCAGATTGTGCAGCGTCTCGTGTTGGAGCTCCGCGGCATGCGCGAACATGGCGCCGGTCAGGGCCACTCCGACGATCCGGCACCAGAGCACGGGCTGCAGCGCCAGCGCGACACCCGCCCCGGTGAGGACGACGCACAGTGTCAGTTTGAGAGAGAACACCCAGCCCCGGGGCTCGGTGCGCAGGTGTTTCAGCGTTGCTTTGAGGTCAGCGGCCTCCTGCTGCCGGGATGAACGAGGGACTGTCGTCTCGCCTGCGGACGCGTCCACGCGCCTGCCTCCTTTCCGATCACGACGCAAGGTGTGCAGTGCGGAGGGCACGTTCGGGCAGGGTGTGTTCGTGGCACACCGCCCTCGACCTGGCCTGGTCCGGTTCTGGCCAGGCCTGGTTCGCCGCTCGGCTCTGCTCGGGTCGGCGCGTGGTCAGCCCGACAACGCACGGGACCGCTCGGGCCCGGGGCACAGCGCGTGGAGCGGCGTGTGCGGACCGGCCTTCTCGATCGCATCGAACATCGACAGCAGCCCGGCCAGATGCGCCTCGGTCTCCGGTGCGCTGTAGAGGTCGGGGTGGGTGTCGAGGATGAGTTCCATGGTCCCGTCGGACGCGATCTGGATCAGGTACAACGTCATGTCGACGGTGAGGGGGATCGAAACCGTGTGCTGGATCGCCGGGACTCCCGCGAAGTCCAGCCGGTGGTCGAACAGCATGACGTTGACCATGGCGGCCCACAGCCGTCCGCTGCCGCCCCGTTCGGTGATCTCCCGTGACAACTCTGCTGTGGGATAGCGCGAGTGCAACAGAAGTTCACGTACTTCGCGCGAGACGCGTTGGGCGTGACCGGCCAGGGACGATCCGTCGTCAAAGGGGACCCGCAGCGGCAGGATGTTCGTCGCCATGCCGACGGCGTTGCGCACCTGCGGACTCAGCCGGCCGGCTGTCGGCAGCCCGAGGAGCACTTCAGGCACCTGGACCGTGCTGCCCACGTACGCGGCCATCGCGCTGATGGCCAGATCGGACCAGGTCACGCCCAGGCCGTCCGCCACCTCCCCCAGGCGGGCGACCCGGTCGGGCGCCAGCTCGTGCCGAAGCCGCCGGCCTGCGGCGACTTGGGCCCGGCGACGGGACGGTCCGACGGGCTCCGGGCGGTCCGCCAGCTTGCTGTGCCAGTGTGCTCGATCTGCGAGGGAACGTTTCTGCCAGTACGCGGCCTCGTGCTCCTGCAGCCGCTCGAACGGCTGGAGCATCCCCTTCTCGTAACTCCGCCCCTCCGACAGGGCGCTGTAGACGGCCGCCATCCGGTTGAAGATCAGCGCGAGGCTCCAGCCGTCGACGACGGCGTGGTGGACCTTCCAGTACAGCAGGAAACAGTCGTCCGCCGTTTTGATAACGGCAGCACCGCACAGCCTCAGCGGATCCACCGGCCGGTGGACGTCCTCCGCCATCCACGCCGCAGCCGCCGCAGCCGGATCGCTCCGTGCACTCAGGTCGACCCATTGCAAGGGAGTAGGGTCCGGGTGCACGAATTGGCGGTGTTCGCCTTCCACCGTGATGATGCCCAGACGCAGCGCGTCGGCTTCGCGCTCGACCTGCAGATGTGCGGCACGCAGGATATCCGGGTCCACTGGACCGCGGATTTCCAAATAGTCACAGATGAAGAAGACGGGATTGGTGAGGTCGTCGATCTGTGCATTCCAGGTTCTCAACTGTGCGGGGAGCAGCGGAAAGTGTCCCCCGTGAGATGCATGCACCGTGCGTCCCTTCTCTGATGTGGGGCAAACCGAAATACGCAGAAGCGAGTGAGGAGAAAATTGACTGGATGCACTCGTTAATGGTCACGCTCGATAGTCGGCCGGCGGGACAGAACAGATATCCGGCATGGATGTCATGCCGACGGCCATGGCTGGTAGTCGGTGCCCGGTAAACACTGTGAACAGTCCGAATGCCGACCGCCTTGCAGCCCGAAAATGATGTTCATCAGTCGACCGGGGAGACGCTACACGCGCAACGAGACGGCCTCAAGGATCAAGGAATATCCCTGATTGTGATCAAGACAGGCTGTGATACGGCTGAATTTGCTCACCGTGCACCCGGGGGATTACGGAAGATCCGCTGGTCACGGGAACGCCGATGCCGGATTGGCCAGAGTGAACGGTGTGGTCCAATCCGCCTCGTGTGGCCGGTGGTTGGGACGTCCCGCCCGCCCAGGGGCAGCTGACGGCCGGGGTGACACGGCTGGTAGCAGCGGCGGGAGCGGGGCCGGCGGCGTCTACCGGGGGACTTCGTCACCAGCTCACCGGCCGGCGATGAGCTGGCCAGTTCCGTCAAGGCCATCTTGACAGTGGATCCGAGGCGCGGCGCGAGCACGAGTGGGCCACAGCCAAGCGTTACCGGCTTGCTCATCATCGCCCGCGTGGACGAGCTGGGCTGCGCCCACAGCTCTTCGACGACTTCGACGAATTGCGCGGATCGTTTCCCTCATCCCGCCAGGCTCACAAGGCCGGGCGTTTCGGCGAGAAGTACCGGTGGCTCGCCCTCCATGAACTGATGGCGCGCCTCGCCAACCACCACCACGTACGCCGGGCCTTCGCCCACGAGCCGCCTGTCCACGACCGCGTCCACCCGTTGCTGCTCGGCATTGACCCAACGCTCCCTCCATCAGTGCTCCCGGGCGGGCATCCCCACGCGTCCGTGAGAGCGCGCCGCATAGACTCCCCCTGCCGGCTCGTCCGCCGCCCCCACCCGCAGAAAGGTGCCGCCCCGCCGTGCCCGAGCAGTCCGTGTCCGTCCCCGCCCGCGGCGGCGCTCGCTCCCCCGCCTTCACCGGCGACGTCATACGCGCCGCCCCGCACCTCCAGCCCAGGCCCGGCGCTTTCCCGGCCCCACCCGCCAAAGGACAACCCCACCCGTGAAGAAGAGCGCGATAGCCGGCGGCTGCATACTCGGCCTTCTCGTGATCGCCGGCGCCTACCAGGGCAGCACCGCTTCCACCGACCCGCTGACCCTCGCCGAATACGAGAAGCTCAAGGCCGGAAGCAGCGAGAAGACCTTGTTCACCTACGCCAGCACCTGCCAGCGGGAAAGCGAGAAGCCCGCCAAGGGCTACCCCCTCACCTGGACGTGCTACGGCGCCGACGGAAGCAGCAGCGCGGTGTTCTTCTATTCCGAGGGTGTGCTGTTCAGCAAGGCCCAGACCGGGCTCACTTAGCCCGGATCCACCGAGCGTGTGATGCGATGGCGCGGCCTCGTGCCCACAAGTTCAGGAGCAGGAAGCCGGTCCGTCCCCCGGCGCCCCAAGCCGGTACACCCCCGGCGTCAGCCGATCGGCTGACGCGCTGCGGCCCCCGCCGCTCGACGGGGGCCGCAATGCCTGGTTCTTCAGCGAAGCCGGGAGGGGCGATCGGGGGTCACTTGCCCGACGTCTCCGCCAGCCGGAAGGGTCCCGCGGCGCCCGGGCCGAACATCACCGGCAGGTTGCGCCCCAGCGGCACCACCACGACCGGCTCATCGCGGTACTCCCTCAGAAAGTTCTCCAGGGGCTCCCAGATGAGACTCCGGTAGGCCGTCTCGCTTCGTTGGGGTTCGAAGGACAGGGTCAGCGCAGAGTCCATTACGGTGACGCTCACGGCGTCCACTTCCAGCCACTCTCCGCCGATCCAGGCTTCGAGCCTCACGTATGACATGACGCAAGGGTGCCTTGCACCTCGTGCCGCCCGCAAACCAGCCCCCGCGTGAGACCTCCGCCCGGCTGTCCGGACGACGGTCGCGACAGCGCCCTGCAGGAGTGTCCGGGGCAGTCGACGGCGCGAGCCGGGCGGGGCTCCGCCGAGCAAGACCCGCCGTGCGGGGCTCGCCAGGCAAGGCACACCGCCCCGGACTCGCCGCCCCCCACACACCGGGCACGACTCCCCGGGCAGGACTCGCCGCCCAGGGCTCACCGGACGGACCGGCGTGAAGAGCGGGCGCTACGGTCGTACCCCGTCCTCCGTCAGTGGCGACCGGACCGTTGCGGGGACGAACTCCACGGCCGCCACCTGCTCTCGTGAACCGCGGTCCAGCAGAACCACCGATCTCGCCTCCGGCACCGGGTCGGCGGCCGGGTTCGCCGACGGTGCGGACTGCTTCGGGAGCCTGACGGTGTGTGGGGACGGAGCGTCATCGGCTTCACCGGCGGCAGCTCGTGGGGCAGGCAACGGTGCCGCGCCGCGGCCGGACAACGCCCCGAGCAACCGGTCGAGGCCTCTGCGATGCCGGACGAAGGCGCGGCGCGGGGCCCACCGGCCGCGGGCCTGCTGCCCCGACAACGCCTCGGCCACCCCTACGTCCAGCAGCACCAGGTGCAGTTCGCGCCCCTGCCGTCCGGCGCTTCTGGCCAGCCACCGGCGCATCCACGGCCGGCCACCGCAATCGTGGACGAGCAACGCCTCGCCGGCGCGTACCGCCACACGCAGCCACCGGAAGTACTTCCACCGCGCCCAAGGGCGGTACACCGCATACGGCAACCGGGCCGGCATCACCGCCTCGCAGGCGAGATGCACGGTGCGCGGGTCGGCAACGGACGCGGCCTCGGACCAACGTCGCAGCAAGGTGCTCTTGCCGCTCCCCGGCAGTCCGGAGACCACCACCACCGCCCCCGGTGGATACGACAACAGGGCCGGCACGTCTCCCGGGCCCCGCAGATCCACCAGTCCGCGCGGCCGCAGCGTCAACCCCCCGTGCGGATCAACGGACTTCTCCGTTGCACCCGGCCAGACCGAATTACCCACTACGCGTCCTTTGGCCTCACTGGTTCTCCCCCACCTTCTGCGACGAGCGATCTTCACACACGGCTCAAGGACTACAAAGCCGGGACGCTTTGTACCGGTTGCTGCCGGCCCGCCGTGGCGATGCCGCCGACCGGGTCCGCCGGCTCGTCTGCTGTCGTCCTGAGGGCCTGCTCAGCGTGCCGGCGAGGTGGACGGCGGGCGCGGGTGCGCGCGCAGAACGCCGTACACGGACCAGGCCACGGAGACCAGTGGTACGGCGACGACCGCTCCGGGCACGCCCGCCGTGACGCTGCCGCAGATGACCGAGAGCGCCACCACCACCGGATGCAGACGGACGGCCCGGCTCATCACGAGGGGATGCAGCACATGGCCTTCGATCTGTCCGATGGCCACGATCAGCAGCACCACGGCCACGGCCACCAGCGGCCCCTTGGCGGCCAGCGCCACGACGGCGGCCACGGCCAGCGCGATGGGCGAACCCACCAGCGGGATGAAGGCGGCGAAGAACTCCAGCACGGCCAGCGGAACGGCGAGGGGAACGCCCAGGACGAAGAGCGTCACCCCCACCAGCACCGCATTGATCGCGGCCACCACCACGATGCCGCGGGTGTACCCGGTGAAGGTCACCCACGCGGCACGCCCCGCCAGACGCACGGGATGCCGCCCGCGCCCCGGCAGCTGACCGCCGAACCAGCCCCACATCCGGTCGCCCGAATGCAGAAAGAACACCGCGCAGAACAGCGCCAGCACGCCCACCGTCAGAACTTCCACCAGCTGGCCCACCCCGCTGAGCGCGGTGCTGATCAGACTCGTGCGATGGCTCGACACAAAGCGTGACACCCGCGCCTGCACATCCGAGAGCGTCCCCGCGCGCAGGTGGAACGGCGGGCCTTCGAGCCACCGCTCGATCCGCGCCACACCGCCGACGAACTCCCGGCGCAGTCCCTCCCACTCACCCGCGACATTCGCCCCGATCAGACTCAGAATGCCGAAGAGGAGCACGATGCCGAGCAGCAGGCCGCCCGCGACCGCCACGGACCGCGGCATCCAGCGGTTCAGCAGACTGACCAACGGCTCCAGAAGAGCCGTCAGCACCAAGGCCAGGAACACCGCCAGCGTCACCAGCTGGAACCGCCCCAGCGCCGCAAAGACCGCGTAGACGGCGGCCCCCACGATGATCAGGCGCCACCCGTAGGCCGCCGCCACCCGCAGCGACGGCGAGACCTCGGCCTCCGCGCCGGGACCGCGATCGGGCAGGCCCCCGACCGACCAGCGGATGCCTATGACGCGCGCCCCGCGGGCCAGGCGCCGCGCGCTGTTCCTGCGGCGCTGCGCCGTGACCCCGTGGGCAGCGGGGTCACGCCCGCGATACCTGCCGGATCGGTTCCGCACTTGGCCGCCACCACCTCCCTCCCCTCCCGTGCCCAGGGCCGGAAGAGGGACGTCTGCCGCACGAGGGACGGCACCCGCCCTCCGCGCATACCCCAACGTGGTATCACCGCGAGCGGACCTTCGAACGTGAGCGGGGCTGCATTCCCCCAAAGGCACGCGGCAGGGAAAGGGGTTCCGGGGCGGAGGGATCACGCCGGGAGAAGCCGAGGGTTCACACCGGGAGAAGCCGAGGGTTCACACCGGGAGAAGCCGAGGGTTCACGCTGGGAGAAGAGGCAGCCCTGCAGGGGGCAGCCCTGCAGGGGGCACTTCCGCGGAGGGCACCTGAGGGCACCTCCGCTCCCCCGCTGCCGGAGCGGGCGCAAAAAAACTGCCGTCCGGTCGTGCTCCGGTGTCGATCCGCGAAGAGGCCGTTCGTACAGAGGGTGAGACGCCGGCACAGGGCCGGAAGAATCGGCCAAGGAGGCACACCATGACGCACTACCTGCTCAGCATCTACCAGCCCGACGGGGACGGGACCCCGCCGCCGCCGGAGTTCCTGGAGCCGATCATGCGGGACGTCGAGGCCCTGAAGGCCGAGCTCAGGGCGGCCGGCGCCTGGGTGTTCTCCGGGGGCCTGCACGCGCCGAGCACGGCCACCGTGGTGCGGCAGAAGGACAACGACATGCTCACGACCGACGGGCCGTACATCGAGGGCAAGGAGCACATCGGTGGCTTTACCGTCATCCAGGCCCCCGATCTCGATGCCGCACTCGCATGGGGTCGCAAGCTCGCCCGCGCCACCACCCTCCCGATCGAGGTCAGGCCGCTGCAGGACGGATCCTGCGGGTGACATCCGGCAGGCCGGGGGCGACCGCGGCGGACATCTCCGGCGTGTTCCGCGAGGAGTACGGCCGTGCGGTCGCCGTCCTGGTCCGCGTCTTCGGTGACCTCGACGTCGCCGAGGAAGCGGTCCAGGACGCGTTCACCACGGCGGCCGAGCGCTGGCCGTCCACCGGGCTGCCCCCGAGCCCGGCGGGATGGATCATCACCACCGCCCGCAACCGGGCGATCGACCGCCTGCGCCGGGAAGCGTCCCGCGACGACCGGCAGGCCCAGGCCGCTCTGCTGCACGCCGGGGACGCACCGGCCGAGGAGGGACCCGTGCGCGACGACCGGCTACGCCTGATCTTCACCTGCTGCCACCCCGCGCTCGCCCCCGCCGCCCGGGTCGCCCTGACCCTCCGGCTCCTCGGCGGGCTGACCACCGCCGAGATCGCCCGCGCCTTCCTGGTCGCCGAGCCGGCCATGGCGCAGCGGATCGTCCGGGCCAAAGGCAAGATCCGCGACGCCCGCATCCCCTACCGGGTCCCTGCCGATGCCGATCTCCCCGACCGTCTCCGGGCCGTACTGGCCGTCCTCTACCTCATCTTCAACGAGGGCTACACGGCCAGCTCGGGTGAGGCGCTGGTCCGCGACGACCTGTGCAGGGAGGCGATCCGTCTCGGCCGGCTGCTCACCGAGCTCATGCCCGACGAGCCCGAGGCCACGGGGCTGCTCGCCCTCATGCTGCTGACGGCATCGCGCCGCGCCGCCCGTACGGGCCCGGACGGCACCCTCGTCCTGCTGGCCAACCAGGACCGCCGTCGCTGGGACCGCGGTCTGATCGCCGAGGGCCACACCCTCGTCCGGCGGTGCCTGCGACGCAATCAACCGGGCCCCTACCAGATCCAGGCGGCGATCCAGGCCGTTCACAGCGACGCACCGACCGCGGCACTCACCGACTGGCGGCAGGTGCTTCAGCTGTACGACCAGTTGCTCTCCTTCGACCCGAGCCCCGTCGTAGCTCTTCACCGCGCGGTCGCGGTGGCCGAGGTCGAGGGGCCCGAGCAGGCACTCGCCCTCGTCGGCAGCCTGCAGCTCGACCGCTATTACCTGTTCCACGCCGTCCGTGCCGACCTGCTCCGTCGCCTCGGCCGGGATGCCGAGGCGGCCCTGGCGTACGAGGAGGCGATCGCCCGCACCGAGAACGCGGCGGAGCGTGACTTCCTGCGGCGCAGTCGTCAAGCCCTCCCCGGGGAGGGCCAGGCCCGGCGGTGAAGGAGGCGGCCCGGCTGCCACGGCAGGCAGAGCGACGGAGGGGCCGAGGGGCGACGGACCGCTCTGGAGTGGCCCGTCATGCCGAGGCGGCGGCCAGGGACGGGAGCGAGGTGGGCGGCGCAGGGGCGGTGGCGTCCAGGATCTGGCAGGCGTCCGCATCGTGGTGGGCGAGGACGGCGCTGAGGGCTTCGTCCGCCTGGCCGTGCGGCTGGGTGTCCGGCAGAACGGTGATCGACAGATGGCGCAGGAGCTCGGTATGGGCGGCCAGGACCTGACGGGTACGGGTATCGGAGAGGTCGGTGAGCAGCAGGCGGGCCGCGGTGTTGGCGGCACGCAGGCGGGGTTGGTGGATGCGCCGGTGGGAGCGGGGTAGGGCGCGCCAGGCGGTGTTGGCCACGGTCACCAGGCGCCAGATCTCGTTCTCGGCGGGTTCGGTGTCGTAGAACCGCAGGCCGTAGCGGCTCACCAGCCAGTAGGAGGCCGCCAGGACGAGAGCGGTGACGGTGTCGAAGGCCAGCCAGAGCTGCAGCAGCGGGGGCCGCCCGCAGGCCGCTTGTGCCACCAGGGCTGCGCCGGCCCCGCCGGCTCCGAACAGCAGCACCCCGGCGAGCAGAAGGAGAAGGGTGGCCGGAAGGGCACCGATCCCGTTGTCACTGTCAAGACGCGCCATGCCCTTCCAATGGGGCGCCAGATAGCGGGCGTAACGGGCCGGCTTGGGGGCGGGCTCGATCAAGGCGATGCGTCCGGCCCAGCTGACGCTCTTCGGTCCGTTCATCGTTTTGGTACCCGAGAGGGGGCTGCTACAGGGAATCATGTGAGCGACAACGAGCCGTGAGGGAAAACGCGACAGGCGGGGCGGAGGTTTAGGCGGCAGATTCCTCCCACCGGCCGGGCGCGCGACGCAGCGACCGGAATGCGCCGGTGGAACACCTGGCCGATCATCCGATACATCGTCACCGCGGAGCTACGGCCGGAGGGAATCCCCGGCCGGACGGGGGGCCGGCCGGGGACTGCAGAGCGTGTGCCCTGCGCGGCAGTACCGAAACACGGTGGCCGGAGTTACGCCGCGTCGCCGTCCTTCGGGTCCCTCGCGTCCGTGGAGTCCTTCCGGTCCATCGGGCGGTACTCCTCGGGGATCGGCTGCTCGAACCAGACGACCTTGCCCGTGCTCAGCCGGGTCGCTCCCCAGCGATCCGCGAGCCGGTCGACCAGGAACAGGCCGCGTCCGCCCTCGTCACCCGCCTGGGCGCGCCGCATCCGGGGCACCTGCGGTGAATCGTCGCCCACTTCGCAGCGGAGCACATCGGTACGGAGCAGCCGCAGGGCGATGGGCCGGGAGGCGTAGCGCACCGCGTTCGTCACCACCTCGCTGACCAGGAGTTCGGTCGTATCGAGCAGCGGGTCCAGGCCCCAGCGGTGCAGCGCTCTGCGGGTCAGCTGCCGGGCCCGGCCGGCCGTTTGCGGCTCGGGGTTGAGGAACCAGTACGCGACATTGCGCGGCGGGAAACCGTCGAACCGGGCGGCGAGCAGCGCGACATCGTCGTCCCGGGCCCCGTGGTCCAGGATGGTCAGCACCGTGTCGCAGAGCATTTCCAGCGGCGGGGAGGCGACCACGGCGGCGGTGGCTTGCAGGCGGGCGCACAGCACCTCCACTCCTGTCCAGACGTCCCTGCCCCGGGACTCCACGAGGCCGTCGGTGTACAGGAGCAGGGTCGCTCCCGTGGGCGCGGGCATCTCCACGGATTCGAAGGGGACGCCGCCCACGCCGATCGGCGCGCCGGGCGGGATCCGCAGTACTTCGGCCGACCCGTCCGGGTGCAGCAGTACCGGAGGCAGATGCCCGGCGTCGGCCACCAGCAGCCGCTGCGATATGGGGTCGTAGATGGCGTAGAGGCAGGTCGCCATGTGCTCGCTGCCGAGGCGCTGGGCCTGCTCGTCGAGGTGGTGCAGGACCTCTTCCGGCGGCAGGTCGAGCCCGGCGAGGGTCTGCACGGTGGTGCGCAGCTGCCCCATGATCGCGGCGGAGGTCATCGAGTGGCCCATGACGTCGCCGACCACCAGCGCGACGCGGTTGCCGGGCAGCGGGATCGCGTCGTACCAGTCGCCGCCCACCTGGGAGGTCTCGGCGGCCGGCAGGTACCGGCTCGCCAGCCGGACACCCGTGGTCTCGGGGAGCGAGGAGGGCAGCATCGTGAGCTGGAGCGCATCGGCGAGCGAGGCCTCGTGCCCGTGGAGCACCGCTTTGTCGACGCCGAAGGCGGTGTGGGTGGCGAGCTGGGAGGCGACGAGGAGGTCATCGCCCGTGAAGGCGGGCCGCTCGGCGCCGCGCAGCAGGGCGACGGTTCCGATGAGGTGCCGGCGGCCGTACAGCGGGGCGATGATCAGCCGTCGGCCCGGTGGCGGTGCCGCCGGCCCGCTCGCCACCGGCTGCAGCAGCCCGGTCACCGCGGGGGCGGTCTCCGGGGCATCGCCGAACGCGGGACGCCCGGCCAGCAGGAGCTCGGCGAACCGGCCGGTGACCGTGAGCTGCCCGAAGTCGCCGGAGCCCGGAGGCGCGGTGGTGACCAGATCCTCCGGCCCCTGAGCGATGCTGTGCAGCCGCAGGACGAGAGGGCCGGCCGGCTGCCGCTCCCCGGTCGGAAGGGGATCACGCAGGTGAACCAGGACCGCGTCGGCGAAGGTGGGGATCGCTGCCCGGCACAGTTCCCGGAGGGTTTCGTCCTGGTCGAGGCCCCGGGCGATCTGCCGCGTGGCGGCTTCGAGGTAGCGAAGCCGGTCGGTCGCCGTCCCGGGGGCGCGCTCCGTCGCGTCCCGGACGCCCTCAGCGGGGCACTCGGGGGCGGCCGGATCCGGACGGGTGGTGCCGCGGCCGGGAGGGTCCGGGCCCTTGGGGGGCACGCTCCCGGGACGGCCGCTCGGGGGTGGCGGCGGCCGTACCGGCGGAGTGGCGCCCGTGTCCACGGGTGTGGCGTTCAGTGCCAGGTCCTGGGGCGCACCACGGCCCTCGGTCCCGGCGGGGAGCCGGCCGGGGCCGTGGTCGGGGGTGCGGGGCTCCATTACTCGTCTCGTCCGTCCGGTGGGCGTCAGGGACCGCGGGGGCGGTGGCCTCAGCCGCGTCGCGAGCAGTTGAGGAACAGCTGCTCCTCGGGCGGCACGTCCGAGACCGCGGGGGCGTAGGTGTACGAGGACTCGTCGACGACCTCGAAGTCCGCTTCCTCGATGACCGCGCGCAGGTCGTCCCGCAGGTAGCCGGAGACCCGGATGGTGTTGCCGAGGAACGGGATCGTGAAGTAGTCCACATCGGCCTCCACCATCGAGAGGGTGAACAGGCCACCGGGAACCAGCAGGTCGTGGATGGTGCGCAGGGCACCGGGGATCTCGGTGCGCGGCAGCATCAGCAGGGAGAAGAAGGCCGCGACGGCATCGAAAGGCCCCAGGTCATGGGGGCCGTCGGGCGCCAGGTCGGCGATGTCCAGGCGGTGGAACGTTGCACGGGGCACGTACTCCCGGGCGAGGTCCACCATGCCACGGGACAGGTCGACGCCGACCACCTCGAAGCCCGCCTCCACCAGCTGCCGGGCCGTCGGGAGGCCGGTTCCACAGCCCAGGTCCAGCACCCGGGACCCGGCGGGCAGCGTCCTGATCAGCCACTCGGCGGCGGCGAGCTGCCCCTTCTTGTACGGGAAGGCCTCGTCATAGCGGTCGCCGATCGCGTCGAACGCCTCGGCCTGCCCCTCGCGGTCGGGTCGTGTGCCCTCGGCGGCGGCCTCATCGCTCTCGTAACCGGTCTCCAGAAATCCTTCGCTCACGAATGACGCCTCTTCACGTGCGTTTATTCGATTACCTCCATCATGCACCCCGTCCGTCCGCCACCGCGCCCTGCGCAGCAGGCCGCCGGGGCACGCACGGAGCACGCAGGGGCGCGGGCGGAGCGCGGGCTGTGGCCAGGGCCGACCGTTCCTCCGGCAGCCCGACCGTCGCGGGACACACGGCTGCCGGCCGCGCCACCGCCGGGCGCAACGGCCTCCCGGCGACGGCCGGCGGTTTGCGGAGCTGCCGTCACGGATAGTTCCCCCCGTACCCACATGCACCGCGGCACAGCGCACGGGGGCAGGAGGCCAGATGGCAACGGAACCGGTGGAGACCCTTGACCTGGCGGCGTTAGGGGAGGACTTCGTCCGCCATCCGTACGAGGTGTACGCGCGGCTGCGCGAGCGGGGGCCGGTGCATCGCGTACGGCTCCCGGAGAGCACGGTCGTCTGGCTGGTGGTCGGCTACGAAGAGGTGCGCGCGGCCCTCAGCGACCCCCGGCTGTCGAAGGAGTGGCGGCACGCGTCGTCCGCGCAGTCCCTGCAGCCGGTGTCCATCGGCGTGTCGATGCTCCGCTCCAACGCGCCGCAGCACACCCGCATCCGAGGACTGGTCGCCCGTGCCTTCACCGCCCGCCGGGTGGCGTCCCTCGCGCCACGCGTCCAGGAGATCACCGACGAGCTCCTGGCGGCGATGCTCGACCGGCCCGAAGGCCGCGGCGACCTCGTCGAGGCGCTGTCCTTCCCGCTCCCGGTCACCGTCATCTGCGAGCTCCTGGGAGTGCCGTTCCTGCAGCGGGAGGCCTTCCGCACCTGGACCGACATCTTGCTGGCCGGTGCCGCGACGCCACAGACCAGGGAAGCCCGGACGGCCATGTCCTGCTACCTCGACGACCTGGTGGAGGCGAAGCGCGCCCGGCCCGGCGACGATCTGCTGACCGATCTGATTGCGGTGAGCGACGAGGACGGCGACCGGCTCAGCCGGGACGAACTCCTCGGCATGGCCCAGTTGTTGCTGATCGCCGGCTATGAGACCACCGCCAATCTGATCTCCAACGGGGTCCTGGCCCTGCTCACCCACCCCGACCAGCTCGCCTTGCTGCGCGCCGATCCGTCCCTCATCGACGGTGCGGTCGAGGAGATGCTGCGCTATGACGGCCCCCTGGAGACCTCCACATTCCGTTTCACCGTCGAGCCGACCGAGATCGCGGGCACGGTGGTCCCCGGCGGCGGCGAGGTGGTGCTCCCCGTGATCTCCGACTCGGGACGCGACCCCCTGCGGTTCGACGACCCCGGCCGCTTCGACATCACCCGCGACGCCAGGGGCCATGTGGCCTTCGGCCATGGCATCCACTTCTGCCTCGGAGCCCCGCTCGCCCGGCTGGAGGCACGGATCGCGGTGCGCACACTCCTGGAGCACTGCCCGGAACTGGCACTGGACGCCTACCCGGCCGACCTCTCCTGGCGGTTGGGCGCGTTGCTCCGTGGTCCGCGGAGTCTTCCTGTCCGCTGGTCGTGAAGGACCCGGCCGGCAGACGGCCCAGCCTGTCATGACGGTCAACTCCGCCATGCACGAACGCCGGTGGCCGTACCCGAACGCTTCGGGTACGGCCACCGGCGTGTGGCCGCCTGCTGCTCAGCGGACTACTTGGTGAAGCCGATGTGCTCGTAGACCGGGTCGGTCATACCGAGGGCGCCCATGTTGGCGAGCTTCTTGTTGACCGCCGCGATGTCGGGGCGCTGGTACAGCGGCAGGACGCCGGCAAGCTGCCAGGCCTCGGCGTCGGCCTGGTTGGTCGTCTTGAGCGCGCCGGCCGGGTCGGCGGCGTTGGTGCTGGCGGAGTTGAGGAGGTCGTCCAGCTTCTTGCTGCCGATCTTCGAGTAGTTGTTGCCGCCCTTGGCGGCGTAGACGTTGGTGGCACCGCTCGCGGCGAACGGTGTGCCGAGCAGGGTGTAGGGCGTGACGTCGAAGTCGCCCGGGGTGATGTACTTCTCGAAGAAGTCGTTGCTCGGCACCGTCTGGACCTGCAGCTTCACGCCGACCTGCCGGTACATCTGGGTCAGCATCGACCCCTCGTTGGTGGCCGCGGGGGTGCCTGAGGGGATGACGAACCGCAGGGACAGCTCCTGGCCGCCCTTCTTGCGGACCTTGCCGCTGAGCTTCCAGCCCGCCTCGTCCAGCAGCTTTCCGGCCGCCTGCGGATCGTACTTACCGAGCGTGCCCCCGTTGTCCTGATACCCCTTCTGGTTGGCGATCAGGAGGTGGTTGTCCAGGGTGGAGGGCTTCCAGCCGAGGCCCTTGAGGTCCGACTTGGCGATCGTGGCGCGGTCGGTGGCCCTGAAAAGAGCCTGGCGTACCTTCGGGTCCTTCAGCTTGGCGCTCTTGGCGTTAAGGGTGATCTGGCGGTAGTTGGGGCCGCCCGCTTCACGGATTTCGCCACCCGACACCTTGGACACCTGCTTGTAGGCGGAGGAGTCGCCGCCGACGTCGAAGTAGTCGATCTCGCCGTTGGCGAAGGCGCCGGGCATCGATGCCTGGTCCATCGCGTGGAAGACGATCTTGTCCAGCTTGGGCTTGTCGCCCCACCACTTCGGATCGGCCACCACCGTGACCGTCTTGGCGGACTTGTCCATGCTGCCCAGTTTGAAGGCGTTGCCGGTGACCGGGATCTTGTTGACGTAGGCGGTGTTGTAGGACTCCGGGTCGGAGACGTACTTCGCCGGATACAGCGGCTGGTTGTTCGCCGCGTTGAACATGCCCTTCCAGTCCGCGAACGGCTTGGTGAAGGTCATGACGGCCTCGTAGTCGTCCTTGCCCTTCTTGACGTCCGCCACCTGGTCGAAGCCGACGGTGGAGGTCACCTTGAACGCCTTGTCGTGACCGTCCATGGCGCGGGTGCCGGCGGCGATGTCCTTCCAGGTGATCGGGGTGCCGTCGGACCACTTGGCCTTGGGGTTCAGATGCCAGGTGACCACCTGCTTGCCCTTGACGGTCCGGGAGTCCGCGTCCAGCAGAAACGCTTTGTTCGGCACCTGCTCGCCGCGCGCGTTCGAGTGCCACAGGCTCGGCATGAGGGACTTCATCACCTCGGTGCCCTCCAGCCCATCGATCTCGGCCACGTTCCACTGGGTGGCGAACGTCTGGACGGCCCAGTTCATCGTCCCGCCCTGCTTCAGCTTCGCGGGGTCGGTCGCCTTGATGTTGAGGGCTGTCGTCCCCTCCGGGGCCTTCTGCTCCGCGTCGTCGTCCGAGCCGCCGCAGGCGGTCAGTGCCAGCGACGACACGGCGAGGGTCGCTACGAGCGCGAGGGGATATCGGGAGACCTTCACTGATGCCTCTTCCTGAGCTGTCGAAACGTGCCGGCTACGGATGTGAATGTGCAGAGCGGTGCGGTACGGAGCGGTCGGGAGCGCGTCTCACTGCGCCGCGGGTTCGACCACATCGAGCGGCGCCGCGTAATGGCAGGCCGCCGTGTGGTCCGTGCCGAGGACCGCCGTGGCGGGGTCCTCGTCCCGGCAGCGCGCCTGTTCGCTCTCCCCGAGCCCGGCGTACTTCGGGCAGCGGCCCGCGAACCGGCAGCCGGCCGGCACGTCCGCGGGACTGGGCAGATCGCCTTTGAGCAGGATCCGGCTGCGTTCGCGCTCCTTGCGCGGGTCGGGCAGCGGCACCGCGGACAGCAGCGCCTGGGTGTACGGATGGGAGGGCGCGGCGAAGACGTCGTCGGCCGCGCCGAGCTCCACGATCCGGCCGAGGTACATCACCGCGATGCGGTCGGCGATGTGCCGGACGACGGACAGGTCGTGGGCGACGAAGAGGTAGCTGAGCCCGAGGCGGGTCTTCAGCTCGTCGAGGAGGTTGAGGACACCCGCCTGGATGGACACATCGAGGGCGGAGACCGGCTCGTCGAGGATGACCAGTTTGGGTTCCAGGGCGAGCGCACGGGCGATGGAGATGCGCTGGCGCTGACCGCCGGAGAACTCCTGCGGGTAGCGGTCGGCGTGTTCGGCCTCCAGGCCGACCATGTCGAGGAGTTCGGGGATACGGGCGGCGATGCGGTCCTTGTCCCAGCCGTGGGTCTTCAGCGGCTCGGCGAGGATGTCACCGATCGGCATCCGGGCGTCGAGCGCCGCCATCGGGTCCTGGAAGACGATCTGCATGTCACGGCGGAGTCCCTTGCGGTCCGCCCGGCTGAGGCCGCGGATGTCCTTGCCGAAGACGGTGACGGTGCCGGCCTGGCCGCTGGGCAGGTCGAGGATCTCCAGCAGGGTGGTGGTCTTGCCGCAGCCGGACTCGCCGACCAGGCCCAGCGTTTCGCCCTCGCGGATGTCCAGGCTGATGCCGTCGACGGCCCGTACGGTGCCGACCGTGCGCTTGACGAGGGCGCCCTTGGTGAGCGGGAAGTGCTTGACGAGTCCGTCGAGGGCGAGAACGGTGGGCCGCTCCTCGCGCGGCAGCCGCTCGACCGTGCCGGCTTCCGGGAGGACCGGCACCGGGTAGACGGCGTCGCGGTCGAGGCCCGCGCCGATCTCGTGGGCGCGGTGGCAGGCGGTGGGGTGGTCGGAGCCCTCGGCGAGGGTCAGCTCCGGTTCCACCGTGTGGCAGCGGTCGATCGCGATGGGGCAGCGGGGGGCGAAGGGGCAGCCGGGCGCCAGGTCGACCATCTTGGGCGGGTTGCCCTCGATGGGGGTGAGCGCGCGGCGTGCGGTGCCCTCCGCACGGGCCTCGTCCAGCCGCGGGATGGAGCCGAGCAGGCCGAGGGTGTACGGCATCCGCGGCCCGTAGTAGACCGCGTCCACCGGACCCGCCTCGACCGGCTTGCCCGCGTACATGACCTGCACCCGGTCGGCGAAGCCGGCGATGACACCGAGGTCATGGGTGATCATGACGATGGCGGCGCCGGTGACCTCCTGGGCGGTCTTGAGCACGTCCAGGACCTGGGCCTGGATGGTCACATCGAGGGCGGTGGTGGGCTCGTCGGCGATGATGACCTTGGGGTCGTTGGCGATGGCCATGGCGATCATCGCGCGCTGGCGCATCCCGCCGGAGAACTCGTGGGGGAAGGCGTCCACCCGGCGCTTGGAGTCAGGGATGCCGACCACGTCGAGGAGGTCGATCGCGCGTTTGCGGGCGACCTTCTTGTCCAGGGACTGGTGGACCTGAAGAGCCTCGACGATCTGGTCGCCGACGGAGTAGACGGGGGTCAGCGCGGACAGCGGGTCCTGGAAGACCATGCCGATGTCCTTGCCGCGGATCTTCGAGAGGGCGGCGTCGCCGAGGCCGAGCAGTTCACGGCCCGCGAGCTTGACGGACCCGGCGACCTCGGCGCTCTCGGGGAGCAGTCCGAGTACGGCCATGGAGGAGACGGACTTGCCGGAGCCGGACTCGCCGACGATGCCGAGTACTTCCCCGGGACGCACCGCGTAGGAGACGCCGCGTACGGCCTGCACCTCGCCCGCTTCGCTCGGGAAGGAGACCGTCAGATCGCTGACGGCGAGGACGGGCTGCGCCGCGTCAAGGGCCTCGGTGGGCTGGGACGGCCTGGTTTCGGTCACCGTCGGGGTCCTTCCTGGGGCGCGCGGTGCGCGGGGTGCTGGTGCTGATGCTGATGCTGATGCTGGGAGTGTGCGACGCGCTTCACGAGGCGGCGCCCTGGCTGCCGGCGGACGTCTCGGGCTCGTCGGGCCGGGTGCCGGCAGCCGTCGCCTGCGCCGGGACCACCGCGGCCGCGGACGGTCGCGACTGCTTCTTCTTGCGGGGCGAACGCGCCTTTGCACCGGACGCGTTGGGGTCGAGCGCGTCACGCAGCCCGTCGCCGATGAAGGAGATGGAGACGCCGATCAGCACCAGGCAGCCGGCCGGGAAGAAGAACAGCCACGGGTAGGTGGAGGCGTTGGTGGTGTTGTCGGCGATGACCGTGCCGAGGGAGACATCGGGCGCCTGCACGCCGAACCCGAAGTACGACAGGCTGCTCTCGCCGATGACCGCCGCGCCGACCTGGATGACGACGTCGATGATCAGCATCGAGGCCATGCTGGGCAGGATGTGCCGGAAGATGATGACGGGCGCGGGGACGCCCATGTACTTGGCGGCCTTGACGAATTCGCGGTCCTTGAGCGTGAAGGTCATGGAGCGTACGACGCGCCCGGTGACCATCCAGCTGAAGGCGCCGAGCAGGATCACGAAGACCAGCCAGGTGGCGCCGCGGAACGCGGGCGACAGCACGGCGATGATCAGGAACGAGGGCATCACCAGCAGCAGGTCGACGATCCACATCAGCACCCGGTCCGTCCAGCCGCCGAAGTACGCGGCGAAGGCGCCGACGGTGGCGGAGAGGAAGGTGGAGATGAGACCGACCAGGAGGCCGATGATCA
Source organism: Streptomyces sp. NBC_00400 (assembly GCF_036048035.1). Lineage (NCBI taxonomy): Bacteria > Bacillati > Actinomycetota > Actinomycetes > Kitasatosporales > Streptomycetaceae > Streptomyces > Streptomyces sp. NBC_00400. Next base: position 8,333,697 of record NZ_CP107940.1, on the reverse strand, counting down.
GCGACTTCTGCAGACCGCGCATGGTCAGCGAGAAGAGGTCGACGCCGCCTTGGGTGGTGCCCCACCAGTGGTCCCCGGAGGGGCTGGAGAGGAAGTTCATGAAGTCGTGCTGCTGGTAGTCCCACTTGGTGAGGAACGGGCCTCCGTAGGCACCGGCGAACAGCAGCACCAGCAGCACCAGGCCGAGCAGTGCCAGTCGGTTCCGGGCGAAGCGGCGGACCGTCAGCCGCATTCGTGAGGTACGGGCCTTGGTGGATGGGCCTTCGGCTTCACCGGGCGGGACGGGGCCGGGGGCCGGTTCGGTCGCGGGGGGCAGCTGGACGCTCATCGCGCGCTCTCCTGAGGGGCGGTGGGGGTGGGGGGCCGGTCGGCGACGGGGGCACCTCCCAGCGGTAGCCGGGGGTGGGGGCACCTCCCAGCGGTGGCTGGGGGATCAGCGGACCCGTACGCGCGGATCGAGCGCCGCGTACAGCAGATCGGACAGCACTCCCGCGATCAGCACCAGAACGGCCGTGAACAGCCCGACGGTGGCAACGGAGTTGACGTCCTGTTTGTTGATGGAGTCGACGAGGAGTTCGCCCATGCCGTGCCAGCCGAAGGTCTTCTCGGTGAAGGTCGCTCCGGTGAAGAGCAGCACGATGTTGTAGACCAGCAACGGCACGACGGGCAGGATCGCGGTCCGCAGCCCGTGCTTGACCAGGGCCTTTCGCCGGCGCAGCCCCTTGGCCCTGGCGGTGCGCAGGAAGTCGCTGCCGAGGACGTCAAGCATGGTGGAGCGCTGGTAGCGGCTGTAGAGCGCCACCTGGAGGATGATCAGGGTCAGTGCCGGGAGCAGCATGTGCTGGGCGCGGTTGACGAGGGCGTCGAAGTTCCACTGCCCCGCGTACTGCGGGTCGTACTCGCCGAGCACCTTGATGGTCTGCGTGCCGTCGTTGAGCGCGGTGGCACCGATCTTGAGCGCGACGCCGATCACGAACACCGGCATGGCCAGCACGAAGAATGACGCGAGGGTGGTGAACCTGTCGAAGAGGCGGTACTGGCGGATGGCGCCGAATGCGCCGAGCGCGACACCGCCCAGGGAGCCGATGAGGGTGGCGATCAGCAGGAGCCGGGTGGAGACACCCACCCGGCGGCCGAAGTCGTCGTTGACGTCGTCACCTTCGATGGTCTTGCCGAGGTCACCGTGGACGACACCCTCCGCCCAGTGTCCGAACCGGGACAGGATCGGGGTGTCCGGGTTCATGTTGTAGTCGTCGAGTGTCTTGGTGATGGACGACTCGGGCAGCGGCGGGTTGCGGCCCTCGAACTTGGCGCGGGGGTTGAGGCTGAGCCCGGCCAGAAAGTACGTCAGGGACGCGGCGACGACGACCAGGACCAGGTAGTTCGCCAATCGGCGCAGCAGATATCGGCCCATGGTGATGTCTCTCCTCATGCGCACCGAAACAGCCATGTGCAGCTGAAGTGGGGGTCGGTACGGATCGAACACATCCTTCTTGTCATCGACACATTTGTCGATCACAAGATGTTTACGGAGCGGTAACGCCAACTGCCCCGTCAGTCAAGGGCATTGCGCCTATGACCACGCCAATCGATGGCAATCGCGGAGCAATACTTTCGAATCCCAGGCTTGCACCGCTCCCCCGCGTAGCGAAACCCGATAGTCGGACACCGCGCGAACGTGATACGGCACAGAGGTAGTTGACGAAGACTTTACGACGGAGGGGGTATCGGGGACCCCCCGGGCTGACGGAGCGTCCGAAGAGACATCGCGGCTGCTGCCGCCGGGCGGACGGATGCACGTCGGGTGCCGTTCGGGGGAAGGGCGGGTGTCGCAGAGGGGGACCGGTGCGCGCGGCTCGTACGTTCGGTCGGCATGACGTACGTATCGGCTGATCGCACATCCGGCCCCACCCGCCGCACCGCGCTGGCCGGGCTCGCCGGTGGGGCCGGGGCCGTACTGGCCTCCGGGTGCAGCACCTCGGGCGCCTCGCCCGCGACGGCGCCCGAGACCCGTCGCACGGCGCGGGCCTATGCCTCGGCGAGCGATCCCACGCCCGGTGTGATGACGCTCTTCAAGGACTCCGGCTTCAACTTCAACGGGCTCCTTACGCTCGGCGCGTCCGGCTACGGTGCCGGTGAGGTGGGCGAGGTGCTCACCGCCGTGAACACCATCAACAAGGCCGGCCTCTCCGCGCAGACGTACACCGAGACGTTCAGGAAGCTCGGCGATCAGCTGAGGGAACCGCCTCAGGCCGGCGAGCCCGGGACGCAGACCACACGGTTCCGGGACCTGCGGGCCGCGCAGTACTACGGCCAGGGGCTCTTCTTCGTCCTCGGCTCCCACACCCCCGGCAGCGAGGAGCAGTTGTACCGGGCGGGGCGCGACGCCTGGGACGCGTTCTGCAAGCGGTGCGACCCGGCACCGGTGACGGCCCGCGTCCCGTACGGGAAGACCCCGCTGCCCGTGTGGTTCTTCCGGCCGGACGGCTCCGGCGAGCGGCGCCCCACCGTGATCCTCACCAACGGCAGCGACGGGCAGAACGTCGACATGTGGACCTATGGCGTCCCGGCCGCTCTGCAGCGCGGCTGGAACGCCCTGGTGTACGACGGGCCCGGACAGGGCCAGTTGCTCTTCGTCGACCAGGTGGTCTTCACGCCACGCTGGGAAAGGGCCGTCACCCCGCTCGTCGACTGGCTGTCCGCCCGTTCGGACGTGGACAGCGGCAAGATCGCCCTGACCGGGCTGAGCATGGCCGGCAATCTGGCCCCCCGGGCCGCGGCCTTCGAGCACCGGATCGCGGCGCTGGTGGCGATGCCCGGTGTGCTCACGCCCTGGCTGGGCTTTCCTCCGGAGATCCGGGAAGTTCTCACCCCGGACAAGGAGAAGACCAACGCCATCTGGAACAAAGAGGTCGTCCCGGACCTGCCGCCGTCCGCGGCCGCGACGATGAAGAAGCGCTTCGAGCCGTTCTCCGTGCCGGCGATGCTCGCGGCCCGCAAGGGCAAGATGTTCACCGACTTCTACACCCCTGCCACCCTCATCAAGTCGCTGGACATCACGGACGTCGTGGGCCGGATCACGATGCCCACGCTGGTGCTCGACTACGAATTCGAGCAGTTCTACCCGGGACAGCCGCGCCAGATGTTCGACAAACTCACGGCTCCCAAGGACTACGTGAAGCTCACCGCGGCCACCGGCGCGCAGCTGCACTGCTCCCCGATGGCCCCGCAGCAGCACTGCGAGGTCGTCTTCGACTGGCTGCAGGAGAAACTGACCGGCAGCTGACTTCCGCGGCGCCCCTCCCCCGGCCGGGCCGGAACGGCTCCCACCTGCCGCGGCGCACCGCACCCGCGCCCGTACCCGCCCTCCGGCCTGCCGTACCCGGCCCGCGGCGCTCTTGCACGGCGGGGAGAGTACGGCCAGTGTGGTCGGACGCGGCCCGTGGCCGCCTGTGGGTTCGTCACACCTCTGGAGTGCACGTGGCTTCCTTCGTACTGCCTCATACCCTGCACGGACGGGGATCGCACAAGGTCATCGCCGTGCACGGCTGGTTCGCCGACAGGTCCGCCTTCGACCCGGTCCTGCCGGATCTCGATCAGGGCGCCTTCCAGTACGCGCTGGTCGACCTCCGTGGCTATGGCGAGGCGAGGGGCGCGGCCGGCGCGTACACCTCGGGCGAGGGCGCGGCCGATGTGCTCGCGCTCGCCGACCGGCTGGGCTGGGACCGGTTCTCGGTGGTGGGACATTCGATGGGCGCCAGCGTCGTCCAACGGGTACTGGCCGCGGCTGGTCACCGGGTGCGCAGGCTGGTGGGAATCTCGCCGGTCCCCGCCTCCGGGCTGCCGCTGCCACCGCAGCAGTGGGAGCTGTTCTCCTCGGCGGCGCACACACCGGAGAACCGGCGGACCATCATCGATCTCACCACCGGCGGGCAGCGCCCCGCCGCTTGGCTGGACAGGATGGTGCGGCGGTCCCTGGAGTGCAGCGATCCGAAGGCGTTCCGGTCCTGGCTGGACTCCTGGTCCGGGGAGACGTTCCATGCCGAGGTCGAGGGCTCGGCGGTACCGGCGCTCGCGGTGACCGGGGCGCTGGATCCCGCGCTGACCGCCGACCTGACGCGTGCGACATGGATGCGCTGGTACGCCAACAGCCGGCTGGTCGAACTGCCCTCGGCAGGGCACTACGCCATGGACGAAACCCCGCTGGAGCTGATCCGGGCCGTGGAGGACTTCTTGCGCGCCGACGGGAACGACGACGGTGACGGTGACGGTGACGGTGACGGGCCCGAAGGCGGATGACCGTGCCCGCCGGTGGTGCGGCTCGGCCGGGTCTGCCGGGCGTCCCGGATGTGCCTGACGTGTCGGATGTGCCTGACGTCTTCGACCCGCGCGGCTATGCCGGCGGTCTGCCGCACGCGGCGTACCGGCTGCTGCGGGACCGGCATCCGGTGGCCTGGCAGGAGGAGCACGAAGTGCTCGGCTGGCCGGCCGGGCCCGGCTTCTGGGCGGTCACGCGCCATGAGGACGTCGTGCGGGTGCTGAAGGACGCGGGCAGGTTCTCCTCCCATCTGGGAGCCACCCAGATCCGCGATCCGGACCCCGCCGATCTGCCGTTCATCCGCCGCATGATGCTCAATCAGGATCCCCCCGGCCACGGACGGCTGCGGCGCCTGGTCAGCCGTGCCTTCACTCCTCGTCGTATCGAGCGGTTCGGCTCGGCCGTCCGCGAGCGGGCCCGTGACCTGCTGACCTCGGCGGTCGATGCCGCGCGTGCGGGGAGCGGGGTGCGCGACCTCGTCGCCGATGTCACCGACGACTTCGCGCTGCTCAACCTCGCCGATCTCCTCGGGGTACCGCCCGCTGAACGCGGGCTGCTCCTGGCCTGGACCCGGCGCGTCATCGGCTACCAGGACCCGGACGAGTCGGGCCCGGCCGCCCCGGGCCCGGACGGGCGCCCCGCCGACCCGCGGTCCCCGGCGATGCTGCAGGACATGTTCGGCTTCGCGCGCGAGCTGGCCGCCCACAAACGACGGCATCCGGGCGACGATGTCATGACCGTCCTGGCAGCGGACGGCGAACTGGCCACGCCCGAGCTGGAGATGTTCTTCTTCCTGCTGACCATCGCGGGCAATGACACCGTACGCAGCGCGGCCCCCGGCGGCCTGCTGGCGCTGGCCCGGCAGCCGGAGGCGTACCGGCGCCTGCGCACCGGTGCGGTGGGGACGGCGACGGGAGTGGAGGAGCTGCTGCGCTGGCATCCGCCGGTGCTCAGCTTCCGCCGGACCGCCGTGTGCGACACCGAGGTGGCCGGGCAGCGGATACGCGCCGGCGACAAAGTGGTCGTCTTCCACGGCTCGGCGAACTACGACGAGCGGGCCTTCGCCACCCCGCACCGCCTGGACCTGTCCCGCTCCCCCAACCCCCATGTCTCGTTCGGTGACGGCCCGCACATCTGCCTGGGCGCGCATCTCGCCCGGTTGCAGCTGCGGGTGCTGTACGAGGAGACGGCCCGCCTGGTGCCCTCCCTGGCGGTCGCCGAGCCTCCCCGGCGGCTGGTGTCGAACTTCATCAACGGGCTGAAGGCGCTGCCTCTGCGGCTGGTGAACGAGCCCCAAGGGGAGCCTGCAGCAGCGCGGCGGTGAGGGGGTGTTGCGGGTCGGCGAGGAGCTGACCGGTCGGGCCCTGTTCGACGAGGCGGCCCCGGTCGAGCACGGCGGTGCGGGTGGCCAGGGCTGCGGTGTCGCGGTCATGGGTGATCAGGAGCAGGGACAGGTCCGGGTGAGCCCCGAGGAGCCGGACCAGGAGGGCGCGGAGGTTCCGGCGCGCGACGGTGTCCAGGCCGGAGGTGATTTCGTCGCAGATCAGGACCCTGGGGCGGGCCAGCAGTGCGCGGGCCAGGGCGGCGCGCTGGAGTTCGCCGCCGGACAGCTCCGCCGGCTTGCGGCGTACCAGGTCGCCGGCGAGCCCGAGGGTGCTCAGGGTGCGCTCGGCGTCGGCCAGGGCCTTGGGGGCGGGGACCCGGCGCAGGCGTACGGCGGTGCGGCTCACCTGGTCGAGGACCGGGCGGTGTTCGTCGAAGGCGGCCCGGGCGTCCTGGAAGACGTACTGCACTGCCGCCAGTTGTTCGCGGGTACGGTCGCGGAGACTGCGGGGCAGTGCGGCCCCGTCGAGCAGCACCTCTCCGTCGTGGGTCCGGTGGAGGCCGGCCAGGCATCGGGCGAGCGTGGTCTTGCCGCTGCCCGAGCGGCCCACGAGGGCCGAGCAGCCCGGCGGGAGGCGGAGATCTACGGTGTGCAGGACGGGGGACCTGCCGTGGCGGGCGGTGAGGGCCCGCACCTGGAGCACGGGTTCCGGGGCGGCGGGGGCGGTCAGGGAGGTGCCGTGCCGCGTACCGGTGCCCGGGGTGGTGGCGCTGCGGTGGGCAAGCGCGTTGTCCGACGGCCCGGCGGTACCGGCTTCGGTGAGGAGTTCGCGGGTCCAGGAGTGCTGTGGGGAGCGCCAGAGTTTTTCCGGCGGACCGGACTCCACGATGCGGCCGGCCCGCAGGACGTGGATCTCATCGGCCAGGGTGCGGACGACGTCGAGATCGTGGCTCAGGAGCAGGATCGCGAGGCCCTGCCGGGCCAGGGCGGCCAGGTGGCCGGCGATCTGCTGCTTCGTCAGTGCGTCCTGGCCGGTGGTCGGTTCGTCCGCGATGAGGGTGGTGGCACCGCTCAGGAGGGCCTGGGCGAGGACGATACGTTGCTGTTGGCCGCCGGAGAGCTGGTGGGGGAAGCGGTGCAGCAGGGCTTCGCCGTCGGGGATCCGGGCCTGGCCGAGGGCGCGCAGCAGGTGTTGCCGGACGGCGGGGCGGCGGGCGCGGCGGGGCAGGTGGCGTACCCGGCTGCGGGCGATGTCCCGGAGGAGGGCGGCCACCGGCCGGGCGGGGTTGAGGACGGTGGCGGGGTGCTGTGGTACGTAGCCGATGAGGCCGTCGGGGACGCGCACCTCGCCGGTCACCGTGGCACCGGGCGGATACTCGTGGAGCAGGGCGAGCCCGGTGGTGGTCTTGCCGCTGCCGGAGGCACCGATCAGCGCGGTGACCTGGCCGGCCGGCACCCGGAGGCTCACCCCGTCGACAAGGGCCCGGCCGCCGGTCTCGACACGGAGGTCCTGGACCTGGGCGATGTCGGTGGCGTTCATGCGTGGCTCTTCTCACTGCGCCCCGGCCCGGCGGCCGTGGCATCGGTGGGCAGGGGGTCGGGGGCCGGTCCGGGTCGCGATGCACGGTGCCGCCGGGAGCCCCGTTCGGGCCGCGGTGCACGGCCAGGCCGCTGTCGTGGGCCGCTTCGGTCGAGGGCGGCGTCGCAGAGCAGGTTGGTGCCCATGGTCAGGGCCATGATCAGCACGGCGGGCAGCGCGACGGCCCAGGGCTGGACGAACATGCCCGTCCGGTTGCGGTCGACCATCACCGCCCAGTCGGCGGCGTCCGGTTCGGCACCGACGCCGAGGAAGGCGGCCGTGGCCACCAGATAGAGCACGCCGGTCAGCCGTACCCCGGCATCGGCGGCAAGGGTGCGCAGGGCCGAGCGGCCGACGTAGCCCACGGCTGTCCGCCACCAGGTCTCGCCCTGCATGCGCAGCGCCTCGACCGCGGGCGAAGCGGCCGCCTCGGCGGCGGCTGCCCGGACGGTCCGGGCGGCATCCGGGATGTTGACCAGGGCCACCAGGAGGGCGAGTCCGCCGGCACCGGGCGTCAGGACCGCCGCCACCAGCAAGATGACCAGGAGCGACGGCACGGCGAGCAGGATGTCCAGGGGGCGCATCACGAGCTCCTCCAGCCAGCGGCGGTGGGTCAGCGCACCGAGGAGGCCCAGGGGCAGCGCCACCGCGTAGGCCAGCGCCGTCGCCGCGAGTGCGGCCAGGACCACGGGGCGGCCCCCGAGCAGCACCTGCCGCCAGACGTCCCGTCCGACGAAGTCGGTGCCGGCCCAGTGGCCGCCGCCCGCGGTGAAGGACGCGGCCCGTGGCCCGGACTCCCCCGCGAACAGCGGCCCGAGCAGGGCGAGCAGCAGCGGGACGGCGACGATCAGCAGGGCGAAGGTGAAGCGTCCCCGGCCGCCGGTCGTCGGTATCCTCATGCCGCCTCCCCGGTCCGGGGCACAAAGCGGTGAGTGACCAGGTCGGCGGCCAGGTTGAGGACGACGGCGATGCATCCGAAGACGACCGCAAGGCCCTGCAGGACGGGGACATCGCGTTCCGCGACGGCGTTCATCAGGACGGTTCCGAGTCCGGGGATCACAAAAAGGGCCTCCACGACGATGACACCGCACAGCAGCCAGTCGACCGTGCGGGCGAGCTGTTGGGCGGCGGGCCCCAGGGCGTGGGGCAGGGCGTGCGCATAGCGGATGCGCCCGCCGGGGATGCCGTAGCGGCGGGCATGGGCGACGTACGGCGAGGCCAGTGCGTCGATCATGCCGGCCCGGACCAGGCGCGTCAGCGAGCACACCGGTCGGGCCAGCAGGACCAGTACCGGCAGCACCAGCGCCGCGGGATGGGTGAGCAGATCACCGCCGTACCCCACGGCGGTCGGTGGCAGCAGGCCCAGGCGCAGCGCGAAGACCGCGACCAGCAGCACGCCGAGGGCGAACTCCGGTACGGCGTACACGGCCAGGGTCACCGAGCTGATGAGCCGGTCCACGAACCGTCCCTCGTAGCGGGCGGCCAGCACACCGAGACCGCCGGCGGCCGGTACCAGCAGGAGCAGGGTGAGCGCGGCGAGCAGGAGGGTCGGCCCGAAGCCGTCGCCGATGGCGGAGCTGACCGGCCGGCCGGAGGTCAGCGAGCTGCCGAGGTCCGCGTGCAGCAGTCCGGCCGCCCACTCCCCCAGGCGCTCGGCGGCGGGCCGGTCCAGGTGCAGGGTCTCCCGCAGGGCGGCGATCCGTCCGGGGTCGGGCTGGTCACCGGCGAGCGCCACCGCGGCATCGCCGGGCAGCGCCTCGGTGAGGGCGAAGACCAGCAGGACGACCGCGACGGTCTGCCCGGCGCCGAGCAGCAGCCGGCGTGCCAGCCACGACCGCAGGCCGGTCATGCGAGCCACACCTTGTCGAAGCGGGCCCAGTCGAGCGTGTTGGCGGGGGAGGTGTGCGCCACTCCGCGGACCGTGCGGGCGGTGCCCAGGATCCAGTCGGCGAAGCCCCAGACCAGGAAGCCGCCCTCGGCATGCAGCCGGCGCTGCATGCGCGCGTACACGGCGGCCCGGTCCTGCGTGTTCTTGGTGGACTGGGCCTGCTGGTAGAGCGCGTCGAAGTCCTTGTGCCGCCACTGGGTGGCGTTGGTGGTGGAACCGGACAGCAGCCGCTGGGAGAAGTGCGACTCGATGGGCATCGCTCCGGAGCGGTAGCAGCACAGGGTCCCGGAGTCGAGAGTGTCCTGCCAGTAGCTGTCCTTGCTGCCCATCGCCACCTTCACCTGTACTCCGGCACGGGCGGCCTGGTCGCGGAAGATGGCGGCGGCCTCGGTGAAGCCGGCCGCGGCGGCGGAGGTGTCCAGGGTGACCCGCAGTCCGTCGGCGCCCGCCCGCTTCAGCAGATGGCGGGCCCGGTCCAGGTCCTGTGCGCGCTGCGGCAGGCCGTCCGCATAGTACTCGTACCCCTTGCCGAACAGGTCGTTGCCGATCACACCGGCGCCGGAGAGCGCGCCGTCGACGAGTTCCCTGCGGTCGGCGAGGAGGAAGAACGCCTCGCGCACCCGCTTGTCGTCGAACGGTGCCCGGTCGGTCTTCATCGCGAAGGACTGCATCGCGCTGTTGCGCAGCCGTACGATCTCGATCTGGCCCTTGCCCTCGTGTGCGCGGGCCGTCGTCGGCGTCAGCTCGTGGGCGTACTCGATCTGGCCGCCCAGCAGGGAGTTGAGGCGCGCGGACTCCTCGCCCGCGACCAGGAACTCCAGCTGGTCCAGGTGGGGCGCGCCTTCCCAGTAGTCGTCGTTGCGCCGGAAGAGGGCGGAGCGTCCGGGCATGAAGGAGACGAAGCGGAAGGGGCCGCTGCCGACCGGTGCGCGGTCGAAGTCCTGTGCGCCATCGGGGACGATAAAGGCGCCGAACGCGGCCAGCAGATGGGGGAATTCGGCCATCGGCCGCTTCAGCGCGAACTCGACGGTCCGCTCGTCGGGAGCCCGGCTGGCGGTGAGGTCAAGGGGTTCGAGCGAGGCCTTGGCGCGGAATGCCTTCCGGGGGTCGGTGATGCGGCGGTAACTGTAGAGGACGTCCCGGGCGGTGACCGGCTTGCCGTTGTGGAAGGACGCCGTGCGCAGCTTCACCGTCCAGCGGTCCAGTCGGGCGTTGGGTTCCCAGGACGCGGCGAGCCGCGGCTCGGCGGAGAGGTCGGCTCCGAAGTCGGCGAGCTTGTCGAAGAGGGCCTTGGCACGCGCGGCGTCGGCGAAGAGGTTGGCCAGGTGCGGGTCCAGGGTCTCGCTCGCGCCGCCGCCGGCGAACGCCGCGCGCAGCTTGCCGCCCCGGCGGGGCGTGCCGCCGCCGTCGGCGCTGTCACCGGAGGGGCCGTTGCATCCGGCGAGCGCCGGCGCGGCGAATCCGGCCGCACCGAGTCCGGCCGCGGCCAGGAAGCCGCGGCGGCGCAGACCGGGAAAGCGGGGGGCGTTGAGGGGACCGTGGTCCATGGCGGTTTCCTTGCTGTGTGCGGGGCGGAGGCGTGGGAGAGGGCAGCGGGCGTCAGTCGTCCCGGGTCAGCCGGGCGACGAGGTGGAGCCGGTCCCGGTCGGCGGACCCACCCGGAGCGTCGCCCTCCTGCCAGGCGGGCTGTGTCCGCGGCCCCGGCCCGTCGTACAGATCGAGGGCTTCGAAACCGTGCGCGGCGAGGAGATGACGCAGTTCCTGGGGGAAGAGCAGCCGCCATGCGGAGTGCTGCTCGTGCGGCGGGGAGCCGTCGTCGGCGGTCCAGATGCGGGTGCGGCGCAGGAGTTGGGCGGTGCGGTCGACGGACAGTGTGGTGGTGGAGGTGTAGGTGGTGCCCTGCCAGCTGAAGCCGTTGACGGCCGGGGCGTCGAGCAGGCCGGTGCGGCCGAGGAAGTAGGCGCCGTTGCGCATCTCGGCCACCAGCAGACCGCCGGGTGCGAGGCTGCGCCGGCAGGAGGCGAGGAAGCCGTCGAGTTCGGCGTTGGTGTGGCAGTAGAGCAGGGCGCTGTCCAGGCAGACGACGGCGTCGAAGGGCTCCTCGTGGAGGTCGAGTTCCCGCAGGTCGAAGTCGCGCAGGTCGGCGCGGCGGTAGTCCGGTCCGGGGTGGTGGGTACGGGCGTGCGCGAGCATCGCGTCGGAGAGGTCGGCCGCGACGACCGTGCGCCCCGCCGCGTGCAGATGTGCGGCGTCGCGTCCGGTGCCGCAGCCGATGTCCAGGACGCGGTTTCCCGCGCCGTGCCGACGCAGGCAGTCCTCGGCCCAGCGGGCGGCCAGACGGCCGGTGTCGGGGAAGCGTGCCTCGTAGAGTTCCGGGTTGTCGGTCAGCAGGTTTTCGTGACCCGTTTCGTGACCCGTTTCGTGACGCGTCTCGCGGCCCGTTTCGTGGCCTGTCCGGGATGGCACAGGTGCTGCTGCGTTCGGGGTTTCCCTGGGTGGTCGCATGTCCGGGGTCTCCCTATGCGGTCTCACGCCTTTCCCTCCGTCGTGGCCGTCGTGGTCTTCGTCGCCGTCGTGGCCGTCACCGGCTCCTCGGTGGTGCGCCCCGGCAGGCACCGCATCCGGTGCAGCCAGGCGACACCGGCAGCGGAGGCGACGCCGAAGGCGAGCGCGCACGCCCAGGGCAGCCACGGCGTACGGGTGTGGTCCCCGGTGTCCATGGCCCAGCCGATGACGGTGTTGCCCACCGCGGCGGCGATGCCGGAGACCACGTAGAACAGCCCGAAGTACGTGCCGGTGAGCTCGGCGCGGCCGAAGGCGGGGATCAGCTCCATCACGAAGGGCTGAGCGATCATGACGCCCAGGTAGAGCAGCAGCGCCCCGGCTAGTACGGGCAGCGCGTGCAGGGCGGCGGCGCCGGGGCCGTCGGGCGGGGATACCGGACCGGCGACGGCCATCGGCGGTACGAAGGCGAGTCCCATCAGTGCGAGCCCCGCGCAGATCCACCGTGCCCGGTCGCCGCGCCGCTTGAGGGCGCGGGTGATCCGCATCTGCAGCGAGAGATTGGCGACGGTGCCGACGAGGAAGACGAGGCCTGCCGCACCGTCCCAGCCGGTGGCCCGCCGCGCTCCGTCGGGCAGCAGCAGGTACAGCTGATTCTGCAGGGTGAACATGCCGACCATCGCCAGGGCGAAGGCCACGAAGGCGCGGTTGCCGACCACTTCACGCCAGTCGCCGAGGACGCTGTTCGTGGCCGTGGCGACCGTGCAGGCGGGCAGCACGACGGCCTGGGCGACGGTGAGCAGCGCGAAGAGGGCGGCAGCCGTGAGCGCGGAGGCCCGGAAGTCGACGAGCAGCAGAGCGCTGCCGAGCAGCGGTCCCACCAGCGCCCCGGTGGTCGCGAAGACGTTGAAGAGGGCGAAGGCCTCGGCCTTGCGGTCGCCCGCCTCCTGCGCGAGGTAGGCGCGGACCGCGGGGTTGAACAGTGCCCCGGCGAGTCCGCTGAGGACGGACGCGGCGAGGAGTACGGTCAGGCCGTCGCCGAGCGCGAAGAGCCCGAAGCCGACGGTCCGCAGCGCGCAGCCGGCGATGATGACCCCCCGCGCCCCCAGCCGGTCGGCGGCCGAGCCTCCGATGAGGAACAGCCCCTGCTGGCTCAGATTGCGGACGCCGAGCACGATGCCGACGACCGCGGCGGACATCCCCAGGTCCTCCCCCAAATGCACGGCGAGATACGGGATGAGCAGGTAGAAGCCGGTATTGACGCCGAGCTGGTTGATCAGCAGCAGACGGATCGCGAACGGAAAGCGGCGCATCTCGTGCCAGATCTTCACTGCCGTGCCTCCACACCGCAGGCCGGCTCCGCTGCCGCCTCGGCCGGTGGTATCCCGCCGCGTGCCGGCCGTACGCCGAGGCCCGGCTGCCCGCCGGCTCGCACCGTGCCGTCGGTGCCGCCGATGCCGGTCCAGGGGTCGTGGGCGAGCAGCAGATGGCCGTCGAGGTCGGTCCAGCGGGCACGGCCGGCGAGGTGGACGGCGGGCGCGAGGCCGAGGGTGCTGGCGGTGAGACAGCCGAGCATCAGCGCGGTGCCGCTGCCGGCGATCAGATCGGCGATACGCAGCGCCGCGGTGACACCGCCGCACTTGGCGAGCTTGACGTTGATGCCGTGCACCCGGCCGGCCAGCCGCCGGGCGTCCTCGACACCGACCGCGTCCTCGTCGGCGATGACCGGCAGCGGCGAGCGTTCGGCCAGCCGGGCCAGCGTCTCGGGGTCGCCGGGGGCCAGCGGCTGCTCCACCGCTTCGACGCCGAGGTCCGCGTAGCGGGGCAGCAGGGCTTGTGCCAGGGCCGGGGTCCAGCCGCCGTTGGGGTCGAGCAACAGCCGCGCGTCCGGCGCGGCACGGCGTACGGCCCGTACCCGGTCGAGGTCGTCCTCGGGATCCGGGACACCGGCCTTGAGCTTGAGGACGGAGAAGCCCTGCCGGACCAGCCGGCCCGCCTGCTCCGCTGCCGCCCCCGGCGAGGTGATGCCGATCGTGCGGGCGGTGGCGGCGCGCGGCGCCTCGGTGCTCCCGAGCAGCCGGTGCACGGGGACGCCGGCGCGCTTGCCGACGAGGTCGAGCAGCGCGGACTCCACGGCCGCCGTCACCGCCGCGGGCGTGCCGGGTGCGGGCAGTTCGCCCGTGCGCAGGGCATCGAGTGCGCTCTCGGGGTCGGCCCACCGGGCGAGTTCTCGTGCGGTCCCGCTCAGCAGCCGGGCGAGGGTGGCGGCGTCCAGTCCGTAGTAGGTGCTGGTCACGGCCTCTCCGTAGCCATGGTGGCCGTGGTGTTCGATGGCGAGCCACACGGCATCGCGGGCCGCCATGGTGGAGCGGGATATCCGCAGTGGTTCGGTGAGTTCGAGTCGTACGGTGCGCTGACTGGCCTTCACGGGGCTTCTTTCCGGGTGGTGCGGCGGGCGGAGCGGGACGATCCGGCGGCGGGCGCACGGGCGGGGTGCGGGCCGGGCGCCGCGGGGAGCGGGTCGAGCGGGGTGGGGTGGGGGACGGCTGGTGCGGCAGGGCGGTCGCCGTGCCCGGCGGAGGGCGCGAGCGGGTCGGCGACCGTCCGGCAGCGGGTCCATCCGGTCGCCTCCGCCGCCTGCGGGTGCGGGATCTCGACCGGCCGGGTGGCGGCACAGGTCAGGTCCAGGCCGTGGGCGGTGGCGAAGTCGTCGTCGTAGACGCTGCCCAGGTAGCGCTGCGGCCCGTCGGGGAAAACCGTGGCGACCTCGGCTCCGGGATGGATGCGGGCGGCCCATGCGGCGACGAGCGCGACCGCGCCGGTGCTCCAGCCGCCGCTGACGAAATTGCCGGCGGCGAGCCTGCGGCAGGCGTCGGCGGATTCGGCCGGGCCGACCCAGTGCACCTCGTCGAACGCGTCGTAGGCGACGTTGCGAGGGTGGATGCTGCTGCCCAGTCCCCGCATCAGCCGGGCCCTGGCGGGCTGGCCGAAGATCGTCGATCCGGTGGCGTCCACGCCGATCAGCCGTAGCTGCGGCCAGTGCCGGCGCAGGGGAGCGACGACTCCGGCGCTGTGGCCTCCGGTGCCGACGCTGCACACCAGGACATCGAGGTGGTCGAGCTGGGCTGCCATCTCGGCGGCGAGGGAGCCGTAACCGGCCACGTTGTCGGGGTTGTTGTACTGGTCGGGCCAGTACGCGCCGGGCAGTTCGGCGAGGAGTTGCCGCAGCCGGGCCAGCCGGGCCGCCTGCCAGCCGCCCTCGGCCGCGGGCCGGTCGGCCAGTTCGAGCCGGACGCCGTAGGTGCGCAGCAGGCGGCGCATCGAGGGCTCCAGTTCGGCGTCGCCGACGAGCACGACCGGGTGGCCGAGCGCCTGTCCCGCGAAGGCCAGGCCGATGCCGAGGGTGCCGGAGGTGGACTCGACGACGGGGGCGCCGGGGCGCAGTTCGCCGCGCTCCTTGGCGCCGAGCAGCATGGAGACCGCGGCCCGTGCCTTCATGCCGCCCGCGCCGAGCCCTTCGAGCTTGGCCCAGAAGCCGGGGTGCGGGCAGGGCAGATCGGTGGTGACCCGCGCGAGCGGGGTACGGCCGAGCAGACCGAGGAGTTCCCGGTTTCCGGTGGGGTGTACGAGGGCGGTGGTCACCGGGCGGCTCCGGGTGCCGCGGTGCGGTAGCGGTGGACGGTGCCCGCTCCGCCGTCGAGCCAGAAGAACGGGTAGGGCTCCGCGCACACCGCGCTCACCCCTGCGCCGAGGAACCGCGGCAGTACCGCACTTCCGGTCTGGGCGAACATCACCAGGGGCTTGCCATGGCGCAGGGCATGTTCCCGCAGCGGCTCGAAGCTGCCGTTGCCGAGCGTCATGCCGGAGGCGAGGACCGCGTCGCAGCCCGCCAGCTCGGCGAGCGCATCGGTGCGTACGGGCTCGCCCAACTCCGTCGTACCGCCCTTGAGGTCGCACGGCACATAGGCCAGATCTCGCTCCCGCAGCGCTTCCAGCAGCGAGTTGACCACCCCGACGACGAGCACCCGGGCGCCGGGCGCGGCGTCGACCAGTCCGGTGACGGCCCGTGCCCTGGCCCGCGACTTCCGCAGCGACGATCCGGCCGGCAGTGACCACGGCCGTGCGCCGTTCGCGGGCGTGTGCGGGCGTACCCGCATCAGATACGCGTCGAGGGCAGCCACCCGCACCGGGCGCAGCTCGTGCTCCAGGAGGCTGGCGAGGTCCGCGCCGACGCAGTCCTCGACGGCGGCGTCCGGCATCTCACCGGGCTCCACCGCGCAGGAGCCGACCGCTGACTCGAGGCGCAGGCTCAGCACTTCGTTGCGGTAGCCACCGCCGCGGCCCTCGTGGCGTACGGCCTGGCGGGTGCTGAAGGCGACGGCGATCCGCTGGGTACGCGGGTTCGGCCCGAACTCGCCGCCGAGGACGCGGGCCACGAGGCCGTCGTACGAAGCGGCCGGGGCATGAGGGGCGAGGCCGTCATACGAGGCGGCCGGGGCCTGGGGGGCGAGGGTGCCGCTATCCATCTGGTTCATCGGTTCACCACCCGCACCCGCAGCTCTGCCAGCAACGCTTCGACGCGCCGGCGCGCAGCCGGGCCGTCGGCGTCACCGGCCATGACATGTCCCAGGTACGCGTTGTTGCTGCCGGCCGCCCGGACCGCCGTTCCGGGCTCGGCGAGCTGGAGTTCGAGCACTCCCGGCGCCGCTCCCACGCGGTCGCCGCCGTCGACTCCCTCCAGGACGCCCGCGGTCTGCGGCACCAGGAAGCCGATGGCGGCGCTGCGCAGTCCGGTCTCCCGCATCCGCAGATCGGGCCGCTGTCCTCGGGCCACGTCCACACAGGCCGCGGCGGCGTCGATGCCGGTGACATGGCGGATCAGTTCGGTGATGCGGTTGCCCGCCGGCCGGGGGTTGACCTCGACCAGGCGCGGTCCGTCCGGCGTCAGCTTGATCTCGGTGTGCGCCACGACGCCGTCGAGTCCGAGTGCGTCGATCGCCCGGACGGCCGTCTCCTGCGCGGCCGCCGCATCGCCCGCCGACAGCTCCGCGGGGAACATATGGCCGGTCTCGATGAAGGACGGCGCCCCGCCGATGCTCTTGTCGGTCACCCCGATCACCTGGGTGCTGCCGTCGAACGTCACGGTCTCGACGCTGACTTCAGGGCCGTGGAGCAGTTCTTCGAGGAGGACCAGGGGCGCCCGGCGCTGGCCGCGGGCGTTGACGGGAAAGCCGTCGAGTGCACGGTAGGCGCGGATCAGCTCCGCCTCGTCGTCGACGCGTCGTACGAACATCCCCGCGCACAGGTCCACCGGCTTGAGCACCAGCGGATACCCGATCTCCGCGGCCGCAGCGGCGGCCTCGGAGCGGTCCGCGCAGACCGCGAAGCGCGGTCCGGGCACCCCCGCGGCGGCGAGCAGCTGCCGGGTGGCGTCCTTGCGGCAGGCGCTGTCGACCGCCTCGGGCGCCGGGCCGGGCAGGCGGAGGCGGGCGGCGATCCGCGCCACCGTCGGGAGGTAGTAGTCGCAGGAGGTGAGCACCCCGTCGAAGCCGAACACGGAGTGCAGCCGCTCCACGTACGGCAGCAGTGCGGCGAGGTCATTGGTGTCGGCGGTCAGGACATGGCGGGCGCCGAGCAGCGGGTGGGCGGTGCCCTCGGGGGCGGTGCGCAGGTAGTGGTGCAGGTCGCGGGTGAGGAAGGTGAACTCGTGCCCGCCCTCGCGGATCGCGCGTGGGAGCAGCCTGCTCATCGCTCCGACCCAGCTCTCGACCATCAGCAGATGAGCCACGGTTTCCCTTCTTCGCAGGCGTTGTCCGCGCCAGGTGGCGGCTTTTTGACGGGGCGTCGGCGCCCGTGACAGCGGTCGCCGGGCTTGACCGGCTCACACTGTAAACGATAATCATTTTCATTGCCACCATGTCCAGCGGCACCCCGCCGCGTCCCCCGAAGGCGAGATCCGTGATTCCTGCCGTACGCCGCACCGGCCTGCTCTGCGCCCTGACGGCCACCGCCGCCCTGCTCCCCGCGGCCCCCGTACACGCCACTCCCCCGGCGCCCGCACTCCGCTTCGGCGCCTGCCCCGACTCCGTGCCGGCGCCGCCCGCGCCCGCCCGCGTCGAATGCGGCCGGCTGAGCGTGCCGCTGGACCGGAGCCACCCGGACGGCAAGCACCTCCGCATCGCGGTCTCCCGCGTCCGGGCCACGGGGCCGGCGTCCGAGCGGCGCGGCGTGCTGCTGGTCAACCCGGGCGGGCCCGGCGGCCCGGGCCTGTCCTACGCCGTCACCAAGCGCGCCAAACTGCCGGAGCGCGTGCGGCGTGCGTACGACGTGATCGGCTTTGATCCGCGCGGCACCGGCGCGAGTGCGCCCGCGGACTGCGGGCCGATGGGCGGCCTCTTCGACAGCCCCGGGCCGGACCCCGTCCCGGAGAGCCGGACGGCCGAGCAGGCCTACCTCCACACCCTGCGGCGGACCGCGGACGACTGCGCCCGCGGCGTGAAAGATGCCCTGCCGCACCTGTCGACCACCGAGACCGCCAGGGACATGGACGCCCTGCGGGCAGCGCTCGGCGAACCCCGGATCGGCTTCCTCGGCGTCTCGTACGGCAGCTATCTCGGCGCGGCCTACGCCGCCCGCTTCCCGCAGCGGGTCGGCCGGATGGTGCTGGACAGCGTCGTCGGGCCGCGGGACTGGTTCGACTTCGACCTGATGCAGAGCCGGGCCCTGGTGCGCCAGCGGGCGGTGTTCTTCGCCTGGACCGCCCGGCACGAGCAGCGCTTCGGGCTGGGTACCGAGGCTGCGGCGGTGCGCGCCGCGTACCAGCGGGTGCGTGACCAGCTCTCGACGCACCCCGTGAACGGCTTCGGGGCCGCGGAGTTCGACCGCACCGTGTACCGGGCGCTGGGCCGCACCGAGCGCTGGCCGGGCCTCGCCGACGGGCTGCGGACGTATCTGCGCGACGGGAAAACCGGTCCGCTGCGCCCGGAAGAGCCCTTCGACGGCGCCGCCTCTCGTCCGTACGAAGCCGCCAACCGCACGGTCAAGTGTGCGGACGGGCCGGCTCCCACACCGGTTCGCGTCACGGCCGGCATCCGGCAGATGCTGCGGCTCGACCCGCAGCCGGTACTGACCGGGATGGAGGCCTCGGTGTGCGCGTACTGGCACCACCGGCCCGCGCACCGTACGCAGCTCGGCAGCCCCGATGCCCCGCCGGTCCTGCTGATCGCCTCCACCCACGACCCCGTCACCCCGGTGCGCGGCGCCCGGGAGATGCAGCGGCGACTGCCCGGCTCACGCCTGGTCTCCCTGCACAACGACTACTCGCACGGGGTGTTCGCCAGCCGGGGCAACAGCTGTGTGGACGGTACCGCCGCGGCCTATTTGGTCGACGGGACCGTGCCGCCGGCCGATGTGCACTGCTCGGGACCCGGACTGCCCACGCCGTGACCTCCGTTGCGCCGCGGCCCCGGCCGGGTGCTTCCCCGCGCGCCCCCGGAAACCGGCCGGGCGGTCCACTCCGTTCCGCCGGTCGTCCCCCTCTGTGGCCGCGTTCCGGGCACGCGGCCACAGTGCCTTCAAGGGCCCTCAAGAGTCCTCAACTGACGACGGGTGCCGCGACGTTGCTCGACAGCGCGTCGATGGCCGTGCCGACATCGGCTCGCGTGATAACCCGGTCCGCGAGCTTTCCGACCTCCGAGGTGCCGACGCATACCGAATATGCGGCGTTCTCGAACATGCGCAGATCGTTCTGGTCATTACCGAAGGCCACATATTCCCCGGTGGGAATGTTCAGCGCCAGGAGGGCGGTCGCCTTGTCGACTGCGGTGGGGGACAGGTCCACCAGATCCTCGGACTGGTGGATATTGATCGTCACACCGAGCTTGGCCAATTCCGTCAGCGCGACGTCTCCGGCGCCGAACAGCACGACCTTGGCGTATTCGGGCAATTCTTCCCGGGCCACACGGTTCGCCAGGCCGGCCTGATCGACACGTTCAAGGATCTCTCGTTCCTGGGTTACGTGGAAACTGTAGTCCCAGGAGCTGTCGATCAGGTACTCAAGCTCGTACCGATCGATAATGTCGTTGATCGAGCGCCGAACGCTGTCGCTGAACTGTGTCACCTCGATATGCCCGTCGGACCGGGTGAACGCGCCGTTGCCGCCGATCAATGGGACATCGGCCAACTCTGTGGGGAGAACCGGAATGAGGTCGCGAATCGGGCGGGCCGAGGCGAACAGAATGGGGTGCCAGGCTCGGCACCGTGTGATGGCCTCAACGATCTCGGGCGGCATCTGCGTCCCATTGAAACAGGTGGTGCCGTCGACGTCGAAGACGAACGGCATCCCCTGGTCCATCTGCGGCACCTGGTCGGCACCACCTTTCCGTGCGGGCATGGATTTCCTTCCGGCTCAGCCTGATGAAAAGGTCACGCTATCCGACGGACTTGCTTCCTGTCCGGCAGATGTACGAGCCGAGCGCAGATTGAGGGTGGCCGCGGAGCCGACCGCCAGTACCGACGCGACGACCATCATCACCACCACTGCCGACTGTCCGGACCACGAACCCAGCGTGCCCGCCAAAAAGGAGCCGACCGACGAGCCCACGACGATGATGCCGCCGAGCCAGGAAAATGCCTCGGAGATCTCGCCCTTGGGAATCGATGCATTCACCAAAGCGAACGTCCAGGTCAGGGCCGGTCCCATGAAGAAGCCGGCGAAGAAGAAGGAGGAATCCTGTACGAGCACCGGGAAGAACGGCGCGGCCAGCGCCCAGGATGCCGAGAACGCGGCAAGGACGGCGATCAGCCTCTTGGTGAGATTCCCGATCTTCTCGGTGTCGCCGCCGCTCAAGGTGAGGGCGCCGATGAATGCGCCGCAGCCGTGTAAGGACAACAGGATCCCCACGCCCCCCACGGACGTGTTCGACTCGGTCAGCCGCCCTCCCAGGATCGCCATGGCGCCGATCGTGACCCCGATCATCGCGGCACAGCACATCAGGAGCCGGAAAGCGCCGAAGAACAGCGGACCGACGATCCTCCTGAATCCCATGTGCTCGACCCGGTCTTCGGCATCGGCGGCCGGCATCACCTCGATCATCCAGGCACCCAGCAACAGGAAAGCTATACAGAGGTAGGACGCGAGAGTGGGGTTCAGAACGATCGCACTTGCGGTGGCCACGAGCGGCGCCACGATAAAGAGAAGTTCCTGAGACGCGGAGTCGAAAGCATACGCCTTCATCAACAGCGGGCCTCGGACTATTCGAGGCCAGGCAGACCTGAGGTACGGTTCGAACGGGGGATTGAAGACGCCGGCGACGCCAAGTGCGGCGAAGGCGATCACCATCGAGTGGCCCGAGGCGGCAAACCCCAGGAATCCGAATCCGCTGACAATCGATGTCAGCCAGATGGCGAATCGTGCACGACCACGGTCGACCATACGTCCCCAGATGGGTGACCCGGCGGCGGACAGGAGCGAATATACGGCGGCAGCGGCGCCGACCGTGAGCCAGCTCTGATCCGCGTAGCGAAGCTGCATGGGAATTGCCGCGAGTGCCAGTGCGTTCGGGATCCGTCCGACGAGGGTGCCGCCGGCGAGGCGTGGCACGCGACTGCTGCGCAGAACGTCCACAAAGCCCAGGTTGATCATTAACTCTCCCATCATGGTCAGACTCCGTATGGCCGGCCGCACGGCACACGGGAACACGTCAGATTTCGTTTACCTTGTAGACCGTCATCCCCATGGCTTTTGCCTTGCTCACCCCCAACACATCGACGTCGTTCGATACGACCTTTCGTGCCAGAACAGGAAGACACGACTGCAGTACCGCCCGCGCCAGCCGAGCACCGAGGCAGTAATGCCGGCCATGCCCGAACGAAAGGTGGCGATTCGGCCGGCAATCTTCGTTCGCCTTGAGTAGATTCACCACGACCCTGGCGCCCTCCGGTATGGCGCGGCCACCCAATTCGACGGTCGTGGTGGTACGCCTCGGCGCGAAATGAAAGGGCGGATCGTCGCGCATCTGGGTCTCGATGAAGTCCGCCCAGTCCGCCGGTTCAAGCTTTTCGACATCCGCCGGTGACCAGCCCTGGTCACCGATATGGGCCAGACAGGACACAAGGGCTGTCTTCAGTGGCTCGAGTGCACCGGTGAACAACTGGGTGTACGTCGCGGACACACCTGTCAGATCCAGTACATTCTGCTGAAGCAGCGCGCGCAGGGCAGCGGCGATCCGATCGCCCCCGTGCAGAAGCTGATCGTCGACGAGAGCTTCCAGCAGTCGAATATGATCCGCCGCGCATTCAGCTTTGCCGGCATCCGCGCCAGGCACGGCGAGATAGGCCATCACGGCGTCCGAGACACCCTCGATGATCTCCAACTGAGAGAGGGTGGCACCGAGCAAGGTGCGTGTTGCCGCACGGGCAACGGGCAACGCCATATCGGTGATGAGATCTACCCCTGCGGACCCGATGGGCGCATCTGCCTGCTTTACGGCCTGGCGAGTTATCTCAGCCATGAACGAACCGTTCATAGCCGCCGCCAAAGCTGTCCGGACGTGTTGCTGGACCGGCGGATCAGAGAAAACTAACCATTGCGAGAGAAAGCTCTCGACATAGTGAACGTCTGCGCGCCCGCCCTCGGGAACGAGATGGGTCTTGTGCTTCATTCCCCTGGCGAGGAATCTCTTGTCCGTTAACACCTTGCGTGCGAGAAGTGGCGACATGACGTGCCAGGACTGCGTGGTCGGGTCATACGCGACCTCTCCCTGATCCTCTCGGAGTAATTCGTACGCTTCGCGTGGCGCGTGGAGCACATGCTCAGGAAAGCTGATCGGACATTTCAGTGAGCGGTGCCGACCGTGGTCGGCCACACCTTCGTCGGAATGCACGCCTTTCTGTCCTCCCCCGTGACCAATCTCGAAAACCGAGCATTTCAACACTCCAGCACGAAACCATTCCCCGCTCCGGGCCGGCTCATCATGATTCATTTCAGAATTCACGTGCACCGGGTGGCAGTCACCCTTGAAGCATGTAAGGGAACAGCTTTATTGCATCGCACATCAATGCACGATCGAGGGCATGACTATGGTGGGCATGCCCTCGTTACCCTCGATGCGCGCACGGGTCGCACCTACAGAATCGATAAAGCGGCTCTCTGACCCCTTCGAAGTCCCCAAGGATCCGCACTCGCATATTCGCGCATCA
This sequence comes from Streptomyces sp. NBC_00400, assembly GCF_036048035.1. Taxonomy (NCBI): domain Bacteria; kingdom Bacillati; phylum Actinomycetota; class Actinomycetes; order Kitasatosporales; family Streptomycetaceae; genus Streptomyces; species Streptomyces sp. NBC_00400. The sequence continues at coordinate 8,310,887 of NZ_CP107940.1, read as the reverse complement.
ATGCGGCAGTGCGCGTCACCGAGGCGGCCTCAACAGCCCGTGCCCGTTCGCCACATCAGCCACATGGGCCACATTGATCCATGCTCTCCCCCTCGCCCCCGTAACTCCGCAGACTAGTCAGGAACGCGGAATCTTCGGGATGCTATCACTGGGTTTTGGGTGCGGCAATGAATCGTTAGGGAGTTTCTCATGAACACCGGATTCGACGATCAAGGGAAAGATCCGTGATGCATAAGATCGCGGTGGGGCGACGCCCTTGCAGAGGCGGGGAAGGTGATGCCGCGGAGAAAAAGGATCTTCCTGCGGACAAGGCGCTACCGGCAGCCGCGCCGTCCTACGAGGGGTCGGCGCGGCGGGTGCAGGTGAACGGCTCGTCGATCCAGTAGGTGTCATGCTGCTCGTCGTGGACGACCGGGTACCCGGTGTGCGGATCGCAGAGCTTGTCGATCTGGGCGTGGTCCGCGGAACTGATGGTGAACCAGTACTTGTTGGTGTCCGGGCTGATCCGTCGGCACCGGTAGAAGAACCCCTTCAGGCCGGGGCCGAACACATCGCTGCGGAAGTCAGCGGCCAGCTTCTTGTTCAGGTTGATGTTGTCGCAGTCGGCCTTCATGCCCTCGACGTTGATGGTCTCGGCTGCCTCCGTCGTATATCCCCTGGCCGTGTGGGTACCCGACGCCGTCCAGACCCGCGCCGGCAGGTCGATCTGCTCGGCAACTTCGGCAAGGAAGGGGTTGCGCGGGGCGGCCGGCTCGGCCGGTGTCGTGGTCCCGGCATCCGCCATGCCCACGACGACGGCGGCACCGATACTTACAGCCGCCAGCAGAAGGGGGACACTCCGGGTCCCGTTCCGGACCAAGGACGAGAAGGCCACGTTGCGCTCCGTTCCGGACGGGCCCGGTGGTCCTGCTGCCGCCCAGGGCCTGATCGCACCCTAGACGCCCCGGCGAGTGACCGGTGGGAGCGGCGGCCGCCCGAGGCTCGTCTCCCTCACGGTCGACCCGGACGGGCGAAACCTCCCCCTCGTCGCCTTGCGGGCGCCGCAGTGCGCGGGTACGGGGAAAGTTGGCCGGTGACGTCGAAGGCTGCAGACCGTCAAACCGTCTGCACCGCCGCGCGTGTGCTTCGGGCTGCAGCAAGGCGCACGCTGACAACCTGGAGAAGCCCCTTGCGAAAGGCAGTGTTCTATGGAAGCCGGCGACCTTGTGTGGCAGGACGCGACCGGTCTCGCCCGTCTGATATCCGAGGGCACGGTGAGTGCCGTCGAGGTGGTGGCTGCCCACCTCGACCGTATTGAGGCGGTCGGTGACCGGGTGAACGCTCTCGTGACCGTGCTCGGTGAGCAGGCTCTGCACGCCGCTGCCCGGCCGGTAAGCGGCCCGCTCGGCGGAGTCCCCTTCACGGTCAAGGACTCCTTCGACACGGCGGGGGTCCGTACCACCCGGGGGTCGAGGCTCTTCGCCGACCGGGTGCCCGAAAGCGATGCCACCCCGGTGGCCCGTCTCCGACAGGCCGGCGGCATCCTGCTGGCCAAGACGAACCTGCCGGAGATGTCCTACTGGACCGAGACGGACAACCACGTGACGGGCAGGTCCCTGAACCCCTACGACCCGCAGCGCACCCCCGGAGGCTCCAGCGGCGGCGAATCGGCGGCCATCGCAAGCGGGCTCTCGCCTCTCGGCATCGGAAGCGACGTCGCCATCTCCGTACGCGGGCCCGCTGCCGACACCGGGATCGCCTCGCTCAAGCCCACCCACGGCAGGGTGCCGATGACCGGCCACTTCCCTGCCGTGCCGCGCCGGTGGTGGCATGCCGGCCCCATGGCCCGGAGCGTACGCGACCTGCGTCTGGCGCTGTCCCTCATGGAAGGAGCCGACGGCGCCGACCCCTACGCCGTGGCACCGCCCGCCGGGAAGCCCACCCGCAGCGCGGGCCGGCTGCGGATCGGCTGGACCGCCGCGGCGTTCGGCACGGTCGACCACGAGGTCGCGACCACGGTCGCCGCGGCGGCCACGGCTCTGACCGATCTCGGGCACGACGTCCAGGAGAGCGACCTTCCCTGGCTCGCCGACCGGGACTGCACCCTGCTGTCGGCGACACTGTTCCCCGCCGAGGTACGGCCTGCCCTGCGCGCCGTCACCTCCGGCCGCGAGACGGAGGTCCATCCGGTCATCACGGCAACCCTGGAGTCCGCCGAGACCACGATGGCCGACTACGTCGCCGCCGAACACGAGGTGGAGCACCTGCGCACGCAATTCGCCGCATGGTTCGCCGACCACGACATCCTGCTGTGCCCCGTGACGCCCTTCCCCGCACCACCCCACGGCCGCAGCCGACTCGACGTGAACGGCGTCAGCCTGCCGGCGCGCGCGGTCATGCGTGCGACCGTGCCGTTCAACCTGACCGGTCTGCCCGCCCTCGCCCTCCCCTTCGGTACCACGGGTGACGGCCTGCCCCTCGGCGTCCAGCTGGTGAGCCGGTGGTGGGCCGACGCCCTCCTCCTCGACCTCGCGGAACGCCTCGAGGAGGTCAGCCCCGTCCGCGGCCGCCGGCCCGCCTTCTGACCACCGCCAGGGGACGGCGGTCAGGGTAACGGTGACGGGGTGACGACGACCGGGTAACGGTGACGGGGTGACGACCGGGTGACGGGGCGTCATCTCTCCTTCCTCGTGCGGCGCCGGTGTCCGTACCGAGTGGCCGGGCATCGCCTCGTGGCGGCCCGCGCTACCGGCTCCCTCGGGCATCGGCCCGGCCGTACTCGACGAGCAGGTGCCGGGGGCCGCGCAGTACGGGACTGCGGCGGTAGGGAGGCGGATCCTCGACCAGACGGGGGTTGTCGAGGTGCCGGATCAGCTCGTTCAGGGCGATCTGCGCCTCCAGACGGGCGAGCGGCGCGCCGAAGCAGCTGTGGATGCCACTGCCGAAGCCGAGATGCTGGTGGTCGTCGCGGGTCGGGTCGAAGCGGTCGGCGTCATGGAATCGCCGGGGGTCGCGGTTGCCGGACGCCAGCATCAGGATGAGGGGCGCGCCCTTGGGGATGGTGACGCCCGCGACCTCGATATCGGCCAGCGGTGTGCGCTGCGGGAGCATCTGGACGGGGGGTTCGTAGCGCAGCAGTTCCTCCACCGCTCCGGGCATCAGGGCGGGTTCGCCGCGGAGGCGTGCCAGCTGGTCGGGGTGGCGCAGCAGGGTCAGGATGCCGTTGGTGATCAGGTTGACGGTGGTCTCGTGACCGGCGATCAGCAGCAGCACGGACGTGGTCATGATGTCGAGCGGCGTCAGCTGCCCGTCGGGGCTGTCGCTGACGAACGCGGAGAGCATGTCGTCGGACGGATGGGAAGGGCGCTTGTCGGCGAGCTCACCGAGGTACAGGCCCATCGTCTTCCGGGCCTCGGCTGCGGCCCGCGACCGCTCCTCGGGGTCCTCCCCCGGGGTGGGATCGATTCCGGCGACGATGGCGTCCGACCATTGACGGAACCGTGGCTCGTCCTCGAGGGGCACGCCCAGGAGACGGCAGATCACGGTGACGGGCAGCGGGTAGGCGAAGTCGTCGACGACGTCGATCCGCTCCTTGCCCGCGAAGTCGCCGATGAGGTCCTTGACGATCCGGGTGATGTCGTCGTGCATACCGGCGATCCGGTCGGGCGTGTGCGGCGGGCCGAAAGAGCGCATCGTCAGGCTCCGCAGCCGGTGGTGTTCGGGGTCGTCGAGTCCGATGAAGGCCGGTGAGAGCCCTTCTTCGGCGACGGCGGCCGCGTCCGGGACGGCGCGCTTGCGACGGTCCGAACTGATCCGCGGGTCGTGCAGCAGGGCTTCGATCTCGTGGTAGGTCCCGACCAGGTAGCTGCCGTCGTCCTGCCGTACCACTCCCTCCTCGCGGAGCTCGGCGTACAGCGGGTAGGGGTCGGCGCGGTGGGCGTAGTCGGTGATCCGGTGGAACAGGGTGTCCGCAGCCATGCGCGGCGCTCCTCATCGCTAGGGAGTGGCGGTCTCAGCGGGCCGGTTGCACCAGGGTCGGGCGCCGGTCCGGCAGATGGCCGGTGAGCGCGACGGTCGGACCGTGCGACAGCATCTTCGGGTCCGAGGCCGGTGGCGCGTACGCCGAGTTTCCAGTGCGCGTCCACGTCACGGCGCCGGGGCAGCCCGGTGGTGTCGGCCGGCACCCTTCCGAGCAGCACCTGCTTGGACAACGGCGGCCTGTCGTACGGGGGATGCGGTTCGTCGCCGATCGGAGTCAGCGAGCCGGTGAAGCCCTCGTCGCGCAGTGTCTCGGCGGCCCGCAGACCCGCGAGCGAGGCGCCGACGACAACGATGCGGCCATGTTCATCCCGCGCCACTCCTCCCGCCGCCACACCCGTCATCTGCCGCACCCGTTGTCTCCGTCCTACAACCGGTCCCGGTGCGGCGCACGTGGTGCCGGGCCATCCGAGGGGAACGCAGGGGTGAGCAGAAGCGAGGTCGCGAGCAGAAGCAGGAAGCAGGGTCGCGAGCAGAAGCAGTGGCGCGCCTCCGGTGGCTTGCCTTTCGCAAGCCGGGCCCGCTGCGGCGGCGACTGCCCGGCCGCCGCCGCAGAGTCGGCCTCACACTCCGCTTCGGCCTCGCGCCCGACCGGATCGCACCCGCTCCCGCAGTGCCCGCGACTCAGGTCACCACCGGGCGTCACCCGGCACCGATACGGCAGAAGCCGTCCACGCGGATGAGGAAATCACCACCGGTCCACCGGAGGAAAGACTCAAAGGAGTGACAGCCGGACGGAGTTCACGCCCTCTGCCGACAGCACGTGGGACCGTGTCCAAAGCCCGTATGGCTTATTCAAGTCCCCTTTCTTGACTGGTGGCGAAGGGTTGGGCAGCATCCGAACACCCCATGATGGTGAGCTTGTTCGGCCGCGGAGCCGATCATCGATGCCCTGTGTGTGGCGATAAAACGGAACCGTACCGGGTTAATTGCGGAGCGGGATGAGTAACATCCAGCCAACCGCAGACCGATCAGGCAAGAGAGAGCAGGCTGTTTCATGTCAGACGCGGATTTCGCTGTGCAGGTGGCTGCCAAGCTGAAGAGCATCGCGAAGGAGATCGACGAACTGCAGAAGCTCCGGGCGAAACTGGAGGACCTCCAGCAGCATCTCGGCACGGCGTCCCGGGAAGAAGCCGTCGCCCCTCAGCCCTCGGAGGCCGTCACCGCGGTGACAAAACCGGTGACCGTGCCCGCGGCGCGACGCGCCAAGCCTGCCGCACCCAAGGCCAAGGCGGCGAAGAAGGCCCCGGCCAAGGCGGCGGGGAGTACGAAGAAGGCGCGGAAGGCCGCGCCGGCCCGGGGGAAAGCCCGGCAGCGGAATGCCACCCGCGCCGACCGCGTCCTCGCCCTGCTCGACGGGCAGCCGCGCACGGTGACGGAGCTGACCAAGCTGCTGGCGCAGGAGCATCCGGACCACACGGCACCGGAGACCGCCGTGCGCAACACCCTGGAGACCTCACTCGTCGCCAAGGGCCTGGCACACCGCAGCAAGCAGGGAAGGAGCGTCTTCTACTCCCTCCCCGGAGCTGCTGCCGAGGCCGGTGCCGAAGAGCGCGCGGCCCAGGCCGCCGACACCTCCGAGGAGGCCGCTCCCGCCCGGGCCTGACCGGGATCCCGCTCCCGGGGCGCCCGTCGGGAGACCGGGCGCCGAGGAGCGGATCGGCGGCGACGAACCCGGAGAGGGGTCTGGTGAGAGGGCCGGCGGCGCAGGGCGCGGCGCCGCCACGGCCCACCCTGGCGATCAGCTGCCCGGGCTTCTGAGACGATGAAGATCGACAAGAAGCCTTGCAGTGAGAGCGAACTGCCCGGCGGCCGAGACATCGTCGCGGCCCGATACGGGTCATACCACCGCAAACACGGTGCTGACGCCGTCGGTGAAGGCAGTCGCAGGGGGGCGATACGGCCGAGTCTTGACGAACCGGCCCTGCCCGATCTTGACTGCCAGGGTCCCACCACCGCAGGGCCCCCACCAGGGGTGTTGCCCCCCTTACCGAAGGTCACGAACATGACGGTTGACGCCACCGCCGCCACCGAAGTCGACGCCTCCGCCGACGTCGGACGGTTCCTTCTCGGCGACGCCTTCCCTTGCCTGGCCGGTCGCTCGGCGTGGCGACAGGGCGGCATCGTCCACCGCCACTACACGTGGTTCGGGGATGACGAGACGGCCCGGCAGATGGCCGCTGATCTCCAGGCGTATGTGGAGGCGGTGGACTGGGCTGCGAAGCCCTTCACCAGCTTCGTGGCCACCTTCTCCGGCCCCCTGAACGTGTCGGAAGTCGAGTTCGAGACGCTGCTGTGGCAGCAGCTGCAGGCGGTCCACGACTACGACAGCCTCACGTACCCCTGGGCCGAAGGCTATGACCCCGATCCGTCGTCCGGGGCCTTCGCGTACAGCGTCGCCGGGCACCCCTTCTTCGTGATCGGACTGCACGAAACACACAGCCGCATCGGCCGCCGCCCGCCCTTCCCCATGCTGGCCTTCAACTCCCACGCCCAGTTCGACCGGATAAAGGCCGCGGGCCTGTGGGACCGGCTGCAGGAGAAGATCCGCAAGCAGGACATCGAACTGCAGGGCAATATCAACCCCAACCTCGTGGAGTACGAGCAGCTCTCCGAGGCCCGTCGCTACTCGGGCCGACGCAAGCCGGCGGACTGGGCCTGCCCGTTCTCCGCCCGGGCGTGAGGCAACTTCAGCGTTCCGAGGGGCAGTTCACACCGAGAACTCCGCACGGACCCGGACGGGAGGTGGGGGCGGGGCGGGTCCGCGCCCCCCTTGTATGACGGCGGACGGCCGGAAGGCGATCAGGCGGTCTGCGGTCGCGTGGCCCGGTCCTCCTCACCGGTGCCGTAGCGGGCGAGCTGGCGGTCGTGGACGCGGCTGAGGAGCAGCAGCGAGACGACCGCCCCGAGGAGGGCGCAGGCCATGTCCCACTGGGTGTCCCACTGGTCCCCCTGGGTGGCGAGGAACGCATCGGCCCCGGCACCGCCGACCAGCGCGCTCCACCACTCGATCAGTTCGAAGAATGCGCTGAAGGCCAGGCATGCGCACACCGTCAGTGGGGCCAGCCAGGCGCTGCCGCGCAGCGGGGAGGTGCGGACCAGGAGTTCGCGGACCAGGATGGCGGGCACGAAGCCCTGCACCAGGTGTCCGATCCGGTCGTAGGGATTGCGGGACAGGTCCAGCACGTCCTGGAGCCAGTGACCCAGGGGGACCTCGGCGTAGGTGTAGTGACCGCCGACGATCAGGATCAGTGCGTGCGCGGCGAGCAGAGCGCACAGGAGCGGGCTGAGCGGAAAGCGTCGCCACACCACGACCAGCAGCGGCAGGCCGGCCATCACCCAGCAGGTCTCCATGACCCAGGTGATCCGGTCATGGGGCTGCAGGCCCGACAGGGCCAGAGCGAAAAGGACCGCTACGGCCAGCGCCGGCGGGAGCCTGCGGGACGTGGGCGAAGTGGTCAGAGTGGCCTTCATGCATCAGCCTCGATCAGCCTAAAAGACATCAGGTACAGGTCGCCGGGGCCGCTGCCGCCGCGGGGCGGGGCAGCGGCCCCGGCCGCATGAGGCATCTGCCCGCCGAAGCCGTCACCACACCACAGCAGGCCCCGGAGGCCACCCCGCGGCGGATGGCGTGACGGCCTTGCCCGGATCCACGGTCCGACTGCGCCGATCCGCTCGCTGACGTGCACATGGCGCGTACGATCGGATGTCCCCCCTACGGGAAGGCATCCCCATGAAGAAGACATCCGCTCGCAGAGTCACCTGGCGCACGCTGCTCGCCCTCGGCGGCGTGGCAGCGTTAAGCGTGCCGGCCGCGGGCGCCGCCGAGGGCGCACCGCGCACCGCCGGGGAAGGAGGGCGGGTCGGCGGTTGTGCCGTGGTGTATTTCGACCTCGGCGAGACGCTGGTACACACGGCAGAGGACAAGAGCGTGCGGTACATGCCGGGAGCCGCCCGGTATCTGCGTGCACTGCGCGCCCGCCATATTCCGGTTGGGCTGATCACCAACGTTCCGTCCTCCTGGGGCTCCACCGACGCGGAGCGGGCAGCGGAGTTGAAGAAGGTGATCGACAAGGACTGGGCGGGCACCAGCCCGTTCGCGTGGTCGGACTTCGGCGACCGGATCTTCACCCCGCGGACCGAGGCGGAAAGGAAGCCTGCTTCGGCGCTGTGGAAGCGCGCCAGGAACGCATCGGGCCACTGTCGGGTGGTGTACCAGGCGGAGACGACGGAGGAGGTACGGGTCAGCCGCTCTCTCGGGTACATCGCCTACCAGGCGGCCCGCCCCGAGTGGCCCGCGTACCTGCCGGTGCCGGTGATCACCGCACTCGCGCAACTGCCCTGAGGAAAGCGGCAGTCAAAGGCCTGTGACGTGTGACGTCGTCACTCCGCTGCTGACCGGCTGTAACGCTCCAGTCGGTCAGCCAGCTCCCCCGGACCGGACAGCATCGGGAAGTGCCCGCCGTCCATCGCGGCGAACGAGTGCGCCACCAGCATGGACTCATGACTCGGTGCGCCGCACGCACGGCTCGGTGCTCAGGACTCAGGCCGGCTGGGTCGCCCCTCGGCAGACCGTGCACACAATGCGGCGCGCCGGCTCCGGCAGGGTGCTCTGGCCTACGCCCTGTACCCGCACCACGGTCTGCGGGGCGGACCAGGCGTGCCGGTCGCACAGCGCGGCGCCGCAGTTCCGGCAGATCGCCACCGCGGCGGCGTTTCCGCTGCCCCTCGCGCAGTCATAGCAGTTCATGGCACATGTCCGATCTCGTGAGGTAGGCCGACGCAGTCCCCACGGCAATGTACGTCGCGAGACATGACGGACGCGGGAACCACCGTCCCGGGTCGGGGCGGCTCACCTGGCCGCTTCAAGAAGGACGTGACTGACGGCGGCCTCGGGCCGTCGGCCTCAGCGCCTCGGATTGCCCTGGTGGACGCGGTCGCGCCCGGCATGGTTCCCACCGCGAATTGCACGGTCTCGTGACATGCGTCATACGGCATTCCGGTACTAACTAAGCTGGATAGTAGGCTTCAGCTCGTAGACATAAGAGATTTGTCCGTCTTGGCCGATGAATACTGCCCGCAGGGATACGTGGCATTCGGTCCGCTCCGCGCTTTTGCCCGCACGGTGAGCGCATAAAGGGTTCTGACGAATCAACAGGAATTCCCGAAGATCCGGCAGCCGGACCAGCATGCTCCCGCGCTCATGGCAAGGGCCACGCAATACTACGAAGCGACGTAGTACTCAGAGTTTGTTGCCTTGCCTGCTCGGCGGCGCCAAGAATGACGAGCCGCAAGGCGTCTCCGCAGCTCAGGCGCGGAAATTGCACAGAGCCAGCCGCGCCAGGGACGCTCCGCAATTACCGATTGAGGTCACGCATGACGAAACATCGCAGGACGCGGCGCTACCGGCAGATAACCGTCGCCGCCTTGGCCATAGGCGCCGTGGGCGTGCCCTCCGCAGCAATGGCGTGTCTGGGGCAGGGGAAAGAGGGCGGCCGGCACCACGGTCATTGGCAGAATGCGTCCTACGATCATCGGCAGGCGAAGGCGAAATGGGGCTCCGAACAGGCCGCCGGTGCCTCGCAGAAGCCCGCCGCTTCTTCCGGCGCCGCGAAAACCGCCGGCGCTTCGAAAACCGCCGCCCCGGCATCCGGCGATGCGGCCCGTGTGGTGGAACTCGTCAACAAGGAGCGCAGCAAGGCCGGGTGCTCCCCGCTGACCGTGAATGCGAAACTAACAAAGGCCGCTCAAGCCCACAGCAAGGACATGGCGGACCATAGGAATATGTCGCACACGGGCTCCGATGGCTCCTCCCCGGACGACCGGATCACGCGCGCCGGCTACCACTGGAACTCCTACGGCGAGAACGTGGCCTACGGGTACTCCACGCCCGAGAAGGTCATGGCGGGCTGGATGTCCAGCCCCGGCCACAAGCGGAACATCCTGGACTGCTCCTTCAAGGAGATCGGCGTCGGCCTCGCGCAGCCCGGCGATTACTGGACGCAGGACTTCGGCACGGCCGGCTGAGGACCGCTCGCAAGCCCCGCTGTACGGGGCCCCAGGACCTCGGTGACGCGGTCGGGAGGGGCCGTGGGGCCCACGCCGAGCACGGTGCCGGTGGTGACCACGTCCAGGTAGAACGCCAGGGAGTACGGAGTCAAAGGCTGGTCCTCGATGCGGTGTGGGCCCGCGGAGGTGCGGATGGCGGGTGTGCGTGGCGCCACCCTTGCCGGAGAAGGCGGTCCACTGCTTGATCGAGCATGGCTCGGCCCTCCCCGGGGTGCCACCAGAATGACCAGTTGACGTCGATCGTCATCTCGACGAAGTCGTCGTACTCGGGCCCGTCGGGGTACACCGTGCCGCAGGACTTGTTCACCCTCAGCAGGAACGGGTACCAGACGCTGCGCCGGGGCACGGTCACCCAGGTGCGGCCGTGCGCATGCTCGCGAGGGACCAGGACGCGACGCAGCTTGTTGTCGTGGTCGTCGATGCGCAGTTCCTTGCTCGCGAGGTGCCGGTCGGGTTCGGGCAGCCGGGCCCAGGTGTGGTCGATGCGCATCTCGTCCCAGGCCAGGTGCTTGCCTTCGGGGGCTTCACACGGGTCGTCGAGTACGCGGTCGACCAGGGTGAGCATCGCCCGCTCGTCCAGCGTTGCTGCCTCCATGATCCGGGGGTCCCGGTAAGTTGAGCGGGCGTCAGGCGGCGACTGCGGGGTCGTCAGAAACCAGTTCCCTCGCGGCGGACTGCCTTCGGCCGGCAAGCCGTACTCGTCCACCCAGTTTCTGGTCACCCCGAACGTCATGGGCCTGACGAGTCCGTCGCACAGTTCGGCCAGCGCGCGGACAGCGCCATGAGCGGTGATGCGCTCCCGCTCGATCGGATTCCGGTCGGGGGTGGACTCCGGGGTGGACTCCCACCGGTAGCCGCGCTCCAGCACGATCGTCTGGCTGTCGTTGAAGATGTAGTGCTCGGTCGGCTCCGACCGTTCCGGCGACTCCGACAGCCTCGTGTCTCGCATGGCAACACCCTTGGCTAGAGCAGATCGCTCGCCGAGTCCGCGAGGCGGCGCCGCGCGGCGCGGGCGGCAGGCAGGACCGAGGCGGTTGCGGCGATCGTCACCGCGACGGCAATGACCAGCAGCAGGGTGGCCGGGCCGGGTTGCTGGGCGATGCCGGTCCCCCAGCCGCTGGTGCGGCCCTGGAGGTCGATGAGCCACTGGGAGGCGAGGAGGCCCGAGGCCGTGCCGGCCAGCGCGGCGGCGAGCGCGACGAAGGCGGTGCCCGAGACGATGACGGCGGTGATCTGGCGGGGCGTGAGGCCGACGGCCTTGAGTGCGAGCAGATCGCGGCTGCGGTCGCGTACGCCGGCACCGACCGTGGTCGCGAGCTCCGCCAGCCCGATCAGGATCAGGACCGCGATCAGACCGATGGTGACGGCACGGACCGCCGACAGCTGGTCGGCGGGGTTGGGGATCTCCCGCACTTCAAGATGCCCGGCCGACGCCTTGGTCAGGGCGTCGCGCACCACGCCGGGGTCGGCGCCGTGCTGCAGGACCAGGTTGTAGAAGTCCGGGCGGGGCTGCTGTGCTGCCACACGCGTGGTACCTGCGGTGTCGTCGTCGCGCAGGGTGTCCAGGGTGGTGGAGACGACCCGGCCGCCGTCGGCGGTTTCGATGTTGCGGCCGACGATATGGAGGACGTGCGGGCGGCCGGCGACGGTCATCCGGACCCAGTCGCCGACGCGTGCGTCCAGGAGGTCCAGCAGGCCTTGTCCGGCGATCGCTTCGTCGGGGCCGCGGGCGGCGCGGCCTTCCACGACGGCGAAGGGGTAGGGCTTGGCGTCCGTGCCGAGCCCGCGCAGGGTGATGGTCCCGGTTTGTCCCGGTACGAGGGCCTGAACCTCGGCTCCGGGGTAGGCGGTCATCCGTGGCCGGGAGGCCAGGAGTTGGCCCAGTGCGCGTGCGCCGAGGGTGTCGGAGCGCGCAGTGAGCGCCGCGGGCAGGCCGACGTTCTCGGGGTGTGAGGTGAAGCGGTCCAGCGTGGTCCAGGTGCCCAGCGCGATGGTGATGAGCAGCAGCGGGACCGCGAGCCGTGCCACGGCTGCCGAGGAGCGCAGCGGACGGTGGAAGGCGCTCCGCCAGCCGAGGACCAGGGCCGGTGGGATCCGCAGGCCGAGCGCCCGCCGGGTGAGGCCGGAGGTGCGGCCGCCGCCGGCCGTGGCGGCACGGGCCACAGGAACCGGCGGTACCCGCCCCGCACGCCACGCGGCCAGACAGGTCGCCGAGCCGATGAAGACCACCACCCCGCCGGAGATCACCAGGGTCAGCCAGGCGTGCCCGGGAAGCTGCTGCCACAGGGCCATCGCTTCGCCGATCCGGCCGGGGACCAGCGTGCCGAGCGCCTGGGTGAGCAGTGTCCCGAGGGCGACGCCCAGCAGCGCGAAGCCGAGGTGGAGGGCGAGGAACATCCGGACCACCTGGCCGGGTGTGAACCCGATGGCCTTGAGGATCGAGATGTCGCGCAGATGTCCGCGGATCCGGGTGCTGATGGCGCCGCCCACCGCCAGGGCGGCGGCGAGCAGCGCGCCGAGCCCGAAGAGGCCCAGCAGCCGTCCGAGGAGCTGGTTGTCCCCCTCGGCTTCGGCCTTGGCCTGCCGCCAGGTGGAGACATCGGTGATCTGGTCGGCGCCGAGCCGGGTGACCGCGCGCTGGACGACGTAGTCGGTGTCCGCGGGGTCGGTGAGCTGGAGGCCTATGGTGCGGCCACGATGGTCACGGCCCGCGTCCGAGGCGGCGAGGGTGCCGGGGAGCACCCATGCCACGCCCGGGGACTCCCCCGCGCGGAAGGCGACCTCGGCGGTCTCCGCGACGCCCACCACCCGCAGCCGGGCCGCGATCCCGCTCAGCACCAGCGAGTCCCCCGGCTTGGCCCACATCGCCCGGGCCACCGAGCTGTCCAGCACGATGCCCTTGGTGGCGCCCGCATCGGTACCCGCGTCGAGCCAGCGGCCCGCGACGATCCGGGGCGCGGCGGTGGCGGGGCGCTTCGCCACACCGCGCAGCTCCAGGGTGGCCTTGGCGCCGCCGGGCTGGAGGCTCGCGGTGGTGCGGACCGTGGGGAAGGGGCCGGAGGTGGCTCGTACCTCGTCCAGTCCGGCGAGCGACCCCGCGGCGGTGCCGGCCTGGGTGTGGATCCATACGTGGGCGCCGGAGGACTGGGTGAAGGCCCGTTGCCAGGGGTCGGTGGCGTAGGCGAACAGTGCGGTGGCCAGCAGCAGCGAGATGGTGATCCCGGCGGTGGCCAGCACGATGAGCACCGCGGCCGGTCGGTGCGCCCGCAGATGCGCCTGTGTCCAGCGTGCCGCTGCTCGCACGTCTCAGCCCTGGAGCTTGAGGACGTCGGCCACACCGGCCGCGGGACGGTTCCGGCTGCCGCCGAGGTGCGCGTCGTCGGCCACCTGGCCGTCGTAGAAGCTGATCACCCGGTCCGCGGCGCTGGCCATCCTGGCGTCGTGGGTGACCAGCAGGATCGTCTGCCCGCGCCGGTGGAATCGGGCGAGCAGCCGCAGCACCTCGCGCGTCCCCTTGCTGTCCAGGCTGCCGGCCGGTTCGTCGGCGAGCAGCAGACCGGGGGTGTTGACCAGGGCGCGGGCCAGCGCGACGCGCTGCTGTTCGCCGCCGGACAGTTCGCCGGGGGTGCAGTTCTCCTTGCCGGTCAGGCCCAGTTCGTCGAGCAGTTCGGCCCGGTCGGTACGGGCCTGCCGGGGAGATCTGCCGGCCAGCAGTGCCGGGAGTTCGACGTTGTCGGCGACGCTGAGGTTCGAGACCAGGTTGAAGAACTGGAAGACGATGCCGATGCGGTGGCGGCGCAGCTCCGCCCAGCGTGCCTCGCTGTAGGCGTCGACCTGGCGGCCGTCGAGCCAGAGCGCACCGCTGTCGGGCCGGTCGAGTCCGCCGAGGAGGTGCAGCAGGGTGGATTTACCGGCTCCCGAGGGCCCGGTGACGGCGACGAACTCGCCGCGTTCGATGCACAGATCGACGCCCCGCACCGCAGGGACGGGTGCCGCCCCTTCCGGCCGGTGGGTCTTGACCAGGCCGGCTGCCCGGACTATCGGGCCGGACGGCTCGTCCCGGTTCATTCCAACTCCTCTTGACAGCGCTCCAGCCAGTCGAGATCCGCCTGCAGATGCAGCATCGCGCCCTCGATCAGCAGCTGCGCGACCCGGTTGTCCCGGTCCTCGACCGCCGCGAGTTTCGACAGGTCGCGCATGGTGTTGAGGTAGTGGCGGCGCTGCTTGTTGATCAGGGCGATCTGGTCTGCGGTCCCGGTATGGGGGGCCAGGGCGAGCTTCATGAAGAATTCGTCCCGTACCCGGGGTTCGGCGGTGGATTCCTCGAACCACGCGTCCACCGTTTCGCGTCCCGCTGCGGTGATCCGGTAGATGCGCTTGTTCGGGCGGTCCGACTGCTCGACGTCCTCCCCTTCGATCAGGCCCGCCTTCTCCAGCCTGCCCAGGGTGACGTAGATCTGGCCGACATTTGGCTGAGGGTATGCCGCGCCCAGAAGGTTCTCAAGGGCCTGTTTGAGTTCGTAGCCGTGAGCGGGGCCGCTGACCAACAGCGCCAGGAGTGGCAGCCGCACGCTCTCGCTCTCCCTCTCCGCCTTGGTTGACGGTCATCTGCACTCGTCCGGCTGTGAACCGGGTCGCCGTCGTATCTTCCTGCAGCATCTAGTATCCCGCATGGCTAACAGGTATACATGGGGCGGGCTGTCGGTCCCGTACCCCGTCGACGCCTGGTGCGAGGAGGAGCCCATGCGGTGGAAGCGTGCCGCGGGAAGGGCTCTGCTGGTCTGCTCGCTGCTGTTCGCGGGCCATACCGGTGCGCAGGCCGGGGAGCCGGCCGGCGGCGCGGACGGGCGGGGCCCGGTCACCCTGGTGACGGGCGGCGACCTCACGGGCTATCTGCGGGGTGTCCTCGACGGCTGGAACGACCGGCACCCGCGCGAGAAGGTCACGCTGGTCGAGCTGCCGGACGCGGCCGACGAGGTGCGGGCGCAGCTGGTCACCGAGCTGCGCTCCCACAGCGACCGCTTCGACGTGCTGAACATCGACGTGGCATGGACCTCGGAGTTCGCGGCCGCGGGCTGGATCAAGCCCGTGAACGCCGGTCAGTTTCCGCTGAAGCACTTCCTTCCTCCCGTGGTGGACACCGCCACCTTCCGGGGGCGGCTCTATGCGGTCCCGTATGTGACGAACGCGGGGCTGCTCTACTACCGCAAGGACGTACTCGACCGGGAAGGTGCGCGGCCGCCGCGCACCTGGGCCGAGTTGGAGCATCTGGCGAAGACGGTCGCGCCCAAGTACGGGATGGACGGTTACGCGGGCCAGTTCCTGCCGTACGAGGGGCTGACCGCCAATGTCGGCGAGGCCGTTCAGTCGGCGGGCGGTTCGGTGCTCGCGGGTGAGGGCTCGCGCGTGACGGTGGACTCCCCCGCGGCCCGCCGGGGCCTTTCCTTCCTCCTCGACGGGGTGCGCGAGGGCTGGATCCCGCAGCGGGCGCTGGCATACAAGGAAGAGGAGTCCCGCAAGGCGTTCCAGGACGGCCGGCTGCTGTTCCTGCGGAACTGGCCGTATGCGTACGCGCTGGCCAACGCCCGGTCGTCGAAGGTGGCGGGGAAGTTCGGCGCGGTGCCGCTGCCGGGCCCCGACGGGCCGGGTTCCAGCGCACTGGGCGGCTCCAATCTTGCGGTCAATGCGCAGTCGCGGCATCAGAAGACGGCCACCGAGCTGATCTCCTATCTGACGTCCGAGTCGGTCCAGCGCCGGGTGCTCACCAAGGGCGCGCTGCCACCGGTGTGGGCCGATCTGTACGCAGATCCGGAGCTGGTGCGCCGCTTCCCGTACCTTCCGACGCTCAAGCGGGGCGTCCTGGCGGCCAAGCCGCGTCTGAAGAGCCCGCACTACGACCAGGTGAGCCTGGCGGTGCAGGCGGTGATGCACGATGCGCTGATCCATCGCAGGAGCACCCACGCCACCGTCGCGCGGCTGACGCGGGAGCTGCGGGCCATCGTCGGCCGCGGCTGACCCTGCGAAGCCCTCTCCCGCAGTCCCCACCCCCACCTCTACTTACATGTTAAGTACAGGCGAGCTGCGCAATCTCCCATAAATTCGGGCATCTCACAGCGAGTTTTGACCATTCCGTTGACACTCAAAAGACATCCCTACTTAACATGCATGCATAACAGCGATTGCAGCCGCACGGCATGCCCAGGCAAGAACGGGATCACGGCAGATGCTCATAGCCACGGCAGGGAACGGCTCCCCGGCCGACTCCGCACCCTCTCCCTCCCTCCCCGGTCCGGCCTCCCCCGCGCCCTCCGCGGCCGCCACCGGAACCCCGTCCCAGGACCCGGCACAGGGCTGGTGGCGCGATGCGGTGATCTACCAGGTCTACGTCCGCAGCTTCCTCGACAGCACCGGCGACGGCATCGGCGATCTGGCCGGCGTCCGCACGGGGCTGGCGTACCTCAAGAAGCTCGGGGTGGACGGCATCTGGCTCAGCCCCTTCTACCCCTCCCCGCAGCACGACCACGGCTATGACGTCGCGGACTACCGCGAGGTGGACCCCGTACACGGCGACCTTGCCGAGTTCGACCGCCTGGTGACCGACGCCCACCGGCTGGGCCTGAAGGTGCTCCTGGACATCGTCCCCAACCACTGCTCCAGCGAGCACCCGTGGTTCCGGGCCGCCCTCAGGGACGGTCCCGGCAGCCCGGCACGCTCGCTGTTCCACTTCGCCGACGGGCGCGGAGCGGCAGGCGAGCTGCCGCCCAACAACTGGCGGGCGATGTTCGGCGGTCCCGCCTGGTCCCGGGTCAAGGAGGCGGACGGGTGCGAGGGCCAGTGGTACCTCCACATGTTCACGCCCGAGCAGCCCGACCTGAACTGGCGCAACCCCGCCGTGGCCGCCGACTTCGACCAGGTGCTGCGCTTCTGGCTGGACCGCGGTGTCGACGGCTTCCGCATCGATGTGGCCGCCGGGCTGTTCAAGCACCCCGAGCTCCCCGACTCCCCCGATCCCTCGGCCGACGAGCGGACCCGCGACTCGGTCAACCCGCTGGCCTGGAACCAGCCCGAGGTGCACCAGGTGTGGCGGGACTGGCGCGCGGTGTGCGAGGAGTACACGGCCCGCGACGGCCATGACCGGCTGCTGGTCGGCGAGGTCTCCGTACGGACGCCGAGCGAGCAGGCGGCATACGTCCGGCCCGACGAGCTGCACCAGGCGTTCTTCTTCCACCTGCTGACCGCGCGCTGGGACGTCGGCGCCTTCCGCCGGGTCATCTCCGAGGCGCTGACCGATATCGCGGACACCGGATCCACCGTCACCTGGGTGCTCAACAACCACGACCAGGTCCGGACCGTCACCCGGTACGCGGCCGAACCCGGCGGCCGGGCAGGGGAGACCGCCCCGGCGGCAGCCGGAGGCGAATCCGGGGAGGGGCTGGGCCCGGCGCGCGCCCGCGCCGGCGCCCTGCTGATGCTGGCCCTGCCCGGCGCCGCGTACCTCTACCAGGGCGAGGAGCTGGGCCTGCCGGAGGTCGTCGACCTGCCCGACGAGGTCCTCACCGACCCGATCTTCCACCGTACGGGCAGCCGGGAGCACATCCGCGACGGCTGCCGGGTGCCGCTGCCCTGGTCCGGACACGCCTCCCCGTTCGGCTTCACCTCCGGCACCGACGCGGCGCGGCCCTGGCTGCCGCAGCCCGAGTGGTTCGCCGACCACGCCACGGACCGCGCGCTCGCCGACACCCGGTCGTTCTGGCACCTGTACCGCGAGGGGCTGCAGTTGCGCCGCAGCCTTCCGCAGCTCGGCGAAGGCACCCTGCGCTGGCTGGAGTCCCCGCCGCAGGTGCTGGCGTTCGTCCGTGGCGACGGTCTGGTCTGCGCCGTCAACTTCGGCACCGATCCGGTGCCCGCTCCCGTACCGGGCGTCCCGCTGCTGGCGAGCGGTGACTGCCCGGCGGGCACGCTCCCGGGCTCCACCGCCGCCTGGTGGATGCACGCGCCCGCCCCCCGATAGACCCACCTCTCCACCGCCCCTCCCCCGTCAGTCCTCCGAAGGGAACCCACCATGAGACGACCCGTAGTACGACACTCCCGAGCCGCCCTCTCCGGCGCCGCCGTGCTCGGTCTGGCGCTCGGTGCCACCGCATGCGGCGGCAACGTGTCCGCCGGGGGCACGAAGCAGGAACTCACCGGCCAGACCGTGACCGTGGCAGGCGTCTGGACCGGCGTGGAACAGCAGAACTTCAAGAAGGTCCTGGACGCCTTCTCCGAGAAGACCGGTGCGAAGGTCACCTTCGCCTCCACCGGCGACAACGTCTCGACGGTCATCGGCAGCCAGGTCGAAGGCGGCAACGCCCCCGATGTGGTGATGGTCCCCCAGGTCGGCGTGCTCCAGCAGTTCGCCAAGCAGGGCTGGCTGACTCCCCTGTCGGCGGAGGTCGGCGCGGAGGCCGGCAAGAACTTCGCGAAGGTCTGGAAGGACTACGGCACGGTCGACAAGAAGTACTACGGCCTGTACTTCAAGGCCTCGCACAAGTCGACGGTCTGGTACAGCCCGGAGGCGTTCGACCAGGCCGGGGTCACCCCCGCGAAGACGTACCGGGAGCTGCTGAAGTCGGGCCGTACGCTGTCCGACTCGGGCGTGCCGGCGTTCTCCGTCGCGGGCGAGGCGGGCTGGCCGCTGACCGACTGGTTCGAGAACATCTACCTCTCCCAGGCCGGTCAGGAGAAGTACGACCGGCTCGCCGCCCACAAGATCCCGTGGACGGACCCCAGCGTGGTCAAGGCGCTCACCGCGCTCGGCAAGCTGTTCAGCGACAAGAACCTGGTGGCGGGCGGTGGTTCGGGCGCACTGCGCACCGATTTCCCCGAGTCCGTCCAGCAGGTCTTCGGCCCGGAGCCGAAGGCGGCCATGGTCTACGAGGGTGACTTCGTCAGCGCGCTGGTCACCGATGAGCTCCACAAGGAGGTCGGCAAGGACGCGAAGTTCTTCCCCTTCCCCGCGGTCGACGGCGGCAAGGCCCCGGTGGTCAGCGGCGGCGACGCCGCGGTGGTGCTCAAGGCGGGGAAGCACAAGAAGGCCGCGATGGAGCTGGTGAAGTACCTGGCCACTCCGGAGGCCTCCAGCGTCTGGGCCAAGGCGGGCGGCTATATCTCGCCCAACAGGAAGGTGCCCGCGGACGCTTACCACGACGAGGTGACCCGCAAGGCCGCCGCGTCCCTCACCGATGCCGGGAACTCCGTGCGCTTCGACATGTCCGACCAGGCCCCCGCTGCCTTCGGCGGCACCCAGGGCGCCGGTGAATGGAAGCTGCTCCAGGACTTCCTGCGCGACCCCTCGGACCCCGAAGGCACGGCCCACAAGCTCGAGGCCGCCGCGGCCAAGGCGTACGGAAAGTAAGGACCGGGGCCCGATCCATGCCTGTCACCACTCCCGCGGCGGCGCCCGCCACCTCGCGCGCCGCCGCGCCCCTCCCTCCGGGCGGCACACCCGGCAGCACCACCGACCCCGTGCGGCGGGCCGCCCGGCGCCGCCGCCGGATCGCCGCGCTGTTCCTGTTTCCCGCGCTGTTGCTGCTGGGTGCGCTGGTCGCGTACCCCATCGTGTTCTCGGTCGTGCGCAGCCTGTACGACGCCTCCGGCAACACCTTCGTCGGCGCCGGCAACTACACCGCCATGTTCCAGGACCCCGCCACCCTCCGCGCCATCCGCAACAGCGCGATCTGGGTCGTCTTCGCCCCCGCGCTGCTGACCGGGCTCGGTCTGGTCCTCGCCGTGCTGACCGAGAAGATCCGGTGGAAGACGGCGTTCAAACTGCTGATGTTCATGCCCATGGCGATCTCCTTCCTCGCCGCGGGCATCATCTTCCGCCTCGCCTACGAGCAGGATCCGCAGCGCGGTGTGCTCAACGCGATCACGGTCGGCATCCACGACACGGTCCAGGGGGAGTCCGTTTCGTTCCCCACCGCCAAGGCGCGCCTCGGCGACAAACGGCTGACCAAGGGCCACGACGGTTCCTACCGCACGGCGCACCGCACCGGCCCGGGAAACACCGTCAACCTCGGTCTGGTCGGCGTCGCGCCCAAGGACCTGCCCGCGCAGGCACGGCCGGCCGCCGGGGCCGCCAAGTCCCCGGCCGGCAAGGGTGAACTGCGGGGCGTGGTCTACCTCGACTTCACCCCCGGCGGTGGCGGCACCCCCGGCACGGTGGATCCGCGCGAACGCGGTCTGCCGAAGCTCGCCGTCGAGGCCGTCGACTCCCACGGCAAGACCGTGGCGACGACCACCACCGCGGCGGACGGCTCCTACCGGCTGCCCCGGCTGGCTCCGGGGTCGTACGCCGTCCAGCTCCCCGCGAAGGACTTCGCCCCGCCGTACGAGGGCATCTCCTGGCTCGGCCCGGCCCTCATCACGCCCGCCATCATCGGCGCCTATATGTGGATCTGGACCGGCTTCGCCCTCGTCCTGATCGGCGCGGGACTCTCCTCGATGCCGCGTGACGTCCTGGAGGCGGCCCGGATGGACGGCGCGAACGAGTGGCAGGTCTTCCGCAGGATCACCGTGCCGCTGCTCGGCCCGGTACTGGGTGTGGTGTTCGTGACGATGGTGATCAATGTGATGAAGGTCTTCGACCTCGTCTACATCATCGCCCCCGGTCCCGTACAGCAGGACGCCAATGTCCTGGCCCTGCAGATGTGGCTGGTCTCCTTCGGCGGCGGCAACAACCAGGGCCTCGGCAGTGCCCTCGGTGTCCTGTTGCTGCTCCTGGTGGTCCCGGCCATGTTCCTCAACATCCGACGTTTCCGCAGGAGCCAGTCATGACCACCGTCCCCGGAACCGCAGCGTCCCGCCGGCGGGCGATGGCACGGCCGGTGAAGCGTCTCAGCCGCGGCGCGATCCAGCTGTTCCTGCTCCTCATCGGCCTGGTCTGGCTCACCCCTGCCGCGGGACTCTTCCTCTCCTCCCTGCGTACGGAGGAGAAGAACGCGAGCAGCGGCTGGTGGACCGCGCTCACCGCGCCCGGTCAGCTGTCACTGGACAACTACACGGCGCTGCTGAAGGACTCGGGCATCGTCCAGGCTTTCTGGAACACCGTGCTGATCTCGGTTCCCACCACCCTCGCCGTGGTCGTGATCGCCGCGCTGGCGGGGTACGCCTTCGCCTGGCTGGACTTCCCCGGCCGGGACTGGATCTTCCTGGTGGTGGTCGCCATGCTGGTGGTGCCGGTCCAGATCGGACTGCTGCCGGTGGCCAAACTGTTCGGCGCGCTCGGTCTGTTCGGCTCCATCCCGGGTGTGGTCCTCTTCCACACCGCCTACGGCCTGCCGTTCGCCATCTTCCTGCTGCGCAACTACTTCGCGGAGATCCCCAAGGAGATGCTGGAGGCCGCCCGTATGGACGGCGGCGGGGAGTGGCGCATCTTCTCCCAACTGGTCCTGCCACTGGGCCGCCCCGCGATCGCCAGCCTGGCCATCTTCCAGTTCCTGTGGGTCTGGAACGACATGCTGGTCGCGCTGCTCTTCGCCGACAACGCGTCACAGCCGCTGACGGTGGCCCTCCAGTCGCAGATGCGACAGTTCGGCAGCAATATCGGGGTACTGGCCCCCGGTGCCTTCCTGTCGCTGATCGTGCCGCTGATCGTGTTCTTCGCCTTCCAACGGCACTTCGTGCAGGGGATCATGGCGGGTTCGGTCAAGTAGTCCCGCTGTCGGCGATGCGATGGCGGGTAGCCGGGCGCGCCTTTGCGACAGGGGCGTTGCGGCGCGGGCGGGCCGGGCCCTCCGCGCCGCAACGGCGCCTCGCTTTGCGCTCGCCTCAATCGGTCGTCCGCATGCGCTCGTCCTTATTCACTCGCCTCCCCCGCCCGAGCGGGCTAGCTTGGCGCGATGTCCGAACTGCGAACCGAGCGCCTGTTGCTGCGCGCCTGGCGGCCCTCCGACCTGGCGCCCTGGGCAGCGATGAATGCCGATCCCGAGGTCCGCCGGTACTTCCCGGGCGTGCTGACGCGTGAGCAGAGCGAGGCCTCCGCCGCCCGTTTCCAGGCCGCCCTCGACGAGCGCGGCTGGGGGTGGTGGGCCGTCGAGGTGCGCGCCACCGGCGAGTTCATCGGCTTCACCGGGCTCGACCCGGTGGACGAGGACATGCCCTTCACCGGAGTGGAGGCCGGCTGGCGTCTGACCCGGTCGGCCTGGGGTCACGGCTACGCCACCGAGGCCGCCGAGGCCGTTCTGGCCTTCGGCTTCACCACCCTCGGCCTGCCGGAGATCCTCGCGGTGACCACCGCCACCAACCTCCGCTCCCAGGCCGTGATGCGCCGCATCGGAATGACCCACGACCCCGCGGACGACTTCGACGATCCCGACGTACCGGACGGGCCGCTCCGCCGCAACGTGGTGTACCGGATCTCCGCCGGGACGGCCAGGTCCTGATCACCCGGTCACACGACCAGGCGCAGCCAGGCCGCCGCGAGTGCGGCGTGACCGGCCGGCGTCGGGTGCACGCCGTCCTCGGCCCAGTGTTCCGGCCCGGCCGTCGCGGAAAGTTCGGCGAACATGCGGTCGGCGGGCAGCAGATGGGCACCGTACTTGTCGGCGAGTTCCCGCACGGCCCGGATCTTCGGATCCAGGTCGGTGCGCCATTCCTTTCGCTCCTCCACTCCGATGCGTGCGGTACCGGCACCGGCCTCGACGACGCCGTGGATCGGCAGGAGGAACGGCTCGATGAGGATCAGCTCCGTGCCCGCCTCGGCGAGGGGCACGAGCAGACGGTCGTAACCCGCGGTGAACTCCTCCACGGGGATCACGTACCCCTCCGGGTCCAGCGTGTGCCAGCCCATGTCGTTGACCCCGACGAGGATCGACACCACGTCCGGGCGCGCGTCGAGCACGTCCGTCTGCCAGCGGGCTTCGAGGTCGCTCACCTTGTGGCCCGCGATCCCTGAGTTCAGCCAGGTCACGGGCCGGTCCGGGTGCCGGAAGCCCCACTCGCCCGCGACGCGCAGCGGGTATCCGAACCCGAGTCCGTCCTCGCTCTCCAGCCGTTGGCAGTCGGTGATCGAATCGCCGGTGAACATCACGGTGCTTCCCGGTCGGACAGTGATCGTCAAGTGTGCTCCTTGAACTCGGGTGAGGAAAGAAAACGGGCGGCCGCTCAGCAGAACGAGGGAGCCGCTTCAGCTTTCCGGGCCGCCGAACCACTGGCCGGCGGCCTGCTCGAACGCTTCGCGGTCAGGGGTGCGCTCACCTGCCCAGGCGACCACGCCGTCGGGACGGACGAGCACAGCGCCCAATCCCAGGTCGTTTTCCGCCGGACCGGCTGCATACCGCACCCGGCTGTCCCAGCCCTTCGCTGCACCGCGCAGGCACCGGTCGGTGCTGAAATCGAGCGCGACGCCCCGTCCGTCCCGCATCAGGTCACTGAGACGAGTGCCGTCTTCGAGACAGAGGTCCGGGGCGCTGCGGCCGACCAGTGGATGTGCGCTGCCGAGGTCGTAACGGATCGACACTCCCGACAGCCGCTCGGCCATATAGGTCGCTCCGTCCCGGGTCCCGATCAGGTCGCGAATCACTCCTTGGATCGCCTGGCAGTGCGGGTCCGGCCGCATGATGGCCACTTGGGCGCGTGTCCAGTCGAGCACCTTTGCGCCGATCGGATGGCGCTCGCGGGTGTAGGTGTCGAGCAGCCCGTCCGGTGCCTGTCCGTGCACGGTCGCCGCGAGCTTCCACCCCAGGTTCATGGCGTCGCCGATGCCGGTGTTGAGTCCCTGTCCGCCGAGGGGCGAGTGGATGTGGGCGGCGTCGCCCGCGAGCAGGACGCGTCCCCGCCGGTAGGTCGTCGTCTGCATCGCCCGGTCGGTGAAGCTGGAGGCGAGACGCACCTCGCTCAGCGTCACGTCGGTGCCGGACACCCGGCGCAGAACCGCCTGGAGATGGTCACGAGTCAACTGCTGCGAGCGGTCGAACGCGCCGCCGTCGAAGTCCACCATGGCGATGTGCCCCGCCACCATCTGGAGGTACATGCCCGTCGGCGTCAGGTTGATCCCGGAGCTCAGCTTCTCGGCATCGGCGGCGGTGGCCTGCATGGTGTAGCCGGTGAACTGCGGCTCGGTGCCGACGAAGGCGAAGCCCGCGAGCCCACGCACCGTGCTGCGTCCGCCATCGCAGCCGACGACCCAGCGCGCCGCGTACGCGTGCTCGCCGGCGTGCGCGACCGCGCTCTCCTCGTGCTGGGTGAGGGCGGAGACCGTGACGCCGTGCCTGATCTCCACGCCGAGCCGGTCTGCCTGCTCGGCCAGCAGCGTTTCGACCGCTTCGAGGTGGGTCGGCATGCCGTCCCTCGCCGGGCCGGGAAGCCGGTACGGCAGGGCGGCGACGTCGACCTGCGCCGGATCGAGCCTTATGCCGGCGAAATGGCCCACGCCACGCAGGGATGTCGGCTCGTGCGCTTCGGCGTCCGCGCCGGGATCGTCGTGGAGGCCCGACGCCGTCCGCAGCTGGTGCAGCATCCCGCGGCGGTGGAACGACTCGGCCGAAGCGGCGGACAGGCCCCGCATTCCGAGCACTTTCCCCTTGAACGGAGACCGGGAATCCGGCTCCCGCTCCAGCACCAGGACAGAGCAGCCCGCGAGGCCGAGCTCACAGGCAAGGAACAGACCAACCGGTCCGGCACCCACAATCACTACGTCATGCACAAGAGGTCCCCTTCCCCAACTCACAGCCGGGTGGACACCCGGCAGGACCTCTCAAAAGGTGCCGGACCCCGCCGACATCCGACCGACAGGCCACCGACACCGGGCCGAAAGCCCCCACCGAACCGCCGACAGCACGGCTCGGCCGCCCGGCCCCGGGGATTCTCTCTCCCGGGGATCCCCTCCCCCCGGGGCGCCGTCTCTCTCCATACGGCCCGTACGGCGCCCCGGAGGTGCGCGGTCACCGACCGGTGAGAGCGCCGGTCCGCGGCGGAAGCGTCTCCAGTCCCGGCGGCAGGGGTGCCGCGTGGATGACGCCGAGTCGTTGGGTGGCCCGGGTGAGGGCGACGTAGAGGTCGCTGGCCCCGAATTCGGCCGGTTCCACCACGATCACCGTGTCGAACTCCAGGCCCTTGGCCTGCCGTGGGTCGATGAGGACCACCGGGCGGGTCAGGTCCGGGGAGGAACCGGCGGAGGCGGTCGGGAGGGCGGCGGACAGGGCCTGGTGGCGGGACCGGGGGGCGATCACGGCGAGGCGGCCTTGCTCCTGGGCTTCCCGTGCGACGGCCTCGGCGACGGTGCGCGCGCAGTCGTCGGTACGCTGCGCCCATGGGGGAACACCGGTGGAACGGATCGAGCGCGGCGGTTCGAACGCGGGGTCCGTCGACCGGGGCACCTCCGCCGCGATGTCCATGATTTCGCTCGGCGTACGGTAATTGACCCCGAGTCTGACGTGCTGCCAGCGGTCGCCGGTGTACGGCGCGAGGATGCTCGCCCACGAGCCGCAGCCGCCCGGTTCGGCGGTCTGTGCCGGGTCGCCGACCAGGGTCATCGACCGGGTGGGACAGCGGCGCATCAGCAACCGCCACATCATCGCGGACAGTTCTTGTGCCTCGTCCACGATGATGTGGCCGAACGCCCAGGTCCGGTCCGCCGCCGCGCGTTCGGCGGCGGTGCGGTGGTCGGCCTCCTCGTGCCGGTCGGCGAGCCGTTCCGCGTCCAGCAGATCGTGCGCGGCCAGTACCTCGGAGTCCTCGTCCACCTTGTCCTCGAACTCCTGGGTACGGGAGCCGTAGGAGAGTTCGAGCACGCCCTGGGCGTACGCGATCTGCTCCTGGCGTTCCGCCTCGGCCGCGGCGCGGGCCGCCGAGTCGTCCTCGCCGAGGAGTTCGGCCGCCTCGTCCAGCAGGGGGATGTCCGCGGGGGTCCAGTCGCCGTCCGCACGGCGGATCACCTCCGCGTCGGCCTCCGGAAGGCGGGCGGGGTCGGCGAGGAAGCCGGCGACCAGCCTCTGCGGTGTGAGATCGGGCCACAACTCCTCGATGGCGCGGTGCACTTCGGGGCTGGTGGCGATCGCCTTGCCGAGCTGGGCGAGGTCGTCGGGGCCGAGGAAGTTCGGCCCGCCGAAGGGGTCGGCGCCCAGCCGGTCGGCGAGTTGGGCGGTGAGGGCATCGATGATGCGGAAGGCGAAGTGGGGGCGGGCGAGGTTGTGCGGCAGCTTGGTCTCGCGCGCGAGGCGACGCGCCTCGTACGCCATGTCTGCGTCCAGCCGCAGTTCGCCGTCCTCGTGGTCGATCACGATCTCGGGGTCGGGCAGGGTCTGCCGGTCGCGTACGTACCCGGCCAGGGCGTCCGCCATCTCCGCACGGCCCTTGATCCGGGCGGCTTCGGCGGTGTCGGTTCCGGTCGCGGTCGCGCCCGGGAAGAGTTCACCGGGTGTGGCGAGCAGAACGCCCGTCTCGCCGAGCGCGGGCAGCACCTCCTCGATATAGCTGAGGAACGCGGGGTTGGGCCCGACGATCAGCACGGCACGGCGGGCCAGCAGTTCGCGGTGCGCATAGAGCAGGTACGCGGCGCGGTGCAGCGCGACAACGGTCTTGCCGGTGCCGGGCCCGCCCTCCACGACGAGAACGCCGTGGTGCGGGGCACGGATGATCGCGTCCTGTTCCGCCTGGATGGTCTGCACGATGTCGTGCATCCGGCCGGTGCGCGCCGCGTCCAGGGCGGAGAGCAGGACGGCGTCCGCATCGGCGCCCTCGTACCCGGTGCGCTCGGTGTCGTCGAGGTCGAGGATCTCGTCATGGAGGGCGGTGATGCGCCGGTCCTCGGTCGTGAGGTGACGCCTGCGGCGCAGCCCCATCGGGGTGTGCCCGGTGGCGAGGTAGAAGGGGCGGGCGACCTCGGCCCGCCAGTCGAGGACCAGCGGGGTCCGGTCCGCGTCGTCGCGCCGGATGCCGATACGGCCGATGTGGTGATCGCGCCCGTCCCGGAAGACCAGCCGGCCGAAGCACAGGCCGTTCTCGCCGGCGTCGAAGGCAGCCAGCAGGCCCGAGTGCTCGGCCACCAGCACATCGCGCTCCAGCCGTGCCTGGGCATGGTTCCCGTCCAGCGGCAGGGCCGCGTTCACCGCCCTCTCAGCTCCGGTCCGCAGTTCGGCGAGGCGTTCATAGAGCAGATCAATGAATTCCTGCTCGTGCCGCATTTCCTCGTTTGACAATTCAGCTCCGCTCGGGTAAAGTTCGGTAATGAAGTTGGGCTTACTTCATTACTTGATGAAGGCGCAGTGTGAAGACACAGAAGCCCTCAATATACACAGAGAAATACCCCGGCCGTCAATTCGGACCGGGGTATTTCTCTGTGTGCCGCCGGAGTATTTACCCGGGCGTCAGACGGGCCCCCGCAACCCTTCCGGAGAAGCGGGGACAGGGGCCCACGACGAGGCGGTCACCACTTGTGGGCGACGTCCACGATCAGCTCGTGACCGGACTGGACCACCCGGAACGGCAGCTTGGCCCGCAGGCCCAGGCCGACCTGGGTCTGCCCCTCGAAGCTCGCCCCGAACTTGGTGTCCGTGAACGTCTTGTATCCGGTGATGTTCACTCCCGGGAGCGACTTGCCGGCCGTCCCCGCATAGGTCTGCTTACCCGTCACCGGGTCATGGCTGGGCGCGGACACAAAAATCTGCAGGATGGCGCCGCCCTTGACGGGTATCCGCTCGCCCGAACCGTCCTGATGGAACGCATCGACGTAACCCACGTGGTAGCCGAACTTGCCGTTCGCGCCGCCGATATCGAAGACCATCCGGTCGTAGCACGCGGTGTGACTGGTCTTGACGTCCGTCAAGGGCTTGGTGTCCGCGGTCGCCGCCGACTTGTTACCGCTGCCCCAGGCGGTTGAGCAGGCCGCGGGAGCCTTGTCCGCCGGGCCGGTCGCGGCACTGGCCGCTGTGGCCGTCCCCGCCACCCCGGCGCCCGCCAGCACGAGTGCCGCGGCCACTGTCCCCAACCGTCGCATGAATGACCTCCAAAGAAGAGTGCGTACAGATACGTGCGGTAGGACGGGCGGGGCTGCGGGGGAGTTGTCCGCCGGCCGGCATGTGGCCGACGGACGGGCCACGTTGTCGCGAAATCGGAGGGGTTGATCGGTCGGGTTGCCCGGCCTGGGCTTCGCCGCCCCAAGGGCTGCCCCACCGCGGCACTACCGGCCGGCGAGGCGTCGCACCCGCATCGCGACGTCGTTCCAGACCGGTTCCGGCAGGTCGTGACCGACCCCGGGCAACGAGACGAACTGCGCACCCGGGATACGGGCCGCAACGGCGCGCCCGGCAGCGGGTTTGACCAGGGGATCGTCCGCGCCGTGCAGGACCAGGGTCGGCACCGTGATCCGGCTGATGGCGGGACCGTGCCACGGCGCGCTGATCTGCCGGCTCTGGCTGTGCCCGTCGCGGACCCCGGTATCCGCCAGGCTGGTGACCGAGTCCCTGACGGCTTGCTCGTCGAGCGGATACGCGGGCGAATGCAGGAGGTGGGCGAGGGCGATCCCGGCCTCGATATCGCCTTCGGGAGTGTCCGGGTACGTCATCCGAGCGAGCTTGCCGAGCGTCCGCAGCCGGATGTGGCGCAGGGCACCCAGGCCCGCGACGTCGCCGGGGAC
This sequence comes from Streptomyces sp. NBC_00400, assembly GCF_036048035.1. Taxonomy (NCBI): domain Bacteria; kingdom Bacillati; phylum Actinomycetota; class Actinomycetes; order Kitasatosporales; family Streptomycetaceae; genus Streptomyces; species Streptomyces sp. NBC_00400. The sequence continues at coordinate 8,282,185 of NZ_CP107940.1, read as the reverse complement.
GGCCGACACCGACGTCAGTGTCCGTACCCGCCCGGGGTGGCGCAGCGCGATGCGCTGGGCGACCGCGCCGCCGAGCGACTGACCGAAGAGATGGGCCGAATCCCAGCCCAGCGCATCCATCACGGCGATGGCGTCGTCGGTCATGTCCTCGGCGGTATACGACACACCGCGCTTGCGGAAGAGCGCCGTGATGGGGTTGCCGGTCCCGGTGGGCGGCAGACGCGTCGATTCTCCCGCGTCGCGCTGGTCATAGCGGGCCACCGCAAAACCTTGCGCGGCCAGGGCCTGGGCCAGGCCGCCGGGCCACCAGAGACGCGAGACACCCAGGCCGGTCACCAGCAGCAGCGGGTCTCTGTCTTGACGATCCGTCAATTGATCATAGGCCAGCTCCACTTCGCCGTTGCGGGCCCAGCGGGTCGGCATCCACGTGGTCATGATCCCCTCTCAATACTGCGATCGCTGTTCGCAGTTATTAGCATAGCGGGGCAGGACGAGGGAGAGAGGCGGGTGAGGGTCTCGGTGACCGAGGAGCCGGTAGTGGTGTGGGAACGCCCCGAGCGGGGAGCGCGAGGGCCTGCACCCGAGCGCAGTCGTGGGCAGATCACCCGGGCCGCGGTCCGTCTGGCCGATGCCGGCGGGCTGGCCTCCGTGTCCGTACGGCAGGTGGCCAAGGAGCTGGGCACCGGTCCCGCGTCCCTCTACCGCTATGTCGCGGGCCGTGACGATCTGGTGGATCTGATGGTGGACGCCGCAACCGGCGAGATCGACCTGACGGTGGCCTTGACCGGGGAACCGGTGACGGATCTGCTGGCGCTGGCCAACCGTACCCGGGAGGTCCAGCTCCGGCACCCCTGGCTGCTGGAGGTGACACCGGAGGCGATGCGGGTGGGTCCCTGCGGGCTGGACTACCTCGAATTCGCCCTCGGGGCCCTGGCACCGGTGCGGATGACCGGCCGGGCCAAGCTGGAGGCCGTCGCCGTGCTGAACGCGCTGGTCGCGATGGTGTCCCGTGCCGCCCTGCAGAGCTACCGGTCACCCACTGCGCGCCAGTCGGCGCAAGCCACCTATCTCGCCACCGCGGCCGGGAAGGGTGCTCATCCGCTCCTCGCACAGGCCCTCACCGGCCACCCGGAAGCCCACTCAGCAGTCGGCCCGGCGGCCGACTCGGCGGCCGACTCGGCGGCCGACTCGGCGCAGGATGCTCAAGCCCTGTTCGAGCGGGTGATCCGCCGGGTGCTCGCGGGCCTGCTCGCTCCCGGCCCGGAGTCACCGCGGCCTCCCCGGAACTGAGGCGCGGGGCAGGCCCGGCGGGTGGGAACAGGCCCTGCGGTGCGGGGCAGGCCCGGCGGTCCCGGGGCAGCCCCAGCGCATGGGGCCTGCACTGCCTCGCTGCGGCGTACCGTCAGGCGTCGACCACGTCGACGGCCACTCCCCTGCGGCGCAGTGCGGCGAGCTCCCCGTCCGGCGCACCGCGGTCGGTGACGACCCGGTCGTAGCGGGCGATGTCGCTGTAGGCATGGGTGGCGGTCTTGCCGAACTTGGTGTGGTCCACCAGCAGCAGCGACCGCTCGGCGCAGTCCAGCATGGCTTCCTTGATCTCGGCGTAGTCGCGTATCGGATGGAAGAGCCGGCCGCCGAGTACGGACACCGCGGACATCACCGCGAGGTCGGCGCGGAGGCGGCCGAGGGCGCGCAGCACCTCGGGGCCGACGCAGGAGCCGAACTCGCCGCGGTAGCGGCCGCCGAGGAGGGTGACATCGGCGCCCGGTGTCTCGTCGAACAGCCGGGCCACACCCAGGGAGTTGGTGACCACGGAGACCGCTTCGGTCCGCGCGATCCGGGCCGCGAGCGGGAAGACCGTGGTCGAGTCGTCCAGCACGAGGGTGCTGCCGGGCCGGATCTCGTCGGCGACGGCGGCACAGAGCGCCTCCTTCACCGGCAGGTTCACGCCGGTGCGGAAGCGGGTGGCGGTCTCCATGGTGAGGGTCGGGAAGGGCGCGGCCCGGCCGCGTTCCTTGCGCAGCAGCCGGCGTTCGGCGAGCTGGTCCAGATCGCGGTGCATGGTCGCGAGGCTGACCCCGAAGTGTCTGGCCAGTTCGTCGATGCGCACGTCTCCGTGCTCGACGACATGGGCCAGTACGTCCTGCCGTCGCCGGTCGACCTCGGCCAGCGACGACCGTGTGGAAGCCATCGGGGCCGCCCCTTTCCGGTCGGACAGCGGCAGCGCGGCTACCGCTGCGGGTAGATGACGGCCTTGACGGCAGCCGCGTCGTGGGTGGCGACGGTCAGTGCGCTCTCGGCCTCGGCAAGACCGTAACCGTGCGAGACCAGGGAGTCGAGCCGGACCCTTCCCGACTCCACCAGGGACATCGCGGTGGGCCAGGTATGGGCGTAGCGGAAGGTGCCGGTCAGTTCCAGTTCGTAGTTCTGCACCCGGCTCACGGGCAGCGGTGCCTCGGACCCGCCCATCCCGATGAGCACCACCCGTCCGGCCCGGCCCACGGTGCGGATCGCCTCGCCGCTCACGGCGGGCACGCCGGAGCACTCCAGGAGGACGGTGGGGGTGAACTCCGCCTCGGACAGCGGTGTACGGGAGACATCGAGAGCCGTGGCGCCGGCGGCCCGGGCGAGTTCGAGGCGGTGCGGCAGGACATCGGTGACCAGTACCTCCCGTGCGCCGAAGGCCCGTGCCGTCTGGGCGGCGACCAGGCCGATGGGCCCGGCGCCGGTGATCAGGACCCGGTCACCGGGGGCCACGCGGGCCTTGCGGCAGGCCCAGACCGCCACGGACAGCGGTTCCAGCAGGGCGGCCTCCTCGATGGTGAGGGTGTCGGGGACCTCGTGGGCCAAGCCCTCGCGGACGACGAGGTATTCGCAGAAGGCGCCGTCCACGGGCGGCGTGGCGAGGAAGCGCATGTCCGGGCACAGGTTGTAGCGGCCCGGACGGCATTCACCGCAGCTGCCGCAGGGCGTGCCGGGCTCGATGGACACCCGCCGTCCCATCCGGCGTCCGTCGGTGCCCGGACCGCAGGCGACGACCGTGCCGGCCGCCTCGTGCCCCAGCACGAGTGGTGCGCGTACGACGAAGTCGCCGATCCGCCCGTCCCGGTAGTAGTGCACGTCCGAGCCGCAGGTCCCGACCGCCTCGACGCGGACCAGGACCTCTCCCGGGCCGGGGGCGGGAACGGGCCGCTTCTCGATGCTCAGCTTCCCGGGTCCGTGCAGTACGGCGGCACGCATGGTGGTGGGAATCCCGGATGTGGTGGTCATGGCGGGTCACGGCTCCCTCGGGTGCGGGGGTGGGGCGGGGGCCGTGCACGATCCCGGTCCGGACCGGCGCGCCCCTGGATGTCAGCACGGTACCGCTTCTTTTTTTATCAGAGGAGTCTTGACTTCGCACAAAATGCGAGAAGACTTGCCCCGGCTCACCGTCTGCCGACGCCGCCGGCGGTGCCCCTCCCCCGTGCTCACCGATCACGCCAGCCCCCTGGAGAGCCCATGAGCAGCCCCGCTCACCCCCGGCCGGCACCGGCACCGGCCACCGGCCGCCCGCCGGCCGTCAGCAGCCACTCCCGATGTGCCCGCCTGGGCATACCCCCGGCTCTGGCCTGGGGATTCCTGGGAGTGCTGCTGTTCATGACCGGCGACGGCGTGGAGACCGGCTTCTTCTCGAAGTACCTGGCCGATCAGGGCCTGGCCAAGGCCGACGCGGCGGCGGTCATCGCCGTCTACGGCATCACCGTGGCCCTCGGCGCCTGGCTCTCGGGAGCCCTCTCCGACCTGTGGGGGCCACGACGGGTGATGACCGCAGGCTTCGTCATCTGGCTCGTCTTCCAGCTGCTGATGCTGACGGTGGCGCTGCCCGCCATGAACTATCCGGTGCTGATCCTCATCTACGGGCTGCGCGGGTTCGGATATCCGTTGTTCGCCTACGGATTCCTGGTGTGGGTGACCGCGGCGACCCCGCCGCAGCGGCTGGGAACGGCGGTCGGCTGGTACTGGTTCGCGTTCACCGGCGGCCTGCCGACCCTGGGCTCACTCGTCGCCAGCACCACGATCCCGATGGTCGGCTCCTACCGGACGTTGTGGCTCGCGCTCGGCCTGGTGATGCTCGGCGGCCTGCTCGCCCTGCTGCTGGTGCGCGAGCCCACCGGCCGGAGCGGACTCGCTCCCGACCGCGGGCGTCCGCTCGCGACCCTGGCGGGCAGCGTCTCGATCATGCGGCGCCGCCCCCGTGTGGCCATCGGCGCGGCGGTCCGCGTCTTCAGCACCGGTTCCCAATTCGGCTTTCTGGTCTGCCTGCCGTTCTTCTTCACCGAGACGGTCGGCTTCAGCACCTCCGCCTGGCTGCGCCTGCTCAGCGTGATGTTCGCCGCGAACATCTTCGCCAACCTCTTCTTCGGTGCCGTCGGCGACCGCCTCGGCTGGCAGCGCACCATGACCTGGTTCGGCGCCGTGGCCTGCGCCCTCACCTGCCTGGCGCTGTATTACGTACCGGTCGTGGCCGGCCCGCACTTCGCCGCCGCCGCGGTGGCCGCCGCCCTCTACGGCATCGCCCTGGCCGGCTATGTGCCGATCTCGGCGGTGGTCCCCGCGCTCGCGCCACGCCACAAGGGACAGGCCATGTCCGCACTCAACCTGGGCGCCGGAGCGAGCACCTTCGCCGGCCCCGCCATCGTCGCCCTCGCCCTGGGCCCGGTCGGTGTGGAGGGCATCGTCTGGATCTTCGCCGTCCTGCACCTCGCCACTGCCGTCGCCATCCGGTTCCTCGAACCCGACCCGGAGTTCCTGACGTCCGACGCCCCGCCGGCCGTGGAGGACGCCGGCCTGCCCGCGGGACAACACTGACGCCCGGACGTGTTGCCCGTTCACCCCGTTACGCGGCTGCCTGCGCGGCCGCGCGTGCGCGGGCGGCCGCGGCCCGTGCGGGGTCGCCGAGCTGTTCCTCGAGCCGGGCCTTGGCCGACCAGTTGTACGGGCAGACCGGACGCAGCTGGATTCGCTCGCTGAGCAGGGTCCGCGCCAGGTCGGCCCGGCCCGAGCGGAGGGATGCCTCGACGAGGGTGCGCTGGATCGCGTCCCGCTGGGCGTGGCTGCCGCCGAAGGTGTGCAGGCGGTGGCGCACGGGCAGCAGCAGATCGACGGCCCGGCCGTAGTCCTGCCGGCCGTAGGCGATCAGCGCGCGGCAGACGGGCAGTCCGACATCCGCCGTCATCGCACGGTTGGCGACACCCCCCTCCGCCGCCAGCCAGTTTTCCCGGTCCCGGACGAGGCGTTGTGCCTGGGGGAAGCGGCCTGCCCCCACATAGGCCATGACCGCGTGTGCGTCGTTGAAGGCATAGTGCGGGCCGTCCTGGCGGCTCTCCCAGGCATCGGCGAGCCGGGCCCACCGCGCGCTCTGTTCGTCCCGTGCCAGGTAGAGCCGCCACAACAGCGCCGCGGCGTCCAGCAGTTCCATCGCCGCACCGGCCGAGGCGTCGTGGTGGAGCGCGGAGTCGTAGATCTCCAGGACGCGGTCGGTGGCGCCGAGCTCCAGTGTGTAGAGGGCGTAGTGCCACCAGTGGTGGACGGTGAGCAGACTGCCCCGGGCCCAGTCGTCCGTACGGGCGTCGAGAAAGCGGATCCCATCCGCGAAACGTCCCCGCATCTCGTAGGTGTGCACCACGCTGTGGATGCCCCACACATCGCCCGGATGCTGCGCAAGGGCCGCCAGACCGACCTCCTCCGCCCGTTCGTAGTGGCCCGACTCCTCCAGGCCGAACGCATACATGCCGAGCAGCGGACCGTGGTGGGGGTCGTCCTCGTCCCAGGCGTCCAGTGCTCCGCCGACGCGGTCGCGCAGGCGCTGGGCGTCCCCGGTGAGGAAGTCGTGCTGGTGGCCCGCGAACAGTGCCAGCGCATCGCGCGGGAAGGCGACGGAGAGGTCGCCGAGGATGCGGCCGCCGCCGTGCAGGTCGCCGTCCAGCCACGCCGTCGCGGCGGCGACATGCCTACGTTCCCGGGGCGTCAGGCGCTCGGTGTCCAGGCCGGAGCGGAAGCGGACGAAGCGGTCCCGTGCCGCGGCCGCGTCCTTCTCCTCGGTGCCCAGCACCCCCAGGTAGGCAGCCAGCGTCTGCCCCATCACCGACCGCGGCGAGGCAGCGAGTACCGCCTCCGACGTCTCCACGACCCGGGGCCGGAAGAACAGCAGGTCGTCCAGGGCCTGTTCGTAGTGCGCAAGGGCCTCGGTGCCGGTCTCGCTCATCGGGTGCCCGTGTCGGTCCGCTGTCATGGTGGCTCCTGCGGGGTGAGGGAGGGGACGGGGCGAAGAGGGCTCGCCGGGCGGCGGCAGTGACGCCGGGTGCCGTCCCGGACTCCGCTCCGCCGTCGGCAGCCTCATGTCTACCCGCTCGCCCGGACGCGCAGCGAGCACCTCGTGCTCATGGCGCCGCCGTTCTTCCCTCCGCCCCGGAAACACCCGCTTCACCTACGAGGACGCTGCGGGAAACACGCGCTCCCTAATCTCCCCAGCACCGCACACCCGCTTCGCCGACGCCGGCGCGCGCCGCACGGTCCCCTGCCGTGCGCGTGCCCGTACGTCGTGTTCCCACTGCCCCCAGGAGGTCCGGCATGAGCGTCGAGCCACAACTGACCGTCCCCGACAGCAGCCCTCGGCCCGCCCCCGCCGAGGCGCCGGCCGGCAAAGCGGCCGACGAGACCCTGGAGGACTACACCCTCCGGTTCGCCCCGCGCAGCTACCGCCGTTGGACGCCGATGGTCGTGGCAACCACGGCACTGGGCGGCATCGCCTACATGGCCGACTTCTCGATCGGTGCGGGCATCGGCCTCACTCACGGCACCGGGAACGCGTTGGCCGCCATCCTGGTCGCCGCGGTGGTCATCTTCATCACCGGCTTCCCCCTGGCCTACTACGCGGCGCGCTACAACATCGACCTGGACCTGATCACCCGGGGTTCGGGCTTCGGCTATTACGGCTCGGTCCTGACCAGCGTCATCTTCGCCAGCTTCACCTTCATCTTCTTCGCCCTCGAAGGCTCGATCATGGCGCAGGGCCTGAAACTGGGCTTCGGGCTGCCCCTGTGGCTGGGCTATGTGCTGTCCACCTGCATGGTCATCCCGTTGGTGATCTACGGGATGAAGGCGCTCAGCAAGCTCCAGGTGTGGACGACCCCGGTCTGGCTGCTGCTGATGGTGGGGCCGCTGCTGTACCTGATCGCCACGGACCCCGGCACGGTGCACACGTTCCTGTCGTACCGGGGCGCTCACGGCAGCGGCGGGATCAACGCCGCGTCGGTGCTGCTGGGCGCGGGCGTGTGTCTGTCGCTGATCGCGCAGATCGGTGAACAGGTCGACTACCTGCGCTTCATGCCGCCCAAGACCGAACGGAACCGGCGCAGTTGGTGGACGGCCGTGGTGATGGCCGGCCCCGGATGGGTCGTGCTCGGCGCGCTCAAGCAGGCCATCGGTGTCTTCCTGGCCGTCTACGTCCTCGCCGAGGTGGGCGCGGCCTCGGCCACCGAGCCCATCCAGCAGTTCACCGGCGCCTTCGCGGCCATGATGCCGTCGTGGCTGGTCATCCCGCTGGCCGTGGTCCTGGTCGTGATCAGTCAGATCAAGATCAACGTGACCAATGCCTACTCCGGTTCGCTGGCATGGACGAACTCGTTCACCCGGGTCACCAAGCGCTATCCGGGCCGGATGGTGTTCGTGCTCGCGAACCTGGCCTTCGCACTGGTCCTGATGGAAGCGGACATGTTCAGCTTCCTCAACAGCGTCCTGGGGTTCTATTCGAACTGCGCCATCGCCTGGATCGTCACCGTCGCCACCGACATCATCGTCAACAAGTACCTGCTGAAACTCTCCCCGCAGGCCCCCGAGTTCCGCCGCGGCATGCTCTATGCGGTCAACCCGGTCGGCGTGGTGTCCTTCACCGCCGCATCCGGCCTGTCGATCGCCCTGTATTTCCACGCTCTGGGTGACGCTCTCCAGCCGTACTCACCTGTCGCGGCCGCAGTGATCGCCTTCGTGCTCACCCCCCTGACGGCCGTCCTGACCAAGGGCCGCTTCTACCTGCGGCGCACCACCGACGGAATCGACGCTCCACTGCTGGACCCGGACGGCAACCCCAGTCCGGCCCGCTACGCATGCCATGTCTGCCGTCAGGAGTTCGAGCGTCCGGACCTCGCCGCCTGCCACCAGCACGCCGCGGTGATCTGCTCACTGTGCCTGAGCACCGACCGGACCGGCGCCCATGTCCTGCCGGCTGCGCCCGCTTCCTGAGGCCGCAGCACGCCAGGCCTCGCCAACGGCCCGTCGCCGGCCACCCGGTCATCCGGCCACCGTTCATCCGCCCGGCGCGGTGTGCCGTACCTGTCGCAGAAATGTCGCGTTGTCGGGCGTACGCCGGACCTTTTCGAGCAGGGACTCCGTGTTCGCCTGATCGCCTCCGGCCCGAAGGGCGCGGCGCAGTCGGCGGACGGCCGTCAACTCGGCTTCCGGCAGGAGGAGTTCCTCGCGCCGGGTGCCCGAGGCACTGACATTGACCGCGGGATAGAGCCGCTTGCCCGCGAGCGCACGGTCCAGGCGGAGTTCCATGTTCCCGGTGCTCTTCAATTCCTCGAAGAAGTAATCGTCGGCCCGGGAACCGGTCTCCACCAGGGCCGTGGCGAGGATGGTCAGCGAGCCGCCTTCCTCTGCGAGCCGTGCCGCACCGAAGAGCCGCTTGGGGCCGTGCAGCGCGGCGGCGTCGACACCTCCGCTCAGGGTGCGGCCACCCGAGGCGGCGGCGTTGTTGTGCGCCCGGCACAGGCGGGTGAGGGAATCGAAGAGGATGACGACGTCCTGCCCGTGCTCGACGAGTCGTTTGGCGCGCTCCACGGCCAGTTCGGCGAGGGCGATGTGCTCCTTCGCCGGCCGGTCGAAGGTGGAGGCAAGCACCTCTCCGCGTACCGAGCGCCGCATATCGGTGACTTCTTCAGGTCGTTCATCGATCAGCACGACCATCAGACGGGATGCGGGGTAATTCTCGGCGACGGCGGCGGCGAGTTGTTGCAGCAGCACCGTCTTGCCCGTCTTCGGGGGTGCCACGATCAGGCCCCGCTGGCCCTTGCCGACCGGTGCGATCAGATCGACGATGCGCGGTGCCAGTGCGCCGGTCGCACTTTCCAGGCGCATGCGGTGGCGCGGATGCAGTGGCGTGAGGTCACGGAAATGCGGCCGCCCGCGCACGGCTTCGGGCCGGTGCCCATTGACCGACTCGATCCGGGCGAGCAACCGCGGCCGCGTGCAGCTCCCTGCGACGAAGTCCCCTTTGCGCAGGCCCGCTTCACGGATCAGCGCAGCGGGCACCCGGACATCGCCGGACGAGGCAAGACAGCCTTCCGCACGGAGAAAGCCGGCCTCTTGCCGATCGTTCGCGATATCCAGGACCCCGGCTGCCGCCACCTCGGGTTTCTCGGAGGCTGCGGCCGCGGACTGTTCCTCAGGGCGGGAAGCAAGAGGGGCAGCGGAAAGAGAAGGAGAAGTGAGCGGAGACAGGGAATCAGGAATAGTGGCCGTGCCGGGTCGCCTGCTGACATGGGTACCAGTGGTCATGAGGGTAGGTCCTCTCGGGAGGTTCGTCTGCGGGTCGGCGGGGAGGGGAATCCGGCAGGAAAGGGCGGTGAGTTCACGCCCTGCCGGAGGTCGGAAATGCCCGCGACCGGAGAGAAAGGTGCTGCCGCATCGCCGGACTGTGCATATCGAGCAGCCGGTGCCTGCTGGATCGCCGGTCGAGAAGGACGGGCGCAACAGCGATGCGCAAGCGAAGGAAAAGAAGCGACGTACGGGCGCCGGAAGGGCGGCGAGCACACATACGTTCTGTTCGGACGGTACCACAGGACGCGGCCGATGCGACCCTGAGTGCGGACGAGTTCTATGCTGAGGGCAATGTTCGCACCTCAGGGTCCCACCTTCCGTGAACTCGCCGTGCAGGCGCTGTCCTCCGTCGAGCGCGGCTATGACCTGCTCGCGCCGACATTCGACCACACGCCGTTCCGGACCCCGGACGCGATCCTGACGCCCGTGTCGCGGGCGCTGCGGAGACTGGGGCCGTTCGACAGCGGCCTCGACCTGTGCTGCGGCACCGGCGCGGGCACGGACGTACTGCGGCAGATCTGCCGGGAGCGGGTCACCGGAGTCGACCTCAGCGCGGGAATGCTCGCCCAGGGGCGCGCCCGTGAGCGCCCGGCCGCGGGCGCACCACACACCGCATGGGTGCGCGCGGACGCACGGGCACTCCCCTTCGGGCCGGTCTTCGACCTCGTGGTGAGCTTCGGCGCGTTCGGGCATTTTCTGCCCAGGGAACGGCCGGGGCTGTTCTCTCAGGTGCACTCCGTGCTGCGCCCCGGCGGCCGGTTCGTCTTCCCGATCGGGGCTCCGGCACGGCCGGGGTCGCCCGGCTACTGGGCGCTGCTGGCTTTCGACACGGCGATGCGGGTCCGCAACGCCCTGTGGCGGCCGCGTTTCGTCATGTACTACCGGACCTTCCCGCTCGCCGACGTGCGGACGGAGCTGACGCGGGCCGGATTTGATGTGCAGCTGCACGCCCTGCCGGAGCTCGGCCGACGCCCCGACGGCAGCCCACGGTGCCGGCTGGTGGTGGCCACCCGTGCCACCCGGGCCACCTGAGGGACGGATTCACCGTTGACGACGGAGAGTCGTGACGACAGGCCACGGCCCGTGGCCGGCGTTCATGAGTGCGGGCCACGGGCCGGCGCGCGAGGGCGAACTACCCGGCCACCCCACCGTTGGTGCGGCGCGCATCAACGCGTCGGCCCCCGCCCTCCCTGCGTGGTGCAAGGGGCCGTCCGGCATGCGGCGGACAGCCGGCGGAGGGTTTCCCGCATACCGGCGCGGTTGTGTACCGCGCGCCGGGCCGCCGGGGTGCCGGTGAAGACCAGGCCCAGCATCTCGGCGGCCCGACGGCGCCACCCGTGGCGGCGGCGGTCGATCCAGTATTCGGTGACCTGTGTGCCGCGCTCCGTCGGGGTCAGGCGGTAGCCCCAACGCGCCACCGGCAGGCCGAACGTGGTGTTGTCGAAGGCGAACTCCCGGCCGGGATCGGCGATGACGATCCGGCAGGTGGCGAACCAGATCCAGCAGGCCTTCCGGTTGACCCCCACGAAGCGTTCTCCGCGGGGCCACACCCAGATGACCTCGGGGCTCCACTCCTTCATCCGCCGGATGTCCGCCAGGGCCGCATAGACGGCGTGTGGCGGGAGGGGGATTTCCAGGGATTCCTCCAGGCTCCATATGCGGGCGGTCACTGCACTCCCTCCGGCGTCGACGAGCCGTGGCTCCGGGCCGCGACGACCGTGGCGGCATCGCGGATATGGCGGGTGAGTTCCGCCGTGTCGGTGAGGCTGGTGAGGTGTCCGCATCCCGGCCGGATGACGAGGCGACCGTCGCGGCAGGCGCGGAGGAAGAGGCGTTCATGGCGGCGGAAGTGGTCGCGCTCGCCGTTCACCAGCCAGACCGGGCCCGGATACGCCGAGAGCAACGCCGGCGGGTCCATCTCGGAGACGGCCTTGATGATGCTCGGTGTGATCTCGCAGCTCAGGCCGCCGGAGACCATGGCCTGCGCCTGAGGAGGGGGCAGAGCCCGGCGGAACGCGAACGTGCTCAGCCGGTCGGCCTGTTGGGGGTGCCGGGCCGCGAGCCGGGCCGCTCCCCGGTAGACGGCGCCGAATGCTCCGCGCGGGAGCGCCGTACAGCCCATCGCGACCGTGCCGAGAACACGGTCGGGGTGGGCGGCGGCGGTGGCGATCGCGACATAGCCGCCCAGCGACAGGCCGACGAGCATGGCCCGCCCACCGAGTGCGTCGATGGCTTCGGTCACCGCCGCCACGGCGCCGAGGATGCTGAACGGTTCACCGTGCCGGTCCCCGTGACCGGGCAGGTCGGGCGCAGCCGTGGGATGGCGCTGTCCGATGGCGCGGATCACGGGGCGCCACATCGTGCCGCTCAGCCGCATGCCGTGCACAAAAACGAGGGGCAGACCGGATTCCTTGGATTCCATGCCCGGCACGCTACCTCAAGTGCAACGCAACGTTGCGTTGTTTTTTGCTGCTACTCTCCCCGTCATGAGCGAGGAGCGGAACGGAACACGGCGCGGCGGCCCACGGAAAGCGCAGGAGATCTTCGACGCCGCACTGGATCTGCTGGCGGAAAAGGGCTACGAGGGGCTGACCATCGAGGGGGTGGCCCAGCGGTCCGGCGTCAACAAGACCACGCTCTACCGCTGGTGGCCGTCCAAGGGAGCCCTCCTCGGCGCCGCCCTCATCGGCGCACGCCAATTGGAGCTCACACCTCCCGACACCGGCAGCCTAGAAGGGGACCTGGAGGCCCTTCTGGGCACGATGACGACCCTCCTCACCGCGCGACCGGCCTCCGCCATCGCCGTCGCCGTACTGGGCGCCGTCACCCACAGCCCCGAACTCGCTTCGCACGTCAAGGACTTCTTCGCCGACCGGATCGCCCGCGAGCAGGCCGTTTTCGACCGGGCCGTCGCGCGCGGCGAAATCGCGGCGGACACCGACCCCATGCTGCTGATGGACCTGCTGGCCGGGGCCGCGTGGGTGCGCATCGTGCTGCGGCAGCTTCCGCTCGAGAAGGACTTCGTGGCGCGGACCGTGCGCACCGTCCTCAACGGGGCGCGCGACGCCGGCTGAGGCGGAGGCGGTCCGACCCCTTCACGGCGGGAGGTGATGCTGCCTCCGTTTCGGCCCCCTGTAAAGGGCCTGTTTCCCTATCAACTACAACTTTGCCAACTCTTGGTGTAGTTGCAACAGATTTCACACCAGTCTCATACGCAACAGCGACGCATCCCCCACATGGACGCGTCGCTTCCACAAGGCTGGGCGAGAGGCAACAGCACGATGACAAAGAGCAGAACGATCCGCCACGGAAGCCGGCTGCTGGCACTGTCCACGGCGTCACTGGGTCTGGTCGCGGCGATGGCCATACCGGCTGCCGCGGACGACGGGCCCACCCGGGAACAGCTCAAGGCCGACTGCGCTTCCGGCGAAGGCAAGTGCAGCTTCAACGAGCCGGCTCTCGGCAAGGCGTACCTCGGGGACTTCCGCCAGGTCTCCAACTCCCTCTACAACTGCAGCACTTCGGATGCCACTCAGTCGATGGGCTGGGCGGACACCGTCGGTTCCACGGACTCCGCCGGCGTCTCCGTCACCGCGGGCGGAAACATCGCCGGCCTCATCGACCTGAGTGTCACCGCGACCTACAGCCACACCTGGTCGAGCTCGCACACCGAGAACAGCTCCCTGAACATGACGGTGAAGCCCGGCGAGGTGGGCTGGATCTCCCGCGCCCAGGTCATGCAGACCGTCTCCGGCACCTGGCAGACGCACTACGACAGCCCGAAGTGGGGTCACTACTTCTGGTTCGTGCCGGACACGGTCACCGGGCCCGCGCCCAACGGAACGGACGGGCAGAGCAATGCGGTGACCGTCAAGACGCGCAAGATGACCACGGCGGAGAAGAACTCCTGCTCCGCCGACGCGAAGGAGGGCAAGGCGTTCGTGGTCAAGCGCTGAGCTGACCACGGCGGCGCCGCACGGTTGCACCGGGGGGCTGCCCCGCGCCATCGGGCACGGGACGGACGACCGCAGCCGTCGGCCATCGTGCCTCCCGGCTCGTCCCCACGGGCCGGGAGGCACACTTTTCCCTCCTCCCGCCGGTGTGAACTGTTCCTGAGGAGGGCATCCACGGCGCCACGCGCGCCACCCGTCCCTAGGCTCAGGCTGTGCACTCTTCACGCTCCCTCGCCGTCGGCGCCCTCGTCCTGGTCCTGGCGCTCAGCACGGCATGCTCCGCCACCCGCGCTCCGCACCCCGCCGGCCCTGGGACGCCTGCGCCGTCGGGCGGGGCAACGGTCCCGGCCGCGGTGCGTCCACCGACGGCGAACGCCGCCTTCGACTACCAGCTCGGCGGCGCCTATCCCCCGCCCGCCGGAGTCCGGGCCGTGTCCCGCGACCGCACGGCCGAGCCGGCCCCCGGTCTCTACAACATCTGCTACGTCAACGCCTTCCAGGCCCAGCCCGACGCGACCGGCCTCTGGAAGGACCGCCACCCCGAGCTGCTGTTGCGGGACGGGGACGGAGAGCCCGTCATCGACAAGGACTGGGACGAGCCGCTGCTCGACATCTCCACCGGCGCGAAACGGCGGGCGCTCATGGACATCGTCGGTCCCTGGATCGACGGCTGCGCCCAAGCCGGTTTTGACGCCGTGGAACCCGACAACCTCGACTCCTACGAGCGGTCCGGCGGCAGGCTCACCGCCGGGCATGCCGCGGCCTTCGCCCGGCTCCTGGCCCGCCGCGCCCACCAACAGCACCTGGCTGTCGCCCAGAAGAACACCACCGGTCTGCTGCCGCAACGCCGTCGTATCGGCTTCGACTTCGCCGTCGTCGAGGAGTGCACCCGCTACCACGAGTGCACCGAGTTCGCCGAGGCCTACGCCGACAAGATCTTCGTCATCGAATACGAGTCGAAGGACTTCACCGCGGCCTGCCGCGCCTGGGGGAAGGCCCTCTCCCTCTCCCTGCGCGATCGCGATGTCCGCCCCGCCGGCGCCGAGGGCCATGTCGCGGAGCACTGCTGACGGTGTGCCGCGTGACGGCGTCGCCCACGTGGACGGCACCGCTGGCCTCAGTTGCGCTCGGTCGGTTCGCCGCGGCCCGGTTCGGGCGGCCTGGCCCGGCCCGGTCCGGGCGGGTCGTCGCGGCCCGGCCGGGTCCGTTGCAGGTCGGCGCCGGAGAGCGGTTCCAGCTCGCCGTGGGTGTCCAGCCAGTACAGGAACGCCACGGCCGGGCAGACGAGCACCACGGCCACGAGAGTGACCAGGCCTACCCACCGCAGGCTGCTGGGAGCGCCGGCGCCCTCGGCCACGGTCAGCGAAGTGGGGATGAGATAGGGGCGTTGGGCGGCTCCCCAGGCGAGGACCGCCGCGGCGACGACGCCGACGGCGGTGAGCCGGGACCAGGCTCCGGACCGGCGCAGCAGGAGCCACCCGGTGGCGAGGGAACAGACTCCGGCCAGGATGACGAGGCCGAGGCCGAGGCCGTGGGTGAGTCCGTGCCAGACGTGCGGGGCGTCGCTCCGGGTGACGGTCAGCATGACCGCCGCGAGTACGGCGAGCGCGACGACGCTGCCCAGCGCCCGCCGCCGGAAGTAGCCGACGAGGTCGGGCGCCCCGAAGCGGGCGGCGTCGGCGGCCAGGAACACGGCGCCGAGGAAGGCCGTCACCACGATGGCGATCAGTCCGAAGAGGATGGAGGTCGGGTTGGCCCAGGCATGCGCCGACGCCTCCGTTCCCGGTACCGCCCGTCCCGAGGCGATACCGCCGACGGCCGCGCCGAGGAAGAACGGGGTGACCAACGAGGAGAGGGCGAAGACCGCCCCGTAGAGGCGTCGCCCCGCGATGCGGCGGACGGGCTTGCGCAGGGCGAAGCCGGCACCGCGCAGGACCAGGCCGATGGCGGCCAGGGCCAGGGGGAGCCACATCGCGGAGAACACGGTCTGGAAGAGGACCGGGAACCCGGTCCACATGATGACGAAGAGGAAGACCAGCCAGACGTTGTTGACCTCCCATACGGGAGCCATCGCATGGTCGATGAGCCACCGCGGCCGCTTGCCGCGCTCCGCACCGCCGGCGGTCAGGTCCCAGAACCCGGCTCCGTAGTCGGTGCCGCCGGCGCAGGCGTAGGCGGCCACGGCGAGCAGCATCACCACGGCGATCACGGCGGCCATCACGGTCGGCCGTCCTCGGCCGGTTCCGGCCCCGTGGCGCCGGACGACGGCGGGTCACCGGCCGGCACCGGCGCGCGCGGCCCGTAGGGGGTGTCGGTCTCCGGTCCCTCGTGCCGCTCCCCCGCCGCCGGCCGGGCGTCGGCGAGCCGCCAGCCGGTACGCATTTTGAGGAGCACGGCGAGCAGCGAGCCGAAGATGAACACATACACCACCATCACCAGGCCGAGCATGATCCACAGACTGGTGGACCGGGTCGCCGTCACTGCCTCGCCGATCCGCATGTGCTGGTAGACGATCCAGGGCTGGCGTCCCACTTCGGCGGTGACCCAGCCGCATTCGACGGCGGCGACGGAAGCGGCACCCGCACACGCCGCACCGCGGAAGAACCACGGTGACCGGGGCAGCCGGCGGCGACGCAACCGGCACCAGCCGTACCAGAGGGCGAGGAGGAGCAGCAGCGAGCCGATCCCGACCATGAGGTCGAAGGCCCCGTGGGCGATGGTGGCCTGGGCCGCCGTCGGCCGGTCGCTCGCCGGGACGGAGCTCAGTCCGGTCACCTTGGTCCCGGGTCTGAACCCGGCCAGCACGGAGTCGAGTTGGGGGATCTTGATGCCACCGGAGACGGTGCCGTCGGGGTGCAGCCGGCCGAAAATGTACTCCGGTACATGGGTGCGGGTACGCCAGACGATCTCCGTCGCGGCGAACTTCACCGGCTGCTTGTGGAAGACCGACCGGGCGATCGAATCACCGAGCAGCATCTGCACGGGGGTGAACACCGCGGCGAGGGTGAAGGGAACGGTGAAGCCGAGGCGGTGATAGCGGTCGCGGCGGCCGCGCAGCCAGCCGACGGCATAGACGCCGGCGACGACGTAGCCGGCGGTGACCAGCATCGCCACAACGAAGTGCCAGTACTGGGGGCCGAACATGGGCGTGAAGACCGCCGACCAGATGTGGACGTCCACCGGCTTGCCGTCGGCATCCAGGGTGAAGCCCTGGGGCGTGTTCATCCACGAGTTGGCCGCCAGGATTCCGAACGCGCCGAGCAGGGCGGCAGCGGGGAGGGGCAGGCCGAGCAGGAAGTGAGTGCGGGGCTTCAGCCTCCGCCAGCCGTAGAGGTAGATGGCGATGAGCACCGCTTCGAGGAAGAACGCCCAGGCCTCGACGCCGAATCCGATGCCGAAGACGCCGCCCCAGGTGCCCATCAGGCCGGGCCACAGCAGCCCGAACTCGAAGGACAGCACGGTGCCGGTGACCACACCGACCGCGAACTGCACCGCCATGACCGCCGACCAGCGCCGGGCGAGGAGCAGTGCCACGGGGTCGTTCCGGCGGAGGCCGCGGTGGTGCATCACCAGGGTGATCAGCGGCAGCGCCACGCCGAGCGGCACCAGGATGATGTGGGAAGCCAGCGTGAACGCCATCAGCTGCCTGGCCGGGAGCAGTTGGGCCGGAGCGTCCGCCAGCAGTGTGACCGTGGTGTGCATGCCTCCGTGCCTTTGCTGCTCGGGACGTTCGGGAGCGGGCCGCCTCGGGGTCGTCGACGGGCGGGTCACGCCCCCGGCCCGGTCCGCCCGGCGGGACGTCCCGTGCCTGCACCGGCCTCGGCTCTCGTGCCGCACCGGCGGTGGAGTTCACGATGGCCCGCCTCCTCGGTGCTCGGCCCCGTCCCGCCGGCCCGGCCCCGTTCCGCGGGCTCGGCGCCGGTCGCGCCCGGCTCGTCACAGAAGCACCGACGGGCCCGGGCAGCACGTACCGCGGGCCCGCTTTGAGCCGTTGGGCCGATGATCTTCGCCCGGTCGGCCCAGCCGGAGCACGGAGAAGGGCAGGGGGTCCGGCAGTTCAGGACTGCCGGACCCCCTGCCCCAGGGACCAGGACCCTTCTCTTCGCCGCCCTCCTCAGTGCGGCGCCGCGCTACGCCGTCTCATGAGCGGCGGTGCCGTTGATCTTCTCTATCGCCTGGCGCGCCTGCTCCTGAGGGGAGCGGGACGGCAGGGGCGACACCGTGGTGGACGTCACGGCGGGCTGCGCCCGCTCCTGGGCAACTGTCTTGGCATGGGTGGCCGGCGGGCGGATGCGCAGCCGCTGACTGGCGGCTTCGTCCAGGGTCACCGGGCGCTTCCAACGGGCAGCCAGCCGGGCGGCGTCCTGACCGAGCGCGGCAACGTCCTCCCACTGCAGACGAATCACCAGGGATACTTCGGCGTCTCCCTCCGGCAAGGCCTGGAGCTGCGGGATACCAGGGTCAGTCATGATGCCCTCCTCACATCGTGGACCGGTGCCCCACGGGGCACGGATATGGAGAGATACGGAGCGGCCGTCGCCGGCGTTCAATTCCCGCCACCGGCAGATGATTTCCGTGGAATCTTCCTGAGGTCCGTGGGTGACGACGCGGGCCGGCCTGACCAGGCCTGCTGTCGGCGCCGACCGGCCCCGCCGGCCCCTGCACACCGACCGTCACCCTTCATGACCGTCGGTTTCCGTGCGGGAACTGCAGGTGCGGCGGCGCGAGAGCCGGCTGCCGGACCGGTTCCGGGGCCGGCGGCTCCTTGCGCGGCCCGTGGGCCGCCGGCCCGCCGGCCCACCGGCCCGCCCGGAAGAGGCCGCGTGCGGAGGTGCGGATTCCGTGGTGCACGATGGGGGGCGGAACGGTGAGCGGGTGATGACCGGTGATGAGTCTGCAACGGCTTCTCGGCTCCGTCGGGCCGGCCGTGCTGTCGGGGGTGTGCGCCCCCGGAGGCACCGCGGTCCCGGTGGGCGATGTGGTGATTGCCGAGCCGGACGGCAGTTTCGATCTGCGCCCGGGTGACCTCGTCCTCGGAGTGAACCTCACGGATCGTTCGCAGGCCCTGCGGCTCCTGTCGTCGTGCGCCGCGCGGTCGGCCGGTGCTCTGCTGCTCAAGGCCCCGGCGGCGGTCGACGAAACGGTGGTCGCGGCCGCGAGTGCCGCGGGACTGCCCTTGGTGCAGGTCGAGCAGCAGGCCGGCTGGGCACAGGTGGTGTCCCTGCTGCGCGCGGTGCTCGACAGCGAGGGTTACGCGGATTCCGGTACGAGGGCGGTCGGCGCCGAGGCGGGTGACCTCTTCGGGCTGGCCGACGCGATCGCCGCCGTGATCGACGCGCCGGTCACCATCGAGGACCGCAGCTCACGTGTCCTTGCCTACTCCGCCCGGCAGGAGCGCGGCGACGAGGCCCGCGTCGCCACGATCATGGGACGGCATGTCCCCGACGACGTGAACGCCCACTTCCGGCGGCACGGGGTCTTCCACAGAATCGCCCAGGACACCGGCCCCCTCTACGTCCCCGCTGTGGTGGAAGGGACCAAGCCCCGGCTGGTGGTACCGGTGCACGCCGGCGGGGATGTGCTCGGTTCGATCTGGGCGATCGTGCCGGGGCCGGTGCCTGCCGAGCGGGCCGAGGCGTTCGCCGACACCGCGGCGGTGGCCGCCCTGCATCTGCTGCGCCGGCGGGCGGGCGCAGATGTGGAGCGCCTTGTCCTGACCGACATGGTCGCCACGGTGCTGCACGGCCAGGAGGGGGCGGCGGACGCGGCGCGGCGTCTGGGACTCACCGCCGGCCCCTGGCGGGTGATCGCCGTGGGGGTGCGCTGCGAGGACGACGAAGAAGCGGAGCGGCAGCGACTGACCGTATGGGAGCGTATGTCCCGGTTCCGGGGGTCCCGTCTTCGGTCCCCCGCGGCGATCGTCGGCGGAGTGGTGTACGGGATCGTTCCGGCGGAGACGGCCACCCGGCCCGCCGACGGGGGACCGGCTTGGCTGGAGACACTCTGCGGGACCACCGGGCAGCCCGCCCCGCTGGTCGCGGTCGGCGGGCCGGCGGCATCGGTCCCCGGGCTCGCCCGCTCGCGTGAACAGGCCGACGACACTCTCGACCTCCTCCGGACGGGTCTGATCGCAAGCGCCCAGGCCGTCCACGACGAGGTGTGGGCCACGGTCGTGCTCCGCCATGTCGCACGCTCCGCCGCGGCGGCACGGATCACCGGCATCGGGCCGCTGCAGCAACTGGTGGACCACGACGAGACGTACGGCACGAGTGGTGTGCCGACGCTTCATGCCTGGCTGCTGGAGATGGGCGACCCACGGGCCGCCGCGGCCCGCCTGCACATCCACCCCAACACCCTGCGGCACCGGATGCGCCGCCTCCAGGACATCGTGGCGCTGCCACTGGACGACCCCCAGGCCCGTACCGCGCTGCTGCTCCAGCTCACCGCCCGCCAATACGGCGGGGAGGCCGGCGCGGAGGCCCACTCGGCCTGAGCCGCCGGCCGCCGCCCGTTGTCCCAGCCCCACTGCCGAGCGCCCCGAGACAGTGCCGATCGAACGATGACGGCCCGTTCCCCTGCCGAAACCATGGCTCCACCCGCAGCTCACCGGGCACCAACGGATCCCATGGAAGGACGGTGGCATGACATTCGGCATTCCCCGCGAGGCCGAGATCGCCGTAGCCGGACACCGAGCGGCAGCAACCGCCGTCGCGGACGTACGGCCGCCGGCCGGTCCCGGCTCGCCGGCCGGAGGAGCAACCCCGGCCGCTCCCCCAAAGGCACCCCCAGTGGCACGCCCAGCGGCACCCCCGGCCGGCGGATCGGCGTTCGACCACCACGACGCGGAGGCGTACCGGCCCGGAACACCGCACGCCCAGGCCCGCATTGATCTCGCGGCGATCCGCGCCAACGTCGGCCGGCTGTGCGATGCGGCGGGCTCCGCCGAGGTCATGGCCGTGGTCAAGGCCGACGGCTACGGGCACGGCATGGTCGCGGCCGCCCGGGCGGCGCTCGCGGGTGGCGCCACCTGGATCGGCGTCGCCGGTATGCAGGAGGCGCTGGCACTGCGCGCGGCCGGTGTCCCCGGCCGGTTGCTCGCCTGGCTGCTGACGCCGGGGGACGACTGGAATTCCGCGGTGGCCGCCGGGGTCGAACTGTCGGCAGGTGCCGAGTGGGCGGTGCGGGCGGCGGTCCGGGCGGCGCACGCCGTGGGGCGGCCCGCGCGGCTGCATCTCGAGGCGGAGACCGGGCTCGGACGCGGCGGCGCCACGGCGGGCGACTGGCCGGCGCTGGTGGACACCGCGGCGCGCGCCGAAGCAGCCGGATCCGTCCATGTCGCCGGCGTGTGGTCCCACCTTGCGCGGGCCGATGAGCCCGGACACCCGGGCTGTGACCGGCAGGTGGCGGACTTCCGCAGCGCCGCCGAGCTCGCCCGCCGGGCCGGGCTCACCCCCGAAGTCCTGCACCTGTCCAACTCGGCCGCCACACTGACCCTTCCGGAGGCACGCTTCGACCTCGTACGACCCGGGCTCGCCGTCTACGGGCTGAGCCCGGTGCCCGGCCTGGCCGGACCGGCGGAGCTGGGGCTGCGCCCGGCGATGACCCTCACCGCACGGCTCGCCTCCGTCAAGCGGGTACCCGCCGGGCACGGCGTCTCCTACGGACACCGCTACCGCACGGCCCGTGAGACCACGCTCGGCCTGGTTCCCCTCGGTTATGCGGACGGCGTTCCCCGGCATGCGTCACAGGCCGGTCCGGTGCTCGTCTCCGGCCGACGGCACAGGGTGGCGGGCACCGTGTGCATGGACCAGTTCGTCCTCGATCTCGGCGATGTGCCTGCCACGCCCGGAGACGAGGTCGTGCTCTTCGGGCCCGGTGACCGCGGGGAACCCGGCGCGCAGGACTGGGCCCGCGCCGCCCACACCATCTCGCACGAAATCGTCACCCGTATCGGCGCCCGCGTTCCGCGCACCTACACCGGCGGCACGGTTTCCGGCCCCCGCTGAGCCGGCACCGGCCACCGTCCCGCCCGTTGGACACCTCCACAGGCGTCTGCAGCCCCGTCACATCCCGATGAGGAGCCATCGGAACCGCCACGGCTTACCCGACAGTCTGAACGGCCTCCACGACTTCCCCGGCTTCCACGCCC
Source organism: Streptomyces sp. NBC_00400 (assembly GCF_036048035.1). NCBI lineage: Bacteria > Bacillati > Actinomycetota > Actinomycetes > Kitasatosporales > Streptomycetaceae > Streptomyces > Streptomyces sp. NBC_00400. The sequence goes on along the minus strand of NZ_CP107940.1, from coordinate 8,260,447 downwards.
TGACCAGCGCGAACTGCCGGTACGGCCAGGGGCGGAACGGCAGGTACTTCAGGGGCGTTGTCGATGTCGTCGGCAGTGAGCTTGAAGCTGTCAGGGTAGGCATCGCGCCGGGTACGGCGGTCAGGTTCGCCGGTGCGCCAGCAGTACAGGCACCGCCCGCACTGCAGAACGTCCCAGACGCCGGGAACGGGCGAGCTGAACAGGTGCTCGATGACGGTGTGCGCACAGCGTGGGCAGCAGGTGGTGGCATCGGTCATGGCGTGCTGTCTCTTCCGTGAAGGGGGATGGGCAGGATGTGGGACGGGCGGGATGTCAGGTGCGCCGGGATGTGAGGTGCGCCGGGGCACCCTCAGCGGCGGGCGGCGAGTTGCTGGAGCTTGGCGAGCCAGGCGCCCGTCTCGGGCAGGTCGCGGACCTGGTTGCCGTAGGTGCCGCGGACGTCGGGGGCGACGGGGGTGGTGGCGTCGATGATGAGCTTGTCGACGATGCCGGGCGGCTGTGCCTGCGGCGCCAGTTCGAGGACGGGCATATGAGGGACCTGGACGAGGTCGCCCGCCGGGTTCATCTTGGTGGACAGGGCCCACATCACCTGCGGGAGGTCGAACGGGTCGACGTCCTCGTCGACGACGATGACGGTGGCGGCGTAGCCGAGGCCGTGCGGCGTGGTCAGCACCCGCATGCCGACCGCCTTGGCGAAGCCTCCGTAGCGCTTCTTCGTCGAGACGATGACGACCAGGCCATGGGTGTACATGGCGTTGACCGCCTGGACCTCGGGGAAGTCCGTCTTCAGCTGCTGGTACAGCGGCACGCAGGTGTTGGCGGCTATCAGGTAGTCGACCTCGGTCCATGGCATTCCGAGGTAGAGGTGCTCGAAGACGCGGTCGGTGCGGTAGGAAATCTTGTCGATGCGGAGAACGGGCAGCCTGCGGCCGCCGGAGTAGTGGCCGGTGAACTCGCCGAAGGGGCCCTCGATTTCGCGTCGGCGGCCCTCGATGACACCTTCGATGACCACTTCCGACCCCCACGGCACCGGGAGGCCGGTCAGGGGGGCCTTCGCGAGCGGTGCCGGGGCGCCGCGCAGGGCGCCGGCCAGTTCGTACTCGTTCTCGTCGTACTTCATGGGGGTCGAGGCGACGAGGGAGATGACCGGCTCGTTGCCGAGGGCGAGGGCGACCGGAAGGTCCTCGCCGGCCTCCTCGGCCTTGCGCAGATGCTGGGCGATGTCATGCATCGGCACGGGCTGCAGCGCGAGCTTGCGCTTGCCCTTGACCTCGATGCGGTAGATGCCGACGTTCTGTTTGCCGCTGTGGCCGGGGTCCTCGGGATCCTTGGAGACGACCGCGGCCTTGTCGAGGTAGAAGCCGCCGTCGCCGTCGTTGAGTCGGATCAGCGGGAGCACCTGGAAGATGTCGGCCGCCTCGCCGTCCATGGTGTTCGCGGCCCACGGCGGATCGCTGCGCCACTCGGGCGCGACGGGGAACCTGTCCCAGCGGCGGATGAACTCCGCCACCTGCTCCTTGGGGCCGGTCTCCTTCGGCAGGCCCAGCGCAAGGGCGTGATTGGCCCAGGAGCCGTGCACGTTCATGGCGATACGGGCGTCGGTGAAGCCGCGCACGTGGTCGAAGTACAGGGCCGGCGCCGCGTCGCCCAGGCGCGGGGCCGCGTTGGCGGCCGCGGCGATATCGGGCTCGGGCCGCACTTCTTCGGTGATGTGCAGCAGTTGGCCCTCCTTGTCGAGGGCCGCCAGGAAGCTGCGGAGGTCGTCGTATGCCATGGGTGCTCCTCGGTGGGGCGGGGTGTCGGGGGTCAGGCGGCGGGCTTGACCGCACGGGCGGCGCGCATGCCCTCCCAGCGCCTGGCGGCGGGCGCGGGCAGGCCGAACTGGTCGAGGATCCGCGCGGTGAGGTGGTCGACGAGGTCGTCCACCGACTGCGGGTGGTGGTAGAAGGCGGGCATCGGCGGCACCATCTGCACGCCCTTGCGTGCGAGGGCGAGCATGTTCTCCAGATGGATCTCGCTCAGCGGTGTCTCACGCGGTACGAGCACGAGCGGGCGGCGCTCCTTGAGCACCACGTCCGCCGCCCGCCCCAGCAGCCCGTCGGCATAGCCGGCCCGGATGCCCGCCAGCGTCTTCATCGAGCACGGCGCGATCACCATGCCGTCCGTACGGAACGAGCCCGAGGCGAGGGTCGCGCCCTGGTCCTCGGGCCGGTGGGTGACATCGGCGAGCGCGCTCACCTCGGAGACCGAGCGGCCGGTCTCCAGCTCGATGGTGGTCCGCGCCCAGCGGGAGAGGACGAGATGGGTCTCGACGTCCGGCAGTTCGGCCAGGGCCTCCAGGAGCCGGACGCCGAACACGGCGCCCGTCGCTCCCGTCATCCCCACGATCAGTCGCACAGTGGTCAGCTCCCTCGGTTCGTCGGACGGCACCCGGGCGGTGCGAGACCGGTGCACGGTGGGTGCCGAGGCCGGTGCACGGCAGGCCGCGGCAGAGCCTTGACACCGGTGGCGGTGCACTGAACCTTTCGGTCACCGCATCGTCATGCCGGATTTGCGTCGCGTCCGCCCGCACGTGGCCCGACCGGCCCCGTCACCGCTCACGCTAGGCGCGATTCACCCCTTCGAAGCAGTACGCTGAGGACACGCTATGGACAGAAACGGACCACCTGATGTCACCGAGGTCCCCTTCAGGGCCTCGGCGGGAGCCCCGCCCGGCGCGGAGGTCCTCGGTTTCGCCGATCTGCTCGCCCGCGCACAGGGGCACGGCATCGACCCGTACGCGACCAAACGCCTCGCCTTCCACGAGCTGATCGCGGTGCGCACCGGCACCCTGCGCTGCTCGGTCGACTTCACCGAGCACGAGCTGACCCCGGGCAGCTGGCTGTGGGTGCGCCCCGGCCAGATCAGTCAGTACCGGTCCGACCTCACCCGGGCCGGGGGCACCATCGTCCTGTTCCTGCCGGGCTTTCTCAGCCCGGCCACCGCGGATGCCGCCCGCGTCGACCAGCACGACGGGACGCGGCCACTGACTCCGCGAGGTGCGGAGGGGGATGCCGTACGGCGCATCCTGGAGCTGCTGGAGAGCGAGTACCGGCAGCTGGCCGGCCTGCCGCTGGAGGTGCATCTGGAGGTGGTGCGCCATCTGCTCGCCGTCCTCGTCCTGCGGCTGGCGCAGGTGCGTGGCGCGCCGGGCGGGGACGAGGCGGGCAGTGCGGCCTTCCGGAGTTTCCAGCAGGCCGTGGAGGCCGACTTCGCCCGCACCCACCGGGTGGAGGAGTACGCCAGGAAGCTGGGCTACAGCGTCCGCACGCTCACCCGCGCAGCCCACGCCGCCGCCGGCTGCGGCGCCAAGCGCTACATCGACGACCGGGTCCTCCTGGAGGCCAAGCGTCTGCTGGTGCACACCGGCCTCACCGCCACCGCCATCGGCGACCGGCTGGGCTTCCCGGACGCCACGGTCTTCACCAAGTTCTTCCGCCAGCGGGCCGGCGAGACCCCGGCCACCTTCCGCAACCGCGCCCGGGGGAACCGTCCGTGACCCGGCGCCGGGCCCGTGGGCACCACGACGGACGGCCGCCTGTCGACGCACTCGTGGCACGCCCCGGGGCAGCCGATGCACCCGGCCCGCAGCCGTTACGCCACCGCGTGGAAGAGCGCCGCCGCCTCGCCGCGTGAGCCGACGCCCAGTTTGGTGAGGATCTTGGCGACATGGAACTTCACCGTCGACTCGCTGATGTGCAGCTCCTGCGCGATCGCTCGGTTGCGGCGGCCGAGCGCCAGCCGGGCCAGCACTTCCAGTTCCCGCTCGCCCAGCGAGGTGAGCGGGTCGGGGGCCAGGTCCGGGGAGATCCGCAGCGGGATCGACGCCGACACCGTGGTCCCCCACCCGGGTACGGCGTCGACGTCCAGCCGCCCGTTGAGCACGTCGAGGCGCGCGAGGACCCCGCCGTGCGCCACCTCGCCGTGGGTGAGCGTGCCGGGCCCGTCGTCGCGCACGGTCGCGCGCAGCACGTCGTCGGTGAGCTGCCAGCCGATGTGGACACGGCTCACCTCCGCCTGCTCCAGCACCTTCAGCAGCAGCGTCCGCACGACGGCCCGCGCGGTGTGTGCCACGTCGGCGGCCACCGTCCGGGCGGAGTCCGGCGCGCCCAGCTCCAGCCGTACGGAGCTGTAACGCACCAGCGGCCGCAGCGAGTCGGCGAGCCGGGCGAAGGCCTGTGCGGCCGGCTCCTCGGCGATCTCCTGGTCCCGTTCCGCCTCGGCCCGCAGCTCCACCAGGGCCGAGACCGCCAGGTCCGTGGCGGTGGCGCGGGCCGCCGCATCGTCGAGGGTGCGACTGCGCAGCACGCCCAACACCCCGGTGAGCGCGGCCGAACAGGCCTCGCCCAGTTCCGCCATCACCCGTGCGCGGGTCCCGGCGGCGGTCCGCGAGCGGGCCAGCGCACCGGGCACGGCCTCCGCCGCCAACCGGTCGAAGTGACTGGTGACCACGTCCCACAGGGCCTGCACCAGGGCGGCCGCCGGTTCGTCGACCGGGGCGGCGTCACCGTCCCTGACCAGCAGCAGGACGGCGCCCCGGAGGGTCGCGTGGCTCGTCACCGCGAGGACGGGCCGGTCGACGCCGGCGAGGGTGCCCTGCCACGGGCGGCCCGGGATGCCCGAGGCGAGCAGCGGCGCCAGGTGGGCGGTGGACAGCCGGCCGGTGAGCTCCGCATCGCCGTACGTCTTGAACGGGGAGTGCGCGCAGTGCGTGGAGAGTTCGGCGACCGCCCGGTGCGGCACGGGTTCGGCCAGAACGTCGGAGAGCCGGGGCAGGATCTCGCCCAGGGGCTGGCGGATCACCTCGTATGCGGCGGTCAGGGCGGGCACGGATCCGGTCAACTCCATATGCCTCAGCGTAGCCAGGCGCGCCGGGGCGGGGGCCGGCCATTCGGCCAGGCCGGACTGTCCCGATGGCCGGCGCAGCGCCGCTTTCCGCACCCGAAGCTGAAGCCGTGCATCCGTTGCGGTCCACACCTCTGATGAGTCCCATATCCCATGCCTGGAACGGGGAGACCTCCATGCGAGCGATCATCCACAACGAATTCGGCGGACCTGACGTCCTCGCCCTCGGGCACACCGACAAGCCGGTGCCCGGGCCGGGGGAAGTACGGGTGAAGGTGGTGGCGGCCGGCGTCAATCCACTGGACCACAAGCGGCGATACGGGTGGGTGGAGCACTTCTACCCGACGGCGTTTCCCGCCGTGCCGGGGCTGGAATTCGCCGGGGTGGTGGACGCGATCGGCGACGCGGACGGCCACGGGCCCCTCTCGGGAGAGGCGCTCGCCGTCGGCGACGAGGTCTTCGGCTTGACCAGCACGGGTTCCTACGCGGAGTACGCCCTCGCGGGGGACATCGCCCGCAAGCCCGCCGCGCTCTCCTTCGAAGCCGCGGCCGCCCTCCCGGTGGCCGGCGAGACGGCGCAGCGGGTCCTCGGCGCACTCGGCCTGACGACGGGCGAGACGCTGCTGCTGCACGGTGCGGCGGGGGCCGTCGGCCAGGCCGCGGTCCAGCTCGCGGTGGCGTCGGGCGCCACGGTGGTGGGCACGGCGTCCCCGGCCAACCACGATTTCCTGCGCGCCCTGGGCGCGGTCCCGGTGGCGTACGGGGCGGGCCTGGCCGACCGGGTACGGGCGGCCGCGCCGCAGGGCGTCGACGCGGTCTTCGACGCGGCCGGCCAGGACGCGCTGCCGGTCTCGATCGCCCTGCGCGGCGGAACGACCGACCGCATCGTCACCATCGCCGATATGCACGCCGCGGACCATGGGGTGGTCTTCTCCGCGGGCGGTACGCCACCGGAGCAGGTCCGGGCGATCATGGCCGCGCACGCCCGCCTGGCCGTTGAGGGGAAGCTCGTCGTACCCGTCGTCGAGACCTTCGCGCTCGCCGACGCCGCGAAGGCCCAGGAGTTGAGCGAGGCGGGACATGTGCGGGGAAAACTGATCATCAAGGTGTGAGCCGCGGGCGTTCGGCGGCTCCCGCACGGCGGTGCGCCGCAGACAGACTGTCTGCGGCGCACCGGGTGGCGGAAGCTCCGGCCGGTGAGGGAGGGCGCCCCTCACCGGTCACGTCACGTCCGTTCCGGGTCAGCGGCGGCGCCCCCACGCCACGGTGTCGACGACCCGGTGACGGTCGCTGCGCAGGGTCGCTTCGTCCCGGAGGTTGTCCCAGACGTAGTTCCGGCGGTTCTGGTACACGTCATTGCGGTTGTCGCGGCCGATGCCGGTGTGGACGCGGACCTGGCTGCGGCCGTTCAGACGCACGTTGCCGAACCGGTAAGTGTGTCCGCTCTTGTCGGACAGGCTCCAGCCCTTGATGTTGACGGGTGTGCGGCCGGTGTTCTTCACCGTGACCCACTCCGCGTTCAGGCTCCGGTTCGAGCGGTCGTCCCGTCCGGGGCTGTCGTACTGGACCGCCCCGAGCACCACCGCGGAGCGCGTGGGGTGCGGAGCGTGGTGGCCGGCCGCACTGGCCGGAAGGGCCGCGGTCACTGCCAGGGCCGCGGAGCCCAGCACTGCCATGGCTACACGCGAAGGATGAAGAAACATCGAACCTCCTGCAAGGGACACCCTTGTGCGGGCACCCAAAAACCGGACACCCGGCCGGTTTGACCGGGCCTCCACAGATTGGCCGCCCGTCACCCCTTGGTGGAGGAAATCCATTTTCGTGTGACACAACGCGGACATATACACAACCAGACCGTGCCAGGCGCGTACGCCCCCGCGCTCACCGTGCCGTCCACGACGCCCCTTACACGTATCCGGGGCTCCGCCCCAGGGACCGGCGAGCTCGCATGGTGAGGTGTCTCGTACTCCCTGCTGCCGAGAAGCCGGTCTTTCGTCGGGTGACGTCAGTTGGGCTGACCGCCCCGGGCCCCTGCCCTTACCTCCGCCTCTGCCTCTGCCTCCGCGGTCAAGAGATCCACCAACGAGACAGAAGCGTTGCCGCACCCGCCGCTCCCCCCAACTCAGGCGTCCAGTAACGCCACTTCGGCATCATCCGTTGCCCGTGGCCCCTGGAGCCTCTACGTTGAGCGCGCCTGAATTCAGCTCAGCCCGCCGCTCCTGTGACGGGCTCCGGGAGGGACCCCACATGCGCTCACGCACCTCCACCGACATCAGCAGACGCCTTTCCCTGCGCACCGCGGTGACCGCCGGCCTCGCCGCGGCGGCGCTGGCGGCGACGGCGGCCGCGGCCACAGCCTCTACGGCGGCCACGGCTCGGGGCGCCGCCACCCCGCCCCCGCAGGGGCACCGCACCCAGCAGGTCGAGTACTTCACCGGAGCGGCCGGTCACCCCCGGCACACCACCGTCCCGGCCTCCCCACCGCTCTCCCCCGCCGAGAAGACCGCGATCGCCGGCGACGGCGACGTCACCTCGATCGTGCAGAACGGCCCGGTCGGCGCCAAGCTCGATGTGGTCTTCATCGGGGACGGCTACACCGCCGCCCAGCAGGAGGACTTCCACGCGGACGTCCGCGCCAAGTGGGCCAAGATCTCCGCCGTCGAGCCGTACGCCTCGTACGCCGGACTGTTCAACGTCTGGGCCGTCGACGCCGTCTCCCACGAGTCCGGCGTCTCCGGGGACCCGACGCAGGACGTGGTCCGCGACACCGCCCTCGACTCCGCCTTCTTCTGCGACGGCACCGAACGGCTGCTGTGCGTCGACACCGGCAAGGTCGAGTCGTACGCCTCCAAGGCCCCCGCCGCCGACCTCGTCGTGGTGCTCGCCAACTCCACCAAATACGGCGGTGCGGGTTACAACGACGTCTCCTCACAGGTCGGCTACGACGGGATCGCCACCGCCTCCTCCGACAACGACCGGTCCGACCAGATCGCGGTGCACGAGACCGGCCACTCGCTGGGCAAGCTCGCCGACGAGTACGACTACGGCCAGTCCGGCACCTACTCCGGCCCCGAACCGGCCGAGGCCAACCTGACCACACTCTCCGCCGACGAGATGACCACTCAGCGGCAGAAGTGGTACCGCTGGATCGGCCAGGAATCGCCGGACGGCGGAGCGGTCGGCGCCTTCGAGGGCGGCGGCTACTACCAGTACGGGCTCAACCGCCCCACCGAGAATTCGATCATGCGGACGCTCGGCCGGGAGTTCAACCTCCCCGGCCGTGAGGCGATGATCGCGGGCTTCTACCGCTATGCGAGCGTGCTGAGCAGTCCCGTGGCCACCGACCGCGCCATACCGCGCACGACGCATCTCCGTGTCGGCGCACCCGCCTTTGCGAAGGTGAAGTGGTATGTCGACGGCCGCGAGCGCAAGGCCGCGCGCGGCAGGCACACGGTCGTGGTGCGGGCCCTCGGCGTCCCGGCCGACGGCCGCACCCATACGGTCACGGCCAGGGCCGCCGACCGTACGGCCGCGGTCCGTGACCCGGCGCTGCGCAAGCAGCTCTCCGGGGCGCTGAGCTGGCGGGTCTCGCCCTGACCGCCAATCGGCCAGGCACACCGGACGAGAAGCCGATGCCCCGAAGCGCGCGCGTCAGCGCGGTGCCGCGAGGTCCTGGGTCCACCAGGGCCCGCCCGCTCCCTGGACGACGCCGATGCCGACGGACGTGAACTTGCAGTCGAGCAGGTTGTCGCGGTGCATGGCGTCGCCCATCCAGTCGTTCACCACCTCGGCGGCGGTGCGCCGCCCCCGGTCGAGGTTCTCGCCCCAGCTGCTCCACTGGTATCCGGCGGCGGTGATCCGTTCGTCGGGGCCGGTACCGTCCGGGGCGTTGTGCTCGTAATACTGACGGGCCGCCATGTCGGCGGAGTGGCGCCGTGCCGCGGTGTGCAGTCTCCGGTCGATGTGCAGCGGCCCGCAGCCGGCCCGGACCCGCCGGCGGTTGATGAGTGAGGTGGCCTGTTCTTCCAGGCTGGGCGGGGCCGGGGCAGGCCGGGCGGACGGGGTGGGCGATGTGGTGGCGGTCCGCGACGGGGTCGGGGTGGGTGTGGGAGTGGGGGTAGGTGTGGGGTCCGGCGTCGGCGGGGGTGAGGTCACGGTACGGGCCGCCTTCGGCTCGTCCGTCCGTGCGTCCTTCCGTTCGGCCGGCGGCGTACCGGGCGACCACCACAGGGCGGCGGTGACGGCCACGGCGAGCGTGGCGGTACCCGTTACGGCAGTGCCCTTCTTCACCCGGCGGGGCCGGGGCAGCCGCTTCGGCAGAGGGTGTGCGCCGGGTACGCCGGACGCTCCGGGCGTGCCGGGTACGCCGGACGCTCCGGGCGTGCCGGGTACGCCGGACGCTCCGGGCGTGCCGGGTACGCCGGACGCTCCGGGCGTGCCGGGTACGCCGGACGCTCCGGACACATGGTGCGCAGGCGCCGCGGTCGCCGACGCCGTCGCGGCGGTGGGGGCCAGGGCGGCCGGCGGAGCGAGCTGCGCAGGCAGCGGCAGCAGGGCGAGGCCGGCCAGCAGTCCTTCGGCGGGCAGGAGGTCGCTCCAGTGTCCGGAGCAGGCCGCGCACCGGCGGGCGTGGCGGGATATGCGTTTGCGCCAGAGGGCGCAGGGTTCGTTGTCCCACGTGGCGGTCACCTGGGCCAGCTCGGGGCATGGCGGACTCGCCGAGAGCGCACGGACCACCACGCGTCCGGCCTCCAGCTGCTCTTTCATCCGCTGCACCCGGACCGCCGCGTGGCGGGAGTCGATGCCAACAGCGGCGACCAGCTCCGGCCTGGTGATCTCCCCCGCGGCCTCCAGCCACCACAGGGACAGCAGTGACCGGTCCCCCTCGTCCAGCCACCGGGTGGCCGCGGCCACTTCACGACGCTGGCCGGACAGTCCGAGTTTCAGGATGGTCAGGTCCACGAAATCGGCGGAGCGGTCGGCCCCTTCCGGCGCCTGGTCCCAGCCCACAACGGGTGCCTTGCGGTCGGCGGTCCACCGGCGGCGCACCTGGTTCATGGCGATCGCCACCAGCCAGGAGCGGAAGGACGCCGGCTCCCGCAGGTCCGACAGCGATTCCAGGACGCGCAGCATGGTCTCCTGCACCACGTCGTCGACGTCCGCGTGGCCGTCCAGTGCGCGTCCCACGACGTTGTAGATCAGCGGCAGGTAGGAGGCGATCAGCTCCTCCCGGGCATGTTCGTCCCCGGCCTTGGCGGCCTCGACAGCCGCCGTCCCGCTTTCCTGCTTCACGCCCATTCACCCTGTTCGTTCGTGCGTACTCGTAGCCCCCGCACTCAGGTGACCCCGCGAGCCCATCGCAATAACAGAAAAACCTACGCGGATCCGGGAAGCGGCCGCGCCCCGGGCCACGCGTGGGGCGCAGTCCGGTGCCGGCGGCGGGCCACGCGCGCCGCGGCAGCCGGGCCGCGGCGTGACCGCCGAGGGGTTGCGGCACGACTGCCCGAGGGCGCGGCGCGACCTCTGAAGAGGGGCGGTGCAACCGCTGAAGAGGCCGCGAAGAAATTTTTTCGAGCTTTTCGTTATCGGGGTCCGTTCCCGGGATCTCCCATGTGTCGGCCCCCACGGACCACGCGCCACGCGGCACCGCCCGGCCGGCAGATCCCCAGCCCCCACAGGAAACGGAACCATGAACAACGACCACCTGCAGACGGAGTTCCACGACGAGGCCCCGACGGGCGGCGCCCGCCGGGCGAACGGCTCCGCCGCACCGCGGCGTTCCGGCCCGTCCGGCCCCGGCGGCCGCTCAGGGGGCCGGCACGGACGGAGCGGCGGTCAGCACCGCGGCGGCGCTCACCCCCGACGGAACGTGACACTGCTGGCCGTGGCCTCGGTGATCGTCGTGGGTGCCTCCGGCGTGGCGCTGATACGGCCCGACTCCGGAACCGACCAGGCGCTCGCGGCAGACCAGTCCGCACCGGCGGCCCCGACCGCCACGACCTCCACTCCCCCGGCGCCGACCGCCTCGCGCCCGTCCAAGAGCCACCAGCCCTCGGCCTCCCCGTCCAAGGCGAAACGACACGGCAAGCAGCACTCCGCGCCCCGGCCGCACACCTCCCGCACCGGCCGCAGCGCGGACACCGCCAAGAGCGCAGAGCCCCGCGCGGCCCGTCCCGAGTCGGGAACGGGGGCCTCGGCCCCGGCCGGGACCCGGGCCGCGACGGGCACCGCGGCGGCGTTCGCGCAGAAGATCGTCGAGCTGGTCAACGCTCAGCGGGCCCAGCACGGTTGTGGGCCGCTCTCCGTCGACTCCCGGATCCAGGCCGCGGCGCAGGCCCACTCGGACGACATGGCCGCCCGCAACTACTACGAGCACAACACCCCGGAGGGCGTCGATCCCGGAACCCGGATGACCAAGGCCGGTTTCCCCTGGGGAAGTTGGGCCGAGAACATCTTCAAGAGCCCCAAGGACCCCGCCACTGCGATGGACGGCTGGATGAAGAGCCCGGGCCACCGCGACAACATCCTCAACTGCTCCTACAAGGTCACCGGCGTGGGCGTCAATCTCAGCGCCAACGGCCCGTGGTGGACCCAGGACTTCGCCACCCACTCCTGACCGGCCCCGACACCCCGGCGCCGCCCCCGCTGCGGAAGCGGCGGGGGCGGCGCCGGGGTTCGAGCAGTCCGGGCCGGGGGCGAGCAGCCCGGGCCAGGGGCGAGCAGCCGGGCCAGGGGACATACGGACAGCGGTAACCTGCGCCCGCGGAGGTCAGCCGCCCGCCGGGGCGAAAGTCCGCCCGAGGAAGCCGTCCAGGCTGCGGCGGGCCGCCTCGCCGTGCGGACCGGCGAAGATCTCGGCGGCGTGGAGGGTGCCGGGCAGGACGGTGACCTCGGCCTTCGGGAAGCCGTGGGCGACCTCGCGCAGCTTTCCTTCGTCGGAGAGCGGATCGTCGGCGGTCCCCAGGAGCAGCAGTTCGCCGTCGTAGGCGGTACCGCTCCCGGCGGTGTAGCCGCCCAACGAGGCCAGCGGGCTGATGCCGGCGACTCCGGCGGGGCGGGCGGTGCGGTCCGTGAGCATGCCGAGCATGAGCGTGCCGCCCAGGCAACCGCCCACCCAGGCCACGCTCGTGGTGCCGCGCGACCGCAGCAACCGGGTCGCGTCGGCCACGGTCCGGCGGCGGTCCCCGCCCCAGTCGAAGGTGACGACGTGGTAGCCGCCGGCCGCGAGCCGCTTGGCCTCGGCCGCCCATTCACAGGCATCGCCCCAGGAGTCATGACCAGAGCACGCTTCGACTCACGCTGAAACATGGGAGAAGCATAGAGAGAAAGCATTGGTAAAAGCTATATTAAAAGGTAAATGGAAAGCTTTTCACCATGTCCACATCTGGCGATCACACAGTCTCCCCAGGTCAGAAGGTGCCTGTCTGGACGGTGGGATATCTTTGGACTGAGCTATGAGGAAGAGGGAAGGCGGTTCACGGTGGAGCCTGACCACGTAGACGAGATCATCTCGGCATGGGGACACGAGCTGCCCGAAATCGCCGGTCTCCCGCTGGAACTCGCCAAACGGACCGCCCTGTTGGTTTCGGCCTTCGACGTCGCGGCAAGTGCCGAACTGGAGAAGCTGGGGCTGACCCAGGCCGAGTACGGAGTGCTCGCCACCCTGCGACGGATCGGCGCTCCCTACCGCCTCAAGCCGACCGAGCTCACGCACGCGCTCCTGCTGTCCTCCGGTGGGACCAGCAATGTCATCAAGCGCTTGGTGGCCGCCGGCTACGTCACGCGCGCGGCGGCCGAGGACGATGCGCGCAGCAGCTGGGTGCAGCTCACGCCGAGCGGGGTGGAGACCGCCGAGGCGGCGGTCCGCGCCACCACCGCCGTGCACGCCCGGCTCGTCGACCGTATTCCGGAACGCACCGCCAAGGCCCTCAGCGAGCAGCTGCGGATCGCGCTCGCCGCCATCGAGGAAGGTGTGCTGATCCGCCGCTGACGCCGTGGCGTCAGCGGTCTGCCAGCCGGTCGCGCAGGTCCTGCGCCCGTGCCAGCAGCCGCGGCAACCCGGCGTACACCAGTTGCCCCTGCCGCTTGGCGATCCGCCCGGCGACCATCACGGTGTCGACATCGGCGCGGTCCATCGACGACACGACGGCCGCAGTGGCGTCATGGACCGGCGCCACACCGGGCTGGTCGGTCCGCAGCACGATCACATCGGCCTGCTTGCCCGGGGCCAGCGAGCCGATGCGGTCCGCCATTCCGAGCGCTTCGGCGCCGCCGAGCGTGGCGAACTCCAGGACCTCCCGGGCCGTGAGCAAGGGCGCGTCCGGGCCCGCATGACCTTGCAGGGCCGCGAAGCGCCCGATCTGGAAGGCGGCCCGCAGCTGCGTGAACATATCGCTGGGCGCGGCGACTTCGACGTCCACGCTGAGGCTGGGCCGCAGACCGGCGGCCGCCGCCTCGGCGAACGGGGGCAGGCCGTGGCCCATGGTCATTTCGATGGCGGGCGCGACCGACAGCGCCCCGCCGCTGTCGTGGATCAGCCGCAGCTCACCGGCGTCCATCCCGGTGCCGTGGATGAACACCGCCCCGGGCCGCAGCACCCCGAGGCGGCGCAGCCGGGAGACCGGGCTGCCGCCCCGGACGTGCAGGGCGGTCGGCACGTCCAGTTCACGGGCCAGGCCCCAGCCGCGCCGGATGGTCTCGTCGCTGCCGGCCTCGGCGTTGAGCGCCATGGTCACCAGGCTGTCCTTGGCGTGCAGCCTGCGGGTACGGACCCGGCGGGCGTCCTGTGCCGTGCCGTGGCCGTAGGCGAAGACGCTGCGCAGCCCCGAGTCGGTGAGCGCATCGAGCAGTGCGTCGGTGTGCTCCTCGGTCGGCTTGGCGATGTTGGAGATGTCCTGGACGGTGGTCACCCCCGCGTCCAGGGCGCCCAGTGCACTCAGCAGGTTCCCCAGGTGGAGATCGTCGGCGGTGAGCCGGGGTGCCAGGGTGTGCAGAACGGTCGCGAAGTACTGGTCGAGGGTCTGGTCGGCGCCGCTGCCGCGCAGCGCCGCCTGCCACATGTGGCGGTGGGTGTCGATGAAGCCGGGGAGCACGAGGCACCCCTGGGCGTCGATGCGCTCGTCCACCCCCGAGGCGTCGATACGGGGTTCCACGGCGGTGATCAGGCCGTCCTCGACCAGGATGTCGGCGGACGGCAGTTCACCGAGGGCCGGGTCCATGGTGAGGACGCGGCCCCCGGTGACGAGCGAACGCGCGGTGCTCATGCAGTGCCCCACCCCTGGGGCGGTGCCAGGCGGCCCATCTGGAGGTTCCAGTATTCGGTGTTGCGCCGGCAGCGGCCGTCGGGGGCGAAGAGCAGGATGTTGGTCTCCAGGAAGGTGACCCAGTGGTCGCCGTCGGCGTTGATGGCGGGGGCCCGCAGCGTGACCCAGAGTTCGACGGCCGCCCGGTTTCCGGTGACGACCGGGGTGCCGTGACGGCCGGTCATCTCGCTCTGGCCGGCGGTGATGTCGCGCCAGTAGCGGCCGATGGCCTCGCGCCCGCGGAAGGTCTGCTCCGCGACGCCGGGCACCGCCTCGTACACGGCGTCGGGGGTGAACAGCCGGACCGCGGCGGTGTCGTTCTTGGTCCGCCAGGCCTCCAGGTAGGCCTCGGTCCAGCGGGAGACATCGGCGGCGGTGAGGCGGCCGGTCCGCTCGGCGGCGTGTGCGGCCGGCGTCACCGCCGCCAGGGGCAGTGCGGCGAGGCCGGCCCGGAGCAGGGTACGGCGGGGGGTTCGGGGTTTCACGGGTGTTCGGTGCCTTTCCGTGCGTACGGGGTGGCGCCCGGGCCGGCGGGTGGGCGGAGCCGGGCCGGCCGTGGCGTCATGCTGCGTGCTGGAGGCGGAGGGAGAATTCGATGCCGTCTCCCAGCGGAAGCTGCTGGGAGAGGTAGCCGTTGCCGGCGGTGCGGACGTGGTCGGTGAACTCGGGCGGCAGCATCGGCAGGTTGTCGGAGACGACCAGGGAGCCGGCCCGCAGTGCGGGTTCGAGCACCTTGAGGACCGGGAGATAGAGCTCCTTCCATCCGTCCAGCAGCACCAGGTCGACCGGACCGGGAAGCGCGGCGAGCCGGTCGCGGGCGTCGCCGGTCCTGATCTCGGCGTAGGTATCGAGCCCCGCCCGCTGCAGGTGGCCGCGTGCACGGCCGGCCTTGCCGGGGTGCAGCTCCGAGCCGATGATGCGGCCGCCGCCATTGTCGCGCAGCGCCGCCGCCGCATAGAGCGTCGAAGCGCCGAAGGAGGTGCCGAACTCCACCACGAGGGCCGGCCGCAGGCTCCGTACGAGCTGGTACAGGAAGGTGCCGACCTCTGGGTGCACGGGCAGCGCGGCCTGGGCGCACAGCTCGGCGGCCTGCCGGGCGGTGGGCGGCTGCGGCCAGTCGGCCGCGGTGGCGTAGGCGCGCTTCATCACGTCCGGATCGTGGTGCTCGGCGGAACGGGCGATCTCTTCCAGGACGGTGCGCACCCGCGCGTCGTCGAGCCCGGTGGGTGGGATGGTCATCGCCGCGCCTTCCCGTCCCGCGCCGCGGCCGTCAGCGCGGGGTCGAGGTAGCTCTGTGCGTTGTAGATGGTCCGGTCGGTGTCGAGGATTTCGCGCCGGCCGTGCATCACCCGGGTGTTGTCGATCAGCGCCAGGTCGCCGTCCTGCCAGTCGATCTCCTCGGTCAGTTCGGTGGTGAGCCGGCGGAGTTCGGCGAGGAGTTCACCGGGGATCTCGGTGCCGTCGGCGAAGGTGATGTGCGGGGCCTCGTAGTGGTACGAGGGTCCGAAGATGCTGTTGGCCCAGGCGAGCCGGCTGCCGAAGAGCGTGGCACGGGCGGCGCCGGTGCGGAACGCGTAGTGGAGGGAACCGTCGTCGTCGAGCCGGAGGGTGGTGGACACGTTCCTGCCCACCAGCTCCTTCATATCGGCAAAGGTGATGTCGTCGAGTTTCTTCCGGCCCTCGGTCTGGTGGCAGACGAACGCCTTCCACTTGGGCTCCTCCACCCGGCGGCTGTACATGATGTCCTTGATGCCGAAGACCGCGCGGGCCGTGTCGCCGGCCGCGTCCCAGACGCGGTAGCCGTCGCAGACCGTGGTCTGCGAGCCCCTGGCGGCGGCCTTCTCGCACAGGAACCAGGTCAGGTCGGGGCCGAAGGGGCTGTTGCCGTTCTCCAGGTGGAGGCCGACGGCGCCGGTGCCCGCGTCGACCTTCTGCGCGACCTCCCCGCCGTGGAAGGAGCGTGCCGGGTCGAGGGTGATCCGGCTGGAGTGCGCCTTCACGAAGGAGGTGAACTCCTCCAGGCCGGTGTGGAAGCCGCGGAAGAGCAGGAAGCCGGCGTCGGCGAGCAGCCCGGTGACCCAGGCGGGGTCCAGCACACGCAGCGAGTGGTCCCCGGCCGGTTGCACCAGCCGGCCGGTGGCGGCGCCGTAGGGCCGGACGTCAGCGATCGTGGTCATGCGTCAGCTCCTTGGTGGTCGTGCAGCGTTCCCTCGGTCAGAGCGGTGCGGACGGCTGCCCGCACGGGCCTGCCGGTGACGGTGAAGAACCTGCGGTAGAGGCGGTCGCCGGCCACCACGAGGTGCGGTACGGCGACCCGCTCCACCTCGGAGAGATGCGCCTCGCCGAACTCCCGGACGGCCGCCTCGGCCGCCGCGAGATCGGTGGACCCGTCGACGAGGAAGAGTCCGTGCAGGGCGGTGAGTCCGTCACCGACCACCGCGACGGCGCGGACGAACGGGAGTTGGGCGTATTGTGCCTCGACCCACTCGGGAGCCACGTTGCGGCCCGCCGCGGTGATGATGACGTTCTTCTTGCGTCCGGTGATGCGGAGGAATCCCTCCTCGTCGAGGTGGGCCAGGTCGCCGGTGCGGAGCCAGCCGTCGGCATCGAGGAGGAGGCTGGAGGGGTCGTCGCGGGTGTAGCCGGCGAACAGCGAGGTGCTGCTCACCAGGAGTTCGCCGTCGTCGGCGATCTTGACGCGGACGTGCGGCAGCGGGCGGCCCACGGTGCCCAGGCGGCGGGCGGCCGGGGTGTTCCAGCTGACCACGGAGCTGTTCTCGGAGAGGCCGTACCCCTCGTGGACGGGGAGCCCGTGCTCCTCCAGGCGGTGCAGCAGACCCGGGTGCACGGGCGCACCGCCGCAGCAGATGAGCGGCGCGCCGGGGGTCCCGAACAGGGCCGGTGCCACCGCCCGTCCGCTCTCCGCGGCCTCGTCGGCGGCGGTGGCGAAGGCATCGACGAGCGCCGGTGTGGCGACCATCGCGGTCGGGCGGGACGCCGCCACATACGGCAGGGCGTCCGCCGCGGCCGCCGCTGCGGTGCCGACCAGGGCCTTGCCCGGCGGCATCAGGACGAGCGTCCCGCCGTCGAGCAGGACCATGTAGAGGCCGGTGACCTGCTCGATGAGCAGGCTGAACGGGACGAGGGAGAGGTAGCGGGTGAACGCCCCGCGGGGCATCACCGACCGCAGCGATCGCAGCAGTTCATTCAGCGCCGCCGCCCGGATCCGCACACCTTTGGGGCGTGAGGTGGTGCCGGAGGTGTGGATGACCTTGCACTCCCAGTCCGTCCGGCCGGCGCCGGCCGGCGGCAGCACCAGCGGCGAGGACGGCACGGGCTCGTCCGCGGACAGCGGCAGCACCGTGCAGTGCGGGCCCAGGACCCGGTCCCTCCCCCACTGCGTCAGACGCTCCTGCCCGGCCGCGTCCGCCAGGCACAGATCGGTCTCCTCCAGCAGGCCGGCGGCCTGTTCGGCGGAGAAGGCGAGCGGGACCGGCACCTCGATGGCGTGTGCGGCGATCAGCGCAAGGTCGGCGACCACGAATTCGGGGGTGTTGCCGCAGACCACACCGATACGCAACGGCCGGCCGTCCCCCTGCCCGGTCCGCTGGACGAGGTCCGCGGCCCGGCGGGTGACCTCCTGGTAGCTGAGGGTCCGGGCCGGGACGCCGTCCTCCCCCAGTACCTCGATCATCGGGCGTGCCGACTCACCGAACCTGACCAGGCTCTCCCTAATGGCCCGCATGACCGGCCACCTCCATGGCGCTGATGCTCAGTTGGAGATCGGTGACCGAATAGCGCCCGGTGGTGTCGGAGAACAGCCGGTCCAGGGCGTTCAGCGCGATGACGCCGACCTGCGGCTGGTGGTCGTAGTACGAGCCCCAGCGCGCCGCCTCGTCCGGGGACAGCCGGCCGGGGTCGGCGGGCCCGAACGGCACAAAGCAAATGCCGGTACGGCCCAGCGTCGTGATCAGGCTCCGGGTGACGGTGCACAGGATGTACTCCATGCCCAGGCACCAGGAGATGATCGGTGTGGCTCTGATCAGTTCGCGGCCGACCGAGACGCGGCGGGTGGCCAGTGCCCCCACCTCCACCACCCGCCTCCGGTCCACCGTGACCCCGAGGTGGGCCAGTACGGCGGCCTCGACTCCGGTGTCGAGGTACCGCTCGGAGAACAGTTCCTGCTCCCTGCCGAAGGTGAGCCCCGCACAGGCCAGTGGCGGGCAGGGCTCCGCCGCCCCGCCGCAGGCCGGACGGGCGACGATGAACGAGTCGGGCCGGGGCGCCACATCGGCGCCATATGCCTGGGCGTACACCTCACGAGCGAGGTCCGCGGCGTCCAGCCATGAGCTGGTCGCCCGGTGTGCCAGATCGATCTGCACGGTGCTCCCCCCTTCCCCGGCTGCCGTCGTTACTTGGTGCCGACGACCAGAGAGACGGATGAGGGCAGTGCGATCCGCTCGACGGTCTTCAGGCCCGCCCCGGTGAGCCACCCGGAGATCTCCGGCAGGCTGTAAGTGCGGTCGCCGGAGCAGGCGTACATCGCCAGGGAGAAGGCCGCGTTGTGCTCGTCGAGCTGTTCGCCGCGGACGTCTTCCAGCACCACGATCCGGCCGCCGGGCCGCAGCGCCTCGGCGGCTCGCGCGATCAGGTCCCGGTTCTCCTCGTCGGTGTGGTTGTGCACGATCTCGAAGAGGAAGACCACGTCATATCCGGTGCCGAGGTCGCCGCTGAGGAAGCTGCCGCGCTGGAGGCTGATCCGGTCGGCCAGCCCCGCCTTCTCGATCGCGGCTCCGGTGTCGGCTAGCGCCTCGGGCAGGTCGACAATGGTCGCGGAGAGACCGGGGTGCCGTTCGCACATGGCCATGGAGTGCAGGCCGTGCGATCCCCCCAGGTCCAACAGGCGCCGCGCCCCTTCGGGCAGCGGCACGGCATCGACGATGGACCGCACCGTCAGACGCGACTTGACCCGCATGTACGCGGAGAAGTCCCGCCCGGCCTCGGGGTTGCCGGCCCAGCGCTCCCACAGCGACCGGGCGGGCTTGCCGTCCCGTACGGCCTGCGGGAGATCCCACATGACGTTGGTGAGTTCGTAGGCCCACAACAGCGCCGGGGTGAAGTCGTACTCGGCGTTCTTGCCCAGCCAGCGTTCGGCGAGCGGGCCGTTGCGGTAGCGCCCGTCCTCCAGGGTGAGCCAGCCCAGGACGGCGGCGACGTCGGCCACCGCGCGGGTGCCGTCCGTACTTGCGCCGATGGACTTGGCCAGTTCGTCGAGAGTCTGGGGACCGTCCTCCTCCAGGGCGGTGAAGATGCCGAGCTTGGCGGCGGAGGTGAGCGCCGCGTAGCGGATGGTGGACCCGATCACCTCGTCGATCGGGTTGCCCGCCAGCTCGGCGTCGGTGGTGGTCTTGAACATGGCTGATCTCCTCGGGATGGCAGGTGGCAACGGCCGCGCGGACGGTACGCGGCCCGGACATGCCGTGCTCGCGGCGGCCCGCGGGCACGGTGCGGGTGATGGGACTGCCGAACGGGGACGAGCTTCAGCCGGCCGGGGAGCGGATACGCATGGGGGTGAACCGGCTCCGGCCGTGCCACGCGGGCGCGGCGAGGTGCCCCGCGGTCGGCGAAACCGCCGCCCCCGGGTGTCGCGGAACCCTCGGGTAGCGGGCCCGGCGCTTGCCCGCCGGCTTCGTGTGCGAGGCCGGTGCGGGGCCCGGCGGCAGTGTCCTCGGCGGGGGTGCGGTCGGGTGGGAAAGGTGCGGTGCAGGGCTGCGCGCTCAGGCGTGACGGAACGGCCCCGCGGCGCCGTCGCGGTCTCCCGGAACGCGCCGGCCCCGGCCGGCCCCGGCCGGGAAGCGCCCGGGGCCACGCCTGAGAGGAGATCGGGGGCCGCCGCGGAATCCGCGACCGCGGTTCCACCGGGAAGCGAACATCCGGCAGCCGCCCCGGTCCAGGCGTGACGGCTGAACGCTGCGCCCCGGATTGCCCTCGGACCGCGCGTCCGCGTACGGCGCCACGGTCGTCTGACGGCTGTTCATCGGGTTCCCTTCCCGGGCGCAGCGGCCTCCGTACGCATCGTGGACGGTCAGGCGGAGACCTCGTCGAACCCGACGGCCGCCCGGCCGGCCCGGTGCACGTGGGCGGTCTCGGCGATCCGGCGGCCAAGTGCCTCGGCGGTACGCAGATCGCTGGCACAGGGGGTGACCTCGGCACCCTCGTCGTTGTTGGACTGCGACATGGCGCCCAGCCAGCTGCCGAGCCGGTTGAG
The DNA here is from genome assembly GCF_036048035.1 of Streptomyces sp. NBC_00400. Lineage (NCBI taxonomy): Bacteria > Bacillati > Actinomycetota > Actinomycetes > Kitasatosporales > Streptomycetaceae > Streptomyces > Streptomyces sp. NBC_00400. The sequence continues at coordinate 8,239,993 of NZ_CP107940.1, read as the reverse complement.
GTCCTCGGGGCTGCCGGAGGAGGTGTTCCACCCGCCGTACTCGGCGAGACCGACCCAGATCATGCCGTGCTGGGCGGCGAACAGCGTGATGTCGATCAGCGCGTTGAGCTTGTCACCCGCCATGTTGCCGCTGTTGGTGAAGCCACCCGCGATCTTGTTCTTCCAGCGCATGTTGTCGCCCCAGACCTGGCTGGTGGCCTCGACGAATGCGCGGAAGACGGCGCTGCTGCCGCCCATATAGGTCGGCGTGCCGAAGATCAGGGCGTCGGACTCCTGCAGCACCTCCCACAGTTCGTCGTTCAGCTCGGCGAGGGAGACCAGGCGTACCTGAGTGTCGGGAACCTTCTCCGCACCGGCCGCGACGGCCGCCGCCTGCTTTGCGGTGTGCCCGTATCCACTGTGGTACGCCACCGCAACCTTGATCTGCATGCTTCTCCCCCACCCGGGATCAATACGATGTTTAGCTTTCACTAAAGCTGTCCAGAAAGCTTTAGGTGCCGGTCACGCTATCCATGCCCGCACCCCCAAGGCAAGCGCCTCCGGACAACACCCCGAAAAGAACAGGTAAACCGGCAGGTCGGAATAGTTCACCCGGCCACCTCCACTTCCACCCCCCGGCCCGCCGCACGAGGAGCCGGACACCCCGTCACCACGACCGAGGCATCGACACCTTCGACCGGGCGGCGGAAAGGGGCATCGGGGTACACATTGCGGCCAGGCATGCGGGGGGGGGCGCCGCACCCCACCGATCGCTGACACATCGTCAAAGAGATTTACAGCGGAGGCACTTCACCACGAGAGGGCGGACACGACCTCACCCACGTCGCGATGTGACGCACGTCACATCATCCTGTGTCATACCGCGAAGCGGCCTCATTCGTGTGCAGGGTGACGGGCCCGCAAGGGGCCCGCCGCTACGGGGAAAGGACATCACGTGCGTAACAGGCGAATTTTCACCACCGCGCTCGCTGCCGCCGCGCTCACGGTCATCGGGCTGGGCGGCGCCGCTCAGGCACACGCCGCCACCGCAACCGAGGCGGCACCGGCCGCCGTCCACCACCAGGCCAAGCCGATGGACGGCCCGCCCGGAACCGTATGGACCGGCAAGAAGTTCTGGACCCTCAGCGGCTGCCAGGCGGCCGGCACCGACCTGGTCAGCAGCGGCAAGTGGGCCGACCCCTTCTGCGACGGCTCGGGCCTCCAGTGGGACCTGTGGGCCCGGCCCCTGTAAACCCTCTGCCGGCTGCGGCAGTTCACGGGTAGTCGCAGACAGCACAACCCGAACCGGGCGGTCCGTCCCGCGCAAGTCCGCGGTCACGGGGGGGGCGGCCACCCGGCCACGGGGGGGACAGCCGCCCGGCCGGTCACGAGGGGGACGGCCGGGCGGCCGCCGACTCGGCGACGCCCGGCTCCTGGTCATCCCCGGGGTCCGGCGGCACCGGCGGGAATGTGCGCGAGGGCCGCACTCGACACGCGATACCGGCCGTTCGGCGCCTCGCCGAGGGTGACATGGACGGTCAGCGGACCCGCCCATTCATATCCGCGCTCGGCGGCGTGCCGGTCCAGCACATCGGTCAGATGCCGCCCCACCTGCCCGCCCCGTGCAGCCAGTTCATCGTGCACCCGTGGTGCGAGCTCGACGGTGTAGTCATTGGGCACGAGGACGCGGCTCTGGCTGCAGACGACCGCATGCTCATCGCACTCCTGCCGCAATGCGTCGAAGAGCTGAACCGGGTCGGTCCGGAAAATCTTGGCCAGCAGCGCGCGCTCGCATTCCTCCACCACACGTTCCCAACGCATCAGCCATCCCATGGAGATCGTCTGCCCTGGGGCGGGGTGCGCATGCAGGCAGGATGCCGGTCCTGGCTCGTCGGAGGCCCGCAAGAGCCGAGGGGGTGGGCCGGCCGGCCACCAGGAAATTCCTTGGCCCCCCTTGCACCGACAGTCACAATGGGCTGGTGCCGATCATGACATTCCCGGAACCCGGTGTCCCGCCCGCGCTGCGTACGCAGGTGGCGGAGCTGCGAGACGAGGCCTGGCCACCGGACTCCTCTTCGGCGCCCGGTACGTTCGCCCACGACCCGGCCCTGCAGCCGGTGTCGATGCTGCTCGTCGACGGTGTCACGGTGCTCGCCGCCCTGGACATCCTCACCAAACACCTCGTTCATGACGGCGAGCACTACCGGGCCGCGGGATTGAGCACAGTGGTGGCCCGTGGCTCCGCCCGCGGCCAGGGCCACGGTCGGCGTCTGGTGACGGCCGCCCACGAGGCAATGGCGGCAAGCGGACCGGACCTCGGTCTGTTCACCTGCGACCGCCCGCTCCGGCCCTTCTACGAAAGCGCGGGCTGGCACCATCTGCCCGGCACGGTGCTGATCGGCGGCACGCCCCTGGCCCCGTTCCCCAGTGACCAACCCGGCTTCGACAAGGTCGCCATGGCCGACTTCTTCTCGCCCCGCAGCCGGCGGCACCGCTCCGCCTTCCTGCACTCCCGCATCGAGTTGTACCCGGGCGAGATCGACAAGCTCTGGTGATCCTTGATGACGCGGGAGCGCCCGGGCGGAGTACATAGCGTCCGAACCGCCGGAATGCGGAGGATTCCATGGTCAGTCACGGGGACCATGCACGAGCACCCGTCAGGAACGCAGCGAGGGAAAACCTCCAAAACCACCCTGCCAACACTGTGCCCGCCGAAACGATCACGGGGAGGTGTGCAGGCGCAGACTGGCAGACGCGGTCCGTGCTCCGGTGACGGCCGCTTCTCCATCGCGACGAACTGGATGAACCGGACGAACTGAAGGACGTGCGTCATGAGCGAACGTGTCATCACCCCGCGCAGCCGCGGATTCCTCTTCCTCGACTCCCATCCGGCCGGCTGCGCGCGCCTGGTGCACGACATGTGGCAGGCCGCCCCCTCGCCCGCCCATGTCCCGGACGACGCCCCGGTGGCGCTCGTCGTCGGCTCCTCGGCCGGGTACGGACTGGCCGCGACGATCGCCGGCCTCGCCCGGACGGGAATCCGCGGCATCGGCGTCTGCTTCGAGAAGGCCCCCACCGAGCGCCGCACCGCCACGGCCGGCTGGTACCGCACCGCCGCCACCGCTGAACTCGCCCGACGGCACGGCCAGGAGATGGTGTTCCTCAACGGCGACGCGTTCTCCGACGAGATGAAGGAGCAGGTCGCCGATCTCCTCCGACAGCGATTCGGCCGGCTGGACCACCTGATCTACTCGGTTGCCGCCCCCCGGCGCACCGACCCGGAGACCGGTGCCACCTACACCTCGGTCCTCAAGCCCATCGGCGAGCCGTACCGCACCAAGACCCTCGTCTTCGACGGTGACGGAAATCCCGAGGTCAAGGAGGTGGAGACTCCGCCGGCCGAGGGCGACGACATCGAGCAGACCGTGGCGGTGATGGGTGGCGCGGACTGGGAACGGTGGGTCGACCACCTCGCCGACCGCGGTCTGCTCGCCGACGGATTCACCACGGCAGCCCTGTCGTACATCGGCTCCCCCCTGACGGACGGGATCTACCGGCAGGGCACGATCGGCGCCGCCAAATCCCATCTCGAGGCCACCGCCAGGGCGCTCGACGAGCGTCTCGACAAGCTGGTCGGCGGCCGCGCGGTGACCTCCGTCAACGGCGCGGCGGTCACGCAGTCCTCCACCGCCATCCCCGGCCTCGCCCTCTACGTCGGCCTGCTGCGCGGCGCGCTCGGCGAGGCCATGGTGCCGCCGGTTGCACAGCTGGCCGACCTGTGGGACCAACTGACCGGCGTCCGCCCGCTCGACACTGATGAGGACGGCAGGGTCCGTCTCGACGGCTGGGAACTCAACAGCGCGGTCCAGGCCGCCGTCACCGAAAGGTGGGAGTCGGCCACCACCGAGACCATCACCCGCCTCGCCGACCTCGACTGGTTCCGTGCCGAGGTCCAGCGCCTCTACGGTTTCGCGGTACCGGGCATCGACTACACGGCCCCGACCGCGGTTCAGGTTCCCTGGCCGGACGCCACTTCCTGACCGATCCCGGGAAACCACCGAGACCGCCGAGACCGCCGAGACCGCCGAGACCGCCGAAGCCAACGACGTCTCCGACACCACCGACCGGAATTCTTGTGTGGTGGGTTTGCTGCTGTGGCCGCCCGCGGCCCTTGCCGGCGCGAGCTGACGGGAGCCGACATGAGCCGAGGGGAAAGGCGACTTCGCCGGATGGGCGAGAGGGTGCGCGCTTCGCGCGGAAATCCCGCCGTGACAAGGGCACTTTCCTCTGCTGACGGGCGAGGCCGGAGCGCGGGCAACGCGGGGCGGTTACCGCTTGCGCGGCGCATTCGCTTCCCGCGTCAAGAAATTCGGGCGGCAGACCGCTTTGCGCGCAGGCCGTGGCTCATCGGCCACGGCCTGGCCGGTCACAGTGCTCCGGGCCCCTGACGGGGAATGACCGCGGTCACAGTTTTGCCGGCCGGCTTTTTCCTGATCTCTACGGCGCTCGCGATGCGGCAGACCATTGACCATCCAAAACCGCCGCCCTCACCGCTGACATCCGGGGTGCGGGGGCAAGGGAGCACCGGGCTGGCATCGTCCACGTCGACCACCACCGATTCCGGGCCCGCCCGCAGCCGCAGCGTGCAGGTCTTACCGCCCGCGTGCCGCACCGCATTGGTCACCAGTTCGGAGACGACCAGGATCACCGCTTCCCTGGTCTCCCTTTCCGTGGCGGGCTCCATTTGCTCCAGGAAGGTGGCGGCGAGGTGGCGTGCGGGTCCGACGGCCTCGGACCGGCAGTCGAGTTGAAGCTCCAGCACCGGCGACGCCGTGATGGTGCGAGGAGCCTCGGCGGTGCTCATGATAAAGCTCACCTCATATCGCGTCGTCTTGCCTTCAGGCCGGAAAGAGTTCCCTCTTCCCTGGCTATCAACCACAATTTTCCGAGGTCGGACGAAATGGTTTGTTCGCCCTGACGGCGAAAAGCCGGCCCCGCACCCGTACCGAGCGGACAAGGAAAGCGGAGCGGTGTGGAACACCTCACGCCACCTTGGCAACTGGACGGCCAGGACGGTCACCGCCAGGCCCATGAGGCCCGCCGCACACCGCCGGCGCCGAAATGATCAGCGCGAGAAGCGGCAGCGGCAAAAGCGGAACCACCGTCATCATCCTCCGGACAGACGCGTGCCCGCATCCGCCGCAAACAATCGGACATTACCCCTGTTTGCTTCACCGGCCGATGGGTAAGGGTCGATCTCTGTTGTCGTTGCAGGCAGGGGCGGAGGGCCTTCCGTATTGCTCACCGAGTTCGCAGCCGGCTACCGCGCCGGGCTCGGCATCGACCGGCCGATCGCCTCTCCTGCCCCACGCGAGCAAATGCGGACATAAAGCCCTATATCTCCTCATGCTTCACTACGTCGAATGACCCGTGCCCCTCGGCCATGTGACGGCCGCTCCCGGCCGACGCGTGACATCCACACCCACTCGGCGCCGGAGGGCAGCCGATCCCGTCCGGCCGGGACGAGCAGCGGGCCGGCGCCGGTCCAGTTGCCCACGCTGTGTGTGGTCGCCGCGGACGGGTGCCCGGACCGAGGCGCCCGCGCCCGCATCCTGGGCGCCACCAGCCTTGCCCCGACGAAGACCATCGCCGTGGCCGCCAGATACCCCAGTTCCAGCACCGCGGCATGGGTCGGGGCGACCCTCGCCGACCAGCCCGCGCCACGCTGTACGCCCTCGAACACCACACGGTTGACGCTCAGGAAGGCCACATGGGTACCGATCGCCGCCCACAGCGGCGCGGGTCCCGGCGCCGTCCGGGCGGCCACCAGCGTGAGCCCGAAGACCGAGAGCAACACCAGGTAGGCGATCGGATCCTGCCCCTCGGGGGTGAGACCCATCGGCTCGGGAGCCACGCCCGCCAGTCGGGACACCCCGGCCTGCACCACGGTGGATGCCGCCGGTACCAGCAGGAAGACCGCCGTCACCCCCAGCGCGGAGACCACGCCGCCGAGCCGGTCGCGCAACGAGGCCCAGGCATAGCCGCGCAGCGTCGCCTCCTCGGGCAGCGCCTCCAGCAGCACGGCCACCAGGGCATTGCTCACCAGGAACGAGGCGAGCGCCGCCGGGTCCAGGCCGGACCAGCGGACCCACCCGAGCGCCGTGCCGGTCCCGAGCACGGCGGCAGCACACGAGACGGTGACGGCCAGGCCGCGGAGGAAGCCGAGTGGCGCCGAGGAAAGGCGCCCGAGCCCCAGCGGACAGCGCCTCGCCGACCGGGCGGCACGCAACCCCATGACGGTGGGGACGGCCAGCGCACTCACCAGCGCGGCAGGCAGGAGCTGTCGCAGGAAACCGTCGACACCGAGCGCCCGGGCGAACGCCTCCCCCAGCGCATTCCCCGCTCCCAGTGCACACGCCATCACCGCGCCACCGAGGAGCGCCCTCCCCCAGGCCCGCCCCGCGGAGCCCCGAGCCGGCGTCGTGCCGTACCTCGTAGCCATCGGCTCTCCCTTCACGTTCGGCGGGAGGGACGTCCGGACGTATCCGGATGTATCTGGATACGTCCTGGTGTGTGCCCCGGAATCGTCCCTGCGCATCGAACCGGGCAGGTGGTGGGGATCGTCACCCCGGCACCGGACACCGGGCGGACACCGGACCGTCGCACCCCGCAAGCTCTTCGAGAGCTACGTGTGCCCGCGGCTTCGACCATGAAGCCGCCCACCGGCGGGCCCGACACGAACGGCTCCTCAAACCCTCCTGCGGCATGACCTACCGCCGCCGGGGACTACATCCCTCGACCCAGCAGCCGTACGCGAAGGGCAGAGAAGCAGGCCGATGACGGCGTGCAGGAGAACGCCGCCACGCCCTCTGCCCCTCCGTGCGGTCCTGCCCGGCGGCAACCGGACGAGGGGGCCCGGCCCCTCGGCCCGGCCCCGCCGCCCGCGCCCGCGCCCGCGCCCGGCACAGCCCCGGCCGGCTACTGCCCCGTGCGTGCCGTGCGTGCTGTGTGTGCCGTACGCGCACTCGCCAAGAGCCTCAACGGCGCATAGACCGCCACAGACACGACGAACGCGACGTAGTACGCGAGATCGGCGCCATGCAGTGCGGCCGCGACCGGGCCGACGAACAGGGTCGTGTCCATGAAGGGCACGGCCGCGGCGAACGCGACGACAAAAGCGAGGCACGCGGGCCACCACGGCTGGGGACGGGCGAACTCGGCCTCCACGTCGATCGGCGCGCCGCGACGGGCCTTGGCGCGCAGCCGCGCGTCGACGAGCACAATGCCCACGAAACCGGGGATCCAGTAGCCCACGAACAACAGCAGGTTCTGGAAGCGCACCGCGGTGTCCGCGGCGTGCATCCACAGCACCAGCAGAAAACCGAGTACGGCCGCCGCCGCCGCGGCGAGCGGCCGGGGTATCCGTATACCGGCCGTCTGCAACGCCAGGGAGCCGCTGTAGTCGTTCATGGCGTTGCTGCACACCGCCGCGGCCGCAATGGCCAGCAGGCCGAAGGCGCCGAGGACCCCGCCGCCCAGCAGCCCGTGCACCCCTGCGGCGGTCTGATCGGTGAACAGCTCGGCTCCCCACAGCCCCAGCGCCTGCACCCAGGCGAACGAGAGCACCATGCCGAGCACGGAGTACCAGAACATCCTGGGCCGGGAGGTCGCACGGGGCAGGTAGCGGCTGAAGTCCGACGCGTACGGGGCCCACGAGATGGCCAGACTGAGCGCGACGGTGCTGGTCAGGACAAAGGCACCCAGACGATCGGCGCCGTGTGCGGAGCTCGCTACGGGAAGCGGCACTCCGGACAACAGCTTGACGCTCAGGACCAGGAATGCGGCACCCAGCACAAAGGTCATCACCGTTTGGAGCTGGTGGAGCGCCTCGTAACCGAAGACGCCGACGGCTCCCTGGAGCAGCAGGACCACCAGCGCGCCCAGCCAGAACGGCCAGCCGAGCAGCTGGGCCAGCGCCTCACCGCCGAAGAGGCCGATCAGCGCATCCCAGGCGACGGACGAGAGCCACTGCATGATCCCGGGCAGTGCCACGCCACGGCCGAAGGCCAGCCGCGACAGTGGTAGCTGACCGGTCCCGGTCTGGCTGCCCCAGGTGCCGAGGTAGGCAGCGGGCACCGCGCCGACGATCGTGCCGAGCACCATGGCCGTGAGTGCCGTCCAGAAGTCCAGCCCCAGGGAGATGCCCACGGTGCCGGAGAACACTCCGGTCATCGTGAGGTTGGGGGCGAACCACACGGTGAAAAGGCGGGCAGATTTTCCGTAGCGGTTGTTTTCGGGCACCGGCTCGATGCCGTGCCGCTCGACCGCCAGGTCACCGGTCCGGGCAGGCATCCGCCCTCGGAAGGCGGATTCTTCGATGGTCATGACTCTCCAGGCTCAACAGATGCGCCGCCCTACGGTAGGCCGGGCGACCGGCCCGCCCGTCACGGCCCCCTGGCACGGTGCCGCCGGCCAGGGCCGTGGTCCTGGCGGATGGTGGGATCCACGTGGTAGGAGCAGTAGCTGCCCAGGCCCCACCCTTCGTGCGTGGTCACCCCGCCAGCGATCTTGTACGCGGCGTACCCCTTGGTGCTGCCGTTCTGCACCGCGGCCTGGTTGGGTGCGTCGTACGCGTTCTCGTTCTGGAAGAAGACCGTACGTCCCCGCTCGCCGCGCCACTCCACGTCGTACTTGTTGAAGTGCTCGACGAAGAGCCCGGTCGCCAGGACGTCGTCGCCGTTGACCCGGACGCCGTAGTCGGCCCGGTTGGTCTCCCAGCCCACACCGTCGCCGTGGTCGGCACGCCAGACCCAGGTGTGATCGACGATGGTGTGGTTGCTGTTGATCACCATGCTGGTGGTCGCCTTGCCGGCGCCCGCCCCGCCGATCCTGATGAAGACGTCCTGAACCGTGGCCGGATGGGCGGCGTGGCTTGCGGAAGCGCCCTCCGGGCCGACCTCCAGCAGCGTGGCGGAGCCGGCGTCGACGGTCACATCGCCGTTGAAGGTGGTGTCGTCGGGTGAGAGCCCGAGGCCCGCGATGGAGGTGTAGAAGCCGAGCTGGGCATTCAGTCCGTTGTAGGTACCCGGTCTGCGCCGCCCCTGTGGTGGGGCGAGGAAGAACGCGAACCCGGGCACCTCGGCAGCCCGGAGGTGAGCCGACGCCCCAGGCCCTGAAGTGTCGGCGCCCATCCGGTGCGCACTGCCGGCGCAGGACTCCCGCCTCCCGCCTCCCGCGGCGCTGTGCGAGGCGTCAGCCCAGGGCCCGGTCAAGGTTGAATGCGGCGCTGATGAGGCCGAGATGGGTGAAGGCCTGCGGGAAGTTGCCGATCTGTTCGCCGGTGTGGCCGATCTCTTCGGCGTAGAGCCCGAGGTGATTGCCGTAGGTGAGCATCTTCTCGAAGGCGAGCCGGGCCTCGTCCACCCGGCCGGCGCGGGACAGCGCCTCGACATACCAGAACGAGCAGACCGAGAAGGTGCCCTCCTCGCCCCGCAGTCCGTCGGGGCTGCGGCGGGGGTCATAGCGGTAGACCAGGGAGTCGGACACCAGCTCCTCGCCCAGCGCATCGAGAGTGGAGAGCCACTTCGGGTCGGTGGGAGAGATGAACTTGGCCAGCGGCATCATCAGGACGGAAGCATCGAGGACTTCGTCGCCCTCGTGCTGGACGAACGCCTTTCGCCTGCTGGACCAGCCACTCTCCATGATCCGCCGGTAGATCGCATCGCGGGCATGGGCCCAACGGGGCATATCCGCCGGCAGGCCCCGGTGAGTGGCGATCCGCATGGCGCGCTCGATCGCCACCCAGCACATCAGCTGCGAGTACAGAAAGCGCTGGGCTTTGCCGCGCGTCTCCCAAATGCCTTCGTCCGGCTGGTCCCAGTTGTCGCAGACCCAGTTGACCAGGGTGCCGACGGTGGCCCAGTGGTCGCTGGACAGCGGCTGCCCCCATTTGTCGTAGAGGTAGAGGGAGTCGATGAGGGCACCGTAGATGTCCAGTTGGAGCTGGTTGACGGCCTCGTTGCCGATCCGGACGGGCGAGGAGCCCAAATGGCCTTCCAGGTGGAGGAGTTGTTCCTCGGGGAGTTCGCTGCGGCCGTCGATGCCGTACATGATCTGCAGCGGACCGTCGGAACCTTCATTGAGGGCGATGTTCTCGGACAGGAAGTGCACGAAGGCCTTGGCCTCGTCGGTGAAGCCCAGTCTGAGCAGTGCGTAGATGCAGAACGCGGCGTCCCTCACCCATGCATAGCGGTAGTCCCAGTTGCGCTCGCCGCCGACCTGTTCGGGCAGGCTGGTGGTGGGCGCGGCCACGATGGCGCCGGTCGGCGCGTACGTGAGGAGCTTGAGGGTGAGCGCGGAGCGGTGCACCATCTCCCGCCAGCGCCCTCGGTAGCGGGAGTGCGACAGCCAGGTGCGCCAGTACCGCACCGTGGCACCGAACAGGTCTTCCGCCTCCGTCAGCGGGCAGGCCCGCGGCTCCACACCGCCGCCGATCCGGTCGAGTGCGAAGACGGCGGACTCCCCCTCGCCCAGCAGGAACGAGGACGTGGCGTCCGGGCCGTCGATCTCGACCGGAACGCTGGACGTCAGCGCCAGAGAGAGATCCGGGGAGTCGAATACGGTCTGGCCCTGCCGCATACTCACGGTGTGCGCACTGCGCCCGTAGTCGAAGCGGGGCCTCACCCGGGCGGTGAACGGCACGGCCCCCCGCACACAGAGCACCCGCCGGATCAGCCGGTGGCGGTCCGCCTCGTGGGAGTCGTCGACGATCGGCATGAAGTCCTGGACCTCGCCGACGCCGTGGTCCGCGAAGAACCGCGTGATCAGGATGTTGGTGTCGGGGAAGTAGAACTGCTTCGTCCGGGCGGGAACGTCCGGGGCCAGCTCGAAGGCCCCGCCCCGGTCGGCGTCGAGGATCGCCGCGAAGACACTGGGGGCATCGAAGCGTGTGCAGCAATACCAGTCGATGGTGCCATTGGTGCCGACGAGTGCGGCCGTACGCATGTCCCCGATCAGACCGTGCTCGGCGATGGGGGTGTAACGGAGTGCGTCCGCCTTGCTGGGGCGGAGGCTCACAGCGGCGGTCATGCGACCTCCCCGGACGGGGCTGCAGGAGCAGTGGATTCAGGTTACCTCTGCGCCGTCGCGGGCGGCGAGCGAGCCGAGTACGCCCGAGACCCGCCTCCGCTTGTCACTGTGCGTGATCCACGCTCACGGAGGGAGTCGAGGAATTCCGGCCCGGCCTCTCGCGCTGCGCCCCTCCGCCGTAGGACGATGGCACGCTCGCCTCGCGCCTGTCCCCTTCCGTACGCCATGCCCTGGGAAGGACCCGGATCATGAGCAGACCGACTGCTGCACACGGCCGCCTCGCCCTCCTGCTCACCACCCTGCTCCTCGGAATGTCGCTCGCCGTCGCGCCCGGGCCCCTCGCACACGCGGCGGGCGCGCCGGACGGCCCCGCGCACCCTGCCGCCTCGGCCGGCACCTACTGGACCCCGCAGCGGATGCGGGCCGCACAGCCCGCCGTCGTCACCAGGAGTTCAAGGGCGCCGCGCCCGGCAGCTGACCCCAGTCCGCCGAGCCACCCGTTCGACGGCCTCCCCCAGGTGGGGACCTTCTTCTGGACGGACGGCAGCAACACCGGCCGGTTCTGCGGCGGCACGGTCGTGCGCAGCCCGCGTCGCAACCTCGTGGTCAGTGCCGCCCACTGTCTGCGCTCCCCCGACCCGAAACGGCACTTCTCGTTCGTGCCGCAGTACCACGACGGGCTCACACCGCACGGGATCTACCCCGTCGACCGCATCTACCTCGACCAGCGGTATTACGACCTCGGTACCGACGCGGGGGCCCGCTGGGACTACGCGGTCGTGCGGCTGGGGGCGAGGAGCGACGGGTGGGAGGTGGAGGAAGCGACGGGCGGCTTCGACCTGCTCCCGTACCCGGGGTACGACCACCGGAAGGTGCGGCTCATCGGCTACCCCGGCAACAGCGACACCAGCCACCCCAAGCCCCTGGACTGCCTCTCCTCCACGCATCGCTACACCAGCACCGACCCGGCCGCCCCCGGGGACTTCCTGGAGATTGCCTGCGCGGGCTATATCGGCGGCACCTCCGGAGGGCCGTTCCTGGTACGGGACTTCACCGGCTACGCCCTGATCGGCGTCATCGGCGGCTACCACACCGGTGGCGACTTCCCGGACGTCTCCTACAGCTCCTATTTCACGGCCGACACCCTGGCGCTCTATGCGCACGCGGTCCGCGGCGATACTCCTGCCGCACCGCGCCAGGATCCGCCGTCGAAGTGATCGTGGACATCTCCGGGTGACCACGGACATCTCCAGGCATTTCCTCCGCCCCTGTTAATGTCAGCCTTGTTGTCAGCCTTGCGGTCAGGGCTCATGTCCGCGTTGAGGTCAGCGATGACTGAAGGCTGGTTTCCCGCCGGACCCGCAGTGGAAGGTGACGCCCGTTGGTGCCGTCGTTTCTCTTGTCCGTGCTGAACCGCCTTTTCGGCAATGAATCGTGGCGCCGGCTTCATGCACAGGCGGCGTTCTGGGTCACGCTGGTCATGACCGCGGTACTTCTCGGCGGTGCCGCTCTGGTCGTGGTCGCCGAATCCGGTGCGCCGCACGCCAATATCACGTCTTACCCGAGGGCTTTGTGGTGGTCCATCGAGACGGCGACCACCGTGGGGTACGGGGATTTCTATCCGGTCACGGTGTGGGGCCGTGTCATTGCTTCGCTCTTGATGCTCAGCGCCATCACGGCGTTCGGGGTCATCACGGCAGCCCTCGCCACCTGGTTCGTCGGGCGCGCGGAGCAGGACGTGATCCGCGTGGGCAAGGCGGTGGGGAATTATGCACGCGAGGACGCGGAAGCGCTCCGCTCGGAACTGCATACGCTGCACACGCGCTTCGACCACGTGGAGAACCTGATCCGGGACAAAGGCTCCCACTCCGCCTCTTGACGGAGGAGCGTTGCGGTCCTTGACTTGGCTCCTTGGATGCCCATGTACCGGCGGGCGGTCTCTTGTCTAAGCTGGTGGCCGTGATGGATTCCGCCGATGTGCGCCGTATCGCCCTTTCCCTGCCCGAGACGGTGGAGAAGGTCGCCTGGGAGATGCCCACATTCCGGGTTGCCGGAAAGATGTTCCTCACGATTCCCGACGATGAGACATCGTTCGCCGTGCGATGCCCGAAGCATGAGCGGAAAGAGTTGATGGCCGCGGAGCCGGCGAAGTTCTGGGTACCGCCGCACGAAGCCGGCTCCGCCTGGGTGAGGGTACGGCTGGCCGAGTTGGAGGACATCGACGAGCTGCGGGACATCCTCGTGGATTCCTGGAAGCAAGCAGCTCCGACGCGGCTCGTGGATACTTTTCCCCAAACGGGCTGAGTCGGCGTGCCCTGCCGAGCGGGCATATCTTGCCCGCTCTCATCGGACGCCGACCGTCAGCACGGCCGCCTCGCGGCCGCCTCTCACAGGCGGCGGCGCAGGTCACTCCAGTCCAGTGCCTGGGACGCCGTCTGCTGGGAACGCTCGGCGGCCTCGCGCGCTTCGGCAAGGATGTCTCCGTGCTCCTCGACGAGCTCTTCGTAGATGGGAGTAGGGCTGGAGGTGTGCGGAGAAGTGTGCGTGGAGGTAGTCATGTCGGTGTCCCGTTCCCTTGTGATTCTGTGACTGCGGCTTGATGGTTTCTCGCCGCCCTGGGAAGTAGGGAGCACCACAGTTGCATAGTCGGTGCACAAAGGGAGGTTTTCCCCACTCGTCCGCCGCTCCCCCGCGCAGGCGCTGGACATCGTGTCATGACCGCGGCGAGCACGCAAAGATCATCCCAGAGCCCGAGACCCTGTGCGGTGCGCTCATCCCCCTGCGGCATGCGAGGGGACGCTTCCCGTCAAGGACCGACGCCCGCCCGGTCCGCCGGTGTGCGTCGCCTCACGCGCTCCGCCCCCGGTGAGCACTTCGGCCCGCAGCCGGTCATCCTCATTCCCGGCACATCAGCTCGGTACATCAGCTCGGTACATCAGCTCGGCACATCAGTCTGTACGTTGTCGGCACATCTGCCACTCGCTCGGCACGCATCAGCTCGGCACAGTTGGAGGGGAACTCGTGGGCAAGCCGCTGTACGTAAGGTTTCAGGGGACCAGGCGCAATCCGAAAGGCCGCTTCCCCGGTGTCTTCGGCCTCGCCAACGGCCTTGCCCGGGAGGGCAAGTTGAGCGACGAGCAGTACCGCTTCTGGCGGGCCGGCAACGACTGGTACGACGCCCACTTCACCAACCCCTCGGACATCGACCCCACGGTCTACGACCGGGACCTCAACCCCGGAGCGGTGGCCTGGTTCAAGGCGCATGCCGTGCATCTCATCGAGCGGGTGGACGGATATCTGGAGCTCCTGGCCGCACATCACGTGCCCTGCGAGCGGATCGAGTCCACGGACCCCGGGAGGATTATTTACGAGGACGACGAGCAGGTCGTTGTCGTGCCGTGGGAACAGGCAAGGCCCGGGGCAGCAACGCCGTGACCCGGGCACGGTCACCGCACGGAAACAGCCGGTCGCCGAGGCTCGCACAGCCTTGTGCGCCGGGAGCAGGTGTTGCGTGTGCTCTGCGCGCTGGAGGCCAAGTCCCCGGACGTCAGTGCGCGATGCCGTCGATCAGCTCGCGGGCCCCCTGACGCAGCAGGGCGACGGCCACGGACGTTCCCAGCGTCTCCGGGGTGAGCGGGCCGGCCCATTCGTGCGCATGGAGAACCGTCTTGCCGTCCGGGGTGAACACACAGGCCCGCAGTGACAGTTCGCCGCGCCGGTCGGTCGTGGCGTAGCCGGCGATCGGGCTGTTGCAGTGGCCCTGCAGCACGTGCAGCAGCATGCGCTCGGCAGTGGTCTCCTGGAAGGTCCGGGGGTGGCCCAGGCCGCTGACGGCATCGATGGTGTCGGCATCGTCCTCGCGGCACTGCAGCGCCAGCACACCCGCACCGATGGGCGGGCACATCTCGTCCACCGACAGGATCTGGGTGATCACGTCCGTACGGCCGATGCGCTCGAGACCGGAGACGGCCAGCAGCAGTGCGTCCGCCTCACCGGCCGCAAGCTTCTCCATGCGGCGGTTGGCGTTGCCGCGCATCGGCACACACTGCAGGTGCGGATGGGACGCGGCGAGCTGGGCGATCCGGCGGACCGAGGAGGTACCGATCCGGGTGCCTTCGGGGAGTGCGTCGAGGGTGAGCCCGCCGGGGTGGATCAGTGCGTCCCGGACGTCATCGCGTTCGAGGAAGGCGGCGAAGGTGGTCCCGGCCGGCAGCGGACGGTCCCCCGGGATGTCCTTGACGCAGTGCACCGCGAGGTCCGCCGTACCGGCCAGGAGGGCGGCGTCCACCTCCTTGGTGAACGCCCCCTTGCCCTCGACCTGGGACAGGGCGCCCATCCAGCGGTCGCCGGTCGTCTTGACCGGGATGACCTCGGTGGCGATGCCGGGATGGAGGGCGGCGAGTTCGACGCGGACGCGCTCCACCTGCGCCAGGGCCATCGGCGAGTCGCGGGAGACGATACGGATCAGTTCAGGGGCGGACATACGCCCACGATAGTCCGTCAGATGCCCGGGGCCCGCCACCAACGGGCCCGGCCCGACCGCGCTTTTGCGCCCCCGCGGTACGGTCCCCGCATGACCCGATCGACCGAAGCCGACATCCTGCCGTCCTCCGCCGTCGCCGCGGATGATCTCGACCGCGCCGTCCAGCTCGCGGTGGCCGTGCTCCGCGAGGCGCCCCGGGCCGCGTGGGACGGCAAGGCGGGCTCGCTGGAATGGGACTGCTGGGAGACCGTCGAACATCTCAGCGACGACCTGTTCGCCTACGCCGTCCAACTGGGCCCCCGGAGGCCGCCGTTGGAGGGCCCGGTGCCGTTCGTGTGGGAGAGCCGGCGGCCGGGAGGTCCCTCGAACGCCGTACACACCGACCGTGCGGCGGGTCCTGCCGGGCTGCTGCAGGTGCTGGAGGCGAGCGGCGCTCTGCTGGTGGCCATGGTGCGTACGACGCCGCCACGGGTGCGTGCCCACCATGTGTTCGGGGTGTCGGACCCGGAGGGCTTCGCCGCGATGGGCACCGTGGAGACGCTGGTGCACACCCATGACCTGGCGGAAGGGCTCCAGCTCGCCTGGAACCCGCCCGCCGACGTCTGCGCACGGGTGCTCGCCCGGCTGTTTCCGGATGTCCCGGAGGCCGCCGACCCCTGGCGCACCCTGCTGTGGGCCACCGGGCGCGCCGAACTGCCGGGGCACCCTCGCCGCACCGCCTGGCGCTGGTACGGCAGCGTGCGGGGATGACTCCCGGCACCGGGTACGGCCCGGGCGAATTCCGCCGGCCGGGTGAGCGGCGGGCGCCGTCGCGCCGCTGAGCCTCCGGCCCGTCGTCCCGTTCAGTGCCGCGCCCAGGGATGCCGCAGACGGAGCCAGAGGTCCCCGGCCCGCCGCCCCGCTTCGGTACGGCTCTGGGCCACCAGCTCCTGAGCCTGCTCCTCGCTCTCCACCATCGGGCCGGAGCCACGCAGCGGCTTGCCGGCCGTCTCGTGGAGGAAGAAGGCGGCGATGAGGCCGATGACGCCGGCGACCACGAGGTAGCAGGCGGGGGCCATGTCGTCGCCGGTCGCCTGGATCAGCGCGGAGGCGATGAGCGGTGTGGTGCCGCCGAAGAGCGAGACCGAGATGTTGAAGGAGATCGACAGCGCGCCGTAACGCAGCCGGGTCGGGAACAGTGCGGGCAGCGTCGACGCGGACGTACCGGCGAAGCACACCAGCAGGAGGCCCAGGATCAGGCACCCGAAGGCCGGCAGCAGGATGCCGCCGGCGCGGATGAGCAGCACCGCGGGCACGGCAAGGACGATCATGGCGACGCTGCCCGCCATGAAGACGGGACGGCGGCCCCAGCGGTCGGAGGTACGGCCCACGGTGGTGAGGGTGAGCACCACGACGATCATGGTGCCGAGGACGAGCAGCTGGGCGGTGAGGGCTTTCTGACCGAGGGTTTCGGTCATGAACGTCGGCAGGTACGAGGTCACCATGTAGTTGGTGACGTTGTAGAGCAGCACCAGGCCCCTGCAGATCAGCACGGCCTCCCAGTACCGGGTGAAGATCTCCTTCAGCCGTCCCTTGCCGGACTGGCGGGCCTCCTCCACCGGGTCCTCGCCACCCGCGGCAACGGCCGCCTCCGCATCGTGGTGTGCCTGCTCGGCCTCGCGCCGGAAGGCCGGTGTCTCCTCCAGTCTCAGCCGCATGTACAGGCCGATGAGCCCCAGCGGCCCGGCGACGAGGAACGGCAGGCGCCAGCCCCAGTCCACCAGACCGTCGGCGCCGAGTACGGCCGTGAGCAGGGTCACCGGTCCGGAGCCGAGCGCATACCCGTACTGACCGCCATCATGATCATGGTGGCGGCGGGCACGCGGCCGGCTCACCCGTGGTTTCTTCGACGGCTCATCATTCCCCGGCCGGTCCGTACCGGGAGAAGGCCAGGCGCCGCGTGTCGCACGAGCTGACAGGCGCGCCCGGGGCGCCTCCCGGCCATGACACAGCCCAGGCCGACAGAGGGTCGGCCTGGGCTCGTTCCGGGCTCTTCCGGGGCGCCTGGGGCATCTCCGGGAGAGGGAGAGCCCTCCTGAGAGAACCCTCCTGGAGAGGTCTCCCGGGCGGCCCGGAACCGGAAGGGCTCAGACGTGCCGGTACGAGGCGAGGTGGGCGAACACCACGATGTTGTCGACGTAGTCCTTGACCTTCCTGTCATACGCACCACCGCAGGTGATCACCCGGAGTTGCGCGGTGGGGGCATCGGCGTAGACCCGGTCGCTGGGGAACTTCGCCTTGCTGAAGGTCTCGACGCTGTCGACCCTGAAGGTCGCGATGATGCCGTCCTCACGGGTGATGTTGATCGAGTTGCCGGGCTTGAGCGATTCAAGTTGCAGGAACACCGCCGGTCCGATCTTGGTGTCCACGTGACCGGCGATGATCGCCGATCCGCGCTCGCCCGGCGAGGCGCCGTCCCTGTACCAGCCGACGATGTTCTTGTTCATCGCGGGCGGGGCGTTGAGCTGTCCGGTCGGGCCGATGGTCAGCTGGGTGAAGGGCGCGTCCACGGCGATCTGCGGGATCGTCACCCGCTTCGGGGCGGAACGGGGCAGGGCCAGATCAGGAACCGCAGCGGCGGTGGAAGCACTCGGGGTGGCGGAGGACGCCACGGCCGGCTGGGACTGCGGCTTGGGGTCTGCCGAGGTGTCCACGGAGTTGTAGACGAGGAGGGAGCCCAGCAGAAACGCTCCGGCGGACCACAGCAGGCCGCGGCCGACGGGCCGGGACGCGGTGGAGGTCCGGGAGGGGTTCGAATTCGGCTGGGGCGACTGCTGGGCGGTCATGTGCAGATGCCTTTCATGAACGGAGCGGCGGCGCGACATGAGGGCCACCGGTGAGGCAATCGCCGCGGCCACCGTTCACGAGGAACGGTGGCCGCGAGCACAGCGGCCCCCGTATGGGGCAGCCGAATCAGGCCGCCGCAGCGCCCGAGGAGTTGCGACGACGCAGCATGTACGCACCAGCACCGAGACCACCGAGCATCAGCACGGAGCCGGCGGCCATACCGCCACCGGTCGCCAGGCCGCCACCGCCGGTGTGGATGCCACCGCGCGGCCTGCGGTACTCGCCGCCACCGCCGTAGCCACCACCGTCGTTGTCACGGCCGCCGTAGCCACCGTTGTCACGGCCGCCGTAGCCGCCCTTGTCGCGGTCGCCGTAGCCGCCGCGACCGTGGTCGCGGTCGCCGCCACGGCCGTGGTCACGGTCACCACCGCGGCCGTGGTCACGGTCACCACCGCGCCCGTGGTCGCGGTCACCACCGCGCCCGCCCTTGTCGTGGTCGTCGCCGTAGCCGCTGCTCTGGTCCCAGTCGCCCAGCACGGTCTTGGCCGCCATGGCGCCGCCGCCGGTGTGCACACCACCGCTCGGCCTCCGGTCGTCGCGGCAGTTGTCACCGCCCCAGCCGCCACGGCCGTGGTCGCGGTCACCGAAGCCGCCACGACCGTTGTCACGGCCGCCGAAGCCGCCACGGCCGTTGTCACGGCCCTCGCCGCCACGGCCGTTATCGCGGCCGCCGAAGCCACCGCGGCCGTTGTCACGGCAGTTGTCACCGCCCCAGCCGCCACGGCCGTGGTCGCGGTCGCCGTAGCCGCCACGGCCGTGGTCGCGGTCGCCGCCACGGCCCTGGTCGCGGCCGCCGCCACGGCCCTGGTCACGGTCGCCGCCACGGCCGTGGTCACGGTCGCCGCCGCGGCCGTGGTCGCGGTCGCCGTTCCTGTCGTGGTCGTCCTTGCTGACGGAGGAGGTACTGTCCGAGGCAATGTCCGCCGTGATCATGGCGTTCGCAGCGGGGGCGGAGATTGCGAGCACCGCCGTAACGGCGGCTGAGGCGAACAGGGTGCGAGCAGTGCGCATGGGGACATTTTCCTTTCGGCGCGACTGCGAAGGCTGACTCTTTGCCGGCTCATCGGATCGCAGTGGCGACGTGATCACCGTCAGCCGGATCGCGGCCGCGCACCACCGGAGAATGTCGCATTCGAGGGACACCGTGGGCTCTTCGGGTGGCCGAAGGCAGTGGATTCACCCGTTGGATGGCGCGCGTCGTCGGCGTGTCGCGTAACGAGTGGGCTAGAGGTGCTTTTGCGGCCCTCCACGGCGCCGCAATCAGCCCTGAACGAGCGCGCGGCGAGCGGACTCCTCCGCGACACGCCGACGACCCGATGCCCGGGGTGAGCCCCGTGGTGAGCCCCGTGGTGACGCCCCGGCACGATGGCGCGGGACGCACGGCTTTCGGGAGCGAGCGTCACCTTCGCAATGCGGCGCCGCGGCTGATGGGGCGTGCGTCCTGCGGTCGCGCAGCAGCCTTTACGGGATGCGGTCACTCAGGCAGTCGCTTATGCAGTCACGCACGCAGTCGCTTACGCGTCACTCCGTACGCCGCGAAGAACAGGGGAAAGCGCAACTCCCCTGCAAACAAGGTTCGTTCCGCCCTCGACGGTGCAACGGAGGCCGATCCGAAAACGTCGGGAACGAGAGCGCCGCTCCGTCCCCCACCTCACGTCACGTCACCCAGCCCCACCTCAGACCGTGACCTCAGGCCGTGCTGTCCCGGAGTGCCTTTTCCACGATCGCCTCCAGCCGCGCATGGTGTGCCCCGCGCCAGTAGACGCGCCCACAGGCAGTGCATTGCGCAAAGACGTCATACGTACGCTGAGTGCCGTGCTCAAGGTGCTCCCGGACCGAATTCTTGTCAGCGTCCGCCAGTCGGCCGTTGCAGGCGGTGCAACGTGTCCACGGGGCGAGCGTGGGGGCGAAACGGCCCAGGACGTCGCGGAGTTGGTCATCGGGCCGGTCACTGTAGACAAACGCGCCCGCCCAGATCTCCCGGCGTCGCAGCAATCCCCGGTCCCGGGAGAGCAGGACCCGCCGCTCCTTCGCCGAGAGCGCGGCCAGCGCCGCGTCACCGGGGTCCTCGTTCGTGTACGCAGCGTCGACGCCGAGCAGCCGCAACCTGCGCGCCAGGGTGCCGAGGTGCACATCGAGCAGGAACCTCAGGGGCGCGCCGGCGATCCGCTGCGGGCGTTCGACGGCGTGCACCTCGATGTTCTCGCCCGCCCCCGGCACATGCGAGACGGCAACCTCGACGCCGTCCACGACGAGTCGCCCGACCTCGGTGAGCGGGACCCCCAGCGACTCGACGACATGGCCGAGCGTCGACGAGCCATCGGTCACCACTGGCGCGGGAGCGGTGGTGGTGTGCACCGAGGCGACGAAAAGGTGCAGCTCAGGCGCGAAGCTCAGATGGATCTCGGGTCCGTTCACGCCCGCCAGCATGCCATCGGGCGGGCCTGGCCAGCCAGCGGATTCCCGCCGGTCACGACACCATGCCTCGGGTCCGCCCCGCCATGCTGCAGTGCGCGCCACCGGTCGGGCAGCTCGACTCGGCCGCACGCGACCGCGCACCGCACCCCGTACCCCGTGCTTCGACCGTCCGCCACGACCACGACCGCTCACGACCTGGCTACATACGGCCCGTAGCGATCCGCGCCCCGGATTGTCCACGGGGGAGCGGGCCCCGCTCCCCCGCCCCCTACCCTCACTCCCCTTGGCCTGCCGACCGAAGGCGTGCCGACCGCTGAGATCCCGGCCCCAGGCCTCGTCAGCAGCTCAAGTTGTCGCCCGGAGCGGTCCCCAGGATCTGCACAAAGCTCTGGTAGCTGTTGATCCGGCTCTGCACCTGGCCGGGGTTGCCGCCGTTGCACTCCAGAGAGCCATTGATGCTGCGGATGGTCTCACCGAACCCGGCCCCGCTGACCATGGCCTGGTGCGGGGTCATGGTGCCCGGCCCGGTCTGCGTGTTCCAGTACCACAGCGCGGTCTTCCAGGCGACGGCGGCGTCCTGCTCCACCAGATAGGGGTGGTGCAGCAGGTCGATGCCGAGCGCATCGCCCGCCGCCTTGTAGTTGAAATTCCAGCTGAGCTGTATCGGACCGCGGCCGTAATAGGCGGCCTGACCTGCCGGGCACCCGTACGGCTGGCCGGCGTCACAGTAGTGGGGGTAGTTTCCGGTGTTCTGCTCCACCACGTAGACGAGGCCACCGGTCTCGTGACTCACATTCGCGAGGAATGCCGCGGCCTCCTGCTGCTTCACGATGTCGCTCCCGGTGTTCGCGAACTCGGGATATGCGCTGAGAGCAGCGGTCAGGCCGCTGTAGGTGTAGAACGCATTCCGGTTCGGGAACATCTGGTGGAACTGCGCCTCGCTGACGACGAACCCCTCGTCCCGGGCGTCAGAACCGCCCGGTACCGCGGCACAGCCGGAACAGCCCACTGTGGCTGCCGCAGGTGCCGCCGGAACGACGACGGCCAGGCTCGCGGCTACAGCGGCGGCGCTCAGCAGTGCGGCAATACGTGATCTCATCATGGTGACTCCTTCGCGCGGCCGGTCTCCGGACAAGAGGGGCCGCGGCGTGTGGGGGGGGGGAACCTCATGAACGAACTGCCTTACGAACTACGTCGATTGGCGGGCTTCGGAGCACGGGACGGTCCAACGACGAGCTCACGGACCAGTGCGAGCAAGACGACAACCTGCACCTGCACCTACACGCGCACCTTCATCTGGAACGTCAACTGCGACTTCAACTGAACCTGGGACTGCGGCCCCGATCACCAAAGCCGCGGTCTAGACCAGCGTCAGATTATGGCGTCCACGTTGAGCATGTCCATACCAATGCATCGATCCATCGACGCTCAGCACCGACGAACGCGAACGCACGGCATCCCCCCACATTTCCCGCCGTTACCCGCCTCTCCCCGAACGGACCGGGCCGAACCGGACTCTTTCCGCCGAGCCGGACCGTGCCGGGCCGGTGACATGACGTCGAAACAGGTGGTGGCGACGCAATAGCTGACGCCCTGTGCGAAAGTGGCCCGATGAAGACAATCGGGTTGCTCGGCGGCATGAGCTGGGAGTCCACGGCGGAGTACTACCGGCTGCTGAACCAGTTGACGCGCGAGCGGCTGGGCGGCCTGCACTCCTCGAAGTGCGTGCTCTACTCCGTGGACTTCGCGGAGATCGAACGGCTGCAGACCGAAGGCCGCTGGGAGCAAGCCGGGGAGATACTTGCCGAGGCCGCCAGGGCGCTGGAGTCGGCCGGCGCGGACATGCTGCTCATCTGCACCAACACCATGCACAAGGTCGCCGACCAGGTATCCGCTGCCGTAACCGTCCCGCTACTGCACCTCGCCGACACCACCGCGGACGCCGTGCGTACCAGCGGCCTGCGCCGCGTCGGCCTGCTGGGCACCGCTTTCACCATGGAGCAGGACTTCTATCGCGGCCGGCTCGAAAGCCATGGGCTGGACGTGCTCGTCCCGGACGCCGCCGGGAGAGCCACGGTCCATCGCGTGATCTACGAGGAGCTGTGCCTCGGCATCGTCCGCGCGGAATCCCGGACGTCGTTCCAGACCGTCATCAACCATCTCGTCGACGCCGGGGCCGAGGGCATCGTGCTGGGCTGCACCGAGATCGAGCTGCTGATCGAGCCGGAGCACAGTCCGGTTCCGCTCTTTCCGACCACCCGGCTGCATGCCGAAGCAGCCGTCGCCCAAGCCCTCGCCGACGCCCCGTAATCCGTACGGCGCGTCGGCACCAGCGCCGCGGTGACCGCGAGCCCAAGTCCACGGCGGCGTGCGGCCGGCAGCGTTCCCACTCCGACGATCTCGCTGACCTTCCCGACCGGCTGATGCTGATCGGCACACAGCGCCCTGCCGTCTTCCACCGCAGCGGCAACAGACGTCAGTTCCCGATGTTCAGCACGCTCGCCCAGCTCCACAGAAGTCACAGCGCGCATCCAGACAGCAGGAGGCGAACCACTGCCACCGCACTGCGTACGGACGCAGACCGCCCCGGACGGACGCAGACCGCCCTGGACGGAACGGTGGCCCCTTGCACCGCCTGGCGGCGAAATCGCGTACCGGGCTGCACGGGTGGGGGCGGCGATGGAGAACTTGAGGAGGATCCGGGTTGGGAGGAATGGGGCCGCCAACTCCCCTGTCCTCACGAATTATTGGGTCGTAGCGAGGTTTGAACTCACGCCAGGTACGCTGACGTGGTGTCGCGTAGCGAGTTAGAACGATTGGCCAGTATCCGGATGCAGCTCACCGGTGAGACGCTCGAACGCGCCATGGCCGTACTCGAAGGCCAGACGGCTTACCCCGCGGTGCCCTCCGCCTCCGACGCCGAGCCCGATCCCGCCGAAAGCGCTGAGGCCAGCGAGGCCGGCACGGGCAAGGAAGGCGCTGCGCACAACGGGGACGGCGAGAGTCGCGCAGTGCCCGAGGCCCGACGGACACCTCCCAAACGAAACCACCTACGGGGCCTCTGAGCCGACATCCACCACCAGGCGCTGATCGGTCAACCACGGCGGCGTGCAGCTCCCGGCTCCCGGCTCCCGGCTCCCGGCTCCCGGCTCCCGAAACGCATCATGCTCCGTCAGGGCGTCGGCGGCTCGCTAGGGAAGAGGATGGGGCTGAGGAGATAGGGCGCGCGCCCCGGCAGGGGCTCGTTGCCGAGGGAGGGCTGCAGGGCCTCGACCAGTTTCCCGAGGAGTTCGGTGAGTTCGTCCGGGCTGAGCCAGAGGGTGCCCTGGCGGTAGGAGACCGAGTCGCCGGCCGGGCTCGCGCCGTCACGGTCGAGGTAGGCGTTGAACTCGGCGATGAGGACGGCCATGGCGGCCGCGAAGCCGCGGCGGTGGTCGTCCAGGGACATGGCCGCGGCGGCGTCGCCATCGATTGCGGGGCGGTCCTTGCGCAGCCGGTACCGGCGCTCGACCGCGCCGCGCACGCGGTGCTCCTCGGCCACTTCGAGGAAGCCGGCCTCCGCCAGCAGGGCGACATGCCGGTAGACGGTCACCTTCGACACCTCGCGCATCCGGGCGCACAGCTCACCAGTGGTGAGCTCACGCCCGCCGGACAGCGCGTGCACCACGCGCAGGCGAACCGGATGGAGAAGCAAATCGACGGTATCCACAGCTTCACTCTTTCACAAATGATACCGTTATCGAAATTGAAATCGTTAGCTGCGGGGGCGGATATGAGGCAGACGACGGGGCGAGCGGTATCCGTGAACGGGCGGTCGGTCCATGTGGAGGAGTCCGGCCGGGGCACCGACTGGGTCGTCTTCGAGGCCGGTGGGGGCCTGGGCCGGACCTGCTGGGATGCGGTGCTGCCGCTGCTGGCCGACCGGGCTCGGCTGATGGCCTACGACCGCGCCGGGTTCGGTCGAAGCGGCCGGACCGCACAACAGATGTCGGTCGACGACATGGCCGCCGACCTGGTCGCACTGGTCGACGCAGTGATACCGCAGCCCGCCACGCTGGTACTCGTTGCGCACAGCATGGGCGGGCTGGTCGCGCGCCGCGCCGTGGAGAGTCTGGGGCCACGGCTTCGGGGCCTGTTGCTGCTCGACACGACGCCGGAGCGTGCGCCCGTCTACGACACATTCGACCGGACCGCCACAAAGGTCGACCGCGTCATGGGCGTGACACAGGCGCTGGTCCGGTTCCGCCCACTGGCCCGCATGGCCAGCGGAAACGTCCGCCGCGTCTTCCCCGCGGACACCTACGCGACCATGCTCGCCGAGGACTTCGTCCCGGCCGGCATCGCGCAGACGAGGAAGGAGTTCAAGGCAATAGCCGCGGCCATCCCGCAGTTCCGCGCCACGCCGCCCGGCCACCCGACCTGTCCGACGGTCCTGCTCTCGGCCTCCCGCCCCGTAAAGGGCCGGGAGCAGCAGCACGCCGTCATCGCCGAACACCAGCGACGCTGGACCGAGACGCTGCCGGACGGGCGCTTCGAAGAGGTCGACTCGGGACACTTCATCCAGGCCGAACAACCGGGCGTCGTCGCGGACAGGGTCACCCGCCTCCTCGGCCGGACACCGGACCGGAGCAGCGCCCCACCAGCCTGATGACTCCCCCGCCCGCCCAGACAAAGCACCGGGCGGCGCCCACGAGCCGTCCACCCGGTCTCGCAGGCCTCTCATCCGTGCCGGGCTCTGTCGGGCGCACCCCGCAAGCCGCCCGCCCGTCTGCCTGCCTGCCTGCCTGCCTGCCTGCCCGGAATGGTCGAGGCATCTCCCGGAACGACGCGGAGCGCAATCACTTACGCACGTATCGTGAGAGTCCTCGCCGCGCAACCATCCGCCCGCAGGCACCCGCCTGTAGACATCCGCCTGTAGACATCCGCCGGACGAACTCCTCAACTCATGGAGTCAGGGGTCGTGCCAGCAGCGGCGTCTTGAGCATCTGATGCCCCCCGCTGGCCAGCATGCGGACTTCGCCCCGGTCACTGATCTCCGCGCGCACGATCCCCGACTCGTCCTCGTAGACCGGATAGCCGCCCGCTCCTGCGCGCTCGGTACGACGCACAATCACCACGTCATCCTCGACAGCGGGCGCTTGAAATACCAGCTCATAACATTCCGGATAATCCATCGGGGCCTCCCGACACGACTCGGCAGGTGCTCCGGGCGTCGCTCCCCCACCGCCGTTGCACCTCGGCCCTTCCATCGTCGCCCACACCCGCCCGGCGCGCCTGAGGAGGACGCAGAGATGACCGGAACCCATGCCGGCGTACGGGACGGAGGTCGCGCCTCACGCGGCGTCGTGGCACCGCGGCCGACCGGATTTCGTGAGCCCCGCTCCCGTGCGCTGTCACGGGAGCGGGGCAGGTCCGAGAAGCGCCAGCAGCTCGGATAGTTACGGGAGCCACGGTAGGGGGCACCACTGACAACGGCGGTCCGGCGGAGCTCAACGAGGAGTGCGGGGAGAGCCGCCTCGCCCGGGACCGATGCGACCACGATGGCCTGCGCGTGCGGCGACGCCCAGGATGCGGCCACGGAACCGAGCGCGACGACGGACTTCAGACCTCACCCGATCGGAGTAGCGCCCGGCCCGCCACAGTGCGACGCTCCCTGGTCTGGGCAGGCCCCGAACAGGGGCCGCCCCGGAGACGGACAGGTGCCGGTGACTCGAAGGGTGCGAAGGTGACGGAAAAGCCATTGTTCACACTTGCGACGGTGGTTCTGGATTGCCCGGATGCCCATGCGCTTGCCGCGTTCTACCAGCGACTCCTCGGCTGGGAAGTGAAATCCAGTGAACCGGACTGGGTGCTGCTCAGGCGCCCGGACGGAGGCACGGGGCTCTCGTTCCAGTCCGAGCCTGGCTATCAGGCCCCCGTATGGCCGGAACGCCCCCAGGAGCAGCAGAAGATGCTGCATCTCGACATCCGGGTCGATGACCTTGCGGAGGCCGAGGCGTATGCCGTCGCAGCGGGTGCGTCATGTGCCGAATTCCAACCGCAGGACGATGTCCGGGTGCTCTTTGACCCGGCAGGGCATCCGTTCTGCCTCTTCCTTCATTGAAGGACTGCTGTTGGGCAGGGAGCTGTTGGGCCTGTCGGGCCTACTGGGCTTGCTGGGCCTACTGGGCTTGCTGGGCTTGGTTGTTGAACAGTGCCGGCCTGGAGCGGGGGGGGAGGGAGGCTCCCTCCGTAGCCCCGGGCGACCGCGGAGCGTGTGGGAAGGGACACATGCAGCCAGCGAGGCGCGAAGGAAGGGCCGACTGTCCATGCTGGTCAGACAGTTGAGGTGGCATAGGGACAACTGCTGGGACGCCTACTGCGGGCAGAGCCGCGCCGCGCGCGGGTCTGCGTTGTCAGTGTCTGCCCCTAGCATTGCTCATATGTCCCCAACTCCTTCTGCCCCTACGGGTGCGCCCGTTCCTGCTTCCGAGGCGAACGAATCGATCCGGCGATTTGTACGCGCCCGTCGCGGTATGGCGTGGTCGGCTCAGGACATGGCGGAGTATGCGGTGCTGCTGGAGATCTGGACACTGGCGGTGCGCTCGGAGGTCGTCGAGGCGGCGTAGCCCCCGGGCACGCCCAACTCTGCGGCCCTCGCCCCGCCTTCCTGCCTCCGTACTCCTCATTTCCGGCCCCTGGCCCCTGGTTCCTGGCTTGCTCCTGGACAGCAGCTGTCCGTGGGGCCGGCCCGATGGACGGCTTCCGGTGAACGAACGGATGCCAAGCCTGCGTTAGTCATGCGTTAGTAGATCGGCAGCGGCCGGCACCAGCCTGGAGCCAGTCCCGCTCATGGCGGCGGCACCCACGCCATGTCCACACCCCATGGCCGGAACCCACGCGCACAGCCACGCCCAGGCCCACGCAGCACCGGCGCAATTCCGCAGCACCGCTGTGACGGAAGAGCAGAGTGCAGACACGGGGCAGGAAAGGGGACTCATGTCCTGGAACAAAGCCTCCGAGGTCGACGCAGACGTCAACCACACCGCCGCGTCCCCCACCCCCCTAAGCTCCGCTTTACACCGCGGGCGCCGGATCGCCGCCGCTTCGCTGATCGCCGTTGCCGCACTCTCCTTGACCGCCTGCGGCAGCGGTGGTGACGACACGAAGGCGAGCACCAAGGTCTCGTCGAGGCCCGATCCCAGCGATCTGTCCAAAGAGGCCGCAGCCCTCGGCAACGTAGCGGAGGGACCGGGCACCAAGGACAAGGCAACACCGAGGCCGAAGCCATCTGACGCCGGGAAGAGCAACCATGGCGGTTCCGGGGCAGGTGGCGGCAAGACAGGTCGCGACAGCGGGACGAGTGGCAACCACGGAACAAGCGGCACGAGCGGTGCCGGCTCAGACTCCAATTCTGCGGCCGGTACCGGGTCTGCACCCGATGGCAAGGGCGTGAGCGGCACCTGGAACGGCGTCCTCAAGTATCTGACCCCCGGAAAGATGACCGTGGCCCCGGACTCCGGAGCCGAGCAGAGATTCGACATCGGCCCGCAGACCAAGGCTCTGGGGGCCGCTGCCATGTGCGGTGGGCCGGACGGCGACGTCACGATGGACGAAAACGGTTACGGCACCTCCCCGTGCACCGAATCGCAGTTGGACGAGGCCGCCAGGACGAACTCCCTCAAAGTCCGGGTCACCGTCGAGGACGGCGTGGCGACGCAGGTCGCCGAGCATTACCACCCCTGAGTGTCGAGGGGATGCGGCCAATTCCTCTGACCGGATTGGCCGTTCATCTCCGGAAGCTCCGACGGAGGATCCACGTTCGCCCCGACGGCTACCTCTACGGCACCACGGGCGACGCCCGGACACCTGATCTCGCCCAGGACAGGACACCACTCAACGGCAAGGGCGAGGCGGGCTCGGACAAGGTGTTCCAGATCGGCCTGAGGTAGCTCCCCCGGGGACACTGTCGGCGTGTCGGCCGTCGTGTGTACGGCGGTGCGACACGCCGGTGGCCGGTGCGCGACAGGTGATGGCGAGCGATCGCCGTGGTCGGTGGGTGATGGATGTGACCGGTGGGTGAAGGGTGACCGGTGGGTGACCGGTGGCGGGCGGGTGACCGGTGGACTGCAGCCGCAGGCCGTTGCCGACCGGGGCGTAACCGTAACGTCCGATTTCCGCCAGCCATGGCGCGGGTGAGCCCGCAGACTCGGGAAGTGAAAGCACCACACGCCAACGAGGAGAGCGCCATGACCTCCCACGCGGCATCCACCGCCACCACCAGCTACACGACGCTCGACAGCCCCCTGGGCGAGCTGCTGCTCGTCGGCGAGGAATCGTCCACCGCACCCGGTGGCACCGCCCTGACCTCCCTCTCCATGCCTCAGCAGCGGGGCGCCGCCACCGTAGAGCCGCACTGGCGCCGCGACCCCCGCCCCTTCACCGAGGTCGCCCGCCGGCTCAGCGCCTACTTCGCCGGCGAGCTCTTCCGCTTCGAGCTCGCCCTCCGCACCAGCGGCACGGAATTCCAGGAGCGCGTCTGGCAGGCACTGGACGCCATCCCGTACGGCACCACGACCACCTATGGCCGACTCGCCGAGGACCTCGGCGTGTCGCGGGCCGACGTGCGAGCCCTGGGCGCGGCGATCGGGGCGAATCCCCTGCTGATCGTGCGCCCCTGCCATCGGGTGATCGGCGCGGACGGCTCGATGCGCGGCTACGCGGCGGGGGTCGAACGCAAAACCGCGCTGCTCACCCATGAGGGCGCCCTTCAGCCGACGCTCATCTGAGCCCGGCCTCGCCCGGTATCCCTTCGGTCATGACCTCTCCCCTCATTTCCCCGGCGGAGACGACCGCATACGGCGCCCTCCCCGTCCCCGCCCCGCACTCCGACGCCGAACTCGCCGCCCTGCTCCGCCTGTTGACCGTGCCCGGGGCTCGGGTCGCCACGGTGGCCGTCGGGCACAGCCGGGACACCGCATCGCGGTCGGCAGCGGCGGCGTTCGCCGAGGCCTGGCGTACCCTCGGGCGGCTGCCGGTGCTCGCCGTGGTCGACTGGCCGGAATCCGCCGCTTCCTGGCTCCGGGCAGCGCGCCGGCTCACGGCCGGGGAGCCTGACGCCTGGGTGGTGGCCGCCGCACCTCTCGGCTGGGCCCAGATGAGCCGCCGGTTGCGTCACAGCACCGAATGGGACCCGGCACGCACCTACGGCTTCGCGACTCTCGGCGACTCCCGCGTACCCGCCCTGGCCGGCCCGTCGACTCTGCAGGGCATGCGCGGTGCCGCCGCCGACGGCAGCACCTGGACCATCGACCGCGGCTGGGTCACCCATCAGCTACCGGCCCGTCCGCCGACGGCTGGTCCCCGTGGCACGCTGTAATCAGCGAGCGATGAGGCAAGGCAGGAGTACATGAGCACGCCACTTCCCGGCTTCGAGGAATTCGGGGAACCAGAACCTGCGGCCCCGAGAAGACAGGGACCGGACGACGCCGGCAGCAGCGGGCCGGACCCCGGCGCGGCCCCTCCCCACGGACCCCTTCAAGAGCCCCTTCACCCCGCCGCAGCCGGCCGGAGCCAGGCCCGCGCAGGCGGCGGCCGAGAGATCGCCCCCGGCGCCGTCCATGTCCCCGGCTGGCTGACCACGGCCCAGCAATGCGAGCTCGTCACCGCCTGCCGCGGCTGGGCGCGCGGTCCGGCCCCGATCCGGCACACCAAGCTGCCGCGCGGCGGTGTGATGTCCGTGCAGACCGTGTGCATCGGCTGGCACTGGCAGCCGTACGCATACACCCGCACCGCCGATGACGTGAACGGCGCCCGAGTAGCCGAATTCCCCTACTGGATGGCCGAGTTGGGCCGCCGGGCGCTGGTCGAGGCGTACCAGGACGCCGCCGCGGGCAACGGTTACACGCCCGACACCGCACTGATCAACTTCTACGACGGCCGGGCGAAGCTCGGCATGCACCAGGACAAGGAAGAGCGCTCCGGCGCGCCGGTGGTCTCCCTCAGCATCGGCGACACCTGCGTCTTCCGGTTCGGCAATACCAAGACGCGCACCAAGCCGTACACCGACATCGAGCTGGCCTCCGGTGATCTCTTCGTCTTCGGCGGACCATCCCGCTTCGCGTACCACGGAGTGCCCAAGGTCAGGCCGGGCACCGGCGACCCCGCGTCCGGCCTGACCTCCGGGCGCCTCAACATCACCATGCGGGTGACCGGACTCGACGGATAACCGCCGCGCCCCGAGGCAGACTGGGCTCATGTGCCGCAGCATCAGGACGCTCCGTCCACCCACCACCCCCGAGGTCACCGACGAGGACATCCGGGCCGCTGCCTTGCAGTACGTCCGCAAGGTCTCCGGATTCCGCGCCCCGGCCGCACACAACCGCGAGGTGTTCGACCAGGCCGTGGACGCCGTGGCGGCCGCGACCCAGGAACTCCTCGACGGCCTCCAGATCCGCGGCTCCGCCGGCCGCCGGGCCTCGCGTCCCTGAACCGCCCCTCGACGAACCGCCCCTCGACCACCGACTGGCCCACCCCCTGGATCACCGGCTGAGTCTCCGGCGACAGCACCCTCACCATGGGCGGCACCCGGGGACACGCTCGCCGTGGGGTGATCGCGCGAGCACCGCACGTACGCAAGGGAGGAAGCGGCAGGGGGCCCGACCCATCGCGTACGCAGTACCCGGCCCCGAGCCCCCTCTCCCTGCTCCCCTCTCCCTGCTCCCGCCGGCTCGCCCGTCCGGCGCGCGCTCCCCGCCCTGCCCCGTTCCCTCCTGGGTCCCCCGGTCCTCCCTGCCCCTATCGTGCGTCGGCGGGCCCCCGCCAGTCCGCATGCCGGATACGAGAGATCTCCCGCACCCCGCCGACCGTCCCCCATTCGTCCTTCCCCAGCCGCGACAGGGGCTTCAGCCGGGAGATCTCGGGATGGCCGTCGACCAGCACGTCCTGCGAGACAGCCGCATGCACCACGCGACCGAACACGACGGTGGAATCTCCGATGCCCAGGGTGCTGTGCACCTCGCACTCCAGCGCCACCGGTGAGGCTGCCACCCGCGGAGGCTTGACTCGCAGGCTCGCCTCGACTTCGATCCCGGCCGCCTCGAATTCACTCACCCCGTGCGGGAAATCGGTGCCTGTGTCATTGATCTGCTTGAAGCGCTCCTCCGGCGCAAGGTTGACGACGAACTCCCCGGTCGCCTCAATATTGCGCAGGGTGTCCTTGCGTCCGACGGAGCTGAACTGCACAACGGGCGGCGCGACGCTGGCGATCGTGAAGAAGGAATGGGGGGCCAGGTTCGCCGAAGCGGCATCAGGGCTGATCGTCGAGACCCAGGCGATGGGCCGCGGCACCACCACCGCGGTCAGGAGCTTGTAGAACTCGTTGCGGGACATGGCAGCGGGATCAAAGTCGGTACGCATGGTGATCAGTATCCAGGAGGCGGCCGCGGATCCTATAGCGGATCCACGGCACCACCAAACCCCTGAGTTCGGCGGAAAGTGCCCGGTATCGGAGCCGACGAGCACCAGGAGCCGACGCCATGACGACAGCCGTGACTGTCTGGGAGGACATAGCGCGCGGACGCCGCCGACCCCCCGACCGGCGGCAGCGCGGCGGCCGTGCCGTCCGCGCGCGCCCACCACAGGCGCGTTCGCGAGTCCGCGGCCAAAGGCCAGGTACCCGATCGGCCCCGGCGCAACAATCCGTGCGGCCGACCGGGCGATCACCGTGCAGGGCGTGCGGGGCGGAGGTGCCCGGGGCGATGCCACGTCGGGTTGCCTCGACAGGACCGTGCGTGACCGGAACGGCACTCGCCGCATACGTCAGGCGCCTACGGCAAGGGCACCGTAAACAGTCGCGGAACCATTCACCGGGGCGTAACGCGCGCCCGGGATGCAGTCGAGGTGCCGAAGCCCAGGCCAGTCCCGGGGCGCGGGATTTCCCTGATGAGCCATCAGAAAAGTTCGGCGTCGACTCGGCGCACGCCCCCTTGCCAAGCCAGATCGTACGTGTTCGGATTATCTCCATCGGGCGGCCCCCACCGTCACGAATCCGCTGCTCAACCCCTGTACGGCGGGGCGAGTCCACCCTGCCCCCCCGCTCCCCCATTCCCTTCGATCGACGCGTCCTGAGCGTGGTCGCCGCATGCCCGCGGCCGGCGCGCAGGCCGTGCTCGGCACCCGTAAGCGAGCCCTGGGAGGAACCCCGTGTTCGATCTTTCGTCCGTCGATCTGCTCGACGCCTTCACCCGCGAGCTGCGGCTGTGCAAGGTGCGCAGCGGCGAGCATGTCGTCGTGCTCTCGGAGCCCGGCAGCCGCGGCGACTACGTGGCGGCGGCCTTCGGTGCGGCGAAGGCATGCGGTGCGCATGTCATCGCCGCGACCGTGCCGGGCGGCAGCCCCGCGCCGATGCCGAGCACCCACACCGGTGCGGGCCCGGGTCTGGTCTCCGTCCTCAACGACAGCACCGCACAGGACCTGCTGAAGTCCGCGGACCTGGTCGTCGATCTGACCCGCGAGGGCTTCATCCACGCGCCGGTCCAGCAGGAGATCCTGCGCGCCGGCACCCGCATCATCTTCGTCTGCGATGCCCCCGACGTGCTCATCCGCAATCTGCCCGCGGAGGGCGACAAGGCCGAGGTGCAGGAAGGTGTCGACCTGCTGAAGCGGTCGTCCGTCATGCGGGTCACCTCGGACGCCGGCACCGACCTGAGCGTGCAGCTCGCGGGCGCCAAGCCGGAGTTCCAGTGCGGATTCGCCGACGATCCGGGCCGCTGGGACCACTGGCCGAGCACGATGGTGCTGTGCTGGCCGGAGGTCTCCGACGGGCAGCTCGTGCTGGCCGAGGGTGACATCCTGCTGCCCTTCAAGGAGTACGTCCGCAACCCCGTCACGCTGCAGATCGTCGGCGGACACATCGAGAAGGTCTCGGGCGGCGCCGAGGCCGAGATGCTGTCCATGTTCTTCGAGGACGCGCAGGACCAGTGGGCGCGCAGCCTCTCCCACATGGGCTGGGGCCTGATGCGCACGGCCGACTGGTTCGCCACCGCGATGTACGGCAAGGACGATCTGATGGGCATGGACGCCCGCGCCTTCGCCGGGAACTTCCTCTGGTCGACCGGCCCCCACCCGGTGCTGGGCCGCGAGTCGTACGCCCATCTCGACATCGCCATGCGCGGCTGCACCGTCTCGGTCGATGGCACCGAGGTGGTCACCGACGGGCAGCTCACCGACCGCTGAGCCCGCCACCTCGCGCACGAATCGCCCGTACCCGCCCGTGAGTTGGAGGAAGAGTGGCGTCCAGTCAGTCGTACGAAGTCACCGTCGTCGGGGGAGGTCTCGGCGGGCTGACCGCCGCGCTGGCACTGCGGCAGCGCGGTCTGCGGGTCACCGTCCTGGAGCAGGCGTCGCAGCTCGGCGAGGTCGGCGCGGGCATCCAGACCGCGCCGAACGCCAGCCGGATCCTGATGGGCCTCGGGCTGCGCCGGCAGATGGAGGCCATCCACACCGAGCCGCTCGACCAGGTGCGGCGCCGCTGGAAGGACGGCAGCATCGTCGGCCTGACCTCGCTGGGGCAGCGCTGCAAGGACGAGTTCAACGCCCCTTACTGGCACTACCACCGCGCCGACCTGCACCGCATCCTGCTGGACGGGTGCCTCGACCCCGCAGGGCCGGGCCCCGTCGTGGAGGTGCACACCGCGAGCACGGTCGTCGAGCTGGACCGCACGGACCCGGAACGCCCCGTGGCGGTCACCGAGGACGGGCGGCGCTACGCCGGTGACGCGCTCATCGGCGCCGACGGCATCCGTTCGCAGGTACGCGATCTGATGGGCGCCCCCGACACACTGCTGTTCTCCGGCGAGATGGCCTACCGGGCGCTGATCCCGGGCGATCTGATCGCGGCCGACCCGGCGACGCGCTGGCTCGTGGACCGCTACCAGAGCACCATCTGGTACGGGCCCGACCGGCATCTCGTCCACTACATGATCCGCGGCGGCGAGTACCTCAACATCGTGGCCTGCGTACCGTGCACGGACGAGGTCCGCGAGAAGTGGGCCGTCCCCGCGACGGCGCAGGATCTCGTCGACGCCTTCCCCGGCTGGGACGACCGTGTGCCGGCGATGCTGTCCAAGGCGAAGGAGGATGTCTCCGTCTTCGCTCTCTACCACCGGCGCCGCGACCCGGTGTGGATGGACGGCCGCACAGCCCTCCTCGGCGACGCCTGCCACGCGATGCTGCCCTACCAGGCGCAGGGCGCCTCACAGGCCATGGAGGACGCAGCGGTGCTCGCCGAGGAGCTCGGCGCGGTCACGGCCGACGGCATCGAAGGGGCGCTGCGCCGCTATGTCGACCGGCGCGCCAAGCACGCCGGGATGGTCCAGGACGCGTCGCTGCAGAACAAGACCTTCTACCACCTGCCCGACGGCCCCGAGCAGCGGGCCAGGGACGAGAAGCTCAAGACCTTCGACGGCGAGTCGGACCTCTCGTACGACTGGCTGTGGGATGGCACCCCGCTCAACGATCCCGATCTCGGCGCGTTCTCCTACCGGTTCGCCCGCTGAGACCTCCCCTCCCGCAAGACCCGCACGCTTCCCGCAAGACCCGCACGGCCAAGCCGCCGGCAGCGCGTCCGCGATGGTGCGGCACGTATCCGACACGCAACACCGTGGAGCGAACGTGAAAACAGGCGATCAGATCGTTCAGGAACTCCCCTGGAGATGGTCCGTCCAGGGAAAGATCTTCATCATCGGTGGCCTCGGCTACCTCTTCGACGCCTATGACATCGCCCTGAACGGCTTCCTCATGCCGCTGCTGGGCACACACTTCGACCTCTCGCTCGGCGGGCGCGGCCTCGTGGCCACCGCCAACCTCGTCGGCATGGCCGTGGGCGCCGTCGCCTGGGGTGCGGTCGCGGACCGGATCGGCCGCAAGAAGGCCTTCAGTGTCACGCTGCTGATCTTCGCCCTGTTCTCGGTGCTCGGCGCGCTCGCCCCGACGTACCCGGTCTTTCTCGCACTGCGCTTCCTCGCCGGCGTGGGGCTCGGCGGCTGCATCCCCGTCGACTATGCGCTGGTGGGCGAGTTCTCGCCGCGCAAGTACCGGGGCCGGGTGCTGACCGCGCTCGACCTG
Source organism: Streptomyces sp. NBC_00400 (assembly GCF_036048035.1). Lineage (NCBI taxonomy): Bacteria > Bacillati > Actinomycetota > Actinomycetes > Kitasatosporales > Streptomycetaceae > Streptomyces > Streptomyces sp. NBC_00400. The sequence goes on along the minus strand of NZ_CP107940.1, from coordinate 8,204,034 downwards.
TGGTGGCCGATCGGCGTGACGCTGTGCGGGCTCGTGTCGACGGCGATGCTGTCCCTCGACGGGAACTGGCGGTGGATGCTGGCGACGATGGTGCTGCCCGCACTGCTGCTGTTCTGGGCGCGCCGCGGCATCCCCGAGTCGCCGATCTATCTGACGAAGAAGGGCCGGGAGGCCGAGGCCCGGCAGGTCATCGACGACCTCGTCGCCCGCACCGGCGCGCCTGTCGAGCCGTACGTCATCCCCGAGCCCGTCGCCGAGACCGGGGTGCGCGCAGTTGCCGCCGCGGCCGAACAGCTGCGCCGGATCTGGAAGTTCAGCCCGCGCATCACCTCCGCGGCCTGGCTGCTGTTCGCCACGGTCATGCTCGTCTACTACGCGGCGCTGAGCTGGCTGCCGTCCATCCTGAAGGACGAGGGCCTCGGTGAAACGGCCGCCTTCATGAGCACCACCCTGATGAGCGGCGTCGGCATCGTCGGTGTCCTGGTCTCCACCGCGCTCGTCGATGCCGTCGGCCGCAAGTGGCTCATCGGGATCTCGGCGCCGCTCGCGGCGCTCGCACTGGTGGTGTTCGCGCTGGTGATGAAGGTGCCTACCGGGTCGGCCGTGGCGATCGCCGGGTTCGGCTTCCTGATGCAGCTCACCATCCCCGCCATGTACGCATACGTCTCCGAGCTGTACCCCACTCCCCTGCGGGCCAGCGGCTTCGGCTGGGCCTCGTCGGTCAGCCGGGCGCTCACCGGCTTCGCCCCGCTGCTGTTCGGCTCGGTGATGTGGCCCGTGCTGGGGCTCCCGGTGACGTTCGCGCTCCTGGGGCTCGCCGTGCTGGTGGCCGTCGTATGGATGGCGGTGGCGGCTCCGGAGACCAAGGGCCGGGCCCTGGACGGCGACGACGAGGAGCTGCGCGTGTCCGCGCCCCGGACGGTGCCGGAGCAGGCAGCCATCTGACGGTCCGGCCGCGCGAGCGCACACCACGTACGACAGGAGGAGCATGAAGCCCGCCCCGTTCCGGTATCACCGGGCCCCCGACGTCGACGGAGCCACCCGGCTGCTGGCCGAGCTCGGTGACGACGCCAAGGTCATCGCCGGCGGACAGAGCCTCGTCGCGATGATGAACTTCCGGCTGGCCCGCCCGCGCCATCTCGTCGACATCGCCGGCATCCGGGAACTCGGCCGGCTGCACCGGGACGCCGACGGCGGTCTGCGCATCGGGGCGCTCACCACCCATCACACGGTGGAGACCGACCCTGCGGGGGTGCTCGGGACGGGCTTCGCGGTCCTGCGGGACGCCATGGGCTGGATCGGGCATCTGCCGATCCGTACGCGCGGCACGGTAGGCGGCAGCATCGCGCACGCCGACGCCACCGCCGAGTGGTGTCTGCTCGCGGTGGTCCTCGGTGCCGAGTTCGTGGCGCGCGGCCCGCGCGGCGAGCGCCGGATCCCGGCCGCGGACTTCTTCCTCGGCTATTACACGACCGCCCTCGGCCCCGATGAACTCCTCGTCGAGATCGTCTTCCCGCGTCCCGCTCCGCACGCCGCACTCACCGAATTCGCCGAGCGACGCGGTGACTTCGCTCTTGTGGCGGCCGCCGTGGACCTCGACATCGAGGAAGGAACCGTACGCGGCGGCCGGGTGGCGCTCGGCGGGGTGGCGGCCGCGGTGGTACGGGTGCCGGAGGCGGAGGCCGTGCTGACCGGCGGCGGCTCCTTCGACGACTGCGCGTCGGCGGCGGCGGCAGCCGTCGAGCCCCCCGCCGACGCGTCCGGCAGCACGCGCTATCGCAAGGAACTCGTCCGGACGCTGGTCCGGCGCGCCTGTGAGGAGGCGAAGTCCCGGTGAAGGAACGGAAGTTGGTGGGCAGGTCGGTCGCGCGCCGCGAGGATCCGCGGCTGCTGTCCGGGCGCGGCCGGTTCGTCGACGACATCGCGCTGCCCGGCATGCTGCACGCCCAGTTCGTACGCAGCACGGTCGCCCATGGTGAGATCTCCTCGGTCGATCTCTCGGCGGTACGCCATGTCCCGGGCGTCGTGGCGGCGTTCACGGCGGACGATCTGGAGCTGGGCGACATCACCGCCCAGCTGGGGCGCCCCCTCTCGGAGTACGTCCCGACCGCGATGCCCGTCCTCGCCCGCGACAAGGTCCGCTACGTCGGGGAGCCCGTCGCGATCGTGGTGGCCCGGGACGCGTACGCCGCGGAGGACGGCCTGGAGGCGGCCAAGGTCAGCTATACGACGCTGCCGCCGGTCACCTCCGAGGAGGCGGCGCTGGCACCCGGCGCTCCGCTCGTCCACGACGAGGCCGCCCGCAACACCCTTGTGGACGTCTCCCTCTTCGCGACGGACGGCATCGACGAGATCTTCGCGTCCGCGCCCTGCGTCGTCCACGTCGAGTCCAGGACCGGCCGGCAGAACGCGCTGCCGCTGGAGACCCGCGGCGTCGTGGCGCACTGGGACGACCGCGAGGAACAGCTCGTCCTGCAGACCTGCACCCAGGTCCCGCACCAGGTCCGGACGGTGGCATCCCGTAGCCTGCGCCTCGACGAGCGCGCGGTGCGGGTCGTCGTGCCCGACATGGGCGGCGGCTTCGGCCAGAAGTGCGTCGTCGGACGCGAGGAGATCGCGGCCGCCGCGGCGGCGCTGCGGCTGCGCCGGCCGGTGAAGTGGATCGAGGACCGCAAGGACGCCCTGTCCGCGTCGTTCCTCGCCCGCGAACAGCGTTACCAGGTGCGTGCCGCCTTCGACGCGGACGGCAGGATCCTGGGGCTCGACGCGGATGTGGTGTGCGATATGGGCGCCTACTCCTGCTACCCGTTCACGGCGGGCATCGAGCCGCTGATGGCGTCCGCCGAGATGCCCGGTGTCTACAAGGTGCCCGCCTACCGGGTGCGCGGCCGGGCGATCACCACCAACAAGGCACCCACCGCGCCCTACCGGGGCGTCAGCCGCCCGCAGTACGTGATGGTCGTCGAGCGGCTCTTCGAGCGCGCGGCCCGCGAACTGGGCCTGGACCCGGTCGAGATCCGCCGCCGCAACGTCATCACCGACTTCCCGTACACGGGCGTCAACCTCATCACCTACGACCCCGGTTCCTATCTTGAGTCGCTGAATCTGTGCGAGCGGCTCGTCCAGGACGAGGGCTGGTACGAGAAGCAGGCCACGGCGGCGGCCGAGGGGCGGCACCTCGGCATCGGCTACGCATGCTTCAGCGAGCGCACCGGATACGGCTCCACGGCCTTCGCCCAGCGCAAGATGCAGGTCGTGCCGGGCTTCGACATCTCCGAGGTACGGATGGACACCAGCGGCGCGGTGACCGTCACCACCGGCACGATGAGCCATGGGCAGAGCCACGAGACGACGATGGCGCAGATCGTCGCCGATGAACTCGGCCTGGACATCGGCAAGGTAAGGCTCCACCAGGGCGACACCGACCGCATCACCTACGGCTGGGGCACCTTCGCCAGCCGCTCCATCACCGTCGGCGGCAGCGCGGTGCGCCTGGCCGCGGCGAAGCTCGGCGACAAGCTGCGCGCCATCGCCGCGGCCCGCTGGGGCATCGACACCGACGAGGTGGAGCTGACGGACGGTGCCGCCCGCCGCCGGGACGACACCTCCGAGGTACTCACCTACGAGGACATCGCCGATATCGCCTACCTCCGGGCGCACCTGCTGCCCAAGGACATCGAACCGGGACTGGCGGCCACCGCCACCTTCGACGTCTTCACCGACGGCACCTTCTCCAACGCCACCCATGGCGTCGTCGTCGAACTGCACCAGGGCACCGGGCAGGTGGAGATCCTGCGGTACGTATGCGTCGAGGACTGCGGCGTCGCCATCAACCCGCAGGTCGTGGAGGGGCAGTGCCGGGGCGGCATCGCGCAGGGCATCGCGGGTGCGCTGTTCGAGCAGGTGACGTACGACGAGATGGGCGAGCCGTCGGCGACCAGCTTCATGGACTACAAGGTGCCCACCGCCCACGAGATCCCCGATGTCCTGATCCACCACCTGGAGACTCCCTCCGCGTTCACCGAAACCGGCGCGAAGGGCGCAGGCGAGGGCGGCACCATCGGGGCGCCCGCCGCCGTCCTCAACGCCGTCAACGATGCCTTGCGCCCCACGGGAGTCGAGCTCGACCACACACCCGTCACTCCCGAGACCGTGCACCGCGCCCTGAACCTGGAGGCCGCATCATGACCGACACCACCGCGCCGGCGCAGCGGGAGGTGCAGCTCATCACCCTCGACGTCAACGGCGAGCAGCACGAGGTGATCACCGAGCCGCGGCGCACCCTCGTCGACGTACTCCGTCACGAGCTGCGGCTGACCGGCACGCACGTCGGGTGCGAGCACGGCATCTGCGGCGCCTGCACCGTGCTGGTCGACGACCGGCCCGTACGCGCCTGCCTGATGTTCGCGGCGCAGGCCGAAGGTGCCCGGATCCGTACGGTCGAGTCGCTGTCCGAGGGTGACCAACTCGGGGATCTGCAACGGGCGTTCGGCACCCACCACGGGTTGCAGTGCGGGTTCTGCACGCCCGGTTTCCTGATGCTCGCCGAGGGGTTCCTCGCCGAGCGGCCGGAGGCGACCAAGGAGGAGATCCGGGAGGTCGTCGCCGCCAATCTGTGCCGGTGCACCGGCTACCAGACCATCGTCGAGGCGATCGACGGGTGCGCGCAGGCCCGGCGCCGGGCCTGCGCGAGCCGCTGTGACAGCAAGGAGAGTGACGTATGCAGCTGACCAACGCGGTCCCGGTCAAGGCCTCGCCGGACGAGGTCTTCGCGCTGATGAACGATGTCGAACGGGTCGCCTCGTGCATGCCGGGCGGCGCGCTCGACGGGCAGGACGGTGACGTCTGGCAGGGCAGGGTGAAGATCAAGGTGGGGCCGATCAGCGCCGCGTACGCGGGCACGGTCCGGTTCCTGGAGGTCGACGCCGAGCGGCGGCGGCTGCGGGTCCACGCCCGCGGGACCGACACCCACGGCAGCGGGGACGCGGAGGCCGACGTCGCACTGGAGGTGGTGGCGGCGCCCGAGGGCGCGCTGCTCCAGCTGTCCACGGATCTGGTGATCCGGGGCAAGATCGCCCAGTTCGGCAAGGGCGCGATCGCGGCCGTGTCGGACCGGATCCTGCAGCAGTTCGCACAGAATCTGGGGAGCCTGCTGGACCAGGACCGGGTCACCGGAGCGCCTGGCCCGCAGGGCGCGGCTGCACCCCCGTCCCCCGCCCGGCAGCCCGCCGCCTCGCAGCCGGCGCTCGCGCAGGACGCCGAACTGGACGGCCTGGCGATGCTGCTCGGCCCCGCTGCCGCCAAGTACGGCCTGGTCGCCGGGGCATTCGCGCTCGGCCTCTTCGAAGGCTGGCTGCTCGGCCGGCTCGGCGCCCAGGCGCGGGAGCTGCGGGCCCGGCGGAGGGCGTCATGAGCGCCGCGCGGTACGGACGGGAGACGGACCGCACCTACGCGCGGGCGGGCTTCGGCGCCCCCGTGCGCCGCGGCGCCCGGCCCGCGATCGTCGTGGTCGACCTCACGCGCGGCTTCACCGAGGACGGCTTCCCGTCGGGCGCGGACCTGACCGACGTCGTGGGCGCCACGGGCGAGTTGATCGAGGCGGGGCGTCCGGCCGGGGTGCCGGTCGTCTTCACCGCGATCGCCTACACGCCGGCCGAGGCGGCGGGTGACGCCGTCACCTGGCTGCACAAGGCGCAGGGCATGCGGGCCCTGCTCGAAGGCAGCGCGGAGGTCGCGGTCGATCCGCGGCTGCCGCGCGCGCCTTGGGACCATCTGATCGTGAAGAAGGGCGCCTCCGCGTTCTTCGGCACCTCGCTGTCCGCCCTGCTCACCGGCCTCGGCTGCGACACCGTGCTGGTGTGCGGGGCGACGACGAGCGGCTGTGTGCGGGCGACGGCCGTGGACGCCGTGCAGTCCGGGTTCTCGGTGCTGGTGCCCCGCGCGTGCGTCGGCGACCGGGCGCCGGGCCCGCACGAGGCGAATCTCTTCGACATCCAGGCCAAGTACGGCGATGTGATCGACCTCAAGGACGCCCTCGCGTACCTCGGCGGCCTGCCCGGGAGCGCCCCATGACCCCATCGAGTCCGACGCCGGAGGACCCCATGCCCCCCACCCCGCCCGCCCGCTGTCTGTCGCAGTCCGCGCTCGCCGATCTCGCCGACGTACCCGCCGCGAGCCGCTGGGTGCGCTCGGGCGGCACGCGCCTGCACGTTCTGGACTACGGCGGCCCCGGCGTCCCGCTCATCGTGCTGCCCGGCATCACCAGCCCCGCGATCACGATGGACTTCGTTGCGCGTGAACTCACCGATCTCGTACGTCCGTTGGTCGTCGACATCCGCGGCCGCGGGCTGTCCGACGACGGCGGTTCCTACGGCCTGGAGGAGTACGCCGAGGACACCGAGGCCGTCGTCACGGAGCTCGGACTCGACCGCCCGGTGCTCTTCGGGCACTCCATGGGCGCGCGCATCGCGGCCGTGACCGCCGTCCGGGGCAAGGTCGCGCTGCGGGGCACGGTGCTGGGCGACCCGCCGATGAGCGGACCGGGGCGCGGGCCCTACCCGACGGCACTGGACGCGTTCCTGGGCCAGCTGGCCCAGGCCGTGCGCGGTACGGATGCGGACGAGGTGGCCCGGGCGTGGCCGCGCTGGCCGCGCACGGAACAGGAACTGCGGGCCCGCTGGCTGGCCAGCTGTGCGAAGGAGGCCGTCGTGGCCACCCACCGCGGCTTCGAGAGCGAGGACTTCTTCAACTGGTGGCCCTCGGTGCCGGGCCCCACGGCGCTGCTGTACGGCGCGGACAGTCCCGTCGTCACCGCCGAGGGCGCAGCGGAGGCGGCCGGGCTGCACCCGACGGCCGCGCTCACCGAAATCCCGGACGCCGGCCACATGCTGTTCTGGGACAACCCGCCCGCCGCGCTCGCGGCGCTGCGCGAGGCGCTGCGCCCGATGCTGACCTGACGGCCGCCCGTGGTCCCCCTTCCCGGACCGTCCCGATCCGGCTGCCGAACCGATCAAGAGCCGTGCTTAAGTGAGCTCATGGCTGACGAAACCGCACCCTCGCCGTCCACACCGCCCCGGGCTCCCGCCGCGCTGACGGCAGCCCCCGGCTACCAGGTCCGGCGCCTCTACCAGGCGTATCTCGCGGTCTGGATCCGCGCGGTGGACCCGACGCTCACCGGGCCGCAGTTCGCGGTGCTGCAGGCCGTGGACGCGGCGCCGGGGCACGACCAGCGGTCGATGGCGTCGGCGGTGGCCCTGGACACGTCGACGATGGCGGACGTCGCCCGGCGGCTGGAGAAGCGGGGCCTGATCGTGCGCAGGACGGCCGCCGACGACGGCCGCCGCAAGCTGCTCTATCTGACCGAGGAGGGCGAGCGGACCCTCCACGACGCGAACAGCCGCGCCCGCCGGCTCGACGAACGGCTCCTGGAGCCGTTCGGAGCCGAGGGGCGCGAAGAGATCGTGCATCTGCTCACGTCCCTCGCCGACCACTGGGAGGGACTGACCGAGGACGCGTAGCCCGTCCGCCGCGGCGGACCACGGGTCCTGGGTCGTCAACGACCGTACGTACACCGGACATCCGGAGGATCCCGTGACCGACCACCACATCGGCATGATCGTGCCCAGCTCGAACCTGACCATGGAGACGGAGCTGCCGCGCATGCTGCGCGAGCGCGAGGCCGTCCTCCCCGAGGACCGGTTCGTCTTCCACAGCAGCCGGATGCGTATGCAGCATGTGACGCCCGAGCAGCTGCGCGCCATGAATGCGCAGACCGAGCGCGCGGCCCTGGAACTCGCCGACGCGCGGCCCGACGTGGTCGCCACGGCCTGCCTTGTGGCGATCATGGCTCAGGGCCCGGGGCATCACTGCACCGCCGAGGCCGAGATCACCGGCGTGCTCCGTTCCCAGGGCGCTCAGGCGCCGGTGATCTCCAGCGCCGGGGCCCTGCTCGACGGCATCAAGGCCCTGGGGGCCGGACGGGTCGCGATCATCACGCCGTACATGAAGCCACTCACCCGCCTGGTCGCGGACTACATCGAGGACGCGGGCATCGAGGTCGTGGACGCGCTGAGCCTGGAGGTCCCGGACAATCTGGCGGTCGCCCGCCTCGACCCCGCGGATCTGCGCGACCACTGGCGGCGACTGGACCTGTCGCGGGCCGACGCCCTCGTCCTGTCCGCCTGCGTCCAGATGCCGTCACTGCCGTCGCTCCAGCCCGTGGAGGACGCGGCCGGCCTGCCGGTGCTCTCGGCGGCCGCCGCCACGGCGTACCGCATCCTCACCGAACTGGGCCTGCCCACGTTCGTCCCCGGCGCGGGCAGCCTGCTGAGCGGCGGTGTGCCCGGCCGCGCCGCGGCCTGAAAGAGCGCCTTGTTCCGGTAAGGGTTGGTTCGTGCTTCGGGTGTCGCGCCAATTCAGGGTGGATTCCCGGGTGAGGCGTCGGCTTGTGAGGTCGACCATTGCGAGGTTGATCATGGCTGCGGAGCGGTGGGGGTGGGTTTCGTAGTCGCGGGCGAGTCGGCGGTGGTGCATGAGCCAGCCGAACGGCCGCTCCACGAGCCGGCGTCGGGGAATGACCTTGAAGCCTTGCCATGTGGGGTCTCGGCGGAGGGCTTCGGCGTCGATGCCGAGGCCGGCGTGTCTTGGGATCAGACAGGAGCGAAAACGTCGAAACGAGCCCCGACACGTCGTCACATGACGCACCAGGCACAAGAGCCGTCCACGGCCGCAGCAGCCCCAAGGCGATCCACTACCTGAAACGTAACCAAACATCCTCACCGGAACGAAACGCTCTTTGAGGCGTCGTCCGACGGTGTCTCCGAACGGCTCTTTACCCTCGGTGAGATTCCCGGCGTACTGTGGACGCCGGAAGGTGCTGCCGGTACTCCTCATCCTGGAGAGCTGACAGAAGGTGGCCCGTGCCCGCCCTGCCCCGCGGCGGCCGGGCACGGACGGACGGTCAGCTGCAGTCGGCCAGGGGCGTCTGGAACGTCTGCCGGCCTGGCACCGCGAGAAGACCCACGGTGCTCGAGCAGTAGGAACCGTTGTTCCAGCTACCTGTCTTGGTCGTCCCGCTGGACTGACTGAACCAGCTGCTCCAGGAAGTCGATCCCCCCGGTGGTAACCGACGCGGGCCGTGATGCCGGAGCCGCCGGTCTTCTTGTACCAGGTGGACGCTCTGTTGTTGGTGTACTTCCGGTGACCATCGCAGCGGCGAACCGCCGGTCATGACGGGACTGGGTGACGGCATGCCGACCGTACCTCGACGAAGAGCGCCGGGGTTTGACTTTGACGCTGCGTCAACTTCTAGCATCGAAGCCATGTCGATCACTGTTCTTGACACCTACTCCGCCATGAGGCGAATCCTGCTGGCCCCGGTCGCGGACCGCGTTGACCTGCTGCATTCGATGCTGGAGCCCACCAGGGGCATGTACCGCTACTACCCCGGCGAGGTCGACCTGGTGGCCCTGCACCTCGAAACGTCCGGGTTCCCCATCGACCGCGACGAGGAGCGTTGCCTCGACGCGCTCGAAACCCTGGCGGCGGCCGGAGCCTGGGAGCGGATGCAACGCGCCCTCGACGACGCTCTCACCGTACTGCTGGAGGCGACGCCGGGGCTGGGGGCCCCGGACATCACCGTGGCGTTCGTGCTCGGCGATCCGGGTGACGATCACTTCATGGGTCCCTGCCAAGGAGTGACCGGGTTCGGCGGCATCTCGGGCCACATCGTGATCACGTTCTGGCCCTTCCCCGAGAACGTGGAGCGGCTGGAGGCCACCGCCGTGCACGAACTCCACCACAACGTGCGGTTCGGCCCGGGCGGGGTGGTGTGGGACCCGACGATCGTCACGGTCGGCGAGCACATCGTCTCCGAGGGCCTGGCCGACGCCTTCGCCCGACAGCTCTACGGCGACGAGCTCGGCCCCGCCCGCATCGGCGTGCCCCACCTGCATGACGACGAGATCTTCAGCAAGGTGCTCACCGGGCTCGACGTGACAGGCATGCAGAACTTCACTGCCTGGCTGCACGGCGACCCCAGCGCCGAGCGCTTCGGCCTCACCCCGGTGGGACTGCCGATGGGCGCCGGGTACGCCGCGGGCAACAGGCTGGTCGACACCTACCTGGCGGCGACCGGGCAGACGGCGGCGCAGGCCCTGCACGCCGACAGCTCGGAGATCATCGCCGCCACGCTCCGCCGCGGGTAACACGGGAACGATGGAGTGGACGGTCCAGGAACTCGCGACGAGCATCACACGAAGCTACTTTTCCCCTGGGGACAGAGCTGGGAGTCCGGGGCCATGCAGCTACCGGGTCAAGCAGCTGCTGCGAGCGGGGGCAGTGCCGGCGGGGCGAAGCCGATTGCTTCGTCGAACTTCTGGTGGGTCGTCAAGCAGTGGTGGAGCTGGCCGAGCATGCGGTTGAACAGCCGACGCAGGGCGGCGTGGTAGCGATCGCCGGTGTCTCGTCGGCGGTTGTAGTGAGCATGGGCTCCGGGTGAGGCGGTGAGCGCGGCGAACGCCCAGTGCCGGCCGGTCTCGGCCAGGCGGCTGTTCTTGATCCGGCGATGGCTGACACGGCGGCTCTTGCCGGATTCACGGGTCACCGGGGCGCTTCCGGCGTAGGCCTTCAGGTCCCGGGCGGTGCCGAACCTGGTGCGGTCGTCACCGATCTCGGCGAGTATCCGAGCGCCGCTGAGCACGGCAAGACCGGGAAAGCTCGTGATGATCTCCGCGTCGGGATGCTGAAGAAAGAGCTCCTCGGTCTCACGCGCCAGGTCCTCGCAGGCTCGGCAGGCCGCGTCGAGCTGGGCGAGCAGTGCGAGTGTCTGGCGCCCCATCGCCTTTTCCACCAAGGCCGGTTGGCGGAGCGAAGGCCGGCGGAACACCTCGAGGAGATGGTCGGTCTCGGCGTCGATCCGGCGCTGGCGGCCGGCGCGCGTGACGGCGGCCCTCAGCCGGCTGCGGGTGAGGCGGGCGGCCTCGGCCGGAGTGGGCGCGATCGCCAGGATCGCGCGGGCCTCACGCGCCAGCAGCCGCTCCCGCTTGTCTGCGAACGCCTCAAGGATCGCCGGGTAGTACTCACGCAGGTGCGACCGGAGCCGGTTGTGGGCTCGGGTGCGGTCCCAGACCGCATCCTGCTGGGCTCTGGCGAGGACGGCGATCGCCCTGGCCAGGTCGGAGTCGTCCGGCAGCGGTCGGTGCTGCTGGGCGTCGGTCCGCAGGATGTTCGCCAGGACAAGTGCGTCCTGGTGGTCGGACTTCTTGCGGGAGACGACATGGCGGTCGCGGTAACGGGCGACAGCCATCGGATTGCTGGCGTAGACCCGGCGGCCGGAGGCCCGCAGGCAGGCCGCGAGGAATCCGCGGGAGGTCTCGATCGCGATCGGGATCGGGATCGGGATCGGATCGTCCGGGCTGTCGCCGTTCTCGGCGAGCAGTCGCAGCAGGTCCTGGAAGCCCGCCGCGTCGTCGCTGATCCTGAGCTTTCCGAGCATTCGGGCGTCGGAGTCGACCACTGCCACGTCGTGGTGGTCCTCCGCCCAGTCGATTCCGCAGGTCACGTGCATCACGTGCTCCCTTCGAGCCTTCGCTGTCCCTCGGCGTCGAGCCGAGGCGGGACCACCCGGCGACCTAATAGAAGCGCTCGCCGGCGCACCACCCCATCAGCCGTCCGTGGCCCCAGCTGCGCCCAGGGTCCTCGCTCTCGTGAAGAGCTCCACGGCTCCGGCTGTTCGGGAGGTGGCCCTGGGAACGGCTCGAACCACGGCACGGTATGCCGACCGAATTCGGCACGGCAGGGGCCGCGTATGCGTCCCTCTTGTCGAAGCGCTCCCAGGCGCTGCGTACAGACCAGACGTCTCACCCGGCCCCTGCCAGGACTGGCCCAACGGCCGACCCACGGCGCCTATTAGGCGTACGGCTCCCGGAAGAACCGTGCCTACCTGCGCCGACGTGGGATCCGGTGCACGATCCCGGAGAAGAAGGACCGGATCCGCAACCGTAAGAAGCTCGGCTCCCGCGGCGGTCGGCCGCCGACGTTCGACAAGACCGACTACCGCAAGAGGCACGCGGTCGAATGCGGGATCAATCGCCTCAAGCGCCACCGGGCCGTGGCCACGAGATACGACAAACTCGCCGTCCGCTACGAAGCAACCGTGCTGGTCGCGGCCATCAACGAGTGGCTGTGACCCCACGGCCGCACCGGCCTTCAGTTAACCCTTTGCCGAGGAACCGGTAGGCCAGCTAAGTTCGCCCAGCCGTCCATGTTGATCCGGACCGGCGCTGTCGACAAGGAGGTGTGGAGCACATGCGCAGGAGTGCCCAGCAGTTGAGCCCGCGTACTGACCTTTGCCACCTCCTCACGTCGGAGACACCTTGTCGCTCCGCATCACCCCACTGACCGACCCCGCTCACGGGGCGCACAGCCGACGCCTTGCATGGCTGGCGTCCGACGCCGATTCCATCACCGCCGGGACGGCCTTTCTTCGCCTGTTCGATGGCGGACAAGAGCACCTGGCCGAACTGACCCTCCAGGTCCATCCCGTGGAGCGCCGCAAGGGCGTCGGCTCCCGGCTCCTCGACACGGCCGTGGCCGCCGCCCGGGACAACGCCCGACGCTGCGTCATGGCGCAGGCCCAAGCCGGATCGCCCGGCGACCACTTCCTGCCGGCCCGCGGCTTCCGCAAGGTGCTCACCCTGAGGTTCGCCCGCTTGCCACTGGCCGACGTGGACGCCATCGCCCTCGCCGAGATCATCGAGCGTCCACATCCCGGCTACCGGCTGGCGTCATGGCAGGGAACCGTCCCCGACGCCCTCGCCCAGACGTTTGCCGCCTCACGCCGCGCCATGGACGACATGCCGATGGACGACACCGACTACGGCACCGTGGCCTGGGACGTGGACCGGGTCCGGGCTGCGGCGAAGGCCGTCGAAGAGCGCGGCGACCAGTTGCACACGGTCGTCGCCATCGACACTGCCGCCGACTCGATCGCCGGATTCACCGAACTCGTCGTCCCCGGCAATGGCACGGGTGATGGCCGGCACTACGGCACCGGCGTGCTGCCCGAGCACCGTGGACACGGCCTCGGCCGATGGATGAAGGCAGAGTCGATGCGGCAAGCCCACGGGCGCTATCCAGACCTCGGCGGCCTCCTGACCGACACCGCCGACAGCAATACGCACATGAGACACATCAGCGACAGCCTCGGCTACGTGCCCACGCACACGACACTCCAGTACCAGCTCGACCTGTAGAGACGAGCGGACGGGCCGGACCTGGGCATCACCTCGTCCGGCCCGTCGGCACTTTCACAACAGGCCCTAGTGGTGCCATGCCTCGCCTCCGACGTTGCGGATCATCCGCTGCAGTACCTTGAGGGTAACCAGGTACTCCTCATCAGTGATGCCGTCGTGGGCTTGCTTTCGCATGGCCCACTGGCGCTCTGCGCACTGGCGATAGACCGCATCTCCCCCAGAGGTCAGCCGAAGGCGGTTCTCCTTGTCGAGCGCGAGCAAGTCCCGGTCGAGGAGGGCGTCGATCTCCCCCGCAAGCGCGGCTCCCACGTCCAAGTAGCCCTGCAGGACTACCATCACTTCCTCGCGGGTCCGGCCGTTCTCGCTGGTGGCCACCTGGTTCAGAACCCACCACTGGGGCTGGGTGACATCAAACTGTGCCAGCCCGGCCCGGATGTTCGTGACGACTGCTTTGCTAGCGGCCCCGCTCCAATAACCAATCGGCTGCTTGACCAGTTCGGTGTCGCTGTGCGAGTACTCCATCGTTCTGCCCTCACCATCTAGGGGTCTTGACTGGTGAGATGAACGTAGAACCTCAACCAAACATGAGGTCAAGCAGCTGCAGGCATCCAGTGGCGCCATCGGGACGGACGACTACAGCTGCTGCCGCTCGCGCACTCAAATAGCCACCGAGAGTCACGAATCCACTCCACCAGAGCACAGCATTCGCGACCGCGACGCACGACGCCGGTCATCCCGCGGCCGATACACCATCGGCGCCGCCACCAGCGACCGCAAGGACATCCGTGCCGCGATCGACTTCATGAACTGGCTCGATGAAAAGCAGCTCGACTTGGCCGCGGCCGGCCAGGAGGACCTGGACCTCTGGCTCACAACTCACCCCACACGCAGAAGGTCGATCGGAGCTTTCATCCGATGGTCCAGTGCCCGACGACTCAACACCAAGATGGCCCTCACGGCAGAGAGAACCGGCCTCCCATCCCAGTTCATCACCGAAACCGCGCTGAACGAACAACTGAAACGCTGCCTGAACGACGACCAACTCCCCCTCGACGTCCGCATCGCGGGCGCCCTGATCGGGCTCTACGGCCTGCCCGTCGTCCGCCTGGTCGAACTGACCACTGACCGGTTCGAACGCACTGGGGACGACGCTTACCTCACCATCGAACGGAACCCCGTCCTCCTGCCGCCCAAGCTGGTACTGCTCATCGAGGAACAGGTCTCACGACCGACGGTCCGCTCCATGCTCCGGCCGCCACAGGACGGTCGCCCTACCCACTTGCTTCCAGGCCTGCCTGCCCACCGTCCGATTACGGCGCAGAGGATGGTGAACAAGCTGCGGAAACACGGCCTGGAAGTCATCAGTGCGCGCAACACCGCCATGCTCGAAGCCGTGGCCGACCTTCCTCCGATCGTGATCAGTGACCTCTTCGGCATCAGCGCTTCCAGCGCTCACAGGTGGGCTCGGCACGCCCAGGACAGCTGGGCGGACTACCTCGCTGCCTGCGCGAACGACGAAGTGGACCCGCCGGAGGGATTTGAAGGGCACTGAAGAGTGCAGGGCTGAAAACCGCCCCTTCCATCCAAAACAGGCCATTTGCCCCCTAAGGGCTTGCGTCCGGCGCCACAGTGGCGAATTACCCCAGCTGCCGATGGTTCAGAACAGATGGTTCTGGATGTCAGAAGTACAGGATCTTGGACTTCTGACGGATACCCGGCCACCCTTGAAGCCAGCCTCGGCTCCCGGCTCATCGCCTATCAGGGCCGACCCCACGGGCAACTCATCCGCCCCAAGCCAATGCACCGGAGCCGACGAACATGCGCATCAGACTCGTCCATGGATTCGCCCTGCTTTCCACCGGCCTCCTCGCCGGCGCGTTCGGCTACGGCGCAGCTAATCTCGTCCCCACCTTCAACGCCGTACCACTTGCGATGCGGCTGTCATTCCACGCCGAACTGATGAAGATGAACGGCATCACCATGCAGACGGCGATGGGCGCGTCGATCCTGAGTTCCCTCACGTTCGCCGTCCTGACAGCGGGGCGCACCCGACTGCTCGCGGGTGCGGCAGGTCTACTGGCCCTCGCGTCCTTCCTGATAACCCGGTTCGGCAATGTGCCGATCAACGGACGGATCAAGCAGTGGGCGCTCACCTCGGCCCCGGCCGATCACGCGGAGATCCTGCGGCGCTGGGAGCTGTTCAACAACATGCGTACGCTCACCGCCTTCGCAGCGTTTGTTCTACTGATCGCCCTCGCAGTCGGCAGACTGCGAGTGGCTGTCCGCCCCGTACACGATCGGGCGGACAGGTCCTAGTTGTGGTGTTGCATCACATTCCTCTGGTCTGCCTCAAATCACGCTCGGCGCCCAGTGCGCGCTCGCACAGTTGGGGCTATGACACTTTGGCAGCGGAGCATCGGCCGTATCCGTGCCCACTGGAAGCTTGCTTGGATTCCCCTCGGTTTATCGGCCATCGTTTACGGCAACAGCCTCTACAAGAGCTCCCAGCAGCGGCTCGGCATGACCCTCTTCCTTGGCGGCTGGGCCATCGCAGTCTGCGGGATGTCAGCCCTGAAGCGGTTTCTGGATGAAAATCCGCTTCGCGAGGGGAATCAGAAGGTCGCCTTTTTGGCGATCTTCCTGCTCCTCTTCCTGGGGGGCCCTGTTCTCACCGCGGCCAAGGCCATATGGGGAGCGGCCCAGCCGGGTGACTACCGCACTGCCGCCACATCACTGGGCCTGATCTACTTCGTGGTTCCCTTGGCCGTACGGTGGGTTGAGCCGAAGGACTACGCCCTTCGACGGCTCCCTGGTCGCATTCGACGGGCCGCCATCTTCCGGACCATCGCGAACGCGGCTGGTATCGGCGCCGTCGCCGCGTTTCTGAGCGCACGGTTTGTCCTCACCCACCCTGCACCGCTGATCTCCACTGCCCTGACCCTCATAGTCGCCATGGCCGTGGTCACCCACAAGACTTTCGCGCGGGCGCGCAAGTTGTGCACGCAGACCCACATCGACGTGCAGAATCTGCTTCGGGACATGGACGAGCTCGACGATGCGAAAGGTCGCGACCGGGCGGCGAGCAAGCTGAGGGACCGGCTCCCGAGGTCGCGCGCCGGCCAGCAGGCGGGCGACAAGCCCGCCGACAAGCGGATGGCGGCCCGCCGCAGCTGGGATGTCCTCAAACTTGACCTTTGCACCACCGTAGACAGCGGATACCGCCGGTTCGGGCTACCCCTCCTCGCCGATGACGCGATAGCCGATGTAGAGAGGAAAGTGCTGGCCGGGATCGAAGCGGCCGATGTCGATGCCGCCGACCCGGCGCGTGCTGACCTCCGCGCCATCCTGAACGCGTGTGCAGGCCGCATTGACGTCTTGGCCTAGGAGCTCCGTACCTCGACGCGGCTTCCCGCCAGTTACTTGCACCCGGGTGCCGAAAAGGACTCAGGGCCTATGCGTCGCGTCACCTCGAATACTGCATGCCTGGAGTACTGCCTCTTCACCAGTCGGATCCGTTTTCGCGCCCTCCTCGCAGGCCCTGGAGGCGGTGTGGCCGGGGGTGCCGCCCAGCCTGCCATCGGTGCACTCCTCCCCCCACGCCGAGGTTCCCCCCGCCGTCGGCGGCGAGCCGGCCGAGGCTGTCCGACTGCGCCAGCAGATGACGGACACCGTGATCGCCAAGGGCTGGGCACCCTCGGCGCGCGTCCAGCAGGCACTGCGGAGAGTGCCGCGGCACCGCTTCGCCCCCGAATCCCCCCTGAGCACCGCCTACGACGATGACCTGGCCGTCGTCACCCGCCGCGACGAATCCGGAACGGCAATCAGCTCGGTCTCGGCCTCCTGGCTCCAGGCCGACATGGCCGAGCACCTGCACCTTGAGCCGGGCATGACCGTCTTCGAGGTACTGGAGTCCCGATAGGTTCGCTCGCTCCCTGATCTGCCACGAACCTGCATTTCAGCAGGTAGATTGCCCCGAATCCTGACCCCGCTCGATGGGGTGAGATCTCGGTAGTAACTCTTGGATTCTGCGTGTAATCGCTGTAACTTCCTTGTCCGTGGCAGATTCTGGAAGTCGCTGGCTCACGCTGGTGCACCCTCCGGCCCCGGACACGGCGCCCGAAGAGCCTGTGCTGCCTCCCACGGAGACCAGGCTCGCGGACGTTGTCACCCTGCAGCGCCGCGCGGCCGCTACCGTCACCGATGGCGACGCCGACGCGTTCTTCCAGGACACGTTGATGGAGTACCTGTGGGCGCGCGACGTCGCGGGTCTGGCTCCCACCACCCTGCACCGTCAAGTTCAACCCGTCGTCGAGGTATGCGATTTCTATGACCTGCCACCGTGGCAGATCACGCCGCGGCACCTGGATCAGTACTTCGCCGGGGTCGGCAAGCGTGCGACGTCCACGCTGCGGGGCAAGCTGCTGAAGATCGACGGGTACTTCCACTTCCTCGAGCAGCGGTACGCCGGGGAGATCGCCCGGCGCTTCGGCGTGGCTGTCGAGTCGCCGGTCGATCCGTTCAACCGCTCTGTTCACCGTGGGGACTTCGGGCTGCGGATCCCGCCGTCGAAGCGGGCGACGAAGGAGCTCTTCGCCTCGTGGCGCGGTTCGCTGCCGGACGCGCGGAAGTACCCGGTGGCCTGCCGGGACTATGTGATGGCGAAACTGACATACATCTCGGCGGTGCGAGCTGCGGAGTTGTGCGCCGTGACCATCGGCGACATCCACTGGGAGCTGGGTCAATGGGGTCGGTTCGTTGTCCAGGGCAAGGGTGCACGGCGGTCCGGTCCGCGCGAGCGGCAGGCGTATCTGTTCCAGGAGGGCCGGGACCTTCTGTGGTGGTATCTGGAGGAGATTCGCGGGGAGTTCACTGACGATCCCAGTGATCCGGGCGCCCCGTTGTTCCCGTCCGAGCGGCTGCCGAAGGGGGTGGCGGCGCTGAATGTGCCGATTGCCCCGCCGGTCGGCCCGGATGCGTTTCGCCGGGCGCTGCGGGGCGCCTCGAAGCTCCATCTGACCGGGCCTGTCACTCATCTATTTCCGCACCTGCTCAGGCACGCCTGCGCGACCCACCACTATGAGGACGGCATGCCGTTGTGGGATGTACAGCAAATTCTTGGCCATCGCTGGGCAACGACGACGGTTGGGTATCTTTCGTCGGTTCGCGCTGATCCGGAGAAAGCGAGCCTGGAAGCATCGCACCGGGCGGTCCAGCGGCTGAGGGGAAGGGCATAGCGGTGAAGTGGAACTTGCGGATGGTCGCCGCGCAGCGGGACATCTGGCGGCCGGTGCAGCTGCTCGCGGCGTTCAAGGAAGTGGGGTTCAGTCCGTCGCTGAGCAAGGTCGCTGCGCTGTGGGGCAGCCAGCCGGTCACCGTGCGGTTGGAGGACCTGGACATGATCTGTGCGGCGCTCGACTGCACGGTGGCGGACCTGATGCAGGCGGAGCCGGAGTCGCATCGCGCTGTACGGGACGAGGCACCTCGCGCGGTCGCGGGCGGCAAGCCTGGGTCGGAGGCGGCACGGCCGGTTGTCCGTCCCGGCGGGTCCGGCCGCAAGTCGCTTCCGCCGAACTAGACCGCAGCCCATGGGCTTTCGAGAGGAGCAGTGGGAGAGGTGGGCGGAGCGTGGACCTGCCTCGTGTCGGAGATGCGGCGCCTGGGGCACGGTGCGGCCCCGGGGCGTGTGCCAGCCATGCACTGACTGGCACCCCGCGAACCATGGTGTCGGACGGTGCCGCCACTGCAGATGGCCGCGGGAGGTCACCCTCGACCAGCACGGGATGTGCCGCCTGTGTGCGCTGGAGTGCCGCGTCGCCTCGGGGGAAATGGGCATGCCCAGGGCAGGTCGACCGCGGCCTCTGCAGCTGTCCTTGATCCTCCCCGAGGTGCTGCGGTCGACGGCCGGCCGGCCTCGCGTGTACCACCGGCAAATGGAGCGAGTCCAGCAGCGGCAGCGAAAGGAAGAACAGGCTGCTTCGTTCCCACCGCCGATCCCCGGGCAGTTGTCCCTCCTTGTTGTGAGGCAGGGAAAGATGTCCGCAAGAGACTTCACGACAGCCGGCTACTCCCGGGAGATGGACGCCGTCCGGGCGGCCATCGACGCGACGGCGGAGGCACGGGGTCCGTGGGTCCGCGACATCGGCCTCCTGTCGGACTGCCTCCACGCTCTGACCGTACGTCCGCCCGGGACACTCCGAGTCAGCCTCGACTCCATCCTTCGACTGCCGCGCCGACCAGCGCTGATAGCGGAAGTCCTCGACCGCGCCGGGCTCGGACCGCAGGTAGAGCGAGCTGAGATCATGCGGCTGACCCACCAGATGGTCGCGCTGGCCTCCAGTTGCGCCCACTGCCTGGCGTGGAAGGCCGACGAAGCCCGGCTGTGCCTGCCGTGCCAGCGCTTCAAGCAGGCCCACCGCCAGGTCGGCGTGTGTGCGGGCTGCGGACGGAACCTGCCACTGCAGCAGGGTCGATGCCGGATGTGCCTGTACGCCCTTGCTCACATCGGAGAGCAGGCTTTGACGTCCGGCGTCCAGTTATGGATGGATGGGGCCGGGCTGCGGCCACGCTGGCGCGGGTATCGACTCGTCACAGGAGAGGACGGCATCCGGCGCCCAGTCGCCGCCGAAGAGACCGGTGACCGCCGACAGCTCTTGGTATCTCCCGCCATCCATACTGCCGGTCAGCTCACTTTGTTCCCCGCCCCGCCGCGGCACTGGGAAGTTCTGCACCAGCGAGAGCTGCCCGCGCTCAGCGACCGGGCCGAAGCACTTCGCCGTGAGCTCGCCCAGCTCGCCGCCCGTCAGCAGTGGCGCCCACGGGTCGCCAGCGCCCATCAACGGACACTGACCATGATCACGGCGTGGCTGGGCGTGGACGCCCCGATCGAAGAAGCCGACCTGTGGGCGATCGCCTGTATGGGAAACTCCTACAACGCCCGCCGGCTCATCCCCTTTCTCACTGAGCGCGGTCTGCTCATCCCTGACCACGCACGGCACGCTGACCCCCACCGAGCCGGTGTCGCCCGCCTACGCCGACAAATCGCTGCCCATCTGCTCCCCGAGGTCGACGTATGGATTGCAGTGCTGCGCGGCGAGGGCAGGCGGCCATCGCGCCCGTTTCCTTGGAAGACGGTATACGGCTATCTCGGCTACGCGACGCCCTTGTTGGAATCGTGGGGCCCGTCGGTCACCTCCTTACGCGAGATCACCACAGTTCATGTCCAAGAAGCCCTCGACAACGCTTCCGGTGTTGATGGTGTCTTCACGGCCTTGCGGTCCCTGTTCAAGGCACTCAAGCGGGAGCGGGTCATCTTTCACGATCCTGCCCGCTCAGCCACCTTCGCGTTCCGCGTAGCCGTCCGCAGGCCCGTGCCCTCGGACCGGCTCGTCGGGCTCATTGACCGTGTTCCCACCGCGTCAGGCAGGGTCGCGGTCGCGCTGACAGCCATCCACGCGCTGCGGGCGCACACCATCCGCGGGACCCTGCTGTCCGATCTGAACCGGTCGAAGGGGACCCTCGGTGTGCGAGGTACCTCCGGTAGACAGACGCGGCTCGTCTACTGGACGACTTCACGCTGTCCCTGATCGCCACGATGCTCAAGGAACGTGCCGCGCGCTGGCCGCGCTCAACCAACCCACACCTGCTGGTCACGCGGGTGACTGCGCATGATCCTGAGGGTCCTCAAATGAGCCACAAGGCATTCCAGTACTTCTTTCGGCGCCTCGGAATCAACGCAGAGCAGGTGCTCATCGACAGGATCTTGGACGAGGCCCGGGCGACCGCCGATCCGGTTCACCTGATGACGGTCTTCGGGATCACGGAGGACACGGCCATGGACTACCTCAGGTCAGCCCACCCCGAGAGGTTCCCCACCGACCCCATCGCACCATAGGTCCGCTCCGCCCGGCAGTTGGCCTCCGAGGTCACGATGGCTCCTACTCAGCGCTGCCAGCTTGAACGCCGCCAGCCACTCCAGGGTTGTGACGTTGGTGGACCGGAAGCCGACGGCCACAGCGTCGGCGCCGATGAGAACCACGCTCCTGCGTCCGGTGGACTACCGCGTCATCCGGTCGATCAGGCGGGCGAGTTCGGTAACGTACGGTGGCTCGAACAGGGTTAGGTGGTCTCCTTCCAGGACGTGGTGGGTCAGCCGGGCGGGGGCACAGACACGGGACCAGGAGCGGATCGCGGTGCGCCGGAAGTCCGCATCCTGTTTGTCGGCCTGGACGAGTGCGACCGGGCCGGCGTAACGCGACGGGCGGTAGGCCCGGGCGGCCCACAGATGGGCGCGGTTGGTGCGCCGTCGGAGGTCCAGCCGGAGCAACTCGGCGGCGCTCATGTCCTCCTCCGCCGCTACGTGACCCGGCTTCTCCCGCTCGTCGTCCTCGTCGAACTCCGGGAGCTGTGCGGAGAGGTAGCTCTCGACGAGGAAGACCATCTCCGCGCGCTCACCCTGCAGTTCGAGCAGCCGGGCCATTTCGAAGGCCACCAGCCCGCCCATGGACCAGCCCAGCAGCAGATACGGGCCGGTCGGCGCCACCGCGCGTACGGCCGCCAGATAACTGGCGGCCAGTGCCTCGACGCTCCGGTCCTCGTGGTCGGCACCGTCCGCCGATGTCTGGAGGGCGTACAGCGGGCCGCGCAGCTCGGGGCAGGCGGCGAGATGGCGGAAGCCGGTGGCCTCGCCGCCTGCCGGGTGGACGCAGAACAGAGGGGTGCCCTCGCCCCGGGGCCTCAGTGCCACGATGTCGTCCGGAAGGGCGTGCGGGACGGCGTTGCGCGCCTTGAGCAGCCGGGCCAGGTGCTTCGGCGTGGCCGCCCTTGAGGGCCGCCCCACCTCATGATCCGGCCCCGGCCCCGCCTCCGGTTCTGAGAAGAGCACGGGGACCGGGAGCTCGGCGTGGAACTCCCCGTTGAGCCGTGCGATCAGCCGTACGGCCAGCAGGGAGTGGCCGCCGAGCGTGAAGAAGTCGTCGTCCGCGCCGACGGGGGCGACGCCGAGCAGCTCCTCGAAGACCCGGGCCACGGCGGCCTCCACCAGGTCGGCCGGTGGTGTGCTGGCCCCGCCCGCCGACGAGACTGGGGACCCGGTGCTGCCGGCCTGGACGAGGGATCGCACCGCGGCCTGGTCCACCTTGCCGTTCGATGTGAGGGGTATCGCCTCGGTCCTGGCATATGTGGTCGGCACCAGTTGGGCCGGCAGCCGCTCGGCCAGGTGGGCGTGCAGGGCCTGCGTCGTCGTGGTGTGGACGTCGTCGGCGACGACACAGGCGGCCAGGTGGTCGCCGTACTCCTCGTCCGCGACCAGGACGACGGCGGCGTCCCGCACGCCAGGGTGCCGCAGCAGCGCGGCCCGGATCTCCTCGGGCTCCGCCCGTACCCCGTTGACCTTGATCTGGTCGTCCACCCGCCCCAGGTACCGGATCAGGCCGTCCGGGCCGACGCAGGCGAGGTCGCCCGAGCGGTACAAACGGCGGCCGGGTTCCGGTGAGAAGGGGTGCGGTACGAACCGTTCGGCGGTGGCGGCCGGGGCTCCGAGATATCCGCGGGCGAGGCTTGTGCCGCCGATGTAGATCTCACCCGGCACGCCCACCGGCACGGGGGTGAGGTCCTCGTCCAGGACGAGGACCTCGGCGTGGTCCATGGGCCGGCCGATGGGGACGAGGCCGGGGCCGTCGTGGGCGCCCACCTCGTGCACGCACACGCCGACGGCGGTCTCGGTCGGCCCGTACTCGTTGAAGATCCTCGTCCCCGGGGCGTGTGTCGTCCAGGTGTCGACCGCACTCCTGTCGAGGGCCTCACCGCCGAGGACGAGGGAGCCGGTGGTGCCGGTGAAGTCCCCTGGTTCCACGGACTGGTTGACGACCTTCAGGTGCGACGGGGTCAGCTTGAGCAGGTCCAGGCCGGTCCGGTCGGCCAGGTCCGCGGAGAGGGCGAGGGCGTCCCGCCAGGCGGGGTCGAGGAGGACGGGACGACCTGTGATCAGCGGCAGGAACAGACTCGTCACGGTGAGGTCGAAGCCGATCGAGGAGTGCGCCATCGCTCCGCCCCGGCCGTCCGCGCCGTCGCCCTGGTTGTCGTCCTCTCCGTCGTCGCGAACGGCGCCTGCAGCGACGTACGTTCGAGCGCTCCACAGCAGGTAGTCGCACACAGCCCGGTGCGGCAGCATCACCCCCTTCGGTGTCCCGGAGGATCCGGAAGTGAACATGATGTACGCGAGGTGGTCCGGGCCTGCCTCGCACGACCGTCCGGGTTCGGCTCCCGCGCCCGTACCGGCGGGTGGCAGGTTGCGCAGGTCGACGCACGCGACGCCCTCGGCCGCCACCGCCTCGTCCGGGCGGTCGGTGAGCAGCATGCGGCATCCGGCCCGCTCCAGCAGTTCCCGGGTCCGCAGGGGCGGGAGCAGCGGATCGAGCGGCACATACGTCCCTCCGGCCTTGAGCACGGCCAGCAGGGCGACGACCAGCGCGGCCGAGGGGGCCGCCCGCACCGCCACCGGGGTTTCAACGCGGACGCCCCGGGCGCGCAGCACGCCGCTCCATCGGTCCGCCTGCGTGTCGAGTTCCCGGAAGGTCAGCCGATCGGTTCCGGCCACGACGGCGAGGGCGTCCGGGGACCGTCGGGCCTGCCGCTCGACGAGGCCGTGCAGACACCGGCCGTCCGCCGGCTCCGGGAGGCGGGCCCGCAGCTGGGCGGCGCCGGCCGCGGGAGGCAAGCTCGCCTCGCGCACGGGGGTGGCGGGCGCGGCCAGCAGCTCGGCGAGAAGTATGGCGTACTGGTCGGCGAGCACCCGGACATAGGCGTCGTCGAACTGCTGGCCGTCGTAGTGCCAGGTCGTGCGGCCTTCCGTCGCGCCCAGGGCGCAGGTCAGCCGTAGGGCGTGGGACTCGGTCTCGACGTCGTCCCAGGCCACGGCGAAGGCGACGCCGCCGGCGCACCGTGGTGCCGGGGTGTCCGCGCAGAGGAAGCCGATGTCGCGCCCCGTCTGCTCCGCGGCACCGGATGACGGGGTGTCCTGCTGGGCCTCCTCGGCGTCGGACAGGGCGCGTTCCGCGCGGGCGGCGAGGGCGTCGAGGACCAGACCGGGGTCGATCCGCGCGGGGATCTCCGCCCACTGGGCGAAGTGGCCGAGGACGGTGGCCGTCTCCTCGAACTCCCGGCCGCTGAGCAGCGCGTCGACGGTGATGTCACGCTGTCCGGCGATCCTGGCCAGCAGCGTCTGCCAGCAGGCGAGCAACACAGCCCCCGGCCGCACGCGCCGCCGCCGCGCGTAGTCGTGGACGGCCGTCGTGACGGCGTCCGGCAGGGGCGCGGTGACGGTACGGCGCTCCGGCCGGCCGGAGCCGGGAGGCCGACGCAGCGGCAAGGACAACCATGAGGTGGGTCCGCCCAGTGCATGGTGTGGTGGTTCCTCGCTGAATTCCTGGTGCTGCCACTCGGCGAACTGGCTGTACTGCAGCACCTCGTCGGTGGGCGGTGTGCCCGCGTACCGCTCGGCCAGCTCGTCGACGAGCAGCCTCAGCGTGTGACCGTCTGCGGCCAGGGCGGTAGTGGTGAGCAGCAGCGCGTGGCGGCGGGGGCCGAGGGCGAAGAGGGCGGCCCGCAGCACCGGGTCGTCCGGCCCGCCGTGCGGCTGCTTCCGCCGGGCGCGGGCCTCCTCGTCGATCCTGCGGCGGCGCGCCGTCTCGTCCAGGTGGCCCAGCTCGGCGTGGGACCAGCGTGGGCCCGGACGGTCCGCGTCGTGGACGACGAGCAGCGCGTTGCGGGCGCCCGGCACCCGCCGGTAGACCGAGCGGAGAATCTCGTGCCGGGCCACCGTGTCGTGCAGCGCGGCCGTGAGCCGGTCCGTGTCCAGCTCGCCGTCGACGGTGACGAGCACCTGCGCCCAGGACAGCACGCCGCGTTCTGCGAGCTCCCACAGCCGCCGCTGCCGGAACGACAGCCGGAACCCCTCCACCCGCCGCACCTGCTCCGCCTCCGCCGTCACTGGTACCTCACCATGTCGCCCATGGCGACGAGGAGTTCACGCTCGCCGCGGAAGGGGTTACGGGCATGGGCGGTGAGGATGTTGTCCAGCAGCATCACGTCACCGCGTTCCCAGGGGAAGGAGACCTCCAGCTCCCGGTAGACCCGCAGGATCTCGTGCATCGCCTCGTCGGGTATCTCAGTGCCGTCGCCGAACCGGCAGCTGCGCGGGAGTTCCTCCGGGGCCATGGTGGACAGCAGCGACTCCCGTACCTCCGCGGAGAGGCAGGCGGTGTGCCAGTGCTGTGCTTGGTTGAACCAGGACCACTCGCCGGTGCGCGGATGGCGCAGCACGGCGGGCCGTACGGCGGTGGTGCGCAACCGGTCGCTGTGCCACTCGTAGCGCAGTCCCTGTCGGGCGCAGCGGGCCTCGGCCTCGGCCCGGTCCCCGGTCCGGAAGACGTCCCGCCAGTCGAGGCCGAGTCCGGTGCCGTAGTTGCGGACGTACATGACCCCCTTGGCGGTGAACTCCTCGCGCACCGCCGGGTCCAGCCTTCGGTGGACGGCGCGGCTGTCGACCAGGGGTGTCTCGCCGCCGGAGTCGGCCGGGCGGGCGCAGCAGAACCAGATGCGGGTCGGGCCCTCGTCGTTGAAGGAGTCCTCGTTGTGCCAGAGCAGCTTCTCCTCCGGCGGGAAGAACACCGGCGTGTAGACGTTGCCGCCGAGTGCGGCGCGCGGGTGCTCGCCGTTCTCGCCGAAGAGGTCGTCGACGAACACGGAGGCGAAGCGTTCCAGGGCGTCCGGGTCGGTGACGGCGAAGCCCCGGAACAGCAGGGCGCCGTGTCGTTCCAGATCGGTGTCGAGCCGGGTGCGGTGCGAGCGGGCCCAGGCCACCAGGTCGACGTCTGGGCGGGCCGGGCGCAGCACGAGCGGCAGGTCGGCGCCGTCCCGCAGCGGCTCCCGTACGACCACGTCGTCCGAGGCCACGGCGACCTTGGTGGGCTTGATCCCGCGCAGGGCCCCGGGGCTGCGCCGCCTGGCCCTGCCCGGCGCGGAACGGGCCGTGGGAGCCGTAGTGGGCAGGGGTGCTTCGGCGATCGAGGCGTCCGGTCGGGCGGCCATGTCCGCGACCAGCGCAACGTACTGCTCGCGCAGTTCCTCCATGGTCGACGCGTCGAAGAGGTCGGGGTCGTAGTTGAGGAACCCGGCGACCCCGTCGTCGTCCTCTTCCAGGACGAGGGTGACGTCGAAGCGGCTGGTGTCGATGAGGTCCAGCGTGAACGGGCTCAGCCGCAGGCCGGCCATGGCGTCGGCGGCCCGCCGGTTGTTGTTGAGCACCAGCTTGATCTGGAAAAGCGGGCTCTGGTTGCGGGTGCGGGGCGGGCTGAGGGCCTTGACGACCTCCTCGAACGGCAGGTCCTGGTGCGCGTAGGCGTCCAGCGCCACGTCCTTGGTGCGGCCCAGCAGTTCGCGCCAGGTCGGGGCGCCGGTGAGGTCGGCGCGCAGCACGATCTGGTTGACGAAGAAGCCGATCAGCGGTTCGGTCCTGCTGTCGGAGCGGCCGGCGACGTCCGAGCCCACCACGAGATCGGTCTCCCCGGTCCGCCGGTTCACCACCGCGTACAGGGCGGCGAGCAGCGCCATGAACAGGGTGCTGTCCTCCTCCCGGCACAGCGCGCGCATCCCGTCCGTGGTCGGGGCCGGGATCCGGAAGCGCAGGCTCTCGCCCCGGTTTTCGGGGTACGCCGGGCGCGGCCGGTCCAAGGGCAACCCCGGCAGGTCGAGGATGCCCCTCAGGCGTGCCGTCCAGTGATCCACCAGACGGTCGAAGTGGCCGGCCTCGGCGAGCCGGCGCTGCCAGACCGCGTAGTCCGCGTACTGCACGGGCAGTTCGGGCAGGCGGGGCGCTCGGTGCTCGCGGCCCGCCGTGTACAGCTCGGCCAGTTCGTTCAGCAGGACGGCGGCGGACCAGCCGTCCACCGTCACATGATGGACCGTCAGCAGCAGAACATGGTCCTCCGTGCCCAGCCGGAGCAGCCCGGCCCGCAGTACGGGCCCGGTGGCCAGGTCAAAGGGCTCGGCGTACTGCTCCCTGGCCAGCCGTCGCGCCTCCGGTTCCCGTCGCTCCGGCGGGTAGGAGGTCAGGTCGGTGAGCGGGAGCGCGGGCGGCTCGGCGGGCAGTACGGTCTGGAACGGCTGCCCTTCACGAGCGGTGATCACGGTCCTGAGCACCTCGTGCCGCCGTACGATCTCCGCCACCGCCCGGCGCAGCAGGCCGACTTCGAGTTCGCCCGTCAGCCGGACGAGGACCGGGAAGTTGTACTGGGCGGTGCCCGGGTTCATCTGGTGGAGGAACCACAGGCGTTCCTGGGCGAAGGAGGCCGGTACGGTCCCGTCCCGTTCGGCGGGGGCCAGCGCGGGCAGCACGGGCCGGTTCTTCTCGGTGACCAGGCCGTCGACGAGGGCGGCCAGTGCGCCGAGTGTCGAGGCGTCGAACGGCCCGCGGATCGGCACCTCCACCTCGAACTCCTCCCGCAGCCGGAACACGAGCCGGAAGGTGAGCAGGGAGTG
Organism: Streptomyces sp. NBC_00400; assembly: GCF_036048035.1. Classification (NCBI taxonomy): domain Bacteria; kingdom Bacillati; phylum Actinomycetota; class Actinomycetes; order Kitasatosporales; family Streptomycetaceae; genus Streptomyces; species Streptomyces sp. NBC_00400. The sequence continues at coordinate 8,176,246 of NZ_CP107940.1, read as the reverse complement.
CCCGCCAAGGTCGAAGAAGTCGTCCTCGGCACGGATACCGTCGCGGCCGAGCAGTTCGCTCCAGATGGCGGCCATCCGCCGTTGCGTGGACGTGAGTTCGACCTCCGGCCGCACCCCGTAGCCCCCGGTGTCGTCCTCGTCCTCGGTTGTCAGGGGCAGGTCCGTGAGCGTAGCGCGGTCGACCTTGCCGTTGGCGTTGAGCGGTATCCGGCGCAGCACGACGTAGCGGGCGGGGAGAAGGGGACCGGGCAGGCGTTCGGCGAGCCGGGACTCGATCCCGGGCAGTGCGGCGAGAGCCGCGGGGCGCCACAGCGGTGCGGTGGCGAGCCGGTGCGGCTCCGTGGCGGTGACGACCGGCGGCAGCGCCGTCGGCGGCGTTCCCCGGCGGTACAGCAGCAGGTCGTAGGAGCCGTCGGGCCGTCCCTCGGCCCAGCTCGGTTCGGCTTCGTACCCGTGGCGCCCGGCCAGGCGGCACAGCTCCTCCGGGTCGGCGCCCGGCCGTACCGTGTCCGGCGCCGCGCCGGAGAGCCGGGCCAGCAGCCGCAGGTCCCCCGCCAGCCGGGCGTTGGGGATGCCGCGCAGCATGAGCCGGTCGGGGCGTTCGGCGCCGAGCAGCGCGTCCAGGCCGTCGGCGTCCAGGCCCTCCGCCTGCCAGTCCCGCTCCGGCGGTGACCCGGCCGACCCGACCTCGGGGCCTTCGTCCGCCGTGCGCTCGCCGGTGACGGTGAGCACGACGTCGTAGCGGTACCGGGTCAGTTCGTTGTCGGCCGTTCCCCGCTTCGGCAGAACCTTTACCGATCCGACCCGCGGCCACCGTGCGGTCAGTCCGCCGAAGAACCGGGGGTCTAGGCAGAGTTCGTTCTCGGTCTCCACGCGCCAGGTGGTCTCGGCACGCAGGACGGCGTCGGCCGTGCCCGGCTTCGCACGGTGGGCGGCGACGGAGGCGTGGAAGGCGTCCAGGAGGGCGAGGTTGCGCAGGTCGCCGAGGAACACCCGGCCGCCGACGGGCAGCGCGTCGATCGCCCGCTCCAGGACCGCCAACAGGTAGTCCACGGACGGGAAGTACTGGACCACGGAGTTCAGGATCACGGTGTCGTACGTCTCGCCCGGGCGGATCGCGAGATGGGCGGGGCCGGCCCGCAGCCCGATCCGCTCGGGAGCGACGGTGGTGCCGATCTCACGCCGCAGCCGTTCGACGACCTGCTCGGACAGGTCGACGCCCTGGTAGAAGTCGCAGTCGGGGGCGACCCGGGCGAGGATCAGGCCGGTGCCGCAGCCGATCTCCAGGGCCCGGTTCGGCCGCAGCGCGCGTATGCGGTCGACCGTGGCGTCGAGCCACTCGCGCATCGCGTCCGCCTTGATCGGCTCGCCGGTGTAGCTGCTGTTCCAGCCGGCCAGGTCGAATGACGGGTCGGCGGGGCGCTCCGCGCAGCCGTAGGTGTCCTCGTACAGCGTCTGCCAGCGGCTCACCCAGTCCGTCTCGGCCGCCGCGTCCGACGGTGCGCCGACGTTGGTGTCGGGGCTGACAAAGGCGACCAGCTGCCGGGACTCGGGGGTGGGGCCGTGCGCGATCACGGCGGCCTCCCGGACCGCCGGATCCCGGGCCAGCTCGGCGGCCACTTCCTGCGGTTCGACCCGGTGACCGCGTATCTTCACCTGGTCGTCGAGGCGGCCCAGGTATTCGAGGTCTCCGCCGGCCGTCCGGCGCACCCGGTCACTGGTCCGGTACAGACGTCCGCCTGGCTCGCCGCCGAAAGGGTCGGGGACGAAGCGCTCCGCCGTCAGGCCGGGGCGGTTCCAGTAGCCGTGACAGACGCCCGCCCCGCCGACGTACAGCTCTCCGGGCGCTCCTGGTGGCACCGGGTTCATCGCCTCGTCGAGCACGTACAGCCGCGCGTGGTGCACCGGCCTGCCGATCGGCACGCGGCCGAAGCCGCCGGCCGGGTGCGCGCTGTCGTACGCGGCGCAGGCCACGGCGGTCTCCGTCGGGCCGTACTCGTTGACGATCCGGGGCGCTCCGGCACCCGTGCGCCAGGCCGCGAGCTGCTCCTCGTGCAGCTCCTCGCCGCCGACGACCAGGGTGCGGGTCCACGCCCCGGCACGGGCGGGGGCCGTGGAGCCCTCCAGCATCTTCAGGTGCGAGGGGGTGAGCTTGACGAAGGCGAGGCCGGTGTCCGCCTCGGCCGAGGCGCGCAGGGCCTCGCCGGGTGTGCCGGAGTCGTCGGCGAGGAGCAGGCGCCGGCCGGCCAGCAGCGGGGCGAAGAGGCTCGTCACGGTCAGATCGAAGGAGAGCGAGGAGTGCACGGGGACAGCGCCGTCCGCCCCGGGCGGCAGGTACGTCTCCACCGCCCACAGCAGGTAGTTGGCGACCTGACGGTGGGAGAGCATGGCGCCCTTGGGCCCGCCGGTCGAGCCGGAGGTGTACATCAGGTACATCAGGTCGTCGGGCCCGCCGTCACCTTCCGGCGGGGCCCCGGTCGCCTCCTCGGCCACCCGGTCCGGGTCCACCACGACGGTCGGGATGTCCGGGACGGCAGGGACCGCCGGGTCCCCCGGTCGTGCGTCGGTGACCAGCAGGACGGCCCCGCTGTCGTGCAGCATGTGATCGCGCCGGGCCTTCGGATAGGCCGGGTCGAGCGCCACGTACGCGGCGCCGCTCTTCAGCACGGCGAGCAGCACGACCAGCGCCTCGGGCGTGCGGGGCAGCAGCACCGCGACCACGCGGCCGGGACCGGCGCCGAGGCCACGCAGCCGGTGGGCGAGGCCGTTGGCGCGGCGGTCGAGGTCTTGGAAGGTCAGGTCGGTGCGGCCCGGCGCCGACACGGCCACTGCGTCGGGGGCGGTGCGCGCCCACTCGGCGAAGAGCCGGTCCACGCGCGTGTCCTCGGGGCGGTCGGCAGGCGCGCCATGGCCCTCGCGCAGGACCTGCTCGCTCTCCACGGCCGTCAGCAGCGGCAGCTCACCGATCCGTGTGTCAGGGGTGGCGGCCACGGCGTCGAGCAGGACACCCAGCGATCGGGCGAGCCGTTCACCGGTCGCCGTGTCGAACAGGTCCGTGGCGTGGATGAGCCGGCCCTCCAGTCCGGTGTCGGTCTCCCAGACGTTCAGGTCGAGGTCGAAGCGGGCGGCGTCGTGGTCCAGGTGGTCCAGTGGAATGAGACCGATCCCGCCCGGCAGGGTGCGAACCGGACGCGGTGGCGTGTTGTGCAGGGTGAAGTTGACCTGGTAGATCGGGTTCCTGCCGGGGCTGCGCTCCGGGTGCAGCCGCCGGGCGACCAGGTCGAGGGACACGTCCTGGTTCTCGTACGCCTCCAGGCACGTCGTACGGACCTCGGCGAGGAAGTCCTCGAAGGACGCCTCCGGTGCGACCCGCGAGCGCAGCGGGACCGAGTTGGCGAAGAAGCCGACCAGATCGTGGAAGCCGCGGTAGCGCCGGTTGGCGACGGGGGTGCCGACCACCACGTCGTCGTGGCCGCCGTACCGGGCGAGCACGATCTGGAACGCCGCGAGCAGCACCATGAACAGGGTGCTGCCGGTGCGCGCGGAGACCTTCCGCAACACGTCGGTCACAGGCGCGGGAACGGTGAACACCGTGGACTCGGCGCGCCCCTCGGGGCGCTCGGGCCGGGGGCGGTCGGCGGGCAGCGGCATCGGGTCCGGGGCACCGGCCAGCCGGCGTTCCCAGTAGTCCAACTGGCTGGCGGCCTCGGCACCTTCGGCCCACTCGTGCTGCCAGCGGGCGTACTCGGCGTACTGCACCGTGTGGGCGGGCGGTTCGGGCGCCTGCCCGTCCAGGCGCGCCCCGTACGCGGTGCCCAGATCGCTCAGGAGGACGCCCAGCGACCAGCCGTCGACGACCGCGTGGTGGAAGGTGAGCACCAGGACCGCGTCGTCGGCGGCGAGGCGGAGCAGCCGGAACCGCATCAGCGGTCCCTCGGCCAGGTCGAACCGCTCCTCGGCGTCCGCCCGCGCGAGTCGCTCGGCCTCCGCCTGCCGGTCGTGCCCGGGCAGCGCGGACAGGTCGACGACGGGCAGCGCGCGATGCCGGTGCGGCAGGACCCGCTGCACGGTACGGCCGTCCCGGACCGGAAGGACCGTGCGCAGGACGGCATGGTGGCGCAGCAGGTCGTTGAGGGCGGCTTCGAGGGCGGTGTCGTCCAGCGGTCCGGTGAGGCGGTGCACGACGGGGCTGTGGTAGGCCGGGCTGTCCGGATCCAGCCCGGACAGGAACGCCATCCGGCGCTGGGTGAAGGACGCGGGAGCCTCCCCGTCGTCGTCCAGGGCGGGCAGCCCGGTCGGGGCGCCCTGCTCCCACAGACGCTGGCGCAGCAGGGCCCTCTGCCCGGCGGGGAGGCGTTCGATCCTGCCCCGCAGATCCGCGTCGATCGCGTCGGCCGTCTTCGTGGTGTGTGTCATGCGGATCCCCCCGCTCGTCCCTCGGCGCGCCGGGACTCGGCGAGCCGCTCCAGTTCGGCCACCAGGCCGTCGAGTTGTTCCGAGCCGTCGTCCGGTCGCGCGGACACTGGTACGGCCGCCGCCTCGTCGGCGGCCCGCTCGACCTCGACGGCGAGGCCGGCCAGGGTCGGCACGTCGAACAGAGTGCGCAACGGCAGGGCAACCCCGAGTCGTTCGCGGACCGAGGTGCGCACCACCGAGGCCAGCAGCGAGTGACCGCCGATGAGGAAGAAGCTGTCGTGCACCCCGAAGGACCGCACGCGCAGGGCATCCGCCCAGATCTCCCACAGGGCACGCTCCGTCGCCGTCCTCGGCGGTACGGTGTCGCCGTCCGGCGGGTCGCCCGCGCCCTCGGCGATGCCGGGCAGCGCCCGTCCGTCGATCTTCCCGCTGGGCGTCGTGGGCAGCTCGTCGAGCATGACGACATGGCCGGGCACCATGTGCGACGGCAGCCGGTCCCGCAGCCCGCCCAGCAGCTCCGGCGGGGACGGCCGGCGCCCCGGCCCGGGGACGACGTAGGCGACGAGCCGCCGGTCCCCGGCGACGTCGACCGCCCGCACGACGCATTCGCGCACGTCGTCGCGGTCCAGCAGCGCCGCCTCGACCTCCCCCGGCTCGATGCGGTAGCCACGGATCTTCACCTGCTGGTCGGCCCGGCCGAGGAAGTCCAACGCCCCGTCCGGGAGCCTTCGCACCAGGTCTCCGGTGCGGTACATCAGCGCCCCTGGCCCGGAGGCGAACGGATCCGGCAGGAAGCGCTCCGCGGTGTGGCCCGGGCGACCCAGGTAACCCCGGGCGACCCCCAGCCCACCGACGTACAACTCGCCGGTCACCCCGATCGGCACGGGGCACAGCTCCTGGTCCAGCACGTGCAGCGTGGTGTTGGTGAGGGCGGAGCCGATGGGCACGCTCGGGGTGTCCTCGGGCAGCCGGTCCACCAGGTGGGTCGTGGAGAACGTCGCGTTCTCGCTCGGGCCGTACCCGTTGTGCAGGTGCTCGGGCGGCGCGCCGCCGCGCAGCACCGCGCGTGTGCGACGGGGGTCCATCACCTCTCCGACGACGAACAGGTGGCGCAGCCCGCCGAAGGCCCTCGGGTCGATGTCGGCCACCCGGTTGAAGAGGGTGCCGGTGAGGGCGACGATCGTCGGCCGCAGCTCACGCAGTGCGGCCAGCACCTCGTCGGGTCCGAGGGGTTCGTCGCCGGGCAGCACGTCCACGCGGGCGCCGTTGCACAGCGCCCCCCACACCTCGAAGGCGGTGATGTCGAAGGCCGGGTCGCCAAGGTGCAGGAGGACGTCGCCGGGGCCGATGGACACGTAGTCGGTCGCGGTGATCAGCCGCACGACGGCCCGATGGGGTATCCCGACAGCCTTGGGCCGCCCGGTCGACCCGGAGGTGTGCACCACCGCGGCCAGCCCGACGGGGCAATGCCTGACGTGCTCCGGGCCAGCTGCCACAGGCCTGTCGTGTGCCGGCCCGGCTGCCAAGGGCCCCTGCCGCTGCGGGCCGGTGGCGAGGGCCTGGGCGGGTGCGGGCTCAGGAGCAGCAGGAGTGTCGGGTTCCCGGTCGGCTGGCGCAGGCCCCTGCCGCTGCGGGGCGGACGTATCGGCGCTGTCGTGTTCCGCGTCGGTGAGTCGCAGTACGGGTACGCCCAGGCCGTGCAGCCAGGCGGGGGTTTCGGCGCGGCTGAGGACGGCCGAGATCTCAGCGTCGTCGGCCATGAACCGCAGTCGTTCCTCGGGGTGGCCGGGGTCGAGGACGAGGGGGGCGCCGCCGGCCAGGAGCACGCCGAGCATGCCCGTGACCAGGTCGGCGGAGCGTCGCATGTGCAGGGCGACGACGGAGTCCGGGGTGACGCCAGCCGCGATCAGGGTCCGTCCGACACGGTCGGCCCGCCCCCGCAGCCGCGCGTACGTCCAGGTTCCGGTGCGGTCGGTGAGGGCCAGAGCTTGCGGGGTGCGTTCCGCCCACGCGAGGAACAGGCCGTCCACGGTGGCCGGTTCGGGCAGGGGACGGTCGGTGGCGTTCCAGGCGTCGACCCGGGCCCGGTCCTCGGGCGACAGCACCGGAATTTCCCCGATCCGCCGGTCGGGGGTCTCGGCGAGGGCGGTGAGCAGTGTGCGGAAGGCGGTCGCCATGCGGTCGGCCGACTCCGGCACCCACAGGTCGGACGCGAGGCGCAACTCGGCCCCGAGGTCGCCCCGCCCGTCGTCATCAGTCACCGTGCACTGCAGGTCGTAGGGGACAGTCGCGTCGTCCAGGGTGAGTTCAGACGTGGTGAGCCCCGCCGCGGTGAAGCCCGTACGCCGCGCCCCCGTCACGACGAAGACCGCCTGGCAGAGCGGGTGTCGGCTCAAGTCCCGCTCCTGATCGAAGAGTTGAACGAGCCGTCCGAAGGCGACGTCGGCGTGCCGCTCCGCCTCATCCCGGGTGCGTGCGACGCGACGCACCGCTTCCCGTAAGGAGGGACGGCCCGTCAGATCGACCCGCAACAGGAGCAGATCCTCGTAAGGCCCGAACGCTGTCCTCGCGGACGCCGGCGGACGGCGGTCCATGGGGGTGCCGAACACCACGTCGTGCCGACCCGTCCAGCGCGCCAGCAGTACGGCGAAGGCGACCGCCGGCACCGTCGACGCCGGTACGCCTTCCTCGCGGGCGAGCCGTCGCAGGGCCTCGGCGTGCCGGGCGTCGAGGAGCAGCTCTCGGCCCGTCGCCCGGCGGGTCGGTGTCCTCGGCCGGGTCCGGTCGAGCGGCAGATCGAGCGGCGGGAGATCCGCCAACCGCCGCTTCCAGTACGGCAGCCCCTCGTCCCGGGTTTCCCGCTCCAGGACCGCCCGGTCCAGGGTCGGCCGGTCCGCGTGCGAGAGCGGGAGCTGCGCCAGGCCCTCGCTCAATGCCGCGTAACGGCAGGCCAGTTCATGCTCCAGCACAGTGAGCGAGGCCCGGTCGGCGACGATGCGGTGCGCTGTGAGCAGCAGCACGTGCCGCTCCTCGGTGGTGCGCACCAGGGTGGCGCGCAGCGCGGGCCCGCGGTCGAGGGCGAAGGGCCGGGCGCTCTCCTCGGCGAGTACACCGCGCAGCTCCGCCTCGGGCACGGATCCGCCCCGGGCGTCCGTCCCCGGCGCGGATCCTCCCTTGAGGTCCAGTCGCCGCAGCGGCACCTCGGCCGTCGCACGGACGGTGCGGCGCGGCCCGTCCCCGCGATCGTCGAAGGTACTGCGGAGCAGCTCGTGGCGGGAGACACAGTCCCGCAGGGCGGACGCCAGTCGACCGGCGTCCAGCGGGCCCTCGATGAGAGTGGCGGCGGACACATGGTGGACCGGGGCAGCGACGGCGATCTGCTCCAGGTACCAAAGTCTTTTCTGGCCGTGGGAGAGCGGCAGCCGGGGCGCCCCCGCCGAGCGGGGCGTCGGTCGTTTTTCCAGGTCGTCGTGCACGATGGCCTTCCCTGGTTCGCGGTACGGCGGGTGCGGTGACGGACCGGGAGTCGGCCCGCCCGGTCGGCACCCTCCGCCACCGGTGCGTCCTATCCGTTCCGTCCGTCCTGTTCGCCCGCCCGCAGGCGACGACGCAGGCTCAGCGGACGCATGTCGGTCCACACGTCCTCGATATGAGCGAGACAGTCGGACTTCGGGCCGGTCCTGCCCGCGTCCGACCACCCGGCCGGGTTGTCCCGGTCGGCGGGCCAGACGGAGTACTGCTCCTCATGGTTGACCACGACCTTGTACTGCCGGTCTTCATCGTCGGGCTTCGGCGTCATCCCCGTGACTCTCCTCTTGTGGTAGCGGCGCATCAGTGGGCCGCGTCTGCGGGAGCGGTACGGCGGTCTGCTCCGGCTGGCGCTGTCGAATGGGAGTAAAGGCGGCGGCCACCACCACGGCCAGGAAGACGACCGCCACCGCGGTCAGCGGCCCACGTGTCCCCAGCCGGCCGACCAGGGCGGTGAGCAGAGCCGCGCCGAGGGGCGCGAGGCTGCCGTGGATCGTCCAGAACGCGGAGGTGACCCGGCCGAGCAGATGGTCCGGCGTGACCTGCTGCCGCAGGGACATCGAGCAGACGCCCGCCAGTGCCATGCCGAAGGAGTACAGACAGATCGTCACGGCCGCCACGGACACTTGCCCGGTGCCGCCCAGCACCAGCACCGACACCGAGCACAGACTCATCGCGCCGAGCCAGCAGGGGCCGAACCCCCAGGAGCGGCGCAGCCAGGCGGTCGCGGCGGCGGCCACGCAGGTGCCGAGCCCGGCCAGCGCGAGGACGTAGCCCACCGTGCGTTCGTCCTGCCCAAGACCGTGCCGCAGGTGGTAGATGAAGACGTCGGTCATGCCCAGGCTGAGGAAGGTGGTGACGGTCAGCAGCAAGGTGAGCGCCCGCAACACCGGCGTGCGCCACAGGAACGCGGCGCCGACCCGGAAGCCGGAGCGCAGGTCCTGGGCCCGGGCCGCCTTGTTCTCGGCCTCGTCGGCCGACGACCGCACGGTGGGCCTGAGCCTGATGAAGGCCAAGCCCACGAGAGAGATCCCGAAGCTGCCCGCGTTGATGGCGACAGCGGCCGTAGGCCCGAAGAACCCGGCCACCACACCGGCCAGGGCCGGGCCGGCGATGTAGGCGATCGCGTTGGTCGCCTCCAGCCGGCCGTTCGCCGCGACGATCTGCTCCTTGTCGACGAGGTTCGCCACGGCGGTGACATAGGTGATCCGGAACAACGTCTCGAAGACCGAGGCCAGTGCCATGACCACGTACAGCAGCCAGATCTGCGGGTTCAGGGCCCAGCAGACCGGGATCGCGCCGTAGAGCACCAGCCGGGCGGCGTCGCACAGCATCAGCAGACGCCGCCGGTCGAAGCGGTCGGCCCAGGAGCCGCCCACCAGACCGGTGAGGAGCGCGGTGGCGCCCGCGACGGCCGTGAGCAGCCCCATCTGTGCCGCCGACCCGGTGGTGTGCAGCACCAGCAGCGGAAGCGCCACCAGTGAGAAGGCGTTGCCGACCTCGGACAGTGCCTGGACCGCCCAGAAGACGGAGAAGTCCCGGTTGGACCAGAGCGAACGCGCGAACATACGAGGGTCTTCCGTCCTGGGGCTAGCGGTCGGGGGTGTACGGCTCCGCCATGGCGACCGCGATCCGGCGGGGCCCCGTGAATGGCTCTCGGCCGTGCGAGACCAGCATGTTGTCGATCACCAGGACGTCGTCCGCACGGTAGTCGAAGCGGGTCGCCGCGGCTCGGTAGCAGGCCCGGAGATGGTCCACAACGGCGTCCGGGATCGGTCCGCCGTCGCCGTAGTAGGTCTGGCTGGGGAGGTTCTCCTCGCCCAGCATCTCCAGCAACCCGAGCCGGACTGACTCCGGCAGCGTGGTGACGTGGAAGACCGTCGCGTGGTTGAACCACACCAGCTCGCCGGTCACCGGATGCCGGTGCACGACCTCCCGTACCGCCCGGGTGCGCAGCCCGCCGCCGGGCAGCCACTGTGCCTCGATGTCCCGCTCCCGGCAGTACCGCTCGACCTCCGCGCGGTCCTCGGTGGCGAACGCCTCCTGCCACGGCAGGCCGACCAGGTCGCCGTAGTTGCGTACGACCGTCCAGCCGCGCCGGGCGAACTCCCGGCGCACCTCGTCGTCGATGGCGGCCAGCACCCGCCTGGTGTCGGCCAGCGGGGTGGCGCCCCGGCTCAGCGGCGGGCGCACACAGTGGAAGTACAGGGTCAGCGGCCAACTCGCCTGGTACGAGTTCTCGTTGTGCAGGAAGATCTCTTCGCCGGGCGGGTAGTCGGTGGACGTGTAGACGTTCCCCTTGATCACGCTCCGGGGGGAGGAACGCTCGGTGTACGGCAGCGGCTCGCCGGAGAGCGTGCGGACGATGTCCGCGAAGCCGTCGGCGCTCCCGACGTCGAAGCCGCGCAGCAGCAGCGCACCGCGTTCGCGCAGCGCGGTCCGGAGTTCTTCCCGCCGGGCGCGCAGCCGTTCGACGGCCGACTCGCCGTGCCCCTCGACGACCAGCGGGAGCATCGGGGTGGTCTCGACCGTCATCGCGGTGCTTCCGACAACAGCGGCAGCAGCAGCCGGGCGCCGACCGTGGCGGGCTCTTCCCGGGCGGGTTCCTCGATCTCGCCGTCCGCTCCGGTCAGCACCAGGCTCATCACCCGGCCGTTCTCCGCGAAGAGGAACCGCTGTTCGGTGAGCGTGTCCAGGCGTTGCTGCAGGTCGTCCGGCCCCTCCGGCCAGTCCCGGGCCAGATGCTCGGGCTTGGCCGGCGAGGACAACCGGCGCAGCAGCCGGCCGGTCACCGCGTCGACCGGGTGCGTCCGGAGAGCCCCGGAACGGGAGTCACGGACCGTGAGCCGGCCGTCGTCATCGGCGACCAGCCGCAGCTCGCGACGGGCTGCTCCGTCCTCCCCGTACCAGGCTGCACGCCACTGGGTGACCAGCCCGCTCAACTCGTCGTGCCACTCGACCGCATCGAGCATGTACGGCGCCAGGTTCTGGTCGGCGAAGAAGTACGCGAGATCGGCCAGCGCTGACTCGTCGAAGGGATACGTAAGGGAGTAGTAGTCCACTGGCTTCAGGACGAGCCCGTACTCGTCGCTCCGCTTGAAGTAGGGACTGAAGCGGTCGAAGCGCACCATGTACACGCCGTGCGGCGGCACCAGGTGGACAAAGTCGCGCAGTTCCTCGGCATACTTGCGGTAGACCGTCGGGTCCTCGCCGGGGAAGCCGATCAGCAGGTTCCACTCGGGCTTGATCCCGAACTCCTCGCAGTTCTTGAGGAACTGCAGGTTCTGGAACGCGGTCGTGCCCTTGCCCATCAGTTTGAGCGTCGAGGAGGACAGAGCCTCGATGCCGGGCTGGACAACGGTGACGCCCGCGTCCGTCATGGCGCGCAGGTCCTGACGGCTCAGTGGGAGCTTGACCTCGTAGAAGATCTCGGCCCCCGGCGGCGGGTCGAGTCGAGGGAAGACCTCACGCGAGTAATTGCGTGGCATGACATTGTCCGTGCAGAAGAGCGAGGTGTAGGTGGGCGCAAAGCCGAATAGCCACTCGAACTGCTGGACTGCCAGGTCCGGAGCCATGGCCCGAAAGGCCATACTTTCGCCGTTCAGCCCGCAGAAGGTGCAGTGCGAACGCTGTCCCCACCAGCAGCCGCGGGACGTCTCGAAGAACAGCATGGGTTTGCTGGTACCCGTGCGCCGCAGTTCCGGATGGCCCTCCAGCGCCTCGAAGAAACTATCGTAGTCGGGCAGGAAGAAGTCGTCGATATCGCGTTCCGCACCGATGGCCTTGCGGAAGCGCGGGTCGCGGCAGTTCCGCTCGGAAAGGATTCCCGGAACGGCATCGGCGCGCTCCAGATCCTCGTCGAGGACACACCGTAGGAACTCACCGAAGGTGTTCAGCGCGGGCCCGGAGAAGACGAAGTCGACGGCCGGCACATGCTCGGCGACTACCGAGCCCATGGGTGCCTCGCAGTTCGCCCCGCCGAGCACGACGAGCGTCTGCGGGCTGCGCTCCTTGATCAGCCGCGCCAGGGCGATACTCGGCACATGCTGGGCGAACATCGAGCTGAACCCCACGATGTCTGCCTCGTCAAGCCGGTAGCGGTCAATCAGTTCCTCGCAGAACTCCCGCAGTCCGTCCCGCGCCGACAGGATCTGCTCACGGAAGTCGGCCCACCGGGCACCCCGGTAGTAGCGCTGAAAGTACTCGGCGGCAGTGTCGGCCTCGCCGGGAAAGGCGATGTGCCGGAACAGCCAGTCCCCGATCCCTGTGTCCACATGATCGTGACTCACGGAGAGGGCCTCGTACAGACGTGTCCCGAAGAACTCGGCCATGTCCTGGTTGAGATAGCACACGTGCGCTCGCGCCCGGTCGTCGAACTCCCGGTGAACGAGAGTCGACAACTGTCCCAGGGCGAATGACGGACGATTCCAGTCGGCGAATGGCATGTTCACTAAAGCGACATGCAACAACTGCGGCCTCCCCGTGATCATTCGTTCTGAGTCTAGTGCGCCATGGCTTGAGTCGGCAGAGATGTTCTGGCCAACGGTGATTCCGACGGGCGCGGGGTGGTCCGGTTGGGCTCGGGTTCTTTTCCTGCTGCCGCACAGGTGCGTTCGCAGTGGTCCGACGTGTGTTAGCCGAAGATTTCGCGGGCGTGGCGGCCGGTCCTCACGCGGGACGACGCGGTCGGGGCGGGGGGATGATCCGGCCAAGTGGCAACAAGCGCTTGCGTCAGCGGACGGGAGGCCCGACCGCTGGACGTACGCCTCGTCATCGCGCCCAGTGGACGATGTTGCGGAAGCGGGCCTCTTGAAGTAGGAGGTGCAGGGCCTCGGTAGTCGACCGTCGAGGCGGGGGGCCTCGTGCGGGCCGCGTACGCCGACAAAGCCCAGGATCCCGTGGTACGCGTTCACCGAAGGTCCGACTTCTCCGCCCTGAGGGGCTCAACCGGCACGGCGTTGACCAACGTGGCACGGGCAGTTTCTGCGAGTCGCAACTTGAACCGTCACGATCCCGTGATCCAGCAGCGAACCCGCATGTCTGAAGCGATAATTGCCTGGATGTCCCTTGGGTTCCCGCAACTTCCCCCTCGAGATTCCACGAACCCGTCGGCTTCCCGGATCGGGCGGCTACAACGCCGAGTTGCTGGCCGCCGTGACCGCCCCGACAGGGCAGGTGATCACCGTCGACCTCGACCCTTACGTCATGAGATCAGCCGCCACCATCAGGTCAGCAGCAGGGCCTGGCCGAACGGCCGCACCGACGCCACCCCCGAGAAGGTACAGATCGGCGGGGGCGCCCACCGGATCGACGGCTTCTTCAACATCGACGCCGTACCGCCCGCCGACCTCCTGTGGGATATCCGCGAAGGCATCCCCCTGCAAGGCGGCGGTGTGCAGTTCATGTTCTCCGAGCACTTCCTGGAGCACATCGACTACCCGCGATCCACGAAGCACTACGCCCGTGAGGCCCACCGTGTACTCACCGACGGCGGCCAGCTGGTCACGGGCGTACCCGACGCCGCGTTCCTTTTGCACCACTACCCCACCAACCCGGACCTCGCCACCGAAATGGTGGAACGGTGGTACCCGAAGCGGGACTGCCTCGGCGACATCAACACGTTCCTTGACCTGATCAACTACCTGTTCCGCGACCAGGACGACACCCCCAACTACACACCTCACCTCTGGGCCTACGACCAAGAAAAGCTCACCCAGCTATTCATCGAGGCCGGGTTCCGATCTGTAGAACCACGGGCATTCGACCCCAAGATTGCCAATCCGAAGCGTGAATGGTCGCAAGATCGCCCAGCTCACCGACCCCTTCGGCAACATCATCGGCATCGACGGTTACTGAACCGCAGAGAGGCACGCCATGCGCCACTGGCCACTCACCCAGCTCGCGCTGACCACCCCAGATCTCGTGCTTCGCATGCCCACCGAACCTGAGCCAGACGATCTCGCACAGGTGGCGGCCGAAGGCGTCCACCCTCCCGGCGCCGTCCACTTCCCCAGCGTGGTGATCTTCCACAACGCCCTGGACATCACCGAGATCGTGCGCCGGCTCCAGGAGGAGGGCTACGCCATCGACCCCGAGGACCTGGCCCACATTCTCGCCGTACCTGACCGAGCACATCAAGCGGTTCGGCGAGTACAGCACCCATGAGCTCGGCATCCAGCCGGAGGCGTACGACCCGAAGCTGAGGGATTTCACACGACTGCGGGAGGAGAACCTCACCAGCGAGGGCTTCGGTCAGGCGGCCTGACCGAGCAGAGGAAGGGGACCGTGGCGCGTGAGGGGTCTCGCTGGGCGAAGCGTATCCGCAGGTCGCCGCGGTGTGGCTTCAGGAGCGCAACGGCGGGCTGACGTTGCAGAAGGCGACGCCGAAGATGCAGGTCGCGGTGTGGTGGCGGTGTGCGGCCGGGCACGAGTGGGAGGAGCGGATCTCCAACCGCACCGCGATGCCGAAGTGGAAGAAGGGCGATGTCGCCGCCTGCCGCGAGTGCGTCGGCTACCGGGTCTCCCACACCTTCCCCGTGTGCAGGCACACCGTGAGGGCGCGGGCGCTCGCGCCCTTCGGGCAGGAAGCGACGGAGCCGACAGGCGGCCGGTCGGTGTAGCCGCCGAGGTCCGCTAGGCGGTGCTCGGGCTGGTCGACGAGGTGATCAGCGTGCGCGCAGGCGTACCGGCACAGCACGGTCAGTGAACCGCTGACTCTCTGAGTGCGGCGTTACGAAACCAGCAATGGATGCCGTGTGGCAGGCAGGGCCGACTGATCCTCGATGGTTCGCTCCGCCTGGCTGATCTCGGCCCAGACGGCGTCGAGAGACAGGCCGAGGGTGTCGGCGATCGCTGCGATGGTCGGGAAGGCGGGGGTAGCCACACGGCCGGATTCGATCTTCCGAAGAGTTTCCGGCGAGATGTGCGAAGCGAGCGCCACGTCCAGCATCGAGCGGCAGCCCCGGGCTCGGCGGAGCAGGGCGCCAAGGCGCTGTCCGCGTTCTACCTCGGCGGGGGTGAGCGGCAACCTGACCATGACCCCATTCTAATACCGGTACAGTTAGACCGGGATAGTTATTGGACATACATGAGAGGTCCCCCATGATTGAGATCCTGAACTCCGCGCGGCTTGAGCAGGCGAGGGACACCGGCGCCCTGGTCGGAAACATCCTGCACACGCTGAAGCAGCGCAGCACGGTCGGGACGAACCTGCTGGACATCGACCAGTGGGCCAAGGAGATGATCACCGAGGCGGGAGCGCAGTCCTGCTACGTCGACTACGCGCCTTCGTTCGGGCGCGGCCCGTTCGGGCACTACATCTGCACGGCCGTCAACGACGGAGTGCTCCATGGGCGGCCTCACAGCTACACGCTGGCAGACGGGGATCTGCTGACTCTCGACCTCGCCGTAGCCAGGGGCGGGGTGGCCGCGGATGCCGCGATCAGCTTTCTGGTGGGCAAGGCCAGGCCAGCGGAGAGCGTCGCGATGATCGAGACGACCGAACGTGCACTCGCCGCCGGCATCGCCGCCGCCAAGCCTGGGGCACGCATCGGCGACCTCTCCCACGCCATCGGCACGGTCCTCAGCAAGGCGGGCTACCCGATCAACACCGAGTTCGGAGGCCACGGCATCGGCTCGACCATGCACCAGGACCCACACATCGCGAACAGCGGACGGCCCGGCCGCGGATACAAACTGCGCCCCGGACTGCTGCTCGCCCTGGAGCCCTGGGTCATGGCCGACACTGCCACACTCGTCACCGACGCCGACGGTTGGACGCTGCGCAGCGCGACAGGCTGCCGGACCGCGCACAGCGAGCACACCATCGCCATCACCGACAGCGGAGCCGAAATTCTCACCCGACCGTAAGGGGGGTAGCGCCGAGTCCGCCGATGCGGCTTGAGCTGGAACTGCCGCCAGATCCGGCCCACGGTCGACTTCGACAGGCCACTGTGCTGCGCCATCGACGTTCGCGACCAGTAGGTGGCGTTTTTCGGCAGCTGTTCCAGCGTGGTGACTACCACCACCTCCACCTGATCAACGCTGATGGTGGGCGGCCGGCCCGGCCGGGGCTCGTCGACCAGTCCGTCCAGCCGCTCGGCAAGGAAGCGTCGCCGCCGTGTCCGCGGTCACCCGCAGATCCCGGGCAACCGCGACACTCGGCGGTACTTCCGGCCCCGCACACGCCAGCACGATCCGGCGCCCGCAGAGCCAGGGCCTGGGCCGATGTCGCCCGACGCGTCCACCGCTCCAACTCAGCCCGCTCGTCTTCAGACAGCAGCAACGGCTCCAACTTCGGGCCCCAGGCGGCCTGCGGCCCCTGCGCGCCCTGGACGCCACCGACGACTGATGACCGGGCGCCGAGGCGGTCCGCGGATGGCGGAAATCGTGGCGCGGCCGTTCTGGCCGTACTGCCGGGCGGCCGGTGTTCGTCAGGGTGTCTTCGGGTGGGGGGCGTCTGCTGCCCTGCTGTGTGCTGTGCCGGTGAGTTCGGTCTGTGAGAGTGCGGCGAGGAGTTGCAGCTTCTCGTCGCTGTCGCTGTCCTTGTCGGGGTAGTAGACGACGAGGATGACGTCGTCGATGGGGAGTTTGTCGCGGTGGAGGCGTAGTTCACCGACGACGGGGTGGTGGACGGTGGTGGTGCCTCCGTCGAGACTGCGGACGTCGTGTCGGGCCCACAGGATGCGGAACCGCTGACTGGACAGTGCCAGTTCTCCGACGAGTTCGACGAACCGGGGGTTGTCGGTGTCGTCCCCGATGGTGGTGCGAAGAGCGGCGACGAAGCTGGCGGCGGCTTTGGCCCAGTCCTGGTGAAAGGCTTGTTCCTCGGGATCGAGAAAGAGGGAACGAAGCCGGTTCTGGCCAGGCCGCAGGCGCGGGGAGAGCGCGACGGCCATGGGGTTGGAGGCCAGGACGTCGAAAGCGCGCCCTTCGACGAACGCGGGGATCTGGAGGTGGGCGAGGAGCTGGTGCACCCGTGCCGGTACGTGCTCGAGCCGCTTGCGGCGCGGTGCCCTGGGGCGTGCTGCCGTGAGGCCGAGCAGATACGTCCGCTCGATGTCGTCGAGACACAGGACGCGCGCGAGTGATTCGAGGACCTGCGGTGAGGGATTCTTGTCGCGGCCGCGTTCCAGTCGCAGGTAGTAGTCGGGGCTGATTCCGGCGAGCAGGGCGACTTCCTCACGGCGCAGACCGGGCACGCGGCGGTTACCGCCAGGTGGGATCCCTGCCTGCGCCGGGGAGACCAGCTCACGCCGGGCGCGAAGGTAGCTGCCGAGCCGGTTGCCGGATTCCTCATCCTTCATACCGACACCGTAATGCGGTGCGCGTGTCTCAGAGGGGGCCCTGGCAGGACCAGGGAAGACGGGGGCCCTGCCACACCCGGCGAATGCCGTCAAGACTGCGATAGCACTGTTTTGAAAGAGACAGAGAGCATCACTGTCTGCGCCGCGGGCCTGAACGCCGGCGGCGCCCTGGACTGAAGGGAAGACCTCGTGGATCTCTCCAACCGCACCGTTCTCATCGTCGGCGGGACCTCGGGTATCGGGCGAGAGCTGGCCCGGCGGTTCGCCGCGGCGGGCAGCACCGTGGCCATTGGCGGTCGCGGCCAGGAGGCACTCGTGGAACTCGCCGGAGAGGGCTTCGGCACAATCAGCATCGATGTCACCGACGTTGCCTCCGTCGCATCTGCCCGTGACGCCGTGCTCGCCCGGTACCCCGAGCTGGACACCGTGGTGACGATGTCGGGCGTCATGCTCCTGGAGGACCTGCGCGACCCCGCGCACTTCGAGGCGGCAGCAACGACGATCGACACCAACCTGCTCGGCACCATCCGGGTCATCGACGCCTTCACCCCGCACCTGACCCGGCGGGGTGCCGGCACCTTCATCACCGTCACCTCCGGCATCGCCTTCCTGCCGTTCCCGCCCATGCCCAGCTACGCCGCATCGAAGGCCGCGGTGCACGCCTACTCCGAGGCACTGCGCGCCCAGCTCGACGGCACCGGTGTCGGTGTCGTTGAGCTTGTCCCCCCGGCCGTCGCCACGGCAGGACAGGAAAAGGTGAACCCACACGCGCTGCCGCTCGACGACTTCGCCACCGAGGTCATGCACCTGCTCTCGCAGGACCCCACCCCCCACGAGATCCTCGTGAAGGGCGTCCTCGTGCACCGCTGGGCCGAACGCGACGGCACCTACGACGACCTCGTCGCACAGCGCGCCCAGGCCCTGGCCATGCTCCCCAGCCGCCAAGACTGACACCCTTCCCCCCGATCGGCGGCCTCCTGGGGTAGAGCCGAGGTAAGCCCAAAAGCCGCCAGTTGTTGATCTTGAGAGCTTGATGGCTCCACTGCGCTGCCTCTCTACGTCGCCAAGGCCGCGACCGCGCGTTCGTCGTGTTCGCGCAGCATCCGCATGACGGTGGCGGGCGAGGGGTGCTGTCCCATCTTCGCGCCCGCGGTAAGACGAGCCGTTTGGCGATGTCGCGCAGGCTCATCTCCTGCTCTCGCAGGTGGAGAGCCATGGACAGCATGGGCTCGTCGGTGACGCCCGCGCCGCCGACGGTCTTGCCGCCCTGCGCTGAGCTCACCGGAGCCGACCTGAGTGGCATCTGCCCCGAGGTGGATCATCAGATCCAGGTGGGCACGTGCCCCTCGGTGTAGCGGGCGCCGAAGCCCCCCAGCGGCAGGATCTCGTCGATGGCCTTGATGTCGGCGTCGGTGAGGGCGAGGTCGGCGGCGCCGGCGTTTTCCTCGATGCGCTTCGGGCTGCGGGTGCCGGGGATCGGCACGATGTGCTCGCCCCGGGTCAGGAGCCAGGCCAGGGCTAGCTGGGAGACGGTGGCACCCTGGGCCGCCGCGAGCTCGGCGAGCCGGTCGACGGCTTCGACGTTCTTCTCGAAGTTGCCCGGCTGCCAGCGCGGGTCGACGTTGCGCATGTCGGTGGCCTCGTACTGGCCGGCGGGCTTGGCGGTGCCGGTGATGAGCCCGCGGCCGAGGGGGAGGAGGCGACGAAGCCGATACCGAGTTCGTCCAGGGTGGGGAAGAGCTGCTCGACTTCCCGTTCGAACAGGGAGTACTCGATGTGATCCACGCCGAGGTGGTGCAGGCTGTTGTCGGCGACCCAGGAACACCGCGATGATCGAGGCCGTCACCACACTCCCGCCCATCGTCGTCGCCGACTTGTTCGGCCTCAGCCCCGCCACAGCGGAGACGTGGGCCAGATACGCCAACGACAGCTGGACCCACTACCTCGCAGCCCGGACGTGACAACGAATGGTTTTCTCCGTGTCGTCGATCAGTCCGATGCGAGCGCAGTGGTCCAGCAGTCGCTGCACACCAGGTCGCCGTTTCCTTCCGGCTGGAAGAGCAGGGTGCAGCGGGTGCACGTGACGAGGCCGTCGAAGGGCCTCGCGCAGTGGAAGCAGAAGGAGCGCGGCTTGTCCGGCGCTTCGGCCAAGTACGCCTCGGTGAGCAGGCTGTGCCTCTGGCACTCCGGGCAGACCTGGGCGCCCCCGTCGTGGTCAAGGAAGTCCTTCACCGACAGTCCGAGCACGCCGACCGCATAGTCGACGAGGAGCGCCATGTCGTACTCCCAGTGGGTGAAGCAGAGGCGGCAGTGGCTCTCATCCACTTCCGCGACCACGGCCCACATGCCGCAGGCGGGGCAGCGCAGTGTGGTGCTCTTGAAGGGCTCCGGCGCGGGAGCGAGCTGAGCCATCCGGGCGGTGGCGTAGCCCCGGATCCGGGGCACACTGGCACGGATCGTCTCCCTGTCTTCGAAGTACGCGTCGACGTGATCGGCGTCGATCCCTCGCCACAGGTGGGTGTCGATGAAACGCATGAGGATCTCGAGGACGACGCCGGCACGAGCCTCGATCGCGGCCGCGCCAAGCGTGGCGACGAAGTGCTGGAGCTTGTTGCGCTCTTTGGAGAAGGCGGGATCGCCCCCTTCTCCTCGGGCGAGATGGCCACTCCGTGCTGGCGCAGCCGCTTGATGGTGTCGGCGATTCCGCAGCTCGCAAAGTCCCCGGTCTTGTAGCTCACCTCGTCCGCCTCTTCAGGCTTGGTGAAGACGAGTCGCCAGTCGATGCCTGCGAGGCACGCCTTTAGCAGCACCTCCGTCGCAGCCTGGAGGTGGAGGACGGCGAACTTGAGCGCGCGCGGCGCCGGGTCGGGGCCGTCGAGCAGGTCAATGACACTCAAGAGGTAGTCGATGCCGTTCAGGAGGGCAGGGTAAGCGAGTTCGGCCGCCGGGCCCGGGTCGCTCATCACCAACCGGATCAGCTCCTCGTTCTGCTGCCGCTCGCCGGGGAGGTTCGGGTCCTCGCCGCCCCGGGTGCCCGGCAGATAGGTGCCGCTCATGCCCGCCCCTCTCCAACGTCTTCTCCCGCAGGTGCACCTCGCACCGCACGATGAGCCGGTGCCATCTTCGAGCGAGCCGGAGTCCTGGATTCCGGCACCCCCAGCCACTTCGCTTGGGCCGGAACCGTAGCAGCCGCTGATGACCGCGGAAGACCGAATTGTGCACGGACGAAATACCGCCTCTTCACCCGTAAAATGAGCCGCGCACGTCAGAACGGCGCATGCGGAGCGAAGAAGTCCCAGCCCTTGTCGAGGAGATCCCGTAGAAGGAGGGCGGCCTCCCACAGCTCCTGCGACGCGCCGTCGTCCTTGTAAAGGTCCCAGGATCTCCGGTGCCGAATCTTTCCGGCCTCCCGATCGTGGAAGGGCTTATCGACGGCGGTGAAGACGACGCCGACCCGCGACGTCTGCCGCAGCGCCTCGTAGAGCGCCTCGTGATATTCGTCCGAGCGACCAGGGCGTACCCAGGCCGTTGGCCGGCAGACGCACTCGGCACCGTGATGCGCGGCGTGGTCCGCAGTCGCGGACACCTGTGGCTGTCCAGCCGCCCCCGACTCCGCCGTGACCTGGTGCTCGGCCGGGTCACACCGGGGACTGCGCGACGCAGCCCTCTCATGTCACTACGGGCGTCCGAGGAGTTGGCTGCCGGCCGTGTTGTCGGTGCGGGCGGTGAAGTAGTCGGTGAAGGCCTGGACGAATTCGTCTTCGGTGATGCGGCCGTCTCCATCGTGGTCGAGCTGGCGGAAGCCGTGGTTGAGTTCGGCGGGGTGGACCCGGGAGCCGCCGAAGATCGTGCGGTACTCATCGGCGCACAGGTGTCCGCTGCCATCGGTGTCCGCAGCGTGGAAGATCGCCCGCACCGCGACATGCAACCCCTGCTCGAGATAGCCCGGTCCGGCGTCGATCCCGGTGAGCATGGCGGTGACGAACTCCTCGCAGGTCACCTGTCCGTCGTCGTCAGCATCCATGCCGGTCCGCAGGTGCTGCCACCAGGTCTCGAAGGCGGCATAGACGCGGGCTTCGCGCTCAGGGGTGAGTTCGAGCGGCCAGCACACGTTGTGCGCCATGGCCTGCAGATCGGCCGAGCTGATGCGGCCGTCGCCGGTCTGGTCGAGGACCTGGCGGAAGAAGGTCCGCAGACGCGCCGGGCGGGAATCGGCACCCTTGCGGCGACGTGGTGCAGGAAGCCGGACAGGCCCTGCCTCCGGCGGGGAAGGACGGTCGGTGGAGGCGGTGGAAGGCTGCGAAGTCGGGGAGTTGCCGGCCAGCGGGGTGCGGTAGCGGCGGTGCTCGGGCAGCGCATTCATCAGCACACGCATGCCACGGTGCAGGAGGAAGGACAGCAGGGCCGCGCGGCGGGTGCGGGGCAAGTGGAAGCGCTCGCGGAAGGCTTCCGGCAGGTCCGCGATGGTCAGCGCACCGATCACGTGGGCGGCTACCGTGCGCACAAGCGGCCAGGCCGGCTTCAGGTGGCCGAGGCGGCGGGGTGCGGGTGCTTCACGGAGCATGTCGAAGAGCAGGTAGCGCACGGGTTCGCTGTATTCGAGGCGCTCGCGGATCGTGCGCTCCATATACGCGGGCACGTCCGCGGCCGTGGCCGGGAGCAGGTCGTCGGAGAGGCCGAACTCGGCACACACCGCGCGGAATTCTCCGTACATCTGATCCAGTTCAGGCGGCGCCAGCGGGCGTCCGGACAGTTCCCGCATCGCCGTCATGCACTCGTACAAGGTGACCAGTACCCACACCCGCACCGCCGGGTCCAACGCTGTGAACGGCCTGCCCTGCTCGTCGGTCCCGGCCAGACGGCGGTGCGTGCGCTCCAGACGGGCGACCTCACGGCGTAGCCCTTCACGGTCGGAGAAGAACAGCCGCTTCCCGCTGTCCATGGTGTGCTCGATACGCCGCCACGGGTGCGCGCGGTAGGTGGAGAAGTTGGCCATGCCGGCGGCGACCGCCGGATCCGCGGTCTGCAGAACCAGCAGCCGCCACACCACCAACCCGATCCGCCACTCCCCCAGCGTGCGGCGCAGCAGCGAATCAGGTCCAGGAAGATCAGCGGTAGCCAAGGGGACGTCTCCTCCAGCACGTGTACAGGAATGAGCAGGGGACGCCCGAAGAGCGATCATCCGGCTATCCGCCCAGCCCAACGGTCCTGCCGGAATCCGGGAGCGGCCAGGTCCCCGAATTCACCCGTCCGAGGCCGCTGGGTTTGCACGAGGCTTCCGGAACGGCGCTGGAGGGGTAGCGGGCGCGCGCGTCTCCAGGCCCCGCATGATGCACGCCTCGGCGTGCACCTGGGCGGCTCATTCCAGCCCCTGGTGCCCTCGACTGACCGAGATCCCGGTATCGCACTGAGTGTCCGTCACGCTACCTTCCGTGATGTATGCACTGCTCGCCCCGTGGGGACGTCGCCGGGCGGGTGGTGCCCGGTGTGTCCCGCACGCCTGCACCCGCATCACCGGTCCATCACGTCCCGAGGAGTACTACTCGGTCGCCGGGCAGGCACGGGCCCGCGGCCAAAGGAAGGCACACATGGCCACCGCCGCTCGCCTCACGGCCCCTCCCACCGCTCCCGGACGCCTTCCGCTGATCGGCCACGCACTCGAAATGTGGCGGCGCCCCCTGGAATTCCTCGATTCCCTCACCGCGTACGACCAGATCGTTGCCGTCTACCTGGGACCCACACCGACCTACGTCCTCGCCGGACCGGAGGTCGTCGACCGGGTGATGGTCACCGACGCCGGCCACTTCGCGAAGGGCCGCTCCTTCGAGAAGCTCCGCGACTACCTCGGCGAGGGCCTCGCCACCTCCGAAGGGCCCTTCCACCTCGGCCAGCGGCGCCTGATCCAGCCGGCCTTCCATCACCGGCAGATCGATCACTACGCGCGAGCCATGGCGCGGCTGGCCGACGAACGAGTCGCCTCCTGGCAGGCCGGACAGGTCATCGACGTCACCCAGGAGATGACTGACCTCTCCCTCGCCATCGTCACCTCCACGCTGTTCTCGACCGCACTCGACGCGCACATTGCCGCGGACATCCGCCGCGACGTGCCCGTCGTGCTCCGCGGCGTGTACCACCGGGCCATCGATCCGACCGGTCTTTGGCAGAAGCTCCCCACTCCCGGCAACCGCCGCCTTGCGGCCGCACACGACCGATTGCGCCGGGCCATCGACCACCTCATCCGCACCCGGCGCACCGGCCTCTCCGCCGAGCAGCCGGACCTGCTGTCGATGCTCCTGCAGGCTCAGGACGCCGACAGCGGCAACACCATGACCGACCAACAGGTCTACGACGAACTCATCACACTGCTGGTCGCCGGCACGGAGACAACGGCAGGCGGGCTGGCTTGGCTCTTCCACGAGCTGGGCCGGCACCCCGCCGTCGACCGGGAACTCCACGAGGAACTGCGGACGAGGAGCGGAGAGGCGCCTTCGTTCGAACGCCTCGGCCGTCTCCCGTACACGCAGCGGGTGGTGGACGAGGCGCTGCGCGTGCGCAACCCCGGAGGCGTCACGATGCGACGAGCGACCACGGAGGTCGAACTCGCGGGCTACCGGTTTCCCCCGGGTGCCGAGTTCATGTTCAGCGCCCTCGTCCTGCACCGGAACCCGCACCACTTCCAGGACCCCCTGAGGTTCCATCCCGACCGCTGGCTGCCCGGCCAGAAGGCCGCTCCCCGCGGCGCGTTCCTTCCCTTCGGCGCCGGAAGGCACAGATGTATCGGTGAATCGTTCGCGCGCGCGGAAATGACCACGGTGGTCGCGGCCGTGGCCCGCCGGTGGCGTCTGGAGCCGCTCCCAGGGGCGCAGGTACGGGGAGTCATGACCTCTACCAACCACCCCGCCAACCTCCTGATGAGGGTCGCTCCTCGCGAAGTGAGGTGACACCTCGGCAGGCCGCCACCGGCGCACGGGCGGCAAAGGGAACGGCGGCACCGCCCCCGCCCCGACGGCTGCTGAGGGTAGTACTGGGTGTGCGGTCGCCCCCGTGGCGGCGCGCTCCAGATCACGGAGGTGCAGATGACGCAGTGTCCCGGGGCGGTCCCGTACCCCATCCCGCCCGCAGTGCAGGAAGCGTATGGTCCGGCCGATCTCAGCTCGATGCCCCTGTTCGGCGGGGGGTTCATCAACTTCGGCCACTGGCAGGACATCGACCTCGACCGGCCGCTGACCGAACACGACCGGATCAGCAGCCAACAGGCCATGTACCGCCACGTGCTCGCCACCTTGGCGGCTGCGCAGGAGCCGCGAGCCCTGGAAGTCGGACCCGGGCTGGGGGTCGGCTGCACCGTTGCGCTCAAGGAGTACGGCTTCGCGCACGTCACCGGCATGGACATCCATCCACAGCAGCTCAAGCGGGCTGAACAGGCCAACGCCGATCTGTTGGCCCACCGTCCCGAACAGCTGCGCTTCGCCCACGGAGCAGCCGAAAGCATGCCCTTCGCGGAGGGCGAGTTCGACTGCCTGTACAGCGTGGAAGCCGCCCAGCACTTCCGCGACCTCGACGCGTTCGCCCGGGAGGCCGCACGCGTGCTGCGGCCCGGCGGCCGTGCCGTCATCGCCAGCTTCTTCGTCCCCGACGCCGACCCGGCCCGACCCGGGCGGCTGGCCGAACTGCTCGACACTTACCGCACCGGCCTGGACGTTGCCCACACCATCCCGCAGCTCACCGGCAGCCTCGAACGGGCCGGCCTGACCGGGGTCCGCGCCCACCCGATCGGGGCGTCGGTATGGCCGGGCTGGGACCGCTGGCTGGCTCGCATGTGGGAGCCCGGCACCTGGCCCCGCAACTTCCTGCGGGCCTACCGTGAAGGCACCCTCGACTACTTCACGGTCACCGCACAACGA
The DNA here is from genome assembly GCF_036048035.1 of Streptomyces sp. NBC_00400. NCBI lineage: Bacteria > Bacillati > Actinomycetota > Actinomycetes > Kitasatosporales > Streptomycetaceae > Streptomyces > Streptomyces sp. NBC_00400. The sequence goes on along the minus strand of NZ_CP107940.1, from coordinate 8,151,093 downwards.
CCCATGCCATGACCCGGCGGTCAGCCTTCAGAACCTGCTTCCCGGCGACTCCGGGCAACGCGGGCGGGTTTCCGATGGCTGACACGCGCGTTCCACGCCGCGCTTCGATGTGGTCCGGGATTCGCCTATGCCCGAAAGGTGTCATCAGCCCCAGATGCATACCTGTCGGGCATACCTCCGATGTGACTTGATGGGCGACCTGCGTATCGGCTGCGCCTGGGGTGGGAGGGGTTTGTGTATGGCCCTGGAGCATGACGACATCCTGCTGGACGCACGACGGCGGCACGGACTTCATGGGCGCCTGGGACGACACGGAGAGGGCTCTCGCCCGGATGACGGCGGAGATGGCCAGGTTCGGCCTGTTCGCCAAGTCCTTCACGCAGAAGTGGGCGGCGGGTCTGGGTCAGGACTACACCGTCACCGTCAAGCTGCACCACTCCCCCGGGCAGTACACGGATTACACCACTCCACCAAAACGGACACCCGTCCGGCGCTGGTCGTCAGACCGCGGACAAGCGCTGCTGCCTCACGGTGGCCCTGGCCCGTACACAGATCCGCGTACGGGCCAGGGCCGGCGCCGACCCGGCCAGCAGGCCGGAGGAACGAGGAAACCGTGCTACGCCGCCGCTCGCACCGCGTCGGGACATCGATGGCACCTCCACCCCTGTTCACCCCGGAAGTGAGCAGCCGCGCATAACGGACTTAAAGCCTGGTGACACCGCCATTTTCGGCATCTCGTACACGGTCGACCCCAGCGGCGACAGCCTCGCATCCCCGACCCGCATCATCGTGACGCCGCCGAACGAGACCCACTGAGTACCACGACGACCCTGACTGAGTGTTTGGTCCGCCGGTTCCTGTCCGCGGCTGACCCGCGGACAACTCGCCGCCCGCGTCGGCCGGGCCGCGGGCCGGCCGCGCGGTGTCGGCGGCGGGTCGGGCACCCAGGAGCCGTTACGGCCAAGCGTGCCGTCTATCCAGTTCGACGGGGCTTCGAGGACCAGCTGCGGGCACAATCTGAGATCTCAGATTGCTTTACAGAGATCTCATGAGAGATGCTGACGCCAGGCCGCTACCGCACGGCTAAAGATCTCTGTACGTGGTCAGCAAGGACTTGAGCAATGACGATCTTCGAACCGATCACGGGCCGCTATGTCGCGGTCAACGGTGCACGCACCTACTTCGACGAGGCCGGGGAAGGCATCCCGATCGTGTGTATTCACCCGGGGGCCACCGACTCTCGGGTCTACAGGCACCTTCTGCCGTTGCTCGCTGAACGCGGATACCGCGCGATCGCCCCCGATCTTCCCGGGCACTGCCGTTCCTACCCAGCGCAGTGGCAGCCGGGGACTTCTATTCACGACCACGCCGAGTTCGTGCACGCGTTCGCGCGCACGGTGCTGCCTGGAATCTCGCCGTTTGTACTCGGCGCCTCAGTCGGAGGCCTCACAGCACTGGATCTTGCCGCTCACCATGGAGACAGCTATCGAGGGGTCGTCGCGATGCAAGCAGCGTCGTGGACACCGCTGTCGGCCGAGGCTGCTGCGTTGCTGGCAGGTCGGACGAGCGCGCCCGATGCCGGCTGGACGGATCACCTCGAGTATGCGGCGGTGGCCTCGGCGAGCAAGAAGCTGACATCCGGGCAGGAAGTCGAACTTCGGTGGCTTCAGCGCAGCACTTCCCAGCAGGCTGGGCAGTGCGACGGTCAGGCGTGGGCTTCCCATGATCTGCGCGGCCGGCTCGGCGATGTGCGGTGCCCGGTCCTGCTCGTGCAGGGCACCGACGATTTCTTCGTGCAGGATCAGCTGGTCGATGACACGGTCGCGGAAATGGGCTCGGTGGCACAGCTGCTGCGGGTGCCTGACATCGGGCATTACCCGCCGCTTGAGAATCCGGAGTGGGTTGCGCAGATCGCAGACACTTTTGTCATGGAGACGACGACGGCCTGATCGTCTGTCCTGGGCCCCTATGCTTTGCCGCCCTCTGGCCGACGGATTCGATTGCGGACCCGCGACGTCCACTGCGGAGAATGCCGGCAGAGGGGACCGAGCCAGACAGAAGAGCGGCGGCAACGGGCCGCTGCGCCAGGGGCGCGGGGCCGTTGGCGAGTAGGGATCTCCTCCCCCAGCCTCCCGACCGCTAGGATCCAAGATCTTCTCACTGGGATATCAAATCCATAGGATGGGTACGTGAAGTATCTGCCCGTCATCCTCAGCGCAGACCACCCCAGCCTGAACGCCACCGAACGTGCGTACCTTGCGATCAAGCGGCGGATCATCGAACTCGAGCTGGAGCCAGGTGCGCGTGTCACCAAGTCGGACCTGACACACCTGGCCGGGGCCGGCGCGATGCCGGTGAGGGAAGCCCTGACTCGGCTGCAGCGCGACGGGCTGGTCCAGGCACTGCCGCGCTCGGGTTACCGCATCCTGCCTGTGACCCTGAAGGGGGCGCGGGAACTCTGCGCGTTCCGGCAACTGCTGGAGACCGAAGCCGCCGGCCTCACAGCCGAGCTCGGCTGCCCGGCCGACGATCTCGCCCGAATGGAAGAACTCCTCGAAGTCAGTTACGAGTTGGGCAATGCGGAGAGCGTTGACGCCTTCCTGCGCGCCAACCTGGAGTTCGACACGATCATCGCTAACAGGTGCGGTAATGACATGCTGGCGCAGTCGATCACCCGGGTCTTCGACGAGCTGGAACGCATCCTGCGGATCACCCTGAAGTCGCTGCCCTTCTCGGCGTCGGCCGCACATGAGCGACACGCGATTCTGGATGCCATCCGTGAGCGCGATCCTGCTGCGGCCCGCACGGCCATGGAGGCTCGGGCACGGGCCTCGCAAGAGCAGATCATCGACACGCTCATGTCCAGTTCATCGATCACCGAGGCCAGCATCCGGGTCTCCTGAACCCCAGGAAGAGCTCAAGGCCGGGAGGTTCCCCGCCTTACGATGCACGCATGGATGGGGGTCCCCCCGCCTGGAGGCTGGGCGTCGCGCGCCGATCCGGCCTGTTCCGGGATTGAGGGCCGCCGAGCGGAGCCGGCGGGTGGGCTCGCCGAGCGGCGTTCAGCGGCACAGGGTGCGCAGGGTGGTGAGGCAGTCCGCGGCCCGGCGCTGCGGGTCGGTGTCGGTGCTGGCCCAGGCGATCCGGGCGTCCGGCCGGATCAGGACGGCGGTGACGTCCCGCCAGATCGCGTGCGCCGCCTCGGTGTTGACGGTTCCTGCCCGCTGCTCCAGGCCATCCGTGAGGCACGGTGTCCGCGTCCCGCCGAGGTCCAGCAGCAGTGGTCGGCCGTGGTACATCAACGGGTGGGCAGTGGGTGCGTCGGCCGTGTCCAGGGCGAGGCCGGCCAGCCGGGTGCCGTTCAGCGGGTGCGCACCGGGTGTGGTGTCGGCGGGGAGCGGGTCGTCGAAGCCGGCGATCCGGCGGGCCCACTGGCGGTTGGTCTGCGGTTCGGCGAGCGCGGCGGACCAGACCTCGCGCAGGGCGATCTGCTCCGGGCTCGCCGCGGCGAACAGGGCCAGCTGCGCGCGGGTGTTGTCGATGACGGCGCGGGCGGCCGGCCGGCGCTCCGTGTCGTAGCTGTCGAGTAGTCCGTCGGGGGCCCGGCCCTGGAGGGTGGCGGCCAGTTTCCAGCCCAGGTTGGTGGCGTCCTGGATGCCGAGGTTCATGCCCTGCCCACCGGCCGGGAAGAACATGTGCGCCGCGTCTCCGGCCACCAGCACCTGTCCGGCCCGGTACCGCGCGGCCTGACGGGTGGCGTTGCCGTAGCGCGACAGCCACCGGGGGGTGCGGATGCCGAGGTCCCGTCCCAGCAGCATGCGGGTTTGCCCGCGCACCTCCTCCAGGGTCAGCGGTTCGCCGGTCCCGCGGTGCATGGTGGCCGTGGAGAGCCCCGCCAGCCGGTGGACGCCATCGCCGATCGGGGCCGCCAGGAACGAACCGGCCGGCCCGGTGGCGGCGAGCGGCGCGGTGGGCGGATCGTCGAGTTCTACGTCGGCGAGCCACCCGGTCAGCGTGGTGTCCTGGCCGGGGAAGTCGATGCCGGCCGCCTGTCGTACCGCGCTGCGGCTGCCGTCGCAGCCCACCACCCAGCGGGCCCGCACCGTCCGGTGGGTGCCGCCGGCCCGGATCACCACCTCGACTGCGTCCCGCCCCTGGGTGAGCGAGACGACTTCCTCCCCGCGCAGCACCCGGGCGCCCACGGTGACCGCATGCTCCTCCAGGAGTTGCTCGGTGACGGACTGACCGAGCGCCAGCATGAAGGGGTGGGCCGCCCCGACGGTGGAGAAGTCCAGCCGGGTGGTCGCCGCCCCGAAGTGGCCGGTCGGCACCGGGGTGCCGCGTTCGATGAACCGCTGCGCGAGGCCGCGGGTGGCGAAGGTGTCCAGCGTCCCGGCCTGCATGCCGACCGCGCGCGACCGTCCGTCCGGTGCCGCCCGGCGTTCCACGACGGCCACCTCCACCCCCTGCAGGCGCAATTCCGCGGCGAGCCAGAGCCCCACCGGGCCGGCCCCGGCAATGAGCACGTCGAGCATGACAACCACTTCCTCCCACTCTTGTCCACTGGACAAGGATGAGCATGCCCTGGAATTGTCCAGTGGACAAGAGGGAGGCGGAAGTCGACCGGGAAGGCGCATCGGATGGGTACGACACAGGGCGATATCGTCGCCGCCACACTGGCGGTCCTCGACGAGCACGGGCTGGACGGACGCGGTATTCGTCGTTGGAGGAGACGACGATCGTCAAGGGGACCTTTCAGTGGGCCGCGGTCCACAGGGACGTGATCGCGTAGTGCATCGAACCGCCGCCCATGAGGGCGAGCACCGGGCGGTCCGGGGCGCCGAGTTGGGCGCCGACAGCGGCGGGCAGCCCGAATCCGAGGCCCATCCCGATTCTGTTCGAACGCCGAGCGCGGAACATGCTCAACGCCGGCAGCCGGGACAGCGCGCCCTGAGAATAATCAGCCGAACGGGCAACCCCCGTGCAGTGCCGAACAGTTCCGACTACGCACAGCGATCCTGCGGCAGTCACGGAGCCCCTGCCGCGGGCGCGTCCTCACCGTGCAGGATCCGTGGCCGCGTCCGCGGCCCCGCCCGAAACGGTCCACGAGGCACGGGAGTTGACCTGTGCGACTGTCGCCCGGGTCAGCTCCTTGTAGTCGCTCGCCATCTCCGTGGCCTCGTCGACGGGCAGCGCCCCGCCGCGCTCCGCAGCCCGCGCGATGATCTTCTCCGGTCCCAGCTCGCGATTGGCCAGGACGATCGCGTTGACCGTCGGCCGGCGCATCGTGTCGTAGCGGCGGAGCGCGGTTGCGGGGTCGTGCTCCCGGGCCAGGCACCAGGCCAGTACCCGGGCGTCGACGACGGACTGCGATCCGCCGTTCATGCCCATCGGGAACATCGGGTGAGCTGCGTCGCCGAGCAGCGTGACCCGGCCGAAGCTCCAGCGCGGCAGGGGGTCGCGGTCGAGCATGGGGTACTCGAAGATCGCCGATGACCGTTCGACCAGCTTCGCCAGGTCGATCCAGGGCAGGCTCCAGTCCGTCACGCCGGTGAGGGCTTCCGCCGTCGTGATGCGGCGGTTCGAGCGGTCCAGCGGTGCGGCGCGTGTGCCGCGGCGCACTTCGAGCACCCAGTTCACCAGGGCGTCGCCGCCCTTCGTCACCCGGTCCTCGATCGGGTAGGCGACGAACTTCGCACCGGGGGTGCCGCCGGCCACCACGATCGACCGGCCGTCGAGGAGGTGAGGGTATGGTGCGACCCCGCGCCACATGTGGACGCCGTTCCCGTGCGAGGGCCCTTCGGCCGGGTACAGCTGGGCGCGTACCGCCGAGTCGATGCCGTCGCAAGCGATCAGCAGGTCGGTGTCCTCGGCCACGGGTGTGCCGCCGGTCCGGTCCAGGAAATGAACCCGGACGCCGTGCGGTGTCTGCTCGAAGCGCTGGAAGCGCAGACCGGTGCGGAGGCAGTCCGAGCCCAGGCGCTTGCGCACCGCCGCCAGCAGCATCAGGTGCAGACGGCCGCGGTGTACGGAGTACTGCGGCCAGCGGTAACCCGCCGCGAGCCCCAGGGTTTCCTCCCACACCGGCTCGCCCGCCCGGTCGCGGTAGCTCAGCCGGTGCGGGGGCAGCGCGATGGCGGCCAGTTCGTCGGCCAGGCCGAGTTCCGCGAGTTCCCGTACCGCGTGCGGCAGCAGGTTGATACCCACGCCGACCGCCTCGATGGTCCGTGCCGCCTCCCGCACCTGCGGACGGAAGCCTGCGGCGTGCAGGCTCAGGGCGCAGGCCAGCCCGGCGATGCCCCCTCCCACGATGGTGACTCGAATCGGCCGTCCCTCCGTTCTCCCGTGTCCGGGAATGTTGGTGGGAAGCACAACGCAGGTTCCGGCCGCCGAGTTCCGCGAAACGCCGGCGGGCGACGCCTGCACGTCACACCGTTCCGGGCCCGGACCGAGTCACGCCGGAACGCCGCCCGCACGGTCCAACTCCGCTCGAAGCGCGACCACTTGCATGTTCAGTGCGAACTCGAAGCGCTCCTCGTAGCTACCGGCGGTGACATGCGCGGCGGCCTCTCTCAGCGCCGGGTAGTCGGGGTCGTCGAATTCCGTCACCCGCTCAGGCGGCTCGGCGGCATGTGCCTGCTGTTCCTGAGTGATGCCCAGGACCAGATAGAAAATGGTCCAGTTCGCCCAGGCCGCCGTGCGGGGCGAGAAGCCCGCGTCGAGCAGGGTCTGGATCATCGTGTCGGCGAACCGGTAGGTGTTCGCCTCCGTCGTGGAGAGCCCGGCGAGCAGGCGGGCCGCATCGCGACGCGCGAGGATCGCGCCGCGGCACCAGCGCGCCAGGGCCCGGACGCGGTCCTCCCACCGGCGGGGCAGGGTGGTGACGTCCAGGCCCGCGAGTACGGCGTCCGACATCAGCACGAGCAGACGGTGCTTGTTGTCCACGTGCCAGCGAACGGTGTTGTGCTGCACTCGCAGCCGGTCCGCGACGGCACGCATGGTCACCATGTCCAGGCCCTGCTCGTCGAGCACTTCCAGCGCCGCGTCGACGACCGCTGCTCGGCTGATGCCCATGCCACTCCCCTGTCGCTCCCTCGTAATCTCTCTTGTCCGGCGGACAATATACGGCGTCAACTCTTGTCCACTGAACAAGGGGCAGTTATTGTCCGGCGGACAAGAGAAGGGAGTCCACGGTGTGGCAGTCCATGGTGTTGCTGGATCCTGAGTTCCTCCCCGTCTACGAGGCGTTGCCCGCACTCGACGTGTTCGCCGACCTGTCGGCGGCACGTGCGGCTGCGAGCGCGGCCAGTGGCGACGGCAGCTCGGACAGTGCGGTCGACGTCGAGGACCGTGTCGTCCCCGCGAACGGGCACCCTTTGAGCCTGCGGCTCTATACGCCGGCCGCAAGGGGGGCGGGCCCGCTGCCGGTCGCGGTGTGGATGCACGGCGGCGGGTTCGTGCTGGGCGGCCCCAACGCGGAGGACGCCACCTGCCGACGGCTGTCCGCCGAGCTGGGCATCGCCGTCGTCGCGCCCGACTACCGGCTCGCTCCGGAGAACCCGTACCCCGCCGCGTTCGACGACTGCTACGCAGCACTGGGCTGGGCGGCGGACCAGGCGGGTGACCTGGGGTTCGACGCGTCGCGCCTGGCCGTGGGCGGGCACTCGGCCGGTGCCGCCCTGGCGACGGCCGTAGCCCTCGCCGCCCGTGACCGGGAGGGTCCGCACATCAGGTACCTCCACCTGGGCTACCCCGTCCTCGACGACCGCCTGACGACCGCATCGGCGCGAGCGGTCACCGACCCCAAGCTCTTCAACCGCCATGGGGCCGAGGCAGGTTGGGGGATGTACCTGCGAGGGAGCGACCCGGGGAGCGGTTATGCCGTTCCGGCCCGCGCCGAGAACCTGCGGAATCTGCCGCCCGCGTACCTCATGGTCGCCGGAGTCGATCCGGCACGGGACGAAGCGCTGGAGTTCGCCGCCCGGCTGGGCGCGGCGGGAAACTCTGTCGAGGTTCACCTCGTGCCCGGAGTACCGCACATGTTCGATGTGCTGGCCCCCGGCGTGCGTGCGAGCCGTCGGGCCGTCTCCGCCTGGACGGCGGCGTTCGCCGACGGCATCGGAGTCACTGCTGAGCTCGGAGTCATGAACGGTGACGCGTTCATCAGCGACGATCCGGAGCTGTCGGACATACGCTGACCGGCGGGAACCGCCATGACGTCACCCAGCTCCTGCCTCTACTCGACGCGATTCCCCGCGTCAGGGATCGAACCGGCCGTCCCGCCACCGGCCACGCGTGCTGTTCGCCGATCGGGGCCACGACTTCGACAAGTACCGCCGCTTGCTGCGGGAGCGCGGGATCAAGCCCGTCATTGCCCGCCGTGGTACGCCGCACGGGTCCGGTCTCGGTGGTGTCCGCTGGGTGGTGGAGCGCACGGATGCCTGGATCCGCGGGTTCCGCCGCCTGAGGATCCGCTGGGAGTGACGTGACGGCATCCATGAAGCCCTCCTCAAGGTTGCCTGCTGCGTGATCACCTACCGACGTGTCAGAGCGATCGACCGGCTTTCCTGAGCTTCGGCGGGCGTGCGGTACGGCGTCAACGGTGCCGACGGCAGCTCCGAGGCGCGGTGCTGCCGTTCGAACCGCTCCGGTACGACGGTGGTGGGGCTCAGGCGGATTCGAGGAGCGGGCGGATCTCGATCGTCTCCGGAGTGGGCAGGGCCTTGGCCAGTTCGACAGCCTCCGCACGGTCGGCCACCTCGACCACGAACCAGCCGCCAAGGGTCTCCTCGCCGGTGTGCGCGGGCCCGTCGGTCACTGATGACGCCCCGTCGGTCGTCTTGCGCACGGTCGCCGGGCTGTGGTGCTCGGTTTCCAGGGCGTCGCCGCCGACCAGCTTTCCGGCCGCCGCAAGCGTGCCGATCCAGGTCTGGTAATCCGCGCGGTAGGTGTCCCGGTCGGCCTGGATCCGGCGGCGTGACTCATCTGTCTCAAAGATCACGAGTGCGTATTTCACGGGTGTTCCTCTCCGGCCGCCGTGCGGGCGGCCGTTGTCGACGTTGGCGGGTGTGAGGGAGTCGTTGGTCAGGTGGCGTTGTCCACAGGGGCGATGCGAGCCAGCGCACCGCTCTCCAGAGCTGCCCACAAGGCGCCGTCGGGACCGAGGGTGATGCCGTGCGGCTCGGAGCCGGGGGTGGGCAGGTCGTGCACGGTGATGGTGCCGTCGGGAGTGATCGAGCCGACGCGGTTGCCGCCCCACTCGGTGAACCACGCAGTGCCGTCGTCGGCGACGGTGATGGCGTGGGGCCGGGCTGCGCGGTCGGGCAGCGGAAACTCGATGACCTGCCCGTCGGGGGTGATCCGCCCGATCTGACCGGCGGAGATCTCGACGAACCACAGAGCCCCGTCGCGCCCCGCGGTGATGCCTACCGGAGCGGCGTCCTTGGTCGGCAGTGAGTGGAGGGCCACTGCGCCGTCCATGCCGATCCGCCCGATGGCGTTCGCCTGGTTGAGCGTGAACCACATCGCGCCGTCGGTGCCGGCGGTGATCGCGGAGGGGAACGCGCCCGTGACGGGGAGCGGGAACTCGGTGACCCGGCCGTCGAGGGTGAGGCGACCGATGCGGTCGGCGGCAGTCTCGGTGAACCACAGGGCACCGTCCGGCCCTGCTGCGATACCGAAGGGCCCGCAGCCGGGGGTGGGTATCGCGAAGTTGTCGATGACGCCGCCGGTGGTGATCCGCCCGATCCGGTGTGCCTGGTATTGGGTGAACCACAGGGCGTCGTCGGGGCCGTGGACGATGACGGTCGGCCCGCACGCGGGGTCGAGCTGGTGGCTCGTCGGTTCTCCGCCGGGGATCAGCCGACCTATGCGGCCGCTGTGGACCAGGGTGAACCACAGTGCGCCGTCCGGCCCGGTGGTGATGGCGTACGGTCCGGCTTCGCTGTCCGTCACAGCGTGCTCGTCGATGGACACCTGGGTCACAGGGGTTTCTCCAGATCGTGCTCGGCGGCGATGCGTGCGATGTCCGCGGGAGTTCCGGCCATGATGGTGCGGGCATGTTCGGTGACCAGGTCGACAGGCCAGTCCCACCATGCTGCGCGGAGGAGTCGCTCGACGTCCTCGTCGGTGAACCGCTGCCGGATCGGCCTGGCCGGGTTGCCACCGACGACGGTGTAGGGAGGGACGTCGGCGGTGATCAGGGCGCCGGCCGCGATGATGGCGCCGTCGCCGATGTGCACACCCGGCATGACGGTCGCCTGGTGGCCCAACCAGACGTCATTGCCGATGACCGTGTCCCCGCGGCTGGGCATGGCCGTGACGATGTCCAGGGTTTCCTCGGCCCAGCGGCCGCCGAACATGGTGAACGGGAAGGTGGACACACCCGCCGTCGGATGCTCCGCGCCGGCCATCAGGAAGCGGGTTCCCGTGGCGATCGCGCAGTACCTGCCGATGATCAGGCGTTCCGGCCCGTAGGCGTACAGCACGTTGTGGTGCTCGAACTCCGTCGCGCCGCCGGGGTCGTCGTAGTAGGTGTACTCGCCGACGACGATCTTCGGTGAGGCGACCAGCGGTTTGAGGAACACCACCCGGTCGTGCGCGGGCAGCGGGTGAACGGTGGTCGGATCAGGTGCCAAGGCGAGGATCCTTTGTGTGGTGCGGTCCGCGGCGGCGGACGATACGGACAGGAGAAGGGGCGGACAGGCAGGGCTGACGCTGTTCCCAGCCGGGTGCCGGTGGGCCAGTGGGACAGGGCCCAGTCTCGTTTAGGCTGTCCGGCCGGAGCAACGCCGTTTTCCGCAAGGCGGCCATAAGCGGGAGTGATAAATGGGGGAGCCGTGGAACTGCGGGACATCGAGATCTTCCTGACGCTCGCCGAGGAACTGCACTTCGGCCGGACCGCGGAGCGGCTGCATCTCTCCCAGGCACGCGTCAGCCAGTCCGTCAGCCGGCAGGAACGCCGCCTGGGCGGCGCCTTGTTCGACCGCAGCACCCGCACCGTGACACTGACGCCCCTGGGCCGGCGACTGCGCGACGATCTCCACCCCGGCTACGGGTTGATCCGCAAGGCCCTGACCCGTGCGGCGGACACTGCCCGCGGTTGCTCCGGGACCGTGCGGCTGGGTGCGATGGGCGCGCTCCCCTCCGAATTGGCCTGGCTGGTCGAGGAGTTCTGCGCCCGCCACCCCCAGTGCAGTGTGGAGTTCGTGGAGTACCACTTCAGCGATCCGCTCGCCCGGATACGGGCCGGCGAGGTAGCGGCGCAACTGATGTGGCTCCCGGTGCCTGAACCCGGACTCCGGCTCGGGCCTGTAGTGCTGACCGAGGGCCGGGTCCTGGCTGTGGCCACGGGCTCCGATCTGGCGTCACGGGCTCGCGTGTCGCTTGAGGATCTGGCCGGTCGGACAGTTCCGGACCCCGGCAGGCGTACTCCCGAGGAGTGGTACCGGGCGATGTGCCCGGAGCGGACGCCGGGTGGACGCCTGGTCCACCGCGGCCCGCAGGCGAGGACCTTCCACGAGGTCCTGGCCCTGGTCGCCACCGGGCGCGCGGTCTGCCCGCTCAACGGTCATGTCCCCCGCTATTACACCTACCCCGGAGTGGTGCTGGTCCCGATCGATGATGCGCCACGCACCGAATGGGCGCTCGTCCTGCCCGAGTCCGCCCCCGCGCCGCATGTACGGGCGTTCATAGAGACCGCCCGCGAACTCGGGGCGCGCGAGATTGACAGGGGTGGAGCCCGTGAAGAGCGAACAGGACGAGCCACAGCTGGTCGTGGTCCGCGCTCCTCAGCACCCGGCAACTGAGCCCGACAGGAAGAAGCCGGCCCAACCGCATGGTGTGAGTGGTTCTCAGTCGCCGCAGGCCAGCGCGCAGCGGGCGACTGGCTTCGCTTGTAGGGTCTCGCCGCTGGTGTCGGAGACCGCCCGCGCGACCTGCTGCTTCTTCCGCTGTCTCACGGCGTGTCGGACATCGGAGCCTCAGCTTCGTGTCGCTTCCCCGGCGGTCTGTCCTGATCGGAGCAGACCGCCGGGCTTGTGACCTGGGCTGTCGCGCACCTCCGACTCAGCAGCCCGCAGGTCTCCCACCTGTGCGGTTGCCAGGTGGTGTGGGGACGAGCGCGGTGTCGGGTCAGCAGTGCGGGCACGCGTCGACGCGGCCGGCGAGTGCCTGGAAGCGGGCTGCCGGAGCGGAACTCGCGTGGACAAGCCTCCGGGTGTGTGACCCGCCCGATCGCGCCGGGCGGCCGATGAGCTTTCCCCCGGGCCCGGGCGGACGGGCCTCGGCCGGACGGGCGGATCAGCGCAGTCCGGCGAAGAGATCGTTCTCGGGTACGGCCGCGCCGGTGGCGTCCTTGACGCGTACGAAGGTCTCCATGTCCCTCAATTCGCCGAACCTCTCCTTGCCCATCTTGAGGAAGAAGATGTTCTCGCCCTGACTGGCGCGACGCACAGGAAGGAGCCCACGCCTTCGCCGAAAAGCACCCACCGCACTGGGAAGGCCGCTGACCGCAGCCCCGCGAGGCCCTCACGGCGCGTCAGCTGGTCGGACTGCTCCCGCCGACCTGACCTGTGCGGCCTTCCTCACCCACGCCACTGTCGTCCGATCCCCGTCGTTCACCCGGGCAACGGTCCTTGCGGCGTCTGCCGCCGGGTAGTCGAGTCACCGGTGGACGGGCAGGTGGCGGGGTCCGCGGAGCATGGCGTTCTGCCGGTAGGGGGGTGGGTCCTGGACCAGGCGTGCCGTGCTCAGGTGGGGGATCAGCGCGCCGAGCGCGGTCTCGGCCTCGATGCGGGCGAGGGGCGCGCCGTAGCACAGGTGGATGCCGCTGCCGAAGCCGAAGTGTTCGTTGTCCGGGCGGGTGGGATCGAACCGGTCGGGCTCGTGGAACCGTTTGGGGTCGCGGCTGCCCGAGGCCAGTGCCAGGACGACGGATGTGCCCTTGGGGATCGTGGCGCCGGCATGGTCGATGTCGACGAGAGGGATCCTCTCGCGCATGTGGACCGGGGGCTCGTAGCGCAGCAGTTCCTCCACCGCTCGGGGCAGCAGGTCGGGTTCGCGGCGCAGCCGGTCCAGTTGGCGGGGCTGGCGCAGCAGGGTGAGGACGCCGTTGGTGATCAGGTTGACCGTGGTCTCGTGGCCGGCGATGAACAACAGGATGGTGGTGTCCGCCAGTTCCTCATTGCTGAGCTGCAGGGCGGGGTCCGGTTCGTTGATGAAGGCGGACAGCATGTCGTCGGTGGGCCGGCCGCGGCGCTGTTCGGCGAGGTCGACCAGGTACCGGCCCATCTCCTGCCGGGCCTTGATGGCTGCCTTGTCCCGTTCGGTGGTGTCTTCTTCGGGCCCGATGTCAGCGGACGCGACGAGTGCCTCGGTCCATCCCTGGAACAGTGACTCGTCCTCGCGAGGGACACCCATCAGTCGGCAGATGACCGTGATGGGCAGGGGGTAGGCGAAGTCGTCGACGACGTCGATCTGCTCGCGGTCCCGGAGCGCCTCGATCAGTTCCCGGGTGATGTGGGCGATCTCGCCGCGCATGGCATCGATCCGGCCCGGGCTGTGCGGCGGACCGAACGGCCGCATGGCCATGGTGCGCAGCCTGTGGTGCTCGGGGTCGTCGAGCCGCAGGAACGGCGGCTTGACCGTCTCCTCGGACGGAGCCCGGGCGCTGCGAGAGCGCGGATCGGCGCTCATCCGCGGGTCGTGGAGCAGAGCGGCGATGTCGTGGTAGGTGCCGATCAGGTAACTGCCGTCCGCCTGCCGCACCACGGGACCGGCCGCGCGGAGTTCCGCGTACAGCGGGTAGGGGTTGGGGCGGTTCACGTAGTCAGAGATCCGCGCCAGCAAGGTGTCGGAGGGCATGGTGGCTCCTCGTGGTCGGGCGGGACGTGGGTCAGCCGGTGGGCTGCACCACCGTCAGCCGGCGGTCGGGCAGGTAGCCGGTGAGCGCCACGGTGGGGCCGTGGGACAGTCCCTTCGGATCCGGCACGTCGGAAGGGATCGGGACGTCGGCAGCGAGTGCCCGGTCCGCCGCGCCGGGCGGGGGCGGGAAGGGAGCAGCCGTCTCGATCAGGTGCCGGTAGTAGTCGAGCGATTTGGCCATGTCGACGGTGACCGCGGCGGTGACCCGTCCCTGGTAGCCGTAGACCACCGCCAGACGGCGCGCCTCCAACGAGCCCTGGGCGATGACCAGGTGGTCGGAGAAGGTGGGCACGCCCACCGACTTGATGTTGAGCCCGAACTGGTTCGACCAGAACGTCGGGACGGCAAGGTGCGGTCGCCGCAGGGGCCCGGGACTGACCATGTTGTGCGCCGCCACCTCGGCCTGTGCGACCGCGTTGCCCCAGTGCTCCAGGGACAGCAACTGGTACCCGAACAGCGGGTGCGGGAACCGCGAGACGTCACCGGCCACGAACACGTCGTCGGTCACGATCCCGTACATGGTGAAGACCCGGCACCCGGCGTCGCACGCGATACCGCGCGGCCCCGCTGCCAGCCCGGCCTCCGCCAGCCACTCGACGTTGCGGACCGCCCCCAGCGCCACGACGCACACGTCCGCGTCGACCCGGCTTCCGTCGGACAGGTCCGCACCGTTGAACCGGCCCTTCCCGTCCCCGCGCAGGGCGGTGACCGTCACCCCGCAGCGCAGATCCACACCGTGATTGCGCTGCATGACGGCCGCAAGCTTCGACAAGGTCCCGCCGAGCGCACCCACCAGGGGTGCAGGGCCTCGTTCCGCCACCGTGACCTCGATGCCCTGCTCCCGGCAGGCCGAGGCGATCTCCGAGCCGGTGAAACCGGCGCCGATCACCAGCACCCGCTCCGGCCCGGCGGCCAGCCGCTCGGCCAGCCCCACGGCCTCATCGCGGGTGCGCAGCGTGAACACCCCGTCCAGGGAGGCCTCCTCCGGGTTGGGCCAGGGCCTCGCCCGGGTTCCGGTGGCGATCAGCAGCCGGTCGAAGGGCAGCGACTCGCCGTCGGCCAGCAGCACCCGTTTCCCGAGAGGATCCAGGCCGGTGGCACGCACTCCCAGCCGCCAGTCGGCGTCCGGGTCCCGGCGCATCGGCAGCCCTGTGGCGTCCGCCGAGGCCTTGCCGAGGAGCACCTGCTTGGACAGCGGAGGACGGTCGTAGGGTGGATGGGGTTCGTCCCCCACGACGGTCAAGGAGCCGGCAAAGCCCTGCTCGCGCAGCGTCTCCGCGGCCCGCAACCCGGCCAGCGACGCACCCACGATGACGATGCGGCCACTGTGCAGATCACTGGGCACCGGCGCTCACCTCCCGGCCGAGGAGGATGGCCTGGACCGGACACGCCGCCGCGGCCCGGCGCACGCGCTCGACCTGGTCGTCCGGGACGTCCGGGGCGTACAGCAACCCCTCTTCCCCGTGCAGCTCGAACACCTCCGGCGCGAGGAAGACGCACTGCGCATAGCCCTGGCAGCGGGTGAGGTCCACAACGATCTGCATGGCCAGCCACTCCCTGAGTCGTACCGGCGCCCCCTTCCCTTTCTACGCCTGCGTCGCACCAGGCGCTCGTTGCGACCTGTCACACCGGGCGTCTGCCCCGCGAGCGAGCGGTCCGCTCGGCTGGCCGGGGCTTCGCCGCCCGGTGGGGAGACCACCGCAGGACCCGGGGTCGATACCCCGACGTCACCAGCGGTGGATGCCGGCCCGCCGCAGCCTGACCAGGACCGATGAGATCGCGTACTCCGTCGCCTACGCGCCCAACGGCACCACAGGCACGGATCGGGTCCGGGTCGCCGGATCCCGCTGGGCGATCGAAGTAGCCTTCCGGGCTGCCAAGAACGAGTGCGGCCTGGACCAGTACGAGGCCCGCCGCTGTCCGGGCTGGTACCGGCACATCACCCTGGCCATGCTCGCCCACGCTTTCCTGACTGCCCTGACTGCCCTGGCAGCCCGGACCACCGAAAAGGGGGCAGCAGAAACGACATCACCAGCACTGTCCCCATCATCGTGGCAGAGGACTGGTTCCGGGACGGAACCCTCGGATGGAGAGACTGATCATGACTGGCAGCTCGTGAAGAAGCGCACCGCCGACCCGGCCGACGGTGCGGTGTACGTCCACGCCGACGGGCCGTTTCAGTGGGCCGATGAGGCTGGACATGGTGGATCGGACGCCTGGCCCTGCAGGTACGAAGACCGTTCTTCCTTGGTGAAATTCCGGTGCAGTGCCCGACAGATTTCCCGGCTGGCTTCGACTGCATCAGGGAGGGCCACGGCCCACAGTCGCACGTAACTGCCGTCACTCACGGTGGAGAGGGTCCTGCCGTCGGGGCTGAAGACCACCAAGCGCACTCCGTCGCCGGCGCCCTGGAGGGTGGCGCGGGATCTGGCGCTGGCTACGTCCCACAACCGCACGGGGCCGTCGTCGCTGGTGGCGGTGGCGAGAGTCTTGCCGTCGGGACTGAACACCACCGAACGCACCTTGTCAGCGTGGCCGCGGAGGGTGACACGGGGTTTGCCGGTGGCTGCGTCCCACAACCGCACGGGGCCGTCGATGTCGCTGACGGTGGCGAGAACCTTGCCGTCGGGACTGAACGCCACCGAACGCACCGAGCTTGTGTGGCCGTGGAGGGTGGCGCGGGGTTTGCCGGTGGCTACCTCCCACAACCGCACACCGTCGAAGCTGGCAGCGATGGCGAGAGTCTTGCCGTCGGGACTGAACACCACCGAATTCAACCCGTCTGTGTGGCCGCGGAGGGTGGCACGGAGTTTGCCGGTGGCTACCTCCCACAACCGCACACCGTCGAAGCTGGTGGCGGTGGCGAGGGTCTTGCCGTCGGGACTGAACACCACCGAACCCACCCTGCCTGTGTGGCCGCGGAGGGTGGCGCGGGGCTTGCCGGTGGCTGCGTCCCACAACCGCACGGTCTCGTCAGTGCTGACGGCGGCGAGGGTCTGGCCGTCGGGGCTGAACGCCACCAAAATCACCGCGCCTGTGTGGCCGTTGAGGGTGGCACGGCGCTTGCCGGTGGCTACCTCCCACAGCCGCACGCCGTTGATGCCGGTGGCGGTGGCGAGGGTCTTGCCACCGGGGCTGAACGCCACCGAATCCGGCAAGCCCGTGCCGAGGAGGGTGGCACGGGGTTTGCCGGTGGCTGCATCCCACAACCGCACCGTGTCGTCGTCGCTGCCGGAGGCCAGGGTCTTGCCATCCGGACTGAACGCCACCGAACTCACGCCATATCTGTGGCCGTGGAAGATGGCGCGGGACTTGCCGGTGGCTGCATCCCACAACCGCACCGTGTCGTCGTCGCTGCCGGAGGCCAGGGTCTTGCCATCCGGACTGAACACCAGCGAACTCACCGGACTTTTATGGCCGTGAAGGGTGGCGCGGGGTTTGCCGGTGGCTGCATCGCACAACCGCACCGTGTCGCCGCTGCCGGCGGCGAGGGTCTTGCCATCGGGACTGAACGCCACCGAACTCACCCCGCTGCTGAGGCTGTGGAGGATGGCGCGGGACTTGCCGGTGGCTACCACCCATAACCGCACGCCGTCGAAGCTGGCGGCGGCAGCGAGGGTCTTGCCATCAGGACTGAACACCACCGAACCCGCCCCGCCGCTGAGGCCGTGAAGGGTGGCGCGGGGTTTGCCGGTGGCTGCATCCCACAACCGCACCGTGTCGTCGTAGCTACCGGAGGCGAGGGTCTTACCATCCGGACTGAACACCACCGAACCCACCAAGCTTGTGTGGCCGTGGAGAGTGGCGCGGGGTTTGCCGGTAGCTACCTCCCACAACCGCACGGTTTCGCCGCTACCGGTGGCCAGGGTCTTGCCGTCAGGACTGAACGCCACCGAACTCACCCCGCCGCTGAGGTCGTGGAGGGTGGCGCGGGGTTTGCCGGTGGCTGCATCCCACAACCGCACGGTGTGGTCGTTGCTGCCGGAGGCGAGGGTCTTGCCGTCGGGACTGAACGCCACCGAATTCACGGGCTTGGTGTGGCCGGTAAGGCGGTGTCGGAGAGGGAGTGCGGCGGCCGTGTAGAGGCTGCCCATTGCTTCGTGGGTGGGACTGGTCCGGTAGGCCTGGATGGCAAGGAGTGAGGCCAGGTCGGGGTCGGTGTCCAGCAGAGTGGCGGACCGGGCGGCCAGTTGTCGTGATTGGGCCGCGTGCTGTGCGGTGATGGCATTGTGTTGCGCGGTGAGGGCGGTCTGTCGTTGCCAGAAGGCCACTGCGGTGGCGATCAGGGCGAGGGTGAGGATGCCGGCCAGGATCGTGTTGATGCGTCGGGTGCGGCGGACTGCGGCCTGCTGGTGCTGCCGACTGGCTGTCAGGAGCGTGGTGATGTCTGTCGGCAGGGGGCGTTGATGTGCCCAGTCGACGCCTTCGGCAAGAGCTGTTCCGTCCAGCAGGTCCCCGGGAAGGCCGCTTTCGGCATGGCGTGCC
This sequence comes from Streptomyces sp. NBC_00400, assembly GCF_036048035.1. Taxonomy (NCBI): domain Bacteria; kingdom Bacillati; phylum Actinomycetota; class Actinomycetes; order Kitasatosporales; family Streptomycetaceae; genus Streptomyces; species Streptomyces sp. NBC_00400. The sequence continues at coordinate 8,132,685 of NZ_CP107940.1, read as the reverse complement.
TGCTGTTCGGCGGCGCGGTGCAACCAGATCTGGAAGCGGTGGTCCTGGGTTACCCAGTCGCGCAGGTCGCTCCAGTCGCGGATGAGTGCGTCATGGATGAGCTCTGCCGTCGGCTCACCAGGGGTGTCGCCGGGCTGAGTTGTGGTGGTGCCGGTGGTGATGATGCGGTAGCGGGTCAAGCAAGCCACTACCTCGTCGAAGGCCGCATCAGCCGCTGGATCTGCGGCCTCGGGGCCGGTGGTGAGGGCGCGCAGGCGGGTGAGGGGGACTTGCTGGCGTGCTGCCGGGGTGGCGTGGGCTTCGTCGGCGGGGCGTACCAGCGCGGTGAGGATCCGCTTGGCCGTCGGGCGGTGGTCTACTGGCAGGTTGTTGAGGGCGCGGTTGCACCAGCTTGCCAGGCTGCCGGTGACCTCGCCAATGCTCTGGTAGGCGTGATGGGTGAGCCGGCCGTGGTCGCGGCGTTCCCACAGCTGGCTCAGGGCCAGTTCCAGGGGCGGTAGCAGCGTGACCGGTGCCTGCCGGGCGGGGTCGGCGGCCAGGACGTCGGTGATGATCCGCTCCGGCAAGCCGTCCTCGATCCGCACGCCCGCTGTGAGGGCGGGGCGGGTGATGATCGCCTGGAGTTCCGGGACGCTCAGTGTGGCGGGTACGTTGAGCAGTCCGGGCGCTGCGGCCTCCAGTAGCCGGGGGGCCAGGGCGGCCATTCGTGGGTAGAAGTCGTCACGCATGACCAGGATGACACTGAGGGCTGCGTGCGAGTCGATGGCTGCCACCAGTTCTTCCGCGGCGGCCAGACAGCTGTCGGATGAGCCGCCGTCTGTGGTGGTGGGGTGGGTGAGAATTTCCTCGAACTGGTCGATGACCAGGAGCAGGCGGTCGCAGTCGGCTTCGGTGGCCAGGCGGCGCTCCACCGCGGGAAGGATTCCGTCGGTGGCGGCTCCGGGCAGTCCGGCGCGTTCCAGCTCGGCGAGCAGATCCCTTCCCGGCCGGGTGAGCAGGGGCAGCCAGCGGTCGCTGCCCGGTAAGCCACCAGCGGCCAGGGCGGGCAGAACACCGGCCTGCAGCAGGGAGGACTTGCCCGCACCGGAAGGACCCAGCAGCAACAGCATCCGCCGTTGCCGGCCCAGCGCCGCCAGCACGCTTTCCACGGCCCCGTCCCGGCCGTGGAACCACCCGGCGTGCTCGGCGGTGAACGGCTCCAGCCCGCGGTAGGGACACACTTCGTCCTCGGTCAGCTCCGGCCGGACCTGCCGCAATACCTCGGCAGGCGTAGCATAGGCGATCCCCAGCCCCTTGAGGTGGTCGTCCGGGGAAGCGATCGAGGTGACCATCCCGATGACCAGACCTGTCACCTCGTCGACGACCGGCCCGCCACTGAAGCCTGTCGTGAGGTCGTTGGCCCCGGACAACTGCAACAGGGAGCCTGCACCGTCGTCGCCGGGCAGCAGGTCACCGGCCGTGCCATAACCGAAATGGCCGCCCGGCGGCGCCTGGACGGGGAATCCGAACGAGGACACCCGATGCCCCTGGCACCCCGCCCCCGACCCCAGCGCCAGCGCACCTGCGCCCGCCGGAACACTCTCCAACTGCAGGACGGCGACATCCTCCGCCTCCGCAGCCCGCCACTGCCCGGCCACCACACGACCCCACACCCGCGGAGCGTCGGGCAGATGAGGGAAGACCAGCTCCACCCGTCCGTCGGGGCCCTGCCCAGCGGGGTCCACCACATGGGCACAGGTAACGGCGATACCCTCACCGGCCAGGAAGCCCGCACCTGCGACGCTGCCGTCCGCCGCGAGGACCTGAACGACCGAAACCGGCACCGAGGACGCAGGCTCACCACCGGGACCCGTATGACCGCCCACACCTCCCGTGCTCCGCCTGATACCGGGGCCAAGCGAAAGACCGTCCTCCACCGTCCTACCCCCGTCTCACCGAGCGACTTCCGCCGGCTCCCCGTTCTTCCACAGCACGCGGACCTTCAGATGAACAGCCGCCTCACCGTTGGTGATCACCGCTCCGGCCTTCGCCGAGAGATTCACCCCGAACTCGACCTCGACCTCATCAGGACCGGCCTGCCTCAACTGCTCCAGCACCGTCTGTGCCGTCTCCCGGACCGGCGCCAGCGAAGCCTGCAACGTCTGTGGCAGCTCACGGACCGCCTCGCTGACCCGCCCGGCCTTCACCGGCCCCTCAGGCTCCGCGGTGGCCTCAAACAAGATCGCCCCGCCACCATCAAGCGGCATACGCGCAAAACTTGACATCAGCTCCCCCTCCAAGAAGCCATTTTGCACCTCGACGGCCAGACCGGACAGCACGTCAAACCATCACGCCGAAACCGGCCGAGCACGCACCACCAAACCTGCACAAGACGTTTGCCTGGCACCCGGCTCAATCCGCTGAACGCACGCCCCGGCGGGACGCGTCACAGGGCTCCACGTTCCCTAGCCCCCGAACTGCTGGGCCGTGTGCACCAGCCGGAGGGCCTCTGACGGGCGGCCACCCCCGTACGCCAGGAAGGCGAGTGCGCCGTGAGCGTACGCCTGACACCGGGCCCACAGCCCTCCGATCGCTTCGGCCTCGAAGCCGGTGTCGACCGCCAGCTCGACGACGCACAAGACACCCGGGCACGCCTGCGCTGGGGGCCGGTCGCCAAGATGCTCCGCAACCCGCGTTACGCGGGCATGGTCTCCTACGCGGGGAACACCGGATCCAGACCCGCTACTGCCGGGGACGGCTGGTCACTGGTCCTCTTCGATGACGAGGGACGCCGCCCGGTGGGCCGGTCGGCCGCCGCTTGGACCCTTGCGGGGCCGTTCGGCCCGTGCGTTCCTCGGCGATGCGCGTGATGCTGCACGCGAGGAACCGTCTGCAGCTCGGCCGTGCTCCGGCCTGCCCAGCATGGTCGCCGGGAGGGAGCAGCCCCGCTGGCGCGATGTCGTCAGCCTCCGTACCTTCGCTCCCTCATCCAGCCGTCATTCACGGCTTGATCGTGAGCACCTGGTCCAGCGGACGTCGCGGGGTCCTGGGCCCCTGTGGGCCGTACCCCAGGCGCAGGATCATGTGCACATAGCCGGTGCCGGACTGCGGGTCGCGCAGAATCCAGCGCAGTTCCGGCCATTCGACGGGCTGCGTCGCGAAGGAGCTGGCGAGTCCCTGGAGGGCGGCCAGGAGCAGGACACGCTCCAGTGCCTGGCCGGCGCGTAGCCAGTCGGCCGGGGTGTCGCCCATGGTGCTGAGCGAGGCCAGTTGGGGGCGTTTCTCGAAGTCGGCGTAGGCGCGGTCGGGCATGGTGCCCCGGCCGGCGAAGTCCCTGACGGGGGTCGAGCCGGTGCGCTTGCGGGGGCCGAAGGCGTAGTCCGGGATGCCGTCGTCGACGGCTGGTTCGGCAGCGGTGTCGTGAGTCCAGCGGCGCTGTTCGGCATCGCGGCCGTCGTCCATCCGGTTGTAGCCCTCGGCATGCATGATCAGATCCAGCACGGTCTCGCGGTGCGGGGTGGTGAGGAAGCTCAGCTGTGCCCCTTCCCGGGCCGCGGCCTCGGCGAGAGTGGCGAGGATGTTTTCCGGGATCTGACGTTCCGTGAAGGGGGAGCGGCTGGTGTGACGGTTGCGGATGGCGGGATGGAGACCGGGGAGGGACTCGTCCATGTGCTCATGAGGGTCGTCCAGCCGCACGGCGGCCAGGAGCGCCGGGGCATGCAGGTCAGGGAGGAGGGTCGTTGAGGTGCGATGGCCGGCATGAGATGCCGCCACTCGCAGATTCAGCAGCGCAGCTCCGCACCCCAGGTGCAGGCCACGGGTCGTGGGGTCGGCGTGCGGCATTGCGCGCTCGAGGTCGGCGGACAGGGTGAACGTACGGCTGTGGCGGGCGTAGCTGAAGTACCAGGGCTGGGCGTTGTGCATGGACGGCGCGGTGACGGCGTCAGCGACGAGGGTCTTCACCAGCGTGTCGTCGAGGGTCTGGATGAACACCGGGGCCTCCCGTACGGGGCGGACGGTGGATCGGTGGGCTTCTTCAGCGTGGTGGGGCCGCTGTGGTCGCGTCAGGGGCCATAGGTCCCTTGCCGCAGGCCACTCGGGCCCTTCGGGCCTGCCGGCCGGCCGATGGGGCCGAGTGGCTCATGCCGGGAGCGCCCGTGCTCCGGCCACGCTGGAGAAGTGGGGGCAAGGCGTCGACCGCCACGGGGAGAGGAGCCGGAGATGGAGCACCGCACGATAGGTGAGCTCATGACGAGGCAGGTCGTGAGTGTGCAGCTCGACACGCCGTTCAAGGACATCGCGCAGATCCTCGCCGACAACGCGGTGAGTGCCGTGCCGGTACTCGACGGCCTCGGCAGACCGGCCGGGATCGTCTCGGAGGCCGACTTGCTGCGGAAGGCGGCTGACCGGTCCGATCTCTCCGGCCGGACACCGTTGCCCCACCTCGAGGCGTGGCAGCGGGCCCGGGCCGAGGGGTGCACCGCCGACGCACTCATGTCCGCTCCGGCGGTCTGCGCTCACCCGGAATGGACCGTGGTGGAGGCGGCACGGCTGATGGAGGTGCAGAACGTGAAGCGTCTGCCCGTGGTCGATGAGACGGAGACGCTGCTGGGCATCGTCAGCCGCAGCGATCTGCTGCGCGTCTTCCTCCGCCAGGACAAGGCGATCCAGGAGGAAATCTCGCGGGAGATCATCGGACGCACCGCACGCCTCGGCGCAGCAGGCGTGACCGCCGACGTCGTCCAGGGTCAGGTGGCACTGCACGGCTCCGTGGCCGAGCCTCTGCTCACCCCGGTTCTTGTCCGCATGTGCGCCGGCGTCGACGGCGTCGTGTCGGTCTCCGAAGACCTGAAGCCGGCCATGGCCGCCGACTCTGCCAAGGGGAGCGGAGCACGCGCATGAAGGATCTCGTCACGGTCGGTCTGGACGGCACTCTCCAGTCCCTGTCCGCGGCGCTGTGGGCGGCGCGGGAGGCGGAGCTGCGCAAGGCGCGGCTGCAGCTTCTGCACGCCTGGATCCTGCTCGCCCCGGAGCCGACCGGCGCGCCGTCCGAGGAAGCGGAAGAGAACTACTGGCCGCACCGGATCATCGATGAGGCTCAGACAGCAGTGGCATCGTCCCACCCCGACCTTCCTGTGGACGTGAGCTTGGTGCGCGGAGAACCGTCGGACGCCCTGGCCAAGGCGGCTGAACAGTCGGACCTGCTGGTTCTCGGATCGCGAGGTCTCGGAGCCGCCGCACGCTTCACCCTGGGAGAGATCGGGCTGGAACTGGTGACCCGCACCGCCGTCCCGACTGTGCTTGTCCGTGCCCGGCAGGACACCCCGGCCCGCATCGGAAGCGGCAATGTGACGGTCGGCGTCAGTCTGCACGCCGCCTGCGACGGGCTGCTGGCGTTCGCGTTCGAAACCGCCGCTCGGCGGGCCGTCCCGCTGCGCGCCGTACACGGCAGCGTGTTGTGCGGACTGCCTCGTGGACTCGGTACGGTCGATCGCGAACGCCGGGATGACCACCGATCCACCCCGCTCTCGCCACCCGGGCAGATGGGGCCGATGCACCCCGCGTGGGGACCGACCGGCCCATGTGCCGGGCATGCGCTCCGCCAGAGGCTGGGCATGAAGGCACCTCACTCGCCTCGTGCACGGAGAGGCGCACCATGAAGGCACTCGTCTACCACGGGCCCGGCCGCTCCTCGTGGGACCAGGTCCCTGATCCGGACGTCCAGGAGCCGACCGACGCCGTCGTACGGGTCGACGCCGTCACGATCTGCGGCACGGACCTGCACATCCTCACGGGGGATGTGCCCGACGTGGCACCGGGCACGGTGCTGGGGCACGAGGCCGTCGGCGAGATCGTGGAGATCGGTGACGACGTACGGGCGGTCCGGCCCGGCGACCGGGTGCTGGTTTCCTGCATCTGCGCCTGCGGCCGCTGCCGCTTTTGCAAGGAGGCGCGGTACGGCCAGTGCCTGGGAGGCGGCGGCTGGGTTCTCGGGCACCTGATCGACGGCACTCAGGCCGAATACGTCCGTGTCCCGTTCGCCGACCTCTCCGTCCATCCACTGCCGCATTCCGTGGCGAGCAACGACGCGGTCATGCTGGCCGATATCTTCCCCACGGCTTATGAGGTGGGTGTCTTGAACGGAGCCGTCCGGCCGGGCGACACCGTTGCCGTGATCGGTGCGGGACCCATCGGGCTGGCGGCCATCGTCACGGCACGGCTCCTCACCCCCGCCCGGATCATCGCCGTCGACCTGGCCGACTCCCGTCTACAGGCGGCGCGTCGGCTGGGAGCGGACGCCATCGTGGAGGTCTCGGAGTCTCCCGAAGACATGATGTCGGACCTCACCGACGGGTTCGGCGTCGATGTCGCCATCGAGGCGGTAGGGGTGCCGGAGAGTTTCGAGCTGTGCACCCGCGTCGTACGCCCTGGCGGCCACGTCGCCAACATCGGTGTCCACGGAAAACCGGCCACGCTGCACCTCGAAGATCTGTGGATCAAAGACGTGACGATCACCACCGGACTCGTGGACACCTGCACCACCCCCGTGCTGCTGCGCATGGCGTCTGCTGGACGACTCGACCTGTCGTCGCTGGTGACACACACCTTCCCCCTCAATCGCATGGAAGAGGCCTACGCCGTCTTCTCCACCCCTGCCGACAGCGGCGCGCTCAAGGTCGTCCTGAACAGGCGCGCACCATGACCCAACTGGCCGCGGCCGCTGGGCGAACCACGGCCGGCGCCCCGCCGACACCGCTCGACGAAGGGATGTGTACACGATGACGAACAAGAAGCCCGGCTACTCGGAGCCGGTCCGGACCAGCAGTGACCTTGGGCGGCGCGTCGCGCTGCGCCGGCAGCAATTGGGGCTGACCCGCGAGGAGGTCGCGGCCCGCGCCGCTGCCTCGCCCGACTATCTCCAGTACGTGGAGGAGAGCGCTGCCCGGCCCGGCATCGGATTTCTGCTGAGCCTCGCCGGCGCGCTGGATACCACGGTGGCCGAGCTGGTGGGAGACACCATGGAGCTGCCGGCGGGCTTCGGCAAGGCCGCGGCGCATCCCGAAGTGCTCGTGCTCAGCCCCGCTGAGTGCCGGGAACGGCTCTCCACCCACGGTGTCGGCAGGGTGGCGGTCACCATCGAGGAGGCACCCGCGGTCTTTCCCGTGAACTACACCGTCGCCGACGAGCTGATCGGCTACCGCACCGCACCGGAAGCCGGGCCGGCCGCAGCGGCCGGCCAAGAGGTCGCAATGGAGGTGGATCACATCGATGACGCATTCAGCCAGGGCTGGAGCGTCCTGGTCGTGGGGCGAGCCCACCTGGTCACCAACGTCTACGAGGCCCGTCGTCTGGAGGAACGCGCCCACACCGGCCCCTGGGTGGGCGACGGACGTCACCAGTGGATCGCCATCCATCCGACGCGGATCACCGGCCGACGCATTCGTGTCATGGGTGCGCATGCATCATCGAAGGGGTGACAGAGCCGAGGGCGGCCCCGTGTTCAGGCCGAGTGCGGCACGACCGCCACGGGGCACTCCGCGTGGTGCAGAGCGGTGTGCGCCACGCGCCCCAGCTGGAGACCCAGACGAGTGTCACGGCGCAGCGCTCCGAGCACCAGCAGATCCGCGGCGGCGGAACGCCGCGTCAGCACCTTGTGGGCCGGCCCTTCCACCGTGGTGCGCCGGACCCGCACCGTCGGATATTCACCGGCCGTCTCCTCCAGCGCCTCGTCCAGCACGGCCGATGCCCGGCCCTCGTGGTAGCGCTCCGGATCTCCGGCGAGCAGCGGGTGGTCGGTGGTCTCGTGCGCGGGGCAGCGCCAGGTGCGGACGGCATCGAGGGTGCAGCCTCGGGCCGCGGCCTCGCGGAAGGCGAACCGGACGGCCTCCGAGCCTTTGGCCGAGTCACCGACGCCCAGGAGGACGCGCTCGTGCGTCCCCGCGAGCCCCGCCTTGTCTCCGCGTACGACGATCACGGGACAGCGGGCGCGGGCTGCTACGGCCAGCCCTACCGATCCCAGCAACAGGCCGGTGAATGCACCACGGCCGCGTGACCCGACGATCACCGCGGAGGCATGGTCGCCTTCGCTCAGCAGCACGGATTCCGGGTCGTCCCCCAGGACCTGTGTGGTGACGTCGACGTTGGCGTTGCGCAGGTGGGCGCGTTCGACCGCCGCCCCGACGATGTTATCGGCGAGTACCTCCCCGGCTGGGCGCTTCAGGCTCAGCCCGAGCGCCGCGTCCTCGTAACGCTCCCATCGTGAGGCGTACACCAGACGCAGCGGCAGCTCGTGGAGGGCGGCCTCGTCCAGCGCCCAATCGAGCGCCAGGAAACCGTCATCCGATCCGTCCATGCCGACGACCAGGGGGCGCACCATCGTCCCCACCGCCTTTCCCGCATCAGCGAAGAAGTGCCCCTTCCGTCACCGTCGCACCGTCAGACATCGGGGAGCAGGGCCTGATGGCGGCCGACGGGTGGGCCGCTCGGCTCTCCTTCGAGGCGGCCGGCGAGGCACTCCATGCCGACCACGTCCGCGGTTCGTCCCCGGCTGCCTCACGGCGGAGCCGGCATGGTGTTCGCTCCCGGCCCGCACATATCGACGAGACGAAGCCTCGTGGCCTGGAGACGGCGTGCGACCACGTCGAGGACTCGGCGGGTCACCGCCAGTCCGAGGACCGGATCCGCCTCGCACAGGGCACGCACCGCTGTCGCATCGAACTCGTATGCCCGTACGGGAGTGAACGCCTCCGCGCCCATGCGCCAGGTGTACGGCGGTACCACCCATGACCAGCCCACCAGGTCGTCATGGCTCAGCATGTCAACAACCACCGACCGACCACTCGCTACCTGGATGTCGAGATTCACCGAGCCGGTGCGGATGATCCAGAACCGGTCGGCGAGCCCGCGTTCCTCAAAGATCCGTGCCCCTGCCGGAAACGACACCTCCTGAGCGAACCGCATCAGGCATTCGCGCCCGTCGGCTGGAAGCCCATTGAGCAATGACATGGTGATCATGACGGCTTCTCCCGGATCTCCGCCGACGACGTGCGGCCGCCGGCTTTGCACAAGCCGGTCACCACCAGAGTGCGCACGCGGACGGGGAACGGTGCAGGGGCTGTTCGGTGTGGTGTGGTGGGCCGAAGGGCCCCAAGGCCGGGAGCTCACCGGGACCGGCGGCCGCCACATCGGTCTGCGGGAGCCGCTCGCTGGCTGACCGATCCCAGGAGCCACTGAGCTCCGCCTGACGCACCGCCGTGCGCACTCGTGCTCTCCCACCAGCTTCCGCCGGGTCGAGGCACCGCGCAGGCGAACACCGGTCCTCCCCGAAGGCCGAACGGCCCGCCGTTGGGCCGATGAGCCCCTGTTCTCCCTTCTCCACCGGCCGCAACCTGGCATCCAGTGGACACGCCTCCTCCCCCGTCAGGCGGTGAACCGAATGGACCTTCCCCTGGTCGTAGGCATCGACGGTTCCCCTGACGCCCTGCGCGCGGTGGACTGGGCCGCTGATGAGGCCGCGCTACGCGGATGCCCGCTGCGCCTGTTGTACGCGTCGTTGTGGGCACCCTACGAGGCGTCCGCGCTCTCTCCCGGCAGCTCCCCACGCGTTCAACGGGCAAGCGCCGCCCAGACCGTTGTCTCCACCGCTGAAGGGCGAGCGCGGTCGCGACGCCCGGAGGTGGTGTTGGCGGCTGACGTCTGCAACGAGGACCCGGTCCATGGACTGGTCGACGCGAGCGACCGTGCCGCCGCGATCATCGTCGGCAGCCGAGGACACGGGCTCTCCGGCGTCCTCCTCGTCGTCGAGAGCCGTGCGCGGCCGGCGCTCTTGCAGGCCGCTGCCCACGCAGATCTGCTGGTGGTGGGAGCTCGACGGCGACGAGACCCGATGGCGCTGCAGCTCGGACTTGTCAACCACGCGATGCTCCACTACGCGCCGTGCACCGTCGCGGTCGTTCCCGCAGAAGGAAGAGCCGGCTGACCGCCGTTTCAGGTATCAGGCGGACACACACCGGCGAGGAGGACCGCCCACTTCTCGCGGGCCCTGATTGCGCGGTGCACGGTTTCGCTCCGCTGCTCCGCGCCTCCTCGTCCTCCTCGTCACTTTCAGTAAAGCTCACACCCCAGCCCTGGAGGGGGTCCGGTCGGCCCTTTCCGAGGGACCGACCGGCCCTGCTTTCGGTCGAGGACCATCCAGCCCCTTCCTCGGGCGCTTCGCCCCATGCTCGCCCGCCCCCGGCCATGGCACAGTCGGCACAGGGAAGTGAACATCCACGCGTTTTCGCCGTCGTTGACCCTCGCTGCACCCCGAGGCACGGCGAACTGCCCGCGCCGGCCCTGGCACTTGGAGCCGAACCACCCGAACGCGATGTGATGGACCGCCCGCCCAGGCCCCCGCACGAACCGCTCCGCCGCGCCACTTCCTGAGGCGTCAGGCCGTCCGGTGGTACTTCCAGCGCCGTGCAGAGACCGTCGGGCGGCAACTGCTGGAAGTCACCCGGCCCAGCCGGTTCAGGTACCCGGTCGGCGAGGCAGCCGGCCGGGGCTGTTGCCGTGTCGCGGCGCCTCCTCGCTGCCGGTGTCCTCACACCTACAGGTTCACCTGACGAGGGGCGGGAAGGCGAGGGGCCGAAGGACCCGAAGCGGGTCGCCGCGTCGGTCCTTCCCGAGAGGTGCACGGCGCATCGGGTGATCGGCACCTCCCGGGCGCCACGTGGCCTCCCGGTAGGACCGCTCGGCCCATGTATGTGCCCCTGGGCTGCGGCGATGCTGGGCCGAGGAGGCTTGTAGTCCTGGCTGTGTGGAGGTTGGTGATGGGCGGGTCTGTTGTCGTAGGGCTGGACGGCACCGGTAACAGCGTGCCGGCCGTGCGCTGGGGCGCCGAGGAAGCGGCGGCCCGAGGCCTCTCGCTGCACCTTCTTCATTCCTGGACCTCGCAGCCCCTGAACCGCCCCATCGCCCGGGAGGCCGCGAACAAGAAGCGCTATGGAGCCGAGGTGCTCGCGTCAGCCGAAGCCATGGCGCTCGAGTTGCATCCGGATATCTCGGTGACGGCCGAGCAGGTTTCGGAGCAAGCGGTCGACGCGTTGGTGGACCACAGTGGGCAGGCCACGCTGATGGTGCTCGGATCGCGCGGGCACGGTGCGATAGCCGGGTTCCTGCTCGGTTCGGTCAGCCTGCACGTCCTCGGACGCGCGGCGTGCCCGGTGGTCACCGTGCGCGAAGAAGAGGCCATCGCCTATGGACGGCCCGAGGTCGTAGTCGGCGTCCAGGAGCCCGGGACACAGGGTGAGGCAGTGCTGGACTTTGCGTTTGCTGCCGCCGAGGCCCACCGCACGAGCGTGCGCGCCGTACGGGCGTGGGAGCCGCTGGATGTCGGGCGTTATGTGCCCACCGCCCCGGCCGACCCTCCGGAGGAGGATCAGTCCGCAGTCGGCGAGGAGAAGATGCTGACCGGCATCCTGGCGCCCTGGCGAGCGAAGTACCCCGGTGTCCACGTAGTCGAACACGTGCAGCGGGGCAGAGTGGCACCGGTCCTGCTGGGGGCGTGCTCACAGGCAAGCCTGTTGGTCGTCGGGCGTCGAATGCAGCGCACCCCGATGCTTCTCGGCCCCATTGTGTTCGCCGTTCTGCACCATTCCTTCTGCCCGGTCGCGGTCGTCCCGCGCATCTGACCCACTCCGCGTCAGCGACTGGCACGCCCGTCCGGAACGGGAACGGTGACGACCGGACACTGTGCGTGGAGCGCTCCCTGGCTCACCGAGCCCAGGAGCATGCCGGCGAATCCACCCAGTCCTCGGGTTCCTGTGACAAGTGCGAGGCCGTGCCGTGACTCACGGACGAGGACTTCCACCGGGTGACCGGTGATCACCTCATGGTGCGCCCTCGGCCAGCAGGCCTCTTACGGACAGGTCAAGATGGCGTGACTCGGCGAAAGAGACGGCTTGGGCGAGCGTGTCCTCGGCCGTTCGGTGTCCGGTGCCGGACCACTCCTGCCACGACGGCAGGTGTCCGTCCGGACCGGTCGGTGCGGGCATTCCCTGAGCGTGCACGACGACAAGCGGCAAGCGTCGGCGCTCCGCCTCGTCCGCGGCCCAGGCGAGCGGTACTCGGTGGTGAGCGTGGGATTCCATGCCGACGACGACGGGGCGGGCGCCTCTGGAAGTCCATGGAACCCGGCGCATCGCGGCATGGGGCGTCATCAGATCGCCAACGCTGCGATGCCTCCCGGTGCTTGCGGGCAGGGCCTGGTGGCCCCCCACCAGTCCTGGTGGGCCCTGAGTTCCTCAGTTGCGAGCGATGGTCAGATCGAGGAAGTGCGTGGAGCAGGAGATGCACGGATCGTGGTTGCGGATCACGCGTTCGCACAGGGCGGTCAGCTCGGTGTCAGAGGGATGGGGGCCGGCACCGAGACGCTGTTGCACCGTGCGGCGCAGGTCCTGCTCGATCGCGGCCTGGTTCTGCGCGGTCGGTGGGACCAGGGCGGCGGCGGTGATGTTTCCGTCGGCGTCGAGGCTGTAGCGGTGGTAGAGGAGCCCGCGGGGGGCCTCCGTCGCACCATGGCCGGTGCCGGTCCGCGCGGGGACGTCGAAGTACGGGCGTGGTGGGGGCTCGTAGGCCTCGATGAGGCGCAGCGCCTCGCCGACCGCGTACAGGACCTCGATCGCCCGGACGACAATGCTGCGGAACGGGTTGCGGCACACCGCTCCCTCACGTGGGTCGCCGAGCCCGGCCTCCCGTGCGGCCTGCAGCACGTCGGGGGGCAGCCAGCGGCCGCTGATGGCGTAGCGGGCGAGTGTCCCCGTGAGGTGGCGGTTCCCGTCGAGCAGGGAGTGCAGGGCGGTGGAGTGCGGCACCTGTGTCTCGATGACGTGGTCGGGGAAGGTGTGGAGCGGGAAGGTACGGGTGGGGAGCGCACGGTCGCTGTCGGCGGGCAGCCCTGCGGTGCTCGGAGCGGCCATCGCGGTGGGGGTCCCGGAGGCGATGGCGTATGCGCCCGGTTCGGCGAGCGCGAGAAGTGCGGTGTCGATCCCGGCGTCGGGGAAGTCGAAGCCGGCGACCCAGCGCACGGTCGCCACGGCGTCGTCCCGGGCGCGCTTGAGCCGTTCCGCGAGGGGCCGCAGTTCGGGTCTGGCCGGGACGCGGTGGAAGCCGCCGAGACGTACGTTGACGGGATGGATGGCGCGGCCGCCGAGCAGTTCCATGAGGGCGTTACCGGTCTGCTTGAGCGCGAGGCCCCGCTCGACGTGGGGGCGATGGGTGCGCGCGAGGTCGATGACGCTGTCGGCGCCGAGGAAGTCGGGTGCGTGCAGCAGGTAGATGTGCAGGGTCTGGCTCTCGATCCATTCGCCGCAGTAGAGCAGCCGGCGCAGCGCGGCCAGTTGGCCGTCCACGACGATGCCGCAGGCGTCCTCGATCGCGCGGCAGGCGCTCATCTGGTAGGCGACCGGGCAGATGCCGCACACCCGGGAGGTGATGTCGGGCGGCTCGGTGTGGGCACGTCCGCGCAGGAACGCCTCGAAGAACCGCGGGGGTTCATAGATCTTCAGCCGGGCCTCGGCGACCTCGCCGTCGTGGAGGCGCAGATGCAGCGCGCCCTCGCCTTCGACGCGGGCGAGGGACGCCACCTGCAGCACCTTCGACTCGCGGTGGGTCACCCGGGCAGTTCCTTCCGTACGGCCGTCTCGAACTCCGGCGCGGCGGTGTTGAACGTGCGCAGTACCCGCACCACGTCCAGGGTTTCCATGCCGTCGCGGCGCAACAGCGGGATGAAGGAGGGGAAGTTGGTCGAGTTCGACGGGCCGAAGCAGCCGTAGCAGCCCCGGTCGTATGCCGGGCACAGCGCGCCGCACCCCGCGTGGGTGACCGGGCCCAGGCAGGGGGTGCCGTGCGCGACCGTCACACAGACGGTGCCGCGCCGCTTGCACTCGAAGCACACGCTGTGCGCGGGAACATCGGGCGTGCGGCCGGCGAGGTAGGCGGTGATGACCTCGACGAGCTGACCTCGGTCGATGGGGCAGCCGCGCAGTTCGAAGTCGACGGGGACATGGGCGCTGATGGGGGTGGAGGTGGCGAGGGTCTCGATGTAGTCCGGCCGGGCGTAGACCGCGGCCCGGAACTCGGCCACGTCGGCGTAGTTGCGCAGCGCCTGGACCCCGCCCGCGGTGGCGCAGGCGCCGATGGTGACCAGACGGCGGGAGGCGGCACGGATCTGCTGGATCCGCTCGGCGTCCTGGGGGGTCGTGACGGAGCCCTCGACCAGCGACAGGTCGAACGGTCCCGGGCCGGGCCCGCTGGACGCCTCCAGGAAGTGGGTGATCTCCACCCGCTCGGTGATGCCGAGGAGTTCGTCCTCGCAGTCGAGCAGGGTCAGCTGGCAGCCGTCGCAGGAGGCGAACTTCCACACGGCCAGCCGCGGACGCGGACCGGGCACGGCGGCCATGTCACAACTCCCTTACAGAAAGCAGGTGTTCGGCGCGATTCCAGGTGACGACAGGCCCGTCCCGGCACAGCAGCAACGGGCCGAGCTGGCAGTGGCCGCAGTGACCGGTCCCGCAGTGCATGGTGCGCTCCAGGGAGATCCGGATCCGGTCCGGAGCGAGCCCGCGGTGGACGAGGTCGCGGGCGGTGGCCCGGATCATGACCTCGGGCCCGCAGACGAAGGCCGCCGCCTCGGCCGGGTCGAACCGGGCCCGGTCGAGGAGGGCGGTCACGACGCCGACGTCCCCCTGCCAGCTGTCATCGGGGCGGTCGACGGTGACCTGGACACGGGCACCGGCCGCCCGCCACCGGTCGATGTCCCGCGTGCAGACCAGATCGCCGGGGGTACGGGCCCCGACGAGGATGTTCAGCCGTCCGTACCGCTGGGGCGCGGCCAGCGCCTCGTGGACCAGCGGCCGCAGCGGCGCCAGGCCGAGGCCGCCGGCCACGACCACCACGTCTCGCCCGGCCGCGGCGGGCAGGTTCCAGCGGGTGCCGAGCGGCCCGCGTACGCCGGCCGTCTCGCCGGGTTGGAGGGCGTGCAGGGCTCCGGACACCGCCCCGACCGCGCGGATCGTGTGGGTCAGCCGGCTCCCGGCGATGCCGCTCAGCGACAGCGGGATGTCGCCGATGCCGAAGGCGTACACCATCGCGAACTGCCCGGGGACGAAGGGCGGCAGGGCCGACACCACGGGTTCGAGGACGATCTCGGCGGTATCGGAGGTCTCGTCCCTCCGCTCGACCACCCGGTAGGGCAACGGGGCGGCCGGGGCGGGGCTCGCGGCCGTCACGGCGCTTCACCACCGGCCGCGGCGGTCCTGCTGCCGGGCGGGCCGTACAGGTCCAGAAGGCGGGTACGGGCAGCGCGCAGCCGTCGGCCGATCGCCACGCCGGCGACACTCCGGGTGACCGCCAGGCCGAAGGCGGGGTCCTCGTCGATCGCGGCGCGCACCCGGTGCGCATCGAACTCGTACGCCTCGACGTCGCTTCTGGTCCGCGCGCCCAGGTGCCAGCAGTAAGGCTCGAACAACCAGGACCAGCCCAGCAGTTCACCCTCACCAAGGGTCTCGACGACAAGGGCGCCACGGCCCGGCTCATGCACGTCGAGGACGACGATCCCGGTACGGATGATCCAGAACCGGTCGGCCGCGCCGCCCTCCTCGAAGAGGCGGAGGCCGGCCGGCAGGGAGACGCCACGTGCGAAAGCAAGCAGCCGGTCACGGTGTTCGGGCCCCAGAGCGCTGAGGATTCTGCGTCCTTGCGCCGTCATGAGGACGCTTCGCCCCGTGCCGTTCCTGCCGCACGCTCCGCGTTCAGCGCGTGGGCCTCCTCGGTGATGTCGATGCCCACCGGACACCAGACGATGCACCGGCCGCAGCCGACGCAGCCCGAGCTGCCGAACTGGTCGTACCAGGTGCCGAGTTTGTGTGTGGCCCACTGCCGGTAGCGGCTGTGGCCCGACGCCCGCACCGGTCCGCCCGGCAGATGGGAGAACTCCAGGTCGAAGCAGGATTCCCAGCGGCGCCACCGCTCGGCGTGGTCCCCGCTCAGGTCGGTGACGTCCTCGGCTGTGGTGCAGAAGCAGGTCGGGCACACCATGGTGCAGTTGCCGCAGGTCAGACAGCGCGAGGCGACATCGTTCCAGCGGTCGGCCTGCAACGTGTCACGCATCAGCGTCTGCAGGTCCACCAGTGGCATGCTGCGGCCCATGCGGTCGGCCGCCTCGGCGACCCGCTCCCGCGCCGCGGACTCGGTCTCGTGGTCGGCAGGCCGGCGTGGGAGCTCAGCCAGCACTGACGCACCTTCGTCGCTGCCGGCCCGTACCCAGAACCGGTGGTCGCCGTCTTCGACCACCTCGGTCAGCGCCAGGTCGTAGCCGCTGTCCGCGGCGGGGCCCGCGCCCATGGACGTGCAGAAGCAGGTAGCGCCCGGATCGGTGCACTCCGCCGCCACCAGGAAGGCCCGTTCCCGGCGAGCGCGGTAGCGGCTGTCGGTGTGCGGCCCGCCGGCCAGGACCCGGTCCTGCACGGAGATGGCCCGCAGATCGCAAGGGCGCACCCCGAGGAAGGCGTACGACGACGGCGTCGTGTCGTCCTCGGTCATCACCAGCGCGCCGTCAGCCCCGCGGTCGGCGGTCCACTGCCGCTCACGCTGCGGGTGCAGGTACGTCTTCCAGGACTGCGGGCCCGCGCTGTGCGCGAACGCCGCGCCGTCCTCGCGGGGGCGCACCCGGTAGTGTCCGGCCTCCAGTTCGACGCCCCAGCCGTAGGGCAGTTCGTCGCCGCCGGCGATCTCGGCCAGCACGATCGCGCCGTCGCGCACGGTCGGCCCGATGACCGTTCGGCCACGTGCGGCGAGGACGCGGATCAGCGCATCCAGCCCGTCCGTGCCGATCACCGCGGTGGTGTCCTTGCCCGTCATCGCCCGCCTTCCGGCACGGATCATCTCAGCGCCGCAAGTATGTGCCGCCCTCGTCCCCGGATACGGGCCGACGATCCCCGCGCTGCCCCATACGGCCCTCTCGGTCCCCCGGACGGGTTGGTCAGGGCGCGAATCCCTGCCTGGTGCTTACCGGGCAGCACGGGGAAGGCATCCCCTCATGGACGCTTCTGCTGCCGTTGCACGGATCGCCGTCATCGGTGTCGGAAACGACTACCGGCACGACGACGGCGTCGGCTGGGCGGTCGTGACCAGCCTCGCCCAACGGGGCAAGCAGCGGCCGCTCCCCCGCGGTGTCACGCTCACATGTACCGACGGCGATCCCACCCGGCTGATCGGCGCGTGGGAGGGCGCCCGCCTGGCCGTCGTCGTGGACGCCGCTCACGCCCACCCGGCCCGTCCCGGGCATGTGCACCGCCTCCAGCTCGATGGCGATCTGCCGCAGACGCGCCCTGGCGGGACCAGCTCGCACGGCTTCGCGCTGGGCGACGCCGTTCAACTCGCCCGCACACTGGGCCGGCTCCCCGGAGAGCTGCTCGTCTACGCCGTCGAAGCAGCCGACACCAGCCTCGGTACCGGGCTGTCGTCTCAGGTCGCAGCCGCGGTGGGACCGCTCGTCCAGCGGATCGAGGAGGACCTCGTGCGACACGCTCCGGCCGACCGGTGAGGCCCGGCTCCTGGCATCGGGCACCTCGACACGAGCCCTCGGCGGCTCGCCCCTCAAGGGGCCGTTCGGATCCGCCCCAGGGAAGTCCAGCCCCTCAGCGTCGGCAGCGACACCTCCCATATGGCCTGCCATGGCCTGGCCGTGCCCTTAGTCGTGGGGGACCACAGCCACGGGGCAGGTCACGTGGTGGATCGCGGCGTGCGCGACAGGGCCGACACGTGGCGCAAGGGGTGGATGGTGCCGCCTGCGGCCGATCGCCAGAAGTTCGGCCCCCTGGACTGTCTGCACCATGGCCCGGGTCGGGCTCTCCGGCAGCACGGTCAGCTGAACCGGCACCTCGGGGAAGCTCTCTCGCCAAGGGCGGAGGCTCTCTCGCAGCTCGCCGTCCGCTTCCTTGATGACTTCCTCCGCGACGTCGGGGCCGACCCCCCAGGGCGCGTAGGCGCGCACAGGGAGCGAACGCCCGTGCACAGCCTGCAGGGGAAGCCCGCGGCTCGCCGCCGCGTCGAACGCGAAGGCAAGCAGGGGGTCGCAAGGCCCGTTCAGGCTCACGCCGACGACGATTCGCGGCTCGGACCGAGGGATGAGATCCGCGAATTCCGGCGGTGGCGGATTCGCGGACCAGCCCCCTCGGACGAGAACGACCGGCCCTTCGGCCCGACCGACGACGTCCAGACTGACATCACCGAGCACATAGCTCTCCCAAGCCGTGAGAGCCCGTGACCCGAGCGCGAGCATCCGCGATTCGCCCGCCGCGCGCAGCAGCGCCGGCTCGGCCTCGGATCCCACCAGATCCTCGATGATCTGCAGATGGGGATGGCGTGCACGGACCTCGTCCAGAGCCCGGTCCACGATCTGCCGCGCCCCGGCGTTCTGATCGCGGTCGGGCGGAGTGTCCGGCGCCTCGGCAGCCAGCAATATCCAGGCATGGAGAAGCCGCAGCACGGAATTCCGCCGGTCCGCTTCGTCAGCTGCCCACTGTGCGGCTGCCAGGCTCTCCAGTGAACCGTCCAGCCCAACAGTGATCACTTCCGGCTCCATGACTGTCCTTCTTTCGGGGGTGGTGAAAGGAATCAGACCTGCATCCCCGGCACGGAGTCACCGCTCCCTCGTGCGCCGCCCGGCCGTGGTCGTGGTGGTGCGGGCCACACTTTCCCGCCCGTGGTATTCCTACGGTCAGGATGACGGCGGTGTACTCCGCGATCGCCTTGTCGCCTGATCCCGGTCAGGCCGAGTGGGTGCCCGGCTCGCCTATCGAGCCTGCTGGCTCCTCCGTCCCCGTTCAATGAGCCAATGGGCGCCGCCGAAGGGCCGAACGGCCCACTGTTCTTCTGCCTCCCGCCACCGCACGGTCCGGGTCCTTGCCTACCGAGACGCATGAACGCATGTCTCTCCGCGCAGCTCAGTCGGCGGGCCTCGTCCCGTCCCCACATGCTCGGGCGTCCACGGTCAGTACGGTGGAAGGTGTGGCAGCGTCCCGGGCGGCCACCGCGGAGGGTGTCGTGGACGACGAGAGAACGGACCGGTCCGAAGACGCTCAGTCGCGTCTGGGCGCGCTGCCGGATGACCTGCAAGAGCGCCTGCGGGCGGTGGGAGGGAGCAAGAGCGGCCCGCCCTCTCTCCTGCTCGAAGCAGTGATGTCCGTGGGCCGGGGGCTCGAGCTGTCGCAGGTGCTGGGCCGCATCGTCGAGGCCGCTGTCGCCCTCGTGGACGCCGAGTACGGGGCGCTCGGCGTGATCGGTGACGACAACCAGCTCTCCCAATTCCTTCCGGTCGGGATTTCCGAGGAGGGGGCTCGTGCCATTGGCCCCCTTCCGGCCGGCCACGGCATTCTGGGTGAACTGATCCGCCATCCCGCACCACTACGCCTGGCCGACCTGGGCGAGCACCGCGCGTCGTATGGATTCCCGCCGAATCACCCGCCGATGCGCTCCTTTCTCGGGGTGCCGATCCGGGTCCGTGACAAGGTCTTCGGCAATCTCTACCTCACCGAGAAGCGCGGTGGCAGGGAGTTCGATGCCGAGGACGAAACCGTGCTGTCGACTCTGGCCGTGGCGGCCGGTGTGGCCATCGAGAATGCCCGTCTGTACGAAGAGGCTCGCTACCGGCAACGGTGGCTGGAGGCCAATGGTGAGATCGTCGCCGGCCTGCTGCCCGGGGTGGGTGGGACAGACGTCCTCAAGATGATCGTCGATCACGCCGTGCGTATTCTCTCCGCCGACCTCGGAGTGCTGGCACTGCCGGTCGACGGCGACAACTTGCGTGTGGCTCTCGCTGTCGGCGTGGATGCCGAGGCGCACAGAGGCCTGATCCTCCCCCGCCACGGATCATTCGTCGGGGCGGCTCTCACCGCCCGGAGTCCCTTGATCAGCCTTGATGTCGAGCACGATCCCAGAATCACCATCGGCCCGCCCCGCTGGATGGGGCTGGGGCCCGCAGTCGCCGTCCCGATGATTACCGGCAAGCGGGTGCGCGGTGTGCTGCTGCTGTGCCGGCTCCACGGCCGCGATCCCTTCACCGAGCCGGAGACCGCGCCTCTCCTGACGTTCGCCGGCCAAGGCGCCCTCGCCATGGAGATGGCCGACCGACGACAGGACGCCGAACAGCTGACTCTGCTCAAGGACCATGAGCGCATCGCGCGTGACCTGCACGATCTGGCCATTCAACGGCTCTTCGCCACCGGCATGACCCTGCAGAGTGCGCTGCGCTTCGTGGATCACCCCGAGGCCAGCGAACGACTGTTCCGGGCAGTGGACGATCTGGACGAGACCATCAAGATCATTCGGTCCACCATCTTCGGCCTCCGCACCCATGACTCCGGCCGGGCCGCCCACGGCCTGCGGGTCCGCATGACCCTCTCGGTGGAACGGGCGTCCGGCGCGCTGGGGTTCACGCCGTCCCTCCGCATGGAGGGACTCATCGACACGGAGGTGACGGCAGAGGTCGCAGAGCATGTGGTGGCCGTGCTCGGCGAAGCACTCTCCAATACCGCGCAGCATGCTCATGCCAGTGCGGCGGATGTGTCCCTGATCGTCCGTGATCAGCGGCTGACGCTGACGGTCAAGGACAACGGCGTGGGAATCCGCGAAGTCGGGCGGCGCAGCGGCTTGCGCAACCTGGCCAAACGGGCGGAAAGCATGGGCGGGGAGATGACTACGGAAGCACTGGCGGAAGGCGGAACCCGCCTGGTGTGGTGTGTGCCGCTGCCTCGGGGGGACGCACATCCGCACCGCATGCCTCAGTCGTGAAGACCGCCGGCAGGCGTGTCCGGCGCCGGGGCAGCCTGGGTGGCGAGGACGGCCGCCTGGATACGCCGTTCCACACCGAGTTTGGCCAGCAGGCGGGAGATGTGGTTCTTGACGGTCTTCTCGGAAAGATAGAGCCGCTTGCCGATCTGACGGTTCGTCAGCCCTTCGCCGATCAGCCCGAGGATCTCCCTCTCCCGTGGTGAAAGGCCCGACAGCACGTCCGCCTCGGGCTCCTCGCCGGAGTCCTCGCCCCGCAGCGTGCTCATCAGCCGCGACGTCGTCGCCGGGTCGAGCATGGAACGGCCGGCGGCGACCGTGCGCACCGCTGAGACCAGATCTGCCCCCTTGATCTCCTTCAGTACATAGCCGGCCGCACCAGCCATGATCGCGTCGAGCAGCGCATCGTCGTCGTCGAACGAGGTGAGCATCAGACAAGCCAGCCCCGGCATGCGCGAGCGCAGCTCCCGGCAGACGGAGACTCCGTCCCCGTCCGGCAGCCGTACGTCGAGCACCGCGACATCCGGCCGCAACGCCGGGCCGCGGGCGAGCGCATGGTCCGCCGTACCGGCGTCACCCACCACCTCGATGTCAGGCTCGGCATCGAGCAGGTCCTGCACACCGCGGCGGACGACTTCATGATCGTCGAGAAGGAACACGCGGATCGGCCGCTGCGGTGAGAATGTCTCTGCGTCGGTCATGGTGCCCTCCGGGCCGGGGTACGAGGAACGCCCCCGCCTACCACCCATCGTGCGGCGTCCCGGACCGGCCCGCCAGGGCCGAACAGTCCCACGCCTGCCGTACCCGCGGCCGCCGTTCCGTCCCCTGGTGGGGCCGTTCGGCCCCTCACCTGCGCTCTTCGGGCGTGCCAAAGTCAAAGGAGGCGAGAGGGGTGCCTCATGCCTCTGAAGAAGATCCGCTTGCTGTGGCGGGACAACCCGCTCAAGCGCGGGACGGACGTGGCCGAATCCTGGATGTTCTTGACCACTGCGGTCCTGATCGCCGTCACGGCACCTGCCGCCGGTGTGGCGGCCGCGAGTGCGCTGGACACCTCCTCCCAGCGCCAGGGGCACGAGGGGAAGAGCGTGTCCGCCATACTCACGGAAGATCCCCCCGCTCGCATCGGCGTTGATTCCGCGGGCGGCGCCGGCGGCCGGGTCCACGCCACGGTGCGCTGGACGGCCACGGACGGCACAGTACACACAGGAGAGACGACCGTGGCACCAGGTCTGCGGGCGGGCGATCGGACCACCGCATGGATAAACCGGTACGGGTCCCTGCTGCGGGATCCCGCCGCCCCAGGGGAGGCCGTCGCCCAAAGCATCGCGGTCGGCATTGTCGCCGCGTCCACCACAGGTCTGCTGCTCATCGGCGCGAACAAAGCCGGAGTCGTCCTGCTGAACCGCCGGCGCTACGCCCAGTGGGAGAAGGACTGGGCGGAAACAGACTTCCGGTGGCGGCACCGGCAGCCCTGAACCGCGGCGGATTGGTGACTCCGAGGGCCGTCCCGCCTCGCCCGTGTGTTCCACGCCGACCACGGCCGCGCAAGAGGCACGGAAGTGGTCGGCTCGGAGACCTCAGCCGCAAGCTGCACCGGCTATCGGTACGGGGCCTCGTACCGATGGGTGAGGCGGTTGACCACGGCCGTGACGCCGTCGACCTGCCGCGTCATCCGCACTGCGATGGCCGCTGCACCGCTGGACTCCAGCCTCCCGCTGAGAGTCACCATGCCTTGACACACCACCACCTGTACGCTCCGCGGGCTCAGCCACAGCGCCCGCACCACGATCTCGTCGATGACCTCGGCGCGGATGTCGGCGTCCGGACGGGCGAAGATCTGCAGCACATCGCGCCGGGTGACCATGCCGACCAAGCGGGCCTCCTCATCCACCACGGGGAGCCGCTCGATGCCGCTTGTACTCATGAGGCGGGCCGCACGCACTACGGAGTCGTCGGCACGGACGGTACGGGCCGGAGCCGACATCACTGCCTCGGCGGTGAGCACGCCGTCCGTGTCTGTGGTGCGCCGGTTGCGTTGCAGGTCCGTCGCGGAGACGACTCCGATCACCCTGTCCTCGGCATCCACGACGGGCAGGCCGTTGATGTCGTACTCCGCCAGCCACCGCGCCATGTCGTCAGCGGGTGTCCTGCTCCGCGCGCTGACGACATCATCGGTCATCACGGTTCCGACGCATCGACGCTTCATCTCGGACCCGCTCTCAGCTCGTGTCGGTGCCTTCACGGAAGCCGGCGCAAGCAGGGGTCGTGTGCGCGACGTGGCAGCAGGCGGACCCGGGCGTCGACTGCGGTGATTCCGTCCGGCCTGGCGATGACGGGATG
Organism: Streptomyces sp. NBC_00400; assembly: GCF_036048035.1. Lineage (NCBI taxonomy): Bacteria > Bacillati > Actinomycetota > Actinomycetes > Kitasatosporales > Streptomycetaceae > Streptomyces > Streptomyces sp. NBC_00400. Next base: position 8,109,537 of record NZ_CP107940.1, on the reverse strand, counting down.
GCATGCGGCCTCGGCAAGCTCAGGTAGATCGTGGCGAAGACCGTGTGGATGAGGTGGTTGTCGGCGAGCACGTCGGCGGTGAAGACCGCGACCCCGTTCTCGCGGGCGGTGTGGACGAGGTGTTCCAGCAACAGGGTGCCGACGCCGCGGTGGTGGAAGTCGTCGGCGACCGCCAGAGCGATCCCGGCAGACGTGGGGTCGTCCACGGTCTCGTACTCGGCGACACCGACCAGCCGGTCACCGTGCACGGCGACCAGGGTGCGGTGTCCGGGCGCGGCCAGGGCGCAGAGCCGGTCCGCGGCCTGCTCGCCGGAGCGGCGGCTCACCGCGAAGAACCTGCTGCGCAGATTGTCCACGGACATCTCCTCGTAGAGCCGCAGTACCTGTCCGCGATCCTCCGGGCGGGCGGGGCGCAGCCGGACCGTGCTTCCGTCGGCAGGCAGTGCACAGACCTCTTGCACACGAGATGCGGTGCGTGTCATCGCGGTGCCCTTCTGCAGGGTCCTGAGTCCCACCATGGGCGGTGACGCCCCTGGCGCACGAGGGCCGTCCGGTGCTGTCACAGGGACCGACAGGCCCTGCCACGTGCCTGCCCCGTCGCCTCCGGGCCACCTCAGAGTTGCGGCTCCGCCAACGGCGGTCCCGTCCGGGCAGGAGTGGGGCCCGCGACGTCGAACGTCACGTCCACGACGCCCTCGACCGCCCGCACCAGGCGGGCCGCAACGGGGAGGAGCGAGGTGTGAGGGACCATGCCGTGGAGGGTGACCACACCGTCGGCGACAGTGACCCCCACCTCCTTCGAGGCGGCGCCGAACAGCCGGCCGACGACCTCCGTACGCACCTCCTCAGCCAGGTCCTCGTCGGAGCGCAGAAAGACCTTCAGCAGGTCGGAGCGGCTGACGATGCCCTGCAGCAGCCCCTGACCGTCGATCACGGGAAGCCGTTTCACAGACTTGAAGGCCATCGTCCGCGCCGCCTGGGCAATGGTGTCACCGGCCTGCACCGTCAGGGCAGGCGTGCTCATCAGCTCTCCCGCCCTCAGTGCACCGGCCTTGCGCACATCGTCCAGCCGGTGCAGCTGCTCCATACGGTCTGGCTCCGACTCCCGGAATTCTTCCTTCGGCAGCAGGTCGGCTTCGGAGACCACTCCGACCACACGGCCCTCCCCCGCAAGTACGGGCAGAGCGCTGACCTTCCACTGCTCCATGGTCCGGACGATCTCCTTGAACGGCGCTTCCTGCCCGATCGCCACCACGGTCTGGGTCATCACATCGCTGACGGTGTGCGGAGTGTGTTCCATGACGCCTCCTCGGGACGGGCCCTACTCACCTGCACCGCCCGCCGGGCCGGATGCCGCCCGCCGCTGGTCCGAGGGGGTACCGCGTGAGGTCACCGCCCAGCTGCCCCCCGCACCGCGTGGTCACCTCTGCCGTCCCGCCACCGGCGGCTCGGGCCGTACGGACGCAGTGCCGGTCACATCGAACTCCACGTCCACCACGCCCTCGACCGACCGCACCAAGCGAGCGATCACCGGGACGAGCGAGGTGTCCCGGACCCGCCCGCTGAGCGTGACGACCCCGTCGGCGACCGTCACCTGGAGATCCTTGGTCGGCGCCGCGAACAGCGCGCCCACGATGTCCCGGCGGACTTCCTCCGCGAGGTCTTCGTCCGAACGCAGAAAGACCTTCAGCAGATCGGCACGGCTGACGATGCCCCTCAGCATCCCGTGCCCGTCGACCACCGGAAGCCGTTTGACGGACTCGTGCGCCATCATCCGTGCGGCCTGGGAGAGCGTGGCATCGGCACGCACGGTCAGGGCCGGGCTGGTCATCAGCTCCCCCGCCGTCACCGCTTCCGCCCTGCGAACGTCGTCCACCTGTCGCAGCTGCTCCAGACGGTCGGGGTCCGACTCCCGGAACTCCTCCTTCGGCAGCAGATCGGCCTCGGAGACCACTCCGACCACGCGGCCCTCCCCCGCCAGCACCGGCAGAGCACTGACCTTCCACTCCTCCATGGTCTCGACAACTTCCTTGAACCGCGCCCCCCGGTCGACCGCGGCCACGGTCTTCGTCATCACATCCCTGACGATGTGCGGAGTGTTCAGCATGATGCCTCCTAGTACCCGGAACGAGGTCACATGGCCGGCAACGACACTTCCAGCCTGAAATGCACCGAGCCGGCCGGGCAGGGGCCGTCCGGTCCCTTTCCCTGCCGATCGGCAGGGACGGGACGATGCCACGCCGCTCGCCCACGGAAGGCGGGGCCATTCGACCCATTTCAACCTGCAGCCCAAGAGCCAGACACTGTTCATACGGCTCGCAGGGCGGCAGGCAGTGGATCACGTCACGCTCTGCCCGGACAAACGTGAAGGAGTCAGCGTTATGACCACCGCACGCGACATCATGCACAGCGGCGCCACCTGCGTGCAGGAGACCGAAACCGTGGAAGACGCGGCACGCCTCATGCACGACCTCGATGTGGGCGCACTCCCCATCTGCGGCCCGGATGACCGACTCCACGGGATCATCACCGACCGCGACATCGTCCTGAAGTGCCTCGCCAGGGGCAAGGACCCGAAGAGGATGACCGCCGGCGAGCTCGCCCAGGGCAAACCTTTCACCATCAGCGCCGAAGCCGGAAGCGCACAGGTCCTGCACGCCATGGCAGAACACCGGATCCGGCGGCTACCGGTCATCGACGATCACCGGTTGGTCGGCATGATCAGTGAGGCCGACCTCGCCCGGCATCTGCCGGAAGACAAGGTAGGGCACTTCGTCGAAGCCATCTGTGCGACTGCTTGACGACCACCACAGCGCCCCAACCGCCCCACGCCGACCGAAACGATCAGCACGCTCAACAGTCACGAGACGCATCGGGCAGGCCCTCTCGGCCTCTGGTGGGTGCGGGCGCAAGGCGGAGGCCCGTCCGGGGCAAGGAGTCAGGCCCGCCCCTCGGGGGCGATCTCATGGAGCAGTCCGCGAATTCGCTGCTCGAGGTCATCCCGGAGGGACCGTACGGCTTCGACGCCCTGCCCGGCGGGGTCGGGCAACTGCCAGTCGAGATACCGCTTACCGGGGAAGACCGGGCAGGTGTCACCGCAGCCCATCGTGATCACGACGTCGGATGCCTGCACGGCCTCGACGGTGAGCACCTTGGGCACCTCGGCCGAGACGTCGATGCCCACCTCGGCCATCGCCGCGACGACGGACGGGTTCACGGCGTCGGCGGGGGCGGACCCGGCGGACCGCACCTGGACGAGGTCGCCTCCCAGGTGCGTGAGGAACGCGGCGGCCATCTGCGAGCGTCCGGCGTTGTGGACGCAGACGAACAGCACGGCGGGCAGGGCGTGGTCAGACATGCACGGGGCCTTCCTCGGTCAGAGGTGCGGGGGTGATGAAGAAGCGGCGTGCGTACAGCGCGACGTACACGAGGCCGATCAGCACGGGGACTTCGATGAGCGGGCCGACCACGCCCGCGAGGGCCTGTCCGGAGGTGGCGCCGAACGTGGCGATGGCCACCGCGATGGCCAGCTCGAAGTTGTTGCCGGCGGCCGTGAACGCAAGGGTCGTCGCCCGCGGGTGGTCGAGGCCGACGGAGCGTCCGAGTGCCATGGAGCCGGCCCACATCAGGGTGAAGTACACGAGCAGCGGCAGCGCGATACGGGCGACGTCGAGCGGTTGCGAGGTGATCGCGTCGCCTTGCAGCGCGAACAGAATGACGATCGTGAACAGCAGGCCGTACAGGGCGAACGGACCGATGCGCGGCACCAGTTCGGACTCGTACCAGGCGCGCCCCTTTGTCTTTTCTCCGATCCGGCGGGTGAGGTAGCCGGCGGCGAGCGGGACGCCGAGGAAGAGCAGCACGCTGCGGGCGATCTCCCACACGGAGACATTGAGGCCGGACTGCTCAAGGCCGAGCCAACCGGGCAGCACCGACAGGTAGAACCAGCCGAGCGCCGAGAACGCGATGACCTGGAAGACGGAGTTCAGCGCGACCAGGACGGCGGCGGCCTCGCGGTCGCCGCACGCGAGGTCGTTCCAGATGACCACCATGGCGATACAGCGGGCCAGCCCCACGATGATCAGACCCGTGCGGTATGCGGGCAGGTCCGGCAGGAACAGCCATGCCAGCGCGAACATGAGCGCCGGACCGACGATCCAGTTCAGCAGCAGGGAGGGCAGCAGCAGCCGGCGGTCGCGGGCGACGGTGTCGAGCCGGTCGTAGCGCACCTTGGCGAGGACCGGGTACATCATCACGAGCAGGCCGAGCGCGATCGGCAGGGACACCCCGGTCACGGTCACCTCGGCGAGGGCGTCCCCGAGGCCGGGCACGAGGCGCCCGAGGCCCAGGCCGAGCGCCATCGCGGCGAGGATCCACACGGCGAGGTAGCGGTCGAGGAACGACAGGCGGCCGGCGACCGTCTGCTCGGGTACGGCGCTCACGAGGTCGCCCCTGCTGCCTCAGCGGGGGCGGGCAGGGGCTCGCCCGCGGGACGCATGAGGATGCCCGCGAGGCGGTCGGTCATCTCCGGCAGCAGCCAGTAGTAGACCCATGTGCCGCGCCGCTCGCAGTCGATGAGGCCGGCCTGCCTCAGCAGCTTGAGGTGATGCGAGATCGTCGGCTGCGACAGGTCGAAGGCGGGGGTGAGGTCGCAGACGCAGACCTCACCGCCGGCGCGCGAGGCGATCATCGACAGCAAGCGGAGTCGCACCGGGTCGCCCAGTGCCTTGAACACCGTCGCCAGCTCCACGGCCTGGCCCTCGTCGAGCGGGGCGGACAGCAGGCCCGGGCAGCACGCGCCGTCCTGGTCGGCCTGCCCGGGAACCTCAAGCTCTTGATTCGACATGCCTCTATGTTGACGTTTATCGAATCAGGACGCAACCTTGAATCGGCATGCATCAATGCAAGCCGATCGGAGTCTCGCCATGTCACGTGCACAGCTCGCCCTGCGCGTCAGCGACCTTGAAGCCTCGATCACCTTCTACTCGAAGCTGTTCGGCACCGAACCGGCCAAGCGGCGGGCGGGCTACGCCAACTTCGCCCTCACAGAGCCGCCGCTCAAGCTCGTGCTGATCGAGGGCGACCCCGGACAGGAAACCCGCCTCGACCACCTCGGCGTGGAAGTCGAGTCCACGGATCACGTGACGGCAGCGACGACCCGGCTCAAGGACGCGGGCCTCGCCACCTTCGAGGAGAACGACACCTCGTGCTGCTACGCCCTCCAGGACAAGGTGTGGGTGCACGGCCCCGGCAAGGAGCCATGGGAGGTCTACGTCGTCAAGGCCGACGCCGACACCCTCGGCAGGAGCGCCGATCCGTCCACAGGAACCAGCCGCAACGGCTGCTGCGCGCGCGAGACGGCCGACGCGGATCCCGCCCCGGGCTGCGCCTGCGGAAACTGACGCCCTCGCCCCGTACCGCTCAGCGGGGCCGGGCGCCTCTGCGCTCAACCTTCTCCGCGCCGAGCCCCGCTCGACGGTTCCCGCGAGCAACGCTCAAGATCCGGGGGGGGGAAGGTCACGGTGAACTCGGTGTGCCCAGGGCGGCTGTTCATCATGACCTGTCCGCCGTGCGCGGTGACCACGGCTTCCACGATGGCCAGTCCCAGGCCGGTACCACCGGCCGCTCGCGAGCGGCTGTGGTCCCCCCGCACGAAGCGGCCGAAGACCTCCCGCCGGACCTGCTCGGGCACGCCAGGGCCGTCGTCGGCGACCGTCAGCCGGGTTCCCCGGTCGTCAGCCGCCAGCCGCACCGTCACGGCGGTCCCCGGCGGGGTGTGGGTCCGGGCGTTGGCGAGCAGATTGCCGACGACCTGGTGCAGGCGGTGTTCGTCCCCCGTCATGGTCACCGCCGTCTCAGGGAGGTCGAGCAGCCACCGGTGGCCCGGACCGACCGCCCGCGCATCGTCGACCGCGTCGAGCACGAGTCGCGTCAGATCCACCGGCCTGCTCTCCAGGGCACGGCCGGCGTCGAGGCGTGCGAGCAGCAACAGATCGTCCACCAAACGGCCCATCCGCTCCGACTCGGCCTGGATCCGTTCCAGGGAGCGCCGGACCTCACCGGGCACCGGCCCCCTGTGCCGAAGGGCGAGTTCCGCATGGCCACGGACGTTGGCCACCGGCGTCCGCAACTCGTGACTGGCGTCGGCGGCGAAGCGCCGCAGTCGCTCTTCGCCGGCATGACGACGCTCCAGGGCGTTGCCGACATGGCCGAGCATCCGGTTGAGGGCCGTGCCGACCTGCCCGACCTCGGTGCGCGCGTCGGCCACCGGCACCGGCGCCGGCATCGCCACCTCGCCACTGGCCAACGGTAGTTCGGCGACGCTCGCGGCCGTGGTCGTGACACGGCGCAGCGGACGCAACGACAGACGTACCCACAGAACTCCCAGCACGCCGGTGACCAGGAGAGCCCCGCCGAACACCACCGCCTCGACCGCCACCAACCGGTGCACCGTCTCCTCGACCGGGCGGAGCGGCAGACCCGTGATCAGCACGTCGTGATCGTCGCCCACTACCGCGTTGACGCGGTACCGCCCCAGCGCGGAAAGCCGGATGCCGTGTCCGGAGCCGTCGGTCGGGAGCGCGGCCAGCGCCCGACGGTCGTCGGCGGACAGCGGCACCGCGGCGTCCGACCGGTCCCGTACGACAGCAGCCTGGGTCGGCGTGCCGCGCAGCAGCCGGGCACCCAAGGTGCCCTCGGACTGACCGCGGGTGTCCGGCCGGTTGTCGGCGTCCGGCCTGGACTCGTGTTCCAGACTCACCGCGAAGCGGCCGGCGGAGGCGGAGAGCTGCTGGTCGAGGCGGCTTACCAGGAACCCTTCGAGCGCGACGACCGTGGTGACGCCGACCGCCAGACAGGCCAGCGCCAGGAGCACGACCAGACCGGCGGTGAGCTGGCTGCGCAGGGTGCGCGGAACGAGCCGGTTCACAACGGCTCCGGCTTGAGCACGTATCCGACACCGCGGACCGTGTGGATCATCGGAGTCCGGCCCACGTCGATCTTCTTTCGCAGATAGCTGATGTAGAGCTCGACGATGTGTGACCGGCCGCCGAAGTCGTAGGACCAGACCCGGTCGAGAATCTGGGCCTTGGACAGCACTCGCCGGGGGTTGCGCATCAGGAACCGGAGCAGCTCGAACTCGGTGCGGGACAGCTCGATCAGTTCACCGCCGCGAACGACCTCCCGCGCCTCCTCGTCCATGACGAGATCCCCGACGACCAACCGGTCCCCGTCCGGATCATGCGCCATACCGGCCCGGCGCAGCAGACCGCGCAGCCGCGCCAGGACCTCTTCCAGGCTGAACGGTTTGGTCACGTAGTCGTCACCGCCCGCAGTGATCCCGGCGATCCGGTCCTCGACGGCGTCACGTGCGGTGAGGAACAGGACGCAGACCGTCGTCAGTTCCTGGCGCAGCTGGTGCAGCACCTGCAGACCGTCGATGTCGGGCAGCATCCAGTCCAGGACGACGGCCTGCGGCCGGAAGGTCCGTGCCACAGCGAGCGCGGAGACGCCGTCGGCCGCACTGCGGACCTCCCAGCCCTCACCGGCCAGGGCGCCGGAAAGCACCTCGGTGAGGTCCGGCTCGTCGTCGATCACGAGGACCCGCACCGGCGAGCCGTCAGCGCTGTGCAGCGGGGCGGGGATGCGGTGAGTGTGCATGGTGACTCCAGCATCCCTCGCGCGGAGGTGTGCACGGGTATGAGTCAGCTCTGAGTTTCCTATGAATGGCTCGGCGGGCCGCCACTCAGAGGGTCTTCAGAGGTTGCGCTGCGACGCTGGCGCCGACCACGGAAGGGAAGCCCCCATGAGCGCCATCTCGCACACCCGCCGCGGTGCCCCCGGCAGCGCCCCGTCACGGCGGCTACCACCCGCGGCTCCGCTGCTCGCCCAGGGCGTCATCTGCGCGGGGGCCGCCGGTATCCTGGCCCTGTGGTGGACCGGAACGGCGTCCGTGGTGGGCCCGGCGGACTGGCTCACCGGCGCCGGCCGGATCACCGGACTGCTGGCCGGCTACGCCTGCGCGGTACTGGTCGCGCTGATGGCCCGCGTTCCGCTCCTCGACCACAACCTGGGCACCGATCGCCTTGCGCGCTGGCACGCCATGGGCGGGCGCTACACCATCTCGCTGGTTCTGGCGCACACCCTGCTGATCGTCTGGGGCTACGCCCTCACTTCGCGGAGCGACGTCCTGCACGAGACGACCACACTCGTCCTCGACTACCCGGACATGCTCAAGGCGACCGCGGGCTTCGTGCTGCTGGTCGGCACCGGATTCGTCTCGGCGCGTGCCGCCCGGCGCCGCATGAGCTATGAGACCTGGCACTACCTCCATCTCGCCACCTACCTGGCCGTCTTCCTCGCCTTCGGTCATCAGCTCGCCAACGGGGCCGACTTCGTGGGCCGGAAGCCGGCCCAACTCGGCTGGTACGCCCTGTACACGACGGTGGCTGCGCTGATCGTCTGGTACCGCTTCGTGGTCCCGGTACGACGGGCCCTGCGCCACCGGCTCCGCGTCGCCGACGTCCGCCCCGAGGCACCGGGCGTGGTGTCGGTGCACCTCACCGGGGAGCGGCTGACCGAACTCGGGGCCCGGCCGGGCCAGTTCTTCCGCTGGCGTTTCCTGGCGCCGGGCCTGTGGTGGACCGCCAATCCCTACTCCCTCTCCGCGCCGCCGCTCCCCCACCACCTGCGCATCACCGTGAAGGAGGCCGGCGGACACAGCGCGGCCCTGGCCCGGCTGCGGCCCGGCACTCGCGTATGGGCCGAAGGCCCCTACGGTGGTTTCACCGAAGCGCGCCGCCGGTCGGCGAAGGTGCTGCTGCTCGCGGGCGGCGTGGGCATCACCCCGCTGCGGGCTCTTTTCGAAACCCTCCCCGGCGAGGTCACGCTCATCTACCGGGCACGGCGTCCGGAAGACCTCGCCCTGCGCGCCGAGCTCGACGCGATCGCGGCCGCGCGCGGCACGGCCGTCCACTACTTCGTCGATGAACCGGCCGGGCACTCCGCGCCGTTGACCGCCCGCGCACTCAAGAGCCTGATACCGGACCTGGCCGGCCATGACGTGTATCTGTGCGGTCCGCCCGGTATGACCGGCGCCGCCCGGCGCGCGCTGCGCGGTGCCGGCATACCCCGGCACCGTATCCACCACGAGTCGTTCGAGTTCTGAGGAGCCCCCGTGCGCCGAGCCGTTCTGACCGCAGCGTCGACCAGCGCGCTGATCGTCCTCCTGCTTTCCCTCAAGCCGCACCAGCCCGCCGGCCTGACCGGCGACCCGGCCCGGGCGGGCGTCGCACCTGCCCCGTCGCCCACCGGACGTCCGCAGCGAGGCGGCCACCCGGCCGAAGGCACCTATACCGGCGCCCGGATCAGCACGCGTTACGGCACCGTACAGGTCGCGGCCACCCTCAAGGCCGGCCGGCTGACCGCCGTCAAGGTGCTGCACGCGCCGTCCGAGAACGGCCGCGACCGTGAGATCGCCACCTACGCCGTCCCGCGCCTGACACAGGAAGCGCTGAGCACGCACAGCGCCCGCATCGACGCAGTGTCCGGCGCCAGTTACACCAGTGCCGGCTACATCCGGTCGTTGCAGAGCGCCCTGGACCGGGCCGGTGTCTGAGGCCCGGCGCGGACTGCGTCACGTCGAGCGGACGATGGGCACGGTGTTCTCCTTCGACATCCGCGACGCCCGCACCCCCGCCGTCGAGTCTGCCCTGGTCGAAGCCGTCAGGTGGCTGCACCACGTCGACGAGGTCTTCTCGACGTACCGTCCCGACAGCGCCGTCAGCCGGCTGGCACGCGGAGAGCTGGGACTCGACGACTGCCCCGCGGAGGTATGCGAGGTGCTCGACCTCTGTGACCAGGTGGGACATGCCACCGGTGGCTGGTTCAGCGTCACCGCGAACGGCAGCCTCGATCCGACCGGGCTGGTCAAGGGCTGGGCGGTCGAACGTGCCGCACAGATCCTGAAGGCCGCCGGCGCCCATCACCTCTGCGTGAACGGCGGCGGCGACCTCCAGCTCAGCGGGGAAGCAGCGCCCGGCACTCCCTGGCGCATCGGGATCGCTCACCCACTGCGCCCGGGCGAGCTGTGCACCGTCGTCACCGGACGCGACCTGGCCGTCGCGACCTCGGGCACCGCCGAACGCGGGGCCCACATTCTCGATCCGCACACCGGCACTCCCGCGACGGGTCCTGCTTCGGTCACCGTCGTCGGCCGCAGTCTCACCACGACCGACGCCTATGCCACGGCGGCCTTCGCCATGGGTGCGGGCGCCCGCGACTGGTTGGCGGGGCTCGACGGTCACGAGGGTTTCGCAGTGGCATGGGACGGCAGCAGCTGGCACACCCAAAACTTCCCGGGATCGGTGTGCGACGTCGTCGGCCCGGGACGTCGGCGGGATGAGGAGCCGCCTCCCGGTAGCGCCCCGCGGCCGTTCCTGTAGGCGACGACCCGCCCGAGGACGCTCCGCTCATTCCCGAGATATGCGCTGCGCTCTTCCCTGCCCGCCGGCACCCTTCGCCCCGAAGGGGAGTCTCAACAGGACGAGTTGCTCCGGGCGATGGCGAGGTTGAGGGTGGTGACGAAGGCGCACCACGCCGCATAGGGCAGGAGGACACGGGCGGCCGTACTGTCGGAGCGGGCGGTGCGGCGGATCAGCTCCACGTTGCTCACATCCAGCAAGAGCGTTCCCAGCACGCCGGCCTTGGTGCTGCGCCGCCCCGCCCCGACCGTCGCGCTCACCGGTGCTCCCGCAGCAGCATGAGCCGACGTTTGTACTCACCCTCATCGATCTCCCCGCGGGCGAACCGCTCGGCGAGCAGATCCTCAGCCCGCCTGCTTCCCCAGCCAGGCTCAGCGGAGGAGGGGGACGGTCCGCTCGGGTCGCTGCGATGGCTGCCGGTGAGGTAGCGGATAAGCGCAACAATACCGGCGATGATCAATGCCCAGACAAGCACCATCATCACGGCCATGACGAGCCAGGCGCCCCAGCCCCAGCCCCAGCCCCAGCCGCCGTCGAACCACATCATGCCGATCACCTTCCCTCGGCCTGTGGACAGGCATGGCCTACCTCCGGCATGCGCCGTCGGAGGCAGCCAGGCCCCACTCACCACCCTCCCGCCGGGCAGCTCTGCGCCCCATCCGCCGTCCGGCCCCCGCCTGCCGACAGATGGCCTATGTCCAGCAGCCCACCAGATAGCCGGCGTGCCCCTGGCGGGCACATCCACGGCGCGGTGCGACAGGACCCTGCGGACCAATGAGAACTACCGAGCGCAGTTTTCCCTGGTCTGTCGCGGTTTCGTGTCTCCCTCACTGACAGGCATGTTGCTGACTGTGGCCAGGAAGCTCTTGCTCAGCAGGAGGAAGCCGGTGAACGTCCCACGGCGGTTTTTGCGTGCGGAGGGCATGACAGGCTCCGCACGCGACCGTTCTCACCTGTAGTTCGGCGGGCGGAAGTGGAACATCTGGTTGGGGTCACCGTTCCAGGGATAAACAATCATCGATTGCAACCCGTTCCTGGGGACATCGAGCACACCGCGGTGCTCGCCCGTGCTGCTGAAGTTGTCGAACGACCAAGCCGACCAGCCGCTCCCACCGTTGTCGGATATAGCCCAGCGGTCGGAATTCTCGTCACATGGATGGGCCTCGATGTGGGCTATCGGGTCGTCGAAGCTGCTCAGGCACTTCCCGGCATCAGGGCCAGAGGCGACGGCCAAGAAGTAGCGCTTCCCCTTCCAGCCGGATTCGCCCGTCGGCACAAACTTGAAGAGTGAGGCGTCGCTGTGATCCCGGGCATACAGCCAGTGGTTGTCGGGGTCCACGGTGAGCATGGGGGTTTCGTCGCCAGTCTGGTCGTCCCACGCCCGCATATGAAGCTTGCCCTCTCCCCCCTTCCACGGGTCCTTGCCGTAGCGATTGTGATCGTCCAGGAAGGCGCAGCCCTTCGCCTTCGCGATGGCGTAGAGCGCAAGATAGCCCAATGCCTCACTCATGCCGCCGCTGCCCGAGCCATCGAACTCATCCATCTTGCGCTCAAGCTCTTCACAGCTGAGGAACTCGTTCGCGGTCACCGGACTGCCCCGGCAGGCGCGCTGGCGGCCACAGGAGCTACGCACAGTAACGACGCGGCCGTCATCGCGGACACCACCACCGCGTTCCGCAGCCTGATCAAACTTCACTTCTCTCCGTGCCGCGCTGCTCCCGTGGTGCCGTGACCGGACCGAGAACGGCCAGTTGTGGCGCGACATGGTGATCGGTTCCTGGCCCTGGTCGACAGCGTCGACTGCCGACGTTGCGCGAGGCTCGCGCCGCGATCCAGCTGCTGCAACTGCTCAGCGCGAGCAACGACGCAGCCGGCATCTGGCCGGGAACCTGGCGCCCCGGCGATCCTCTGACGGTCAGCCGCCGTCTCCGTAGCGGCATGGAATTCTGAACGTGGCTCTGACCGGCCCGCTGGGGGCTCTACACGGAACCTTGGGGCTGTGAGAGCCGCTTGGCCGTCCCGGGGCCGATGCCGAGACAGGGAAACACCGGCCCCAGTCCTCACCTGTGAGCCGTTCACGCACCACCGGCGCCCGGGGTGTTCCGCCCCCCGTCTCCATCCGGCCGACGGGCGTGATGCCGACGGGCTCACCACTAACTTGGAGTCGGGCTGTCCCCCGTCCTTGCACGACGGGGGACAGCCCTTGAGCGACAGCCCCTGGGGGCAGGCCGCTCACCGGAAGGCCGTCAGGCCAGGGTCGGCGCTGCGTGGATCAGATCGCCCTTCGCGAGTTCCGCGACAGGACCCGTCACGCCGCCCCGGTCGATCGGGCACCGGCGGTTCACACCGGCGGGAAGCAGGGCCTCAGGGCGCCGGTGGCCTGGACCGGGACGCCGCCGACGGTGGCGGTCGCCGTGTAGCTGCTGGCGCTGATCTGCAGGATGGACAGGCCGGCGTTGAGGGTGGCGATGCCGTTGGCGTTGGTCACCGCGGTGCCCACCGGCAGGCCGGAGACGAAGAAGGTGACCGTGACGCCCGCTTGCGCCGGCGTGACGGTGGCCGTCAGCGTCGCCGCGAACAGGCTCGGAATCGGGATGGGCAGGTTGACGTGCCAGCAGGCGGGCGCGACGCTGAGCGGGCCCGTCGCCGGAGTGACGCTGATGGGGAGGGGCGCGGAGACGACGCCGGTGCACGCGCAGGCGGTGCCGGCCGCGGTGACGGTGGCAGTGATGGTGGCGGCCCCGGCGGTGTTGAACGTCAGCGATCCGGTGGCGACACCGGCCGCGTTGGTGGTGGCGGTCACCGGGACCGCACCACCGGTGAAGGTCACCGACCCACCGACGACCGGCAGACCGTTGCAGGTCACCACAGCGGACACGGGGGTCGGCTGCCCGACGACCACCGGCCCGGTCACCGGCTGGATCACCACCAGGCAGGACGGCTGCGGAGTGACGGTGATGGGGAGGGGCGCGGAGACGACGCCGGTGCACGCGCACCCGCTGCCGGCCGCGGTGACGGTGGCAGTGATGGTGGCGGCCCCGGCGGTGTTGAACGTCAGCGATCCGGTGGCGATGCCCGCCGCGTTGGTGGTGGCGGTCACCGGGACCGCACCACCGGTGAAGGTCACCGAAGCACCCGAGACCGGCAGGCCGTTGCAGGTCACCAGAGCGGATACGGGGGTCGGCTGCCCGACCACCACCGGCCCGGCCACCGGCTGGACCACCACCTGGCAGGTGGACAGGGGCGGCACGTTGACCGCGTTCGAGTCCAGCGTGACGGCGGCGCCGAGAGCCAGCAGCCGGCCGTCCACGATGGCCCCCGTCGTGGCGGTGATCGAGGTGAAGGCGAGGATGCTGCCCCTGATGGTGGAGCCGGCGCCGAGCGTCGCGGAGCTGCCGACCTGCCAGAAGACGTTGGCGGACTGCGCCTGGTTGATGAGGTTGACGTTGCCGGCGGCTCCCGTGATGAGCGTGGTGGTCGTCTTGAAGATAAAGACGGCGTTGGGGTTGCCCTGCGCATCCAGGGTCAGTGTCCCGTTGAGGGAGAACGTGCCGGACAAGGAGTTGTACACGCCGGGGTTCAGGGTGGTCCCCCCGAGTTCCGTCGCGACGGTGCCCGTGACCGGTTGGGAGAGTGCGTTGGCGTACCCAACGAGCAGGTCGGCCTGGGCCTGCGCCGCGGCAGCGTCGTTCACATGGATGGTTCCGGTGACCGTTCCGGGAGGGAAGCCGGTCACCGCACCGGCGGGGCTCACTCCGAGGTCGCCGGCGACCACGGTGGGGCCGGTGTTGGTGATCGCCGTGTTGGCGAGCACCCCGTAGGTAGCGGCGGTGCCCAGAGGTACGGATGTTGCCATCGTGGATTTCCTTTCCAAGGGTTCCGGGGCAGCCCTGACGCCGCCCTGGATCTGTGGGAGAGCGGCGCGCTTGCACCGCTGCGACCGGCGCCTCGGACACGGGTTGAGCTGTGCCGTCTGCTGCGCGCCGGGATGAACATGAAGGCTTCGGCCGAGCCTGGTGTGCGCACTCGCCACAGCTGCCTGAGCGCACTCAGGCGTCGGCGTTCGTACCGATTGCTCCTGGTGACGCCGCACCGGAGGCCGCCTGATGCCGGACCGGACGCAGAGGGTGTCCCGCATCCAGGTCTGGTGGAAAGAACAGGGGGAGTCTGGAAACCGGCGGAGCGGTCGCCCGAGTCGGTCACTTGGGCGTGCTAACGGTCCATGGGGCCCAGCTTGAGATGAGATCCGCCGATACCGGTATGGTCGAATTCAGCGGAGTCGGCAGCGTGAGTTGATTTTTCACTCACCACGACTCAAAGCAGTTGATGCCTTCTCGACTGAAAACCCTTTCGCATGTCGAGCCCTCGCGATCTAGGGGGTGTCGTTCGGATCATGGTGGATCAGGGAGCGGGGTCTGGTGCGTGCGATCGCAAGGCGGAGGAGGGAGTCGACGCGGAGCGTCGGCGAGTGACGACAACGCGGATGGGGGTCCCCCCGCGCCGTTCAGGCGTGGGGGAGTGCGTGCCAGACCCCGCGAGCCCGCCATGATCCGAACGACACCCCCTAGGTCTGCGTGGATCTAGTTCGGGGGCTCCTCAAGGACCGACTGGCAGTCAGATCACAGCTGGCAGGGGCAACTGACCAGCTGTCCAAGGAGCGCCCATCAGGAAATGCCGCTGACCGCTACCGGCCAACCGGCAAAACATGAGCCCCCGAGAGGGATGGGCGACCTCCGGGCTCACCATTGCTATTTAAGGCATCACCGGCGGGCCCCGGATAGAGGGAGGACCCAGATGTCGCCCGAATGGCGGAGCGCTTACCCAGGGCCGCTGCCGCGAGCGTGCGTGAACATCACGCCTTGGCAGCGGAGCGAACTCACGGCCAGCACAAAAACGCGGGCTGGAACCGTTCGTGCACGGACACCCCTGGGGGCAGTGGCACTGCTGGGTGTTCTGGTGCTGGTAGTGCCAGAGCGTCGCCGCGCTGCGGTAAATGGCCGCGAATCAGGGGGAGTTGTGGTGCGGTCCGCGCCACAGGAAACGAACGTCGGAGGTCAGCCGCTGCGTCCCGTCGGTCACCCACCGGCGACCGTCTCCTTGCAACCTGATCACCATCCGAACGCAGTGCCTTTCGTGCGCCCGAGCGACCGCAGATCTCCACGGTGTCGATCAACTGCCCGGCACGCCATCACCTCCTGAGAACACTGGTAAACGCCCCCGAAGGAGTCGACACAGCCCAGACGAGCGTCGGTTTCCGGGTCCGGCGTGACAGGGCACGCGTCGCTACCGGTCCGTACACGGGCGCGTGGTCACTGTGCGGCGTGGACCAACTGGCCACGAGGAGGGTGTACGTGGGGACTGAGGTCGCGTAGCTGGTCGGCGTCGCAGACCTCAGAATCCGTCCTGGCTTTCGGCGGCTCGTGCAGCGGCTGCTGCTGCACAGTCACCGGGAGGCCCGAAGCGACGGCGCGGGGCGACCTTTATACGGACCGCCCTTCGGCGGCACCTCGGCTGATATGCGGAGAAGGGCCCGGACGGAATGCTGTTCGCGGGAGAAGGGCAAGCAGCCCCGTGCGCGGTAACCGGTCCGACGAGCAGTCGGCCCGGCCCCCGCCGTTGCCGCCCGGGCCTGGGCAAGGGAATGGGAGCCTTCGCGGGTGCGTCGCTGCCGCCCATCCAGCACTATGTGCCAACGAGGACCAGGTGGCGTGTTGCGGCGCGCGAATGGCGCACGGTGGAAGACCGTCCGGATAAGAGATCAGCCCCAGGCTGTTGGCCTGGGGCTTTCCCCCGGAGCGGGCCGCGGGACCGACGTCGCGCTCGCGATGACTGACACGACGCTCAGATGCCTCTCGTCGCATCTGCCACCTGAGCAATAACTGCTCGGGCGGGGGAACGTGAGGTCGGCAGGCGTGCTCCATGGCCGCCTTCGGAGTCCCAGACCGAGACCAGGGACAGTTCCCTCTCCTCCGCGATCCGGCGTTGCTCCGCTTCGTTCATCAGGGCACTCGCGGTGAGGGTACCCAGCGGATCGGCGGCCTCGGTCATGAGCCGGGCGGCGGTGGCCGGGCTGGTCTCCGGAGGGATCACCAGCAGGTCCCAGCGGCCGACGGTGTAGGAGAGCAGCAGCAGCTTGTGGGGATCTTGCTCGGCCTTGAACCAGCCCACACCCACCACATGCCCGTCGACGGGCACCTTCCGTGGGATGACCGGCCAGAAGGTGGGGTTCACCGTGACGTGGGTGATCCGCCCCCACAGCGGGTCAAGGACGGCCATCAGTGCGGGAAGCTCCGCCGTGAGGTCACGGGAGCGGGGCCACCACGCACCGTCGAGCAGAGCTGGAGCGGTGCCGGCCGGTGCCAGCATGAGTCGCAGGGGCGGCGAAGAGGTCCGGTCTTGGACCGCCGGCGTATACGGAATGGTCGTGGTCATGACGCAGACCTTGCCCCGGGCCGATCGCACCGGCCCGGTGTCGTGAATCGCCGAAAACGACACGAGCGTGGAGGCTGGTGTGCGAATTGCCCTCGGTAGTTCCAGCTTACTCCTGGTAAGGCTCGCCGGGCCGAGCCGGAGCGACGGGGCGAACGGCACAGGAGCCCTTGGAACAGTCGGCCCGAGAATTGCGAAGAGGCAACGCCTCCCGTGCGGGCAGCCGGACGCTCTCGTGCGACATCGGCTGCCAACGGGGCTGCCGGCCGCACGACGCGTGGGTCGTGCGGTCAGCCGAGGAAGGACAGCCGGACCTGGCGCTCGGGGCCGTCCCGCTCGGTGTTCACCAGTACGACGGACTGCGACGTCCCCAGCTCCAGCTCGCCATCGACCACGGGCAACGTGGCGTGTGGTGGCACCAGAGCCGGGAGCACGTGGCCGCTGCCGTGGCCTGGACCACCGTGGCGGTCCCTCCAGCGGTCGTCCGCGGGAAGAATGCCGCGGAGGGCTGCCAGCAGGTCATCGTCACTGCCCGCGCCGGTCTCGATGATGGCCAGGCCGGACGTCGCGTGGGGGGTGAAAATGTTCAGCAGTCCGTTTCGCCCATGAGCGGCCTCCCGGAGGAACGCGGAGCATGCGTTCGTCAGGTCGTGCAGGGTCTCAGTGGCGCCGGTGGTGATGGTGCGGGTGGTGAAGGTACCAGCCATGCTTCACCGGTACCCGCCACGGAGGAACGGCATAACGGCCGGATGGGTGGTTTTCGGGCCTCCGCTCGCAGCCGAAGGGTTCGGACGCCGCCGGAGCATGGCGTCAACCGTGCTCTTCCTCAGCCTCCATGCGCCGAATGCCCTGGTGCGTCAGCGTGACCATGGCCGGCGTATTGCCCGCGGCCCAGTCGACTGTGATCAGATCCTCGCCCACCAGATACGTGCAGGCGGCAGCCAGATCCTCTGCCGGGATCGCGAGATCTTGCGCCAGCTTGGCCCCGGTGACACCCAGAAGGCGGTTGCCCTCTGTGGCCTCGTACAGAGCCTGCATGATCTTCTCGCGGTACGCCCTTCGCTCGGTCAGTGATGCCATGACTGCTACCTCTGGGGAGAACTGCGCCGCGCTCACCGCCGTGCCGGTGAACTTCTGCGACCCGGCGCGCGGCCTCGGGTAATGCGGCGACGATACGGACCCCGGCCATCCGCGGCGAGCTACCGACGGACGGAGAGTCGACCGGGCCCACCGCCGGCCTTCCGGCTCCGGCAAGGACGGGAGCGCTCGAAATGTTTCGACCTGTTCACCGTACCCCGGGCGGCGGTCCACCGAACCCGCGCCCGCGCCAATCCTGGAAGGGCGGATGGCCCGCGTGTGCAGCCCGCAGTACGGCTCCTGGCCGAGCCCCACTCCCACACCGACCAGCCATGACTGGACGACCAGGACGGTTCCGATGGCGCCGTAGGTGACGGCGCTGGACGCGATCAGCGGAGAGAAGACGAGCCGGGAGAACCACCGAAGGCCGATCAGCCCGATCACCGTGACCACCGCACCGGGCAGCAGGGCGCCCCAGCCGATCCGCCCACCGAGCATCATCCGCTGCGACCACCAGAAGAACAGAACGGCGCTCAGCAGTGCCGTCGCCGTGAGAGCCGACGGCTGTCGCCACGGCGTGGTGGTGGCGGACATGAGGTATCCCCTACTGCTTCGGGGCCCCGCCGGCCCGGATGGAGGCGCAGCTCGCCCTGCCCCGCCTCTTCCGACGAATCGAGAACCCACGGCTGCCGGCGGACCCGCCGCCCTACCGCGTCGACCCCGTCCTCCGTGGCCCCCGCACTGGGCCGGGCCACCGCACACATCATCAGCCTCCCCGTACGGCCGGCCGCACTCGCGCTGCGTACGTCCCCCGAGGCCCTCACCGCGGCCTTGATCCAACTCAGCGCGGCCTGCCTTCTCACGTGCTCCTACGACGGCGCCCCCCACGCCGCACAAGCCACGATCACCCTGCTGCCCATCGGTGTGGGCGGTGCGACCGGCTCGAAGTAGCGTCCGATCGCGCAGCTCTGTTCCGTCCCTCGCAGCCGACGAAAGGACTCCGGCTTGCTTCGGCGCGAAGACACCGTCACCGGGCTGCCCGCCCAGGCCAGAACACAACCTTCAGCGCCGGAGGCTACGTCCTGGGCACCGCCATCACCGACGCCTGTGCACCGCCCGGCACCCGAAGGTCCTCAGCCTCGCCTTGATCATCCTCAACGCCAGCCGCGACGCCACCTTCGCCAGCCCCTCCCCACGCCACCCACGGCGGCGACTTCACCATCTAAGAAGCTGTTGTCTTTCCGATCTTGAGCGGTGTCCGTCGAACGGGAGTCTCGATGGGTTGATCGTGGTCGGTGCCGGGCATGGGAACAGGGCCTCGTGGTAGCTCAGAGGTGTCTGCGTCAACGAACGCAACCGGATGCCGAGGTCGGTCTCACAGGGGCAATAGACCCGTTCGGGCTGGGCGATGGCGCGGATGAGGTTGAGGGTGCTGGCGTTGGCGGCGTGCGACAGCATCACGTTGCGGAGGCCGGTGGGGGCGTGAGTGGGCTTCAGGCGGTGTCGTTGCTGGAGCTCACCGCCGGGGTGCTGTGAGTGGCAGGAGCACTTCGTCCACGATGGCTTGCACTTCGGCCTCGGTCACCGTTCCGGTGTCCATGGATTCGGTGAGGATCATGCGGGGGCCTACCGAGGCGACGCGTGGGGTGAGGCAGGCGGGGTCGGCTTCACCCCGTTCGACGGCGGCGCCGAGAAGGCTCAGCAGGATCTGCCGGTTCGGCAGCATGACCAGCTCGCGTACGCGTTGGTGCAGCTCGTGGTTGTGGGTTCGCTGGATGATCAGGAAGCGCAGGGCGCGGCCGCGGGGCTCGTCCAGGACGTGGGCGAAGGCTCCCAGTAGGGCGATCAGGTCTCCGCGCAGCGATCCGGTGTCCGGAACGATCGGCTTGCCGAAGCCCGCGACGGGGTCGGAGAGGGCGTCCAGAACCAGTTCGGTCGGGGTGCGCCAGCGGCGGTAGAGCGCCGACTTCCCGGTTCCGGCTCGCGGGGCGATCTTGTCGAAGGCCAGCCCTTCGAAGCCGACGTCGTCGATTTCCTCGAAGGTTGCCTGATAGATCGCCTGGGTGAGCGCGGCCCCGCGCCGCCGCGTGGACTTCCTACTGCGGCCAGGGTCGTCGTCCTGGGCGGCGGGGGCGCTGGAAGGTCCGGAAGGGGCGGTCACGTCTCCGGTTATAGCCGTGTGCGCTGACGCTTGTCGATCGGGCATGGCGGGGTACAGTTTAGTGGACAAATCTGTTCCCTATTGGGAGGTCCTTCCGTGCTCACCACATCAGCCTCCAAGACAGCCCTGGCCAACGTGCGCGTCTTCGACGGGCAGCGGCTGTCCGAGCCCCGCACCGTGGTCATCGACGGCCGCGTGATCGGCACTGACCCCACCGGCGCGCGGGAGATTGACGCGTCCGGCGCCGTACTGCTGCCGGGCTTGATCGACGCACACGTCCACCTGCACGGCCCTCAGACACTGGAGCAGTTGGCCTCGTGGGGTGTGACCACCGGCCTGGACATGGCGACCTGGCCGGCCGAGCTGGTCGCCTCGCTGCGCAAGGCCACCGGATTCGCGGACTTCCGCACCGCCGGGCTGCCTGCCATCGGCCCCGGCGGAGGGCACGCGCACATCCCCGGAATGCCGGAGCACGCGATCATCCGCACCGCCAAGGACGCCCGGAACCACGTCGCCGCCCGCGTGGAGGAGGGCGCCGACTACATCAAAGGCATGGCAGAGGCCCCCGGAGACGGCGGCCCCGACCAGGAGAGTCTCCGCGCCCTCGTCGAAGCGGCCCGCGCCCACGGAAAACGGACGGTCATCCACGCCGCCACCACCGGGGCATTCACCGCAGCCGTGGCCAGCGGCGCCGACTTCATCACCCACATCCCCGTCGACGGCATCACGGCCACCGACGTCGCCAAGATGAAGGAGGCCGGTCAGATCGCCGTTCCCACCCTCACCATGATGGAAGCCGTTCTGGCCGGCCGGGCCCCCATCACCGGCCCTCTCAAGAGTGTCGCCGACCTGCACGCGGCAGGAGTGGAGATCCTCGCGGGCACCGACGCCAACAGCCAGCCCGGTGCCCCCGCCAACATCGAACACGGCCAGAGCATCCACCACGAGCTGGAGCTCCTCGTCCAAGCCGGCCTCAGCCCCGCACAAGCCCTGCGGGCCGCCACGATCCTGCCCGCCCACGCCTTCGGCCTCACCGATCGCGGTGGCATCGAACCGGGCCTGCGCGCCGACCTCGTCCTCATCGACGCAAACCCCCTCGTCGACATCACCGCCACCCGCAAGATCCGCGCCATCTGGTGCGCCGGACAGCCCGTCGCCCCGCCGCAGCCGGCTGAGTAGGGTCGGGGACTGGCGCGGCCCACCCCAGCGTCTGCTTGATCATCCGGAAGGTGTGCTCCAGATCGAAGCGGCGCAGGAACGCCTGCCAACGCAGGTCGACGCCCTCGCCGGTCATGCCGCTGGCCGAGGACCACAGCCAGGCCGGGAGCGGGTCGTGGCCGCCAGGAAGCCGGTCGACCTCAAGGCGGATCAACGTGCCCTCGATGACGGGGAGTTCTCCGGTGTGGTCGATCCACGCTGAGCGCGTCGTCAGACGAGGATGAATACGGTCCCAGGCCATCGCGTGAGCGGTGCCATAGCGGTCGGTGACCTGCGTCGCTGCGGCATCGGGCTCGCCCCAGGTGTCGGGTTTGGCGAAACGGAACTCCTTGCCGTGCTTGGGCGGGCGCCCGCCCTGCGGAGGTGAGATCCACGGGACCGGGACCGGCTTGCGCATCACGCGGTCCGTGCGCATCCGCCCCAGCACCTCGACGGGCAGGCCGGCCAGGAGGTGGGCCATGCGCGGGGCGTCGTAACCGGCGTCGAAGACGATCAGGATGTCGCGGTCACCCGTCTTCCAGCGGCCCATGTCGATGAGGTCCTCAACCACCCGGCGGACCTGGGCGGCCGTCACCTCGGCGACATCGTCGACCGGCTCCAGCCGCAGCGCATCCAGGATCTGGCACCACGAGGTCCGGCCCGACTCCAAAGCGGCGACGAACGAATAGGGCCAGCCGGGCACGAACTGGTCCGACGAGCGTCCGCTGCGGCCGTAGACATGGCAGAACAAGCGGTCCGGGCTGGTCAGCGCATCGGGACGGAGCCAGTGGGTCACGTCGACGGCCAGGACCAGACGCCCGTCCGCGGCCTGCGGCTGCGGCAGCCTGGCCAGCACCTGCCGCAACTGCGGCACGTCGACGTTCCCACTGTTCAAGGCTTCGTACATCGCGCCATGCCCGCGCCGATGCTCGGCCGTGAGCGTGAGGTCCACCGGTGCCTTCACCGGTCCGTCCGCGCACAGCAACGCGTCGGTCAGCTCGAACAGCGTGTCCCCGCGCGTGGTCAGGCAGTCGAAGAAGTCACCCCGGAAGCGTGACGCCACAGCGAACGCCTCCCGCCGGACATCGTGATGCAGCAAACTCGTCCCCCACGGCCTTCGTACTGGTCAAGTGCCTCTTTCGTCGGAGCACAGGATCAGACGAAGGCCGTGTTCACGTCCCCCAAATCCTCGTACGAGCGACCACGTTCGGAGCATCTTTCGAGGTCAGACCATAAAGAACAAGCTAAGGGTTGTCCCGTAATCGTCCGGTAGGTGCCTGGCATGATCGACGTATGACCAGTGAATCTGCGCAGTCAGGCCGCTCGAGGTACGTGCTGTTCGATGTCGACGGCACGTTGATGGACGCGGTGAGCAACCAGCGCCAGGTGTGGCGAGCGTGGGCGAAGCAATACGGGCTGGATGCGGACGAGGTGTACCAAGTGGCCCTGCGGATGCGGCCGATGGAGACGTTCGCTGCGGTCTCGGGGAACCTCGATCCGCATGAGTGCCTGGCCGCGCTGCACGAGTTGGAGGACGAGGATGTGCGGTCCGGCGTCTATGCGGCCTTCGACGGCGCGTCAGAGCTGCTGCGTAGTCTGCCGACGGAGTCCTGGGCGCTGGTGACCTCGAACTACGAGCACCGGGTGCGCGGCCGTTTCCTGAGGACGGGCCTGCCGGTGCCGGGCGTGATCGTGGACGCGGCCACTGTCGAGGAGGGCAAGCCCTCTCCCGTTCCGTATCTGCGGGCCGCTGCACAGCTGGGTGCCGAGCCGGAAGACTGCCTGGTCATTGAGGACGCACCGTCCGGAGTGCAGTCCGGACTGCAGGCTGGGATGACGGTGTGGGGCGTGAACGCCACGGTCGCGGTGGAGGGCGTACACCGCCACTTCGACAGCCTGCGTGACGCGGTCCCCCACATCCTGGCCTTCGTGTCCGGACCGCACGGGTATGCCACGGCCTGAGCCCGTCCGCCGGCATCGAGCATCACTGGGATGATCTTCGTGTGGCTGGCGTGATCACGGCGTCCGAGCCGTCCTGGATAGCCCCGTTCGCAGAACCCGCGCCTACCTGCGCAAGCGCGGTATCGGACACGTGATCCGAGAGAATCGGGACCAGGCAGCCGGCCGCCTGCGCCGAGGATCCCACGGCGGACGGCCTCCCGGATTCGACCGGGACCACTACAAGAAGCACAACACCGTCGAACGCGCGATCAACAAGCTGACGCAGTTCAGAGCTGTCGCGACCCGCTACGACAGGCGCGGATATGTCTTCCTCGGCACCGTCACCGCCGCGGCACTCCTGACCTGGCTTCGCTCGCAACCGGAGAGATGCATCCCACTGCCGTCCACACTGTCCCATGTGGACCGGGAGCCGACGGGTGAGGCGAAAACGGGTTGCGGCCAGGCACGTGATCGACTTGGCGCAAGTAGCGGCAGAATGCAAGGAACTTGGAGCGGTTCTTGGTCTTCTTGATGTGCCGGGAATGGGGCTACCTCGCAGCTCAGGGTCAGGTCACGGCCGCCGTCATCCCCGACCTCCCGCGCACACAGCCCTTCTGGTTCACGACATCGCGGCCGGGCACATTGCCGGTGGGCGGGGCGAGGCGGCGTGCGCGCCGGCCGGACGGGCGCTGGAGACCGGTCTGCAGTACCGCTGTGGGCGGATCGTCGAGCGGGTACGCGCAGTATGGCGGTCGCTGACCTCGTGCGCCCCGCCCCGGCCCGTGCGGGACCTGGACACATGCCTCCACGGCGTCCACCTGTGAGCAGCAAGGGCGATTCGATGCGTGGGGGAAGCACCAGCCACCGTGGCCGTGGCCTGGACCGGGACGTAGAGCGGCAGGTCCGCGGCCTCCTCGACGATGCGGTACACGAGACCGAGCCGACTGAGCTGGTCGCCGTCTCGTGCATCGCGGACGTCCCGGACAGCTGGTTCGCCAAGGCGGTGCTGAAGCACAGCAGCCGCCTGGAGGTCGTCGTCCCCGCCGGGGGTACCGCGCGGGCCTGCACCCCGGTCCAGGTGGCCCAGCCGCACGACGCCTCCCGAGGATGACCTCTCCGAGCCGGAGCGTCCCTGCGCCGCCACAGGTGCCCATACGTCACTATATGCGGAAACATCTCACTTGCCTGGAGGTCGCGCATGAGCCACGATGATCTTCCATACCCAGAGACCGGGCTGCTCCTCACCCACTTCCTGACGGTGGCCGATGTCCCCCGATCCCGCGCCTTCTACACCGACGTTCTGGGCGGTGAAGTGGTCCTCGCCGAGAACCCCTGCATCGTCAAGCTCGCCAACGGATGGATCATCATGAACCCCGGCGGCGGGCCGACCCCCGACAAGCCAGACATCACTCTGCGCCCGCCCACCGACCCGAACACCGTCAGCAGCTTCCTCAACATCCGCGTCGCCGACATCGAAGAATGTCACCGGCGGTGGAGCGCCAAGGGAGCCGAATTCCTTACCCCTCCGCTTGATCGCAAAGCCGAACTGCGCTGCTATCTGCGAGACCCCGACGGCTACCTCATCGAAGTAGGACAAGCCACCGGCATGCAAAAGGGCGTCTTCGCCGACCCACCCGCCGGCAACAACTGACACCGACGAGCCGCGACCGCCTGCTGCGGAACCCAAGGCGAGACGGGGCATCGACAAGCTCAAGCAGTGGCGCGGCCTGTCGACGCGCCGCAGCCGGCACCGTGCAGCCCACCACGCCGGCTTCACTCACGCCCGCCCTCAGCAACCCGAAGGCACCGCCGCGGTGAACCTCTCCGGTCACGGCATCAGGTGCACGCCTGTGCCAGCCGCTCGGGCTCCGAACCACCCATCGGCTGCGTCGTCCGGCTCCGGGGTGGCGTGAGAAATGGTCTCTTCGGATGTGGTGTCGGCGTGATCTCGTAGCCGGAGTTGATGCGCAGATCGCCTGGGGTCGACCGCACGCTGATCTCTACGATCTCTTCCCAGCCGGTCGCCTCAACGGGCGGTGCGGCGTCAAAGCAGTGGGCTCTACTCGCACGTAACCGGTGTTGATGCCGGTGAGGACGAACATTTCCGACGATGTGGTCGCGTGTACGAGTGTCCTCGGGGAAGCTACGACGCTGCCCGCCGGCAGACAGTCCCTCCTTGGACGTGGCCAGGGGGTACTCGTCACAGCTCTTTCCCTTCTTTCCCTGAGGCAGTGACTCGTCGCTCGGGCAGGCCAGGTCTCGGTTGCGTTTCATGGTGGCCGCGTTCGTCGTGCGAGTCAGGGGGCCTTTGAGGGTGGCTCCCGGCGGGCCGGAGCGCTGAGCACGCGTGATATGCGATGCCAGTTGCGGCGCCCTGCTCCTGCGGTAGATGAGCGGTGAGGCATGCCACGGCACGACACAGCCGACCGTAGGCCTGCCGCCCGTCGCGTTGTCGCAGCGGAACCCATTGAGTGTGACGGAGGATTTCGACCCGATAGCCCCACCGGGGCACTCCGGAGTCGCCGTAGCTGTAGTTGGGGCAGTTCGCGCCTGTACCTCGTTCGCGTGGAAACCCGACGCCTGGAAGTCAATGGCCGCGCCGGGAACAGCCGGGCCGGTCGGCTGGTTGCATCGACCGAGGAACCGGCGCCGCACGGGCGGGGAACACGGAGACCACAAGGTCGTCCGCCCACCAGGATCCGGTCCCCAGGATCGCGGTATGCCCGCCGCGCACTCGGAACAAGACGTATTTCTGCAGGAGGACTGTTTCATGACCGACCGGCCCTTGACGCTCATGGCAGTACACGCCCACCCCGACGACGAGGCCACCGGAACCGGAGGGGTCCTCGCGCGATACGCGGCGGAGGGCATCCGCACGGTTCTCGTGACGTGTACCGACGGCGGTTGCGGTGACGGACCGGGGGGTGTCAAGCCGGGCGATCCCGGGCACGACCCGGCGGCCGTCGCCTTGATGCGCCGTCAAGAACTCGAGGCGAGCTGTGACGTCCTGAAGGTCAGCGATCTGGAGATGCTGGACTATGCCGACTCCGGGATGATCGGCTGGCCGAGCAACGACGCCCCCGGCTCCTTCTGGCAGACCCCCGTGCAGGAAGGCGCCGCCCGACTTGCGGAACTCATGCGGCACTACCGACCCGATGTGGTCGTCACCTACGACGAGAACGGCTTCTACGGCCACCCCGACCACATCCAGGCCCACCGCATCACGATGGCGGCGCTGGAGATGACCGCGCTGACACCGAAGGTGTACTGGACGACGATGCCCCGCTCGATGATGCAGAGGTTCGGGGAGACCATGCGCGAGTTCCATGAGGACATGCCGGAGCCGGATCCTGCCGAGGCCGCCGCGATAGCCGAAATCGGCCTCCCCGACGATGAGATCACCACGTGGGTGGACACCACTGCCTTCAGCAGTCAGAAGTTCGACGCACTGGCCGCGCACGCCAGTCAGGGCGAGAACATCTTCTTCCTCAAGATGGGCAAGGAGAGGTTCGGCGAGTTGATGGGCATGGAGACCTTCGTACGCGTCAAGGACGCCACCGGCGCGGCCGTACCCGAGAACGATCTCTTCGCCGGACTGCGCTGATCCGCCCGTCCGGCCGAGGCCTTTCCCCGGGCCCCGGGGAAAGCTCATCGGCCGCACGGCGCGATCGAGCGGGTCACACACCCGGAGGCTTCTCCACGCGAGTTCCGCTCCGGCAGCCCGCTTCCAGGCACCCGCCGGCCGCGTCGACGCGTGCCCGCGCCCGCGGGGTTGGCCTCTGGGCCCCGGCCGACGAGCGACCCCGCCGGGCGAGCCCGCCCCGTCACCCTGGCGACCAACGCGATGTCCCCTTGCCCGCCCTCAAGCAAGCTTCCGAACCATTTGGCGCTGCCCCACGGTCACAGCCCCGACCGTCGGCGCCTCGCCCTCTCCCCCGCCCGGCTACCACCCGCAGTCGGCCGCATCGACGCCACCGCACTGACCTGATGACCCATCAGGAGAGTCAGCATCAGATCAGCAAGAACCGTGCCAAAAAGGGCTGCACTCCACCACACCTGCGCACGACAGGAGCACCCAAAAGCGCCCCTGACCAGCATGTTTGCCGCCCTGTCAGGCTTGAACGCAAGGACATTCCACCGGGCGTAGCAGGTGTAGTCCATGTCCTTATGGAACAACCAAATTAGGCATCTCCCAGAGGGCAAACCCCGCCCACAACGGAGGGGTGCTCAACTCCCTGTCATTGCACGCTGTTGACACATTGATCCCCATGGCCACCACAAAAGACCTCTCAGGGTAGGGCAGCACTCCCCCTAGGGCGGGTATCGGGTCGTGATCAAAATGTTCGTGTGAGGTCCTTGACCCAGATCATGGAGGCGCGGAGATGAAGGCCAGCGAGGTAGCTGGCGGGGGTTTTGTCGTAGCGGGTGGCGATGCCTCGCCAGGCTTTGAGCCTGTTGATCAGGCGCTCGACGGTGTTCCTCGCCTTGTAGAGCTCAGCGTCGTGACTGACGGGTCGGCCACCCCTGCTGCCCTTGTTCTTCCGGTTGGCGGTCTGGTCCTTCTTCTCCGGGATGACCGCCTTGATCTGGCGCTTGCGCAGGTAGCCGCGGTTGGCGCGGGATGAGTACGCCTTGTCCCCGGCGACCGCATCGGGCCGCGTGCGGGGCCGCCCGGCAGGGCCGCGGACCCGGACCTTCTTGAGCACGGGGATGAATTGCGGGCTGTCGGCGGCCTGTCCCGCAGTCAGGATCAGCGCGAGCGGGCGGCACTTGCGGTCGGCGGCGATGTGGACCTTGCTGGTCTGTCCGCCCCGCGAGCGGCCGAGCAGAGCGGCCTTCAGCCGCACTCTGTGTCGGTGCCGAATGCGCCTTCGCTCTTCACGTGTGGCGTCGTCGCCGTCGTCCTGTCCGGCTTGTTCTTCTGGGCCGCCCCCTTTTGCCAGGCCTTCTCCTCCTCGCCGGCGGCCTTCTCCATGGCGGTCAGGATCTCGTCGTCCATGTGCATCCCTGCGGCGTCGTAGTGGGCCCGGGTGGTGGTGGAGTCCACGCTGACCAGCGAGAGGTCCACCTCGTCCCGCTTCGCGGCTTCGGCGATCAGGCCCTCCAGCAGGGACTCGAAGACACCGGCGTCCCGCCACTGCCGGAACCGGTTGTGGACGGTGGGCCAGGGGCCGAACTCGGCCGGCATCTCCCGCCACTGCCCGCCCGTCCTGAACCGCCAGATCACACCCTCGAACTGCTGCCGCAGCCGCCCGGGATACGGGCCATACGCGCCGATCGGCAGGTACGACTCGATGAACTCCCACTCCGGGTCGGACAGTTGCACTCGGGTCATGCAAGAAGCTCTACCGGCCCAGGCCCCGCCGCGAAGGCGAATCCCTCAGATTGACCACGACTCGGGCTCCGCTCATTGGGTGATGCCGTCGCCGGGGCTGCCGTCCTGAAGCTGCAGAAGTCCCGCACGCGCCAAAATCCCCAGGTGAACTCACGGAGCACCACGCCCAGCTCCCATATCCACATGACCAGGAGGGTTCCATGCCGGGCCATCAGCGCCGCCATCTTGCACTGCCTGCCGACTTCGCGGCGGTACTGCGCCGGATGCGCACGAAGCGAGACCGTCGCCTCAACTCCGTGCTCCACGCGGCCGTGGCGGTCGGCTGGACAAAGCAGTCACTGGCCAACGCTCTCGGCTGTAGCCACCAGAACGTCGCACAGCGCATGCAACAGGCACGTGCGCAGCGGGAAGTCAGCCTGCCCGCGATTCCCTTGCCGCCTCCAAAGCCCGATCCCGAGCCGCAACCGGACCGCGCTCGCAGGAAGAGGTTCAGAAACCCGGCTGTTGCTGCGCGCCTTCGAGAGCTGCAAGTACTCGCCACAACCGTCCGCGGCGGTATGCCGTCATCGGCGCCAGCGCGAAAGGCTGGCGAGGAGCTGGCAGCACTCCTCGCTGATCTCCACTACCGGCAGGCGGTGGCGATCATGGAGTTGTCACGTGTCATGGGAGTCGGGCGGCCTGCGATCCAGTCTCGGCTTTCACGGCACGGCTACCGGCCATTGCCGCCATGCAAGGCCACACAGCGATATCAAAATGTCAGCCCGATAGTCCGTGACGAATGCAGCACCAGAAGCACCCGACCCACCAACAACGGAGAACCACCCACTGATCACGACACCGGCCGCGGCACCGAACCGCTGCAGGGCACGTGAGGTGAAGAGTCCGGCACCCCGCAGGGGTGCCGGACTCAGTCGTGCCGCTCGGCCGGCCGACGAGGTGGTGTGTTTCAGCGGCGGGGACGGCCCGCAAGATGGCGGGTCGTTGCGGTAGGCCGTCGGGACGGCGTCCTTGAGGCGGAAGCGGCGCTCGCAGCAGGCGCGGGGTCTCTGCCTCAACCATCGCGCAGCGCGGCATGCTGTCGGGGTGCGGGAACTCCACCAGGTGCAGCGTCGTACGGCTGGCTTTTGGGTGGAAGCCGGCGTCGACCATGCATCGTGCGACTGCCCTGAAGTCGTCGGCGCGGCGCAGTGCAGCGCTGCACGAGACGCCGGTCTCGGTCACTGGACCGGCGTCCTGCACGCCGTCCCGTACTTTGTTTACTGGATTCGCCGCGAACAAAGTTGCCTGTCTGGTCGTGGCTGGCGACGTCCGTTCGCAGCCGCACGCTGTCCCATTCACCAGTCCTCACTATGGCGCAAACTCTGCTGTCTCGGGTCCCGTTGGCGACGCTACGTTGCTGCGATGAATCCTGGAGCAGGAACGAAAAGGAAGAGATGGATCACGCGCGGCCCCGTGATCACTTTCGGGTTCGTGATTGCTCTTCTTCTCGCTATGGCCCCCAGCAGCAATGCGAAGAACGCTGACGTCCATTCCGTGCGGGACCTGTCTGCGCGTTGCGAGCAAAGAGGGCTGAAGTACCAGCCAAGTACCGCTCCTCGCGCTGGCATCTACATGTGTTATGGCATTTCCAAGTCACCTGCCGCAACGTCGCAACAGGTCTGGGAACACAGCGGAGGTCATGCCGGCTCCAGCACAATGAGGGGCCCGCACATGGTGCCTGACACCACTCCATGGGACTTCCCCTCTGATGCGTGTGTGTACTCCAGCGGCAAGCCCCATGACCGATTCACTGCGTGCTGGCGCGATGTCCTCACGTACGAGATGGTCGCCGTCCCCTCGAACACGCCTGTCGGTCACGCCTCCGCGCAGGTGCTGATGTGGCTGAAGCTGCATCCCCTGGACCGCAAGATTGAGATCGGTCAGAAGATCAACGTCTTCGAAGCCACTGGCACTCTGGCAGAACCCGGAATGTTCGAAGTCGCCGCCGACCGCATGTGCTATGTCGCCGAAGATCAGGAGTGCAACCAGATAAGCAGCAATATCCCCGCTGACAAGCAGGGTACATTCGTCCCCATCGCCTATAAGCAGCCGCTGCGCGCGGACTGGGTGGTTCAGTCCGTGGGCGGGGATCTGGACGAGGCGATAGCTCTCCCGCGGGTCGTTCCAAGCATTCAGTGGGAGGCCCTGTGGCCAGGTCAGGACCAAGTGCAGTCGATCTACGGCTACTTAGAAGAAGGGCAGGATCCTCGATGTGACTCCGCTTCCTATATAAAGGGAACCAGCGGCGGATGCGTCTTCCCTGACGTCTGGCCTACCATGTACTGGGATCTCTACGGGCCAGCTCCAGAAAACGCGGCGCATATCAAGCGAGCCCAGGAGGATCCGGACTTTCCGCACTGGGGTGTCAAATCCTACGGCCCAGGTCACCAATTGAACCGAGCTGAGCCCGGAACGCGCAAAGAACGCAGCGCCGAAGCGTGCAGAGACTTCTTTCCCGTGCACACCGGAGACCAATGCGATGAATACCCCTTTGGATCCACATACCAGGGTGGAGCCGGGGCGAGCATCGACAGCATTCCGGAGCTGGACAACAAAGCAGGCGGTGGAATCATCAGCAACTTTTACAATCAGCAACGCGTCCTCACCGACGATCCATTCTGGGTTTCTACAGGATGGGGGCCCCAGTAGCCACACGCCGCCTTCTTGCGTCCTGCGGCCGCGCCCCCGGATTGAGATCCGTTCGAAGCGAGATGGACCCGGTCCGTCCTCTGTGCGGGCCGGGTCACCAGCACGACCGCGGGGCCTTGTACGTCCTTTGGCAGCGTCGGGAGCCCTGGGCGCCCCCTGAACGCTTCCGGCCCCGCACGCGGCCCGATGCGGTCGCCGGGGACAAGGCGTACTCATCCCGCGCCAACCGCGGCTACCTGCGCAAGCGCCAGATCAAGGCGGTCATCCCGGAGAAGAAGGACCAGACCGCCAACCGGAAGAACAAGGGCAGCAGGGGTGGCCGACCCGTCAGTCACGACGCTGAGCTCTACAAGGCGAGGAACACCGTCGAGCGCCTGATCAACAGGCTCAAAGCCTGGCGAGGCATCGCCACCCGCTACGACAAAACCCCCGCCAGCTACCTCGCTGGCCTTCATCTCCGCGCCTCCATGATCTGGGTCAAGGACCTCACACGAACATCTTGATCACGACCCGATACCCGCCCTAGGAGGCGCCGGGCCTGTTCGTTCTCGTGCTGGGGCACGGGACGGGCGGCCCGGCGCCTTCGCCTTTCGACGAACGCGTAGATGGGAGAGGCCGATGAGGTGGAGCGCGGGATGGTACGGCGGCATCGGGTATGACCGGTTGCCGGCCGGGGGCAGGGCGGTGTGTGGCCTGGACGGCACATGGACGGTCGGGTGGCCGAGTGTCAGGGTCCGCGCCGTGGGCCAGGGCCTCGTCGCGCTCGCGGTGGTCGGCGAATGCGGCGCCGATGACGACCAGTTGGAGCGTGCACTGCCGGTGGTGCGGGCGAAAGGGTGGCGGGCGCTGACCCGCTGGCCCGGCTCGTACCTGACCGTCGCCCGCAGTGGTGAGGTGCTGGCGGTGATCGGTGACCTGGCCGGTCAGCACCCGGTGTACTGGCGCACCGACGTCGCCGGGACATGGTGGTCGACCTCCGCCGTCGCACTGGCGGCGCTGGACGGGGCTCCGCCCGATCCCACTGCGCTGGCAGCCCACCTTGCCCTGGCCCAGCCGGACGTCCTGGGGCAGTGGAGCCTGTTCCGCGCGGTGAGCCGGGTGCCGACCGGACACCTGTTGCTGATCACCCCGGAGGGCGCGTGCGCTGTGCGGTACGAGCCGGCCGAGTACGAGCCGGTGGACCTGCGCGATGCCGCGCCGACGGTGCGCGCCGCACTCACCGAGGCGGTCGGTGCCCGGTGTGATGGCCGGCCGGTCAGCGCGGATCTGGCGGGGCTGGACTCCACCACGCTGGCCTGCCTGGCCGCCGAGCGCGGGCCGGTGACCGCGGTGACGTTCGCCGACGCACGTCTGCGGGACGACGACCTGGCCTACGCGGTCCGCACCGCGGCCACGGTGCCGGGCCTTGCCCACCGTACGGTGCCCGGGAGCCCGGAGACCGTCTACTACGCCGGCCTTGAGGACCTCTCGGCGCTACCGGTCACCGACGCCCCAAACGCGTATGTAGTGACGGCCGCCATCAAGCGCACCGTCCAGGACACCACCACCGCACGCCACCCCGCAGGCGTGCACCTGACCGGCGCGGCCGGGGACGCGGTACTGTCCGCGCCCTCCACCTATCTGTCTGACCTGCTGCGCGAGCGGCAGCACCGACGCGCCTGGCAGCACGCACAGGCCCACGCCCGGCTGCGGCGCACCTCCGCCCTGACCCTGCTGCGGCGGGCCCGCCCCGCAGCCCGTACGGATCTGGCCGGGGCATGGCGGCAGACAGCGGCCGAACTGCGGCGCCCGCCGCGCCCGTGGGTGCCGCAGGCAGAGCGGCCGGTGGCCTGGACGCCGCTGCTGGCCACCGCCGACTGGATGAGCCCCGACGTCCGCGGCCGACTCGCGAGCGCCCTCGACGTCGCCGCCGAACTGACTGGCGAGCCCGCCCGGCTGGCGGCGTGGGCGGACCGCCAGGACCTCGTGCGGGTGGGGGCGGACACCACCGGGTGGCGTGACATTGCGCTCGCCGGTCACGGCGTCGAGGTCGCCGCCCCGTTCCTGGACAACGAGGTCATCCGGGCCTGCCTGGCCGTGCCCGCCGACCAGCGCGGTGCCCCGGGCCGCTACAAACCGCTGCTGGGTGAAGCGTTCGCCCAGGCCGGCGTGCTGCCGCCCTTCGTTTTGTCGCGGGTGACGAAGGGTGGCTTCAACGCCCTCGCCTACGCCGGCCTGCGCGAACACGCTTCTGTTCTGCGGGATTTGCTCGGCCCTTCCTCCCGGCTGGCCGCAGCCGGCCTGATCACCGAGGCGCCGGTGGCCGCGATGCTTCAGCGGGCCGTGCTTGGACAGCCGACCGCCCAGGGCGCCCTGCACCTCGCCGTCGCTGACCTTCCTCGAACGCTGCGCCGCGGCGGCCGGCCTCGCGCTGGCCCTGGTGCTGCTGCGGCTGCCCTTCCGTCACACCCTCCGCGCCGTGCGCTGTGCCCGACGGGCCGGACGTCGGCCGCTGACCGCAGCGCAGGCGGAGGCACTGGTCGAGGCGGCGCGGCACACAAGTCGGCTGTGGCCGGGACGTGCCGCCTGCATGGAGACCTCGCTCGGCGCGGTCCTGGCCGCCGCCCTGCTCGGGCGCCGCCTGCACTGGAGTCTGGGCGTGCGGTTCGCCCCGCCGCCGGTGGAGTACCACGCCTGGGCCGAACTGCCCGAAGACGGCCCGGTGGGCGAGTACTCCGAGGCCGGCTGGCACCACCACACCGTCCTGACGATCTGACCTGTCCAAGGGCCCCGGGCGCCGTGTCCTTCACCCGCCCGGAGCAGTTGCCGCATACGCGTACCCAACCTCGAAGGAGTGAGCCGTGAACGCCGTCGCCCTGGCCGCCGAGCAGGTCCCCGAACGCCACTACACCCACCACGCAGGCCGCGGTCCGACGCCGCACCGCTCGAACCCGGTCGTCATCCACCGCGAACTAACCACCCTGGACCTGCAACCGCACATGCGGGTCGCCGAGTACGGCACGGGCTCCGGCTACTCCACCGAGCTGATCGCCCGGCTGGTGGGCGCCACCGGCGAGGTGACCAGCCTCGACATCGACGCCTACCTCACGCGCTGGGCCAACCTCATCCACCACGAGCGAGGCCTGGACAACGTCCGCTGCCACACCGCCGACGGTACGGCCGGCTTCAGTGAGCGGGCACCATACGACCGGGTGGTGGCCTGGTGCACCCCGCCGCTGCTGCCGAAAGCATGGACGGATCAGGTCGCCGACGACGGGCTGATCGTCACGCCGCTGCCGATCGCCGACGTGCCCAACATGACCGTCGTCGCCAAGGTCCGCGTCCGCGGCGGCGAGCCCGTGGCAGAGGCGGTGTTCACCGGGGGGTATATCGAGGCGACCGTCTCCCCCAAGGGCGACCTCGACCTTCCCGGCCGGTGGGTGGACTGGGAGAACCGCGTCCCCGGCCCCTCCTGGATCTCCCTCGCCTGGCGGGCACAGGACGACCGGCTGCACACCGGCGCCCGCACCACCCTGGACCGGCTGCTGAATGCTGCCCACACCGAGCCGTACGAGGGCGGAGACGTCGACGTCGACTGGCCCAGCTGGCGGACCTTCGCCGCTGCCCTCGGCACCCCACAGCTCACGATGGCCGGGCTCCGGCCGGACCTGTGGGCCAGCGGCCACTCCACAACCGAGACGGCCGCCGTGATTCAGCAGGACGGTGTGATCCTCGCCGACAGCCCCGACTCCCCCTCGCTTTCCGCCCTGCGGGACTGGCTCATGGCCTGGGAGAAGGCCGGCCGCCCGGCCCCTGAGAGCTACACCCCCACCCTCGTCCCCGCAGACGACGACCGGAGCACGGCTGGCTGGCACCTACGCCTGTCCCGCTGACCCGCCCACGAAAAGGACCAGATTCGGATCAGGGCCCCGGGGCCACGGCGGTGAGCAATAGGTGGAGCTCGGTGTCCCTTGGTGGCGAACTCCCGCTCGTCGGGGATCCGCGCCGCCCGGCAGCGATCCCAGTCGGACATCCAGGACTTGGGCAGATACAGCTCCCGGTCCACCAGGGCCCGGCCGTTGGACGAGGCGTAGGCGGCAAAGACACCGATCTGGCAGTTCCCGGTGCGGCCGGCTGTGCCGGAGTACTGGCGCTGCACTCCGGCTGAGACCGTGCCCTTCTTGAGGAACCCCGTGTCGTCGATGATCAGTACTCCATCGGGGTCCCCGAGTTGGGAAATCGACGATCTCGCAAGCACCCCAAAACCATGCGATGCGGAAAATAGCTCGCACCAACAAGTCAGCAAACTGTCAGCATCGTCCTCGCGATCTTGGCAGCTGACCTGCACTGCCACGGCTGGCCCCGCTCAGCAGAGCGTTGGCTCTGCCGCGACCGGTCCGGGACCGTGGTCGCGGCCAGGTGCTGTGGAGCAGTTGGTTGATCTGCATCGCCAACGACTCCACCCGCTACGACATCCACATCGTCCGCGAGCACCGACGCGGCCTGGTCCGCTACCACTTCGACACGGCGCACGTCGATCCTGAGGCATTCCGTCGCCGGCCAGCCGGTCAGCGCCAAGGGCAGATCGTCGTCGCCTGGTCGAGGCGCCGGACCTCGGCCAGCCAGCCAGTCAGTCCGGCATCGACCTGTGAGCTGCACGTGCCGCTGATGACGATTGTTGCCCTCGTCTGCGGTGCCGAGCTGCGGGATAAAGGATTGCGGTGCCGGGTGGGAGCCAGCTCTGTGCGGTTCGATCTTGCGTTTTCAGTGGTGGGTGGGTGCTGGGGGCCGAGGAAGATCGGAACGAATATCGGCTGGGATTCCCACAACGGCTGGGACCAGCCAGGGCGCAAAAGACACCTGCTCCGGCGTTTGTAGGACACTGGAGGTACAGGGACGCGGTTATTTCGCGGCCTCGATCCGAGGCACCGAAGCGGAAAGCCGCAACCGATCCGTCGGCGGGCCCTCGGTTCGCGATCATGGATGCCGCGGTCGAGGAATGCCGCGATGCCCACCGCGACCTGACCGGCCAGGTCATATCTCCACCGGATGGTGCGATCACAAGGGGCCGAGCAGGAGAGGCAGGAGTAAAGGGAGGTGCTGCGATGTCTGGAGCACCGGCACAGCGCAAGTCCGTCCGGTATCAGCCGATCGCTGAGCACGGCGTGATCGGGAATCTGCGCACGGTGGCGCTGGTGGGCACCGACGGCACCATCGACTGGTACTGCTGCCCCTCCTTCGACTCCCCGAGTGTCTTCGCGGCCATCCTGGATGCGGACCGGGGCGGGGCATTCGAGCTGGCTGCCACCGTGCCGGCCGGCACCAAACAGTTCTACTTCCCGGACACCAATGTGCTGATCACCCGCTTCTTCACCGAGGACGGGCTGGGGGAGATCCAGGACTTCATGCCCGTGGCGGACTCCGGCGCATCCGACCGCGACCGGCTGATCCGGCGGGTGGTGTGCGTCCGCGGAACGATCCCGTTCCGGGCTCGGGTGGCCCCCCGGTTCGGCTACGGCGCCCGCTCGCACACCGTACGGATGCTCGACCGGGCCGCCCTGTTTGCCTCCGAGGAGCTGACGCTGACGCTGACCGCCACGGTGCCGCTGGAGTACGACGAAAAGGACGTGTGGGCGGAGTTCGAACTCTCCCAGGGCGAGACCACGGTCTTCGCCCTGGAGCAGGTCAGCAGCGAGGCTCCGCCGCGCCGCTGCCCGCATGCCGAGGCCGAGGCCGAGCGGGAGTTCACCGCCACGGTCGCTTTCTGGCGGCGCTGGCTGAACCAGTCCCGCTACCGCGGCCGATGGCGGGAGATGGTGCACCGCTCCGCCCTCACCCTCAAGCTGCTCACCTACGCCCCCACCGGCGCGCTCGTGGCAGCCCCCACCACCAGCCTGCCCGAGCAGATCGGCGGCGGCCGCAACTGGGACTACCGCTACGTGTGGGTGCGCGACGCCGCGTTCGCCGTCTACGCCCTGCTCAGGCTCGGCTTCACCGAGGAGGCAGAGGCGTTCATGGGCTTCCTCACCCGGCACACCGACCGGCGTGGCCACGGACCGTCCGGCCCGTTGCAGGTCATGTACGGCATCGACGGGCGCACCGGGTTGCCCGAACGCGAGCTGTCCCACCTGGAGGGTTACCGGGGCTCGGCGCCCGTGCGGGTCGGCAACGGCGCGGCCACCCAGTTGCAGCTCGACATCTACGGCGCCCTGCTCGACTCCGTCTATCTGTACGACAAGTGGTGCCGGCCCATCTCCAGCGGCCACTGGCGCGCGGTGTGCGCACTGGTGGACTGGGTCTGTGAGCACTGGGACCAGCCGGACGAGGGTGTGTGGGAGACCCGTGGCGGGCGCAAGAAGTTCCTCTACTCCCACCTGATGTGCTGGGTGGCCATCGATCGCGCCATCCGCATCGCCCAGCACCGCAGCCTCCCCGCCGAGCTCGGCCGCTGGGGGCCGGTCCGGGACGCGATCTACTGGCGGATCATGGACAAGGGCTGGTCGCCGGCCCGGCAGGCGTTCGTCCAGCACGAGGACGGCGACGTGCTGGACGCCGCGGTGCTGATGATGCCGCTGACCAAGTTCGTCTCCCCCAGCGACCCCGTATGGCTCTCCACCCTCGACACCCTTGGCGACGAACTGGTCTCCGACTCTCTGGTCTGGCGCTACGACCCCAAGGCCAGCCCGGACGGTCTGGAAGGCGAGGAGGGCACCTTCTCCATCTGTTCCTTCTGGTATGTCGAGGCCCTCACACGTGCGGGGCGCCTGAACGAAGCCCGCCTGGCCTTCGAGAAGATGCTCACCTACGCCAACCACCTCGGCCTGTACGCGGAAGAGATCAGCCACACCGGAGAGCAACAGGGCAACTTCCCCCAGGCTTTCACCCACCTTGCCCTGATCAGCGCCGCCTTCAATCTCGACCGCGCCCTGGGGTGACCTGCCACGCTCCGTGTTCCGTCCGGTAGCCGTTCAGCCCAACGAGCCTCGAGGGTGGTGACCGGGCGTGCAAGACGTGATCAGCGGCTTCAGCCGGCTCGGTCGGCCGGGGCCGCATTGTCGCCACAAATGCTCATGACCACGGCGGCCGCTTCCCTGCGGGCAGGCACTCCGGAAGCCCCCGGACCTGCACGAACCGGTCAGTGATCAAGCACCACAGCTGCCCTGAGAGATGGTTTCTGTAACAGCGCATTTGCGGTCGTCGGAAGACAGGGGGACCATTTTTTTAGGGGGTAACGGCCGGGCAAAGCGTGATGCCGATGCCATCGGATGTGTACCGCGGCCTTCAGACCGTGACGCTCACCAGCAGTAAGCATCACCGCGAATCTACCGCCGTGGCGAAGAAGATCGAACATGCGGGTGCTCAGCCGGTGGCGTCGGCGGGGCGACGGGTGGGTTGTCCAGCTGGGCGGCGATCGGAAGGAGTCTGCCCATGCGCATCGCCGTGGACTTGAATCGGTGCCAGGGATACGCACAATGCGTGTATTTGGCGCACGAGGACTTCAGATTGACTGGCCAGGAGGCGCTCACCTACGAGCCCAATCCCGATGACGAGCGGCGCCTGCAGGTTGAGCGGGCCGCTGCGGCGTGTCCGGTGCAGGCGATCGTGATCGACCGCTTGGACGGCGCGAAGGGGAGCGCGAAATCATGACCGTGCCGGCAACGGTCGCAGGGCTGGTGCGCGAGTTCAGAGCCAACGGCCGGATCGTCATCGTCGGTGCGTCCCTGGCCGGACTGCGGGCTGGCGAAGCCCTGCGTGAGGCGGGCTTCTCCGGGTCTTTGACCATCATCGGGGACGAGCCGTACGAGCCCTACGACCGTCCCCCGCTGTCCAAGCAGGTGCTCAAAGGCTGGGTACCGGCCGACCACACCAAGCTGCCCCGCCTGCGAGAAGTGAATGCGCAGTGGCGGCTCGGGGTGACCGCCACCGGGTTGGACCGGGCCGCCAAGCAGGTGCGCCTGGCCGACGGCGAGCAGATCCCGTACGACCGGTTGCTGATCGCCACGGGCACCCGGGCGCGACAGTGGCCGAACCCGGACGAGGCAGCCCTGGACGGGGTCTACTCGCTGCGCTCGCGTGATGATGCCGCGCAGCTGCAAAAGGCGCTGGCCGCGCCGCCGTCGCGGGTCATGGTCATCGGCGCCGGGTTCATCGGTTCGGAAGTGGCCTCGGTCTGCCGGGAACTCGATCTCCCGGTGACCGTCGTCGAGCGGGGCTCGGCGCCACTGGTCGGCGCGCTCGGCGGGGTGATCGGTGAGATCGCCGCGGAGATGCAGCGCGACCACGGGGTGGACCTGCGCTGCGGGATGGGCGTGTCGTCACTGGAGGGCGACTCCGGCGGACACGTGCGGCGTGTTCATCTCTCGGACGGAACCACCGTCGACGCCGACGTGGTGGTGGCCTCGCTGGGGTCGATCCGCAACGTGGAATGGCTGGAGGGCGCCGGGCTGGCGTCCGGTTTCTGGGGCGTCGGCTGCGACGCCGGCGGTCGCGCCTTCGACATCAACGGCGTGGTCACCGACAGCATTTGGGTGGCAGGCGACGTGGCGCGCGCGCCACACGTGCTGTACGAGTACCAGTTCCTCGCGATGGAGCACTGGGACAATGCCGTTCTCGGCGCCGAGGCCGCGGCCCACAACATGGTGAACCTTGAGCCCCACTATCGCCCGCATCTATTGCTGCCCGGCTTCTGGTCCGGTCAGTTCGGCGTCAACATCAAGTCCGTCGGCGTGCCGCCTTTCGGCGACGAGATCGTCTTCACGCAGGGGTCCGTCAAGGAGCGCCACTTCGCCGCCGCCTACGGTCGCCGGGGCCGCATCGTCGCCGCCGTCACCTTCGATCACGGCAAGTGGCTGGAGTACTACGGGAAGCTGATCGAGCAATCCGGTCCGTTCCCGCCTCCGCCGCCGGGCTGGGACCAGCCCCCCGACATGAAGCCGATGCCGGCCGAGTTCCCGCAACCCGGCGTCCCGACAGCGCTCCCCGACGTCGTCCTGACCGGCCACGACCCGAGCGAGCGGGGGGCCGAGTTCCGGCCGCGCCCTCGTTGACGCGCCCGCCGGGTCGGGCGTGCAAACGGACAGCAACGACAGGAGGAAGGAGGGGAGGCTCGTGGTCGAGGAAACCCCCTGGCAGCAGGCCCTCCGCTATGCCAACCGCGCCAATCCCTACCCGTTCTACGAGGAACTCCGCAGGACGCCGGTGGCGCGGCAGCCGGACGGCACCTACGTCGTCAGCACCTACCAAGAGATCGTCGCGCTGCTGCACGACCCCCGGGTCAGTTCGGATGTCAGGAAACTCCCCGCCTCCGCTGCGGCCCCGGCCGAGGGCTCGACGGAGGCCGAACTGATCACGGAGACGGTCATCTTGGAGCCGAACATCATCACCCAGGACCCACCCGAGCACGACCGGGATCGCCGGATGATGACGCCGCATTTCGTCGGCCCGCCCCATTCCCCTCACCTGATCTCCGACCTGGAGCCCGAGATCCGCCGCATCGTGGACGGCCTGCTGGACAACATGCAGGGCAAGTCCCGGATCGATGCCGTCGACGAGTTCGCCTACCCCCTGCCGGTGACCGTGATCTGCAAAATCCTGGGCGTGCCACTGGAAGACGAGCCACGCTTCCACGGCTGGATCGAGACGGCCCTGGATGCTTTGGACTTCGGCCCCGAGGCTGCCTCCGAGGAGATAGAGAGCCGACGGGCCGGGGGTCGTCAGGCCGTGGAGGAGTTCGGGCAGTTCGCAGCTGAGCTGCTCGACCGGTACGCCCAGCAGCCCGGCCCGGGCATGCTCTCGGCGATGGTGAACGAGGACGGCCCGGAGGGACGGATGCCCAAGGGCGTGCTCGTGAGCAATGCCTTGCTCCTGATCTTCGCCGGGCATGAAACCACGGTCAATCTCATCGCCCACAGCGTGCTCACCCTGCTGCGGCACCCCGACGCGCTCGAAAAGCTGCGCCGCCGGCCCGAGCTGATCGTGCCCGGCGTCGAGGAGTTGCTGCGCTACGAGTCATCGGTCCAGTTCTGGCACACCCGCTCCGCCGTGGAAGACATCGACATCGCAGGCACCACCATCCCGAAGGGCGCGCCGATCTTCCTGGCCTACGGCTCGGCCAACCGCGACCCGAAACGGTTCGCCCACCCCGACGAGCTTGACCTCGAACGCCGGGACAACCAGCACCTCGGATTCAGCCAGGGCATCCACTTCTGCTTCGGCGCTCCGCTCGCGCGGCTCGAGGTCCAGGTCGCGGTCGCCGAGTTCATCCGCCGGGTGGAAAACCCCCGGCTCGTCGCGGACCCACCGCCGTACCGCCACAACCAGATATTCCGCGGCCCACGCCACGTCCTGGTCGACATCGACGGCATCCGCGACTGACTCGGCATGCGTAAAGGATCGCTATGCGAGCTTTTCAACTGGTCGGATGGCAGCAACCGCCCGAGCTGCGCGAGGTGCCAGTGCCCGAACCCGGGCCGGGACAGGTCCTGCTGAAGGTCGGGGGCGCCGGTGCGTGCCACTCAGATCTGCACCTCATGCAGGCACCCGGACCACCACCCGGATTCGCCACGGAACTGCCCTTCACACTCGGCCATGAGAATGCGGGATGGGTGGAAAGGCCGGGACCGGGTGTCACCGGATTCGCGCCCGGAGACCCTGTGATGGTCTATGGCCCCTGGGGCTGTGGGACGTGCGCCAACTGCCGGGAGGGCCGGGAGAACTACTGCCAGAAGGTCAGTGGTCAGGGCGGAGGCCTGGGAGGAGGTCACGACGGCGGAATGGCTGAGTACCTGCTGGTCCCGGCGGCGCGATTCCTGATCCCGCTGGGCACCCTCGACCCCCGCCAGGCCGCCCCGCTCAGCGACGCGGGGCTGACCAGCTATCACGCCGTCAAGCGATCGGTGCACCTGCTGGGCCCGGGCTCGACCGCGGTGGTGATCGGGGCCGGCGGTCTGGGCCAGATGGCCATCCAGATAGTGCGAGCGCTCAGCGCGGCGACCACCGTCGTCGCCGTGGACACCGATGCCGGCAAGCTCGAAACCGCCAAGCGCATGGGCGCGGACGAGGTGCTGCTATCGGGCGGGGAGGCGGTCACGCGCATCAAGGACATGACGGGGCAGCAGGGCGCTCAGCTCGTGCTGGACATGGTCGGCATAGACCCGACTCTGCGCATGGCTGCTCAGGTGGCCAGGGTGCTGGGCCACCTGACCATCGTCGGCCTCGGCGGCGGAGCCCTGCCCGTCAACTTCTCGAGCCCGCCGCACGAGTGCTCAGTCGCCTCGCCCTACTGGGGCTCCCTTCCCGAACTGATGGAAGTGATCACCCTCGCCCAGCAGCAAAAGATCAAGATGCTGCTCGAGCCCTTCCCCTTGGAACGCGCCAACGAGGCATACCAGCTCCTGCACGACGGCAAGATCCAAGGACGCGCCGTCATCACCCCCCACCCATGAGTACTCTCACCAAGGCGACCGGGCCGGTGCCGGAAGCCGTAACTGCCGGAGGAAACGCCATGAAGGCTGTGGCCGGCGCGATCGCTGGACCGGGCCGGTGGCAGACGGCACAGCCAGCAGCGGGCGTGGTAACGGCAGCTGCGCCGGCGCCTGTGACTGTGACGAGCGCCGGGCTGATGAACGCGGCCTGTCGGCGCTTGCCATGACCGAGAACGCGTCCCGACCGGTGGCCGCCGCACTGCGGCCGTATCTGATCGTGAATCCCCGCTCGGGAGGAGGGAAGGCGAGCCGGTTCCAGATCGCGGAAAAGGCCCGTGAGCTGGGGGCTCAGGTTCTCCTGCTCGATCCTTCCCAGCCCCAGGACCTCACGACTGTCGCCCGACGCGCGGTGGATGACGGTGCGGATCTGCTGGGGGTGGCCGCCGGAGACGGCACGCAGGCACTCGTCGCCGGCGTGGCTGCGAAGAGCGGTCTTCCTTTCGTGGTCATTCCGGCCGGCACCCGCAACCACTTCGCGATGGACCTCGGCCTGGACCGTGACGACCCGTCGGCCGCGCTGGAGGCCCTCACCGACGGCGTCGAACTGTGCGTGGATCTCGGGTTCGCAGGCGAGCGGGTGTTCGTCAACAACGTGTCGTTCGGTGCCTATGCCGCCCTGGTACAGGACCCGGCCTATCGGGACGACAAGATCGGCACGACGGTGCGGATCCTCCCGGAATACCTGGCCCGCCACGAGGCCCCGGAGTTGGTGGTACGCGCCGGGCTGCTCACTGTGGACCGGCCTGATGCCGTGCTGGTGAGCAACAACCCCTACCGGGCCGATGACCCGGCCGGGCTCGGCAGGCGTGCACAACTGGACTCCGGGCTTCTGGGGGTACTGGCCGCCAGGGCGGAGACGCCCGCCGAGACGGCCGCCCGGCTGCGAGACGGGCAGACACACGGCCTGACCAATCTGGCCACCTCTGAAGAGGTTCTCGTCGAGGCCGACATCCCGTTCATCCCCGTCGGGCTGGACGGTGAAGCCGTCACCCTGCCGACTCCCGTGCGGTGCCGGATCAGCCCCGGGACGCTACGGGTACGGGTTCCCCGCCATCGTCCGGGCGTCGCGCCCACCGGGCGGCCGCCGGGCAGGGGCGCCATCCGCCGGGCGGCCTCGGCTGTCGGGCGAGCTGTTCACGGCCGTCATGCCGGCTGACGGAAGCCGAACCGGGCAGAGCGCGGACTTCCGCCGACCGGATCGAAACCGCACACCGCTATCTGGCCACACTGCTCGGTGGCCTGCGAGCCACACCACCGAACGCGTGAGATGTCTCCCGTGTCACCGCCCCGGGTGGTCCCGGCGCACTCCGCCGGCGCCGGGTACTTCCGATCGCCTGCGGTCTGCTCCGGCCTGCCCATCAACGTCCGGCAGGCTTGCAGGCTGCGCTCAAGGGAGCACAGATCGACTCCCATTGATCGCCAGGGGGCGAGACCTGGCAGGCAGGATCCTCGAACCCTCCTCAACTCGAAGGACCGGAGCGTCTCTGCGAACGAGGCGTTCAGGAACCGGCAGGCGCACCGGCAGACCGTGCTCGCCTGCCTCGCGGAGCACTCACGGGGCTCGCAAAACGATCGCGGCCGCCCGTGCCTGCCTACGCTGAGTACACCCCAGCGCCCTTCCGGAAACGTTGCGCTCCGGGGAATCAATATCTATTTCCGCGAAGTGAGAGTTTAGCGGGGTCACGCACGCAGAGTTTTTGCCGCAACGAACAGCATGAAATTATGCAGCGTACACAGGCCGTCCCAGTGTGCTACTGTCGTTCTCAGTTGCAGTTGTGGTTCCCAAAACTTCAAGTGCCCCCATTCGGCTCCTGCCGGTGAGAGCGCTTTTGTATTTCCGGTCATTTTCCGGGCGGGGTAAT
Source organism: Streptomyces sp. NBC_00400 (assembly GCF_036048035.1). Classification (NCBI taxonomy): domain Bacteria; kingdom Bacillati; phylum Actinomycetota; class Actinomycetes; order Kitasatosporales; family Streptomycetaceae; genus Streptomyces; species Streptomyces sp. NBC_00400. Next base: position 8,064,904 of record NZ_CP107940.1, on the reverse strand, counting down.
CATCGCGGCGACACGGCGTCCGCGCAGTGCGGATTCCGCTGTACTGCCCCAAAGGAGATATGACATGGCTGCTGGTACCGTGAAGTGGTTCAACGCGGAAAAGGGCTTCGGCTTCATCGAGCAGGACGGTGGCGGCGCTGACGTGTTCGCCCACTACTCGAACATCGCCGCCCAGGGCTTCCGTGAGCTGCTCGAAGGCCAGAAGGTGAACTTCGACATCGCGCAGGGCCAGAAGGGCCCGACGGCCGAGAACATCGTTCCGGCCTGACGCTGACGCACACTTTGTAGCTGGGGCCCGCATCCTTCGGGGTGCGGGCCCCAGCTGCACGCATTTCCCGCAGCGGTTTCACCTGCGGGACGACTCGGAGGAATCCGCAGTCTCACCACGCGCGGACCCTTCAGGGATGCAGGCGCATCCTGAAGAGCTATACCGCAGTCGACGCCCGAATTTTATGCCCCCGCCGCGTCTCCCATTTCAGCACCCGCGCCCGCGCAGATTTCCGCCGGCCGGACCTGCTTTCTTTTACCATCGGTCCATACTTGTAATTCCCCGTGCCGCTCATCGCTGGCGGGAATTCCTTGATATGCGCCGCATCGAGGAAGGTTCCGCATGAACCGCACACGCACGAACGACCACTCCGCCCGCACCCGTAATGGCAGTGCCGACGCCGGAAAGGGCGGCAGCCGCTTCGGGTCGCCGGCACCGCGCCGTTCCGGCGGGACGGCCCGTTCCGGCGGTTACGGCCGCCGGCCCGCCGCAGTGCAGGGTGAGTTCGCGCTCCCCAAGACGATCACCCCTGCGCTGCCTGCCGTGGAGGGCTTTGCCGGTCTCGGCATGCCTGAGCAACTACTGGCCGAACTCGGCAAGCAGGGCGTGACCGCGCCGTTCCCGATCCAGGGCGCGACGCTGCCGAACTCTCTGGCGGGCCGTGACGTCCTGGGCCGCGGGCGCACCGGTTCCGGCAAGACCCTTGCCTTCGGCCTCGCCCTGCTCGCCCGCACCGCCGGACAGCGTGCTGAGTCCCGCCAGCCGCTGGGGCTGATCCTCGTACCGACGCGTGAGCTGGCGCAGCAGGTGTCCGACGCGCTCACTCCGTACGCCCGCTCGGTCAAGCTGCGGATGGCCACGGTGGTGGGCGGGATGTCGATCGGTAAGCAGGCCGGCGCGCTGCGAGGCGGGGCCGAGGTCGCCGTCGCGACCCCGGGCCGGCTCAAGGACCTCATCGACCGTGGCGACTGCCGGCTGAACCAGGTGGGCATCACGGTGCTGGACGAGGCTGACCAGACGGCTGACATGGGTTTCATGCCGCAGGTCACCGCGTTGCTCGACCAGGTGCGTCCGGAGGGGCAGCGGATGCTGTTCTCCGCCACTTTGGACCGTAACGTCGACCTGCTGGTGCGGCGTTATCTGACCGACCCCGTCGTGCATTCGGTCGACCCGTCGGCCGGTGCGGTCACGACGATGGAGCACCACGTCCTGCACGTCCACGGCGCCGACAAGCACGCCGCCACGACCGAGATCGCCGCCCGCGACGGCCGCGTGATCATGTTCCTGGACACCAAGCACGCCGTCGACCGGCTGACCCAGGACCTGCTCAACAGCGGGGTCCGGGCCGCCGCGCTGCACGGCGGCAAGTCGCAGCCGCAGCGCACCCGCACCCTGACGCAGTTCAAGTCCGGTCATGTGACGGTGCTGGTGGCCACCAACGTCGCCGCCCGCGGCATCCACGTCGACAACCTCGACCTCGTCGTCAACGTCGACCCGCCCACCGACCACAAGGACTACCTCCACCGCGGCGGCCGTACCGCCCGCGCCGGCGAGTCCGGCAGCGTCGTCACGCTGGTCACACCGAACCAGCGCCGAGGCATGGTCCGCCTCATGTCGGACGCCGGTATCCGGCCGCAGACCACCCAGATCCGCTCGGGCGAAGAGGCCCTGAGCCGGATCACCGGCGCTCAGGCCCCGTCCGGCATCCCGGTCGTCATCACCGCCCCGGTGGCCGAACGTCCCAAGCGCAGTGCCTCCTCCCGAGGCCGGCGCCGCCCCTCTTCGGCGACCCGGCGCGAGCCCGTACGCCAGTCCGTCTTCGATGCGGTGGCCTAGAACCTTCGTGATCAGGAAGCTGACCCATCTCTGCAGGAGGCACCTTTTGTCGCTGGTTCAGATGCAGCCCCGCCCGGCAAGCGCCAACCCCGTGCACAGGACGGTGGTTGAGGTCATGGACGCGGCCGGACCGCAGGTCTGTGACGACATGAGCGTCGAGGTGGCGCTGGCCGTCATGGCCGCCGCCCGCACGGGTCGACTGGCTGTTTGCGACCAGGACGGCCAGTGCACAGGCCTGGTCACCCGAACCGACCTCACCGCCGTCCGCGGCAGCTCCGCTTACACGGACCGCGTCCGGCTGCGCGACATCCTCGGCGACCACGGGTCGTTCACCTCAGCCGTGACCACTGCGGCCGAAGCCGAGCCCGTGATGCGCTCCCGTCGGCTCGGTGCCCCGCCGGTGGCCGGCGAGCAAGGCAGCGTCCTGGGCATCCTCGCCCTCTCCCGCTGAACCGTCTCTGCCTGGTCGGACCGTTCTCCCCTTCTCGCTGTGAGGTCACATGCGCTGCATCATCGCCCGCTTCCCCTTCGAGCTCACCAAGAGCGGCGTGCTGGAATCGATGAAGGGCATCAAGCCCGAACCGGACGCCGGCGAAACGGTGACCATCGGCCGCCGCCACTACCCCGTCAAGCAAGTCGGCCAGGTCATCACCCGCCAGGACCGCCGTGACTTCAGCGCCGCCGAAGTCCTCCGGGCCATGACTCAGCTCGGCTTCACCTGCCGCCCCCTCCCCAAGGCCGCACCCGTACGCATCCTCAGCCCGCTCCAGCAAGCCTCCGCGATGCTCGGCACCCCCGTCTCCGTCTGACCGAGGGAACAGTCACGAGCCGACACCTGTACGCGGTGTGGGCCCGACCGGCGCGCGCCGGTCGGGCCCACACCGCGTACAGCGGGTTCTCCTCGCAGTGGTTGCTCAGCGGTCGGAATAGCTGAAGTCGCCCACGGTCCAGGCGCTGACGTCCTCGATCGCGACGCGGTACATCCCGCCCGTCTCCGGGATCCCGACCGTGCCCTGCAGGATCCGGGCGACATGGAAGTGCAGGTGCGTAGGCGGCCCGTTCGTCGCGGGGGTGTCGAAGACGGCGGAGAACTCGCCCAAGCGGTCCGAATCCCTCAGTACCTCAGACACCCTCTGCCGCCACACTGCTTCGGGAGCCAGCCGACCGGTGAGGACAGCACCACCGGTGACCACGGTCAGGGACATCTGATTGCTCTGCCGGGACTCCACCAGGGCGGCGACGTCAACCAGCAGCTCGTCAGGCTTCGACATGAGGCAGATTATATTTACCGGCCATCCGGCAGCTTGAGCGGTGGCGCTACCGGGCAAGACGGGCGCTTATGGTCTTGCCGTCGGAGGCCCGGCGGGTGACCGCGGTGGCGTGGGTGAGGCGGTTGACCATGGGCCAGAGAGAGGCCGCGGGCCGAAGAATCGGATCCTCGTCGAGGCGCTGACGCGGCAGCAGGAGCGCCAGTCCCCGAATCGCGGCACCAGCGCCGACGTGCACCGCTTCCACGAGCTGCTCGGTCATCGGGCCAGGACCGTCAAGGCCAGCGCAGGCCCTCGTGCCACGCCCGTCACCGGCCGACCCGTCGGGGTGATACGGCCGGAAGCATGAATGCACAGTGGTGGCCAGGGCCTGTCGACGGTAGCCGTGACGCCGTCGGCGGCGCCCCGGGAATCCCGACGGGCTGCGCGGCTGTGGGTCACTCCGGGCGCCGGACCTGAGCTTCGGGGCTGCCGCGACCATCCATGGACCAGTCGAGGCGAGTTACCTCACCTTCGAGCGTCTAGAAATCTATACCCGCTGGAGTAGACATTGAGTGGTGGTCTGGTTATGGTTTCTCTCGTAGCCGAGATCGAGCGAGGCCCGGCAGAGATGAACTGCCGGGCAGCAGTACACGTAGTTCGCAGGACGGTGCGGTGGTGGAGTTCCGAAGCCAGGGTTGTCGCAGGACGGTGACGGGACTGACGACCGGACCGGGTGGCCCGCAGTGATCAGGGGCCGCCGTGAGCAGTACCGCAGCTGACGCAGTGCCAGTTCAGCAGTTGCGGTTGCCGGTACCAGCAGTGCAGTAGTCAGTGGTTCCTCGGTAAAGGCGTCGGCTGCGGGCGCGCGTGCCAGGATGTTCGGCAGTGGGGTTCCAAGCCAGAGCAGATGCAGGACGGGCGACGGGGCTGGCTGCCGAAGAGTGGCGCTACGCGAGGCCACCAGTAGTTCGCAGTATCAGCAGTACAAGCAGTACGCAGTACCCGTTTGGTAAGTGATTGGTTCAGAGGGAAGAACGGAGGACTTCAGCGCCATCAGGATCGCCCGGGCGGAAGGCTTGAGCCCGGGTACCGCAGGACATCGATAGGTAGGTGGTCTCCGGTCACGCATCCGCGATCCCCGCATTGCCCGCCCTCTCCCGGGTGGGCCCGCGGAACAAGTAGGCCGGCGCAGCACTAGGGCCGGCAGATGGTGTAGCAGTTCCTTCGGGGCCTTGGTGCCAATGGCACCAAGGCCCCTCCACGCGTTCCACAGAGAGGTGAGATGACAGCAGACGATTCCTTCGGCCGTCTCGACGACGACGATTACCCCGCCTACACCGTGGGCCGAGCTGCCGAGATGCTCGGCACCACCCCCAGCTTTCTCCGCGCCATCGGTGAGGCCCGGCTGATCACCCCGCTCCGCTCCGAGGGCGGCCACCGCCGCTACTCCCGCTACCAGCTGCGCATCGCCGCCCGCGCCCGGGAACTCGTCGACCAGGGCACCCCCATCGAGGCCGCCTGCCGCATCGTCATCCTCGAAGACCAGCTCGAAGAAGCGCAGCGCATCAACGCCGAACACCGCCGCACCGTCGGATCACCCAACCCCCCGACTGCGGCATGAGATGAGCGTGCCCGCCAGTATCGGCGGGCACCGCACGCACAGTCCCGGTGTGCGGCGTGATCGTTCCTGTGGTGACGTGGTGTGCGGGCGTGTAGCGTCTGCGTAGCTGTCGTGGTTCGGAGTTCCCCATTGCCCACGCCTTGGTGTGGGCGTTTTGCTGTGCTCTGCCGCAGGAACCAGGGCGATCACCTCTGCCTTCCACATGGAGTGGGAGGCGTTCATCGACTGGAAGGCATGACTATGGCTACGGGAACCGTGAAGTGGTTCAACGCGGAGAAGGGCTTCGGCTTCATCGCCCAGGACGGCGGCGGCCCGGATGTCTTCGCGCACTACTCCGCAATCAACTCCTCGGGCTTCCGTGAGCTCCAAGAGGGCCAGGCCGTGACGTTCGACGTCACCCAGGGCCAGAAGGGCCCTCAGGCGGAGAACATCAACCCGGCCTGACCTCATCAGCCGTGCCTGCGGCGACGCGACGGAGCAGGTGAGCCGCAGGCCGTCGGCCTCGGTGAAGCGCAACTGGGCGCCGAGGTGCGGCCGTTCCTTGCGGACGACCAGCCGCATCCCCTTCGGCCAGCCCGTCAGGCAGTCTTCGTCGAGCTCGGCGACCCAGGCGCCGTCGCGAATCTCACTGCCGGGTTCGATGGCGGGCGTCCAGGCGGAGGGCGGGACCGTCAGCACGTCCTGGTGAAGCTGCTCGGTGATGGTCATGCCGAGCGAGTACGACAGCCACCGGCCCTGCTTCGCGAGCCATTCGACGAATGCGTGGGTGCCTCCGCCGAAATCCGTGCGGATCAGCGTCTGCCGCCCACGCCGGTACCTTTTGGGCAGCTGGGCCAGGGCGAGTTTCGCGGCTTCGATGTGATCGGCGGCGGTGTTGGACCCGGCGTTGCCCTGCCGTCAGCAGCCCGGCCACCGGCTCCCCGGGCCCGCTGCGGCCATGGTCGACGAAGCCCATCAGCGGGTGATGGCCGAAGCTCTTGTTCCAGGTCGCAGCCGCGTCCTGCTGGTCGGAGTGCGCAAACACAAGCACCCCGTCCAGGTCCACGACCACCTGCCCCTCCGTGTCCGGAGCGGTATCTGCGGCCAATTTCCAGACGTGTTCGCGGACTTCGGAACGGGCGGTGCAGATCACGGTCAGAGCCTTCGGCCCGGCCTTGGCGAGGGCGTCGATGAGCCGGGAGACGGTCGGGTCAGAGGCCACCGGACCGAACAGGACCGGCTCGGCCCGCAGCATGCCCACATCCGCCAGGCAGCACCGCGCAGCGCGACCGCGAGCGCCACATCCAGCAGGATCTTCCCCGGATCATGCACCGCCCGAGGACGCCGCCACGGTGCGAGGCCTGCCGATATCGCCCCGTCCAGGCCGGTCTTGCGGACGGTCTCGACCAGCGCTCGCGCCTGCTCGTGGGTCAGACGGCCGCAGGGGCGCCGAGCATGGCGGAGGCCTGTTGGAACGAGTTGAGGAAGCGCATGGGCGCGGCGGGGAAGGTCGTGGCAGGTGAAGCCGAGCTGGCTCATGGCCCGGAGGACTTCACCGGCTTTGACCTACGGTAGACCGGTGGCCCGCCTGGTCATGTGGCTACAAGGAAGACCGCTGTGTAGTGCGCGGTGAAGGCGGCGATGGTGAGAGTGTGGAAGACCTCGTGGAAGCCGAACCAGCGCGGTGAGGGGTCGGGGCGCTTGAGTCCGTAGACGACGGCGCCCGCGGTGTAGAGCAGGCCGCCGGTGATGATGAGTACGACGACCGGGGTGCCGCCGGTGCGCGCGAAGTCGGGCAGGTAGAAGACGGCCGCCCAGCCCAGTGCGATGTAGCACAAGGTGTAGAGCCAGCGCGGTGCCCTGATCCACCAGACGCGGAAGGCGATGCCGGCCGCGGCCCCTGCCCACACCAGGGACAGCAGCCCCAGCTGCTGTCCCGCGGACAGCAGCAGCATTGCCAAAGGCGTGTACGTGCCGGCGATTATCAAGAAGATGTTCGCGTGGTCCAACCGCCGCAGAACTGCCTCACCTCGCGGACCCCACGTCCCGCGGTGGTAGACCCCACTCGTCCCGAACAGCAACAACGCCGACACCGCGAACACCGAACATGCCGCCACTGCCGCAGCCGAGCGCGAGAGGGCGATCAGGACGATGCCGCCGGCCAGCGAGAGCGGGAACATGCCGGCGTGCAGCCAGCCGCGCATCCTCGGCTTCAGCGCAGCTGCCGCCTGCTCCACGCCGCCTTCCAAGCTGGCGGTTGTCTGTCCGGAAGTCAGCCGGCTCGTTGTGCCAGCAGGCGGGTCAACCGCGGGGGTGCGGAGGGTGTCGGGCGTGGTGCCGGAGCGGTGCTGGGGCTCCCATTCGTGTGCCGACGGCTGGGCGTCTTCAGCGATCATGCCCTCATATTATGAAATCAGCGGAAGAGTGCGGTATCGGCGCGTCGCCACGGACTGCGGGTCAGATGTCTGCTGTGTGCTGGGATGCGGTGCGGCGGTGTTCGGCGTTGATGCGCTGCGCTTCTTCGAGCTGGTCTTCGAGGATGACGATGCGGCAGGCGGCCTCGATGGGGGTGCCCTGGTCGACGAGTTCCCGGGCGCGGGCGGCGATGCGCAGCTGGTAGCGGGAGTAGCGGCGGTGGCCGCCCTCGGAGCGGAGCGGGGTGATCAGCCGGGCCTCACCGATGGCGCGGAGAAAGCCTTGCGTGGTGCCGAGCATTTCGGCGGCCCGGCCCATCGTGTAGGCGGGGTAGTCGTCGTCATCGAGACGGCCGTACGAGTCGTCTGCTGTCATTACACCTCTCTGTGGAACGCGTGGAGGGGCCCTGGTGCCATTGGCACCAGGGCCCCGAAGGAACTGCTACACCATCTGCCGACCCTGGTACTGCGCCGGCCTTCTGTTTCCGCAGACCCGACCAAGATGCTGTCGGGGGTGCGGGGATCGCGGTTGCTTGACCGGAGACCACCTCACTATCGATGTCCTGCGGTACCCGGGTTCAGTGATTCCGCCCGGGCGATCCTGATGGCGCGGGGCTCCTCCGTTCTTCCCTCTTGATCAACTACTTACCAACGGGGACTGCGTACTGCTTGTACTACTGGTGATGCGAACTGCTGGTGACCTGATGAAGCGCCACTCTCCGGCAGCCAGCCCCGTCGCCCATCTTGCGTCTGCTCTGGCTTAGAACCCCACTGCCGAACTTCCCGGTACGCGCGCCCGCAGCCGACGCCTTTACCGAGGAACTACTGACAACTGCACTGCTGTTACTGCGAACTGCACTTACTGAACTGCCACTGCGGTACTGCTCACAGCGGCCCCTGATCACTGCGGGCCACCCGGTCCGGTTGCCAGTCCCGTCGCCTTCCTGCAACCGCTCTGGCTTCGGAACTCCACCACCGCACCATCCTGCGCACTGCAACTGCGTGTACTGCTGCCCGCCAGTTCGTCTCTGCCGGGCCTCGCCGATCTCGGCTACGAGAGAAACCATAACGACACCACCACCCAATGTCTACTCCAGCCGACATAGATTTTCGCGTGTTCAACGGTGAGGTAATCGGGCCCTGCCGGGTTAAGAGGGCACCGGGCGAGGCACGAGGGACGGGTAGGCAGGACCGGGCATTGACGAGCCAGAGGCCAGGGTGAACCTGATGGACACGATGCGCGTCGACGCCACGACCATCCGCTCCGCGACCGCCGTCGCCGATGCGCGTGGCACCACCCGGGCCTTCCTCGAAGCCCTCCGGCAGCCGGCCGTCGCCTCAGAAACGGCCGACACCGCCGTCCTGGTCGTCTCCGAGCTCGTCACCAACGCCCTACGCCACGGCGGCGGCACCTACACCCTCCGCCTGGCCGCCACCCGATCTGCGGCGTGGCATCAGAATCCCAGCAGAGCGAGATGTGGTGTGCGCTGCCGGAAGGCCATGGGGCACTCACCTCACCGGCCATGCTCCCTACCGCCAGCAATGGGAGAAGTTGGCCAGGGGGCCGACCAGCCCGTCGCCACCGCCGACGGCCTCACCGGCGCCGCGCTCACGCTGCGCCAGAGCGCAACCGAAGGTCGCGACTCTCAACTGCGCGCCTCCTCTACCTGCTTCGCACCGAGCACGCTGGCAGATGATGAGCGCCCAGCCATCCCGGATGCCTGACGCACCATCAGAAAAGTCAGCAGTGAGTCAGCATAAGCCCTGCTGGAACGGGCTCCACTCTGCTGAACCTGCACATGCCGAAAGAGACACCATCAGCCCACCTGACCTGCATGTTTGCCCCTCAACTGGGAAGATCGTAGGGTCCTCCCAGTTTGGAGCATTCAGGTGCAGTCCATGTCCTCGACGATGGTCCGTGCCGGAAATCCGCCGAAGGCCACCAGGCCGTCGCGCCGAAAGCCGGAGCAGCCCCCCGAGCACACCATGGGACTGTTGGCCCGAGCCTGGATGGGGCGGTGCCCGCACAGGCATCAGATCAGCGTTCTTGCAGGTCACGGCGAACTGAGCGTTGGGCCGGCCCCGGTGGTTCGGAGGGCTTGAGCGACGTGGTGAGTTCTGCTCTCACCGCGCCGGGCCGGTCTCTGGTCTCGTGGTGCGTGCGGCGTGGGCGTAGCGGGCGGCGAGGTCCCCGAATGCGGTGGCCAGTTGGGGTGGGCCGATGACTTCGATATCGGTGTCGAAGCGTCCGATGGCGGCGGCGAGTCCGGTCCATGACCAGGAGCCGAGGATGAGTCGACAGTGGCGGGAGCCGAGTTCCTCAACGATTCCGTCCTGGGCGAAGGGTGCGACGTTGGCGGCCGGGAGGCGGAGGATGACTTCGCCTTGGCAGGGCCAGTCAGTGGTGGTGCCGTCGTTGCCGCGGAATCGGCTGGTGATGAAGGTGGAGACATTGCCGCCGGGGAGTTCACGAGGGGCGAAGCGGGGGCCGGTGGGTGTGCGGGGCCGGATGCGGTCGACGCGGAAGGTACGCCAGTCCTCGCGATGGAGGTCCCAGGCCACGAGGTACCAGTGATGACGCCACGTGACCAGGTGGTGGGGTTGTACCCGGCGGGGGTTATCGGCTGAGGTGCTTGAGCTGGGGGCGTAGTCGAAGCGCAGTTCCTCGCGGGCATGGACGACGCGGCTCAGGTCCATCAGGACCTCAGCCTCGACCTGGCGGGTGTCGCAAGCCGCGGGCGGCTGGACGGCCGTGATGCGCAGCAGGTCGATGCGGTGGCGTAGGCGGGGTGGCATGACCTGGCGGAGGGCGGCCAGGGCGCGGGAGGCGTCTTCGGCGACGGCGGTGCCGGCGGTGCCGGCGGCCGCAGTCTGCAGCGCGACAGCCAGGGCGATGGCCTGGCCGTCGTCGAACAGCAGGGGCGGCAGGTTAGTGCCGGCCTCCAGTCGGTAACCGCCGGCCGGTCCTTTGACGGTGGTGATCGGGTAGCCGAGTTCGCGCAGGCGGTCTATGTCACGGCGCACGGTGCGCGAGGTGATGTCGAGACGTCCGGCGAGATCCTCGCCGGACCAGTCACGGTGCGTCTGAAGCAGCGAGAGCAGTGCGAGCAGCCGCGAGGACGTTTTATGCATGACACCCGTTCCCCAGAAGTACAGGACACAACCTGTCCTCTAACTCTGCCATCGTGGCATACGAGTCGTTCGGGAGGCATCGCTCCTGGTCACGGCAGCCGCTGCTGGATCTTGGATGGCCGGCGGCGTATTCATCACATGGAGCAAGGAGCAGGTCATGTCTTTCAAGACCACCACTCACCTGAACTTCCGGGGCGCTGCACGTGAGGCGCTGGACTTCTACCGGTCCGTCTTCGGCGGACGAACTGTCGCGGTCACCTACAAGGACGCGGGCGCCGTGCAGGATGAGAGCGAGGCGGACTGGGTGATGTGGGGTGAGGTGGCCGGCGACAACGGCTTCCACGTCATGGCCTACGACGTGCCCTCGCAGCTGCCCTGGAACCAGGGCGAGAACCCGTTCTTCGTCTCCGTGCGCGGCGACGATTCCGAGGAGATCAGCGCCCTGTGGGGCAAGCTCGCCGAGGGCTCGGTCATCGGGCGTCCGCTGGAGCCTGCGCCGTGGGCACCGCTGTACGGCATGCTCACCGACCGCTTCGGCATTACCTGGGTCCTGGACGTCACCGCTCCGTACAACGGCTGAACCCACCGACCGACCTGATATGCCTGCGCCGTCCGGGCTGCCCGTGCGGCTGCGGCGTCCCGGACGGCGCAGGCACCGAACACGTACGGCAGCGGAAGGAAACGGGGCACCGTGAGGATGCGGAAGCTGGGACGGACCGGCATCGAAGTCAGTGCCTACTGCCTGGGCACCATGGTGTTCGGCAGAATGGGCAATCCTGATCACGACGACTGCGTGCGCATCATCCACCGGGCGCTGGATGCGGGCATCAATGTCGTCGACACCGCCGATGTGTACGGCTACAGCGAGACCGAGGAGATCGTCGGAAAGGCCCTCAAAGGGCGCCGCGACGAGGTCGTGCTGGCAACCAAGTTCAACGGACCGATGGGCGAGGCCCCCAACCACAGCGGCAGCTCCCGGCGCTGGGTCGTCCAGGCGGTCGAGGGCTCACTGAAGCGGCTGCAAACCGACTACATCGACCTCTACCAGATCCACCACCCCGACCCGCACACCGACATCGAGGAGACCCTCTCCGCGCTCACCGACCTCGTGCGTGCCGGGAAGGTTCGCGCGATCGGCTCCTCCAACCTGCCGGCCTCGGAAATCGTCGAGGCCCAGTGGGTGTCCCAGCAGCGTGGACTGCACCGCCTGCGAACCGAGCAGCCCACCTACTCCATCCTCAACCGCGGCATCGAGCGGGAGATCCTGCCCACCTGCCGCCGCTACGGCCTGGGCGTTCTGGTGTGGAGTCCGTTGGCCATGGGTCTGCTCACCGGCCGCTACCGCAAGAACGCCCCGCGGCCCGACAACGCCCGCATGCAGTGGGTCTCCCGGCATCTCACCGACGAACGCAAGCTTGACGCGGTGGAGCAGTTGCTCACCCTCTCTGAAGAAACCGGCCATTCCCTCACACACGTGGCCATGGCCTTCGCCACCAGCCACCCCGACGTCACCGCCGCCATCATCGGCCCGCGCACCATGGACCAGCTGGACGACGTGCTCGTCGGCGCCACCCTCACCCTCGGCGACGACATCCTCGACAAGATCGACGCAATCGTCCCGCCGGGCACCGACATCAGCCCTCTGGACGTCTCCTACGTATCCCCCTCCCTCACCCACACGGACCTGCGCCGACGCCCGTCCCACGAGCGAGCCGCCGCGTGAGAATGCCATGACTGTCCTTGACGCCCGTACCCTCAACCGTGCCACCCTCGCCCGTCAGCACCTGCTCAAGCGCAGCGACACATCCGTGTCGGAGGCAGTGGCCCATCTGTGCGGCCTGCAGGCACAGGAGCCTCAGGAACCCTTCACCGGGCTGTGGTCCCGCCTGTCCGGCTTCAAGCCCAGGCAACTGGACGATGCGCTGACCGGTCGCGTGGTGGTGCGCACTCACCTGATGCGGCGCACCGTCCACCTCGTCACCGCCGACGACGTGCTCACCTGGCGAGCCCGCCACGACACAATGCTGCGCCGGCGAGTGCTGGGAACCTACCGGCGTGAACTGGCCGGCATCGACGTCGACGAGGTCGCCGCCGCCGGCCGCGCGGTCATGGCCGACCAGCAGCCCCGCACCATGACCGAGCTCGTACAAGCTCTCGAAGACCGCTGGCCCGGCCCGCCACGCCGTGCACTGGGCGAGCTGCTCATCGCAGCCCTCATCCCCATGGCTCAACTCCCGCCCCGCGGCCTGTGGCAGCAGACCGCCGGCGTACGCAATGTGCCGTTGAGCACCTGGCTGGAACGGGACATGGACCTGCTGCCGGCCGATGGCAGTGATCCTGTCGGACAGCAACTGCTGCACCGCTACCTCGCCGCCTACGGGCCCGCCGCCAGCGCGGACCTACGTGCCTGGTGCGGCCTCGCCGGCCTTCCCGCCGCCATCAAAGCCGCCCGAGAAGAACTCGTCGTCTTCCGTGACGAACGCGGCCGCGAACTGCTCGACCTGCCCGACGCACCCCGCCCCCACCCCGACACTCCCGCCCCCGTCCGGTTCCTCCCGGCCTTCGACAACGCCATCCTCGGCTACCACGACCGTAGCCGTATCATCGACGCCCCCCACCTCGGTCTGTCCGTCGCAGGCCACCGCACCGTCCTTGTTGACGGACGCGTCACCGCCACCTGGACGGTGCGCGACCACCAACTCCACATCAGCTCCCTGCGCCCCCTCACCGCCCTGGAACAAGAGGCCGTTTACACCGAAGCCCAGGACCTGGCCACCTTCCTGGACAACGACATCGCGCACATCCAACTCGACACCGAAAACTGACGAACACTCACTCCAGGTCCCGACGCCCCTCCTGAACGACGACGACGTCGTCCTGGGCTGTGTCCGCAAAGTCAGGGCAGCCAGAGTCGGAGGCAGGCGATGGTGACCATGGCTTGGTAGTGGCGGGCGCGTTTGTCGTAGCGGGTGGCCAGGGCTTTGTTGTGCTTGAGCCGGCTGAAGCAGCGTTCAACGACGTTGCGGCGTCGGTAGGCTGTCCGGTCGGGCCGGCACCGGCTCTCGCCTCGCCGGATGAGGCCATCGATCTGGTCGATCCGCTCGGGAATGGCTGGCAGGTTCAGCGGCGGCGGCCGGCGGGCCTGACAGGGAGGTCGACCGACGGGGTCGTTGTGGTGCTCCAGCGCGGGACGCTGCGCGTGGTGAGCGCGGGCTGCCGTCTCGGGGCGGTGCGCTGGACGTCGAGGAGTGTGGGCGCCGGGGCCGGCGGAGGCTTGACGGGGACGAGCTGGGCGTGTTCGCGCAGGCCGCGCATCATGTCGTCCTTCCAGCGCGGCAGCGGCGCGGGGTCGGACACGCTCTCGGTGACGGCCTTCACGAGCGGCATCGGAGTGTTCGTAGAGGCGGTGGCGTACCAGCGGGCGTACCCGCTCTTCGGGGGGCAGTGGCCGCGGCGCCGCTTCGCCGCATCCCCCTCCTGTCCATAGAGTTTGTCGGTCAGGGCAGGCACGCGGCGTCGTGTCGGCCGCGCACCAAGGCCGGCGCCAAGGGGATCAGACCGCCGGGAGCGCAGTGCGGCCGAGAGCGTGCAGGGTTTCGCGGCTCATGCCCCGCAGCGGCATGGTGACCGGCGACTTCATCCGAAAATCGTTGTGAGTATGGAGCCCTGTAGGGCGTAGCCCTTCGAGACGATTTGTTCGGGCCCTTCGAGTTCGATCTTGCGAACGGTGTCTGTCCAGGAAGAGACCCGAATCCGGGCCCAAGAGACCAGGTGATGTCTTCCGAATCCGGTCATAAGGCCACCAATCCGCTGCCTGGGCAACAACCAGGCGGTCGAGCACGTTCGCCAGGGCGCCAGGAGTGAGAGCGCGAACGTGCCCCAGCCGCTCCGCCTCGATGGTTCCCCCGACGCAGATGGGGAGTTAGGTGAGTGGGATGCCGTAGGTGCGGGTGTGCTGCCGCGGCGCGGTGGCGATGAGCATCACTCATTTGTACATCTGTTCTTAAGGATTATAGGTTTGCGCGCATGCCGCACATCGAACCGCCGTCCGCGAACCCTCCCGAAGGTGAAACGGCCACGGAAATAACCGGGGGTGAGCGCCGGACCTCCGCCGAACCGGGGGGCGGGCGGCGACGGACCCGTCGCAACGACCCCGACCGCAAGACGCACATCCTCGATGCCACCCTCGACGTCATCGCGGAGCATGGCGTGGCCGGGACGACGCATCGGCACATCGCCGCCCGGGCCGACGTGCCGCTCGGGTCGATCACCTACCACTTCGCCAGCTTGACCGATCTCCAGACGCAGGCGTTTGCCCGGCATGTCACACTGCAGTCCGCGGTGTTCGAGAATTTGTTCGAGGGTGTCACAACGCGCGAGCAACTCGTTGATGTCCTGGTCGATCTTGTCCGCGGAGGTCCTGCCAGGCACCGCAGTGCGGTCCTCGGCTTCGAGCTGCACCTGGCGGCGCTCCGCAACCCCGGACTGCGAGCCCTGACGCAGGCATGGACGGAGGACAGCCGCACCGTTCTGGCCCGTTTCACCGGCCCGGACAGCGCCGCCCGCCTGGACGCCCTGCTTGAGGGAATGATCATGCATGCCCTGCTCACGACTGCGCCGGAGTCGTCTGAGAGGACGCGGGAGGCGATCGACCAGACACTCGGCCCAGCCGGTCGGCCGGGATCGTGACCGGAGCGCCTGCCGCCGTCCCGGCGGCGCCGACAGCGCCGACAGCGCCGTAATCGTGCTGCCTCTGTCGGGGACGATCGTCACACGCATCGGCCCCCGCCGGGCCGTCACCGTCGTCGCCCTGCTCGTCAGCGCGAGCCTCGGCGTCATCTCACTCGGATACGCCCTCTCAGCATCCCTGTGGTGGCCGGGCCGTTCCTGCTCGGCGCAGCTACGGGTTTCCGGGACGTCGCGATGACCGTGCACGCCGCGGCGGTCGAACGGCAGCCCGGCCGTCCCGTCATGCCGCGCTTCTTCGCCGCGTTCAGCCTCGGTACGGCCGCCGGTGCCGCGGTCGGTGTGCTGACGACCGCACTGCGGTTCCCGGTGAGCATCCATGTGGCCGTGGTCGCAGCGGTCACCGCCGGGGCGATACCCGCGGCGGCGCGGCACTTCCTTAACGCACCCCTTGGAGACCCCCATGACCCGCCACGCGCCCGCGATCGCCGTCCCCGAGGCCGAGTTGAACGAGCTGCGCTCACGGCTGCTCCACACACGCTGGCCGACCCCCTGGCCCGCCACCGGCTGGGAGGCCGGCACCGACTCCGGCGAACTGCGACGCCTCGTCACCTACTGGGCCTCCGCGTACGACTGGCGTGCCCACGAAGCCACCATCAACGCCCTGCCGTCCCATCTCGCAGATATCGACGGAACCCCCGTCCACTACCTCCGCTTCGACGGCGAACACCCCGGCGCCCTGCCGATCGTCCTGACCAACGGGTGGCCCAGTTCCTTCCTCGAACTGACCACCCTCGCCCGCCGGCTGGCCACGCCTTCGCGGTACGGGGGTGACGCCGCCGATGCGTTCACCGTCATTGTCCCCTCGCTGCCCGGATTCGCCTTCTCACCTCAGCGGCCCTCGCTCGCTCAGCCGCCGCAGACACATGAGATCTGGCACCGGCTCATGCACGACGAACTCGGCTTCGAGCGCTACGCCGCGCACGGGGGCGACCTGGGTGCCGGCATCACCTCCCGGCTCGGCGAAGCTCACCCCGGGGCCGTGGTGGGAATCCATCTGATGGCGATCGCCGGCCCGGTCGCCCATGACACGGCCGGTGTCACCCCCGAGGAGCAGGAGTACCTCGATTCCGTCGCGGTGTGGTCCGCGGAAGAGGGCGGGTACCAGCACCAACAGAGCACCCGCCCTTTCACGCTGAGCTATGGTCTGGCCGACTCGCCGACCGGGCTGCTTGCCTGGATCGTCGAGAAGTACCGGGCGTGGAGCGACTGCGGTGGTGACCTGTCGTCCCGGTTCAGCGACGACTTCCTCCTCACGCAGGCGTCGCTCTACTGGTTCACCGGCACCATCTCGACCTCCTTCCGGCCCTACTACGAATATGCCCAGCGGCTGACGAGGCGGGTGGAGCGGGTGACCGTGCCCACGGCCCTCGCTCTGTTCCCGGCCGACCTCACCCAGCCTCCCCGCAGTTGGGCCGAGCGCACGTACAACATCACGAGGTACACCCGCATGCCCCGTGGCGGACACTTCGCCGCCCACGAAGAACCCGAACTCCTCGCGCACGACCTCACCGAGTTCTTCCGCGCACACCGGTGAACACCGAAACCCGTGAGAGTTCTTGAGCCTCAGCGCCAACGCGCCCGTAGCCGGATCGGCCTACCGGTCGTCGTCGGCGTCCGGATCCCGCAGGGGCCGCAGGCCGCCGGAAAGGTCGGGGAGCTGGAAGGAGTACCGGCCCAGCATGTTGATGTGGTGCCGGACGAACGGCCAGAGCCGGGCCACGTCCGCCTCCCGGAGGTCGAGGCCGTCGGCGCGGAGCTGGGTGACCGCGACGTCCATGTAGCGGGTCTTGAACAGGACCAGGGCGTTGACGACCAGGCCGAGCGCGCCGATCTGGTCCTCCCTGCCGTCCTGGTAACGCGGGTAGAGCTCTGCCCGGCCTTGCCGTGGAAGATCTTCCGGGCGAGTGCGTGGCGGCCCTCCTGGAGGTTGGGCTGCACCTTGATCTTCCGCTGGTAAACCGGTTCGTCGGCCAGGCGCAGGGTGTGCAGGGGCTTGGCGATCCGCCTTCAAGCGCCTCGCTGTCCACCGGGAACGACGTACCGGACTCCACGACGCCCTCGTCTCCCTGGCCTGCGGCCTCATCTGCCGGCGCCGTCTCGACAAGACCCGCTCATGATCGCGCTACGAACTCTCTGCGCGGCGCCAGTTGAGCAGCAGTACGTCGACCGCAGTGTGCAGAGTCGTTGTGGCCACTCCGTCGCGCAGCTGCGTGGAGAGGCCGAGGAGAAAGCTGTGAATCATGGTGGTCACCCCGTCGACGTCGACGTCGGCATCGAGTTCGCCCGCGGCGATGCCCCGCTCCACGCAGGCCCTGATGCGCACCCGGTCTGCTTCACGCCGTGCCGCGACGGCCGCGCGCACTCCGGCATGCTCCTCTCCCGGTGCCCGCATCGTGCCGGACAGGGCGATGAGACAGCCGGTGGGGTGAGACGAGTCGGCCTGCATGTCGATCGAGCAGTGCAGCAGGCCGGCCACGGCCTCTCGCGGGCAGACCGTTTCGTCCTCGATGACGTCGATGGCGCCGCCCGGCCCCTTCATGTAGTGCTCGACGACCTGCTTGAACAGCCCTTCTTTCGAGCCGAAGGCGCCGTACAGGCTCGCGGAGGACAGCCCGGTAGCGGCTCGCAGCTGTGCCAGTGAGGTCGCTTCGTAACCCTGCTCCCAGAACAGCAGCATCGCAGCCTCCAGTACGGCCTCCATAGCGAAGGCGCGGGGACGGCCGGCTGGCGGCATATGGACCTCCTGCATCACAAGACGGGCGTTCCGGCATGGGGAGCACTTCCCCGCCTCCCATATTGGACCAACTGCTCCACAAAGCGCCAAGTGCCGAAGTGTCCGCACGCCGACGGCTCGCAGTGACCCTGATCACTTACGGATCAATCGATCTGAAACTACTTGACCAGCACGTCGAGTCGGGGCGAGCATTTCGGCATGAACGATCCAGAATTCAGGGAGGACGACGCCGGCGTCCGCTCCCCGCTGAGCCGCGCGATGGCGCTGTTGCTGGCGGTGACGTGCGGCGCGGCGGTCGCGAACATCTATTACGCGCAGCCGTTGCTGCCCGTTGTCTCCAAAGCGCTGGGGGTCTCCGAGGGGGCAGGAGGTCTGATCGTCACCTCCTCGCAGATCGGCTACGCGCTCTCGCTGGCACTGCTGGTGCCCCTGGGTGACGTGCTGGAGCGGCGCCGGCTGGTGAGCGGGCTGCTCGCCCTGAGCGCTGTCGCTCTCCTCGGCACGGCGGCCGCCCCCTCGCTGGGTGCGCTGTACGCCTCGGTCGCGCTGGTCGGGGTGACCTCCGCCGTGGCGCAGATCGTGGTGCCGATGGCCGCCTCTCTGGCCGCCGACCATGAACGCGGCGCGGTGGTAGGCACGGTCATGAGCGGCCTGCTCATCGGCATCATGCTCGCGCGGACGGTTGCCGGGGTGCTGGCCGGATTCGGGGACTGGCGGCTGGTGTTCGTCTTCGGGGCGGGCGTCATGGTGGTGCTGGCGATCACCCTGCGCCTGATTCTGCCTCTCGTACCGCCGGCCGCGAAGACGCCCTATCCCCGGCTGCTGCACTCGGTGGTGACTCTGGTGCGCACCGAGTCGCTGCTGCGCAGGCGCATGGCTCTGGCCGCGGTCGGCATGGGCGGCTTCACGGTCCTGTGGACCGCCTCGTCGTTCCTGCTGGCCGGCCCCGCCTACGGGTACGGTCCGGCGATCATCGGCCTGTTCGGTCTGGTCGGGGTCGTCGGGGCCGCCGCCGCGTCGGTGGCCGGCCGGCTGGCGGACCGCGGTCGCGCCCGCCAGGTGACGACCGGCGGGCTGATCGTGCTGACGGGCAGCTGGGGCGTGCTCATTTTCGCCGGCCGGGGAGGCCCACTCGGTCTGAGCGCGCTGATGGTCGGCATCGTGGCGCTCAACCTGGCACAGCAGGCGCTGCTGATCAGCCACCAGAGCGTCCTGTACCGCCGCATCCCGCACGCACGCAGCCGGGTCACCACAGCGCTCATGGTCTCCGCCTTCGCCGGCAGTAGCGTCACGTCCGCACTGACGGCCACGCTGTATCCGCTCGTGGGCTGGGCAGGGGTCTCCGCGCTGGGAGCGGCGATCGCGTTGATCGGCCTCGCGATCTGGTCCCTGGAACTGCTCCGCCCGAGCCCCGCGGAACCGCTCGCCGACCCGTCGGCGGACGAAAACGTCCACGCGGCCCGTACCTCTGGTGCACGCGCGGACGGCACCCAGGCACACGCCAAGAAGACCGCTCATGCCTGAGATCCGCCGAGTGGCGCGGAATCGTGGTGTCCGGCACCCGCGCCGCAGGACTGACCTCGACGGCCGAGCTGACATGGGGACTCCTGCACGCCCTGACCCGCTCGCTCCCCGCCGAGGACCGCAACCTGCGCGAGGGCGCTTGGCAGCAGACCGCGGGTCGTGACCTGCACGGCGCCCGCCTGGGCGTTGTCGGACCGGGCGGCGTGGGCAGTCGCGTGGCCCAGGTCGGGGTCGCCTTCGGCATGGACGTCGTTGCCTGGAGCGCCCACCTCGATCCCGGGCACGCGAAAGCACTGGGCGTCACCCCCGTCAGCAAACGGGAACTGCTGACCACCTCGAGCGTGATGACGCTTCACGTCCGGCTCTCCCCACACACCGTCGGCCTCATCGCTACCGGCGAACTCGCCCTCATGCGGCCGGAGGCGCTGCCGATCAACACCTCCCGGGCACCCGTCGTCGACGAGGAGGCACTGCTGGCCGCGCTGCACGCCGGAGCGTGGGGCGGCGCCGCCCTGGACGTCCACTTCACCGAGCCGCTGCCCACCGATTCGCCATGGCGTAGCGCTCCGCGAACCGTCCTCACCCCACACCTGGGCTACGTCACCGCCGACGCCTTCGAGATCTTCTACCGCGACGCACTCGGCGACCTCCTCGCCTACGCCGCCGACGAACCGGTCCGCCTACTCACGCCATGAGCGGACCACGCGCCCCACCACCCCCACACGAACGAGCAAAGGGACCCATCATGACCACCAGCGAGCAGACCACCACCGCCCACCCGCAGCACGATCCCGCCGACGATTCGGGAGGCCGCCTGCCGCACCTGTGGACGCGGACCCTGGGCGCCCTCACCATCACCTACGTCCCCGACGCCGGCGTCCACATGATCCCCACCCGGGTCTACCCCGCCTCCGCCGACGAGGACTGGACGGGCCACGGTCCCCACATCACGGACGCGGGTCACCTGGCCATGGGATGCGGCGCGCTGCTTGTCGAGCGCCGTGGGAAACGCCTGCTCCTGGACGCCGGCCACGGCCGCATCTCGGGCGAGGACCCCGAACACTTCCAACACGGCTTCGACCACGTACAGGCCCTCCCCGATCACCTGCAACGCCTGGGCGTCGACCCGGCCACCCTGGAGACGGTCGCCTTCACCCACCTGCACGACGACCACACGGGATGGGCCCGGCCGGACGCCGTCGACGACCCGCGCAGTCTGTTCCCCAACGCGCGCTGGATCGTCGGGGAAGGAGAACTGCAGGGCCTGGACCCCGCCTCCGGCCCACGGCTCGCCGGACCGAGCGAACGGACCACAGCCGTCGCCGACGGAACAGAGATCGCCGAGGGAATACGTGCCTGGGCGCTGCCCGGACACACCACCGGGCACACGGCCTGGATCCTCGACACCGGTGACGGCCGCCGGATCGTGGCCTTCGGCGACGCCATGCACTCACCCGTCCAAATCCAGCACCCCGACTGGGAAGTCGTCCTCGACCACGACCGTGCCCAGGCCGAGCACTCACGTCGGCGACTCGTGGAATTCATGGTCCAGGACGACGTCTTCGGCTTCGGTGTGCACTTCGCCGACCAGCAACTCGGCACCGTCGACGACACCGGCCACTGGCGCCCGTGGGAGGAACAAGAAGGACAACCGGTAAGAGCTCGTGACACGATCACGTGCGGGTCTTCTTGAGGCGTGCCTGGCAGGTCCTCCGTTCCCCAATCCACGGCAGACGAAGGACATCATGACGCACCATCAGATCTATCTGACACGACGTCAGCAAAGTCAGCATTGACTCAGCATGTGCCCTGCGCCCTGCCAGAGGTGGTGACAGGTGGCGACACATGCACATGCAGCAATCCGACCTGTACGGCCTCTGAGCTGCGAAGATGCTAGCCAACCCACTACACCCACAACACGGCCGCCAACCTGGTGCCAATGGAAGCCGAAGAGGTACGGAAAGGCAGCGTTGTCCGTGGGAAGCACGCGACGACATCCACGACGTCCTCCCCCGGCTCGCCCCCTGCACGCTCCGCCCGCAGTCACTCGGCTTCCTGAAGGACTCCTTACCTCCTGACTCCCGAACGGACTCCGCAGTTCCCCTCCGAGGGCTGACATGAGTGCATTCGCAGCTGCCCCCGCGCGGTCGGCCAGCGGCACCCGCCGCTGCGTCACCCACACCAGTACATCCGCCGCGGGTAGCTCCCTCCTGCGGCTGCCCCCTCCTCCGGAGACGAGGAGGCCACCGCTGCGCGGCACCCGGAATCGGTCACGTGGCAGACGACCACCTGCCAAGGGTCACGCCCCGACTGGCCCCAGCGCCCCCTTCACGCCGACGCTCACCACGTGACCACCAAGTCCGGTGTGGACACGGCTCCTTGGACTGCACGGTCAGGCGTAGGTGAAGCGCACAGGGTTGCTGGTGCCGGTGGGGGTGGTGACGGTGACGCGCACGGTTCCGTTCCCGGGCGGAACGACAGCGAGGAGGACGTTGTCGGACAGAACGGTGAAGTCGTCCGCCGGGTGGCTGCCGAAAGCGACGGTCCTCGCGCGGTTGACCTTGCAGCCGAAGATGACGACGGTGTCGCCGGGACGGGCGCTCTGCGGCGTCACCGCCACGAGCCTGGGCGGCAGCGAGGCGCTGTAGGTGAACGACACCCCGTTGCTGGTACCGCCGGGAGTGGTGACCGTCACCGGCACCGTCCCGGTCCCGGGCGGAGTGGTGATCCCGATGATGGTGTCGGAGGCGACCGTGAAACCGGCCGCCGCGATACCACCGAAGTCGACCGTCGTGGCACCGGTGAACCCGGAGCCCACGGCGATGATGTCGCTGCCACCGGCCGGATCGCCCGCCTGCGGGGCAATCGCCTTGATGACCGGTGTCGAGACGTAGGTGAAGCGCACGGGGTTGCTGGTGCCGGCGGGGGTGGTGACGGTCACGGGCACCGTTCCGTCTCCGGGCGGGACGACGGCGAGAACGACGTTGTCGGACAGAACGGTGAAGCTTTCCGCCGGGTGGCCACCGAAAGCGACCCTCGTCGCGCGGTTGACCTTGCAGCCGAAGATGACGACGGTGCGGCCAGGGCGGGCGCTCCTCGGCGTCACCGCCACGAGCCTGGGCGGCAGCGAGGCGCTGTAGGTGAACGACACCCCGTTGCTGGTACCGCCGGGAGTGGTGACCGTCACCGGCACCGTCCCGGTCCCGGGCGGAGTGGTGATCCCGATGATGGTGTCGGAAGCGACCGTGAAACCGGCCGCCGCGATACCACCGAAGTCGACCGTCGTGGCACCGGTGAACCCGGAGCCCACGGCGATGATGTCGCTGCCACCGGCCGGATCGCCCGCCTGCGGGGCAATCGCCTTGATGACCGGTGTCGAGACGTAGGTGAAGCGCACGGGGTTGCTGGTGCCGGCGGGGGTGGTGACGGTCACGGGCACCGTTCCGTCTCCGGGCGGGACGACGGCGAGAACGACGTTGTCGGACAGAACGGTGAAGCTTTCCGCCGGGTGGCCACCGAAAGCGACCCTCGTCGCGCGGTTGACCTTGCAGCCGAAGATGACGACGGTGCGGCCAGGGCGGGCGCTCCTCGGCGTCACCGCCACGAGCCTGGGCGGCAGCGAGGCGCTGTAGGTGAACGACACCCCGTTGCTGGTACCGCCGGGAGTGGTGACCGTCACCGGCACCGTCCCGGTCCCGGGCGGAGTGGTGATCCCGATGATGGTGTCGGAAGCGACCGTGAAACCGGCCGCCGCGATACCACCGAAGTCGACCGTCGTGGCACCGGTGAACCCGGAGCCCACGGCGATGATGTCGCTGCCACCGGCCGGATCGCCCGCCTGCGGGGCAATCGCCTCGATGACCGGTAATCCCGCTGATCCGTAGGAGTACGTGAGGCTGTTGCTGACGCCGCAGGCGGTGACAACGGCTACCGGAACGCTTCCGCTTCCGGGCGGCGCGACGGCCGTGATCGTGGTGTCGGAGGTGACGGTGAAGCCGGCGGCCGAGACAGCGCCGAAGGTGACATCGCTGGTAGCGGCGAGCCCACAGCCGCTGATGGCGACGGTATTGCCGCCGGCGGCTGGTCCTGTGCTCGGGTGGAGAGCGTTGATGAGGGCAGACATGCCACAGCCTTCTTTCCTTCGTGGGCGATCAGTTCGCGCGCAGGTCAGCTGGCCTGCGCCGAGAAGCCGGCCGCGTCGACATCGCGAGGCACAGGCCGTCAGATGAAGGCGGAACGCAAGCGATTACGAAGCGGCCTCAATCGATTGAACTGAACCTGTCCATGCGAAGGAAGGAGTGAGTTCACACGTCATGAAGCATACGTGGTGAGTATTTTTATCTTATGACGAGTCGGGGCGCTCGCCGCTCCTCCCGGCTCTTCCGGCATTTTGACCACCCGGTTCGTCTCGCGCCCTCCGCGCCTGGCTCTTGCCTCCGCCAGATGCGACACCGGTCGATCCCCAGGTGCCCGAGTTGCTACGGCAGGAGAAGCCATCGGTGAGAATCAGAGGAGCATCGGTCTCCCTGTGGATTCCCGCATCGTGGACTGGAGCTGGTATTCGGCACAGGCCACCGGCACGTCGAAGTGACGTAGTCGAGACCGAAGTCGCCGGCCAGGTTTCAGGAAGCCGGGTTCTGCGGGCGGAATGCGTCGTGGATGTCGTCGCGTGCTTTCCCGCGGACTCTCTAGCGGCGCGGCCCGTGGAGGTGGGCAGCCGCTGAGACGGGGCCCAGCGGACGAGGTCCAAGCCGATCCGAGACAGTAGCTGGGTGGCCGTCGTGAGGGACGCCGGTCAGCGACACCCGCAGCGGGAGGCCGCCACCGCCGGTCAGGACCTGGTGCTCGGCGCCCGGCCGTCCCCGGTCACCGGCCCCACCGCCATGGGCCAGCCCGGTGTTCAGATCCCGGGGGGAGGCGGCTCGGGCGCAGGTCTTCGGGGCGGCAGAAGGGCCTGACGGGTGAGTTGAGCTCTGCACGGCCATGGTCCTTCGAGCCATGGGCCCCGGTCGCAGAGGAGATGCGCCGGGGCAAGGCTCGTCAGGGGACGTGAAGTGGGGCCCGGGCAGGGTGAGGGGCACCCCCTGCCCGGGCGGGGTGTCCGCTCGCCTGGTGGCACAGGTCAGGCCGTGAGCGGCTCAGGTGAGGGGTCAGATGCCAGGTCCAGCCGCGCAGGTGAAGCCACCGGTGACGGTGGCGCTGCCCCCGGTGGTGGTCACGGTGACGTTGGCGGAACCGGGAGCGCCGTCCGGCGTGGGCGGGGTGACGACGGACAGCGTGGTGTCGTTGATGACGGAGAACGGTGCGGGCGTGGCTCCGAAGGTGACCGACTGGGTGGTGGTGAAGTTGGTGCCGGTGATGGTGACCGCGGTTCCGCCGGACGCCGGACCGGAGTTGGGGTTGATCGTGCCGATGGTGGGTGCGTCGACGTAGGTGTAGGTCAGACCGTTGTTGGTGCCTCCGGCCGTGGTGACGCTGACGCCCACCGGTCCGGCCGCCGCGCCCGCCGGTACGGTGACGGTCAGCTGGCCGTCGCTGATCACGGTCGGGGTCGCGGTGGCGGCGCCGAAGTGCACCGCGGTGGCGGTGCTCAGGCACGTGCCGTTGATGGTGACGGTGGTCCCGCCTCCGGTCGATCCCTGGTTGGGGAGATAGGCATGGTGTTGCCTCCTTCATTGCGGTGTGTGAGTGGGAGAGACGAACCGAGCCGGACGGCTGCTTTCGCCGTCGGCGGTGATGCAGGCTGTCCGGCGGAGCATTCGGTCGATATGTCGGCCGAGCCGTCAGGTGCAGCCGATGGTGCTGCCTGACGGAGCACAGTTGTCCGGGGTGTTGCCGCTCACCGTGGTGGCGAACAGGGTTACTCCTCCGGAGTTGACGTAGATGCCGCCGCCGCTGGCTGCGGCGGAGTTACCGGTGACGGAACTGGCGGTCAGCGAGACGACGCCGTTGTCGTTGTAGATTCCGCCCCCGGCGACGGCGGTGTTGCCGGTGACGGAACTGGTGAGCAGAGAGACGCTGCCACCCAGGTTCGAGATGCCGCCTCCCGGAAAAGGAGGCACGGCACTACCGCCTCGAACGGTGACCCCGACCAGGCTCAACTGGCCGTTGGTTCCTGGCACGTTCGGCGACCCCTGGACCTGCAGAACCCGGAAGGCCGGCGCGCTCGGGTCACGGGTAATGGTGCCCCTCCCCCTAGCAGGGTGATGTGAGCCGTGATGGGCGGTAGTCCCACTCACTGGGCCGGTGGGCCCGCTGCCTGCGCGCTGGTGAGTTGGTAGGTGCAGGACGGAACGAGCGCCAAGGTGTCGCCGCCGGCCGCGTTGGCCGCGTTGATCGCGTTCACCAGCGAGGTTTCGCTGCACAGCACCGGCGTCTGAGCGTGCGCCGCGTTCGGGACTGCGCCCAGCCCCGCGGTCAGCGCCACAATCAGGGCGCAGCCACCGAGGATGGAGCGTAAAGAACGGACAGCTCGCATGACGTCCCCAAAAAGAGGTGACGTGAGCCGCCGCACCACCCGTTGCCGGCAAGCGGCACAGGACGATGCCTTCACTCCTCCGAGCGGAAAGGCTCCACCGCGGCGCCAGAGCTGCGCCGCCGCCCGACTCTCAACTGGGCTCAGCCAAGGTAGGCCAGCTGCCCTCCCCCGAGAGGATGGGCTGCCCACCTGGATGGGATGGCATCAGTAACCCATCGGAGTGAGCGGACCTGCAATGCCCTTGACGTTTCATCACCCGGATGACAGAGCACGCATCAGCCGGGAGACTCAACGCCGAAGGTGGCCCGGGCCCCGCCCACCGCCCCTCGATTGCCCCGCCTGCAGGCTGGCCAGGACGCCTGTCCGCGTCGGCCAGTGGCCGCCACCGCCATGCCCACACAGGCATGGCGAAGCACCCGCACCGCCGATCACCCACAGACAGCGTGCAGAGGCGAACCAGTTGCGGGCCATCGGGGCTTTCAGCCCCATGCCGTGTTTCTGTGATCAGGTCGGCGCCGGTCCGACCGGCCGGTCCACGGTGCGGGAGATTGGCCCGCCGGGCACGCAGGGAAGCCACCGCCGATGGGCACAAGGGATGCCCGGCTTCCGACCCTTCCGCGGTCGCAGAGGTGCGCCCGAAGGGTGCCGGCAGGTTGCGCCGGCACCGCATCGGCTGCCACGACACGTGCCACGAGAAGGGCGCGGCCAGGCAGGGATCCTCGGCGGCACCATCTCCTCATCTGGACCGCATCGTCCGCTGACACACCTGGGGCAGGAACACGGGGTGGATGGTGTCCTCGGGGTGATTCATGTGTAGAGGTATGCGCCGGTGAGGGTGAGGGTGCCGGCTGCGGTGGTGACGATGACGTCGGCGGGCCCGGGCGCAGGGGCAGGGGGCACCACGACGGACAGGAGGATGTTGGATCCGATGCTGAACTGGGCAACGGTGCCCCTGATGGTGACCATGGCCGTGGTCGCGAGGTTCTGGCCGGTGATGGTGATGACGTTCCCGCCGAAGATGGAGCCGGTGGTGGGCTTCAGGACACCGGCCGTGGGTGGCTCGATGTACCTGTAGGAGAGCGTTCCGGTGGTGAGGCCGCCGGCGGTGGTGACGGTCAGGGGGACGCAGCCGGCGGACACGCCGGGTGGGACGGGCACATCGAGCCGGCTGTCGGAGACGACGACGGGCAGGGCCGGCACAGAGCCGAACAGCACCTGGGAGGCCGTGGCGAGTTGGTCGCCCCTGAGGGTGATCACGTTCCTGCCGTCTGTCGGGCCGGCGCTGGGGGCCAGGGATTGGACATCGCCACGGGGGTAGTAGACGAATGGTTTGGGGTTGCTGGTGCCGCCCGGAGTGGTGACGGTGACCTGGGCGACACCCACTCCGGGTGGGGTGACCACGACGATCTGGTTGGCCGTGTTGGCCATGATGACGGCGGGGGTGGTGCCGAACCTGACCGCGCTGGCTCCTGGCAGACTGGTGCCGGTGAGTGTCACGATGGTGCCGCCGGCCTGGGGGCCGAGGGTGGGTGACATGACGTTGAGGGTCTGGATGACGCTGACGGTGTTGGAACCCTTGTTGGCCACGTAGACGGACAGGCCGTTGGGGGTGATGGCAACTCCGGTGGGCTGGTGGCCGACGGTGATGGTGTCCGTGACGGCATTGGTGCTGGTGTCGATGACACTGACGTTGTCCGACCCGTTGTTGGCCACATAGACCTGCTGGCCGTCGGGGGAGGCTGCCAGGCCCCATGGAGTGCTGCCGACCGGCACGGTGGCGATGGGGCTGCGGGTGACGGTGTCGATGACACTGACGGTGTTCGCGGCACTATTGGCGACGTAGAGGCGGGCGTTGTTCGGGGAGGCAGCCACCCCGAGCGGAGCGGACAGGCCGGTGACGGTGGCCACCACCGACTGGGTAACCGGGTTGATCACACTGAGGGTGTTGTCCCCCTTGTTGGCCACATATACCTCCAGCCCGGTGGGTGCCACCGCGACACCCGTGGGCTGGTCCCCGACGGGGATGGTCGCCATGACGCTGTCGCTGAGCGTATTGATCAGGCTGACAGTGTCCGAGCCCTGGTTGGCGACGTAGAGGCGCAGCCCGCTGGGGTCGACTTTGATCCCGGAGGGGGTGTTTCCCACGGGGACCGTGCCGACGACCGTGTAGAGGTCCCGCTGCACGACGGTGACGGCGTTGGTGGCGATGTCGGCCACATAGAGGTGGGCGTTGTCCGGGGCGACTGCCACCTCGGCGGGGCCGGGCAGCGGTGCCAGGGCGGTGGCGACCGTGAGCGTTCCGCCATCCACGACACTGACCGACCCCGAACCGTTGTTGGCCACATAGGCGTTCAGTCCGACAGGACTCACCGCCAGGCCGAGCGGGCTGGCACCCACCGGGAGAGTCAGCACCACCCTGGGAGTGGCCAAGTCCAGCGAAGCTTCGCCCAGGCTCGGCCGTGGGAGGGGTAAGACTTTCGGTGTACTCATCATGCACCTGCCATGCGTTGGTTCGAGGTGGTCAAGGGGAATCCACCAGTGCGGGAAAGCACAATAGGAATCAGGAGATTCTGCACTACCCCTATCGACTTAATTCCACCATTAGGAGCAATTCACCAACAGGTGGCATAGAGGTGAATGACTGCGCTGCGCCCATGCGCGCGTCTCCCTGCAGCGTTGAGAACGCGCCGGAGCCGCTGCCCGCGAACTCACTCCCGCACGCCTAAGGGCTGTCCTGTAAATGATCCCTGAGTGGCCTTGGGTATGGTCGGCTGCTGTATAACCAGGTGGCCTATCCGGCGAGGGCGAGGTTGTGCATCCGTGCAATATCAAGCATGGCGTGGTGGACGCCGTCGCCTTTGAGACGGCAGTCGGGGAGGATCTTCCAAGTCGTCATTCGGGCGAAGACGCGCTCGACGCGGGCGCGGACCTGTTTGTGGGACTTGTTGTGAGCCTGCTTCCAGTCGGGAAGCTGCTCGCCCTTGCAGTGCCGGTGGGGCATCACGAGTCCGGTGCCCGGATAGCCACCGTTGGCGATCGTCGTTGTCGTGCCGACGGCAGCTTTCGCGCCGGACTCTTCCCACGCCAGGCAGTCGTTTCGATTGCTGGGCAGGGGCCGGCCGACCACCATGACAAGGCGGGTGTCAGCGTCTATGACGACCTGGTGATTGGTGGAGTACCGGTAGTTTTTCGACTGCTCGGCGACAGCGTGATCGCGGGTGGGCACCAGGGTGCCGTCCACGATCAACACGGTGTCCTTGGCATACCGCTTGCGGGGCTCGAGGGCGAGCATTGGCCCGAGGTGATCGATGAGCCGGTCCGCCGCCGACTTGGAAACCCCGAACAGTGGGGACAGTTGCATGGTCAGGTTCGTGCGCCAGTAGGCCGCGACCAGCAGTGTCCGGTCCTCCAGCGGCAGGCTCCACGGCCGGCCCTTGCGGACCGCGTCCGCACCCTCGCACCGCAGCACCGTCACCAGCTTCCCGAACTGCCGCGGGCCCAGCCCGGTGAACGGGCTATCCAGGACAGCTCCGAAGCCGTGATCGCACCAGCCACAACAAGATCATCCCACTGTGACCGGTTTGCTCAGGCGCCTCAGAGTCGCCCTTCGCTGATCCATCGCGCGATCACGTCGTACCATCCCCGCCATGACAATCGATGTCCTCGCCGAGGATCTCCAGCCCGGCGACCTCCTGGAGCTCTCGACCGAGTTGGGCACCCAGATCCTCCGGTTGACTCATGTGGAGCGGCGTACCCAAGGCATCAAGTTCATGGGGCGCAATCACCAGGGGGCCCTCTACTCCAGCGGTATGAAGTACGGCGAGCCGGCGCGGTGCGTCCGGCCGTAGACCGTCGCGCGGACTGCCAATGGCAGTTACGGGACAGCCCTTAACCATGCACGAGCTCGTAATCGCACTCAGCGGGTTCCCACAGGAACACGGGGACTCCGCGAATGACACTTGCAGAAATCAGAGGTCAGGAAGTCACACACCACAAGAGCCTTCTTCTGGTGGGCGAGCGAACGTCGACAGTCGGGGCCTGGGAGCTGATGGGCCCCGCGGTGACGGGCGTTTGTAGAACTCGGTGTGGGAGGACTCGTTGCCGGTGGACAACGTGACACTGGTCGGGGTTTCGTGTTCGACCGCCCACCAAAAGCTCTCAAACCACCTTCTCGGAGTGGCCGTTTGGCAGCCGATGTGTGCCGTCGTTGCCGTCATCACCGTCGCTGGGGCACCCTCCAGGCGCAGCTCGCGACGCGGAGTCGGGTTGTTCTGCCGCCCTTCCTGCGCCGTGGTCTGCCGATGCTGGAGCCGCCCTCATGGCCGGAGCCCCGCCTCTGGAATCCACGCGTGCCGCCAAACCCCTCGACTGGTCGGCCGGCTCCTCCAGTTGGGCAGCGGCGTGTTCCTCCCGTCGCAGCAGACCAGGTGACGTGGGGTTTCGGAGCCGGTGAGATCAGCCCGGGAGGGGGATGAACAGCAGGATGCCGTGGTCGGTGGCGGCGGTGGAGCAGGAAGTGCCGGGGAAGGTGGCGGTGTAGAAGGGGGTGGCGATGGCGAAGACGGGGACGATGGCGTTGTGGATGGTGGCGGTGCCGTTGGCGTCGGTGACGGCGGTGCCGAGGTTGACCGGGCCGAAGAGCGTGGTGGCGGTGAAGGTCACCGGCTGACCGGCCACCGGCATCCCCGAGGTGGTCGTCAGGGTGGCGCTGAGGGTGGGGATGTAGAACTCGGGCAGCGGGGTCAGCCGGAGCCGGATGGTGCCTGGCTGCGCGGTCAGCTTTGTGGCGTTGGGGTTCACGGTGACGGGGGTGCCGGCGGTGGAGCCGGTGAAGCAGCTGTCACCGCTGTAGGCGGCGGTGAGGGTGCCGGTGGTCAGGGCGGTGGTGGTGAAGCAGGCCTGCCCCGAGGCGTTGACGGGGACCATCTGGGTTTGGCCGTTGGGGAGGGTGAAGGTGACCGTGCCGGTCGGCACTGAGGTGGTGGCTGGTGCCGGGGTGATGGTGGCGCATACCGTCACGCTCTGCCCGCAGGTGGAGGGGTTCGGCGTCACCGACAGCGTCGTCGTTGTGGGGTTCGGGCTCACGGTGACGGGGGTGCTGGTGGTGGAGCCGGTGAAGCAGCTGTCACCGCTGTAGGCGGCGGTGAGGGTGCCGGTGGTCAGGGCGGTGGTGGTGAAGCAGGCCTGCCCCGAGGCGTTGACGGGGACCATCTGGGTCTGGCTGTTGGGGAGGGTGAAGGTGACCGTGCCGGTCGGCACTGAGGTGGTGGCTGGTGCCGGGGTGATGGTGGCGCATACCGTCACGCTCTGCCCGCAGGTGGAGGGGTTCGGCGTCACCGACAGCGTCGTCGTTGTGGGGTTGGGGTTCACGGTGACGGGGGTGGGGTTGCCGTTCACGGTCACGGTGAACGTACCGGCGGTGTAGGTGTGGGTGGTCTGCCCGCTCCCGGTGGCGTCGAGGGGGACGGTGACCGTGGGGCTGGCGTCCCCGAAGTTCACCACCGCTGTCCCGTTCGGAGTCCCCCCGGAGATGTTGAACGTCACCGGCTGCCCGCACAACGGCGACGCCGGCGAGGTCGTCACCGTCAACGGCGAGATCTCCGTCACGTTGGCCGAATTGGCGTTGGTGACGTAGACGTTGCTGTTCTGCGCCGCCGCCACCGAGAACGGGAACGCGCCGACGGGGACGGTGGCCAGGACCGTGTTCGTGACGCTGCTGATCACCGTCACATTGTTGGAACTGCTGTTGCCGACGTAGACGTTGCCGGTCGGCGCCACCGCCACCCCGAACGGGCCCCCGCCGGTGGGGACGGTGGCCAGGACCGTGTTCGTGGCGCTGTCGATCACCGTCACATTGTTCGAAACGGTGTTGGTGACGTAGACGTTGCCGTTGGGCGCCACCGCAATCACTCCCGGGACCGTGCCGGCGGGGACGGTGGCCAGGACGGTGTTCGTGGCGCTGTCGATGACCGTCACGTTGTTCGAGGTCTGGTTGGCGATGTAGACGTTGCCGTTCTGCGCCACCGCCGCCGCGCCCGGGAAACCACCGGTGGGGAGGGTGGTCAGGACGGTGTTCGTGGCGCTGCTGATCACCGTCACGGTGTTCGCGTTCCGGTTCGCGACGTAGACGTTGCCGTTCGCCGCCACCGCCACCGCGTCCGGCACCGCGCCGACGGGGACGGTGGCCAGGACCGTGTTCGTGACGCTGCTGATCACCGTCACATTGTTCGAAGTGCTGTTGGCGACGTAGACGTTGCCGTTCGGCGCCACCGCCAGTGCGAACGGGCCCCCACCGACGGGGACGGTGGCCAGGACGGTGTTCGTGGCGCTGCTGATCACCGTCACGTTGTTCGAGCTCTGGTTGGTGACGTAGACGTTGCCGTTCGGCGCCACCGCAATCATGGCCGGGCCTGAGCCGGCGGGGACGGTGGCCAGGACGGTGTTCGTGACGCTGCTGATCACCGTCACATTGTTCGAATTGGCGTTGCCGACGTAGACGTTGCCGTTCGGCGCCACGGCCACCGCCAGCGGGCTCGTGCCCGCCGGGATCGTCACCGTGGAGAACGCCGCACTGAACGGCGCGGCCACAAGCCCCCGTACAGCGGCCACCACAGACCCACTGGCCGGTACAACCGGCCGAACCCCGCCGGCTACCGCCGGAGCTCCCAACCAACCCGTAGTCGGCTTCATGACAAACCTCTCTCAGCTGAGAGGGCCGCCCAAGAAATCCCATCCGGGGCCCGCGT
Organism: Streptomyces sp. NBC_00400; assembly: GCF_036048035.1. Classification (NCBI taxonomy): domain Bacteria; kingdom Bacillati; phylum Actinomycetota; class Actinomycetes; order Kitasatosporales; family Streptomycetaceae; genus Streptomyces; species Streptomyces sp. NBC_00400. The sequence goes on along the minus strand of NZ_CP107940.1, from coordinate 8,032,173 downwards.
CGCACGGCGCCGGAATACGCGAACCGGATCACCGCTTGCACACCGGGACAGAGAGAGGGCACGCCGACATGTACCACGCACACGCGCACCACAAGGGTTGCCCATCTCTCCCCGGAGAGATGGGCAACCCACCGGAAAACGGTCACCACCATTAACCCGAAATGGCCAATGGAACACCACCCTCTTGACTCGACTATCACCCGGACAGACCAATACACAGCCCCACCCGGGCACGTCGTTGGAGAGGACGAACTGGCACGCAATGTGGCCCGGAACGCGGAGCTGAGCAGGGGGGAACGAGGTGAGCCGCCTTGACCGCCCGCCCCCGCCACCGCTGTTGGGCGGACTTGATGAGCTTGAAGACCATGGCCAGGGCTGCGGTGCCACGGGTCCGCAGCCGGACGGTGGAGAAGGTCGACTCGATCGGATTTGTGGCCCGCAAGGGGATCCAGTGCTCGGCCGGGAAGTCGAAGACCGCCCCCAGCGGCAAGGTGCGCCTCCTTCCGGCAGGAGTGATCCACAGGCGTCGAACGTCGCTCCGCTGGTACCGAGCGCCGCGTCCCGGGGGCCGACAAGTCCCTGACCGCGGCTCTCGCCAAGGCGGGAGCCATGGAGCGGGCCGCCGGCACTCGGCTCCGCCCACGCCCGACCGCTGCACGCTGTCGGGCGGCCGTCCCGGGCCAGAGTCGCCTATCGGGACCGACCATCCATCAAGGAGCGAGGAGAAAACCCGTCCAAGCCAAGCCGCAGTTCCCGGCCCGCATCAATCAAGATCCGGACCATCCCCGCAGGTGCGGGGTTGTGCGTCCCGTCCGCCGAGACCGTGGACACCCAGGCGATCGGCCGCGGCCCCACCGCCGAGGTCAGCAGCTTGTGGAAGTCGTTGCGGGACATGGCAGCGGGATCAAAGTCCGTGCGCATGGTGATCGGTGTCACTCCACTCCGAGGCTGGCGGCGATCATCTTCGCGGCCCGACGGGCAGCCCTTGTCCAGCCCCCGGCCAGGCGCCCAGACGTTACGCCGCGTTACACCAGCATCACCGCGCATAGCCTGTGCCGACGCACCTGGACCACCCACCGCTGGGAAGACCGCCCCACTCGTGACCCTGACCCCGTACCGATCCGAGCGAGCCCCTAATATCATTTGGCGTTCTCCGACGGACGCTGACGCCCGCTGGGCCGGGCCCGCCGCCCAGCGCCCGGCATGACGACTCCACCGCATGGCAATGGAGTCGAGCATCGAAGAGAGGAACGTTCATGCGCGCCCGGAGCATCGCCACGGCCACCGCAACAGCATTGGCGCTGGTGGCCGCTCGTGACCTTGTCCAGAAGAAGCATGCATTGCTCCGGAACTTCCCCGTGCTCGGGCACGCCCGGTACCTGTTGGAGACGATCGGGCCGGAGCTGCGGCAGTACATAGTGACCTCCAACGACGAGGAGCGCCCGTTCAGTCGTGACCAGCGCACCTGGATCTACGCGTCGGCGAAGGGGGAGAACAACTACTTCGGGTTCGGAACCGACAACGACGTCGAGCACACGCAGGGGCACGCCTACCTGAAGCAGCGCACGTTCGCCGGCGCGCTGCCCGACATACACGACCCGCAGGCCCCACTGCCGTCAGCCAAGGTGCTGGGCGGGCCGCGCGGGCGCGCCAAGGCGTTCCGGCCGGCGAGCGTGGTGAACATCTCGGCGATGAGCTTCGGATCGCTCTCCGGCGCGGCGATCACGGCGCTCAACAAGGGGGCGGCGCTGGCGGGCACCCTGCAGAACACGGGCGAGGGCGGTCTCTCGCCGTACCACCGCAACGGCGGCGACCTCGTCCTTCAAATCGGTACGTCCTACTTCGGCTGCCGCAACGAGGACGGCAGCTTCAACATCGACAAGCTCAAGGATGTGGTCGCCGGCGCCCCGGTCAAGGCGATAGAGATCAAGCTCTCCCAGGGCGCCAAGCCAGGGCTGGGCGGAATGCTGCCGGGCGCGAAGGTGACACCGGAAATCGCCGAGATCCGCGGCATCCCGCTCGGCGAGGACTGCGCCTCCCCGTCGCGACACACCGCGTTCAGCGACGTCGACTCGATGCTCGACTTCGTCGAACTGCTCGCCACCGAGACCGGCCTGCCGGTCGGGATCAAGAGCGCGGTGGGAGAGATGGAGTTCTGGCAGGAGCTGGCCACGCTGATGGCGCGAGGTGACCGTGGTGTCGACTTCGTGACCATCGACGGCGGCGAGGGCGGCACCGGGGCGGCGCCGCTCACCTTCTCCGACTCGGTGTCGCTGCCCTTCCGGATGGGCTTCTCCCGGGTCTACGGCGCCTTCGCCGAGCTGGGGCTGACCGACGACCTGACCTTCATCGCCTCCGGCAAGCTCGGCCTGCCCGAGAACGCCGCGGTCGCCTTCGCTCTGGGTGCCGACATGATCAACGTGGCCCGTGAGGCCATGCTGTCGATCGGCTGCATCCAGGCGCAGAAGTGCCACACCGACAAGTGCCCCACCGGCATCGCCACCCAGAGCCCGTGGCTGGCCCGCGGCCTCGACCCGGCCTCGAAGGCCACCCGGGCCGCCGTCTACCTGCGCACCCTCCGCAAGGAGCTGCTGAAGGTCTCGGCGGCCGTCGGCGTCGCCCACCCGGCACTCATCACGGCCACCGACATCGAGATCATGAACGGCGACTACGAGGCCCGCACCCTGGCCGGCGTCTACGGCTACAAGGACGGCTGGGGCGAGCTCGGCCCGCGCCTCGCCGAGGAGATCACCGCACTGCTCACCACCGAGCAGTCCTCCGACCAGAAGCCGAACGCCTGACACACGCCGATCACGGCAGGCACCGCGCTCGCTGCTCCCCTGCCCGGAGCGCGCGCGTGGCGCCGGCCGGTGGCACCCTTGTCTTCCCTGCTCCACGTACAGCCCCTGCCTAGGTGATCACAACATGAGCGAAAAAGTGAGATTCCCGAGCGTCGTCGGCCCCGAACTGGCCGGAGTGATCGACCTGCCGGACGGCGAGATCCGCGGCTGGGGGATCTTCGTGCACGGATTCACCCTCGGCAAGGGCTCGCCGGCCGCCTCGCGTGTCAGCAAGCAGCTGGCACGCGAGGGGATCGGCATGCTGCGCTTCGACAACCTCGGGATCGGGGACTCCGACGGCGACTGGGGGGACGGTTCCTTCACCGTCAAGGTCCAGGACACGATCCGTGCCGCCGCCATGATGGCGGAGCGGGGGACTCCGGCAGACCTGCTGGTGGGGCACTCCTGGGGAGGCGCCGCCGTCCTCGCCGCGGCGGCCGAGGCAACCGGCGTCCGCGCGGTCGCCACGATCGGGGCGCCTGTCGACCCCAGCCATGTCGAGCGACAGTACGACGCGGTCGTGGATCGCGTGCTCAGTGAAGGCTCGCACGAGTGGTTCGTCGGCGGGAGGACCCTGGTCCTCAAGCGCGCCTTCGTCGAAGACGTCCGCCGTGCTCACCTGCGGGACCGGATCGGCGAGTTGGACCTGCCGCTCCTCGTCCTGCATTCGCCGACCGACAACACCGTCGACATCGACAACGCCGGAGAGATCTTCCGCGAGGCACGACACCCGCGAAGCTTCGTCTCCCTCGAAGGAGCAGACCATCTCCTGACCGCCCGAGGACAAGCACAGCGAGCCGCCCACATCATCAGCGCCTGGGCCGACCAGTACATCCACGGGTGACCGCCCGCAGGAGAGACATCTCCGGTGGTTAAGTGCTCGCTCGGATAGGTACGGGGTCAGGGTCACAGGTGGGGCGGTAGCCAGAACGGGCCGCGCGACGAAGAAGGAGCACCCCGTGACGATTCAGCGGATGGACAACGTAGGCATCGTCGTCGACGACCTGGAGGCGGCCATCGCCTTCTTCACCGAGCTCGGCCTGGAGCTGGAAGGCGAAGCGCAGATCGAGGGAGTCTGGGCAGACCAGACGGTCGGCCTCGACGGGGTCCGCAGCGCCATCGCGATGATGCGCACCCCGGACGGCCACGGCAAGCTGGAGCTGACGAAGTTCCACACCCCCGCGGCGATCACTTCCGGACCGCTCAACCCGCCACCCCACACCCTGGGCCTGCACCGTGTCATGTTCGCCGTCGACGACATCGACGACACGATCACCCGCCTGCGCCGCCATGGCGCCGAACTCCTCGGCGAGGTCGCGCAGTACGAGAACAGCTACCGGCTCTGCAACCTCCGCGGCCCCTCGGGAATCATCGTCGCTCTGGCCGAACGGATCGGCTAGGTGCTCACCGTCTCGAAGGCTGGTGCATCACCGCTCTGCATGTTCTGGCGGTTCGGCTGCGTAGCCGTATAGGGGTGATCAACCCTTCCGCTACGGCTATGGCGCCCGTCAGTTTCAAGTGCGCGCGCTTCACACATGGACGAGTGTGAAGCGCTGATACCCAGGTCCTGAGCTTTCGCAGGGAAACTTTTTGATGTCGCCACCGTATTGGCCGCCGCCCGCCACGGTCCAGCAGAGATCCGTGGCCGTCCTGAACCCGATCTGTGGCTCACCGTACTGGCCGAAGAACGTAAAGCGCCGCAACGGAGAACCGTCGCAATGCGACTGCACGATCGGCTGACGAGCGCCGTCACCGAGGAACGGGGCGTGGGGGGTCAGGCACATGCCCTCCGCGAACGTCCTGATCTCGTGCTTCGGGTTCGCGGGGCCATTGCTCATGACCTTGAAGCGCTGGGAGGGAAGATTCTGGTACCGGTCATGCTCAAGCGCAGTGCCGCTCCGGATTGAGGTAGAAGTCGATGTCGAACGGCATGGCCGCGTCCGGGTCGCTGCCACTGACCACCGGCACATAGGCGACCTCCCCGCTCTACTCGTACCGCCGCCGGGCCGCGGCCGCCGCCGCCTTCTTCGCGGCGATGCCCTCCGCGCCGCCGTAGTTCTCCTCGCAGATACGGCGGTCGTGCAGCCACGGCGCCACCAGCGCCAGCGACCCCACCCGTGCGTCCTCGGCGGCGAAGGCGCTCGCGTACATCGCCCCGGCACACACTCCCAACGCGCCCAGTTGCCTGTCCCCCACCGCCGGATGGGCGGTCAGGAAGTCCGCAGCCGCCCGGAGATCGCGGACCTTCAGCGCCGGCGACTCGTAGTCGCGGGCCGCGCGGCGCAGATCATCCACCAACGCTTACACGCTGACATCCGACGCCCCCTCGAACAACGCCCGATGGGTAACTCCAGGTTGAGCAGAGCTAAACCACCCCGCCAATCAACGGTGCCCGGAAAAGGAGCTGATCACGATGGCGGAGGGCTACCGAGAATCGTCCGAGGCATGGGCGGGCCTGCTGCGGGACTGGGGCTTCGAGCGGGTCTGCGGGGCGAAAAACCCCAAGGTCGTCCAGCGGATCACGGACGACGAGGACGAGCTGCTGGCGTTCTTCAACCTCCCCGCCGAGCACTGGATCCGCCTGCGGACCACCACCCCGATCGAGTCGACCTTCGCGGCATGAACAACCTCAACCGGTCCATGGCGAGGTTCTGCTGCGTCCCGAGCGGAGGTAACCGGCCGGCTGCGGGAACCATACGGCAACCGCGTCACTGCGCGGTTGCCGCACACGGCGTCCTCAAAGCCAACCGGTCCACAGGTATTGACAACCTCATTCGCGTAGGGACAGGCGGATCCGCAGGCGGCGGGGTTCCCGTCGCCTTGCCTGGCCGGTCAGGGCGAGCAGGGGCATCCAGGCCGGCAGGGACGGCCGCCGGTGCCGCCCGATGGGCAGTCGTTCGGACACGAGCGCGCTTCGACGCGCGCCATGTAGTCCTGAATGAGGGAGACGTACGCCCCGCGAAGCGGCTCCTCCTCCAGATATCCCATATGGGCTGCGCCGGGCTGCGTCACATGCTCGGAATCCGGAATTCTTTCGGCGATATCGGCGAGATGCGCGGGAACGCATTCGTCGAACTCGCCACCGAGAACGAGTGTTGGGACCTGGATCCGCTCAAGGGCGTCGAAAACGTCCCAGTCCTTGAGAGTGCCGGTCACGTGGTAGTCCGCATGCCCGATCATTGTCCGGAAGGTCGTCAAACTCATGAGTTCCGGGTCCAGGCTCACGGAAGAGGTACGCAGCACGCACGCGCGCATGTACTCCTCTTGGGCCACCCAGTAATCGGGATCGCCTGTCTCGCCTCTCAGCTCCCGGCCGTAGGTGCGGTCGAGTACGTTGCCCGGTAGTTTCGCCATCAGGTCCCGTACCTCCTGCTCGAACCGGGGCACGCTCGCCAGGCCATTGGCACAGACCAGGCTGGTCCATTCCGGCGCCCGCTCCGCGGCGTACTGAAGGCCAAGCATCGCTCCCCAGGAGTGGCCGTAGACGTGCGGGCGTTCCAGGCCGAGCTCCTCGGAAACCGCGCCCAGTTCGTCGAGGAAGCGGTCCACCGTCAGCAGCGAGATATCGTCGACCGGATCCGAACGCCCTACGCCGAGCTGGTCGTACCAGACGACCTCGCGCTCCTGGGCAAGTGGCGCGAAGGCGTCGAACAGCAGGTCACTCGGGTAACCCGGTCCGCCGTGGACAAGCAGCAACGGCACACCGCCGCCGCCCGTTCTGCGGTACCACACCTTGCCCCCCGGTACGGAAATCCTGCCTTCCGTCATACCGGCCCCACCTCATAGACATACTCCTCCATCCGGTCGATGAGATATCCATCGAACCGGAAGTACATCGCCGCGTGGACCTCACTTCGCGACCCGTCCGGCATGGTCAGACGAAGAACGTGCTGCTGAAGTACCTCGTTCGCGCCGTGGAATTGGCGTGTGATATCGAACCGCAGCGAACCGACCGTGCCGGCAAGGGGCTTGAGCTGTTCCAGTTTTTCGTCGATCGTCTGGTCTCCCTTGCCGTCGTTTGTGCCATACGGTGGCCGTTTCCGTGCACATGGCCCGCACTTCGTCGAAGTCATACGATTCCAGGTGCCGCAGGCACCGATTCGCCATCTTGCCGATGTTCTTCCTCATGTCACATTCCTCTGAGGGGACTGGTTCGATGACCCCCAACATAGGAAAGAAGGCCCGCAGAGATAAGTCTTGACTTGGTTCCGCGCTTCGGGCAGTTGGACAGCAAGCACGAAAAACCCGCAAGTCAGAGGGGGTGACGGCACGTCCGAGAGGACGCCTCCTGGGGAAAATCGATAGTTGATCCCGTGGGAAGCGCTGTGGAAGGCGGCAGCCGCGACGGCCGGTTGACGACCACTGTGCACCTGGGAGCGCACCGCACCTCTCGTCTGCCCGTCCGCCACGCTGGTCGGCGACAGCCGCTCGGCCGGCGGCCCACCCCACCAGCGCCGCAGCGCCCACCGTGCGCTCGCGGAGGCCTGGACCGGTGTTCCCGAGCAGCGGGCCTGGCACCTGGCGCACGCCGCAGTCGAACCCGACGAGCAGATCGCCGGCCTCCGTTACGTCGTCCAGCAGAGCTTCGCCCTGCTCCACCGGTTCAGCGCCTCGCCGTCCGCCGGGAACGCCGAACGGAATTCCACCACGCCTTCGTCTCATTGGCCTGCAGCCTCACCTGCCGACGGCGATTGAAGAAGCGCCGATCACCATCGTGTTACCAGCTCTGAACGGCGAGCCAGCGAATCTGACCACGAATATCCGGAGCCTGATTATTCTGCAAAAAACCCATCAAGCCCCTTTTCGTCCTTCAGTGGTCACCATGTTGGCATCCGCGTTCCCGACTACGACGCGGCGAAGGCTTGGTACACGGAGAAGCTGGACTTCCGAGTGCTCCAGGAATGGCCCTACGGTGAGCTGAAGCTCGCCTACCTCTGCCCGCCCAACGACGAAAACTTCCACGTGGAACTGCTGGCCGGACCGGTGCCCTTCCCGAACGAGGTCCTCGACGACCTCGGAGTCAGCCTGCAGCACGGCGGCTACCAGCACATGTGCGTCCATGTCGACGATGTCGACGAAGCACGCGCCGAGCTCGCCGACCGTGGCGTCGACCTTATCGGTGAACCTTTCGAGATCGAGGACATCAGCCGGCGACTGGCGTTCTTCCGTGACCCGTGGGGCAACATGATCGAACTGTCGCAGAAGCTGCCCGGCGCTGGTTCCTGATCAGCCTCACCACGTCAGCACCCGCGCACACGGCCCGAGCCCGTTCTCATCAGGCTCGGGCCTCTGCATGGCTTATAGACTTCGTCAGTTGCGAAGGCCCTTACGCGGGAATCTTCCACCAAGAGAAGCGCGCGCATTCCCCGTCCGCGTGTTGCACTTCAGCCGATCCGCAGGTCGTCGTCCACGATCCACGGCCGAGTGCTCGCAGCCTCTCGAACGGCCGAATCGTCACATCAGTCACGCCCGGCCAGGGCACTTCAACAAGATCCCGTTACGAGCTCTTATTGCTCGTGAATGGCTCCGCGCGTTTCCTTGCCAGGGAACGCCCGGATGTCAGCGGAAGATGAGCAACGGTAAATGGAAAGGGATCTTCCACGTCTCACGCGTCCACTGTCGCTGTTCTCGGAGCAGGCGCACTCGACGCCGCGATGGCGATGCCCCCGCGTCCGGCCGGTCGGTTGTGGGGGTCGTACGGGTCGAGCCGTCATCCAGGATTGAGGTACAGAAATGACGATTGCCGCCCAGGACCGCCCGCGTATCGGCTGGATCGGTGTTGGCCGCATGGGCTTCGAACTGGCGGCCCGGCTGCTGGACGCGGGGTACGACGTGGCTGTCCACAACAGGACGCGCGCCAAGGCCGAACCGCTGGCTGAACGGGGTGCGACGATCACCGACCGGCCGGCCGACCTGGCCGACCGGGACGTCGTCTTCACCATGGTCACCGCGTCGGCCGCCCTGGAGGCGGTCACCACGGGCCCCGGCGGCGTGCTGACCTCGCCAAACGCCACGCCAGGGGTCCTGATCGACAGCTCCACGGTGTCCCCCCAGGTGTCCGCGCTGATCCGGAACAAAGCCGCCGACCACGGGGCCGACTTCCTGGCAGCCACAGTCAGCGGGAACCCGAAGGTGATCACCGCAGGCAAGCTGACGATCGCGGTCTCCGGCTCACCCGAGGTGTTCGGCCGGGTCGAGCCGGTGCTTGCCGCGCTGGGGCGCGGGGTGACCTACGTCGGCGAGGGCGAAGCCGCTCGTCTCGTCAAGATCGCACACAACGTCTTCCTCGGCATCGTCACCCAGTCGCTCGCCGAGATCACCATCCTCGCGGAGAAGGGCGGTGTCAGCCGTGCCGCCTTCCTGGAATTCCTCAACGACTCCGTGATGGGTTCGGCCTTCACGCGCTACAAGTCGCCCGCACTGGTCAACCTGGACTTCACTCCGACGTTCACCATGCCGCTGCTGCACAAGGACCTCGACCTCGGGCTCGCCGCGGCCCGCGAGCTGCAGGTCCCGATGCCACTTGCCGCCACCACCGCTCAGCTCGTCGCGGGTGCCATCGGCGCGGGGCATGTCGAAGAGGACTTCGCCTCTCTGATCCTCGAACAGGCCAGGAACTCCGGCATCACGCTGGAAGCCCAGAACGTGCCAGTGGACGACGGTCTGTCACCGCAAACCTGACGTGCCAACCGACACCACCGGTGCGACCCGCCGTTGTTGCGCCAGATCGTCACGCAACCGTCGATGTCCGCGTCCAGCATCACTACGTCCGTGCCCTCCAGTTGCAGGTCAGTGCCACCAGGCGTGGGAGCAACTCCCACGACGCGCTCGGGACAACACGCTCCACGATCGACACGGTCCAAGACTGCCGACACGTCAAAGAGCGGTGTGCATCGTGAAGGTGCTGGTCACGGGTCTGGCGTGAGTTGTCTTCGGCGTACTCGTGCTGGTCGTGGGCGGCAGTCTGAGGTGTAGATCGTCTGGCAGGTGCGGGTTTTGCGATTTCTCGCCCGCCGTCTCAGGTTGCGCTCGTACGCTCCCGGCGCATGGTGGACCCCGAGGTGCATGAGCGGATCGCCGCGCGCCGCGCGGAACGGGGGGTACCGAAGCTGCTGGGCTATTGCGGGAGCAGAAGCTCTTGGTGGGCCGCTGCGGGAGCAGCGGCCGGCCCGGTTACTGACTTCGGCTCGTCAGGGTGATCTTTGTGGAAGTCGATGATGTGGCTGGGGTGTTGGTAGTAGTTCGTGGTGTGTGAGGTATGCGGATGGGGGCGGGCTGACCGCGATGGGGCGTCAGCGTCGCGAGACGGTGCGGATGCAGGCGGCCGAGTTGTTCGAGCAGAAGATCAAGCCGCCGGAGGTGGCCCGGCGACTGCGGGTGAGCCGGAAATCGGCTTACCAGTGGCAGCAGCTGTGGCGAGACGGCGGCATGCAGGCCCTGGTCTCGCGTGGGGCGAGCGGGTCACGGTGCCGTCTGTCGCCGCGCTGCCTGGAGAAGCTCGCCGCATATCTGGAGCAGGGTCCGGCCGCGCATGGCTGGGTGGAGGACCAGGTGTGGACCGCGGCGCGGGTGTCCACGCTGATCGGCAGGAAGTTCCATGTCTCATACAGCGTCTCGGGCGCAACGAGGCTGATGCGCCGGCTCGGTTTCAGTCCGCAGGTGCCCGCGCGCCGGGTGGCCGAGCGCGACGAGCAGGCCGTCACCGTGTATCCGCTGTCTCGGGTTGCGCTTGTACGCTCCGGCGCATGGTGGACCCCGAGGTGCATGAGCGGATCACCGCGCGCCGCGCGGAGCTGGATGAACTCGAAGAGCAGCTGGTCAAGCAGCTGTCCGAGGTGCGGGCCGAGCGGGACGAGCTGGCCGTGGCGGTCCGGGTGTGGCAGCGGATGAGCGAGCAGCTCGCTGACGAGCGGGCAACGGCCGGGTCGCCGGTGGTGCAGGTGGCGGGTCGGGCGGTGCGGCTGGTCCCGGACCGGGCGTCAGGGGTGGCCGAGCCCGCGCTGCCGACGGACTACCAGCGCATCCTGGCCGCCGTGCGGCAGGCAGGCGGGCCGGTCACCACCCGGGCTGTCGGTGAGGCGTTGGGTCTGGACACCGGGGTGCGGGGCAAGCTGGAGCCGCTGCGCGGGAAGTTGACCAAGCTGGCCGATCGCGGCTGGCTGCACAAGCGGGGTGACGGCAAGTTCACCGTGGGCCCGTAGTCGCCGGACTCGAAGAGCGGGTGGGCGTAACCGTCGGGCCCCCGGCGGCAGTTGAGTTTGGTGTGAAGAAAAACAACGAAACCGTCGAGGGCCCTGACGGCCTTGTCTACACCGCCCGTCTGCCGCTGTCGAGCGCCACCTCGAACTGTCTCGCCGATCTGATCCGCGGCCACTGCAAGAAGATCCGCTCGCCGTGGCGGGCGCTGCCCGCCGGGAAGATCGCCGGGATCGTGCTGGCGGTGCTGCGCTGTGACCAGCGGCCCGGCGACCTGGCCGGCGGCAACGGCATCCACCGCACCACCGTGAGCCGGTGGGTGCGCGAGGTCGTCGGCCTGCTGGCCGCCCGCGCCCCGCGCCTGGACCGCGCGCTCAAGAAGATCGCCCGAAAGGGCGGCGGCATCGTACTGCTAGACGGCTCGCTGATACGCACCCGACGCCGCACCGGAGACGCGAACCGGAAGAACTACTCCGGTAAGAGCAAATGCCACGGACTACTCGTGATCGCACTCACCGACGATCGTGGCCGGCTGCTCTGGGTCTCCGCGGCCCGGCCCGGACGCACCTCGGAGATCACCGCCTGCCGGCACGACCACCTCACCGCCCATCTGCGTGCGACCGGCCTCGGCGCCATCGCCGACCTGGGCTTCATCGGCCTCGACGACAACGACGACCCGGACGCCGACCCGGCCGTGATCACCGGCTACAAGGCCGCCCGCAGCCGGCCCCTGGCCCCCGGCCAGAAACGGTCGAACACCGTGCTGGCCGCAGTCCGCGCCCCGGTCGAGCACGGCTTCGCCCACCTGAAGAACTGGCGCGTGCTCACCAAGCTCCGCACCGACCCGAAGTCGGCGACGGCCCTGGTCAGGGCCCTGCTGGTGCTGACCAACCGCGAAATCGCCCGCCGACCGATGATCTTCGCGAGAGGCATCCGCCCACGATCAGCCCGAGAATCCCGAAGACGACTCACACCAGACCCGTGACCTGCAACTTCACGATGCACACCCCTCAAAGGCATCGGAGGCTGAGCCAACGCGGGCAGGTACTGCCTGGCCGACGTCGAGAAATCTGCTGCAACGCTCCAGCACCCGGATCCTGAGCCGTTCGGGTCCGTTCTCGGCAATTCGCCACGTCGGCTGCGTCCTCTCGCGGTTTGCTGTCGTGGTGCGAGGAAGTCCGGCGCCGGTGTTTCCCGCCTGCTGTGTGTACGCGGTCGCACCGTCGAGGAGATCGCCGAGGACAAGCGAGAACGGGGCCCAGCATGCATCGCGACAAACTCGGCATCTATCTGAACGACCACTTGGCCGGTGCCACCCTCGGTATCGGGCTGGCGAAGCGCATTGCCCACCAGCACCGGAGCTCGGCACGCAGCACCGACCTGCAGCGTATCTCCGACGAGATCGCTCAGGACCGGCAGAGCCTTCTCGACGTCATGGAAGCCCTCGGCGTCCCCGCACGCCACTACAAGATCTACGGCGGCTGGGCGGCCGAGAGGCTACGACGCCTGAAGCCGAACGGTGCCCTGTACCGGCGTTCCGGGCTGAGCACGTTGATCGAGCTGGAGACCCTGCGGCTGGGAGTCGAAGGGAAGGCCCTTATCTGGCGCACGCTCCTCGTCGTGGCTGCGGGGGAGCCCCGTCTGGATGAATCCCAGCTCCACTATCTCCTGGACCGGGCTCGGGGCCAGATCGACATGCTGGAGACGCTACGCCTCACGGCAGCGGCGGCAGTCTTCTCGCCCACCGTGCGCAGCGTGACTCCTGACAGCCCGTGAGACCGCGGCGACGTCCTCGGCCGGATGGAGGGCTGTCACGATGACTCTGCTGATCGGTACGAGTGAACGCACGGGAGGGCCGTTGCTCAGGCTTGGTGCAGGGTGCATGGCGCGTAGCAAGGCGCGAGGTACCCACCGCGAGGCACAGGAGCACACAGTGAAGAACTGCGGGGCCGTGGGGCCGTGCGGGCGGGTGAGCGAGGAGGATCGAGTGCCGAGAGGACAGAGAACATGACCGCCTCGTTCACAACCATCAGCACCAGACTGGACGGCAACGTCCTGTTCGCCACCTTCGACGCCCCGCCGATCAATCTCATCGGTCCCGAGGTCGTGCGCGACCTGGCCGGGCTGCTCGATGAGGTTTCCCAACCGGCGAGTGCACGGGTGGTGGTCTTCGACAGCGCGGATCCCGACTTCTTTTTCCCGCACGTCGACCTGACCAAAGTGCCCGAATACACCGCTGAAGCCGCGAAAGCCGGCGGCCCGGGCGACGCCTCCCTGGGGATGCTGTTCCGCAAGCTCAGCGAGATCCCGGCCGTCACCATCGCCAAGCTGCGCGGCCGAGCACGTGGGGCGGGCAGCGAATTCCTCCTCGCCTGCGACATGCGCTTCGCCTCCCGCGAGAACGCTGTCCTGGCCCAGCCCGAAGTCGGCATCGGCACCCCGCCCGGCGCGGGAGCGGTTCAACACCTCGCCCGTCTGCTGGGCCGGGGCCGAGCGCTCGAAGCAGTGCTGACGTCGGCCGACTTCGATGCCGAACTTGCCGAACGCTACGGATGGATCAACCGCGCGGTGCCCGACGCCGAGCTGGACGAGTTCGTAGCCGGCCTCGCCATGCGCATGGGTAACTTCCCGCGCGATGGGCTGATCGCGGCCAAAGCAGCCGTCAACGCCATCAGCCTGCCGCCCCCTGCCGTGGTACGCGCGGATGCCGCTCTGTTCCAGCAGCTCGTACGGGGAGAGGCAGCCCAGCAACGCACGGCAGAGCTGTTCAAGCAGGGCTTCCAGACTCGTGGCCGTACCGAACTCGACCTCGGTGACGCGCTGGGCGACTTGCCGGCCGTCGACTGACCGGGACCCCACTCATGGCTGACTCGCAGGTCCCCCGGGGCGTCGACGCCCTCGGTGAGCAGGTCACCGAACCCGCCCGGCAAACCAAGCCAAGCTGGTACCTGGTCACTATCGACGACAAGATGATCCCCCTCCTGCCCAGCGCACCATGTCCGCGCGAGCCGGCTCGACCACCGTCGAGGTCGCGGGCAGCCACTCCATCCGCATGTCACAACCGGTCGCGGTGGCCGACCTCATCAAGCAAGTGGCGTCCACGGTGGCCGCACCGCAGTAACCGCAGCTGCTCTCCCCCGTCCAGTGGGCTCACTGCGCGGGGCATGGCACGGAGAAGTTCAAAAACACGCCCTGTCCGGTCTCCGCGACCAGCTCAGCGACTGGGCATGTAGCCCTTCCGGGCGGAGTCCGAGGAGTCTCAGCTTTGGGCGGCATGACAGTGCCCATGGGCGACTTCGGGCGGGCACGGGGCGGCTGTTGCGCCACGGTCGGTACGCCGCTCGATGAGCGCGATGCCCAAAGCCGTCAAGATGGCGGCGATGCCGACGCCGACGGACGCTGCCACGGCCAGCCGGTAGTCGCCCGCGCTTGAGGCCAGTACCAGGTAGTACGTGCCGGGCAGTGCGGCCGTCCCCACTGCCCCGCCCAGTCGCTGCCCGGTCTGCAGCGCACCGCCGGCGGCGCCCGCCATCCGCACCGGAACCTCCCGCAGCGTCATCGTCACATTCGGGGAGATGACGAAGCCACTGCCGATACCGCCCACGAGGAGGGCGGGGACAGCGGCCCAGACGGCAACCGACGGCGGGGCGAACCTGAGCAGCAGGGCCGTTGCGGCGAGCCCGACAACGACGCCGACCAGGCCGAGCACGGTCAGCAGCCTGCCCATCCGCTCCACAAGCCGTCCGGCTACGACGGCCGCTCCCGCGGAGCCCACCGCAAACGGTGTCACGGCCAGTCCGGACTGCAGCGGCGAATAGCCCAGGCCGTTTTGGAAGAACAGTGCGAACACGATCCACACGCCGCTGAATCCCATGAAGTAGAGCGTCGCCAGGCCGGCACCGGTCGCATAGCCGCGGGTTTCGGTGATCAACCTTGGATCCAGCAGCGGTTCGCCGCCTTGGGCTGCGACGCGGCGCTCCCACCGCCCGAAGCCGACCAGCAGCAGTGCCCCTACTGGGAAAAGCCACCACAGACGGTGCACACCGCCGGAGTCGGCCTGGACCAACGGCAACAGGACCGCCAGGACACCGCAACCGATCAGGGCAACGCCCGAAAGGTCGAGGTGTCCTCTCTTGCCCGGGGCAACGCGGGGCAGCAGCCGGTAGCCGAGTACGAGTGCCACGGCGCCGACGGGAATGTTGACGAAGAAGATCCAGCGCCAGCCCTGGGGTCCGGCGGCCAGGGCGAGAATGAGGCCTCCGGTGATCGGACCGACCGCACTGGAGATGCCGACGGTGGCGCCGAACAAGCCGAAGGCGCGAGCACGCTCGGCTCCGGTGAACAGTTGTTGGATCAGCGCAGAATTCTGAGGAGCAAGGCAGCCTGCGGCGATTCCTTGCGCCATGCGGGCGATGACGAGCAGGGTGATCGTCGGGGCCGCCCCCGCTGCGGTGCTGCACAAGACGAAGGCCGCGAGCGCTCCGAGGAAGATCCGGCGTCGGCCGATCGCATCGCCAAGACGTCCGGCCGGCACCAGCGCAAGTGCGAACGTCAGCGCATACCCGGACACCACCCATTGCACTGCGGCCGGGGAGGCTCCCAGATCCCTTTGCATCGAGGGCAGCGCGACGGCGACGATCGTCACATCGAGAAGGATCATGAAGCCCGCCACCAGCGTGACCCACAAGGCCCGACACCGGCTCGGATCTGGCCGGCCTGCTGACGTCGCCGTGCCTGGTGGTCGCCTCCTTGGTCCCACGGGGGCTCCTTTCGACGAAGTCACGGCCCGGTGCCCGTGCACACAACAGGCCGGACATCGCGTGAATGAAGTACGACAACTCATCCGAGCTGAGCAAGGACCTACGGCTTTCCGGTCGTAGGGCGAGAATAGTCAGCACCGAACCAGCACCGGAGTCAGGCGTGCTGACTATCAGAGCTCCAAAACCCGGAGGGAAGATGGGCGTGGTGGCACGATTTTGCGGTCGCCGTGGTTCGCTGGTGGGCTATTCGGCCTACGGGGAGTCCAGGATGATCCGGGGGATGGCGCTTGCGTGGATTGCCCTCAGCGATGCGGTAAGCATGCAGCGTGACCGACGTACCCAGGAGTGCACCGGCCGGCATGCGCCGTGCACTGCATCGCCCCAATCTGGACGCATGACCTATCGGTGCGCGACGAAAGGTGACCCATGAAGTTCGCAGTCATCGGCGGTACCGGTCTGATCGGGTCGCAGGTCGTGAAGAAGCTGAACGCCGCCGGGCACGAGGCCGTGCCGCACTCGCCTTCCACAGGTGTCGACGTGCTCACCGGCCAGGGCGTGGAGAAGGCGGTGGCCGGAGCCGACGGCATCGTCAACCTGACCAATTCCCCGACCTTCGACGACGCCTCTCCCGCCTTCTTCCAGACCTCGATGGACAACCTCCTGGCCGCCGGCCACAAGGGCGGGGTGGGGCACTTCGTCATCCTCTCGATCGTCGGCGCGGACCAGGTGCCCGACCTCGCCTATTACCGCGCCAAGGTCTTGCAGGAAGACATCCTCAAGGCCGGGCCGATCCCCTATTCGATCGTCCACGCCACCCAGTTCATGGAGTTCATCGCCGCCTTCATGTCCTGGACCACCGAGGGCGACACCGTCCGCCTGCCCACCACCCCCCTCCAGCCGATCGCCGCCCAGGACGTCTCCGACACCGTCGCCGAAGTCGCCGCCGGTACCCCTCTGAACGCAACCCTCGACGTCGGCGGGCCCGACACCTTTCCCCTCGACGAACTCGGCCGGATCACCCTGAACGCCCGGCCCGACGGCCGCACGGTCGTCACCGACGACACCGCCGGCATGTTCGCCGCCGTCCCCGGCGATGTGCTCACCACCAAGGGCGACGCACGCATCGCCCCCACCCACTACACCGACTGGCTCACCTGACCCGGCCGGCCCACCACTGGAGGCCCCGCCATGTCCCACAACGAACAGCCGGCAGGCAGAAACGGGAGCAAGCCGCGCTCGGAGGCGTGGAAGACGGCGCTCACCGTGCTGCAGTCGGCGAAACCGCCGCACGTTCCGGAGGGGGCGGAGGCGATGACGGTGGTCGTCGAGTTCCCTCCCGGCGATCCCGGCACCCCTCCGCACCGGCACTCGGGCCCCGCCTTCGGCTACATCCTGGAAGGGGAAATGCTCTTCGAGCTGGAAGGTGAGCCGGAGCGCGTCATCAAGGCCGGGGAGACGTTCTGGGAACCGGGCGGCGATGTCATCCACTACCAGGACGGAAACAACCGGACGGACACCCCCAGCCGCTTCCTCGTCACCATGATGTGCGCACCGGGTCAGCCCATGCTCACCCTCGTCGACGACGAAGAGCTGGCCCGGCGCCGGCACCTACGAGCTCCCCGCCCGGGCACCTGACCCGCCACTCACAGCCGGGACTGACCGCGATGAGCTGTGGCGTCCCCCGGTGCCCCGGTCGGGACCACCATCGGTGAGGGACGGACCACGGCGTTGAAGCATCACCCTTGCATCACACGCGATCGCGCCAGTGACAGTCGATCGGCGTATCCGCTCGTCGGTGAGCCCGTCACCGACGAGGCCGTCTCGTCACCGAGCCGAGCACCCGGCGGACGATCAGGCGGTTCCTTGGAATGCGTCTGCGGAGGATGGGCAACTACAATGGACAAACATACCCGTTCAGGGGCTTGAACAAGGGCGGAGGCTCAGCCGACCGCTCCGCAGCGGGGCGCAGCGCGGCCCTCTTCAGCGCCCCGCGCTCTGTGTATGCGCTTCTCGGTTTTCTCAGGGAGCATTCCCATGGCTGGTCAAACCGCGTCCGTCATCCTCGAGCCCGAGGCACAGGATCTCGCCGCCGCAACCTCGCACCATCCGTTCCTGTACGAGCTGGATCCGACCGCAGCGCGCAAGGTGCTCGACGACCTCCAGGCCGCGCCGGTCGACAAGCTGCCGGTCGACGAGGAGTGGGTCTCGGTTCCGGCAAGGGTGGGCGACGTACGGGTACGCCTCGTCAAACCGCAGGGCACCACCGGAACGCTGCCCGTCGTGTTGTACATGCACGGCGGTGGCTGGGTGCTGGGCAATGCCGGTACCCACGACCGCCTGGTGCGCGAGTTGGCAGTCGGCGCCCGTGCCGCGGTGGCTTTCGTGGAGTACACGCCATCGCCCGAGGCGCACTACCCTGTGGCCATCGAGCAGGGCTACGCCACCGCGCAGTGGATCGTCCGCGAGGGAGCGTTCAAGGGGCTGGATGCACAGCGCATGGCAGTGGCCGGGGAATCGGTCGGCGGGAACATGACCGCCGCACTCGCCCTCATGGCCAAGGAGCGCGGCGACGTCAGGTTCGTACAGCAGTCGATGTACTACCCGGTCACGGATGCGGCCATGAACACCGGTTCCTACGACCAATTCGCCACCGGCTACTACCTGAGCCGCAAGCTGATGGAATGGTTCTGGGACGCCTACACCACCGACCCGAACCAACGCGCGGAGATCACCGCGTCTCCCAACCACGCCACCATCGAGCAGCTGTCCGGACTGCCGCCAACACTGCTGATCGTCGACGAAGCCGACGTGCTGCGCGATGAGGGCGAGGCGTACGCCGCCAAGCTCCGAGCAGCCGACGTTCCGGTGACCACGGTGCGCTACGACGGCACGGTCCACGACTTCATGATGCTCAACTCGCTGAGCCACTCCAAAGCCGCTCGCGGAGCCATCGACCAGGCAACGGCGTTCCTGCGCAACGCCCTTGGAACCGCCGGGTCCTAACTGATCGATTCAGAATGCGATGCGTCGTGGCCTCAAGCAGATGCCGGTGCCCGGTTCCGGCCGGGCGACGCCAACCCGCATACGGCAACCGGGACCACAGCCATTGATTCTGCCGACCGTGCGGCCAGCCGTAGCCTGCGGCGAGCAGGCCCGGGAGGCCGGCCCCGGGGGCTGAGCGTCAGGTGCTTCGGGTCATCTCGCGTTCGGCGACTGCGCGGAAGCTGTGCGGCGGGCGGCCGGTGAGTCGCTGGACGGCGTCGGTGGTGCGGTTTTCGGCTCCCTTCGCGATGGTGCGGTCCATGCGTGCGAGCATCGCGGCGAACTCCGGTGGCAGCTGCGCCGTGAGACGGTCACGCATCTGTTCATACGTCAGGTGGCGGTGGGCCACGGGCCGGCCGGTGACCTCTGTGATGGTCGTGGCGATGTCGTCGTGGCTGAGCGCCTCCGGTCCGGTCAGGAGCAGGTCGGTGTTGGGCGCCTGGTCGCCGGTCAGGGCGCGTACGGCGACGGCGGCGATGTCATCGGCGTCAATGAAGCCGACCCGGCCGGTCCCGGCAGCGGTGAGGATGGTGCCGTTTGCGCGGATGCTCTGGGCGTGTGCGTGCGTGCCGGTGAAGTTCTGCATGAACCAGGAGGGCCGCAGCACCGCCCACTCGTCGAACAGACCGGGCAGGGCCTGGTGCACCACTCCCACCGCCGGGCCGCCCTCGGGGATGGCCGAGGAACTGAGCAGCACCGCGCGGTGTACGCCTGCGGCGCGCGCCTGCCGGAGAAAGGGCAGCATGACCGAGGCCGGGTCGGAGTCGCCCAGGGGCGGGATGAGGTAGACACGGTCGGCTCCGTCGAGGGCCTTTGCGTGGGTGGTGGGGTCGTACCAGTCGAAACGGGCCGATGATGCGCCCGGGACCGGGGTGGCGTGACGGCTGGCGGCCTTGACGTGGTGGCCGGCGGTGATCAGCTGTGCGGTGGTGCGGCTGCCGGTGGTGCCGGTGGCCCCGATGACCAAAGTGGTGTGGCTGTCGGTCATCGGGTGGCCCCGGCGAAGTCGGCGCCGGGTTCGTGGACGGCGAGGGGGTTCCAGTAGTCGCGGTAGGTGGTGAAGCGCCCGTCCTTGACGGTCACGACGGCGATGTAGGTCATGTCGAAGGGGTTGCCGTTCTCCATCAGGCGGCCCACGCCGCGCATTTCGACCACGATCGTCTCGGGGTCGGTGGTCTGGTGGATCCGCACGTCGGGGAAGTCGTGCAGGTCTATGTGGTCGGGGTAGTGGCGCATATAGGCGGCGATGGACTCCTTGCCTTCCAGCCGCTCCGGCCAGCCCTTGGGGGCGAAGGGGAACTCCAGAATGCCGTCCTGGGCCCACAGGGCGACCCAGCCGGGAATGTTCTTGTCCAGCAGCAGTTGCAGGCTGTGTCGGTACAGATCTGCGGGTGAGGTGTTTGCGGGCATGGGTCTCTCCGTCCCGTACGATACGGACCCGAGGTCCGCTTCCCCAGACGATACGGACCGCTGGTCCGCATCGCAAGCACAGGGAGCCGTATGACCGAGCGCAAGCCACGCAAGGACGCCGTCCGTAACCGGGAGGCCGTCCTCGCAGCCGCCGACGTCCTCTTCACTCGCTGCGAGAGTCCCGCGGACGTCACCATGGCCGACATCGCGACAGCGGCCGGCGTCGGCAAAGGAACGCTCTTCCGTGCCTTCGGTGACCGCACCGGGCTGATCCGCGCGCTGTACGCAGCACGACTCGAACCGGTCAGGGAGGCCATCGAAGAGGGTCCGCCGCCGCTGGGGCCCGCCACCCCGCCGCTTGAGCGGGTACCCGCCCTGCTCGACGCCGTCCTGTGCTTCAAACTCGACAACCGCCACCTCGCGCTGGCCCTGGAGGGAAACGGCAGCGACAGCCCCTACCGGGCAGAGCACTATGAGCGATGGCACACCCTGCTCCACGACATGCTGGAGCGGATTCCCGGCCTCACCGACAGCGCCTTCACCGCGCACGCACTGCTCGCCGCCGTCCGAGCGGACCTCGTCGAGCACCTGGCCGGACACGAGGGCCTACCCCGCGAAGAAATGAGGGGGCACCTGGCGAGCTTCGCCGCCGCATTGCTGGGAACTCGCCCCCGCGGGGGCTGATCTTCCGGGGCCGGCAAAGCGGCCGGGCGGCTGGTCGCACGGAGCCGCCACGGCTTGTCCCGGCCCTCGGTCACCGCCCACCCCCGGACCCCGTCGAGCGCGGACTCCGTGAACTGCCGCGGAAGGACATCAGACAGTCCCGGTGCGAAGAGCATTGCCTCCCGCCGGCGCCGAGGCGGTCGACCGCCGGCCACGGTCCGCAGTCGCACGGCGGGGGTGACGGAGTGTCCCGCAGCGCGCGCCGCGGTCCGAGCACGGTGCGTTGTGGGGCTCGCGTCAGCGGGAGGGCTCAATTCCCCAGGCGGCGGCCCGGGCGGCGGCGGCCGCGCGGTTGGGGAGATCGAGCTTGGCGAGGATGTGCTCGATGTGGGTCCCTACGGTGCGCGGCGTGATGTACAGCCGCTCGGCGATCTCCCGGTTGGTGCGGCCGGTGGTCAGTTCGGCCAGCACCTGGAGCTCCCGCGGCGAGAGTCCGCCGGGCGGTCGTACGTCCGCGGTGGGGCCGGCTGCGGCGGTCTCCTCGGGCGACGGGCCCGAGCGGGGGTCGACGGCCGCGGCGAAAGCCTCGGTGAGCAGGGTGACCACGGCGTGCGCCGGGTCGGGCGTGCGCCGTGGCCGGCGGGTGCTGACGTTCAGCATGCCGACGTACCGGCCGTCGGTGGCGAACAGGCACTGGGCCACGCCGTCCTGGATGCCGAGGGGAGACAGCACCTCCTGGAAGCCGGGGGATGCGGCCAGGAGCTGCCGGGGGACGTCTCTGAGCCAGAGACCGCCGCGGGCCGGGCCGCGGAGCACGGCGAACACCGGGTCGTGGTGGAGGCGGGTCTCGATGTAGGCCGTGGCGTCGTCCGGGTAGCTCCCGGCCAGGGTGGTGTGGCGCCGGCGGAGCGGATCCCACCGGGTCAGGGAGGCGTGGTCGTACTCCATCACCTCCGACAGCGCCGCCAGGACCGTGCCGATGCCGGTGGCGCCGCTGGTGGCGCTCCTGGCGGCCTCGCGGACGTGGACGGCCGCGTCCAGGATGTCCGTCGTGCTTCGCTGTGCTGCCACTCCCCAAGGATGATCATGCGTCCGGAATACGTCAATCGCGAAGGGTGTCGTGCACGACCTGCCCGTCCACGACGGTGAGGACGACGGGCATCTCCGGGATGTCGTGGGGGTCGGCGGCGAGCAGATCCCCGTCGAGCACGCAGAGGTCGGCGACCTTGCCCGGCTCCAGGGAGCCCTTCCAGCCGTCGGCGAAGTCCTGCCAGGCCGCGTCGATCGTGTACGTACGGATCGCCTCGGCCAGGCCGATCCGCTGCCCGGGGCCGCTGACCCGGCCGGCGGCCTTCGACTCGCGCAGCACCATGGTGGCGACGCCCTGGCGCCAGTCCGGGTACGTGACGGGGGCGTCGGACCCACTCGCGACCCGCACGCCGGCGTCGATGGCATCGCGATAGGGCCATGCGTACGCGGCCCTGCCGACGCCCACGAACTCCTCCTCCATGTCGGCGACGGTCCACTTGATGGTGGGGTTCATGTTGACGCCGAAGCCGTGTGCGGCCAGCACCTTCATGCTGTGTGCGGTGAGGAAGTCGCCGTGGATGACGTAGTGGCGGGCGTTGGGCCGCGGGTGCTCAGCCATGGCCGCGGCGAAGGCGTCCGCGACGGTGTCGATGGCCCGGTCGCCGGTGACGTGGACGCCCAGTTGATGCCCGGCGGCGTGGGCATGCCGGATCATGGCATCGATCTCCGCGATCCGCTCGGCGTCGGTTGTGCCACCGACGCACAGGGAGCCACAGCCGCCACCCACGTACGGCTCGTGCATCCAGGCCGTCTTGTTGGGGACGATGCCGTCGGCAAAGATCTTGACTCCGTGGATCGCGAGGCGGCGCGGATCGGCGTCGCCGGACTTGCCGAGGGCGGTGAGGCTGCGGGCGAATTCTTCGGCGGTGCCCGCCATTCCGGTGGGCAGGAGCAGGACACCGAGGCGGGCGGTCAGTTCGCCGTCGGCCAGCAGCCGACGGTAGATGTCAAGGGTCTCTGTGCCGAGCGCGCCGCGCATGATGCCGTCGCCGCCGGGGCCGAGCCCGGGCTCGGTGTAGCTGGTCACGCCGAGCCGTGCGAGCGTGGCGAGGGCCGACCTGATCGCGTCGGTCCTCTCCTGCCGGCTGAGTGGCGGCAGCGCGTTCTGGACGAGGGCCTGAGCCCCCTCGTGGAGCAGCCCTGTCGGCTCCCCCGCTTCGTCCGCGACGATGGCTCCGCCGGGCGGCGCGACGGTGTGCCGGTCGATCCCGGTGAGCTCCAGTGCCTTGGAGTTGACCCAGGTGGCGTGCCCGGAGAAGGAATACAGCACGACGGGGTGGTCCGGACTGACGGCGTCGAGGTCGCACCGCGAGGGCAGCCGCGACGGGTCGACGACGCACTCGTCGAGGTAACCGGTGTCCCAGCCGTGCCCCATGATCCACTGCCCGCCCGGAACCCGCCCGACGGCCTCGCTCACCGCCTCGGCCACCTCCGCGAGGGAGGACACGGCGGGATGGCCGAGGTCGAGGGCGAGTGGCGGCGTCGTCATGCCGAAGGCACATCCGTGCAGATGGGAATCGTTGATACCGGGAAGCAGCGTCGCCCCCCGGAGGTCGACGACGCGGGTGCCGGGTCCGACGAGCG
This sequence comes from Streptomyces sp. NBC_00400, assembly GCF_036048035.1. Lineage (NCBI taxonomy): Bacteria > Bacillati > Actinomycetota > Actinomycetes > Kitasatosporales > Streptomycetaceae > Streptomyces > Streptomyces sp. NBC_00400. The sequence continues at coordinate 8,008,589 of NZ_CP107940.1, read as the reverse complement.
GCGCGACGTCATCCCGCCCGCCGACGGCACTGATGAACTGACCGGTCACCGCCAGGGCCGAGGCGACGGAGAACTCCGCATCGACCGTGACCACCCGCCCGCCGAAGAACACCAGATCCGCATACGTGTCCACAGAAGTTCCTTTCACAGACCGGGCGCACCACGGGCACCCGCGAACGATCTCCCGAGGACTATGACCGCGCCCCTGCCTCCCGCACATCGGTCATCCCACCGATGCGCGCTCTTGCCGTGGCAGCCGACGCCCCATCGCAGTGGCGGCCGATCCCCGCTGCGTCTCCGACGACCGCGTACGCCTCGTCCACCGGTGGACGGACGTGCTTCCCGGCCGCCTGTTGCAGCGCGCTCTCATCCATCCTGTCGGCGACGGGTGCAGTCAGCTGCACACGAATTCTCACTGGAGTACCAGACCGTGTCCTACCCGGCCGGTTCGAGGAGCCCGTGCCGTCCGCCCAGGTATCGGCGCAGGAATCGTTCGGCCGCTCGGTACATGTCGATCCGGTTCTCCGGGTTCAGGAACCCGTGCCCTTCGTCGTCCTTGACCATGTACGCGACTTCGACCCCGCGCTCCCGCAGCGCGGCGACGATGTTGTCGGACTCGGCCTTCACGACGCGGGGGTCGTTGGCGCCTTGCACCACCATCAACGGTGTACGGATGTGCTCCACCCGGCTGATCGGCGAGCGGGCCAGCATGTCGGCCTCCTGCTCGGGGTCGGCGGGGTTGCCCACATAGCGGAACCAGTTGGCAACAAGCGCGGGTTGGAGGAACGGGGGCAGCGAGCGCATGACGTTTGCCAGGTTCGACATGCCGACGTAGTCGATGGCGGCGGCAAAGCGGTCCGGGGTGAACGCGATGCCGACGAGCGCGGCGTAGCCGCCGTAGGACCCGCCGAAGATACCGATCCGGCCCGGGTCGGCGTAGCCCTGGGCGACCGCCCAGTCGACGGCGTCGATCAGGTCGTCGTGCATCGCGCCGGCGAACTCCCCGATCGCAGCCTGCGTGTGGGACTTGCCGTAGCCGATGGAGCCGCGGAAGTTGACCTGAAGCACGGCGTAGCCACGGTTGGCCAGCATCTGCACCTCAGGGTCGAATCCCCAACTGTCCCGGAACCAGGGGCCACCGTGGACCAGCAGGACCATCGGAAGCGCGGACGGTTCGATGCCCACCGGCAGCGTCAGGTACGACGGCAGGGCCAGCCCGTCCCGCGCGGTGATCGTCACCGGCCTCGTGGGGGCCATTGTGTCCGGGTCGAGGTGCGGGTAGGGGCGGAACAGCAGCCGGCTCTCGCCGGTGATGTGGTCGTAGTAGTAGGTGACCTCGGGGTCACGGTCGTGGACGAAGTTCACGACCCATCGCTGCCCGCTGTCGTCGGACGAGAGCTCTCCGAGGTCTCCGTCGGAGAGCTCCTCCAGGTTCCGCAATACGGCGGCGAAGCCCGTGTCCACCGGCCGGATCTCCTGCCGTTCCCCGAGGTAGCGCACACCGAGCAGCGCCCCGGTGCGCCGGTTACGGATCAGCGGCGACGACAGACCGGCGACGGCGCGCCGCGACCCGTCGAGGTCCAGGGTCGGGTGGCTGTCGACTTCGGTTTCCGCTCCGGTGGTCAGGTCGACCCGGACCACGCGGGTGAGGTCGGCGCCTCGCATCGACCCGATCCAGACACCGGCTCCGTCCGGGGCCATCTCGAACGGGTTGATCCCCACCGGGTAGTCGGCGCCGTCAAAGGTGGTGATCAGCTCCAGCTCGCCCGCCGTCGCGTTCCAGCGCGACAGCGCGAAGTCGCCCTCCGCGGTCAGGGTGCGGGCGAAGAGCTCGCCGTCGGCGCCCCACAGCCAGCCGTACACGTGGCCCGGGTTCTCGGCCAGAACGGCGAGTTCACCGGTCACGATGTCGATCTCCGCCAGGTCGAACTCTTCGGGCTTCCTGGCGTTGAGCTGCACGATCACCTTGCCAGGGCGTTCGGCGGGCAGGTCCAGTTCCAGGACCTTCGTCCCGGGAAAGGGCGTGAGGTCGAGTACGGGGGCGTCCGGATCCTCGAGGTCGACCCGGTGGACGTGCCAGTTCTCGTCGCCGTCGGTGTCCTGGGTGTAGAGCAGCCGGCGCGGATCGTCGGTCCAGTAGTAGCTGATCACGCTGCGGGTCTCGTCAGCGGTCACGCACCGCGCGTCGGTGTCGCGCTCGACGCTGCCCACCCACACGTTCAGCCGGTTCTTCCACGGCGCGAGCCAGGCGATCCGCCTGCCGTCCGGCGAGATCGAGGCCCGTGTGCGCTCGGGTGGGCCGAAGAGCTCCTCGATCGTGATCTGTTCTGGCAGTGCCATGGTAGTGCCGCACGGCGCGGGTGGTGATGCCGACGATGCCGGCGAGCGTTCCGGTTCGCATGGCGCCAGTAGAAACGTTGTCGCCACGACAAGGTCAAGCGGCACCGCTCATCCCCATCTCATACGAGAGAAGTAGAGCAAGCCGCTCAACGCCCCTGCCCCGACGGTGGAGCTGTGCTTCCCTCGACCTATGCCTTCTGGGCCAACCCGATCGAGGCGCACTTCGGTTCGCTGCGGCAGTTCACCGTCGGCACGATCACGCGGATGCCATGCCCAGGTCCAGGTTGCCACCCACGCCCGCCCGTCCGTCGGGCTACCTCACAGCCGACGAGGGGTGCCTGGCGGCGGTCGTAGGCGGTGTGCGAGGCTGACGTGATGTCGCTCTCCCCTCCCCCCGCGGAGCCGATAACACCCGATGCGGTGCGCGAGATTCCGGACACACTGCTCACCCAGTCCTGGCTCGACCTGTCGTTCCTGCACTGGGCGACCGACCCTGCGGACGTGGCGCCGCTGCTGCCGGCCGGGACCGTGCCGGACACCCACGAGGGGCTCACCTACATCGGCCTGGTGGCGTTCCGGATGCACCGGGTGGGATGGTTCAGGGGGCCGGGCATCCCGTACCTCGGCACCTTTCCAGAGACCAACGTGCGGCTCTACTCTGTGGACCGGCACGGCCGACGCGGCGTGGTGTTCCGCTCCCTGGAAGCCTCGCGGCTGCTGCCGGTGGCCCTCGCCCGCAGCACCTTCCGGCTGCCCTACATGTGGGCCAGGATGGCGATCCACCGTCACGCGGACACCATCAGCTACACCAGCAGCCGACGCTGGCCGGGGCCGCGCGGGGCGCGCTGCCGGATCGCGGTGCGCATCGGCGAGCGAATCGAGGAGCCGACCGCCCTCGAACACTTCCTCACCGCCCGCTGGGGCATGCACAACGCCTTCTTCGGCCGACCGGTGTATCTGCCCAATATCCACCCGCGCTGGCCACTGCATCGGGCCGAACTCCTGCACTGTGAGGATGAGTTGGTGACCGCAGCCGGGCTGCCGTCGCCGACCGGGCCGCCGGTGAGCGTCCTGTACTCCCCCGGCGTGCCGGTTCGCTTCGGCCGCCCTGCCCGCCCGGGCGGCCTGCCCACCCCCTGAGCCCACGCAGCGCGGCGGTCGAACGTCAGCCGGGAGCGTGGTGGCCCGGTCTTCGAAGTCAGCGAGACCACGTCCTCGCCGGCAACGGCCCGGCGACGGTCAACGCAGATCTCGGCGACGCGCCTGGTCGGTTTTCTCCGGGATGGCAGGCTCGGTGCGGGAAATTCACGCAAGTGCGCTTTCTAATTCATAACCACTTCCCCCTTTTTGGATACTTTACAATATCCATCAGCCCAGAGCTCCAGCTTGAATACCAATCCGTACTGTTTGCGTATGTCGGCCACTGTCGTCTGCGCCGGCCTGTGCAGGCATCGGCTGACCGGCGGATCGCTCTCCATGCACGGGTCATGCTCGGGCACCAGCTGCCTCTTACTGCTGCGTACGGTGTCCCAGGACAAGGTCTGCGGGTGGCTGAAAACTTGGGAAGGTTCCGTCGCGTTGGAGCCGGCTGGGTTCGGGCCGTGGCCGCGGTAGTAGGTGACAAGGTTCCTGCGGTAGAAGTCGTGGTTGAACGGTATGGCTCTCTCTGGTGCGCCGCCGGTGGAGTAGTGGTCGCCGGCGGTGAAGATGGCGTCCAGGACGTCTCCGATGCGGTGGGGGTCAGCACCGTAGTAGGCGGTGAAGCGCAGGGAGCAGCGGATCTTGTACTGGTCGTCGCCGGTCCGGAAGAACCACTCTTTCGCTGCTCCTCCTTTGCAGACGTCGCTGACCGTGACCAGGGCCAGGGTGAGAGGCGTTTTCTTGTCGTAGGCGTCTGCGATGGCCTGAAGGCGCTTCTCTGCCTCTTCCCGGGCCTCTTCAGCCTGACCGCTTCCCGCGAGCCTGCGTACTTCTTTGGGACTGGTAGCGCGGTTTCGGGAGGAGCAGAGGGTGGCGGCAAAGAGGAGGAGGACGGAGAGAATTCCGAAGAGGCGTTTCGCTGCGTTTCGTAAGGCGGTCACGGCGCCCTGCGTCTGCTTCACAGTCATGCGGCCATAGTGGCAACGCATGCTCGCGCCGTGTACCCGTGCGGGTACTCAGAATGGTGCGGGGGCACCTTTGCGGCTGCCCCCGCCGATCACAGTCGGTGTGACGACACAGACCATCCTCGTCGATCTCCACTCGGATGATGTCGTCGCTCGCGACCCCTCGCACGCACCACGGGGTGTTGTCGAGGCGGACAGTTCCATCGCCCAGGTCCACCGACCACAGGCTTTCGACGCTCGCAGGCGGCCGGCCGTCCTCGCCCACCTCCATCCTCAGTTGCCCTGGCCGACTCGGACCTCCCTCCGCCTGCGCGGAGAGCCCCCTTCGCGACCTGCGACGCCAGGAGTGGCGGGTTGGGGTGAGGTCCTGGGTCAGTCCCACCAGAGCACGATGAGAAGGTGCCTTTGGGATGCTCCGAGGTAGAACTCGCGCAGGGCATGGAAGTGCTTCAGAAGGTACTTCCTCGGGTCTCCGACGATCTGGTCGGCTCCGTGACCGATCAAGGAAGCGGCTTGTGCGTCGTCGGCCGGCAGGGCGGCCAACATGGTCGGCATGTTCATACGCATAAGCAGTTCGGCGACGCGGGCGGCTTGAACTGCGGAAAGGGATGTGGGCGCAGGCCCGAAGGGGCCGATGGCATGCGGGTGTGTGGTGAGGAAGTCCAGGTCGATCGCCGAGTCACCCGCGGTGGCCTGCCGCAGGGCGTCCAGGCGGACGTCGTCGAGCTCCGCGAGTTCGCAGACCCGTTCCAGCAAGATTGGCGCCCAGTCCAGGTCCAAGACGTCCGCCGGCCGCGGATCCCAGTGGGGATCTCCATCCGGCGATTCGCCGGCTGACTGGCGGCAGTCGGCGAGATACTCCACCGAGATGCGGGCAAGTTGCTGGGTTATGGCCATGACGGCAGTATCCCGACGACGTCCAGCGGTTTTCCTCACTTGGTCGCCCATACCGGTTCGCCTCCGCCCGCACGGAGACCACGGCGTAGTGGCGTTCGCTGCGGCCGGCGCCTGTGTCTGCGGGCTGGGTTCACCTCCGCTCAGGCGGAGGTAAGCGTGTGAGGAGCAATCAGATTGTTGCTAGTGTTCCGAGTCGGTTTTTCTCGGCTGGATCTCGGCGTTTCCCTCAGCCCAAGCGGGAACTGTCAGGGAACTTCTGAATCAGGGCACTCGAGTACGAGTACGGGTTGTTAGTGTCACGATCATGAGCCTGCCACGCCCACTCCCCCTCGCCGAGTGGACTATGCGCAATGCCGTCCGTCTTGCCACTCCCGACCTTGCCGCCCCGCTCGACGACCTGGAGCCGCTGCGCCGACTCGTCGGTGACGCGCGAGTGGTCGCGCTGGGCGAGAACTCGCACCAGATACGCGAGTTCGGGCTGATGCGCGATCGGATGCTGCGCTTTTTGGTCCAGGAGTGCGGATTCACCGTCTACGCGGTGGAGTTCGGGGCTGCCTCCGGCCGGGCCGTTGACGCCTGGGTCAGGGGCGATGACGGTGATCTCGACGCGCTGATCACGCCTCGCAGCGACGGCTGTCCGGGCCAGTCCGCCGAGGGCCGCGACACCCTGCGGTGGCTGCGCGCCCACAATGCCACTGCGCCGCATCCGGTCCGCTTCGCCGGGCTCGACGTCCCGGCGGCCGGCGGCTCGCTGGCGCCCGTACTGGAGCCGGTCGCCAGGTATCTGACCGACGTCGACTCCGGCGCGGTGCACTATGCGCGTACCGCTCTGGAGCTGTCGGAGCCGCTTGCGGGCGGCTCGGGTCTGGTCCCCGCCCACGCCCGCCTCCGCCTCGATCCCGCAGTCCAGGATCGGCTCTCGGCCATCCTCGGCCGGCTGCTCAATCGGGTCACCGTCATGCGTGAGGTCTATGTCGAGAACGGCGGCCGCCAGGCATACGAGAATGCCCTCTCGGACGTCTGGGCGGCCTGGCGCACCGACCAGATGCAGCGCGCGATGTCCGAACTGCTCGGCGGCGCACCCGACGCCGCCGACCTTGCCGCCCGAGACCGCTACCTGGCAGACAGCCTGCTGCACCTGATCGACCGATCCGCACCCGGTACCCGCATTATCGTCTCCGCGCACAACGCCCACATCCAACGCACCCCCAACCCCGAGGGCGGCCCGCTCGCCCGGACGCCCATGGGATACCCCCTCGCCCAAGAGCTCGGGACGGACTATGTGTCCGTGGCGCTGACCAGCGGTGGCGGCCGGACCGTGGCGAACGTCCCCGATCCGGCGCACCCTTCCGGGATGCGCCAATCTGCGGCCGACGCCCCCGAAGCGACACCTGACAGCGTGGAGTCGCTGTTCGCAGGCGTGCTCGAAGCGCCGGCGCTGGTGGACACCCGCGCGCTGCGCACGCACGCCCGGCGACATGGCCTGCCGGAGCCGGCCCGGATCCGCATGGACAACGGCTTCCTGCCCGTGCCGGCCCTGGATGCCTACGACGCGGTGATCAGCGTGCCACGCACCACGCTCACTGTGGACTTCGCCGAAGCAGACTCTCTTCGGCCGTGATCCGTGGGTAGCGTTCCACCTTCCCGTTGTGGCGGGGCGTGTAGGGCTTGGTCTTCTGGTGCCGGGTTCGGTGCCGATGATGCGGGTGAAGTCGTGCGAGCGGTAGCAGGCGCCGTTGTCGGTGACGACGCGGTGGAGGTGGTTGATGTCGCGGGCGGCGAACCAGACCTTCGCCCGCGTCAGGAAGGCGGCTGCCGTGGCGCCCTTCTCGTCGGTGAGCGCCTCGGAGTAGGCCAGCCGGGAGAAGCCGTCGATGGCGGAGTGGAGGTATACGTAGCCACGCTTCGCGCCCGCTGATTTCGCGCGGCCTGCTCTGCCTCGGCCTGTTCGGAGTCGCGACCATGGATACGCCAGCCGCCCCCGTGGGGAATCCGTCCGACCGGACCGCTTCTCCCCCCGCCGCCAGGAATCGATCTTCTCGATCACCCACGCCGGCGTCGCACGCGGAATGTGGTGCGGGGCCGACGGACGGTCGAGCAGACCGAGGTCACCATGACGGCGCCACCGGTTGACCCACTTCGAGGCGCACGCCCGTGAGATGCCCCTCTCGGAGGCGACGTGCGCGATCGGGCGGGTGCGGCAGCGTTCGACAAGGCGACGCCGGCCTTCGACGGTCAGTGGTGCGTTGCGGTGCGGTGGCGTCATCGGGTGATCGGCGTGGTGCCGGTCGCGGCGATGGACAGCTCCCACAGCCGTGCGGCCGCATCGGGGTCGATGGCGTAGGCGCGGACGCCGCCGTCGTCCATGGGCGCTTCGGGGGCGGAGACGCCGGCGATGTCGCAGTCCTCCAGGTAGAGGCCGCCGCGGTCGGTGAGGAGGGGGGAGGTGGCGGCCCACAGGCCGGTGGCGGCGCCCTGGGAGGGCGTCTTGAAGTCGGCGGCGATCACGTTGCCGTGCTCGTCCACCCACCCGCGGTCGATCTGCTCTTGGAGTGCCATGTCCCGCTGCAGCCCTGTAATGATCTTTCCTGGGTGGAGCGAGAAGGCCCGGACGCCGTCTTCTCGGCCGAGGGCGTTGAGGTGCACGGCGAAGAGAGCGTTGGCGGTTTTGGCCTGGCCGTAGGCCAGCCACTTGTCGTAGCCGGTGCGGAAGTGCGGGTCGTGCCAGCGGATGTCGGTCAGGGTGTGGCCGGCGGAGCTGTTGACCACGACGCGCGCACCGTCGGCGGCGGCCAGGAGCGGGTAAAGCTCGCAGGCGAGGGTGAAATGTCCGAAGTGGTTGGCGGCGAGCTGACTCTCCCAGCCCGGTCCGACGTGTCGTTCGGGGGTGGCCATGACACCGGCGACGGCCATGAGCAGGTCGAGCTTGGCCAGGGAGTCGCGGATGTGTGCGACCGCAGCGCGCACACTGTCGAGGCCGGTCAGGTCCATGGCAATGACCTCGCAGCCGGGCAAGTCGGCGAGTGCGGCGCGGGCGATGTCGGGCCGACGTGCCGGGACGATGACGCGGGCTCCGGCGGCCGCGAGGGCGCGGGTGGTTTCCAGGCCGAGTCCGGAATAGCCCCCGGTCACGACGGCGCTCGTGCCGGAGAGGTCGATGCTGGCGGTGACATCCTGGGCGGTGCTGGTGACGGAGAAGGGCGAGCCGAGCGGCTGCTGATCAGTGCTGGTCATGCCGTCGAAGGTACGATCTGGAGTGAGGTCTAGATCAAGTCCTAGTCTGTGGCGCATGGCAATCATCGAGACTCCCGCAAAGCCACTGAGCATCGGCGAGGTGGCCGAGCAGACCGGACTCAGCGTGCACGCCCTGCGCTTCTACGAGCGGGAGGGCCTGCTCGTCGGCCCGGTGCAGCGCACCTCCGGCGGCCGACGCCGGTACCGCGCGCTCGATGTCGACTGGCTGCTGATCTGCGTCAAGCTACGGGAATCCGGGATGCCGCTGGCTGACCTCAAGCGCTTCGCCGAGCTCGTGCGGCACGGTCCGGGCAACGAGGCGGAACGCCTGCAGCTCCTCGAAGCCCACCGGCAGCGCGTCGACGCACAGATCCAGGCACTGGAGGAGTGTCGGTCCGTCATCTCCTGGAAAGTCGGCGTCTACGCCGACCACCTCGCCCGCGGCGAGGCCGACGGGCTCTGGGACCCGACGGCCTGAGGCCACGGCAAGCACTCCGTTTCTGACGGAGCCGCTGCCGCCGTCACCGATGAGCGGCATCTCCCGCTCATCGACAACGTCATCAACCTCTTGCCCCACCACACCTAAAGGTCCCGTGGCCGCACCATCATCCGGATGCCGTCCCGTGCCCACAGCACGAATCGTTCCACCGGCGTCACTTCGTGCCCCGGCGCGGGCCGAAAGCGCAGGTGCTTGAGGAGGACGGCCAGGACAAGCTGGGCCTCGACCGTGGCCAAAGCTGCGCCCTCGCAGCTGCGTGGCCCGATCCCGAAGGGGACGTACGCCAGCCGCGGCCGCTTGGCCACCTCCTGCGGTGTGAACCGCTCGGGGTCGAACCGCTCCGGCTCGGGCCAGTGCTCAGCGTTCAGGTGCACCGCCCAGAACGGATAGAACACCGTCGTCCCGGCCGGGATCTCGTACGGGCCCAGAACCAGGTCCTCGGTCGTCTCGCGTGCACCGTACGGGCCGGGCGGGAACAGGCGCATCGACTCCTTGAGCACCATGTCCAGATACGTGAGCCGCCGCAGATCACCGTAATCGGGCGTGGCGCGCTCGCCCAGCACCCGGTCCAGTTCGGCGGCGACGCGATCGGCCGCTTCGGGATGGCGGCCCAGCAGGTGCAGCGTCCACGAGACGGCGACGCCGGTGGTGTGATGGGCGGCGAGCAGCGTCACCATCACGGTGTCCCGGATACGCGCCGGGCTCTGACCGGCCTCGACGAGCGCCCCGATCAGGTCACTGCGGTCGGTGCGGCCGCCCGAGCGGTGCGCCGCCACCACGCGGTCGACCGTCTCACGCAGATATGCAAGGGCCACCTCGGCCCGCTCCGCCGAGCGCGGGTCGGCCCGCGGCACCTGGTAGAGCCGCCCGAGGTGCTCGGTGAGCACCTCCTCGAACGCGGCGACGACACGGTCCGTGTCGGTTTCCGCGCCGCCGAGCGCGAACCCACAGATCATACGGAGCGACAGCGCGGTCAACTCGTGTTGCAGCTCGACGGGTTCGCCGTCGGCCTGCCCCGCCCAGCGGTCCGCGAGCTCCCGCGCCAGCTTGGTGAAGCGCGCGAAGTGCCGCTCGTGAGCCGGCCGTCCGGCGAGCACCGAGAGCAGTAGTCGGCGCCAGGGGGTGTGCTCGTCGACGGGTAGCACTTGCAGGTTGCCGGCCTCGCACAGCGGGTCCAGAAATGCGAACAGCTCTGCGGGCCGCGTGTCGATGTGCGCCGTGGCCTCCAGAAGCACGGGATCGGCGACCGACACGGCCGTATCCGCGCCCGGCAGTTGGAAGCGCACAACGGGTCCGTGCGCCTCGTGCAGGCGTAACTGGTACCGGTGCAGCCCGCCCGCAGCCGCAACGGCGCTCAGCCCGCCGTCCTCCTGGTCCTCGGGTCCGGGGATGCGCATAACGGTTCCTCCTGCCCCAAGTCCTGCCCTCGAATCTGCCCGAGGAGCCACTCAACTCGCTCTCGCATCAACCAGTTTCCCCCGTCCCCGCTTCCCTACCTCAAGTGAGCCCTCCGGGTTTCCGCTCCCGTGACCGAATCCGGAGAAATCGCTCGCCCAACAGCAGCCGGTACCGGTCACCGCGGGCACGCTGCCCACCCACCGGCCGCAGTTCGCCGGGCTGTTGACCGGCGTGGTGCTCATTGTCGTCGGCCTGACGTATTTCCCCGCACTCGCACTGGGCCCCACGGCGGAAGGTCTGGAGGGTCTGCGCTGATGCCCACGACCGGCGTTCCCGCTCCCTCCTCACCGACCGGTCCGTCCGCCGGCCCTCAGCGACAACGGGTCTCGGGTGGGCTCCTCGACCCCAAGCAGCTGCTGACCTCGTTCCCCGACGCCGTACGCAAGCTGGATCCGCGCGCGATGTTCCACCATCCGGTCCTGTTCGTCGTCGAGGTCGGGGCGGTCCTGACCACACTGTCGGCGATCAAGACACCCAGCGTCTTCGCCTGGGTGATCACTGCATGGCTCTGGCTGACGTCGGTCTTCGCGAATCTCGCCGAGGCCGTGGCGGAAGGCCGCGGCAAGGCGCAGGCGGAGACCTTGCGGCGGACGAAGACCGCCACGATGGCCCGGCGTCTCGCCGGGTGGGAGTCGGATGCGGCCGACGTCGCCGAGGAGGAAGTCCCCGGCGCCGACCTCCGGTTGGGCGATCATGTGGTCGTCGAGGCCGGGCAGATCATTCCGGGTGACGGCGATGTGGTCGAGGGCGTCGCGAGCGTCGACGAATCGGCGATCACGGGTGAATCGGCGCCGGTGATCCGCGAGTCGGGCGGTGACAGGTCGGCGGTGACGGGCGGTACCAAGGTGCTCTCGGACCGGATCGTTGTGAAGAACACCTCGAAGCCGGGGGAAACGTTCATCGACCGGATGATCGCGCTCGTCGAAGGCGCGGCCCGGCAGAAGACCCCGAACGAGATCGCGCTCAACATCCTGCCGGCGTCGCTGACGGTCATCTTCCTGGTCGCAGTGGTGACCCTGCAGCCCTTCGCCGTCTTCGCGGGCGCCGGGCAGACCCTCGTCATCCTGGTTGCCCTCGTCGTGGGCCCTGATCCCGGCCACGATCGACGCGTTGCTCTCGGCGATCGGCATCGCCGGCATGGACCGGCTCGTCCAGCGCAACGTGCTCGCCATGTCGGGCCGCGCGGTGGAGGCCGCGGGCGACGTCAACACCCTGCTGCTCGACAAAACCGGCACCATCACCCTCGGCAATCGCCAAGCCGCCGAATTCCTGGCGGTGGAAGGGGTGACCACCGAAGAACTCGCGGACGCCGCTCAGCTGTCGTCGATCGCCGACGAGACACCCGAGGGCCGCTCGATCGTCGTCCTCGCCAAACAGCAGTACGCGCTGCGCGGGCGCAGTGAAGGAGAGTTGGCCCAAGCGGCGTTCGTCCCCTTCACCGCCCAGAGCCGGATGAGCGGGGTGGATCTCGACGCACCTCAGGAGGCCCGGTCGCTGCGCAAGGGAGCGGCGACGGCGGTGATGCGCTGGGTCCGCGACAACGACGGACACCCCACCGCGGACGTCGGCCAGCTCGTCGACGGCATCTCGGCGAGCGGCGGCACCCCGCTGGTCGTCGGGGAAGTGACCCGGCACGGCAATGCTCAGGTGGCCGCCCGTGTCCTGGGAGTCATCCATCTCAAGGACGTCGTCAAGGAGGGCATGCGCGAGCGCTTCGACGAGTTGCGGCGGAGACGACATTCCCCATCGCCAACGACGTGGCCAAATACTTTGCGATCATCCCGGCGATGTTCGCCGGCGTCTATCCGGGGCTGGACGAGCTCAACGTCATGCGGCTGCACAGCCCGACCTCGGCGATCTCCTCGGCGATCGTCTTCAATGCGCTGATCATCGTCGCGCTGATTCCGCTCGCCCTGCGGGGTGTGCGCTACCGGCCGTCCTCGGCGGCGAAGCTGCTGAGCCGCAACATCTGGATGTACGGACTCGGCGGGCTGGTCCTGCCGTTCCTCGGCATCAAGCTCATCGACCTCGTCATCCAGTTCATCCCCGGCCTGCGCTGAGGAAGGCGAAGCGACCGGGGGCCGGGCTCACGTAGCCCAGGCGGCGTACGCCTGTCGGAGATCGGAGAGGCATGGACGCAGGCGCGGTGGCCGTGCTGCTCTCCCTGGCCCTGCTCGCGGTCGTGGTGACGAGCCGATGGCCAAGGACCCTCCGCTCGGCCGCCTTCAGGCCACCCGGTCTCCGCTCGGCACCATCCGAAACCGCAGCTCATCAGGGGTGCGTCAAGAGACCCCGGGGACTCTTGAAGCCGTGCGCGGTAGGGCATTTGATGGGTGATGTGAACAGCGCCTGGCTTCTTCTCGACCGTCCGCCTCATCCGGCGGATCTGTTGCGTGCGCCGCGCTGCCCGGAGACCTCCGCCTCCTGCTGAGCCATCTCCCGCAACCCTACGGGGCGCCGTGACCTGAACCGGCGCCCCGTTTGGGGTTCCCGCAGCCTTCAAGCCCTCCCGGGGCCATCGGGTGTGCCCCTCCCCTTCGTCTCCCCTCATGGAATGGATCATGTCCGCTTCCGACCTTTCCTCCCGTACCGTCCTGGTGACCGGCGCCACCTCCGGCATCGGCTTCGAAACCGCCCGGCAACTCGCCGAGCGCGGCGCCACCGTCCTCGTGCACGGCCGCACCCCTGAGGAAGCCCAGGCCGCCACAGACAAGCTCATCGCCACCGCAGGCATCGATGCCGGCCAACTGTGCGGGGCCGCAGCGGACTTCACGCATCTGGAGGAGGTCGAAGCGATGGCACGGCGCGTCGTGGCCGAGCACCCCCACCTGGACGTCCTGGTCAACAACGCCGGCATCGCCGCCCCCGAGCAACACACCCTCACGGCCGACGGCAACGAGATCGCCCTCCAGGTCAACTTCCTCGCTCACTACCTACTGACCTGCCTCCTGGAGCCCGCGCTCACCACCGACCCTGGCGGCCGGGTCGTCAATGTGTCTTCGTCGCTGCACCGCACCGCCTCCATCCAGTGGAGCGACCCGCAGCGCGCCCGCCGCTACTCCCGGCTCGCCGCCTACGCCCAGTCACAGCTGGCACTCACCGTCTTCGCCGCCGATCCCCGGGTGACGGCCGTCTCCGTCCACCCGGGCGTCTGCGAGACGGAGCTGCTGTCGCTCTACGCGATCAGCGGTACGCCGGCGGCCGAGGGCGCGGCCCATGTCGTGCGGCTGTGCGACCCGGCCACCGAGATCGTCAACGGCGCCTACTACGACTGCGACCAGCGCATCGAGCCCGCACAGGCCGCGACCGAGGACCGCACCGTCAAGCGCCTCAGCAAACTGGCCGACCAGCTGACCGGCCACACCACCTGAAGAACACCCCGCCTGAACTACTACAAGACAGCCTCCCGAGAACGAAAGGCACAGACGCCGGTGTCCCAGCTCGCCCGGAAGAAGAGAGCCCGCCGCACCGCGAAATCCGACCACGGCAGCAGGGCCGGACAGAGCTGACCGCCGAGCGGGGTGGCCCCGCTCGGGCCACCCCGCGACCGCCAGAAGGAGCCCTCCGTGATCGAACTCTCCCCCGACCAACTCCCGCTGCTTCCGTCATGGTTCGAGGCCGACTTCCCCGGGGCGACAGCGCCGGCCGAACATGCGCTGGTCTCGGGAGCCGGTCGCTGGTGGGCCGACCGCGCCGTCGATCCCCGTGCCGTGGCCGTGGCCTGCGCCGACCACCTGCTGCTCCGCGGCGAACCCACCGCCCTCGCTCCGATCGCGCTGGCCCCCTTCTCTGCACACTATGTGCAGGCCCCGGCCCGCTTCCTGCCCCTGCTGGGCAGCGCCTTCGATCTGCTCGTGCCCTGGGAGCGCATGGCGTACGTGCACCGCGTCCCCGTGTCGCCTCCGCGCCCGCCCCACGGCGTGACGGTACGTCGGCTGACACCCGGAGACGCCCCGGCGCTCATCGCGCTGGCCCCGGACATGGCCTGGATTCATGCCAGTTGGGGCTCTCCGGCAGGTCTCGCCGCCTCCGGTCACGGCTGGGCGGCCGTTCAGAAGGACCGCGTCCTCGCCGTAGCCTGTACGTACTTCCGTGGCACCGCGTACGAAGACGTCGCCTGCGTCACCGTCCCCGAACACCGGCGCCGGCGCCTCGCCCTGGCCTGCGTCACCGCCCTGTGCCGCGACATCGCCGCCCGCGGCCACACCCCGAGCTGGACCTGCTCCCGCGACAACCGTCCCAGCCGGCTACTCGCCTGGACCGCCGGCTTCCGTTTGGAGCACGAGTACGTTCACCACCTCACCGGACAACCCGCCCGCCGGGTCGTCGGCTTCCCCGCCTGAACACCGCCCGGAACAAGGAGCCATGAAGCCGCACCGCACACCCCTCGCCAAAGCGAAGATCCTCAACGGCGCCCACGAACTGTCCGTCCACGACCTCAACCGGCGGGACGACTCCTTCACCCTCCATTACACGATCAGCCCGCCCTGCCGGACGCCGCAGTAACCCGACAACACCCGGTAGATTTCCTTGCGGAGTGCCGGAAATTCTGGTCGGCGACGGTTCACCCGGTTTTCCCGGGCAGGGACGCGGACTACAACCTCAGAACCGGTCCGGGAACTTGACCCCGATCACGAGCAGCACGACCAGCGATGCCGCCACCAGCAGCCCCACGATGCGCTCCGCGCTCACGACACCACCGCCGACATCATGTCTCGGCGCATCAGGAACCTCCTCAATTCGCTGCCCACTTCCCCGATCCCTTCCACCGTGACGGCCCACGCGACGACTTACGAACACGGCGGCCGGTTCCCTAACGGCATTCGAACGGCGCATACACCCGACTGGACCACGCCCGCGATGCACCCGCGTCCCTTGTGCGTGCTCTCTCACGCCTCAGTCCATGTCTCCTGCCTCGTCCGACACTCCTTCCCGGGGGAGTCCGCGAGGGGCACGGGTGCGGCCGGCAGGGAGACGACCATCGTCAGGCCGCCTCCGGGGGTCTCCTCGGGCGTGAGCGTGCCGCCCATCGCCTCCGTGAGGCCGCGGGAGAGCGCGAGGCCGAGCCCGAGTCCGGTGGTGTTGTCGGTGTCCCCGAGACGCTGGAAGGGCTCGAACGCCCTCTCCCAGTCGGTGATTTGTATGCCGGGGCCACGGTCGATGACCCGCAGTTCCACGCGCCCGGACAGCGCGCTGGCGCCGATGGTGACCGGGCGCCCGGCGGGCGAATGGCGTACCGCGTTGGACACCAGATTGGCGATGACGCGTTCCAGCAGCGGCGGGTCCGCGAGCACATCGGGGGTGGTCTCCAGCCCCTGGGTCACGACGTGTACGAGCGCCTGTGGGAGTGAGTCGGGCAGGGTATCCAGCGCCGTGGGGAGCACCTCGGTGAGCGCGATGGGTTCCAGGCGCAGGGTCAGCGCACCTGCCTGGAGCCGGCTCATGTCGAGGAGGTTGTCGACCAAGCGGCTGAGTTTGGCCAGGGATTCCTCGGCGGTGGCGAGGAGTTCTTCCCGGTCCTCGGGGGAGAAGTCCACGTCCTGGCTGCGTAGCGAACTGACCGCGGCCCAGCAGCCGGCCAGGGGCGTACGCAGGTCGTGTCCGACCGCGGCGAGCAGTGCGGTGCGCATGCGGTTGGCCGCCTTGACCGGTTCGACCTCGGCCGCGGCCTCGGCGAGTCGCGCGCGCTCGACGGCGGCCGTCAGATGCGCGGCGAAGGCTGTGAGCACGCGGTGCTCGGGGGCGGGCAGCCGGCGTCCGCTCAGCACCAGGAGGTTGTCGTCCCCTATCGCGACCTTGGTCTCGGGCCCGGACACCGGGCCGCTTACGGCTCCCCGCTCTGGCTCTCCCCTGCGGGGCCGCAGTTCGATGCTGTCCATGCCGAAGGTCTCGCGGGTGCGTTCCAGGAGTACGGGTACGGCCCGGTCCCCTCGCAGGATGCCGCCCGCCAACGAGGTCAGTGCCTCGGCTTCCGCGGTCGCCCGCGCGGCCCGCCGGCTCAGGCGCAGCGACCGGTCGACGATGGCGGCGACAGTGACGGCCACGATCGTGAAGGCTGCCTGGGCGACGACGATATTGGCTTCGGCGAAGGTGAAGTGGCCGATGGGCGGGATGAAGTAGTAATTCAGCAGCAGCGAGGTCGTCACCGAGGCGAGCAGCGCGGAGAACACGCCGCCGATGCAGGCCACGCCCAGCACCGTGAGCAGGAAGAGCAGAGCCTCGCTGGTGAGGTTGAGCGCGAGCGGGCCGGAAGTCACCCGCAGTGCCAGGGTGAGCAGAAGGGGCAGTACGAGGCCCGCAACCGGTCCGGCCACGCGGCGCGAACGCGGCAGGCCACCGCCAGGGGTGGGCCATCTTCTCCCCTGACCGGCATGTTCATGATTGACCGTGTGGACATCGATGTCGCCGGAGAGTCCGTCGACCGTCTCCCCCACGCCTCGGGGCGCCAGCACCCGCCGCAGCCTTCCTCGACGGCTGGCACCGATGACCAGTTGAGTGGCGTTCTGGGCCCGGGCGAAGTCCAACAGGGCGGCGGGGACGTCGTCACCGACCACCGAGTGGTAACTGCCGCCGAGACGCTCCAGGAGCTGACGCTGCTCGGCCAGTGCGGCGGGCGAGGAGCCGGACAGACCGTCGCTGCGGGTGATGTGGACGGCCAGCAGGTCGCCGCCGGAGAGGGGGGTGCCCCCTGTTGGAACGGAGCTGTGAGCTCGGGGGAGGCCCACGATCCGGGCGGCGCGGCGGATCAGGGTTGCGCCCTCCGGGCCGCCGGTGAGCGCGACCACCACGCGTTCGCGGGTCTCCCACACCCGGCCGATGCTGTGCTCGTAGCGGTATGTGCGCAGCGCCTCGTCCACCCGGCCCGCCACCCACAGGAGCGCCAGCTCCCGCAGCGCGGTGAGATTGCCGACCCGGAAGTAGTGCGACAGTGCCGCATCGACCTTTTCGGGTGGGAAAATATTGCCGTGTGCCATGCGGCGTCGCAGTCCCTCGGCCGGCAGATCGACCAGTTCGATCTGGTCGGCGCGGCGGACGACTTCGTCGGGCACGGTCTCGTACTGCGGCACGCCGGTGATCTTCTCGACGACATCACTGAGCGAGTCAAGGTGCTGGATGTTGAGCGTGGCCGCCACATCGATCCCGGCGCCCAGCAGCTCTTCGATGTCCTGCCACCGCTTGGTGTGGCGGCCGCCCGGCGCATTGGTGTGGGCGAGTTCGTCGATCAGCACCACCTGCGGACGCAGCGTCAGCACCAGGTCGAGGTCGAGTTCACCGACGTCCGCACCGCCGCTCCTGCGCGTCGCACGCGGCAGCGCATCAAGCCCGTCGAGCATGGCCTCGGTGGACGGACGGCCATGGCATTCGGCAAAGGCCACCACCACGTTCTTGCCGCGCGCTGCCCGGCGCCGGCCCTCGTCCAGCATCCGGTAAGTCTTGCCCACCCCTGGAGCGGCCCCGAGAAAGACCTTGAGCCTGCCGGGACGCGAGCCCGGCCCGTCGGTCACATCGCTGCCCCGCGCCATCACGTACTCCTCCACGTACCCCTCTTCGGGAAAGCGGCACGCCGGGTGGCATGGCGAAGATGTCTTGCGACATGCACCGGACGGCGTGCGAGGTCCTTGAGGAGCATCGTCACTTCACGGTGGCAAATACCACGATGGCGCGCGAAGACGTTGACGCAACTCTGACCCGTGCCGGCATCAGAAGGCCCGCTCCCCCGTGGCTGTGCGGTGCCCCGCCCGCCGATGACGGGGCCTGGGCCACCGCCCCTGCTGCTCGGTGTCATCCGCCGCGTGTTGCCGTCATGGAGTCGTCAGGGACTCCCCTCCTTTCGTCAGGGAAGCGCCAACACGTCGCCATCGCCCTGTCGCCGGGATTTCGATGAATCACGACATGAACGTGATAGACGACGAGGAGCGTGGCCCCATGGGCGGACCCGGCGGCCGACGCGTCGTGGCCGGTGTGAGCGGCTCACTGGGGAGCCTGACGGCTCTGCACCGGGCCGCCGCCGAGGCCCGCGTCACCGGAGCCGAGTTGTGGGCCGTACTGGCTTGGGAGCCTCCCGGGGGCGACATTGCCCCCCGCGGCGGGCCGTGCCCGGCGCCGATGGCCGCCTGGCGCCGGATGGCGAATGAGCGCCTGCTGAGCGCTCTCGAAGACGCCTTCGGCAGCGCCGGGCCCGAGGTGCCACTGAAGTGCCTGGTCATACGCGGCAAACCGGGCGATGCCCTGCTGGCGGCCGCCGACCGGCCCGACGACCTCCTGGTGGTGGGAGCCGGAGCCCGCGGCAGGCTGCGCCGAGCGGTGTGGCCCTCCGTCTCCCGGTACTGCCTCGCACGCGCCTGCTGCCCGGTGCTGGCCGTGCCCCCTTCCCCCCTGCACCACGCACTCGATGCGGTACACCGCCGCAATGCATGGAAACTACCGCTCGACGCACGGGAGTTGGCGGACTGAGTCCATCACCTACGGCAGGCCGGCCACGGTGATCAGATCACCATCCGTGGCCTGCACTGGTACTCGGACCCCAGGCGGCCCTCACACACCGTCTCGCGGTGGATCACGGCGGAACCCAGCTGGATCGGCGCCCCGGCGGGCGGGCTCGCCGGGCGCCGTTCACGTACACGGGTCTGCCGGATGCCGCTGCACTCCCGTCATCAGGAAGTCCAGACCGCGCCGGGTCGATGCCACCACCACACGGTCGCCGGAGCGCAGGATCCGTCCGTGCGACGGGCGCCAGTTGAAGCCGGGGCGGTCGAGACGTAGGCCGCCGAGGGTGTCCGTCGAGCCGGGCGACGAGGGCTCGACGGCGGTGCCGACGGCCAGGACGCGCCATTCGTTCTCACGAAAAGCCTGGTGAATGGAGCGACCCTCCAGCTCCGGGTGGCCTCCGACATCAACGGTCGTGAAAAGCAGCGAGCCGCGCTCGACCGGCATGACGCCCAGAACATGGCGGCCCATCATGGCGGCGGCGAAGGAGGGCGCGGCGAGTGCCGAGACGGAGCGGCTGCGGGTGGTGGCGTCGGGGTAGGAGGCGCGCATCGTACGGGAGACGGTGGCCGCGAAGTCGTCGTCATAGAGCCGCAGCACCACCCTCACCTGGGGATTGCTCTCGCGGGCGGCCATGGCGATGTCGAGGTTCTCGCCGTCGTCACGGGTGAGCACCAGCAGTGATTTGCTCTGGCGGATGCGCGCCCGGTCGAGCACGCCGGGGGCGCCGGCGTCCTCCAGCAGCAGGGGAACGCCGAGTTCGCGCGCGAGGGCTACGCCGCGGGCGCTGGAATCGCGTTCTATCACGACCACTTGATGTTCGGTGGTGCGCAGTTGGGCCAGTACGCGAGTGCCGATCTTACCGAGGCCGACCAGCACGATGTGGTCGGTCAGGCCCTCGGCCGGCGGGTGCCCGACCGAGGCCCTGCGGAATGCGTCGGTCGCGTTCATCGTCGCGGCGACCACGAGCGGCAGTACGGCCAGGCCCACGAAACCGGCAATCAGCTGGAGTACCCGGCGGGCGGGCGACTCGTCGGTCGCCGGGTCGCCCATGGTGAAGATGTCCAACAGGGGCAGGTAGAGCGATTTCCACAGCGGGCCGGGCTCGGCCAGTGCGGTGGCACCGGCCAGCACCAGCACGATCGCGGCCAGCGCACCGAAGACGGCGATGACTTCGCGGGAGAGGAAAACGGTCCACGGCAGATGCGCCAGCCGGTCCCGGAGCCAGGCGCCGTAGCTGCGCCGGGCGCGCGGCGGGGACTCGGGCGGGTGGTGATGGGTGACCTCTTCCAGCATCAGCCGGCCGTGCGTGAACTGGCGGTGGTAGGAGGTGACGGTGTCGGGCAGTAGTTGGGTGCCCTCTTCGCCGGGGGTCTCGGGGCTGTCCTCGCTGGCCGGGTCATCCTGGTGGGCGCCGGACAGCACGGCGAGTGTGGCCAGGTCTGCGGGGTGAGGCGGAGTGCGGGCGGGGCGGACCACGCCGCGGAAGACCTGTCCCTCGACCTGGAGCGTGTGCCCCCGGCCGACGGCGGCCGCGGCCACCAGCTCGGGCACCGCGGTGTCGGTGTCGGAGAGCACCGTGGTGGACATGTCCAGTGCCATGTCCTCGTTCCGGCCAAGCGCCGACACGGCGCGGTCCAGAAGCCGTTCGAGGTGCTGACCACGCTCTCGGTTGTACATGCGGATGACCAGGCGGATGGTCGGGTTGAGGGTGCGGGCGAGCAGCGCGGCGGTGACGTTGACCTGGTCGTCGCGGTAGGTGAGGGCGAGCGCGGCGGCCCGCTCCACCCCCGCAGCACGCAGCGTCTGCTCGTCCGGACGGGCGGACACCAGCAGCTCGACCGGCGACTGCGGATCGCGGTGCAGCGCGGCGATCTCCGGCGCGTGCCCCTCACGCCGCGAGGGCAGCACGACCGTGACCGCCTCACCGCACACGGCATCCATCGTCACCGCCAGACGACGTGCGAGCCCGTCGTCTCCGCAGATGACCATGTGCCGGGAGCGCTGACCGAATGGCATACGCAGCTGGAGAGTTGACGTCACGTCATCAAGATTGCCGGGGTGGGGCGCACGGTTCCGGTACGCACAACAGTTCGGCGTCAAGGTTGCGTATGGGTGGCCTGGTTCGGCCCACCTCCGCCGCTGGAGTGCCGGCATATGCCGGCACTCGCGTAAAGGGCTCCTGCAGTGACAGGGGGCACCACAGGGGGCGGACGACGAGACCAGGGGTTGAGGCAAGCTCAACTTGATAATGGAATCCATTTTCATATAGCGTGCACCTCACGCCACCACGCCGGAGGTCCCCCATGGCCGTACCCAAACGAAAGACGTCCCGCAGCAACACCCGCCACCGCCGCGCCCAGTGGAAGGCCACGACCACCCAGCTCGTGCCCGTCACCGTCGACGGCCCGTCCCGCCCCGTACCGCAGCGGCCGGCCACGGCATGCCGACGCGGACTCCTTCGCCCGGAGAGCTGAGCCGACGAAATGATGCACAACCGACTGCCCGTCACCGTCCTGTCCGGCTTCCTCGGCGCCGGCAAGACCACCCTGCTCAACCAGGTCCTGAGCAACCGGGAGGGCCTGCGCGTCGCGGTCATCGTCAATGACATGAGCGAGATCAACATCGACGCGGCGCTGGTGCGCGGCGGCGAGGCCGCCCTCTCCCGTACCGAGGAGCGCCTGGTCGAGATGACCAATGGCTGCATCTGCTGCACCCTGCGCGACGACCTGCTCGAAGAGGTCGACCGGCTGGCCCGCGAGGGCCGCTTCGATTATCTCCTCATCGAGTCCAGCGGCATCTCGGAACCGATGCCCGTCGCCGCCACCTTCGCTTTTCCGCGCGATGACGGGGCGTCCCTCAGTGACCTCGCCCGGCTCGACACCATGGTCACTGTCGTGGACGCCGCCAACTTCCTGCCCGAGCTGGACGGAGGCGACGGGCTGGCCGAGCGGGGCCTGGACCAGTACGAGGAGGACGAACGCACCGTCAGTGACCTGCTGATGGACCAGGTCGAGTTCGCCGACGTCATCGTCCTCAACAAGACCGACCTCGTCGACGCGTCAGGCACCGAACGCCTGCAGGCGGCACTCGCCCGCCTCAACCCGGCCGCCCGCATCGTGGCCGCCCGGCACGGCCGGGTGGCCACTGCCGACATCCTTGGCACCGGGTTGTTCGACCTGGAACGGGCCCAGCTGGCCCCGGGCTGGGTGCGGGAACTCAACGGCGACCACGTACCGGAGACCGAGGAGTACGGCATCTCCAGCACGGTCTTCCGCGCCGACACACCGTTCCATCCCGGCCGGCTGTGGACCTTCGTCGCCGAGGGACTCGACAGCGGCGCCTACGGCCGCATCCTGCGCTCCAAGGGCTTCTTCTGGCTGGCCAGCCGACCGAACGTCACCGGGCTGTGGTCGCAGGCAGGCGCGGTCGCCCGCTTCGAGCCGTCCGGCGCCCGTGCCGTCGGCGACAGCCAGGGCCAGGAACTGGTCTTCATCGGAACGGAGTTGCGCGCCGAAGCGCTGCGAGCGGCCCTGGCCGACTGTCTCCTGGCCGACGGGGAACAGCCCTCCGAGGACCCGTTCCCCGCATGGGACACGTACGGAATCGACGACGCCTGCGAACACGAGCACCACGGCCTCGACCTGGTCGCGCAGGCCTGAAAGTTCCGGGTTGGGCGGTGGTCGCAGCCACGGCACCGCCCAACCCGGTAGGCACGACGGTGCAGTACACCCGGTTGCCGGACTTGTGCGTGCCACGCCGATCGGTCGGTCAGTTGGGGCCGGCGCCGGGGGCGCCCCGTATGGCGAACACGGTGGCGGGCTCGGGAGCAGTCTTCAGGACGGCGTGGTCTGTTCGTCACTGTTCCTGGGGCCGGTGTAGGGGGCGTTGGGGACCGGCCAGTCCAGGCACAGAACGGTGGCGTCGTCGCGTGGGTCGTGATGCGAAAGTTCCAGAACGGTTTCGGTGAAGAGGCGCACGGCGTCACGTGGGTGCCACTCGCTGGTCTGCCGGAGCAGATCGCTCAGGTCGGCTTCGGTCCCCTGAGGCTCCAGCATGCCGTCGGTGAGCAGGAGCAACCGGTCGCCTGGGCGCAGGTCGAGACTCTGGAGGCGGTAGCCCGGGTTCGGGGTGACGCCGAAGGGCAGGTCGACCAGGGGAGTGAGCTCTTCGACCTGCCCGTCGCGCAGGCGCAGCGGCCAGACGTGCCCGGCGTTGATGAAGGTGGTCTGTCCGGTGTCGAGACTGACGCGCAGCAGCTGGCCGGTGGCCATGACCTGGCCACCGTGCCGGATGATGGCCTGGCGCACCTGCTCCGATCGGTCGGTGAACGCCTGATGCGCTTGGTCTGCGTAGTCCGCGACGGCCTGGTGGGCATCCTGGGCCTGGTCGAGGAGGCTGCCGCCGGCCCGGCGGGCATTGCGCAGGGCTCCGACAACCATGGTCGCCAGCAGTGCCGCCTGTACGTCATGCCCCATGGCGTCGGTGAGGGACAGGTGCAGGGCATGACGGTCGAGCGTGTAGTCGAAGGTGTCCCCGCCGATGTCGGCAGCCGGCTCCAGTGCTCCGGCGACGATGAACCGGCCGGTGTCGCAGGTGAAGGAGTCGGGGAGCAGGCGGTGCTGGATCTCGGCGGCCAGCGACAGGCGTGTGGTGCGCCGACCCCATTCGTACAGATCGGTGAAGCGTCGATTGACGATCACCACGTAGGCGAGCGCATGGGCGGCATCGACGATCAATTGCATCGTCTGGCGGTCGGGGCGGGCGGGCACGGTCAGCTCCAGCAGACCGATCGCATCCCCGCGGTCGGACACCGGCGCGATGACCTGGACCAGGCCCGGTCCGCCCGCTCCCTCCCGATCGCCGCTCGCCACGTGCGCTTGCTGGGAGCGGACCACTCGCTCGTAGACCGAGCCGCGCAGCTGGATCCGCCGCGGCTGCTTCGGCCCGCCCTCCGCAGCGGCCCCGGTCAGCCGTACGACGGCCTTGCCGCCGAGGTCCGTGATCAGAAAGGACACCTCGGTCGCGGCAAGCCTCCTCGCCAGCAGCTGGGCCAGCACGGAGACGGCCGTCTCCGGGGGCGCCGATTCCACTGATCTCAACAATTCGCCCAACCACGCCCGCTCATCTGCCACGCGGTGCACCTCCTCGGCGGTCTCAACCGACCAGTCGGCAGGTCCCCGGCCAGGACCGCTCGGGACGACGCATCCCTCGTCAATCGATGCTGTTTGCCCCTCTGTGCGGAGAATATCTTCTTCGCGGTGGTAATGGTCGCAGCGTGGCGGTCCCGAGTCAGCCGGGACCGGACGGATCGTCCGGAGTGTGGTGAGCGTGCATTCCGCAGTGTGCTGGTGATGCCGCCTCCGGCACCGTCTACCGCTGGTGATGACAACAGGCGGCCGCGCCTGTGCCTGCCTTTGGCGGCCCCGGCACTGCGGCGGGCTGCGACCGGTCGTAGCCTGCAGGTATGACTGACGCTCCGCCACCGTCCCCAGCCGAAGCGGTCGAGTTGCTACTGGCCGGCAACCAGCGCTTCGTTGCCGGCGCCCCACAGCACCCGAACCAGGATGCCGCACGCCGCGCCGAGACGGTCCCCGTCCAGCGCCCCTTCGCCGTGCTCTTCGGCTGCTCCGACTCACGCCTGGCCGCCGAGATCATCTTCGACCAGGGCCTGGGCGACCTGTTCGTAGTCCGCACCGCAGGCCACGTCGCGGGGCCCGAGGTGCTGGGCAGCATCGAGTACGGGGTGAGCGTGCTGGACTGCCCGCTGGTCGTGGTGCTGGGCCACGACTCGTGCGGTGCGGTCGCAGCCACCCGTGCCGCCCTGTCCGACGGCGTCGCCGCCGGCGGGTACGTACGCGACGTCATCGAACGCGTCACACCCAGCGTCCTGGCCGCTCGCGCAGCCGGGCTCACCAGCGATGACGACATCATCGCCGAGCACATTCGGCACACCGTCGACCTTCTCCTGGACCGCTCCCGAGCCCTCGCCGGCCAAGTTGCCGCCGGACGCGCGGCCGTAGTGGGCCTGTCCTACCGACTGGCCGACGGCAGCGCCCGGCTGGTGACCTCTCACGGTCTGCAGACAGAAGCCGCCACCGGCGGGACGGCCGACTGAACAGTCCGGGCAGCGCGTCGAACCCGGCATCAAGGCACGCGTGTTGCACGGCGACGAGCCCGACACCGATGGGTGAGGGGCCCCTCCCGCAACGCCGGGCCGGGCCGGGCCGGCGGCGGGCTACCCGGCCAGTCGGCGCAAGGGACTACATAGTGGCGGAGTTGACGTTGGACGTCCTGGTAAGTCCACCCCGCCACGGACCGCACAGCTGAAATCCGCACCCGGGGCACCGGCGGCCACCGCGCGTTCCGGCCGCTGAACGCGCCCTCAGACTTCCGGTTCAGTGATCGGGTACGGCACGAACGTGCTGCTGTTCTCGTCCACAGCGAGCCGGCGGTCCAGTGGCGGGACCGCCCGCTGCGGGCAGTCGGTGCGTTCACAGATGCGGCAGCCCATGCCGATCGGGGTGGCCGCCGCGGCGTTGCCGAGGTCCAGGCCGTCGGAGTAGACGATGCGGGAAGCGTGCCGGACCTCGCAGCCGAGGCCGATGGCGAACGTCTTGCCGGGCTCGCCCCAGCCCCCGCGGTGCCGGGTGATCGCTCGTGCGGTCCACAGGTAACGCTGCCCGTCCGGCATGGCGGCGATCTGGACATGGATACGGCCGGGCGCGGCGAACGCCTCGTAGACGTTCCACAGCGGGCAGGTGCCGCCCGCCCGGGAGAAGTGGAAGCCGGTCGCGGACTGCCGTTTGGACATATTGCCCGCGCGGTCCACCCGTACGAAGGAGAACGGGACGCCCCGCAGTCGTGGACGTTGGAGGGTGCTCAGGCGGTGGCAGACGGTCTCGTAGCCGAAGCCGAACTGGTCGGTGAGCCGCTCGATGTCGTAGCGGGCCTCTTCGGCCGCCGCGTGGAAGCGGCGGTAAGGGAGGATCAGGGCGGCGGCGAAGTAGTTGGCGATGCCGATGCGGGCCAGTGACCAGGCGGCGGAGTCCGCCGGGAAGTCCTGCGATGCGAGCCGGGACAGTTCGTCGTCGCATTCGAGGAACGCCAGCTGGGTGGCCATCCGGAACGCCTGCTGACCGGGGCGCAGTCTGCTCGACAGGTGCAGGACGCGGCCGCCGGGGTCGTAATGGTGCAGCACGCGCGAGTCCCCTGACACCCGTACGCCGTGGCGTTCGGCCAGGCGGGCGGTCAGGACGCGCACGACCTCACCAGGGCGGATGCCGATCTCCGTGGCAAGCTCCTCGGCGGCGAGGTCGGCGTCGTGGAGGTAGTTCTGGCGGCGGTAGAAGAACTCGCGGATCTCCTCGTGCGGGGAACGCGGCAGGGCGGCGACGGTCTTCCCCCTCCCCTCCGCGGCTTCGGCCAGCCGCTCGGTGAGCTGGTGGTTGCGGCGGCCCAGGTCGACCAGCACTCCGGCGACGGCGGGCATCCGGGAGGCGAGTTCCGCCAGGTCCGAGCGGGATACCCGGTCGGCAGTGATCTCGTTGGCGAGGGCGTCACGCAGGTCGGCGACGAGCCGGCTGGTGTCGCGTTCGGAGAAGAAACCGGCATCGACGCCGAACACTTCGGCGAGGCGGAGGAGGACCGGGACGGTCAGCGGGCGCGAGTCGTGTTCCATGTGGTTGAGGTAGCTGGGCGAGATCTCCAGCATCCGCGCCAGGGCCGCCTGGCTCAGCCGCCGGTCCTCGCGCAGCCGGCGCAGGCGTGCTCCGGCATAGGTCTTGCTCACGGTGATCGTCGCCCCTCTGCGCAGGTGTCTCTGCCCTGGATCCTCAGCGCAGCCTCGCCCCGTCGAACCTTCGCAACGTTGGCAAAGACGGGCCGGAAGATACGCAGAACTTGGCACGCATCCATGGTTGATGGCACTCAGTGCCGGTGTCAAAGTCTGAGTACGGCCCGCCGGAACCGGCGACCGGAGCGGAACACCGGGCACGATTCACGCCCTGACGTCGGAGACGCCGGCCGTTCCGCGCGGAAGTTCGCGCAACATTGCTCACCTTTGATCGCGCAAGGACCTCCGGCGGGCCACACCCGAATGCGGCACTCCGTGCCACATTCGCATCGTTGACAAAGACTCAGACAGAACCGGGAGACGGTCATGGCACAGGCAAGCACGGCGACGGCCGCGGAGCTGGCGCAGCGGTGGGCGGCCGACCCGCGCTGGAAGGACATCGAGCGCACCTACACGGCCGAGGACGTGGTGCGGCTGTCGGGCAGCGTCCGGGAGGAGCACACGCCGGCCCGGCGCGGGGCCGAGCGGCTGTGGCGGCAGTTGCACGAGCAGGACTACATCCATGCGCTCGGCGCGCTGACCGGCGGTCAGGCGGTGCAGCAGGTCAAGGCCGCCCTCGACGACGACCAGATCGCCACGTTCCAGCGGGAACTGGCCGCGATGGGCTACCGCTTCCAGTTCATCACCCTGGCCGGCTTCCACTCCCTCAATCACGGCATGTTCGACCTGGCCCGCGGCTACGCCCAGCACGGCATGTACTTCTACCTGCCCAAGCTGGAGAACCGGTACGAGGCCCGCCTGTGGAACGACATCTTCGTCCTCGCCCAGGGTCTCCTCGGTATCCCCCGCGGCACCGTCCGTGCCACCGTCCTGATCGAGACGATCACCGCGGCCTTCGAGATGGAAGAGATCCTCTACGAGCTGCGCGAACACAGCGCCGGACTCAACGCGGGCCGCTGGGACTACCTCTTCAGCCTGATCAAGACCTTCGGCCACCGCACCGACTTCCTGCTGCCGGACCGGGCGAAGGTCACCATGACCGCTCCCTTCATGCTGGCGTACACCGAACTGCTGGTGCGCACCTGCCACAAGCGGGGCGCCCACGCGATCGGCGGCATGGCGGCCCCGGTGCCCAGCAAGGACGCAGCCGCCCATGAGGCCGCACTGGCCAAGGTCCGGCTGGACAAGGAGCGGGAGGCGGAGGACGGATTCGACGGCTCCTGGGTCGCCCACCCCGGTCTCGCCCCCGTCTGCCGCACGGCTTTCGACGACGTCCTCGGCGACCGGCCGCACCAGATGGAGCGCACCCGTGACGAGGCCGAGGTGACCGCCGCGGACCTGCTGACCGTGCGCCGTATCAGCGGCCCGCCCACCCGGGAGGGTGTGCGTACCAACATCGCCGTCGCGTTGCGCTATTTCGACGCCTGGCTGCGGGGCAGCGGAGCGGTCGCCGTGAACGGGCTGATGGAGGACGCGGCGACCGCCGAGATCGCCCGGGTGCAGATCTGGCAGTGGCTGCGGCACCGGGTCATCGACCGGGAGACGGTACTGCGCGTGCTCGACGACGAGGCCGCCGCCCTGGGAGCCGAATTTCCCTGGGCTCAGGTCGAGGAGGTCAGCTCTCTCTTCGAACGAACAGCCATGGCACGGGAGTTGCCGCCCTTCTTCACTCCCGATGCCTACTCCCGGCACCTCGTCCGACGCGCGGAGGCACGCTCATGAGGCAGAGCATCCGACGGGTCGGTGTGGTGGGAGGCGGCCAGATGGGGGCGGGCATCGCCGAGGTATGCGCCCGCGCCGGACTCGACACCGTGGTCTGCGAGGCGGACGCGGTAGCCGCCCGTGCCGCCGGGGAGCGGGTGGCCGTCTCCCTCGAACGCGCCGTGCAGCGCGGCAAGCTGGACCGCATCTCGGCGGAGGACGCCCTGACCCGGATGGTCTTCACGGGCCGTCTCGACGACCTCGCCGACCGGCAGCTCGTCATCGAGGCCGTCGTCGAGAACGCCGAGGCCAAGACCGAGGTCTTCAGCGCACTCGACAAGGTCGTCGAGGCCGAGGAGGCGATCCTGGCGACCAACACCTCGGCGATCCCCGTCATGCGGCTCGGCATGGCGACCCGTCGCGCGGACCGGGTCCTGGGGCTGCACTTCTTCAACCCGGTGCCGGTGCTGCCGCTCGTCGAGGTCGTCCCCTCCCTGCACACCGCGCCGGCGGCGGTCACCGCAGCCGAGGACTTCGTCACCGGCACCCTGGCCAAGACGGTCGTACGGTCCCAGGACCGGGCCGGCTTCGTCGTCAACGCCCTGCTCGTGCCGTATCTGCTCTCGGCGGTCCGGATGGCCGAGTCCGGCTTCGCCACCGCCGCTGACGTGGACGCGGGCATGGAGCTGGGCTGCGCCCACCCGATGGGCCCGCTCAAGCTCGCCGACCTGATCGGCCTGGACACCGTGGCCGCCATCGCCCGGTCCCTCTACGACGAGTTCAAGGAACCCCTCTACGCACCGCCACCGCTGCTCCAGCGCATGGTGGAGGCGGGGCTGCTCGGCCGCAAGACCGGCCGCGGGTTCCACACCTACGACCAGGGCTGAGGGGCCCTGGATCGCCGCCGGGCTGAAGGGCCCGGCGGGCGTGCGGTACGGGGCGCGGAACGGAGCAACGGGGCCGTTCCGCGCCCTGTCGCGTGTGAACCCCGTCGCGCCGGTGTCTCATCTCACAGTCCGACATGCGAACAGAGGTGTCCGATACGGGCATCACGCCCTACGCTGGCCGGGCAATTGGTTCGCCCCGTCCGCCAGACGGGCCGCGTCGTAAGAGGGAACCCGGTGGAAATCCGGGACTGCCCCGCAGCGGTGAGTGGGAACGACCGCCGTCATACGCACTGGATCCGGGCCGCGGATCCGGGAAGCGACGGCCAGTAGGTGCCCGCCGGAAGACT
This sequence comes from Streptomyces sp. NBC_00400, assembly GCF_036048035.1. NCBI lineage: Bacteria > Bacillati > Actinomycetota > Actinomycetes > Kitasatosporales > Streptomycetaceae > Streptomyces > Streptomyces sp. NBC_00400. The sequence continues at coordinate 7,978,839 of NZ_CP107940.1, read as the reverse complement.
CCGGCAGGCGCGCCCGCGAGTCCGAAGACCTGCCCGTTGCCCGTGCACACCCCATGTGTGGACGGCTATCCCGGTGACCTCGAGGGCGGGTCGGCGTACACACCAGGCGGACACGTGCGTCGCGAGCGCACCGTGGTTCCGCCCGGTTCGTCATCCCTTCGCGTGCCTCGTTCCGTCTCCGGGACTTCATGACACGTATTCGCGAAGGAGAGTTCCGTGACAGCAAAGCCCGCAGCCGCGGCAGCACGGGCCACCGTGTACGGCTACCCCCGCCAGGGACAGCACCGGGAACTGAAGAAGGCCATCGAGGGCTACTGGAAGGGCCGCGTCACCGCGGACACCTTGCTGGAGACCGCCAAGGACCTGCGCCGTTCGCACTGGCAGCACCTGGCCGACGCCGGCATCCACGAGGTGCCCACCGGTGACTTCTCGTACTACGACCATGTGCTGGACACCAGCGTCATGGTCGGTGCTGTCCCGGACCGCCACCGCGACGCCGTCGCAGCCGACGCCCTCGACGGCTACTTCGCGATGGCCCGCGGCACCCAGGACGTCGCACCGCTGGAAATGACCAAGTGGTTCGACACCAACTACCACTACCTCGTCCCCGAGCTGGGCCCGGACACCGTCTTCACCACCGACTCGGCCAAGCAGGTCGCCGAGCTCACCGAAGCCCTCACCCTCGGTCTCACCGCCCGGCCGGTGCTCGTCGGGCCGGTCACCTACCTCCTGCTGTCGAAGCCCGCTCCCGGTGTGGCCGCCGACTTCGAGCCGCTGACCCTCCTGGACCGGCTGCTGCCCGTCTACGCCGAAGTCCTCGCGGACCTGCGCGCCGCCGGCGCCGAGTGGGTGCAGCTCGACGAGCCCGCCCTCGTCCAGGACCGCACCCCGGCCGAGCTGAGCGCCGCCGCGCGCGCCTACCGCGAGCTGGGCACCCTCGACGACCGCCCGAAGCTCCTGGTCGCGTCGTACTTCGACCGGCTCGGCGACGCCCTGCCCGTCCTGGCCAAGGCTCCGGTGGACGGTCTGGCGCTCGACTTCACCGACGCGGCCGCGGCCAACCTCGACGCGCTGGCGGCCGTCGGCGGACTGCCGGGCAAGCGCCTGGTCGCGGGTGTGGTCAACGGCCGCAACATCTGGATCAACGACCTGGAAAAGTCGCTGACCACCCTCGGCACCCTGCTCGGCCTCGCCGACCGGGTCGACGTGGCCGCCTCCTGCTCGCTCCTGCACGTGCCGCTGGACGCGGCCGTCGAGCGCGACATCGACCCGCAGATCGTCCGCTGGCTGGCCTTCGCCAAGCAGAAGACCGCGGAGCTGGTGACACTCGCACGGGGCCTGTCCCAGGGCACCGAAACCATCGCCGCCGAACTCGCCGCGAACCGTGCCGACCTGGCCTCCCGGGCGAATTCCGCGATCACCCACGACCCGGCGGTGCGCGCGCGTGCCGCCGCCATTACCGACACCGACGGCCGCCGCCGCGCGCCGTACGCCGAGCGGGCGACGGCCCAGCGCGCCCACCTCGGGCTGCCGCTGCTGCCGACCACCACCATCGGCTCGTTCCCGCAGACCGCCGAACTGCGCACCGCCCGTGCCGACCTGCGGGCGGGACGCCTCGACGCCGCGGGCTACGAGGAGCGCATCAAGGCCGAGATCCGCGACGTCCTCGCCTTCCAGGAGAAGGCCGGCATCGACGTCCTCGTGCACGGTGAGCCCGAGCGCAACGACATGGTCCAGTACTTCGCCGAACAGCTCACCGGCTACCTCGCCACCCAGCACGGCTGGGTCCAGTCCTACGGCACCCGTTACGTCCGCCCGCCGGTCCTGGCCGGGGACATCTCCCGGCCCGAGCCGATGACGGTCCCCTGGACGTCCTACGCGCAGTCGCAGACCGACCGCCCGGTCAAGGGCATGCTCACCGGCCCGGTCACCATGCTCGCCTGGTCCTTCGTCCGCGACGACCAGCCGCTCGGCGACACCGCCCGCCAGGTGGCGCTGGCGCTGCGTGACGAGGTGAACGACTTGGAGCAGGGCGGGAGTTCGGTGATCCAGGTCGACGAGCCCGCGCTGCGCGAGACGCTGCCGCTGCGGGCCACCGACCACCCCGCATACCTGGCCTGGGCCACCGAGGCGTTCCGCCTCACCACCAGCGGCGTACAGGACCGCACCCAGATCCACACCCACATGTGCTACGCCGAATTCGGCGACATCGTCCAGGCCATCGACGACCTCGACGCCGACGTCATCAGCCTGGAGGCCGCCCGCTCCCACATGCAGGTCGCCCGGGAGCTGGCCGCCCACGGCTACCCGCGCGAGGCCGGGCCCGGTGTCTACGACATCCACTCCCCGCGCGTCCCGAGCGCCGAAGAGGCAGCGGCCTTGCTGCGGAAGGGACTTGAGGCCATCCCGGCCGAGCGTCTCTGGGTCAACCCGGACTGCGGCCTGAAGACCCGCGGCTGGCCAGAGACCCGCGCCTCGCTGGAGAACCTGGTCACCGCGGCCCGTACCGTCCGAACGGAGCTCGCCGGCTCCTGATCCCGCCGACGGCCGGGAGGGAACGCAGCCGCCCCCTCCCGGCCGTCCCGGGCCGCCATGCAGCTGCGCGAGGAAGATCCCACGTTGAGAACAGCCTCAGCACGTTGTCATCGACGGCGTCCCGATGGCCGCCGCGCCACCCCGCGACTTCGAAGGGCTGACCGCCGTGCGCCGCCGGCTCGGTGGGCAAGGCACGAAGTTGCGGTTCGTGCGGGACACCCTCGTCGCCATGACGGACTTCGTCGAAGCGCTGGGCGACGCCCTGCAGCAGGAAGACCGGGCGGCCGATGAGTACGGCAACCAGCCCCGGCAGGCACCAGTCATCGACAACCTACTCGCCGTCCCGGCACACGCGCGGTAGCGCCTGTGGATCGAGCGCACCGTCATCCGGTTAACTGGCCCTGCACCGGCGTGCCTCCTGCTCCGCGGGGGAGGCTGACCGTGACCGATGGTCCGTCCTCCGCTCCCTCATCACCGGGACGCATGCACGGGGAACTTGACGATCGGCAAACCGGCCCGGGGCAGTCGAAGCCGACTTGGAGGTGGCGATGAGAGTCGTGTTCGTGCACGGGGCGTGCGTGCGGGACGGGTCGTGGTGGTGGCACCGCACCGCCGAGCTGCTGCAGGAGCAGGGCGTGCCGAGCGTGGCCCCGGCGTTGCCGAGCTGCGGCGAGACGGGCCTGCCCGGCGGCGTCGGCGGTCCGGGGCTGCCCGAGGATGTTGCCGCGGTGCGGCAGGAGCTGCAGGCGGGCGACGAGCCGACCGTCGTGGTCGCCCACAGCTACGGCGGTGTCGTCACTGCGGAGGCCGCTGCGGGAATCGGGGCGGTGCGCCACCTGCTGCTGGTCTCCAGCTACCTGCCCGAGGCCGGGCAGAGCCTGTCGGATTTCGGGGACGGCAGCCCCGCCCCGTTCCTCGACGTCGACCCCGGCACCGGCACGTTCGGGGTCCGTCCCGAACTGCTCGTGGACACATTTCTGCAGGACTGCGACCCCGAGGTCCAGGCGCAGGCGGCGGACCACCTCGCCCGGCAGAACATGCAGGTGACCGGGCAGCCGGTCGGGGCGGCCGCATGGCAGCAGTTGCCCTCGACGTACCTCGTCTGCGCTCAGGACCGGGGCACCCCGCCGCGGCTGCAGCGCGAGTTCGCCCGCCGGGCCGGAAGCATCGTCGAGCTCGACGCCGGCCACCACCCGTTCCTGTCCCGGCCTGCAGCAGTCCGGGACCTGCTGCTGAGCCTGTGACGACAGCCGCAGGACGAGCCGAGCCCGCCATCCGCCGGGCCTCCGCCTGCTCGTAGAGCACCCCGACGCGCTTGCGGCCGGACCCCGGTGGTTCCTGGCGGTCTTGTTCGTCGTCTTCACGGGCAACGATGGAGGCAGTTCCAGTGCGCATCGAGCGTGGCTGCACCTACACCTCGGACCGTGTCCTTCTCACTGTCCACCAGCCACTTGAGTCGGCCTCTTGGTCAGAGGGTTGTCCGGCCTTCTTACATTCCTCTCACAACTGTGCAGCACCGTGGGGTTCATGGTGACCAAACGAATTGCTGTCGGTGTCGGAATTCTCGTGGCGATAGGCCTGACGGGCGCGGCCGCGGTGGCCTCTGGGGCTCCCGCTCCGGTGCCCGGAAAGGCTTCCGCCGCAGCGGCCGGAAAGAAGGCGAAGAACTACCTTTACGCCTCCATCGGGGATTTCGACGCCAATGTGAAGCCGTTGATCGATCGCCCCGATGTCGCCGGCGTGCAGCTGGTGGTGCCGTGGAAGGCGCTGGAGCGGAAGAAGAATCAGTACGACTTCTCGGAGATCGACCGGGCGCTGAACGCTGTGCAGTCCCGCCACAAGAAGCTGTTCATCCAGGTCCAGGACCGGTTCTTCGCGCCGCCGACGAGGCTCCCGGACTATCTGTTGAAGGATCCGGAGTACAAGGGCGGCGCGGCTCCGACAAAGAACGAGAGCGGCCTCGGCCCCGGAGAGCCCGGGACGGTCGCGGCGCAATGGAACCCGCAGGTGCGGGGCCGTTTCCAGCAGCTGCTGAAGGTGATGTCACAACGGTTCGACGGTCGCCTCGCCGGGGTGAACCTGCCGGAAACCGCCACCGAGGTGGACACCGAGAAGGACCACACCGGCTACAGCGACGACGCCTACTTCAAGGCGGAACTCGACAACATGGCCTATGGCAAGAAGGTCTTCACCAAGACGCCGTTCATCCAGTACGTCAACTTCTGGCCCGGTGAATGGAACAACAGCCGCAAGTACATGAGCCGCACCTTCGAGTTCGCCAAGGCGCACGGAATCGGCCTGGGAGGACCGGACATCCTGCCGGACCGCCCGGCGCAGATGGAGAACTCGTACCCCTTCTTCAAGAAGTACCGGGGGCAGCTTCCCATGGTGGCCATGGCCGTACAGGAACCCGACTTCCAGTACAAGAGCCCCAAGACGAAGAAGCCGTACACCCGGCAGGAGTTCACCGACTTCGGCACGAACACCCTCGGAGTCGACGCCATCTTCTGGGCCACCAGCGCGCCCTGGCTCCACCAGCCGGTGGCACGATAGAGCCCCCATCCCTCCTGCCTTGCACCGAGCCTCCCGTAGCTGCCGGCCGCAGCACCACCGTCGACCTCACCGGAAGGGAGAGGTGAGCGCTGGGGGTACATGTGCGCCGGATGGTCGCGGTGTGCGCTGGGCCTCATGGGTGGCCGCACGTCAGGACGCGCCCCTTCGGGAGGCACCGCCTTCACTCTCACCGGGTCGAATCTGACGGGTGCCGGTGTCACCTTCAACCCGCGCCTACGTCACCAACAACGGCTCGTCCGCGGTGTCGGTGATCGACACAACGGCCAACACCGTCACCACCACCCTCACCGTCGGCACCGGCCCATTCGCTGTGACGACCGCCTGACCACAACCAAACAGACCCCTTGCCCTGGCGTAGCGACGCCCTGGCTCGCCAGGCCGACTGCGGCCGCTCGGTGCGCCGCACTCACATGCGCTGGAGCACATTCCAACAGCCGGCGGACGGCGGCCCGAGGTGGCGGGCGCCGAGGACGGGGCGGTGAACTCCTCTCCGCCCAGGCGGAGGCAGCCGGCACGTCTACGGAGTCCTCGTCGCCGACCGGCGAAAGCTGAGACGGCTCGCCGGAGAACGGGCCGCGTAGACCGCGTAGAGGTCCTGTGTCGCGCTACGGGGCATAACGCGATCGCCTCGCCCCATAAGGATGGTTAGAACAGATCGCGGTACTGGTGGAAGCCAGAGCCGACCTTCACCCGGGACGCGAACGGCGACGACGCCTTGCCCGTGCCCTTGTACAACCACAGGTTCCCCTGGGGATCGCGGGCGAGGAGGTCGCTGTGGCCGTCGCCGTCGACGTCACCCGTCGCCACCAGCTTGTTGAACTGGTTCCAGCCGGGACCAGCCTTCACGCGGGACGCGAACGGCTTCCGCAGATCGCCCGTGCCCTTGTACAGCCAGAGGACGCCCGGCTTGTCGCGGGCGACGATGTCCGGCTTGCCGTCGCCGGTCAGGTCACCCTGACCGGCGATCTGGGTGAACTGGTTCCAGCCGGGGCCGACCTTGACGCGCAGTGCCAGCGAGCCGTCCGCCTTGGCCGGAAAGCGCCACAGGATGCCCTGCTTGTCGCGGGCCAGCAGGTCGGGGTGCTTGGCGCCGCCCAGGGTGCCGGGAGAGAAGGCGACGTTGTACTGACCCCACCCGGTGGCCACCTTCTTGAGGCGCCCGTTGCGCCAGAGATTCAGCGCGCCGTCGTCCATGACGTGGTACGCACCGTCCTGGTAGCCGGTCAGATCGGGGTCGACCGACACCCCGTACCTGAAGTGCGGCCAGACATAGGCGCCCGACCGCTCGTCGAAGCCGCCCTTCCCATCGGGCATGTAGGCGTACATCTGGCCCGACGGCAGGATCCCGGAGAGGAAGAAGAACGGCGCGGCAGGGGTGGGCTTGTGCTGCCCGGCCGCGGCGGCGCTCCGGGCGACGTTCTTCTCCGGACCGGTCGTCGCAGGAGCATCGGCCAGAGCGGTGCCGGCGGTGGCACCAACCAGGACTACGGCGATCGCCGAGGTGGCGAGACGCGACAGGGCGCGTGCACGCCGGGAAGACTGGGTCACGTATGACTCCATGAAGTATGCGGGAATCCGTCGGTGCGCTCCGCATAAGTGTGGGAAGCGCCCGCATCATTGTCCGGATCTTTGCACGTCTGTCCCAGTGGTTTTGCGGTGGGGTGGGGAATTCTGAATTCCGCCCGGACGGCAACAAGGAAGGGCGGCAACCCCGTTGGGGACAACCGCCCTCGGTGATGACCCGGACCGGATCAGAAACCCGTACAGGCCCCCTAACCCCGCAGGGCAGCGAGTTTCGTCGGTTCCCCGGGCATCCCACCCGGACCGCTGCCGACGGGGCACTCGCCGATCGAGCGGCGCGTCCGGTTCATCGCAGCACATGCCTGATCCTCGCCCGGAGGTGTCGTCCTTCTGCGCCCGGGCCACTCAGCACGGGCGTGTGCGGCCGTTCCCTCGGGGACGGCCGGCACGCCGTTCAGGTTGCCGGCCGGCCGAGTAGCGAGCGAGGCCGTGAGTGCAGGATTGCTTCCGCCTCCTCGCTGATCACGCGGACCACGTCGGAGGCCGGGCGCACACCCTCCACGAAGGACGCCGACTGACCGTAGATGATTTCGCTCGTCTCGGGGTCGGGCGGGGCGCCGAAGGGGCTGGCGCCTTCCGCAGGCCTGATCTCCTCCGCGCGGTCCCGCAGCGTTGATTCGCGCTCCGACCACTCGTCGGTGAAGCGATTGCGGCGGACGCGTTCGCCGATACTTGCGGGCCACGGCAGTCCCGAAACAATGTCGTAGGTGCGTGTCCACACAGTGTCGCCGCCGTCGCTCTCGATGATCAGGCTCTTGTGGATGTCGTGCACCTCGACGGCCTCGGGGGTGGCGAGGAAGGCCGTACCCAGCCAGGCACCGTCCGCACCGGCGGTGAGGACGGCCGCGAGCGTTCGTCCGTCGCCGATGCCGCCTGCGGCCAGCACCGGGACATCCGGGTACCTCCGCACGATCCCGGCCAGGAAGGGCAGCAGGCCCATCGTCCCGGTGTGGCCGCCGGCCTCGTTGCCCTGCGCCACGAGGACATCGGTACCTGCGGCAACAGCCGTCTCGGCGTCCTCATAGCTCTGCACCTGGCACATCACCCGGGCTCCCGCCCGCTTGGCCCGGGCGATCCACGGCCGGGGATCGGCGAACGACAACGCGACGACGTCCGGCCGCTCCTCCAGCGTGGCGTCGAACAGCGGCTCGGTGAGAGGGAGGAGCGGCGTGATGAACCCGACTCCGAACGGCCGGTCCGTGGTGCCACGAATCGTCGCGATCTCCGTACGGATCCAGTCGGGCCCCTTCCAGGGGTGCGTACCCCCGAAACAGCCGAGCCCGCCGGCGACGGAAACCGCGGCAGCGAGTGTCCCGCCGCTGTGCAGGGCCATGGGGGCCGACATCACCGGATGAGCAAGTCCGAACATCTCGGTGAATCTCGTCTGCAACATGGACGTACGCTAACGGATGGACGACATTCCGCCGGGTGACATGCCCGGGGCGGCAGGGCGGACGGGGCGACCGTGGCGGCGCCCTGGGGGCCATCCGTAGCGGCCGGTCGGCGGCAGGTTTCGGCTCCGGCACGTTGCCCATCCACGATTGCGATGCGAGCCGTCGACGGGGATACTGAATATCACGGGCAGGGAAGGCCCGGAAGCGCGCTGCGTGTGACCCAATGTGTGCCTCACGCAGCGTTTCCCTTGCGCAGAAACCCGGAACGCCGGGGGCTCGGCACACTCAATGAGTTGTTGACCGACGCGAGCGCGCGCTGAGCCGCCTTCGCCGATATCGCGCGTCCTCCCTATACGGATAGCGCGAACAGGAATTGGCACGATCGGCAGCCCCGGCCTCGCAGCACCTTTCGAGGCCGGCCCTCACGCAGGAATTGGCACGATCGGCAGCCCCGGCCTCGCAGCACCTTTCGAGGCCGGCCCTCACGATGGGGGACCAGCCTCGAAGTTGCCCCGTTGGGGTCGCTAGAAACGGCCTCCGCGGCCGAACCCGCGACCTCGGCCAAAGCCGCGTCCACGACCGAAGCCGCGTCCACGACCACGGCCATAGCCGCCTCCACGTCCACGACCGTACCCGCGTCGGCCATAGTCGTCCCAGTCGTCGCCATGCCTGCGGGGGAATACGGTTCGGAAGCTCATTGTGCCTCCTTGCATCTCTGATGATCATCCAGCTGTCCAGCTGAACCACTTCCCACGCTACGCCGCGACATGAGCCGAAATCAAACGGAATGGCTGAAAGTTAAGTTAAATATGCCGATTTTCGTGTACACAACGTGGCCGCTGGTCGCTCTCTGAATTCCCACTTCTTCGGCCCGCCCCATCGGATTCAGACATCGGATCTCCTCACGCCATTTGCGCTCCGGATTCCTGCACCCGAGCCACAGGATTCGAGACCAACACCTCTTTCCCATCACATCAGTGAGGAATGGTCAGGCGAAGCCGCCGGCACGTCAGGAACAGTTGCCACTGCCGCGTGCCAGTCGAGCCGTGGTCAGTCGCTGCACCAGTCGTCGACAGCCGGTCAGCAAGACGTCCTGGACCGATCTTCCGCATCGGTTCCGAGGTCCGGCAAGCGCATGGCGACCACCTGGGGGCGGAGGCCGGCAGGGCGAGATCGATGGAGCCCGCCCGTAGAGCGCGCGCCAGCGCCGGGGTGCCTCCTTCGCGGCTGATCACGTGCGGGCCGGGATCGCTGCGCCGCAGCGCGGCGAGGGCGTGCGGCACCAGAGTCGTACCGGCACTGGGCACCCAGCCCAGGCGCACGGTTCCGCCGTGCTCGGGCAGGCCGGACAGTTCGCGGGCGGTCGCATCGATCTCGTCACGGGCGCCGACCAGGGCCTCGGCCGGGCCCTCGTCGAGGGCCTTGCGGCCCGTATGGGAACGGACGACCTGGTCCTGTTCACCGGGCGCAGCCAGGTCGGGTACGCCGTCGAGTCCTGGCGCACCGCCCTGCACCGCGACCTCCGGTGGCCGGGGCTGTCGGAGGCTGGATCACAGAGCCTGTCGGTGGCGCTCAGCGTGAGGTCGGGCCGGGCTTCTCATCGTCGCCGCGGGCTTGCTTGTCCAGCTCGTCGCCTTGGACGCCATGCACCCGGTACTGAGCACCTGCGTGGCCCCGGCGGGCGGGCTCAGGTCAGGCGAGGGGTAACCTTCCTGGCCTTGTTCGTCCGGACGTTGATGAGGGTCGGGCGTTCCCGGTCGTCGACTCCGGCGCGGACCATCTCGGCGACCTGGTCGGTGTCGGTGGCTTCGTGCGCGTCGATGCCGTAACTCGCAGCAGTAGCAACGATGTTCAGCCCGGGCAGATCCAGTCCGGGGACGCCGGTGGCGCTCTCGATGTCGGCGAACTGCTTGAGGACGCCGTACTCCTCGTTGGAGGAGACGACGATCGTCAGCGGGATCTTGTAGCGGGCCGCGGTCCACAGGGACGTGATCGCGTAGTGCATCGACCCGTCGCCCATGAGGGCGAGCACCGGGCGGTCCGGGGCACCGAGTTGGGCGCCGACAGCGGCGGGCAGCCCGAATCCGAGGCCCCCGCCGACAGCGGACATGTGGGAGAGGGAGGCGCCGGGCCGTACGTACGACGTGATCGGAATTTCATTGGAACCGGCTTCGGTCACGAACAGGCCGTCCGCCGGGGCGGCGTGGCCGACGGCCGCCCACAGGTCCGCGGCCTGCATCGGGGCTTCGGCCCGTTCCGGACGCGGTACGTCGGGCCGGGCCTGGGGGGCGGTGCGCGACGACTCGGAGGTCTCGGCCAGCACGGCCTCCACCGAGGCCCGGACGTCCGCCACGTAGGCGTCGCCGACGGGGGCGCGGGCGGCTTCGTCCGGGTCACTCGTGATGTGGATGAGGGAGGTGCCCTCGGGCAGATACGGGCCGGGGATATAGGGGTAGTAGCGGAAGACCGGGCCGCCCAGAGCCATGACGAGGTCGTGGCCCTTCAGCTCTTCGGAGATCCAGCCGGCGCCGGGCGGGAGCAGGCCCTGGTACAGCGGGTGGTTCTCCGGGAACCCCGACAGGCCCGGAAGCGGTGCCGTCCACACGGCGGCCTTGCTGCGCTCGGCCAGCTTCACAAACGGGTCCCAGGCCCCGGCGTGCTCCAGGTCGCCATGGACGACAAAAGCGGGTGACTTCGCGGCGGAGAGCCGACCGGCGATTTCCTTCGCCAGGTCTTTGCGGAACCCTCCGGCATGGGTGATCTCCCGATTCCGGATTACCTCGATCTCCGCGACTTGAGTGTCGTTGAGTTCATGGTGCATATCGTCCATCGGCACGGAGACGAAGACCGGACCGGTGGGCGGGGACATCGCGACGTGGAGGGCGCGGGCGAGGACCGCGGGTACCTCGCTCGCGATGGCCGGCTCGGCGGACCATTTAACGAACGGACGCGGGACCAGGACGGCGTCCTCGTTGGTCAGGAGGCACTTCTGATTCTGCATGACACGACGCTGGTTGCCCGCGATGACGAGGAGAGGCGTCTTGTTCAGGTAGGCGTTGTACAGGGCACCCACAGCATTGCCGAGGCCGGGCGCGGTGTGCACCATCACCAGCGCGGGACGTCCGGTGACCTGCGAGAAGCCGTCGGCCATACCGACCGGCACCATTTCCTGCAGACCCAGGAGATAACGGAAGTCGCTGGGGAATTCCTCCAGCAGGGTCAGTTCGGAGGAGCCAGGATTGCCGAACCATGTGTTCAGACCGTGCTTCCTGAGCAGATCAATGGTGGCTTCACGGACACTCGTCACAGCATTCTCCTTCGTCGCGCATTTGCGTCGTCGTTCCCATGAACGTCGTCGATGCACGGAGTTCCGGATCCGGCCGCCAGTCTGCATGCAGAACCGGTAGGGCATTGATGCAACCCTTGGTCGCGAATTTAGCAGCGAGAGAGAAAAACCCGGCGTACCGCTCGCGTGTTTTCCGGTACGTGGGTGACGGGGAAGCGTCGGCGTGGTGAGCTCGCCCGGGCCCGAGCGATCCCACCTATGAGCCCTGCTCTGTGAGCGTGCCCTTCCGCCCGGTCCGTGCCGCCTCGACATCTTCCTCGGCTTGCGTCTGACCGCTTGAGCTGGCGCTTCGCGGCCGAGTCGGCCCACGTGAGTGTCGTGCCTGGCGTCCCTGGCGCACCGTCGAGATGGCCGCGGCATGGGAGTGGATCCGGGCGTTCAACCGGGAGCACCCGAACGACCCCATCCGGATCTTCGGCGTGATCCCCGTGCAGGCGCAGCCCGAGGACTACGACGCCGTCCTGGATCACGTACGCGGGTCGGCCCCGGAACGGCTGGCAGAGGTGGCGTCTCACCTGGCACCGATCCGGACAGCTCACCACACCGCGGAGCATGTGCAGCGCGCCCGGGGAATTCACCCGGGGCGCCCGTTCGCCGACCATGCCCGCGACGCGCTCGCGCTGATCCGGTCCTTGCCCGACGCCGACCATGACGACGGCATCCTGACGCGGATGCGTCTGATCGTGGACTTCCATGAACGCAGCATCGCCGGGCAAGGCCTCTCCACGGACGATGTCGCAGTATGAGCTGGTGCGATCGGCGACTATCAGCATCGGACCGGTCTGCGCGTGGTCTACTAGGATGGGATCGCTCATACTTCGGCGGCCGCGGTGACCAGCCCGCTGGCTCCCGAGCGTGGCGCCCAGCCCAGCGAAGGCAGTCTGCTGCGCAAGTGGTACGGCGCGCAGTACGTCTCCGTGGCGATCGGATTCCATCACGGAGATCTCGGTGTCGTCACCGTCCCGCAGCCGGCCGGCGATCTGATCGACGCGAAGCTCGGCGAGGTGGATCTGCCCGCCCACTGGCTGGACTTGCGCCGCGACACGGTACGCCGCCGGTGGGACGGACCGGCGAAGGCCCGCGTGATCAGCGGGGTCTATGACCCGTCCCGGGACGCCGCCGAGCACATCGCCGTTGCTTCTCTCGCCGATGCATTCGACGTGCTCATCCACATCCGCCGAGTGACCCCAGTGCGATGGCTGCCGTGAGCGGCACCCCACTATCCGGTCTGGTCCGTTGCGCGTCCGGATGTACGGCGGGCTGCCTGACTTTGCGTGTGACGGTGATGGGCGGGGAGGCCGACCGCTGTCAGTGCCTGCGGTTTCCGGTGCTACGTGGAGCGGTGGGGTCGTGCTCCAACTCTGCCGCTGGTGTCGTGGGTTTGTTCCAGGAGGCCAGCAGCCGCAGTGACGTTTCCGATGGACTGCCTTGTTCGGTGCGATAGATGAACAGAATCTGGTCGGGGTCGTCGACGGGGGTGAGGGCCTGGTAGCTGATGGTGAGGTCGCCGACGAGGGGGTGGTGGTAGTCCTTGGTGCCGGTGGTGCGCTGGTGGACTTTGTTGTCGGACCAGTAGCGGCGGAAATCCTGACTGTGTATGGACAGGTCACCGACGAGAGCGCTGAGGGCGGGGTCGTCGGGGTGACGGCCGGCGTCGAGGCGGAGCATGGCAGCCGTGTCGGCAGCGACGGTGGCCCAGTCTGCGTACAGCTCGCGGGCGTGGGGGTCGAGAAAGACGAAGCGTGCCTGGTTGCGCTGCGCGGCGGGCAGGGCACGGAAGTCGGTGATGAGCCGGCCCGCGAGGCGGTTGTGGGCAAGGACGTCGAGGCGCCTGCCGAGGACGAAGCCCGGCCGGCAGGCGGCCTCCAGGGTTTCCAGCAGGTCCCAGGTGCCGGGATGGACGCGCTGCGGCCGGGATCGACGCTTGCGCTGGGCTGACGTGGGGCGGGCGACGGTGTGCAGGTGGGCGCGTTCGGCGTCGTCGAGGCGCAGGGCGGTGGCGAGCGCGTCAAGGACTTCTGCTGAGGCGCTGGGGCTGCGGCCCTGTTCCAGGCGGGTGTAGTAGTCCACGCTCACGCCGGCCAGTCGGGCGAGTTCTTCCCGCCGTAGTCCGGGCACCCGGCGGCGGCCGAAGCCTTCCTCCTCCAGTCCGGCCTCCTGCGGGCTGAGGCGGGCGCGAGCCGAGCGCAGGAACTCCGCCAGGCGAGAGCTTGTCTCCTCACGGTTCATGCCACCGAGTCTCGCGCGTTCGCACCCTGCATGGGGCACGAGAGGGTGGCCCAGTTCGTCCCCCGATCGGCCGGGCCCTCTTTGCCCCCCTTTTCCCTGCTCAGGGCTGGTTCAGTGGAGGGGCAGACGGCGGGGACACGGTCCCGTTCCCCGTTTCCGTTCCGTCACTGACGAGAGAAGGAGTCGTTCATGTCTACCTGGTTCATCACCGGAGCCTCCCGCGGGTTCGGTCTGCAGATCGCCCGAGCCGCGCTGGCGGGCGGTGACGCGGTCGTGGTCACGGCCCGTAACCTGGACAGCCTGCCGGATGACCTGAAGCGGTCCGAGCGTGTGCTCGGCCTCGCGCTGGACGTCACCCGCAGCGAGGACATCACGCGGACCGTCGAAGCGGCCGTCGGCCGGTTCGGCGGTATCGACGTGCTCGTCAACAACGCCGGGCGCGGACTGCTCGGTGCTCTGGAGGAGATCACGGACGCCGAAGCGCGCTCCCTGTTCGACCTCAACGTCTTCGGCCTGATCAATGTCACCCGTGCGGTCCTTCCCGTGATGCGTGAGGCGGGGCACGGCAAGATCGTCCACATCGGATCGCGGTCCGGATTCGAGGGCGAGCCCGGCGTCAGCATGTACAGCGCCTCGAAGTTCGCCGTCGCCGGGATCAGCGAAGCCCTTTCCGTGGAACTCGCACCGTTCGGCATCCAGAGCATGGTCGTCGAACCCGGCGTATTCCGCACCGACTTCCTCGACGGCAGCTCACTGTCCACCGCCGCCCACCGTATTCCCGCCTACGACGGCACCCCGGCCCACGACACCCTCGATTGGATCGGCCAGGCCAACCACGCCCAGCTCGGCGATCCGGTCAAGGGGGCCGCGCTGATCTACGAAGTGACCTGTCGGAACAAGCTGCCCACCCACCTGCCGCTCGGCCGTGATGCCGTCGAGCGCCGGCAGGTCAAGATCGGCCGGCTCCAGGACGACCTCACCGCATGGCAGACGAAGTCCACGGCCACCGCCCACGACGACGCCGTCTGACCAGACCGTCGGAACACCAGCAGGAAGTGAATCCTTCCATGTCCCCACTCATCATGGGGCCGGCCGCTTGACGGCCGGATAGCCGTGGTCACCGGTGCCTCCAGCGGCATGGGCGCGGCCACCGCACACGGCCTGGCAACACGAGGAGCCTCGGTCACCGTCGTCGCACGGCGTCAGCACGGACTCGCCGGACTCCGTGAGGACATTCTCGGGTCCGCACACCGGGAGGTGATCGGCCCGTACACAAGAAGCGGCGGCACGGGCGCTGCCTCCGCCTCCGTGCCGCCGCCTTGCGTCTGCCCCGTCGCGCCCGCGTGACATCGCCGGCGCCCATGCAGTGGTCTCAGCCCACCGGTACGTCCTTGCCGGTCAGCTCCGCCCGAATGCCGCTCTTCGTCACGGAGATGCCGCGGAGCCGAATGCCGTCCGGCAGGTTGTCCGGCAGCTGAGCGGAGAACTCCATCTGCTGCGCGACCTTCGGCTCCCGCAGCTTCTGCAGGCCCTGGATGAGCGAAGGATCGATGCCGGTGGGCTCGAGCAGCGAGGGGTGGTCCACGAGCGTGTCCAGCACACGACCCTTCATCAACTGCTGCGGACGGACGTGCTTCCCGGCCGCCTGTTGCAGCGCGCCCTCGTCCATCCTGTCGGCGACGGGTGCAGTCAGCTGCACGCCACCGCCCTTGCCCGGTACGTACGTGAGCAGGCCGGGCACCACCACACGCGCGTCCTGCACGGTCATGCGCAGGCCGCGGTCCCCGGTGCGCCGCAACTGCGCACGCCCCCGGACCCGGGCCTGTTTGCCGCCCACCGGCAGATCACCGCCGGCCAGCACCGTGCTCTTCCCGGGACCGGGCCTCAAGTGGATCTGCGACGCGCCGACTTCGCGGTTCAGGTCCTTGAAGTCCAGCATGATGTCACCGCGCACCCGGCTCAGCACCGCACCCTTGACCGAGGACGGCAGGCTGCCGACGATCCGGATGCCGTCCACCGTCCCCTTCACCTGAGCGACGGAGACCGGCCCGGCATCGACATCGGGGACGTCGACCTCGACATGGTCGATGCTGCCCGCGAGCACCTGCCCGAGGAACGGGACGCTGTCGATGTGCACTTCGGGCTCGGCGCGCAGCTTCAGCGCCTTCTGCACCTGCCGGGCCGCCAGGTTCTCCGCGTAGAGCACGGCCCACCGGTCACCGAGCGCAAGAAACGCAAGAACGACGGCCAGCGTGACGACCACCTTCGCCGTCCTCCGCACGATCCGCCGCGACGTGCGCCCGGCCCGCGGGGGCTCCTTCCCGTCGCCGGTGATCGTGTTGTCAGTGCCTGCGTCGGTTGCGGTTACGGTTGCGGCTGTGCCGATGACGCGGTTGTCGCCGCCAGTGGCCGTGCCCGAGGTCGTGCCGCTGTCGGCGGCAGTAGCGGTAGCAGGAGCGGCGGTGCCGGTGCCGAGGTCAGCGCCGACGCCCGAGTCCGTGCCGTTGCCGGTGACGGCGGTGTCGGCAGCGGCGCTCCCGGTGTCGGCACCCAAGTCGGGGCCGGCAGTGTTGCCCTGGGTCGACGAGGCGTCCGGCTCTACGCCGCCCTGGGCCGACGGGTCGTCCGGGCCCTGGTTGTTCGAGGCCGGGCCGTCCTGGGGAGCACGACTCGCCGGTACCCGCGCCTTGGAGTCTGCGGAAGGTTCGTTGGAGAGCATCGCCACCATGCGACCACAGCCCCGGCACCCGAACCAAGTCGTACACACAGTCTTCGAGACACCTCCGCAGAGAGCCCGTACACCGGATCGCCGCCCTCGCCCGCACCCCCGGCGTGCACCGGCTCCAGGACGTACTGCTCGACTACCATCTGGCCGGATCCAAGGACAGCGCCGCCGAACTGGCCGCGCTTCTTGACCCGTTGGACGGGCACGCCGGTCTGGTCGAGGCCGTCGCCGCCTTCCTCGACTGCGACCTCGACCGACGCCGCACTGCCCAGGCGCTCAGGGTCCACCCCAACACCGTCGACAACCGTCTCGCCCGAGCCGCCCAACTCACCGGCCTGGACCCGCACACCACACACGGCGTACAGCTCTTCGGCGCGGCCTCACCCTCCGCCGACTTGCTGAGGACTCGACAACCGGCTTTCCGGCCGGCTGATGGATGCTTCGGCTGGGTATGGCGGACGCGAACGCGGTTCGGACGATCGGTGAGACCCGCGACTGGCTGAAAAGGCCAGTGCCACGGCGGATGCGCCACGCCGGCACACCGGCACCGCTCGGGCGGATCGAGAAGTCCCAGGTCGCGGTCCGTCAGACGTATGCGTACGGGAACGGGAACAGGCACGCCCTGATCGTCCGGCGCCTGCCTCTGCGTCTGCGTCTGCGTCTGCGTCTGCCACAGACATGGACCGGCCCCCTCCCGGACGGAAGGGGCAGGGCGCCCGAGGACGTGAAGTGCACGACGAAACCCACCGCGCCGGTCCGTGCAACGGCGCAGGAAATCGGCTCACGGGCCACGGCTCACAGGCAACAGCTCAGACGACCATGACCCGGCGCCCGCGTGTGTGACCGGCATGGCTGTCAATGTGCGCCGCCGCGGCCTCGGCAAGCGTGTACGACTTCTCGACCGGGATGTGGAGCTTTCCCCGTGAGATGAGCCCGGCGGCCTCGGCCAACGCTTCCGGCATGCTCCCCGCCACGCCGGAGAATCGTACGCCGAGGTCCGGCGCGGCGAGATCGGCGATGGAGATCACCTTCTGCGGGTCCCCGGTCAGCTCGACGAGTTCGCGGATCACGCCCGAGCCGGCCAGATCGAGAGCCGCGTCGACAGGGCCGAGCTGCCGCACCCGCTCGACCCAGCCCTCGCCGTATGTCGTGGCGAGGGCACCCAGGCTGCGCAGATAGTCCTGGTTCGCGGCTCCGGCCGTGCCGATCACCGTGATGCCGCGGTCGCGGGCGATCTGCAGCACCGCCGAGCCGACTCCTCCGGACGCACCGCTGACCAGCAGCGTCTGCCCGGACTGCACACCGACCTCACGGATGATGCGCAGCGCGGTCTCCACCACGGAGGGGTACCCGGCCGCCTCTTCGAACGTCAGGCCCTCGGGCATACGGGACCAGGCCGTCAGCACAGCGAACTCGGCATAGGTGCCGGCCCCTTCACCGAACACGTGGTCGCCGACCTCGACCCCTTCGACACCCTCGCCTACCTCGTCCACCACCCCGGCGGCGTCCAGCCCGACGCCGGAGGGCAACTCGACCGGATGGGCCCCCAGGACCTGGCCTTCACGGACTCTCCAGTCGGCGGGGTTCACGCCCGCCGCCCGCACGGCGATACGTATCCGACCGGGGCCCGCGTGGGGCTCCTCGACATCCACGAGTTGCAGCACGTCCGGACCGCCGAACTCGGCGAAGCTCACTCTCTTCATGCTCTTCATGCCGCCGAACATAACACTAACGGTTAGTGTTTTGAAGCAGCTACGTCTTTGTTCCTGATAGCTTCAGGGCATGACCGTGCAGTCCGGACGCCGCGAGCGCAAGAAGGCCGCGACCCGCCAGAAGATCGCCGACACCGCCTTGCGACTGTTCCTGGAACGCGGCTACGACGCGGTGGGCATCCGTGACGTGGCCGCCGAGGCCGACGTGGCCGTCACCACCGTCTTCTCCCACTTCGCCTCGAAAGAGGCCCTGGTCTTCGAGCAGGACGCAGACTTCGAGCACCGCCTCGCGCAGGCGGTCACCGCCCGGACGCCGCACGAGCCGCTCATCCCTGCACTACGCCGCGAGATCCAGGCCCTGGTGCGCCATTGCACGGCGGACAGCGCCGCCCCGATCTGGCGCATGATCGACGCCTCACCTGCCCTGCGGGAGTACGAGGAGTCGATGAGGCTGCGTCATGCGGAGTCGCTGGCAACGGCTCTCGACGCCGATCCCGACCTGCCACAGACCACAACGGCCTGCCGGACGATCGCGAGATTCGTGATCGACGCCTATGCGCTGGCCCGTGAGGCGGACGATCCGGAGGCCGCGGTGGACGAGATCTTCCTGATGATCGAGGCGGCCTGGGAGGTCACCGGCCCTTCTCGACGCGCGTGAGGAACTCCGCCTCACTCCCCTACCGGTGACACGGAGCGACGGCGCAGTTCTCGTCCACAACGCCCCGCACGCGCTCCTGGACCTGAGGTCAAGCCGGGGACACCTGGCGTACACGGCTGCCGGCCAGGAGTGCCGCTCGGCGGACCGTACCGGCGGAGGCGGCCAGCAACGGCATCCGGACGGCCGGGCTGGGAATGCGTTCCTGCGCGTGCAGTACTCCCTTGATCACTGTCGGGTTCGGTTCGGCGAAGAGGGCGGCGGACAGCCGGGCCAGCTCGGCGCCGAGCCTGCGGGCGGCTGCGGCGGAGCCGCGATGCCACAACGAGATCAGTTCGGCATACTCGGCGGTGCGCAGATTGGCCGATGCGACGATGCCGCCGTGGGCGCCCGCCGCGACGAGCGGTGAGAGGACGACGTCGTCGCCGCCGAGCACGGCAAAGCCGGGCTGAGGGGCGCCGAGCACCTCCACCGTGGTCGCGTCGATCACGCCGGTCGCGTGCTTGATCCCGACGACCCCCGGCAGGCGGCTGAGCGCTGCGATCGTGCCGGCGCTGAGGTTCTGTCCCG
Source organism: Streptomyces sp. NBC_00400 (assembly GCF_036048035.1). NCBI lineage: Bacteria > Bacillati > Actinomycetota > Actinomycetes > Kitasatosporales > Streptomycetaceae > Streptomyces > Streptomyces sp. NBC_00400. The sequence goes on along the minus strand of NZ_CP107940.1, from coordinate 7,959,518 downwards.
TGCGGTAGGGGATGTCGTACACGATCAGCGGCATGCCGCCGTGTTCGGCCAGCGCGGTGAAATGCGCCAGAGTCGCCGCTTCGCCGGGCCGGATGTAGGGCGGCGCGGGAACCAGCGCCGCAGCCACGTCGCCGGCGGCCGCCAGCTCTCGCAGCGACGTGAGGGCGGCGGCGGTGTCATTGGTGCCGACCCCGACGATCAGCGGGGCGCCGTGTGCCCGGCAGGCGGCCGAGCAGATGCGCACCACCGTCTGCTTCTCCTCCGCGGTCAGGGTGGCCGATTCGGCGGTGGTGCCGAGGGCGACGAGCCCGGAGGCGCCGGCCGACAGCGCCTCGTCGGCGAGTCGGGCCAGCGCATCGGGGGCCAGGCGCAGGTCGGTGGTGAACGGGGTCACCAAGGGGACGTAGAGGCCGTTGAAGACCGGATCGGGGTTCATGGTCCCAGCCTGACTCACACCGACCCGGTAGATCCATTTCTGATTTCTACCTTTATGCCTAAGCTGAACTTATGCTCGATGTTCGTCGTCTCCACCTGCTTCGCGAACTGGACCGGCGGGGCACGATCGCCGCCGTGGCCGAAGCGCTGACCTTCACCGCATCCGCCGTCTCCCAGCAGCTGGGTGTGCTGGAACGCGAGGCAGGCGTGCCCTTGCTGGAACGCAGCGGCAGGCGCGTGGTCCTCACGCCTGCCGGCCGGTCCCTCGTCGCACACGCCGACGCCGTGCTGGAACGCCTCGAACGGGCGGTCGCCGAGCTGGCCGGCGCCCGAGACGGCATCGGCGGGCCGCTACGCATCGGAACCTTCCCCTCCGGCGGCCACACCATCGTGCCCGCCACGCTGGCCGAGCTGGCTCAACGGCATCCCGCGCTGGAGCCGATGGTGCAGGAAATCGACTCCGCCCGGGTGTCCGACGGCCTGCGAGCCGGCGAACTCGACGTCGCCCTTGTCCACGACTACGACTTCGTACCCGCCTCACCGGACACCACCGTGGACGAGGTGCCCCTGCTGGAAGAGCCGATGTACCTCGTCACCCATACCGCGCCCGAGAAATCCAGCCGCAGCGACACCCTCGCCAAGCTGCTCGGGCCCTACGCCGAGGCCCCGTGGATCACCGCACGGGACGGCACGACCGGTCACGCGATGGCCGTACGCGCCTGCCAGGCAGCCGGGTTCCAGCCGAGAATCCGCCACCAGGTCAACGATTTCCGCACAGTGCTGGCCCTGGCCGCCACCGGACAAGGAGCCGGATTTGTACCGGAGATGGCCACTGCTCAAAGCCCCGAAGGCGTGGTGTTGACCAAGTTGCCCTTGTTCCGCCGGTCGAAGGTCGCCTTCCGCGCCGGCGGCGGTACGCACCCGGCGATCGCCGCCTTCGTGGCTGCGGCAAGTGCGGCGGTGCGATGCATGACCGGCTCAGGGCTCGATGAGCAGAGCCCGGTGCGCCACACGGACTCCGCACCGTGAACGCCCTCGTCTCGTCGCCCTCCTCCACGCTGGAGCCTGCTTCTAGCGCGGTCAGCCGTCGGACGTCCGGCTGCCCGCATCGCATGAGGCGCGTCCGGGCAGGACGTGAAATGCGAGGGACACGGCGATCTCAGCGGCCGTACTTTCGACCGGCCCCAGCCTTCACACTTCCGAAGAGGTGCATCTGACGATGGTTCAGGTAATCGCGGCCACCATGCGCCGGCCGCCTTCCCCAGCCGTTCCGAGTCAGCCCCGGCGCCACCTGCCGGGGCTCAGTCCCGGTACGCGGCTGTCGCGGTCTCGATGAAGGATCGGATCAACGGGTTGGTGTCACCTTTGTTCCACACCGCCACCACTCGGCTCGGCGCCATGTCGATCAGCGGCACCGCGGCCAGCTCCGCGTGCAGGTCGTGTCCGAGCGGGGCCAGGCCGACCGTGCCGTTCCACAGCACGGCCTGCAGGCATTCCTGGACGGCGCGCACCACTGGGCCCTCGCGCGGTCTGCCGCCGTTCCAGTACGACTGCCAGACGGGGTCGGTCCCCTGCGGGAACTGGAACCAGCGGCGGTCGTTCAGGTCGGCCAGCCGTAGTCGGTCGTGGTGGGCCAGCGGATCGTCGGCGCGCAGGACCACGCCGACCGGATCTGCCCGCAGCTCACGCACTGTCAGGGCAGTCTCGTCGAACGGCGCCCGGGTCAGGGCGACATCGACCAGCCCGGTGCGCAGCCCGCAGGTCGGGTCGGTCAGGTCGGTGTCGCGGATGCGGATGTCGATACCGGGGTGGCGTCGGCGGTATGCGGCCGCCAGCCTGGCCGCTGCCGGGTCGGTGCCGTCACCCAGGATGCCGACGGTGAGGGTGGCGACGCCGGCCGCCGCGCTCACACGCAGGCGGACGCGGTCGGCATGGCCGAGCAGGGCCCGCGCCTCGTCGAGCAGCACCGCACCGACCGGGGTGAGCGTGACGCCGGCGGCCGAGCGGGCGAACAGCAGGGCCCCGACATCGGCCTCCAACTGCTTGATCGCCCGGCTCAATGGCGGCTGACTCATGTGCAGTCGGGTGGCCGCCCGGCCGAAGTGGAGTTCCTCGGCGACGGCCACGAAGTAGCGCAAGGTCCGTAGCTCCACGCTGCAACGATACCCACGGGATATCGGCGTTGCGGAAAGGGTCTTGGACAGCCGTGGGGCCTTGGCAGTGCACTTGTGGGCATGACCGAAGAAACAAAGACCAGCGAGCCGCAGGCCGGCCCCGCCGTATCGGTGGTCGGTCCCGGCGACGGCGAGTCCATCGTCCTGGGCCCCACGCGCATGCGCATCCTTGAGGACGGCAGCCACACCGGGCACCGCCTCGCGATCGCCGAGTCCGTCCTCGCCCCGCATACCCAGGGACCGCCGCAGCACCGCCATGCCGAACACGACGAGGGCTTCTACATCCTCTCCGGCACCGTGCGGTTCACCGTCGGGGACGAGGACCACGACGCTTCCGTGGGCACGTTCGTGATGGTGCCGCCCGGCACCCCGCACACCTTCGCCAACCCGACCGACCAACCCGCCGTCATGCTCAGCACGTTCACCCCCGATCTGTACGTGCAGTACTTCCGAGACCTCCAGGACGTGCTCGCCACCGGCCGGCCGCTGACGCCACAGGCAGGCATCGACACGATGAGCCGCTACGCGACCGAGCCCGCCGCCGACTCCACCTGAACCCGGCGGGAAGGCCCGGCCACGCTCCTCCCGACCGGCAGGCCGGGGCGCTCCCGCCTTTCGGCGGCAGGGCCCCGCCGGTCGTGGACCGGGCCTTCGCCCAGGGCCTTTCCGCACCGGCAACGGACGCAATCGACGGGCCCCGAGATCCAGCGCCTTCTCATCGTGATCACACGGGGAATACAACAGGCCCCGGACCTCGCGTTCCCTCTGGCCTGGTCCGTTTGGCGATGAAGCCACCAGGCCCGAGGCCGTTGGCAGCACTACCGCGCACGCCTCGAACGCATGAAATGACTGTGCGTACCAGACTGCGAGTCCGACGGCCGTATCAGATTCGTTACGCGCGCAGCGCCTGCGACAGCGCGTCCACGGTCACGCCCACGATAGCCAGGAGCTGCGCCGGGCTCGCCCCGGCCCTGCTCATGACGGCGAGCGACTGGTTCACAGCCGCCGCGTGTACAGCGAAGGCCTCGGCGTCCTGGTCGGTCAGCCGGCCGGCCTTCAGTGCGGCGCGCAGGCGCAGGCGCTGGAAGCCGAGCGCCTGCTCAGCGTGCGCTGCGACGCTCGGACTCAGCACCGGAATTGCCATGGCTGACTGGGCAATCAGGCATCCATCAGGCAGTTCGGGATCGGCGATGCGCTCGAGGGTGACGTCGAAGAACGCACGAACAGCGGCAACGGGTTCCGAGGCTGCACACGACAGGGCGGCGTCGTACTTCTCGCCATAGCGCGCGGCGTAGAGATCCAGGCAGCGCAGGAAGAGCGTGTCCTTGTCGCCGAGGGAGGAGTAGATGGAACTGCGGTTCAGGCCGGTTGCCCGAGACAAATCATCCAATGAGGTGTCGGCGTAGCCGTCGCGCCAGAACTGGATCATCGCGGCGTCGAGCGCCGCGTCCATGTCGAACTGCTTCTTGCCTGCCACGCGGCACTTCCTTGCCGATGCGTCGATGGTTCGGGCTGTGTTGCGCACCATTCTATCTTGAACTGATCAGTTCAAGATGTGTTAGCCTTCAGGCGTGGTGAGGGCCAGCGCATACCGCGCGCACTTCGCGACCGCGCGAGAAACACACCACGTGGTCCCAGCCACCGCCGTCAGCCACACGGTCCCCACCGCACACCTGACACCGATGGAGGATCCCCGTGACCGGCCCCGCAACCAGCACTCCGCATGTCTCCGAAAGCAACCCCATCCGCGACCTGCCCCTGCAGCATCTGGCCGGATTCACTCACCGCTGGGTCGACGCGGACGGCGTCCGCCTTCATGCCGTCGAAGGCGGACGGCGGAGCGGCCCGGCCGTCGTCCTGCTCGCCGGATTCCCGCAAACCTGGTGGGCCTGGCGAAAGGTGATGCCCGGCCTCACCCACCGGTTCCACGTCATCGCGATCGACCTGCCGGGTCAGGGCCACTCCGAGCGTCCGGAGCGCAGCTACGACACGCACGCGGTCGCCGCGCACGTCCACACCGCCGTGAAGGCTCTCGGCGTGTCGACTTACTCCCTGGTCGCCCACGACATCGGCGCCTGGGTCGCTTTCTCCCTCGCCCTCAACTTCGAGAGCCACCTGCGCGGGGTGGCTCTGCTCGACGCCGGAATTCCCGGTATCACTCTCCCGGAGGCGATTCCCACCGACCCGGACCGAGCGTGGAAAACCTGGCATTTCGCGTTCCACATCGTGCCCGATCTGCCCGAGACGCTGCTTGCCGGCCGCGAACGCGAGTACGTCGGCTGGTTCCTGAAGGTGAAGGCCCTGTCTCCCGACACGTTCGACGACGCCGAGCTCGACCACTACGCGGCGGCCGTCGCCGTCGACGGCGGCCTGCGCGCTTCCCTCGCGTACTACCGAGACGCCGCGGAGTCAGCGCGCAAGAACCGCGAGGCGCTCAAGCGGCGGCACCTGACCGTGCCCATCCTCGGAATCTCCAGCAGCCACGGCTCCGTTCCGGACATGGCCGCCGCCATCAGCCCTTGGGCCGACAACACCACGCGAATCGTCGTGCCCGACGCTGGACACTTCATCCCCGACGAGCAGCCCGAAGCTATCGCTGCCGCGATAGCAGACTTCATCGCCGACGGCGACTGACGCCCGTCGAACCTGCCCGACCGCGCCGCCCGAGGCCGCGCGAAACCCGGACCACGAAGTCCGGCTGCCGTACTGGGCGGTACCGACAGCCCTGTCCCTGCATTCGGATGGCTGACGACAAGATCCGGACCCTACACGGACCGGCGCTTGAGCTGTAACAGCCTGCCTGAAGCAAGCGAATTCCTTGGACAGGTCGAGGAACGGTACCTCTCCACACTTATGGTGACGCTGACTCACTCTTGACAGGCGAGGAGCAACCATCCATGGCCGTCTCGATCGGATTGCATGTCAGCCCGGAATTTCCCGCGATGCTCGAGCGGATTGACGCACTCGGCGGGGTGCTTGAGGCGGAGGCGGACGCGGCCGAGGAACTCGGCAGACTCACCGAGGACATCGCGCGGGCGTTGCTGGGTGCCGGTGTCGTGCGGGCCGCACTGCCGCAGAGCCTCGGCGGCTACGAGTTCTCCCCACGTCAATTGATAGAGACCGTCGAGCGTGTCAGTTACCACGATTCCGCGGCCGGCTGGACGATGATGGCGCTGCAGTTGATGACCGGGACCACTGCGGCCTATCTCGATGCCGTTGCGGCGGCCGACTTGTTCCCGGATGTCGCGGGTGGGGACCACGCGTTGCTGGCCGGTCACGGCACCCGGCCCGGCCGGGCCGTCCCGGTGGAGGGTGGCTATCTGGTGAGCGGCAGTTGGCAGTTCGCCTCCGGTATGGCGCACGCCACCCATATCCACAGTGCGATCCAGGTCGAGGGCACCGGGGAGCTGCGGGTACTGGCGATGCCGAAGTCGCAGGTGGAACTCGTCGACAACTGGGATGTGCTCGGGCTGCGTGCGACGCACAGCATTGATTACCACTGCGCCGATGAGTTTGTCCCGGAGACGTACACCTATCTCGCCACGACGACGAACCCGGCCAACGGCGGCGCGATCTACCGCCTCGGATTGGTCAACATGTCCGCAATCGGACACACCGGTTGGGCATTCGGTGCCGGGCGGCGCCTGCTCGATGAACTGAAGTTGGTCGCCGCGGCAAAATCCGGCACACGTAACGCTGCCGTCGGCACCGCCCAGTTCCACGCGGAGTACGCGACCGCCGAAGCCAAGCTTCGTTCGGCACGGGCGTGGGCGATGGAGGTGTGGCGAGGTATCGAAGACACCCTGGATGCAGGCGAGTTGCCGAGTACCGAGCAGGACACTCTGCTCAGGCTGGCGCTCAACCACGCGACGTGGACCGTGCAGGACGTGGGCCAGACGGTGCACCGATGGGCGGGGACGGCGGCGATCCGGCGCGGGCCGATCGACCGGTTTCTGCGTGATCTCGGCACCGGTACCCAGCACATCACCTCAAGCCCTGCGGTCCTGCAGCACTGCGGGAAATGGCTCAGCGGCGCACAACCCCGAGCGCACTGGGAATTTCTCGACTTGACGCCGTGACCACCAGGCCGGCGAGTGCGCACCGGCACGAGAGGGAGCCGGCGTCCGCCCGGCTCCCCGATGTCATGGTGCCTGCTGCCACGCCACCGCTGGGCAGCAGGATCAAAGCTGATGCGCAGGGTGATCAATATCCACACAGGCGACCGGGGGGTATACAGCGGATCCACGGCACCACCAAACTCCCGAGTGCGACGGATCTCCCGGTAGTCCTATGCCCGCAACGTCTCCGAAGGCGACTCCCCGAACTGCCGGCGGTACGCGAGTGAGAAACGGCCCGGGTGCAGGAAACCCCAGCGGGAGGAGACGGCGGTGACGGTCGTGGCACCCGGGTCGGAGGCCAGGAGTTCCTTGCGTACGCGGTCCAGGCGGACCTCGCGCAGGTACGCGAGCGGTGTCGTGTCGAGGTGCCGGCGGAAGCCTTCCTGAAGGGCCCGTACGCCGACGCCGACGCACTCCGCGATCTCCGCGACCGTGAGCGGCTCGGCGGCGTGTCCTTCGATGACCTCCATGGCGCGGCGGACCGCGGGCGGTGCGATGCGCGGCTGCTCGCCGAGCAGCGCCGACGTGTAGTTGTTGGGCTGGGCCATCAACAGCTGGGTCATGAGGAGCGATTCAAGCTGCTTTGTCACGACGGGCTGGCTTGTCATTCCACCAGGTCCCTCCGCCTCCCGGCGCATGAGGTCGACGATGTTGAGCCACGACCGGGAGCCCGGTGTGGTGAGGTTCATGCCGAGCGAGAAGAAGATCGGGCGGCGCACGGTGCGGCCGAGCAAACTGCCCAGATGCGATTCCAGCGACGGTCGGTCGAACCACACGATCAGCTGCGGATTGCCGTCACCCCAGCGCATGTCCAACTTTCCGGTCGGAGAGGGGACAGAAGCGAGTTCCGGGGAGGAAATGATCTCCTCACGGCCGCAGGTGATTTCGGCGTAACCGGCGAGCGGGATCTGGACAAGGAAAAAGCTCTCCAGATCGCCCGGTGTGATCCGGACTTCCGTTCCGTAATCGAGGTAATAGAGACCTGTCCGGTCGAAGGGTGCACCGTGCAGCCGGGCGTCGAGCGTCGCCGAGCGCCGCATGATGCGCAGCTCATGCGGACAGAAAGCGCGGCCGACCTCGGCCCGCGCCTCCCAAATGTCCGTTGTATGGAACCGCTGGTGATTTGCGAGGGGGGACTCTTCAGCGGGCATGTAAACCTCCACCGCCGAGATGCGCGATCGGGACAGCAACCCGCGTGATCCGGATAGCGGAGGTGATCTTGCCATACCAAGATTGACCCCTGGCCACCGCGGACCCGAGAGAATCCTGGGAATCAACAATGCAGGGAGTGCCGGGCCGGACTGTGCTCGTCAGAGACGGAGTCACGCCCAGCGGACAGCCCGCCGCACGCGCGCTGCGCGCATTACGCGCGACCGGCGCGGCGCGGGCTGCCAAGGCCCTGCCCTCGCTCGTCGCGGCACCCTTGCCTCTGCTTCCCCGGCTCGCCGATTCGGCCGGGCCCCTTTAGCCGGCCGGGTTACCCGGGGACCTTTCCCCCGGTCCTACGGGTGACCCGGCCTCCCGCGGCTGCCCGCCATCCCCCCTCCGGCGGGCAGCCGCATTCCGCACAACCGCCGCCCACTCGTCGACGCCACCGCGTGCCGAAACGGTGCACAGCGCACGACACTGCACGGCACCGCTCAAAAAACGCACACCCCAATCCCCGGAGGTCCCCCTCATGCGCAAGATCACCATCGTCGGAGCCGGCCAGGCCGGTCTCCAGCTCGGCGTGGGCCTGATCGACCACGGTTTTGACGTCACCGTCGTGTCCAACCGCACCGGAGACCAGATCCGCGACGGCCGGGTCATGTCCAGCCAGGCCATGTTCGGCACCGCGCTGGCCCACGAGCGCAACCTCGGCCTCGACTTCTGGGGCGACGCCTGCCCGTCGATCGACGGTCTCGGCGTGAGCATCGCCGACGGCCAGGGCGGCCGGGCGCTCTCCTTCGACGCCCGCCTCGAGGCCACCGCCCGCTCCATCGACCAGCGCGTGAAAATGCCACTCTGGATGGGCGAGTTCGCGCGCCGCGGCGGCCGTCTGGAGCTCTGTGAGGCCGGCATCGAGGACCTGGAGCGCTACGCCGCCGAGTCCGACCTGGTGATCGTCGCGGCCGGCAAGGGCGAGATCGCCGGGCTGTTCGAGCGGGACGCCATACGTTCCCCGTACGGCGCTCCGCAGCGCGCGCTGGCCCTGGCGTACGTCACCGGCATGGCACCGCTGCCCGACCGCCCCGGCGTCAGCTTCAACGTCATCCCCGGCGTGGGTGAGTACTTCACCATGCCCAGCCTCACCACCAGCGGCCCCTGCGACATCATGTTCTTCGAGGGCATCCCGGGTGGCCCGCTCGACTGCTTCGACGGGCTCACCCCCCACCAGCAGCTGGCGAAGTTCCAGGAACTGCTGCGGACGTACGTTCCGTGGGAGGCCGAGCGCTGCACCGATGTCACGCTCACCGACGAGAACGGCACCCTCGCGGGCCGCTTCGCGCCGACCGTCCGCAAGCCCGTCGCCACGCTGCCCTCCGGCGCGCAGGTGCTCGGCCTCGCCGACGTCGTCGTCCTCAACGACCCGATCACCGGCCAGGGGTCCAACAACGCCTCGAAGTGCGCGGCCGCCTACCTCGCCACCATCCTGGACCACGGCGAGCGCCCGTACGACGCCGCGTTCATGGAGCTGGCCTTCGGCCGCTTCTGGGACAACGCGCAGTCCGCCACGGCCTGGACCAACGCGATGCTCGGCGCCCCGCCCCAGCACGTCCTGGAGATTTTCGGCGCGGCGAGCGCCAACTCCCGTATCGCCGCGCGCTTCGTCAACGGCTTCGACGACCCGCGCGACTTGTTCCACTGGTTCATGGACCCGGTCGCCGCGAAGAACTACCTGACCGAGGTCGGCGCCTGAGGGCCGTCAAGAGCGGACACAGCAGACTGACGCTACGTCAGCGATAGATACGTCACTAGGGCGGGACAGCAGGACATGAGAAGGATCGCGGTGGTCGGAGCCGGGCAGGCGGGTGCCCAACTCGCCCTGGGACTTCAGGCGCACGGCTATGACGTCACCTTGGTCACCGACCGCGATCCCGACGGGATACGTCGCGGCCCGGTCATGTCCAGCCAGTGCATGTTCGATACGGCGCTCCAGAGTGAGCGCGAACTCGGCCTGCACCACTGGGAGGACCAGGCCCCGGACATCTCCGGCATCGCGCTGTCTCTCATCGGTCCGCACGGCACTCCGGACGTATCCTGGCAGGCGCCGCTGGAGGGCCCTGCCCACTCCGTCGACCAGCGGGTCAAGTGTGCCGCCTGGATCGAGCAGTTCGCGGACGGCGGCCGCGGCGAGATCGTGCTGCACGAGGCGGGCGTCAACGACCTCGAATGGTACGCCCGTACGCACGATCTCGTCGTGGTCTCCACAGGCAAGGGCGAGCTGAGCCAGCTCTTCCCGCGCAACTCCGAACTCTCCCCGTACGACCGGCCGCGCCGCGCGCTGGCCCTGACCTACGTCATGGGACCGGCACCGCGGGAGGGGGAGAGCGCCGTCCACTACCGCCTGGTCCCAGGCGTCGGCGAATACTTCTCCTTCCCGGCCCTCACCACCACCGGGCCCTGCGACATCATGGTCTTCGAAGGCGTCCCCGGCGGCCCGATGGACTGCTGGGACGACATCCGCACGCCTGAAGGCCACCTCACCCGCTCACTGGAAATCCTCCGCCGGTTCTTCCCCGATGAATACGAGCGCTACCGGCACGCCCGACTCACCGACAGCGGCGGCGTGTTGCGCGGCGGGATCACACCGACCGTCCGGCACCCCGTCGCCCGCCTGGCCTCCGGCCGGCACGTCCTGGGCATGGCCGACGCCGTCGTCCTCAACGATCCGATCACCGGCCAGGGTTCGAACAACGCGGCCCAGGCCGCGACCCACTACCTCGACAGCATCCTCCGCCACGGCACCGCCGAATTCACCCCGCAGTGGATGCAGCGCACCTTCGACAACTTCTGGCGCGGCTGGGCTCAATGGGCTGTCGGCTGGACCAATTCCCTCCTGACCGAACTGAGTCCCCACCACCGTGACCTCCTGACAGCGGCGGCCGAGATCCCCTCTGTCGCCGGTGCCCTCGCCGCCGGATTCGACGACCCGCGCACCCTCTACCGCTGGTGGTTCGAGGAGGCCGAGGCACACCGCTTCCTCGCCGAGAAGCGCGCCCAGCACGCCACCCGCTTCGACGGCCGCGAACTGCGCCGCGCGCTCGGCCAGTACGCCACCGGAGTGACCGTGGTGACGGCCCGCGCCCCCGATGGCCGCAACGTCGGCATGACCGCGAACTCCTTCACCTCCGTCTCGATGAACCCGCCCCTCGTCCTGTGGTGCCCCGGCAAAAACAGCCCGAGCCTCCCGGACTTCACCGACGCCTCGCACTTCGCCGTCCACGTACTGGCCGCCGACCAGCATCACCTTTCCCGCCAGTTCGCCACCCCGGCCGACGACAAATTCCGCGGTACCCCCACCACCCCCGGCATCGCCGGCACCCCCCTCCTGGACGGCGCGGTCGCCCGCTTCCAATGCCGCACCGTCCAACGCCTCGACGCCGGCGACCACATCGTCTTCCTCGGCGAGGTCGAACAGTACGAGGCCGGCGGCGGCACCCCTCTGGTGTTCCACTCGGGGTACTACCACGTGGCGACGAAGCATCCGGATCTGTGACCGCGCACGAGTTGCCTCTGTTCTTCGCGCCGAGCCGTGACGAGGCCGGGTGGGCTGCGGCCCGTACCGGATTCTTCATGGGTGTGCACCGGCCGGCTCCGACAACGGCCGTAGCACGATGCGTCGCCGCGCTCGAAGCAATCGACAGCGGCGACCACGCCGGCCACCGCGAGCAGGGCAGCGTTGTCCGCTGACACATCGCCTGACCCAACCGCGACACCGGCAAGCCCCGTCCACGAAAGACCGCCGGCAGGACCGGCCTGTCCTGCCGCAGCACTAAGCCGGGCCGGGGCCCTCAGCGAAGTGCGCCAGAACCATCTCGACCAGTGCGGCGACGTCGGCATCGGCCATTGGTTCACCGGTCATGCCCCTCCGGTGCAGCAGGACTCCGACCACGACGTCGATGAAGAACAGGACCCGTTTCTCCGGCTCGCCGAGCGCGTCCTGGAGCGTGAGCCGGTACGGGTCCTGCAACCGCGTGGACAGGATCTCGCGCAGGGCCGGGTCGCTGACGGCGTCACTGAACACACCGGCGAACGCGTCACCCACCCCGGGCTCGGCAATCTTCGCCGCGATCCAGCGGATGGTCGAGGTCATGAGCTCGGCTCGACTGGTGCCCTCCAGCGGCGCCGGGCCGAACGCGTCCAGGAGGCAGTCCACAATCAGCGCGCCCTTCGACGGCCGGCGCCGATAGACCGTCGACTTCGCGACGCCGGCCGCGGCAGCGATGCGCTCAACGGTGGCGCACGCGTAGCCGGGCTGAACGGGCTGGCCCCAGCGCTCGTGGTGGTGCCGACTCACGACCCATTGGCCGATCACGGCCGCCGCTACGCGGAACGATTGCGAGCGGCCGGGACACCCGCGCTGCTCACCGAATACCCCGCAGCGGGAACGCGTTCCTCAGCATGCCCTCGTGTCGACCCAACCGCCGACGGGTGGGCGTTCGGGACACACCACGCCGTGGCGACGCCGGCCGGTGAGACGTACGCGCTGTCCGGGGCGCGGCGCTACCGCTGGGAAGCCGTTGGCTCGACGGACCCCGCTGAGCAGAACTTCGGCTACCAGATGGTCACCCGGCACGCCCCCGACGGAACGCCCACCGCCACCGCCTTGTTCGGGCAGCCCTGGCCGGACGGTACCCCCTCGGCGATCGCGGAGGGAGAGGACGCGAACCTGGCGGTCCTCCCGGATGGGACGGTGGCTGTCAGCTCGAAGCCGGGAAGCACCCACCTGATCTCCTCGGACAAGCCTTTCAAGGCCCTTACGCACTTCACCCTGCTGGAGTGCACGCCCGCCGGCGAACTTCTCCTCGCCCACCGCAAGCAGCACCTGCTGCTCCGCGTACCGGTGCCGAAGGAACTCGACGGCCTGGCGGCCGCGGTGGAGGCCGCCCTGAAGGGCTACGGGAGGGGGCGTACCGCGCTGAAGAGGCAGTACAACCCGGTGAACTGACACTGGGTGGGTAATTCCGCCCAGGTACACCACCTTTGAGACGCGCCCCAGCCAGCCTTGCATGCGAGGGCGTTCGGCGCAGTGCGCTTCGGCTGCAGCTCAGTTGAAGCGGCTCACTGTGAGGCGGAGTCGGGACCCGCTGCCGAGGATGGGATGGACCACCTCGGGCAGCGGGATCTCGGTGTACAGGCCTTCGCCGTCCTCGGCCATCCGACATGGTTCCGTGGCGATCGGGTCGGTGTCGTCGATGCTGCCGGGGACTCCTGAATTCCATGCCGCCCAGGCCTGCGTCCCCGTCTCTTCGTACAAGCCGTGCCGGCCGACGTCGACGATGAGCGTGTCCTCCCAGTCGGGCACCTGCTCAAGGTGGTCCTCCCAGAAGAACCGGCCGCTTTTCTCCACGAGGTGGAAGACGCGCAGCACCAGCGTGTAGCGGGAGCGGAGCGTCGGCCGGTCGTCCTCCCGGCCGCCACGGATCTTGACCGGGTCGAGGAGGAAAGCCGTGGTCAGGGGTACGCCGCCGGTGTCGCCCTGCGCAGAGCTGTGCTGGGCGGCTTCCTGGTTCAACTGGATGGGGCAGTAGTGGGCCGCGCGCTGCTCATGCAGGACGGTCGGCAGGCCCCGGACGGCCAGCCGCACCTCTGCCTGCCACACCCGTGATGCACCGGAGGTCTGCTCGGGCAGATCCAGGCCGCGAAGGTCTGCCCGGACCTGGTAGCTCCCGAAGAGGAAGCGGCGCAGGTTCTGGTAGCCCTCTTCGGAATTCACCAGTCCGTAGCGGCCCGAGTGGGAGCGGTGGATGAAGGCCCGGTGGGCGTTGCGCACATAGGCGTTGTCGATGTGGACCAGCCCGTCGCTACGCGGTCCGACCGCCTTCTCGACCAGTCCGTAGTCGGCCGCGTTGGTCCCGACAGCACAGAACACCCGGCGCGCGTCGAAGGCCCCGGCCGGAATCTCGTTGGGCCGCCAGCCCGGCGGGGGATCGTCACCGGTGGACGCCCCGGGGGTCAGATAGGTGTACATCCGGTCGGGGGCGAAGATGTCCGAACCATTCGGCCCGAAGGTCTCCCTCGCCCAGTCGACGAGCCCTCCGCCGAGGTCGAAGGCGATGCCGCCGTGCGGGGTTCCGTAGGTGAAGAGCTTGTCCACGAGCTCGCTGCCGGCGCGCCGGGGTTCGCCCGTGCACGGATCGGCCGTATGGGAAACCTTTTGGATCATGCAGCGTGCGAGCAGGCCCCCCATGGAATGGGCGACCAGATGCACCTTGGGCGCGCCGGTCTTGCGGCGGACGAGCTGGACGACGTCATAGAGGCGCTCTGCCGCCCTTTCGAGGTCGAATTCCTCCGGTGCCGTGGTGACGGACGTACCGAAGGTGGACGCGGCATAGTCGTAGAAGCGGTGTACCCAGATGGACTCGGGCGCGACCGCGCCGTCGGCCTGCGACTGGAGATACGCATGCTGGTCGCCGCGCACCAGGAGCTGATAGCCCTCGTCGCTCATCAGCCTCAGCAGGGGGCCCTCGAACTGGTAAAAGCATGGCGTCCCCTCCCCGCCGACGCGAATGTGGGTGGCACCACTGTTGAGCCCGTAGAACGGGTCGTCGACCTGCTTGTCCACACCACTCGGCGGACCGGCATATCCCCGCAGGTAGATGATGGGCGATCGCTCCGCCATGTGAAAACGCCCTCCCGGGGCACGTACGGCTGCTGAGGCCGGCGCGCGGTCAATCGATGACCAGGCCAGGTTGCGGCAGCAGCGTGAGGAGCACCAACCCGTCTGAGCCGGACGGGGAGCCCGGGCCAGGTGCCGGCCACCGATCGCAGATGCCGACGGAAGCGCCGTCGGAAACACCGGTCAGTGAGGGGCGGCGTTCTCCTGCCATGGGTGGTGGCGCTGTGTTGCGGGCCGTCGCACCCAGTGAGACGGTTTACGGGGGGCCATGCCGGCGGCCTGGCAAAGACAGCCTTGCAGGCGACGGCACTACGCGTCGATACGCGACTGATCCGCGCCCCACCATCCCTGGCGCCTGACCATCCGTGAATCGGCGCGCGTCCACGAACCGGAAGCGCACAGAGAGCGGGAAATGCAATGGCGAACGGACCCATGGACAGGCGCGCCTTCGGCGAGCATCCCGGTCACCGCAAGGGCCCCGTCCCGGGCCAGGGCACGGAGTACACAGGGCGATATGTGGTCCTGCTCGACCCGCGTGACCAGGAGAGCGGGCTGAACGCACTGCGTTCCTCCGCCGATATCGCGTCCGTCGAACGTGTCCGAGGAACCGAAGGCGCGAACGTCGCCGAACTCCTTGAGCGCCCTGACGTCTCGGTGCTCTTCGAGGAACTCGGCGCCGCCGTCGTCGAGGTACGGCCCGAACAGCGCCATGCGCTGGTGACCACGGCCGAGGCGGAACCCTCGATCATCGCGGCAGAGCCGGAGCGCATGGTCTACGCCTCGCCGATCACCGCCCCGCAGCAGGCGCCGACCGAGTTCTTCCCGGCCTACCGCAGCGACGAGGAAGTGGTCGCCCATCACACCAGGGCCGAAATCGCCGCTGCCCAGGGCCCGGCCTTGGACGAGCAGAAATGGACCTGGGGCCTGCAGGCGATCCGGGCCAATCTGTCCAGCCTGACCGGACGCGATGTGAAGATCGCCGTCCTCGACAGCGGTGTGGACACCGACCACCCGGACCTGGCCGGGCGCATCGAGGCAACGGTCTCCTTCGTACCCGGCGAGACCGTCGAGGACGGCCACGGCCACGGCACGCACTGCATCGGCACCGCTGCCGGCCCGGCCAACCCCCGGCAGGGACCCCGCTACGGTGTGGCCTGCGAGGCCCGGATCCTCGCGGCGAAGGTGCTCAGCAACGCGGCGGGCAGCGGCACCGACGGCCAGATCCTGGCGGGCATGGCCTGGGCCGTCGCCCACGGTGCGCGGGTGATCTCCATGTCGCTCGGCGCTCAGGTCCGACCGGGTGAGCTCTTCCCGCAGACGTACGAGAAGCTGGCCCAGCGCGCGCTCGAACGCGGGACGGTGATCGTCGCTGCCGCGGGCAACGACAGCCATCGGCCCCCGGAGATCCAGCCCGTCAGCCGGCCCGCCAACTGCCCCTCCATCCTCGCGGTGAGTGCGCTCGACAAGGCACTCACGCCATCGTTCTTCTCCAACGGCGGCATCAACGGGCAGGGCGGCGAGGTCAACATCGCCGCGCCCGGCAGGGACGTGCACTCGACTGCCCCTGGTGGCGGGTACCAGAGCATGAGCGGCACCAGCATGGCCACGCCGCACGTCGCGGGCGTCCTCGCCTTGCTCGCCCAGGCAAGCCCCAACGCTTCCGCGGCCGACCTCAAAGTCAGTCTGATGTCCGGTGCCTTCCCGCTGACGCAGCCCGTCAGGGACGTCGGCTCGGGTCTGCTGCAGGCGCCGTGACCCAGTCGTCCCGGTCCGCGCCGGTCGGGGTCATCCTCGCGGTCGACCCCGGCCGGTTCGCGGAAGTGGTCGAGGCCCTGCGACGGGCCGGGCTGACGGTCACGGGCGAGCAGGCGGCCCTCGGCACGCTCTCCGGCACCGTCGCGGAAAACCGGATACCGGCCCTGGAGACAGTCGACGGCGTCGAATCCGTCGACCGGGAACGCATCATCCAGCTTCCCCCGCCCGACTCCCCCATCCAGTAAGTCTCGAAGCCTCAGGAACGCCCTGGGCCTGAGTCCGGAGCGTCTTTCTCCCGGAAGAACTACATCGAGCGGGAGAGAGCGCCCTTGTCTCCACAGGAGAGAGTGCCCCTGTCTCTAGCCGACGGTGTCGCTGCCGCGCCGTGTCGCGCCGGGCGACAGCGGCCCGGAGGCGGTGCGCCGGCCGGGCGGGACCTGCTGGGCGAAGGCTTGCAGGGCCACCTCGCTGTCCGGAGGCACGACAGCCATCAACCCGCGGTCCTGCGCCTCGGCGAGCGCGGGGGCGGCGGCGCTTCCTTCGGGGACGAAGGCCAGGCGGACGTGCCCGTCGCCGGAGCCGCGGCGGTCCACCGGCGCGACGGCACCGTGAGTACCGTCGGGCAGGGTCACCCACAGCTGGAAGTCTTCGTACCGGACGAAGTCCGCGCCCTTCACCGGCCAGGGGTAGTGGTGTTCACCGGGCACGCTGGGAAGGATGCCCTGGTGGTTCCCGTGGCTCAGGGGCACGCAGGCGTTGAACAGGGAGTCGGTCCACGCCTCGACGCCGTCAGCATCCCTGATCGGCGTGCGCAGCAGCTCCTCGGCGCGTTTGTATCCCCATTCCGCCAGGGCGGGCAGCGTGAGCGGGAACGCGTCGACCAATTCGGCGGCATCCTGCCGGAGCCGGTCCACCTTCTCGGGGTCGGCGCAGAACTGCATGCTCCACTCGATGCCGACTCGGGCGCGGTACATGCACCAACCGCGGGAGCCCTTGACCCACAGGCTGCCGCCGTGGTGCATCTCCCAGCGCTCGGAATTCCTCGGCTCCTGGTTCGGATCTGTCGGCCTGGGCCCGTAGGGCAGGTCGGCGTCGTCCATGGCCTGAAGAATCTTCCGGGCTGTCGCTTTGGCGGCCCGGAAATGCGACGATTCAAAGCGTTTCGGGTGCTCGACCAGACGAATCTTCCACGGATGGTTTTCCGATTCGATGCCGCCCGGCCGGGGCTGGGGGTGGCGGCCCATGGCAGAAATCTCCTTGGCTCGGCCTCACGGCCTGGCCACCGGCTCGCGGGGCGAAAATCCCCCTGTCGGGGCGAAACCCCCCTGTTTCCATCGTGCTCCGCGAACCGGACGGCCGCGACTGGAGAACGATGACCACAAATGTCTTCAACCAGACTCGTCGCCGATCTCATCCTCGTCACCGGTCTGAAAAGGTGCTGGACGTCTCCGAAAAGGTGCTGGACATCGGCTGGTTGACGTCCTGCAGTCCGGTTGCGGGGAATTCGAGGGAGAGTAGCCTGGAGTTGATCTGCTGCCGGTTCTGGAGGTAAGCGATGTTTTCCCGATTGCTGCGGCGCCGTAAGTCACATCGGCTCGTCCTTCTCGGTAACGGCCGTCTGATCCACGGCTTCAGCGGTGGATTCTACGACGGTCACGGATACCAGCACTGACACGGTCACGGATACCAACACTGACACCGTGCACGGTGGAACCCTGGAGGATATGCGGTGGCAGAGGAAACCGATGCCCTGGCAGCTATGGCAAGGATCCTGTCACCGCATTGCCGTGTCACCCGGATGTCCGACGGAGCGCTGATCGCGGACTGGAAGCGGACGCGTTTTCTCGGATTGGCAACGGCGGAAGTCCAGAAATTCTCCTCCGGAACCCCTGAGGAACGCGCCGAACTTGTCACCGGTCTCATGCGTGCCGGGTGCGCGACGCGCCGCCGGAAGAAGTCCGCGGACGTCGGCGTCGGGCTCTGGCTGGGTGGAGTGCACCTGCTGATCCGGACCATGGGATTCGGGCGCGTCCTCCGGCTGCTGTCCTTGGCCGCCCCGGGTTACGCCCGTGCGGACCTCCCCTCCGCGGAGGAGGTAGGACGGCTGAAACGCGCAGTGCAGTCACACAGCAGCAGAAGCTGGTTCGTCAACGGCGACTGCAAGTCCGAGGCGGTGACGGCCTTCGTCCTGCTACGGCGATGCGGCCTGAAAGCCGTACTCCATGTCGGCGTGCATGAACACCCCTTCGCCCTGCACGCGTGGACGGCCTCGGGCGGCCTGTGCGTCCCCGACGCCGTTCCGCGAGGGCACACCTTCACACCGGTGCTCTCGATCGACTGCGGAGGACAGTGACGTGGAAGCGCTCCGCCTCGAGTGGGCCGGGGGCACACCGAGGCTCCGGACGAGCGAGGCCATGGCGCGTCAGGGACTCGTGACGACGGTCTTCTCGCGGGCCGGCACTGCGGCCGTCGTCGGCTGGGTCGGCTCGGCCCGTGACCGGGCGGCGGGCGCGCGCGGCCTCCTCGACGACTCCGGCAGGCAGGGGGCCGCCCCGCCCGTGCCGGCCGGCGACTACGCGGCTGTTCTGGTGTACCGCGACCGCATCCTTCTGAGGCGCGACGAGCAGGCACGCATCCCGCTGTTCTTCCGGGAGTCCGGTGGCCGCGTGAGCGCCGTAAGCACCTCGGTCCGCTGTCTGGGGAGCGGCACAGAACTGGAACCCCGCTACTTCTGCCGATACCTCACCGGGAACTTGGCGCAACCGCACTCGGACCTCACCCCTTTCGCCGGGGTGCACCGCGTCCTCGGCGGCGAGGTGGTCGAGCTGTCCCCCACCGGGCAGCTGCGCAGTCGTACGCTGCGACGCGCCCATCGGGCCACCGACCCGCCCGAGCCAACTGCAGACGGCTCCTGCCTCGATGAGGCCGCGCAGGAGTTGCGTCTCGCGCTGGAGAACGCTGTCGGACGCCGCCTGGGCACGACGACGGCATGCCATGTGTCGGGCGGCACCGACTCCACCAGCGTCGCGCTGCTCGCCGCACGCCTGTTGGCCGCGGAACGGGGCGGCGCCGGGGACCTGGTCCTGCTCGCCGGGCGTTTCTCCCGAGGGGAGCTGGCCGCGGAGCGGCCGTACCTCGACGTCGCGATGAAGGAGATCCGCCGTCACACCCCCACGGCCCGTCCGGTGATCGTCGATGCCGACGACGTGGCGGACTTCGACGACTTCCAGCACCATGCGGGGGACGCCGACGAGCCTCATGCGCACGCCTTCCGCGCCCCGTTCTGGGCCAGGCTTCACGCCGCTGCCGCGGAACTGGGCTGTGACACGCTCCTGACCGGCTGCGGGGCCGATCCGATCGCGGACGCCAACCCGTTCCACCTGCACAGGCTGGCGCGCACGGGAGCGCTCCGGCAGATGACCGAGCAGGCGCGTGCCTGGGCCACGGAAAGCGAGCAGGGCTTGCGGGACATCGTCCGCGCCTACGTGGTGCAGCCGGCCTTCCCGCTGGCAGCCGAACGGATCTCCGCGCTCCGCGGCGGCGGAACGGTGCTCGGCGGCCTCGGCACCTTCAACCGCCCCCGATGGCTGCGGTCCGGATTCGCGCGCGCTCACGGCTACCGGGACGCGGGCATCGCGGAGAGCCGGTTCATGTTCGGACGCAAGCCGGAACGGTCGCTCTACGACGCCGCCAATTACCTCGCCGCTCCCGACCTGCTGTCCTGGCTGCGTGCACGACAGGACGGGTTCTTCCTCTCGCACCCCTTCCTCGACCCGGAGGTCGTTGCCACGATGCGCCGCCTGCCCGCCGCGGCCACGTTCCGGCCGGGCCGTCCGAAGGCCGTTCTCCGTGCGGCCATGGCGGATCTGCTCCCGGCCCCGATCCGCGGCAGGGCGGTCAAGGTGCCCTTCAACGACCTCTATGCCCGGGGCCTGCGGAGACACGGCGACGAACTCATCGCACTGTGCCGCTCCGCCCGGCATCCGCTGGTCGCGGAGATGTTCGACGTCGAGACGCTGTGCCGGGCCGTGCGGGAGGCCCAGCTCGGCCTGGGGGACTCGTACTCCTGGGACCGGGTGAACAGCTCGCTCGCCCTGGTGGCCTGGCTGGAGCGACTGGACCGGCGGTCCGGCGCGCTCGGCGCGGCGGTGCCCGTCACCGCTGGCTCTTGATGTCCCACAGGGTCCGCTCTACCGGGCCGGTGATGAGGTCGACGAGGCCGTACCGGCTCGACACCTCCCGGTCTACCTCCGGGTTGGGGATGCGGTCTTCCTCACCTTTTCGCTTGACGGATGAGTGCACGTCGGCGCCGTGCGTACCGAACTGCCAGTAGATGGTGATGAAACGCGGGTCCCTTGTGTGTTCGTCGAGCGCATTGTTCTCGTGCACCCTGGCACGGTAGAGGAGAGAGTCGCGACCACCCCTCTGTTGCTCCTTCACCCATCCGGGGACTTTTTCCCTACCCCAGGAGTACGCCACGAAGTCGAGTGGTGGCTGCAGCACGAGCCGGTCCTTGCGCGCGAGGCTCGCGGAGGCATAGAACGCCACCTGGTCGTACGGCGTGTTGATGGGAAGTTGCACCACCACTCGCGTGGCATAGGTGTCGTTCGACTCCACCCAGTTTCCAGGGGGCATCCACGGTTTCGCCTCGACCAACTCGCCGGGCTGGTGCACCTCCCGGCGGGAGAGCGGGTTCCATTCCGAGGACTTGCCCCACTGCTCGGCATCGGCTCGCCACTGCCGGCGGAGCCGGTCCTTCGGGCTCAGCGGCACCTGTTTCCCCATGGCGTGGAACTCGGTGCCGAGCACGTAGAAACCCACGTCGCCGTGGTTCCGGAGAGTGATGTCGACCGGTACGGCGAATGCCGTACGGTCCTTGCTCAGTACCGGCTTTCCCATGGAGACCGTGATGAGAGGCTGGGTCTGTCGCTGGTACGGCTGAAAGAGGTTCTGGTAGCCGAAATTGGCGACGGCGATGACCGAGGAAACGACCACCGCGGCGGCCACCCGCTTCGGAGCGGGGACCACGACCGACGTCCGCCACACCGCGAAGACGGCGTATGCCGAACCCGCCGTGAGCACGCCGAACAGCGCCGGGTAGGCCGCGGACTCGCCGTCCTTGAGTGTCTGTGCCAGGAGCATGGCGTTGGTCAGCAAGGCCGCGAACGTACCGATCAGCGCGACCATGCCGGAATAGGGGAAGCTCTGCCGCATCCAGTGGTCCAGGACCGCGACGACGCCCACGAGCGTGGTGAACGAGACCGCCAGAAGGACGGCACCGGTGAGGCGACCGGCGAAGGTCAGATCATGGACGAAGCCCTCGAGGCCGAAGTAAGCCACCGGCAGCGTGGTCATGAAGAGGACCAGCACGATCACTGCCAGGGTCACCCGCGACTGCCAGGTTCTCAACGAGGGCGGTCTCATTTCCGGGTGCGAGCGGGAGTGAGCCCTGGGGAAGTCCGCACGCGATCACCTCCTGAGGCCACCGGTCATGCCCTGCACGTGCGCAGCGCGGACTCCGGAGATCTGCCGCCGCGCCGAGGGTTCGACCACCATCGTCCGTGGCGATCCATCGGGTCGCCATCCGGATGCCCCCGGACGTGCGAGCCGGAGCAGCCTTCCCGCGAGGGAGGGAAGGTGTGGTTCTTGGCGTTGGTGCTGGCGCTGGTGCTTCATCGGTGGGACTGTCCGCAGTCGCACCGATGCCTCTCCCGGGGGCGGTTTCACGCGGGTGGAAGGCCCTG
Source organism: Streptomyces sp. NBC_00400 (assembly GCF_036048035.1). Classification (NCBI taxonomy): domain Bacteria; kingdom Bacillati; phylum Actinomycetota; class Actinomycetes; order Kitasatosporales; family Streptomycetaceae; genus Streptomyces; species Streptomyces sp. NBC_00400. The sequence continues at coordinate 7,937,470 of NZ_CP107940.1, read as the reverse complement.
CGCTCCCTCCCGGAGTCCGGCTGTGATCATCCGCAGCCCGAACGCGAATCTGGCGTCGAAATCGAGCAGGGCCGGAGCCTCGTCTACGGCGGGCGGTCCGCAGCCTCCATGGCGTTCCGCAAGGAGCTGGCACCCCACCGCGACGCCGTCCGTCTCTACGCCGGGGACGAGTCCGGGCGCATCCCGCTGGCCTCGCTGCTGGGCCGGACCCACCCGGGCACGGCCGTCTACGCCTGTGGTCCCGAACCGCTGCTGGACGCCGTGACGGACGGTGCCGCGCATCTGCCCCAGGGGACCGTGCGCATGGAGCGGTTCAGGCCGCGGACCAGGGAACGCACACGCAACACAGAAGTGGAGGTGGTCTGCGCCCGGTCCGGCCGAACCGTGGGCGTACCGGCAGAGCGGAGCCTTCTGGACGCACTCGCCGACGCGGGCCTGCCGGTGGCCGCCTCGTGCCGCGAGGGGGTCTGCGGCACCTGTCAGACCCGGGTGCTCGAAGGCGTTCCCGACCACCGCGACGACATCCTCTCCGAGGAAGAGCGGGAAAAGGGCGACCGGATGTACCTCTGCGTCTCCCGGGCACGCACCCCCCGGCTGGTCCTCGATGTCTGACTCCGCGCCCACCGGCTGCGCACACCGAACCTCCGCCCCTCCGCCCACCCCTCAAGGAGCGTTCCATGGATTCGGCCACCGTCACCCGGCACACCCCCGGCGGCGACACGTCCGACGCCTTCCCCGGCAGCACCGCTGACACCGCCGCGGAGGTCTGGGACCTCCGCAGCCCTGCCCCCGAACACACCGCTGCCGACGCCTACCGTGCCATCGGCATGGCGCGCGTCCGGGAGATCCTGGGGTACCCGGAACCCTTCATCGCGGAGAAGAAAGAGCCGTTCCTCGGCGATTTCATGCGCCGCTTCATCGCCCACAGCACTTTCTTCTGCCTGGCCACCGCTGACGACAGCGGGGGTGTGGACGCCAGCCCCAAAGGCGACCCGCCGGGCGCGGTCCGGGTACTGGACCCATGGACTCTGGCCGTCCCCGACCGTCCGGGCAACCGCACCGCTGACACCTTCGAGAACATCACCCGCAACCCGGCCGTGGGCATGGTCTTCTTCGTGCCCGGCATACGGGAGACGGTCCGGGTGAACGGCGACGCGTTCCTCACCGACGACCCCGGCCTGCTGGAACGGCTCGGCGCAGGGGGGAAACCCGCTGTCCTCGCGACGATCGTCAAGGTACGCGAGGCGTTCTTCCAGTGCGGCAAAGCCGTGATCCGCGCCCGGCTCTGGGAAAACGATCCCCGGGGTCTGGCCGACTCCCTGACCCTGGGCAGCACCTTCTACGCCCAGGTCACCGCGCAAATGGCGGAAAAGTTGGCCGCGAAATTCGGCAGTGAGGCGGGGGCCCTGGACGCGGTCGCCGAAGACCATTACCGGAACGGATTGTTCTGACTTGTGCCCTCCGTCCTCAGCTACGCCTCGGTGGTCAGGGTTTCGGGCCGCCTGACCGGTAGGGCCATGCGCAGACTCCTCAGAGGACGAGTTCGGGCCGGTAGTGGTCGAGCCACAGGGCCAGGTCGACGACGCGTTCCAGGCGGAGGCGGTGGCCCCATTCCAGCCGGTCGGGCGGGGTGTCGAGGCAGGGTTTGAGGTGGGTCTCGTCGGCCAGGGCCCGGACCTGATCGGCGGCCAGGGCGTCGCGGGCCAGGTCCTGGAGGCCGCGGTTGTAGTCGGGGTGGTGGGTGGCCGGGTAGTGGTTCTTGGGCCGGTGCAGCACGGAGTCGGGCGCGAGTTCGGCGCCGGCGGCGCGCAGCAGGCTCTTCTCCCGGCCGTCGAAGCTCTTCAGCTTCCAGGGCGTGGCGAAGGCGTACTCGACGAGGCGGTGGTCGCAGTAGGGGACGCGGACCTCCAGCCCCTGCGCCATGCTCAACCGGTCCTTCCGGTGCAGGAGTTGACGCAGCCAGCGGGTCAGGGACAGGTGCTGCATCTCGCGTTGCCGGTGCTCGGCCGGGGTTTCGTCGTCACGGTGCGGTACGGCGGCCAGCGCGCTGTGATAGGTGTCCTCGCGGAACTCCCCCATGCGCAGGTCGAGCGCCGGGTTGAGCGGCATGGCGGCCTCGTCGCCGGTCACGAGGAGCCAGGGGAAGGTGGCCGCGTTCAGTGCCTTCGGGGAATGGAACCAGGGGTAGCCGCCGAACACCTCGTCCGCCGCCTCGCCGGACAGGGCCACGGTGGAGTGCTTGCGGATCTCGCCGAAGAGCAGATACAGGGAGGTGTCCATGTCGCCGACCCCGATCGGTGAGTCCCTTGCCACGACGACCGCCTTGCGGTGCTCGGGGTCGAGCAGCGCGAGCGGGTCGAGGACGACCGTGCTGTGCTCGGTGCCGATGTAGGTGCCGGCCTCGGCGGCGTACGGGGTGTCGTGACCGGTACGCAGGACGTCGCCGGTGAACTGCTCGGCCTGGTCGCTGTAGTCGACGGCGTAGGAGCGGATGCGGGCGTCCGGCCCCTCGCGCAGCCGGAGTTCGTCGGCGAGCAGCGCGGTCAGGACCGTGGAGTCGATGCCGCCGGACAGCAGGCTGCACAGCGGGACATCGGCCTCCAGCTGGCTGCGGGCGGCCGTGCCGACCAGCTCACGGATCCGTTCGACGGCCGTGTCCCGGTCGTCGTCGTGAGCGTCGGCCGCCAGCTGCCAGTAGCGGCGTTCGCGGATGCCGTCGCGGTCCAGTACGAGCAGGCCGCCGGGTTCCACCTCGCGCACCCCGGACCACACCGTCGGCCCGGTGTTGAAAAGAAGGCTGTACGCCTCCCGCAGCCCGTCGGCGTCCACCCGTGGCCGGATCTCCGGATGGGCGAACAGGGCCTTGGGCTCGGACGCGAAGGCCAGGCCGCCGTCGACGGCGGCCCAGAACAGCGGTTTGACGCCGAGGCGGTCGCGTACCAGCAGCAGCCGCTGCGCACGGTCGTCCCAGACGGCGAAGGCGAACATGCCCTCCAGGTGGTCGGCCAGATCCGCACCCCATTCGGCGTACGCGCGCAGAACCACCTCGGTATCGCTGCGGGTGTGGAAGCGGTGCCCGCGGCCTCGCAGTGCGGCGCGCAGCTGGTGGTGGTTGTACACCTCGCCGCTGTAGCTGAGCACCGTGGTCGGGTGCGCGGGCCGGTCGGTCATCGGCTGCACGCCACCGGCCGGGTCGATGACGGCCAGGCGGCGATGACCGATCGCGGCGTGCTCGCCGAGCCAGGCGCCGCACGCGTCCGGGCCTCGTGGAGTGAGGGTGGCCGTCATGGCTTCGAGTACCGGGCCCTGGGTGCGGGCGTCGTGGTGGAAGGACACCCATCCGGTGATTCCGCACATAGAAGTGCCTCCTGGGTCAGTCGTGAGCGGCCGACGTCGCGTCGGTCGTCTTCTCGGGGAGGGAAGCGGGCCTGCTGCCCGGCAGAGCGAGTAGGGGCACGGACAGGCACGCGACGATGGCGGCCAGTGCGAGCGCGGCCCGTACGCCCTCATGAGGTCCGGTCAGCCCCCAGGCGGCGGTGGCCAGGGCGGGACCGAGGGTGAAGCCGAGACTGCGGGCGAGCTGCACCGTGGCCCCCACCGTCGCGATCCGGTCCGGTGGGGCCGCGCCCATGACGAGGGCCTGGGTCGGGCCCCCGTTCAGGCCCAGCCCGACGCCCGCCAACGCCAGCCGCCATGCCACGTCCAGCGGTGCCCAGCCGTCGCCCAGGGGGAGCAGCAGGAGCAGGCCGGTGGCGGTGAGGGCGGCGCCGGTGACCGCGACCGGCCGGGCGCCGATGGGGGTCCCCCCTGCTGGAGCGGAGCCGAGAGCTTTGCGGAGATCGGCGAGGCGTCCGCCGAGTGGTCCGGCCACCCCCATCCCGAGGGGGAAAGCGAGCATGGTCAGCCCGGTCGTGGTGGCACTGACACCGTTGTCGCGCTGGAGGTGCAGGGCGACGACGTAGTGCATGGCGGCGAATCCGGCGGCGAGGGTCAGCACCGCCCCGTGCGCCCGGAACAGCCCCGCCGTCCGGAGCACGCCGGCCACCGGACGTCCGCCCGGCCCGCGCAGCCACCACCACAGCGGCGGTACGGCGGCGAGGGCGAGGAGGAGCCAGGCCGGGCCGTCCGGCGCCAGCGTCAACGCCAGCAGCACGCTCGCGGCACCCGCGGCAACCAGCAGCGCGTCGGCCACCGACCGGCGGTCAGGTGCCCGCAGCCCTCCGTCCCGGGGCATCGCCCTCCGGACCACGACCAGGGCGAGCACACAGAAGGGGATCTTCACCAGGAAGACGGAACGCCAGCCCAGGTGGTCCAGCAGCATTCCGCCCACGGCGGGCCCGATCACCGCCCCCAGCGGGCCCAGGGTGGCGGGCACACTCATCGCCCGTCCGCGCAGCTCCGGTCGTACGGAGCGGACCGCGAGAACCGGCATCAGCACGAACAGCGCCGCCCCGAACGCGCCCTGCATCAGCCGGGCGGCGATCAAGCAGGCCATCCAGGGCGCCGCGGCAGCCAGGGCGCTGCACAGGCCGAAGCCGCAGGTCGCCGCCAGCACGGCGGAGCGCAGCGCCACCCCGTCGAGCCACCGGCCCACGGGCAACAGCAGCGCCACCACGGGCAGTTGGTAGCCCAGTACCGCCCACTGAGCCGTTGCCGTGGACACCTGCAGACCCTCGGCGATGTCGGCCAGGGCCACATTGACGATGTTCATGTCGAGCATCGCCACGAACGCCAGCACGCCCGCCACGGCAACCAGCGGCCAGCGGTCCGCTCCCATGGGTATGTGACCGGCCTGTTCCGCACCGGGACCGTCGTTGGTCACCCTTCTCCCCCTCACCGCCACGGCAGGGCTGCCGGGCAGCAGCCTCGCTCCATAAGTCGGGGAGGAAATGCGGTGAGTTCCCGGTGATGTCCACGAGCATGACCACGGGGATGGTCAGACCTCCGAAGAGACCGTGATGAGGATCAGGCCCGAGAGTCCCGTCACCGCCCGGACCGAGTCCGCGAACACCTCCGTCGTCCACGCGGCCACGTCCGTGGACCACTCGCGCACATCGCAGCGGAAGGCGAGCGCCCGGCGCAAGCCCTCGGCCTGCACCTCTCCGGCGAGGGGGCGGGCGAGCCCCGGAGGCACCGTGCCGGCGGGCTTGACGGCCTCAACCGCCATGTGCTGATACGTGCGTTCAAGCACTGCTTCGCGGATCTCGGCGGCCCGCGCGGCGAGGTTGGCCGACGGCAGGGCGGACACGGTGACCGTCAGCGAGGCCGCGCCGGACGGGTCGGCGAGGGCGAACCAGCCGGCCACTTCGGCGAGTTCGACGCGCGCGTCCCCGGCACGGTGCAGCGGCACGAGGGCGTGAGTGCCGGTGAGGCGGAGGGTGCCGACGCGGCGTAGCGCGTCCGAGAGGACCGTGATGACGGGCAGGACCGGCAGGCGGCGGGCGCGCTGCTTCCTGCCCCGAGGGTTCACGGGCCGTGGAAGCGACGACTGCAGCCAGGCCAGCTGACGTACCCGGCCGTCCTGCGTCCAGTCGCCGTCCGCGTCGTTGTGGTCCCAGAGGTTGTCGGCGGGCTTGTCCGTAAGGGCGGTGGAACTCCAGGCGTAGGCGGACGCCCGCTTCACCGCGAGGCTGAAGACGTCCTCGCCGAGGTCGGACTCGGCGCTCACCCGGTCGATCCAGGGATGCCGGTCCAGTACCCCGTGCAGTCCCACGATGAAAGTGGCGCCCGGACCGGTCTCACTCATGGTCGTACTCCTGGATCAAGGGGATGGAATGGCAGACTCAGAAACCGGACGCCGCACTTGGCCACGGGCCGGGCAGGACGTCGCCGCCTCCTGCCCGGCCGTGTTCATCCGGTGGGTACCTCTGCCGGCGCAGGCGTCTCCGTGCCGACCGGCGCCCGGTGGTCGAAGGCGATCAGCGGATCACCCGTGAGCGGGTGGTCGACCACAGCGGCCCGCACCCCGAACACCTCGGCCAGCAGGGCGGGAGTGAGGACTTCGCGCGGTGGCCCGGAGGCGGTCACAGCTCCGGCATGCAGGACATGCAGCCGGTCGCACACGGAGGCGGCTGCGTTGAGGTCGTGCAGTGACACCAGCGTCGTACGGCGCTGGGCGCGCAGCAGGGCGAGCAGGTCGACCTGGTGGCGGATGTCGAGGTGGTTGGTCGGCTCATCCAGCACCAGCACGTCGGGGTCCTGGCAGAACGCGCGGGCCAGCAGGACGCGTTGGCGTTCGCCGCCGGACAGCGCCGTGAACCGGCGCCCGGCCGCCGCTGCCATGCCCACATCCGCGAGCGCTCGGGCGACGATGTCCCGGTCGGTGGCGTCATCCCCCGCAAAGGCCCGCTTGTACGGTGTACGCCCCATCGCGACGACCTCGTGGACGGTGAGTTCGAAGTCGCTCTGCCTCTCCTGTGGCAGCGCCGCCACATGTCTCGCCGACCGGACCGCGGACAGCTCGCGCAGGTCGGTACCGGCCAGCAGAACCCGTCCGGCGGTCGGCTTCAGGTGCCGGTAGACGGTGCGCAGCAGCGTGGACTTGCCACTGCCGTTCGGCCCGACCAGGCCGGTGATCTCGCCCTCGGCCGCCACCAGATGGGCCCCCGCCACGACCGTACGGCCGGCGTAGGCAACGCTCAGGTCTTCGATGTCGATTCTCAACTGCCGCTCCCAAGGCGCCGGTCCAGCAGGTACAGCAGGGCCGGAGCCCCGATGAGAGAGGTGACCACGCCGACCGGCAGTTCCTGCGAGTCCATCGCCGTACGGCAGACGATGTCGACCACCACCAGGAGCAGCGCCCCGAACAGCGCCGAGACCGGCAGCAGGCGACGGTGGTCACCACCGACGACCAGGCGGCAGACGTGCGGCACCATCAGCGCGACGAAGGCGATCGCGCCGGACACCGCCACCAGGACACCGGTCAGCACGCTGGTCACCGTGAACAGCTCCCGGCGCAGCCGGGTGACGTGGACGCCGAGCCCTGCCGCGGTCTCGTCGCCCATCATCAGGGCGTTCAGCCCCCGGGCCCGCGCCTGGAGCCACAGCAGGGCGAGCGGCACCACGCTCGCGGGCATGGCCAGGACCGGCCAACTCGCGCCGCTCAGACTGCCCATGAGCCAGAAGAGCACGCTGTGCGTCTGCTGCTCGTCCCCGGCCTGCAACACCAGAAAGCTCGTGAAGCCGGACAGGAACTGGCCGATCGCGACCCCGGCCAGCACCAGTCGCAGCGGTGCGAACCCCCCGCCCCTCCGGGCGACGGCCCATACGAGGGCGAAGGTGGCCAGGGCTCCGGCGAAGGCCGCGCCGGACAGCCCCCATCCGAGTACCCCGCCTGTGCCGAGGCCGAGGACGAGGGAAGCGACCGCTCCCAGGGACGCTCCGTTGGAGATGCCCAGCAGGTACGGGTCGGCCAGCGGGTTGCGCACCAGCGCCTGCACCGCCGTACCGACGACGCCGAGCCCGGCGCCCACGAGCGCGGCCAGCACGGCACGGGGGACGCGCAGTTGCCACACGATCAGGTCGTTCGTGCCCGGCCGCGGGGCTTCACCGGACAGTCGCCGCCACACCACGCCCCACACCTCGCCGGGCGAGATGGACGTCGATCCCCAGGCCACAGCGGCAGTCAGCGCGACAAGGAGTGCGACGCCGAGAACGAACGCCAGCGGCCCTGCGGGCAGACTGCGCGCGTCCGGTTTCTCGTCGGTGGTCTTGCGGCGGGACGCGGACATTGTGGAGAGCACGGCTAGCCGACCTTGCCCGGGTAGAGGGTCTTGGCGATCTTCTCGACCGTCTCGGCGTTCTCGACGCCGGCGATGGTGGTCGGCTCGGATCCGATGCGCAGGAAGTGGCCCTCCTTGACCGCCTTCAGGCCCTTGGCCGCCGGGTTGGTCTCCAGCCATTTCTGTGCGTCGTCGAACGCCTTCTTGTTCGCCGCCTCGCTGCCCCGGTTGCGCACGCCGAGCTGGATCCAGTCCGGGTTCTTGGCGATGATGTCCTCCCAGCCCACCTGCTTGTTGTCGCCATCGCAGTCGGCGAAGGCGTTGCGGGCTCCGGCCAGGGTGATCACCGCGTGGGCGATCTGGCGGTTGCAGACGACGGTGGGCTGCTTGGTGCCGGCGTCGTAGTCGAAGAAGAAGTACGTCGGCCGCTTGCCCGCCGCCGTACCACCGACCGCCTTCTGGACTGCGCCGACCTTCTCCTTCATCCCGGCGACGAGTTCCTTCGCCTTGGCACTCGTGCCGGTGACCGCGCCGAGCGAGGTGATGTCGGCCTCCACCCCCGACAGATCCCTCACAGGCTTCTTGCCCTGCGCCGCGCAGGCGGTGGACTTCAGGTAGAGGTGCTTGATTCCGGCCGCTTTGAACTCCTCCCCGGTCGGCGCATCCCCCATCCCTCCCCCGCCCATGCCCCCCATGGACGCGAACGTGTCGATGTACAGGTCGGCGCCGGAACCGAGGAGCTTCTCCTTCGGGATCACGTTCTGACTGAGCACCTTCACCTTCTGCCCCTGCGCATCCAGCGCGCCGGGCAGTGTGCCCTTACCGGGCGGGAAGCCGGTGCCGATCACCTTGTCCCCGGCGCCGAGGCGGAGCAGCAGCTCCAGGCTGGAGGCGTTGCTGGTGACGATCCCCTTCGGGGCGTCGGAGAAGGTGGTCTTGGCGCCCATGCAGTCGGTGACGGAGACCGGGTAGGACCCGCCTGCGGACTTCCCGGCGTTCCCGGTGCTCTCCTCCGCCGCGCCCTTCTCCCCACCGCCGCAGCCGGCGGCCAGCAGGCCGCCCAGTACAACGGCCGCCGTACCGCCCCACACACGAGAACGCATCCATACCCTCCCAGATCCACTCGGTAAGCGGACGAACCTCCGTTACCTGCTTCAGTAGTCGGGACAATCTCCTGCCGAGTTCCCGCCACGCGACCGGTCCAGGGAGAAGTCGTCGTCCGCCTCGTTCGGCTGCTGTGGTGCAAACTGCCGCAGCTCGTTGCCTCGGATCATCCGCATGCGGAAGAACCCGTCCTCCTGATCCATCACCAAGAGCTGGACCGGGTTCGGCTCGCGCCATGGCGTCTCGCACCCTCGCTGCCTGAGGACGTCGAGGTCGGCATGGTGCAAGGCACCCGCCCACACCTCGCACTCGGGCTGCTTCCAGCCACCCAACGTGGGAGCGCGTCAGCTCGTCCACCCACGCAACCGGTGGGCGGCCGGCCGCCGCGGCGTCGAGGTCCCTCTCGGTGAAGGACGGCGCCCCACGTGCGCCACCGCGCCCGACGGCGCACCGGCACCCACCCTTGGGCGTTAGCCGAACGATCGACGCATGGTCCAGTCATCTGTGCCCCGTGGTGCCACCACTGGCTGCCCCGGTGCGGCACGTACGGCGGTGCAGCAGCCGCACGGCCACCCCGTAGAGCACCAGCCCGAGGGTGAGGCCCGCACCCGCGCCGAAGAGCACGGTCGGGAGGTAGTCGAGCCAATGCGCCGTGGGGCCCAGAACGGCGTGCGCCCGCACCACCCGGTGCACGGCACCGGCCAGTACGCACAGCGCAACCGGGGCCGTCAGCAGCAGCCGCAGCCGCAGCCGTACGGTCAGCGCCGGTATCGCGGCTGCCCCGGACGCAGCGGCCCCGGACGCCACGCCGTCGTGGGCGCCACCGCCCCGCCCCCGCAGGGCCGACCACCCGAACCACCCCAGCGCCGCCGCCGCGAGCGCCGAAGTGCCGTACTGCACGAAGGTGTAAACGGGCAGGCCGCCCACCACCTGGTTCAGGCCGGGCACCAGCCGGGTGCCCCAGCGGCCCGGGTGGGTGAAGGCGTCCCAGACGACATGCGTCGTCGCCCCGAGCACCGCGGAGACCACGAACCAGGCTGCCAGGGTGAGGAGCTGGCGGAGGCCCCGGGGCCGCCGGGGCCGGCCTCGGACGAAGGTGTGGACCGGGCTCCGCCACGCCCGGGGCAACAAGGCGATCAGCGGCTCGCGCACCAGCCGCCAGCCGCCGACCAGGGCCACGGTGACCAGCACATCCACGGTCAGCACCCCCGAGGGCGCGTGGGTGACCTCACCGAAGGCCATGGCACCCGGGACCAGACTGTCGGCGTAGTACGTCATATCCGGTGCGAACGACCCCGCCACGAGCGCCGAGGCGACCAGCGGACCGCGTGCCGTGCCGGTCCGCCGGAGCGCCGGGAGCACGGCGGCGGCATGGCTGAGCGTGAAGGGCATACGCCTCTCCTTGATCGACTCTGATCATTATGTGTTCGATGGAGGGGCTGGGTGCCGGGCACGAGTTGTCGTAGGTCTCTCCCTGCGCGAGGAGCTGCGGTCACCGCACCGCACAGCGGGCGGACTTGTGTATCCGCGCCCTTCATGGAACCCGCGCCCGTGTCCCCCGGGACGGGGCCCGGCAGCGCCCAGCAGCGCGCCGAACTGTACGGGCCAGTGGTCACTGCCGGGGTTGGATTGCACGGTCGCCTGCCACCTGTCGGTGGTCAAGTTCGCGACCATGTAGTCGTATTCGCTGCCGTTCACGTCAGGACGTCGTCGGGCGTCCACGAGGTGACCATTCCGAGGTTCCGGCTGGGGCGTGCGCAGGATGTACAGGTGACGCTCTACGCCCCGTCGGCCTTCCCGCCACAGGTAGTGGTCGACACCGTTGACCGTGCCCTGGTGGCGGGCGCCGGCCGGTGGAACACCGGGGACTTCCTGCAGGGCGACCACGTCGTGAGTGATTGCCAGGTTGTAGGCGCCTTCCCATCGGGCCCTGCTCTGGTCCATGTTCCAGGTTGCCGGTGTGTGACTGTCCGGCGAATCCGGAAGCCATCAGCTGACTGGATTCCGGCGGCGAGGGTTCGGGCCCACCTGTTGTGCGAACTCGCGGGCGGCGTCAGCTCCTCCGGTGCGCCGGACCATGATGCCCCTTACCGGCGGGGGTAGTTCCTCCCAATCGAGGCGGAAGACCGCTGACGAAGGCGACGGCCGCCACACGAGACTCAAGCGCCACGGCCCAGGCTCAGGCCGACGAGCCCGATGCGTGCGACGCCGAGGGCATCGATGGTCCGGCCCACCACCGTTCGTAGTCCGGCACAAAGGTGGTGGTGGATGCGTGCACGCCCTGACCAGGACCGTCCATCGCGAACACCGCCGGACCGAGGTGACGGCAGAGCCACGACGCTTTTCGCTGGTGCCTGCCGATGTGCCGCTGCCGGACGTCCCCGGATTGCGCGCCGCCCCCTGGTCGATCCCACGCCGCTGCACGCCTGGTCGCGGCTGTGGCGCTCCGGAAACGGACACCCGGGGCTGAACGGCCTCGCCACCGCCGACGCTGAGGAAGCAGGGCGAAGCCCATGACCGGCCGGGCACTGCAGCGCCGCGGCAGCCCTGGGGCGGCCACGCCCACGGCAGAAACCGTCAATGTTGATGATGGCAAGTCGCGACAGTTATTGATAATTTGAGAAAACGATTCAGGCACCTGTAAATAACTGTGAACTGCGGGAGCAATGAAACCCAATATGGTCGATCATTCGAGATGGATCTGACGCTGGAGTTACTTACTGGAAGCCTGGGCGCGCTACGCGAAAAGCCGGCCTGACCAGCAGGGCAGGGGGGCGGGCCCGACTGTTGGTGACGATGAGGGCATGAAGCCACTGCGGTGGGACGGGGGCCTCTCAGTACATTCGGCGCCCTGCCACAGCCACACCGCCCCGTCACGCCTAGACCGCACATATCCGCGAACACCATACCGAAGGCACCGTCCTCGCAGACAAGTCCATGACTCGCCCCGGACGACTCGTCGTCATACGGGTCATGTTGAAGGTGTCATCACCACGGATTCCCTCGCCCCGCAGTGCCGGGGTGACATCAATGTTTTCGATGAGGTGCTCAGGTGAATCAGGATAACTTTCCCAGCCCGGCCGAGGACTGCTCCGCCACACGACGCTTCCCGGATCTCAACTCTCTGGTAGACCTGGTATGCGACCAAGTGGCTCAGGTGCTCGTTTATGTGCAGCCGAACATGGTCACGGTGGATCAGTCGTTCAAGGACGCCGGGTTCGACTCCATCGCTGCCGTCCAGTTGTGCAACCGGCTGAATGATGTCACCAACCTTTCGTTGCCTGACACTGTGGCCTTCGACTATCCCACCCCACTGGCTTTGGCTGAGCATCTCTTCACGCTGCTCGGCGATGAAGCGACCACGGAACCTCCAGCCGAATCACGCTCGTCCCAGGAAAGTCCCGTGCGAGAGGGTGAGGTATCCGTCGGCGACCCCATCGCCATCGTGGGGATGGCATGCCGCTATCCCGGAGGCGTGCGGTCGGCTGAGGGTCTATGGGATCTGATATCCGCCGGCAAGGATGCCACCACAGAATTCCCTACCGATCGCGGATGGGACGTAGCCGCTCTCTACAACGAGGACCCCGATCACGCAGGTACCAGCTACACCAGGCGGGGCGGTTTCCTGGAGGGAGCAGCGGAATTCGATCCGCGCTTTTTCGGCATCTCACCGCATGAGGCGTTGGCGATGGACCCGCAGCAGCGGTTGCTGCTGGAAACGTCCTGGGAATCCATCGAGTCGGCCGGGATAAACCCACGTGCACTCCGTGGTACCAATGCCGGCGTGTTCGCCGGATTGATGTACCACGATTATGCGTCGACGGTCGACCAGATCCCCGGCGAGCTCGAAGGACACCTGACCACGGGAAAATCCGGCGGAGTCCTGTCCGGCCGGGTGTCGTATGTGCTGGGGCTCGAGGGGCCGGCGGTGACGGTGGACACGGCGTGTTCGTCGTCGCTGGTGGCGCTGCACTGGGCGGTGCAGTCGTTGCGCTCCGGTGAGTGCTCCCTGGCGTTGGCGGGCGGTGTCACCGTCATGTCCAACCCGGCGACCTTCGTGGAGTTCAGTCGGCAGCGGGGCCTGTCCGCGGATGGCCGGTGCCGTTCGTATGCCGGTAGCGCTGATGGGACTGGGTTTGCTGAGGGCGTGGGTGTGCTGGTGGTGGAGCGGTTGTCCGATGCGGTGCGGCACGGTCATCGGGTGCTCGCGGTAGTACGGGGTTCCGCGGTGAACCAGGACGGCGCCTCGAATGGGCTGACCGCGCCCAGTGGACGGGCCCAGGAGCGGGTGGTGCGCCAGGCATTGGCAGGTGCCGGACTGGAACCCGGTGACGTGGATGTCGTGGAAGGGCATGGGACCGGGACACGGTTGGGTGATCCGATCGAGGTCGGCGCGCTGGTGGAAACCTACGGCCGACAGCGCTCCGGCGCCCCGCTGCTGCTCGGGTCGGTGAAGTCCAACCTCGGCCACACCCAGGCCGCCGCCGGCGTGGCAGGCGTGATCAAGATGGTCCAGGCCATGCAACACGGCGTGGTACCCGCATCCCTGCACGTGGACACCCCGTCCCCGCATGTCCAGTGGGGCGAAGGCGTCGAACTCGTCACCGCCGCACAGGCATGGCCCGAATCCGACCGACCACGCCGCGCAGGCATCTCCTCCTTCGGCGTGTCCGGCACCAACGCACACGTCATCATCGAGCAGGCACCACCGGTAGCACCACCGCCCGCCCGCAAGAGCCGCCAAGTGGTCCCATGGCTGCTGTCCGGCCGCACCGCGGACGCACTACGGGACCAGGCCGACCGCCTGCGCACCCACCTGGACACCCACCCCGAACTCGACCCCGTCGACGTCGGCTACACCCTCGCCGCGGGGCGCGCCCACTTCGAGCACCGCGCCGTGGCCATGAACCAAGACCTCACCACATGGGTGGCCGAAGGGACAGCCGTCGCCCACCGTGAAGTGGTCTTCGTGTTCCCCGGACAAGGCGCGCAATGGGTCGGCATGGGGCAAGCCCTCATGCAATCCTCCCCGGTATTCGCGGCGTCGATGGCCCAATGCGAGCAAGCACTCGCCCCCTTCGTCGACTGGTCCCTGTCCGAAGTCCTCGGCAACGCCTCCATGCTGGAACGCGTCGACGTCGTCCAGCCCGCCTCCTGGGCCGTAATGGTCTCCCTGGCAGCACTATGGCAGTCCATGGGCGTCACCCCCTCCGCAGTAACCGGCCACTCCCAAGGAGAAATCGCAGCAGCCTGCGTCGCAGGCGCACTCTCCCTCAACGACGGCGCCCGCATCGTCGCACTACGCAGCCAGCTGATCCGCGACAAACTCGCCGGCTCCGGCGCCATGGCCTCGATATCCCTGCCACTGGACCAGGTCCGCGAACACCTCACCGGCCTGGAAGGACTCTCGGTCGCCGCCGTCAACGGCCCACGATCAGTCGTCATCTCCGGCGACGTCAACGCCGTCGAAAACTTCGTCACCACACGGACCACCGAAGGCACACACGCCCGCATGGTCGCCGTCGACTACGCCTCCCACTCCGCCCACGTCGATGGCATCGAACAAGAACTCACCACCTCACTCGCAGACCTCCAGCCCTCCTCCTCACCCATCCCCTTCTACTCAACAGTGACCGGAACACCCATCGACACCCTCACGCTCGACGCCGGCTACTGGGTCCAAAACCTGCGACACACCGTCCGCTTCGAAGAAGTCACCCACCGACTCCTCGACGACGGACGCGACACCTTCATCGAAATCAGCGCACACCCCGTCCTCGGCATGGGACTACAGGACACCCTCGAAAACCACCCCGACTCCCCCGCCATCACACTGACCTCCCTCCGACGCGACGACGGAGACATGGACCGCTTCCTCACCTCACTCAGCGAAGCCCACGTCCACGGCGTCAACATCAACTGGCACAACCTCTTCACCGACCAAACAGCCCAACGCATCCAACTCCCCACCTACCCCTTCCAACACCACCACTACTGGCTCGAGAACGTGAGCCGCAGGCCGGATGTCGACGCTGCGGGACAGCAAGCGGTCAACCACATCCTGGCAAACGCGCTGGTAGAACTGGCGCAGACGGATGGCCTTCTCCTCACGGGCTGCCTCTCCGAGAGCACTCACCCCTGGATTGCCGACCACATAGTCGGTGGCGCCATGATCTTGCCCGCATCGGCATTGCTTGAACTGGCTTTCCGGGCGGGTGCGGAAGTCGGGGCAGACCATATCGAGGAACTGACCCTGGAGGCGCCGCTGGTCTTCCGCAAGGGCGGCAGGGTCAAGTTCCAGGTCGCCCTGTCCGCGCCGGACGCGGACAACAGACGAGCGGTGAACATATATTCCCGAAGCGAATCGGGCTGGGTGCGGCATGCGGTCGGCTGCATGGTGAGGTCGTCCGCGCAGGACGCCGGCAAGTCCACTGCCGAAGTGGCGGAGTGGCCACCGATGGGTGCCACCGCTCTCGATCTGGGCGGTGCCTATGAAGACCTGGTCGAGCGCGGTTACGACTACGGTCCGGCGTTCCGGTGTCTTCGGGCAGCGTGGCACAACGACCAGGACGTGTTCGCCGAAGTCGCGCTGCCCGGACCAGAAGTCAGTGGGTCCGGCTCTTTTCTCCTGCACCCCGCGCTGCTGGACGCGCTCCTTCAGTCCCTGTTGGTCGCTGATCTGAACGAGGAAGCGCAACAGATTCGGATGCCCTTCGCCTGGACGGGGGTATCGTTGTACGAGCCGGGAGCCTCCGTATTGCGGTGCAGGATCTCAAGGCGGCAGCCGGACACTCTGTCACTGAGCATTACGCAGACCACGGGCCGCCCCGTGGCATCGGTGGAGTCCCTGGTGCTGCGGCCGATATCTGCTGAGAAAATCGGAACTGCCGAACCGGTCCGGAAAGTGCGCCCTCGGCAGACGAACAGGCCGGACGACACATCTCTCCGGCACCGGTTGGCCAATCTCTCCGCAAACGCAAAAATCCGCGCCCTTGTGGACGTTGTCCGCACACACGCCGCTGCCGTCCTGGGATACAAAGAGGGCTCGGGAGAGATCGGCTCCAGGACAGCATTCACCGAACTCGGCCTGGGCTCCATGGAGGCCGTACAGCTGCGCAACAAACTCAATGCGGCTACGGGCCTGCGGCTACCGACCACGTTCGCCTTCGAGTATTCGACCGCTGAGGCGATGGCGCGGAAACTATGTGCCGAGCTGTTCCCGAATTCCTCCCCGTCCACGGAACCTGAAAACGCGCCGGATGAACCTGCGGCAGCCGGCGCTGATGCTGATTCAGCTGATCTCGCCGCACTCATCGAGATGGCACACCAAGTCGGCGATAGCTGAGTCACGAGCCTGGGGTAATGATGTCTGAACAGCAGCTCATCAACGCACTACGCGCATCTGTGAAGGAAAGCGAACGTCTACGACAACGAAATCGCGAGCTTGTCGAAAACAGTCGTGAGCCGGTGGCAGTCGTGGGAATGGCTTGCCATTACCCCGGTGGAGTGGCCAGCCCTGCTGACTTGTGGAACCTGGTGATCTCCGAACGGGACGCGGTGTCCGGGTTTCCGGAGGACCGAGGCTGGGACATCGACACACTGTTCAACCCCGATAGCGAAAAAGCGGGGTCGAGCTATACCCGGCACGGAGGGTTCTTGGAGGATTCCAAGAACTTTGATCCGGAGTTCTTCGGCATCTCTCCGCGGGAGGCGCTGGCGATGGACCCGCAGCAGCGGTTGCTGCTCGAAGCGTCCTGGGAAGCCATCGAAGACGCCGGGATCGACCCCTTCACACTGCGGGAAAGCGACACCAGCCTGTTCATCGGGTCCAACGGGCAGGACTACGCCTCCCGGCTGAGGCGCTACCCAGCCGCGCTGGAAGCGCAGTTGGGAACCGGAAGCGCCGCCAGCGTCCTGTCCGGTCGGGTGTCGTATGCGCTGGGCTTCGAGGGGCCCGCGGTGACGGTGGACACGGCGTGTTCGTCGTCGTTGGTGGCGCTGCACTGGGCGGTGCAGTCGTTGCGCTCCGGTGAGAGTTCCCTGGCGTTGGCGGGCGGTGTCACCGTCATGTCCTCACCCTCACGGTTCGTGGAGTTCAGCCGGCAGCGCGGCCTTGCCCCGGACGGCAGGTGCAAGTCCTTCGCCGCGGCAGCTGATGGGACTGGGTTTGCTGAGGGCGTGGGTGTGTTGGTGGTGGAGCGGTTGTCCGATGCGGTGCGGCACGGTCATCGGGTGCTCGCGGTGGTACGGGGTTCCGCGGTGAACCAGGACGGCGCCTCGAATGGGCTGACCGCGCCCAGTGGACGGGCCCAGGAGCGGGTGGTGCGCCAGGCATTGGCAGGTGCCGGACTGGAACCCGGTGACGTGGATGTCGTCGAAGGACATGGGACCGGGACGCGGTTGGGTGATCCGATCGAGGTCGGCGCCCTGGTGGAAACCTACGGCCGACAGCGCTCCGGCGCCCCGCTGCTGCTCGGGTCGGTGAAGTCCAACCTCGGCCACACCCAGGCCGCCGCCGGCGTGGCAGGCGTGATCAAGATGGTGCAGGCGATGCAACACGGCGTGGTACCCGCATCCCTGCACGTGGACACCCCCTCACCACATGTCCAGTGGGGCGAAGGCGTCGAACTCGTCACCGCCGCACAGGCATGGCCCGAATCCGACCGACCACGCCGCGCAGGCATCTCCTCCTTCGGCGTCTCCGGCACCAACGCACACGTCATCATCGAACAAGCACCACCAGCACCACCGCCCACCCGCACGAGCCGCCAAGTGGTCCCATGGCTGCTGTCCGGCCGCACCGCGGACGCACTACGGGACCAGGCCGACCGCCTGCGCACCCACCTGGACACCCACCCCGAACTCGACCCCGTCGACGTCGGCTACACCCTCGCCGTCGGACGAGCCCACTTCGAGCACCGCGCCGTGGCCATGAACCAAGACCTCACCACATGGGTGGCCGAAGGGACAGCCGTCGCCCACCGTGAAGTGGTCTTCGTGTTCCCCGGACAAGGCGCGCAATGGGTCGGCATGGGGCAAGCCCTCATGCAATCCTCCCCGGTATTCGCGGCGTCGATGGCCCAATGCGAGCAAGCACTCGCCCCCTTCGTCGACTGGTCCCTGTCCGAAGTCCTCGGCAACGCCTCCATGCTGGAACGCGTCGACGTCGTCCAGCCCGCCTCCTGGGCCGTAATGGTCTCCCTGGCAGCACTATGGCAGTCCATGGGCGTCACCCCCTCCGCAGTAACCGGCCACTCCCAAGGAGAAATCGCAGCAGCCTGCGTCGCAGGCGCACTCTCCCTCAACGACGGCGCCCGCATCGTCGCACTACGCAGCCAGCTGATCCGCGACAAACTCGCCGGCTCCGGCGCCATGGCCTCGATATCCCTGCCACTGGACCAGGTCCGCGAACACCTCACCGGCCTGGAAGGACTCTCGGTCGCCGCCGTCAACGGCCCACGATCAGTCGTCATCTCCGGCGACGTCAACGCCGTCGAAAACTTCGTCACCACACGGACCGCAGAAGGCACACACGCCCGCATGGTCGCCGTCGACTACGCCTCCCACTCCGCCCACGTCGATGGCATCGAACAAGAACTCACCACCTCACTCGCAGACCTCCAGCCCTCCTCCTCACCCATCCCCTTCTACTCAACAGTGACCGGAACACCCATCGACACCCTCACGCTCGACGCCGGCTACTGGACCCGCAACCTGCGACACACCGTCCGCTTCGAAGAAGTCACCCACCGACTCCTCGACGACGGACGCGACACCTTCATCGAAATCAGCGCACACCCCGTCCTCGGCATGGGACTACAGGACACCCTCGAAAACCACCCCGACTCCCCCGCCATCACACTGACCTCCCTCCGACGCGACGACGGAGACATGGACCGCTTCCTCACCTCACTCAGCGAAGCCCACGTCCACGGCGTCAACATCAACTGGCACAACGCCTTCACCGACCAAACAGCCCAACGCATCCAACTCCCCACCTACCCCTTCCAACACCACCACTACTGGCTCGAGAACGTGTCCGCGAAGGACGCTTCGACAGCCCATCCGCTGCTGACCGATGTCGTCGCACTGGCGCAGCCCGAAGGCGGGCTGGTGTTTTCCGGCACCCTGTCCGCAAGTGAGCATTCCTGGCTCAACGACCATGCCGTGCTGGGAACCGTGCTGCTGCCGGGAACCGCGTTCGTCGAGATGGCGCTCTACGCGGCAGAGGAAGCAGGCTGCGACCGGATCGAAGAGTTGGCATTCGAGACGCCGCTCGTGCTGCCCGAGGACACGGAGGTGCACATCCAGTTCGTGATCGGCGCGTCCGGCGACGACGGGCGCCGCTCGGTCAGCGTCCATTCCCGTCGCGCCGATATCGACCAAGGGTGGACACGGCACGCGGTCGGAACATTGTCGGCCGGTACGGAGAACGTCGCCGTCGACAACGCCGCGTGGCCGCCTCCCGGCTCGGAGCGGGTCGACATCGCGGGCTTGTACGAACAACTGGCAGCCGACGACTTCCACTACGGTCCCGCATTCCAGGGGCTTCGGTCGGTGTGGAGAAACGGCGAAGCCGTCCTGGCCGAGGTGGAACTCCCTGAGCAGTGCCTGCCGGAGGCGGACGCGTACCAGTCACACCCGGCCCTGCTCGACGCGGCGGTCCAGGCGGCGGTGGCAGGCGGACTGCTCAATACGGGCTCGGATTCCGGCCAGATCATGCTTCCCTTCTCCTGGAACGGCGTCTCGCTCCACGCGACCGGTGCCACCTCGCTACGCGTGCATCTGACCGCGCAGGGCGCCGACGCCGTAGCGCTGGTGGCGAGCGACGCGGCCGGGCGGCCCGTACTGTCGGTGGATTCCCTGCTGGTACGGGAGGCACCCGCCAAGCAACTCGACCTCCTGCGGTCCGCCGGCGAGCAGTCACTGTTCCGGCTGGAGTGGACGAAGCTCGGCGTCCGCGAGCCGATGCAGGACACCGGCCCATGGGTCGTCGTCGGCGACGTGGAACCGCAGTCCGGCGCGCTGGTGGACACCGGGGTGGCAGACCGCTCCTACGAGACCTTCGAGGACTTGGCCGCGCACATCGGCGCCGGCCGTGCCGCACCTGGCGTCGTGGTCGTCCCTGTCCCTCTGAGGGATCCCGATGACACGGTGGCCGTGCGAGCCGCCGTACTGCACACGCTGGACATGCTGCAGACCTGGCTGTCCGAGGATCGGTTCGCCGATGCCAGGCTGGTACTCCTCACCGGCCGGACGTCGGCGCTCTCGGCCGCCGGCGTGTGGGGGCTGGTGCGCTCCGCCCAGTCCGAGCACGGTGACCGGATTGTCGTGGTCGAGGCCGACGACACCTACGAGGACTACCAGCAGCTGCCCGCCGTGGTGAAATCCGGCGAGCCACAGGTGGCAGTGCGCCGGGGAGAGCTGTTCGTACCCAGGCTGGTCAGGACGAGCGCGAGCGGTCAACGGACCGGCAGGGCATGGAACCCGGAGGGGACCGTGCTGATCACCGGTGGTACCGGTGTGCTGGGCGCTGAGCTCGCACGCCACTTGGTGACCGAGTCCGGCGTCCGGCACCTCCTTCTCCTGAGCCGCGGCGGCCCGCGCGCGGAAGGCGCCGAAGAGCTGAAGGCGGAGTTGCAGGAGCTGGGTGCCGAGGCAACCATCGTGGCCTGCGACGCGGCGGACGGGGACGCGTTGGCCGAGGTGCTGTCGGCGGTGCCCGGAGCGCATCCGCTGACCGCTGTCGTACACGCCGCCGGGGTACTTGACGATGCCCTGATCACGGACATGACGCCCGCACAGGTGTCGGCGGTGCTGGCCCCCAAGGTGGACGGGGCGCTCAACCTGCACCTGCTCACTCAGGGGCTCGACCTGGCGGACTTCATCCTCTTCTCTTCCGCGTCAGCGGTGTTCGGCGGACCGGGCCAGGGCAACTACGCCGCCGCCAACGCGGTTCTGGATGCTCTGGTACTGCGCCGACGGGAGGAGGGGCTGCCCGGAATCGCCCTGGCCTGGGGATTCTGGGCCCAGCGCACCGGCATGACCGCACACCTCGGTGACACCGACGTACGGCGGTTGGAACGTGCCGGCGTCACGGAGCTGTCCACCGCGGAAGGTCTGGCCCTGTTCGACCTCGCGCGGGCGCTGGACGCCCCGGCCGTGCTGCCGATGAAGCTGAACCTCTCGTCGCTACGTGCCCAGGCGGGACACATCGGTGTTCCTTCCGTACTCCAGGGCCTGGTACGGGTGCCCACGCGTCGCACAGCGGCCGAGCCCGACCAACGCTGGTCGGCAGCACGGCTGGCGGCGCTTCCCGAATCCGAGCGGGCGCCGGCGCTGAACGAACTCGTCAGGGCGGAGGTGGCTGCCGTCCTGGGCCATGACGAAGCGGCGGCGATCGATCCGGAACGGGCCTTCATGGACCTGGGATTCGATTCGCTGACCGCCGTAGAGCTGCGCAATCGTCTGGTCACTGCGACCGGCCTGCGACTGCCGACCACTGTGGTCTTCACCTACGCGACGCCGTCGGCGCTCACCGAGCACCTGCTCGCCGGGATACTCGAGAGCCAGGACAGCCCCACGAGGGACGGGCTGGACGAGGTCGAGGCCGAACTGCGGCGCACACCCCCCGGTGACGCCCGGCACGAAGCCTTGGTCCGCCGCCTGAGAGAACTGGCCGCAGCCTGGCTGCCCGAACAATCCGACGACGCCGACGCCGACCTGGACGTGTCGACCATCGACGAAATGCTCGATCTCGCCGAGGACGAACTCGAAGGCCTCTCAGCAGGAGAGGACACGAAGTAGCCGATGGCTGACGACAAGAAGATCCTCGACACGCTCAAACGGCTGACCACCGATCTCCGGCAGACCCGTCGCCGTCTCAAGGAGGTCGAGGACGCCCAGCACGAGCCGGTGGCCATCGTGGGGATGGCGTGCCGCTACCCCGGCGGTGTGCAGACCCCCCAAGACCTCTGGAAGCTGCTCATGTCGGGCGGGGACGCCGTGTCCGCGTTCCCCGACGACCGTGGGTGGGATCTGGACCAGTTGTTCAGTTCCGAGGACGTGGCAGGCACCTCGTATACCGCCGAGGGCGGATTCCTGGCGGGTGCGGGTGACTTCGACGCGGAAATGTTCGGCATTTCACCGCGGGAGGCACTGGCGATGGACCCGCAGCAGCGGTTGCTGCTGGAGGCGTCCTGGGAAGCCATCGAAGACGCCGGGATCGATCCCCTCGCACTGCGCGGAAGCAGCACCGGCGTGTACGCCGGGGTGATGTACCACGACTACGGCTCCGGGGTGGGCACACTGCCCGAGGAGATCGAGGGGTACCTCGGCATCGGCACAGCGGGCAGCGTGGCCTCCGGTCGGGTGTCGTATGTGCTGGGGCTCGAGGGGCCCGCGGTGACGGTGGACACGGCGTGTTCGTCGTCGTTGGTGGCGCTGCACTGGGCGGTGCAGTCGTTGCGCTCCGGTGAGTGCTCCCTGGCGTTGGCGGGCGGTGTCACCGTCATGTCCCACCCGCGCATCTTCGTGGAGTTCAGCCGCCAACGCGGGCTCGCCCGGGACGGCAGGTGCAAGTCGTTCGCCGCGGCGGCTGACGGCACCGGCTGGAGCGAGGGGGTGGGTGTGCTGGTGGTGGAGCGGTTGTCCGATGCGGTGCGGCACGGTCATCGGGTGCTCGCGGTGGTACGGGGTTCCGCGGTGAACCAGGACGGCGCCTCGAACGGACTGACCGCGCCCAGCGGACGGGCCCAGGAGCGGGTGGTGCGCCAGGCGCTGTCGAGTGCCGGACTGGGGCCCGGTGACGTGGATGTCGTCGAAGGGCACGGGACCGGGACGCGGTTGGGCGATCCGATCGAGGTCGGCGCCCTGGTGGAAACCTACGGCCGACAGCGCTCCGGCGCCCCGCTGCTGCTCGGGTCGGTGAAGTCCAACCTCGGCCACACCCAGGCCGCCGCCGGCGTGGCAGGCGTGATCAAGATGGTCCAGGCCATGCAACACGGCGTGGTACCCGCATCCCTGCACGTGGACACCCCCTCACCACATGTGCAGTGGGGCGAAGGCGTCGAACTCGTCACCGCCGCACAGGCATGGCCCGAATCCGACCGACCACGCCGCGCAGGCATCTCCTCCTTCGGCGTCTCCGGAACCAACGCACACGTCATCATCGAACAAGCACCACCAGCACCACCGCCCACCCGCACGAGCGGCCACGTGGTCCCATGGCTGCTGTCCGGCCGCAGCCCAGACGCACTACGCGACCAAACCAGCCGCCTGCGCACCCACCTCGAAGCCCACCCCGAACTCGACCCCGCCGACATCGGCTACACCCTCGCCGCGGGGCGCGCCCACTTCGAGCACCGGGCCATGGTGGTGGGAGAGACCCGGGATGACTTGCTGGCAGCGCTCGGGACTGCCAAGACCACGAGTGTTCGTGCAGGACGGACGGCGTTCCTGTTCCCTGGGCAGGGAAGCCAGCGGCTGGAGGCAGGAAAGCAGCTCGCGGAGGAATTCCCGGTGTTCGCCGAGGCGTTGGACTCGGTCCTCACCGCATTCGACCCCCACCTGGACGTCCCGCTGCGTCAGGTGATGTTCGCGGCACCCGACTCGGAAGCGGCATCGCTCCTCGATGAGACCGGTTACACCCAGCCGGCGCTGTTCGCGCTCTCCGTGGCCCTTTTCCGGCTGGTCGATTCATGGGGCCTCAAGCCCGACTTCCTGCTGGGCCACTCGATAGGCGAACTGGCTGCCGTCCATGTCGCCGGATGCCTTTCGCTGCCGGACGCGTGCGCACTGGTGGCGGCTCGCGGGCGGCTGATGCAAGCTCTCCCCCGTGGCGGGGCGATGGTTGCCCTCCAAGCCTCCGAGGACCAAGTCGCTCCGCTCGTGGCCGCGGCCGGCGACCGGGTGTCCATCGCCGCGATCAACGGACCATCGGCCGTGGTGATCTCCGGTGACGAACAGTCGGTGCTCGACATCAAGGAGGAGTTCGAACGCCGTGGCTGCAAGACCAAGCGGTTGCGGGTCTCCCACGCTTTCCACTCGGCTCATATGGATGACATGGTCGACGCGTTCCGACGCGTTGCCGCGGGCGTGACGTTCCACCCACCCAGGATCCCGGTGGTCTCGGATGTGACGGGGCTTCTTGCCACTGCCGATCAGTTGTCCTCTCCGGACTACTGGGCCCGGCACGTGCGGGAAGCCGTGCGATTCCACGACGGCATGCGCCGGCTTGCCTCCCAAGGCGTGCGCGCCTTCCTGGAGCTGGGCGCGAGCGGGGCGCTTTCCGGAATGGGGCAGGACTGCCTGTACGACGTCGAGGAAACGGTGTTCGCCACCGCGCTGCGTGCGGACCGGCCGGAACCCCAGAGCATCGTCACCGCCGTTTCCCGGCTGCACACCCATGGTGTGCGCGTCGACTGGCCCGCCTTCTGGGAGGACACGGACACCCGCAGGCAGGCACTGCCGACCTATGCCTTCCAGCACCGGCGCTACTGGCTGGCCGACACGCCCGGCGCGCCACGGGGTGCCGACCTGCTCGGCCACGCCCTGCTCGCCAACTCGGTACACCTCGCCCATGATGTGGACACGCTGGTGTTCAGTGGCAGCCTGTCGCTGCGGACGCACACCTGGCTGGCCGATCACCTCGTCCACGGCACAGCCCTGCTGCCCGGAACGGCCTTCGTCGATCTCCTGCTGTACGTGGGCGACCAGGCCGGGAGCCCCACGGTCGAGGAGCTGACCCTCGAAACACCGCTGACATTGGGCGAACAGGACCAGGTCGAACTCCAGGTGTCCGTCGGGCCCGAGGAGGCCGGCCGGCGGGAAGTGCGGGTGTACGGCAGTACCGAGCCCGGCGTCTGGACACGCCACGCCAGTGGTGTCCTGACACACGCCGTCGATGCCGGGACCGAGGAGCTGGCGCAGTGGCCGCCGGCGTCGGCGACCGCGGTTGACCTGAGCGGCTTCTACGACCGGCTCGCCGACGACGGGTTCGACTACGGTCCGGCGTTCCGGGGACTGCGCGCGGCCTGGCGGCAAGGAGACGATCTGTTCGCCGAGGTCGGTCTGCCCGAAGAGCGCCACGACGAGGCCGGCTCCTTCGGGCTGCACCCGGCGCTCTTCGACGCGGCGCTGCACATCGCGAGCGGGGACGGGGCACTGCCGTTCGCCTGGACGGGAGTGTCGCTGTTCGCCACGGGTGCCAGGGCGTTGCGCGTACGGTTGCGCCGCACGGGACCGGCATCGGTGTCGGTGCTGGTGACCGACACCTCCGGGCGGGCGGTGGCGGCGGCCGAGTCCCTGACGGCCCGGCCTGTCCCGACGCTGTCCAGCGGCCACTCGAACGCGCTGTTCCAGGTGGACCTGGTGCCGGAGCAGGTCACAGCGGCTCCGGTTTCCTGTGTGCAGCTCGGGTCCGGCGAACTGCCCACCGGAGCACGCTCGCTGCCCGACCTCGCCGCGCTGGTCGCGGAGATCGGATCCGGGACCGCGGTGCCGGAGGCGGTGATCGTCGAGGTACCGCGGGCGGACACCGCTCGGACCGCCCTGGCCAGGACACTGGCCCTGCTCCAGGCGTGGCTGGCCGACGAACGACTCGCCGCCGCCCGCCTGGTGTTCCTTACGCGGAGCACGGACGACCGGTCCGGCCTCGCAGCAGCCGCGGTCCAGGGCCTGGTGCGTTCGGCCCAATCGGAGAACCCCGGCAGGTTCGCCCTGGTCGACGTGGACGAGCACGATGCCTCCGCCACCGCGGTTCCGGCGGCGCTGACCTCGGCCGAGCCGCAGTTGGTGATCCGGGCCGGTGTGGCGCACGCGCGCCGGCTGGCCAGGGCAGGGCGGGACCTCGGGCAGGCCACCGCCTGGGACCGCGACGGCACGACGCTGATCACGGGAGGCAACGGCGCGCTGGCCAGGCTGCTGGCCAGGCATCTCCTGGTCGAGCACGGCGTGCGTAACCTTCTGCTCGTCAGCAGAAGCGACCCGGATCAGGCGCTCGGTGAGCAATTGACCGCGCTCGGCGGCACCATCGTCCAGGTGCGCTGCGACGTGGCCGATTCCGCGGCACTGTCGGCAGTGCTCCGGGCTGTGCCCGAGCACCGGCCGCTCACCGCCGTCGTGCACACCGCAGGTGTGCTGGCCGACGCTGTCGTCCCGGCACTGACCGAAGAGCACATGAGCCAGGTCCTGCGACCCAAGGTGGACGGCGCTCTCCACCTGCACGAGCTGACCCGGGACCTCGGCCTGTCCGCGTTCGTGATGTTCTCCTCCGCCGCGGGCATCTTCGGCGGACCGGGCCAGGGCAACTACGCAGCCGCCAACGCGATGCTGGACGCGCTGGCGGAGCAGCGCCACGCATCCGGTCTTCCGGCGCTCTCGCTCGCCTGGGGGCCATGGGAACAGAGCGGTGCGATGACCCGGGACCTCGCGGAGGTCGACGTGCGCAGGATGAGTCGTTCCGGTGTGCGGCCCCTGTCCGACGAGGAGGGTCTCGCGCTGTTCGACGCGGCGCGGGCGACGGGCAAACCGGTGATGGTGCCCATCCGGCTGGACCTGGCCACCGTGCGACGCGCCGACGACACTGACGTCGCGGCACCCGCCCTGCTGAAGGGGCTCGTCTCCCGTGGACGCCGAGCCGTCGCGGCCGGCCCGGGGCCGTCCCTGTCCGACCAGCTGGCCGGAAAGCCGGCTGACCAGCAGGACCTGGTTCTGCTGGACCTGCTGCGCACCCACATCCGCGCGGTTCTGGGACATGGCCCCACGCACGACGTCCCGGCAGACCGGGAGTTCCTTGAGCTGGGCTTCGATTCTCTGACCACCGTCGAACTGCGGAACGGACTCACCGCGGCAACAGGGTTGCGCCTTGCACCGGCGGCACTCTTCGACCACTCCACACCCATGGCACTCGCCCAACACCTGCGGAACGAACTCACCGAGCGGGCGCCCGCCCCCGACACATCAGCTTTCATGATGGGCACATTGCTCCGGCAGGCCGCCGACACCCGCCAGGCAGGGGCGTTCCTGGCACTGCTCACCGAGATGTCGCAGTTCAGGCCCGCCTTCCACACCGGCGTGGCGAGCAATCCTGTGCGGCTCAGCGAAGGTGGCCGTGGACCTGCCGTGATCTGCGTGCCCTCGATGCTGGCAGTGTCAGGGCCGCACCAGTACGCCCGCTTGGCCGCTCCGTTCCGGGGCGAACGCGATGTGTGGGCGCTGCCCCTGCCCGGCTTCAGCCGTGAGGAGCAGGTGCCGGCAACTCGGCAGGCTGTGCTGGAAGCCTTGGCCTCAGGGCTCGGAGAGGCCCGCCTCACGGAGCCGTTCGTGCTGTTGGGCCACTCCACCGGCGGCATTCTGGCCCACGCGCTGGCCGCACACCTGGAGGCACAGGGGACGGGGCCGACAGGGGTGGTGCTGGCGGACGTGCTTGATCTGTCCGAAGGTGACGACCGGGACACCATCGCCCCCGCATTGATCTCGGCGATTCTCGAGCGCGACACCGTACATGTTCCGGTCGACGACACCCGCCTGACCGCGATGGGCGCGTATCTGAGGTTGTTCCAAGGGTGGAAGCCCACCGTCGTCGATGCGCCCACCCTGTTCCTGCGGGCATCGGAATCGATGGTCCAGGAGGCGGAGACGGACGGAGATCAGTGGCGGACCTCCTGGACCTTGGACCATGTCGCGCTGGATGTTCCCGGCAACCACTTCACCATGCTGGAACAGCACAGCGACATCGCAGCCGGTCTCGTTGAGGACTGGCTTCGAAAATGCACTTCCCAAGTGATCAACAGTGATCGACACAGCAATAAGCGGTGATCCCAGTGACACAGTCAATCCATGAATCAACGCCGATGCAGAAAGGCACGGAGATTCCCATCAAGGAAGTCCTGTGCACCCTTTCCGCAAGGTGGTCACTTGAGGTGATGGCCGAATTAGACGGAGGTAAGCGCCGGTTCAACGAGCTCACCCGGAGGCTCGAAGGAATCAATCACAAGGTGCTCATCGAAACGCTTCACAAGCTTCAGCGTGACGGGTACGTCAGGGGCCCCCTCACTTCGTCGAGGAATTCCGCCGACAGATTGGTCGGATACGAACTGACCGAGCTGGGAATGACCCTGCTCCAACTCGTCAACGGTGTCAGGGAATGGCTTGACGAGCACGAGCAGAAAATAGTCAGCGCGCGGACCGACTTCGACTGGACGAAGCGGGAGATGGAATTCATGAGAGAGTAGGGTGCGCACGACGGAGCACCGTTCCCGGCCTTCTATCGGCAGCTTTCCATCCAGGTACGGGCAAGCTCGACACGAGACGATATGTGGAGCTTCTTGAAGATGCTCCGCAAGTGATGGGCAACGGTATGCCGGGAAATGAATAATTTCTGGGCGGCCTGAGCGTTGGAAAGTCCCAGTGCGACCAGCTCGGCCACGGCGGTCTCGGTTTTCGTCAGACCCCGGATTCCCGTGCCGGGTTCCTCGGGCCGGACCGCGTGGTCGCAGCTGCGGCCGAGCCGGTGGAGCCTGCGCTCGAGCCGGGCCACGTCTCTGGGGGACTGTGCGGTGAGATACCCGCTCGCGGCGTGTTCCAGCACCGCGATGGCCCGGCCCGAGGCCCCTTGTGCAGCGAGCATCACTCCGAGGTCCTCCCGCGCGGAGGCAGCGGCCCAAGGATCGGGGTGATGGTCGGCGGCGAAGAGCAGATCCGCGGCGCTGCGGTGGACCAGCCCTTCGGCATGGCGGGCGGCGGCCTCCAGCGCCGGCAGACCCCCGCTGCGAGTGGAGAGCGTCCGGGCGGTGACCGCGATCGCTTCGGCGTTTCTCCCATCGCGGAGCACCATGAAGCGTGCCAGCCACGCTGCGGCCGCCGGATCCGTCAGCAGAAGTCTCTCGCGGGCCTGGCCCGGTGAGATGAGCTGGTCCACCAGGGGGACAGCCGCCTCCGCCCCGTGCTCCGCCTCTGTTGTCTGCACCACCATCCACGCACAGGCCGGGCCGTAGGTGTTGCCGAGTGCCCAGTCCATTGCGGCCTGCCGCGCATATGCGCCGGCGGTGCGCAGGTCTGCCCGTCTCAGCGCGCCCAAGGCCAGGAGAACACGGGCGTATGGTTTCCAGCTTTTCGCCGTCTCCTCAGGGGCTTCCAAGACTGCCTGCGCCTGCTCGAGAGCGGTGGAAACCCTGCCCAGGTTCCAGTTCATAGCGGCTCGGAGAAGCTGGAGAACGGCGTGGTGCCGGTGATTGCCGGTTACCACAGCGGAACGCTCGGCAGCGGCAATACTGCGTTCGGCTTCGCTGTCTTGACGCAGGGTGATGGCCAGTGTGGCGAGCCATATCTCGGCCTGCAGTGGGACATCCCATTCGGATGTGCAGTGAATTCCACGGCGTGCGGCTTCCCGGGCCGAATTTAAAGCTTGCTTCGGCTGGCCGTTAACCCATTTCTCCATCGAGGACTGCATGCACTGCCAGGTGGGGCAATCCGCGGGCGGAATGTGACGCGTCTCGCGAAGGGTACGATGAGGGTAAACTTGCATGACCCTGCTCCAAGTGTGGCGAATCCCCCGACCCTTCGGAACGTTATCACTTCCCAAGAGTTTGTAACACGATCATGAGTCGGCTTTCTTGGCGTGTCGCCTGCAGATGACACTGCAGGCCAAAAAGACTAAGACGCCGTGGAGTTCGGTGCGGTTCCCAGCGGACAGTGAGGCGTTTGACGTGGTGAGGCAGGGCGAAGGCCCGCTCGACGACGTAGCGGAGTTTGCCCGCGCCTTTGCTGTCCGGGGCGCGCCCTTGCGGGAGATGACGGGAAGGATGCCGCCACCACGACACCGGGCTGGTGAACCCCTCCGGGCCAAAGGGCTCCGAATCCGGTGGCGTTTCAGGCATCACCAGCCCGGTGACTCACCATCAGGAGGCGGTGTTTGCCGCCCGTCGGGCGCCGGCCGACCGGCGACGGACCTGTGTCCGCATCCCCTCTTTCGCGCGGATGTGGGGGCTGTCCACGGAGGCCCGTGACCAGTCGAGTTGGCCGGCCGCGTGCAGCTCGGCGAGCAGAATGCGGTGCAGTTGGTCGAGGATGCCGGCCTGCTGCCATCGCTCCAGGCGGCGCCAGCAGGTCTGTCCGGAGCCGAACCCCAGCTCCAGAGGCAGCAGTTGCCAGGCGATGTCGTGGTGGAGGACGTACAGGATGCCTTGCAGGCAGAGCCGGTCCGCCACCGGTCGTGGCCCTGGCGACCGCTCGGGCCAGGGCGGCAGTAACGGCTCGATCAGCGCCCACAAGGCGTCGTCCACAATCCAGGGTCGAGTACTCACACCATCACAAGGCTTCAGATTCTTTTAACACGTGACGTGGACGCGGTTCACGGGTCTCCTGCGCCGTCGGCGCCGGGACGCATACTGTCCAGCAGCGATCTGTTCTCCTCGCGCGCTGACGCGCCCCAGAACAACGGGGCCGAGTGCGCCATGAGCACGGCGGCCGCCCAGCCGGGCTCCACGATGAGGAGGCCCTGGCGACCGGCCCACGGTGCGCAGGGGTGTTCGCGCGGCTGTGACGGTGGCGCAGCGGGCCGATTCGCCACGCACAGGAAATGGACGACAAGGTCGCAGTCTGCCGGGCCGGCGCGAGAGGGAGTGGGCTCGTCGAAGCCGGCCGACGTGTGGAGCACGAAGTCCGTGCTGGACGCTATGGGCAGACGGGTCCTCAGGCGGAGCCGTCGGTTGTCCTGATCCTGGACGGGTTCGTCGAAGCGGAAGCTGTGGTCCAATTCGGCGGCGCGGTCGAGCCACCTCCGCAAGTTGTCCATCCACAACGCCGGCTGCGCGTTGGTGAACTCCGTGGCGTTCGCCGGCGGTGCGGACAGTAGAGCGAGTATGTAGTCGTTGATCACCACGGTCTCCTGCCTCTGCGGGTCGGGACGACGACGCGCCTGCCGACGCGAAGGGCCACCTGCCCGGCTCCGTACGCCCGCAGCCGATGGGTCATGCGCTCTGGCGCAGACCGTGCTTGTCGAACGCTGCGGAGATCGCCGGGTCGGAGAACGCACCTTCCTGGGCCAGCATCCTCAGTGTGGGGGTCGCATTGTCGACAAGGCTTTTGCGGACCCATGGCAATTCCACGGTCTCGGCCACCACGCGCGCCGGCTCTCCAAAGACGTCGGGGTAGCAGGAAAGCATACGCGTCATCGCTACTTCGTCAGGTCGCAGAAATGCCAGAATGATCTCGGGCAGAATGGCCCCGATCTTGGTCTGGAGTGGAGCCGGCATCTTCGGCCAGAGCGACTTGAACAGACGCCGGAAGTAGGCATGGTGCAGGCCCTCGTCCGTCGCGTGGTCGGCGGCCAGCTCCCGTACCGCCCGCTGCACCGAGGGATCCTTCGGCAGCTTGGTCAGACTCCCGGTGATCAACGTCTCGGATACGATGGAAAAAAACAGCTTCACCAGGGGCCGGTACACCGGAAGTTCCGCCGCATACAGTCGGGAGAGTTCCTGCAGGAAGTACGGCGTGTGGGGAATCGGTGCCACACCGGTGTGATCCCGGACCGTCGTCAGCAGGGTGTGCGACATCTCCGCGTGCGCTGCCTCGTCGGTGTAGATGCGCAGGAGGTCTTCCTTCATCTCTGCGGGCAGCCACGGGCAGAAGTCTGGTGAGTGCAACAGCAGGCACGTTTCGTTCACCGGTCCCAGTTCCAGCTGAACCGTGAACTCCAGGTACACGTAGAGGGAGTGCACCAGAATCTCCTCCCGGACCTGTTCCGGGGCTGCCCGCACCTCCGGGTGAGCGAGCAGCGGGCACAGGTCGGGGGAAAAGTAGTGCAGTTCGCCCGCGAACGCGCCGTTCCTGCGCGGTTTCGAGCGCACCCAGGACCGGTTATCCCACTGTTCGAAAAGTGAACGGTAGCCGGATTCTTCTGTTCGGTTCACTGGATGCGCCCCGTCTCCATTCTTCCTTCAGCTCGCAGGCCGATCCGCCGCATGAAACTCGAGCAACTGGTATTCGACATCGGCGAGCTGAGGGTGCTGCGCCGCGCGTATCTGCTCGAACCGCAGTCCCGCGTTGTCGGCAACCTCGGTGAGGAGTTCGCGATTTCCCATGTTGCTGTAACCGAGCAGGAGCCGGCCGCCGGGTTCGAGATGGCCGGCTGCCGACCGCAAGAACTCCTGGTGCATGACGTATCCGGGGTCGAATATCGCGTGGTGCAGGGGAGTCTCGTGCGCAAAGTCCGTCGACGGTTCAATAAAGCTGGAACTCCAGAACACCAGGTCGAAGCGCGCCTGGCGGTCCAGTGCGGAATACATGTCGCTGTGCAGCACATGCACCCGGTCGGCGAGACCGTGCCGCGCCACATTCTGCCTGGTGTTCTCCACAGCTGTCTCGTTGATGTCCAGCGCGGTCACCCGAGCACAACCGCTGAGGGCCGCGGTCACGGAGATCACGCCGGCTCCTGCTCCGATCTCCAGGAAACTGCCGCCCGCGGGGTAGGGAAGCCACTGTGCGTAGAACTCCGTGGACGGGCAGAGGGTCGGCGAGAAAACCCCCTCCAGCAGCTCAAACTCGCGGCCGTTCAGGGTGAAGGTGGAATCACGGTTCTCGGTGTCTGCGTTCATCCGGAGCAGGTTGTAGCCCCGGGTCAGACTGAGGTCGTCGCTCACTGGTCCTCCGTACGGTCAGTACCGCAGTTCCGGGTTGCGGATCTCGAACCACACCGCCAGGTCCAGGACCTTCTCGAATGCCGCTCGCGGGGCGCCGGCGATCTGCTGCGGCGACAGCTCGGCCGCCTCGGCGAGCTTGGCCCGGTCGAACAGGTCGAAGACCGGGCTGTTCGGCTCCTTGAGCAGGAGCTTGACCTGCTCCTGCAGCGCGCCGACGTACAGCGTGTCCTGGGTGGACGGGTAGGGGCTCTTGCGGCGCTCCACCACGGACCGGGTCACCACGTCCTTGACCGAGGCGCGCAGCAGGCTCTTCTCCCTGCCGTCGAAGGTCTGCATCGTCCACGGCACGTTGTACAGGTACTGGGCCAGCCGGTAGTCACAGAACGGCACCCGGGTCTCCAGGCCCACCGCCATCGCCATCCGGTCGACGCGGTCCTCCAGCACCCGCATGAAGTGGTTGAGCCCCAGGTGCAGCGACCGCCGGTACATCCGCTGTTCCTCGTCCTCGCCGTCCAGATACGGCACGCGCGCGGTTGCCTCCTGGAAACGGTCGGCCGTGTAGGCGTCGGAGTCCAGAGCGGCGTTGAACTCGCCCGTCAGGTAGGCGGAGCAGTCGACCCGCTTGAGCCAGGTGGTGTGCCACGGGAAGGTGCTGCCGTACCGCGCGGCTTTCGACTGGTGCCAGACGTGGCCGGCGAAGATCTCGTCGGCGGCCTCGCCGCTGAGCGCCACGGTCACGTGCTCACGTACGGCTTTGAACAGCAGATACATCGAGCCGTTGATATCGCCCATGCCCCAGGGAAGGTCCCACGCCGCCACGACGGAGCGTCGGAGGTCGGGGTCGGACAGCCTGCGGTGGTCGAGCACGATGTCGTGGTGCTCGGAGCCGATGTGCGCGGCCATCTCCTTGGCGTACGGCGCGTCGGCGGAGTCGGCCATCTCATGGGGCTGGAAGTTCTCGCTCTGGCCGGGGAAGTCCACCGAGAAGGTACGGGCCCGCTCCCCCTTGGCGGTCAGGTGCTGACTGGCCAGCCCCGCCAGCGCACTGGAGTCGAGGCCGCCGGAGAGCAGGAGGCCCAGCGGCACATCGGCGACCAGCTCGTGCCGCACGTTGTCTTCCACCATCTGCCGCACCCGGGCCACCGTCGTGTCCAGGTCGTCGGTGTGCTCCTCGGCGGACAGCTGCCAGTAGGTGTGCTCGCGCAGCCCGTTGCGGTCGAACTCGATAACCGTCCCGGGCGTCATCACCTTCATGCCGGCCCATACCGCGTTCTCGGAGGACGTGAAGAAGCTGAAGAGCTGACGCATTCCCTCCATGTCCACGACCGGCTTGACGTCAGGATGCGCGAGAATCGCCTTGGGTTCGGATCCGAAGAGCAGGCCGTCCTTGGTCCGGTAGTAGTGCATGGGCTTCGTTCCCATGCGGTCCCTGATCAGAGTGAGCCGCTCGTACCGCGAATCCCACACTGCGATGGCGCACATTCCCACCATGCGTTCCGCAATTGCAGCACCCCATTCGAGGTATCCGCGCAGCACGACCTCGGTGTCACTCCTGGTCCGGAATGTGTGACCGCGTTTGCACAGCTCATCGCGCAGCTCGACGAAATTGTACGTCTCGCCGCTGTAGCTCAGGGTGACGGGCCCTCCGGGCGTATCCACCGTCATGGGCTGTGTCCCACCGGGCAGATCGATGATCGACAACCGTCGGTGCCCGAGGGCCGCGTGCCTCGACAGCCACTGCCCGGAAGCGTCGGGGCCGCGGCAGGTCATGGAGTTGGTCATTCCCGCAAGAATATTCTCCTCATGCGAGAGGTCCTGACGAAAACTGACCCATCCGGCGACACCGCACATCTGCCGTCCTCCTGGAAAGTTCGCTGGTCGCTGGCCTGGGAGCGCCATGCAAGCGGTGGCCTGCGCGCGACGGGGAATTCCGCAATTGCGGACGCTATACGTGAGAAAAGTACCCTGCGTGAGCGAAGCCGCACAACTACGTACCTCAAGGTGCGTGGCCATGGCCGAACCGGGCGGCACCGGCGCCCGGTTGGGAGGTCGCGCGGACTTTAGCGAGTGCCCCCGCGCACTTAACGAGTGCCCCCGCGCACTCAATTGAGTGCCCGCGCGTGAAGCCTCTTGCACCTTTCGCGTACCTCAAGGTACCTACTTGAATCCGGATTGAACGGGATGTTCCAATAATCTTGGCCTGCGTCACAAGGCTCATACGCAGGAAGAGGGGAATAGTGGCACGCCTTATGCCGATCTCGACCCGCATCGGAGAACAACGGTCCCTTGCACGGGAAAGGACCACGTTAAAGACGTCGCCCACCGCCGGCTCCCTGCCCGCCGCCCAGCAGCCCAACTGGCCGGACCCGGCCACCGCTCTTGCCGTCCGGCGGCGGTTGTCGGCACTGCCGGCCCTGGTCAGCGCCGACGAGACCAGGGACTTGCTCGTACGCATGGCCCAGGTGCAGCGCGGCGAAGCGTTCCTGCTGCAGGCAGGTGCCTGCGCGGAACCCTTCGGCAGGCATGCGGTGCGCAGCGCCGAGAGCGATCACCGGCTGATCGGCAGGATGGCCGACACCGTCACGGCCCGGCTGAAGCTCCCCGCACTGACCATCGGGCGGGTGGCCGGCCAGTTCGCCAAGCCCCGGTCGCAGCCCGTGGAGACGGTGGACGGGACGGTGTTGCCGAGCTTCCGTGGTCTGCTGGTCAACGGGTCCGAGCCCGACGTCCGGAGCAGGCGCTCCGATCCCTTCCGCATGCTCGCCGCGTACCAGACCGCTCGCATGGTGCTGGACCGGTTGCGCCGGCTCGACGCCGCGTCGGGGCGGGACCGCTTGTGGGCGAGCCACGAGGCCCTGGTACTCGACTACGAGGAACCGCTCACCCGGTTCGACCCGGTCACGGGCGAGTGGTTCGCCGGTTCGACGCACCTGCCGTGGATCGGCGAGCGGACCAGGCAGCCCGACTGGGCTCATGTGTCCCTGCTGTCGGCCGTGATCAATCCCGTCGCGTGCAAGGTCGGTGCCGGCATCCGCAACGAGGACGTGCTGGAGCTGTGCGAGCGCCTCGATCCGCACCGGCGGCCCGGGCGGCTCACGTTGGTCGTCCGGCTCGGCGCACAGCAGGTCCGGGAACGGCTTCCGGAACTCATCAATGTGACACGCCGTTCGGGCCACCCGGTGACATGGGTCTGCGATCCCATGCACGGCAACACGGTCGTCACCTCCCACGGGATCAAGACCCGGCACACCAAGGACATACTCGACGAACTCACCGGGTTCTTCGAGGTGCTGGGACGCGCGGGTCAGTGGCCCGGTGGAGTGCATCTCGAGGTCACCGGCGACCAGGTGACCGAGTGTGTCGGCCATGGCGGCCCGGACAACGAAGCGGACCTGGCAATCGGCTACCGGTCGCTGTGCGATCCCCGTCTCAACGACACGCAGGCGATGCAGGTGACCGAAGCGGTGGCAGATCTGGCCGCCCGTCACTGATCCGAAACGGCGGGCACACGGCTCGGGAGGAGCTGCCTCAATGAGGACTCTGCTGATCGACAATTACGACTCCTACACGTACAACCTGTTCCAGCTGCTTGCCGTTGTCAACGGCGAGGAGCCGACGGTGGTGCGCAACGACGCTCCCGGAAGCGGCGCGCCGGCATGGGACACGTTCGACAACGTGGTCATCTCCCCGGGGCCCGGACACCCCGGCAGGGAACGGGATTTCGGCATCTCCGCGCGCGTTCTGGCCGAGGCGTCCGTGCCGGTGCTGGGCGTGTGCCTCGGGCACCAGGGGATCGCACTCGGCTCGCGGGCCGAGGTGGTGCCCGCTCCGGCCCCCAAACACGGCCATCTGACCACCGTCCGTCACGACGGGCGGGATCTCTTCCGTGGGCTGCCGCAGCACTTCACCGCGGTGCGGTACCACTCACTGTGCGTGCAGGAACCGTTGCCTGAAGAACTCGAAGGCATGGGCTGGTCCGAGGACGGCGTACTGATGGCGCTCAGGCACCGGCACCGACCGCTGTGGGGAGTCCAGTTCCACCCCGAGTCGATAGCCAGCGAATTCGGATCGGAGCTCATCGCCAACTTCCGGGACCTCACGGCCGAACACCGACCGCGGCCGGCGCCGATCACCAGCCGGCCACGCCCGGCCGCGCCGGTCGTCGAGGTTCCGCACCACGCGAAGTACCGACTGCACGTCAGCCTCTTCGAGTCCACCGTGGACACCGAGTCGGCCTTCTCCCATCTGTTCGCCGACTCCTCACGGGCCTTCTGGCTGGACAGTGCCCAAACCGACCCCGGGCGCGGCCGTTTCTCCTTTCTCGGTGACGGCAGCGGCCCGCTGGCCGAGTTCGTGCGCTATGACAGCGCCGAGGATGTGGTGCACGTCGAACGGCAGGGCCAACTCCCCCGCCGCATACCCGGCAACGTTCTCGACTACCTTCAGGACCAGCTCCAGCAGCGTCGGACCGACCGGGCCGGGCTGCCGTTCGACTTCGCCTGCGGCTACGTGGGCTACTTCGGTTACGAACTCAAGGGCAGCCTCAATTCGCCCAACCGTCACCAGGCCCGGACACCGGACGCCAGTTGGCTGTTCGCCGACCGGCTCGTTGTCGTGGACCACCATGACTGCCTGACCTACCTGCTGTGCCTCGCCGAGAACAGCGTGGAGGGCGAGTTGTCCGCCAACCACTGGCTCGACGACACCCTCACGTCCCTGCGCGAACTTCCGCCCGCCGAACCGGTGCGGCTGGTGACCACGGAGGCCACGGACGAGGCTCTGGTCGAGCCGTGGCTGATGCGGGACCGGAAGCAGTACCTGGACGACATCGCCCGGTGCAAGGACGCACTCGTGGCGGGAGAGAGCTACGAAATCTGCCTGACCACTGCCGCCGAGCTCCCCGCCGTCGATGACGCCTTCGACTTCTACCGGCGGCTGCGCAGGTACAACCCGGCGCCGTATGCCGCCTTCTTGCGGCTGGGCGACCTGGAGATCGCGAGTTCGTCACCCGAGCGGTTCCTGAAGCTGGACCGGCAGCGGATCCTGGAGTCCAAGCCCATCAAGGGTACGGCCCCACGCCATGCCGTGCCCTCGAAGGACACCGAACTCAAGCTCGAACTGGCCAACAGCGCCAAGACCCGAGCCGAGAATCTCATGATCGTCGACCTGCTGCGCAATGACATCGGGCAGGTGTGCGAGGTGGGCAGTGTCCACGTGCCCAAGCTCATGGCGATCGAAAGCTACCCGACGGTCCACCAGCTCGTCTCGACGGTCCGGGGCAAGCTCCGGCCGGGAGCTGACGCGGTGGACTGTGTGCGCGCCTGCTTCCCCGGCGGTTCCATGACCGGGGCTCCCAAGCGTCGGACCATGGAGATCATCGACGGGCTGGAGACGCAGGCCCGCGGTGTCTACTCGGGGACGCTTGGCTACCTGTCCTGCAACGGCACGGCAGATCTGAACATCGTCATCCGCACGGTGGTCTTCGCCGACGGAATGATGCACATCGGCGCCGGAGGAGCGATCGTGCTGGATTCCGACCCGGAAGAGGAGTACGCGGAGGTGCTGCTCAAGGCCGCGGCGCCGCTCCGTGCGCTGTTCTCTGCGGCCGAGCAGCCGGTGGAGCTGCCGGGCGCCGGACCGACAAGGACTGCACAATGGTGAACATAGCTGCTGACCTGGCCGAACGGGCCGCGCGATCGGGCTGGCTCCACCGCCCCGCAGTACACACCGCCGAACGCACCTGGACTCATGGGCAGGTGCACGAGTTGGCCGCCAGGGCCTCGACGGTTCTGGCGGATCACGGGGTCCGGGCGGGCGGACACGTGGTGGTTGCGCTCCCCGACGGGATCGGGTGGATCACCGCATTCCTCGGCACCGCCGTCCTCGGCGCAACCGCTGTCATCGTCAATCCCGACCTGACCGCCGACGGTCACCGGTTCATCGTCGACGACTGCCAGGCAGCGCTGGTGGTGACCACGGCGGAACGGGCGGGCGGCTTCGACGGCACCGCTGTGCTGGACATCGAGACCCTGATGACGACGGCCGAACACGCACCGGCCACCGAGCCCCGGCCGCTCGCCCCCGACGCGCGGCTCTACGTGCAGTACACGTCAGGGACGACAGGCGTCCCCAAGGGGGTGCCACACCGCCACCAGGACGTGGCGGTCTATGCGAGTGCGGTGGGCGAAGAGGTCTTCCACATCGGTCCGGACGACGTCGGTCTGTCCTTGTCGAAGCTGTACTACGCCTACGGGTTCGGGAACGCCTTCGCCTTCCCGCTGTACACCGGTTCCTCCGTCGTGCTGCTCGGCGACCGGCAGACGCCGGGGGCGGTGCGGGAAGCGATCGCACGCCACGGCGTCACCCTGCTCTACGCCGTGCCGTCCGCCTACGCCCACCTGATCAGCAGCGGTGACCCCTCGGTGTTCGCCACCGTTCGTGCCGCTGTGTCGGCAGGCGAGAACCTGCGTCCGGGCCTGGGCCGCCGCATCTCCGAGTTCCTGTCCGCGCCGGTGCTGGACCAACTGGGCTCGACCGAGGTCGGTCACGCCTTCTGTTCCAACGGAGTGGACTTCTGCCTGCCCGGTACGATCGGCCGCGCCGTCCCCGGATACCGGCTCGACGTACGTGACAAGGCGGGCAATCCGGTTGCCGACGAGGTCGAGGGTGACCTGTGGGTCAGCGGCCCCACAGTGATGGCGGAATACCTCAATCGCCCCCAGGACACGGCTCGGACGCTGGTGGACGGCTGGCTCGCCACCCACGACCGCGCGGTGCGAGGCAAGGACGGGGCCTACCGGCACACCGGTCGCGCCGATGACATGGAAATGGTCGGTGGCGTGACCGTCTCCCCGCTGGAGGTGGAGGCCGTGCTGGGCGATCATTCCGCGGTGAAGGAAGTCGGCGTGACCGTGCTCGCGGATACCCAAGGCATCACCCAGCTGCACGCCTTCGTCGTCCCCACGGAAGGGGCCGGCCGGCCTGATTCCCTGCCGGCCGAGCTTGTCGCCCTGGCGCGGAACAGGCTCGCGCCCCACAAGGTCCCGCGCATCGTGCACCTGGTGGACACACTCCCCCGCACGGCCAACGGGAAGCTGCGCAGGCACATCCTCAGAAGTGGGAAGTGGTGAGCGAGGTGGCCCCGCCCCCGGGAGGGGACCAGGTGTTCCTATGGCGGGAT
Organism: Streptomyces sp. NBC_00400; assembly: GCF_036048035.1. Classification (NCBI taxonomy): domain Bacteria; kingdom Bacillati; phylum Actinomycetota; class Actinomycetes; order Kitasatosporales; family Streptomycetaceae; genus Streptomyces; species Streptomyces sp. NBC_00400. Next base: position 7,897,823 of record NZ_CP107940.1, on the reverse strand, counting down.
GGCTCCTTGCTGCCGGCCGGCCCGCTGGCCCCCGCGGCACGGACACGGTTGTCGCTGGCCGATTCCTGGCTGCTCAGCGACGGCCGTGTGCGCCGCATCGACCTGCACCGGCAACGATTCCTGCGGGGCTGTGCCGAAGTGGGGAGCGTGTCCCAGGAGACCGCAGCAGCGTTCTGGCAGGCTGCCCTCGGCAAGCTCCCCCGGGCCGGCGACTGGTTCCCCCGCGTGGAGCTGTCCGCCGGGGAGCCGGCCGAGCTGCGTGTGCGGGTCCGGCCGTCACCGGCACGGAGCGGCCAGGTGACGGTGTGGGTGTCGGACACCACCGATCCCAGGACGGCTGCGCATCTGAAGGGACCCGACCTCGACGCACTCGGCGCGCTGCGCGGGCGAGCGGTGGAAAGGGGCGCGCAGGAAGCACTGCTCACCACGGAGTCGGGCGTGGTCCTGGAAGCCGGATTTGCCAGCGTGCTGTGGTGGGACGGGGACCGGCTCTGCGTTCCGTCCCCGGAACTGCCCGTGCTGGGCGGAGTCACCACGGCGGTGATCCAGGAGCGGGCCGCGCAGCTCGGTGTTCCGATCGGGCAGCGACAGGTACCGGTGGAAGAGCTGGAAGGAAAAGAGGTGTGGCTGGTGAACGCGCTGCACGGCATCAGACCGGTGCGGTCCTGGGTGGGGACGTCGATGCGGCCGGGACCTGCCCGCCGCGCCCCCGCATGGCAGAAATGGCTGGCCGGCGAGAGCAGCGAGGTGCGGGCGTGACCGAAGTCCTGGTGGTCGTCGACATGCAGAACGGATTCATCACCGCGGAGACGGCCTCCATCGTGCCCACGGTGGTCGACTTGGTCGAGCGCTGGGAGCGCACCGGGCGGGATGTCGTCTTCACCCGGTTTCTCAACCCGCCGGGTTCCCCCTACGAGCGGCTCATGCACTGGACAGGATTCCGGTCGCCTCCGGAGAACGAGCTGATCGCCGAACTCACGGACCACGCAGCCCGCTCTGTCGCCGTGGTGGACAAGGTTCAGTACTCCGCGTTCACCGGGGAACTGGACAAGCTGGTCCGGCTCCGCACGTGGACGGAGTTCGTGATCTGCGGGATAGCGACGGAGATGTGCGTGCTGAAGACGGCCGTCGACGCCTTCGAACGCGGCTTCAGGCCGCAGATCGTCACCGACGCGAGTCAGACGTACGCGGGCGTCGAGGCCCATGAGGCGGGGCTCGCGCTTGCCGCACGGCTGATCGGACCGGAGCAGCTGACGACCGTGAGCTCCCTGTGGGGTTCCGCTCACTCATCCGCAACGGTCTGACGAGGACACACGAGCGGCCGGTGGGCGAAGAGCGGCCGGTGGGCCTGTCCCCCGTGGCGTGACTCGGCTCCTGGCTGCCCACGGCGAAGGGGCGCGGCGCTCCGAAGTCGTCGTACCGCCCGGCGCCCGCCGCCGTGTCCGGCACGGCGCTGCCGCACCGGCCGCCACCGACCGGCCCATGCCGCCGCATTGGCGACGATTCGGAGCGGCGCTTAGCGTGGGAGAGGACGGCGGCTTCGCACAGATGGTTCCGGAGGGCCCGCGCGGCCGGACCGCCCTCGATGTGGAGGACCGGGATGGCATCTGTCTCCTTCCTGCTGGTGGCCGTGATCCTCACCGCCCTGGCCTTCGACTTCACCAACGGATTCCACGACACCGCCAACTCGATGGCCACCTCCATCGCCACCGGGGCGCTGAGTCCCCGGGTTGCCGTCGCCGTTGCGGGTCTGCTCAATCTGGGCGGAGCCTTCCTCTCCACCGAGGTGGCCAAGACGATCTCGGGCGGCATCGTCCAGGACGGCGAAGTGTCCCTGGTGATGATCTTCGCCGGGCTGATCGGGGCGATCCTGTGGAATCTGGTCACCTGGCTCCTCGGGCTGCCCTCCAGCTCGTCCCACGCCCTGTTCGGCGGGCTGATCGGCGCGGTGTGGGTGGGGGCCGGGGGTTCCGCGGTGCGCTTCGGCACGATCATCGAGAAGATCGTGATTCCTGCGGTGGCCTCGCCGGTGGTGGCCTGCGTGGTGGCGCTGCTGGCCACCTACCTCGCCTATGTGATCACCCGGCGGACTGCGGCACGCGCCGCCGGGAAGGGCTTTCGCGCAGGGCAGATCGGGTCGGCGTCCTTGGTGGCGCTGGCGCACGGCACCAACGACGCCCAGAAGACGATGGGGGTCATCACCCTGGCGCTCATCTCGAGCGGGGTGCTCGCCCATGGCGCGGGGCCGCCCTGGTGGGTGGTGCTGAGCGCGGGCCTGGCGATCTCCCTGGGCACCTACGTGGGCGGCTGGCGGATCATCCGGACCATGGGCAAGGGACTCACCGATATCCAGGCCCCTCAGGGCTTCGCTGCCGAGACCAGCGCGACCGCGGTGATCCTGGCCTCGTCGCACATGGGCTTCGCGCTGTCGACCACCCAGGTGTGCACGGGCAGCATCCTCGGCGCGGGGCTGGGCCGCAAGCTGGCACACGTGCGCTGGGGCGTCGCCGGGCGGATCGCGGTGTCCTGGCTGCTGACGCTGCCCGCCGCGGCCGCCGTGGGAGGTCTGGCAGCGTGGGTGGCCGATCGGGGCGATGCGGGGGTGGCCCTGGTGGCGGGCGTCGCGCTGGCTGCCGCGGCGGGCTTCTACGTGCTCTCGCGCCGCCGTCCGGTGAGCCCGGAGAACGTCAATGAGGTGCCGGCACCCGCCGCGAAGCCCACCGTCAAGTCGGCCGCCTGAGCCGGCCCGACCGAACGGGCGGGCCGTCGTCGAGGAAGGGGAGCGGGATGGACATCGACTGGGGCACCCTCGCCGGGGTCTTCGGTGTCAGCCTCGGGATCACCGTGGTGGTGGTCGTGATGTTCTCGCTCGGACTGGTCGCATGGGCCCGTGCCGGACACGGAGAGCCCGCCCCCGACATGCCCCGGGGCCGGCACCGGAAGGTGGCGACCGCCACGGCCGTGCTGTGCTTCGCCGCCTGCCTCGCGGTCGCGGCCTACGGGATCGACCTGATCGTTCCCAGCTGACCCGGCCGAACACAGTTACGAAGTAGTGACCATCGGGAGTCAACCGCGTGGCGCGCAGGCAGCTCTATCTCGTTGATAGCACGTCAATTAGCGATTTTTAGCCCTAGTTGGCGCATTGTGCACGTAGGCATGCAAGGAGACACGAGCATGAAGCTTGGCCTGAAGCGGTTAGTTGTGATCGGCTCGCTGGGTGTGGCCTCGGCGACACTGGCAACATCCCCGGCGTTCGCGAAGAGCGACATCTCGATCGAGGCCACTCCCCACACGGTGCATGTCGGCCAGGTCGTGAAGGTGCACGGCCAGGGTGGGGATGACGCCGAGCGGTACACGACGCTCGTCATACAGCAGAGGTCCGGCAGGCCCGGCCACTGGAGCAATTGGCAGACCGTGAAGCAGGACTTCGGCTTCGAGGTGCGCGCGAACGTCAAGGCCGGCCAGGCGGGCGAGCTGCAGTTCCGTTCGGTGCTGTATGCGACCGACGAGAACCACCAGCACCCGAAGACGGACCGCGTATCCGCGCCGCTGACCATCCACGTCGTCCGCTAGCCGGCACCACGGCACCGCACGCCTGGGCGGCGGGAATGCCGCCTCCGCGTCCCGCCCCTGCGCTCACCACGCGTGACGTCTTCGTCACCGTGGCGAGCGCAGGGGCTCCGATTGCGATGCAAGCCGTCGACGGGAATACTGGATACCACGGGCAGGGAAGGCCCGGAAGCGCGCTGCGTGTGACCATATGTGCCTCACGCAGCGTTTCCCTTGCCCGTATTCTTTCTCGGATTCTTTCTCAGCACGTCGGTCGGAATGCCGGCCGGAACGTCGAGCCGTTCCGTCGGCTCAATGAGCTGTTGAGGAAGCGGCGTTCAGGGTGCGCGGGCGCCGCAAGGTGAAGAGCCGCCTCCGCCGACGTCGCATTCCTCATCGAGGTCGCATTCCTCATCGAGGCCAGCAGGTCAAGAGGCCGCATCCGATGGCGCTCAGAATTCGGAGAACGCCAAGGGGAATTGGCGAGATCGCCCCCCTGTCGCACAGCGCCTTCGAGGCCAGCCCTCATAGGGGGACCAGCCTCGAAGTTGACCCGTGGGTCGCTAGAAACGGCCTCCGCGGCCGAAACCGCCGCCGCGGCCAAAGCCGCCGCCTCGGCCAAAGCCGCGTCCACGACCAAAGCCGCGGCCGCCACCACGGCCGTAGCCGCCTCCACGTCCACGGCCGTATCCACTCCAGCCGTAGTCGTCCCAGTCGTCGCCATGCCTACCGGGGAACACACTTCGGAAGCTCATCGTGCCTCCTTGAATCTCTGACTTGATCCCTGATGGATCATCCAGCTGTCCAGCCGGACCACTTCCCACGCTACGCCGCGACACGAGTCGAAATCAAACGGGAAAAGTCTGAACGTTAAGGGACATCTGCTGTTTTCCTATGTACGCAACGTGGCCATTGTTCGCTCTCCGAATTCCCACTTCCCCCGCCCCGTTGGGCCGGATTTCAGGCGTCGCGATTTCATCGCACCACGTGCAATCCGATATCCCGTATCCGAGGTGCGGATAACGAGCCCAACACCGAATTCCCAGCGGAGTGGTGAGGAAGAGTCAGGCGATGCCGTCGGCACAGGTGACGTCCGCGATCCGTGCTCCTTGCCTCGCCACCACTCCACACCTCCGGCCGGAGGGGACTGCAGCCAGGCTCAGTTGCTCACGGGGAGGTCACTCTGCTGAGCTTCGCCGGACGACGCCGCGCTGCTCGTACTCCATGATGGACTCGACGTGGGGGGCGATGGATGCTCCGCACTCGCGGGTGATCATCCAGAGCGCCAGATCGATTCCGCTGGTGACTCCGCCCGCGGTCACCAGGTTCCCGTCGTCGACGACTCGTGCGTCGATCACCTACGCCAGGGCGGCCGGCGGGCCGGCGGCGAACTCGACGTTGCGGGACCTGCGCAGGCGCCGGACGGCCTCGCGCTGGACCTTGCCTGATTCGGTGCGGGGCAGGTCGTCCACGAACTCCAGGAACCGTACGAGCTTGGGCGCGGGCAGATGTTTGTGCAGGTGCGCGAAGAGTACTTCGGCGGTGGCGCGGCTGGCGTTCCAGCCGGCGCTGAGCACGACGTACGCCTTGGGTACCTGTGCCGTGCCCTCGGAGACCGGTACCACGGACAGTTCGGCGACGGCGGGGTGCAGCACCAGTACGTGTTCCAGTTCGAGGGGAGCGATCAGCGCCCCGTCCGGTCCCTCGAACACGTCCTTGCGGCGCCCGAGGTAGACCAGGGAACCGTCGCTGTCCCATCGGGCCAGGTCACCGGTCCGGTAGAGGCCGCCCGGGGTATGGCTGGTGGCGTTGTCCTCCGGGTCGAGGTAGCCGCGCATCATGCCGACGGGCTTGTTGGCCAGGTCCAGGCACAGCTCGCCCTCCTGAGCCGGCTCGTCGGTGCCGGCCCTGACCACCACCAGCTCGTAGCCCGGTAGCGGGTAGCCCATGGAGACCGGGTCCGCCGGGGAGGAGGCGGTGACCCCGGCCATGGCGGTGACCTCGGACTGTCCGAACCCGTTGCGGACGGTCACCCCGGCCAGCCTGCGGACCTGTTCGACCACGTCACCCATGAGCGGTTCACCGACGCTGACCGCGTGCCGCAACCCGGGCAGGCCGTCGGGCAACCCGGTCCGGATCAGAGCCCGCCAGATGCTGGGCGGCGCGCAGAAGCTGGTGACCGTCCCGGTCCTCAGCACCTCCAGCAGCCGCTGCGGGGTCGCGTCGGCGTTGTCCATGGACACCACGGTGGCCTCGGCGTTCCAGGGCCCGAACAGCGAGCTCCATGGGTACTTCGCCCAGGCCGGGGCGGAGACGTTGAGGTGCACATCCCCCGGCTTCAGCCCGTTCCAGTACATGCTCGCAAGATGCCCGATCGCGTAGCTGACGTGCGTGTGCACCACCAGCTTCGGCCGCGAGGTGGAGCCGGAGGTGAAGTAGTAGAACAGCGGCTCGTCGGCCTCGGTGGGGCCCTCCGGCACGAAGTCGTCCTCGTGCTCGGCCGAGGTGGCGAAGTCGGCCCAGCCCTCGTGCTCCCCGCCCACGATGATCCTGGTCCGGAGCCCGTCCACGGCGAGCCCCGGCACGATCCGGTGGTCGGCGATCACATGCCGGGCTCCGGCCCTGCCGATCCTGGTGCGCAGTTCCTCGGGCGAGATGGTGATGAAGGCGGGCGCGATAACGGCCCGGACCTTGATCAGGGCGAGCATCAGCTCCCACAGCTCGATCCGGTTGTCCATCAGCAGCATCACCACGTCGCCCCGGCGGATGCCCTGCGACAGCAGCCAGCCGGCGACCCGGTCGGAACGCCGGGAAAGCTCCTGGAAGGTCAGCTCCCCCTGTCCGACGATGCGCAGCGCCACCCGGTCGTTGCCCTCGGCGATCCGGTCGAACCAGTCGGTCGCCCAGTTGAACTGCCGTGGCCGCGGCCACCGGAACGCCTTGCGCGCGGCGTCCTGGTCGTTGGCGTGGTGCAAAAGGAGGTCCCGCGCCGCGCGGAACTCCTGGTAGGCATCGTCTTGCCCGGACAACTTGTCCCCGATCACTGGAAGGTGTTGGACTCGGCCCGGCGCAGCACGCTGAGCGCTATCACGTCGGCGTCCCTGGAGAAGGAGGTGTGCACACCCGGCCGGCCGTTGCCGATCTGGGTGAACCAGCACACCCGCTCGGTCGGGATGCCCAGCGCGTAGAGGGCGCGGTGCGGGCGGCCGTCGGCGGCGATCACCCGACGCTCGGCCGGGGTGATGTGCAGTGCCCCGGTGGCAAACATCTCTTCGGTGTCGCCGTGCACGAAGTCGACGGCCATCCGCTCCTCGACCAGCTGCCGCATCAGCGGGTCGGTGTTACGGATCAGGCCGGCGGTCGGGATCCGGGAGTCGATGAGCACGTCGCAGTGCCTGCGAGAGCCCTCGACGGCCGGGGATTCCAGGAAGAACCGGCCCTGCTCGGCGTCGCATCCGTGCACCACGTCCGGCCCGGCCACGTCGAGCACCCTGGCATTGATCAAGGCCAGGAACTGCGCGGTGCGTTCCAGCGGGGGGCCGGTGAACAGCGTCGAGGTGCGTGAGACGAACCGGCCGAGGAAGTCGGCCCGATGGGATCGCGGGGTCAGGCCACCGAAGTCCACGGCGTACCGCAGCACTTCGCGGGAATCGCGGATGGCGTCCAGCGCGGCCTTGAGCGGACTGTCCACGTTGCCCTGACCGGCCTCCGTGATGTCGGCGAGCAGGATGCGCCGTACCTCGGCGACCACGTCGGCACCGGAGTCGAACCGCTTGGTGTGCAGCGGTCTGGACAGCTGGTCCAGGTCGACCGGCTCCACGTCTTCGAGGCCGTGGCGCACCACCACCTCGCGCCAGCGCGCCAGTTCCGGGCCGAGTGCGTACAGCTCGGCGCCGACCGTCTCGGCACGCTCCGGCCCGTGCTGGGTCCTTGCCTGGGTGGTGTAGTAGACATAGTTGATTTCGGCCTGAAGTAAGGACAGCACGTCCCGGTCGAAGTCCAGGGCGGGGTTGCCCCGGTGCACCGCGTTGCGCTCGCGCAGCTGGCCGATGGCGGCCGAGGTGAGGAACTTCGGCGCTGCGCGGCCGGTCACCCCCTTCTGGTTGCGGCCCCGCGAACGGATCGGCAATCCGCTGCGCGAGCCCGCGACCACCGAGGGCTCGTTGCCGCTGGGCACGTAGCACATGGCTCCGTCGCCGTTCACCTTGAACTTCCCGCCCCGGCCGACGGTGAAGGACATCAGGATGTCGTAGAAGGACAGCCCGAGCCCCACTACGCCGACCTCGGCGCCGGGCGGGATCGACTGCAGTTCCAGATCGGCGGCCGAATCCCCGCTGAGGTAACGGAGTCCGGACCGGTCCTGCGCGAACCGCGCCAGCTCCGACTGGTGCTCGGACAGCTCCGCCTGGGCGTGCCCGGTGGTGATCACCACCGCGTCGGCGGTCACGGTGCGCTCATCGTCCGAGGTGGACACGCGGAGTTCGTAGCTGGTGCCGTTCTCCCGCAACGAGGTCACCTTGCCGACCACTTCGACGACCTCGCCGAGCCCGGACACGGCACGCACCACCGAGTCGTACACATACCGCAGGTACCGGCCGTAGGCGTACCTCGGTGCGTAGTCGTCATGGTCCAGTCCGGACAGTTCCGGTTCCGGCTGTGTGGGTAACCACTGCTGGAAGGACAGGCCGGCGCCCGGCCGGCATGGCTCACCGTCGAAGACCCCGGAGAACATGCTGATCTCACCGACGACGGTGTTCATCAGGAAGCTGGTCTCCTGGTCCGTCCGCCAGATCCGGCCGGCTCCCAGTTCCACCGCGTCGATCAGCCAGATCCTGACGCTCGGCGGCTCCGTCTCGGCCATCAGATTGGCCGCGAGCCGTTCGAACACCGAGATCCCGCGCGGACCGGTGCCCACGATTGCGACGTCCAGCACCCTGTCAGTCAGGTGTTGCACGGCCTGTCTCCCCATCTGTAAGGCTCGCCTTCAGCGCGCAGCCGCGCCCAGGTCGTCCATGGCCGGCAAGCGTCCGAGCGAGGCGGCGATCAGCTCGTCCGACGCCGCCATGTCGGTCATGTTCCCGCTGAGGAACTGCTGGTAGGCCGAGAGGTCGAGCAGCCCGTGACCGCTGAGGTTGAACAGGATGACCCTCTCCTTGCGTTCCTTCTTGGCCAGCAGCGCCTCTTCGATCGCGCCGCGGATGGCGTGCGCCGACTCGGGGGCCGGGATGATGCCCTCCTCATTGGCGAAGGTGAGGCCGGCCTCGAACACCGGACGCTGTGCGTAGGCCACCGCTTCTATCAGCTTCTGGTGATACATCGCGCTGACCAAGGGGGCGGCGCCGTGGTACCGCAGGCCGCCGGCGTGGATACCCGGGGAGACGAAGGTGTGCCCCAGGGTGTACATCTTGGTCATCGGCGTGATGCCGGTGTAGTCGTTGTAGTCCCATGCGTAACGGCCCTTGGTGAGCTTGGGGCACGCCTCCGGTTCCACCGCGACGAACCGGGTCTGCAGGCCCTCGCGCACCTTCTCGTGGAAGAACGGCAGGCAGATGCCGGAGAAGTTGCTGCCCGCGCCGACCGAGCCGATCACCACATCCGGGAAGTCGCCGATCGCACGGAACTGCCGGACCGCCTCCTGCCCGATCACGGTCTGGTGCAGCAGGACGTGATTCTCCCCGCTGCCCACCGAGAGGTTGCAGCGCTCGACTTGGCGCGCGTGCTCGAAGGCCTCCGCGTTGGCGATGGACAGGCTGCCGTCGGTGTTCGGGTCGCGGGCCAGCGCGGCCCGGCCGGCCTCGGAGTTCTCGTTGGGGCTGGAGATGACCTTGGCCCCGTTCATCTCCATCATGATCCGGCGGTAGGGCTTCTGGTCGTAGCTGACCCGGACCATGTAGACGGTGCACTCCAGGCCGAAGATGCGGCAGGCGACGGCGAGAGCCGAGCCCCACTGGCCGGCACCGGTGCCGGTGGTCAGGCTGGTGATGCCTGCCTGCTTGTAGTAATAGGCCTGGGCGAGGGCGGTGTTCAGCTTGTGGCTGCCGGTGGTGTTGGTGCCCTCGTACTTGTAGTAGATCCGGGCCGGGGTATCGAGCAGCTGCTCCAGCCGGCGTGCCCGGTGGAGCGGGGTCGGCCGCCAGCGCAGGTACTCCTCACGCACCGGCTGCGGGATCTCGACGAACCGTTCCCGGCCCATGCTCTGCCGGTACATCGACAGCGGGATCTGCGGGGTGACCGCGCCACCGCTCTCGCGGGTCTCCGGCCTTGCCTGGCGCAGCTTTGCCGCCTCCTCGACGCCGGTGAGGTCGGACAGCACGTTGTACCAGTGAGTGGGAACGATTTCTTCAGCGGTCAGCGAGGCTTCTGCCGAATTCACCATGCGTTTCCGATCCTCGTTTCTAGGAATTTTTCACGTGCGACTGGACCAACTTCACGAGATCGTCGACGCGGCACAGCGCGGCCTCGAATATCTCACTGTCGCCGATCGTGATGCCACATTCCTTCTCGATTCGGACGACTATTTCAAGAATGCTCAACGAGTCGATTCCGATCCCGCGCAACTCGTCGTCATTCTTGATTTCGGCCGGCGCGGACGATCCGAGTATGTCTGCGATGACCTCGCATACCCGGGTGTCAACCTTCACAGGAGACGTCAAGGCAATTCCTCTTCCCTGGAGTTGTTCGCTTTTCCGGCTGTTCCGCTAGGCCATGGGCCCCGTCATCACCGCGGTGCGCAGCCCGAGCAGCAGCAGAACCGCCCCGCTCACCCAGGCCAGTCCGACCCGCATCGCCGGCATGGCCAGCAGCCGCCGTGCCAGGCCGACCAGGGTGACCACCACCGCGTACCAGCCGGCGCTGATCAAGATCTGCACGGCGGTCAGCGTGACCACGTCGGCGGGCGAACCGCCGCCGGCCGGCAGGAACTGCGGGATCAGTGCCAGGTAGACGGTGGCCATTTTGGGGTTGGCGGCACTGGTGACCAGCCCTGACCGGTAGGACCGCCACAGGTCGGCGGCGCCGTACTCCTCGGGCGCTTCCGGCTGGTGGCCGAACTTCCACCGGTTGCGCACCGTCATCACCGCGAGATAGCAGAGGTAGGCGGCACCCGCCAGCTTGAAGGCGGTGAACACCAGCGGAGAGGTCTGCGTCAGTGCGGCCAGCCCGAGGGCGGAGGTCGCCGCCCACATGAGCAGCCCGGTGCTGCTGCCGAGAATGGTCACCAACCCGGCCCCACGTCCAAAACGCAGCGTCTCATTCACCAACACCATGAATGAAGGCCCCGGCGCGGCCACCATCGCGAAAATCGTCGCGATGAAAACCCAGGTCACCATGAGGCTTCCGCAATGTCCGTCGTCATTCGACCGGAGGGCGCAGTCAACGTTAGTGCATCCAATCGAATCGACCCCCCTGCAAGGTCCGAAAGTCCCGGATCTTGATCACCACGATTGGAACGCTATCTGCTGGGATGACCCCAGGCAACAAGCTGGGAAAACAATTTCCCGGGCAAGAGGGGAAGTTACGAGCCAGTAGGAATCAATTTCGGTCACCCCGGGGTGCGACCACGAGCTCGCCACGTCGGATGCACTGCTTCCGGTAGTGCACATCCGGCCAAGAGCACGTCCTCGTCCGCATGCCGGAGGCGTGTCCATCACCACACTTTCGCTTCCCGTGGAACCATCCGAAGGGAAATGAACTGTAAGCGTGTTGCAGAAGGCCGCGGTCGGGCAGGCCCCGGGCGCGCGCCGGTTCGGGGCAGCCGGCGGATCGGACCTGGTAGACCGGCGGGAGCGTCACACCGTGTGTCACGGCGAGCGCCGCCTCCGCTATCAGGTCGCTCGCGCCGGGACCGATGATGTGAGTCCCCAGGACCGCACCGCTCGACCGGTCGGCGACCACCTTGACCATGCCGTCCGTGGCGCCATACGCATGAGCACGCCCAAGGGCGGCGAACGGGAAGCGTGCGGTGGTGATCCCGTGGCCGCCCGCCCGCGCTTGGGCCTCCGTCAGGCCGACGCTCGCCACCTCGGGGTGGGTGAAGGTGGCCGCCGGTACGGCCCGGTAGTCGATACGTTCGTCGTGGCCGCTGATGACGGACGCCGCCACCAGGGCCTGATACCGTCCTTGCGCTGCAGAACGGCGGAGTAATCCAGCTGCACACCCGCTGTCCGCACGCCGAACTCCTCCGCGCCGCGCACGGTCTCCAGGACTTCCGCCGAGCGCAGCATGGCCTTCGTCGGAATGCAGCCCCAGTTGAGACAGACGCCGCCAGGACGCTCCTTGTCGACGAGGACGACCGAACGGCCGAGCTGGGCGCCGCGGATGGCGGCGACGTAGCCGCCGGGGCCGCCGCCGATGACGAGAACGTCGAACTGGTGCTGACTCATGGGGGGTTACTCCTCTTCCTGGTGGGCTTGGTGGGCTTGAGGGGCTTCTACGCAGGCGGCTATGGGATGACGTGTCGTCAAGCGGGCTACTCGATCGTCGAGTTCGGCCACTTCGGCGACGTGAGGTGGGTGCAGGAGCGCTCGGGCGATCACGTCGGCGAGCTAGCGGAAGGAGGCGTCATCAAATCCGCGGCCGGCCAGTGCCGTGGTGCCGAGGAAAAGGCCGTGCTCCCCCGCGGTGTTCGGCCTGATGCCGAGCGAACGAAGACGCTCCCCGGCCCGTCCGGCGTCCAGCACGGAATGCGCGAGATCGATGAGCACGAGCGGCGTCTCGGTCGAGCCGGTGACCACCCGGGCACCGGTCTCGGCCACGTCATCGGCGAGGAGCCGCCCGGCGAGGATCCGGGCACCGCGGAGCGCGCGTTCCTGCCGGTCCCGGAACGCCGACGACGTGGCCCCGCGAAGGGCGACCGCCTGCGCCGCGAGGAGCTGCCCCGGCAGCCCGCCCCTCCGCGGAGGAGGGGAGGAGGGAAGGTGGAGCCGGGGCGGGGTCAGCCGGTGCGGAACGAGCGGTGCGGGCCCGTGGGCAGGGAAGGGCAGGGCGCAGGGTGCTGTGGCGAAGCGAGCGGCGCGCCGCCGGCCGAAGCACCGCTGACCTGCGCGGCGTTCAGCTCTCGTAGGCGTCGATCGTCGAGCAGGAGCAGACGGGATGGCGGTCGCCGCGTGCACCGTCGGCCCGGCGGTCCGGAGGCCGGTACTTGTTGCGGCCGGCCGTCGTCAGGGGGTAGACCGCCGCATTCCGGCCTCCGCCCTCGCTTGGGCGGGGTCCGGGTGGATCGGGTGTGAGGGCGGATGCGGCACCAAGTGCTCATACACGGCCACGGGGCCGACGCCGGGCCCTCCCCCGCCGTGCGGTGTGCAGAGCGTCTTGTGCAGGTGGAGACGGGCGCGCAGCTCGGCTTCGGTCCGGGCCTCGGACGCCGGGGCGGGCGGCCGCAGCCCGCGGCGGTCGCGCCGTGGGCCGGGCACCGCGGCGTCGATCAGTGCGAGCCGGGAACCGAAGCCGAGGTGGGAGAGCGTCGTGGACAGCTCTTCGGCGCCCGGTCCGATGTGGCGTACGGAGAAGGGCGCGGTCCGCTCCCGTGCGGCGAGTGACCGGTGGGACGGGGTGTCGGGGTGCGAGTCAGGGTGCACCATGGAGACTCCTCGGGCCTGGCGCGCACCGTCGGACGGGGCACGCGATCGAGTGAGCCTCCCCCTCTGTCATGGGCCTGAGAGCTTCACCGCGACGAGCGCGGCTTGCACCGTGGGCGAGGCGCATCAGCGCCTGCTTTCCAGAGTCCACCTCCACTGCGCGGTAACGAGGCCTGAGAGTTTCCGGGGAGGATTTGCTCCTTCGGCGCCACGCCACTGGGGTGTGGGCTCTCCCGCGCAGAATCGTCGGTGGTCTTTTCTGTTGTGGTTCGCCGCACCGTGCGGTGATCGGCACGCCGCCGTCAAGAGCTGTCCGCAGCGGGCCCGTCGCCGTGCACTCGCCCGCACGACGCGGCCCTGACCTGGAGAAATGGCACTTTGTACGCTGGCGGGGACGCCGCTGTCCGCATACCGTGCAAGCAAGTCCTTGGCTATGCCTCGGCGAGGAGGCTTTCGCGCAGGGTGGCGTATGTGCGGGTGAGGAGACGGGAGACGTGCATCTGGGACAGGCCCATTTCCTCGCCGATCTCGGTCTGTGTCATCTCCGAGCCGAAGCGCAGTTCGAGGAGAGTGCGCGCACGCTCGTCCAGCTGGGCGAGGTGCGGCTTGAGGGCCTGAAGGTCCTCGGCCAGTGCGAGAGCGGGGTCTTCGTTGCCTATCAGGTCGGCGACGAGGCCGGTCTGCTGCTTGCTGCCACCCGCTTCGATGGGCCGGTCGAGGGAGCCTGCGTCGTAACCGTTGCAGGCGACCAGCCCCTCGATGACCTCCTCCTCCCCGAGCCCCAGGTGAACCGCGAAGTCGGCGACGGACGGCTCGGGATTGCCACGCCCTTCGAGCTCTTCGCGAGCGCGGGCAAGGTCCACACGCAACTCCTGCAGACGCCGCGGGACATGCACGGACCAGGTCGTGTCACGGAAGAACCGCTTGATCTCGCCGGTGATGTAGGGGATGGCGAAGGTGGTGAACTCGTTCTCGCGCGACACATCGAAGCGGTCGATGGCCTTGATCAGACCGATCGTCCCGACCTGCATGATGTCTTCCATCTCCTGCCCGCGGCTGCGGAATCGGCGCGCTACATAGCGCACCAGCGACAGGTTCATCTCGATGAGCGTGTTGCGCGCGTACTGGTACTCCGGGGTGCCTTCCTCCAGGTCCGACAGCTGCTCGAAGAACAGCTTCGACAGGCGACGCGCATCCTGCGGGGCAACGCGCTGGGCCTCCTCCACCTGCGGCACAGCCGACCGAGCAGCCTCACATGCGGCGCCCCTGTCCGAGCGCTTCACCGAGATGTGGGCCTGCGCCGCTGCCATTGCCATGGCTACTCCTCCCTGATCTCCCCGTCATGCCGTCACGCCCTCACCTACCCGATGACCGCACGTAAAACTGCCATGCGGCAACTATTTCCGTGGGGAAACTATGGAGGGGGCTCCGGAGCCGGGCACATAGCGAACGGCTGCGGTCCATGAATCTTCGGGAACTGCCGGTACGCCACCCCGGGAGGGGCGCCATCCGCCGTACGGGGCGGCGCACCGGCAACACAGTGATCACCCGGAACCGGGATGGGTCACGCCGCAACCGCCTGAGGGCGTCGTGCGCACCGCTCGGCGGACCTCAGCCAGCCGGTGAGGTCGGCGCGGGCACGGGCCACCCGGGAGCGGACCGTGCCGATGGGACAGCCCACGATCGCCGCCGCGTCCGCGTACGGCATTCCGACCAACTGGGTGAGCACGAATGCCTCGCGCCGTTCGCCGTCCAGCGCCTCCAGCAGCTCGGTCAGTGCCAGACCGTCGTCGAAGCCCGGCAGTCCGCTGGGCTGGCGGCGTTCCGCGACCGCCTGCCAGTCGTCGACATCGGCGATGCGCGGACGGGCGGCGGCAGACCGGTAGCGGTCGATCACCACCCGGCGGGCGATCGACAGCAGCCAGGTACGGGCACAGGAGCGGCCGGCGAATCTCGGCAGACCGGTGAGGGCACGGAGAAACGTCTCCTGGGCGAGGTCGTCGGCGCTGTTCGTCTCGCCGCTCAAGTGGGCCACGAAGCGCCACACATGGCGGTGGGAGGCACGTATGAAACGCTCGACGGCCTCGGGGTCGCCCTTCCGGGCGGCCAGTGCAAGGGCGGTCAACTGCTCGTCGTCCGCGACGGTCCGCTTGCCGCCGGCCGGATCGAAAAGGGCAGGAATCATCGCCACACGTCCTTCGGAGGTGCGGGGCGTACCAAGGCATGGCACGGCCTCGTCGGTGAGCGGCATTCCGGGAACCCGTGCGACGGCCGGTGACACCGTCCAGGGGCGACGGTCGACGGGCGCTACGGGCAGGCCGGAGGGCCGCGGGGCAAGGGGCCGGCGTGTGGTCCGGCGGCGCTCACCGAGGTACCCGGAGGTACGAGAGCGGCAGCCGCGTGGACACGCCGGTACTCCGCCCGCCACCGATGCAAGGGACCTTGCGGAAAGATGCAAGGGACCTTGCGGAAAAGGGACCTTACGGAGAAAGGGAGTGGGGGTCCCGGACTCCATCGGCAACAGCGCGTCATTGACGGAAGTGGCGTCCATGACCGCATTGCGGAGTGCCGGGCACTGCCGGGGAGGGTCCCAGGTCAGGCGGGCGGTCAGCAGCAGAAGGACGGCTTCGGCGGGCCTCTGCGGGACAGGACGTGATGCAGGAACACCCCGCGCAGGCGCAGGACGTGGCCGCAACCGGCCACCGGACGCGCGGTCGGCTTCAGGCCCGTCCGGCCCAGCGTCGCCAGGACCAGCATCAGGGGCGCGAACCACACCGCGGCCACACTGCGGGCGAGCCGGAACGCGGCCGCCTCGCCGCGCCACAGCCACAACCCGCACACCAGCGCGGCCAGCACATGGGCGAGGAACATACCGAAGGTGCCGTGGCCGGAGTGCACCATCCGCAACTCGCTCATCTCGCCGCGCATGGCACCGATATCGCCCAGGTGCGCGGTGGAGGCGGCGAGCGTGCCGGCCATGCCCGCCAGATGACTCATCCCCGTCATCTCGCCCCTTGGCGCCATGGACGCGGAGGGGGCGGTTTCCAGGCCGAGGACGGACCGGCACGACTGCGCCAGGCCGAACAGGGAGTGCAGAGCCAGTTGGACCACGACGGAGGAACCGGTCACGGCGAACCCGCCGCGTTCCCGCCCCGCCGACCACCAAGCCGCCGAGCCCGTTGCCCCGAGTGCGGCTACGAGCGCCCATACGGGCAACGCCTGCGCGGACATCAACGCATGTCCCAGGGCTGCGGTCGTCACGCACACCACCGCGAAGATTGCGGCGCGCGCAGCTCGTGAAACCGACCCGGCAGTCATGTTGGTCATCGTGCCAGCCGGTTCATCCGTAGGGGAGGGTGCATGGCGCCTCGGGCCCAGTTGTTGTCCGGATCCGCTAAACCAGCTCGTGGGTGGTCAACTGGGTGGCAGAGCACGCGAGATGGAGGGCGGCGGGCGTTACGCCTCCGGCGGGTCTCCTCCGTCCGGCGGGGCGCCTCCGCTCGGGTCTCCCTGCCCGAGGGGGCTCCTCCGCTCGGCGGGTCTCCTCCCCTTCGGCGGGTCTTCCCCCCGGCGGGTCTCCTCCCTTTCATCGGGGCTCCCCCACCCGGCGGGTCTCACCGGGAACCGATGACCCGGTCCGTACGACTGGCTGGGCCCGGCCTCATGAGAGGCAGGGGCCGGTGTTTCGGGAGGGCTGCGGTGCGGGTGAAGCGTGGGACGGAATCGGGATCCGCTGGGCCCGACGGCGACACGGCCCGGCCGCGGCATGCGGGCCGACGGTGCGACGAGTTCCCGCGGGTCGGTGGTATTTCCGCCGACGGCCAGGCCCTGGCACGTCCCGCGCAGGGCCTGGTCCACCACGGCCCGTACACGGCCTGGCCCGCCCGGCCTGCCTGCGGCGTGTCCCGCCACTCCGGCGTCTGCCTCTCCCCCGTCCGGCCGCCCCGCGGCGCGACAAGGTCAGGGACAAGTTCCTCCCGGCCGGTTCCTGAGTCCCCGGCCGGTTTCCGAGACCCCGGCCAGGGCTGGAAACGCGATCACTCCGACCAGGCTGGGAACGAAACTCGGATCGCCGGCTCCCGACTGCAGCAGGGTCGCCAAGAGCTGGGTACCGGCCAGCACCGCCAGCCCGAGGTAGAGCCACCCTGCCCAGACGGGCCCCGCCGGCGGTGTCCTGCTTGCGCTACGTTGGTCCATTGCAGACGTATGCCCGGCGAATCCCGTTCCAAGGCGTTGAGGCCAGGGTCCGGGCTGCTCTCGTCCACGTGCTGCAGTCGGCTGCACATCCTTTCTTCGGTCAGCCTTCCCGGCGGCTCTGCCATGGGCAATACCCGTCCACGTCCGGTGAGCCGGCAGGCGGCATCCAGAACACTGGCACCGCCATGCCGCACGCCCTCACGGGCGGCTGAGGGCAGGAGAAGCGGACTGCGCCAGAATGCGGTCGGCGGCGGCCAGGGCGTCGTTGATCTCTGTGGTCGCCGTGACGATGCCGATCCCGTCCGTCCCCGCTGCCGCGAACGGCTCCGCAGCGGACGCTGGGCCGGCCGCCACACGGTGGGGTGCCCTCGGTGTCAGCAAGCACCGGATCGGGTCATGTCACGTCGGTGAGCCGTGGGTCGGACTAGGGTCGGGCACATGGCACTGTCGATGCGGGAACGAGAGCAGTTTCTGGCGGAACCTCACATCGGTGCGCTGTCGGTGGTCGAGCGGCCCGACCGCGCACCGCTGACAGTTCCCATCTGGTATCACTACACGCCGGGCGGCGAACTGTGGGTGCGTACCGGGCCCGATTCCCGGAAAGCGCGAGCAATCCGGTCCGCAGGGCGCTTCAGTCTGATGGTGCAGCGGAGCGAGCCGACCGTGCGCTACGTATCGGTGGAGGGACCGGTCACCAGGACGGAATCAGACAGCCGCGAGCGGTCCTGGGAGATGGCCGCGCGGTACCTCCCACAGGACAAGGTCGCCGACTTCGTGGAGTACGACCACGCCCAGCTCGGTGAGCACGTCGTCCTCTACATGCAGCCGGAACACTGGGTGTCGGCCGATCTGGGTTCCGCCTAGAGGTTGTCTCTTCGATCAGTGACTCGTTGTTCTGGTCATGCCCAGCGGGGGGACTCCACCTCGCTCCGCGTCACCCAATGCACGGCCGGCCAAGTCTGCCGTTGCAGGCATGTCGGCTCGTGCGATGCGGGCGCGGCCCGGACCATGGGAGCGTGGGATGGAATCCGGTGTTCGGCGGGGCTGCGCCGCTGGATGTGCTCGAGGTGGCGCCGACGGCCCGGACGGCGGTGGCGTGGCTGCCGCCGCAGGAGCTCTGGCCGGCAATTCAGGAAATCCGCTGGGAGCATGATCCGCAGGTACGGCGGTGGCCGCCGCATGTCAATCTGCTGTTCGGCTTCGCGCCGGAGGAGGAGTTCGCACGGGCTGTGCCGCTGCTCTCCGCCGGCGCAGCGGAGAGCGCGGCGTTCACGGCGCGTCTGGCCGGCGTTCGGTACTTCCGGCACCGGCATTACGCGACGGTGTGGCTCGATCCGGCCGCGGCGGGCCTGGCACCGTGGGCTCGTCTGCACCGGGAGCTGGGGTTGCGGTTCCCGCTCTGCCGCGGGCGTGGCGGTCGCTTCATTCCGCATCTTTCCCTCGGCCGCACTCAGGATCCGCGGCCTCTGGCCATCGAGTGCGCCGGTCAGCTCGGCGCACTGTCGGCCGTGGTCGAGGAGGTCGTCCTGCTCTCCCGGCGCGGCAAGGGACCTATGCGCCCCAGGGCCGTGATCACGCTGGGCACGGGCGAGGTCCGCCGGCTGCTGGAGCATTAGGGGGTGTCTCTTCGGTCTCCGTGGATCACCCTGCGGTGGAGGAGATGACGTTGCTGCCCGGCCGGGCAGCGGGGAGGGAAGTGCTGCGACGGTGCCGGGAGTTGATGTGTCTGCGGGGGAAGCCGAGGGGCGAAGGGGAGCCCGGTGGGCGTTGGTCTCGGTCGCGTTGGGTGTCTTCTGCATCCAGCTCGACTCCTTCGCCCTGAACCTGGCCCTGTCGCACATCAAGGCGGAACTCGGCGTATCGACCGGGCAGTTGCAATGGGCGGTCAGCGCCTACTTGTTGTCATGCGGCACGCTGATGCTGGGCGCGGGCCGGATGAGTGACCTGTGCGGCCGGCGCCGTCTGCTGATCGCGGGGCTGGCGCTGTTCGCACTGGCGTCGCTGTGGTGTGCACTGGCGCCCTCGCTGCCGCTGCTGGTGGCGGCCCGCGTGGTGCAGGGCGCGGGCGGCGCGTTGATCATGCCGGCCGGACTGGCGCTGCTGACGAACGTGTTCCCGCCCGCCCTGCGCGGCCGGGCCACGGGGTGGGCGCTGGGCATCGGCGGGCTGGCCACCGCCTGCGGCCCGTTCGTCGGCGGCGCCCTGACCGAGACGGTGTCGTGGCGGGCGGTGTTCTGGCTCAACGTGCCGCTGGGTGTGGTGGCTGCGCTCTGTGCCCGCCGGGCCCGGGAATCGCGGGACACCACGGCGTCCGGGCACGTCGACTGGCCGGGGCTGGCCACCGGGACCGGCGCCATCGCGGCCCTGGCCGTCTTCGTCGACCGCGGCCCGGTGTGGGGCTGGGTGTCCCCCGCCGGCGTCGGCACGCTGTGCCTGATGGCGCTGGCGTCGGCGGCGTTCGTACGGATCGAACTCCGCGCGGCCGAGCCGCTGATCAGCCCCGCGCTCTTCCGTCATGGCGCCTTCGTGGCGTTGACCGCGGCGGGCGCGGTGGCCAACGCCGCGACGGTGGTGTTCCTGTTCGTCGTACCGCTCTCGCTCCAGGAGGGCCGGCAGCTCACGCCGTTGGCGGCCGGGGCGGCTTTCCTCGGCCCCGCGGTGGCCATGGCGGCCGCGGGGCCGTTAGCGGGGCGGGTGACCAGCGCCCACGCCGTACCGGTCATGGCGACGAGCCTGGGGGCGGGCGCGGTGATGTTGCTGGGCGCGGCGTTCGTCTCCGGAATGCCGTCGTATCTCGCGGCGGTCACCGGCGGCGGGGCGGCGCTGGGCGTCGGCAATGCCCTGACGCTGACCGCTACCCAGAGCGTCATCCGGCCCGAACGCGCCGGTGAGGCCTCCGGGTTGACCAAGACCGTCATCACCGTCGCGGCCGGGCTGGGCGTGGTCGCCGCAGGCCCTGCGGCCGATCCCGGTGGCGCCGCGGCGACCGGCGGCAACGGGCCGCTGGCCGTGGCAGGAGCCGGCTGCCTGGCGGCCTGCCTCCTGCTGGCCCTGTGGGGGTGGGTCCGGCGACGCGGCCCGCGCGCTCAGCGGCCGGGAGAACGGGTGTCCCCGGCGGCCACGTGAGGCGTCCGCCCCACCCGCAGTAGGCGGCACGACCGTGTCACCGCGGGCAGTTGGCGACCTTGTCCGGCAGCTTTCCTCCGACCAGATACCTGTCGACGGCTCGGTCGGTGCACGTGGACGGATTCTCCGAGGCGTACGCCGCGTGCCCGTGGCCCTTGCGGACCAGCAGCGAGCTATGGGCCAGCTGCCGGTGCACCGCCTGCGCGTTGGCCAGCGGAGTTTGCGTATCTTCGGTGTACGACACCAGCAGCACCGGCGCCGCCCCGGATGCCTTGATCGGCTCGGCCGCGCCGGTGGGGGCGATCGGCCACGTCGCGCAGTCGATCATCTGCCAGGCGAAGGAACGCCCGAACAGCGGCGACTGCTTCGCGAACGCGTCGGCCATGTCAAGCATCGCCTTCGGGGACTTCGGCGCGGACGGGGAGTCCAGGCACAGCACCGCCGGCATGCTCGCGGACTCGTCTTCCTGGGCCTGCTGCTCCTGCGGCGTCGGCTTCTTGCCACCGCTCTCGCCGGCTGTCTCCTTGTCAAAGCGCTCGAAGGCGGCCCCGTCCCCGTGCAGGGCGGCGACCAGTGCCTTGGTCAGCGGCTTCCAGCTCTGTTCGTCCGTCACCGCCGTGTCCAGATACATGGACAGGGTGGCGTCGGTGAATTCCTCGCCGCCGGACCCTCGCAGTGGCTTCCGCTCCAGCTTCTTGGCGAACCCGGTGACCCTCCGCAGAATCTCTCCGGCCGTGGTTCCCAGACGGTCGTCCCCGCAGGCGACGAGATTCCGGGCGTACCGACGCATCGCGTCATCGGACGTCTTGACGTCACGGCGGGCAACCTGCTGCATGTCGGCCGCGGGGTTGACGACGCTGTCGAGCACCATCCGGCCCACCTTGTCGGGAAACAGCTTCATGTACTGCTGGCCGAGGAAGGTGCCGTAGGAGAAGCCGGTGTAATTCAACTTGGCATCACCCAGGACCGTACGGAGCACATCCAGATCACGCGCGACGCTCACGCTGTCCATATGCGCAAGAACAGCGCCGCTCGCCCTCTGGCAGGCCCGGCCGCGCTTGGTCGCGTCGGCGAACGCCTTCTTGGCCTGCGCCTCGGTGCGCGGCGGGTTCTCGGGCTGCTGCGGCACGCCGTCGGGGCACTTGATCTGCCCGGAACCGGCTATGCCCCGGGGGTCGAAGCCGACCAGGTCGTAGCGGGCCCGGGCCTGGGTGCCGGCCTGCCAGTTTCCGTCGGCCACGTCGGCCGCACCGCCCGCGCCGGGCCCGCCGGGGTTGTAGAGCAGTGACCCCAGCCGACGGCTGTGGTCTTTTGCCCGCACCCGCGACACCCGGAGTTTGACGGACTTCCCGTCCGGGGCGGCGTAGTCCACCGGCACCTTCACCCAGCCGCATTCGGCGCCGGGTACGGCCTTGGCGGTGACATCCGCGCCACAGGCCGTCCACTGGATCTTCTGCTGCGCGAAGCGCGCGGGCAGCACCGGGGCGGATGCATTCCCGCCCTTGCCGTTGCCGGACTGGGACGCCGCGGCGCCACCGACGGCGCAGACCGTCACCACCAACGTGGTGCCGGCCAGCACACCGGCCGTCAAGGCCATGGACTTGCGGGGGATGGACATCGCCGTTCTCGCTCTCTCGCTGGTCCCGGGAAGGATGCGCACAGGCTTCACGGCCGCGCTATCGGCCCCGTCACAATCGCGCACAGGGCATACGCAGCGTCTACGGGGGACCACACATCGCCATCAGCCCGGGTGACACCGGCCACTCCTGATCACCCGGTGGATACGACGCTCCACTCAGCGTGCACCTCCTGGGAGTGCCCCAGGAGGTGCAGGGAGCCGGCTCTCGGCGGCTGACGGCCCGGGGGCGTCAGGCCACGGCGGGTGTGTAGTGGGCTGCGTCACCGCCTTCGAGGGCGCGGCTGGAGGTGCCGTCGATGCCCACCGGGGCATCCCCGGCAACGGTCACCCGGTGCAGCAGGCGCGGGAGGTCTCCGTAGTCGTCGGGCGCGTAGTGCTGGGTGCTGCGGTTGTCGAAGAGGACCAGGTCACCGGGTGTCCAGGTGATCCGGACGATGTTCTCCGGCCGCGTCACATACGACTGGAAGATGCGCAGCAGGTCCCGGGACTCGGAAGGGTTCAGTCCCTCGATGGTCTGCGCGAAGCCGCCGATGAACAGGCCGCGCTCCCCCGTCTCGGGGTGCACGCGTACCACCGGGTGGGCGGTGCGGTACGTGCGCGAGACGAACTGTTTGCGGTGCTGGGCCGCCTTGTCGGTCTTCGGGGCGGCGTAGTCGTAGGCGTTGGTGTGCACCGCCCACAGCTTGTCGGCGAGCTCGCGCAGCGGCTCGGGCAGGTCCCGGTAGGCCGCGGCCGAGTTGGCGATCAGCGTGTTGCCGCCGTAGGGCGGGACGACGATGCTGCGCAGGGTCGATGCCTTCGGGGGTGTGCGGACGAAGGTGACGTCGGTGTGCCAGTGATTGGCGCGGATGCCCTCGTCCCCGTCGACGGGCAGGATGTTGGGCTGCCCGTCCACGGACGGGACGGTGGGGTGGGCGGTGGTGAGTTCACCGAAGAGGGAGGCGAAGCGCAGCTGTGCCGCGTCGTCCAGTTGCTGGCCGCGGAAGACCAGCGCCTTGTGTTCCAGCAGAGCCGCGTTGATCTCGGCGACGATCGCCGGGTCGAGGTCGGCGGAGAGGTCGGCGCCGACGATCTCGGCGCCGACGCGTCCGCCGATGCGGCGGATGTCGAAGCCTGTGCTGGTGCTCATGTGCGCATTCCTTTCAGGGGTTTCGGCAATCTCAGGAGGTGAGGGCAGGGGGGAAAGGGGTGGGGCAGGGAGGGCTGGGGGCGCGGGATTCAGGTGGGTCGGGGCAGGGGCGTTGACCGGGGGCACCCCCAAGGGCTCGACCTTCTTGATGTCCGCCTGCGACAGTCCGTGACGTTGCAGGTAGATGTCGAGCATGGCCTCGGAGTGCGCGCCGAGGGTGTTCATCCCGACCTTCTTGCCGATCAGGTCACGGGCCGTGTGGATCGGGCTGTCCTTGAGCACGTAGAAGCCGTTGTACGCGGCTTTGTCGACGCCGTAGTAGCTGATGACCGCCGTGATGGGAGCTTTTCTCGCAGCGAGTTTGACGACGCTCCGTTGAACGCGCCGCCGAGGTCGACCTGCCCGGTGGCTGCCGACTGGATGTCCTGTGGCCCGCTGATCGTGTTGCCGACCCACTTCAGCTTCACGTCCTCCAGAAAGCCGAGGTCTTCGGCCAGTTCGGGCAGGATGACGGACCCCGCCCACCCTTGGTATCGCAGGGTCTTGGTCTGGTCCTTGGCCGCACCGCCACCCTCGGAGCCGCAACTGACCGCGACCGCCGAGAGGCACAGCAGGGTGAGGAACTGTCGTCGGCTCGACGGGGTGATCAGCGTGCCCATGGAAAGGTCCTGTTCGAATGGGGGTGGAGCGCGGCGGAAGCAGTTCCGCTTCCGGAGGGCGTCAACACCACCCGAGGTGCCAAAACGGAAAGGGAAGAGGGAAGGGCAAGGGAAGGGCAAGGGGATGGGCGCACGCATGGCGGGGTGAAACCATTTCGGCCCGTGCGCCTAAACCCGGGAGATTCCAGGTGGGTATGCGGTGAGAGTCACCGAGCGACGAGGAATTCCCAGGCGGGCAAGTGCACCGGGCCCGGACTCAGGGGCCGCTCAGGGGCCGCTCAGGAGCTGACGCCGGCCGGCAGCTCTAGCGACCGGCGGCACAAAGGGCACTGGCCTGGTGTCGCAGATCGACGTGCAGGCGTGCGGTGAAGTTCTCCGAGTGGCTCACATTTGGGAGGCTGGCAGCGAAATTCAGCCACGTCAATGCGGTGAGAGCCCTTGTCTCACGTTCTGATTCTCCTGCCATGCGCGCGCAGCATTTCGTTCACAATTGCAGCCGCACGACGACTACCAGGTGCTGTCGCCTCGCAGGACGGCTTCGGCACCGCCGTCGATGAAGACGACCTGGCCGGTGACGTGTGAGTTCTCCGGGGAGGTCAGCCAGGCCAGCAGCGGGGAAATCTGTTCAGGGCGGGCGTGGCCGTGCAGCCGCATCGGGACGCTGGTGTCGACGACCTTGCGTATACCGGCGTCGGCGAGCATGCCCTCCGTCATCGGCGTGACGACCGTGCCGGGGGCAACGGCATTGAGCGGGATGCCGGCGGCCGCCCAGTTGCAGGTGACTGCCGTGCGACGGAGCCAGCGCGCGAGGGCAGCCTTGGACGAGGGGTAGATCGCATAGCCCTCGCCCCGGTCGATGGCGGCCTGGGCCGCGGCAACGGTCGCCTCCTCGTCGCCGGAGAGCGCGGCGTCGACGATGGCCGTGTCGTGCGGGTGGACGGAAGTGACGGACGAGATCACGACGGCACGCGGATCGGTGCCGGCAGCGAGCAGCGGGCGCAGCCCTTCGAGAGTGGCGATCACGCCGAAGTAGTTGACCTGAACAGTGGCCGGAGCGAAGTGCGCGAGGCCCGCACAGGCGACGACGGCATCGAGCCGACCGGCGGTCAACTCATGGGCCCGGTCGATCAGTTCGGTACGACCTTCGGGGGTGGCGAGGTTCGCGGAGATGTCGGCGTCTGCGAGGTCGGCCCCGATCACGGTGTGGCCCTGTTGACGGAGGTGGGATGCGGTGGCCTTGCCTATGCCGGAGGCGGCTCCGGTGATGAGGTACGTACGCCCCGAAGTGCGGGAGGCGCGGGAGGTAGAGGGGGTACGGAACATGGTCGGCTCCTTGCTGATGCGCCCGGTTGGCCCGTTGGGATGGCATACCGCACGCCGGCCTGCCCCCGCCTGACCCCAAATTGCCGGGCCCGTACGGGCGTTCAGCGATCCGGTCGATCCGATTGCCCCAATCGACCCAATCGATCCGACCGATCCGACCGATCCGATGGATCCAGCGGAGTCAACATACCTCTTTTTTGACACAACGTGCCAAGTAGCTGGTCTGTGACAGAATCGCGGCATGCAGCGAGAGCGACAGGGGCAGCGGCGGGGGCAGGACCGCGCGGCGAGGAGAGACGGATGACGGCGGCGCGAGGGAGACCGTCGCTGACCGAACGGCGGCGGCAGGAGACCCGGCTGGAGATCGCGGAGACCGCGGCCACCCTGTTTTCCGAGCAGGGGTACGACGCGACCACGGTCGAGGACATCGCCTCGGCTGCCGGTATCTCGCTGCGCACCTTCTACCGCTACTGCGCGGCCAAGGAGGACGCACTCACTCCCCTGCTGACCGACAGCCTCGGCCGGCTCGTCGACGCTCTGGCCACCTGGCCGGCCGATGAGCCGCTGACCAGCACGGTGCAGGCGGCGTTCGACGCACCGGCCTCGCTCCCGCACCTCGCGGACACGGAGCGCGCCCGTCGGCTGGTGCGCGTCATGGGCAGCGTGCCGGCGATTCGGATGCGGTGGCTGGCCGCCGGGCGGGACCTGCAGGACCAGTTGCTGCCGGTGCTCGCAGCCCGCACGGGAGCGTCACCGGACAGCCTGGAAGTACGACTCCTGACCACCGCTCTGCTCGACGCGATCCATGTCGCCCTGGAGTACTGGGCCCAGCAGGATGAACCGGAGGGCATCGCCGAGCTGACGCGTCGGGCGCTCGACTATCTGCGCATTGATGAGCTGTAGGAGGCTGCGGCAAGACCCTGGAACCGGCCCCCCTGCTCACCACGGTCAGCGCATGTTCGCGGTGAGACTTCGGCACCGAGGTGCAACAGCGACTCGGCGTACAGCCGGTGATACACCATCCGCCTCTCCCCTGGAGAGGTCACCAGGCCGACCTCTCATTTCGTGATTCATCAGCCGCAGACGAGAGTTATCACGATGCCGACGCATGCGGGTGCCCTCATGGCAGAGTGATCCGCATGGCTCTCTCCCTACTTCGACGCCGAAGACGCTTCGCCACCGCGCTCCTCCTGAGCGCCGCGTTACCCCTCACTGCCTGCGGCCGGCAGCGCGTCGCGGCCGGCGCGCCCAGCGCATCCCCTGATGCCTCCCGCAGCACATCCCAAAGCGCATCCCCCAGCGCCGGCCCCTCCGCATCCGGCGCCTCCTCCCCCTACGTGGAGCCCGGAGCGCACGACGGGGCCCCGCACTACAACGAGAACAACGCCGGCCGCCAACCCCGCGACATGTCCCCCGCCAGGGAAAGGGACGCCCAACGGGAAGCCCACCGCATCGACCCCGTCCTCAAACGCCTGTGGACGCAGAGAAAGTGGGATCCCCAGACCGTTCGCTCGGCGATGCTCGCGCTCGGCTACAAAGAACAACGAACCGGCCCCACAGGCAAGCAACTCGGCGCGTATCTCGAAGTCCGCGGGATGGAACCCCGCTTCGAAACCGACCACTACGTCACGCCCGAAGGCGCCCGGATCGGCCTCTACGTCCACAAGGACGCCTGCGTCACCGCGTTCGTCCAGAAGACCAACTACCAGGTGCAGGTCAACGGTCCTTACCTGGAGACCGGCTGCTTCGCCCCACCCTTCGCCCACTGACCACCGCGGTGTCCGGGCCGTCACCCCGCAGCCGGGCCGTCGTCGAGCCGGTTGAGCACCCACGCCGCGCTGCTCCTGATCGCGCACGGACGGCCTCGACGAGTCGCCGCAGCACACACCGCACCGTGCCGTCACCAGAGACCAGAGAAGGGAGACAGGGCAGGGAGACCGGAGACCGGGAACCGCCCCGGGGCCGGGGCTCGCTCCGGCCCTCAGGCCCTGCGGCGGCTGGGCTCGACCGCCCCTTCTGTATATCGGGAGATTTTCCTCTTGTCCCGAATTGGGCGATTGCGTGTATCGTCCGCAGAGGCAGTTCCGGCACGCGAGGGAACTGGGAGACACAATGAAGAAGATCATCGCGATTGCGTTCATCACTGCACTGCTCGGCGGAGGAAGCGCCGGCATCGCCTCCGCGGCCACCGCGTCGCCGGGGCCTCCTCCACCAGGCCGTGACCTCGTCACCACGACGTTCCACTGTCCCGCCCCGCACGGCACCTTCACGATCACGGCGGACCCGTGGGTGATGGGCCAGTACGAGTGGTATTACGGTGGGCACGGCTGCACATACACCTCGTAGTCACCGGCTCCCCACGGTCACGCTCGTCCCCTCATCACACCCGCTCCCTCAGCACACCCGCCTGCCCCTCGGGGCCCCAGCGGCCGCTGCCCCCGGTGCGCGCCGCTCCTGTCCGGTCCGTAGCGTCTCGCCAGGCCCTGCCACGGTCGGACAAGCGTGATCACCGACCTCCGGACGAAGTCGGTGCCGGACGGTGCCGTCGCTGCTCTCGTCGGCCTGAGCGATCGATGCGTAATACGCCGCGTACATCGCATCCGATGTGGTGGAACCGGCGGCGCCGGCGAGCTGGTGAACCCGGGTCACGGGTTCATCCGTTAGCCGTCCCCCAGTGCCTGGCCACAGCAGTGGCGGTATCCCGTCGAGAGCTGTCACTCACGCGACTGGGGAGTGCCGCACCGCGCGGTCAGCGAGGATCAGGTCGGCTTGCGGAAGCCCCCGGTTGAGCCGCCGCAGGAATTCCTCGTTGCCCGCCTTCTGCAACCGGACTGCGGCGTCCTGGCACACGTGATACCGATCGGCGAGCGCCACCGCGCGGACGGTACGCAGGACTTCTTCGACCGGAGCAGGCGCCGACAGCTTCGCACAGGCGGAGATGAGCCTGACCGTGTCAGCGCCGAACCGTCGTCGTCCCCGTCCCCGACGGCGCCAGGACCGCGGCCGCCAAGCGGTCACGGAACCAGCGGTGTCCGGGGTCGCTCGAGTTGCGGGGGTGCCAGGCCATCCCGAGGTCGAGAGGCGCCAGGTCGAGGGGGATGGGGAAGGTGCGCAGTCCCAGTGCGGAGGTGGTGTCGGGGAGCCAGTCGGCCAGGGTGAGCGCAACGAGGTCGGTGTCCCGGGCGAGCATCATCGCGCTCGTATGGCTGGGTACCACGACCGCGACCCGGCGCCGCAGGCCGAGTTCCGCGAGCGCACTGTCGATGGGCCCGAGGCGCTTGCCGAGCCGGGAGATGCCGATGTGGTCGGCCTCGGCGAAACGGCGGGCGTCGATCCGCCCGCCGAAGAGGGGATGACCGCTGCGGGCGATGCCGACCAGCGTCGTCCGGGTGAGCTGTTGGGTCCGGATCTCCGGGTCCAGGTTTCCGAGGACGCCCAGTTCGACGTCCACCCAGCCCTGCCGCAATGCGGGGCCCCCTTCCAGCGCCTCCGGCAGGAAGACCACGTCCACATGCGGAGCTTCCGCATGGACCTGGTCGGTCAGGACCCCGGCCAGCCCCGTCAGGAGCAGGTCGGCGGCCTGCACGGTGAAGGTCCGCTGGAGATGCACGGCATCGAAACCGGCACCGGGCCGCAGGACGTTGTCGCAGTGGCGCAGCAACACGCCCACCTCCTGCCGCAGTTCCAGGGCCCGCGGGGTCGGGACCATCCCCTGGCCCGCGCGGACCAGCAGGGGGTCACCGACGGCACGGCGGAGCCGGGCCAGCGTGCGGCTGGCCGCTGCGGGGGAGGTACCGAGTCGCTCCGCGGCGCGGGTCACGCTGTTCTCCTGAAGCAGGGCGTCCAGGGCTCGCAGCAGGTTGAGATCCATTAACGCTCCTGAGCTGCACTTTTACGGCTGAGTCAATTATTGAGTGCCTATCTTTTCATTGCTCCGGAACGACTACTGGCGGCCCATCAGGCCGAACGCAAGGGGCCGGCTCGCCGAAGGTGTCGGCGAGCCGGCCCCGGGACCGCTCAGTCAGGCGGCCCGGACGGACCGCTCATGGCGTGCCGGAGCGCCTTCGCGAGAATCGGCGGTGGCACCGGCACTCCGGTCCGCCACTCCGGTCCGCCACTCCGGTCCGCCGCTCCGGCCCACCGCTCCGGTCCGCCGTTCGGCGGCTCCGGTCATCGTGCGGCCCCCTCCCCCGGTACACCGCCGGGCGGCGGACAATTCTCGGCGATCTTGTACTTGAGCGCCTGGGGGTAGTCGTGCCGCCCGAGCTGCACCCGTACGACGACCGGGCCCTGGTTGATGGTGTCGGTGGGCTCGGCGATCCGCTGGAGCAGGGTGGCGAGTTCGTCGTGCGTGCGGACGGTGACGCCGTTCATCGGGTGCTTGGCGGAGCCGAAGACCTCCGCAAGCTTCTCGTACCGCCAGGGGTGCAGTTCGTTGTAGAACTCGGCGCCGTCGGAGCGGGGTGTCCCCTCCTGGTAGTAGCAGGGCTGGACGAGCATCTGTTCGATGCCGTAGAAGCCTTCGTTGTCCAGGACGAACACCACCGGGCACAGACCGTGCCGCACATGGGTGGACATCTCCTGGCACGTCTCCTGGAAGGAGCCGTCGCCGACGAAGACCAGCGGGCGCTTGTCGGCCTGGCGCCGGCCGAGCGCCACACCGGTGGCCGCGCCGACCGAATAGCCGATGGACAGCCAGCTGTTCTGCGCCACGTACGAGGCGCGCTCCGCCATCCGCAGATTCATCGAGCCGATCAGCGCGAACGCAGCGTCGCACACCACCGTGAACGGGTTGGTGCGCTCGCCCCGGGACTCGCTGGTCTGCGCTTCGAGGAAGGCGTTGAGGTGCCGGAAGAGGCTGTCGTACGTCACGTTCTGCGGGTACGGGCCGCCGGTCTGGGAATCCAGGTAGGCGGCGGTGCTGCCGGGGACGTCCAGACCCTCGTCATGGGCGCGGGCGAAGTAGTCCGCCTCGAAGGCACCGCTGCCGAACTCGGCAACCAGGCGTTCCCGTAGCGCCGGAATGAACCGGGCGAGCTGCACATCGGGGAAGTACGAGGCGCCGACGTGCACACCGTCGTGGGCCGCGACCGCCCAGTCGTCGCCGATCGACCGCGCACCGCCGAGGTTCTTCGAGGTCGCCCACGTGCCCAGTCCGATGCGGCAGCCCGCATTGTTGAAGACCTCGGCCACCTCCGGACTGCTGGCCTTGCCGTTGTAGACGCCGGAGAAGCCCGGGGTGTACTCGGAGACGACGGACTTGGCGCCGATGGTGGTGCAGAACGGGATGCGGGTCTCACGCACCAGCTTCTCGAACTCGTCGGACAGCCGGAAGCGGTCGATCTCCTCACCGGCCCACAGGATCGGGTTGCGGTGGTGCCGCACCAGCTCCATGCACGCCGTGACCGCCTGATCGAGCATGCGCTCGTTCTTGGCGGTGACGGGCCGCTCCCGCCGCGTCAGCCGGCCCTGGGGAGCGGGACACCGTGCCCCCCAGACGTCATCCATGACCTCCAGATAGACCGGCCGGCGGTGGGAGAGGCAGGCGATGATCGCGCTGTCGATCTGAGTGGGGGCCAGGCCCGGGTTGGAGATCGCCTGGGCGTCCACCGTCACCTGGCGGTAGACCTCCAGGTTGCTCTCAGGGCGCTGGGACATGTGCGAGGTGAGCAGGCCGATCGCCCGCTGGTTGAGCCACTGCTCGTAGGACGGCGCGGCGTTGATCGCAATCAGCGGCACGTACTCGGCGAAGCCGCCGCCGATCGCATTGAGGAGGTTGAACGCGCCCACGCTGTAGGTGACCGCGACCGCGCCGATGCCCTGCTCGCCGAGTGCGATCTGCGCGTCGGCGGACTTCACCCGCGCATACCCGTCGGCGGCCTGGCCCGCGCCCCCCTCGGTCGGGGTGCCCACCCAGCGCACCGTGGTCTTCTCGTGCAGGGTCGACAGGAACGGGCCCAGATGGTCACCCGGAACGCCGAACAGATGGGTGATGCCGAGCTGTTCCAGCCTGAGCGCCAGGTACTCGGCGACGGTGCAGGTGTGTGAGGTGGTCATGAGGTCACCACGTCCTCTCGCGACGGGGCCGGCGGTGTGGCGCCTGCCCGGCTCTCTCGGGGTTCCGCGGTCCGCGCGGCGGCGGCGCTCCCGTACGCCGCGGGAGTCTCGTGAACGGTGAGGGCGGCACGTACGGCCGTCTCCACCGCGCCTTCGATCCAGGCGTGTTTGAGCGAGACGTGTTCACCGGCGAAGTGCACCGGCCCCTCGGCCCGGACCGCGTCGAGGTGGAAGCTGGTCATCTGATGCGGGGTGTAGACGGCCGCCTCACCGCAGGCGTACGGGTCGCGCAGCCAGCTCTGGGTCTGGCCGGCACCGGTGTAGAAGACCTCGATCCGGCGGCCGTGCACCGACTGGAGGTTGAGCAGGGCGTAGCTGTAGCGCTCGGCGTCGTCGAAGGAGTCCCAGCGGGCCGCGTCGTCCGACCAGGAGTAGCCGGCCAGGACCACGCCTCCGCTGCTGCCGGCGACGGGGTGCGAGGGGTAGTACATGAAACGGTTGGGGTTGTCGGTGGTGGAACCGCCGCCGACCGCGTGGGTGGCCGGCCGTACGCCGCCGCGCAGCGAGGAGTTGCGGTAGTAGTCCACCTGCTCCTGGCTGATGCGCTTCTCGTCCACGCTCGGATGGGCGCCCAGGAGACCGGTGGGCAGATCCCGCACGTGCTGCGGCACGGACACCGCGGCCTCGGCGTCGTCCTCGCCCCACTGCTGGTAGTACTCGTACAGACCGGGTGCGATGGCGTCCAGCTCCCGCTTCCAGTCCGCCTCGGTGAACTCCCACCAGCGGCGGGAGAATTCCAGGAGCACCTTGGTGGCCTGGTCGTAGTGCGTCTCGATGACGGCGCGGCGCTTCTTGTAGGAGAAGGGCGGGGTCACGGTGGTGAAGCGCAGGCTGGAGAAGGGGATGGTGACGATCGCCAGGTCACCGGTCCAGGTCTGCGGCTCGCCGTACGGATCGCCCTCGGGCACGGTCTGGATGGCGACGGCGGGGCCGCCCGGCCCGGCGAGCCCGCCCTGATGGCCGTCGCGGCCCGGATCGTAGTACTCCAGCCGGACCATCCGCTGGCCCATCACGATCTGGTCCCGCAGATCCTTGGCGAGTGCTTCCGGAAGCTGCCGGCTGCCGCCCTCGATCTCCCAGTACGTGGCGGCGGGGTCGATGTCGCTGCGGCCCAGGAAGCTGTGGAAGAACGCGAGGTGCAGCCGCGAGGTCATGTTCTCGATCGTGCCGATCGCCTCGATGGCCTCATCGCTGAATCCGGCGTACTCGCGCAGGAAACGGCCCATCGAATAGCCGTCGAAGTCCCGGATGACCTCGGCCCAGCCGTCCAGCCACTCCGGGAAGGGCTTGTTGACCCGGGTCCCGTCGCTCTGCAGCACGGAGTAGTAGTCGCGCACCGGCTCCAGCGCCTGGTGGACCATCTCGGCGACGGGCAGCCGCGATTCGCCGCCGGTGAGGTGGAAGCCCTCGTTGATCGCGGACGGGTCCTTGACGTACTGGGCGCGCCGTACCTGCGTGCGGTTGGTGCGGATCCAGGTGTTGTTGCGCTTGTCCGGGGCCCGGAACTCGGGGCTGGGGGCGCCGTTCGTCCAGACCTTGCCGTCCTTGAACGACTTGTAGATCACCGGCGGCAGCGGAGCGCTCTGGTTGCCGGTCGCCGGATCGATGTCGACGTTGAAGAACAGCCGCCGCTTCAGGCCGAGTTTGTCGATCAGTGCCAGGGTCAGCGGATGGAAGCTGGGCAGGCGCATCGCCCCGGCCTCCGCGTACTGCGCGGGATCGGTGAAGGGCGGCGGCTCACCCTTCTTGGCGTGGAAGGTCTTGATCCGGCCGCCGACCCGGTTGGCATTGGCCTCCAGGATCGTCACCTCGTGCCCGGCACGGGTCAGCAGGTCACCGGCGACCAGGCCGGCGATGCCTGCTCCGACGATCAGGATGCGCTTGGGGTCGACGGCCGGCTCCAGCCCGTTGTCGATCAGTACGTCGAGGTAGCGCAGCTTGAGGTCTTCATTGGCCGGCTCGGGACCGACCAGCAGAAGTTCACGGGCGAGCTGCTGAAAGGTCTTCCCGGTGGCCCGCTCGGCCCCGGTGTGCTCACGGCGGAGACCAGGGCGGATGTCGTTCATGACCGTTCCTCGATGGTGGTCACGTTTCTCCTTCGCTGGGACTTCGGTCGCTTCGGTTGATTCGGGTGCTTGGGTTGATTCGGGTGCTTCGGAGCATCAAGGGGCTTCGCGCGAGGACGAATCCGGCTCCTGACACGCGGACTGGGAAGTGGACGGGGAAAGGGAACAAGGGCACGCCAAAGCCGGCCGGCACACGGCTGGTGGCGGCTTGTGGCGCCAGCCCAGCACCGAATGAACCACCTCGCAGAAGCACGAACGTCAAACGGAGCACCGGATCACTCGAAACGGCGAGTCCGACTCGGATTCCGTGTAGGACGCCGCACAGGGGTCAGATCGGGGACGTGAGGGGCCTCGTGCTTGTCGGATCCCCTGTCGTCAGCGAGCACACGCACCGGGAAGGCGGGGACGGAGAAAGAGCCGCCCGACGACCGTCTCCCCAGGTCAGGGGCTGACCGTGGTCACACGGCAGGCCGGTGCAGTGACGGCACGCAACGCCGTACAGTCCGGCAGGGAGGGGCCCGGCACCGGCGTGCGGTCCGATACGGAGGATTCCGTTCCGGCAGCGCTGTACGGTCCGAGGGGGCCGGTGAGACCGGGGAGGCCGGCCGGGTGAGCAGTGCGGTTGACGAGGGGCCCTTGCGCGGACTCCGTGCGGACTGCGCGCGGACTCCGGGTGCGGGCTCCCGTGCGCCGGCTCCCGTGCGTGCGGATAGTCGGCTTGCACCGGGCCCCGGCCCCGTTTCCGGGAACGGCCCTGGGTCCGGTGCGGTCGGTGGCGGGCCGGCAACATGGGGCGTCGGCGTCTCCCTAGTGACCTGAGTCAGAGATTCGTCAGCAGTAGGCGGCGACTTTGTCGAGGATCTCGTCGGCGGTCTTCGTCCAGGCGAAGGGCCGAGGGTTGTCGTTCCCGTCGGCGAGCCAGGTGCGGATGTCGCGTTCGAGGGCCTGGGCGGAGCGGTGAACACCGCGCTTGAAGTGCGCTCGCCGGGAACACGGGCGGCGCGGCAGGGCTCGTGGCCGCCGGTCCAGGACTTGGGCAGGTAGAGCTCGCGTTCGGCCCGAGCACGGCCCATGTGGTCGCAGAGGCGTCCTCGGCCAGCGGCTTGCCGGTTGCTTCGAAGGAGAGAGCCGTGCAACCAGAGACGTCGACGGCGTTGTTCGGGTGGTCGTTCTGCGGGGCCAGTTGGCCCGGCTGCGTCAGCGGCAGGTGGTCGAGCAGGTCCGACCGTCCGCGCAGCGTCGGACGGTCAGGCTGCGCAGGGATCGAAGCTGCCGCCAGCCAGGGGAGCGCGACGAAGATCGACGTACGCGCGGACGGTGACACCGGGCTGGCCGGGTGTGTGCCATGGGGCGGAGGGGCCGCTGGAGAGCCACAGCCCGCCGAGCGCGACGGCTGCCCGGTGCGCGGTTTCTTCGTCGGCAGCTTCTGGCTTGCCTCCCACGGCCGCGACCATCAACCGACGGTCTCTACGCCACCGGCGCCCCCGCCGAAGCCGACTCCACATCCGCTGAGGTTCTCGTCCTTCGCCTGGCTCGGCGCTGTCCGGAGATAATTGCACCCTGATTAAGGTATGGGTGGTCAAGTCGCCGCGCCGAGCTGGCAACTGGGATGAAATGCCCGCATATCAGACATGAAATCAACCTCTAAGCTGACCCGGCAGTCCGGCACCTTGACTCAGTCACAGTAGGTGCTGCGACCGGAGGTCCGCCACGTACTTGGTGATCAGGTCCTGCGACAGACGGGGGATGTCGTTTTCCTTGTTGAGGGCGACGGCCTGCACCGCCGCGCGGAATTGGTGCGCTGGAAGGGCGGAACCAGGCAGGGGCACCTCCGGCTTTGCGAAGGCGTGCAGCAGGGGGAGCAGCGAATGCTGCCGCTGGCGGTCGGGCAGGCCGCGCATGGCGGTCTCGAAGCGGTCGAGCCACTCGTCGTAATCGTGGATGCGCGCCAGCGGGTGTCCGGTTGCCATCAGCCAGTCGACGAACGTGTCGAGGGAAATTCCGTCCTCGTGCGGGTTCACGACGTTGAAGGTCCGGTACCCCTCCCGTGTGCGGTCGCCCAGTGAGGCGATGGCCTGCGCTGTGAAGTCCACGGGAAGCCCGTCGTAGTGCCCGCTGCCGCCGCCTGTGCCCCGGGCGTAGAAACTGCCTGGGGCGATTCCTGTGGCCAGCAGGCTCAACAAGAGGCGTGTGAATATGTCCGGGATGTTCAGCTGCCCCCGGTAGCGTGGGTGCGCGAGGATCAGGTTCGAGCGGAACACGGCGATTGGCAGGCCGAACGTGTCGTGCGCCTCGCGCAACAGCACCTCGCCCGCCCACTTGCTGGCCCCGTAGCCGTTCGCGTAATCGCTGTCGAGGCCGCGCGTCCCGCAGGCCGTGCGGATGTCCGCCGTCTCGTCTGCCGCGGCCTCGGCCCCGAAGGCGACGGCGACCGTCGACAGGTAGGTGAACTGCTTGATCCGGGTGGTGACCGCGAGCCTGATCAGTTCGGCCGTACCCAGCACGTTGGGGCCGAACAGCTGGTCGTACGGCAGGACATGGTTGACGAGCGCCGCCGGGTGAACGATCAGGTCCACGGTGTCGGCCAGCCGCTGCCAGGTTTCCTTGTCGAGCCCGAGGTCGGGCTCCCCCACGTCGCCGGCGACCACCTCCAGGTGCTCGGCAGCCAGGTCGTGGTAGTGCTGGAGGAGTTCCGGGTCGCCACTGTCGAAGGCCGCGTCGAGCCGTGCCCGGGCCAGCTCGTCGGTGCTGCCACGGACCACGCACACCAGCGTGCCATCGCGCTCTGCGACGCGCTCCAGCCATTCGAGACACAGGAAGCGGCCCAGGTAGCCGTTGGCGCCGGTCAGCAGGACGGTCCGTGCCCCGGGCAGTGCACCGGCCGGCCTGCCGGCCTTCGTCTTGGTCTCTGTGTCGAAGAACGCGTCCAGCGTCAGGTCGCGCGCCTCGAGTCGCGTCGCGCCCGGGCCGTGGACGCTGTCGGCGTTCGGACGGTGGTGTCCCGACGCAAGTGCCCTTTCGATGTGATCAGCCACCTGCTGGAGCGTGTTGACCGGATTGATGACGACGTCGACAGGGACGTCGACGTGGAAGATCTCCTTCAGCAGCTGGGAGAACGACAGCGCGGAGAGGCTGTCACCGCCGAGTTCGAGGAAGCGTGTGCCGGCCTTCAAGTCGCCCTGTTGGTGTCCGAGAAGCGCTCGGGCGGCCCGGAACACAGTTTCCGGTACCGGCCGGGCCGGGCCGGGCCGGCGCAGTGCCTGAAGTTCGTCGCTCTCGCGCTCGGTCAGCTCGGTGTACAGCGCTTCGAGGCGCTCGCCGTAGCGCTTCGTCAGCGCAGGGCGCAGTAGCTTGCGCACTCCGGAGAGCAACCCGCTCTGCTGGCTGAACGGCTCGGTCTCGATGAGGAAGTCGCGCGGGACTTCGTAGGAGTTGAGGCCCGCCTCGGTGGCGAGGCGTTGCAGGGACTCACGCAGGATCGACCTGAGGCGTGGGGTGTCCTTGCCGACGCGGTCGAGCGCGTCCTGTGTGGGCACGATGACCGCGAGCAGGTACGCACGAGCACTGTTGCCGTAGACAAAGATCTGCCGGACTACCGGGCTGCCGGTGAAGAGGGACTCCAGACGGGAAACGGTGACGAACTCGCCCTGTGACAGTTTGAGGACGTTGGAGCGGCGGTCGACGTACACCAGCTCGTCGGGACCGACGCGGGCCATGATGTCGCCCGTGTGGTAGAAGCCGTCCTCGTCGAAGACCTCGGCGGTGGCATCCGGGCGCCGGAAGTAGCCGGGGACGAGCCGGTCGGACTTGATCAGCAGTTCGCCCCTGGGGTGCGGCGAGTCGGTGCGGAAGTATCCCAGCTCGGGCACATCCGCCAGTTTGTGGTCGGTCACCGGCGGGCGCAGCACCCGGCCGTCGAGCCAGACAATTCCGGCTTCCGTCGACCCGTAACCGTCGAGCATCCTGACGTGCAAGCAGCTCTCGACAAACGCCCTCATCTCCGCGCTCGACGGGGCCGAGGCGCTGGCGGCCCACAGCAGGCGGCCTCCCAGGGCCTTCTCCCGCAGCTCCTCCTTCACACGGTCCACCTGCTCGGCCGCGTCGCCTCCCACCTCGTTCCGGCGGGACAACTCGCTCCGGTAGCGCTGGAAGAGCATGTCGCAGATGCGGGGCACCATGAGGAACTCGGTGGGGCGGGCCAGGGAGAGGTCCTCGAAGAGGGTCGACAAGTCGCTCGACGCCACGAAGTAGGCGATGCCCCCCTTGGCGAGCGTGCCGAACAGCACACCTCGTCCCATCATGTGGCTCAGGGGCATGTAGTTGAGCACGATGGACGGCCGCATCTCCTGGTCAGGTACGAAGTCGACCCAGAACTGCGTGACAAGACGCTCGGTGTACATGGCGCCCTTGGGGGTGCCTGTACTGCCCGAGGTGTAAATCAGCGTGCTGAGTGCGTCGGCTGTCGCCCCCTCTGAGCTCCGGAGAGCCGGCGGCAGAGTCCTTCCTCGCTCGATGATCGACGCCAGCGTGTCCAGGGCGACGCCTCGGCCCTGCGCCGCGAGTTGGCCGCGCGCGGAGTCCAGACTCTCCCGGTGAGCGGTGACCTCGGGATGGTGGCCGAGAACGACGATCCTGCCCAGCGACGGGGCATCCGCCGCGACCTGGAGCGCGACCTCGAGGTGTGCTATGTCCACCGCGAGCAGGCACGGTCCGGTCTGCGCGAAGATGGGGGCCAGGTGCCCTGCCGAGGCACCGGCCTGGAGAGGAACGCACACCGCACCAGAGCGGACGCACGCCAGATCCACCATGGTGTACTCGGCGCTTGGGGGACCGAGAACCGCGACGAAGTCACCGGGGCCCACGGCGTGGTCGGGGTGGTGGCACCACTCGGAGGCCACCGCGGCGACACGTTCCCACAGTTCGCCATAGGTGAGTGTGTCGAACCGTTCCAGGAGGCGCAGCGTGGTGCGGCCCGTGTCCGGGTCTGTGACCGGCTCCGTGGCACGCTCGCCCAGGGCGGGGCGGTCTGCGTATCCCTCCATCACTGTGGCCACGAGGTCGGCAAGCGGTAGGCCCGGCCGTCGGATCGCCTCCGTGACGGCGTCCAGGGGCGCGGCGCCACGGAACTGGGGATCTGTCGCGTACAGATGAGCGCTGCGCTGAGCTGTACGTGCGCTGAACTCGTCAATTGGGGGCTGGGAGCCAGTCATGCGGCGTCTCCTTCGTGGCCTTGAAGGGCCGTTCATCTGGGGTGGTCTTCACTTTCGGGCAAGGGAAGGCAGGGGGCTGCGGAGCACCGCGGTGCCGGAACGGAGCTGGGCCGGGCACGTGGCTCCGGCTCGGGCGAACGAGGCGGGGGAATGACGCATCCGGGGCGCCGTCAACGACCGCGCCACCTCGTGTCCCGTCCGCATTCCATCGCCGAGTTCATCCTGCGGGTCGCAGTGGAACGCTGAACCCGCCGAGCAGCGCAGTCTGTCGCTGGTTGGCGAGCGGCTGCCGACGGTCCTGCAGCCGCCCAGGCAGTGCACGCTTATCAAGGGGCGGAACAGCGCACTTGGCAGTTCCGCCCCGCGCCGTATCCGGCGCCTGCCATGGCAAAGCCGAGGACAACCAGGACCATGAGCGGAAGCGCCCAGCTGTTCGTGGTGTCGTGCAGGATGCCGAGGAGGAGGGGCCCGGCCGCCGCTATGAGGTAGCCGATGGACTGCGCCATGCCTGCCGGCGTGTTCGCTCTGAAAGGTCAGCGCGAGGACAAGGCTCAGCTCGATGTCAGGCCGCTGTCGTGCTCGATCGCCGGCAGCAGCGTACCGACACCGGTGAGACCGGTACGCAGGTTCGCCGCTACGAGCAGATCGCGAAGGCGAGCCCGATGGACACGGCCGGCCGGCTGTTGCCGGCGGCCGACGGCCCGGAGGTGGAGCGCTGACGGGATATCGAAGGTAGCTCCGTGCTCACTGTCCCTCCACCACTCGTGGTGCCTCGGCCTCGTGGTCGCCGGTGAGCCGGACGATCGCAGCCGCCGCGTCGCGGGCGCCGCTCTCGTCCCGAGCCTCGATCGCGTCGACGAGTCGCCTGTGCAGGCCGGCATGCTCTTCGGCGCCGGCGGCATCCCAGGGCAGGCCCCCCAGGGAGGAACTGAGAGCCGTACCGAGGTAGTCGTACACCTCGATCAGGAGGTCGTTTCCGCTCGCCCGGACGACGGCCCGATGGAACAGGGCGTCGACACTCCTGGCCGCGGACATGTCCTCACCGGCGCAGGCCGCGTCGGCGTCAGCCAATAGCTCATTCAGTTGGTGCAGTTGGTCCTCGCTACGACGCAGGGCGGCGGCCCCCGAGGCGTACTGCTCGAGGACGGTGCGCAGTTCGAGAACGTTGTCCCGCTGCGCGGAACTCGCTCGCCGCACCATGACCGACTGGAGCTCACTCGACGCGCGGACGTAGGTGCCGTCCCCGACCCGGGCTTCCAGCAGGCCCAGGTGCACGAGCGCGCCGAGTGCCTCCCGCAGCGTGCTGCGACCGACCCCGAGCTCCTCGATGAGGGCCTGCTCCGGTGGGATTCTAGTTCCCACGGGCCATCCCCCTGCTTCGATGTGCGAGCGGAGGCTGTCCACGAGCTGCGAGGACAGGCTTGCCGTCCTCCGCGGTGTGCTGATGCGTTCCATGGAGATAGCGTACCGCAGAGGTCAGACATTTGAACATCACATGTCCGTACTCTTGGCTGGCCCCGGCCCTTGCGCTTTGAGATGGTGGATCCGGTCTCTAAAACTGACGGACGCTATTGACAGGTGGGGCTCTCGTATCCAAGAGACCTGCATGATGACCGAACGCGATCTATCAAGGCGTGTGAGGCACCGGCTGGCGGTGCTGCGCCATGTGGAAGAGGTGAGTGGCAGTGTGGCCGCCACGTGCCGCTTCTACGGCATCAGCCGTCAGTGCTACTGCATATGGCTGCGGCGCTACGAGGCTGAGGGTCTGGAGGGGTTGAAGGACCGCTCGAGCGCACCGCACCACACGCCGCATGCCACCCAGGCAGACGTCGTGGAGAAGATCTTGTGGCTGCGTCAGCAGTACCACTTCGGGCCGTCCAAGATCGCGATGCATCTGGAGCGGCACCACGACGTCAAGGTCAGCTCGTCCGGCGTGTGGCGCATTCTGAAAAAGGTGGGTCTCAACCGTCTGCCGGCCTCCCAGCGGCCACCCACCCCCATCAGCGGTCCCACACGGAAGGTTCAGCGGTACCACCGCGCCCGGAACCGGTGGCGCCTGCGACGTCCGACCGCCGGCCGGTCTGCCCGCGGGACGGAATCAGCTCGATCCGCGCCCACTGCGCGTCAGACAACAGCACACCTGGGCCAACGCTCAGATGATCCAAACGAAACGGCCTAGTGACCTGAGTCGGAGATTCGTCGGCAGTAGGCGGCGACTTTGTCGAGGATCTCGTCGGCGGTCTTCGTCCAGGCGAAGGGCCTGGGGTGTTCGTTCCAGTCGGTGAGCCAGCTGCGGACGTCGCGTTCGAGGGCCTGGACGGAACGGTGAACACCGCGCTTGAGTTTCTTCTGCGTGACCTCGGCGAACCATCGCTCCACCAGGTTCAGCCAGGACGAACTCGTGGGTGTGAAGTGCAGGTGGAAGCGGGGATGTGCCAGCAGCCACTTCTTGACGGCGGGCGTCTTGTGGGTGACGTAGTTGTCACGGACCTTGTCGATGAACAGAGGGTCGGTGGAGAGCTTGAACGTCTGCGACCGGTGCGGGGCCAGGGCGAACGCCCGCCAGATCCGCGAGACGGCGGACTGGGACATGCCCGTGGCCGCCGCCATGGACCTGGTCGACCAGTGGGTGGCGTTCTTCGGTTTCTCCTCGAGCGTCTTGACGATGACACGCTCGACGTCTGCGTCGGTGATCTTCCGCGGGACGCCGGGCCGCGGCTCGTCGGACAGGCCGTCCAGACCCCACCCAGCCTTCCAGCTCGGTCCGTTGGGCATCAGTGACCGACAACGGCGGAATCTTCGGACCCGGACGACTCATACCCAACCAACGACGAATCTCCGACTCAGGTCACTAAGAGGCTGTCCCGTATTTCCGTGAGGTCCAGGGGCGGTAGCTGAGACAGCTCGGCACCGGCCGCGCTCATGGCGGCGCCGTAGCGCGGGGCGCCCAGGAGCACCGTCAGGGCATCGGCGATCTCGTCACGTCTCGCCGTGATGTCCAGCGCGCGACCCAGGCCGCTGCGGGAGAACGCGGCGGCGTTGGCGGGCTGATCCGCGAGAACACCCAGGCCCAGAACGGGCGTTGCCCCCTGCACCGCGTCGAGCAGGGACGCCCGGCCTCCGTGCGTCACGAACAGGTCGGCCCGGTGCAGGAGCGCCGGCTGCGGGGCATGCTCGACGACCGTGATGTGAGGGCTCGCGCTCGGCAGGTGCTGCGCGAGGTCTCCCGCGGACACGATCGCGTCGCAGTCGATTGCGCGGAGTGCGGCCATGATCTCCCGGTATACGTTCTCGACGGTCCTACGCAGGCCGGACATCGCGGTGGTCAGGGTACCGAGGCTCACGTAAACGAGCGGGCGCGACGGGCGGAAGGAGGGGGCCGGACACTCCGGGAGGACGGTGCGGAAGTCCGCGACGGTGCGTCGGACCGCGCGCGCCGAGGGCGGGGGCGTCTCGTAGAACCAGTGGACCGGCGCGGGGGTGAGCATCGGGGGGAGCGCGGGGGTGTTTTGCTCGTACTGCTTGCAGAGGGAAAGCAGCGCAGGCGCGATGTGGGTGTCCCAGAGATTCAGGAGCACCGGCCCGAGGCCGTTGTCCGCTGCGAGCAGGGGCAGTTGCAAGGCCCTGGCCGCGAGGTGCGCGCCGAGGTCGCTGCACTCGGCGATCACCAGATCGGGCTGCTCCTGTGTCCACGCGGTGAGCAGGTCATGAGCCTTCGCCTCGGCCTGTTCGGGCCAGAGGTGACCGAAGACGTACCGGTTGAAGGGGGCGTTTCCGTACCTCTGCCAGACCTCGCTCGCCGCCTGCTGGACGCCGGGATCGCACGTCCAGTTCGTACCGGCGGCATAGAACTCCACCCCGCGTCGCCGGGCTTCGCGGCGGAACATGAGGGGAGCGTGGAGCGTGACCTGGTGGCCCTGCTCAAGGGCAGGGCAGATGACGTAGTCCAGCGCGGACACGTGTGAAGGTATCGGTTCGGCGGTGATCGCTATCCGTAAGGCCACCAGGGCACTCCAAGCTCTTTTCATCGGGTCAACGCCCGGGTGGGACAGCAGCCTTCGGCCGCTTCGGCCGGGCTGCGCTGTGACGTGTGCCCCGACGGTCCGGCTGGTCGCTGCCGAGGCGGCTCGAGCCTGCGGCATGATCCGTCCCACCGCCACCAGCAACGGGATGTCCAGGATACGGGAACGTCCGAACCAGCCGTGACCAGCAGATATATGCGTCACCTGGAACGCTGAAAAGGAACGCTGGGGCCACAGCATCCGCCCCTGACCGCCGCCGGCACGCCGGCGGCTCGTCCCCTCGAATCACTGGGCTTCGAGGAGATCGGTGGAGGGCAGGAAGCCGGACAGACGTGTCGACCATCCGGGCCGGCCATCGCCCGCCCTCGAGCCGCTCCCGGATCCATTGCTCAGCCTGCGTGAGGAGTGCACCTCAGCCGAAGGGGCCCTTCATGGTCCTCTTGTTTGAACGCCCAGCGCAGCCGCGCCAGAACGAGTGCGTCAGCGGCCCGGGCCGGACGCACGTGGAAGTCTGTGGTCATGGGAACAGTCTCGGGCGCCCACCGTCGGGCCCGCGCCTGGTCTTTTGCGCTCGCACCGGAGGGGGCGCCGGCCGCTGCCGCCTACTTCTGTGTCGTCGTGGCAATGGCGTCCCGGAGGCCGGCCAGCAGGGCGTCCAGTGCGAGGTCGAAGCGGGCCTGGTGGTCGGCCGGCGTGCCGAGTCCGCCGGCGACCGCTTCGGACAGTGTGGGGAACTCGGCGAGGTCGAGGGCATCGTCGGTGGGCCGCTCAGGGTGCCCGGGGGTGTCAGCTGCTTCGGCAAGGCAGTGCCCGATCACCAGTGTGGTGACGGAGTTGACGACCCGCAGTGCCTCGACAGGCGCGATCCCGGCGCGCCCCAGCGCTGCGGCCGTGTCCTCAACTGCCCGGAGAGCTACGGGAGATCGGACGGGGCGCGTGGCGACCAGCGCGATCACTCCCGTATGCCGGAGCAGTTCAGACCGGAAGGCGACGGCAAACTCCTTCAGGCGAAGTGGCCATTCCTCCGCCGGCCCCTCGAAGGAGGGACGCACGGCCGAGACCACCAGCTCGACCAGGCCGTCAAGCAGGGCGGCTTTGTTGGGCAGGTAGTGGTAGAGGGTCATCGCCTCGACGCCGAGCTCGGCGCCCAGGCGGCGCATGGACAGCTTTTCGACGCCGTCCCGGTCCGCGGCTTCCAGAGCCGCGCGCAGCACCTTGGCGCGCGTGAGCCCCACCCGCTTGCTGGTCGTTCCCATTCGCCGGCAGCTCCCATTGACTTTCTTACGCCGTAAGGCAAGAGTAGCGCACAGCCGAAACCTTACGACGTAAGAGAAAGGGAGGGGGCATGGTCACCACCAACGAGAACAAGCAGCTCGTCACGGACTTCTTCACCGCACTCAACCACGTCCGCTTGGCCGACCTGGGCGACTACCTGGCGGCGGACGTGGTGGACCACAACAAGGTCATCCACGGTGAACCGGATGAGCCCGGCGCGGCCTTCGCAGCCATCGCCACCCAGCTCTCGGCGCTGGCGCCCTACCATGCACGGATCGACGAGCTGATCGCCGAGGGCGACAAGGTCGTCGCCCGGATCACCCAGAGCGGCGTCAGCTCCGGTGGTCATCCCCGGATGCCGGTGCCGACCGGCCGCAGCTTCGAGAACGAGGCGATCTTCGTCTTCACCGTCACCGCCGGCCGGATCAACGAGATCCGCGGTGTATCCGACCGGCTCGGCCTCTTCCTGCAGTTGGGGTGGGACTGGCCGACTGCCGGTTGACCGACCGCACAGTCGATGCGGGAGGAGCCTGCGGCAACGGCGTGACCGGAGTCAGCCCCGGCGTCGAAGCTGAGCGGAAAGGTGGTGCTGCAGGGGCTGACCGACCGCCGCGAGGTCGTGGACGAAGGTGAGGGCGTCCTCGTCGGTGAGGGTGTAGCGGCGGCGGGTGGCGGTGACCTCCTTGGCGGTGGGGGTGCGAGCCACCTCGTGGGTGGAGAGGTCGACCGTGCTGTCGGCGGCGCGGCCGACCGAGATCTCCGCGATGCCGGTGGGCTGGGTGATCAATGCCTCCACCCGCCCCTCGGGCTGCAGCCGCCACCAGCCGCTCTCCCTGGCCGACGGGCGCAGCGGGGCGCCGTCCGCGTCGAGCAGCCAGGCGCGTGCCTCGTAATGGAGGAAGGGGCGCCCGTCATGGCTGAAGGTGACTTCCTGCGCG
This sequence comes from Streptomyces sp. NBC_00400, assembly GCF_036048035.1. Lineage (NCBI taxonomy): Bacteria > Bacillati > Actinomycetota > Actinomycetes > Kitasatosporales > Streptomycetaceae > Streptomyces > Streptomyces sp. NBC_00400. The sequence goes on along the minus strand of NZ_CP107940.1, from coordinate 7,852,998 downwards.
TAGGTGAACTGCTCGTCGAGCGTCGGGTACTCGCCGCGGCCCCGACCGGCCCAGGTGCCCAGGAGCCCGAGCACCGGCGCGAGCAGGGCGTGCGGCGCAGGTGCTTCGTCCGGTCGAAGGGCGTCGGAGTACGGGGGCTTCTGGGCGTGGTCGAACATGAGGAGCGCTCCTGGGCCGAGGCTGTCGAGGCTGGTGACGGGGGCAGCCTAGCTAGGCACGCAGGTCTTTGCGGAAGACCGTGGAGCTGTGCCGGATCGTCATGCCCACCCGTTGATACAGGTCGAGCGCGCCGGTGTCCGAGTGTGTCCACAGGGTGCAGCAGCGCCGGCCCGCCCGGTGGAAGCCGCGGAACGTGTGGCGTAGCAGGAGCCGGGCGATGCCTCGGCCGCGGTGGTCGTGGCGGACGGCGACCTGCTCGATGGAGCCCTCGCCTGAGCCGGGTACGTCCAACGCCAGAGCGGCACCCACCAGTTGGCCGTCAGCGAGTGCCAGGGTCGACTGTGCCGGAGCGAACACGGCTCGCTCGACTGTGTGAGTGGCCCACTCCTCGTACGCCTGCCGCCGCTCCTGCCAGTCGTCGAACGCGTCCTGGACGAGGACGTGCGCGGCGGGTCCGTCGCCGACGCGGAAGGGCCGCACCACCACGCCCGCCGGCGGCTGGGGCACCGAGGGCTCGGCCGGCCTGGCGAGCTCCAGCAGCCAGGCCGTCACCAGCGGCTCGTACCCGCGCGAGCGCAACAGTGCGACGGCCCCGGAAGATGTCGGGGGCGCCCGCGGTAACCGGGCGGCAGTGACGGGACAGTCGAGGGCATCGGCGGACCCTAGCCGCAGCCGATCGCCCGGTCCAGGTGCACTGGCCTGATGTGCATTGACCTGATGTGCATTGACCTGATGCGCATCGATCTGATCCGCCGGACGGGCCCCGGGGTGTCGTCCGTCCCCTCACAGCGCACGGCGTCAGGCGGTCGCGGCCTCGTAGAGCGCCTTCGACAGGCGGGCGTTCTCCGGCGCCGCACCGCTGCCCGCGTTCCCGGCCGTAAACCGTCCGCGTCAGCCCGGATCCCGCACGATGCGCCCTGCGCACCTTACGGTTCGTCTCGGGCAATTCCCCCACAGGCGGGATGGATGGAGGAGGTCGACATGATGTGCGCGGCGGCAGCCGACAACGGCGGGTCCGTACCTGCTCCGGAGCGGGCCCCGGAGTCCGGGCGGCAGTCCTTGGCGCCGCTGCTGGCGGTGTGCGCCGGGTATTTCATGGTGATCCTGGACGTGACGATCATCAACGTCGCCGTGCCGGTGGTGGGCCGGGAGCTGTCGGCCTCGCTCACCGGCATTCAGTGGATCACCGACGGGTACACCCTGGTCTTCGCCGGGTTTCTGCTGACCGGCGGGGCGCTGGGCGACCGGCTGGGGAACCGTCGCATCTTCTGCACGGGCGTGGTCGTGTTCACCGCGTCCTCGGCCGCGTGCGCGCTCGCGCCGAGCGCCCCGTTCCTGATTGTCGCCCGGCTGGTGGAAGGACTCGGCGCGGCGCTGATCGTGCCTGGTTCGCTGGCTCTGCTCCAGCAGTCCTACCCGGCAGCCGCCGCACGCTCACGGGCCTTCGGGCTGTGGGGTTCGATGGCGGGTATCGCGGCGTCCGCCGGGCCGCTGCTGGGCGGACTGCTGGTCTCCACGGTGGGCTGGCGATGGGTGTTCCTCATCAATTTGCCGGTCGGCGTGGCCTGTCTGGTACTGACGCTGCGGCAGGTGGCGCCCTCGCCGCGGCGCGCCGGCCGGGTCCTGGACTGGCCGGCGCAATGCCTGGTCGTGGCGGCGGTGGCACTGCTGACGGCGGCCCTCAACGAGGCCGGACGTCGCGGCTGGTCCGATCCGGCCGTCCTCGCGGGGCTGGGCCTGTCCGCCACGGCGGTCGCGGCACTGGTGACGCGCGAGCGGCTGGCCCGGTCTCCCGCCCTGCCGCCGCGCCTGTTGCGGTCACGTGCGATGCGCGGCGGAGCCATGATCGGCCTGCTGTTCAACTTCGGCTTCTACGGCATGGTGTTCACCGCCAGCCTGGACTTCCAGCACCAGCGCGGCTACAGCGCCCTCGGCACCGGGGCGGCCCTCTTCCCGGCGGTGGCGATGACCATGTTCGCCTCCGTCCTGTCCGGGCGGCTGACCCGCACCACCGGCGATCGCCCGCTGGTGGTCTGTGGCATGCTCCTGGCTGCCCTGGGGCTGGCGGGCTGGGCCGCGGCGGGAGCCGCCCCGGCGTACCCGCTGCTGGTGCTCCCGATGATGGCCGCGGGCTTCGGCACCTCTTTCGCCCTCACCGGCTCGACCTCCACCGTGATGGGCGCCGCGCCCGAGGCGTACTCGGGAACCGCCTCCGCGTTGTTCAACACCACCCGCCAGATCGGCAGCGCCACCGGCGTGGCACTGGGCGGCACCTTGCTCGCCACCGCCGCCGACTACAACGCGGGAACGCGCCTGAGCATGACCATCGGCGCGCTCGCCTACCTGACCGCCGCAGGCCTCGCGTGGCGGTGCGTACCGGCGAAGCCCGGAAGGTCCCAGAGGAGCAAACGGCGTGCCCGGATGCGCCGGTAGGTGAGGGCACCGCGGGCCGGCCTCAGCACTTCGTGGACGTCGTCTGGGAAGTCGCAGTTGCGGCGGGGATCACTCCGAACCCGGGAAGCGACGTGGCCGAGCCTGTCTTCCATGGCACCGTCACTGTCGCAGCGATCCGATCGTGGCTCCGGGTGTGATCCGTCCGTCGCCCGGGGAGGTGACCTGAGCCAAGAGACCGGCTGGAAGATATCGGCGGTTACCCGGGGAGTGGGCGCAGCAGCAGCCTCGACGAACCACTCACGGCCGAGCAGCACCCCGAAGGCAGGGGACGGAAGCCGGACCAGCGCCCTGAAGACCGGGGAGCCCCGGCCGGGTCCGGTGAGCTGGGAGCGGTGGGCGGCAAGGGCCGCTTGCTTTTGTGCGGCCCTTGGGGACGGCATCCATCAGGCCGTCAGTGGCGACCACTATCACCGTGCGATGGCCGTGGGCGGCGGCGCGCGCAAGCCTGCCCCCGAGATGCAGTACCTCGTCGTCGGGGTGCGCGGGGAAAGCCACCATGGTTGCCATGGGTCCATCCTGAACCACTGGCCATCCGTCAGTGGTCACTTATCACGTGATCGCCGGACAGCCCCCAGCTGTCCATGCCCATGCCCCACGGGCCACGGGCAACGGGCCACGGACCTCGCTCCCGTACGGAAAGCCCGCTCGTACCGCTCACGTCGTCCGTGCCGGAGCCCCGCGAGCAGGAGCAGCGCATCGACAAGGTCGTCGGTACTGGTGCCGGTGGCCGTCGGGCCTCGCGGATCCCTCCGCCCTCCGTTACTGTTCGTTCGAACGAACAGCGACGGAGGACAACGTGCTGAACATCAAGGGCTCGACCGTTCTGCTGACCGGCGCCAGCGGAGGCATCGGCAATGCGCTGGCCCGGACGCTCGCGGCCAGCGGTGCCCACCTGGTGGTCACCGGCCGGCGCGCCGATGCGCTCAGGCAACTCGAAATGTCTTTGGGTGCCCGGCCTCTGGTCGCGGATCTGAGCGACCGCGAGGCGGTCGAAGACCTCGCCGAACGGGCCGGGCCCGTCGACATCTTGGTCGCCAATGCCGCCCTGCCCTCCAGCGGCCCCCTGCTGGACTACACACCCCGCCAGATCGACCGGTCGCTGGATGTGAACCTGCGCGCACCGCTCCTGCTGGCCCGGCTCCTGGCGCCGCACATGGTGGCTGCCGGCCGCGGCCATCTGGTCATGATCGGCTCGATATCGGGCCGGACGTCCTCCCCTTCCACCTCGCTCTACAGCGCCGCGAAGTTCGGTCTGCGCGGCTTCGCCCACGCCTTGCGCCAGGATCTGCACGGCACGGGGGTGGGCGTGTCACTCGTACAACCGGGCTTCGTCCGTGATGCGGGGATGTTCGCCGACACCGGCGCCACGCCACCCGCCGGCATACGTACCGTCAGCCCCGAACAGGTCGCGGCCGGCGCGCTCAGGGCGATCGAACGCAACCGTGCCGAGGTCAATGTCGCACCCCTCGAACTCCGCCTGGGCAGCGCCCTCGGCGGGCTCTTCCCCACCCTGGCCGCTGCCGCCCAGCGCAGGGCTTCGCCCGCCTCTCTCGTCCGGCAGATCGCCCAGGCCCAGCGCCACCAGCGCTGAACGTCACGGCCGGCAGCTACGGCCGACCGCCGCGCCCGGCTTCCCCCGGGCGCGGCATGCCCTGCCTCGACGTGTTGCCGTGGCCATGGTGAGCCATGCGGATTCAGTCGCGTCTTGAACGTCGTTTCATTGGGAATCCTGCAGGGCCCGGAACGAGTCGAACCAGACGGTGGTCCGCCCGGCCCTTCCGTTGTCCTTCCGGACGGTGCGGTTCGCGTACAGGGGGTTGAGGATCCACGGCTTCTTGTGAGCGTCCCAGCCCGTCTGCATGGATTCGATCTGCACCACCCCGTAGGTGGCCACCGCGAGCTTCCCGGTCTCCCGGAACATCTGCATCTGCTGTGTCAGATAGTCCTTGTGGGAGGCGAACCACGGACTCATCGCGAGGAAGTCGTCCCACCTCTTCTGGGGGAAGGGCTTCTCGATCGCGTTGCCGATCACCTGCCACACGCGGGTTTCCGGGGGCACGTTGTACTTCTCCGCGTAGGCCGCCGGGATCTTGTCGCCCATGTGGTCTTCCCAGAGCTGCACCAGGGAGAACTCCGTGGCGAGGAACTTCTTGCCCTTGTCCAGGCGGGACACGACGTACTGGACGTACCTGCCGGCCGCCTGCAGGGAGTCGACGTGCGGATGGATGTCGAGGCCTTCGAGCTCCGGCTTCCTGTTGACGAAGCGGACCCACCGCTCGGTGGCCGGCGTGCGCCCGTCCTTCTCGTCGAGGCGATTGAGAGCTCCCATGTACAGGCGCGTCCTGCCGCCGCGCGGGAAGTTCTTCCTGCGGTAGTCGATGACGTGCTCGGCGACGTGCTCGTAGAACGCATTGAGGCGCGCGTCGCGCTCGTCCTTCATGGTCTCGAGGAAGGGCTCGTTGCCGATGGTGAGGATGTCCATCTTCCCCATGACAGCGTCCAGCACCCGGTCCACGCGCTTGAGCTGCGCTGCCATCTCCTTGCTGCCCGCCTTGGGAAGCGACTGCCCGAGAGTCAGGAAGGGGAACTTCAGGGAGAGGATCGTCCGGAAGTCGTTCCCGCTCGCGTCGAGCAGCCTGGCGATGGACCGCTGCTGGGCCGGGGCGTGCGTGTCGAGGTCGTCCGTCATCGGGACGAAGCCGCGCACCCACTTCGCCGAAAGGGCCCTCACCTGGGAGAAATTCATGTCGGAGGGATCCTCGTTGAAGTTCACCCCGAGTGCCCCGTTCGGCGCCTCGCCGGTGGGCGCGCCGCCGCTCTTCGCATCCGGCTGCACACTCCCCTCGCCCCCCGCCTGCTTGCTCCCCTTGGGATTGCACGCCGCTGTGAGGAGGGCCGCGCCGGACACTCCCAGCAGCCGGCGACGCGAGGTCGGCCCCGCGAGCGACGGCGTACCGCGCGTGTCAGGCTGCGCGGACGACTCGTACCGCATTGCTGTTCTCCGATTCTGGTGACGTCGTTGCCGGCCGTCTTCTCCCACCGGCGCCGCCCGTGGCGCGCCGGCCGGGCGGAGGCCGCTGAACTGCCCTTGCCGACAGGCAGCTTTATCCTGCATGCGACGCTCCGGCGCCGGTCCGTGCATGATCAACGTAGTTCATCGGAGTCAGAGCACGGACTCTGCTCCCCCTGCCGGAACCGCCGCCAAGAGCGCAAGGCCGCACTCCGCACTCAGTAGAGGGGGAACGCCCAGCCGCCGGGGTAGAACGGCTGCCGGCTGCCGCGGAAAGCGAGGTCGGCGAGGGCCAGCGCGCCCGGCCGCAATTCCTGGACCAGGCCGGCGGCCGCAAGCGATGCCAGCGTCGTGCCCCCGAGGAAGGCCGCACCCAGCTCGGTTGCACTCATCCGCAGATCGGCGAGGGCCTTCGTACGCTCGCAGGTCACCCCGTGCTCAGCAGTCTGCAGGCGGTAGCGGCCGGTATTCCACGGGCAGAATGCGTCCTCAAGGTCGAGGACCAAGTCCAGTGGAGCTGAATACCGGCGTCCCGTCAGCGCCCGGTCCACATCGACCAGCCGCACCCACAACCGGTCCACCACGGCGGAGCGTGCCGCGCGTGGATCCGTCAGCAGATGCGGGAGCGGTTCGTCGACTGCGCCTTCGTATGCGATCCACGGCACCAGGTCGATCCCCGCCAGATAGCGCCACAGCGCGGCATACGCCTGGCGTGAAGCTGCCGCCAGCTCCACGACCTGCACTGCGCTGCTGTCGTTGCCCACGGCATCGCGCGCGCTCTCGTGCCGGTACAGGGCGTATCCGGTGGACCGGCCGTCCGGCTCCTGATGTACGGCGAAGCGCAGCGCGGTTGTGCCCCCGCGCGCATGCGGCTCGTCGAACAGCCGGACCTTCCAGTGAGGGGCACCCCTGTCGGGCCAGCCGACCGAGCTGCCCCGGACCTGGTCGTAGATCTCTTCTACAAGAGGGCGAGCCTGAGCCCGGTCCATCAGCCGGACCATTCCGTGGCCGAAGTCCGTCCCGGGACGGAAAATCATCCCGCGCTTGTCGCAGCGCAGCTGGTTCCCCTGCGTGGCGGGCCCGTAGCCGAAGCGGCCGTAGACCGCGGCCTCGGCGGGACGCAGCACGGCGATCGGCTCTGCGCCGTGCTCGTGCAGACCGGTCAGCTGCCGCCGCATCATCGAGGTCAGGATCCCTCGGCGCCGATGAGTGGGAGTCACACCGACCGTGGCGACTCCTGCCACCGGCATGGTGGCCCCAGGAACCGTTAACAGCCGACGGTAGAGAGACGCGCCACCCACCGGGGTGTTCCCGTCGAACGCGGCGATGGTGCGCGGCAACGCGGTTGCCGCACGCTGGTTGGCGATCTCCTCATCGGACCGGTCGACGCCATAGGTATCGGCGATCATTCTGGCCCAGTCGGAGAACTCGTCCTCGGTGACGGCACGGAGCGTATAAGGATCAGACATCGGGTCGGTCATCGGGTCGGTCATCGGGTCGGTCTTCGGATCGGTCATCGCGACTTTCTAGCGGACATCGCGCTGCGGCGTGATCGGTTCGGGGCCTTCCGTGCCGGTAACTGCTTTGGGGGTCGGTGCTCTTGCGGACCGTTGCTGACCCTCAAGAAGCCGGCCGAGCGGGATGCCGGTGCCCTGAAGGCCAGGTGGCGGTGCAGCTCCGATCGGTAGCGCGTTTCGTGGGCGTTCTGTACGCGTTGCGCAGGCGTTCCGCAGCCCGTTCAGTAGCCCGTTCAGTAGCCCGTTCAGTAGCGCGTTGTTCCGGTCGCCGGGCTCGGCGCTCACTCTCGTGCAACGTCGCCATCCGGTCCGGGCTGACCGTTCGCGTTGTGCTCGAAGAGTTCCTGAATACGGCGGAGCAGGGCTTGCCGTACCGCGTCCGGCGACAGGACGTGCAGGGGTGTCGCCAGGCTGAGGAGGTATCCGGCGAGCCCTTCTGCGTCGGGACCGCCGATGTCGACGACCGTGGCGTCGGGGCCTTCGGGACGGTGGGCACCTACGGACGACGGGATCAGCCTCAATGCTTGGTTGAGGGGCATCGGGAGGCGGATCGTCGCATGGAGCGGGTAAGGGCCGGTCGCGACGGAGCGGGACACGAGCAGCGCCGGGTCGGGTGGGTCGATGAGTTCCACCAGCTGCCCGGTTGGCTGTACTCGGTCGACCCTGTCGGCCCGGAAGGTCCGCCACTGGGCTTGTGCAACGTCCCGGGCGACGAAGTACCACCGGCGTTCGGTGTGGACGAGGCGGTACGGGTCGACGTCCCGGACCGTGGCTCTCCCCTCCCAGTCGCGGTACGACAGTCGGGCGCGCTCGCCCCGGCGGCAAGCGGCCGCGAGTTCCAGCAGCATGCCCGGCGGGATCTGCGGTTCGTCGGGTCTGGGCGTGTGGACGAAGGTGTCGTCCATCTCGCCCAGCCGGTCCGCGATCCGCCGCGGCAGAACCTGACGCAGTTTCAGCAAGGCTGACAGGGCGGCCTGATCGCCGCCGAGAGTGCCGCTGAGCGCGGCCTCGCGCATCCCGACGGCCACGGCAAGCGCCTCTTCGTCATCGAGGATCAGCGGGGGAACCCGCGCGCCGGCCCGGAGGCGATAGCCGCCCCACGGGCCGGGGTCGGACTCGACGACGTAGCCGAGTTCCCTGAGCTTGGCGATGTCCCGCCGCACCGTGCGTTCGGTCACTGCCATCCGGTCGGCCAGTTCACCGCAGGTCCACGACGGCCGGGCGGCCAACAAGGAGACCAATCGCAGCAGGCGGGCGGATGCGCTGATCACATTCTGAAGTGTTCCACATGACCAGGACGGAAGTTGTCCTGGTCCCGCCATAGCGTCTGCTCCATGAGTACGGCACACACCTCCGCGCCCACGTTCCGCTATGCGGCCGTCACCTTCGACTGCCCGGACCCCGCCGAACTGGCCCGCTTCTACGGCGAGGCTCTTGGCCTGCCCCTCGTCTTCTCCACTGACCACTTCGTCCTGCTCGGCCAGGAGGGCGGGGCCGGTCTGGGGTTCAACCGGCTTTCCGACTACCGCCGTCCCACCTGGCCGGACCCATCCCAGGAAAAGCAGGCCCACATCGAAGTGGGCGTCGATGACTTGGACGCCGCCCGGGACCGGATGCTCGCACTGGGGGCCGTCGAGCCCGCATTCCAGCCGGACCCCGAGCGGTGGCGAGTCCTGCTGGACCCCGCCGGCCACCCGTTCTGCCTCTCCACCCTGGTCTGAGCACGACCTGCATACACATGACCGTGGCCATGACCGCGCACCCGGCCCGGCGGTGAGCCGCCGCTCGGTCGAGGGCCGGCGGTGCTGCAGCCTCAGCCCGGGGTGGCCGTCGGTGTCGGGCCGGGTGGGGGATCTTCGCCTTCGTAGGCGGCCAGCGCTGCTTGGCGGCTGTTCAGGATCTCGGCGAGGTCGTCGGGGAGTACGCGGTCCTGTGCCAGTTTCATGCGGGCTCCGGCCTCCACGAGAGCCCATGCCTGCCGGGCGCGTTTGTTGGCCAGACGCCTGCTGTCGCTCCGGAGGAAGCCGGCGCCCGCCGCGCACCCCGCCGCGGCAAGGGCCACCAACGCCGCTGGTACGCGGGCATCAGCCGACGCCAGGCCCGCGGCTCCGGAGACGCCGGCGAGGAGAGCCGCGGGAAAGCCCAGCGCGATATCGGCCTTGACCCAGAACTCAGCCCTGCGGTGCGCCAGGTCCTTCTGCCGCGTCGCTTCGTCACATAGCCGTTCGACCTCGGCCCGCGGCCGGCTCAAGGGCTCGTTCCGGGACAGCGGCGCGGGGTCGGGGGAGGTAGTGGCCATGCCTGGATTCCAACACAGGGGAAATGCAAGGGACTTGTGCGGGCGGGCACAGACTTGATGGGCGTCTGTGGTGGGCTCCTGACAGATAAGTGTGGCCTGCGGTCTCGTCAGGGGACGCCTTTTCGCGCGGGTGGCTACTGTGGGGAGTCCGCCGGCGTGCCGGCCGGCGGGCGGGCGGCGCCTCGCGGGTCGCCCGGAACCTGATGAAAGGTGCGGACATGACGAGCGTGCACGGTGGCCCCCTGGACATCCCCACTCCGGACGGCATCGCCGATGCCTATCTCGCCCACCCCGACGACGGCGAGCCGCACCCCGGTGTCCTGCTGTACATGGACGCCTTCGGACTGCGGCCGTCGCTGGAGGAGATGGCCAGGCGTTTGGCCGGGCACGGCTACACGGTGCTGGTACCCCACCTCTTCTACCGTGCCGGACGCGCCCCGGTGGTGGAGCTGCCCGACTTCATCGACCCCTCGCAGCGGCCGGAGATCTTCGAGCAGCTCTTCCCGGTGATGCAGGCCCTCACTCCGGACCTGGCGATGCGGGACGCCGGAGCCTACCTCGACTGGCTGACCGCTTCCCCTCAGGTCACTGACGGCCCCATGGGCACCACCGGTTACTGCATGGGCGGAGTCCTCGCCATCCGCACCGCAGCGGCCCATCCCGACCGCATCGGCGCCGCGGCCGCCTTCCACGCCGGCCGCCTGGTCACCGACGCCGAGGACAGTCCGCACCGGCTCGCCGACCGCATCACGGCGGAGTTGTACTTCGGCCACGCCGACCACGATCATTCGATGCCGGCCGACCAGATCAAGAGCCTGGAGCAGACCCTGGACACCGCGGGTGTGCGCTACCGCAGCGAGCTGTACGAAGGCGCCGACCACGGCTACACGCAGGCCGACACCGCCGCGTACAACACCGAGGCGGACGCGCGTCACTGGCGCAGCATGCTGGAGCTCTTCGGGCGCTGTCTCTGACACCACGGGCGGGCCGGCGGCCGGACAGCCATCGGCCTGCCGGTCCATCGCCTGCCGGTCTACTGATCTGCCGGTCTACCGGTCTGCCGGCCTGGCAGCCTCGGTCTTGTCCGGTCCGTGTGCAGGCCCTGCGCACGGGGAGGTCCCGGTCAGCCCACCGGGACGGCGGCCGGACTTGCGCCGGGGCCGGGGTTCCGGCTGTTACCGGTGGGCAGGACCAGCATCTTCGTCACCGTGCCGTCGTCCGCGACGACGTCGCGGACATGGGTGAATCCCAGCTTTTTGCCCAGCGCCAGACTGGCGGCATTTTCGGCGCCCACCATGCCGTAGACCTCGTTGAGCTGCAGGGTGTCAGCGGCGTAGTGCAGCAGACCGCGTACCAATTCATTGCCCACCCCCCTTCCCCGGCTCTCCTTGACCAGTGCGGCGATCATCTCGTAGCCGTCGACGTTGCCGGTCTTCTTGATCTCCGCGTGGCCCACATAGACGCCCTCGGACCACACAGCCCATACATCGAACATGTTTTTGGCATAGATCTCGTTGAGAATCGCTTGGAATATGGCCCGGATCTGTTCTTCGGGTACGCGGTCCTGGCCCATCCAGCGGCAGACCTCTTCGTCACCGAGCAGCGCCACGAAGACCTCCTCGTCCTCGGGCCGGTAGGGCGCAAGAATCAGTCGGTCGGTGCGCAGGATCGGGGTCATTTCAGGGTCCCTTCTCATGGGAATGCACAAGTGAACCGGGCGAGGTGAGGTCAGGTGAAAGGCGATGCCGCCGCGGAACGGACGGGCCGGCTTCCGGGGAATGCGCCGGTCGTGAGGCGGGCGCGGCGCAGGCCATGTCCGGGCGTGTGTGAAAGTGCGTGATCTCGTGCGAACTCTGCGCCGTACGGTGGAAGTTACCCCGTCATTCCGTCGACCGCCGCGGCCCGATTGCGGGGCAGAGCAGCGCCCGACGCTCCGGCCAGGCACAACAGGTCCATGTCACGGACCGGCCACTGAGAAAATCCCCCGCGATCCACAGTTCCCTCACCCCGTAAAAGTCTTGAACTCCGCTCTCAGGCATCCGGCCTGTGCGGCGCATGTCACTGGTATAGCGTAATAACGCCCTATCGTCACTACCTGGCGCCAAATCCGATATGACAGGTAATTAAGGCGTACCCTGCCATTTGCTATGGACAACGGGATGCCGGCCGCAGGGCTGTGACCGGGGGAAATCCGAAGCAGCCACCGGGAAATCGTTTTCGTCGGCGGTGAGCAGCGAGGATTCTTCGGCGGCCGGACGAAGCGGAAGGCCGCGGGGCGGCCCGGCAACTCAAAAGGCTGCGCGGCGGGCGGCGCAGTTCGCGGCGCGGCGCGCGGCAGGCACGGCGGCTCAACGCCCGGGAAAGCGCGGCCGCAAGAGGAAAGCGGTGAACGGCCGTGCGGGCCGCGCCGGCCGGTGGCTCGTGGTCGCGGCCCGCACGGAGGGTGATGCGGGAAGGGGCAGGGCGCGCGGCGGTCGGCCGCGGCCCTGCGGGGCGGATCGGTCAGGAGGCGGCGCGGTCCATCCGTTCGCGCAGGCTGCGGGGGCGCATGTCGGTCCAGACCTCGTCGACGTAGGCGGAGCACTCGTCCTGGGTGCCCTCCTTGCCCACGGCGTGCCAGCCGTCGGGGACCTCCAGGTCGGCCAGCCACAGCGAGTACTGGTCCTCGTCGTTGCGCAGCACCTGGTAGCGGGCGTTCTCGTCCATGTCACGCTCTCCCATCATCGGTTGAGTTGAGTTGAGTTGGGCTGGGTCGGGCTGGGCTTGTTGACCGGCAGGGCTCGTCGGGCGGTCGCGTCGGACCGATTCGTCGGGCAGTTGATCTCCTTCAGGGTGCCGTCAACGGCCGGTGTACGAAGGGCCTTTCGGAAATCCGCCGTACGCGGTGCGGTGCGGGCATGGACAGCCCGGCCTGCCGGCCCCTCATGCGCTGTCCCGGGCGTGCTGGGCGATCCGGCGGAGGGCTTCGGCGAAGTCCTCCGCCACCGCTCGTACGGTGGTCTCCTCGTGCACGTCGGGGCGGTAGTGCCAGGTGAAGGCGAGCCGGCCGTCCTGCACCGCGCCGACGGCCTCCAGCAGGTGGGAACCGCCGTCGCGGGGGTCGTGGTCCTGGCCGAAGGAACCGTGTTCGGCGCGGACGAGTGCCCCGGAGGGGCCGCCGGGCCGCGCGTCCCACTGGCCCAGGTAGTTGAACACGATCTGCCCGCGGCCGGTGCGGTCCAGCCGTTCGCGCACCTCGGCGGGGCCGTGGGTGCGCAGGGCGCCGAAGCCGAGACCGTTGCCGGGGACGGCGCGCAGTTGGCGCCGGACCGATTTGACCAGGGCCCGCCAGTCCCGGGAGGAGCCGAGCCCGGCGGGATCGGACACCTGGAGGCCGACCGGGTAGACGGTGGTGAACCAGCCGACCGTACGGGAGAGGTCGACCCCGTCCAGGACGTCCTCACGGCCGTGCCCTTCGAGGTCGATGCAGACCCGGTCGCGACCGGTCCAGCGGGCCAGCGCCAGGGCCAGGGCGGCCAGCAGGACGTCGTTGATGCGGGTGCGGTAGGCGGTGGGGGCGGCGCGCAGCAGCGCCGTGGTGTCCGCCTCGTCGAGGGTCACGGAGACCGTGCGGGACGCGCCCGACGGGGTGCCGGAGTCGTGGTCGACGGGCAGCGGGGCGGAGGTCACCGCCTCCTCCCAGTACGGGAGTTCGTGGTCCAGACCGCCTTCGGCAACATGGGCGGCCAGGCCCGTGGCCCAGTCCCGGAAGGCGGTGGTGCGCTCGTCGAGCGTGATGGCCTGCCCCGCCGTGGCCTGGTGGTAGGCGGTCTCCAGATCGTCCAGCAGGATGCGCCAGGACACCGCGTCGACGACCAGGTGGTGGGCCACCAGGAGCAGGAAGGCGGGACGGTCCGGGTCACCGGTGAACAGCGCCGCCCGGAGCAGGGGGCCCCGGCCGATGTCGAAGCCGGTGTGCAGGTCGTCGGCCGCCTTCTCCATGGCGGTGTCGGCCTCGTCGGGCGGCAGACCGGTCAGGTCGTGCCGGGTGAGGAGGCCGTGCGGCTCCGAGGGCGGCGGGTTGTGCTGGTGCCATCGGCCGCCGTCCTCGGTGAACCGCATACGCAGCGCGTCGTGGTGCTCCAGCAGGGCGGTCAGCGCTGCCTGGAGGGCGGCCGGGTCGGGGGTGCCGTCGAGTTCGAGCAGCGCGGACTGGTTGAAGTGGTGGTGGTTGGCGCGGGGGGTGGCGAGGAACCACTGCTGGATGGGGGTGAGCGGCAGGTCGCCGGTCACCGGACCACTGTCGGTCCGGTCCGGGCCGGTGGTGACGACGGTGGCCAGGGCCGCGACCGTCTGGTGGGTGAACAGGTCCTTGGTGGCCAGGTGCAGTCCGGCCCGGCGCAGCCGCGACACCACCTGCATGCTCAGGATCGAGTCGCCGCCGAGGTCGAAGAAGTTGTCCTCGGCGCCGACGGTGTCGAGGCCGAGCACATCGGCCCAGATCTGTGCGATCCGGCGTTCGGTGTCGGTGCGCGGCGCGAGGTGCGGGCCGGTGGCACCGGAGGCCGGGTCGGGGTCGGGCAGGGCGCGCCGGTCGGTCTTGCCGTTCGGGGTGAGCGGCAGCCGGGACAGGGGGACGAACACCGACGGGACCATGTGCGGGGGCAGGAGGCGGGCCAGGTGCTCGCGCAGCTCCGGGACGGGCAGCGGCTCCGGGACAGGCAGCGACTCCGGGGCGCGGTCGGACGGAGCGTCGGACGGCGCGTCGGACGGGACGCCGGACGGGACGACGTAGGCGACCAGCCGTGCGGGGCCGGTGGGGTGGTGGCCGGCCGCGGCGCGTACGGCGACCACCGCGTCCCGTACGTGGGGGCTGCGGCGCAGTGCGCTCTCGATCTCGCCGGGCTCGATGCGGATGCCGCGCACCTTGACCTGGTCGTCGGCGCGTCCGGCGTAGCGCAGGTCACCGTCGGCGCCCCAGCGCGCCAGGTCGCCGGTGCGGTACATCCGTTCGCCCGGAGCGCCGAACGGGTCGGCGACGAACCGGGCCGCGGTCAGGGCCGGGCGTGCCAGGTATCCACGGGCGAGCCCGGGCCCGGCGACGTACAGCTCACCGGTCACCCCGACCGGTACGGGGCGCAGGGCGGCGTCCAGGACGTACGCCCGGCTGTTGCCGAGGGGGCGGCCGATGGGCGGGGCGCCCGCTTCCGGGGCCAGCGGGCCGGTCCAGGTGGACACCACCGTCGCCTCGGTCGGGCCATAGGAGTTGATCATGCGGCGGCCGGGGGCCCAGCGCGCCACCAGGTCGGCGGGGCAGGCCTCGGCGCCGACGATCAGGGTGCGCAGGCCGGGCAGCGCGTCGGCGGCCTCGGGCGGCACGGTGACCAGGGCGGCGGGCGGGATCAGGGCGTGGGTGATCCGCCGCTCGGCGAGCACCTGGGCCAGCCGGTCGCCGAGCAGCGGCCCCTCCTCCCCCGCGACCAGCGTGGCGCCGGCGAGCAGGGAGAGGCACAGCTCCAGTACGGAGGCGTCGAAGCTGGGCGAGGCGAACTGGAGGACCCGGTCGCCCGGGCGCACTTCGTACCGCTCGGCGGCGGCCGAGGCGAAGCCGGCGAGTCCGGTGTGCGTGACCACTACGGCCTTGGGGGTGCCGGTCGAGCCGGAGGTGTAGATGACGTAGGCGGGGTGCGCCTCCGTCAGCGGCGCGCGGCGGTCCGCGTCGGTGGGCGCGGAGTCGGGGCCGTCGCTTCGCCAGATGGCGGCCGGGTCGTCGAGGACCACGGCGGCCGCCGCGTCGCGCACCATGAAGTCGCGCCGCTCGGCCGGGTACGCCGGGTCCACGGGCAGGAAGGCGCCGCCGGCCTTGGCCACGGCCAGTTGGGCCACCACGGTCTCCGCCGAGCGGGGCAGCGCCAGCGCCACCACGTCCTCGGGACCGACCCCGCGGCCGATCAGATGGTGTGCCAGCCGGTTCGCCGCGCGCTCCAGCTCCGCGTACGTCAGCTCGCGCGCGCTGTCGGCGAGCGCCACCGCATCGGGTGTCCGGGCCGCCTGCCGCTGGAACAGCTCGGGCAGGGTGGCCGGGCGCACGGGGCGGGCGGTGCCGCGTCCGTGGGCCAGCAGGCGGCGCAGTGCATCGTCCGGGGCGAGCGGCAGGGCACCGAGGGGACGGTGCGGGTTCTCGGCGATGCCGGTCAGCAGGGTGGTGAGCTGGTCGGCCATCCGCTCGGCGGTGGCGGCGTCGAACAGGTCGGTGTTGTAGGTGAGCAGCCCGTGCAGGGCGCCGGTGTCGGTTTCGGCGAACTCCAGGGTGATGTCGAAGCCGGCGTGGTGGGTGTCCGGCTCGATGTCGCTCACCTGGAGACCCGGCAGGTCCAGTGCCGCGCCGGGCGCGTTCTGGAGCACGACCATGGCCTGGAAGAGCGGGGTGCGGCTGGTGTCGCGGACGGGCTGGACCTCGTCCACCACCTGCTCGAACGGCACGTCCTGGTGCGCGAAGGCGTCCAGTACCGTCTCCCGGACCTGCGCCAGGAAAGCGGGGAAGGCCTGGTCGGGATCGACGGTCGAGCGCAGGACCAGCGTGTTGACGAAGAAGCCGATCAGGCGCTGGGTCTCGGCGCGGTCGCGGCCGGAGGTGACGGTTCCGACGGCGATGTCGTGCTGTCCGGACAGCCGCGCGAAGAGGGTCTGCGCGGCGGCGATCAGCGTGGTGAACAGGGTGGTCTGCCGGGCCCGGCCGAACTCCGCCAGTCTGCGGGCCGTTTCGGGTGCGAGGACGAGCGGGGCCGTCGCGCCGTTCCTGGTCTGTACGGCCGGGCGGGGCCGGTCGGTGGGCAGGTTCAGCGGTTCGACGCCGGTCAGGCGCTGCTGCCAGTAGCGCAGTTGCTCCTCGGCGGCGGCGCCGTGTGCGGTGCGCTGCCAGTGGGCGACATCGGCGTACTGCACGGGCAGTGGCGGCAGTTCGGCCGTGGTGGCACCGAGCGCGGCCCGGTAGAGGTGGGCCAGGTCGCCGGTGAGGACCGCGGTGGACCAGCCGTCGGTGATGATGTGGTGCAGGGTCAGCGTCAGGACGTGGTCGTCGTCCGCCGGCCGGACCAACTGGGCCCGCAGCAAGGGGCCCTGGCGCAGGTCGAAGGGGCGGGTGCGGTCCTCGGCCAGCAGCCTCTCCAGCTCCGCCGTGCGGTCGCCAGCGGGCAGCGCCGACAGGTCGTGCAGCGGCAGCGGCACGTCCTGGGGCGGGTGGATGACCTGGATGCCCTGGCCGTCCTCGGAGTCGAAGGTGGTGCGCAGCGATTCGTGCCGGGCCGCCAGCGCGGTCAGGGCGGCGCCGAGCGCTGCGGTGTCGAGCCGGCCGCGCAGGCGCAGTGCCAGCGGGGTGATGTACTCGGTGCTGCCGGGCGCGAACGCGTCGAGGAACCACAGGCGTTGCTGGGCGAAGGACAGCGGCGGTGCGGTGTCCCGGGAGGCCGGGAGGATGGCGCCGTGGCCCGCGGGGGCACTCTCCCCTTGTGCCAGCAGCGCGGCGAGCGCGGCCGGGGTCGGGTGGGTGAACACCGCGCGCGGGGTCACTTCGGCCCCGAACGCCTCCGCCAGCCGGGAGGCCAGCCGGATGCTCAGGATCGAGTCGCCGCCGAGTGCGAAGAAGTCGTCCTCCACACCGACGTCCGCCACGCCGAGCACTTCGGCCCAGACCTCGGCCGTGCGGCGCTCGGCCTCGGTGCGCGGGGCGACCGGCTCCGGACGGCCGGTGCCGGCGGCGGGTGCGGGCAGGGCCGCGCGGTCCACCTTGCCGTTGGCGCTGAGCGGCAGCGCCGCCAGCGGCACGAATGCCGTGGGAACCAGGTAGTCGGGCAGCGTCTGCCCGGCGTGGGCGCGCAGCGCCTCGACGTCGAGGCCGTCGTGGCCCACCACGTAGGCGACGAGCCGCTTGGTTCCGGGCCGTTCCTCGCGGGCCACCACCGCCACGTCCGCGACGCCGGGGTGGGCCGCCAGTGCGCCCTCCACTTCACCGGGTTCGACGCGGAAGCCCCGGATCTTGACCTGGTCGTCGGCGCGGCCGAGGAATTCCACCGTGCCGTCGAGCCGCCGGCGGGCCAGGTCCCCGGTGCGGTACATCCGGCCGCCGGGCGGACCGAAGGGGTCCGCGACGAACCGGTCCGCGGTCGCGCCGGGACGGCCGAGGTAGCCGCGGGCCACGCCCTCGCCCGCCAGGAAGAGTTCACCCGCAGTGCCCGGTGGTACGGGCCGCAACCGTGCGTCGAGGACATGGACGCGCATGTCGTCCAGCGGGTGGCCGACGGGCACGGTGCCGGGCACCGCAGCGGCGTCGGTCATGGCGAAGGAGGTCGCAAAGGTCGTGGTCTCGGTCGGTCCGTAGCCGTCCACCACGGTCAGGCCGGGGCAGGCGGCCAGTACCCGGCGCACGGCGGCGGCCGGGACCACGTCGCCGCCGGTCCACACCTGGTGCAGCCCGTCGAAGCAGTCGGGCGCGTCCTGGGCCAGCAGCCGGAAGAGTCCGGCCGTCAGCCACAAGGCCGTCACCTCTCCCCCGGCGGCCAGCCGCCGCAGCAGGCCCGCGTCCACGGCACCCGCCGGGGCCACCACGACGCGTCCGCCGTTCAGCAGCGGCGCCCAGACCTCGAAGGTGGCGGCGTCGAAGGCCACCGGTGAGTGCAGCAGGACCCGTGCGCAGCCGGGGCCGGTGAAGCGGCTGTCGGTGGCGAGCGCCGCCACATCGCGGTGGCGCACCCCCACGGGCTTGGGGGTGCCGGTCGACCCGGAGGTGAACATCACGTAGGCGAGCCGGTCCGGGTCGGCGGGCGGCACAGCGGGTGCGGCGGCCGGTTCGGCGGTGCGTGCGGCGGCCACGTCCTCGGCGGTCAGCCGGGCCGTCGCTTCCGCCCGGTCGAGCAGCATCCGCCGGCGCTCCTCCGGGGCGCGGCCGTCCACGGGTACATATGCCCCGCCCGCCTTGAGCACCGCCAGCTGGGCCACCACGAGGGCTGCCGAGCGGTCCATGAGCAGCGCGACCCGGCCCTCGGGGGCGAGGCCGTCCGCCAGGAGCCGGGCGGCCACCCGGTCCGACCAGTCGGCGAGTTGACGGTACGTCACCTCTTGGCCGTCCACCTCGGCGAGGGCGACCGCGTCCGGGGTGCGGCGCGCCTGGTCGGCGAACAGGTCCACCGGCGAGCCGCCCGCGGCGGGGCGTGCGGTGGTGTTCCACCGGTGCAGGACCGCGCGGTCGGCGGCGGTGAGCAGGCCCAGGTCGTCCAGGGAGCGGTCGGTGCCGTCGGCGAGCGCGGTCAGCAGGGTCTCCAGGTGGGCCGCGGCCCGCTCCACCGTCGTACGGTCGAACAGCGCCCCGTCATAGGCGAGGTCGAAGCCGAGGCGGTCGGCGAGGTAGGCGCGCAGGCACAGCGGGAAGTTGGTGGCGTCCTCGGCGCGTACGTCCCGGATGCGGATGCCCGCGTCGGCGGCGGCCGCCTCGTCGAAGGGGTAGTTCTCGAAGACCATCATGCTGTCGAACAGCGCTTCCCCCGGCGGCAGTTCGCTGAGGGCCTGGATGCGGGCGAGGGAGACGAAGTCGAAGCGCCGCGATTCGCTCTGCCGGTCCTGGAGGTCGCGCAGCCAGGGCAGGATCCCCTGGTCGCCGTCGGTCCGGGCGCGGGTCGGCACGGTGTTGATGAACATGCCGACCATGGACTCCACACCCGGCAGTTCGGCCGGGCGGCCCGAGACCGTGGTGCCGAACACCACGTCCTGACGGCCGCTGTAGCGCGCCAGCAGCAGCGCCCAGGCACCCTGCACCACCGTGTTGACGGTCAGGCCGTTGCGCCCGGCGGTCTCACGCAGCCGGTCGGAGACCTCGGGGGTCAGCTCCATGTGCACCAGCGCATTCGACCGGGCGCGGTGCGCCTCGACGGGCGGCCGGTCGTAGGGCAGCGGGGTCCGGGCGGTGAACCCGGCGAGGGTCCCGGTCCAGTGCCGCTCGGCCTCCTCCTCGTCCTGCTGTGCCAGCCACTGCAGGAAGTCGCGGAACGGGCGGCGGGCCGGCGGGCGGACGGTGCGTCCCTCGACCGTCGCCGCGTACTGCGCACACACGTCGGCGAAGAGCGCTCCGGTGCTCCAGCCGTCGAGCATCAGGTGGTGCGAGGACCACACCAGCAGGACCTCGTCGCCGGGCAGTGCGGCCACCGCGATCCGGCTCAGCGGGGCGGTGGTCACCTCCATCCCGGCCGCCCGGTCCTCGGCGAGCAGCCGGTCGAGCGCACGGTCGCGCTCGGCGGGGGTCAGGGTCCGCCAGTCGTGGTGGGTGACGGGCAGGACGGCGCGGTGGTGCACGACCTGCACCGGCTCGGGCAGGCCCTGCCAGCGGACGCTGCTGCGCAGCGCCGGGGTGTGGTCGGCGACCTGCTGCCAGGCCGCGGCGAACGCCTGCGGGTCGGCGGCCCCGGCGATCCGGACGGCCATCTGGTCGAAGTAGGCGCCCGCCGAGTCGACCAGCCCGTGGAAGAGCATGCCGGCCTGCAGCGGGGTGAGCGGATGGATGTCCGCCACGTCCCGTCCGTCGCCCGCGACCAGGTCCACCTGGCGCTGGTCGAGCCGGGCGAGCGGGAAGTCGGACGGGGTGCGGCCGCCGGTGTCCGGCCGGGCGCAGTGCGCGACGATCTCGGTCAGGGCCGCGACGGTGTCCTCGGCGAGGCGGCGCACGGTGGACTCGTCGTACACCGCGGGCGGGTAGGTCCAGCCGAGTTCGAGCCGGCCGTCCTGGACCACGCCGGTCACGTCGAGCAGGTAGCTGCGGGTCTCGTCGGGGTCGGTGTCCTGGCCGGCCGGCGGCAGGGCGGCGCGGTACAGCCCGTCGTCGTCGGGGCGGCCGGCGGAGGCGATGTCCCACTGGCCGTGGTAGTTGAAGCCGATGCGCGGCTGCGGTGCGGCGGGCAGCGGGCTCTGCGGCAGGAGGTGGCGCAGCGCGCCGTAGCTCAGGCCGCGCAGCGGCACGGCGCGCAGCTGCTCCTTGACGGAGCGGACGGTGTCGCGCCAGTCCGCGTCCGGGGCGACGGACAGCGCGAGCGGGAACTCGGCGGTGAACCAGCCGACGGTGCGGGAGAGGTCCAGTTCGTCGAAGAGGTCCTCGCGGCCGTGGCCCTCCACGCCGATCAGGACGGTGTCCTGGCCGCTCCAGCGGGCCAGGGTGCGGCCGAGGGCACTGAGCAGGATGTCGTTGACCTGGGTGCGGTAGGCGTCGGGGACCTGGCGCAGCAGGGCGTCGGTCTCGGCGCGGCCCAGGCGGACGGTGAGGGTGGCGGCGGTGCCGTGGGTGTCGGGGCCCGGACGGTCGGCGGGGAGGCCGGCCGGGGCCCGGCAGGCCCGGGTCCAGTACGCCAGGTCGCCGTCGAGGGCGCCGGAGCGGGTGTGCCGCTCCAGCCGGGCCGCCCAGTGTCCGTAGCCGCTGCTCGCCGGGGCGAGGGCGGGCGCCCGTCCGGCGGCGGCGTCGCGGTAGGCGGCCTCCAGGTCGCCGAGCAGGATGCGCCAGGAGACCCCGTCGACCACCAAGTGGTGCACGGTGGCGACGAGTTGGGCGGGGAGGTCGGGCCCGCAGTCGAAGTACAGGACCTGTACGACCCGGCCTTCGGTGACGTCGAGGGAGGACTGGGCGGCGTCGGTCGCGCGCTGGACGGCCTCCTCCCGCCCGGCAGCGTCGAGACCGGTCAGGTCGTGGCGCGCGAAGACGTCCCCGGGGGCGGTCGGCAGTACCTCCTGGTGCCAGGTGCCGTCGGTGCGGCGGAAGCGGGTGCGCAGCGCCTCGTGGCGGGCCACCAGGGCGGCGGCCGCGCGCCGCAGCGCCGCCTCGTCGCTCCGGGGGGCCAGCTCCAGCCGGTTGGTCATGGTGAAGCGCAGCGCGTCCCCGGGCCGGCGGTCGTCCAGGTACCAGTGCTGGATGGGGGTCAGCGGCGCGGGGCCGGCCGGCGCCGCGGGGACGTCGGCGGGCGGCGGGCTCACGGCGGCGGTGCGCAGGGCGAGTTCGGCGATCGTCTGGTGGCGGAAGACATCCTTGGAGGTGAGGCCGAGTCCGGCCCGGCGGGCCCGGGAGACGATCTGGATGCTGAGGATCGAGTCGCCGCCCAGGGCGAAGAAGTTGTCCTCGACACCGACCCGGGGGACGCCCAGCACCTCCGCCCAGATGCCGGCGAGGCAGGTCTCGGTGTCGGTGCGCGGGGCCGTGTACGGGGTGGCGGTGTCGGGCCGGTCGGGGGGCGCGGGCAGGGCGCGCCGGTCGGTCTTGCCGCTGCTGGTCCTGGGGATCCGGTCCAGGGGGACGAACACCGCGGGGACCATGTAGTCCGGCAGGGTGCGGCGCAGCCGGACCCGCAGCTCCTCGGCCGCGGGCGGCTGCGCCCCGGCGGGCACCACATAGGCCACCAGCCGGGCCCGGCCCGCGTGGTCGGCGGCCACCACCACGGCGTCGGCCACCGCGGGGTCGCCGAGCAGGGCGGCCTCGATCTCGCCGGGTTCGATGCGAAAGCCCCGGATCTTGACCTGGTCGTCGGTGCGCCCCAGGTACTCCAGCAGCCCCTGCCGGTCCCAGCGAGCCCGGTCGCCGGTGCGGTACATCCGGGTGCCGGGCGGGCCGAACGGGTCGGCGACGAAGCGCCCGGCGGTGAGCCCGGGGCGTCCCAGGTAGCCGCGGGTGACCTGGGCACCGGCGAGGTACAGCTCCCCCGGCACCCCGACCGGGACCGGCCGCAGGGCGTCGTCGAGCACATAGGCGCGCAGGTTGCGGCCCGGACGGCCGATCAGGGGACGCTCGGCGCGGTCTGCGTGGCCGACTTCATCGACGCGGCCGGCGAAGGGGCCGTACACGGCGTCGACGGTGCACTCGGTGGGGCCGTAGACGTTGTACGCGGTGACGCCCTCGGTCTCCCGCAGCTCCCGCCACAGCGGGGTGCCGACGGCCTCGCCGCCGACCATGACGATCCGGGGGCGGTGGTGGCCGCCGGTGAGCAGCCCGGCCGCCAGCAGCTCGTGCAGGAAGGACGGTGTCACATTGACGCAGTCCAGGCGGCCTTCGGCGACCTGGCGGACGAAGGCGGCCGGGTCCAGGCGTACGTCCTCGTCGACGAGGTGGACCTCCTGGCCCAGCGCCAGCAGCAGCGGGCCTTCCCATGAGGTGTCGAAGGAGAAGGCGGCGCTCAGTGCGAAGCGCAGCGGCCGTCCGCCGGCGGTGTGCGGGGTGACGAGCCCGGCCAGGTGGTCGTGGCAGAGGTTGACGAGCTGGCGGTGTTCGACGGCGACGCCCTTGGGCCGGCCGGTGGAGCCGGAGGTGTAGTTGAGGTAGGCGGTGTGGGCGCCGTACAGGGGTGACGTCCGGTCGGCGTCGGTGGGGTTGTGGCCGGGCTGCCGGTCCAGGGGGGCGTCGCGCAGCGTGTCGGCGGTCAGGACGGTCTGCGGTGCGGCGTCGGAGAGCAGGAACGCGCGTCGTTCGGCGGGGAGTTCGGGGTCGAGGGACAGCTGGGTGCCGCCCGCCTTGAGGACGGCGAGGAGCGCCACCAGCATGTCCGAGGTGCGCGGAAGCTGGACGGCGACCACCCGCTCCGGGCCGACGCCGAGGGAGATGAGGTGGTGGGCCAGCCGGTTGGCGCGGTCGTTGAGGGCGGCGAAGTCGAGGGTGGCGTCCCGGGCCACCAGGGCGGTGGCGTGCGGGGTGCGCGCCGCCTGCGCCTCGAAGAGGTCCACGAACGTCCGGTCCGGAACGGGCAGGGTCTCGCCCTGCCACTCCGCCAGCACCTGCTGCCGCTCCGCGTCGGACAGCAGCGGCAGGTCGCCCACCGCCCGGCCGGGGTCGTCCGCGACCGCTTCCAGCAGCAGGCGCAGCCGGGCGGTCGCCCGCTCGACGGTGTCCGCGTCGAACAGGTCGGTGTTGTACTCGACGTAGCCGGTGAGGCCGCCGTCGCGCTCCACGAAGTCGAAGCCGAGGTCGAAGGCGGCGTGCCGGCCGGGCGGCTGGACGGTCTCGACGTCGAGGCCCGGCAGGCGCGGTGCCTCGCCGCCCAGGTTGTGCAGGGCGACCATGACCTGGAAGAGGGGGGTGCGGCTGGTGTCGCGTTCGGGCTGGAGCACATCGACAAGCTGCTCGAAGGGCACGTCCTGGTGGGCGAAGGCGTCCAGGACGGTGGCGCGCACCCCGGACAGCAGCGCGGTGAACGGCAGGTCGTCGGGCACCCGGCTGCGCAGTACCAGGGTGTTCACGAACATCCCGACCAGGTGCTCCAGTTCGGGGCGTTCGCGTCCGGAGGCCACGGTGCCGACCGCGATGTCCTCCTGGCCGGCCCAGCGGGCGAGCAGCACCTTGCAGGCCGCGAGCAGGGTCATGTAGAGGGTGGCATCGGCGCGGCGGCCGGTCTCCCGCAGCCGGTCGGTCAGCGCGGCGGGCAGGGAGAACTCCAGCAGGGCGCCGTTCTCGGTGCGGACGGCGGGACGCGGCCGGTCGGTGGGCAGCTCCAGCGGCGTCACATCGGACAACTTCCGCTGCCAGTAGGTGAGTTGCGTGTCGTCGGCGTCGGCGGCGCGGGCCCGTTGCCAGGCCGCGTAGTCGGCGTACTGGAGCGGCAGTGCGGGCAGGTCCGGGCGGCGGTTCTGGAGGGCGGCCGCGTAGAGCTCGCCCAGGTCCCGGCCGAGCACGGCGGTGGACCAGCCGTCGGTGACGATGTGGTGCATGGCCAGGGTCAGGACGTGTTCGCCGTCGGTGAGCCGGACCAGGCGGGTCCGCAGCAGCGGCCCGTTGGCCAGGTCGAACGGGAGGGCGCCCTCCCGGGACAGCAGCGCGTCGAGCGCGCCGTCGCGGGCGTGGGCCGGGACGGCCGACAGGTCGTCCAGCGGCAGGTCGACCGGGCCGGGTGCGTGGACCTGCTGGCGGGCGTGGCCGTCCTGTTCGGCGAAGGTGGTGCGCAGCGGTTCGTGCCGGGCCGCCAGGGCGTCCAGGGCGGTGCGCAGGGCCGCTTCGTCGAGGGGGCCGCGCAGGCGCAGCACGAAGAAGGTGACGTAGGCGGTGCTGTCCGGCTCGAAGGTGTCCAGGAACCACAGGCGTTGCTGGGGGAACGACAGGGGCAGCGCGGCGGTGCGGTCGGCCGCGGGGATCTCGTCGTCCGGTGCCCGGTCGGCCGCGGCCGGACCGGGCAGGGCGGCGGCCAGGGCGGCGACGGTGGGGTGGGTGAACAGCAGCCTGGGCGAGACCTCGGTACCGAGGGCGGCGCGGAGGCGGGAAGTGACGCGGATGGCGAGGATCGAGTCGCCGCCCAGGGCGAAGAAGCTGTCCTCCACCCCCATGTCGCCGGTGTCCAGGACCTCGGCCCACACCCGGGCCACCAGGCGCTCCGCTTCGGTGCGCGGTGCGGTGCGGTCCTCGCCGGCGGCGAAGCCGGCCGGGCCGGGGGCGGGCAGGGCCCGGTGGTCGAGCTTGCCGTTGACGGTCAGCGGCAGCGCGTCCAGGGCGACATACGCGGCGGGCACCATGTGGGCAGGCAGGGTCTGGGCCAGGTGGGCGCGCAGTGCGGCGGCGGACGGCGGGGCGTCCTGGCCGGTGCCCACGACATGGGCCACCAGCCGCCGCACCCCGGGGGTGTCCTCGCGCACCCCGACCACCGCCTCGGCGACGTCCGGGTGAGCGGTCAGGGCGGCCTCGATCTCGCCGGGTTCGATCCGGAATCCGCGGATCTTGACCTGCTGGTCGGACCGGCCGAGATAGTCCAGGGTGCCGTCGGGCCGCCAGCGGGCCCGGTCGCCGGTGCGGTACATCCGGGTGCCGGGCGGGCCGAACGGGTCCGCCACGAACCGCGCTGCGGTCAGCCCGGGCCGGTTCAGATAGCCGCGGGCCAGGCCCTCCCCCGCCACGTACAGCTCGCCGACGGCGCCGGGCGGCACCGGGGCGAGGCGGCCGTCGAGCACCCGGACACGCAGGTCGGGGATGCC
The DNA here is from genome assembly GCF_036048035.1 of Streptomyces sp. NBC_00400. Lineage (NCBI taxonomy): Bacteria > Bacillati > Actinomycetota > Actinomycetes > Kitasatosporales > Streptomycetaceae > Streptomyces > Streptomyces sp. NBC_00400. The sequence goes on along the minus strand of NZ_CP107940.1, from coordinate 7,827,611 downwards.
GCGGCCGATGGTGCTGCCGGTGGCCGCGGTGACCGTGGCGTGGTCGAGGGGCGCGTAGGAGACGTGCACGGTGGTTTCGGTGATGCCGTACATGTTGACCAGGACGGGCGCGGTGTCCGGGTGCCGTTCGTACCAGTCGGTGAGCCGACCCGGGTCCAGCGCCTCCCCGCCGAAGATCACCCGCCGCAGGGCCAGCCGGGCCCCGGTCCCGGGGTGTTCGGCGTCGGCGCGCATCAGGGGATAGAACGCCGAAGGCGTCTGGTTGAGCACCGTGACCTGCTCGTCGGCCAGCAGACGCAGGAACTCCTCGGGGGAACGGGTCACCTCGTGCGGGACGACGACGAGCCGGCCGCCGTGCAGCAGCGCGCCCCAGATCTCCCAGACGGAGAAGTCGAAGGCGTAGGAGTGGAACAGCGTCCACACGTCGTGCTCGTCGAAGCGGAACCGGTCCTGGGTGCGGGAGAACAGCCGCACCACGTTGGCGTGCGGGACGACCACGCCCTTGGGCAGGCCGGTGGAGCCCGAGGTGTAGATGACGTAGGCGGGATGCTCCGGCAACGGGCGGCGGGCAGGTACCGGGCCGGTGGCGGGGCGCCGTTCGAGGTCGGCGCGGACCTCGGGATCGTCCAGGAGCAGCCGGGGGCAGGTGGCGTCCCCGAGCCGTCCGGCGACGGCAGCGGTGGTCACCAGCAGGGCCGGCGCGGCGTCGGTGAGCAGGTGGGCGATGCGGCCCTCGGGCAGCTCCGGGTCGACGGGCAGGTAGGCGGCGCCGGTCTTGAGCACCGCGACGATCGCCACGATCATCTCCGGGGAGCGGGGCAGGGCGAGTGCCACGAAGCGCTCGGGGCCGGCTCCCGTCCCGGCCAGCAGGTGGGCCAGTTGGCCTGCCCGCGCGTCGAGTTCGGCGTAGGACACAGTGGTGCCCGCGCAGGTGAGGGCGGGGGCGTCGGGGGTGCGGGCCGCCCGGTCCTCGAACAGGTCGATCAGGGTCTGCCCGGGCCGCCCGTGTTCCGTGCCGTTCCAGTCCACCAGCATCCGCCGGCGTTCCTCCGCGGTGGTCCACGCCAGCTCGCGCAGCGGCCGGTCCGGTCCGGCGGCGATCTCGGCGAGCAGCAGGCACAGCCGGTCGGCGAGCGCGCGGACGGTGCCGGGGTCGAAGAGGTCCGGGTCGTGGGCGAGGTCGAAGCCGAGGCGGTCGCTGTGGTGGGCACGCAGGACCAGCGGGAAGTTGGTCGCATCCCGCGAGGCGACGTCGAGGATGCGGACCCCGGCGCCGGACGTCCGGGCGTCGTCGAACGGGTAGTTCTCGAAGGCGACCATGCTGTCGAACAGCGCGGTGCCCGCCGGGACGTCGCTGAGCGAGGCCAGCTGGGCCAGCGAGACGGCCTCGAAGCGCCGGGATTCGGACTGGGCGTCCTGGAGGTCCCGCAGCCAGCCGGCAGTGGTGCGGCGTTCGTCGATCCGTACCCGGGTGGGCAGGGTGTTGATGAACATCCCCACCATGGACTCGACGCCGTGGAGGGTGTCCGGACGGCCGGAGACGGTGGTGCCGAACACCACGTCCTGCTCTCCGCTGTAGCGCGCCAGCAGCAGCGCCCAGGCGCCCTGGACGACCGTGTTGAGGGTCAGTCCGCTGCGCCGGGCGGTGTGCAGCAGCTCACGGGAGAGCTCGACGGGCAGGCTCGCCGTGTGCACCGCGGCGGAGCGGGCCCGGTGCGCCTCGCGGGGCGGGCGGTCGCAGGGCAGCGGTGTCGGGGTGGCGAAGCCCGCGAGGACGGTGCGCCAGTGCTCCTCCGCCTCGCGGCCGTCCCGGCCGGACAGCCAGCGCACATAGTCGCTGAACGGGCGGCGCACGGGTGGCGTCGGCGCGCGGTCCGCGACGAGGGCGGCGTACTCCTCGCACACCTCGGTCAACACCTGCGCCAGGCTCCAGCCGTCCAGGATCAGGTGGTGCGAGGTCCACAGCAGCCGCAGCCTGCCGCCGGGCAGCTGGATCAGGGTGAGCCGCATCAGGGGCGGTGTGCCGAGGTCCAGGCCCTGGGCCAGGTCCTCGGCCTGGATCCGGGCGACTTCGGCGGCCTGTCGCGCGTCGTCAAGCCCGCGCCGGTCGATGTGGACGGTGGGCACGGTCACCCGCCGGTGCACGATCTGGAGCGGGACGGGCACGTCCTCCCACACGACCGAGGTGCGCAGCACCGGCGTCCGGTCGACGACCCGCTGCCAGGCCCGGGCGAAGGCGCGCGGGTCCGCGACGCCGTCCAGCAGCAGGCTCGCCTGGTCGAGGTAGACGTCATCGGACCCGCCCATCAGGCGGTGGAAGAGCATGCCTTCCTGGAGCGGGGTGAGCGGAAGGATGTCCTCGACGGCGCGCCCGTCCCCGGCCAGGCGGTCCACGCCGGCCTGGTCCAGCCGGGCGAGGGGGAAGTCGGAGGGGGTGCGGCCGCCCGCCTCCGGCCGTGCGCAGTGGGCGGCGATCGCGGCCAGCGCCCGGGCCGTGCCGTCCGCCAGCTCCCGTACCGTGCTCTCGTCGTGCACCTGGTCGCTGTAGTGCCAGGTCAGCTCCAGTACGCCGTCGGCCACCACGGCCGAGACGTCCAGCAGGTGGTCGAGCGGTTCGTCGGCGGCCAGGTCGCGGCCGGGGACCTCGCCGGCGGGCGCGAAGTCCCGGCCGGGCGCGCTCTCCCACTGGCCGTGGTAGTTGAAGCAGACCTGCGGCAGGGGCAGTTCGCGCAGGGCGCGGGCGGCCGGGTCCGGTGAGCCCAGACGGGCCGTCGCCTCGTAGCCGAGACCGCGCCGGGGGACGGCCCGCAGCTGTTCCTTCACCGTCTTGAGGGTCGCGCCCCAGTCCGGCTCCCGCGACGGTCCGTCCAAGGTGAGGGTGACCGGGTACTGGGTGGTGAACCAGCCGACGGTCCGGGAGAGGTCGGCGGTGTCGGCGGAGCCGGATGCTGCGCCGTCGTCGTGGTCGTCGTGCGCGTCGATGTCCTCCCGGCCGTGCCCTTCCAGGGCCACCGTCACCCGGTCCGTGTCCGCCCAGTCGGCGAGCACCCGGCCCAGCGCGCTCAGCAGGACGTCGTTGACCTGGGTGCGGTAGACCCCGGGCACCCGGCGCAGCAGGGCGTCGGTGGTGTCGCGGTCGAGCCGTGCGCGGACGGTGCGGACCGAGCCGGCGAGTGCGGTACCGGGGCGGTCCACCGGCAGCGGGGTGCGCGCCACCGCGGCCTCGGCCGTCCAGTACGCCAGGTCGCCGTCGAATCCGCCGCCTTGCACATGCCGGGCCAGCTGCGCCGCCCAGGTGGTGAACGGCGTGGTGGCGGGCTCCAGTTGCACCGCCTCCCCGGCGGCGGTCCGGCGGTAGGCGCTCTCCAGGTCGGCGAGCAGGATGCGCCAGGAGACACTGTCGACGGCGAGGTGATGGGCCGTCAGGAACAGTTGCGGCCGGCTGCCCGGCTCCGGGCGGAGCAGGGCGGCGCGCAGCAGGGTGCCGGTGGCGGGGTCGAGGTCCGCGCGGGCGGCGTCGGCCGCGGCGGTGCGCGCGGCGTCGCGGGCGGCGCCGGTGGCCCGGGACAGGTCGTGGCTGGTCAGGAGGCCGGGTGCCACGGCGTCGACGGGGTGCTGGCGCCAGGTGTCGCCGGTGCGGACGAACCGGGTGCGCAGCGCCGGGTGGTGGGCGGCCACGAGGTACAGGGCCCGCTCCAGGGCGTCCGGGTCGACGTCGTGCGGCAGGTCCAGCAGCATCGACAGGCAAAAGTGCCGCAGCGGTCCGTGGGTGGCGAAGAACCACTCCTGGATGGGGGTGAGCGGGGCCGGTCCGGCGTCGTGTGGCTGCCGCGCCGCGGGCGCCGGGGCGGTGCGCAGCTCCACGGCGGCGGCCAGCTCGGCGACGGTCTGGTGCAGGAAGACGTCCCGGGAGGTCAGACGCAGTCCGGCGGCGCGGGCCCGGGAGACGGCCTGGATGCTGAGGATGGAGTCGCCGCCGAGTTCGAAGAAGTTGTCGGTGACGCCCACCTCTGCGAGGCCGAGCACGGCGGACCAGATCCCGGCGAGTTCCCGCTCGGCCGGGGTGCGCGGTGCCACGAACTCCCGCTCGCGCGGGGCCGCGTCGAGGTCGGGGGCGGGCAGCGCGCGGCGGTCCAGCTTGCCGCTGGTGGTGAGCGGCAGGGCGTCCAGGGCGACGAAGGCGGCGGGCATCATGTGGGCCGGCAGGGTGCGCCCCAGGGCCGTCCGCAGCTCGGAGACGGCCGGCGCACCGCTTCCGGCGGCGGGCACCAGGTAGGCGGCGAGGCGGGCGTGGCCGCGCTCGTCGGCGACGGCGACGACGGCCGCCTCGGCGATGGCGGGCAGGGCCAGCAGCGCCGCCTCGATCTCACCGGGCTCGATGCGGTGGCCGCGGATCTTGACCTGGTCGTCGACGCGGCCGAGGTAGTCGAGCCGTCCGTCGGCGGTCCAGCGGGCCAGGTCGCCGGTGCGGTACAGGCGGCTGCCGGGCGGCCCGAACGGGTCCGCCACGAACCGCGCTGCGGTGAGGCCGGGGCGGTGCAGATAGCCGCGGGCGAGCTGGTCGCCCGCCACATACAGCTCGCCGCCGACGCCGGGCGGCACCGGCCGGAGACGGTCGTCGAGGACATGGGCGCGCACATTGGCCAGCGGCCGGCCCACCACCGGCCGGGCGGTGCCGTCGATCCGGCAGGCCAGGGCGTCGACGGTGCACTCGGTGGGACCGTAGAAGTTGTAGGCGGCGACGTCGTCCAGCCCGGCGAGCTCCCGCCACAGCGCGGGGCCGACGGCCTCGCCGCCGAGCATCAGCACCCGGGGGTGGTGGCGGGGGTCGGTGAGCAGCCCGGCGGGCAGGAGCTGGCGCAGGTAGGAGGGGGTCAGATCGAGGAAGTCGATGCGGTGCTCGACGACGTACTCGACCAGGGCGGCCGGATCGAGCCGGGTCGTCTCGTCGACCAGGTGCAGCCGGTGGCCGTCGGCCATCAGCAGCACGCCCTCCAGGGAGGTGTCGAAGGAGAACGAGGCGGTCAGGGCGACCCGCAGGGGGCCGCCGCCCGCCGCGGCGACGAAGCCGTTGCGGTGGCCGGCCAGCAGGTTCATCAGCGCACGGTGTTCCACGGACACGCCCTTGGGGCGGCCGGTGGACCCGGAGGTGTAGATGACGTAGGCGGTGTTGCCTGGGTGCAGCGGCGCACGGCGGTCGGCATCGGTGGGGTTGGCGTCGGTGGGGTCGGCATCAGTGGGGTCGGCATCGGTGGGGTCGCCCGTACGGGCCCGTGCCGGTACGTCGGCCAGCGCCGCCTCGTCGAGCACCAGCATCGGCCGGGCGTCCGCCACCAGGAACTGCAGCCGCTCGTCGGGCAGTTCGGGGTCGGCCGGCAGGTATCCGGCACCGGTCTTGAGGACGGCGAGGATCGCCACGATCATGTCGGCGGTGCGCGGCAGCCGCAGCGCGACGAGCTGTTCGGGGCCGGCACCGCGGTCGATGAGGTGGTGGGCGAGCCGGTTGGCGCGGGCGTTGAGGGTGGCGTAGTCCAGCGTGGTGTCCCCGGCCACCAGTGCCGTCGCGTGCGGCGTGCGGGCCGTCTGCGCCTCGAAGGCGGCAGGGTAGGTGGTGGGATCGACGGCCAGTGCGGTGTCGTTCCATTCGGTGGTCAGCCGGTGCCGTTCCCGCTCCGACAGCAGGGACAGTTCGCCCAGCGGACGGTCCGGTTCGGCCGCGATTCCGCCGAGCAGCAGGACCAGTTGACCGGCCATCCGCTCTGCGGTGGCGGCGTCGAAGAGGTCGGTGCGGTACTCCAGCAGGCCGGTCAGTTCGTCCCCGTCGGGGACGAACTCGACGCTCAGGTCGAAGGTGGCCGCGTGGCGGGGCACGGCGGTGGCCTCGGCCGTGATGTCCCGCAGGCCGGGGGCCGCTGGCGGCGCGGGGTGGAGCAGGACCATGACGTCGAAGAGCGGGTTGCGGCCCGCCTCCCGTACCGCTCCCGCGGCCTCCACCACCCGCTCGAAGGGGGTGTCGCCGTGGGCGAAGGCGTCGAGGACGGCGGTGGCCGAGGCGTCCAGCAGCTCGCGGTAGGAGCGCGCGGTGTCGACGGGGGCGCGCAGCACGACCGTGTTGACGAAGAAGCCGACCGCGCGCTCCAGTTCGGTGCGTCCGCGGCCGGGGGTCAGCGAGCCGACGGCGATGTCGTCCTGGCCCGACCAGCGGGCGAACAGCGCCTGGCAGGCGGCGATCAGGGCCGCGAACAGGGTGGTGTGCTGCTGCGCCGCCACCTCCCGCAGCCGGGCCGCCGTGGCCGCCGGGACCCGGAACGTGTGGACCGCGCCGTCGCCCGCCTCCTCGCCGCTGCGGGGGCGGTCGAGCGGCAGCTCCAGCGGCACGGTTCCGTCGAGCTGTTTGGTCCAGTAGGAGAGCTGTTCCTCCAGCAGGGCGCCGGACAGCCGTTCGCGCTGCCATACGGCGAAGTCCGGGTACTGCGTCGCGACGGGGGCGAGCGCAGGGGTCTCCCCGTGGGCCTGCGCGTCGTACAGCGTGCACAGTTCGTTCAGCAGCACGCCCATGGACCAGCCGTCGGTGACGATGTGGTGCGCGGTGAGCAGCAGGACGTGCGCGTCGTCGGCCAGGCGGATCAGCAGGGCCCGCAGCAGTGGACCGGTGCGCAGGTCGAACGGGCGGGAGTACTCCGCCAGCAGTACGTCGTCCAACGCTTCGGGGCCCTGCGTGGTCCGGTCCCCCGGGCCGGCCACGGGGCCGTGCCCCTCCCTCAGGTCGCGCAGCGGCAGCGGCACGGGGGCGGCCGGGTGCACCTTCTGCACGGGGCGGCCGTCGATGTCGTCGAACGTGGTCCGCAGGGACTCGTGCCGCTCCACTACGGCGTCCAGCGCCCGGGACAGCGCGGCACGGTCCAGCGGGCCGGTCAGCCGCAGGGCGACCGCGCTGTTGTAGCGGGAGTCGCCGGGCCGGAGCTGGTCCAGGAACCACAACTGCTGCTGGGCGAAGGCGAGCGGCAGGGGCTGCGACCGGTCCGCGCGCGGGATCTGCTGCCGGGCCTTGGCGGCGGCCGGCGGGGCCTGGCCCGCCAGGCGGCGGCGCAGCGCCTCCTGCAACTCCTGGGGCAGGGCCGCGGCACGGTCCTTCTTCGAATGCGAAGACGTCATGTCGTCGTTCCTCACCGTTCGTTGTGGTCGCTGGTGCCGCGTGCGGCGTCTTCGAGTTCGCGCAGGACGTGTTCCTCCACCAGGTCCGCCAGGGCGGCGACCGTGCGGGTGGTCAGCACGTCCCGGGGGGTGAGCTCCACGCCGAAGGTCTCGTTGACCCGGGAGGCGATGAGCAGGCTGCGCAGCGAGTCGCCGCCGAGGGCGAAGAAGTCGTCCTCGGCACCCACGGCCGTCTCCAGGGCCTCGGACCAGACGTCCGCGAGGAACTGCTCGGTGGGGGTGCGCGGGGCGACCTGTGCGGCGGGCTCGTGCAGGTCGGGTCCGGGTGCGGGCAGGGCCGCGCGGTCGGTCTTGCCGTTCTCGGTGAGCGGGAAGCGCTCCAGGACGACGAAGGCCGAGGGGACCATGTGGCCGGGCAGCATCCGGGCGGCGAACGTGCGCAGCTCGGCGCCGGCCGGGATCTCGGCGTCCGGTGCGGCGAGCAGGTGGGCCACCAGGCGCGGCGTCCCGGGCTCGTCCTCCCGTACGGCCACCACGGCATCCCGGACGGCAGGATGGCCCGCCAGGGCGGCCTCGACCTCTCCTGCCTCGATCCGGTGCCCGCGCAGCTTCATCTGGTGGTCGGTACGGCCGAGGTAGTGCAGCTCGCCGCGGGCGTCGCGGCGGACCAGGTCGCCGGTGCGGTACATCCGCTCGCCCGGTGCGCCGTACGGGTCGGCGAGGAACCGGGTGGCGGTCAGGCCGGGACGGTGGAGGTAGCCGCGGGCCAGGGAGGGTCCGCTGATCCACAGTTCGCCGGGGACGCCGTCGGCGACCGGCCGCAGCCGCCCGTCGAGCACATAGCTGCGGCTGCCCGCGCGGGGGCGCCCGATGGGCGGTGCGGCGCCGTCGGGCACCAGCGGACCGGACCACGTGGCGACCACCGTGGTCTCGGTGGGCCCGTAGGAGTTGATCATCCGGTGGTGCGGGGCCCAGCGGGCGACCAGGTCGGCGCCGCAGGCGTCCGCGCCGACGATGAGGGTGCGCAGGTCCGGCAGGGTTCCCGCGGTGGCGGGCGGCACCGTGGCGAGCGCGGCGGGCGGCAGCAGGGTGTGGGTGATGCGTTGCGCGCGCAGCACCTCGGCCAGCTGCGCGCCGAGCAGCGGTCCTGGCGGCGGCACCACGAGAGCGGCGCCGGCCGGCAGGGCCATGCACAGCTCCAGTACGGAGGCGTCGAAGCTGGGGGTGGCGAAGGCCAGCACCCGGTCGCCCGGCCGTACTTGGTAGTGGTCGGCCTCGGCGGCGGCGAAGGCGGCCAGGCCGCGGTGGGTGACGACCACGCCCTTGGGGGTGCCGGTGGAGCCGGAGGTGTAGATCACGTAGGCCGGGTCGTCGAGGTCGAGCGGGCGGACGCGGTCCCGGTCGGTGGGCCGGGGAGCCGGTGCGGCGTCGTCTCCGGCGGCCAGGAGGTCGTGGACCTCGGCGGCTTCCAGGGTGACGGCCGGTGCGGCGTCGCGCAGCATCAGCGCGATCCGCTCGGCCGGGTACCCGGGATCCACCGGCAGGTAGGCGGCGCCCGTCTTGGCGGTGGCGAGCTGGGCGACGACCATGTCGGCCGATCTCGGCAGGACCAGGGCGACGAGGTCGCCGGGGCCGGTCCCCCGGGCGAGGAGGTGGTGCGCGAGGCGGTTGGCCCGCGCCTCCACCTGCGCGAAGGAGAGCCGGAGGTCCGGTGCGCTCACCGCGGGGGCGTCGGGCCACCGGTCGACCGCCGCCTCGACGAGCGCGGCGAGGGGGGCGGCCGGGACCGTGTCACCGGCCGTCGGTGCGCCGCGCCCGGTCAGCCGCTCGCGCTCGTCCGGCGGCAGGATGTCGATCCCGTCCACGGTCGTCGCGCCGCCGGGTTCGGCGAGGGCGCCCAGGGTGTGCACCAGCTGGGCGGCCAGGGACCGGGCGGTGGACTCCTCGAAGTACCGCGGGTCGTAGCCGAGTTCGACACTCAGGCGGGTGTCGGGCGAGATCACCACGGTGAGCGGGTAGTTGGTGGCCTCCAGGGCGTGCAGATCGCGGACGCTCAGGCCGTGTGCGGTGGCCGCGGTGTCGTTGATCGGGTAGTTCTCGAAGACCACCAGGCTTTCGAAGAGCGGTGTTCCGGCAGGAAGTTCGCTCCAGTTGCGCAGGTCCGACAGCGGGACCTGCTCGAAGCCGCGGGCGTCGGCCTGGGCGGACTGCAGACCGCGCAGCCAGTCGGCCGGGGCCGCGCCGCCGTCCACGTCGCAGCGCACCGGCAGGGTGTTGATGAACAGGCCGGTGATGGCGTCGGCGCCGGGCAGGTCGGCGGGCCGGCCGGAGACCGTCGTGCCGAAGCACACCTCGCGCTCCCCGCTCCAGCGCGCCAGCAGCAGGCCCCAGACCCCCTGGACGACGGTGTTGAGGGTGAGGTGGTGGCGCCGGGCGAAGTCCTGGAGCGCGGCGCTCTCCCGCTCGCCGAGCCGCTCGGAGAGCCAGGTGCCGGCGCGGGTGGCGGCGCCGGGTGCCGGGCGGCGGTCGTAGGGCAGCGGGGTGGGTGCGGTCAGGCCGGCCAGGGCACCGCGCCAGTGCTGTTCGGCGGGGGCGGTGTCGTGGGCGGCGAGCCAGGCGGCGTAGTCCGCGAACGGCCTGCGGCCGGGCAGGTCCGGGGCGTCGCCGCGGGTGAGCGCCGCATGGCAGGAGAAGACGTCCGAGAGGACCTGGAAGACGCTCCAGCCGTCGAGCAGCACATGGTGGAAGGTCCACACCACCCGTACCTCGGCCGGGGAGAGCCGGATGAGGGTCAGCCGCAGCAGCGGCGCCCGGTCGAGGGCGAGCCCGCGGCCTTGGTCCTCGGCGAGCAGCCGTGCCAGTCCGTCGTCGCGCCGCTCCTGCGTCAGCGCGCTCCAGTCGAGCTCGGTGACGGGCAGGGCGACGGAACGGTGGACGGTCTGCAGGGGTACCGGCACCTCGTGCAGGACCACCGCGCTGCGCAGCACGGGGGTGCGGTCGACGACCTGCTGCCAGGCGGCGGCCAGCAGCCGGGAGTCGGTGACGCCGTCCAGGACGAAGGTGGCCTGTTCGACGTAGAGCCCCTGGTCGGGTTCGTCGAGTCCGTGGAAGACCATGCCGGTCTGGGTGGGGGTCAGCGGGTAGACGTCCGTGACGTCCCGGCCGTCGCCGACGAGCCGGTCGACGGTCTCCTGGTCGAGGCGGACCAGCGGGAAGTCGGAGGGCGTGCGCCCGCCGGCGTCCGGCTCCGCGCAGTGCCGCACGATCTCCCGCAGCTCGGCGGCCATCTCCTCGGCCAGTTCGGCCACGGTGGACCGCAGGTGCAGGTTCTTCGAGTACGACCAGGTGAACTCCAGCCGCTTGTCCGCCACCATGCCGACGATGTCGATCAGATGCGGCCGGTCGGCCGCCCGGTCCATGTCGCCCTCCAGCGCGCCGTACGGTGCGTGCAGCAGGCCGTCGCCGCCGGACGCGCTCCAGTCCTGCTGGCCGAGGTAGTTGAAGGCGATCTGCGGATCGGCCGGCAGCCCCGGGGCCCCCGGGGTGCGCAGATGGCGCAGCGCACCGTGTCCCAGGCCGTGCCCGGGCAGCGCCCGCAGGCCCTCCTTGGCGGACTTCAGCGCCGTGGCGAGGTCCGCGTGCGGCGGAAGGTCCAGCGCGACCGGGAACATGGTGGTGAACCAGCCGACGGTGCGGGAGAGGTCGATGTCGTCGAAGATCTCCTCGCGGCCGTGGCCCTCCAGCCCGATCCGTACCCGGTCGTGCCCGGTCCAGCGGGCGAGTACCCGGCCCAAGGCGCACAGCAGGACGTCGTTGATCCGGGTCCGGTAGGCCTCCGGGACGTCCTGGAGCAGCCTGCGGGTCTCCTCGGCCTCCAGGCGGACGGTCACGGTGTCCTCGGAGTCCGCGGAGTTGCGGCCCGTGTGGTCGGTGGGCAGGTCCGTCAGGCCGTCCGCGGCGCTCCAGTGGGCGAGTTCGCCGTCGAAGCCGCCGGCCGCGGTGTGGTCGTGCAGCCGCTGCGCCCAGGCCCGGAACGAGGTGGTCTTGGGGCCGAGCGCGGCCCGTTCCCCGGCGCGTACCCGGCCGTAGGCGGTGTCGAGGTCTTCCAGGATGATGCGCCAGGACACCGCGTCGACGACCAGGTGGTGGGCCGCCAGCACCAGGACCGGGCGGTCCTGGTCGCCGAGGTGGCACAGCGCGGTCTTCAGCAGCGGCCCGGTCGCGAGGTCGAAGCCCGCGCACAGGTCCGCCGTCAGCGCGCGCAGCTCCGCGGCACGGTCCTGCGGCTCCAGGCCGACGAGGTCGTGGACCTCCAGGGCGGGGGCCGCACCGGGCGCCGCGGTGTACTGGCGCCAGTGGCCGCCGTCGGTGGTCTCGTACACCGTGCGCAGGGCGTCGTGGTGCTCCAGCACCGCGGCCAGGGCGGCCCGCAGCGCGCCCTCGTCGACCTCGGCGGCCAGCTGGAAGGCGAGCGACTGGGTGAAGTGCCCGGGGCGGTCCGGGACGCTGTCGAACAGCCAGTGCTGGACGGGGGTGAGCGGCACCTCGCCCACCACCGGGCCCTGTTCTGCGGTGGACGCCGTGGCCGGCAGCTGCGCCGCGGCCGCGGCCAGGGTGGCGACGGTCTGGTGGACGAACAGATGGCGCGGGGTCAGCGCGAGACCGGCGCGGCGGGCCGCGGAGACGATCTGGATGCTGAGGATCGAGTCCCCGCCGAGCGCGAAGTAGTTGTCCTCGGCGCCCACCCGGTCCACGCCCAGCACCTCGGCCCAGATGCCGGCGAGCGTCTGCTCGGTGTCCGTGCGCGGCGGGACGTAACCGGCGGCCGGGGCGGCCCAGTCGGGCGCCGGCAGGGCACGCCGGTCGAGTTTGCCGGTGGCTCCCAGCGGCAGCCGCTCCAGGGGGACGACGACCGCGGGGACCAGATGGTCGGGCAGGCTCCGGGCCAGGAAGGCACGCACCGCGGCGGGATCGGCGTCCGCCGCGCCCCGGGTGACCACATACCCCACCAGGCGTTTGTGGCCGTCGGTCTCGACGACCCGGGCGGCGGCCTCGGCCACCTCCGGGTGCCGGGCCAGCGCGGCCTCGACCTCGCCGAGTTCGATGCGGAAGCCGCGCACCTTGACCTGGTCGTCGCCGCGGCCCAGGTACTCCAGCTGCCCGTCGGCGTCCCAGCGCACGAGGTCGCCGGTGCGGTACATCCGCTCGCCCGCGGGGCCGAACGGGTCGGCCAGGAAGCGCCGGGCGGTCAGCCCGGGCCGCGCGAAGTAGCCACGCGCCACACCGGTCCCGGCGAGGTAGAGCTCGCCGGGGACGCCGACGGGGACCGGCCGCAGGTGCGGATCGAGGACATAGGCCCGGGCGCCGGCGACCGGGCTGCCGATCGGCGGCGTGCGGTCCGGGTCGGCCGGGTCGCAGTACCAGGCGGTGGCGTAGACGGTGGCCTCGGTGGGGCCGTAGATGTTCGCGACCCGGCAGCCGGGGACGGCGGCGCGGACCTCCCGTACGGTACGGGCCGCTAGCCCCTCGCCCGCCAGTACCACGGTGTCCGCCGTGACGTGCACGGTGTCCTCGGCGAGCAGTTGGCCGAGGGCCGAGGGGACGGCGCTGAGCAGGCTCGCGGTCCAGGGCGCCGAGCGTTCGGCGAGGGCCAGCAGGTCGCTCACGATCTCGACGCAGCCGCCGGACAGCAGCGGGCTGAAGATCTCGAATACCGACACATCGAAGTTGAGCGAGGTGGACGCCACGACGTGGGACAGGCCCCGGCCGCCGAACTCGCCGGCCGCCCAGTCGGCCAGGGCGACGACCGACCCGTGGGTGGCCACCACGCCCTTGGGCAGGCCGGTGGAGCCCGAGGTGTGGATGACGTAGGCGGGGTGGGCGGGCAGCAGTGCGCCGGTCCGCTCGCCGTCGCCGAGGTCGGCGGCGGACTGCCCGGCGAGCCGGTCCGCGGTCCCGGGGTCGTCCAGCGCGATCCGGGTGGCGGGCCCCTCGGGCAGCCGCCCGGCCAGTGCGGCGGTGGTGAGGACGATGTCCGGTCCGATGTCGTCGAACAGGAAGGAGACCCGCTCGGCCGGGTACTTGGGGTCGACCGGGAGGTAGCCGGCGCCGCTCTTGAGCACGGCCAGCAGCGCCACGATCAGGTCGGCCGTGCGCGGCAGCGCGAGGGCGACGAACCGCTCCGGGCCCGCGCCCGAGGCGATCAGCAGCCGGGCCAGCCGGTTGGCGCGTGCGTTCAGCTCCCGGTAGGAGAGCCGGTCGTCCCCGGCCAGTACGGCGGTGGCGTGCGGGGTGCGGTCCGCCTGCGCCTCGAACACCTCGGGCAGGACGCGCCGCGGCTGTGCGACGGCCGTGCCGCCGAACTCCCCCAGGATGCGCCCGCGTTCGTCCGCGGTGAGCAGCGGCAGGTCGCCCAGGCGGCGGTCCGGGTCGGCCGCCATCTCCGTCAGCAGGACCCGCAGGCAGGTGCCCAGCCGCTCTACGGTCGCCGCGTCGAAGGCCGCCGGGTCGTAGTCCAGGGCCACGGTCAGGCGTTCACCGGGGGCGACGATCACGCTGAGCGGGTAGTTGGTCGGCTCCAGGTCGCGTTCCTGCTGGATGCCCAGGCCGTGCCGGGCGAGGGCGTCGCTGTCGAAGGGGTAGTTCTCGAAGACCACGATGCTGTCGAACAGGCCGGTCCCGCGCGGGACTTCGCTCCAGGACTGGAGCTCGGCCAGGGAGACGAAGTCGTAGCGCCGCGACTCCGACTGGGCGGTCTGCAGATCGCGCAGCCAGTCCAGCAGCCCGCGGTGCCCGTCGACCCGGACCCGGGTGGGGAGGGTGTTGATGAACAGGCCGACCATGGACTCCACCCCGGGCAGCGCGGCGGGCCGGCCGGAGACGGTGGTGCCGAAGACCACGTCGTCGCTGTTGCTGTAGCGGGACAGCAGCAGGCCCCAGGCGCCCTGCAGCACGGTGTTCATGGTGAGGCCGGCGTGCTGCGCGGTCTCCCGCAGACGGGCGGAGTCCGCCTCGTCCAGGGTGACGTGGACCGAGCCGGAGGACGAGGCGCGGTGGGCCTCCAGGGGCCCCCGGTCCCGCGGGAGTTCGGTCGGTGAGGTGAAGCCGGCCAGCGCGGTGCGCCAGTGCCGCTCGGCGTGTGTGCCGTCCTGCTCCGCCAGCCAGCGCAGATAGCTGCCGAACGGCGGGCGGGAGGGGACCTCGGGGCGGCGGCCCGCGGTGAGCGCCGCATACCGTTCGCAGATCTCGTCGAAGACCTGGGCCGCGCTCCAGCCGTCGAGCAGGATGTGGTGGAACGTCCACACCAGCCGGACCCGGTCGTCGGACAGCTTGATCAGGGCCAGCCGCATCAGCGGGGCGGCGGCGAGGTCGAGACCGGCCGCCCGGTCCTCGGCGAGCAGCGTGGTCAGCGCGTGCTCGCACGCCTCGGGGGTCCACCCCGACCAGTCGTGGTGGGTGACGGGCACGGTGGCCCGCGTCTGGACGACCTGCAGCGGTTCGGCGGTCTCCGCCCACACCAGGCGGGTGCGCAGCATCGGGTTGGCGTCGGCCGTCTGCTGCCATGCCGTGGCGAGCGCGGCCGGGTCGGTGACGCCGGAGAGCACCAGCTGGACCTGGTTGAAGTAGGTGTGGGAGTCGGGGTCCATCAGGCTGTGGAAGAGCATGCCCGCCTGCATGGGCGTCAGCGGGTAGATGTCCTCCACCGCGCGGCCGTCCGCGGCGACCCGGTCCACGGCCGCCTGGTCGAGGCGGGCGAGCGGGTAGTCGGAAGGGGTGCGGCCGCCGGCGTCCGGGCCGGCGCAGTGGGCGACGATGTCCTCCAGCGCCGTGAGCATGCCGGTGGCCAGCGCGGTCACCGTCTCCTCGTGGTGCACCCGGCCGCTGTAGTACCAGGTGAGTTCGAGGCACCGGTCCTCGACCCGGCCCACCACGTCCAGCAGGTGCGGCCGGACGGTCCCGGGCGCGGCGGCGCCGTCCAGTCCCCCGCGTACGGCGCGGATCAGCCCGCCGTCGCCGGACCAGTCGAACCGGCCGAGGTAGTTGAAGCTGATGCGGGGCTGGGGCGCGCCGGTGAGTTCGGCGGCGCCCGCGAGGTGCCGCAGCGCTCCGTGCCCGAGACCCCGGCCGGGTACCGCGCGCAGTTGTTCCTTGACGGACTTGAGCGCCGCGGCCCAGTCGCCGGCCGGGACGTCCAGGGCGACGGGGAACAGGGAGGTGAACCAGCCGACCGTACGGGACAGATCGACGCCCTCGAAGAGGTGGTCCTCGCGTCCGTGTCCCTCCAGGCCGACGGCGACGGTGCGCTCGCCGGTCCAGTCGGCCAGCACCCGGCCGAGCGCGGTGAGCAGCACGTCGTTGATCTGTGTGCGGTAGACGCCGGGCACCTTCTGCAGCAGGTCGCCGGTCCGCCCGCGGTCCAGGCGGACGGTGACCGAGCGCAGGTCGGCGATCGTGTTGGGGCCGTCGGCGTCGACGGGCAGGGGGGCCGCGCAGTGCGGGGCCACCGCGCTCCAGTGCGCTCGCTCGTCGTCGAAGCCGCCGGCCTCGGTGTGGTCGTGCAGCCGGCGGGCCCATTCCTGTACGGAGGTGGTCCGGGCGGGCGGGGTCACCGGGTCACCGTTGCGGGCCTGCCGGTAGGTGCTCTCCAGGTCCTCCAGCAGCACCCGCCAGGAGACCCCGTCGACCACCAGGTGGTGGACGGTCAGGAACAGCCGCGGCGACAGGTCCCGGGCGCCGGTGAACAGGCGGGCGGCGAGCAGGGGGCCCGTGTCGAGCCGGAAGCCGGCCTGGGCCTCGGCCATGGCGGCCTCGACCGCGGCGGCGCACTCCTCGTCGTCCCTTCCGGCCAGGTCGTGTACGCGCAGCAACTGCGGTCCGCCGGCGTCCGGGGCGGGGCAGTGCTGGTGCCAGGTGCCGTCCGCCCGCTGCGCGAAGCGGGACCGCAGGGCGTCGTGGTGGGCCCACAGGGCGTGCAGCGCCTCGTGCAGCGCCCCTGGGTCGGGCTCCTCGGCCAGTTCGATGACGAGGGACTGGTTGAAGTACCCGGGGTGCTCCGGCCGGGCATCGAGGAACCAGTGCTGGATCGGGGTGAGGGCGACGTCTCCGGCCACCGGGCCGGTGCCGCTGAGGGGTGCGGCGGCGCCGGTGGCGGCGGCCAGGGCGGCGATGGTGGGGTGGCGGAACAGGTCCCGCGGGGTCAGGGTCAGGCCCGCCCGGCGGGCGCGCGAGACGACCTGGATGCTGAGGATCGAATCGCCGCCCAGCATGAAGAAGTTGTCCTCGACGCCCACCCGGTCGAGGCCCAGCAGGGTGCACCAGATCTCCGCGAGGATCCGCTCGGCCTCGGTGCGCGGCGCGCGGTGCTCGCCGGCGGTGGCGGCCGACCAGTCGGGGGCGGGCAGCCGGCCCCGGTCCACCTTTCCGTTGCCCGTCAGGGGCAGCGCGTCCAGGGTCACGAACGCGGCGGGGACCATGTAGTCGGGCAGTTCGGCGGCGAGGTGGGCGCGCAGCTCCTGCGCCTGCGGCACCGTCGCCTCCGGGGCGGGGACGAGGTAGGCGACCAGGCGCTTGCGTCCGCCGTCCTCGGGGACGGTCACCACCGCTTCGGCGATCGCGGCGTGGCGGGTGAGCTGGGCCTCGATCTCGGCCGGTTCGACACGGAAGCCGCGGATCTTGATCTGGTCGTCGGCGCGCCCCACGAAGTGGAGTTCGCCGTCGGCGCTCCAGCGCACGATGTCGCCGGTGCGGTACATCCGGCTCCCGGCCGGTCCGAACGGGTCGGCCAGGTAGCGTCCGGCGGTCGCGCCGGGGCGTCCGGCGTAGCCGCGGGCGAGCCCGGCGCCGGCGACGTACAGCTCTCCCGGGATGCCCGGCGGCTGGGGCTGCAGCGCGTCGTCCAGGACGTAGACGCGGGTGTTGTCCAGCGGGCGTCCGATGGGCAGGGCGGCGGGCAGCGGGTCGCCGGAGCGGAAGGCCCGGCGGGTCGCGAAGGTGGTGGTCTCGGTGGGGCCGTAGCCGTCGACGACGGTCAGGTCAGGGCAGGCGTCGAGGACGCGGCGTACCGCGGCGCCCGGCACGGCCTCGCCGCCGGTCCACACCTCCCGGGCGCCCCGCAGGCACGCGGGGTCCTCCTGGGACAGCAGGCGGAACAGCCCGGCGGTCAGCCACAGGCAGGTGACGCCCTGTTCACGGATCGCCCGGCGCACCGTGGTGGCGTCCACGTCGGCCGGCGGGGCGAGGACGGCCCGGCCGCCGCGCAGCAGGGGTACCCACAGTTCGTAGGTGGCCGCGTCGAAGGCCTGCGGGGAGTGCACCAGGACCCGGTCGTGTCCGTCGAAGGCGCGGTCGAAGGCGAGCGCCACGACGTCCCGGTGGCGCACCGCGACCCCCTTGGGGCGGCCGGTGGAGCCGGAGGTGAACATCAGGTAGAGCGCGTTGTCGGGGTGGAGGGCGGGCAGGGGTGCGCCCTCCACCGGGGCGGCGGCGCCGGCCGGTGCGGCCCCGGCCGTCACCAGCAGGGTGCGCCCGCCGGGTGCCGCCTCGCGGGCGGCCTCCTCCCAGGCGGCGTCGGTGAGCACCAGCTCCGCCGTGGTCTCCGCCAGCACCTGCCGCAGCCGCTCCCGTGGCGCGCGGCCGTCCAGCGGGACGTACACACCGCCCGCCTTGACGAGGGCCAGCTGGGCGATGACCAGGGCGGCCGACCGGTCCATGAGGACCCCGACCGGGGCCTCCGGACGCACGCCGAGCCCGGCCAGCCGGCGGGCCAACGCGTCGGTACGGGCGTCGAGTTCGCGGTAGGTGAGGCGAATGTCCCCGGCGTCCAGCGCCATCGCGTCGGGGGTGCGCCGGGCCTGGGCGGCGAACAGTTCGGCGACCGTTCCCTCGGGCAGCGGGGCGGCGGTGTCGTTCCACTCCTCGACCACCTGGCGGCGGTGTGCCGCGCCGAGCACCGGCAGCCGCGCGGGCGGGCGCCGGTCGTCCGCGGCCAGGCCCTCCAGCAGCACGGTGAGGTACTCCCCCATCCGCTCCACGGTGGCCGCGTCGAACAGCTCCGGGTCGTAGCCGAGCCGCAGGGCCAGCTCCTGGCCCGGGTAGGCGACCAGGCTCAGCGGGTAGTTGGTGGTCTCGATGCCGTCGAGGCCGGTCAGCCGCAGCCCGTGCGCGGCGGCGAGGTCGCCGCCGACCGGGTAGTTCTCGAAGACCACGATGCTGTCGAAGAGCGGGGCCCGCTCGGGCAGGTCGCTGAACGCCTTCAGCCGGGCGAGCGGGACGAAGTCGAAGCGCCGGTCCTCGGTCTGGATCTCCTGCACCCGGCGCAGCCAGGCCGTCAGGGTGCCGTCGGCGGGGACCGTCAGCCGGGTCGGTACGGTCGCGATGAACAGGCCGTTCATCGCCTCGACACCGGGCAGCTCCGGCGGCCGTCCGGACACGGTGGTGCCGAAGACGACCTCCCGGCGCCCCGTCTGACGGGCCAGCAGCAGCGCCCAGGCCCCCTGGACCAGCGTGTTCATGGTGAGGCCGGCGCTCTTGGCGAGCTCGTCCAGGCGGCGGGTGGTGGCGGCGGGCAGGGAGAGCCGTACCGCCGCGGTGGACTCCGCGCGGTGGGCTTCCCGGGGCTCGCGGTCGTAGGGCAGGGCGGTGGGCTCGCTCCAGCCGTCGAGCCGGGTCTGCCAGTGCCGTTCGGCTTCCGCCCAGTCGCGACCCTGCAGCCAGGCCACATAGTCGCGGAACGGCCGGCGGCTGGGCAGGCCTGCCGCTGCGGGCGCGGCACCGTCCGCTGCGGCGGTGCCGCGCAGCGCGGCGTGGCACCAAAAGACGTCGGACAGCACCTGGAACAGGCTCCAGCCGTCGAGCACCAGGTGGTGGAAGGACCACACCACCTGTACCTCGGTGTCGGAGAGCCGGGCCAGGGCCAGGCGCAGCAGCGGGGCGGAGTCGAGGTCGATGCCGCGCCGCCGGTCACGGTCGAGCAGTTCTTGCAGGGCGGCCCGGCGCTCGTCGTCCGGCAAGCCCCGCCAGTCCAGCTGGGTGACCGGCACGGTGACGCCGCGCTCCACCACCAGTAGCGGTTCGGGCACGTCCTGCCAGACGACGCGTCCGCGCAGCACCGGGGTGCGGTCCGTGACCTGCTGCCAGGCCGCCGCGAGGGCCTGCGGGCCGGGCACGCCGTCCAGGACGAAGGTGAGCTGCTGGAAGTAGACGCTCTGGTCGTCCTGGGAGAGCCGGTGGAAGAGCATGCCGGCCTGGGTGGGGGTGAGCGGGTGGATGTCCTCGACGGTGCTGCCGTCGCCCACCAGCCGGTCCACGGTGGGCTGGTCGAGCGCGACCAGCGGGAAGTCGGAGGGGGTGCGGCCGCCGGCTCCGGGCCGGGCGGCGTCCCGGGCGATGCCGCCCAGCGCCCGGGCGAAGTGTCCGGCGAGCCGGGTGACGGTGTCCTCGTGGTGGAGGTTCGCCGAGTAGAACCAGGTGAATTCCAGCGCGTCGCCGTCCAGCCGGCCGACGACCTCCAGGGCGTGCGGGCGCGGCGCGGCGGGATCGGCGTCCAGCGCCAGTTCGCGGTACGGGCCGCGGTAGAGGCTGCCGTCACCGCCCGGCGTGCCGAACTGGCCGAGGTAGTTGAAGCTGATGTCCGCGGTCGGGGTGCCGGGCAGGCCCTCCGGCCGGATCAGGTGCCGCTGGACGCCGTAGCCGAGGCCGCGGCGGGGCACGGCGCGCAGCTGCTCCTTGACCGACTTCAGCACGGTGCACCAGTCGGCGTCCCGCGCCACGGTGAGGGCGACCGGGTAGCGGGTGGTGAACCAGCCGACGGTACGGCTCAGGTCCGCATCGGGGAAAAGCTCCTCCCGGCCGTGGCCCTCCAGGTCGACCGGGACCCGGTCGCGTCCGGTCCACTCGTGCAGCACCCGGCCCAGCGCGCTCAGCAGCACATCGTTGACCTGGGTGCGGAAGGCCCCGGGCAGGGTGTGCAGCACGGCGGAGGTGTCCGCCGGGGTGAGGCGCACGGTCACCGAGCGGGCCGACGCATAGGTGTTGGCGCCGGCGCGGTCGGCCGGCAGCGCCGGGTCACAGGTGCGGGCGAGCGCCGTCCAGTAGGCCGTCTCGTCCCGGAAGCCGCCGGTTTCGGCGTGCCCGGTCAGCCGCTTCGCCCAGTGGCGCAGCGGGGAGGACTTCGGCGGCAGTGCGGCGTCCGCTCCCGCGCGCCGTGCGCGGTAGGCCCGGTCCAGGTCCTCCAGCAGGAGGCGCCAGGAGACGCCGTCGACCACCAGGTGGTGGACGGCCAGGTGCAGGACGGGAGGCAGACCGGTGCCCCGGTCGTGGAGCACGGCGCGCAGCAGGGGTCCGCGGCTCAGGTCGAACGGCCCGTGGTGCGGGACGTCGTCGTCGGGGCCGGTGTGGCGCTGCAGCGCGAACCCGGGTGCCTCGCGGTCGATGTGCTGGCGCCACCGGCCGTCGCCGTCCCGCACGAAGCGCGAGCGCAGGGCGTCGTGGTGGGCGACCACGTCGTGCAGGGCGGCCTCCAGCGCGGTGGCGTCGAGGCCGTCGGCCAGCTCGACGGACATCGTCTGGGCGAAGTGGCCGGCCCGCCCGGGGTCGCTCTCGAACAGCCAGTGCTGAATGGGCGTCAGCGGCGCCGGGCCGGTGGCCTCCGCCGCGGGGTCCGGTCCCGGGGCCGGCTGCCCGGCGGCGTCCACGCACTGCGCGAGGGCGGCGACCGTCTGGTGCCGGTACACGTCGCGCGAGGTGACGGCCAGGCCCGCCTGCCGTGCCTGGGCGACGACCTGGATGCTGAGGATCGAATCGCCGCCCAGCGAGAAGAAGTTGTCGTCGACGCCGACGCGCTCGACGCGCAGCACGTCGGCCCACACGGTGGCGAGCGCCCGTTCGGTGGCGGTGCGCGGCGCGGCGTAGTCCGCCGTACCGGCAGTGGTCCAGTCCGGGTCGGGCAGCCGGCCGCGGTCGAGCTTGCCGTTGGGGTTGAGCGGCATCGCGTCCAGGACGACGACGGATGCAGGCACCATGTAGTCGGGCACGCTGCGGCCGAGCAGCCGGCGTATCGCGCTCGGGACGAGCTCCGCGCCGGGCGCCGGGACGACATAGCCGATCAGCCGCTTGTGGCCGCCGCTCTCCCGGGTGGCGGCGGCCGCCTGGGCCACCCCCGCGCAGCGCAGCAGCGCCTCCTCGACCTCGCCCAGCTCGATACGGAAGCCGCGCACCTTGACCTGCTGGTCGGCCCGGCCCAGGTACTCCAGCTCACCGTCGGTGGTCCAGCGCACCAGGTCGCCGGTGCGGTACATCCGGCTGCCGGGGGCGGCGAAGGGGTCGGCGAGGAACCGGGTGGCGGTCAGGCCGGGACGCCTGAGGTAGCCCCGGGCCAGGCCCCTTCCCCCGAGGTACAACTCGCCCGTCACGCCCGGTGGTTGCGGGCGCAGCATGCTGTCCAGGACGTAGCAGCGGGTCCGGGCGACGGGCCGGCCGATGGGCGGGGCCTGCTCGGGGGTGTCGTCGTCGGCGAACCATGCCGTGGCGTACACCGTGGCCTCGGTCGGGCCGTAGATGTTGGCGACCTGGGAGGACGGCATCGTCTCCCGGATCTCCCGTACGGTCTGCGCGGGCAGCGCCTCGCCCGCCAGGACCACCGTGTCGGCCGTGAGCGTGCCGGTGTCCCGGGTGAGCAGCCGGGAGACCACCGACGGCACCCCGCTGAGGAGACCCGCCTGCCGCGGCGCGGTGCCCGGCCGGTCGGCGAGGGCCGGGAGGTCGGCCACCACTTCGATGCTGCCGCCGGACAGCAGGGGGCAGAGCAGTTCGAAGACGGAGACGTCGAAGTTGAGCGAGGTGGAGGCCACCACATGCGTCAGCCGCTCCGGGCCGAACTGCGCTCCCGCCCAGGCCGCCAGGTCCGCCACGCTGCGATGGGTGACCACGACACCTTTGGGACGGCCCGTCGAGCCGGACGTGTAGATGACGTACGCGGGGTGGCAGGGGTCCAGCGGCCGGACCCGTTCGGCATCGGTGAGGTCGTCCTCCGGATGCCCGGCCCACTCGGCCGCGGTCTCCGGGTCGTCCAGTATCAGCCGCTCGACGCCGGCGGGCAGCGCGCCGGCCGTGTCCCGGGTGGTCAGGACGAGGGCCGGCGCGGCGTCGGTGAGCATGAAGCGGATGCGTTCGGCCGGATAGCCGGGGTCCACCGGCAGATAGCCGGCGCCCGCCTTGAGCACCGCCCACAGGACGGGGACCAGGTCGGCCGAGCGCGGCAGGGCCAGCGCCACCAGGGTCTCGGGTCCGGCCCCGCGGCGGGCCAGCAGCCGGGCCAGGCGGTTGGCGCGCCGGTTCGCCTCGTCGTAGGTGAGCTGGGTGTCCCCGCAGACCACGGCGGTCCGGTCGGGAGTGCGATGGGTCTGCGCCTCCAGGAGCTCGGGCAGGGTGGTGTCCGGTCCGTCCTGCTGCGGGGTGTTCCAGGCGTCGAGCATGGTGCGCCGCTCGTCGTCGGTCAGCAGCGGCAGTTCGGCGACGGTCCGCTGCGGGCCGTCCGCCATCCCCTCCAGCAGGAGGTGCAGCTGACGGCTCATCCGGGCCACGGTCGGGGCGTCGAACAGGTCGGTGTTGTACTCGACGGTCAGCCCGAAGGACCCGTCGCTGCGCGGCAGGAACTCCAGTACCAGGTCGAACCGTGCGGCCGGGCGCGGCAGCGGATGCTCCTCGATCCGTACGCCGCCGGCTTCCTGCGGGTGCACCATGGCGGTCTGCTGGACGACCAGGACCTGCACCAGCGGGGTGCGGCTGGGGTCGCGCTGCGGGGCCAGCTCCTCGACGACCCGGTCGAAGGGGACGCCGTCGTGGCTGAAGGCGTCCAGCAGCGTCGCCCGCACGGTGTCCAGGAAGTGGTCGACGGTGGCGGCGGGGTCGACATCGCCGCGCAGCACCAGGGTGTTGACGAAGAAGCCGGTCACCTCCTCCAGTTCCCGGTGGGTGCGCCCGTTGGTGACGGTGCCGAACACGATGTCGCGCTGGCCGGTGTAGCGGGAGAACAGCACCGAGGCCGCCCCGGCGAACAGGGTGAAGAGGGTCGTGCCCTTGGACCGGGCGAGTGCGCCCAGGCGTTCGGCCAGGTCGGCCGGCAGGTCATGGCGGTGTGCCGCGCCGGACGTGGTGCGCACCGGCGGCCGGGGCCGGTCCGTGGGCAGGTCGAGCTGCGGCAGACCGGTGAGGTGCCGCTTCCAGTACGCGAGGTCGGCGGCGTCCCGGTCCGGGGCGGGGTGCGCGCGCTCCCACACGGCGAAGTCGGGGTACTGGAGGACCGGTTGTGCCAGGCCGTCCGGGCTGCCGTCCGCCTCGGACGCGTACAGCGCGGCCAGTTCACGGACCAGCACGCCGACCGACCAGCCATCGGTGACGATGTGGTGCTGGGCCAGGAGCAGCAGATGCTCCTCGTCGGCGAGCCGGACCAGCAGGGCCCGGGTGAGGGGGCCCTCGCGCAGGTCGTAGGGGGTCTCCAGCTCCTCGGCGAGCAGCCGCTCGGCCGCCGCGTCCCGGCCGTCCGCGGGGAGGGCGCCGAGGTCGACGGTGCGAGGCGGCAGGGCGGCGGCGGTGTCGACGCGTTGCACACCGCGCCCGTCCACCGTGGTGAAGGTGGTGCGCAGGGAGTCGTGGCGCGCGGCGAGCCGGTCCAGGGCGCGGCGCAGCGCGGCGGCGTCCAGCGGACCGCCCAGGCGCACCCCGACACCGGTGTTGTACTCGGTGTCGCCGGCCGTCAGGTCGTCGAGGAACCACAGCCGTTGCTGGGCGCCGGACAGCGGCAGCGGACGGTCGCGCGGGACCGGGGTGACCGGTGCCGCCGGGCCCGTGGTGGCCGGGTCGCCGAGGAGCGGCACCAGTGCGGCGACCGTCCGGGCGGTGAACAGGTCACGCACGGACAGCCGGTCGCCGAACTCTTCCCGGATCCGGGACAGCACCCGCACGGCGAGGACGGAGTCGCCGCCGAGCTCGAAGAAGTCGTCCCCGGTGCCGATGGTGTGCACCGACAGCACCTCCGACCAGATGCCGGCCAGGGTCCGCTCGGTGGGTGTCCGGGGGGCGATGTGGCCCTGTTCCGGGGCGCGGGCCGGTTCGGGTGCGGGGAGCGCCCGCCGGTCGATCTTGTGGTGTGCGGTCAGCGGGAACGCGTCGAGGACGACCACGGCGGAGGGCACCATATGGGCCGGCAGGCTGCGGGAGGCCACGGCGCGCAACTCCGCGGGCTGCGGGGCCCGGACGGGATCGGCCGGGGTGACATAGGCGACGAGCCGCTGCCGCCCGGGCTCGTCCTCACGGACGATGACCACCGCTTCACCGACGCGGGGGTGCCGGGCCAACACCGCCTCGATTTCCCCGGGTTCGATGCGGAAGCCGCGCACCTTGACCTGCCGGTCGGCCCGCCCGAGGAATTCCAGTTCACCGTCGGCGTTCCGGCGCGCCAGGTCCCCGGTGCGGTAGAGCCTGGTGCCGGGCGGTCCGTACGGGTCGGCGACGAAGCGCGCGGCGGTCAGCCCCGGGCGGCCGAGGTAACCGCGTGCCACCCCGGCGCCGCCCACGTACAGCTCTCCGCCGGCTCCCGCCGGCACCGGCCGCATCGCCGCGTCCAGGACATGGAGCCGGGCGTGCGGCAGCGGTCTGCCGATGGACGGCGCGCCGCCGCCCACGGCCAGCGGCCCGGTCCAGGACGCGACCACCGTGGCCTCGGTGGGACCGTAGGAATTGATCAGCCGGCGCCCCGCCGCCCAGCGGTCGGCCAGCTCGGCCGGGCAGGCTTCGGCTCCCACGATGAGGGTCCGCAGGTCGGGCAGGCCGTGGTCGTCCGTCGGGGCGGGCACGGTCGCGAGCGCGGCGGGCGGGATGAGCGCGTGGGTGATGCGGTGGTCCGCCAGGACGGCCGAGAGTTCTTCGCCCAGCCACGGCCCGTCGGGCGGTACCACGAGGGTCGCGCCCGACAGCACGGAGAGGCACAGTTCCAGGACGGAGGCGTCGAAGCTCGGGGAGGAGAACTGCAGGACGCGGGCGCCCGGCGCGACGTCGTACTGCTCGGCGGCCGCCGCGGCGAAGGGCCCCAGCCCCGCGTGGGGCACCGTCACGCCCTTGGGGGTACCGGTGGATCCCGAGGTGTAGATGACGTAGGCGGGGTGCTCCGCGCACAGCGGCGCGAGCAGGTCGCTGTCCTGTGGCGCACGGTCCGGCCCCGTGGGGGGCCGGGTCTGCGCCAGGTCGTCGATGACCGCGGCCGGCCGGGCGTCGGACAGCATCAGGGCGCGGCGTTCGGCGGGGTAGGCCGGGTCGACGGGCAGGAAGGCACCGCCGGCTTTGGCCACGGCGAGTTCCGCGATGACGAGTTCGACCGAGCGCGGCAGTACCACCGCCACCGTCCGCTCCGGCCCCACCCCGCGTCCGATGAGGTCGTGGGCAAGGCGGTTGGCCAGTCGGTCGAGCTCGCGGTAGGACCAGGTCCGCCGGCCGTCCGTCACCGCGGGCGCGTGCGGGGTGCGGGCCACCCAGGCGGCGAACAGGTCCCCGAGCGGGGTGCCGGGACCCGGGCGGACCGGGCCGGACCCGGGGACCGGGGGAACGGTCCGGTCCTGCGGCGATGCGGACTCCGGGGCTGAACTTTCGTGCTGGTCCGTCATGGAGGTCGGTCCTTCTCAGCGGGGACGGGCAGTGCGGCAGGACATCGGGCAGCCCGGAAGAGCGGTCCCGGGCGGGCGCGCCGGAGCGTTCGGACGAGCCGGGTGCGAGAGAGCGGGGAGTCGCACCGGGTCGGTCCGCGGCAGGCCCGATTCAGGCGGTGACGGTACGGCGGGCCGTGCGGCCGGAGATCTGGACGCGGTCGATGGCACCGCTCTCCGGGTCCCGCACGAAGCGCCCGCCGGGATGGCGGCGGCCGGACGCGGGATCCACCAGGTCACAGGTGAGATCCGGATAACAGACCAGGGGCGCGGGGGTGTCGCCGTTCACGGTCAGCGTCAGGGAGCCGTCGGCGTCCGCCGCGACCCGGTACTCGACGGTGCCGTTGTGGTAGGTCCCGGCGCACTGGGGAAGTGCGACGGCGCGGCCGCGCTCGGGCGGGCGCGCGGCCGAGGGGACCTGCACTCCGGTGATCCGGTCGAGGTCTTCGGCCAGTTCGTGCCACAGAGCGGTGCCGTTGTTGGCGTTGCTGGTGAAGGCGACCACCGTGCCGCTGTCCGGTTCGGCCCGCAGATGGCAGGAGGTGCCCTGGGCGTTGCCGTCGTGGCCGCACCACTGCTGGGTGCCCTGCTGGAAGAGCGCGACGCCCAGGCCCCATGCGTCCGCCAGGACACCCGGGGCGGCGCCCGGTACGGGGCGGCGCATCTCCTCGGCGGCGTCGGGTGTCAGCACCGTGCGGGGGCCGTGTCCGATCAGGGCCCGGCCCAGTGCCACCAGGTCGAGCGCGCTGGCCAGCAGGGCACCCGCGGGGGCCTCCACCGGTGCCAGGTTCTGCTGCACCGGAAGCACGCGGCCCGAGGTCGTGTTCACGGAGTGGCCGCGGGCCACCGGACGCGTCGGCGCGCGGTCGCCGAGGAAGGCGGGAACGGTGCCCAGGGGCTCCAGGAGCAGCGACCGCACGGCTTCCTGCCAGGTCATGCCCGTCACTGCTTCGATCAGCCGGCCGGCGGCGACATACCCGGCGTTGGAGTAGGAGAAGCCGCTGCCGGGCGCGCACACGGTGTCCCGGCCGGAACAGTGCGCGGACAGGTACCGGGCGGGGGTCAGTGCCTCCGCGTCGTCCGAGTCGGGCCCGGTCGGGAGGCCGCCGGTGTGGCTGAGCAGCTGCCGTACGGTGAGGTGCGGCGCCCGTCGCAGCTCCGGCACATGCGTGCCGACGAGATCGGTCAGCGCGAGGTCACCGTCGTCGGCCAGGAGCTGGACCACCGCGGCCGTGTAGGGCTTGGTGACGGATCCCAGCGGCACCGCCGTGTCCGCGGTGAACATCTCGCCGGTGGCGTTGTCCGCCTCGCCCGTCTGGGCGGTGTACGTCACCGAGTCGACCTGCACGGCGAGTTGGGCTCCCGGCACCTGGTGGGTGCGCGCGAGCGTGTCCAGACGCTCTTGTAAGAGGCGTCGTATGTGGGTCGGCTGCCGGCTCGCGACCTGAGCACTCGAAGCATGCGGCATGAGAAAGGAACTCCCGGAACTCGAACTCACGGGGGAATGGCGCGTCTGCCTGCCGTGACGGCAACCTCACGGCACGGACGGACCAGCCCCTGGGCCTGATCGCCGAGGGAACTCGGCAACCGATCTCCTCGCGTGCGCCCGGCCGTTGGTGCCGGGCACGCTCTTCACTGCGAACGGCGCTATGCCCTCCGCACCTCCACCGGCAGACGACGCGCACTGACGATGACGGCCGGATTCTGGAACTCGACCTCACGGCGGCTCGGGATGGTGAGGCAGGAGAAGCGGTCCAGCAGCTGCCGCAGCGCGATGCGTGCCTCCAGCCTGGCCAGGGGTGCGCCGAAGCAGAAGTGAATGCCGTGGCCGAAGGTCAGGTGGGGGTTGGGGTGACGCATCACGTGAAAGGTGCCGGGATCGGTGAACCGAGCCGGGTCGCGGTTGGCGGTGGCCAGGTTGGCCATCAGGATGGCGTCGGCGGGGAGGGTCCTGCCGCCGAGCTCGACCTCTCGGGTGGTACGGCGCCCCAGTTCGGGGAAGGGCGGCAGCCAGCGCAGCACCTCTTCGATGGCGTCCGGCAGCCGGCCGGGTTCGGCGCGTACCTGCGCGGCGGCCTCGGGATACGCGTCGAAGCTGAGCACGGCGTTGCCCAGCAGGGCGGTGGTGGTGATGTGCCCGGCGACCAGCAGCAGGGCCACAAAGCCGACGATCTCCTGGTCCGCCAGGCGTACGCCGTCCACCTCGGCCTGCAGCAGCCTGCTGGTCAGCCCCTCGCCGGGGTGCTTCCGGTGGTGGCGGATGTGTTCGAGGAGGTAGCCGTTCATCTCGCGCACGGTGGGGGCGATGGAGTCCAGTGCGCGCTCGATATCGCTCATGTCCAGCGATTCGCCGATCTCGTCCCCGCCGAAGAGCGTGGCCGCCCACTCCTGGAACAGCCCGCGGTCGGCGGCCGGCACACCGAGCAGCTCGGCTATCACGAGGAGGGGCAGCGGGTAGGCCAGCGCGTCCACCACGTCGAACCGGTCGCGGTCCCCGACGGCATCGAGCAGTTCCGCCGTGATGGCGTGGATCCTCGGTTCGAGTCCGGCGACGACGCGCGGGGTGAACGCCTGGCTGACGAGGGTGCGCAGCTTGCGGTGCTCGGGCGGGTCCATGCCGACGAAGTTGCCCTGGCGGAAGGTCTCGAAGTCCGGCTGGGTGGGGGTCAGTCCGGAGAAGTCGGAGGAGTACGTCGCCGGGTCGGCGAGGACCGCGGCCACGCTCCGGTGGTCCAGCACCTGCCAGACGTTCTGCCCCTCGTCATGGCGCACGGGGTCGGCCTCGCCGCCCAAGCTACTCCACCGGCCGACCAGATCGTCGAAGACGAAAGGTGCCTCTTTCAGTTCGTTGCTGGTCACCGGTTCTCCCTGAAGTGCGGGTCCGGGAGGGTTCGTTCCTCCCCGGCGGTTATGCGCTGGACTGGTAGGCGGCCGTACCCGTCGAAAAGACGGAGCGCCGTATGACGCAACAGGCTTACTATCACAGCCCTTTCATGACCTTGATGGCCTTCGGATTAATTTTGTACTTCCTGTGCAAGAATTGGCGAAGCC
The DNA here is from genome assembly GCF_036048035.1 of Streptomyces sp. NBC_00400. NCBI lineage: Bacteria > Bacillati > Actinomycetota > Actinomycetes > Kitasatosporales > Streptomycetaceae > Streptomyces > Streptomyces sp. NBC_00400. The sequence continues at coordinate 7,798,713 of NZ_CP107940.1, read as the reverse complement.
AGGTTCGGCGCAGGTCTTCCACCACGATGTTGCGGCATCCCGAAAAGGGCACTCGGATCTCCCGACGGCATGAACGCCCCTAGAGATACGCGAACATGAACACCGGTTAAAGGCATGCGGATAAGGCCGCCGTACCGCCCCCGCGGCACATTGCCTGCACAGGCTCATGAATCCGCGTTACATGTACGGCGCGCGGCGCGGCAGCACCGCCTTCACGCGCCGGGTGACCGGCTTCCGCGGCGCCTGCACACCACTGCGGGTGCGCTCAACGGCGACAGCAGCAGAAAAGCAGCCTCGGCGGCCTGCCGGTATGCCCCCGCGTACCGGCCGACGGCAACTCCCGGACAGAGCCGGACGTGCCATTCCGCATGCCGAGCCCCCTCCCGCCCCTGGACGCAGGCAATCGAGAACATGGCGCCGGGTCCACCTCGCGGCTCGACGAATCAGGCCACGAAACCCCTGCCCGGCCCTCCGCCCTCGCCAGGACACACGGCAGCGAAGCCACCGTTGACCATCTCGTTACCACACATCCCCCACTGAAAACCCCCACACATGACACGTGCCAGGCATCCCCGCACACGAAAAGGTGTGCGATCCGCACACGAGCCAACGGCGCCCGAAAAGAACGAGAGAAACGCAAAACGCTACCGGCGGGTACAGTTTGATGTTGTCAACGCTCCGCGCCCCCGGGCGCTTTCACGCCAGTCCAGCTTGACCGACAGTCTTCACTCCCAGTCATACAATAGCAACCCCCTGCGGTTTGACTGAGAGTGATTTCTATACCCATTCACCCCTGCTCGCCAGTAGGCCGCAAGTGACCCCTGTTGCGCGTGAGGCAAACAATTTTCGACCGTCCGTTCGATCCGAGTGCGGGGAAGTGGGTAATGAACGTTTCCCGGGGAGCGGCAAGGCGCTCCGAGGGGGCCGCTCTCCCCCGCCGCAGGATGATGCCACCACTGCTCTGCGGCAAGTGTCAGACCTTGGCAAACCGCTGCGGGGAGAACAAGCCTCAAGAGCAGATCCGGGCCAGGGCCGGAGCCGCCACCGGCGCACCGGAAGGTGTTCGCCGCCGCAGTGCCCGCAGCGGAGCCGGGCAGGCCAGGCCCGCATTCACCGCGCTCATCCGCCATCGCGGCCGGCCTCCATGGTTGTTGACCGGCCAACGCAGCCGCTCCCTCGGTGGCTTGCTTTCGACGTCCGGTTAATTGGCTGGATTCCATGCCTTGCGGCCGACGTGAACGCGGCAGTAACTGCTTTGGGATCGCTTGCCCCGAAAGAGATGACGTAATTGTTGCCGATGGGCAAGCAGTTGATGGAGGCGTCGAATATGCCCCGGCAGGGTGCGCCGCTCTCGGCCCGGGCGGTGCGGAACCTCCCCGCGGGAAGCGGCGACCTCGCACGCCCGAAACGGCGAAGGCCCGCACGCCGCCGGCCGGCCGGCTCCTCCGGTGACGCCCCGGCGCGCCGGGAATGACCGCACTCCGCAGCCGTGTTGCCGCCGCAGTGCCGCTGTGCGGTCAAGTCGCCTCCGAGGCAATCCAGTTGAACCGCCGGCCCCCGGGCGGCGCGGCGGTGCGGGCCCGACGGCCGTGGTGCCACAGGTTCCGAACGAGCGGCGCGATGTGGGACAGTGAGGTGACGGAACAGCCTGGTTCGGCTCGTGAGTCTTGCTCACCCGGTGCTCCGAGAAGCGGGATGTGATCCCCGGCAGCTCCTGCCGCGGCGGCCCGCGACCGCCGGACCGCACGCGGCGCCTGCCGTGTGCCCGCAGTGTTGCGGCTGCTGGAGACTGCCACCCCAACTCTTTGAGGGCATGATTCCTTTCACCATCAGCACCCAGTATCTGGACGACACCGTGCTGCTCATGGCCTGCGGTGAGATCGACCGTGCCTGCGAGCCCGCATGTGACCGTGTCCTCGCTTCGCTGCCCGCAACGCTGGCCGGAGTGGTCCTGGACATGCAGAACGTGCCGTTCATGGACGTGACGGGCCTGCACTTCCTGTGCGCCCTGCACCGTCGGACCGCCCGCCATGACACCCGTCTGCACACCCGCGGCTGGCAGGCGCAACCGCGGTACGTCCTGGATTCGGCCCTGCACCTCGACCTCCGGGGCGCCGACCTGAACACCGCGGTACGCGCGGCGCTCGACCTGCTCTAGACCCGTCTTCGTGGTCAGCGGCGCGGAGGCCGTTGCGGGGCGCAGTGGCGGCGGTCGCGGGCATACCGGCGGAGCGGTCGCGCGCTTCGGCAGGGCCGTACGACAGCGAAAAACCGAGGGGTCCGGCCGGTTGGCAGGCCGGACCCCTCGGTTGCGGGGCATCACGTCATGGGGCGGTCAGTGACCACCCTCGTCCACGACCGCGACCTCCTCGATGTTCTGTTCGATCGCCTCGGACGAGACGGCGGTGGCGCGGGCCCAGTAGTAGATGCCCAGCGAGAACGCCGTGATGACCGCCATGTCCCACCACAGCGGAAGGTGCCCCTGGCCGCCGAAGCCGCCCTGCCAGGCGATGAGGCCCATGCCGACCAGGTATACCGGCAGCCACAGCGCGGCCTTCCAGTCCAGTCGCGGAGCGTTCGGCAGGCGCTTCTTCGTCGCGTACCAGGCGTAGCTGCCGAGCAGCACATACCCGATGATGATCGCCCAGCCGAGCCGCTGGAGGGTGTCCCACCCGGCCCAGTAAATGATCAGGCTCGCGACGACGAAGGACACCGGCGAGATCACACCGCCGCCGGGCAGGCGGTACGGGCGCTCGTGGTGCGGCAGCCGGTCGCGGAAGACGCCGAACGCCAGCGGCGCGCCCGCGTACATCAGCACGCTCGCCGAGGTGATGAAGGAGACCAGTTCCTGCCAGCTCGGGAAGGGCAGGAAGCAGATCACGCCGGTCACGAACGAGATGATCAGGCCGAACCACGGCACACCGCGGCCGTCGGTCTTCTCGAACAGCCGGGGCGCATAGCCGTTCTTGCTGAGGCCGTAGGAGATGCGCGAGGTGGAGGTGGTGTAGATCAGGCCGGTACCACCGGGGGAGATGATCGCGTCCGCGTAGAGGACCCAGCCCAGCCACCCCAGGCCCACCACGGTGGCCAGGCCGGCCCACGGGCCGCTGATGCCCGCGTAGTCCAGCTTGGCCCACCCGTGCGCGAAGGAGGCCAGCGGCAGCGCGCCTATGTAGACCACCTGGAGAAGGACGTAGATCACCGCGCCGATCACGACCGAGCCGATCGTGGCGCGCGGCAGGTCGCGCTTGGGATTGCGGCTCTCCCCGGCGAGCTGGATGGCCTGCTCGAAGCCGAGCAGCGCGAAGATGATGCCGCTGGTGCTGATGGCGCTGAGCACACCCTTCGCGCCGAAGGGGGCGAAGCCCTGCGAGGTGAAGTTGTGCGGGTGGAAGTTGGTCGCCGCGATGATGAAGATCGCCCCGAGGGGTACGGCGATCTTCCACCAGGTCGCCGCGCTGTTCGTGTGCGCCAGCACCTTCACGCCGAGGAAGTTCACCGCGACAAAGATCGCCATCAGGACGACCGCGACGATGAAGCCGCTCGTCGTGAGGGTCCCGTTGGCGTGCTGGAAACCCTGGGCCCACGACCAGTGACCGGCGTAACCGATCATGGCCTCGACCTCGATCGGGGCGACCGTCGCCGCCTGGAGCCAGGAAAACCAGCCGAAGGACATTCCGGCCAGGCCGCCGAAGGCGTAGTGCGGATACCGCGCCGTACCACCGGCCACCGGGAACAGGCCACCGAGCTCGGCGTGCACCAGCGCCAGCAGCACCACCGCGACCGCGCCGATGATCCAGGAGATCAGCGCGGCCGGTCCCGCCACCACCACGGCCTTCTGCGCCCCGTAGAGCCACCCGGATCCGATGATGGAGCCGACCGACGCCCACATCAGGCCGATCAGTCCCACGTCCCTCCGGAGGGAGCCGGAGGCCCGTGCCCTCTCGGGAGCGATCTCGTCAACGCTTGCCATAGGAGGCCTTTCAAGACAGCAGTGGCTGAAAATTTGCCTCAGAGTAGGGAGCATTCACGGCCCTGCAAAGAGCCGTTGCCTGAATAGTGGGATTCCTTGAAGGAATGCATACCGAATGCTCAGCTCGCCACTGTGGACATTTCACGGGATTCCCGAATGGGCGGTCCACGGGACGGCGTCGATAGCAGAATGCAACCGGGCAATTACCCATCCGATTCTTCGGATCCCCCATAATTTTGGGGAAAAATTGAAGGTTGGGGACAGCAATGGGAGCTTCGGGTCAGGTAATGCCGCCCATCAAGGTCCTCGCGATCTTCAGCAGCCCCTCGGCAGGCCGGCGGGAGCCGACGGGGAAACCACCGGACATCACGCCGCGACATATCGCGACCGTCGGGCGCATGGCCTCTCTCCCGCGGTCCCCGCTGTAGGGGTGGAGGGCGTAGAGGCGGTGACTGAGGGGGAACACCGCTGCGGCGCGCCGTCCGGCTTTGGGTCGTCCGACTTTTGACCGTCCGACTTTGAGCCGTCCGACATGACCCGTTCGGCCTGAGCCGTTCGACCTGACCGGTTCGGCCTGACGCGTCATTTTCGCGATAGAGCCACCCATAAAGCGCATTCTTGCGACGTTCTCAAGTGGTGCGCCGTGACAAGGCAGCTGACGGCGGGTCATATGTCGCTACTGCGACGAGAAGGCCGACGCGGTGTCGCCCTTCGCAGTAGGCCGAAAGGAACATGCCCATGCGCACTGCCCGCACCCTGTTCGCCTCAGCCGTCATTACCGCGGTATTCGCGGTGGGCGCGCCCACCGCGATGGCCTCGCCCGCGGCCGAGGACGGCACCACGGTCAGCGCCACCTCGGCACACCACGACGACCACGGCCGTCACCGGAGAGGAGACCGCGACCGGGACCGCTACCGCGACCGTGACCGGCACCGGGATCACGACCACGGCCGGTACTGCCACCACTGGCACGGCCACCACCACATGTGCAAGCACCATCACCACAGGCACCACTACCGGTCCGTCGGCGGTATGCACACCGGCGGCGGCGCTCGGGTGGACGTCGACCGCTAAGAGCTGTCCCTGAGGGAGCCGGGTTTTTGCACGGGCCCACACAGTGGTGATCATCTCTCAGAAACCTTTGAGTGACGCACTGTTGGGAAACGGACGGGCGGCCGCCGGCCGCCCGTCCGCCGGTGCGGATACGGAAATGCCGTGCACTCGTCTCTTGACCTCGATCGAGGGGTCCCGCCGCAAAGGGATCCGCCTCCGCAGCGGCTCGTCTCCGGCCATGCGCCGGGCCGGGTCAGGCCCTCCGCGGGAAACTCCCCTGTTTCCCGCGGAGTTCTGCGGGCAGCGGAATGATGACGCCGACGAAAGGACCTCATCATGAGCGCCGTGGAGAAGGCGAAGGCCAAGGCGGAGCAGACGACCGGGAAGGCGGAAAAGGAAGTCGGCCGCACGGTCGGCAATGAACGCCTCGAAGCGGACGGCGTGGTGCGGGAATCCAAGGGGAACCTGCGCGACGCAAAGGAAAGCGGCAAGGACGCACTCAAGGACTGACGCCAGGAATCCGTCATGGGTGGGTGGGCCACGTACATCTGTGGTCCCACCCACCCATGGCATGGGTTACTTCGCGAGCCGGGACGGATTCCACTCGCGGAAGCAAGACGGTGCCATGACAGCGCCATGGCCGGGGCCGTCGGCGATTCGCCGTGTCAGGCCATGGCTGATAGGGAGGTGGCATGAGCGAAATTCCTCCGGTTCTGACCGTTACCGCCATCAGCACCATCGGGGCCGCCGATGTTCACGACGAGAACGCGGACTCCTGGGTGGTGATCGAAACGGCCGAGCAGGGCCAGTTGCTCCTGAATCTGCCCGGCCCCCTCTATGACGCCGCTGTCCAGGCCACCAGGCTTCCGGCCGACCAGCCCGGCCCCGGCCGCCTGGCCCTCACCGACGAAGAGATCGCCGCCTACCGCGCCCATATCGCAGCGCTCTCCGACGCCGACCGGGGAGCCTGACGACATCCCGGGACACCCCCGGGGCCCGTGGGAGGTCGGCCGAGTGGCCGGATACCGCCTCTCGGCCCAGGGGCGCCGGAGCGGTGCGGACGCCGTCGGAGACCGAGCTCGCGTTCGCCGGTCCCGGCGCCGGCCGGCACTACGAGACGGGCGTCCAGCTGATGCGCCTCGTCCCCGCGGGCGCCTCGTCCCCGCGGGCACCTCGGACCGGCATCAGCCCAGGACGAGCGGCAGTTTCGCGGCCGGCCCGCCGAGTTCGGCCCGCTCCCCCTCGGTCGGTGCCCGGCGCCCGGTGCCGACCAGAAGTGCGTCCTTGTCGGTGAACGACGCGGGGAACGCGGCGTCGGCGATCCGTTCCAGCATCGCGCGGGACCGGGCCAGGCCCTCCGCGGGCGGTTCCTTCGCGTCCGGGAGGTACGCGATCAGATCGAGGTGGTGCAGCGTCCACTCCAGGACGTACGCGGTGAGGTAGTCGCCCACGGTCAGGACCTCGTCGCGGGTGCTCACCCGGGCGCCGGGGTCGGCGAGTTCGGCGGCGCGTCCGGCGGCGGAGCCGACGTCGTCGAGGTGGAAGGTGAGCAGGCGCGGTTCCTCGTACGCGGCGGCCAGCCGGACGGTCAGCGCATCGAGCGGGTCCTCGCCGGTCGGCGGTTGGTCCTCGACCCTCCAGTAGGTCACCGCGTTCACGGTCGGCTGTGCTCCCGCGGGGGTGGCGAGGGTGATCAGGACGTCCTGCGCGTCGATGATCAGGTGGCACACGAGGTCCCGCACGAGCCAGCCGGTGCAGCCGGACGGCTGCCCGAAGTCCTGGTCCGGGAGTTCGGCGACCGCCGTGCGCAACGCTGCCCATGAGCGTGAGAAGAGATCCACATCGGCACGGTAGTGCGGTCCCGGAACGGCGGACAAGAGGAGGGGATGACCGGCGCGCGCCCTCGTCCGCGGGGCGACGGCAGCCCCTGAACAGGGCGCCGGCAACCAGTCCACGGGCCCCGTGCGTCGACAGAGATATGTCGACCGTGCCCACCCTTCTGCGGAAGGCTCTCCTCTTCGCCTGGCTGGAGACACGCTGCTGTGCCTTCGCCATCGCCCTCCTGTCGGGCGTGGCCGTGTCCCAGGCGCTGCCGCAGCTGCCCATTGCCCGATATGACCTGCTGGTCGCCTATGGGGTGCTGCTGACCGCGGTGTTCCTGGCCTGCCGCTGGGAGAGCGGTCGGGACACCGCGGTCATCGCGGTGTGTCATGTGATCGGTCTGGCCTTCGAAGTGGTGAAGGTCGCCCTGGGGTCCTGGAGCTATCCGGAACCGGCTGTACTGAAGTTCGCCGGCGTGCCCCTCTACGGCGGCTTCCTCTATGCCGCGGTGGGCAGCTACGTGTGCCGCGCCTGGCATGTGATGGACCTGGAGCTGAGCCGCTACCGCGCCGGAGCGACCTCGGTGGTGGCCGTGGCGATCTATGTGAACTTCTTCAGCCACCACTGGCTCCCGGACCTGCGCTGGCCCCTCGCCGCCGCTCTGCTCGCGGTCACCGCCGGGACACAGGTGAGGTTCACCGTCGGGCACACCCGCCACCGGATGCCCCTGGCGCTCGGCTTCACCCTGATCGGTTTCTTCCTGTGGCTCGCGGAGAACCTCGCCACCTCTCTCGGCGCCTGGCGCTACCCCGACCAGCTGCACGGCTGGCAGCCCGTCGCCGGGGAGAAGATCGGAGCCTGGGCACTCCTGATCAGCGTGACCTTCGTCCTGGTCGCCTGGGCCAAGGGCAAGCAGACCCCGGGAGGCCGGACACCGGGCGGCGGCTCTCCGCGACTCCGCGCTCCTGCCGCACAAAGGACAAGCCCTGAGGCCCTTAATGGCGCGGAAGGAGGGACCCCAGAGGCCCGAGATCGAGGTTGAGGTCCTCGAGGCGCAGGCCGTGCTGATCACACAGCTCGGTCATCCGCTCTTCGAGGTGCATCAGTGTCTCCCCGATCTGTTCCACCTGTGCGTCGCTCAGGTCTCCCTGTTCCACCCGGCGGATCGCCTGCCGTTCCATCAACTGCCGCAGGAGCTCCACCACGGTGAGTACCAACGAGACCAGGTCGCGGCCCATTTGGTCACGGTCGACGTCGAATCTGCTCTCCCGCGCGTCGGTGCGTTCGCTCATAGCGGGCCCGAGTCCGACCACGGCGCGGGCACGCGTTCGCTGACCGACGACAGCAACGCGTGGAGGGAGAGCCGCACCAGGGGCACGTCCGCGATGGCGATGACCAGGTCACCGCTGATGACGACCCCGGTGGACAGGACGCGGTCCAGCAGGTCGACCAGCGGGACGCCGATGGGGCCGGTGAGCGGGCCCGGTGTTTCCCAGGGGACGGGGTGCCGGTCGGACACGGCTCACACCTCCCCGACGAAGGAGTACGGGACCCAGGGACCCGACAGCTCGACCTCTGCTCCCGTGCGGTGCCGCAGGCCCGCCACCGCGTCCCGCAGTCGCTTCTCGCATACCGACGTCACCAGGTAGGTGGCGTTCAGGACCTGCAGGCGGTGCTTCTCCCCCGTCATCTCCGGACTGTGCGGGCGCAGCCGGCGGGCCGCGGTGGCCAGGCGACTCAGGGCGGCATCGATGTCTTCGGCGGTCTGCAGCGCGCGGTCGTGCCGGTGTTCTCGCGCCTGGTGCAGCCCCCGTTTCCGCTCCAGGTACGCGCGGCCCGCTCCGCGTGGTGCCCGGCCGCCGTGCGGGAGAGGCGGGGCGGGTGCCGTAGCGGCGGGCGTGGGGGATGGCGTGGGGAGGTAGACCTTGACCCCCCATTCGGCGTGGTCTTCGATGCGTGCCAACACCGCGGTGAAGCGGTCCGTGTCCGCTTCCAGGGCCTGGCGTGCGCGCTCGTCCCCCCGGTAGAGCGTGGCCAGCGCCAGCGGTGCCGTGGGGCCGCAGACGGCGGCCGCGGTCACCACTTCGTGGTGAGCTCGTGCGCAGTGTTCCAGCTCCGCACGGTCCGACAGCCGCTGCTGCCATGCGTCCTCGCTGAAGTCGGCAGCGGGTACGTCCTGGACGACCGCCGTGAGGGCGCCGAACCGCAGACCGCGTACGGGAAAGCCTTCGGCGAGGCCGGCGAGCCCGCTGAGGGCGGCCGGGTCGAGCTGCCGGCATACGGCAAAGACGTAGGTCGCGGTAGCTCCGTCCGGGGTGCCGGGCTGCTCCGCCGGCGCATCGCTGCCCGTCGCGTCCCGCCCCGTCGCGTCCCGGCCGGTCGCGTCGCTGCCCGTCATGTCTCTGCCCCTGCCCCTGCCGTGTCCTGTGACCGGGACGAGGGCGGGCCACCGTCCTCGGCGGACTCCAGGGCTTCCACGCGCTCACGCAACCGGTGGTTCTCCTCCCGCAACTCGTTCTGTGCTGCCTTGGAACTGAGTGCGGGGTCGGTCTCCCACCAGTCGATACCGGCTTTCCTGGCGGTCTCCACCGACGCGACGAACAGCCGGAGCCTGATGGTCAGGAGCTCGATGTCGAGGAGGTCGATCTTGATGTCGCCGGCGATGACGATCCCCTTGTCCAGGACGCGTTCGAGGATGTCGGCGAGGTTCGAGGTGGTCGGGCCGTTGGCAGGAGGAGCGGCCCATCTCTCATCGACGTCGGTCACGTGGTCGCTCCTTTCTCTAGCTTTCTCTTCGCCGGCCCCGTCAGCTCTCGTACAGCAGGTCGAGCAGTTGCTCCTCTTCCCGTTCGAATGCCTCTTTGCCGAGGTGACCGGATTCGAATTCATGGTTGAGCGCGACGAGCCGGGCGCGGATCACGGACGGGTCGTGCAGCTCGCGGTCGGCCGCCTGGGCGAGTTGGTCGGCCACCCAGACCACACCCCGCACGGGCGCGAGCGGCAGGGTGAGTACACCGCTGATCAGCCCCACCTCAACGTCCCGCCCTCGCCCTTGGCCTCGCCGCGAGCGGCTGCGGTTCGAGGAAGCTGTAGCAGGGCAGCGGGCCCGCCACCCGGAGTTCGACGCGCTCGCGGTGGTGCCGGGCCAGGCGCTCCGCCTCCGCCATGAAGCCGGCGCTGTCACCCCGGTCCACCAGGAAGGACATATTGACCTGGCAGCCGGAAACCTCCGGCCCGGCGGCAACCGCGTGCGCCCGGGGCGTCAGCGCCCGCACGATCTCGTGCCCCGCTTGTGCGGCCCGGCGCGAGAGCGCGGTGGCCACCGCCTCGCCGAGGCGCATGTTCGCCTCGTAACCGGGCCGTCGGCGCACCGCCTCGCGCAGGCCGCGGATGGTGGCGTCCCCCGTGACGAGCGCGGCGAGCGAGTCGTCGGCGGGCATCGCTTTGACGTTGATCTCGACCCTTCCCGCGAGGTCGTCCAGGGCGGACAGATGCTGCTCCTCGGCGTCCGAGAGCTGCCGGCGGACCATTGCCTCGTCCGGTGCGACCATGCCGAACCGCATGGGCAGGACGGGCCCGGCCTCGGCGAGGGTCAGCAACAGCTCCTGGTGCGCCATGAGGTCGCGACGACGGGCGCGCAGGTTCGGCGGCGCCGGGCTCACGACCGCGGCGACGTGCCCTTCACCGATGCGCTCCACCGTCCCTGGCGGATCTCCCACTCCGCGCAGGTGCGAGGGCAACGGGTGACCGGCCCGGACGATGCCGTAGACGTAGATGCCGTCGTCCGTCACTGCTCATTCCTCCTCTGAGCGCCGTCGGCGGGAGGCGGCCCCGGACCGGGCGGAACTGCTGCGCCGCCGCCGCTGCGGCTGCGCTTCCTCCTCGGATTCGTCATCCGAGTCGTCATCGCCGCCCACCACCGAACGGACGGTGTTGCCGATGGATTTGGCGGCCTTTTTGGCCTTGTGCTTTCCGACGCTTTTGGCGGCCTGGCCGCCGAAGAGCTCCGGAACGGTCACGCTGCCCGAATCGTGCTCCAGATCCAGCCGGTTGCACGCCTCCGCAAAACGCAGATACGTATCGACGCTGGCCACCACGATGCGGGCGTCTATCTTGAGGATCTCGATCCCGACCAGGGACACCCGTATGAACACATCGATGACCATCCCCCGGTCCAGGATGAGTTCCATCACGTCGTACAGCGTTCCTGCCCTGGGCGGGCAGGGAATGACTTCGCCGGACAGTCCCGAATACGTTGTCGTAGCCATATGAGGTGCCCTTTCAGCTGGTCAGCGCTCCGCGTTCACTGGTCGGCCGCACCTCGTCGATAGCGGTGGGTCCGGTAGTACTCGAGCAGTTCGCCCTCGTCGTCGAGCTTCACGTCGTATGTCGCAAGAAGGCTCGTGGTATCCGGAATCCGCGCCAGCTCCAGCACATCCACCTCGACACACCAGCCGTCGTCGGTCCGGCGTACCGCGGAAACACCTTCCACCCGCTGGCTGATCAGACTCTGCAGCAATTCGGCGGCCCGGCGAGCCACTTCCCCGGGATCGCTTCCCGGCGTTTTCTTGTGCTTTCGGGCAGCCGTGGACGACCGAACCCGCGTTCGGGATTGTTCTGCCATACACCAAGTCTCATCGTCCCCCTGACCCGTGCATCTCCAGCGGGACCAAATGAGGTGCCATCGGTTTGACGCGACCGAATGAGGTGCCCCGAGACGACGACGCTGTGCCCCTGCCGGGGAAGCCCCCGCGACGGGCCGCTGCCGGTCGTTCGGCCCCGTCGACAATGGCTGATTTCCCGGTGTGGCCGGACCCGCCGGGGCAGGTTGGGTGAAGAGGGTCCGGACAGGGAGGGGCTCAGACGTGCGCATGTACGACTACATCATCGTGGGGGCCGGGTCGGCGGGGTGCGTACTGGCAGCCCGGCTCAGCGAGGACGAGAACACCTGCGTACTGCTCATCGAGGCCGGGCCGGCGGACGATGCCCAGGAGATCCATGTTCCGGCCGCCTTCAGCAAGTTGTTCCAGACCAAGTACGACTGGAGTTACCTCAGCGCATGCGAACCGGGCCTGGACGGCCGCCGCCGGTTCCTGCCCCGGGGCCGGATGCTCGGTGGTTCGTCGTCGATGAACGCGATGATCTACATCCGCGGCAACCGGCGCGACTACGACGCCTGGGCCGCCGCCGGCGCCGAGCAGTGGAGCTGGGACGACGTCCTCCCCTACTTCCTGCGCGCCGAGGACTTCCGGGGCAAGAAGTCACCGTGGCACGGCACCGGCGGGCCGCTGACCGTCAGCGAAGGCCGCTCCCGGCATCCGCTGATGGCTGCCTACGTCGCGGCCGCTCAGGAGGCCGGCCACGCCTTCACCGCCGACTTCAACGGCCCGGAGCAGGACGGTGTCGGCTACTACCACCTCACCCAGCGCGACGGCATGCGCTGCAGCACGGCCGTCGCGTATCTGCGGCCGGCCCTGGCCCGGCCGAATCTGGAGGTGCTCACCGGCGCCCGGTGCACCCGCATCCTGTTCGACGGCGAGCGCGCGAGCGGCGTCGAGCTGGAGCGGGGCGGCGAACTGCAGCAATGGCACGCCGAGCGGGAGGTGGTGCTGTCGGCCGGTGCGTACAACTCCCCGCAGCTGCTGATGCTTTCCGGCATCGGCGTGGCCGGTGAACTCGCGGCTCTCGGCATCACACCCCGGGTGGACCTCCCGGTGGGGGCCAACCTGCAGGACCACCCGCATGTCGGCCTCTCCTATCTGACCGACACCGCGACCCTGTTCACCGCCGAGACGCCGGACGCCGTGCGCATGCTGGAGACCGAGGGGCGCGGCCCGCTCACCTCCAATGTCGGTGAGGCCGGCGGCTTCCACCGCACCCTTGAGGAACTGGACGCCCCGGACATCCAGGTGCACGCCACTCCGGTGATGTTCCACGAGGAGGGCATCAGCCCCGTCACCGACCACGCCTTCATGTTCGGCGCGGTCCTGCTCAACCCCACCAGCCGGGGCAAGGTCTCGCTGCGGTCGGCGATCCCCAGCGCCGCCCCGCACATCCTGCACAACTATCTGGCCACCGAGGACGACCGCGCCACGATGCTGCGGGCGCTGAGGATGCTGCTGGACATCGCCGACCGCCCCAGTCTGCGCAAGCACCGCCGCGCCGACTTCCGCGTTCCCCGCACCACGGACGACGCCGGGCTGCTGGACTTCGCCCGTCGTGAGCTGCACACCTTGTACCACCCGGCGGGCAGCTGCCCGATCGGCCCCGTGCTCGACTCCCGGCTCAGGGTGCACGGGGTGAGCGGCCTGCGGGTGGTGGACGCCTCGGTGATGCCCACGGTGGTCCGGGGCAACACCAACGCCCCCACGATCATGATCGCGGAGAAGGCGGCGGACCTGATCCGCGACATCCCTGCCCCGGCCTGACGGGCCTGACCGGCAGGCCCGTGAGGCCGGTCCGGCCGGCTTCCCCGGCCCGCCCGGCCTGCCTCCCGGCTGCCCCGTACCTGCTCTCGTGCGCCTCCGCCCCCGCGCTCTTGCGCATACTCGGCCCGCGCTCCCCTGCACCCTGTCCCGCCCTCCCGCCGGAAGTGATCGGCCTCTCCCCGCCCCCCCTACGGCATGTAGGGTTCAGAAACCCTACGGCCCGTAGGGTGGAGTGTGGGAGGTGCTTGTGATGGACGGAGCGACTGCCGTCTTCATGCCCGCGCAGGCGGAGGTGGAGGAAATCTGGCCACGCGACGGCCGGATCCTCATCCGCGGAACGGTGGCGGGCGGGGACTCGTGGGAGGCCGGAACGCTGGTCGTCCGCGACCGGGAATCCAAAGGCCGGGAACTGCTTCTGCCGGCCGCCGGAGCGGACAGCCGGTTCGAGGCGTCGATCGGCCTCGATGAGCTGGCCGCCGCCTGCTCGGGGGCCGAGCAGACCTGGGACCTCTACCTGAAGCTTCCCGGGCTCGCGGAGGTGCTGCGGCTGGGGCGTCATCTGGACGACATCGCGGGCAAGAAGAAGATCTTCACCTACCCGGCCCAGGCAGTAGCGGGGATGTGGATCGAGCCGTACTACACGGTGAAGGACAACCTGTCGGTCGTCTGCCGTCGGGAGGCGTCATGAATATCCGCTTCCTGCTGCTCAACGCCTACACCGTCGGCGGCACCGTACGGACGGTGATCAGCCAGGCCAACGCGCTGGCCGCGGCGGGCCACGAGGTGGAAATCACCAGCGTGTGGCGCCGCCGGGAGACGCCGGCCTTCGCTCTCGACCCCCGCGTACGCCTGCGCCCGCTGCTCGATGTGTCCGCTGCCGCACCCGCCTGGCGCCGGCGCTGGGAGTCCATGGCCATGCGGGGGCCGAGCCGCCTGGTGCCGAAGGCGGAAGTGCGCTACCACCGGTTCAACCGGCTCACGGACCGCCGCATCGTGCGCTACCTCCAGTCACTGGAGGGCGGGATAGTGGTCGGGACCCGGCCGGCCCTGAATCTGCTGATCGCGCAGTACGCACCGGAGAGTGTGGCAAGGGTGGGGCAGGAACATCTGCACTATGCGCACCACAAAGCCGCCCTCGCCGACGCCATCCGGGAGTCCTACCCCCGGCTGGACGCGGTCACGGTACTCACCGCAGCCGATGAGCACGCCTACCGTTCGGCGCTGACCGTGTCCGATGTACGGATCGCCCGCATACCCAACCCCCTGCACGGCACCACGACCCCGCGTTCGACCCTGGGGCGTCCGGTCGTGGTGGCCGCCGGGCGGCTGGTCAAGTCCAAGGGATTCGACCAGATGATCACCGCCTTCGCCGAGGTCGCACGCGACCACCCCGGCTGGCAGCTGCGGATCTTCGGTTCGGGGCCCGAAAAACAGCGGCTGCGCGACCTCATCCACGCCCGTCACCTGTACAACCACGTCTACTTGATGGGCGCCACGGCACAACTGGACGAAGAGCTGACCAAGGCCTCGCTGTTCGTTCTCAGCTCGCGCCACGAAGGCTTCGGGATGGTGCTCGCCGAGGCGATGAGCCATGGCGTGCCGGTGATCAGCTATGACTGCCCGCAGGGTCCGAGGGAGATCATCACCGACGGCAAGGACGGTCTCCTGGTGCCGCCGGACGACACCGGCCGCCTCGCCGCCGCCATGTCCCGGTTGATCGAGGACGAGCCGCTGCGCAAGGAGATGGGCGAGCAGGCCGCCGCCTCCGCCCGGCGCTACGACACGGACCTGCTCCGGCCCCGGTGGGAGCGGCTCTTCGCCGACCTGCTCGACGCCAAACACGGGTCCGAAGTGCTCATCGCCTGAGCGCCCCTACACACCGTAAGGTGAGGGTCATGGTTGCCAGTAACTCCCGCGGCGAAGGCGAACGCCGCAGTTCCGGTGAGCTGGAGAGCGAGGTCCTCGCCGCGCTCTGGGCGTCCGAACAGCCGATGACCCCCACCGAGGTCCAGACGGACATCGGTGGTCTCGCCTACAACACGGTGCACACCATCCTCAAGCGCCTGTACGACAAGGGCCTGGTCGTACGCGATGCCGACGGGCGGCGCGGAGCGTATCGCCCGGCCAAGAACGCCGCGCAGCTGACGGCCGAAGTCATGCATCAGGCCCTGGACCGCGGGCCCGACCCCATCGCCGCGCTCCAGCAGTTCGTGACCGGGCTCAGCCCTGCGGAGGAACGGGCGCTGCGGGACCTGCTCGGCGAGGGCGGCGACGCATGAGGGTCGATGTGTACGTCCCCCTGGTGCTCGCGGCGCTGCTGGCAGTGGCGGGCCCGGGGGTGGGCCGGGTGCTCGCCCCCGCCTACGCGGCGCGGGCCCTGGTCGTCACCGGTGGAGTGACGGCAGCGACCTCGGTGTGGGCGCTGATGCTGCTGGGCGGCACCCTCTTGGACGACGCGCCGCCGGTGACGGCCGAGGCGCAGGAGAACGGGCTGCACCTCCCCGAGCCCGTCCCCGAGGTGATCGCCGTACTGGCGGTCGCCCTGCTCGTGTGCGGCGCATACCGGGCCTACCGGGTCGTACGAACCCATCGCTGCACGTTGCGCACCGTGCAGCGGCTGCGCGCGACGCACCCCGCGGACGGTGAACTCATCGTCGTCACCTCCGCCACTCCCCAGGCCTTCGCGCTGCCCGGCGCAGTCGGCCGGATCGTGGTCACCTCGGCGATGCTCGCGGGCCTGGATGCTCACGAGCGCCGGGTCCTGCTCGCGCACGAGCGCGCCCACCTGCGTCACCGGCACGACCGGCTACGGCTGGTGGCCGACCTCGCCGCGGCGGTTGTCCCGGTGCTCGTGCCCCTCCGGGACACGGTCACCTTCCTGCTGGAGAGATGGGCGGACGAAGACGCGGCCGAGACCGGTGCCGGACGCGAGACCACGGCCCGGGCGGTCGCCCGCGCCGCGCTGCTCTCGCACCGCAGCCGCCTCACCTCCGCGCTGCACCTCTCCCAGCTGGCGGTCACCCGCCGCGTCGCAGCCCTCCAGGCCGCACCGCTCCCCCGCACCCGGCTGCTGGCCGTTGCGGTCCTCGCCTCGGCGGTCCTCCCCGCCGTCGGGGCCGCTGACGCCACCGGTGACTTCCTCCGCTTCCTGAGCCAGGCCCTCACGCCCTGACGCTCTTACGTCTCAGCGCCCTCGCACCGTGGTGCGCTGACGCCAGGGCGCCCCCAGCCGGCCGCCGGCGCCGACGCAGGTGAAGCACGGGCGCGCCGAGCAGGGCGGCAACCGCGCGGCGGCAACCGCACCGCGACCGGGTCTCCCGGCGGCGGCCGCCGCCCCGTCCCCGTGAGCGGGTGCCTCGTGACGCGGTATCCGGCGCGTGCGCTGCGGCCCTCCCGGTCAACGTTTACCGCTCGCTCACCCCGTGCGACCCGGGCGTTGGCCGGAGCTCCTCTAGTTTCGGGAGAAAGGCCGCATTCCGGCCGACTCACTTCCCCGTGTCGAGGTGTTCCGCATGCGTCGTACCTTGTCCGCGCTCGTTACCGGCTTGGTGATCGCCACCGGAGGTGTGGCGTGTTCCACCTCCAGCGGCTCTTCAGCGCCCGCTTCGTCCGCTGCCTCGCACGAGACGAATCCGCCGGGCGATATCCCCGACAGTCAAGTGTTCGTGTCCTGGTCGCCGCCCGGTGGCGGTTACACGGTGAAGGTGCCCGAAGGGTGGGCGCGCCAACAGCACGGCCATGCCACGGTCTTCACCGACAAGTTCAACAGCGTCCAGGTCGAAAAGAGTTCCGCCGCGACTCCGCCAACCGTCAACTCCGTACGCTCCGTCGACCTGCCCGCCCTTCAGCGGGCCAGTAGCCACTTCACCTTGGGCAAGGTCGGTACGGTGCAGCGCTCCGGCGGCAAAGCGGTGCTGATCACGTACCGGACGGACTCGGCTGCCGACCCGGTGACCGGCAAGCACGTACGGCAACAGGTGGAACGCTACGTCTTCTGGAAGAACGGCAGCCGCGTGGTGCTGACGCTGTCCGGCGCGGTGGGCGCCGACAATGTCGACCCCTGGCACACCGTCACGGACTCCTTCCGGTGGTCGTGATGCGCCCCCGGCTCGTCGCGGAATCCCTGTACCGGTTCTTCCGCGCCGGCGCGGAGGAGACCTTCGCCCTCCAGGGAGTCGGACTGCAGGTGGCACCCGGTGAGATCGTCGCGGTGACAGGCCCGTCAGGGTCGGGGAAGACGACGCTGCTGAGCTGTCTGGCCGGGCTCGACGAGCCCGACGGCGGCATGGTGTACATCGCCGGCGAGCGGCTGTCCCATCAGCGAGAACACCTCCGCAGCCGACTGCGGGCCCGGTATATAGGGGTGCTGTTCCAGTCGGGCAATCTGCTGGAGCATCTGACGGTCGCCGACAACATCCGGCTGGTACAGCGGCTCTCGGCCGGACCGGACCACCGTGGGGCGAAGGATCTCCTGGAGCACATGGGCATCACAGAGCGTGCCGGTGCGCTGCCCCGGCAGCTGTCCGGTGGGGAGGCCGCGCGCGCCGGTCTGGCGGTTGCACTCGCCAACCGGCCGGCGGTGGTGCTTGCGGACGAGCCGACCGGTGAAGTCGACGGGGACACCGAGCGGCGGATCCTCGCGCTGTTGCGCGAGCGCGCGGCGGCGGGGACCTCGATGGTGGTGGTCACCCACTCCCGCGCAGTGGCCGCGGTCGCCGACCGGGTGCTGCGGCTGCGCGACGGGCGGTGGGTGTGATGGCCGGGGAGCCGCTGGTGGTCTGTACGGACGTGGCGCGCACCTACGGCAAGGGGCCGGCCGCGGTGGTGGCCGTGCACGGTGCGAACTGCGTGATCACCCCGGGGGCGCGGATCGCGGTGGTCGGGCCGTCGGGCTCGGGCAAGTCGACACTGCTGCACCTGCTGGCAGGACTGGACCGCCCCACCGCGGGGCAGGTCAGCCACCCCGGTCTCGCCCGAGGGCCGGTGCCCCGGCAGATCGGAGTCGTCTTCCAAGGGCCGAGTCTGCTGCCGCCGCTCACCGCGGCGGAGAATGTGTCCCTGCCGCTGTGCATCGACGGCGTGGCCGAGGATGAGGCCGCGGCACGGGCATGGAGCGCGCTGGAGGACCTGGAACTGGCCTCGCTGGCGTCGAAGCTGCCGGACGAGTTGTCCGCCGGACAGGCCCAACGCGTGGCCGTGGCACGGGTGTTGGCGCGACGGCCGCGTCTGATTCTCGCGGACGAACCGACCGGGCAACTCGACCGTGACAGCGCCCGGCACGTGATGGCGGTACTGACCGCGGCGTCCGATGCGCTGGGGGCGGCCGTGCTGGTGACCACCCATGATGCACGGGTGGCCCGCGCACTTCGCATCCAGTGGTACATGGCCGACGGCCGACTGGTGCAGCCTGAGCGGGCGCCCCGGGAGCGTGAGACGCGATGATCAGGATCTGGCTGTCCGGTCTGCTGCGGGTACGTGGCGGACGGCTGCTCGGTACGGCGCTCGGAGTGATGGTGGCTGTCGGGCTGCTGGCGGCACTCGGTGGCTTCCTGTCCACCACCCGGGCCACCATGACCTCGCAGTCGGTGCGTTCGGTGTCCGTGGACTGGCAGGTGCAGGTGGCCGACGGCGTGCACGCAAACGGCGTGCTGTCCACCGTGCGCGGCCTGGCCGGCACGAGGGCCGCGCTGCCGGTGGGATATGCGCAGACCAGCGGTCTGGCCTCCCGTGCGGGAGGCACCAGCCAGAACACCGGGCCCGGGGCGGTGCTCGGACTGCCGCCCGACTACGCTTCGACGTTCCCCGGGGAGATTCGGGTGCTTGCCGGACGGCCCCAGGGGGTGCTGCTCGCGCAGCAGACGGCCGCGAATCTGCATGCGGCCCCCGGTGACACCCTGAGCATCAAGCGGGCCGGCCTGCCCGCCGTCCCCCTGCGGGTGAACGGCGTCGTGGATCTGCCGCTCTCGGACTCGCTGTTCCAGAAGGTGGGCGCCCCGCCCCAGTCGCAGCCGTCGGCGCCGCCGGACAACATCGTGCTGCTGCCGCAGAAGACCTGGCACACCGTCTTCGGTCCGCTCGCCCGGGCGCGACCCGATCTGGTGCACACCCAGATCCACGCCCAGCGCAGCCACCTGCTGCCCGCCGACCCGGCCGCCGCCTACACCACCGCCAGTGGCAGCGCGCACCATGCGGAGGTGCAGCTGGCAGGTACGGGCCTGGTGGGCGACAACCTCGGGGCGGTCCTGGACGCGGCCCGTTCCGATGCGCTCTACGCGCAGTTGCTGTTCCTCTTCCTCGGAGTGCCCGGCTCCGCGCTGGCCGCGGCCCTGACCTGGGCCGTCGCCCAGGCGGGCGCAGGACGCCGGCGCAGGGAGCAGGCGCTGCTGAGGACCCGCGGCGCCACCGTGGGCCGGCTGGTGGGCCTCGCCGCTCTGGAGGCGGCCGTCGTGGCGGTGCTCGGCGCCGCCGGCGGACTGGGGCTGGCCGCGCTGGTGAACCGCACGGCGTTCCAGGCCGGCACGATTCCGTTGTCCTGGGCTCTGGCCGCCTGCGTGGTGGGCACCCTCGTGGCGGGCGCGACCGTGCTACTGCCGGCCCGGTCCGATGCCCGCCGGGTCACCGTCGCCTCGGGGCGCACGGCGATCGAGCGCCGCCCGGTACCACGTGCCGCATGGTGGGCGCTGGCAGCCGCACTGCTGGCAGGCTCGCTGGCCGTCTTCCACGCCACGAGCGGCACGAATTACGCCCTGGTCCTGGCCCCCGAGGGGACCCCCACCCTGTCGGTGGACTACTGGGCCTTCGCGGGTCCCGCCCTGCTGTGGGCCGGCGGTGCGGTGGTGGCCTGGCTGCTGACGGACCTGCTGCTGCGACGTGGCAGGCCCGTGCTTCAACGCCTGTTCCGCCCGGCCGCAGGGGCACTGTCCGGCACGGTCGCCGCCGGGCTCTCCCGGCAGAGCGGCACCGTGGTGCGCTCCGTGGTCCTGCTGGGGCTGGCCGTCGCCTTCGCCGCCTCCACCGCCGTCTTCAACTCCACGTACCGGCAACAGGCCCAGGTGGACGCGGTGCTGACCAACGGAGCGGATGTCACGGTCACCCAGCCGGCCGTCGGCCCCGGGGCTGCCGGAAAGGTGGCCGGGCTGCCCGGCGTACGGCATGTGGAACCGCTCCAGCACCGCTTCGCGTACGTCGGCGCCGACCTGCAGGATCTGTACGGTGTGCGGCCGGCGAGCATCGTAGCGGCGGGCCGGCTGCAGGACGGCTACTTCGCCGGAGGCACCGCCCGCGCCCTGATGGACCGGCTCGCCCACCGCCCCGACGGTCTGCTGGTCAGTGCGGAGACCGCGCACGATTTCCAGCTGCACCCCGGTGACCAGGTCCGGCTCCGGCTGACCGATGCGAGGACCGGGCACCTGCGCACCATCAGCTTCCACTTCGAAGGGGTCGTCAAGGAGTTCCCGACCGCCCCCAAGGACAGCTTCCTGGTCGCCAACGCCTCCTATGTCGCACGTACCACGGGCAGCAAAGCCGCGGGCACCCTGCTGACCGACACCGGCGGCACCGGCCAGCGGCAGGTCGCCGCCCGGGTGAAGCATGTGCTCGGGCCGAGTGCGCACGTCACAGACCTGCCGACCTCGCACACCGTCGTCGGGTCCAGCCTGACCGCGGTGGACCTCGCCGGGCTCACCCGGGTCGAGCTGGGCTTCGCCCTGGTGATCGGGGCGGCGGCGGGCGGTCTGGTGCTCGCCCTCGGTCTGGCCGAGCGGCGCCGCACCCTCGCACTGGCCTCGGTGCTCGGCGCGAAGGGCCGGCAGCTGTCGGGTTTCGTGTGGAGCGAGGCGGCGCTGGTGGCCGTGGCCGGCGGGGCCTGCGGTGCGGCCCTGGGCTGGGCCCTGGCGCAGATGCTTGTGAAGGTCCTGTCCGGGGTCTTCGATCCTCCGCCGGACCACGTGGCCGTCCCCTGGGCATATCTGTCGGCGATGGCCGGTGTCACGGTGGCCGCACTCGCGGTGGCGGCCTGGGCGGCCGTACGGCACGCCCGGCGCCCGCCGCTGACCGAACTACGGGAGCTGTGACGGCGCCGTCCCGGCCGGGGCCGCCAGAAGCCAGGTGAAGCAGGCATGCGGGCGAGGGCGGGCGACGAAGAGCCTGCCGCCCTCCGCCTCGGCCAGTGAGCGGGCCAGCGCGAGACCGATGCCGTGCCCGCCCGTGGCCTCGCCGTGACGCCGGACGAAGACATCGACACCCTCCGGAATGCCGTCGCCCTCGTCCTCGACGTCGATCGCGAGCACGCCCGCGGTCTCGTGCGCGCGCACGAGGACCGTTCCCCGGCCGTGTGCGGCGGCGTTGGCGAGCAGCACGTCGAGGATCTGACGGGCGGCCCGCTGCGAGCCGACCGCCGGGGGCAGATCGTCCTCCGCCGGCACGTCCAGGCGGCGGCCCTCGGCGGCAAGCACCCCGTGCCAGCGCCGCTCGGCGTCCGTGAGCACCGCCGGGACGTCGAGCGGCGCCCGTTCGGGCACGTCCCGTGCCAGCGACAACAGGTCCGTGAGCGTCGCTTCCATCCGCTCCAGCTGCAGCAGCGCGGAACGGATCGCGGCATCGGGGCCGGCGCCGGACACCAGCGACGATTCGAGTTCCAGGCGTACTCCCGTGAGCGCGGTGCGCAGCTGGTGCGAGGCGTCCGCGCTGAAGGCCCGTTCGCGCCGCAGGAGATCCTCGATGCGGGCGGCCGCGCGGGCCAGCGCGGTGGCGACCTCGTCGGCTTCCGGCAGTCCGGTGGGCCCGGCCCGCGCCGCGAGGTCGCCGTCCTCCATCTCCCGGGCGGTTCCGGCGAGGGTCTCCAGCGGGCGGGCCAGCCTCCTGCTGGACCGCAAGGCCAGCAGGACACCGACACCGACGGCGATCCCGGCCAGCGCCAGCATGCCGGCCCAGGTCACCGCGGCGCGCTGCAGCGGTTGAGCGGACGGTGAGCTGACGCGCACGATCGCCCGCACCTGTTCGGAACCGCCCGCCGGGACGGCCGCCACCAGGCTGTCGCCGATGCGCCGGGTGTGGACGTCGCCTGCTGCGGCCTGCCGTACCAGGGGGTCGCCCTGACCGGGTCCGGTGCCCAGGACGCGGCGCCCGTCGGGTGTGTACACCGCGATACGGGTCCCGCCTTCGGTCCGCGGCAGTTCGATGGGGTCGCGGGGGTTGTGGAGCTGTGCGGGCAGGCTGAGCGCGACCCGCTCGCCGAGCTGTTGCAGCTCCTGCTCCTCATCTTGCTGGTAGAGGCGCAGGGCGGCGGCGCCGAGCGGCAGGGCGAAGAGCAGTACCGCACAGGCCACGGCCAGGAGAGCTGCTCTCAGGATGCGACGGCGCACGGGCTGTCCCCCTTCTCCTTCACGCCTCGCCGGCGGGGGTGTCAGGGCCCCGGGGAGTGATCGAGGCGGTAGCCGAACTGCCGCAGTGTGGTGATCCGCACCAGGTTGCCGAGCTTGCGCCGCAGTGCGGCGACATGGACGTCCAGCGTTTTGGTGGGACCGAACCAGTTGGTGTCCCAGACATCGCTCATCAGGTCCTCACGGCTGACGGCCTGCCCGGGATGTGCCGCCAGCCGCACCAGCAGGTCGAATTCGCGGGGCCGCAGTTCGATCTCTCCCTCGGGGGTGAGGCAGCGGCGTGCCGCGCGGTCGATCACCAGGGATCCGAGCTGGAGGCGCGCCGGTGAACCGTTCGTGTCATGGGAGGCCCGCCGCAGATGGGCGCTCACCCTGGCCTGGAGCTCGGTGAGCCGGAACGGCTTGGTGAGGTAGTCGTCGGCCCCGCATTCCAGGGCCTGGATGACGTCCATCTCCGCGGTCCGGGCGGTCAGCACGACGAGTACCGCATCCGGAGCCCGCTCGCGCAGCTGCCGGGTGAGTTCGAAGCCGTCGATGTCGGGCAGCCCCAGATCGACGAGTAGCAGGTCGGCCGGCTGCCTGCCGATGTCCTCCAGGGCGGCGGCGCCGTCCGCGCACCAGTGGCTGTCGTGGCCGAGCACGCGCAGTGTGGCGATGAGCCGGCTGCCGATCGTCGCGTCGTCCTCGATGACCATGATGCGTGCCACCCGATCACGCTACCGCGGTCCCGCCGGGCGGGCACGGGTTCGGCGCCCTGTCCCGGAACACCACCGCTCGCTCGGATCACCGCTGTGCCGGCCGGGCCGGACCTGAACGGATCCTGAACCCGCCCCCGGCGCCCTCGCCCTCGTTCACGGGAGCAGGGCGGGCCGGGGAGTACCGGCAAGACGATCACGCCAGTTGCCCGGCAACCCTCCTGCCGGCGCCTGTCAGATGGAGGCGCGTTGGCGCCGGCCGCCGGACAGTTCACGGGGTAGCGGGCGGCGAAGTCGCCGGGGAGGCCGACGTCGCCGAGGAGTTCGCCGCCCCGGGCCGGCATGGAAATCCGCCTCCGCCGGCGCCTGGTGGGTGTGCCCCTTGTGCGTGAAGGCGACTTCCGGCCCGACGGCGCGCAAGCCGTCGGCATTCGGTCATCAGCGCCGCGCCGGCCCGGGGCGTGGGGTCGGTGGCGACTTCGGCGAGCAACTGATCGGCGGTCATCCGGAGTTGAGGGTGGAGCCGGGGTCCTGTCCGACGTAGGCGATGCGGTGGCGGCACAGGGCGCGCAGGCCGGCGGGGGCGAGCGTGAACACGTTCCGGCCGAGGGCCTCGACGGAGCCGGACGTGACCTGAGCCCCGTGCGGGACCTTATCGGCTACGGGGCCATCGGCCTGCCCGCCGCTGGGCTCCTGGGCTACGCCGCCGGACTCCACACCCTCGGCATCCGGCTCGGCCTGCTCACCGGCCTCGCCGCCACCGCCATCCTGCTGCTGCGCCGCTACACCGCGAGCCTCCGCGCACAGTTCACGGCACAGCAGACGGTGCCCGCCGGGTGAGAGCACCGACGGAGCGAGCAGCCCGCAAGGGGCTCATTCGCCCCTCAGCAGCTCCGCAGCCGTGTCCTTGAGCCGGAGCTGCGGAGCCATTCGGGTGAACCGCGAGGACGGGCAGCACCCGGGCCACTGCCGTGCCGCGGGCACCTGGGCCCCGGCCGAGCGGAGGACACCGCCCCGGCCGTGGCGCGGGTCGCTGATGTCCCGGCGGGCGCCGGCGCCGGGCCCCTCCTAGATTGACCCCATGGGGCCGTGCACGGCAGGAGGATGGGCAGGGAACCCGTGAGGAGACCGGAGCTCGATCATGCGGCGCTGTTCGCCGCGACACCGAGCGCTTGCCTGGTCCTGGACCCGGACCTGGTGATCGTCGACGTCAACCACGCATACCTCCACGCCACCGGACGCACCCGGGACGATCTGCTCGGGCAGTACGTCTTCGACGCCTTCCCCGACAACCCCGCCGACCCCGACGCCGAAGGGGTGCAGAACCTGCACCCCTCGCTGAACCGGGTACTGGCCTCCGGGGAACCGGACACCATGGCGGTCCAGCGGTACGACATCCCCGTGACCGACCAGCCGGGCCTGTTCGAGGAGCGCTGGTGGTCCACCATCAACACCCCCGTCATCAGGCCGGACGGCACGGTGGCATGGATCATCCACCGGGTGGAGGACGTCACGGCGTTCGTGCACTCCCGCCGCTCCCGTCAGATGCCCGGCGGGCAGCTGAGCGAGCGCGAGGAGGCGATGGAGGCCGAGCTGTACGTCCGTGCGCGGGCGCTGCAGCACCTGAACGAGGAGCTGCGCCGGGCCCACGCCCGCGAACGCCAGGTGGCGCTCACCCTCCAGGAGTCCATGCTCCACTCCCCCGACCTCGCCCGGCACCGCAACATCGCGGTGCGCTACCTCCCCGCCATCGGCTCACTGAACGTCTGCGGCGACTGGTACGACATCGTCGACCTCCCCGGGGAGGTCTTCGCCGTCGCGGTCGGCGATGTCGTCGGCCACGGCCTGGAAGCCGCCGCCGTCATGGGGATGCTCCGCAGCGCCCTCAGCGCCGCCGACCGCTCCGTCGAGGGGCCCGCCCAGGCGCTGAAGGTGCTGGGCCTGTACGCCCGCTCCGTCGACAAGGCCCTGGCCACCACCGTCGTCCAGGCGCTGATCGACACCGGCCGCCACGAGGTCGTCTACAGCAGCGCCGGCCACCCACCCCCCGTCCTGCTGCGCGCCGACGGCACCCACGCGCTCCTGGACCAGGCCACCGACCCGCCCCTGGGCGCCCACTCCGAAGACGAACCCCGCCCGCAGGCCCGCCTCCCGTATGCCTCCGGCGACACCCTCGTCCTCTACACCGACGGGCTCGTCGAACGCCGCGACGAGGACATCGACGCCGGCCTCGCCCGCCTCACCGACGCCCTCTCCCGCTACAGCCGGTTCAGTCCGGAACGCCTCGCCGACGCACTGCTGACGCGCCTAGGCGTCAGCGCCGGCGCCCGCGACGACATCGCCCTCGTCATCGTCCGCCTGTGACCGCGGGGGGCGCCGACGAGTACGAGTACGAGTACGAGTACGGCGGGAGTCATGCATCGTCAGCGAGAGTCCGCAACCCGACCAGCGGATGCAGCTGCGAGATGCGTCACGCACGATGGGAGTAAGAAGATCCAGATCCTCGAACCGCTCGGGGGGACCTATGACGGAGCATCCAGGGCTTTCTCGCGCGAACCGTCGTGCGCCGCAGAACTGCTCAGCACGGCCGCCTGCCGCAGCCGGCCCGCCCGGCTGCCCACGCCGCATGTCCGCGGCAACCACCACGCGGGGCTTCCACGCCGTGCTCCCTGCCGCGCTCCCCGCCGTGATCCTGACCCTTGTCGTGGTCCTTACCGGTGTCGGGGCATTCACCGGCACCGCCCGGGCGGACAGCACCCGGTCCCGGACGACTGCGGCTACGACAGCGGCCTCGGCCCCGGCCGCCCACCGTGCGGTCGCCCCGAGTCAGCCCGCGCCCGAGCCCTCGGATGTGGTCCAGACGTATTTCCATGTCATCAACGACCGTGATTTCGTGGCCGCTTGGGCGATCGGCGGGCGGCAGCACATCGCGGGCCGGTCGTACGACGCCTTTGTGGCGTCCTTCAACACCGTCTCGAAGTTCGACGTCACGATCGAATCGGTGGAGGGCAACAAGGTTGCGGTCGAGCTGGACGCCACACAGACCGATGAATCCCATCGTCACTACGCCGGCACCTACACCGTTGTGGACGGCGTGATCGTGGCCGCCGACATCCACCCCAAGTGACCGTACGAGTACCCCGGCCCTCACCCGCTGTCAGAACCTCGGCCCTCTCCCGCCCCCCCACGCAGGTCTCTTTGAGCCGGCTCCCTCGTGCCCGGTGTCGCCCGGGGTACGCGGCACGAGCTGACTTACCGTGGCCGGGTGACAGCAAGTGCAGGCAAGCGCGCATGCCGCCGTGACCTGTGGGCGGTTGCCGGTGCGGTGGCGCTGTGCGTACTGGCGGCGGTCGTGGGACGCGTCATCAACCGGACCATTTATGGTTCCGAGGGCATTCTGCGGCTGGGCTGGCCCCCGTTGTACGCATGGTGGCTGCCGCACGCCGGCCCCGGCACTCCGGCGGCGGTGGCCGTCGCCGCGCTGGTGGTGGTCCACGGCCCGTCGACCGCACGGCGTCTGCCGTGGCGGGAGCTGGTGCCTGCCGTATGGGCCGCGGCGATGGCCTGGACGTGGTCGCTCGCGCTCGTGGACGGGTGGGGCCGTGGCGTCGCCGGGCGGCTGACCACAAGCCTGGAGTACCTGCAGTCGGTCGACGACGTGCACGATGTGGGCGCTTTTCTGCGCGACTTCACCCACCACATTCTGGTCGGCTCGCCCGGCCTCTGGCCGGCGCATGTGGCCGGTCATCCGCCCGGCGCGCTGCTGACGTTCGTCGGCCTGGACCGGATCGGGCTGGGCGGCGGCGCCTGGGCCGCCGCCTGGTGCCTCACCGTGGGGACCTCCCTCACCGCGGCCGTCCTGGTGACCGTCCGTGCGTGTGGGGGTGAGGAACTGGCGCGCCGGGCCGCCCCGTTCCTCGTGCTGGCCCCCGCGGCGGTATGGATCGGCGTCAGCGCCGACGGCTACTTCGCGGGCGTGGCCGCCTGGGCCCTCGCCCTGCTGTCCATGGCGGCCACACGGAGCACGCGGGTACCGCGCCTTGCCGCCCTGGGCGCGGGGCTGCTGTTCGGCTGGGCCTGGTACCTGTCCTACGGCCTGACCCTGCTCGTCCTCCCCGGGGCCGCGGTGCTGCTGATCGCGCGCTCGGTACGCCCGTTGCCCTGGGTACTTCTGGGCGCGCTGGTGTGGGTGGTGGCGTTCACCTCGGCCGGCTTCTCGTGGCTGGAGGGCTATACGACCCTCGTCGAGCGCTACTACCAAGGCGCCGCGAAGGTACGCCCGTACAGCTACTTCCTC
Organism: Streptomyces sp. NBC_00400; assembly: GCF_036048035.1. Lineage (NCBI taxonomy): Bacteria > Bacillati > Actinomycetota > Actinomycetes > Kitasatosporales > Streptomycetaceae > Streptomyces > Streptomyces sp. NBC_00400. The sequence goes on along the minus strand of NZ_CP107940.1, from coordinate 7,771,066 downwards.
TGGGCGAACCTGGCGGCCCAGGTAGGGAGCGTGGGCCTGGCCACCGTCGCCGGGCTGCGCCGCGCCGCCGGCCCGCTGTGGACAGCGGTGCGCGGCATCCGGCGCGAGGCGCCGACCGGGCGGGGTGCCCTCGCCGTTCTGGTCGCGGCAGGGGTGTGCATGCTGCTGCTCGCGGATGTGTCCGGGATGAGCAAGGCGGAGACCGAACGGATCTGGCTGCCCTTCGCGGTGTGGACGCTGCCCGCGTGTGCGCTGCTGCCACGCCGCTTCCATTCCTGGTGGCTGGCCGCGCAGGGGCTCCTCGCCCTGCTGGTCAACCATCTGTTGCTGACCGGCTGGTGACCGTGGCCGGCGGCCACCACTGACGACCGGCACGCAGCACGCGCGCCTGCTCCTTTACTCCTTCCGCTCCGGGGGCGCCGGCGGAGGCGGAGCCGAGGGAGGCGGAGCCGGAGGAGAAGGCGGCGGTGGCGGCGACGGGGGTGGTGCCGGAGGTGGTGCCGGAGGCAGCGGACTCTCGGATGGTGCACCGGCCGCGTACGTGCGCCACAAGGCGATCAGCAGACACACCGCGGAGGCCGCAAAGAGCGCCGCCGTGATCAGCAGCCAGCGGCCCCAGAACACCTCGGACGGCAGGGCGGTGTACAGCGAGAACTCCGGGACCCTGCGCAGGATGAGCGGATACCACACCAACAACAGCAGGAGGGCGACGAAGGCGGGCACCCGGAGGTAGTTGATCCCGCCTGCCACCACGGGCGGCGGAGTGTCCGCGGGCGCCGGACCTTCCACCTCGCGCCGCCGACGGCGCGGGCGCCGGACGAGGCGTTGTGCCACGCGGTCGGTGACGGTGTAGAGGGGCAGGAACACCAGGTCGTGCAGGAGGGCCGCGCCGACGAACCAGAGGAGGACACCGAGGGTGTCTCCGGTGAGCAGCCGCACGCCCGCGTACCCGGCCAGGAAGAAGGAGCACAGGACGAGGAGGAGGTGGAGCAAAGACGCCCCGTAGCGGGCGCGGAAGCCCTTCACGCGGTGTCCCCGAAGGTGAGGCGGGTGACCCATTTGGTGTTGTGCACACCGGGGTTGGCGGGGACGATGATGCGCGCCGGGTATCCGTGGTCCGGGGAGAGGTCGGCGCCGTTGACCCGCAGGGCCAGCAGCGATCTGGCATCGCGTACCTGGTTGTCGCGCAGATGCGTCGAGCGGAAGGCGCCGGCGCGCTGCACGGACTCGACGAAGACGCCCGGTGGGCCGTGGCGCAGTCCGACGAGGGCGGCGAGGTCCGTCAGCCGGACGCCACTCCAGTGCTGGTCGTCGGTGGACCAGCCCTCGACACAGGCGATGGGCAGGGCGGCCGTGTGCTGCGGGAGGGCGAGGAGCTGTGCGCGGGTGCAGCTCGTCTCCCGGCCGTTGCCCCGTACGACCAGCCGCCAGTCGGGGCCGATGTCGCGGGCCCGGATCCCTACGCTCGCCGCGGTCTTGTTGATCTGGAAGCCGTTGGGCCCCCGCCCCGGCTCCTGGCCGCGCGGAGCCAGCAGCGCGGTGCGGCGGAGGGAGCCGCCGATGCTCTGCCCGGCCGTGACGAGGAGCAGGCCCAGCGATCCCGCACCCACCAGGCCGAGAGCGCCACGCCGCGACGTGGTGACAGGCGCGGGGTGCGGGGTCACCAGCCCGGTGCTGTCGGCCGGTTCGCTGGTCGTCCGGGCGGCGGGGGTGCGCAGACGGCGGCTGCGCAGGGCCTTTGCCATCACGGGGACACGGAAGGCGATATGGACGAGGAAGGCGCCGATGAACACCCAGGCGCCGTAGAAATGCAGGGTGTAGAAGGAGCCCGGGAAGATGTAGTGCAACTGGATGTTCAGCACGCCGGTGGCGAACTCGAACAGCGCCCCGCCCACGAGCAGCAGCAGCGAAAGCCGTTCCAGCGCATGGCTCGGTGAGCGCAGCGGCGGCCAGGAGAACAGCTTCGGGATGACCGACCACAGCTTCGCCAGCAGCACGGGGATCAGCACCACACCGAGCGTGACATGGATGCCCTGGGTGAGGCGGTAGAGCCAATACGGGCTGGTCGGCCAGGAGAAAAGGTAGAAGCCCAGCCAGCCCTTGCCCGGTGTCTGGTCATTGCCCGGAGCCAGATCGGGGTTGTAGGCGGCGTAGGACAGCAGTCCGGTGACGAAGAGCACAGGGATGCCGACGAGCAGGACCAGCCCGAAAACCGAGGTCAGCCACGGCCCCCGCAGGGGGCTGCGCCAGAACGCGGGGCGTGCCGGACCGGGCGGCGGACCGCTTGGCCGGCGAAGAGGACCGGCGGTGGGGTGGTGGTGCGGCCCGTCGTCGTGGTCGCGCGGCTCCATGGCATCCCTCCGCCGTTTCCGGGCCGGCTCCGCCGGCCACCCAGGGAAAAGATATGCGGCAAGAGGTAGATATTGCGCGAACCAGGACGTTTCGCCGACCGTGCGGCACCACCTGCCGAGGAATGGCTTGCCGGCTCCGCGCTCTACTCCGAAGCCTCCAGCTCCTGCCCGGAGGTGTCATCCCGCAGGTAGGCGAGCCGGTCGACCACCTCGACGACCCCGTCGACGCTTTCGCACAGCCGCACGGCAATCGGGACAAGGCTCTTGTGGTCCACCGTGCCGGTGAGCGTCACCGTGCCCTCCGCGACATCGACCGTGACCGCGGACGGGGACACCCCGAGCGTCCGCGTCAGCACCTCCTCCAGCACCTCCTCCTGGATGGCGCGGTCCCGGCGCAGAAACAGCCGCACCAGGTCGCTGCGGCTGATCACACCGATGAGACGGCCGGTGTCATCGACCACGGGCAGCCGCTTGACCTTCTTCTTCTCCATCGTCCTGGCCGCTTCGACGACGCTCCACCCGGGTCGGGCCACCACGGCGGGGCTCGTCATGATCGCTTCGGCGGTGGTCGCCCCGAGCTTGGCGAGCTGCCTGCGCAGCAGATCGGCCTCGGACACCACACCCACCGGCCGCTCGTCCTCATCGAGGACCGGGACGGCGGTGATGTCGTACTCGTCGAGCAGGTGGGCGATCTCCTTGAACGGAGTGCCCCGCTGGACGACGACGGCGTGGGGTGTCATCAGGTCGGCGACGCTGCGGTGCCTCATCTTCGGCCAGTCCCTCCGGGTGGTGCACGGGCCGGATCTCACCGGCCTCACGGGCGGGGAATCCGGTACGGACAAGCCTGCCTCGCACCGGTGCGGTGTGCGCAGGGCCCGACGCGTCCGGCGCGTCCTCGGCCACGCGCGATCGCAGGGAACGGTCATTCGTGCGGCACCACCGCGATCGGGCAGGTCACATGGTGGATGGCGGCATGCGCCACCGGGCCGACGCGTGGCGCGAGCGGGGGCCGGTGCAGTTTGCGGCCGACCACCAGCAGTTCGGCCCCGAAGACCGACTGGACCAGGGCTCGGGTCGGGCTCTCCGGCAGAACGGTCCGCTGCACCGGCACCTCGGGGAATCGCTCACACCACGGACGCAGCGTGTCCTGCAGCTCGGCATCCGCTTCCTTGGTGAGTTCCGTCGCGGCATCGGGGTCCAGGCCCCACGGGGTATAGGCGTACACGGGGAGCGGGCGCCCGTGGACGGCCTGCAGCGAAAGCCCCCGGCTCGCCGCGGCGTCGAAGGCAAAGCCGAGCATCCGCTCGCACGGGCCGTTCAGACTGAGGCCCGCGACGATCCTCGCTTCGGGGGCCGGCGGGCCGTCCGGCGGTTCGTGACGCGGTGGTTTCGCGCGCCCGCCCGCCTCCCGGACGAGAACGACCGGCCCTTTGGCCCGGCCCACCACGTTCAGGCTCACATCGCCGAGTACATAGCTCTCCCAGGGCCCGAGCGCCCGCGATCCGAGCACGACCATCCGCGAATCGCCGGCCGCGCCCAGCAGCGCCGGTTCGGCCTCCGCCCCCACCAGGTCCTCGATGATCTGCAGACCGGGATGGCGTTCGCTCACCTCGTCCCGGGCCCGGCGCACGACCGCCCGGGCACCGGCGTTCCGGTCCCGGTCCGCGGGCGTGTGCGGCGCCTCGGCGGCCAGCAGTATCCACGCATGGAGAAGCCGAAGCACCCACTGCCGCCGGTCCGCTTCGTCAGCGGCCCAGTGCGCGGCCGCCAGGCTCTCCGGCGAACCGTCGAGTCCCACGGTGATGACTTCCGGCTCCATGGCCGCCTCCGACCGGGTACGACGTCTCCGCCCCACGTCCCCATCGTGGCCCCGATCGCCGCAGCCTGCCAGGCCGTACGGGTCCCGCGGCTGCGGCACGGTGACACCAGGCCCGCCTGCCGTGCGGACCGTCCGCGGGCCGTGGGTGCCGGCTGCCGTCAGGGGCCGGCGGACGGGCCCGGGCCGGCCGGGCCCTTGCGGAGTTCTTCGTTGAGCCGCCGGGCTTCGTCGAGTTGGTCTTCGAGGGTGACGATGCGACAGGCGGCGTCGACCGGGGTTCCCTGGCCGACGAGTTCGCGGACGCGCGCGGCGATCCGCAACTGGTGGCGGGAGTAACGGCGGTGGCCGCCCTCGGAGCGGAGCGGAGTAATGAGCCGGGCCTCGCCCACCGCCCGCAGGAAGGCGGGCGTCGTGCCGATCATCTCCGCGGCACGCCCCATGGTGTAAGCGGGGAAGTCATCGTCATCGAACTTGTCGGTGACATGCGGGCGGGGCTCTGGGGTCACGTGCACCTCTTTGCTGGACGCGTCGAAGGGCCCTGGCGCATACGGCACCGGGCCCTGAGGTCGTCAACACCCTCTGCCGGCACCGCGCACCGGCCGGACTTGCCCGGCCGGGACCGTTGCCGCTCCGGGTCCCGGATACCCCGGCGGGGCATACCGCAACAGCAGGCACTTTCGTTGACTACAAGAGAAATGTTAACCACAGGGATTTCGAATGTCTAACGCGGCCGACATAGATTTCCGGCGTCGCCACGATCCGATCGGAGTGACGGGGGCCGACTGGCGGGGAAGGAGCGAGGAGGGACCGGCTGTGCACGGGAGCCAGGCGGGCGGGAGCAGGTGGCGGACTGCGCTTCCCGGCCGGAGAGCCGGTGCGCCGATGGCGAATATCTGGTGCCGCAACGACAGAAATACCTGCCGGGCCGGTGGGGATTTTTCCGGCTGGAATGGGCGGGAGCAACAGCCGCGCAGGGCCGCCGGTGCCGTGCTAGTGTCGATCTCAGTTGCAGTTGTGGTTCCCAAAGACTTGACGCTACCTCGCCGGCTTTCCAGGCCGGCGAGGAATGCTTTTGTATTTCCGGTTTTCCGGAGGGGCAATCATCGCGGCGACGCGGGGTCCGCACAGTGCGGCCCCGGGCACTGCCCCGAAGGAGATATGACATGGCTACTGGCACCGTGAAGTGGTTCAACTCGGAAAAGGGTTTCGGCTTCATCGAGCAGGACGGCGGCGGCGCTGACGTCTTCGCCCACTACTCGAACATCGCCACCCAGGGCTTCCGTGAGCTGCAGGAGGGCCAGAAGGTGACCTTCGACGTCACGCAGGGCCAGAAGGGCCCGCAGGCCGAGAACATTCTCCCCGCCTGACACTGACGCGTCACACCGCAGCTGGGGCCCGCACCTTGGGTGCGGGCCCCAGCTCGTTGCCCTTTGCGGAATGCGCTGTGCGTGCCGTCGCGGCCGCACGAGCGACAAGGGGCAGCCTGTTCGGCGCCGAAACCGCAGCCTGCTGCGGCAGCACGGCAGCCCGTCCAGTCCGGTGCTCCGGCACCGTGTCCGCCTCCCTTTGCGGCGGCACTTTTTCACGCGTCGGCGGTCGATTCCGCCCCGCCTCGTTCCATCTGTTTTCTACGGTCCGTGCTGCGATTCTTTTGTGTGTGGCTGACAGCTGCCGGGAATTCTTCGACGTACCGCATCGAGGAAGGTTCTTCATGAACCGCACAGCTCGCCCGAACGACCGCTCCGCCCGGAACCGTTCCAACGGCTCCGCCGGCTCCGGCCGCGGCGGCTACCGCTCGCAGGCGTCGAACCGGTCCGGCGCCAAGCGGCGCCGGCCCGCCGCACGGCCGGAAGAGTTCGCGCTGCCCGTCACCCACACCCCCGCACTGCCCCCGGCCGAGAACTTCGCCGCACTGGACATGCCGCCCGCGCTGCTGGCGTCGCTGACCGCGGAAGGGGTGACGGCCCCGTTCCCGATCCAGGCCGCCACCCTGCCGAACTCGCTGGCCGGGCGCGACGTTCTGGGCCGTGGGCGCACCGGCTCGGGCAAGACGCTCGCCTTCGGTCTGGCCCTGCTGGCCCGTACCGCCGGCCTGCGCGCCGAACCCGGGCGGCCGCTCGCCCTGGTGCTGGTCCCCACCCGCGAGCTGGCGCAGCAGGTCACCGATGCGCTCACCCCCTACGCCCGGTCACTGACGCTGCGGATGGCCACCGTCGTCGGCGGGATGTCGATCGGCCGGCAGGCGAGCGCACTGCGCGCCGGGGCCGAAGTGGTCGTCGCGACGCCCGGACGGCTCAAGGACCTCATCGGCCGTGGTGACTGCCACCTGAACCAGGTCGCCATCACCGTGCTGGACGAGGCCGACCAGATGGCCGACATGGGCTTTATGCCCCAGGTCACCGCTCTGCTCGACCAGGTCCGTCCCGAGGGGCAGCGGATGCTCTTCTCGGCCACCCTGGACCGCAACGTCGACCTTCTGGTCCGGCGCTATCTGACCGACCCCGTGGTCCACTCCGTCGACCCCTCGGCAGGCGCCGTCACCACGATGGAGCACCACCTGCTGCATGTCCGCGACGCCGACAAGCACGCCACCACGACGGAGATCGCCGCCCGTGACGGCCGGTCGATCATGTTCCTGGACACCAAGCGCGCCGTGGACAAGCTCACCAAGCACCTGCTGAACAACGGTGTGCGCGCCGCGGCACTGCACGGCGGCAAGTCCCAGCCCCAGCGCACCCGGACCCTGGCCCAGTTCAAGACCGGCCACGTCACGGTCCTGGTGGCCACCAACGTCGCGGCCCGCGGCATCCACGTCGACAACCTCGACCTCGTCGTCAACGTCGACCCGCCCACGGACCACAAGGACTACCTGCACCGCGGTGGCCGCACCGCCCGGGCCGGCGAGTCCGGCAGCGTCGTCACCCTCGTCCTGCCCAGCCAGCGCCGCGAAATGGACCGTCTGATGGCCGACGCGGGCATCACCCCGCAGTCCACCCAGGTCCGCTCCGGGGAGGCCGAACTGAGCCGCATCACCGGCGCCCAGGCACCTTCAGGGGTTCCCGTCACCATCGCCGCACCGGTCGTCGAGCGCCCCAAGCGCAGCGGCTCCTCCACGCGCGGCCGCCGCAGCCGCTCCGCCCAGGCCCGTCGCTCCACCGGATCGCCCCGGGCCGCGACCGGTGCGTCCCCGCGGCAGCGGTCCGGCGGCAAGGCGTCATGACCACCAGCTCCGCCCACCCGTTTCCGGCTTCTCCTCGACCCTGAAGAGGCACTATGCGCGTCGTCATCGCCCGCTTCCCCTTCGACTTGATCAAGACCGAGGTGCAGGACGCGATGAAGGGCATCAAGCCCGAACCCATCACGGGTGAGTCCGTGCAGATCGGCACCCGTCACTACCCCGTCAAGCAGGTCGGGGAGATCATCACCCGGCAGGACCGTCGTGACTTCTCCGCCGGCGAGGTGACCCGGGCGCTGACCCGTCTCGGCTTCACCTGTCGCTCCGCGACCCCGGCCGCCCGCACCCCGCTCGAGGAGGCGTCGGACCTGCTCCAGGCCCCGGCATCCCCTGACTGGAATCCGGAAAGCTGACACCCCGGTACACAGCGGCATGACGGCATGACGTCACCGAGGCATGACGTCACCGTCACGGCTCATGACGTCATGCCGTTATGCCGTCTGGCGATGCGTCAGCGATCAGCGGTCGGAGTAGCGGAAGTCGCCCACCGTCCAGGCGCCCACATCCTCGATCGCGACGCGGTACATCCCGCCGGTCTCGGGCAGGCCGAAGCTGCCCTGCAGGATCCTCGCCACATGGAAGTGCAGATGCGTGGGCGGACCGCTCCGGTGGGGCGAGCGGGAGTGCGTACCGGCTGAGGAGAAGAGCGAGGAGAACGGCCCCAGCCGTTCCGACTCCTCAAGGACCTCGGCCACGCGCTGCCGCCACACGGCCTCGGGTGCCAACCGCCCGGTGAGGACGGCGCCTTGGACCGCAACGGTGAGAGACATCTGGTTGCTCTGCTCCGACTCCACCATGGCGGCGATGTCGACGAGCAGTTCGTCGGGCTTCGACATGGCAGCAGACTTTACTGCCGTGACCGGCACTTGGCAGCACACGCGCGCGAGAGCCGCGCCGCTTCCCCCGGAGTGCCGGAGCCCTTACGGGGTACCCGTCCGTAGGGGCGGGCGAGGTGCCCGTCGGCAGGAAGGGAAGCGGCGGATGGCCATAGCCAAGACCAGCGTCCTGGTACTGGATTGCGCGGAGCACGCGGCGCTGGCGGATTTCTACGCACAATTCCTCGGCGGGGAAGTGCGGGTCGGGACCAGCCCGGACTACATCGAAGTCGTCGAAGGCGACACCGTCCATCTCGCGATACGGCGGGACCGCGGCGCGGCGCCGCCGAGTTGGCCCCGGCCCGATGACTCACAACAAGCGCATCTGCACTTTCTCGTCCCGCAGGACAACATGGACGAGGCGGAGCGCGAGGCGGTCAGCCTGGGGGCACGGCCCTTGCAGACCCGGGAGAACGGCGGGCCCTACGACGCCCGCCGCTACTCGGACCCCGCGGGCCACCCCTTTGTACTCGCCGCGAGCGAAGGGCACTCCCTGGGGCAGGCGAACTGAAGCGCGCCGTCACCGGGCCGCGGGGCCTCGTCCGCACGGATCAGGCGGTCCGGTGGTGCTCCTTGCGCCGGCGCAGTACCAGGAAGGTGCCGGTGGCGCCTGCCGCGACCACGGCCGCGCCGACGCCCACCGGGAGCAGGGGGAAGCCGGACGGTTCGCCGGCCGAGGCCAGGTTCTGCAGCGAGGCTCCCGGGTCGATGGTCGTGGCGACCGGTGCGACATGCCGGACCGGGCCGACCGACTTGACCGAGCCGTCCGCGTTGAGCAGCACCTGCTTGTTGTTGGGGTGGCGGAAGTCGAACATGCCGTTCAGTGAGCCGGCCCGGGCGTCGAAGGAGGCATCACCGATCCGGCCGGTGTGCCAGTTGTTCTCGATGAACTTGATGATCGAGGTCTGCTCGGTCCGGGTGTGGTCGATCTTGTTGACCCTGCTGTACGGGGAGATGACCAGCAGCGGCTGCCGGGTGCCGGGGCCGCAGCGGTCCGGATAGCCGCCGGCGGCCGCGGGACCCGCCTGGCAGGCGGGGCTGTCGGTGGCCTTGCCGTTGGAGCCGGTGGAGGTGTCCTTGGAACCGTTGCGCGGCTTGGCGAAGGCGTGGTCGTACCAGCCGTCGGAGTCGTCATAGGCGACGACGATGGCGGTGTCCTTCCACTGCGGCGACTGCTGGATGCGGTTGATCCGGTCGACGAGGAAGTGCTGTTCGTCGACCGGGTCGGAGTAGGACGCGTGGGCATCCTGGTACTCGGGGGCCTTGAGGAAGCTGACGGCCGGCAGCTTGCCCGCCTTGAGGGCGGCGTCGAAGTCGCTCAGGTCGTAGTTGTGGTTGGCCCGCCCGGCGTGGCCGACCTCGTCGACGCTCTTCGGCGGCAGGTGGTGCGGGTTGGAGGTCGACTTGTAGTACTCGAACGGCGCGTGGTGCGGGCTGTAGTCGACGACCGCCGCTCCCCCGACGTTGGTGTGCGTGGTCCCGCCGCACTTGGCGTAGTGGTCCGGCTTGCCGTCCCATCCGGTGCTGGGACGGAAGCCGCCCTGGAACCAGCCCCAGCTGACATGGCGGGAGTTGAGGACGTCGCCGATGTTGCGCCCCTTCATGGCGGCGACCGCGTTCTTGCCGGTGTGGTCCTTATTGGAGCAGTCGTCGTATGCCGGGTCCGGGTCGTTGATCATCGTGCCGACGCCCCGTGCGTCGGGTGACTGCACGGCGTACGGGTCGGGGGTGGCGGTCTGCCGGGGGGTTTCGGTGCCGGAGGCGGGATCCATGGAGACGACGCCGTGGGTCTGTCCGGAGACCAGGTTGAGCGCGCCCGGTGTGGAGGGGCCGTAGACCGAGCTGAAGGATCGGTCGTTGAGGGAGTAGTGCTGGGCGTAGTTCCACAGGCCGGTGACGGTGTTGCCGTCGTAGTAGTCCATCACCAGGCCGGGCTCGCCGAAGAGACCGCCGGAGCACTTGCCGGAGTCGGTGTTCTGGACGAACCGGTCGGCCTTGCCGCCGTTGTACGCGTACTGCTCGGGCCCGTAGTCGTGGGTCTGGTCGCAGGTCATGGCCTGCTGTGGCGTGAGCCGCTTGGGCGCGTACTGGTTGGGGTTGTGCTTCAGCAGCCCGGCGGTGCGCAGGTTGTCGATGTCCCGCGGCGTGTGCGGGGAGGCGGTGAACTTGGTGCCGTCGGTGTTGGCGGCCTTCGGATAGGTCGCGAAGTAGTGGTCGAACGAGATGTTCTCGTCGAAGAGCACGACCACGTGCTTGACGGGGGTGGCGGTACGGGAGGAATCGGGGTGCTGCGGCCCGGCGGCCCATGAGGGCGTACCCGCGCCCAGGACCGTGAGGGCCGCGGCACCCGTGAGGGCCCCCAGACGCCGTATCGCTGCTCGTCTTCCCCTACTGACCATGCTGGTTCACCCTCCGGGCCGGGACGTGATGGTGCTGTACGGCGGGATGCTCTGCCGGGCGGACGGCGGTCCGGCAGAGCCATCATGACGCCGGCGTGAACAGTGAGTCAGGTATGCCAGGACAAACCTTGACCGGGTATTGACCCTTCGAAGGCCACGGCGTGCGCCGGTCAGGCCAGCAGGGCCCGGCCGTACCAGTCCTTCTCCTCGCGCACGCCCGGCAGCGCGAAGAAGTAGCCGCCCCCGAAGGGCGAGATGTAGTCCGTCAACGGCTCGCCGGCCAGCCTTCGCTGTACGGTCTCGAACTGGCGGGCGAGGTCGCGCTGGTAGCAGCAGAACAGCAGGCCCATATCGAGATTGCCGTTGCTGTCCACGCCCCTGTCGTAGTTGTAGGCCCGGCGCAGGATCCGCTGACCGGCGCTGGACGGGGTGCGTGGATCGGCCAGCCGGATATGGCTGTCCAGGGGGATCACCTCGCCCTTGGGGTCGCCGGAATAGTCGGGGGCGTCGTGTTCCCGGTCGCCGTCCAGCGGCGCCCCGGTCTCCCGGGAGCGGCCGAACATGCGCTCCTGTTCGGTCAGCGACACCCGGTCCCAGAACTCCACCAGCATGCGGATCAGCCGCACCACCTGGTAGCTGCCGCCGACCGCCCACTCCGGCTCACCGTCCCGCGCCCCGACCCACACCAGGCGGTCCATCTCCCGGGCTGCGCGGGCATCGGGGTTGGCCGTGCCGTCCTTGAAGCCCATGAGGTTGCGCGGCGTTCCGGACGGCCGGGGCGGGCTGGTGAAACCGTCCAGCCGCCAGCGCACCTGCATACCGCCCCGGGTGTGCCGGGCGATATCACGCAGGGCGTGCAGCACGGTGTCCGTGTCGTCCGCGCACAGTTGGAGGCTCAGGTCGCCGTGGCACCAGTCGGGCTGCAGGTCGTCGTCGGGGAAGGAGGGCATGGTGGTCAGCCGGCGCGGCGCACGCCCGTGCAGCCCGAACCGGTCGTCGAACAGCGACGCGCCCACGGCGAGGGTCACCGACAGCCCGCCCGCGGGGACCTGGGCGCCCAGGAGGCCCGAGTCGGTGGGCGGACCGGTGATGCCGACCGACGCCGGTATCCCGCCGCCGGTCAGGAACCGGGCGCGTGCGGTGACGGTACGCATCAGCTCGGCCAGTTCCCGGCGGTTCTGCGCCGTCACATCGAACGCGGTGTACGCCGTGACCCGGCGGGGCGGCGCGAGCACCGAGGCCTGACGCGGGCCGTGGAAGGGCACCCGTGGGGCGGCCCCGGCGCCCGGCCCGGGGCCGGTCATCAGGGCCGGTGCACCGGCCTGGTACGGGCCGTCGTCGGATGCGGCACCACCGGCCGCGAGTCCGGCCCCGGCGAGCGCCGCTCCCCTCAGGAATCCCCGTCGGCCGACACCGCTCATGTCCTTCACACCGTTCTCCGTGCCTCGCACAGCGTCGCCACCGACGCCAGCCGTTCCACCAGGTCTCCGAACACCGCGTCGATCCGCTCCCGCTGCGTGCGGTCCAGATGGCTCAGCGCCGGCCACCGTCCGTCTTTCCGGAAGCCGTCGAGCAGCCGCTGTGTCCGGCTCAACTCGCGCTCCACGTGCGGCAGGCCGGGGTACCGGGTCACCAGCAGGGGGCGCAGCCGGGTGAGGACGGCCCGGGTTCCGTCGAGGTGGGCGCGGGCGGTGGCGAGGGTGCTGCCGCTGCCGTAGTCGGTCCGTCCGGTCAGCTCGGACTGCAGCGTGTTCTCCAGGATCTCGTGTGCCCGCAGGCCGAGGTCCGCCGGCTCCATCCGCGTCTGCGCCCAGTCGTCCCGCAGCCCCCGCACCGCGTCGTCGAGAGCGGCCGCCGGTGCGCGCAGGGAGTCGGCGGACTGCCCGTGCCACAGCCCGTATTCGATGCGGTGGAACCCGGTGAATTCCGGGTCGCGGTCGCCGTCCGGCAGACCGGCGCTCGTGCCGTTGATCTGCTGGTCCGCGTCGCCGAAGGCCCCGTATGCCGCGCCCAGCCGTTCGTAGGCGAGGTGCGCGGGCAGCCAGGCGTCCCGGGCTGCCGCCAGGTCCCCGCGCGCGAGGGCGGCCCGCAGGGTCCCGGTCCGGCCGACGAGATCGTCCAGGCCGCTCGCGACCCACTTCTGATAGTCCAGCGCCGGGGGGATCAGATCGTGCTCGGTGACCGGGGCGGCCGCGGGGCCGGCCTGACCGCCACCGTCGATACGGACCGTGGGGCCCGTGACCGCGTCGGCGTCGTCCGGCAGGCACCTGAAGGCGTACGAGCCGCGGCCCAGCCGGACCCGCAGGTGCCGCGTGGTTCCGGGGCCGATGCCCTCCACCTCGCCGTACACCGCGCCGCTGCGCGGGGACCTGAGAGAGACCTCGGCCGCCGCGGCGGAGGTGTTGTGCAGATCGAAGACCTGGGTGCCGGGACGGGGGTTGTCCCATCCCCGGCCGCACCCGCCCGGCGACACCTCGACGGTGGTGTGCCGCAGTCCGTCCGTCGCGGCGGCCTGCCCCTGCCCCGCGGTGTCCTCCGGGTCACCGGACAGCACCAGCGCCGTCAGCAGCCCGCCGGCCAGGACCACACCCCCGCTCCACCGGACACGAGGGGACCGCAGCTTCCCGGGACCGGTCCACGGCACTCCGAGCCTCCCGGGGGTCGTTCCCACCACGCGATGACGGACGTGGCGCAGGATGAGGAAAGGGCCGCGGCCCGGAGCATTCCGCCAGGGCCGACGACAACGCTGCACATGCTAGACAGCGCGGTGCGCCCGAACACGCTTTCCCCGGAAGAGATGCCAAGATTTTCCTGGTGGTTCATCGGTCCGTTGCCGTTTGCGCGACTTCGGCGCCGGGCCGGTCCGGTCAGGCGGAGCCGGGGTGCGGCGCGGGCGGGGAGGCGCGGACGTGCATCCGCTCGCCCTGTGCCCCGAAGAGGCTGAGGAATTCCACGGGATGCGGCCCGGCGTTGGCGAAGCCGTGCGGGGTGTGGGTGTCGAATTCGGCGGCCTCACCGGAGGTGAGGACGAGGTCGTGTTCACCGAGAGCCAGCCACAGCCGGCCGGAAAGGACGTAAAGCCACTCGTAGCCCTCGTGTGTGCGCAGTTCAGGCCGTGTGCCGGTGGCTCTCCCGGCGGGGAGGATGTGTTTGAAGGCGTGCAGACCGCCGAGGTGGCGGGTCAGCGGCACAAAGGTCTGTCCGTTGCGGGTGAAAGGGCGCGGATGGACCCGGGGATCGCCGGTGGCCGGTGCCCCGACCAGCTCGTCGAGCTGCACTCCGTGGGCCTTGGCGAGCGGGAGCAGGAGTTCGAGGGTCGGTTTGCGCTGTCCGGACTCCAGACGCGAAAGGGTGCTGAGCGAGATGCCGGTGACCTCGCTCAGCTGCGCCAGGGTGGCACCGCGCTCCTTCCGCAGGGCCCGTAGCCGCGGGCCGACCGCGTTGAGCACACCGGGAATGTCATCGTCCGCCATGACTCCATTTGCCGTCCCGGCAATAACGTTTGTCAAGTCGGCGAGGGGCACACCTCACCGGCTCCGCCCCGGCGTCGACCGGCTTCCGCGCCGGTACACACCGGACCCCACCGGGCAGGAACCGGAGAGATCACCCGATTGGCGCACCACACCGACCACCCACCACTGTCCGTAAGTCACTGTGGAACGGCAGGACAAAGGCCTCCGTCAGGTCCTTGCCCGCACAGGAAGTAGAAGCCGCCCCCGCATCTCCGCTTTTCGCTGAACGGGATGAATTGGATCTTTCTGGCCGGCGGCCCGATACGACCGCATGCGTGCGCCCGGTCTTTCTTCGCAGGCGGTGAATTCACTCGTCCCTTCTCACGTCGGGAGCTCACCATGGAACCCGGACCTCACGTCTGGAACTGCCCGTTCGACTATGCGGAGGGCCTGGAATTCGATCCGACGCTCAAGCGCCTGCTGACCGAAGAACCGGTCGCCCGCATCCGGCTGCCCCACGGGGAGGGCGAGGCATGGCTCGTCACCAAGTACGACGACGTACGCACGGTGACAACCGACCGGCGCTTCAGCCGGAGCGCCGTCATCGGCCGGGACTTTCCCCGTATGACGCCTGAGCCGATCGTCCAGGACGAGGCGATCAACGTGATGGACCCGCCCGCCAGCAGCCGCTTGCGGAGCCTGGTGTCCAAGGCGTTCGCCCCGCGTCACGTGGAGCGCATGCGGGCCCGCACCCAGCATGTCGTGGACGGGCTGCTGGACCGGATGGCCGCGCAGGGTCCGCCCGGCGACCTGATGGAGAGCCTGGCGAACCCGCTGCCCCTGACGACGATCTGCGAGGTCCTCGACATCCCCGAGCGCGACCAGGCACAGCTGCGCGCACACGCCCGGACCATGATGAACGTCACCGTCGAGAACCGGGAGCGCGCCGTCCGGGCCAAGGCCGATATGCGGGCCTACTTCGAGACCCTGACGGCGAAGCGGCGTCAGCACCCGGGAGAAGACCTGATCAGCGCCCTGGCCACCGCTCGTGACGGGGATGAGATCCTCAATGACCAGGAACTCACCGTGATGGCCATGGTCCTGCTCATCACCGGCCAGGACACCACCACCTACGAGATCGGCAACCTCGCCTACACGCTGCTCACCCGGACCGAGGAGCTCGCGATGCTGCGCTCCCGTCCCGAGATGCTTCCGCAGGCGATCGACGAAATGCTGCGGTTCATCCCCTTCCGCAAGGGCGTCGGCATCCCCCGCGTCGCCACCGAGGACGTGGAGCTGAGCGGAGTGACGATCCGGGCCGGGGACATCGTGCACGTCTCCTATCTGACGGCCAACCGGGACAGCCGGAAGTTCGACCGGCCCGACGAACTGGACCTGGAACGCGAGGGCCGCACCGCCCACATGACGTTCGGCTGGGGCGGACACCACTGTCTGGGTGCCCCGCTCGCGGTCACGGAGCTGGAAGTCGCCCTCAAAGCCCTCCTCGACCGCTTCCCGGAACTCCGGCTGGCAAAGCCGGCCGAGGAAATCCGCTGGAACACCACCTCGATCTGGCGCTATCCGCTGGAGCTGCCGGTCACTTGGTAACGGTGGGCCACGGCCGCAAAATGCAGATTCCACCCGCCTGGCGTACGGTTACTACTCGGAAAGATCAATCCACCAGCACGGGGAGAGTTCATTCTTCGACGGCTGGCCCGCTCGATTCCCTTCCGGGGTCGCCCTTTTCGAACCACCGGATCCGCCTACGGTTCCTTCGCCCGCTCTGAATGGGCGAGTTACCGCGACGCATACCACCGGCCGAAAAGGAAAATGACTCGAATTCAGCGCAGGGAATCCCTGAGGGGGCCACAGTCTGCAAGGAGTGCATCTCATGGCGGTTCTGTGCAAACCAGCAATCGCAGTCCCTGAATACGTCATCACCCAAGACGACACCCTCGAACTCGCGCAACGGCTGCACAAGGACCACACGCAGCTGAGACTGATCCTGCGGCTGATCGAGAACACCGGCGTCCTCAAGCGGCATCTGATCCAGCCGATCGACAAGGTACTCAAGCATCCGGGGCTCGACGCCCGTAGCGCGGTCTACGAAGAGGAGTCCAAGGCCCGCGTTCCCGCTGTGGTCCGCAAGGCACTCGACCAGGCCGAGCTGGAGCCGCAGGAGATCGACCTCATCGTCTACGTCTCCTGCACCGGCTTCATGATGCCGGCCCTGACCGCCTGGCTCATCAACACTCTGGGCTTCCGGTCGGAGACCCGGCAGATGCCGATAGCCCAACTCGGCTGCGCGGCAGGGGGCGCGGCGGTCAACCGGGCACATGACTTCTGCACGGCGTACCCCGACGCCAACGTGCTGATCGTCGCGTGTGAGTTCTGCTCGCTGTGCTACCAGCCCACCGACCTGGGTGTGGGTTCGCTGCTGTCGAACGGCCTCTTCGGTGACGCGGTCGCCGCCGCCGTGGTCCGCGGGAGCGGTGGCACCGGTGTCCGGCTGGAGCGCAACGGCTCGTACCTGATCCCGAACACCGAGGACTGGATCTCCTACGCGATCCGGTCCACGGGCTTCCACTTCCAGTTGGACAAGCGCGTACCCGGGACCATGGAACCGCTCGCCCCCGCCCTGCGCGCCGTCGCGGAGCAGCACCACTGGGACGCGGGCGAGCTGGACTTCTACATCGTCCACGCGGGCGGTCCGCGCATCCTGGACGACCTCTGCCGCTTCCTCGAGGTTCCTCCGGAGGCGTTCCGCTTCAGCCGCGCGACGCTGACCGAGTACGGCAACATCGCCAGCGCGGTGGTGCTCGACGCCCTGGCGCGCATGTTCGACGAAGCGTCGGCCCTCGACGGCCAGCGCGGGCTGCTGGCCGGCTTCGGTCCCGGGATCACCGCCGAGATGGCCCTGGGCACCTGGTCCTCCGCCCCTGCGCCGGCGGCATGACCCGACCGCCCGGTGCGCCCGGCAGGTGAGCCGCCGGGCGCACCGGGCGGAGCGCGTATCCGTTCCGCCGTCCGCCGCCGGTGGCCGTCATGACCCTCTTCCCTCCCTCCGTCCGGCCGGGCATGTCCCGGCCGGTCAGGCATGTCCCCGGCCGGCATCCGCCACCGGAGCCACCCGACTGCGGCAGCCGGCGGGAGCAGGGCAGCAATGACGTATACCGTGTATATGCCTTGAAGAGGAATATCTTGATATATACGCCGACACGTTTCATGCACGATTCATACGGACGACGAGGTACCGGCTCGCCCTCCATATCAGCAGGTGAGAGGGCGTGCCGGGGAAGCCGCGGGGCGACCTGGGCGCTCCGGTCCGGCGTCCGCCAGGGGCCTGCGGGCGTCGGGTCCCGGTGCCGGGCGGCGCCGGCACCTGGAGTCGGCCGCAAGACGAGGAGAAGACCATGGCGCGTGCAGTGGGTATTGACCTTGGTACGACGAACTCGGTGGTCAGCGTGCTGGAGGCCGGTGAGCCCATCGTGATCACCAACGCCGAGGGGGCCCGGACCACCCCGTCGGTGGTCGGGTTCGCCAAGGGCGGCGAAGTGCTGGTGGGTGAGATCGCCAAGCGGCAGGCCGTGACCAACGTCGACCGCACCGCGCGGTCGGTCAAGCGCCACATGGGCGAGGCGCAGTGGCGTTTCCCGGACAGCGGCGACATCGACGGCAAGCGGTACACCGCACAGGAGATCTCCGCGCGGGTGCTGCAGAAGCTCAAGCGCGATGCCGAGGAATACCTGGGCGAGGACGTGACGGATGCGGTGGTCACCGTTCCGGCGTACTTCAATGACGCCCAGCGCACCGCCACCAAGGAGGCCGGCGAGATCGCGGGCCTGAAGGTGCTGCGGATCGTCAACGAGCCGACCGCCGCGGCGCTGGCCTACGGCCTCGACAAGGAGAACGACCAGACCATTCTGGTCTTCGACCTCGGTGGCGGCACCTTCGACGTCTCGCTGCTGGACATCGGCGACGGCGTCGTCGAGGTGAAGGCCACCAACGGCGACACCCACCTGGGCGGCGACGACTGGGACCAGCGGATCGTCGATTACCTCACCAAGCAGTTCAAGAACGCCTACGGCATCGACCTGTCCCAGGACAAGATGGCCACCCAGCGACTGCGGGAGGCCGCCGAGAAGGCCAAGATCGAACTGTCCGCGGCGACCGAGACCACGATCAATCTGCCGTATCTGAGCGCGTCGGCCGACGGGCCCCTGCACCTGGACGAAAAGCTCACCCGCTCGCAGTTCGAGCAGCTCACCGCCGATCTCCTCGAACGCTGCAAGACCCCGTTCCACAATGCGGTGCGGGACGCCGGGATCAAGGTCTCCGACATCAATCATGTGATCCTGGTCGGCGGCTCGACCCGCATGCCCGCGGTGACCGAACTGGTCAAGGAGCTGACCGGCAAGGATCCGCACAAGGGTGTCAATCCCGACGAGGTCGTCGCCGTCGGCGCCGCCCTGCAGGCCGGTGTCCTCAAGGGTGAGGTCAAGGACGTCCTCCTGCTGGACGTCACCCCGCTGTCCCTCGGCATCGAGACCAAGGGCGGCATCATGACCAAGCTCCTCGAACGCAACACCACGATCCCGACCAAGCGGTCCGAGATCTTCACCACGGCCGAGGACAACCAGGCCTCCGTGCAGATCCAGGTCTACCAGGGCGAACGCGAGATCGCGGCGTACAACAAAAAGCTCGGGATGTTCCAGCTGACCGGTCTGCCGCCGGCCCCCCGCGGGGTCCCGCAGATCGAGGTCTCCTTCGACATCGACGCCAACGGCATCATGCACGTCACGGCCAAGGACCTGGGCACGGGCAAGGAGCAGAAGATGACCGTCACCGGCGGCTCCTCGCTGCCGAAGGACGACATCGACCGGATGGTCCGCGACGCCGAGCACCACGCCGAGGAGGACCGCCGCCGGCGGGAGACCGCGGAGACCCGCAATCAGGCCGAGCAACTGGTCTATCAGACGGAGAAGTTCCTCAAGGACAACGAGGAGAAGGTCCCCGGCGAGGTCAAGACCGAGGTCGAGACCGCGATCGGTGAGGTCAAGGAGAAGCTGAAGGCCGCCGAGTCCGCCGACGGGGACAACACCGCGGAGCTGCGTACGGCCTCCGAAAAGCTCGCGACCGTCTCCCAGAAGCTGGGCCAGGCCATGTACGCCGACGCCCAGTCGCAGGCTCAGGCCCAGGGATCCGCGCAGGGTTCCGAGGGGGCAGGTGGCTCCGGCGAGGGCGGATCGGGCGCAGCCTCCGGCGAGCAGGACGATGTCGTCGATGCGGAGATCGTCGATGACGACAAGCAGGAGGGAAGCACACGATGAACCGTCCGACCCACATCCGTGACCTCCCGCAGCCGCCGCCGGCTCTCGTGGGGCACCGGCAGGAGGAACCCGCCGGACCGGTCCCGCCCCACGCCGCCCAGGCCGAGGAACGGCCCGCGCAGGACGACACGGGGAGGCCGCCCGGGGAGGGCCGGGACCCCGGTCGGCCGTCCCGCCAGGACGAGGCCGCCGCGCGGCCGGCGTCGCAGGACGTGGTGCTGCGCGCCGAGCTCCAGGAGCGTACGGCCGATCTTCAGCGGCTGAAGGCCGAGTACGACAACTACCGCAAGCGGGTCCACCGCGACCGCCTGGCGGTCGGCGAGATCGCCGTGGCCAATGTGCTCAGCCGGCTGCTGCCCGTACTCGACGCCCTTGCCGAGGCCGGTGAGCAGGGCGAGGTGACCGGTGGTTTCCAGCGCGTCGCCGAGGCTCTGCACACCGAGCTGGGGGCGCTGGGCCTCCAGCCCTTCGGTACGGCGGGCGCCCCGTTCGACCCGCTGATCCACGAGGCCGTCACCTACACCCCCGACGACCAGCGGGAAGAGCCCGTCTGCACCGCGGTCCTCCGCCAGGGCTACCGGGTGGGCGACCACCTGCTGCGTCCCGCGCAGGTGACCGTGGCCGGCAAACCGCCCGCCGGGTCGTAGCACCCTCCGGGCCGGACCACCGGACCTTCTCACCGGCCCTTCCGCCGTGGCGCCACGGCGGAAGGGCCGGTTTTCCGTCATGGCGTGGCACGGTCCGTGCCGGGCGCCCGCGCCCCTGAATTTCCGCTCCGCATCAGTTCCGCATCACGGGAATTCGCGTGGCGGTCCGCCCCCGCTCCCCTTTCCCTCGCAGGCCGGAGCGGGCGACAGGAACGGGGCCCAGGAACCGGATCAGACATCAGGGGGTTCCGGTCCGGTCGCGTCGGGTCCGTGGAGTGATCGACGAGCTGATCGGCGGATCATGCCTTCACCGGGACGGAATTCCGTCCACTGCGGGCGGCTGCGCATAGGTGAGATTCCCGGGGGCACGCGGTCCTCCATCGCCACAGACATCCACCGTACTTCGACAAAAACCCTACGACGCACGACAGGCGGGATCATGGCGACCGAGGAAAACACGGACCGCAAGGAAACGGACCGCAAGGAAGAAGCACACAACGGCGGACCCGAGCGGATCGCCGCCCCCACAGCAATGCGCCACGCTTCGGGGCAACTTGCCCGGATGCTGCAGTGCGAGCCCGGCTCGGTGTCGGCACTCAAGGCCACCGACGACGGCTGGTCGGCGGATGTGGAAGTGGTGGAGATCGAAAGGGTTCCGGACACCGCAAGCGTCATGGCTTCCTACCGCGTTCACCTCGACGCACAGGGCCAGCTCCTGGGATACGAGCGCACTCGCCGATATGGGCGCGGCCAGATCGACCGATGATGCGGCCACCGCTCGGCCCGGCCATGACGTGACGGCCCCATGACCCGCTCCAGTCAACTGGAAGGGACGATCGACCGTGACAGCCATTCAGCAATCCCACGCACCGACCAGCAGCAGCGGGGCCGGTTCGGGAAATCTCTACGATGTCCTTGAGCTGATTCTCGACCGCGGACTTGTCATTGACGCCTTTGTGCGCGTCTCCCTCGTCGGCATCGAAATTCTCAAGATTGACGTACGCGTCGTCGTCGCAAGCGTGGACACGTATCTGCGCTTTGCCGAGGCGTGCAACCGTCTGGACCTGGAATCGGGCCGCAAGGCACCGAGCCAGCTCACCGATCTGGTCGGTGAGGCAACCGAGAGCGGCGCCAAAGGAAAGTCAAAGGGCGCACTGACCGGCGCCGTTGAGGCATTCACCGACTCCCTGCACAAGGGCCAGGAGGGCTCCGAGGAGGAGGCGGAAGAACGCCCGGCGCGTAAATCCGCCGGCTCCACCAGCCGTCGCACGGCCCGCCGTCGGGAGGACTGACCATGGCGACCTACCTCTATGCCATCACCGGCGCGGAGCACCCGTTGCAGCTGTCCGACGTCAACGGTGTCGGTGACCCGGCGGCACGGCTGCGCACCGTCAAGACGAAGCACCTGTGCGCGGTGGTCAGCGACGCACCGGACGGGCTGCGGGCCAAGCGCCGCGATGTGGCGGCCCACCAGAGCGTCCAGGAACGTCTGCTTGCCGACGGTGCCGCCCTCCCCATGCGCTTCGGTCTGGTCGGCCCCGACGACGCGCAGGTGGTCTCCGCCCTGGAGGAACACCGCGACACCTACACCCAGCGCCTCAAGGAGATCGACGGCTGCCGCGAGTACCACCTCAAGGTCGCACGCGACGAGGACGACCTGCTGCGGGAGGTCGTGCGGGAGTCCGCCGAGGTGCAGCAGCTCAACGACCGTACCCGGCAGAATCCGGACGCTTACGACACCAAGGTGGCCCTGGGCGAGCTGATTTCGCAGGAGGTCGAGGCCCGCCACGACCGTGCCCGTACGGACATCGTGGCCCGGCTCGCTCCGGCTGCGGTGCGCACCGCGAACGTCGAACCGGCCAAGCGCCACTTCCTCAATGTGTCGTTCCTCGTCGAACAGGAGAAGGCAGCGGCGTTCTCCGAAGCGGTCCACACGGAAGCCGAACGGCGCGGAGACGTCTACACCTTCAGTCTGCACGGCCCGCTGCCGCCGTACAGCTTCGTCTGACGGGCGGGCGGAGATCCGTCATGGGCCTCATCACGCAGTTCCTGACGCTGCCGGTCGCCCCGGTGCGGGGCACGGTCTGGGTCCTGGACCAAGTGCTGCTCACCGCGGAGCGTGAGTACTACGACCCGGAGCCGGTGCGGGAGGAACTGGCCGCGCTGGAACAGCAGTTGCTGGACGGGAGCATCACGAGCGATGAGTTCGACTCCCGCGAGGACGAGCTCTTGGACCGGCTGGAGTGGCTGGAGGCCAACCAGCAACGACTACGTACCGACTCCTGATCACGGGGAGAACGATCACGGGGAGAACGAGGTGTACGAGAGATGATGAGCAACGCCAAGATAGGTGTGGCCCTCGTAGGGGGCTACCTACTGGGGCGCACGAAGAAAGCCAAGATGGCTATCGGCCTGGGCATGTTCCTGGCCGGCAAGAAACTGAATCCGGACCCGCGGCAACTGGGCGCCTGGGTGGCCGGCTCACCGGTTCTCGGTCCCCTCAACGACCAGGTGCGCAAGGAGCTGGTGGACGCCACGAAGTCGGCCGCCGGCGCGGCGCTCAACCAGCGGATGAACGGCCTCGCCGACTCCCTGCACGAGCGGACCCTGGCCCTGGACGAGGGCGGGACGGACGGTGCCGGGCGCTCGTCCACGAAGTCCGCCACGAAGACGGCCACCAAATCGGCCACCAAATCGGCCACGAAACCGGCATCGGCCGAGAAGCCGACCGCCACCGACCGGTCCTCCAAGGCGCGGAGCTCGGCGTCGAGTGCGGCCAAGACTTCGGGAAAGGCCGCGTCCTCCCGGGGACGCACCTCCACCGCCCCGGGGCGCAAGACCGCTTCCGGTGCCCGTAACAAGGCCTCGCACAAGGCTTCCGGCGCGGCGCGCACGGTTGCCGACCGTGGGGGCAGTAATGGCTGAGTCGACCTTCAGCAAGATCAAGGACGAGGTGACCAAGAGCGCGGCGGCCGACCAGCTCAAGGAGGAGCTGCAGCACTACCTCCAGGCACGGGCGGAACACGCGGTCACCAGCCTCGGCCGCAAGCTGGGCGAGAGCGTCGGCAAACTCGCCGAACCCGGTCAGGGCGCCGGTGGCCTGGTGAGCAGTCTGGCGAAGGGCGGCAAGGCTCTCGGCGAGGGCAAGTCGCCACAGCAGGCGGCGCTGACCGCGGGCGCCTCCCACCTCAAGGACACCGTCAAGGACAAGGTGAAGAGCCTGTTCGACAAGGGCCGCAAGGGCGGCGGCGGCAAGTCCAAGAGCGTGACGATCGTCGAGGACATCGATGTGGGTGTTCCCGTACGCGAGGCGTATGACCAGTGGACGCAGTTCCAGGAATTCAGCACCTTCGCCAAGGGCGTCGTCAGTGTCGAGAAATCCGATGACACCAGCAGCAAC
Source organism: Streptomyces sp. NBC_00400 (assembly GCF_036048035.1). Classification (NCBI taxonomy): domain Bacteria; kingdom Bacillati; phylum Actinomycetota; class Actinomycetes; order Kitasatosporales; family Streptomycetaceae; genus Streptomyces; species Streptomyces sp. NBC_00400. The sequence goes on along the minus strand of NZ_CP107940.1, from coordinate 7,747,558 downwards.
TGGAAGGTGAAGGTCGCCAAGTCCACCCGCAGTTGGCGGGCCAATGTCACCGAGCAGGTGCCCGACGAGCGGATCAGCTGGACCACCGAAGGTGCGAAGGGCACGGTCAAGGGTGTGGTGACCTTCCACCGCCTCACCGACAACCTGACCCGGGTGCTGCTGGTTCTCGAGTACTTCCCCAAGGGGCTGTTCGAGAAGACCGGCAATATCTGGCGCGCCCAGGGCCGCCGGGCCCGGCTGGACCTCAAGCTCTACCGCAAATTCATCATGCTGCGCGGCGAGGCCACGGATGGCTGGCGCGGTGAGATCCAGGACGGCGAGGTCGTGGTCGAGCACGATGACGCCGTCACGGCGGAGGAGGAGGACCGGGAGGACACCGAAGGCGACGATGACGGCGACGAAGACGACTTCGAAGAGCCCGTCGACGAACACGACGACCACGGGGAACCGCTCGACGAGCCCGACGACCACACGGAACCCCTCGACCAGGACGACGACCCGGCGGACGAACGGGACCCGTACGACGAGGACGAGCCGCCGGCACCCCGCCGGGGCCGCCGTGCCGCCGTTGCCCGCTGACCGTCCCGACCGCGACCACGACAGCGACCGCGACCGCGACCGCACAGACGAGGCTGATCATGTCCGATTCACTGGCCGGCCGTATGGGGCCTTCCTCCGGTCCGTCCCCGTACGGCCGGCAGGGGGCGTCCGCCAACCTGGCCGACATCCTGGAGCGCGTCCTCGACAAGGGCGTCGTCATCGCGGGCGACATCCAGATCAACCTGCTCGACATCGAGCTGCTGACCATCAAGCTCCGGCTGCTCGTCGCCTCCGTCGACAAGGCCAAGGAAATGGGTATCGACTGGTGGGAACACGATCCTTCCCTGTCGTCCCGCGCCCGCGCACCGCAGCAGGTCCCCGAGGGGCGCCCGCCGGCCGTCGCCGGTGACCCGCTGGCCGAGGAGAACCGGCAACTGCGCGCCGAACTCGCCGAACTGCGCGCGGCCATCGGCTCCCCCCGGAGCCAGGCCTCCGGCGCGCACCAGGCAGACCGCAAGGAGGAGCAGTGAACCGCCCCACGCAAGGAGCGAGGGAGACCGCCGTCTCGCCGCTCCCCCGCGATCGCCCCCCTCATCGAACCGCTCGTCGGCCCGCTGACCGGCCCGCTGACCGGCCCGCTCGTCAACAAGAATCCGACCGCTCCCGGAGCTCGTACGTCTACGCCATCGGCCGCGCCGGCACCACCCTCGAAGCGTCGGCTCCTCAGCTGACCGGACTGCGGGACGGCCCCCTGCGGACGGTCACCGCCGGCCGCCTGACCGCCCTCGTCTCCTCCGTCCCGGCCGACGCCTTCAGTACGGAGGGGATGAAGGCACAGCTGGAGGACCTGACGCAGCTGGAGACGATCGCGCGGACACACCACGCCGTCGTCGAGGCCGCCTGGGCCGGCACCATGGTGCTGCCCATGCGCCTGGCCACGGTGTATCTGGATGATGCCCGGGTGCGGGCGGTGCTGGACGAGCGCGGCGCGGAGTTCGACGCGCTGCTCTCCCGGCTCGACGGCCATGCCGAGGTGGGGGTGAAGGTCTACGCGGACGCACGCGCAGCGGCCGCTGCCGGATCTCCTGCGCCGCCCGACAGCCCGGCCCCCGCCGCGTCCACGGTCAGCCCCGGCCGGGCCTACTTGCAGCAGCGGCGGGCCCAGCAGCGTACGCATCGTGATGCCTACCGCGCGGCGGGAGCTGTCGCCGCCGACGTACGGGGCCGGGTGGCCGACATGGCTCCGGACATGGTCGCGCACCGCCCGCAGCACGGTGAACTGGCCTCCGGTGCAGGCGAGAACATCGCCAACGAGGCCTATCTGGTCCCCACGGACCGCATCGGGGAATTCCACCGGGCTTTGCAGGGTCTGGCCGATGGCGTCCCCGGCGTACGCGTCGAGATCACCGGTCCATGGGCCCCGTACTCCTTCGCGACACCGCCCGCGGAAAGCGCACATCCGTGAAGGGAAATGACCTTCATGAGGCCGCATTCACGGATGCCTCGCACACGGATACCGCGCACACGGATGCCTCGCACACGGATACCGCGCGCACGGATACCTCCCACCCGACGGACCTCTCCGAGGGAGAATCTCCAGCCGGGCGGCAGATCGCTCTGATCGATCTCCTGGACCGACTCCTGAACGGCGGGGCGGTCCTTACCGGAGATGTGGTGCTGTCCATTGCCGACGTGGATCTGGTCCATATCAACCTGCGAGCGGTGATCCGCTCGATCACCCCCGACAATCCGGCACCATGGTGAAGCTCCGCGGCGCCGACGACTCCATGAACCCGCTTGCCCAGCCCTTCAGTTCGCTTCCCGCACCTCCCCCGAGGAGACATTCCCACGTGACGAGGACAGGTACGCCATGACGGATGAACCGGTCGATCCGGCCGCGGCCGTGAAGCCCGCCTTCGCGGAGGTGGCGCAGGCGGCGGCACGGGCGTTCGACCTGGTGCCGGCCGGGCCCGGGGAGCGCTGCCAGGGGCAGGACAGCGGCATCGCCCAACGGCTGAAGACCGACCCGGAGACGGTCGAACGCGATCTCATCAAATTGGTGCTGACCATTGTGGAGCTCTTACGGCAGCTCATGGAGCGCACCGCACTTCACCGCGTCGACCAAGGCGGTCTGAGCGAGGAACAGGAAGAAAAAATCGGAATGACGCTCATGATTCTCCAGGACCGAATGGCGGAACTCTGTGAGCGGTACGGCCTCACAATGGCCGACCTCAATCTCGACCTCGGGCCCCTGGGCTCCCTGCTGTCTCCTCACGACGTCGCCTGAGTCGATTGACGTCGACTGACGCCGCCTGAACGATTTCGTCAACACCACCGGCATCCCGGGTCCGCCTTCTCTCACGTGTATCGCGCCATGTTTCCACGCGCTGTGAGCGGCAAGACGGCAGGAAAGGGCCGCAGAGCGCACCAGCTTTCCTCTCGTTCCCGTGGATTCTCCCTGAGCGCTCTCGCGTCTTACCGATACGGAGGTACAGGGAAATGGTTCCGCTGCTTCTGGTTCTGCTGCTCGCGTTGCTTCTCTTCGGCGCGGGTTTCGCGTTGAAGGCACTGTGGATCGTCGCCGTGGTCGTGCTGGCGTTCTGGCTGCTCGGCTTCCTGATGCGGTCGGCCGGCGCCGGTGGTCGACGCGGCCGCTGGTACCGCTGGTAGAGCGGGGAGCGCCGGGAGAGCCGGTACCGCTGAGAGAGCCGGTACCGCTGTGAGACTCGGGCCCCGCTCCCTCAACATCCCCGGCGGGCCGATCCCCTTCGGCCCGCCGGGGAGCGGTATTTCCTGACGGCCATTGCAACTGATGGCCCGTCACCTTACTCTTCCGGCACATCCCCACCGCACCGGGGCGCTCGTACGGTCTCACCCCTACGATCCGTGCGCGGTGCAGCGGGGCCGGCGCGCCGCGCGCCGGAGGGACAGCCATGTCCGACGACAGCGCTCGAAGAGCTTCCTTCACCCGCCGCACGCTGCTGACCGGGGCCGCCGCCGCGGGGCTCGCCGCGGCAACCGGGCTGCAGCCCGCTCATCGCATCCCCATGGGCAGCGCCGCGGCCACCCTCGCCCCTCCGCCCGACTTTCCTGCGGGCATCCCGCTCTGCCAGCAGGCCTTCCGTAACTGGTCGTTGGAGATCGTCGTCGAGGGCGTATGGACGGCCTCGGCCCGTACCCCCGACGATGTGGTCACCCTCGCCAACTGGGCTCATCAGCACGGCTACCGGCTACGGGCCCGGGGCAAGGGCCACACCTGGTCGCCGCTGGTGGTACCCGCCGGGGCCGACACCAACCGGACGGTCATCGTCGACACCACCTCCCACCTCACCGCGGTCAGTGTGCGCGGCGGCGGCCCGGGGAGCGTCACCGCGCAGACGGGGGCGACTCTCGACACCATCCTCGCCCGCCTGGAGGAGGCGGGGCTCGGCCTCGCCACCACCACCGCGCCCGGCGACCTCACCATCGGCGGGGTGCTCGCCATCGGCGGCCACGGCACGGGGCTGCCCACCGCCACCGAACGCCCACCCGCGGGCTCCGGCTTCGGCACGCTGAGCTCCCAGGTCACCTCCCTCACCGCCGTGGTGTGGAGCGCGGCCGAGGGCCGCTATGTGCTCAAGACCTTCACCCGCTCCGACCCCGACATCCGCGCCTTCCTCGTCCATCTGGGCCGCGCCTTCCTCACCGAGGTGACGATGACCGCGGCGGCCAACACGCGGCTGCGCTGCCAGAACTGGTTCGATGTGAACGTGGGCACGGTCTTCGGCCCGCCCGGTACAGGCGGCCGCACCCTCGGCTCCTACCTGGACCGCACCGGACGCATCGAGGCGATCTGGTTCCCGTTCACCGATGTGCCGTGGCTGAAGGTGTGGAGCCTGGCGCCCAGCAAGCCGCTGCTCGCCAAGCAGCTCGACGCCCCGTACGCCTACACCTTCGCCAACCGTGTCACCGAGGAGATGTCGGGGCTGCTCGGGGAGATCGCCGCGGGCGGGGGCGACAAGACGCCTGCCTTCACCAAACTTGCCATGTCCATCGTGGGGTCCGGGCTGATCGTCACCGGTACATGGGACGTCTGGGGCTGGTCGAAGAACAGCCTGCTGTACGTCGAACCGACGACGCTGAGGATCGTCGAAGCGGGGTGGGCGGTGTTGACCTCCCGGGCGAATGTGCAGCGGGTGGTGGGGGACTTCTACGCCCGCTACCAGAGCGTGCTGACGGCTCATCAAAACCGCGGCTCCTACCCGGTCAACGGTCCGGTCGAGCTGCGTATCACCGGTACGGACCCTCTGGACGGTCCCCTTTTGTCCCCGGCGCGAGCGCGCGCCGACCATCCCGAGTGGGACACCGTGGTGTGGCTAGACTTCGCCACCTATCCCGGCACGCCCGGCGCCGGGCCCTTCTTCCACGAGCTGGAGCAGTGGATCTGGCAGACCTACACCGGTTCGTATGCGTCCGTACGTCCCGAGTGGTCCAAGGGCTGGGCCTATACGGACAGCGGGCCGTGGACGGACCCGGCCGCGGTGGGCGGCACCGTCCCGGCCGCGTTCGAGGACTGGCGCACCGCCCGGGACATCCTGAACTCCTACGACCCGGCACGGGTGTTCTCGAACGCCTTCCTCGACACGCTGCTGCCCTGAGCGGCGCCCCTCTTCGCCGGTCGCGCCACGCCGCCTCGTGCCCGTCCGGCTCTGCCGGCCATCCCGGCCCTATGGCCGAGGACGGCCCGCGGAGCCGCGGCCGCTCCCCTGCGCGGGACGGAGCGTGAGCGTGCCCTCGGGGGCGGAGGCGACGCAGGGGTGGAAGCCGGAGCTGATCCGGTCGAGCATCTGACGCAGCCACCGGGTGTCCTGGTGTGAGGCGTGCCGCAGCCGCATGCGCCGGGCCTGCAGCGGGGTGATCCGCACGTCGTGGAGTGTGCCGGTGTCCGGGTCCACCGAGACGAGGTAGAGCAGCCGCAGGTCGTCCCGGTACTGCTCGTAGCCGGTGATGCCCTCGTAGTCATCGATGAAGTCGCCGCACCCGTGGATCACCAGCTTCCCCCGGTACGCCTCCAGGGAGCGGGGGTGGTGCGAGGAGTGCCCGTGGACGAGATCCACGCCGCCGTCGATCAGGGTACGGGCGAACGCGGCCTCGTCACGGGGCACGTGGTAGCCCCAGTTGGCGCCCCAGTGGACGGAAGCCACGGCGATGTCGCCCGGCCGCTTCCGCTCTCGTACCCGGTCGGTGATCGCGGTCGCGGCGGCGGACGAGGGCCTGGCCACGAAGGCGACCCCGGCGCGGTCCGGGCCCGCGGCCCATGGCCGGGGGATGCCGCTGGACGGCATTCCGAAGGAGAAGACCAGGAGCCGGCGGCCGCCTTCGAGCGGGACGCTCGCCGGCCGGTCCGCCGCGTCGGCGTCCGCTCCCGCCCCGGCCGTCCGCAGCCCCGCCCCCGCCAGGGCGTCAAGGGTGTCCGCCAGCCCTTGGTGACCGAAGTCGAGGACGTGATTGTTGGCCAATACACAGACGTCGGGGCGGGCGGCGGTGAGGCACGGAAGGTTCGCGGGGCTCATCCGGTAGTGGATTTCCTTGCCGCGGGCGAAGTCGGCGCTCTGGGTGATGCCGGTTTCCAAGTTGAGGACCCGGGCGGCGGGCGCGGCCTCATCGAGCACCCTCAGGGCCTCCCCCCATGGCCAGGAGAAGCCGACCGGACGGTCAATGGGGCCGTTCGCCACCTCCGCCAGCTCCACATAGGCCCGGGCGTCCCGCACGTAGACCTCCCGCAGCACCGGGTCCCCTGGATGCGGAAGGATCTGGTCGACGCCACGGCCGAGCATGACATCGCCGCAGAAAAACAGCGTGAGCAAGTCACCGCCCATTCCCCCAGGTTAGAACCGGGCGGCGGCGGCTTTCCATCGTGTCGGCCCGCCCGGTGCGCCCCGTCCCCCGGGGACGGGTGAATCAGGACGCTTACGACGCCTGGCACCTTCCTGACCAGCGAAGCCGGGCACCTGCGACAGGAGTGGACAGCTGCCTGCTCCGGGCGGGCATCGAGGCGATCAAGGTGCGCCTGAGCGCCCCGCCCGGCGGGACCGTCCCTCGATGAGCGCGGCCACGCCGTCGAGCATGGAGCTGAGGCCGATCTCGAACAGTTCATCGAGGTCCAGGTCATAGCCGGACTCTCCGACGGCTTCGATGACCTGGGTGAATGTCGGGTAGTCGCCGGACGCGGTGATCGCCGCAAGGGCGGGGGCCTGGGTGTCCAGCCACTGGTCTTCCGACAGGCCCGTGATGCTTGCGGCTTGTGCTTCACGTTCCAGCTGGACCGCAATGCCCTGCACATGGCTGTAGAGGAGGGCGTTCAGGTTGAGCATGGTCGTCGGGTCGAGGCCCTGACCGTCGAGGGCCTTCAGCATCCATTCGGAGTAGGCCATCAGATGGGGCAGTATCAACGGGCGGGTCAGCGGGCCGATCTGCGCCAGCCAAGGATGTGCCCGGTGCAGGGTCCAGAGCGATCGGGCGCCCCACTCCAACCGGACCCTCCAGTAGGCGGGCGCCGCAGGGGGGAAACAGAGCTCGCCGAGAACAGCATCGGCCATGAGGAGCACGAGGTCGTCCTTGCTGTTCACATAGCGGTACGGCGACATGGTGGCGGCGTGCAGCCGTGCCGCGACGCTCCGCATGGAGACCGCAGCCAGCCCTTCAGCGTCGGCGATCTCTATGGCGGTGTGCACGATCCGTTCACGAGTCAGCTCACGCTCACGCTCCCGGTCCGGGGCAGTGCGGGGGCGAGCAGCGACGGGGCGCCGGTGAGAAGCTGCCACCACAGTGCCCACGCGCGGTTTTGCCTGTACCAACCCCTCTTGACGCAGAGCGGTGAGCGCCTTCGTGGCGGTGGCCAGTGCGACATTCCACTCCCTCGCGATCTGACGTGTCGAGGGCACCCGGTCGCCGGGAGCGAGTTCACCGTCGGCGATGCGTCGCCGGATCTCGGCGGCGACGCGCAGATAGGGCGGGACGAGTTTCGCGACCACCTGTCTCCTCTTTCTTCCTGTACTAGTACAGAGGTTAGCAGGGAAGACCGCACCGAAAGCCTTCCTGACCTAGTACAGGACCACGAAATGAGCACTTGGCACGCCTGGGCGTACGGCGTACATTCAAGCGCGTACACCGTACGAGGGGGTTTCTGTGAAGACCGTGCTCATCTCCGGCGCGAGCGTCGCCGGACTTACCACCGCCTACTGGCTGCGGCGCCGGGGCTACGCGCCGACCGTCATCGAACGCGCTCCCGGTATACGTCCAGGCGGCCATGCGATCGACGTCCGCGGCGTGGCACTCGACGTCCTGGAACGGATGGGCCTGCTGGCCGAGGCACAGCACGCACGCACCCGCATGCGGGGGATGTCGATGCACGACCGTGACGGCAATGAGCTCTGGCGCTCCACCGAGATGACGTTCAGCAGCGGCCGGCTCGACAGTGGAGACATCGAACTGTTGCGGGAAGACCTCACCCAACTCCTGTACCGGCAAGTGCGGGACGGCGTCGAATACGTCTTCAATGATTCCCTGGTCACCCTCGATCAGGGCCCGCACGGCATCAACGCCGGTTTCGAGAGCGGTCGGCGCCGGACTTTCGACCTCGTGGTCGGGGCGGACGGCCTCCACTCGAAGGTACGGCAGCTGGCCTTCGGCGAGGAGCGTCGGTTCATCCACCATCTCGGACCGCACCTGGCCGTCTTCAGCACGGACAACTTCCTGAACCTCGACAACTGGCAGGTGTGGCTCCAGGACGACACCGCCGGCTACTGCGTATACCCGGTACGCGACAACACCGAGATCAGGGCCATGCTCGGCTTCGTGTCGGACCCCCTCGACCATGACCACCGTGACACCGAGCGGCAGAAGTCACTCCTCGCCGAGCGGATGTCGCATCTGGGAGGCGACACCCCGAGGCTCCTGAAGGCCATGTGGGGCGCCCCCGACTTCTACTTCGACGCGATGGCCCAGATCCACATGGATCACTGGTCGGACGGCAGGACGGTACTGATAGGTGACGCGGGCTACTGCCCGTCGCCGTTGTCAGGCCAGGGCACCAGCCTGGCCCTGGTGGGTGCCTATGTGCTGGCCGATGAACTCGCCAGGGCGGACGGCGACCACCGCACCGCGCTTCCGCGGTACGAGGAACGCCTGCGTCCCTTCGTCGGACTCAACCAGGCACTCGCCACAGAGAATTCCGGCGGTATGGCGTCCGAAGAATCCGTGGAACGAGCCAAGAACGCGTTCTCCCTCGATCGCTGACCGATCGGCGAAGGGGGTACCCGTTCCCGGAGGGGCCTGTCCGACGGACCACCTCGGACCGGACTTGGACGGTTGCCGCCCCGGCCTGCGTCATGTGCCGACGCCTGCCGCCTGCCGCCTATCCCAGCCTGTCCCGCAGGGCGTAACCACCCTCGATGACCGCCATGTCGGCGGCGGGCGCCATGCACTTGGTCAGCACGGGTGCGCCTTTGGGCGTTGCCCCGGACAGGCCGGCGCGGGCCTTCCCGCTCTTGGGGACGTAGAAGCTCACGCCCATGCGGGTGTGCGGGTCCAGGTGCGTCTGCCACGGGTGGCCGGGGCTGGTACGGACGAGTCGGCCGGTCACGGTGGCGGTGGGGCCGCCGGTGGTGAGGCAGTCGACCTCGAAATCGCCCCAGTAGTCACGGCCGTCGATGACATGGGAAATACGGAAGGTTCCCCAGGAGCGGGTGGGAATTCCGCCCGCCGCATAGGTGGAGTGGGCGTCGACGGTGACCCGTACTTTCTCCTCGGCGACGGGGTAGCTCAGTCGGGCCTTCCCCTTGAGGGCGGAGACAAGGGTGGCGGCCGGGGTGTGGGACGCGGCTTCGGGCGCCGGCACGGGCGCGGGCGCGGCGGCCGCGACGGGGGCGGCGAGAGCGAGGACAGTGGCGGCGCGCAAGATCTGCTTCAGCACGGTGAGGCTCCGATCTGGGCTGGAGTGGATGACACGTCGATCGTCGTCAACTCCCCTGCCTTCGGGCGTCCTTCGGAGGTCGCTACCGCATCCGCCGCACGGGCGAGGCAGTCCTCTCGGCGTCCCCTGGTTCCGGTCGGCGGGTACACGATTCCCCACTGCGCGGACGTACCTGGTTCTTCGGCTTCTCCCCGGCTGACTTCCCCTGCTCACAGCCGTGTTAGCCGGACGTTAGCGGAGCGGCAGCCTTGCGCTAGTGGCCCCGGCCAGAGTGGGTGACGTACCGAGGAAACAACGACACCGACCGCCCCGGGGGACCCCAAAATGAGCTCCAGCGCCACTGTCCGCACCGCTCGTCGCCGCAGTCTGCGCATTGCCGCCGCGGCTCTGACCGCGGCCGCCGGCCTCACCCTGACCGCCTGCTCCGGCGCGGACGCCACCGGCGCGAAGCCCGCGGGCCGCTCGGACGCGGGCGCGGCCGCCGTCGCATCCAGCGGCACGGGCTCCTCCGCCGGAGCGCAGGGCTCCGACGGCCAGGCGGGCTCCGGTGCCAAGGCGGACTCCGGTGCCCAGGCCGATGCCAAGGCGGGCGGAACGAGCAAGCAGTCGGGCAGCGCACACACCACCGGCGGTGGCGGGGCGGGCTCGGGCGTCCAGCGCTGCCACACCTCCGGCCTGAAGGCGGCGTTCGCCACGGGCGGCGACGCGGTCCCGGACCCGGACGCGGACGGTGCGACGACCGCCAGCATCGTGCTGACCAACAAGGGCAGCAGCGCCTGCAAGATCGGCGGCTTCCCGGGCGTGGACCTGAAGTCCGAGAACGGCGGCGAGCGCTGGTCGCTGGCCCGCTCGTCGAAGAAGTTCAGCTCGATCACCCTGCAGCCCGGGGACAGCACCGACTTCACGCTCAACCTCGCCATGACCAAGGAAGAGACGGGCTTCTACCAGCCCGCCTTCGCGGACGTCACCCCGCCCAACGAGACCACCTCGCTGACCGTGGAATGGCCCTGGGGCACGCTCGTCGACCAGCGGAGCGCCACCCACCCCGCCACCTTCGTCAACCCCATCGGCTGACCACCTCGGCCCCCGCCCCGGGCACGAGCCCAGAACCTCTCTGAGCCCGACCAGCTCAGAGCGTCAATGATGAACTAAGGAGATCACCATGAAGTCGTGGCGTACTCGAATCGGTGCCGGTCTCGCGGTCGGTGCCGCAGTGGTCGCCATTCCGCTGACCGCCACCACCGCCTCCGCCGCCCCGCCCCCCGGCGACGGCTGGGTCCCCATCGGTGCCGAGAAGTACCCCTCCAAGGCGGCGTGCGAAGCGTCCGAACTCCCGAATGCCCAGGCGAACGGGTACCACGAGGTGTGGTGCGACGACAGCAAGGCCATCATGCCCATCTTCAACCGCTGACCGCTCTCCACCCGGCGGGGACTCGTCCCGCCGACACAGAGCCAAGATTGTCCGCTGCCCCGGTGTGTCACACCGGGGCAGCGGGCTTTCCGATTCTGCCTGGTCGACAGGTAACCCCAGGCCGCCGCGGCACCGCGGCTTCCGGCAGCCACGGGGCACGGTGAACGAGGACCACACCTTCGGCAACGGGGTCAGGAGCCACCGTCCGCATGGGGTGGGACATTCCGCTGCCGGGGGTACGGGCCGGAGTTGAGCTGATCGCCTGCGCCAGGCCGGCACAGCGCGGCGGCCCGGCTGCGCACCCGGGCTCGGCGGGGACCGCCCTCCCGCTCCGCCGGGGCGCCTACAGCCAACCGCGCTCGCGTGCCGTGTGGGCGGCTTCGAAGCGGTTGGCGGTGTCCGTCTTCTGGATCGCCGAGGAGAGGTAGTTGCGCACCGTCTTCTCGGAGAGATGCACCCGCGCCGCGATGGCGGGGATCGACGCTCCGTCGATCGCCGTTGCCAGCACCTCCTGTTCGCGGCGGGTGAGCGGGTTGGGCCCGGCCCGCAGCGCCGCGGCGGCCAGTGCGGGGTCCATCACCGTCTCCCCGGCCATCACCTGACGGATCGCCACCGCAAGCTCGTCCACCGGTCTGTTCTTCCCGATGAAACCGCTGGCCCCGGCCGCGAGCGCGCGCTGCAGATGGCCCGGCCGGTCGAAGACCGTGAAGATCAGGATTTTCGTTCCCGGCAGTTCGGCGTGGAGGGCCACGGCGGCGTCCAGTCCACTGCCCCCGGGCATCTCGATGTCGAGCAGGCACAGGTCCGGCCGCAGTCGGCGTGCGGCGGACACCGCACCCGGCCCGTCCTCCACCTGGCCGACCACCGTGATGTCAGGCTCCAGGCCGAGCAGGGTCGCGAGGGCACCGCGCACCATGGCCTGGTCCTCGGCGAGGAGCACCCGGATCATGTCGTCTCCCGGGCGCGGTCGGCCGCCGCGAGGGGGATGATGGCCTGGAGACGGAAGCCGCCGCCCGGGGCGGAGCCGGTGCGCAGGCGGCCGTCGAGCGCGGTGACCCGCTCGGCGAGCCCGGCCAGCCCGTTGCCGCCGGGCCCCTGACGAGGGTGCCGGACGGACCGGGCGGGCCCTACGCCGTCGTCGAGTACCTGCAGGAGGGCACGGCCGTCCTCGCTGCGGAGTACGACACGGCAGTTGGCGGCCCGGGAGTGCCGGGCGACGTTGGTGAGGGCCTCGCGGGCGACCCAGCTCAGCGCCGTCTCCACCACCTCGGGCAGCCGGCCGGCGGGGGCGTCCACCGTCACCGACACCCCGGCGTCGGCGAGTGTCGTCCGGGCCTCCTCGATGACCGCGGACAGGCTGAGCTGCCGGTAGCCGGTAACGGCCTCCCGCACCTGCTCCAGGCACTGACGGCCCATGTCCTCGATCTGCCGGAGCTCCGCCTCCACGTCCGTCTCGCCCGCCCGGTAGAGCCGCCGTGTCACTTCCGCACGCAGGGTCAGCTGGAGGAGGCTGTGCCCCAGTGTGTCGTGCATGTCCCGGGAGAAGCGCAGCCGCTCCTCGGTCACCGCGGCCCGCGCCAATGCGCGGCGGGTGCACCGGAGTTCGGCGTTGAGATCGAGGATGCGGCGATAGGTCGTCATGGCCAGGCCGACCGCGGTGGTCATCACCACCAGCGAGGTGGTGTCCGCTCCGGTCCGGCCTGCCACGAAGACGGCCAGCGCTGCCGAGGCCGCGAGCGCGGGGAGGGTCAGCCTGGCGGGTACGGCGACCGCGCCGGTCGCTGACAGATACGGCAGCAGGATGGTCCAGTCTTTGCCGAGCCACAGCGGGAGTGCCACGGACAGCGCCGTGAGCGGAACCAGCAAGGCGAACCGGAACCGCTGGTCGAGCCGGGAGGAGTGGTAGGACCAGGCGAGGATCACCTGGGAGGCCGCGAAGAGGCCCAGGGCACAGGCGGCCGCCAGGACGGTGATGAGCGGACTGTCCGATGCGGAGAGCGAGGGGACCAGGCCGAACAGCGGAATCAGTCCGACCGTGGTGCCGACCACGGCGCCCCAGGAGGAGGCGGGCTCCCCCGGCCCGCCCGCAGTCTTCGCACCCGGGCCGAAGCGCCGGCTCATGAACGTCCCCTCCCCCTGCCCCGCGCTCGGACCGCGGCGTACAGCACTCTCAGTCTATTTTCCGGCCTGTCATGGCCGGGCTGCCTACGGCGGGCAGCGGGCGGCTGAGCAGCGCCCCTACTCCGGCCTGTCGAGGCCGCACCGTCCACGATGAGCGTCCGCACAGTGCCCATGCTCCGGCCTCTCGCCCCGCCCCTGCCGCGGCTCAACGTGCCACCTCCCGCCGGAAGGCGAAGCCGGCCAACAGCGCGAAGCCCACCGTCCAGCCCCCCAGCACGGCAAGGTCCGACAGTTCCAACAGGGGGGATGCCCCGCCCTCCAGGAGAGCCTGGCTGAGATGGACCCAGTGGTGGGTGGGCAGCGCCTTGGACACGTGTTGGAGGGATGCGGGGAACAGCCGGGCCGGTACCCACAGCCCGCCCAGCGCGGACATGCCGATGACGCAGGCCATGACGGCAGGACCGCTGGTGGTGGGCGAGACGAGGAAGCCCAGGGCCATGCCCAGCAGGGCGAAGGGCAGGCTGCCCAGCCAGGTGATCGCGCCGATCTCCAGCCACTGGGCAGCGCTCAGTTGGATGCCGTGTGCCGACCCGCCGATCAGGAAGACGGCGAGCAGCGAGAGCAGAGAGAGCAGCAGGCCGCTGACCCCCTTGCCGATGACTATCTGCGTCGCGCGCAGCGGAGTGGTGCGCAGCTGTGGGACCCAGCCGATGTTCCGGTCGAGTGCGATGTTGACCCCGTTGGTGATGGTCACCATCAGCACTCCGTGGCAGGCCATACCGGCCATGACCACGGCGTCCGGGGCGTATCCGGCCCCCGAAGCGCCCGGACCGCCGATCGTGGAGAGCATCAGGTACAGCAACGCCGGCATGGCCACGGTGAGAACCACGAACTTCGGATCGCGGCGCAACCGCCGCAGCTCGAAGCGGAGGTAGTGGCGCGTCAGCATCAGTGCTGCACCTCCTGTACGGCCTGGTGAGCGGTCCCGGTGGTGAGCGCGCGGAAGGCCTCTTCGAGGCTGCTCCCGGACAGTTCGAGATCCCGGGCCGCGAAGTCGCCGGACAGCACGGCGTGGAGGGTGGCGTCGGAGTCGGTGGTGTGCAGCCGGACCCTGTCGTCCTGCCGCTCCACGCCGCAAACCCCGGGCAGTAGTTCCGGTCCGGGCGGCGGCGGACCGTCCGTGCGGAAGCTGACCGTGCGTCTGCCCACCGTCCGCTTGATCTCCTCGCCGGTTCCTTCGGCCAGGATCCTGCCTCGGTTCATCACGACGATCCGATCGGCCGCAGCGTCGGCCTCTTCCAGGTAGTGGGTGGAGAACAGCACGCTACGGCCGCGCTCGGCACAGCTCCTGATGCCTTCCCAGAACCGGGCCCGGGCCTCGACGTCCATGGCGACCGTCGGCTCGTCGAGCACGAGCAGGCCGGGCGCGCCCGCGGCCGCGAAGGCGAAGCGCACCCGCTGCAGCTGACCTCCCGACAGCCGGTCCACGCGGCGGCTCAACAGGCCGCCGATATCGGCCACTTCGGCCGGCTCGCTCAGTAACGCGGGCTGCGGATAGAGCCGTCGTGCCAGCTCCAGAACCTCGCGGACCTTGGCACTGGCGGGGAAAGCCCCGTCCTGCCGCATCGCCCCGACCATCCCGGACCGTACGGCCGCATCGGGTGTCCCGCCGAACACCTCGACCCGCCCGCGGTCCGGACGCAGCAGGCCCAGAAGCATGTCGATCAACGTGGACTTTCCCGACCCGTTGGGGCCGAGCAGCGCGGTGACCCTCCCCCGCCCGACCGACAGCTCCAGCCCGTCGACCGCCTTCACCTGAAGAAAACTCTTGGATACGTCGGAGAACTCCGCCGCGTGATCTGTGCTGGTCTGTGACATGCCTGCACGCTAGGTTCCCGGCACACTCCGGCGGCAGAGGCACCGGCCCTGCGTTCCTTGGGACATTTGTCCTGGCCAAGGGAGGTGGCGGAAGCTCCGCTACCGCCGGCCGGCGCACCCCGGTCCGCCCTGCCGCCTACGGGTACGCCGCTCAGCAGACTTCACGGCACGGGATCGACGCGGGCCGGCGGCCGTGCACCGCGGTGGGGGCGGAGTCTGCCGTGGGGGTGGAGCCTGCCGTGAGAGTGGTCTCCGCCGTGGGGGTGATCGCCGCGGCGGGCGTGATCCCCACGACCGGGGCAGTCTCCCCCGTGAACGCACCCACCACCCTAGGGTCAACCGCCCCCTCCGGAACCGCCGTACCACGGCCGCCGG
The DNA here is from genome assembly GCF_036048035.1 of Streptomyces sp. NBC_00400. Classification (NCBI taxonomy): domain Bacteria; kingdom Bacillati; phylum Actinomycetota; class Actinomycetes; order Kitasatosporales; family Streptomycetaceae; genus Streptomyces; species Streptomyces sp. NBC_00400. The sequence goes on along the minus strand of NZ_CP107940.1, from coordinate 7,732,280 downwards.
ACGGAGCCATGCAGCGGGAGCCGGCGGTCAGGATGCTGACGGTGTTGGCCGTCACGATGGCCGCGATGGCCAGCCAGTCGATTCCTTGCAGGGTCTGGTTCAGGACGACGAGGCCGACCAGTGCCGCAAGGACGGGGTTGACGCTCATGAAGACCCCGAAGAAGCGGGCGGGGACCCGGCGCAGTGCGAGCAGGTCGGCGAGGAACGGGACGGCCGAGGAGAGGAGGCCCGCGACGGCGGCGTACCCCACGGCGCTCGCGCTGGGGTGGTGGTCGGCGAGCACGGCGATTCCGACGGGCAGATACAGCAGGGCGGAGACACCGGCGGCCGCGGCCGAGCCTTCGGCGCCCGGCAGCCGGGCGCCGACGAGCCGGTTGAGCAGGATGTAGGACGCCCAGCACCCAGCGGCGAGCAGGGCCAGCGCGATACCCGCGTAGTCGGTGGCCGGCTGCGGACGGGTCAGCAGGACGACCGCGGCCCCGGCGACGAGGGCGCACAGCAGGTCCGCCAGGCGGCGGGAGGCGGCCAGTGCCACGGCCAGCGGCCCGAGGAACTCCAGGGTCACCGCGAGGCCCAGACCGATGCGGTCGATCGCCGTGTACAGGGACAGGTTCATCGTGGCGAACACCGCCGCCAGGCACAGCACCGGCCACCACTGCCGCCAGGTGAACGCGCGCAGCCGCGGCCGCCCCACCGCCAGCAGGACGAGTCCGGCCACCCACTGCCGTACGGCCACCACGCCCGCCGGTCCGATCACCGGAAATGCCAGCGCTCCGGTCGCGGCGCCGATCTGGTTGGACAGCCCGCTCGCGAACATCATCGCCACCCCCGCCGCACGGCCCGGGTGCGCCGCCGGTCCCCCACGAGCTGCCTCGGGGTGCCACGCGCCTTGAGTGCTCTTTCCCATGCACCGAGCATCCGGCCGGACACATCCATACGTAAAATGCATGCACGTACTCATCGATGCGCTGTGGTTATGGATTGGACAATGGAACTGCGACACCTGCGCTGTCTGGTGGCGATCGTCGACGCCGGCGGCTTCACCGATGCCGCCATCGATCTCGGCATCTCCCAGGCGGCGGTGTCCCGCACGCTCAGTTCGCTCGAAGACTCCCTGGGGGTACGGCTGTTGCACCGCACCAGCCGGAACGTCATCCCCACCACCGCCGGCGTCCAGGTGCTGGCGCGCGCCCGCAAGATGCTCGCCGAAGCCGACAACCTCATCCGCGAAGCCACCACCGGCCACACCCGGCTGCGCATCGGCCACGCATGGTCGGCCATGGGCCGGCACACGGCCGAGTACCAGCGTCGTTGGGCCGCCCGCTACCCCGACGTCGAGCTGCATCTGGTCCGCACCAACTCGCCCACCGGCGGCCTGGCGGAGGGCCTGTGCGACCTGGCCGTGGTGCGTACCGCCTTCGATGACGCGCGCTTCGCCAGTGCCGTCGTCGGCCGGGAACGCCGCTACTGCGCCATGGCCGACGACGACCCCTGGGTCACCCGCCGCTCCATCGCCCTGGCCGACATCCGCGAACGCACCCTCCTCATCGACCGGCGCACCGGCACCACCACGGCCGACCTGTGGCCCGCGTCGGCGCGTCCCGTCGTGGAATTCACCCAGGACATCGATGACTGGCTCGCGCTGATCGCCACCGGCCGCAGCGTCGGCATCACCCCCGAGAGCACCGTCAACCAGTACCGGCGCGACGGGATCGTCTTCCGGCGGCTGCGCGATGCCTCGCCCATCGCGGTCCACCTCATCTGGCGACGCCAGGACCCGCATCCGGCGACCCACGCTGCCGTCGCGCTGCTGACCGACCTCTACCAACGGGGGAAGTGAAGGGCTGTGCACTGCCCCGGTAGCGCGGTCGCGCTCCGCCCCCGGCAGCGCCCCGTCCTGCACGGCCGGCTCTTCTGCGCAACCGGCTCCGCCCCGCCCTCCCCCCGTCTCCTCGAAACCGGACAGGTAGCCATGACGGAACCCACTGCCGCCTGGCAGGAACAGGTCGCGGCCTTCGGGCCTTTCTTCGCCTTCGAGACGCACCCCGCGGCATCGGAACTCAGTTCCCCCTGGCGCAAGTTGAGCGAGGTGGCGCGGGAGGAGAGCGGCGTTCTGCGGGAGCGTGTCAGCGAGGTGCGTGCCTCGCTTGCCGCCCGCAGCGGCAGACCGCCCGAGGCCGTCGAACTGCGGGTGGCCGCGTCCGTGGCGCACCTGGGCCTGGTGGCGCGGGTCATCTCGCCGATGCTCGGCCTGGCCGCTCTGCACGGCCTGCGCCTGCCCTCACGACCGCCCGCCCTGGACGATCTGAGGTGGCACTCCGGCCTCGGCGGCGCGTTCGCCCTGTCACTGCCGCGAGAGACGGTGGCCTCCATCGCCGCCGGTAGCGCCCAGTGCGGCTCCGACTCCGGTTCCGACTCCGACTCCGGTTCCGACTCCGACTCTGATGACGGCGCCCGTACCCGTACCCGTACCCGGGCCGACGCCCACGCCTCCGCGGACACCGGGGCCGACGCCGACGCCGACGCCGTAGAGAAGTTGCTCGACGGGCCGATCCGCGAACTGGTCGACGCCGCAGCGTCCTTCTCGGTCTCCCCGCGCATCCTGTGGGGCAACGTGGCATCGGCCGTGAACGGCGCGGCCGCGGGCGTGGTGTCCGCGGCACCGGCCCTGGCGCGCCCCGCCCGCACAACGGCCCTGCTGTTCCTGAGCCGGCCACAGCTCCGGGACACCCACACCCTGGACGCGGGCAACGGGCGCTTCCGGCGGCGGAGTTGCTGCTTGATCTACCGTGCCGCTCCGGACGCCTCGGGAGCCCTCTGCGGCGATTGCGTCCTTGCGCGGCCCTAAGGGCTGTCCCGCCTATCGGCCGGCAGCATCCCACCCCCGTATTACCGGGCTTGAAGGAACTCCCGGGCCCCACGCAGCCGGGTGTGTACGCGCCTCTGCGTGGCGCTGCTGTCGAGGCGGACCTCGAGCGCCCCGGGCACCCGGCTGTCGGCGCGACGCCCGGCAGGCAGCCGGGTGGCGTCGAGTCCGTCGCGCTGAGCGATGAGAACGCCGAGTTCGTAGCGGCTGAGGGCGTCCGCTCCGGCGAGGTGGAATATCCCGGCCTGGTCGGACATTGCGAGTTGCCGCAGAGCGGAGGCCAGATCTTCGACATGCACCGGGCAGCGGATGTCGTCGGTGAACAGGACACCGTCGTGCGCATCGGCAGCCAGGGCATGGACCATGCGCTCATGCACGGATGTGCCGTGCCCGATGATCAATGACGTGCGTGCGACCGCGGCGGCCGGCGCCAGGAGCCGCACAGCCGTCTCGGCGGTGGCCTTTGCCGCGCCATACGGGGTGACCGGGTCGGGCAAGCAGGTCTCGTCGTAGTGAATCCGCGAACCGGAGAACACCGCGTCGCTGGAGACGTGGACCAGGCGGCAACCGCGTTTCGTCGCGGCCATCGCCAGGCGGATCGAGCCCTCGGCCGTGACCGCCCAGTCACTGTTTCCACTCGTTGCGTTGATGACGGCGCTGGGGGCAACCGCTGCCAGCACCTCGTCGACGTGCCCGGTGGCGCGAAGGTCGAGCTGGTGCCACATGGCTCCGGGGCTGGCTCCGGGGCGGGAGCAGTACGTTGCGGCTGTCTCCCAGCCCGCGGCCGTCGCCTGGCGCACAAGTTCCGTCCCCAGGAACCCGCTGCCGCCGATGATCAGGACCTTCATGGCGCCCTACGGTAGGGCAGCCCCGCTCCGCTCGGGCATCTTTTGCCCAGGCATCAGCACGGCACAGTCGCCGAAGACCACCGCCATGTCTTGCCCGACTCCACCCCGCAGGCGTGTCGTTCCTGTCCACCCAGTCCACCGGATCCACGCGGTGCGCCAGTGCCCCTGACGCCCCGCTCAGGCACACCGTTCCGATCCGATCACCGCTCGAGACCACTGCTGCTGATCGCCGCCGACCGCATCTGAACCACCGCGACCGGCGCCCCTGCGCACACCACGGCCGGACTCGTTCAGCCGACGTGGACGCGGGGGCGCCGGTCGCGGTCGGGTTCGGCCTCGCGCAGGACTTCGCGGGTGACGGGGGCGACTTCCCCCTGCCCGAAGAGGAAGAAGCGGAGGAACTGGGCGAAGGGGTTGCCCTCGGTCCACTCGAAGTAGATGTGCGGCCGCGCTCCGGTGGCGTCGCGTACGTGCAGCAGCAGCGCGGCCAGCGCGTTGGAGATGGTGGAGCTATCGAGGGCGAGCACCCGGAAGCGGCCGTGCATGACCTCGCCGCGTACCCGTAGTTCGCTCTCGAACTCGGAGGGGTCGCCGACGGTGACCTCGACGAAGATGAAGTCGTCGTCGGCCGGCAGGTCGTTGTCGGTGCGGATCTGCTGGAGTTTGTCGCGGTATTCGGACAGATCGCGCTGGTCGGGCTCGTTGGCGATGAAGCGGATCTTGCGGTGGGCGGCGTCGCGGATGAACCGTTCGGCCTTCTCGTCGAGCACGACGTCGGTGACGCGCAGTTCGAAGGCGCGGGCGAGGCGGGAGAGGAACGACAGCAGGATGATCCCGGCGATGAAGCAGGCACCGATCTTCACCCCGTCGGGGCGCTCGATGACGTTCGCAATGGTGGTGTAGAGGAACACCACGGAGATCACGGCGAAGCCGATGGTCCAGCCCCGTTCGCGGGCGCGCCGTGCGGTGATGGTCACCGCGATCGCGGCGGAGCTGATCAGGACCAGGACGCCGGTGGCGTAGGCGCCGCCCTGGGCGTCGACGTCGGCGTTGAAGATCCAGGTCACCAGGAAGGCGACCAGAGTGAAGACCAGCACCATGGGACGGACCGCGCGTGCCCAGTGGGGCGCCATGCCGTAGCGCGGCAGGTACTGCGGCATGAGGTTCAGCAGGCCGGCCATGGCCGAGGCGCCGGCGAACCAGAGGATGGCGATGGTGGAGACGTCGTAGATCGTGCCGAAGGCGGAGCCCAGGTACTCGTGGGCCAGATAGGCCAGGGCGCGTCCGTTGGCCGGCCCGCCGGGCCGGAACGCCGGCTCGGGGATGAGCAGGGTCGTGATGAAGCTGGTGATGATGAGGAAGACGCTCATGATCACGGCGGCGGTGGTGAGCAGCTTCTTCGCGCCCCGGATGCGCCCTGTGGGGCGCTCCTCGGTGTCGTCGGGGTCGCCCTCGATATGGGGCATGACGGCCACACCGGTTTCGAACCCGGACAGGCCCAGCGCCAGCTTCGGGAAGACCAGCAGGGCCACGCCGACCATCGCCAGGGCGCTGCCGTGCTCGGTGGTCAGGGCATGGGACCAGTCGGTGACGACGTGCGCCGCGGTGGCCACATGCCACACTCCGGCGACGACCACGACCACGTTGAGCCCCAGGTAGAGGCCCACGAGGACGACCGCCACCCCGATGGCCTCCAGAAAGCCCTTGAGGAACACCGCGCCCAGCAGCGCGATCAGGATCAGCGTGATGACCAGCTGCCTGTTGTTCAGGGCGCTGGTGAGGTGCGGGTTCTCCACCAGGTGGGTGGCGGCGTCGGCCGCCGACAGGGTGATGGTGATCAGGAAGTCGGTGGCGGCGAACCCCAGCAGGGTCAGCACGAACAGCTTGCCCTGCCAGAAGGACAGCAGCCGCTCCAGCATCGCGATCGAGCCCTGGCCGTGCGGGCTCTCCCGCGCCACCCGCCGGTACACCGGCAGCGCGCCGGCCAGCGTCACCAGGACCAGGACGAGGGTGGCGACCGGCGACAGCGCGCCCGCGGCCAGGGCGGCGATGCCCGGCTGATAGCCGAGTGTCGAGAAGTAGTCCACTCCCGTCAGGCACATCACCCGCCACCAGCGCTGTCCACGGTGGGCGCTCTGGGGACCCGCGTGCGGCCCGGGGTGGTGCTTGGCCATGTCGGCCAGGCCCTCCAGCATCCATGCGCGCAGGCGATGCCGTGCTGCGGCCCGGGGAGGAGAACCGGCGGAGGCGGCCATCGTGAGCTCCTGTCGTACCGCGAACGGGACCGGCCATCGACGGGACGGCCACGTCAGCGTACGTAGGCGGGACGTCGTCGCCGTGGTGTTCGGCGGTGTGGCGCGTTCGTGTCCCCGGGGACCGGGACGGCAGGCGGGCATTCAGGCGGGAAGTCCGGCTCCCTGGCGGGCCGGCTTTCCGGTCAGGTGATGCACGTACTCGCGCGCCAGGCGGAACCCCGCGGTCCAGGCGAGGAGCCGGCTGGGGCGGTGGTCGCGGGAGCAGGTCCAGCTCGGGAGGTGGCCGCGGGTGGCGACGTCCCGGCACAGGGCGGTGACACAGGCCAGGGCCAGGCGCTGACGGCGGTGTCCGGGGACGGTAAAACAGGCGAGGTCTTCGTACCGGGTGCCCTGGAAGTACGTACAGGCAACAGCGAGGACGTGCTCCTTCCGGAAGGCGGCCCAGCCGAGCCCGGAGGCGGCAAGAGGGGCCGGGCCGCCCCAGCTCGCATGGAGCCACGCCGCATCCGGGGCGAGGGCGGCCAGTGCCGGGGCGTCCTCCGCCGCCAGCCGACGCATCGTCACCCCGTCCGGGATGCGCGGCACCGGTACGGGCACCTGGTGCAGATACAGCATCCGCTCCCACGGCACGACCAGGTCGAAGGCGCCGGCCAGGGCGGGCAGGAAGCGGGCGGGGGCCTGCACATAGTGCGCGCCGAAGACGGCGAGGGCGTCGGGGGCCAGGGCGCCCGGGTCGCCGCGGAGCAGGACGTGGTCCGCGCAGGCCACGGCCAGGGCGCGCGGAGCGGTGACCCGGTCGGCCCACCAGCGGCCGGTGCCGAAGGCCCGTACGTGTTCGGGCAGCGCGGCTGCCCCGGGGGAGCCGGCCGGGAACCAGTCGGTGAGCGGGGGGAGTTGGTCCGGGGCGAGTTCGATCACTGGGTTCCATCCCGTCGGCGGAGGCGGGAGCGGCCACCGGCCGAGGCCGGACCGGCCCTCAGGACCCTAGGAGAGGAGGGGACAGATGAGGCGCAGCCTCTCTCGGGCAGGGCGCCGGGTACTCCGAACGGACGCACCAGGGCCCCGCGGCGTGCGGCAGCGGCAGCGGCAGCGGCAGCGGCAGCGGCAGGAAGGACGACAGGCAGGACGAGGAGTGCAGCGTGTCGCCGAGAGCATCCGCTCGGTGACCCTTCCGGCTGCGGCCTGGATTCCTCGGGGTGGTGTGCCAGAGTGGAGGTGGACGGGCGCCGCGGTCGATGCGTGCGAGAGAGGGCGGCCTGTCATGTCCCTACAGCCGGATCGCCTCGGCGCGGTCACCACTCATCCCCGGTCCCCGCTTCGGCGGACCGAGGAGTACGAGGACCTGTTCGATCAGGCTCCGGTGATCTTCGTTGCGCTGAGCGGCCCCTCCCATCTGCTGGAGGCGGCGAATCCGTCGTTCTTCGAGGTGTTCGGCGGCGGCCGTACGCAGACCGGCTCGCCGATCGGCGAGCTGATTCCGGAGCTGGGCCCGCAGGGCGTGCTGGACCGGCTCGATGCGGTGTACCGCACCGGCACCGCGTTCCGGGCCCGCGGCGCGCGGCTGGTGCTCGGTGCGCCGGGGAAGGAGCGGGAGGGGTTCTTCGATTTCACCTACGAGCCCCGCCGGGACGCGGTGGGCGAGGTCGACGGGGTGGCCGTGATCGCGGTGGAGACCACCATCTATCACCACGCCCAGCTCCTCGCGTCCGAGCAGCGCATCCTGCTGGAGCAGATCGCCCGCGACGCCCCGCTCGGCAGCATTCTGACCGGCATGGCCCGGGCGATCGAGGACCTGTCGCCGGAATTGATCGTCTCGGTGCTGCTGGCCGATCCCGACGGCCGGCATCTGCGGCACGGCACCGGCCCGAGCCTGCCCGCCTTCTACAACGAGGCGATCGACGGGATCGCCATCGGTGCGAACGTGGGCTCCTGCGGCACGGCCGCGTATCTGCGGGTGCCGGTGACCGTCACCGATATCGCCACGGATCACCGGTGGGAGGGCTATCGGGAGCTGGCGGCGCGGGCCCGGCTCGCGGCGTGCTGGTCCACCCCGATCCTGGGGACGGACGACCGGCTGCTGGGCACCTTCGCGATGTACCACCGCGCCCCCAAGGCCCCCGAGGAGAAGGACCTGGCCCTCAGTGCCGCATTCGCCCGCATCGCCGCACTGGCCATCGAGCGCCACCAGGCCCTGGAGGCGGGCCGCGCCGCCCGGGAGCGGGAGCGGGAGGCCCGTGAGGACCTGGCCTTCGTGCTGGACGCCAGCACGGCCATCACCCGCGAGCCGCACTACGCGGACTGCCTGCAGCGCCTGGCCCGGCTGACCGTCCCGACCCTGGCCCCGCTGTGCAGCGTCGATGTACTGGAGGACGGCCGGACCCGGCGGATCGCGGTGGCCGCCGCCGGCCGTGCCGAGGAAGACCTCCTCGCCTCCCCGGCGCTCGCCGGGCAGGTCGACCGGGCGGTGGCCCGTGTCCTGGCCTCCGGCGCCACGGAGACCGGCCACCCGGCGGCCTCGCCCGGCGACCGGCCCGTGCTGCCCGGCGTCACCGGTTACGTCAGCGTCCCGCTGGCCACCCTCGGCCGCACCTTCGGCGTACTGACCCTCCTGGCCACCGACCGGCCGCTGGACGGCCATGCCATCGCCCTCGCCGAGGAGCTGGCCCGCCGGGCCGCCTCCAGTGCCGACAACGCCCACCAGTTCAGCGACCGCGTCCAGCTGACCCGTGATCTGCAGGCCGGGCTGCTGCCTCCCCAGCTGCCCCGGATTCCCGGCGCCGATCTGGCGGCGTACTACCACCCCGCCGGCGAAGGCCTGGAGGTCGGCGGCGACTTCTACGACGTCTTCCCGCTCCCCGACGACCGCTGGGCGTTCATGATCGGCGATGTCTGCGGGCGCGGCGCACCGGCCGCCACCACCACCGGCATGGTCCGCCACACCGCACGCGCCGCCGCGCGTCTGCTGCACGATCCGGCGGACGTGGTCGCCGCCATCAACGACGCGCTCACCGGGAGCCCGCTCGACGAGGACCACTTCGTCTCCCTCGTGTACGGCGAACTGCGGCACGCCCGGTCGCACCTCGCACTGGAGCTGATCCGGGCCGGTCATGTGCCGCCGCTCGTGCGCCGCACCGACGGCACGGTCGAGCATCTGGTCCAGTCGGGCCTGCTCCTGGGGATCGGCCCGGAATTCCACGGCGCCCCCTGCCGGCTCGACCTCTCGCCGGGCGACAGCCTGGTGCTGGTCACCGACGGCATCACCGAGGCCCGCTCCGCCACCGGCGAGTTCTTCGACGAACACCGTCTGGCCGATGCCCTGCTCGACCGCCCCGGCACGACGTCCGGCGCCGCCGGTCTCATCGAGGCCGTCCATGCCGCGGTGACCGCCTTCGCGGGCCGGTCCACCCCCGATGACCAGGCCGCTCTGGTGCTCACCGCCACCTGACGCCCGGTCCGCGCCGGCCGGCCGGCGCGGACCGGAGGCCGACGCCACCCGCCCCGGCGACGACGAGGGCCGCTTTCCCTCTGCCCTTCGCCGCACACCGTGCCTATTTTGGCTCCATGGATTTCGTGCCGCGTGCCCACCCCGACGACCCCAACCCGCTGCGCCGGCTCTCCCTCGGCGCACTGCGGCGGCGTACGAGCATGAAGTGGCGTACCTACCCGGACGATGTGCTGCCGCTGTGGGTGGCGGAGATGGATGTCCCGCTTGCCGAACCGGTCGCCGCGGCGATCACGGATGCGGTCGCGCTCGGCGACACCGGCTACCCGGCGGGCACGGCGTACGCCCGGGCGCTGGCCGGTTTCGCACGGACGCGATGGGGCTGGGACGGGCTCGCGGTGGAACGTACGGCGATCGTGCCCGATGTGATGCTGGGCATCGTCGAGGTGCTGAAGCAGCTCACCGGGCCGGGAGACCCGGTGGTCGTCAACTGCCCTGTGTATCCGCCGTTCTACCAGTTCGTGACGCATATGGACCGGCGCGTGGTGGAAGCGCCGCTGGGTGCGGACCTGCGGATCGATTTCGCGGCGCTGGAGGGGGCGTTCCGGCGCGCCGTCGCGGACGGGGGCCGCGCCGCGTATCTGTTGTGCAGCCCGCACAATCCCACCGGCACCGTGCACGGCGCCGAGGAACTGTCCGCGGTCGCGGCGCTCGCGGACAGGTACGGCGTACGGGTCGTCGCCGACGAGATCCACGCCCCGGTGGTTTCCCTGGACACCGGTTTCGTGCCCTATCTGAGCGTGCCGGGGGCGGAGGCGGGACTGTCGCTGATGTCGGCGTCCAAGGCGTGGAACCTGGCCGGCCTCAAGGCCGCGCTCGCCCTCGCCGGGCCCGCCGCCGACGATCTGGCCCGCATCCCGGAGGAGGTCAGCCACGGCCCCAGCCACCTCGGCATCATCGCCCACACGGCCGCCCTGCGGGACGGCGGCGACTGGCTCGACGCGGTGCTCCGCGGCCTCGACGACAACCGCCGGCTGCTCGACGGCCTGCTGGCCGAACGGCTCCCCGCGGTCCGCTACCGCCCCGCCGCCGGCACCTATCTCGCCTGGCTCGACTGCCGCCCGCTCGGCCTCGGTGACGATCCCGCCGCGGTCTTTCTCGCCCGCGGCAGGGTCGCGCTCAGCCCCGGTGCCGGCTTCGGCACCGGCGGCGCCGGGCACGTCCGGCTCAACCTGGCAACTTCGCCCGAGCTGCTGACCGAGGCCGTACGGCGGATGGCCGCCGCACTGGCCTGACCACGGCACCGGGCGGCGCTCCGTACCCCCCCTTCCCGCCGCCGTACGGAGAACGGACGCCGGTCCGCACGGCCGGCCACCACCCCACCGCCCCTTGTCCGCACCGCATTTGAGGAGCCGTTTTTGGAATGCCGGGACTTTCTCCATACGATCCGGCGATGATCACAAGAAAACGGCTGGCGGCCGGGGTGTGCGGCCTGCTGGCCGCGATGACCCTCGCGCTCGCCCCCACACCTGCCGGCGCCGATGAACCGGACGCCAAGCCTTCCCCCAAAGTCGAGTTGACGCTCGATGTCAGCGGCTCGATGCGGGCACGCGACATCGACGGCCAGAGCCGGATGGCCGCGGCGAAGCAGGCGTTCAACGAGGTACTGGACGCCGTGCCGGACGAGGTCCAGCTCGGCATACGCACCCTCGGCGCCAACTACCACGGCGAGGACCGGAAAGTCGGCTGCAAGGACACCCGGCAGCTCTACCCGGTCGGGCCGCTGAACCGGACCGAGGCGAAGACCGCGGTGGCCACGCTCAGCCCCACCGGCTGGACGCCCATCGGACCGGCTCTGCTGGGCGCGGCCGACGACCTCAAGGGCGGCGACGGCTCCCGCCGGATCGTCCTCATCACGGACGGCGAGGACACCTGCGCCCCGCTCGACCCCTGCCAGGTGGCGCGGGACATCGCCGCCAAGGGCATCCACCTGACCGTCGACACCCTCGGGCTGCTGCCGGACGCCAAGACCCGCAACCAGCTGAGCTGTATCGCCGAGGCGACCGGCGGAACCTACACCTCGGTACAGCACACCAAGGAACTCCGGGACCGGGTGCACCAGTTGGTGGACCGCGCCGCCCGTCCGGTGGTCACTCCGGTGGCGACCGAGGGGGCCCAGCAGTGCGCCGGTGCCCCGAAGCTCAAGCCCGGCCTCTACACCGACCGTGAGAAGTTCGCCGAGCACCGCTGGTACCAGGTGGACGTGCGGCCCGGCCAGGAACTGCGGGCCTCGGTGAGCATCGCCGCCGACCGTGCGGTCAACAACGACTACGGGGTCCTGCTGCGGGCCTCGACCGTGCACGGCAGGGAGATCGTCCGCGGCGCGGAGGCCGGCGACGGCCGTACGGATGTGATCTCCTCCGGGCTGCGCTACCCGAAGGCCTCGTCCGCCTCCTCGGATGACGACGAATCCGCGGCGGAGACCGTCTGTCTGCAGGTCAGCAACTCCTTCTCGGCGCCCGCCTCGGTCAAGACCGATCCGGGCCTGCCCGTGGAGCTGACCGTCGACCTGGTGGACGGGCCCGATGACGCCTCCGACGCGGCCTTCTTCGGCCTCGGACACGGCTGGTGGCTGCTGGTCTCGCTGGCCCTCACCGGGCTGATCGCCGGCCTGCTGTGGGGCTGGATCTCCCGTTGGCGCGTGACCGTCTGGAGGACCAACTGATGCGCACCCTACGCACCCTGACGACCGCTGTGCTGGCGGGCGCCGCCCTCTTCGGCACGGCGGGAACGGTCTTCGCCGACAGCCCCTCCCCCAGTCCGAGCACCAGCACGGACGGGGAGGCGCCGGCCCCGACGGAGGCCGGTACCTCGTTCCGTACGGCGACCGCCATCACACCGGACCAGCGGGCCACGGCCGATGCGTCCACCGGCGACTACCTCTACTGGGTGCTGCCCGTGGACGCGGGGCAGCGCGCCACCGTCAAGGCCAAGGTGACCCTCCCGCAGAGCGCCCGGCACGGCACGGCCACCTGGCAGCTCGACGTCTATGACGGGCTGCGCCGCCGTCAGGCGTGCCAGTACGGCGCCCAGACCAGGCCGGCGGCCCGGGATGCGGGTTCCGTCGAGCTGTCCTGCACGCTGCGCACGGTCCGCGCCTGGGCGGAACCGTGGGCGAACGATCCCCTGCCGGGCAGCTACTACGTACGCCTGACAGTGGTCGACCTGCCCAAGGACGACCTCGGTCTGCCGGTACACGCCGAGGTCGATGCCGCCCTCGCCGACGGGGGCGGCGCCCACGACGTGGACGGCACGCTCGCCGCTCCCCTGGTACCCGGCGCTTCCACCGCCACTCCCGAGGACCGGGAGAGCGCCGCGCCGGGGAAGCCCGCCGCCCTGGGCGAGCCGGACGGCGGCTGGTCGTCCGGCGGGTGGTCCGACCGCTGGATCTGGACCGCGGCGGGCGGACTGCTCGCTGCCCTCGGCGGCATCGCCGGCTACCGCTTCACCGGGGGCTCGGGACGCCCGTCGCGGGTGCCACCGGGCGCCTGACCGGCCCGGGGGGCGGCCATGGCAGGGCCGTGGCCGCCCCTCACCTCGAAAGGTTGAGTTCACCGGTCGCGGCCAAGGCGGCCCGGCCGGTGAGGTGCGGAATGCCGGCGGCGACGGTGCTCCGGAAGTACGAGGGGCGGCCGAGGGCCGCCCCTGCACGACGGTCACCCGGTGACCCGCTGGGCCTGGACCGTACTCGCCTTGTATGCGGCGTGGGCAGTGACCACCACCGGATGTCCGGTCAACCACATCCTGCCTACCGACCCATCCGCCGGATGACGAAGGAGCAGCACGATGACGGCGCACCAGGACTGCGAGGAAGCGCACCCCGGTCAGCCCCACGCGGGGAACGCACCCCCATGCCATAAGGGGAAGCACTCCGCGAAGGCGTCCACGGTCTGTAGTGGAGCCGAAGGCCACGGCCACACCGGCCATGACCACACCGATCACGATGGCCGCGCCGAAGGCGACGGCTGCGAATCCGACTGCGCTAAGCCTGACCCCTGTCACGCTGACTGAACCAGCGTCACGGTGTCCGTCCGGACTCTCCTCACCGTCCAGGAGGACCCGGACGTTCACGGTGAGGAAGCCGCCCATGCCCTCCATTCACCCGATGTGGCGATCGACGCGCTCGGAGTGGTACACGCTGCCATCTGCCGCCAACCCCATACCGCCCTTGCAATTCCTGCGGATTCCCCACGTGGGAGCCACGTGACCGGGCACGGAGCACACGTTCCTCACAAGCACTTTATGTGTTCGCTTCATTACGATGCGCGTTTGTGAGGGTTCTGGCAGTGTGCCGCAGCGACCGCCCAGCGATGTGGAGCAGGGCAGCTCTTTGCGTTGTTCTGGCAACCCTGATCCATGTGCTCGGTTGCGCACACGGGCCGGCCCCAGCGGGAACGGACCGTATCGACGCCTTCCTGACAGCTTCCTCCACCTGCTCGCAGGAGACGGAGAACGCTGATGGCCCTGCCGGTGAATCGCCACGTCATGGTGGGCACGGATCCGCCGAGTGCTCCGGAGCTGACGAGCCCTCCGTCCAGGCCCCACGGAGCATCGAGGCTCCCGAGCAGCCGACCGTAACCCCTCAGCCCTTCGACGCCACCATGTCCGCCGGCGACTTGGCCGCGGTGGGACCGCCTGTCGGCAACGACTCCGTCGGCGCAGCACATGGCCACAAACGAGCCCTGCTTGGCGTGTGGCAGAACTGATCAGTTCCTGAGCCGCGCGAGCGAGCCACCTTCTGGAGCTCTGCCGCCTCCCGGCTCACGGTCAGTTCTGCCTCCTTCCACCCGCACATGACCGGCCGGCGCCGCATGACCGCACCGGCCGAGGGAGAAGCACGCCATGAACCAATTCGCCGTACCCACCGTCCCCGCCGCGCCGGCCCAGCTGCTCGCGGACGCCAAACGCCCCCTGCATACGCCTGCCGGTCTCGTCGGCGACACACCTGTGTTGTGGGTCGGGGAGCCGTTCACCGCAGGCGGGAGCGGCTTCTGGGCCAAGCTGGAGGGCCACAACCCCGGTGGGATCAAGGACCGGACCGCGCTGTACATGGTCCAATCCGCCCGCCAGAGGGGCGATTTGCTCCCCGGCGCCCCGATCATCGAGTCCACCTCCGGCACCCTCGGCCTCGGGCTCGCCCTCGCCGGGGTCACCTACGGCCACCCGGTCACCGTCGTCACAGACCCCGGGATGGAACCGCTGATGTCAGGGCTGCTCACCGCGTACGGGGCCGACGTCCAGATGGCCGACGCCCCGCACCCCGTCGGCGGCTGGCAGCAAGCCCGCCGTCAGCAGGTCGAGGAGCTGCTAGCCGTGCATCCGGGTGCCTGGTGCCCGGACCAGTACCACAACCCGGACAACGTGGCGGCGTACCGGCCGCTCGCCCATGAACTCGTGGCGCAACTCGGCCGTATCGACGCCTTGGTCGTGAGCGTCGGTACCGGGGGCCACTCCGCCGGCATCGGTGCAGTGCTTCGCGGCTACTTCCCCAGCCTCCACATCGTAGGAGTCGATACCACCGGATCCACCATCTTCGGACAGCCCGCAGGGACACGACTGATGCGCGGCCTCGGCAGCAGCATCTACCCGGGCAATGTCGCGTACGACCTCTTCGACGAGGTGCACTGGGTCGCCGCCCCCGAGTCGGTGTGGGCAGCCCGTGCGCTCGCGCGGTGCCGGTACGCCACCGGCGGCTGGAGCGTCGGCGCGGTCGCCCTGGTCGCCCGGTGGCTGGCCGGCCGGATGCCGGCCGAGTCGCACATCGTCGCAATCTTCCCCGACGGTCCCCAGCGTTACGTCGGCACGGTCTTCGACGACACGTACTGCCGGCAGCACGGCCTCCTCGGCCACGATCCGGCATTCGAACCGCAGGAAATCACTCACCCCGGCGAGATGACAGTCACCCGCTGGACGCGATGCACCACCGTCGCCGATCCGCTCGGCGCTACGCGCGAGCAGCAGCCGGCAGGAGTGAGCCGATGAAGTCGGTGTGGCGGCAGACCTGTTCATTCCCCATCGCGGTACGCCTGTTGATGGCCAACCAGTTCGCCATCAACCTCGCGTTCTACATGCTCATGCCCTACCTTGCTGCCCATCTGTCCGGAGACCTCGGCTTGGCCGCATGGGCCATCGGGCTCGTCCTGGGCGTGCGGAACTTCTCCCAGCAGGGCATGTTCCTCATCGGCGGCACCATCGCCGACCGGTACGGCTACAAGGCCCCGATCATGGCCGGCTGCCTGCTGCGCACGGTCGGCTTCGGAGTCCTCGGCTGGGTCGATAACCTCCCGGCCCTCGTTCTCGCGTCGGCGACCACCGGGTTCGCCGGAGCCTTGTTCAACCCGGCCGTGAGGGCCTACCTGGCAGCCGAAGCGGGCGACCGGCGTGTGGACGCCTTCGCGACCTTCAACGTCTTCTATCAGGGGGGCATGCTCCTCGGCCCGCTCGTCGGCCTCGCCCTCCTGACCGCCGACTTCCGCGCGGTGTGCGCGGCAGCCGCTGCCATCTTCGCCGTGCTCACCCTGTTGCAGTGGCGCACTCTGCCGGCCCGGCGCGGCGACTCCGCGAACAAGGATGACGCGACGGCCGGAGTGCTGGCCCAATGGCGCACCGTCGTGTCCAACCGCCCTTTTCTCCTCTTCTCGACCGCGATGATCGGGTCCTACGTACTGACCTTCCAGGTCTACCTGGCCCTCCCCCTCGCCGCCGACGAGGCCCTGGGAGCCAACGGGACCAAGGTCACCAGTGGGCTGTTCGTCGTCTCCGCAGCTGTCGCCGTCGCCGGGCAACTACACCTGACCGGCTGGGCGAAGCGGCGCTGGAGTCCGCACGAAGCCCTTTTCCGTGGACTGGCGGCCATGGGGCTGGCCTTCGCGCCCCTCGCACTCGCCCAGCCCGGAGCGAGAGCGATGACCCTCGTCTCCTTGGTGACAGCGGTCGTACTGCTCGCCGTGGGCAGCGCGGTGGTCTACCCCTTCGAGATGGACACGGTCGTCGCCCTCTCCGGCGGCCGCCTGGTCGCCACCCACTATGGGCTGTACAACACCGTCTCCGGACTGGGCATCACCTTGGGCAACCTCGCCACCGGAGCACTGTGGGGCTTCGCCCAGCATCACCACATCGCCTGGCTGACCTGGTC
Source organism: Streptomyces sp. NBC_00400 (assembly GCF_036048035.1). Classification (NCBI taxonomy): domain Bacteria; kingdom Bacillati; phylum Actinomycetota; class Actinomycetes; order Kitasatosporales; family Streptomycetaceae; genus Streptomyces; species Streptomyces sp. NBC_00400. Next base: position 7,715,674 of record NZ_CP107940.1, on the reverse strand, counting down.
CGCACTCAGCGCCACCGGACTCACCTGCGCCGCTTCTGTCGCGGCACTGGCCCGGAGCGGACACCTGACCCCGAGGCAACCAGCAGCCGTCGTTACCGCCTGAGCACACGCCCAGGCACTCCTGCTCAACAGCGGTTCGACCAGACCGGCCACCGAATCGGGCAGGCGTCTGTGATCCGGACGGTCTGAAATCGATCTCCGTGCCCCCGCAAGCCTTGTTTCGCGGGGGCCATTCGCCGCCAGAGGGCGCTGCGCTGCGCGGCCGGATGGGGCCCAGACATCCAGACCTCAAGTCTGACGCCACGTCAGAAAAGTCAGCATCATTCCGTAGCGATCTTGACGGCGCCGGCAGGGCGGTGCAGTGACTCGGCGAGACGCGCTCCGAGCTTGGGAATCCACGGGCCCTGGGGCGGCCATGCGGCGTCTGACCTGGGAAGACGCTACGATCCTTGATCGCCCGAAGGGCGCTCGTGGTGCCCCTCGTGACCGGTGTTGACCGGGCTGGAGGGCACGGATGGGGCACACCTGGCTGCGATGTTGATCGTGCGGCGGCAGAGGCTTGTCTGCCGGCCAACGCCCGGCCGCCGTCGAGCGGGCCGCCCGCGCCCTGGGCGCCGACCCGGGCACCGTCCTCGCCCTGCACTCCGGCCGCCGCCCGAGCCGCGACACCCTGCCCGTCGACCGGCCCCTGACGGTGCGACAACTGCTCACCCGCCGCCGACCCCCGGCACGCCGATCTGATGGTCTCGCTGCTGCCCGGCGGCACCGGCTCGACCCATCTGCGCCTTCTTCGCGTGAGGTCCCCTCGGCAGTGGGGTGAAGTCGTCAGGAAGCGCGTCCAGCAGGCTCACCACGCGGCCCCCGCACACAGAGTGATCAACAGTGCGCGCCGCAGCTTGCGTGGAACGTCCGGGCAGTGGGACAGGCCTTCACCTCGGGGCCCTGTAGTACTCGGGAAACTTCGGGCGGGTACGGGCTGATCAGCAGGCGACAGCAATACGAACCGCGTGCGCCGGTCGCTTCTGGAGGAATGACACGGCAACCGCTTGTACGACCTGAGTCATGGACTCGACTCATCCCATGGATGACCGTTTCCCTCCCCTCCCCGGGATGAACTGGATGTGCCCCAGTGGGCAGTGAAACGAGAGGTCGGGAGGGCGCAGCACGTGTCATGGTTCACGCAGGCCATGGAAGCTTTGAAGGATCTTCCAGCGCCGGCGGTGTTGGGAGCAGCAGCGGCGTTCAGTGCGGCCGAATCAGGCCTGGGCGTCGGCGTCGCCGTGCCGGGGGAGACCGCGGTGCTGATAGCGGGGGCGGCGGTGGACAGCAAGGCGCTGCTGGCTGGGTTGTTCGTGGTGGTCGCGCTGGCTGCCAGCTGCGGTGATCACGTGGGGTATGTGCTGGGCCGACGCTACGGTGACCGGCTGCGTTCCGTCGCGCTGCTGCGTCGCATCGAGGACCGGCAGTGGGACCGGGCCGTGGCCGCACTGCACCGTCATGGGGCATGGGCGGTCTTTCTTACCCGTCTGCTGCCCGTGATCCGGACGCTGACCCCGGCGGCAGCCGGAGTAGCCAAGGTGCGTTATTCCCGTTTTCTTCCCGCTTCTCTAGCGGGAGCCGCGACCTGGTCGGCGCTGTACGTCTTCGGCGGGGCGGCGGCGGGCGCCTCAGCCGAGAGGCTGACAGGCAGCTTCGGCGCAGTCGGCTGGGCCGTGGTCGCAGGGCTGGCGGCCGTGACCCTCGTGGCCTGGTTGGTCCTGCGCCGGTACCGGACTCGGCAGAGCGGCTGACGACGGCACGACGTGAGCGTGGTGTTCCCTTGTGTGCGTGGGGCGTTGAGGCCTGTGCGTCACGTCATCCAGCGGCTGAGTCCTCTCCCTTCTCTCAAGCCGGCAACGCGTTGCGCCGACGCGGCGGAACGGGTGTGGATCGTGGACGGCACATTGATCCCGGTCCTGGTTGAGCTCCTCTCGGCGGGTCGGTCCGCGACCCAGGCTGCGTCCCGCCCGGCGTGCCGGACGGACGCGCAGAGCGGGCCGGTGAAGTCGCCCTTGACCTTCCCGACCCACCCGGCGGACGTCCGGAACCGTCAGCGATTCAGCAGTCGCAGCAACTGCAACATTCGCAGCACTCACAGCAGCTGCAACCGTCGCAGCAATCGCAGTTCTGGCAGCACCCCTCGCGCTTCTTGCGCGACCACGGCCCCTCGTACTCCTCCGCGCAGCAGAGCTTGCAGGTGCAGCACAGTCCGATGGCGGCTGCACAGCCGGCGAGGAAGCCGCGGGGCTTCTTCGGCTGCTGCGGGAAGTGCGGCAGCCCGCCCTCGCCGCCGCCGGAGCCGCCGTGGCCGCCGGTCGGACCGCCGGGGCCCACCGGACCGCCGCTGTACGGGTTCTGAGGTCCGTTCAGATGCTGCTGCCCGTGGGCGTACGGGCCGCCGCCGGCCGGCGCCTGGCCGTACTGGGGCGGCTGCCCGTTCTGCGGAGGCTGTCCGTACGGGGAGGGCCCGCCGTTTCGGTACGGGTTCTGGCCCTGGCCGTCGTACGGCCCCGTCGCTCCGTGCCCCTGGTGGGAGCAGGAAGCCGTGCCGAAGGCGCGGTCCACCGAGCGGCGCAGTTCGTGGACCAGCAGCACATGCACCAGGGCGGAGTCGGCGAACTCCACGTCGCGCAGCGCGAGACGGATGCCGTGCAGCGCGTCGTCACACAGCCTGCGGGCCTGTGCGAGGGTGGCGCCCGTGGCGGCGAGCGGGTTCCAGGCGCCCTCGGCGGCGTCCGCCGCACGGTCCTCCACGGCGTCGAGGAGATGGGCCAGCCGCCCGAAGAACCGGCCGGCCTCGGCCAGCGGCGCGGCGTTGCCCGGCCGGCCCGCGAGCACCGCGGTGTGCGCGAAGGCCGCGGCGGTCGCCGTCTCGGTCGGTTCGGTGATGAACGTCAGCGGTGTCCCGGGCCCGGCCAGCTCCTCAATGCCCAGCTGCCGGTCGACCGCGTCGACGAGTACGGCGGTGTCGAAGCCGAGGGTGGCGCCGGTGCGCGCCCCCGCCCGGTCCCATCCCGCGGCCACCTTGCGCGCGGCGGCGGCGACGGGCCGGCGGCGCAACGCTCCGTTCCCGTCGGCGACATGGTCGCGTATCTTCGCCGAGGCGAGCACGAGGGACACCGATGCCGCGAGGCGCGCGCCCTCCCCCTGCGCCACCGATGCGGTCCGCATACCCCGCAGCGGGCAGGGCCCCGCGGTACGGCGGCGGGTCTGCGCGGGGCCGGACTGGGCATCTGTCAGCACGGAGACGATCAGCCCGTCGTAGTTCGTGACGACCCGGGCGAACTGCCCGTGGTCGCCCCGCAGCGCGAGGCAGAGACCGCACAGATGGGCCATCCACTCCGCTTTGAGGCCTTGCGACAGGCGATGGGTGCAGGGCCTGACGATTCCGAACATGTGGAAGTAACCCCCGTAAGACGTCGGCATAAACCGGCCTCAGGTCGGCGCGGGCCGGCAGCGGCAGGAATCGTACCGAGTGTGCCGCTGACCTGGACACACACCCCATGCGGAGCCGGGTGGAATCTGATGTCCCGTCGGGTGGGGGGCGGCGGCGCGGTCGTCGAACGATCCGGGGCGGCGCGCGCGGCGGTGAAGGCGGCCGCTCCGCGGTGCCAGGGGAAACACCGGCGGAGCGGCCGCGGGGCCCAGGTCCACAGGAAGGCCGGGCCGGGCCGGGAATCGGGGAAAATCCCGCGGCACACCCCTTTGTACGGACTGCATCCCGGGAGCGTTCAACCGTTCGCGCGCCGGATCGCCCCGGGCCGGCGGACAGGCCGCCGGGCGGCGGGTCCCGCCCCAGGTGCTCCGCCCTGCCGCGGCCCGCCGGTTCCGGCGGGAGGCGATCGGCGCCCCACCGGGACCCGCGCCGGAACCCGCGGCGGTCGTCAGGAAAGGACGCCCATGCCCAGCAGGCCGAAGAGGAGCGCGCCGACGAGGATCCGGTAGATCACGAAGGAGTTGAAGGAGTGCTTGGCCACGAACTTCAGCAGCCAGGAGATGGAGGCGTAGGCGACGGCGAAGGAGACGACGGTGCCGATGGCCAGGGGCGCAACGGCGGCGCCGGCGCCGATGGCGTCCTTCAGCTCGTAGATGCCGGCTCCGGTGAGGGCCGGGATGCCCAGGAAGAAGGAGAGGCGGGTGGCCGCGACGCGCTCCAGGTCGAGGATGAGGGCGGTCGACATCGTCGCGCCGGAGCGGGAGAAGCCCGGGAAGAGGAGGGCGAGGATCTGGGAGCAGCCGACCCACATGGCGTCCCTGAGCGAGGTGTCGTCCTCACCGCGCTTGTGGCGGCCCATCTGGTCCGCCGCCCACATCACCCCGCTGCCGATGATCAGCGACCCGGCCACCACCCACAGGGAGGCGAGCGGGCCTTCGATCAGGGGCTTGGCGGCCAGGCCGACGACGACGATCGGGATGGTGGCGTAGATCACCCACCAGGCGAACTTGTAGTCGTGGTGGTAGCGCTCCTCGCGATTGCGCAGCCCGCGGAACCACGCACCCACGATGCGCACGATGTCCTTGAAGAAGTAGACGAGCGCCGCGGCGATCGCGCCGACCTGGATGACCGCGGAGAAGGCGACGACGGTCTTGTCGTTGACGGGGATGCCCATCAGACCTTCGGCGATCTTGAGGTGCCCGGTGGAGGAGACCGGAAGGAATTCCGTCACCCCCTCGACGGCTCCGAGGACGACGGCTTGGCCGATGCTGATCGCGCTCATGGGATCCATTTCCGGTGATGAGGTGGACATGCGGCGCGGGTGCGCCGTGGTGCGGTGGGCGTGGGGTCCTGCGGCCCGGCGCGCGGCGGGGGCGAGGGGGCACCGGCACCCTCGCCGGTGCTCTCGGTTCGGCCGGGGCGGGTCCCGCGGATGCCTCCGGCGTCACCGGGACCCACGTATGCCGCGGCGCACCGGTCGGTGAGGCGACTGTACTGGTGGTCGTGCCGTCGGGCCGAAGCGAAGGGCGCGGCGGGCGGGCGCGGCAGCGGCCCGGCGGGCGGGCGGGGCGGCGCGTGCGGCCGGCGAACGGGACCGGTGTGAGCGGGACCGGTGCGCACGAGGCAGGTGGGAACGAGGCCGACGCGAACGGGACCGGGAGAGCAACGGCCATGGTGGCGGGCCCGGGTGGCGGATGGCCGCCGGGATTCGGTACGGATGAACGGTGCCCATGACCGGCGACGTACACAAGGACGGGCACCCGGGCACCGCGCCATGTCGTCAGCCCCTCCCGTGATGGGTCGGGATGCGTCCCGCGCGCCCCGGTGTCTAGAGTGCCAGATGGTCTACAACACTGTAGACGACCAGGAGGGGGGAACCGTCCCATGGCCGAGACGCAGGCGCACCGTCGGCCTGCGGGCACACCTCCCGGCCCGCGGGCGCACCTCCCGAGCAGGCGCATCGCCCGATCCGTGGGCGCGCCTCCCGATCCGCGGGCGCATCACGAGTCGAAAGTCCCCACAGCATTGTGGGGCACCGGGCCCCGCCGGCTCACACCAGGAGCGCCACCCGGCACCGGTAGGGTCCTCCACCCGTCCCCCACCAGCACACATGAGGAGTCAGGATGCCGCTTGCCACGAGCGTCACAGTGATCGCCCCCACCACCACGGCAAGAAGCTCCCGGCGGCCGACCGACCGCTGGGAGGCCGTGTCGTGACCTCGCTCTCCCACTCCTCCTCCGCCGCCTCGGCCTCCGCCCTGCAGGACAACGAGCGGCCGGCCACCGCCGAGCGGACCGCCGTCCCCGGCCACTCCCCGGCCGCCCGCTCCCTTGCCGGCGCCCCGGACGGCATCCAGGGCGAGCCGGCGCCACCGCCCCCGGCGAAGCACCGCGACGCGTACTTCGACAACGCCAAATACCTGGCGATCGTGCTGGTGGCACTGGGCCACGCCTGGGAACCGCTGTACGCCGGCAGCCGGAGTGCGGCCGCGCTCTATATCTTCGTCTACGCGTTCCACATGCCCGCCTTCACCGTCATATCCGGCTACTTCTCCCGTAGTTTCGATATGCGGCGGAACCAGCTGCAGCGGCTGGTCACCGGCGTCGCCGTCCCGTACATCGTCTTCCAGACGGCCTACGCGGCGTTCCGGTACTGGGCCGGCGACCTGCCGGACTTCTCGGTCGACCTGACGGACCCGTGGTTCCTCACCTGGTTCCTGGTCGCCCTGTTCCTCTGGCGGCTCACCGCCCCGCTGTGGCGGATCGTCCGGTGGCCGGTGCCCCTGGCCCTGGCGATCGCCCTGGCGGCCTCGGTTTCCCCGGATCTCGGCAGCGGCCTGGACCTGCAGCGGGTCCTGCAATTCCTGCCGTTCTTCGTCCTGGGCATGTGCCTGAAACCGGAGCACTTCCAGCTCGTGCGCCGCCGGGCGGCGCGGATCGCCGCGGTGCCCGTCCTCGTGGCCGCACTGGCCTTCGCCTACTGGGCCGTGCCGCGCATGAACGACGCATGGTTCTACCACACCGACAGCGCACAGCATCTGGGGGTGCCGTGGTGGTGCGGTGTCCTGATGCAACTGGCCATGTTCGGCTGCTCGTTGGTCCTCACGGCCTGCTTCCTGGCCTGGGTGCCCGGCCGCCGGACCTGGTGCACCGTACTGGGCGCCGGCACGCTCTACGGTTACCTGCTGCACGGATTCCTCGCCAAGGCCTCCCGCTGGTGGGACTGGTACGACGCCGACTGGATCCACACCCCGTGGGGCGCCCTCGCCGTCACGCTCCTCGCCAGTGTGATCGTGACGTTGCTGTGCACCCCACCGGTCCAGCGGGCCCTGCGCTTCGTCATGGAGCCGAAGATGACGTGGGCCTTCAGGAAGGAGCCCTCGCCCGGCGCCCCACAGGGCCGTACGACCTGACGAGGGATGGGGGGGGTGAGGGGGTGAGGGGGTGAGGGGGGGGAGCCCGGAGCTCCGGTGGCCCCCGCGGCCCCTGCGCCCCCGATGCCCCCATGGCCCCGATGGCCCCGATGGCCCCGATGACCCCGGCGGATAGCATCAGTACTGTTGGCGTAGCTCATACGTGCGGTGGTGGCTCACCTCAGGGCCGACCGAATGCTTGATGTGACGTGATCGGAAGTGCCTGCAAGATGGCCAGCAGCCCCATGAGCCCAGGCCACCCGGATCCAGCAGAGGCGCCGGCCATGGAGCCGGCCGCGGCGGCCTCGGCACCCCCGACCGGGATCAGCCTGCGCCAACTGCTGATGTCGCTGGGTGAGCCGCTGGTGGAGCTGCAGGCCGCGCCCGCCGGGCTGGACGTAGAAATCCGCAGCGTCGCGCTGCTGGACCCCGAGGATCCGCCGATCACCCACCCCGGCGAGCTGGTGCTCGCCATAGGCGCCCGCGGCCGCGCCGCATTCCCCGCGCTGCGGGCCGGCGGGCGTGACGGCGCCGCCGCCGTCGCGGTCAAGCTGGACACTCCCGGACAGGCCGCGGCGCTCAGCGCGACCGCCGTCGAGGCGGGCATCGCGCTGCTGTCCGTCCGGAGTGAGGCGCGCTGGGAGCAGGTGGATGCGCTGGTCCGCGCGGCGTTGGAGAGTGTGCCGCAGGGGCGCCCCGGCGAGGGGCACGAGGAAGGCGATCTCTTCTCGCTCGCCCAGACCACCGCCGTTCTCACCGGTGGCATCGTCAGCATCGAGGACACCGCCAACCGCGTGCTGGCCTACTCCCGCTCCACCGACTCCGACGAGGTCGACGACCTGCGGCGGCTGTCCATCCTGGGCTGGCAGGGTCCGGAGGCGTATCTGGCGCGGCTGCGGAAGTGGGGCGTCTTCCAGCGGCTGCGCGCCTCCGACGAGGTGATCTGTATCGACAGCCACCCCGAGCTGGGGATCCGCCGACGGCTCGCGGTGGCCATCCGGTCCGGAGAGCGGCAGCTGGGCACCATCTGGGTGCAGGAGGGCTCGGCACCCCTGACCGAGCACTCGGACCAGGCGTTGCTGGGTGCGGCCCGGGTCGCCGCTCTCCACCTCGTACGGCGCCGCCGGGAGCTCTCCGCGGACCTGACGCTGACCCGGACACTGGCGGCCGGACTGCTGGAGGGCAGCACCGGCCCCCAGCCGCTGGCGAACCACCTCGCCCTGGACGCGGCCCGCCCGGCCGCCGTCCTGGGCTTCTCGTACGGGACCGCGGAGGCCACCCCGCCGGAGCTGACCCGCTCCGAGGTCAGCAACCTGATCTCGGTGCACACCGCGGCCCGGCACCGCAGCGCCCTGGTCACCCAGGCCGATGCGCGGATTTATGTGCTGCTGCCGCAGCTGCCTCGCAGCATCGACACCGGCACGCTGCGCGGCTGGGGGCAGGCGATCGCCGAGGCCGCGCGCCGGCATCTGGGCATGTCGTTGCGCGGTTCCATCGGCTGCATCGTGCCGGGGCTCGGGGAGGTTCCCGAATCACGGCGGGAGGCGGACCGGATCCTCGACGCGATGGTGAGCGCCGGCGTCGCCACCACGGTCGCCGCGCTGCCGGACATCCAGGCCGAGGTGCTGGTCAGCGAGGTGCTGACGCTGCTCTCCGCGCACCCGGAGATGCGCGACCCCCGGCTGACCGCCTTGGTCACTCACGACAGCCGGAGCCAGGGGCAGTTGGCCGAGTCGGTCCTCGCCTACCTGAACGCCTTCGGCGATGTACGGGCCGCCGCCACCGAGCTGCATGTGCACCCCAACACGCTGCGCTACCGGATCCGCCGTGCCGAGGAGCTGACCGGCCTCGACCTCAGCCGCCCGGATCAGCGACTGCTGGCGATGCTCCAGCTGCGGCTGCCGCCCACTCCCTGAGCACGGGCAGATACGGCCGAGCGCGACAGGCGAGCACGACACCCGAGCACCACGCCTGACCACCACGTCCGAGCACCACGTCCGAGCACGACGGCCGAGCACCACGTCCGAGCACGACGGCCGAGCCGCGGTCGTCCCGTCCCTCGGATCACACAAACCGCCGCTAGTCCACAATTCTCCTAAACTGGGCGATATCGCTCCATTGAGCTGACAGGCTGGCGATGATGACCTCGGAAAATACCGTGCCGGGCGGGTCGGGCCGTGCATGGCACATGGCGAAGGCGGCGACGGCCGAACTGGACGCACAGGGGCGGGTCATCGCGTGGACCCGGGCGGCGGAGCGGCTGCTCGGCTATCCCTCCGAGGAGATCCTGCACCGTCCCGCGGCAGAGCTGCTGGCGCTACCCGGCGACGCGGCGCGGGTGGCCGCCGTGGCCCGGTGGTGCCGCTCGGGGGACGGCTGGGGCGGGTCGGTCGCGGCCCGTCACCGCGGCGGCCGGGATCTGCAGCTGGCGGTGCAGGTCACGCCGCTTCTCGACCGCACCGGCCACGAACGGTGGTCCGTCCTCGCGCTGGAGGAGTGGCGGATGCCGGGCGGCGGAGTGAACCAGCTGATGCTGGAACCGTTCCTGGCGCGTGCACCGGTCGGCATGGCGGTGCTGGACACCGGTCTGCGGTACGTCTGGGTCAACGAGGTACTGGAGCGCCTGATCCCGCTCGACCGGCGGCTGGGAAAGCGGGTGGCGGAGGTGTTGCCGAAGCTGGAGGCCGAGGCGTTCGAGGAGCGGATGCGGCGGGTCCTGAAGACCGGGGCACCGGTGATGGACTACGAATTCCGCAGCCCCACTTACGCGGACCCGAGCCAGGAGCGCGCCTACTCGGCGTCGTTCTTCGGGCTGGAGGACCCCCAGGGCCGGCGCATCGGCCTGTGGTACATGGTCATCGACGTCACCGAGCGCTGGCGGGCGCAGGAACGCCTGGCGCTGCTGAACGACGCCAGCGTGCGGATCGGCAGCACGCTGGATGTCACCCGGACCGCACAGGAACTGGCCGATGTCGCCGTGCCGGCGCTCGCCGACTTCGTCGCCGTCGACCTGCTGGATTCGGTTCTGCGGGGCGCCGAGCCGGTTCCCGGACCGGTCGACAACACCCCCACCATGCGCCGTTCCGGCCAGCAGTCGGTGCACGAGGGCTGCCCGGAGGCCGGGCTGGCCGTGGGGGAAACCGTTCAGCGTTCCCCCTCGTCGCCCATCGCGCGCTGTCTGCTCAAAGGCGAATCCCTCGTGGAGCCGGTACTGGACTTCGCCACCAGCTCCTGGGTCACCGAGGACCCGGTGCGGGCCGCGGTGATCCGTGCCTTCGGTTTCCGCTCGGTGATGGTGGCGCCGGTCAAGGCCCGGGGCATCACCCTGGGCGCGGCGACGTTCTTCCGCTCCCGCCGTCTGGGGCCCTTCGTGGCGGACGACGTCCGGCTCGCCGAGGAGCTGGTCGCCCGGGCGGCGGTGTGTGTCGACAATGCGCGCCGCTTCACCCGCGAGCGCGCCGCGGCCCGGGTGATGCAGCAGAACCTGCTGCCGCACGAACTGACCGGCGGATCCGCCCTGGAGGTGGCGTCGTGGTACTTCCCCGCGGACGCCCCGAGCGGAGTGGGCGGCGACTGGTTCGATGTGATTCCGCTGTCCGGGGCGCGGGTCGCCCTGGTCGTCGGGGATGTGGTCGGGCACGGCATCAACGCCGCGGCCACGATGGGGCGGCTGCGTACCGCCGTACGCACCCTGGCCAACCTGGATCTGCCGCCCGATGAACTGCTGGCCCGGCTGGACGACCTGGTCATCGGCCTGGTGAAGACGCAGGGCACCGACCCGGCGGCGGACGCCGGGGACCCGAGCGTGTCCTCGACGTTCATGGGGGCCACCTGCCTGTACGCCGTGTACGACCCGGTCAGCAGGCGGTGCAGCATGGCGCGCGCCAGCCATCTGCCACCGTTGGTCGTCGGCCCTGACGGCGCCGTCGACTGCCTCGACCTGCCCGCAGGACCGCCGCTCGGCCTCGGGACGCTGCCCTTCGAGTCCGTCGAACTGGAGCTGGCCGAGGGCAGTCTGATCGCGCTCTACACCAACGGACTGATCGAGACCTGCGACCGGGACATCGGCGTCGGGCTGTCCCGGCTGAGCAACGCCCTCGCGCTGCCCGGGCAGACGCTGAAGGACATCGGCGGAAATGTGGTCAAGGCGCTGATGACCGGGCCGCCGTCCGATGACGCCGCGCTCCTCCTGGCTCGGACCCACGCCCTGGACGCGCACCAGGTCGCCTCCTGGGACCTGCCCACCGATCCGGCTGTGGTCGGCAGCGCCCGCGCTCTCGCCGGCCGGCAGCTGTCCGAGTGGGGCATGGACGACCTGCAGTTCACCACGGAGCTGATCGTCAGCGAACTGGTCACCAACGCCATCCGCCACGGCACCGGGCCGATCACGCTGCGCCTGATCCGGCAGGACGCCCTGATCTGCGAGGTCTCCGACGCCAGCAGCACCTCGCCGCGTCTGCGCCATGCCCGGACCACCGACGAGGGCGGGCGCGGGCTGTTCATCGTCGCGCAGGTCACCCGGCGCTGGGGCACCCGCTACACCCCCACCGGCAAGATCATCTGGACCGAGCTGAGCATGCCGTCCGAGGCCGGATCCTCCGTCGAGGAAGGCTGAGCCGGCCCGGATCGCCGGAGGACCGGGCCGGATCGCCGGAGGACCGGGCCGGGCTCAGCCTCAGGGACGCGAACGGGCGGGGCGCCCGGGAACGCGACCGGCCCGGACACCTCAGGACACGACCGGGCGGAGCGCGGCCGGGGTGCCGCGCCTCACCCCGGCCCGGGCACGCTACGGGCCGGGGCCCGTTCGCCCTCGCCACAGACATGGCCGCAGCCGTCCCCGGCCGCGACGGGCCGGCCGACGAGACCGCGCCCCGGCAGGTCGACATAGTCGCAGTCGGCATCGGCCACGACACGTCGGGGCGCGGCACCGGACGGGCAGGCCGTGAGATGGGCGGCCACGAAGGCCGCGCTGGTCCTGGTGATATCGCGGGTCAGCCCGAGAGGCAGCAGCGAGCGGGTCTCCGCGATCGCCTCGTCCTCCCCGGCCCGCAGCACCACCCGGATGTCCGGTGCCACACCGTGGGCGGCGACCGCGACGGCGATGTTGTCCAGTTCGTGGGAGCCGACGGCGGCGAGCGCCCGTGCCCGCGCCAGTCCGAGCCGCGCCAGCACCGCACGGTCCTCGCCGTGCGCCAGCACCACGGGTATCCCCATCGACCGGGCGAGGCGCAGATTCGGGGCGGTGGGCTCGCGCTCGACACCGATGACGGGCACCCCCAGCCGGCGCAGCGTCTGACACAGCCGCAGCCCCACCTGCCCCAGCCCCACCACGATGACGTGACCGGCCCGGGGCAGCACCCGCGGCCCCAGGACGCCGACCAGCCGGGGGCCGAACAGCCGGTCGACGATGCCCGCGGTCAGCAGCGCGGTGAATCCCACCGTCACCAGCATCGCCACGGCGGAGACCACCTCGTACACGGGATGGCCGGGATGCGGCGCGGCAGGTCCCACGCCGGCGACGACCCGGGCGGCTTCCAGGAAGGCGGTGCTGACCGGCTGGTGGAACACGGCGACCAGCCACATCCAGTCCGCGGCCAGTACCGCGACGATCCCCAGCAGCCCGATGAGCAGCAGGCGGGCGTCCGCGTCATGCGGCTGCAACTGCCCCCGCAGCCGCCCGAGCAGCGCGCGCCGCCGGGCGCCCGTGCTCGCCCGCCACGCCGTCTCCACCAGCTGTTCCCCGGGCCGGCGGACCGCCACCGCACCGTGCCCGTCGTCCCATACGGCCAGGGCGTCGGGGTCCACACACAGTCCGGCCAGCGTCGGCGCCAGGAGGTCGGCGGGCGAGACCGGCACACAGTGGCGCAGCAGCAACCGGAGCTGTTGCGCCACGGTGCGGTCGAAGACGGTGACCACGATCCGGACGGTGTCGCAGACGTGGCGTACCGCGAGCGCATAGCGCAGTGCGGACAAGTCGTCGCCCACGAGGACAGCCACCCCGGCCGGCCGTGCGGCGAGCGCCCGGCGCAGGTCCTGGTCGTCCGGTGCGGCGAGGTGGTCGACCGGGTGTCCGCTCTCCTCCAGGGAGGCGCAGACCCGGCGCGCCAGCGTCGTCGCCCCGATCACCACGGTCCCGGGGGCCTGGCCCGCCGGGCCCGTGGCCTGATCCATCCCGGGCTCTTCGGCCTCGTCCTCGGTTTCGCCTTCGGCCTCGGACCTCGGACGCTCGGGTCCCGCCCGGTGCTCCGGCGGCTCCCCCGCAGGAGCGTCACCGCGTGGTTCACCCGGCGTTACGTCCCCCGACCCGCTGCCGTCGCCCCCCACTGATGGGGTGGCGGGCACAGCGTGCGGCGGGGCGGTACGGGTCTGTCGGGCGGAGGGAAGGGTGGCCATGGAGTCCCCTTGCTCGTCGGCCGTCGGAAGGGCCGAACTCACGCTAGGGCGCCCGCGGCCCGAGGCATCTGTCCCGCTGACCAAGGGTTCGCCGGAGGTGTTGTCCGCCCGCACCAGCGGACGTCGCGGCGGCCGGCCCCAGGGGCGAGGTGAGCGGCCGGCGAAGACCGCTCACCACCCATAGCCCCGGAGCGCGAGCCCCTTTCCCGCCAATCTTCATTGGCCTGCCGTACAGCTCTCGCAGGGGAATTTGTCCCCTCTCACAAATACGCCGCCGCGCACCGCCACATACGCTTACGCAAATCCCAATCCGGACGTGATGCGGCTCACCTCCCACAAGGAGGGGGCCCCAGCGCGGAGGGGCGGTCAGCGCTCCCCACCCGCGCAGGGCATCCGAAGGCCACGGCCCGCTCGTCGCGCCTTCGCACTACGTCAGGGCCACGATCGCCGCCTGAGGGCACCCGGCCCTGTCGTGCATCCGGCCACCGAGGCGATCCCAGCAGTCACCACGTGCATGACCCCTCCAACCCTCAATGGATGTCGAAGATGACTACATCTCCCCCCAACCCCGTGGCCGCTCCGCCCGCTCCCCCGGGGCACGGGCAGGCCCCGCAGCAGTCAGGCCTGCAGTCGGGCCTCAAGAACCGCCATCTGTCCATGATCGCCGTGGGTGGGGTCATCGGTGCCGGTCTCTTCGTGGGCTCCGCCTCCGGCATCGCCGCCGCCGGCCCCGGCATCCTGCTGTCATACGCCCTGGTCGGCGCGCTGGTCGTGTTCGTGATGCGGATGCTCGGCGAGATGGCGGCCGCCAACCCGACCTCCGGTTCCTTCTCCGCCTACGCGGACCGGGCGCTGGGCCGCTGGGCCGGTTTCTCCATCGGCTGGCTGTACTGGTTCTTCTGGGTCGTGGTGCTCGCCGTGGAGGCGACCGCCGGTGCGGCCATCCTCACCAGCTGGGTCCCGGCCGTCCCGCAGTGGGCCTGGGCGCTGATCGTGATGTTCGTCCTCACCGCCACCAACCTCGCCTCGGTCGCCTCCTTCGGCGAGTTCGAGTTCTGGTTCGCGGGCATCAAGGTCGTCGCCATCGCGGCCTTCATCGTCCTCGGCGGCCTGGCGATATTCGGCGTCCTGCCCGGCTCCGACAACGCGGCCACCGGCTTCAGCAACCTGACGTCACACGGCGGCTTCCTGCCGAACGGGCCCAGCGCCATCCTCACCGGCGTCCTGATGGTCGTCTTCTCCTTCATGGGCAGCGAGATCGTCACCCTCGCCGCCGGTGAGTCCGAGGACCCGGAGCGCGCGGTCACCAAGGCCACCAAGAGCGTCATCTGGCGAGTCGGCATCTTCTACCTCGGCTCGATCCTCGTGATCGTCTCCCTGCTGCCGTGGAACGACCCCTCGATAGCCAAGAAGGGCTCGTACGTCGCGGCCCTCGACTCCATCGGCATCCCGCACGCCGGCCAGATCATGAACGTCATCGTGCTGACGGCCGTGCTCTCCTGTCTGAACTCCGGCCTCTACACCGCCTCCCGGATGGCCTTCTCGCTCGGCCAGCGCGGCGACGCCCCGAAGGCCTTCGCCCGGACGAACTCGCGGGGCGTGCCGCAGGCCGCGATCCTCGCCTCCGTCCTCTTCGGCTTCATCGCCGTCGGCTTCAACTACCTGTGGCCGGACACCGTCTTCCAGTTCCTGCTGAACTCCTCGGGCGCGGTCGCGCTCTTCGTCTGGCTGGTCATCTGCTTCTCGCAGCTGCGGATGCGCGGGATCATCCTGCGCGAGAACCCCGAGAAGCTGGTCGTCCGGATGTGGCTGTTCCCGTACCTGACCTGGGCGACGATCGCGATGATCTCGTTCGTGCTGGTCTACATGCTCACCGACGACAGCGAGGGCGGCGGCCGGATCCAGGTGCTGCTGTCGGTGCTCCTCGCCGTGCTGGTGGTCGGGGTGTCGCTGGTCCGCGACCGGCTCGGCGCCCGTGCCGCCGAGAAGGCGGCCGTCACCTCCCGTTAGCCGAGGGTGGCCGTACGGCCACCGAACGCTGTGCCGTACGGTCGGCGGTGTGCCCCGCACCCGCCGCCCGTACGGCACAGCGGTGCCACTAGCCTGCTACGCACGCACCTTTCCTCTCCCCGCCTACGAGCCCACCACCGGAAGGCCGCCGAAAGACATGCCCGCGTTCAGACGCCGCAAAGGCAGCCTTCCCCGCCTCGTCCCCGAGCTCGACGATGTGACCCTGGGGCGGGTCCGGCGACGCGTCGAGACCTGCTGGTCCCGCGGTTCGCTGGACACCGCCGTCATGGCGCTGATGGCGGATGCGATCAACGAAGCCGGCGAGGACTGGGACCGCAAGGCCCACCGCCTGGGGGTGCTCGCCGGGTCGGCGGGCCGGTCGCTGCCCGGCATCTGGCGCCAGCACAGCCCGAAGGACCATGGCGCGCTGCTGCTCCACGCCTGGTCGGACCTGCTCCACGCCCGGCAGCAGGACTCCTCCGTCGACCTGCACGCCACCCGCGAGACCTGCCGGCTCGCCGCCGAGCTGCTGCCCGCCGACCCCACCCCGTGGACGGTGCACCTGGCCACTCTCCGCGTGGAGCAGCGTCCCTCCACGGAGCTGGCAGCGATCTGGCGCGAGATCAAGGCCCGCGATCCCTGGAACCGCGAGGCGCATCTGCAGGCCCTGGGCTATCTCTCGCCGGACGAGTGCGGCTCCAGCGCCCTGGTGCTGGACCTGCTCGACGGTGTCCGCTCCCTGATGCCGCCCGATGCCCCCGCCGCCGGTCTGGAACTCACCTCGCTCGCCATCAGCCACCAGCGAGCGGTCGCCGAGGGCGGCATGACGGCTCTGGGCGCCGGCGAGATCTGGCGGCGCCCCGATGCCGCCCGGGCTCTCGACCAGGCCGCGCACTATTGGCCGGGCCCGGGGTTCCTCCGGCACGCGACGGCCCTGGCCGACCTCAACCTGCTGGCCTACGCCCTGATCAAAGCCGGCCGGACGACCGAGGCCGGGACCGCGCTGCGGGCCACCGGAGGGGTGGCGACCCTCTGGCCGTGGAGCATGGACGGCGACCCGCTGGAGCGGTATACGCACTTCCACGGCCGCTACGCGAGCGGCGACCCCGACGGCGGTTCCGCGGGGCGCGCCCCGTCCCGGCGTCGGTGACACTCCGGACGGTCGGCGCCCGGACGGTCGGCGCCCGGACCGTCGGGGCCCGGACCGCGCACCGGGCGGCGTGGCCCTTCCGCCCCTGATCCAGTACGCCGCCGCCGGCCGAAGAACGCGGTCAGCCGGTGAATCATCCTCAGGAGCAGACTCTTCCGGGCCGAGGACGGGGCCGCGGTGGCGGCGGCCGGCGGCTCGGGGGGCGCCTCGGCGGGCGACTCGGCCGACAGGTCGGCGGGCGGTTCGGCCGACAGGTCGGCGGGCGGTTCGGCCGATGGCTCGGCGGGCGGTTCGGCCGGCGGAGGCACCGGGGTGCTCGGCTGCTGCTTCGCGGCGTGGTCGGCGGGGGTGGGCGCGGGTACCGGCTTGGTGCGTCGGGCCTCGGCGCGGACGAGCGCGCCGAGAGCGGCATAGACATCGAGGGGCATGCCACATCTCCTGCGGTGGAAGTGCCGAGAACGGATGACGGCAGACCGCGATCGCCCCATGGCCCCGTGACGGGGTGGGGTGGGTGATGCGGCCGGGCCGGCTCAGCAGCGCAGGACGAGCGCGCGTGGTGGCGATGCGGGGGCAGCGGCCGTGACGGCGGCCCCGGAAGAGGCGTCCTTCGACGCGGTGAGGAGCTGCGCGACCGGAGAGTGCCCGAGCGCCTTGCCACCGGCCCCGGTGGGGACCTGATGGCGCAGATGGCAGGCCGAGGCGTCGCACAGGCGGCGGACGCCGCTGCCGGGATGCTTTCCGCCGCCGGTGGCCGCCGACAGCGGCCCCGCCGTGACGCAGGTCCGCTCGGCCGCGCCCGGCACGGCGGGGGCGCCGGCGTGCGGAGGGCAGCCATGGGCATCGGAGGCCGGTCCATGGGAGCAGCCGGTGGTGAGTGCGGTGTGCAGTAACGCCAGCAGCGCGACGCACACCAGCACACGCCAGCCACCGGTTGCCGCAAAGCGGCCGGTGCCGACGGTGTCGCGCATGCGCCTCTCCCACCCTTCTTCGAAGAGGGGATCCCCTGGAAGCGGAAGGGACACTCGCGATACGCCGCAAGAGACCATAAAACCACTCGATCCGGCTATGTCATCGCACACGCGGACTTCGCACACCTGCCTCCCGGCTGAGCGGCCCGCTCCGGCCGGTTCCGGACCCGCCCCGGTGACGCCGCACGACGCGGACTCCGGGGCGCCGGCGGACCGCGGGCCCCGGGACATCGGCGGACCGCGGGCCCCGGAGGCGCACCATTTGTCCGCCTCTCCGGTGGGCGCCATCCTGGGGACATGGCCACCACTGCAGGCCCGGACACGGTGTCCGGCTGGGCCGTCCGGCGTCCCGGCCCGATGGCCTCCGGGCCGCTGACCGCCGTGCGCCGTCCGGCCCCCGAGGCGGGCCCGGGGGCCCTGCTGCTCCGTGTGGAGGCCTGCGGGGTGTGCCGTACGGATCTGCATCTGGCGGAGGGCGATCTGCCCCCGCACCGCCCGTCCACCGTCCCGGGCCATGAGATCGTCGGCCGCGTGATCGCCACCGGCGAGGCGGTGACGGCGTTCCGAGCCGGTGACCGGGCCGGCGGCGCCTGGCTGCGCGGCACCTGCGGTGTCTGCCGGTACTGCCGCGCGGGCCACGAAAACCTCTGTCCGGCCTCCCGGTACACCGGCTGGGACGCGGACGGCGGTTTCGCCGATACCGCTCTCGTCCCCGCGGACTTCGCCTATCCGCTCCCGGACGGCGAGGACGCCGCACACCTGGCACCGCTGCTGTGCGCCGGGATCATCGGCTATCGCGCGCTGCGCCGCAGCGCACTGCCCCTCGGCGGCAGGCTCGGCATCTACGGTTTCGGCGCCTCGGCACATCTGGCCGCACAGGTCGCCCTGGCCGAAGGCGCGACCGTCCATGTGCTGACCCGGTCCGCTCGGGCCCGTGAACTCGCCCTCGATCTGGGCGCGTCCTCCGCCGGCGAGGCCTACGACCGCCCGCCCGAACCGCTGGATTCGGCGATCCTCTTCGCGCCGGTGGGCGATCTGGTGCCGGTGGCGCTGGAGGCACTCGACCGTGCGGGCACGCTCGCCGTGGCCGGCATCCACCTCACCGACATCCCTTCGCTCCACTATCAGCGGCATCTCTTCAACGAGCGGAATCTGCGCAGCGTGACCGCCAACACCCGGCAGGACGGCCGGGAGTTCCTGGCGACCGCGGCAAGGATCGGCATCCGGGTCACCGTCAGCCCTTACCCGCTGAGCCGTGCCCCGCAGGCCCTCACGGACCTGGCCGCCGACCGGGTGCAGGGGGCCGCCGTGTTGACACCCTGAATCCCTGACGCCACACACCGTGCCCCCGCTCCGACTAGCTGTGCCCTCCCTGCGTGCCGCACCATGGAGAGGAGGCCGTGAATGACGACATATCCGGTGAAGCGGTGGCGGGGTGGACGCTCCGGCTCCGGAGGGCGGATACGGAGACCGTGGCTTACGACGACGGCTTCCGGCATACGGAGGCGGTACAGGAAGTGACCGCACGGGTCCTCGGGGCTACCGGGGCTGAGCTGACCGCCGTCTATGTGCCCGCCGAAGGGAGCGGCGCTCTTCAGCTGGCCGAGATGGTCGGCGGCACCGGCGCCCCCTACGGACTGCCGGCGAGCTTCCCGCTGTCCGGCAACTCCCCGGTCGCGGCAGCCTTCCGCACCGGCCTGCCCCTGTGGCTGAGCCCGGCGGAGCTCGCGCAGTACGGCGTCACCGCTCCGCCGGGCAGCCCCGGTGCAGAGCCCTGGGACGGCGCCGGGGCACTGCCGTCCGATGTCTCCCTGGGCGTGCTGCCGCTGGGCGGGGACGCCAAACGGCTGGGGTGCCTGGTCGTCCTCGACAAGGCCCAGGACGCCTTCGACGCCGACCGCCGCCATCTGCTGGAACTCCATGCCGACCAGGTGTCCGCGGGGCTGGAGGCCGTCGCGGCCCGGGTGATGGCCCGCACGGAGCGGCGGTCGCTGCTGGGACCGGGACTGGACACCCTCCGGGGCGGCGCCTTCACGCTGATGCTGGGCACCGGGCGGATCGACGCGGACGGCCAGGTACTGGAGCTGTTCGGGATCGCTCCGGAGCGGTTCGACCGGCGGGTGGAGACGCTGTTGGAGTGCACCGCGCCGGACGACGTTCCCGCGCTGATGTCGATGGTGGAGCCGGGCCGGCTGCCCTCCCCCGCCCAGCAGCTGTCGATCCGTATCCGCCGGCCCAACGGCGAGCTCCGCTGGCTGAGTCTGCGCTGCCGGGTGCTGGTCGACGCCGCCGGCGCCCCGGAGCGCATGCTGGGCGTGGTCGCCGACGCCTCCTATCTGCGCCCCAGTGCGGACGAGGTCTCCATCGTGCAGCGGCTGTCCGCCGCGCTGGCCGGCGCCACGACCATCCGCGACGTCAGCCGGGTGGTGGTCGCCGCCCTGCGGACGCCGCTGGGGGCCGACCGGGTGGCGGTGGCCGAGCTGGAGGCCGACCGGTTCGTGGTGTCCGTCCTCGACCCGCCGGAACCCGACGCCTGGCCCGCGGTGTGGCGGTCCGAGTGGAGATCCGAGTGGCCCGATGCGTCGTGCCATTCGATGCCCTCGCTGGAGAGCGTGATACGCGGCGGCCATGTGGCCCTGTGGCCTCCGGGGGCCGCTCTCGAACCCGACCTGGCGGGTATCGGGCCCGGCGGTCTCGCCGTCCTGCCGCTGCCGGCCGGCGGCCGGATCGTCGGGGTGTGCCTGGTCGGCTGGGAAGAGGAGCACCCGTTCGGGCCGGAGGAACGCTCCCTGCTGACCGCGACCGCGGGTCTGGTGGGCCAGGCCCTCGTCCGCGCCCATGCGCTGGACGCCGGGCATGAGCTCGCCACGATGCTCCAGCGCAGTCTGCTGCCCCGCAAGCTGCCGTCGCTGCCCGGCGGGGTGGCCGTCGCCCGCTATCTGCCCGCCACGATGGGCCTCGAAGTGGGCGGCGACTGGTACGACGTCATCCCGCTGTCCGACGGCCGGATCGCGCTCGTCATCGGTGATGTGGAGGGCCACAGCGCCGGCGCCGCCACGATCATGGGCCAGATGCGCACCGCGATCCGGGCCTACGCGGTCGAGGGGCACCCGCCCGATGTGGTGGTCTCCCATGCCAACCGGCTGCTCCTCGGCATGGAGACCGATCTCTTCGCGACCTGCTGTTATGTGGACCTGGACATGGAGGAGGGCATCGCCTGGTTCGTCCGGGCCGGGCATCTGCCGCCATTGCTGCGGTACCCCGACGGCAGCACCGAGGAGCTGTCGGTCGAGGGCGGCCCTCCGCTCGGGGTGGCCGCCGAGGGGGAGTTCCCGCTGACCGAGGTGGGCCTGGCCCCCGGCACCGTGCTCGTCCTGCTCACGGACGGCCTGGCCGAATCGGCCACGCTGCACCTGGAGGACGGCATCCGCCGGGTGCGCGAGCTGCTTGCCACGGCCGACCCGGCCGATGCCGGGCAACTCGCCGACCAGTTGCTGGGCGAGACGAAGCGGCGCGACGACGATGTGGCGGTGCTGGTGCTGCGCTACGACGGGATGCGCGTCCGCCCGACCCGGGTGCACTGGACGGTGTGGCGGCTCCCCGACGCGGTCATGCACGCCCGCCGCTTCGCCGCCCGCACCCTGCGCTCCTGGAAGGTGAGCGAGGAGCTGGACGTGGCCCTGCTGGTGGTGTCGGAGCTGGTCACCAACGCCATTGCCCACACGCAGGGGGAGGTGCGGCTGGATCTGACGCTGGCCGGGGACCGGCTGCGGATCGCGGTGAACGACGCTTCGCCCCGCGCCCCCGTCAAGCCGACGACCGTGGACTGGGAGTCGACCGGCGGCCGCGGGCTGCTGCTGGTCGAGGCGATGTCGGCGTCCTGGGGCTCGGTGCCGCTGAGCGGCGGCAAGCAGGTGTGGAGCGAGATCACCCTGCAGCCGGACGAACAGCTCGACGCCGAGGGGGCACCGGCCGGCGCGGACGGCCGGCGGGAGGGGAAGGAGGTTCCCTGAGGTGCGTACCCGTCTGCGGGGAGCTGCCGCCGTCCTGGCCGGGCTGTGCCTGCTGGCCGGGCCGGCCGCCTGCGGCAAGGCCGCCGGGGTGCACGAGCCGGGCGGGCCCGGCTCCGCAGGCGCCCTGAAGATCGGTGTGCTGCTCCCGGACAACACCTCGCGCCTCTACCACTTCGACAAGCCGCTGATCGAGAAGAAGATCCATCAGCTCTGCCCCGAGTGCACGGTGGAGGTCGTCAGCGCGGAGCACGATGTGGCCACCCAGCAGCAGCAGATGGACGCGATGATCACCAAGCGGGTCCGGGTGCTGATCCTGGACGCCGTCGACTCCAAGTCGCTGCGCTCGCCGGTCGAGAGCGCGCGGGCGGCGGGCATCCCGGTCGTCGCCTACGACCGCCTCGTGGAGGGACCGGTCTCGGCGTATGTCTCCTTCAACGGCAGGAGAGTCGGTGAACTGCAGGGCGAGGCGCTTCTCCAGGCACTCGGCGACAAGGCGCGCGGCGCCCAGATCGTCATGATGAACGGCGATTCGACGGACCCCAACTCCGCCTGGTTCAAGCAGGGCGCGCTCGACGTGCTCCGGGGCAAGGTGAAGATCGGGAAGGCCTACGAGACCGCCGGGTGGCGGCCGGAGAACGCCAACAGCAATATGACCGCCGCCGTCTCGGCCCTCGGCGCCGGGCACATCGACGGTGTCTACTCCGCCAATGACGGGCTGGCGGCCGGCATCATCTCCGCCCTGCAGGCCGCGAAGATCTCTCCGTTGCCGCCGGTCACCGGCCAGGACGCCGAACTCGCCGCCATCCAGCGCATCGTCACCGGCGATCAGTACATGACCGTCTACAAACCCTTCGCGCCCGAGGCCGGCACCGCCGCCGCCATGGCCGTCGCGCTGGGCCGCGGCAAGAAGCTCGACGGCATCACGACGCACACGGTCAACAGCCCCACCACCCGGGGCATCCCGGCCGTGCTGCTCACCCCGGTCTCCGTGACCGTGCACCGCATCAAGGACACCGTGGTCAAGGACCGCATGTACACGATCGAGCAGATCTGCACCCCCAAGTTCGCGTCCGCCTGCCAGAGGGCGGGACTGACCAGGTAAGGCAGGTATCCCCATGGAGCCCGGCCCGGCCCACCGGCGACCGACACCGGCGCCGCCCCTGCTGGCGCTGCGCGGCATCTCCAAGCGGTACGGCGCCGTGCAGGCCCTGGCGGATGTCGAACTGGAGGTCCGCGCCGGCCAGGTCGTGGCACTCGTGGGCGACAACGGCGCCGGCAAGTCCACGCTGATCAGGGTGGTCGCCGGGGTCGACGCCGCCGATGAGGGAGTGATCGAGTGGGACGGCCGTCCCGTCCAGATCACCCGGCCCCACGAAGCCCAGGACCTGGGCATCGCCACCGTCTACCAGGACCTCGCGCTGTGCGACAACCTCGACGTGGTCGGCAATCTCTTCCTCGGCCGCGAGATCCACCGGGCCGGTGTGCTGGACGAGGTGGAGATGGAGCGCCTCACCCTGGACCTGCTCGACATGCTGGCCATCCGGATGCCCGACGTACGCCTCCCGGTCGCCTCGCTCTCCGGCGGCCAGCGCCAGACCGTCGCGATCTCCCGCTCGCTGCTCGGCGAACCCCGGCTCGTGCTCCTCGACGAACCCACCGCGGCGCTGGGCATCGAACAGACCGCCCAGGTCCTCGACCTCGTCGACCAGCTCCGCGAACGCGGGCTCGGGGTGCTCCTGATCAGCCACAACATGGGGGACATCAAGGCGGTGGCGGACTGGGTCGCCGTCCTGCGGCTCGGCCGCAACAACGGCTTCTTCGATGTGACGACCACCTCCCACGAACAGATCATCTCCTCGATCACCGGGGCCACGGACAACGCCGTGACACGCCGCAGGACACCGGGGTGGGAGGTGCAGCCGTGAGCAGGACCTGGGCATTGCGCAAGCAGCGGCCGTCCGGCGGGCAGGGGGCCAACGGCGGGGCGGTGCCCCCTGCCGACCAGCGCCGTCTCGCGCCCGATTTCGGGGCACAGAACCCCCTCGACGTGCTCCGGCGGAGGTTCCACAGCGGCGAGCTCGGCTCGGTGCCGGTGGCCCTCGGCCTGATCGTGGTGTGGATCATCTTCGAGAGCCTGAACGAGAACTTCCTCTCGCCGCGCAACCTGTCCAATCTGACCGTGGACATCGTCGGTACCGGCATGATCGCGGTCGGTGTGGTGTTCGTTCTGCTGCTCGGCGAGATCGACCTCTCGGTGGGATCGGTGAGCGGCCTCGCGGCGGCCGCCTTCGCGGTGCTGACCGTGAACCATGGCGTGCCGGAGGGACTTGCGGTGCTGATCGCGGTGCTCGGGGGCACGGTGATCGGAGCCGTTCAGGGGTTCTTCTTCGCCAAGGTCGGGGTACCGGCGTTCGTGGTCACCCTTGCGGGCCTGCTGGGCTGGAACGGCCTGATGCTCTACGTCCTGGGCTCCAACGGCACGATCAACATCGACGACGACGGCCTGCTCGCGATGCTGACCAGCTATTACTTCAACAATGTGGCCGCGGCGTACGGTCTGGCGGTGCTGGGCACCGCCGGCTACTTCCTGGTGTCGTACCGTGACGTGCGGCGGCGCAGGGCCGCCGGTGTGCCCGCCCGGCCGCTGAGCGAGATCCTGCTGCGCACCGGAGTGCTGGCGGTGATCGCCCTGGCCGCGGCCGTGGTCCTCAACCAGTTCCTGGGGCTGCCGCTGGCGCTGCTGATCTTCCTCGTCGTGCTCGTCGGCCTCGACTGCGTGCTGCGCCGCACCCGCTACGGACGCATGATCTTCGCCCTCGGCGGCAGCGTCGAGGCAGCCCGCCGCACCGGCCTCAATGTGGACCTGGTCCGTATCTCGGTCTTCATGGTGTCCGGCACGATGGCCGCGATCGGCGGTCTGTTCCTGGCCTCGCGCGTCACCTCGGCCAGTCAGACGTCGGGGGCGGGCCTGCTGCTGATGGACGCCATCGCCGCCGCGGTCATCGGCGGCACCAGCCTGTTCGGCGGCCGGGGCCGGACCTGGTCCGCCCTGCTCGGTGTCCTGGTCATCCAGTCGATCGCCTCCGGTGTGGCCCTCATGGGCATCCGGACCGCCGTGCAGTTCATGATCACGGGCGGGGTGCTGCTGATCGCCGTGGTCATCGACTCGCTGTCGCGGCGGGCGCAGAAGGCGCACGGGCGGGTCTGACGCGCCCGTGCACCGGGCCGGGGCCCGGGAACGCCACCGGGCGAGCGGGCGTTTGCGCCGCGGCAGGCCAAGGAACACCTCAGCCGATGCACCCGATCCTGCACGCACTGTCCATCGCCGGATCCATGACCTGGGAGATCACCTGGGCGCTGATCCTGGGCTTTGCGCTGTCCGCGGTCGTCCAGGCCGTGGTGCGCACCTCGACCGTGGTCGGGCTGCTCGGCGACGACCGTCCCCGCACCCTGACGCTGGCCGCCGCGCTGGGTGCGGCGTCCTCCTCCTGCTCGTACGCCGCGGTCGCGCTGGCCCGGTCGCTGTTCCGCAAAGGCGCGCACTTCACGGCCGCCATGGCGTTCGAGATCGCCTCCACGAACCTGGTGGTCGAACTCGGCGTCATTCTGGCCCTGTTGATGGGCTGGCAGTTCACGCTCGCCGAGTTCACCGGCGGACCGGTCATGATCGTCGTGCTGGCCGTGCTGTTCCGCCTCTTCCTGCGCGACAAGCTGCTGCGGCGCGCCCGTGAGCAGGCCGAACGGGGGCTGGCCGGCTCCATGGAGGGGCACGCGGCGATGGACATGTCCGTACACCGCGAGGGGTCCTTCGCGCGACGGCTGTTCTCCGCCGAGGGCTACACCTCGACCTCGCGCGTCTTCGTCATGGAATGGGCCGCGATCATCAAGGATCTGGTGCTCGGCCTGCTGATCGCCGGGGCCATCGCCGCCTGGGTCCCCGACAGCTTCTGGCGCGCGTTCTTCTTCGACGGACACCCGCTGGCCGCGAAGGTGTGGGGGCCGCTGATCGGGCCGCTGGTGGCGATCGCCTCGTTCGTCTGCTCCATCGGCAATGTGCCGCTGGCGGTGGTCCTGTGGAAGGGCGGGATCAGCTTCGGCGGGGTGGTCGCCTTCCTCTTCGCCGACCTCCTGATCCTGCCGATCCTGCACATCTACCGGAAGTACTACGGGACCAGGATGGCCCTGTTCCTGCTGGTCACGTTCTATGCGTCCGTCGTCGTCGCGGGCTACGTGGTCGAAGCCGTCTTCGGCGGACTGGGGCTGATCCCCCGCCAGGCCGACGCGACGATCCCGATGTCCGGGGTCTCGTGGAACTACACCACCTGGCTCAACCTCGCCTTCCTCCTCCTCGCCGCCGCGCTGGTCCACCGCTTCCTGCGCACCGGGGGCCGGGCCATGCTGCGCGTGATGGGCGGCACACCGCCTGACGGTCCCGGGGCTCATCCCGCGCACGCCGGCACCGGGCACGACGGCACCGGGCCCGGCGGCACCGGACCCGGCGGCACCGGACCCGAGGGCACCGGACACGGCCCGCGCTGACCGGCGGCGGGTGGGGCCGAGCGCGTGCCGAGCGAAGGCCGGATGGCCCGTGCCGGAGCGGGCGAGGTCGAGCACCCTGGAGGTGTGGGCGCGAATGCGCCGAGCGCGCCAGGAACGGAGCGAGGCCATGAACGATGTCATCACCGCCGGTGTGGACGGTACGCCCGAGTCCCTGTCCGCGATCCTGTGGGCGGCACACGAAGCACGGCTGCGCCATGCGCGCCTGCGGCTGCTGCATGCCTGGGTGCTGCTCGCGCCCGAGCCGGTGGACCGTCCCCTGGAGGAGTTGGAGGAGGGGGACCAGAACTACTGGCCTCACCGGATGATGGAGGAAGCCGTCACCGCGGTGCGCACCCGTTTCCCGGACCTCCCGGTGGACCCGGTCCTGGTGCCCGCGGACCCCCTGGAGGCCCTGCAGAAAGCCGCGGGAGAGTCGGACCTGCTGGTCCTCGGCTCGCGGGACCTGGGGCCGGTGTCCCGCTTCGCCCTCGGCGAGCTCGGACTGAAGCTGGTGGCGCACACCGAGTGCCCCACGGTGCTGGTACGTGCCCGGCCGGGCATCGCGGCGACCGGGCAGGACGGAGAGGTGGTGGTGGGGCTGGGCCTGCACGGGCCGTGCGAGGCGCTGCTCGCCTTCGCCTTCGACAGCGCCGCCCGCCGGGGTGCCGCGCTGCGCGCCGTGCACGGCCGGCACCTGCCCTCGTACGCGTACAACCGGGGCGGCGGTGTGGAACCGGTCCTCGCCGAGGAGGCGGCGCGCGACGCGCGGCAGGAGCTGGCCGCGGCGCTGCATCCGTGGCGGGAGAAGTACCCGGACCTGCGGGTGAACGAGCGGGTGGTGATGGAGAGTCCGGCGCCGGCCCTGCTGCACAGCGCCGCGGACACCCGGCTGCTCATCGTCGGCCGGCGGCACCGGCGCCGGATGCCGGCACCGCGGATCGGCCATATCGTCCAGGCGGCCGTCCACCACGCCCCGTGTCCGGTGGCCGTGGTGCCGCACGAGTGACCACGCGGCGGCGGGCGTCCACGGTCTGAGACGGCCGGGGGCCGGCGCCATGACGCCCCGCGGCAGAAGGCGGATGATGACGGTGAGAGGTCATACCGGCGGGACCGCCTGCCGAGGGCATGACGGCTCCGTCCGCGGCCCGAGGCGGCAGCCGCCGGTAGCGGCAGCCCCGGTGGAAGGCAGAGGTGAGCCATGGCAAAGACAGTCGAATGGCCCGTCCGTCTCACTCTCTTCGAGGAGGACGGAACGACCAAGGCGCGCGTGGAGCTCCGGACCGGAACCACCACCCTCACCGGGCACGGCACGGCCCGCTGCAGCCCCGAGGACCGGGACGTACCGGAGATCGGGGACGAGATCGCGGCCGGGCGTGCGATGAAGGACCTCGCGGGGCAACTGCAGCGGGTGGCGGATCTCGATCTCGAAGGGGTCGGTGCCGCGCCGCCCCGGCACGACCACCGCGCCGCGTACGGCTGGGCCGACGCGATGGCGTGAGTCCGTGCGGGCGCCGTCCCCGGCCGGCCGGTGCCACGGCGCTCCCTGGAAGGAGCCGGCCATGTCGGATGCGACGCTCACCGACCTGTACGAAGTGACCATGGCCCTCTCGTACCTCCACGAGGGCATGACGGAGCCGGCGACCTTCAGCTGCTTCGTACGGGCCCTGCCGCCGGAGCGGGGGTTCCTGATCGCCGCCGGGGCCGAGACGGTCCTCGACTTTCTCTCCGGCTTCGCGG
Source organism: Streptomyces sp. NBC_00400 (assembly GCF_036048035.1). Classification (NCBI taxonomy): domain Bacteria; kingdom Bacillati; phylum Actinomycetota; class Actinomycetes; order Kitasatosporales; family Streptomycetaceae; genus Streptomyces; species Streptomyces sp. NBC_00400. Next base: position 7,687,977 of record NZ_CP107940.1, on the reverse strand, counting down.
TCGGACACGACGATGTCGAGGTGTTCGCCGAGGCGCTGCAGCGGCCGGCGAGAGAGCTCGCTCCGCTGCTGGGGATGCGCTTCACCGGGGAGGTCCGGGCCGTTCCGGAGGGCCGGGTCGTCCTGGCGGGTGAGCCGTTGTTGGAGATCACCGCTCCGCTGCCGCAGGCGCAGTTCGTGGAGTCGTATGTGCTCAACCACCTCACCCATCAGACGACCATCGCGTCCAAGTGCGTCAGATGCGTGCTCGCCGCACGGGGGCGCTCCGTCGTGGACTTCTCGCTGCGGCGCAGCCCGGGAACCGCCGCCGCCTGCCAGGTGGCCCGGCTGGGTGCCATGACCGGATTCACCGGCACCAGCAATGTGGCGGCGGCCCACGCCGAGGATCTGACGGCGGTGGGCACGATGGCGCATTCGTACATCGAGGCGTTCGGGGACGAGGAGGCGGCGTTCACCGCGTTCGCGCTCCGCCATCCCGGACCGGTGACTTTTCTGGTGGACACCTACGCCACCGAATCCGGCGTCGCGGCAGCGGCCAGGGTGCTGAACGCACTGGGGCGCGGTGACGGGTCGGCCATCCGCCTGGACAGCGGTGACCTGGCAGAACTGGCCTTCCGCGCCCGCACGATCCTGGACAACGCGGGACTTCCACAGGTCCGCATCGTCGCCAGTGGCGGGCTGGACGAATTCGCGGTGCACGATCTGGCACGGGCGGGAGCCCCGATCGACGTCTTTGCCGTGGGCACCCGGGTCGGGGTGAGCGCCGACGCCCCCGCGCTGGATTCGGCGTACAAGCTCGTCGCCTACGACGGCCGGCCGCTGATGAAGCTGTCGGCGGCGAAGGCCACCGCACCGGGCCGCAAACAGGTCTTCCGCCGGCCCGGGTGCCACGATGTGATCGGCCTGGCCGAGGAGCCGGTGCCCCCGGGCAGTACGCCGCTGCTGGAGACGCTGATGCGCGGGGGCGTGCGCAGTACGCCGCGGGGCCGCCTCGAGGACGCCCGGCGGCGGGTCACGGCCGATATCGCGGAGCTGCCCGCGGCCGCCCGGTACATCCGGTCGCCGCAGGCCGTTCGGGCGAAGGTCTCGAAGCGGCTCGCCGTCCTGACCGAACAGGTCCGGCGGCGGATCGAGCGCGAGGCCCTGGCCCCGTTCGGCTCGCACGCCTGAGCCACCGGGGGGTTTTCTCCGTACCGTCGTCATATGGCGGACAAGCAGGGCGGGAGCGGCGCCGGGAAGCTGCCGCGGTCGTTGTACGAGACGGAGCTGTACCGGCTGCAGACGGAGCTGGTGAAGCTCCAGGAGTGGGTGCGCACCGAGGGTGCCCGGCTCGTCGTCGTTTTCGAGGGGCGTGACGCGGCCGGCAAGGGAAGCACCATCAAACGGGTCACCCAGTACCTCAACCCCCGGGTGGCACGGATCGTGGCGCTGCCGCGGCCCACCGAGCGGGAGCGCACCCAGTGGTACTTCCAGCGCTATGCGGAGCACCTTCCCGCGGCGGGCGAGATGGTGCTGTTCGACCGCAGCTGGTACAACCGGGCCGGTGTCGAACGGGTCATGGGCTTTTGCACACCGGCCGAACACCAGCTGTTTCTGCGGCAGTGCCCGGTCTTCGAGCGGATGCTGGTGGAGGACGGGATCCTGCTGCGCAAGTACTGGTTCTCGGTGAGCGACGAGGTGCAGGAGCAGCGGTTCCGGCGGCGGCTGCAGGACCCCACCCGGCGCTGGAAGCTCTCCCCCATGGACCTGGAGTCGCTGACCCGCTGGGAGGAGTACTCGCGGGCCAAGGACGAGATGTTCGTCCACACGGACATCGCGGAGTCGCCGTGGTACGTCGTCGAGAGCGACGACAAACGCCGGGCCCGGCTGAACATGATCGCCCACCTGCTGTCGACGGTGCCCTACCGCGCCGTCACCCCGCCCGAGCTGACCCTGCCGCCGCGGCCGCCGGCCACCGGTTATCAGCGGCCGCCCCGGGACCTGCAGACCTACGTCCCCGATCATGCGGCCGGGCTGGGGACGTAGCACCGGGCCCGGGTGCCGGTGCCGGCTCAGGCGGTCGGGGGCACGACCGCCACGGGGCAGGCGGCGTGGCAGAGAGCGGTGTGCGCCACCCGGCCGGGCTGCAGACCGAAGTGTCCGTGGCGGCGCTGCGCCCCGACCACCAGCAGATCGGCTGCGGCGGCGCGGTGCACCAGGACCTTGTGCGCCGGCCCCTCGACCACGGCGCGCTCCACCCGCACCGCCGGATGGGCGCCGGCCGCCTCGGCCAGGGCGTCATCCAGCAACGCCGTGGCCTGCTCCTCGTCGGAGCGGTGGGGCTCCGCGGCGGGCTGTGGGGCGTCGGCCGCCGTCCCGGGTGCCGGGCGGCGCCAGGCGCAGACCGCCTCCAGCGTGCAGCCGCGGGCCTCGGCCTCGCGGAAGGCGAAGCGGACGGCCGCCATTTCACCGGCCGGGTCGGCGATGCCGAGGAGGACGCGGTCGTGTGTGCCCGCGAGTCCGGCCGGGTCACCGCGTACCACGATCACCGGGCAGCGGGCGCGGGCGGCCACCGTCAGAGTGACCGACCCGAGCAGCAGGCCGGTGATCTCCCCGCGTCCCCGCGACCCCAGGACGAGCGCCGAGGCATGCAGGCCCTCGTTCAGCAGGACGGTGACCGCGTCGTCGGCCAGCACCTCCGCCGAGACCCTGAGGTCCGCGTGACGGTGGCGGGCGTGGTCGGCGGCGGACGCCACGATGTTCTCGGCGAGCACCTGCTCGACGGGGCGTTCCGGGGCCGGCGCCGACGAGGTGCCCTCGTAGCGCTCCCACCGGGAGGCGTGGACGATCCGCAGCGGAAGGGCGTGGCGTACCGCCTCGTCCACCGCCCAGTCCAGCGACCGGAACGCGGCATCCGATCCATCGGTTCCGACGGTCAGCGGATGCTCCATCGCCTTCCCTTCCTTACGCTCACCTCGGCGAGGGGGCCTACTGCCACCGTCGCACCGTGGTCCGGTGCGCGCAGGGGCGGCGGCCAGGCGGTCCCGAAGCCGTTCGGCGGGACCGCGCCGGGCCGCGCGGGCCGCACCGGGCCCACCGGCCCGGGGTGACGGAGCGCGGCGCGCCCATGGCCCGCAGTCGTGGTGCCATGGAAGGGACACACCGACGAACGGAACCGTCACCATGCGAACGGAACCGTCACCATGAGCGGCGTCTCCCTGGCCGCTTGTCTGCACTCGCTGCGGGCCGTGGTCTTCGACACCGACGGGGTCATCACCGACTCCGCGCGGATGCATGCCGCGGCCTGGAAGAGCGCCTTCGACGCGTGTCTGACGGCCGCGGGCGGGCAGCGCCCCTTCGACCCCGTGGACGACTATCTGCGCTATGTCGACGGACGGTCCCGGCAGGACGGGGCGGCCGCCTTCCTGCGCGCCCGGGGCCTCGGTCTGCCGCCCGGCACGCCGGAGGACGCACCGGGCACGGACACCGTCGGCGCCGTCGCGGCCCGCAAGGACGAGCTGTTCACCGCGCGCCTGCGGACCGAGGCCGTCACCACCTGGCCCGGCACCGTGCGCCTGCTGCGGGTGCTGTGGGACCTCGGGGTACCGTGCGCCGCCGTCTCGGCGTCCCGCCATGCCACCGAGCTGCTGGCCGCGGCCGATGTGCTCGGGCTCTTCGGGGCCGTGGTGGACGGCAACGAGGCGCGCCGGCTGCACCTGCCCGGCAAACCGGACCCCGCGCTCTTCCTTGAAGCGGCCCGGCGGCTCGGTGTCCCGGCCGCGGACACCGCCGTGGTGGAGGACGCCCTCGCCGGTGTCGAGGCCGGCCGCCGCGGCGGATTCGGCCTGGTGGTGGGCGTGGACCGGACGGCAGGACCGTACAGTGCCACCGCCCTGCGCCGCCGTGGCGCCGATGTGGTCGTGGCCGACCCCGGCGAGCTGCTGACGGCCGGGGAGGGGGGATGACGAGCGCCTGGACCTGGCCGTACGGCGGCCGGGGCGGGCGGATGCCGCACCCCTGGGCCTGGTCGTACGAGGGGTACGACCCGGAGACGGAACGGCTGCGCGAAACGCTCTGTGCCCTCGGCAACGGCTACTTCGCCACCCGCGGCGCGGCGTCCGAGGTGCCGGCCGGACCCGCGCACTACCCCGGCACCTATGCCGCCGGCTGCTACAACCGGCTCACCTCGCTGGTGGCGGGGCGCCCGGTCGAGAACGAGGACATGGTCAACCTCCCCAACTGGCTCCCGCTGCGCTACCGGATCTGCCCCGCCGACGCGGCTCCCGGCCCCTGGCTCTCCCCCGACCACCCGCAGCTGGCAGAGCACCGGCAGACCCTGGACCTGCGGCACGGCACGCTGACCCGCTGTTCGGTCTACGAGGACGAGGCGGGCCGGCGGCTGACCGTCGAACAGTGCCGCCTGGTGCACATGGGAGAACCCCATCTGGCCGCGCTGCGCACCTGCTTCCGGTCCCATGGGTGGGCGGGCACGGTGGAGGTGGAGTCCGGGATCGACGGTGCGGTGCGCAATGCCGGCGTCGCGCGCTACCGCGAGCTGGCGGACCAGCATCTGACGGGGTGGGAGACCGGCAGCGAGCGGCCGGACACCGTGTGGCTGAGCTGCCGCACCCTCGACTCGGACATCCGTATCGCGTTGGCCGCCCGGACCCGCGCCTCCTCCGGCCGGGGCGGGGCACCCATGCCGCAGCTCACCGCGCTGGGGGCGTTCCACACCCTGGTCCTGCCCCTCCCCCCGGCCTCCCCCGCGGTCGTCGAGAAGACCGTGGCGCTGTTCACCTCGCGTGACCCGGCGATCGAGAGCCCGCGGCACGCGGCAGTGGACTGTGTGGCCCTGGCCCCGCACTTCCGGCAGTTGCGGGCCTCGCACCACCGCGCCTGGGAGAACCTGTGGCGGCAGGCCAAGCTGGAGGTCCCCGGCGAGGCGGGCGGGATCCTGCGGCTGCACCTCTTCCACCTCCTGCAGACCCTCTCGCCGCACACCGCCGAGCTGGATGCCGGGGTGCCGGCGAGGGGGCTGCACGGCGAGGCGTACCGCGGACATGTCTTCTGGGACGAGCTGTTCGTACTGCCGTTCTTGAATCTGCATCTGCCGCAGGTCTCCCGTGCGCTGCTCGACTACCGCTACCGGCGGCTGCCCGCCGCCTGCCATGCCGCGCGGGAAGCGGGCCGCACCGGTGCGATGTACCCGTGGCAGAGCGCCGGCGACGGCCGTGAGGAGACCCAGCAGCTCCACCTCAACCCGCGCTCGGGGCGCTGGCTGCCCGACTACTCGCGGCTCCAGCACCACGTCGGGTCGGCGATCGCCTACAACGTGTGGCAGTACGGACAGGCCAGCGGCGACACGGAGTTCCTGCACACCAGGGGCGCGGAGATGCTGCTGCAGATCGCCCGCTTCTGGGCCGCCTGTGCGGTCTGGGACGCCTCCCTGGGCCGGTACCGCATCCGTGGGGTCGTCGGTCCCGACGAGTACCACGACGGCTATCCGGACGCCGCCGCACCGGGAGTGGACGACAACGCCTACACCAATGTCACGGCGGCCTGGGTGCTGATGCGTGCCCTCGATCTCTGCCGCACGCTCCCCGAGGCCCATCACCGGCAGCTGTGCGAACGTCTCCAGCTCGGCCCGGAGGAGCCCGAGCGCTGGGAGGACATCGCACACCGGCTCCATGTGCCCTACCACCGCGGGGTGATCAGCCAGTTCGCCGGATACGGGGACCTCGACGAGCTGGACTGGCACGGATACCGGCAGCGCTACGGTGACATCCGCCGGCTGGACCGGATCCTGGAGGCGGAGGGCGACACGGTCAACCGCTACCAGGCCTCCAAACAGGCCGATGTGCTGATGCTGGGCTATCTCTTCTCGCCGTCGGAGCTCGCTTCGGTGTTCCGCCGGCTCGGCCATCCCCTGGACGACGACATCTGGCACGCCACCGTCGACTACTACCTGCACCGCACCAGCCACGGCTCCACCCTCAGCGCCCTGGTCCACGCCTGGGTCCTGGCCCGCGTCCAGCGTCCCGACGCCTGGACGTTCTGCGAGGAGGCGCTGGCCGGGGACGTGGCGGACGTCCAGGGCGGCACCACAGCGGAGGGCATCCACCTGGGCGCGATGGCCGGCACCCTGGACTTCGTCCAGCGCGGGATGACCGGCCTGGAGACCCGCGACCAGGCGCTGTGGCTCGATCCGGCGCCGCTGCCGGAGCTCTCGAAGTTCGGGGTCCGCATCCGCTTCCGGCGCCACTGGGACATCGATCTGCGCATCCGCGCCGAGCAGGTACGGATCGCGGTGCCGGCCTCCGAGAACGCCGCGGTGCGGGTCAGGCTGCGCGACCGCGCGTTCTCGCTGGCGCCCGGTACGTCCCGCCGGCTCGATCTGCCCGGCGACTGACGGAGGCCGAAGGGCCCTGCCGGTCACGGACCGTCCGCCGGTCACGGCTCACCGGCCGGACACGGCCCGCCAGTTGCACGACGGGCCGTGCCGGCGCCGGGGACGGCGGCGTTCTCACCGCCGCAACGGGCCCTCGCAGCGGAAGTCCGCGCTGCCGGCCCGGCCCGAGGACCAGATGTCGGTGGGGCCGAAGGAGCAGTTCATATCGGTGAAGTTGTTCGCGGCGGGCTTGGTGCGGTCGAGGATGAAGTAGTCGACGGTCTCGGCCATGTCCTTGAAGACCTGGCCGGGGTCGCCGGAGTTGGCGAGATTGGCGGTGATCCGGCCGGTGCAGGTGAACCGGCCGATGCCCGGGTCGCCGTCGTCCTTGCAGACGGGCGTGTTGGCGGTGGCGGCGGCGAAGGCGCTCTGTACTTCGGCGGGGGTGGCGAACTTCAGGGATCCGTTGGGCGTGAACGTCGTGTCCGGTACGAAGAGGTCGTCGACGATGGCGATCTGCGCGTCGAGGAAGGCGTCGTACTGCTGCTGCAGCCCCGCGTCGGATCCCATGCGGTTGCGCCAGGAGTCGAAGGCGGCCGGGTCGTCCGCCCGCAGGTACCGGTACATCTCCTGGAGCATGGCGGGGTGGTCGCGCCACAGGAACTCGAAGAACGTCCCGGCGTAGGAGTAGAAGCGGAAGCCGTCGCGGTCGTACGTCGCGTGCAGGAACGCGTTGATGCTCATACGGGCTTTGCCGTCTGCGGTGTCCGCGATGATGTCGCGGACGAGCGACCGGCGCACGGCGATGCCGTTGTCGCGGGTCGAGCCGTCGAAGAACTCGGCGCTGCCCTCGTCCATGGCGGTGGTGCGGTCGCCCTCGTACCAGGGGCCCTCGCCGAAGAAGCCGGGGACGGCGAAGCGGCCGTTGAGGTAGTGGACGTACTCGTGCCGGAAGAGCTCTTCGAGGGTGAGGCTGGAGTCCTGGGGGACGCGCCGCTGGTAGGTGTAGAAGGTCGCGCCCTGCTCGATGTAGACGCCGCCGTTGTTGGTGCCCATGCCGGTGAGCATCGGGTGGTAGACCTCGTAGTCGGCGCGGGAGGCGTACAGGACGATGGTGAGGGTGGTGTTGGGGTCGCCCGCCAGCGGTTCAGTGGTGCCGAGCACCCGGTGGAACTGGGCCCTGACCTGCTTGGACGCGTAGTAGAGCTGGTCGACGACGGCGCGGTCGAGGGCGGTGCGGACCTTGAGGGCGCCGTTGTCGTAGGAGTAGGTGTGCGGGAAGATCCGCTTTTCGATGTCGTCCTTGCACACCGCGTACGGCTTGCAGGCGTCGAAGAAGATCAGCCAGCCGGCGACCTTGGCCCAGGGTTCGCTGCCGTCGCCGAAGTTGCGCACGGTGGTGGGGAGGAGGGCGCCGAGGTCGGTGACGATGGCCTGCTTGAGGGAATCGATCTGGCCGAAGCGGCCGTACTCCCCGAGCGCATCGCGTACGGCCCAGGCGTTGGGTGTCCCCTTGAGGTGGGTGTATCCGGCGAACGCCTTGAAGACGGCGCGGTAAGCGGGGTCGGCGGCGACCGCGTACTGGAAGGCGGTGTCCTTGTTGCCGGGGTAGACGCCCAGGTAGTTGACGGAGAGCGCGGCGAGAGCGGCGTTGCCCCAGGCCGGGTCCTTGTGGGTGGCGGGGTGGGCCGCGTCCAGGGTGGCCAGGACCCGCTGGATCAGGTCGAGTTGGTGCTGACGCAGGCCCGGGGCGCTGGCGGCGTAGAGGGCTTCGCGCAGGGTGTCGGCGTTGGCCCGGGTGACGTCGAAGGTGCGGGCCGCGGTGCCGAAGGCCTCGACGGCGCGGCGTACGGCGTCGACGGTGGGGGCGTCGGTGGTGTCGATCTCGTCGTGTGAGAAGTCCTGGTAGGCCACCGCGTGCAAGTACGTGAACATCTCGTACAGATGGCTGGTGTTCTTGCCGTCGTGGGCGGCGGCGAGGCCGGTGATGCGACGGGCCACCGCCTGGACGTGGGCGTCGGACATGACGGGGATGAGCCGGGGGTCCCAGGTCCACACGAGGGTGCGCAGACAGCCGTCGGCCGTGACGGCCGGGTCGGCGAGGAAGTCCGCGAACTGTTCGGGGTTCAGGCCGGTGATGCCGTCGAGGGTGCAGGGGGCGACCTCGGGTCTCGGGCCCTGCGGCGGGCCTGCGGGCTTGGTCTGGGGGCCCGGTATACGGCCTCTCTCGACGAGGGCACGGGGTGCCGGCGCCGGGGCGGCGTCGGACTTCGGGGCTCTGGCGAGGCGTTGGGCGTGGTCGAAGGGGTTGGCGGTGGGGGCGGCAGGACGGTGTCCGGGCTGGGGTGCCCGGGTCCGCTGCGAGGAGGGGGCCGACGGGTGGGGTGCCGCCTGGGCGGCCTGGACGGCCGGCAGGGCGAGGGTGGTGGCGAGGGTCGCGGCCAGCAGGATGCTGCGCGGCAGACGCGAAGGGGACACCTGAACCTCCGGGAGGGGGTGGGGGGTTGTGTGGGGATGGAGGCGGTGGCCTTCACTCCACGAGGTGTGACCCATAACATAGTAATGTGAAATTGCACTGACAAGGCTTCAGGTACTTTCTTTACCGGAGGTGTCCTTTGACTTCGCGCGCCCCCCAACTCCACACCGGCAGCCACGACTTGCCGGTGTCGGACGCCCTCGCCTCCTTCATGACCGGCCGGTGGGCCACCACCCCTCCCCCCGACGGCCCCCGCGTCCCGGGCTTCGCCCGGTTCGCCGGCCGCCGGGCCCGGCTCGCCGCACGCTTCCCCGGCGAGCGGCTGACCGTCCCCGCCGGGGAGTTGAAGGTCCGCTCCCACGACTGCGATCACCGCTTCCGCCCGCACAGCGCCTACGCCTGGCTGACCGGGCTGACGGGCGAGGACCAGCCGGGGCACGTCCTGGTACTGGAACCGGACGGCGAGGCGGTGCTGTACCTGCGGCCGCGGCCGCCGCGGGACGACGGTGGCGCGTTCTACCGGGACCGCCGCTACGGCGAGTTCTGGGTGGGCCGCCGCCCCGATCTCGCCGAGGCCGAACGCCTCACCGGCCTCCGCTGTGCGCACCTGGACGACCTCGCACCTCACCGGCCCGGACGGGACGCCGCCCATGACGCGGAACTCGCCTCCGTCCTCAGCGAGTTGAGACTGGTGAAGGACGACTGGGAGGTGGCTCAGCTCCAGGAGGCCGTCGCGCACACCACCACCGGCTTCGAGGATGTCGTACGGTCCCTCCCCGCCGCACTGCGCCACCCGCGCGGCGAACGCTGGATCGAAGGGGTCTTCCAGCTGCGCGCCCGCGCCGAGGGCAACGGCACCGGGTACGAGACCATCGCCGCCGCCGGCGCCCATGCCTGTGTGCTCCACTGGACCCGCAACGACGGACCGCTCGACCCCGGCCAGTTGCTGCTGCTGGACGCGGGCGTGGAGACCGACACGCTGTACACCGCCGACCTCACCCGCACCCTGCCGCTCTCCGGGCGCTTCTCCCCCGTCCAGCGCCGGGTGTACGAGCTGGTGCTCGGCGCGCAGGAGGCGGGCATCGCGGCCCTCAAGCCGGGCGCGAGTTTCCGGGACTTCCACCGGGCCTGTACGGGCGTCCTGGCCGAGGGGCTGGCCGACTGGGGCGTCCTGCGCATCCCGGCGCGGGAGGCGCCGGCCGCCGACAGCGGCCTGTACCGGCGCTACACGCTGTGCAGTTCGGGCCATATGCTCGGGCTCGATGTGCACGACTGCGCCCGGGCCCGCGCCGAGCAGTACCTGGACGGCGTCCTGGCGGAGGGGCAGGTCCTGACCGTCGAACCGGGGCTCTATCTCCAGCCCGACGACGAGACCCTGCCCCGCGAGCTGCGCGGTATCGGGGTCCGGATCGAGGACGATCTGGTGATCACCTCGGACGGTGCCCGGCTGATGTCGTCGGCGCTGCCGCGCACCGCCGACGGGGTGGAGGAGTGGATGGACGGGCTGCTCACCGGCCGGGGCTGACCACGCTGACCGGGGCTGACCGGGCTTGCCCCGTCCACCCGGTCAGCCCCGGCGGGCGGCCTGCGGCTGCTGCGGCCGCGGTACCAGCGGTTCCTCGCGGCCCTGGGCCCACAGCGAGCGGACATGACCGAGGTGGCGGGCCATACAGGCCTCGGCCGCCTCGGCGTCGCCCGTCAGCATCACCTCGAGGAGCTCGACGTGCTCCTCGGCGGAGGGCAGCAGTTGATTGCGCTCGTCGAGGCGGGTGAGGCCGTAGAGACGGGAGCGCTTGCGCAGGTCCCCGACCGTCTCGACCAGGCGGTCGTTGCCGCTGAGGCCGAGCAGGTCGAGGTGGAAGCGGCGGTCGGCCTCCAGGTAGCCGATGAGGTCGTGCGCGCGGGCGGCGGCGACGATCTCCAGGGCGGCAGGGCGCAGGGCCTCCAGCTGTGCCGGGTCGGCGGTGCGGGTGACCTGGCCGACGACCGGGACCTCGATCAGGGCACGGATCTCGGTGTACTGGTCGAGGTCGCGCTCGCTCACCTCGGTGATCCGGAAGCCCTTGTTGCGCACCGGCTCGACCAGCCCCTCGCGGGCGAGGTCGAGCATCGCCTCGCGCACCGGGGTGGCGGAGACCCCGAAGTCCGCGGCGAGGCCCGGGGCCGAGTAGACCGACCCCGGGCGGAGCTCGCCCGCGATCAGGGCCGCGCGCAGTTGATGGGCGACCTGGTCGCGAAGCCGCTCCTGCGCGGTGATCAGGCTGCGGTGCTTGAGTTCACCCATCGTGGTCCTCCGAATTGGCGCGGAGTGCCAGCGTACAATGTCACGTTGCGCGAACTCCCTGGTGGCGGGCGGCCGTCGGCCTCACGGGCCGCGTGTCACAGCACGAACCCCGCGGGGAACGGGTCGGACGGGTCGAGGAAGTACTGCGCGGTGCCGGTCACCCAGGCCCGGCCGGTGACGGTGGGGACCACGGCCGGGAACGGGCCGGCCGTGGTGGTGGAGACGAGGCGGCCGGTGAACTCCGTTCCGATGAACGACTCGTTGACGAAGTCCTGGTGGAGCGGGAGTTCGCCGCGTGCGTGCAGCTGCGCCATCCGTGCGGAGGTGCCCGTACCGCACGGCGAGCGGTCGAACCATCCGGGGTGGATGGCCATCGCATGCCGGGAGCGGGAGGCGTCCGACCCCGGCGCGGCGAAGTAGACGTGCTTGAGGCCGCCGATCCGCTCGTCCTCGGGATGGACCGGCCGGTCGGTGGCGTTCACGGCCTCCATGAGGGCGAGTCCGGCGGCGAGAATGTCGTCCTTACGGGCCCGGTCGAAGGGCAGGCCGACGCTGTCCAGCGGCAGGATCGCGTAGAAGTTGCCGCCGTAGGCGAGGTCATAGCTCAGCGTGCCGTAGCCCGGGACGGCGATTTTGCGGTCCAGTCCGGCGCAGAAGGCGGGCACATTGGTGAGGGTGACGGCCGTGGCCGCCCCGTCCCTCACCTGCACCTCCGCGGTGACCAGTCCGGCGGGGGTGTCGAGCCGCACCCTGGTCACGGGTTCTTGGACCTCCACCATGCCGGTCTCGACGAGGACGGTGGCCACGCCGATCGTGCCGTGCCCGCACATCGGGAGGTAGCCGGAGACCTCGATGAACAGGACGCCGTAGTCGGCGTCGGGCCGGGTCGGCGGCTGGAGGATCGCGCCGCTCATGGCGGCGTGGCCGCGCGGCTCGTACATCAACAGCGTACGGAGGGCGTCGCGGTGCTCGGCGAAGTGCAGCCGGCGCTCGGCCATGGTGGCGCCGGGCACAATGCCGACGCCGCCGGTGATGACGCGGGTGGGCATGCCCTCGGTGTGGGAGTCGACGGCGTGGAAGACATGGCGGGTGCGCATGGCGGACCCCCTTTCAGCGGTGGCCGTCGGCGAGGAGCTTTCCGGTGGCGGCACGGAGCGCGGCCGCGTGCTCGGCGGTGAGCGGGGAGCGTGGCGGGCGGGTCGGGCCGCCACGGTGTCCGGCGAGGTCCATGGCCAGCTTGATCGCCTGCACGAACTCGGGCCGGGAGTCCCAGCGCAACAGCGGGTGCAGGGCGCGGTAGAGCGGCCGCGCGGTGTCGAGGTCACCGGCGAGGGCGGCGCGGTAGAGGGTGCCGCACGCCTCGGGCAGTGCGTTGGGGAAGCCCGCGATCCAGCCGACGGCACCGGCGAGGGCGAGTTCGAGCAGGACGTCGTCGGCGCCGATCAGCAGGTCCAGCTCCGGCGCGACTTCGGCGATCTCGTAGGCCCTGCGGACATCGCCGCTGAATTCCTTGACGGCGACGATGCTGCCGTCGGCGTGCAGCTCGGCGAGGAGGCCGGGGGTGAGGTCGACCTTGGTGTCGAAGGGGTTGTTGTAGGCGACGACGGGCAGGCCGGCCGCGGCCACCTCGGCGAAGTGGGCACGGACCGCGGCCGGTTCGGCACGGTAGCCGTTGGGCGGCAGCAGCAGGACGGAGCCGGCGCCCGCCTCGGCGGCCTGCTCGGCCCACCGGCGCGATGCGGCACTGCCGTAGGCGGAGACACCGGGCATCACCCGGTCTCCGTCACCGGCGGCCGCCACGGCGGTACGGACGACCCGGGCGCGCTCGTCGTCGGTGAGCGTCTGGTACTCGCCGAGGGAGCCGTTGGGGACGACACCGTCGCAGCCGGCGGCGAGCAGCCGGGCCACCTGGTCGGCGTAGGCGTCGTGGTCGACGGAGAGGTCGTCACGAAAGGGGAGGGTGGTGGCAACCATGATGCCGTGCCAGGGGCGGGTGCGGGTGACCATAGGAAGTCTCCTTCTATGAGATGTGACATTTTACTGAGCGCTCCAGGGGCTTGCCAAGGCCGCCCGGAATCGAACTAGGCCTGTCCGCCCGCGAGTTCCCCCAGGACGACGGGACAGGCGAGGGGTCTGCGGTCGGCCGCGGGCCCGTCCTGACCCGCGAGCCGGGCCACCGCGGGGCCGCACATCCGCCCCTGACACCAGCCCATTCCGGCCCGGGTGAGCAGTTTGACGGTACGGGTGTCGCGGGCACCGAGGCCGGATACGGCGTCCTGGATCCGGCCGGCCGTGACCTCCTCGCAGCGGCAGACCTCGGTGTCCGCACGGAGCCAGCCGGCCCAGCCGGGGCGCGGCGCATGCGCGGCGGCCATGGTCAGGGCGAACCGCCGCAGCCGGTCCCGGCGGCGCCGCAGCGCGGCGCGAGGGGCCCGGCGGGCAATGCTGTGCGCCGCCAACTCACCCTCCGCAAAGGCGAGTTCCGCACCCCCCACGCCCCCGGCCTCACCGGCCGCCCAGACACCGTCGACCGTGGTCCGCTGCTGGTCGTCGAGCACCAGGGCCCAGGTGCCGTCCGGAGTACGACGGGTGGCGCAGCCCAGTGCCGTGGCCGTCTCCAGTTGCGGTACGAGCCCGTGCCCGACGGCGAGCGCATCGCAGGGGATGCGCAGTCCGGTCCCGGGCACCGGCCGCCAGTCCCGGTCGAGCCGGGTCACGGTGACGGCCTCGACCCGGTCGCTGCCGTGCACGGCGGTGACCGCGCTGCGGGAACGGAGGCGTACCCCGTGGCGGAGCAGGGTCACCGCGTGACCGGCCCCTTCGACGAGCTTGCGGGGGTTGGCGGCAAGTGTGCGCGGGGCACGGGCGTATCCGGCGTAGCCGCTCGCCTCGGCGACCACCGGCACGGTGGCGCCGGCCGCGGCGAGCGATCCGGCGACGGCGAGCAGCAGCGGCCCGCTGCCGGCGACCACGATCCGCCGCCCCGGCAGCACCAGCCCCGCCTTGAGCATGGCCTGCGCGCCTCCCGCGCCCACCACACCGGGCACCGTCCAGCCGGGGAAGGGGAGTTGACGCTCGTGCGCGCCGGTGGCGAGAAGCACGTGCTGCGCCCTCACCTCGGCCCGCCCCTGCCCGCCGTCGGGCCCGGTGACCGCGTGCACGGTCCAGTGCGCCGGGTCCCGGGTGACGGCCCAGACGTGGTGTGCCGCGAAGTGACTCACCCGGCCTGCGGCGAGCTGCGCGTCCAGCCGCGCGGTACGCCGCGCGAAGGCACGCCAGGAGTGATGCAGGGCCTCGGGGCGGGCGGCGCCCAGCCCGGGAGCCGGCTGCCGGTAGAACTGTCCGCCGGGCCGGGTGGCCGCGTCGACGAGTGCCACCCGCAGCCCGAAGCCGGCGGCGGTGACGGCGGCGGCGAGCCCGGCCGGCCCCGCGCCGATGACCACGAGGTCGTGGGTGTCAGACGGCGAGATCGGCATGCCCGTGTCCCTCCTGGGTGGTGATCGTGTCCCCGGGCCGGGCGGGCACCAGGCAGGCCCGTTGGTTGGGCCGGCCGTTGACGGTGGCCAGACAGTCGAAGCAGGAGCCGATCCCGCAGAAGGCTCCGCGCGGCCGCCCCTCGCGTCGCGTGGTCCGCCAGGAGACCACACCGGCCGCCCAGAGCGCGGCGGCGATGCTCTGACCGGGCAGCGCGGGCAGGGGCCGCCCGTCGAAACGGATCTCGAACGCCGGTCCCGGCGCGGCCCGTACGACGTCGGCGGGGGTACGGCGACGCGTCATCCCCGGACTCCTCTCGGTGGTGGTGTGCGGGCGGGCGAAGGCACGAGCAGGGCGGACAGCGTCATGCCTCCCCCGCCCCTTCCTCCGCCGCCCCTTCCTCTCCCGCCCCTTCGGCGAACCGGTCCGGGCGGAACGGCCGCGCGTCCAGCGGGCCGGGGGTCCCCGTCAGCGCGGCGGCGATCAGCCGGCCGGTGGCCGGGGCGAGTCCGATGCCCGCGCCCTCGTGACCGCAGGCGTGCAGCAGGCCGGGCAGGCGCGGGTCGGGGCCGATCGCCGGGAGGTGGTCGGGGAGGTAGGGGCGGAACCCCTGATAGGTGCGCATCACCCGGACACCTGCCAATACGGGGAACAGGGCAGCGGCTTGGGCGGCGAGCCGGCGCAGCACCCCGACCGAGAGTGTGCGGTCGAAGCCGATCCGTTCCCGGCTGGCACCGATCAGGACCGGTCCGGCCGGGGTGCCCTCGACGACGGCGGAGGTCTGCAGCGCCGCCGATCCGCTGGCCACATCGGCGACATAGTCCGCGGCGTAGACCTTGCGGCGTACGACACGCGGCAGCGGCTCGGTGACCAGCACACATCCCCGGCGGGGCCGGACGGGGACCCGCACCCCGGCGAGGGAGGCCAGCCGGCCGGCCCAGGTGCCGGTGGCGTTCACCACTGCGGGGGCCAGGAGGTCGCCCCGCGGGGTACGGACGCCCCGTACCGTCCCGCCGGGCCCCCGCAGGACGGCCGTGACCTCCGCGCCCAGGTGCAGCCGGGCCCCGGAGGCACGCAGCAGATGGGCGGCGGCCAGGGCGGGCTGGACCTGGGCGTCCTGCGGGTAGAGGACGCCTCCGGCAAGGCCGGGCGCCAGATGCGGTTCGGCATCCCGCAGCCGGTCGGCGGAGAGGCAGTCGCTCCGCACGCCCGCCCTGCCCTGCGCCGCGCGGAAGGCGCGCAGCGCCGCCATGCCGGGTTCGTCGGAGGCGACGACCAGCCCGCCCTTCGTCTCGTACTCGATCTCCGGCGGCAGCTCGGCGGCGAGGTCGCGCCACAACCGGAGGGAGAGCAGCGCGAGTTCGAGTTCGGGTCCCGGTTCCTTGTCGGAGACGAGCAGGTTCCCCTCTCCGGCGCCGGTGGTGCCGCCCGCGACGGGTCCGCGGTCGACGACGGCGACATCAAGGCCGGACCGGACGGCGTAGTAGGCACAGGCGGCGCCGACCACTCCGGCCCCGACGATGACCACATCCGGAGCATCCAAAGACTGTCTGTGTCTCGTGGGCACATCAGTAATATGTCACACAACACAAGCGTCGGAAAGGGGACTTGGCGGACCGCCACGGTGGCTTTGCTACCGGCCCTGACGGCCCCGGGGGCCGGAGGACGGGTCGGGCGATGCCGGCGGCGGTGGTCACCGGCTCCGGGTCCGCTCCGCGATCCAGCCCGCCATGGCCCGTACGCCGATGCCGATGGCGCGCTCGTCCGGGGCGAAGTCGGGGTAGTGCGGGTAGCTGGTGGTGAGGGGTGCGCCGGGGGCACGGACGCCGAGGAAGGTGAACGTGCCGGGGAGGCGGTCCAGGTAGAGGGCGAAGTCCTCGCCACTGAACGGCGGAAAGGCGGCATGGAGCTCGGTCACCGCGTCTCGGCCGAGGGTGTGCCGCAGGTGGCAGGCGAGCACGCGGGCGTCGTGTTCCGGGCAGACCATGGCAGGGAACGGCTCGGTGGGGAAACTCACCCCGGCCCCCGCATACAACGCAGCCAGGTGACGGATGTCTTCGCGTACCTCCACGTACCACTCCTGAGGCCAGCAGCGGTAGGACACACTCACCTTGGCTTCCTCCGCCCGTGCCCGCAGGGCCACGAACCGGGCCAGTGGCCCGTCGGGCGTCTGGGCGTCGGCGACGATGCGCTCGAGGTCCGCGGGGGTCTGCGGCAGTGCCACCGTGGCGAGCGCGCCGATCTCGCCGGCCAGTCGTCGTGCGGCATCGGGCGCGTCCGGCCCGGAGACGGTCATCTCCGCCTTGTCCTGGCCCGGCATTCCGAAGCCCGGTGTCACGGCGAACCGGCCAACGGGGAACGGCCCGCAGTGCAGCGCGTGGATCTCCTCCACACGGGTGCGCTCCAGCACACCCGTGTCGATCAGCGCACGGGCCCCCGACAGGGTCTCCTCGGCGGGCTGGAAGAGGAACACCACCGTTCCGTCCAGTTGCCGCCGCAGCCGCGCCAGGACCTGTGCGACGCCGAGCGCCACGACGGTGTGGATGTCGTGCCCGCAGACGTGGGCCACCGCCCGGCCACCCCCGACGATGTCCTTGGGCGGCACCGCGTCCAGGTCCGCCCGGTACGCGACGGTCCGGCCCGGACGCGTCCCCCGCAGGACGCCGACGACGCCGTGGCCACCCACCCCGGTGGTGACGGCCAGCCCGGCTTCGCGCAGCTCCCTGGCCACCGCGCCGGCGGTGCGCTGCTCCTGCCCCGGCGCCTCGGGGTGCCGGTGGATGTCCCGCCGTAGCGCGATCAGCGCTTGCTCCAGGCGCGCCACCTCGGCGTCCACCGCCCCTTGCCCCATCGCCTGCCCCCGCCCGCCGGCGGCAGCCCTCCCTGCAGCTCCCCACACGGCTCCCGCACCGGCTGCCGCCGTGCCGGCCAGTAACGTACGGCGCGCGAGAGCGCGCTCCCCGGGACGCTTCACCGTTCCCCCTCCGATCCCCCAACTGACCTTCAGTTGGGCTTCCGTTGGCCTTCTGATGTCAGTTGTCCTTCACCGGGCCTCCGGGTACGCCTCCCGGGCAGCCGAATGCGGCACCGCTTCCGCATGACCGTCCGTCGCCGCCAGTGAGCGGAAACCCGGATACGACACGATGGCCGCATGCAGTAGCCGTTGCCCATCCGGCGCGCCCCCATGTGGAGGTGGGGACAACCCCCATGGGGACGGGACAGCCCTTAGCGTGGAGGCATGAACGAAACCGGGGCGGCGGGGTCACCGCCCGGCAGGGATGAGGCAGCCTTCCCCGTCCATCACGCCGGGCGCTGCGGCGAGCTCGTGGAGCTCGACGCCCAGCTGGTCCGCTGCCGCGCCTGTCCCCGGCTGGTGGAATGGCGCGAGGAGGTCGCGGCGCATCCGCGGGCGGCGTTCCGGGACCAGGAGTACTGGGCGCGGCCCGTCCCGGGATTCGGGCCGTCCGACGCGGCGTTGGCCCTCGTGGGGCTCGCTCCTGCCGCGCACGGCGGCAATCGCACCGGCCGGATGTTCACCGGGGACGCCTCCGGTGACTTCCTGTTCGCCGCCCTCCATGCGGTGGGTCTCGCTTCCCGGCCCACCGCGACGCACCGGGGCGACGGGCTGGAGCTGTACGGAGTACGGGTCACCGCGCCGGTCCACTGCGCTCCGCCGGACAACCGGCCCACGCCCGCCGAGCGGCGTACCTGCCGGCCGTGGCTGTCGGCGGAGCTCGAACTCCTCGGCCCCGGCCTGCGGACGGTCGTGGTGCTCGGCGCTTTCGGCTGGCAGGCGCTGCTGCCCGTACTGGGCGACGCGGGGTGGCCGCTCCCCCGGCCCCGCCCCGCGTTCGGTCACGGCGTCCAGCTGACCCTGCCCGCCACCGGGCGGCGGCGGGAACTCCAGGTGCTCGGCAGCTACCACCCCAGCCAGCGCAATACGTTCACCGGCCGGCTCACCTTCGACATGCTCGTCGATCTGCTCGCCCGCGCCGCCGGACTCGCGGGGCTGAAGCCTCCGGGAGGCTGACGAACGCGAGAGACGAGCGAGAGAAGCGAGACAGGAGTGACATCCGGGGCCGTCCGTGGTCCCGGACCCGCGCCCGCACGCCGCACCCGGGACCGCGGATTCGCCGCCATGCGGCCCCCGGCGCCGACTTCTATCCTGAGAGGCGAGACGGCTGCGCAGACCGGTGGGTGACGGGATTACGGCCGAGGAGTGCTCGTGCACCATCGTGTGGCGGACCAGATCGGGACGACCGCTTCGGGCGGCTCCTTCTCGCACCGGGACCGGGCGGTGATCGTCGCTGCCGCATTGTCCATGCTCATCGTGCAGATGGACTGGTTCGCGCTCGATCTGATGCTTCCGGTCATCGCCCGGGATTTCGGGACCTCGTCCACCGATCTGCAATGGCTGGTCAGCGGCTACATGGTGGCCGTCGGCGCCTTGATGATCGTGGGCGGCCGGGCCGCCGATCTGCACGGGCGGCGACGGGTCATCGTGATCGGGCTGATCGTGTTCGCCGCCCTGTCCGTGGTGTGCAGCGCCGCCCAGAACGCCCCCTGGCTGATTGCCGCACGGGTGGTGCAGGGCACCGGCGCGGCCTTGATCTTCCCCGTTTCCGTGGCGGTGGTGACCAGTTACTTCCGCGACGGCCGGCAGGGGCGGGCGGTCAGTACGGTGCTGGCGTTCAGTTCCGTCGGCACCGCCCTGGGGCCTTTCGTGGGCGGCGTCTTCGCCGAACACGTCAGCTGGCGTGCGGTGTTCCTGCTCAATGTGCCGGTGTGCCTGGCGGCCATGCTGCTGGTGCTGCGCTTTGTTCCCGAGAGCCGCGACGAGCGGGCGACGCGGCATCTCGACCTGGCCGGTGCGGCAACGGTCGCCCTCGGTCTGGCCTGCCTGATGCTGGCTGTCGACCAGGGCCAGGGCTGGGGGTGGGGCTCCGCGCCCACCCTGGCCACCGTCGCCGTCGGGATCGCCTTCCTCGTGCTGTTCGTTGCGGTGGAGCGGCGGACGCCGGAGCCGTTGATCGATCTCTCGCTGTTCCGCAACGTGAAGTTCGATGTGATCACCCTCGCGGGTTCGCTCTCGAATGTGGTCTATTGCCTCATCGCGGTGTTCTCCGCGCTCTATCTGCAGCAGGCCCGGGGACTGTCGCCGTTCCACGCCGGGGTGATCTTTCTGGCGCTCTCCTGCGGGGTCGGCGCCGCCAGTTACCGGGCCGGGCAGCTGGCCCTGCGCTGGCGTGCCGAGCGGTTGATGGCCTGCGGCATGCTGACGAGCGGTGCCGGGCTGCTGGTGCTGACCTGGGTGCAGCCCCTGGGCTGGTACGCGGTGGTCTTCATGGTCTGCGGGGTGGGGATCGGGCTGGGGTGGGCGCTGACGAATGTGGCCACGCAGGCGCATGTCCCCGCGGAGCGGACGGGCGCGGCATCGGGGCTGGTGCTGACGTCGCTGGTGCTGTTCGGGGCGGTGAGCGTGGCCGTCGCGGCGACGGTGCTGGAGGTCATCAGCGGCTCCCCGTCGACCGCGGCAGCGGACGGCCCCGCCATCGAAACCGTCCTGCGCGGTACGTCCGTGCTGGCCTTCCTCGGCGCCTTCGGTCTGCTCGCGGTCAGTGCGCCACGGCTGCGGGCCCGGGCCGGTTCAACGGTTCCCGGCTGAGGGCCCGGCGCGGATCCGGGCGGCGGGCCCCACCCCGTCATGCGTCAGCGCGCGCCGTACACCGGCCGTGGCTCCTCGGCGGAGGCCAGCAGCTCGCGCGCGGCCAGGCCCGCCCCGGCGGGTGTCCAGCGGCTCTTCCTGTCCGCGGTGGGGCCGGGGCGCCAGCCCTCCATCACGGTGATCCGGCCCGCCTCGGCCTCGAAGACCCGGCCGGTGACCCCGGCGCTGTCGGCGGAGGACAGCCAGACCACCAGCGGGGAGACATTCTCCGGGGCCATCGCGTCGAACTCCCCCTCGGCGGGCGCCGCCATCGTCGCGGCGAAGGTCTGCTCGGTCATACGGGTGCGGGCGGCCGGTGCGAGGGCGTTGACCTGCACGCCGTAGGGGGCGAGTTCGGCGGCGGCGACGAGGGTGAGGCCGATGATGCCGGCCTTGGCGGCGGAGTAGTTGCCCTGGCCGACGCTGCCGAGCAGCCCGGCACCCGAACTGGTGTTGACGATCCGGGCATCGGGGGTGCGGCCGGCCTTCGCCTCGGCCCGCCAGTGCGCCGCGGCGTGCCGCAGGGGCAGGAAGTGGCCCTTGAGGTGCACCCGGATGACGGCGTCCCAGTCGTCCTCATCGAGGTTGACCAGCATCCGGTCCCGCAGGAATCCGGCGTTGTTGACGAGGGTGTCGAGGCGGCCGAAGGCCTCCAGGGCGGTGGTGACGAGCGAGACGGCGCCGTCGGTGGTGGTGATGTCGCCGGTGTGGGCGACGGCCCGGCCGCCGCGGGCCCGGATCTCGTCGGCGACCTGCTGGGCCGGTCCGGCCGAGGCGCCGGCCCCGTCGGGGGCCACTCCGAGGTCGTTCACCACGACCTGGGCGCCTTCGGCGGCGAGGGCCAGGGCGTGGGCTCGGCCGAGGCCACGGCCCGCCCCGGTGACGGCGGCCACGCGTCCCGTGCAGACTCCGGTGCCGGTCATGTCCGTACTCCTTTGCCGGTCATGTCAGTTGCCCTTCATGGCGTCGGGTCAGTGCCCTTCATGGAGCCGGGCGCGGTGGGGTGATCGGCGGTCGCGTCATCGGGCGTCGTGCGGTGATGGGCGGTGGCGGACGCGCCGGAGTGGTTGACGGTGGCGGCGTCGAGGAAGGCGGGGCGCTCTCCGCCGCCGTGGACGAGCAGGCTCGCCCCGGTCAGGTAGGCGGCCCGGTCGGAGGCGAGGAACACGCACGCGTCGCCGATCTCGGCGGGTTCGGCGAGCCGGCCGAGCGGGACGGTGGCGCCGACGGCAGCGATGCCCGCCTCGTCGCCGTAGTGCAGGGCGGCGAGTTCGGTGCGCACCATGCCGAGGACGAGGGTGTTGACCCGTACCTCGGGGGCCCATTCGACGGCCATGGAGCGGGCCAGGTGGTCCAGGCCCGCTTTGGCCGCGCCGTAGGCGGCGGTGCCGGGCGAGGGGCGGGTGCCGCTGACGCTGCCGATCATGAGGACCGAACCGCCGGCCGGCCCGCCCCGCATCACCTCGTAGGCGGCGAGCGAGGCGGTCAGCGGCGCGAGGAGGTTGAGCGCGACCACCCGGGCGTGCCGCTCGGCTCCCCCCTCCCCCAGCAGTCGGTACGGCGTGCCTCCGGCGTTGTTGACCAGGCAGTCCAACCGGCCGTACTCGTCCGCGAGCCGGGCGAAGAAGGCGTGGACGGCGGCCTGGTCGCGCAGGTCCAGGGGACGGAAGTGCGCGCTGCGCCCGGCCGCCGTGACGGGGGCGTCCGGTGGCCGGCGCGCGCAGATGACGACCTCCGCACCGGCCCGCAGGAAGGCGCGGGCGATACCCGCGCCGACGCCGCGGGTGCCGCCGGTGACGACGGCCAGCCGCCCGGACAGATCGAGGGCCAGGCTCACGGAGCACCCCTCCCGCAGCGCACCATCCGCTGCTAACTTCGCTACCTAACAAACGCTTGGTGGAAAGGTAGCTGATCTGCTCATGGGTGTCTCCACCTCCCGGCCTGATCAGGGCGTCGCCGTCGTCGCCGTGGACTTCCCGCCGGTCAACGCCCTTCCCGTGCAGGGCTGGTACGACCTCGCCGAGGCCGTGCGCGCGGCCGGCCGCGACCCCGGCGTCCGCTGCGTCGTCCTCACCGCGAACGGCCGCGGCTTCAATGCGGGGGTCGACATCAAGGAGATGCAACGGGACACCGCGTCCGGCGGGCACGGTGCCCTGCTCGGCGCCAACCGCGGCTGCGCCGAGGCGTTTTCGGCGGTCTACGCCTGCGAGGTACCCGTCGTCGCGGCGGTGCACGGCTTCTGCCTGGGCGGCGGCATCGGCCTCGTCGGGAACGCGGACGCGATCGTGGCCAGCGACGACGCCACCTTCGGACTCCCGGAGCTGGACCGCGGCGCGCTCGGCGCGGCCACCCACCTGGCCCGGCTGGTACCGCAGCACCTGATGCGCGCGCTCTACTACACCTCCCGCACCGTCACCGCCGCCGAACTGCAGGCGCACGGCTCCGTCTGGCAGGTCGTCCCCCGCGCGCAACTGGCGGGCGCCGCACGGGAACTGGCCCGGGAGATCGCCCGGAAGGACGGCTTTCTGCTCCGTCTGGCCAAAGCCGCCCTCAACGGCATCGACCCCGTCGACGTGGGGCGCAGCTACCGCTTCGAGCAGGGCTTCACCTTCGAGGCGAACCTCAGCGGAGTCGCCGACCGCGTCCGCGACACCTTCGGTGCGCCGGGCACCACCCCGACGAAGGAAGGCTGACCGTGACCGACAAGACCATGACGCCCGAGGACGTCGTCTCCCGGCTGCGCAGCGGGATGACCCTCGGCATCGGCGGCTGGGGTTCGCGCCGCAAGCCGATGGCGCTGGTGCGGGCGCTGCTGCGCTCCGGCATCACCGATCTGACCGTGATCTCCTACGGCGGTCCCGATGTCGGCCTGCTCGCCGCCGCGGGCAGGATCCGCACCCTGGTCGCCGCGTTCGCGACCCTCGACTCGATCCCCCTCGAACCGCACTTCCGCGCGGCCCGTCAGCGCGGTGCGTTCGAGCTGAAGGAGATCGACGAGGCGATGTTCATGTGGGGCCTGCACGCCGCCGCCAACCGGCTGCCGTTCCTGCCCGTGCGGTCCGGCCTCGGCTCGGACGTGATGCGCGTCAACCCCGGTCTGAAGACCGTCACGTCGCCCTATGCGGACGGTGAGACGTTCGTCGCGGTGCCGGCCCTGCGCATGGATGCGGCGCTGGTCCATCTCAACCGTGCCGACCGGCACGGAAACGGCCAGTACCTGGGCCCCGACCCGTACTTCGACGATCTGTTCTGCGAGGCCGCGGACAGTGCGTATGTCTCCTGCGAACGGCTCGTGGACGACTTCGCCACGGCCGTCCCGCAGACCCTCCTGGTCAGCCGGCATGCGGTCACCGGAGTCGTCGAGACCCCGAACGGCGCACACTTCACCTCCTGCGTCCCCGACTACGGACGTGACGAGTCCTTCCAGAAGCTGTACGCCACCACGCCCTGGGCCGAGTTCGCCGAGCGGTTCCTGTCCGGGGACGAGAAGGCGTACCGGTCCGCGGTCGAATCCTGGCACGAGGAGCAGCAGTGAGCGCTACCCCCACGACGACGACCCGCGCCGAGTACTGCGCCATCGCCTGCGCCGACGCCTGGCGGGGCAACGGCGAGGTGCTGGCCGGCCCGATGGGCCTGATTCCGTCGATCGGCGCCCGGCTCGCCCGGCACACCTTCTCCCCCGATCTGCTCCTCACCGACGGCGAGGCCATGATCGTCGGCCCGGACGGCTCGGCCGAGGGCTGGCTGCCCTACCGCCGGCACCTCACCATGGTCACCGGCGGCCGGCGCCATGTGATGATGGGCGCGAGCCAGCTCGACCGCTTCGGCAACCAGAACATCTCCTGCATCGGCGCGTGGGAGCAGCCCGCCCGCCAGCTCCTCGGGGTCCGCGGCGCCCCGGTCAACTCCCTCAACAATCCGGTCAGTTACTGGGTTCCGAAACACTCGAAGCGGGTCTTCGTCGAGAAGGTCGACATGATCTGCGGGGTCGGGTACGACAGCGCCGCCGCCGCCGGGCCGTCCGCGACCCGTTACCACCGTATTCCGCGTGTCGTCTCCGACCTCGGCGTCTTCGACTTCGAGACCGCGGACCACGCGATGCGGCTGGCCAGTGTGCATCCCGGCGTGACGGTCGAGGAGGTCCAGGAAGCCACCGGGTTCCCGCTCGCGCTGCCCGACGAGGTGCCTTGCACCCGGGAGCCCACCGCCACCGAGCTCCAGCTGATCCGTACGGTCCTCGACCCGGAGGGGCGGCGCGAGCGCGAGGTGCCGTCGGCATGACGGACGTCCGGATCGAGACGCCGCTGACCAGGCTCGTCGGGGTGCGCCACCCCCTCGTACAGACCGGCATGGGATGGGTGGCGGGGCCCCGGCTTGTCTCGGCCGCGGCCGAGGCGGGCGCCCTGGGGATTCTCGCCTCGGCCACCATGACCGTCGAGCAGCTGCGTGCGGCGATCCGCGAGGTGGCGTCCCGTACGGACGCGCCCTTCGGGGTCAACCTCCGCGCGGACGCGGCGGACGCGGGCGAGCGGGTGCGCCTGATCGTGGCGGAGGGCGTCCGGGTCGCCTCGTTCGCGCTGGCGCCCTCCCGTGAGCTGATCGCCCGGCTGAAGGACGCGGGGGTCGTCGTCATCCCGTCCGTGGGTGCCCGCCGCCATGCCGAGAAGGTTGCCGCCTGGGGCGCGGACGCGGTCATCGTCCAGGGCGGGGAGGGCGGCGGCCACACCGGGAAGGTCGCCACGAGCGTGCTGCTCCCGCAGGTCGTGGACGCGGTCGGCATCCCGGTGATCGCCGCGGGCGGCTTCTTCGACGGCCGGGGGCTGGTCGCGGCGCTCGCCTACGGTGCGGCCGGTATCGCCATGGGCACCCGCTTCCTGCTGACGTCGGACAGCACCGTGCCGCGAGCCGTGCAGGACCGCTATCTGGCGGCGGGCGCCTTGGACATCACCGTCACCACGAAGGTGGACGGTCTGCCGCACCGGATGCTGCGCAGTGAGCTGGTCGAGGCGCTGGAGCGGTCCGGGCGCGCCACCGCGCTGCTCGGAGCCGTCCGGCGGGCCGCTTCGTTCCGGAAGCTGTCCGGCCTGAGCTGGGCGCGGATGGTCCGTGACGGCCTGGCGATGAAGCACGGCCGGGACCTCTCCTGGAGCCAGGTCCTGCTGGCCGCGAACACCCCGATGCTGCTGAAGGCCTCGATGGTCGAGGGCCGTACCGATCTGGGGGTGATGGCGTCCGGGCAGGTCGCCGGCGTGATCGAGGATCTGCCGTCCTGCGCGGAGCTCGTCGACCGGATCATGGCCGAGGCGCGGGCGGTGCTGGGCGCGCTGCCGCGCTGAGCGGGACACGGTGGCCCGCCGGGGGGGTGGTTTCCCCGGGCCGGGCCCCGTCGGACCCGTCACAGATGCGGCGGGTCCGTCATCCGTACCAGGCCGCCGGACCGGGCGTCAGAGCCGTTCGATGATCGTGACGTTGGCCTGACCGCCGCCCTCGCACATGGTCTGCAGGCCGAACCGGCCGCCGGTGCGCTCCAGTTCGTGCAGCAGGGTCGTCATCAGCCGGACGCCGGTCGCGCCGAGCGGATGGCCCAGAGCGATGGCGCCGCCGTTGACATTGACCCGCTCCGGGTCGGCGCCGGTCTCCTTGAGCCAGGCCTGCACCACGGGCGCGAACGCCTCGTTGATCTCGACCAGGTCGATGTCGCCGAGGGACATCCCGGTCTTCCTCAGCGCATACGCCGTCGCCGGGATCGGTGCGGACAGCATCCGGATGGGGTCCGCACCGCGCACCGACAGATGGTGGATGCGGGCGCGCGGGGTGAGGCCGTGCTCGGCCACCGCCCGCTCGGAGGCGAGAAGCAGGGCGGCCGCGCCGTCGGAGACCTGCGAGGAGACCGCCGCGGTCAGCCGGCCGCCCTCGACGACGGGCGGCAGCGCGGCCATTTTCTCCGGCGAGGTATGGCGGCGCGGTCCTTCGTCGGCGGTGAGGTCCCCGTAGGCGACGATCTCCCGGTCGAAGCGGCCCTCGTCGATGGCGCGGACGGCCCGGCGGTGGGAGCGGAGCGCGAACTCCTCCATGTCCGCACGGGAGATTCCCCACTCGTCGGCGATGAGTTCGGCGCCGTGGAACTGGTTGACGGGTGCCTCGCCGTAGCGGGCCCGCCAGCCCTCGGAGCCGGCGAACGGGCCGTCGGTCAGGCCCAGCGGGGCGGCGGCCTGCCGGCTGGCGAAGGCGATCGGGATCTGCGACATGTTCTGCACACCGCCCGCGACCACCAGGTCCTGGGTGCCGGAGAGCACGCCCTGCGCCGCGAAGTGCACGGCCTGCTGCGACGAGCCGCACTGGCGGTCCACGGTGACGCCGGGTACCTCCTCGGGCAGTCCGGCGGCCAGCCAGCACGTCCGGGCGATGTCCCCGGCCTGGGGGCCCACGGTGTCCAGGCAGCCGAAGACGACGTCCTCGACGGCGGCCGGATCGGCGCCGCTGCGCGCCATCAGCGCCGTCAGGACATGGGCGCCCAGGTCGGCGGGGTGGACGGCCGACAGACCGCCGCCTTTCTTGCCCACCGGGGTACGGACCGCGTCGACGATATAGGCCTCGGGCATGGGGTCTCCTCGGTTCGGATTCTGCGGCGGTGGCGGCCGGATCCGCAAGGTGGTGCGGGCCGCCGGCGGGTACCGGGGGGCGGTCCGCCCGGGATGGCAGGGCGCCCGGCCCACCGCGCCTCACGCATGCTGGGAGCTGACCGACACCGTTTCCCCGGTCATGTACGAGGCGTAGTCGCCGGCCAGGAAGACGATGACATTGGCGACCTCCCAGGGTTCGGCCCAGCGGCCGAACGCCTCCCGCTCGGTGAGCTCCGCCAGCAGCTCGGGCGTGGTCACCTTCGCCAGGTGCGGGTGCATCGCGAGGCTGGGCGAGACCGCGTTGACGCGTACGCCGTACTCGGCGGCCTCCACGGCGGCGCACCGGGTCAGCGCCATCACCCCGGCCTTGGCCGCGGCGTAGTGGGCCTGGCCGCGCTGGGCGCGCCAGCCGACGACCGAGGCATTGTTGACGATCACGCCGCCGCGGCCGGCGGCCTTCATCCGGCGCAGGGCGGCCCGGGTGCAGCGGAAGGTGCCGTTCAGGGTCACGTCGAGGACCGCGCTCCACTGGGTGTCGGTCATCTCGACGAGGTCGGCGGTGCCGCCGAGCCCGGCGTTGTTGACCACGATGTCGAGGCGGCCATGGCGCTCCTCGGCGGCGTCCAGCAGGGCGCTCACCTGGTCCTCGTCGGTGACGTCGCAGGGCAGTGACGCCACCTGGCCGGCGCCGAACTCCTCGGCCAGCGCCTCGGCGGTGGCCTGCAGCCGGCGTGCGTGGGTGTCACCGAGGACCACCCGGGCGCCTTCCTCCAGGAATCTGCGGGCGGTGGCCCCGCCGATGCCGGCTCCGGCGGCCGCGGTGATGACGGCGGTCCGGCCGTCGAGCAGATGATGGCCGGGCACGTAGGGCGGCGGTGTCATCCGTGAGCCTCCTCTTCCCGCAGCCTGCTGCGGATTCCGGGCCGAGGCTCCCGACGGTGGCGGGGGCCTCGACGCCGCTCCTGCCGGTACGTTAATCTACCAAACACTTGTTAGGGAAGCTCTTGCCAGGGCTTGCCGGGGAAGGAGGGCGGATGCCCGCTGCCCGCCACGACGCACTCCCGAGCGGTGCTCCGCGGGGGCCTCATGCGGCCGCCGCCCGGGAGGCGGAGGCCTGATGGACCTCGACCTCACCGCCGCGGACGAGGCGTTCCGGGCCGAGGCCCGCGCCTGGCTCACCGCGCAGGTGCCCGCCGTTCCGCTGCCGTCACTGGAGACCGCGGAGGGTTTCGCCGCCCACCGGGAATGGGAGCGCCGGCTCGCCGCGGACCGCTGGTCGGTGGTCTCCTGGCCCGAGGAGTACGGCGGCAGGGGCGCTTCGCTCCTGCAGTGGCTGCTCTTCGAGGAGGAGTACTACGCCGCGGGCGCCCCCGGGCGGGTCGGCCAGAACGGCATCAGCCTCCTCGCGCCCACCCTCTTCGAGCACGGCACCGACGAGCAACGCGCCCGCCTCCTTTGCCCCATGGCACGCGGCGAGGTCATCTGGGCACAGGCCTGGTCGGAGCCGGAGTCGGGCTCGGATCTGGCGTCGCTGCGCTCGACCGCGGTACGGGCCGACGGCGGCTGGCTGCTGAACGGGCAGAAGACCTGGTCGTCCCGGGCCGCCTTCGCCGACCGCGCCTTCGGGCTGTTCCGCAGCGACCCGGACGCCGCCCGCCCGCACCAGGGCCTCAGCTATCTGATGTTCCCGCTGGACGCGCCGGGCGTGACGGTGCGCCCCCTCGGCCGGCTGGACGGCAAACCGGCCTTCGCCGAACTCTTCCTCGACGAGGTCTTCGTGCCGGATGCGGACGTCATCGGCGAGCCGGGCCGGGGATGGCAGGTCGCCATGAGCACCGCCGGCAACGAACGCGGCCTGACACTCCGCAGTCCGGGCCGCTTCACCGCGGCCGCCGAACGGCTGGCCACGCTGTGGCGCGAGGCCCCTCAGACGGCCGGCCCGGCGCTCGGCGAGCGGGTGGCCGACGCGCTGATCGGCGCCAGGGCGTATCAGCTGTTCACCTACGCCCACGCCTCCCGGCTCGCCGCCGGCGGGTCGGTCGGTGCCGAGTCGAGCCTGAACAAGGTCTTCTGGTCCGAGCTGGACATCGCCCTGCACGAGACCGCCCTGGACCTGCTCGGCCCGTACGGCATGCTCGCCGATGACGCCGACGAGGCGCCCGCACACGGGAGTTGGTCCGAGGGGTACACCTTCTCCCTCGCCGGGCCGATCTATGCCGGCACCAACGAGATCCAGCGCGACATCATCGCCGAGCGGCTGCTCGGCCTGCCGAAGGGCCGCCGCTGATGCGCTTCCTTGCGACCGCTGAGCAGCGGGAGTTCGCCCGTACGCTGGACGCCCTGCTGGGGACGTGTGGCACCCCGGCGGTGGCGCGGGCGTGGGCGGCCGGGGAGCACAAGCCAGGCCGTGAGCTGTGGGCGCGGATCGCGGCGGCGGGTGTGTTCGCGCTCGCCGTGGCGGAGCGGCACGGCGGGATGGGACCACTCCCGGTCGAACTCGCACTGTCCTTCGTGGAGTTGGGGCGGCACGCCGTGCCGGGGCCGCTGGCGGAGACGGTGGCCGCGGCCGCATTCCTGGAGCGTCTCGGCGAGAGTGCCGCGGCCAAGGACCTGCTGCCGCGGATCGCCGAGGGCGATGCCGTCGTGAGCCTGTGCGCCCGGGGCCCGTACGCCGTGGACGCGGATGCCGCCGATACCGTCCTCGTCGTCGGGGGCGACACGGTGCGCCGTACGGACGCCCACGGCCCCGTGCAGGCCTCGCTCGATCCCGCCCGGCGGCTGGCGCGCCCGCTCGGCGGCGGCATCCTGGCGACGGGCCCCGCGGTGGCCGCGGCCGCCGCACACGCCGTCGATGTCGCGCGGCTCGTCACCGCCGCGCAGTCCCTCGGCGTCGGCCGGACCCTGCTGACGGAAACGGTGTCCTACGCCAAGCAGCGCACCCAGTTCCACCGGCCCATCGGCTCGTTCCAGGCGGTCAAGCACCGGCTGGCGGACACCCTGATCGGGCTGGAGTTCGCACAGCCGCTGGTGTACGCGGCGGCCCTGGCGGTGGCGGCGGGCGCCCCGTCGGCCGGCCGGGAGGTGGCGGCGGCGAAAGTCGCGGCGGGGGAGGCCGCCCACGCCGCGGCGCGTACGGCACTCCAGGTGCACGGCGCCGTCGGTTACACCGCGGAGCTGGACCTCTCGCTGTGGATCCGCAAGGCCCGCCCGCTGCGGGACGCGTGGGGAACCCCGGCCGAGTGCCGCGCGCGCGTGCTGGCCGCCTCCTGACGCCACGGACCGGCGCAGCCGACCCCGACGCCGCCAAGCGGGGTCCTCGCCGGGCTGCCCTCGCCGGTCCGCCGGGCGTCCTGCGGGTTCGCCCCTACGGGAGCCTGCGGTCCCTCTCGTCCAGGTCGGCCAGCATGGCGTCGGCCAGATCCCGCTCGGCGGTGTAGTACCGCTCCGACCACTTCAGCACGAGTGAGGGGTAGGACCGGGCCTCTTCGGCACGGGTATCCGCCCCGTCCACCTCGGCGCGCCGGCGCATCGTCTCCGCGTACTCCCGGTGACGGCCCAGCAGTTCACGCATCCGGTCGCCCTCCAGCAGATGGCCGAGCCACAGCCGCAGCATCACCCCGTGCTTGAGAACCGGCGGTTCCACCGGGGCCTCACGCACCCAGTGGCGCACCGCCGCCATCCCCTCGTCGGTGATCACATAGACCCGCTTGTCGCGGTTGCCGGTCTCCTGGGCGACCATCCGGGAGCTGGCGTAACCGGCCTTCTCCAGGCGCTTCAGCTCGCCGTAGATCTGGCTGAAGGACGGGCTCCAGTAGAAGAAGTGCAGCGACCGGTCCGACCGTTTCTTCAGGTCGTAGCCGGACAGCTCCTCACCGAAGGAGAGCAGGCCCAGCACCGCCCAACCGGTGGCCGGCAGTGCAGGTCGCTCCGCATCGCCGGCGCTCACGGCGCCCGCCTTCTTCTCCGTCACGTCCCGCAGTGTACGGTCCGCGTCCGCGCCCGCCCGTCCCGGACATCGCCAACTCCCCTCCCCCGCACCCGTATTCCCGGCACCCGTGTGCGCCCCGCAAGCGGACTTCCTTGAGGGCACCCGCTGTGCCGGTGTCTCCCCCGCCCGGTCCGACGCGGACCGCGAGGCCTTCCCCGAACCGCCCGGGCCGCCCCGGGCGTAGGGTCCGCGGCCGGCGGCGATGTCCGTACGTCCGAGGCGGCCGGCTGCGCGGTGCGGACCGCGAGCCGCTGGCCAATAGTGGAAAGGTGAGCCGGCTACAGGGAGCTTCCCCGCGGTCCGGGCCGCGGCCGTCGGCCGGCGGGCCCGCCGGGATGGTGCGGCACAGACTGCGCTACCTGCTCGAAATCGGATGGCACGTCCTGCGCCCACACCGCTCCGTGGCCGGCAACGCGCTCCGGGTGACGGTGGCCTCGTGCGTGGCCTTCTACCTCTGCCGCTACGCCCTCGGTCTGACCGTGATGTCCGTCTACGCCACGTTCACCGTGGTGTCGCTCGGCGTGCTCGCCCGGATTCCGGGGTCCGGACGCCAGCGCGCCACGACCGTGCTCACGGCGATCCCCGCCGGGCTGGCGCTCGTCACACTGGGCACGCTGCTCGCCGTGCAGACGTGGGCCGCCGTCCTCGGCATGCTCGTCATCGGATTCCTGGTGGCGTACGCGGGCACCACCGGACCGCGGATCGCCGGGGCCGCCCCCGGGATGCAACTGCTCTACATCCTGCCGTGTTTCCCGCCCTACGCCCCGGACGCGCTCGGCCAGCGGCTGTCCGGCTTCCTGCTGGGCGCGGTCCTGCTCGCGCTGGCCCAGCGCTTTCTGGTGCCCGAACCGGACACCCCGCCGTTCTGCCGGCTGCTGGCCGATGCGGCCGACGCCGCGGCGCGCCTGGCGGACCATCACGGCGGTCCGCTTCCCGTGCAGGCGCTCGCCCGGGCGCACGAGACCGGGGACGCGCTGCGTCCGTCCCGGGTGCCGCCGGCCGATCTGCCCGCCTCCCCCACCCTCGCCCACAAGGCCATGGCACACGCCACCGAGGCGGTGCGCACCCTGCTGGCCCGGCTGGAGGCCCTGCACGCCTCGGTCGGGCCGCAGTACGTCTACCACACGGAGACCGTGGTGCTGCTGGAGGACATCGGCGACGCCGCGCGCGAGGCGGCGAAGGCACTGCGGCGGGGCAGGCGGCTACGGCCCGGGGAGGGGCCGTCCTCCGCCGTCCTGCAGAGCGAACTGGCCCCGGCGCGGGCCCACCGGGCCGTGGACACCCTGGAGCAGCTGAGCACCGACGACCGGCTGGTCTACCTGCGCCGCCGGTCCCAGGTGGTGCAGGCCGCCGACAGCGCCGTCGTCCTCGCCCTGGCCACCCGGCTGCTGCTGGGCGACCGGTCCGTCGAACGGAGCCCCGCCGGGCACACCTTCTCCTATGCGAAGGCGCGCTTCCACGAGCTGTGGTGGCAACGGCTGACCACGCACCTCACCCCCCGCTCGGTGATCTTCCAGAACGCCTGCCGGTTCGCGCTCGGCCTGGCCGCCGCACGGGCCGTCGCCGGGCTCCTCGATCTGCAGCACGGCTTCTGGGTGCTGCTGGCCACGCTCACCCTCACCCGTACCACCAGCCTGGAGACCTGGTCCGCGGTCCGCCAGGCGCTGGCCGGCACGCTGGTCGGAGCGGTGCTGGCCGGCGGGCTGCTGGCGCTGGTCCACGACCGGGACACGGTGTACGCCCTCGTGCTGCCGGTGGTGATGCTGGTGGCGTTCATCGCGGGGCCGCTGCGCGGGCTGGCCTGGGCGCAGGGCGGGTT
Organism: Streptomyces sp. NBC_00400; assembly: GCF_036048035.1. Classification (NCBI taxonomy): domain Bacteria; kingdom Bacillati; phylum Actinomycetota; class Actinomycetes; order Kitasatosporales; family Streptomycetaceae; genus Streptomyces; species Streptomyces sp. NBC_00400. The sequence goes on along the minus strand of NZ_CP107940.1, from coordinate 7,655,243 downwards.
CACGCTGGTCGTGGCCACGCTGTTCGCCCAGGTCTCCCCCGTCACCTGGCAGCTGGCCCCGGTCCGGCTGGTGGATGTGCTGGTCGGCAGCCTCATCGGGCTGGCCTGCGGGCTGGTGGCCTGGCCGCGGGGCGCGGGCCGCGAGGTGCGCCGCAGCATGGCGGGACTGTGCTCGGCCATCGCCGATGCCATCGGGTACACCACCGCACGGGTCGTCGACCACTCCGGCAGCGCGGACTGCCTCGCCATCAACCGGGCCCTCGTCCTCGCGCAGGAGAGCCTGGCCCAGTACCACTGCGAGCTGCGGGACGAGCGTGCCGGGCAGCCGGACTGGCCCTCGGTGCTGGTTGCCGGGGCGGACGCCCGGCGCGGCGAACGGCTGCTGCCCGGCCGGCCGGGACGGATCGCCCCGCAGGAGGTCAGCGCCTGGCTGCGCCGCGCGGCCGACCGGACGGCAGACGGCTACCGGTCCCTCGCCCGGCATCTGCACGCGGACGGCGAGGTGCCCCGGGCGGACGCCCGGCCGCTCGACATCCGCGCGCTGCTGGCGGTGGCCCCGGCAGTCCCGCGCCACTGCCCGGACCGGGAGGCCCGCGCGCTCTCGGCCGCGCTGCTCCTCGATTCGGTGATCTGGCTCGATGCGCTCACCGCCGATCTGGAACGGATCCACCAGGAGATGTGACGCCGCGCCGTCGGCCGTCGGACACGGGTTCACCGCCTGCCGAGCGGCTGCCACTCCAGGAGCAGGATCGTGGCGTCGTCGTTCAGCCCGCCGTGCCGGCTCTCCAGAATGACGTGGATCAGCTGACGGAGCGCTTCCGAGGCGAGCTCGCCGACCGCGGTGGCCCGGATGATGGAGTCGGTGAACCCCGCCAGGCCGAAGCGTCCGCCACCTGCCGTGCGGGCCTCGGTCACACCATCGGTGTACAGCAGCACCCGGTCCCCCGGCTCCAGGGCCTCCCGGTGGACCGTGCGCGGGGCGTCGGCGAGCGTGGCGGGCATGCCCATCGGCGGTTCGCCCGGGCGCTCCAGCGCCTTGTGGACCTGGTGGTCGCGGATCAGCAGGGGCGGCGGATGACCGCAGTTGCACCAGGTCAGCACCCCGCTGGTGAGATCCAGCCGGGCGGCGATGCCGGTGCAGTACTGCTCGGGCAGCCACTCGGCGAGCACCGCGTCCACGGTCTTGACGAGTTCCGGCAGCGCGGCGCCCATCCGGCGCGCGCTGCGGCAGCCGGCCATGGCGATCGATGTGGTCAGCCCCGAGGCGAGGTTGTGCCCCATCGCGTCGAGGATCACCGCATGCAGCGTCGACTCGGTCAGCGCATGGTCGAAGGCGTCTCCGCCCAGCCCGTAGGCCGGTTCCAGGACGCCGGTGGACACGGCCCGGTCGCTGCCGACGGTCCGCGGGGGCAGCAGGGAGCGCACCAGCTCGGCGGGCAGCGTCATGGTGTCCGTGCGGGTCTTGCGCACCACGTGGTCGTTGATGCCGCGCTGGGAGGTGATCGCCATGGACAGCACCGCCACCAGGGTGCGGCAGCGGCGCAGCACGGCGCCGTCCAGCGTGTCGACGTGCATCCCCACCACGCCCAGCCGGTCCGCGCCGTTGACCAGCGGCAGCCAGGCGATGAGGGGGCCGGCGGCGCTCTCCTCGACGCGCAGCGTCAGCGTGCGGTAGGCCCAGCCGGCCAGCGACTCGTCCACCAGGAGCGGTTCCCCGCCGGCCAGGGGCGTCAACTGCCGCTGCTGGAGGTCCACGAGGTAGACGGACACCCGGCGCAGACCGATCCGGGCGGCGTAGCGGTCGACCAGGGCGAGGAAGTGTGAGGGCGGCGCGGTGTGGACGGCGGTCAGGAACTCCTGCAGCAGCTGCTCGCCGTCACCGGCCGGAACACTCTCCACGGCCATCCGCGCGTCCCTCCGAGCACCGTGCGTCGTCATGAGCACTGCGAGCCAAGTGTGTTCCGGGTGCCCGTGCCATCCGGAGGCGCCATACGGCCCAACGGCCGCGCTCGCGCGCGAAGCGCCGCCGGACGCGGGTGCCCGGCTCCGGTCCGCCCGGGTGCGGATGGGGTGGCGGGCCCTGATCCTGAAGCAGTGGAGCCATGTGCGTGGTGTGGCGTCGCCGCTTGCGGGCATCCGCCGGGCAAGAACACGCAGCAACAGCACAAGGAACCCGACAAGGCAGCATGTCGCGGTACCGCCGTGGCAGCGGAACGGACACACATGAGCAATGGATTCATGGGTCCGGAGGGCTACGGCCCGGACTCGTTCGGTGACTTCCTCGCCCGCTTCTTCGGTGCCGCGCCGTCCGCGAGCGGTGAGCCGGGGCAGCCCGCGCCCCGGCAGGCGGACATCGCGCGCATGATGAGCGGCCCCGCCCGGGATCTGGTGACCGCCGCCGCCGCTTACGCCGCCGAGCACGGCAGTCCGGAGCTCGGCACCGAGCACCTTCTGCGGGCCGCCCTCGCCGCCGAACCGACCCGCACCCTGCTGCAACAGGCGGGGACGGACCCCGACGCGCTGGCGGCCGAGATCGACAGCAGCGCCGGTTCGGGGCCGAAGCAGTCCAGCGTCGCCGTGACCCCCGCGGTCAAGCGGGCCCTGCTGGGCGCGCACGACCTGGCGCGGGACAACGGCGCCTCGTACATCGGCCCGGAGCATGTCCTGGACGCGCTGGCGGCCAACATGGACTCGGCGGCGGGGCGCATTCTGAACCTCGCCCACTTCGATCCGCAGGCCGCCCCGCAGAGCGGCCACGGGGCGCCGCACGTGGCCCCCGAGCACGGCACCCCGCCGAAGCACGACACACCGACCCTGGACAAGTTCAGCCGCGATCTGACCGACCTGGCCCGGGCGGGCCGGATCGACCCGGTCATCGGCCGCGAGGACCAGATCGAGCAGACCATCGAGGTGCTGTCCCGCCGCGGGAAGAACAACCCGGTACTGGTCGGCGACGCGGGAGTGGGCAAGACGGCGATCGTCGAGGGCCTGGCCCAGCGCCTCGCCGACGGCGACGTCCCCGAGAACCTGTCGGGGCGGCGCGTGGTCGCCCTGGACCTGACGGCCGTGCTCGCCGGCACCCGCTACCGCGGTGACTTCGAGGAGCGGATGAACGCCATCATCGAGGAGGTCCGCACGCACCCCGAATCGCTGATCGTCTTCATCGACGAGCTGCACACGGTCGTCGGCGCCGGCGGCGGCAGCGGGGACGGCGGCTCCCTGGAGGCGAGCAATATGCTCAAGCCCGCCCTGGCCCGCGGCGAGATGCATGTCATCGGCGCCACCACGCTGGAGGAGTACCGGCGCAACATCGAGAAGGACGCCGCCCTCGCCCGCCGCTTCCAGCCCATCCTCGTGCCCGAGCCGGACGTCACCGACACCGTGGAGATCCTGCGCGGGCTGCAGGACCGCTACGAGGCGCACCACCAGGTCCGCTACACGAACGAGGCACTGCTCGCCGCGGTCGAGCTCTCGGACCGCTATATCGCCCACCGCTTCCTGCCCGACAAGGCGATCGACCTGCTCGACCAGGCGGGCGCACGCGTCCGGCTCCGCTCGGGCGCGAAGGCCACCGACGTCCGCGACCTGGAACGCGAGCGGGAGCAGCTGGTGCGGGACAAGGACCAGGCGGTCGCCGCCGAGCAGTACGAACGGGCCACCGAGCTGCGCGACCGGGTCGCCGCCCTCACCGCGCGGATCGAGGCCGGCCGGGGCGAGCCGCCGACCGACCGCCGGATCGTGCAGGTCACCGCCGAGGACATCGCCGAGATCGTGTCGCGGCAGACCGGTGTGCCCGTGAGCAGTCTGACCCAGGAGGAGAAAGAGCTGCTGCTCGGCCTGGAGGAACGGCTGCAAACCCGGGTGATCGGCCAGGACGACGCGGTCACGGCCGTCTCCGAGGCGATCCTGCGGTCCCGGGCCGGGCTCGCAGACCCCGACCGCCCGATCGGCAGCTTCCTCTTCCTCGGCCCGACGGGTGTGGGCAAGACCGAGCTGGCCCGCGCGCTCGCCGAGGCGCTGTTCGGCAGCGAGGAGCGGATGGTGCGCCTGGACATGAGCGAGTACCAGGAGCGGCACACGGTCAGCCGGCTGGTCGGTGCTCCCCCGGGATACGTCGGCCACGAGGACGCGGGCCAGCTGACCGAGGCGGTACGCCACCACCCGTATGCGCTGCTGCTGCTCGACGAGGTCGAAAAGGCGCACCCCGATGTCTTCAACATCCTGCTGCAGGTCCTCGACGACGGGCATCTGACCGACTCCCAGGGCCGCCGGGTCGACTTCAAGAACACCGTCATCGTGATGACGAGCAACCTCGGCTCCGAGGCGCTGAGCGGCGGCCGCGGGGTGCTCGGCTTCGGCCCGGAGGTCACGGGGGCGGAGGCGGGCGACGGTGCGCGGGAGCGGGCGCTGGGCTCCCTGCGCGAACACTTCCGACCGGAATTCCTCAACCGGCTCGACGAGATCATCGTCTTCCGCCGGCTCACCGACGACCAGCTGCGGCAGATCACCGTCCTGCTGCTCGACGGGACCACCCGCAGGCTGCGCGCCCAGGACATCTCCATCGAGTTCACCCCCGGCGCCGTGGACTGGCTCACCCACCGCGGCCACCAGCCCGAATACGGCGCCAGGCCGCTGCGGCGCACCATCCAGCGCGAGATCGACAACGCGCTGTCGCGGCTGCTGCTGGACGGCGCGCTGTCGGAGGGCGGCGCGGTGCGCGTGGAGGTGAAGGACAGCGAGCTGGTGTTCCGCACCGAGGAGAAGCAGGAGGAGGGTCCGGGTGGCACCGCTGGGCCCGCGTGACACCTCCCAGGGGCGCCATGAGTCGCCGGAAGAGCGGGCCGACCGTCGGTGGAACGAACTTCTGCAGGAGGTCCGGGTCATCCAGACCGGTGTGCAGATCCTCTTCGCGTTCCTGCTCACCGTCGTCTTCACCCCGCGCTTCGCCACGCTGGAGCCGACGGACAAGGTCATCTACGTGGTGACGGTCCTGCTGGGGGCGGCCACGACCGGCGCGCTGATCGGTACGGTGACCTTTCACCGGCTGGTCACCGGGCACCGGCTGAAGCCGGAGACGGTCCTGTGGGCCTCCCGCCTGGCCCTGCTGGGCATCGTTCTCCTGCTGGCGACGGTCGCCTCCGCGCTGCTGCTGATCCTGCGCATCGCGCTGCACAACTCCGCCGTCCCCTGGGTCGTCACCGGGATGGTCGCCTGGTTCGTGGTCTGCTGGTTCGTGCTGCCCGCCTGGGTCCTGCGCCACTATTCGTCCAAGGACTGAACCGGTCGTCCAAGGACTGAACCGGTGCGGCCCCGCACGTCAACGGCCGCCAAGGGCGCGGGCCGAGACCCTGACCTGGGTCTCGGCCCGCGCCCTTGGCGGCCGTTGACGGCCGTTGCGCCGTCGCCCGTCAGGCGCGTGCGGCGGCCGGACCCACCCGGCGCGGGCGGTAGAGCAGCGCCGCGCCCGCGAGTGCGGCGCTGGCGACTGCCAGCCCCACTGCCAGCAGCTCGGGCCACATGCCCGCCTCTCCCAGGCCGCTGCCCAGGGGAGACAGGACGCCGGCCCGGGACAGCGCGTGCAGGGCGATGATGATCATTGCCGCGGCGGCACTCACCGTCCAGACCAGGGCGGTGTCGCGCATCGCCAGCCAGCCGGCCAGCAGCAGGTACACGACGGCGATGGCCATCGAGAGCCCGGCGGCCGCCTGGGCGCCCTGCAGGTGCGACGAGTGCACCGGCAGATGGCTCAGACCGCACAGGGCCAGGGCAGCGGCCGCGGGCCAGCGCAGTACGGACCGCAGTACGCCGGGGACCGCGTAGCCCGGCTGCGGAGCCGCCTCGGCCGGTGCGGCCCACGCCGGGCCGCCGTGCCGCATGGTGTCGGCGGGCTGCCGGGACCAGGGGGTGTGCTGGGGCGGCCGGCCCATCGCGGACTCCCGCTGTGCCGTGGACAGCGGCTGCCCGTTGCGGTCCAGGGGGCGGACATCGGGGTCGAGCACGTGCATGGAGGCGGTGGGTTCGGGTTCGCCGTGGCCGCTGTGGCTACCGGGGCCGGGCGGGAAGGGGTCCGGCGGGAAAGGGTCGGCCATACCGTGGTGGCCGTCGCTGCCGCCCTTCGTACGGTCGAACAGCTCGATCAGCTGCGCCACCTCCTCGACGGGCCGGTCGACGGCCACCGCGCGCAGCGCTTCCTGGCTCGACTCCGCGGTGTGCGGGGTGGCCCGCAGCATGTCGAAGAGCGCGGCGACCTCGCTCACCGGCCGGGAAACCACCGCCATCCGCAGGGCTTCATCGCCGGGGTTGGGAACGTCGCCGCTGCGCTTGAGCAGTTCCACCAGGGCGGCGACTTCCTCCAAGGGCCGATGGGTGACTGCCTCCCACAGAAGGGTGTGGGACGAGTTGTGCTCAGGGGGCATGGGCGGAAAGTGCTCGCCGGGTCCTGTCGATGACAGTTCGGCGTCGCCCCCACAGAGTGCTGGTTCGGATGTCATGGAGGGACTCCACTGAACGAGGGGAGCGTCAAACACCAGAAGCGCTGACACTCGGCGGACGTTGAGAGTGCTGTGCTTCAGCCAACGTCCCTTCGGTGTGCCCCCGCCATTCAGGAAGGCCATCCGGTGGAGACACGCCGGTATGCCCGGGCGCGCCGCCGCCCGGCGGTCCTCTGTGACGTCGGCCGTGTACGCCCCACCACGAGACGTGACGTTTCGACGTGCCAAGGCCCGCCGAGCCTGATTCGCTGGTAGGTGGAGCTCTCCATACACCACACCGGTGAAGGACAGATCATGAGCGCAACAGGAGAATCCCACGGACGCATCCAGCAGATGCGCGACAAGGCCCAGGAATTGCAGGCGGCCGCGGAACGCGCCGGCGACCCGGAGGAGCAAAAGCGGCTCCAGGAGAAGGCGCGCAGGCTCCTGTCCCAGAGTGAGCAGGAAAGCGGTATGGCCAGCGGAGACATCTACCCTGCCGAGTGAGGCCGGGCTGTCCTGGCCGCACCGCCCTGCGTAAGGCCGCACCGTCCTGCGTAAGGCCGCACCGTCCTGCGTGAGGCCTCGCCGCCCTGCGTGAGGCCGGGCTGCCCTGCGTGAGGCCGCACCGTCGCGCGGGCGAGGCGTCGCCGAAGCGCCCGGCTGTTCGAGTGGCTTCGCGGTGGGCACCGATCAGCGGTCCGTGCCGCCGGGAAGCGGTGACCGCATGATTCCCTCCGAGCCCCCACGGGCCGCCGGGGCCGTGGCCCGGACGGCGTCCGGGCAGTCCATGGCCGGCCGTACGGGCTACGACGAGCGCTTCCTCGGGGTGCCGGTACCTCTGCCGGTGCCCGCGGGCCCCGCCGTGCGGACAGTAGTGCTGCCCTACACCCACTTCACCGTGGTGCTGCGACCGGACCGGCGGATGGCGGCGGCCACCGCGGTGTGTATCGACGGTGAGCGGCTGCTGGAGCAGGTGCCGCCAGAGCACGACTGGCAACCCGATCCGCGGCTGGACGAGGACCGGCAGACCGGCGAGGAGGTCTACCGGAACAACTCCCTGGACAAGGGGCATCTGGTGGGCCGGCGCGATCCCGTGTGGGGCGAGGCCGCGGAGGCGTACCAGGCGGATGCCGACACCTTTCACTACACGAATGCCGCCCCGCAGGCGGATGTGTGCAATCGGAGCAGGCAGGTCTGGGAGGGGCTGGAGGGCTATCTGCTCGACCACGCCGCCCGGCCCTGCCGCAAGCTGGCCGTCCTCGCCGGGCCCGTACTGCACGACTCGGACCCGCCGTACCGGGGCATCCAGGTACCGCTGCGCTTCTGGAAGGTGGCGGCGTTCCTCCGGGAGGGCTCGCTGGCGGCGACGGCGTACGTCCTCGACCAGAGCCCGGACCTGATCTGGGACGCCGAGCGTGCCCTGGCCGGGGCAACACCGGGGGCGCCCCCGGTGTTGGGCGCCTTCCGGACGTTCCAGGTGCCGGTGACGGATGTCGCCGAGCTCACCTCGCTGAGCCTGGGCCCCCTTCCTGCCGCCGATCTGATGCCCGTCGTACGCGCCCCGGAGGACCGCTGGAAACGGCTCGCCTCACACGACGACATCGTGCTGCAGCGCCGGTGAGGGGCCGAAGCCGCGAGCCGTACGCCCCGGGGGCGAGGGCTTGCCCTGCACGGCAACGCGTGGGCGGGCCGCCCCTGACTATTTGACGAATTCGGTGGTGTAGGTCTTCTTCAAGTCCACGGTGGCGTTCTTGAGGTTGGGGTTGAAGGCCTTCAGGACGCGTTCGACGGTGGCGGGGCCGTCGGCCGGCATCACCCCGTCCTTGGTGAACATCGGCAGGGTGTCCTTGATCGACCGGGCGTACAGTTCCTTGCCGCCCTGGGCGTAGTCGGACGGCATCTTCGCGACGATCTGTTCGGCGGTGTGCGTGGACATCCACTTGAGGGTCTTCACGAAGGCGCGGGCCAGCTTCCGCACGGTCTCCTTGTGGCTGTTCACCCAGTCGGTGTCCATGTAAAGGCTGGACGAGGGGTAGGGGCCGCCGAGCGCCTTCTTCGAGCCCTCGGGGGTGCGCATGTCGATGAGGATTTTGCCGAGCTTCTTTTCCAGGATCTGCGCGACCGTGGGATCCGTGGTCATCCCGCCCTGGATCGAGCCCTGTTGGAGGGCCGAGAGGAAGGTCTGGCCGGCGCCGACCGCCACCGGGGTGAACTCGTGGGTCTGCACCCCGTTCTTCACCGCGAGGTATTTGGTCAGGAAGTCGGTGGAGGAACCGAGGCCGGTGACGCCGAGCTTCTTGCCCTGGAAGTCCTTGGCCGAGGTGAGGTCGCCGGCCGCCTTGTCGGAGACGACCTCGACCTCGCCGGGGGCGTGCGCCAGCTGGACCACCGATTCCACCTGCTTGCCCTTGACCTGCAGATCGAGGGTGTGGTCGTAGAAGCCGACGACGCCCTGTACATCGCCGGAGACCAGCGAGGTGGTGGCCTGCACACCGGCCGGTTCGGTCAGCAGCGTGACGTGGACGCCTTCGTCCTCGAAGTAGCCGAGCTGCTGGGTGAGTCTCGCGGGCAGGTAGATGACCTTGTCCAGGCCGCCCACCATGATCTTGATCTTGCCGTTCCCGTTGTCGGAACCGGCGGCCGGGGAGCCGCCGCAGGCGGTGAGGGTGGTCAGGGCGAGGGCGGTGGCGGCCACGGCGGCCGAGAGCTTCCGTGCGGTGGGCATGGTCACGTCCTTGTGAGGTGGAAAGAGGAAGGGGAAGCGGGGAAGGGGTCTTTGCGGGGGGCGCGCGAGGCTCAGCGGCCGTCGCCGGCGTCGGCCGGCTTCCAGCGGAAGAGCCGCCTTTCGAGGAAGGCCAGCAGCCCCTCGGCAAGCAGGGCGACGACGGCGAGGATCACCATCGCGGCGTACACACCGGCCGCGTTGAAGGTCCCCTGGGACGCCGAGACCAGCAGGCCCAGGCCCTTGGTCGCCCCGATGTACTCGCCGACGATCGCGCCGATCAGCGCGAAGCCGAAGCTGACATGAAGGCTGGTGAAGATCCATGAGGTGGCGGAGGGGATCACCACCTGCAGGGTGACCTGGCGGTTGCTCGCGCCCAGGATCCGGGAGTTGGCGACCAGGTTGCGGTCGACCTCCCGGGCGCCCTGGAAGGCGTTGAAGAAGACCGGGAAGAAGACGAGGACCACGGCGGAGGCGACCTTGGAGGCCGGCCCCAGGCCGAACCAGATGAGGAAGATGGGGGCCAGGACGATGCGCGGCAGCGCGTTGAGCACCTTGATGTACGGGCCGAGCACATCGGCCAGGAAGCGGACCCGGCCGAGCGCGATCCCCAGCACCACACCCCCGATGACGCCGATCACCCAGCCCAGGAGCGCTTCGTAGAGCGTGTACCAGATCTGCTCCCACAGCGAGCCCTGCGGGGTGCCGTGCAGCGCCCACTGGCTCATCTGGTTCCAGATCCTGGAGGGCATGGAGAAGTGGAACGGGTCGATGACGGCGGCGCGGGCCAGCCACTCCCACAGTCCGGTCAGCGCGACGAGCAGCAGCGCCCGGGTCCCGTGGACCAGGAGCTTGTGGTGGCGCGCGGCCCGGGCCCTGGCCCGTGAGCGGTCCGTACGGCCTGCTCCGGCCGGGGACGTGACCGGAAGCGCGGTCTCCGTCTCAGGCGACATCCGCGACGCCCCTCTCACGGGTGATGCGGACCTCTTCGCCGAGCGAGGACCAGATCTCCCGGTAGATCTCGAGGAACCGCGGCTCCAGCCGGATCGATTCGACCTTGCGGGGGCGCGGCAGATCGATCCGGAAGACCTCCTTGACGGTGGCCGGGCCCGCGGTCATGACCACCACCTTGTCGGCGAGGGCGATGGATTCCTCCAGGTCGTGGGTGACGAAGACGACGGAGGCGCCGGTCCCCGACCACAGCTCCAGCAGTTCGTCCGACATCAGCGCCCGGGTCTGCACATCGAGGGCGGAGAACGGCTCGTCCATGAGCAGGAGTTCGGGGTCGTTGACGAAGGTCGCGGCGAGGGCGACACGTTTGCGCTGCCCGCCGGAGAGCTGGTGCGGATAGCGGTCCTCGAAGGCCGCAAGACCGACCCGGGCGAGCCATTCCCGTGCCCGCGCTCTGGCCTCGGGCTTCGGTACGCCGCGGAACCGGGGGCCGGCCATCACATTCGACAGCACGGTGCGCCAGGGGAAGACCGCGTCCTGCTGGAAGACGAACCCGATCTTGTCCCCGATGCCGCGCACCGGCTCCCCGGCGACCAGTACGTCGCCTTCCGTGGGCTCTTCCAGCCCGCTGACCAGGGTCAGCGTGGTGGACTTACCGCACCCGGTGGGGCCGACGACCGCGACGAACTCACCGCGTTCGACGACCAGATCCAGGTCCCGGACGGCCGTGTGCAGCGCTCCTGAGGGCGTCCGGAAGGCCTTGCTCGTACCCCGCAGTTCGATAGCGGGGCTCGTGTGGCTGTTCATGGGTCGGGAGGCTAGGAGTGATCCGGGCCACAGCGGCAGCCTTGTGGGCGCAAGTGACCTTTCTGCGCGCAAACCCTGTTGTGCTCATTTTGCTCACGCTAGAACGGCTAAGTCGTCACCAGGGGGTGTGCGAGCACTCACGCACGGCTTACGGTGCGGTGATCGCGAAGTAAAAGGTGCGGTGATCACGAAGTGAAAACGGAAGATTCGGTTCCGCAAGGGTGCGGAGGGCCGGAGACAAGGGAGACCCGATGCGGATCCGCTGGCCCCGACGGGTCTTTGCGCAGGTGCTCACCGCGCAAGTCGCCCTGACCACCGGCGTCATGGTGCTCGCCACCGGCCTCTTCCTCGCCCCGCTCAGCTCCGAGCTGGACGACCAGGCGATGCGCCGGGCGCTGTCCATCGCCCAGACCACTGCCGCCGGTCCGGACCTCGCCCGGGAGCTGGTCACCACCGAACCGGCGGCGCACGGGCCGGTGCAGGCCGAAGCGGAGCGGATCCGTACCGCGACGGGGGCGCTGTACGTCGTCGTGATGGACACCCGTGGAGTGCGCTGGTCGCACACCCACACCGACGAGATCGGCCGGCATGTCTCCACGGATCCGAGCCGGACCCTCGCCGGGCGGCAGGTGCGGCAGATCGACACCGGGACCCTGGGGCGGTCGGCCCGTGCCAAGGTGCCGCTGCGCGACGGCCACGGCCGGATCGTCGGTGCGGTGTCGGTCGGTATCGCCTACGACAGTGTCCGGGGGCGGCTGTTCGGCACCATCCCCGCGCTGCTGCGGTATGCGGGCGCGGCACTGGCCGTCGGGGTACTGGCCGCGGTCGCGCTCTCCCGGAGGCTGCGCCGTCGTACGCACGGGGTGGCGTTCGCCGATATCTCCGCCCTGCTCGACGAGCGGGAGGCGATGCTGCACGGCATCCGGGAGGGCGTCGTCGCCTTCGACCGGCGCGGCCGCATCCGGCTGGTGAACGACGAGGCCGCGCGGTTGCTGGGCCTGGACGCGCGGGCCGCCGGCCGGGCGCTGGACGAGGTGCTGCCGCCGGGGCGGACGACGGATGTGCTGGCAGGGCGGGTGGACGGGACGGATCTGCTGGCCGTCAGCGGCGGGCGGGTGCTGGTCGCCAACCGGATGCCGACCCAGGACGGCGGGGCGGTGGTGACCCTGCGGGACCGCACCGAGCTGGAGCTGCTGGGCCGCGAACTGGACGGCACCCAGGGGCTGCTGGACGCGCTCCGGGCCCAGGACCACGAGCACGCCAATCAACTGCACACCCTGCGCGGTCTGCTGGAACTGGGCCGGTACGAAAAGGCGGTGGAGTTCGTCAGCGAAGTGGCCAGCGCCCAGCGGGCCTCCGCGGAACAGATCGCGGAGCGGGTGCACGACCCGCTGCTGTCCGCACTGCTCGTCGGCAAGGCTGCCGTTGCCGCCGAACGCGGGGTGTCGCTGCGGGTGTCGTCCACGACGCTGCTGCCCGATGCGGTGGTCGACCCGCGCGACCTGGTGACCGTGCTGGGCAACCTCATCGACAATGCGCTGGACGCCACCGGGGAGCGCCGCCGCGACGAGCCGTTCGTCGAGGTGGAGCTGCGGGCCGAGCACACCACCGCCGTGCTGCGGGTCTCGGACACGGGGCCGGGGGTGCCGCCGGAGCTACGGGAGCGGATCTTCACCGAGGGCTGGTCCACCAAGGCCGCCCCGCCCGCCCCCGGAGCCGGGCCGTCCGCGCGCCCGGCGGCCTTCCACCGCGGCCGGGGCATCGGCCTCGCACTGGTGCGCCGGCTCGCCGAGCGCTACGGCGGGATGGCCCGGGTGACCGCCCGCGCGGGCGGCGGTGCGGTCTTCACCGTCGTCCTCCCCGAAGCGCTCGCCCGGCACGACGACGCGCCCGGACGCCGGCTCGCCGCCGCGGGAGGGCCACGGTGAAAACGGAGCCGCCGGAGCGAAGACCCCGGCCGAGCGGAGCATCACAATGATCGATGTCCTGGTCGTGGACGATGACTTCCACGTCGCCGAGATCAATGCCGCGTATGTGTCCCAGGTATCCGGCTTCCGGGTCACCGGCCGTGCCCACACCGCCGCCCAAACGCTGGCCACCCTGGAGCGCACCCCCGCCGATCTGGTACTGCTCGACCACTACCTGCCCGACGAAACGGGCCTGGCACTGGTGCCACGACTCCGCCAACTCGGCCACCGCACCGACGTGATCATGGTGACCGCGGCCCGTGATGTCGCCACCGTCCAGGACGCGATGCGCTGTGGGGCGCTGCAATACCTCGTCAAACCGTTCGGCTTCTCCGGACTGCGCGCCAAACTCGAGGGCTATGCGGCGCTGCGCCGTACCGTGGAGGGGATGGGGGGACACGGCGAAGCGGGCCAGGAGCAGGTGGACCGGATCTTCGGCGCCTTCCGGACCACCGACTCCCCGCACACCGAACTCCCCAAAGGCCACTCGGCGGCGACCGTCGACCTGATCCGCCGGGTCCTGGACACGGCCGGGCACCCGCTGTCCGCCCACGAGGTAGCCGAACGCGCCGGCGTCAGCCGCTCCACCGCCCAGCGCTACCTCAAACACCTCGAACGCAGCGGCCACATCACCCTCACCCTCAAATACGGCGACACCGGCCGCCCCGAACACCGCTACCGCTGGGCGAGCACCCACTGAAGGACCGGACCGGTTGCGATCAGAAAAACCTGCAGACGGATGGCCATGCCCTCATGACAGGGTGGTCCGCCCGACGATCCCAAGGGGCCGTGTCCGTGCCTGCGCCTGCCGACTACCTCGAACCGGCGCATACCGAGAACGACAGCTCCGTCCTGCATCGGCTCGCGCAATGCCCCTACCCCTTCGTCTGGCAAGCGCCGGCCGCCAATCCCCGCTTTCGGCAGCAGCGTGATCAGGCAGGGACCTCAAATATGAGTTCGAGGCCGTCCTCCTCGTCCCATTGCTCTCCGACCTCCACGAAGCCGAACCCGGAAATCGTCGCCAGGGACGCGGCGTTGTCAGGACTGATCGTCACCCGCGCGGTCCTGACCCGGGCTTCGGCAACGGCTCGATGCACCAACTCGGTCAATATCGCCCTGGCGTACCCCCGGCGACGGTAGCCGGGGGCCACGGAGTAGCCAATTTCCACCATGCCTGCCGCATCCGGCGGCCCGTGGAACCCGGCATACCCCACGACGGCACTTTCCGGCTCGGCTACCACGGCGTTCGTGAGCCACCCCGCGCTACCCGGGTCCGAGGCCAACTGATTGACCCGATAGCGCCACACCCATTTCGCCCGGTCGGTGACGAAATACTCGGTGAGAGCGACCCCCGCTTCGGCACTGGCTCGAGCAAGGTCGCCGTCCAGCAAGGCAGTCATGGCCGTGGCCGGCAACTCAACAAATCGCACCGTCTTCGGGCTGGTGGGGACTGGGGGCCGGAGCTCGGCTTTGTCTGTCACAGGGCGAATCGTCGTGGGGCGTCAAGGATGTGTCCAACGGCTTTCGCAGTGGCCCATACACTCCGACCGCATGAAGGCCCGTCCACTCGGCCCTACGCGCGCACCGGCGAACCATCCCGGTCAGAGCAACAGCCGAAACGCTGCGTCACGTTCCACGCTGCGAAGTACGCAGCCCATCGGAAATCGGCGAAGCAAAACCCAAGAGTCGTCCCATGGCCGCCCGCCCGCGTCCCGGCCCAACTGGCCGGCCGGCCACCGGAGATCCCATACGGGACGGCCTTTAGGCTGCCGGTCATGAATGCTGCGACTCCCCGTGGGACCGACTCCGAGCCCGACCTGCTCGATGCGAGGCAGCTGTCCGCCGATCCGGAGCTGGCGGCCGGGTTCGCCGCGTCGGCGCACCGGATCCTGGCGGAGCTGGTCGGCGGCGGCGCCCCGCTCGGCTGGACCGCCCCGCCCCCGGCGGACGAGGTGGCGGAGCTCGTCGAGCGGGTGCTGCGCGCCGCGCGGGCCGGGGACGGGGCACTACGGGCGGCGTACGCGGGGCGCCGGCTGGTCGGGCTGGGGTACTGGCTGCGCTACGCCCGTCCGACCCATCGGCAGCACGCGGACCTGGAGAAGCTTGCGGTGGCGCACGGGGCGCACGGCCGGGGCGTGGGCCGCGCGCTGACCGCCGCGCTGGTCGGGGACGCCTGGGAGGCCGGGATCGAAGTCCTCACCCTGGACGCGCGGGCCGACAACACCAGGGCGCTGGACCTCTACCGGTCACTCGGCTTTCGCGAGTACGGCCGCCTCCCCGACTTCGTCGCCATGGGCGGACGCCGCTACGACAAGGTCTTCTACATGCTGGACTTCCGCGGCAGCGGGCAGCCGGGGCGGCCAGGGCAGCAAGCACCGCACCAGCAGTAGCGGCGCCGTCACGAAGAGGCGCGGGGCAGCCCCCTGGGGAACCCCCTGCGTCCCACCCCTTGACAGCTCCCCCGGCCGGGCCTGACGATCCCGGGGTGAACCTGTCAGACAGCCAGACAGCTGGCGAGGCCCCCCGTCGGATCAGCGCCATGGAAGCGGTCCTGCACCATCTGCGCGACGCCATCGAGCGGGGTGACTACGCGGTCGGGGACAAGCTCCCCTCGGAGGCGGAGCTCTGCCGTCGGCTGGAGGTGAGCAGACCCGTGCTCCGGGAGGCGCTGCGCGCGCTCCAGACCATGGGGCTGACCGTCTCCCGTACCGGCAAGGGCACCTTCGTCGTCTCCGACGGCGCGGTGGCGGACCCCACCTTCGGCGACTACGCGGCGAGTGACCTCCTGGAGGTGCGCCGGCACGTCGAGATCCCGGTGGCCGGATACGCGGCAGTGCGCCGTACGCCGGAGGATCTTGATCAGCTGAACCGTCTGCTGGAGCGGATGGAGCAGGAGACCGACACCACCGCATGGGTGGCGATGGACTCCCTCTTCCATCTCGCCGTCGCCCAGGCGGCCCGCAATCCGGTCTTCCGCCGGGTCATCGAGGAGATCCGCGATGCGCTGGCCCGCCAGTCGGCCTTCCTCAATGAGCTCGGCGGACGGCGCGAGCAGTCGAACCGCGAGCACCGGGCGATCGTCGAGGCGCTTGTCGACAGCAGTGAGCACGACGCGGTGGAAGCCATGGCGCACCACCTCGCACGCGTCGAGACGACGCTGACCACCATCGTGCGGCCACCACACCGTGCGGGCCCCTCCACGGAAGACGAGGATCACGCGTGAGCGAGCAATCCCTCCGGCAGGCGGAACGGCAGCAACGACAGGGAGCGGGGCAGGACGGCGCACAGCGGCCGTCCGGCGAGCACGTGGACGCCGGTGACGCCGGGTACCAGAAGTCCCTCACGTCCCGGCACATCAACATGATCGCGATCGGCGGGGCCATCGGCACCGGGCTCTTTCTCGGCGCCGGCGGCCGGCTCGCCGGCGCCGGGCCGTCGCTGGCGGTGGCGTACGCGGTCTGCGGCCTGTTCGCGTTCCTGGTGGTGCGCGCCCTGGGCGAGCTGGTGCTGTACCGGCCGTCCTCGGGTGCGTTCGTGTCGTACGCCCGCGAATTCCTCGGTGAGAAGGGGGCGTTCGTCGCGGGCTGGATGTACTTCCTGAACTGGGCGACCACCGGAATCGCCGACATCACGGCGGTGGCGACCTATACGCACTACTGGGGCATGTTCTCCAACGTCCCGCAGTGGGTGATCGCGCTGATCGCGCTCGCGGTCGTGCTGACCGTGAACCTCATCTCCGTGAAGATCTTCGGCGAGCTGGAATTCTGGTTCTCGATCGTCAAGGTCGGTGCGCTGGTCGTCTTCATGCTGATCGGCATCTTCCTGCTCGTCACCCGGCACCCGGTCGGCGGCACCACCCCCGGCCCCTCGCTGATCGCCGACCACGGCGGGCTCTTCCCGACCGGGACCCTGGCGATGCTGCTGGTCATCCAGGGTGTGGTGTTCGCCTATGCGTCGGTCGAGCTGGTCGGTGTCACGGCGGGCGAGACCGCGGATCCGGCCAAGGTCATGCCGAAGGCGATCAACTCCATCATGTGGCGGGTGGCGCTGTTCTACGTCGGCTCGGTGGTGCTGCTGGCGATGCTGCTGCCCTGGACCTCGTATTCGGCCGCCGAGAGCCCCTTCGTCACCGTGCTGTCCCGGGTCGGGATACCGGCCGCGGGCGGCGTGATGAACCTCGTCGTGCTCACCGCCGCGATGTCCAGCCTCAACTCCGGCCTCTACTCCACCGGGCGCATTCTGCGCTCGATGGCGATGTCCGGCTCCGCACCGCGGTTCACCGGGGTGATGAGCCGCAGCCAGGTCCCCTACGGCGGCATTCTGCTCACCTCGGGGATCTGCGTCCTGGGCGTGGGGCTCAACTACGTCGTGCCGAGTGAGGCGTTCGAGATCGTGCTGAACTTCGCGGCGATCGGCATCCTCAGCACCTGGGCCATGATCATGATCTGTCATCTGCTCTTCTGGCGGAAGGCCCGGGCCGGGCTGCTCGTCCGCCCCGGCTACCGGCTCCCCGGCTCGCCCTGGACCGAGAGCGTGACGCTGGCCTTCCTGGCCTTCGTCCTGGTGCTGATGTGGGCCGACGGCGGAGCCGGCCGCACCACCGTGCTGGCCCTGCCCGCGATCGTGGCCTTGCTGGTCGGCGGCTGGTTCCTGGTACGGGGCCGGGTGGGCGCCCTCCGGGACGCGGCGGCGGGCGAGAGCGGCGGGCAGGCGGCCACCGGCGGCACCGACGGCCCCGGCGACACGGCCGGCCCCGGCAGCACCGCACCCACCCCGCACACCGGGGACAGCCCCGGCACCGACAGCACGAGCAGCACAAGCAGTACCGACAGCACCAACAGCACGGAAAGCACCGAGAACTGATCATGAGTCAGAGCAGCACCACCCTGCCGCCGCACCGCGCTGCGGGCGCACCGCCCGTGGTCCGCGAACCGGCCCACGTGCCCGTCGCCCATGTGGTGCGCGGCGGACTCGTCGAGGGCGTCCACCACGGCTCGGTCGTGGTGCTGGCGGCCGACGGGAGCGTGGAGTTCCAGGCGGGCGACATCGAGGCCGCGTTCTACCCGCGCTCGGCGCTCAAGCCACTCCAGGCGGTCGGCCTGCTGCGCGCGGGGCTGCCGCCGCTCGACGACGAGGCGCTGGCCCTGGTCGCGGCCAGCCACTCCGGCGAGGAACCGCACCTGGCCACCGCCCGGCGCATCCTCGCCGTCGCCGGGCTGGCCGAGGACCAGCTGCGCAATGTCCCCGATCTCCCGTACGACCCCGCCGTACGGGACGCGTGGATCCGCCGCGGCCTCGGGCCGACCCGGCTCGCGCAGAACTGCTCGGGCAAGCACGCGGCCATGCTGCTGACCGCCCGCACCCGGGGCTGGCGGCTGGACGACTACCTCGACCCGGGGCATCCGCTGCAGCAGGAGCTCGCCGCGGCCGTGGCGGACCTCACCGGCCAGGGCATCGCCCGAGTCACCGTCGACGGCTGCGGCGCCCCGCTGTTCTCCGTGTCCCTGCACGGTCTGGCCCGGGCCGCGGCCCGGCTGGCCACGGCCGTCCCCGGCACCGACGAGGGCAGGGTCGCCCACGCCATGCGCGAGCACCCGACGATGGTCTCCGGCAGCGGCCGGGACGTGGCCCGCCTGGTGCGGGCGGTGCCGGGCCTGCTGGCCAAGGACGGCTTCGAGGGGGTGCAGATCGCGGCGCTGCCGGACGGGCGGGCGGTCGGCGTGAAGATAGCCGACGGCGCCGACCGCGCCCGGATGCCGGTGACGGCGGCGGCCCTGGCGCACTGCGGGGTCGACCCCGGCGTCCTCGCCCCCTTTGCCGCCACACCCGTCATCGGCGGTGGCGCACCGGTCGGCACGCTACGGGCGACGGACGCGCTGACCTCACACGGCGCCTGACGCCGCCCCACTCCCTCCCTGGGCCCCTCCCCTCCCCCACCTCGCAAAGGACCACCTGCACCATGACTGCCGCCCGCCACCGCCGCGAACACGATCTGCTCGGCGACCGCGAGATACCCGCCGACGCGTACTGGGGCGTGCACACCCTGCGCGCCGTGGAGAACTTCCCCATCACCGGTACGCCGATCGCCACCTACCCGCACCTGATCAATGCGCTCGCCGCCGTCAAGGAGGCCGCGGCCCGCGCCAACGAGGATCTGGGGCTGCTCGATTCCGAGCGGGCCGACGCGATCGCCGCCGCCTGCCGGGAGATCCGGGACGGCGGGCAGCTGCACGACCAGTTCGTCGTCGATGTCATCCAGGGCGGTGCCGGTACGTCGACGAACATGAACGCCAACGAGGTGATCGCCAACCGGGCGTTGGAGATCCTGGGCCACGCCAAGGGCGACTACCGCCGGCTGCACCCCAACGAGCACGTCAACCTCAGCCAGTCGACGAACGACGTCTACCCGACGGCCGTCAACGTCGCCACGGTCATCGCGGTACACGAACTGCTCGACGCGATGACCGTGCTGCGCGAGGCCTTCGCGGCCAAGGCCGAGGAGTTCCGCGACGTCCTCAAGATGGGCCGCACCCAGCTCCAGGACGCGGTGCCGATGACCCTGGGCCAGGAGTTCTCGGCGTACGCGGTGATGCTGGAGGAGGACCAGAGCCGGCTGGCGGAGGCGGTCCTGCTCATCCACGAGATCAACCTCGGCGCCACGGCCATCGGCACCGGCCTCAACGCCCCCAGGGGCTACGCGGAAGCGGCCCGCGAGCACCTGGCCACCCTCACCGGCCTGCCCCTGGTCACCGCGGCCAACCTCGTCGAGGCCACCCAGGACTGCGGGGCGTTCGTCCATCTGTCGGGTGTCCTCAAGCGCGTCGCCGTCAAGCTCTCCAAGAGCTGCAACGATCTGCGGCTGCTCTCCTCAGGGCCGCGGGCGGGTCTCGCGGAGATCAATCTGCCGCCGGTACAGGCCGGTTCGAGCATCATGCCCGGCAAGGTCAACCCGGTGATCCCCGAGGTCGTCAACCAGGTCGCCTTCGAGGTCATCGGCAACGACGTCACCATCACCATGGCCGCCGAGGCGGGCCAGCTCCAGCTCAACGCCTTCGAGCCGGTGATCCTGCACTCCCTCTCGGAGAGCATCACCCACCTGGGGGCCGCCTGCCGCACCCTCGCCGAGCGCTGCGTCGCGGGCATCACCGCCAACACCGAGACGCTGCGCGCCGGCGTGGAGAACTCCATCGGGCTGGTCACCGCGCTCAACCCGCACATCGGCTACACCGCGGCCACCGCGATCGCCAAGGAAGCACTCGCCACCGGGCGCGGCGTCGCCGAACTGGTCCTGGAGCAGGGGCTGCTCCCGGCCGACCGGCTCGCCGCCCTGCTGCGCCCGGAGGAGATCGCCGGCACGGGCAGGGAGGCGGCCGGCGTCTGAGCCCTCGCCGTCCCGCGGCGGCCGCGGGATCCGGTCCCGTACGGGCCGGGCAGGCACCTCCGCCGGGAGGGCGCCTGCCCGGCCCGCCGTCTTGGGCGGCTGCGGTGCGCGCCGGCGGGTCAGCCGACCGGTGCCACCGAGCAGCGGCCGGTCAGCCGGCCGGCTCCGGCATCGGGACGACGTCGTAGGCGAGCGCGATGACGTTCCCGGTGGCCGGGTCCGCGAGTTCGACGCGCCAGCGGGCCGCGAACTGGTCGACGCCCTCCCGCATCGGGATGGTGCCCGATATCAGGACCGTGCCGGGCCGCAGCTCGCCGCGCCCGCGCAGGACCTCGGCCCAGTAGCCGGGAGTGAGCAGTTCGCCCGCCGTCCCGTCCTGGAGGAGGACTTCCTCGCCGCCGCCGACGGGGGTCACCCAGGCGCGCAGGGTCAGGGCGTCGGCGTCGGCGGCGAGTGGGGCGGCGCCGTCCTGCTGAGCAGCGAGTACGGGGATTCCCACCAGCGTGGCTTCTGGGCCTCGGCGGCGCAGATCGGCCCGCCCGTGGGCAATCTGATGGCCAACGGCGTGCTGGCGGCCCTCGGCTCGCTCCTGACCGAGCAGCAGTTCCTGGCCTGGGGCTGGCGGATCGCCTTTCTGCTCTCCGGCGTCCTGGTGGTGTTCGGGCTGTGGATCCGGGTGCACCTGGAGGAGACCCCGGCCTTCCGGGCCATGGAGGCGAGCGGCAACCGGTCCCGGGCGCCGGTCCGCGAGGTGTTCACGACCGAGCCGCGGGCCCTGGTGGCCGCGATCCTCAGCCGGGTCGCACCGGACGTGCTCTATGCGATGTTCACCGTCTTCGTCCTCACCTACGCCACCGAGCACCTGGGCCTGCCCCGCGGAAAGGCGCTGACGGCCGTACTGATCGGCTCGGCGCTGCAGATCGTGCTGATCCCGCTGGCCGGGGCGCTGTCCGACCGCTGGAACCGGCGCCGGATGTACCTCGGTGGCGCGGCCGCCGCTGCGGTGTGGCCGTTCGTGTTCTTCCCGATGACGGACAGCGGTTCCTGGGGACTGCTGGTGCTGGGCGTGGTGGCGGCGCTGGCGATCCACTCCCTGCTGTACGGGCCGCAGGCAGCGTTCGTCGCCGAGCAGTTCACCCCCCGGCTGCGCTACACCGGGTCGTCGCTGGCGTACACGCTGGCCGGGGTGATCGGCGGGGCCGTCGCTCCGCTGCTGTTCACCGCGCTGCTGGGTTCGTTCGGCAGTTGGCTGCCGCTGGCGCTGTACCTGGCCGGAACCGCCGTGGTCACCATCGTGGGCGTACTGCTGGGGCGGGATCCGGCGCACGATGAGGACGAGGAGTACACCCGCCCGGCGAAGGGCGCCGGGCGGTCGCCGGGGAGGATGGTCCGGGAGGCACCCGGCCGCTGAGGCGGGCCGCCCGGCACCGGGTTCCGAAGAGTTCCGCACAGTTCCGACGACACCGACCGGCACGAGAGAAGAGAGATCCGTATGCGCATCGCGCTGTGCCAGATGACGGCATCGAACGATCCGAAGGAAAACCTCGTGGACGTCCAGGACCAGGTCCGTCGCGCGGCGCGCGAGGAGGCCCGGCTGGTGGTCCTGCCCGAGGCGGCCATGGTGCGGTTCGGGGCGCCGCTCGCGGCGGTGGCCGAGCCGCTGGACGGGCCGTGGGCCGAGGGGGTCCGGGCGGTTGCCCGGGAGACCGGGGTGACGGTGGTGGCGGGCATGTTCACGCCCGCGCCCGACGGGCGGGTGGCCAACACCCTGCTGGCCACCGGACCCGAGGTCGAGGAGTCCTACGACAAGATCCATCTGTACGACGCGTTCGGCTTCCGGGAGTCCGACACGGTCGCCCCGGGCCACCGCGTGGTCACCCTCGACGTCGACGACGTCCGGGTGGGCCTGGCGACGTGCTACGACCTGCGGTTCCCGGAGCTGTTCCGGGCGCATGCGGACGCCGGGGCGACGCTGTCGCTGCTGCCCGCGTCCTGGGCCGCGGGACCGGGCAAGCGTGCGCAGTGGGACCTGCTGGTGCGGGCGCGCGCCCTGGACGCGACCGTCTGGATGGCGGCCGTGGACCAGGCCGCGCCGGATCCGCAGGCCGACCCCGAGGCGCCCGCCGAGGCGCCGAACGGCGTCGGGCACACCGCGCTGATCGGCCCCGACGGAACCGTCCGCGCCCAGCTGGGCAGCGTCCCCGACCTGCTGATCGCGGACGTGGATCCCGAGGAGGCCAGGCGGGTGCGGCGGGCCGTGGCGGTGCTGGACAACCGGAAGCTGTAGGCCCCGTCGGCCGTCGGGGTCAGGCGGCCAGGAGGATGCGCTGGGTCGCCTTGATGTGGCTGTCGATGGCCGCACAGGCGGCCACGGCATCCCCGGCCACCAAGCCGTCGAGGATCTGCCGGTGCTCGGCAAGCACCTCGTCCTGGCGGTTGCCGGAGCGGTAGAGGGCCAGGACACCGGCCCGGATCTGGCGGCTGCGCAGGGCGTCGTACTGGCGGCTCATCAACGTGTTGCCGACGGCGGCGACGAGAGTGGCGTGAAAGCGGTGGTCGGCGTCGATGAACTCCTTGGTGGTCGCCTCGCCCCGCAGGGTGTCCTGGTGGGCCAGGATGTCCGCCATCTCGTCGACGGGTGCGGTCCCGTGGTCCGTCGTGCGCTGCGCGGCGAAGCGCTCGATCAGGCCGCGCATCTCCATCAGCTCTCTGATCTCGCGGCCGGACAGCGGGGCGATATGCGCGCCGCGCTTGGGCACCAGCCGCACCAGGTCCTCGGCGGCGAGCAGCAGCAGGGCCTCGCGGATCGGAGTGCGGGAGACGCCGATCCGGTCCGCGATCTCCTGCTCGGACAGGAACCGGTCCTGCATCTCCGGGTCGGTCAGCACGCTGTCCTTGAGATACGCGTAGGCCTTCTCGCGCCCCGACTGCATCGCCCGCTCTCCCCTGCGCCCGTGGAAATTGCATACAACACGTATGCGCAGGCTACACGGTGCGCGACCGGCACGACGCGCCATGTACGCGCCGTTTCTGACGGAACGCCATACGTCCCCGGGCGCGGCCGCTGCCCCGTACCGCCGGAGCCCGGCACACCGGGGCCCCGTACCACCGGAGCCCGGACAGGGACGACGTCAGTGGCCCAGCCGAGCGGGCGCCCGTGCGGCACACCGGCACCGCTCATACGTCGGTGCGGATCACCACCTCCAGGGCGCGCGGCCCGTGCACGCCCTCCACCCGCTCCAGCTCGATGTCGGAGGTGGCCGAGGGGCCGCTGATCAGTGTGGTCGGGTGCTCCGGCCGGAGGCGTGCCACCGCCTCCGGCACGCCGGTCCGCACCGACGACAGGTCGACGACGCAGACATGCAGATCGGGGACGAGGGTCAGTGCGCGCCGTCCCTGGTCCGCCGCGGCGCCGTCCAGGAAGATCGTGCCGGTCTCGGCGCAGCTGACGGCGGAGGCCGTCACCACCCCGTCCAGCGCGTCGAGCCGGGGCGCCGGAATGTCCGGGGAGTCGGTGCGGATCTCCCCGTCCCACCCGGCCAGCCAGGCCGGATCGAGCCCCGGAGGGACCCCGATCCTCCGTGCCGCGTGTGCCCGTAGCGCCTCGGCGATCACCGTCGCGGTGGTGCCGGCCGTGCAGGTGCGCACCTGCGCCTTGTAGTCGACGAGCCGGTCGGCGAAGAGGGCGAGCCGTTCCCCGTCGGGGAGGGCGCGTCCGGTGCGGTAGGCGCGGGGAACGGTCGCCTCGGGCCGGTCGGAGCGGGCCAGCGCATCCTGGATGCGTCGCAGCACCGTCTCCCGTGCGGTCGCGGTCACTGTGTCTCCTGGGAATCGTCGTCGGTGTGCCGTGCGCCGTCCTCCGCCGCCGCCCGCATCGCGGCCGCTCCGTCGGCGGAGGCGAACCAGGAGCGGAAGGACTGCTTCGGCGGGGCCGGGGTGTCCCGGCTGTCGCTCCAGCCCCGGAACGGCGGTGGCAGACGGGAGAACGTGCCGTTTCGCCCCGCCACCACGCGCCCGAGCCCGGCCGCCCGCTGTGCGGCCGTGAACAGTTTCGGCTGCTTCATGACCGCGGCCGCGGCCTTCATCGCCAGCTTCTCCGCACTCGTTCCGGACTGTTCGGTGTGCTGGTGCCGCAGCTCGACCAGCAGCGACGGTATGTCGATCTTCACCGGGCAGGCGTCGAAGCAGGCTCCGCACAGGCTGGAGGCGTACGGAAGCGAGCTGTTGGGGTCGTCCTTGGCGGCGTGCATACCGGCGAGCTGCGGGGTGAGCACCGCGCCGATCGGGCCGGGGTAGGTCGATCCGTAGGCGTGGCCGCCGGTCCGCTCGTACACCGGGCAGACATTGAGGCAGGCCGAGCAGCGGATGCAGTTCAGCGCCTCGCGCCCGATGGTGTCCGCGAGCGCCGCCGTCCGCCCGTTGTCGAGCAGCACGAGGTGGAAGTCCTGCGGGCCGTCGCCCGGCGTCACGCCCGTCCACAGCGAGGTGTACGGGTTCATCCGCTCGCCGGTCGAGGAGCGCGGCAGCAGTTGGAGGAAGACCTCCAGGTCCTGGAAGCGCGGCAGGACCTTTTCGATGCCCATGACGGTGATCAGCGTCTCGGGCAGGGTCAGGCACATCCGGCCGTTGCCCTCGGACTCGACCACCGACAGGGTGCCGGTCTCGGCGATCCCGAAGTTGGCGCCGGAGACGGCCACCTTGGCGGTCATGAACTTCTCGCGCAGATACGCGCGTGCCGCGGCGGCCAGTTCGGCGGGGGCGGCGTCCAGCGCGGGGTCGACGCCGGGGATCTTGCGGAGGAAGATCTCCCGGATCTCGTCGCGGTTGCGGTGGATCGCGGGGACCAGGATGTGCGAAGGACGGTCGTCGGCGAGCTGCACGATCAGCTCGGCCAGGTCGGTCTCCAGGGCGGTGATCCCCTGGCTCGCCAGGTGCTCGTTGAGGCCGGTCTCCTGGGTGGCCATCGACTTGACCTTCAGGACCTCGTCGCTGCCGGTCCGCCGGACCAGGCGGGTGACGATCTCGTTGGCCTCGACGCCGTCGCGCGCCCAGTGGACGGTGCCGCCGTGCTCGGTGACCTTCCGCTCCAACTGCTCCAGCAGCTCGGGCAGCCGGTTCATGGTGTCGGTCTTGATCGCCGAGCCGGCGTCGCGCAGCGCCTCCCAGTCGGGCAGTTCACCGGTGACGTCCAGGCGCTTGGCGCGGATGGAGTGGGTGGCCTTGCCCAGGTTGCGGCGCAACTGCTCGTTGCCCAGCTCGTCGTGGGCGGCCCGGGGGAAGGCGCGCTCGCCCCGCAGATGGCCCGTCCCGTAGGGGGAGCGCGGGGGGACGGCGGGCATACCGAGGAAGGTGCCGCGCGCGGAGGGGCCGGTCGTTGTGCTCATCGGGCGGCCTCCGTCAGGACGTGGGGCGCGGTGCGGGTGGCGGCGAGGATCTGCGCCAAGTGCAGTGTCCGCGTACCGGACTTGATGCGCGAGAGACCGCCGCCGATGTGCATCAGACAGGACGAGTCGCCCGCCGTGCACACCTCGGCGCCGGTGCCGGCGATGTGGTCCATCTTGTCCTTCAGCATCGCGGAGGAGGTGCCGGCGTTCTTGACCGCGAAGGTGCCGCCGAAGCCGCAGCACGCGTCGGCCTCGGGAAGTTCCACCAGGTCGATGCCCTCGACGGCGCGCAGCAGCCGCAGCGGCTTCTCACCCACCCGCAGCATCCGCAGGGAGTGGCAGGTGGGGTGGTAGGTCACCCGGTGGGGAAAGTACGCGCCGACGTCGGTCGCGTCGAGTACGTCGACGAGGAATTCGGACAGCTCGTACGTCTTGGTCTTCACGTCCGCGACCCCGGCGCGCAGCGCGGCGTCCCCGTACCGTGCGGCGACGAGTTCGTGCTGATGGCGGACCGAGCCCGCACACGACCCCGACGGCATCACCACCGCCTCGATCGACGGGTCGCCGAACTGCTCGGCGAAGTTCCGCACCAGCGGCACCGGCTCCCGCTGATAGCCGGTGTTGACGTGCATCTGACCACAGCAGGTCTGCTGCGGCGGGAACACCACGTCGTGCCCCAGACGGGCCAGCAGGACCGCGGTGGATTTCACCGCCTCAGGGAAGAGCGTGTCTCCCAGGCAGGTGGCGAAGAGCGCGATGCGCATGGAGCCTCCCTTGCTTATGGTCCGACCATACTCGGTGCGGACCGAAGAGAAAAGTAAGGGCGCAGTTTGGTCCGACCTTATTGACATGCGACATCTTCAGTGGACTACTGAGGGCCGATTCTCAGCCACCGGGCGCGCCGCTCTCGCCGGGAACGGGACGTTCCGACCGGCCGGACGGCGCGCAGAACTCGATGACTCGATGAGGAGCACTCCGTGGCCACCACACCACCCGCCGTCCTGGCGGCCTACACCCCTGACGTGGCCGCCGTCGGGGGCAGCCTCACCGCCACCGCGCTACTGGGTCTGGTCCCCCTGGCGGCCTTCTTCGTGCTGCTGATGGCGGCCCGCCGCCCCGCGCTGCACTCCGCCCTCGGCGCGCTGCTGGCCGCGCTGCTGGTCGCGGTCCTCGGCTACGGGATGCCCCTGCAGCTCGGCGTCCTGTCCGCCACCCAGGGCCTGGCCTTCGGCCTCTTCCCGGTGATGCTGATCGTCGTGTCGGCCATCTGGTTCTACGAACTCACCGTGGTCAGCAACCGTTTCGAGGACCTGCGCCGTTCCTTCAACTCCGTCGGCCGCGGCGATCTGCGCATCCAGGCCATGCTCATCGCGTTCTGCTTCGGCGGGCTCCTCGAAGCCCTCGCCGGCTTCGGCGCCCCCGTCGCGATCACCGCCGCCATGCTGATGGCGCTCGGGCTGCCGCGGCTCACCTCGGCCGTGACCGTCCTCGTCGCCAACACCGCGCCCGTCGCCTTCGGCGCCATGGCCATCCCCATCACCACCGCGGGCACCCTCACCGGCATACCGGCCGGGGACCTCGCCGGCGTCATCGGCCGCCAGAGCCCACTGCTCGCCCTCTTCGTCCCGCTGCTGCTGCTCTTCCTCGTCGACGGGCGGCGCGGGCTGCGGCAGCTGTGGCCCATCGCCCTGGTCACCGGATCGGTCTTCGCGCTCGCCCAGTTCTGGTGCTCGGCCCACTTCGCGTACGAGCTCACCGATGTCGTCGCCGCACTGGCCGGTTTCGGTGCCGCCGTGGTCATGCTGCGCTTCTGGTCCCCCACGACGCCGGACGACCAGCGCTCCCGGGTCGAGGCCGAACCGCTGACCGGCCGCCGCGTCGGTCTTGCCGTCCTGCCGTACCTCCTGGTGATCGCGGTCTTCGCCCTCGCCAAGCTCCGCATCGGCGGACTCGACATGCCCCGGCTGCTCGGCGCCACCACCCTTCAGCTCAACTGGCCCGGCCTGTACGGCAATCTCCTGGCCGCCGACGGCTCCCCCGCGGGCAGCGCGGTCTACAAGCTGGAGGTCCTGGCCAATCCCGGCTCCCTGCTCCTCCTCTCCGGCCTCCTCGTGATGCTGATCTACAGCCGCGCAAAGGACTCCGACCGCTTCCCGATGACCGCCCGCACGGGCCTCGTCTGCGCCGGGCGCACCGTGCGGAACATGCGGACCGCCATCGCCACGGTCGCCACCGTCCTGGCCCTGAGCTACGTGATGAACCAGTCGGGCCAGACCCTCGCGATCGGCACCTGGCTCGCCGCCACCGGCGGCTTCTTCGCCGTGCTCTCCCCGGTGCTCGGCTGGCTCGGCACCGCCGTCACCGGCTCGGACACCTCGTCGAACGCATTGTTCGCCACGCTCCAGCAGACCGCGGGGAAGGCCGCGGGCATCGACCCGACCCTGCTGGTGGCCGCCAACACCACCGGCGGTGTCGTCGGCAAACTCATCAGCCCGCAGAACCTGACCATCGCGGCGACCGCGGTGGGACAACCGGGCACCGAGCGGATCCTGCTGCGCAAGGTCATCGGATACAGCGTCGCGATGCTGGCGGTCCTGTGCGTCCTGGTCGCCCTGCAGTCGCTGCCGGTGCTGTCGTGGATGCTGCCGTAGGGGGACCGGCGGGGGCGGGGTGGGACGGGCCCGCCCTGTCCCCCATCGGGTGCGGATTCGGCCTACCGGCCTTGGGTCTCAACCCTGCCGGCTCAGCCCAGCCGACTCAGCCTTCCCGGGCCGACTCGGCCGCGTCGCCCGCCCGCTCCGCGTCGTCTGCCTCCCCCGCCCGGTCGGCCTGGGGCTTCTCGTCGACCAACGTCCCGTGGAAACCGCGGATATGCGACTCGACCAGGTCGGCGGCCTTGGCGCCCTTGCCCGCGCGCACCAGGCGCAGCAGCTCGGTGTGCTCGGCGTTCAGCGCACCCGCCGTGGCCGGCCAGTCCTCCGCCCTCTCCAGCGCCCGCAGGATCAGCGGACGCACCGACTCCCGAACGGCCGAGGTGAGGGTGGAGGTGAGCTGATTGCCGGAGCTACGGGCGATGGCGACATGGAACCGGGTGTCCAGGTCGTTGAAGTCGTCGACCCCCACCTCGGGCTCCTGCATACGCGCCACGAGCGCTTCGGCCTCGTCGAGGTCCTGTGCCGAAGCGTGCTCCGCGGCCGCCTCGAAGCTGGAACGCTCCAGCACCACCCGGGCCTCCAGCACGTCCTGCAGGCTGTAGCTCCCCAGGGCGAAATGCAGACGCAACAGCCGGCCCAGCGCATCGTCCGGATTCCGTACGATCCGGGCTCCCGCGTCCGGCCCGCGGCCCGCCTGCGCGACCAGCACCCCGATCGTCTCCAGCACCCGCAGCGCCTCGCGCAGCGCGGACCGGCTGACCCCGAGCACCGGTGCCAGCTCGCGCTCGGGCGGCAACCGGTCCCCGGCCTTCAGCTCGCCCGCGAGCACCCGCTCCTCGATGCGTTCGAGGACCAGCTCATGTGTGCGCGACTGCCGCACAGGTCGCCATTCGGCAGACATCCACCACTCCCCGGCTCGGCCCCGTGCTCCCTTGCCAAAACTATGTCACACAGAGCGTGTGGTCGGACCATACGGCCGAGCTCAGGGCGTTTGTTCCGCCCGGTCGGGCCGGGGGATGCTCGGGGTGAGGCAGCAGGCGTTCTCGGAGGTCGGGTCGCCGTGCCGGGCAGCGTTCACGCCGAAGGGCCGGTCGGCTCCAGGTTCGGGTCCTCGTCGGGTAACACCGCCACCGGGAAGGCAGCTCCAGGCAGGTGTTTCTCTGCGCTGGGAATCTCAACCCACGCGGCCGGCACCAGGACGGCCTCACTCAGCTCCACGCGCCACGCATCGTGCGGGCAAGGCGTAACGGAACGGGACGGCATAGTGACGGCCTGCATGAACACGCAGCTCTGGCATGTCCGCAGGCTGCCACCACTGCCCTGGCAGAGTCTCGGGAGTGTCCCGCCCAGCACCCGGTTCACGCCCCAGCCAGCGTTTGCGGGACAGCCCTTGGGGTCCGCAGAGAATCAACTTGCTGGTTCTGAGACTTGACACTCCAAGTCCATGTACCACGAGCACGCATGTTGTTCTTCTGCGAACCCTTAGGCTCGCGACATCGGATTTCCCCCATATTCGGAGGCACGATGCCCAGCAGGACAAGCAAAGCCGATGATGGCGCCGGCCCCGCGTTATTACAGCTCCGCGGGGTCAGCCGCACCTATGGCGATCGCCGGGCGCTTCATCCGCTGGACCTTGAGGTCCCGGCCGGCACCTGTACCGCCCTCTTCGGGCACAACGGCTCCGGGAAATCCACGTTGCTGCGCATCGCCGGCGGCCGGGACGAACCGACCACCGGCACAGCGCTGTTCGACGGAAAGGTCATCGACGAGGACAACCCCGAGGTGCGCGCAAGGGTCGCCGTCGTCGGCGACACCGTCGCTTGCTACCCGGACCTGAGCGTGCGCGACCATCTCCAACTCATCACCGTGGCCCACGACGTGGCTGACGCGGAGGGGTGGATCGATCAAGTCCTTGCCGACCGCCGCCTGGGCGGTCATGCGCACCATCTCCCCGGCGCCCTGTCATCGGGCCAGCTACAGGCGTTCCTGCTCGCCGCCGCTCTGGTCCGCCCCCGCGATCTGCTCGTGCTCGATGAGCCGGAGCAACGCCTCGACCCCGAATCCCGCAGGCAGCTGGGTGAATTGCTGATCGGCGAGAAAGAGGACGGCGTAGCGGTTCTGCTCGCCACCCACCAGGCAGATCTCGCCCGAGCGGTGGCCGACCGGGTGGTCGCCCTGGAGGACGGCAAGGTCGTGGCCTCAGGCGACCCCGCCACTGTTCTCCAACAGTTGGGCGGCCACCAGTGAGCGAGGAGACAGCCTGGACGACGGAGTACGACCGCACTTCCGAGACGTTGCGTTGGCTGCGCGACAAGCGCCGCGGGCACCGCAGCAGACGCAATCGTGATCTCGGCGTCATCGGCTACTCGCTCGTCCTGCTCGCCGGCGGCTACGGCACGACGTTCGTCTACCGCTTCGCCAGGCGTCTCCAGCACGCGGCTGCCCACGGGGACGCGCTGGAGGCGATCCGCCGTGCGCTTCCCGCCGGCCTGGTGCTGCTGGCTCTCGGCCTCGCCCTGATCGCCGCGCGCGACGCACTGTGGCGCGGGCCGGTGCTCGTGCCGGGACCGGACGCGGCGTGGCTGCTCGGCCAGCCGGTCGACCGGGCCCGAGTGCTACGTCCTTACTTCCGTCTCTCCGCCGGACTCGCTGTCGCCGGCGGCCTCCTGTGCGCAGTCGCCGGGGGTGTCCTGTTGCACCTGACCGGGGTCTCCTCACTGGGGCCCGGGCTCGTGGGTTGCCTGCCCGCCGGACTGTGTCTCCCGCTGCTTGCGGTCGTACTCGCCCTCCAGGTCGAACGACGGACCGGCCTGGGAGCCCGGGTCAGGGCAGCGACGCCGTACGCCGTGCTGTTGCTGGTGGTGCTCGTCGCGCAGACAGGGTGGGCGGCAGCCGGGCACCGGCTTCCGATGCTGGAGCAGATCGAGCTGTGGTCCGGGCCCTGGGGCTGGGCCGCCCAACCGATTGTCCATACGGCGGGTGGCTCGGCGCGCGTATGGCCCGTCGCTGTTGCGCTGCTCGTGGTGCTCACCGCCGCGGCGACCTGGTACGGGCATACGGCTTCCGCGACCGTCCCCACCAGGCAGTTGCGCGCTCGCGCGGCGACGGCCACCACGGTTGCATCAGTGCTCTGGTCGGTGGAACTGCGCGCCGCGAAGCTGGCAGTCAGCGAGGCGCTCGGAAGCAACGGACGCCATGCACGGCGTCGGCTGCCCATGCCGCGCAGCAAATATCTCGTGGTGGTCTGGCGCGACGCCGTGGCCTTGTTGCGCGCACCGGGCCGGGTCGGCAGCGCGGCTCTCTGGACCGTGGTCGCAGCGGCGATCGCGGGGCTTGCCGCGTCGCTCGACGGCCTGAGCAGGACCGCTGCTGTGGTCATGGCCTTGACGCTCGGGTATCTGGCGGTGGGCCGACTGGCCGAGTCGGCCCGCTTGGAGGCAGACGACCTCCGGCGCTCGTCGTGGTCCCCTTTCCGCTTCGCGACCTTGATGCTCCATCACGCGATCGTCCCGGCAGGGCTTGGTGCAGTACTGGGCTGCACGGCGGCTGTACCTTTCGCACTCAACGGAAGTGCCTGGGCACTCCTGTTGATGCCGGTGTGCGCTCTTCCGTTCGCCTCGGCCTCGGTGCTGGCGGCGGTACGCGGGCCGGTCCGGTCCGAGCTGCTGTTCATCGGCATCCCCACTCCCTTCGGGGACCTCAGCTTCTTCGTTTTCCTGTTTTGGTACGCAGCACCGCTGCTGATCTCGGTCACCGGCCTGAGTTTTGCGCTGGACGCTGTCCTCGCCCCCGGCTCCGGCCTCGATGCCCTTGCGTGCATGGTGCTGGTCGCGTTGGCATTGACGGCCGTTCTGCTCCTCGGCGCCTCCCACTTGGCCAGAAAATTGCGCAGGCATTGATCAGGAGAGAGTGGGCGTGAGACCACCGAAATCGCACAAGCGGTCGCCGCCCCAGAGATAGTGTGCAAGCTGTGGCGACTGCGCAGCATTTGCGCCCGAGCCCTGGACACAAACGGAGGCGCCAGGTGGCGACAGCCTTACTGCCGATGTCGGTATTACACGGTCCACGCGCTCCCTACTCCGAGGGGGAGCGCATAGATGTCCTCGTGGATCGCGCCGCCAGTGCCACCCCGGAAGCCGTGGCGCTCCGGTGGCGAGACACATCGGTGACCTACCGCGCACTGGTAGCGGCGGCGGACCGGGCGGCTGCAGTCCTGACCGGGCACGGAGTGGCCACGGGTGACGTGGTGGTTGTTCGCGCTGCGCGCACTCCCGAGACGATGACCGTGTTGCTCGGGCTTCTGAAGGCGGGCGCGGTCTACGCGTGTGCGCCGGTTGACTGGCCGGTCGGCCGTTGCCGACAGCTTGTCCAGCAGACCGGCGCCACGTTGTGTGTGACATCGGTGCCCGGAGAGCCGGTCGGCACCTCCACCACGCTGACGGTTGAGGAGGTGCTCGCGCACTGCTCCGATCGCCCTGTCCCAGCGGCCAGGCCCGCGCCGCCCACCAGCGGCGCAGATCCCTTCTGTGTGTTCCTCACGTCCGGCAGCACCGGCATGCCCAAGGCCGTACTGGCGCCACACCGGGGCGTCGCACGCACGGCCATCGACATCAGACGTCTGCACGACGAGCCGCCGACCACACTGCAGCTTTCCTCGATGGCCTGGGACATCTTCGCCCTCGAACTGTGGGTGAGTCTGATCAACGGCGGCACCTGTGTGCTCTTCGATGACCGATATCTGACGGGGCAGCGGCTGCGCGAACTGGTCCGGGACGGGCTCACCATGCTGGCGGTCGCCACTCCTCTGTTCGGCATGCTCGTCGATGACGACCCGGGTTCACTCACCGGACTCCGCCTCGTCTTCGTCGGCGGCGAACGGCTGTCGGCCGGCCACGTGGCGCGATGTCTGCGAGAGCATCCAGGACTTCAGCTGGTGAACGCCTACGGGCCGGTGGAGAACACCATCAACACCACTCTGTGGGTCGCCCGGAACGATGAGTTGGCCGATGACGTTCCCATCGGCACGCCGGTGACCAACACGTCTGTGCACCTTGTCGACGAGCAGCACGCCGTTGTGCCCAGGGGGCAGGTGGGTGAGATCGCGCTCAGCGGTGACGGGTTGTCTCTCGGGTACCTCGGATCCGGTACCGAGGCAAACGGACGGTTCATCGAGGTCGAGGCGGACGGTGCGTTTGTCCGGGCCTATCTGACCGGTGACCTGGGACGGATCAACAGCCGGGGGCAACTTCTGTTCGCCGGTCGTAAGGACCGCCAGCTCAAGGTGCGGGGCTTGCGTATCGAGCCGGAGGAGATCGAACGCCTAGTCGAGTCCGTGCCCGGCGTCACCCGCGCCGTCGCGCTGGCGCTGCCGCTCGATGCCCCGAACAAGACCCGCCTGGCGGCGTTCTACCTCACCGAGCACGGGGGCGTGGACCCCCATCAGGTGCACGCTGCGGTCACCGGGACCCTGCCCGCCGGACTGGTACCCGACGTCCTGCGCGCCGTCGACGAACTCCCTCTCACCGCGAACGGCAAGGCCGACCAGCGCGCCCTGGCCGCGCTCCTACCGACACCGACTGCCGACGAAAGTCCGGCCGCCGCAGACGACCGCATCGAAGCCGTGCGTTCCGTCGCTGCGGAGCTGCTGGGTTACTCGATCGGCCCCCGGGACGATCTCTTCGACCGCGGCGCCACTTCCCTGACGGCCATGCGCCTGGCCACCCGGCTGAGCAGCAGATTCTCACGCACCATCGAGGTTTCCGACATCTTCCGCGCGCGATCGCCGCAGCGGATCGCGGAGCTGCTCGACCGGGCACCTGCCTCTCCGAGCGATCCTGACGCAGGGCATGCCGACCCCGGTCCGGAGACTGGATACGCGCCGCGTGAACTCCCTTTCGTCTTCGGCAGCTTCTGGACGGCACTGCGCAGCGGCACCCGCCTTGATGAAGCCGTGGTGCCCGTGATCTACCGACTGCGAGGTGCCGTCGATGGGGCCGTGCTCGCAAAGGCCCTGGACCACCTCGTGGCCCGCCACGAGGTGCTACGGGTGCGATTCGGCTCCGACCTGGAGCATCCGCAGGTCCGCGTTCTGCCCGCCGGTGAGACCGCAGGGCTGTTGGAGCGGCATCATGCGGTGGCCAGCCTGACAACGGCGGAGCGGGCGGCAACCGAGTGGGCGATGCGCCCGTTCGACCTGGTGGCCGGCAGCCCGATCAGGGCCGCACTCTTCCCGGCCGGTCCGGACGAAGCGGTGCTCGCCATCAGCGTCCACCACATCTTCTTCGACGGTTGGTCTGCCCGGCTGTTCAGCCAGGAACTCACTGATGCCTACCGGGCGCTGCGCCGCGGCCTTGCCCCGCAGGCCGATCAGCCACCGTCCTACTTCCGTGTCATCGCTGCCCGGCGTCAGCAGTACCGGAAGCAGTTCCCGCTCGCCATCTGGTCACGGCGCAAGCGCATGGCTGACGCCCCCGAGCTGACCTTTCCGCTGAACGACCGCAGGCCCTGGAGCGGTCCGGCAGGCGAGGTGGCATTGGCCATCGACGAAGACCTGATCTCCGAGGTCGGCGTCGCAGCTGCCGCTGTTCAGGGGACTGCCATGTCGGTGTTCTACGCCGCCTACGTGATGCTCCTGCGCACGTACACGGGGGCGCCCGACCCGGCTGTCGCCATTCCCGTGAGCGGCCGGTACACAGAGCAGGAGGCCTCTCTGGTCGGCTGCATGGCCGGTCTGTTGCCGTTGCGGCTGCCGGCCGATGCCGACACGCCGCACTCGCTGGCGTCCACCGCCGCTGAGGAACTGCGTGCCGCGATGAAGCCGCCTCTCGTCCCCATGAATGCGATCATGCCCAAGCTTCCTGACGGCTACCGGAGGCACCCGCTGTTGCAGGCGTATCTGCTGCAGGAGGAGATCCCCCCGGCCTCGATGCGGCTGGGTGACGCCGATGCCGATCTCATCCGTAGTCCGGCCGCCAACGCTGTCCCGGAGCTGACCGTGGAACTGTGGCCGCACCCTGCCGTAGGGGGCGTGTTGCGTTACCGGCGCGACGCCATCCCGGAGGACGACGCCCGGATGCTTGCCCGTCAGTTCGTCAACAACGTCCGGCAGGTCGTACAGGCCTTGGCCTGAGCACCCTGCCGCCGACGGCCCCGCTCTACCACGTAACAGGCAGTGCCTGCGGCCCAAGTGCCGATCGCCCGAGCTTCCAAGGCACTTCGTGCTCCGGCACCGCCAGCGCAATGGCGGGCAGCCGGGCCAGCAGCGTGCCTATTGCGGCCCGTAGTTCGATCCTGGCGAGCTGTGCTCCCAGGCAGTGGTGCGGCCCGTACCCGAAGGCCAGGTGCCGATTCGGCTCCCGCCGGAAGTCCAGCTCGTCAGGGTCCGCGAAGACTGATTCGTCGCGGTTGGCCGAGTCCGCCTGCACCACGACCGATTCTCCCGCTCGTACCAGGCCACCGCTCAGATGCACGTCCTCGGTGGCGATCCGGGTGAAGCCGGAGAGGGTTCCAATCGGAACGAAGCGCAGCAGCTCTTCGATGGCTGGCTCCAACATGTCTGGATGGGCACGCAATTGCTCACGGTGAGCCGGGGTGACGAGGAGCGTGTAGAGGAAATTGCCGAGTTCGTCAGTGGTCGTCTCGTGCCCTGCCAGCAGAAGGGTCACCGCAAAGCTCACCAGTTCCTGCTCGCTGAGTCGCTCCTCTTCATCACGCGCTCGCACCAGCGTTCCGAGCAAATTGTCGGACGGGTTCTCACGTTCGGCAGAGATTCTGTCGGCCAGGTAGTCCCAGGGGAGCTGTCCTGCCTGCTTCATCTTGCTGACCGCGTCGGCGCCGGTGGACCGCATCGCCTCCGACCAGATGTAGAACAGGCGCCGCTCGCCGAAGGGAACGCCCAGCAGCTCGCAGATCACCATGACGGGAAGCGGTCGGGTCACATGAGCCACCACGTCAGCGGGCGGCCCGTGCTTGACCAGTTCGTCGATGAGTTCATCGACGAACTGCTGTACCTTCGGACGCAGCTCCTCCATACGGCGAGGGGTGAAGGCGCGTGAAACCAACCTGCGGTGGCGGGTGTGATCCGGTGGGTCAAGCGTCAGAATGCTCGACACCTGCTGGACGAGCGGCACGAGCCGCGGCACGTCCCGTCCCAGCGTGGCCGCCCTACTGAATCTACGGTCGCCAAGGACCGTACGCACGTCCTCGTACCGCGTCACCAGCCAGGCCTGGCCGCCATAGGGCATGGTGACGCGGGCGAGCGGCGCCTCGTGCCGCAAGCGCGCGAACTCGGGATCGATGCCGACCCCCCGAGCCTGGCGGAAGGGGTACGAGGGCGGGGTCGGGTCTGCCTGTCCTTCAATGCTGGCCATGGGCGTCGTCGGTCCTCAGGGAAACGGATGCGGGTAGGGATTGAGATCCTCGATGGTCACGGGCGGGTTACGGTCTCCGAGCAGACGCGGTACGTCGAAGAGCCGCGGCAGACCGTGCACCCTGCGCATCCCGTGACCGAACGTCATGGGTATCGCGCCCGGCACGATCACCTTGACGCAGGCGAGATCCGCGTGGCGGTGCTCCGAGGTCGTCTGGTCGACGACCAGCACGTCCAGGCCGGTCTCCAGGTAGCGCTCGACGACCTGGTCGACGTCCTGGGTGAGATCATCAGGAGAGATGCGGATGCTCGTCGCCGCCATTTCCTGCAAGGAGCGACGCTCCTGCGAGGCGAACAGGAATTGCAGCCGGGGGAAGACTTCCGGATCGGCGTACAGCAGAGAGTGATCACCCATCGTCTGGACCAGTCCCGAGTCCTTGGTCATCGCGGTGACATGTTCCCGGCGCTGTTCGTAGGAGCGGTCCACGCTCGCAAGGATCGGACCGAGTTCGCAGAGCGCATTCAGCACCGCCCGCTCGGGGTCGATGTGCGAACCCCCTGCACACACCGCCCTCGCCCGCACCGTCTCACCGGGACGGCCGACGGCGATGGCCCACACGCACGGGATGTTCTGCTCAACCGTGGCGTCCAGGAGCGTGATCGTCCGATCGTTCTCCTCTTCGAGGTGCGCCGCAAGCAACCGCACCCGCGGATCGCGGGCAGAGGCCAAGTCGATCACGGGCAGCGGTCGCTGCACGTACCACGCCATCAGGAAGGCATCCCGTTCGGCGACCTCGAGGAGACCGTAAAGAATCGCTTCCTCGATGCAGCCCCCCAGGGCACATCCATTTGATATCTCGTACGCGAGTCGCGGCTCATCCCGCTGCAGGACGTGCGCACCGTAGTACGCGTAGGTCTCAGGAACGAGGACCGAGCGCCGAAGGCGGAAGGAGTATGCCCACACCCAGCGCAGTTCGAGAGCGTCGTGGAACGGTGTGAACGGGAAGTCCGGATCGGCGTAGCTCTCGTCGCCGTGCAGGCCCAGTGAGACCGGGTCGACGGCCAGTTCGCGGACCTCTCGGTAGGAAGCGCGCACGGCCGTGCGTGTGCCGCCGGCCTGCAGTCCGCCCCACCGTTCGACCGCTTCCAGCACGGCGGTCACCGCGCTGACACGGTAACTTTCGCTGCGCCCCCAGCCCGCCTCGGTGCCTGAAGCGCCCCGCATCGCCAGCGGAGCCTTGGCGACCGGCAGCCCCCCCTCGTCGCCCGTCTGCACTTCGCTGACCAGCCCCGCCTCAGGGTCCACATAGGTGCTCAGGAGGGTCTCCCGGGCGTCGACGACGGCCCGCGTGCGGAAAGCACCGGGCGCAGGCTTGAGCCTCCGTGGCATGGACAGCACAGCGGCCTCGGCTGTGTCCTCCGGCAGTTCCCCACAGACCGGGCACAGCGGATCTGGCAGCACACGGTGCTTCCGGACGGTGAGATCGGCCAGCGACACCCGGAGGAAGGACGACGCCGTACGCGGCCCGGCTCCCTCCACGATGGCTGTGATCTCCTCATGTACCAGCGCGGCCACTGCGTCGGCGGCGAAGCTGGTCAGCGCGGACGACGGCCGGCTCGCCAGGGCATGTTGGTTCCGCCTGATCACCAGATCGCGTTCCGGATGGTTGCGGCTGCGGCGCAGCCGGGCGCACATCCAGCAGCCCGGCCTTCCCGGCCTGGTCAGCGGACCGATGACCACATGCCCCAGCTCTGTCGACACCGGCAGGACTGCTGCCGCGCCTTCCGGGCCCAGCGCAACAGAATCCTCCAGCCAGGCGTCCGCGACGACGACCACGGCAGTCGAGCCCTGTGCCGACCCATCCGTCGGCACGCAGCTGATCGGGGGATCGAGGGCCAGGTGCGTCGCGACGGCATCGCGTAGTCGGCCTGCGCCCTGGACGCTGACGAGCGGATGTGTGTCACTCATCGATCAGCACCACGTTTCCGGCATAGGGCGTGATCCGATTCATCGCCGGATCGTGATCCAGCGGAACCAGCACAGGAGTCTGGCCGGTCTGCCGCAGTGCCGTAACGGCATCGCCCAAGGACGCGTCCTGCGGTGGTGACCATTGCGCCGTGCTTTCCTGCACCCTGCGGCCGAGGGAGGGAAGCGGCTGCTGCGACTGCGCTGCCACAAGCACGGCCTCCAGGGAATCCCGGATGGCTTCGACCAGACGGAGTCTGCACGCCACCTCTACGGAAGCGCCGTTCATCATGACCGCCACAGTCGGCACGCCTGTCTGCCTGCTGAGGTCGATGAACCGGAGGTCGTGGCCGAGTGCGGTGAGCAGCCGGCGGTAGCGCCTGCTCACCGGGTCCCCGTCGATCACCTCTTGCCCGACCCGTGGCCCCGCCAACGCCGTTGGGTCCGCGAGCACGGTGGCGCGGCACTGCTCAAGGACGGCGACGCTCGTCATGCTCGTCCAGTCGAGGCCGAAGCCGAGCCCCATCGGCAGGATGCTGCCTTCGGACAGCACGGGGAACGCCGCGCGTGCGTCGACCAGGCACGGCTGGGCGTCGTCGAGACGGATTCCCCAGAGTCGGGCGTCGGCCTCCCCCGCCCGGATCAAACGGATGACGTCATCGGGTTCGTCAGGAAGGCGGCCACCGCTCCGGCTGCGCACGTGCAAGCGTCGAGGATCGACTGTCATGGCTCCGTACGTGGCGATGGCCTTCAGCGCAGTGCGGTGCCGTGCGGTGGCGAAGTCCGGACCAGAGGCGGTCACCGCCACCGGGCCGTCGGCCCAGGAGGGCGCAGCAACGAATGCGCGTGCCTGACGGAGGGGCAGCTGCGGCAATTCGTCCTCGGCCAGGCTTCGAATGGGCCCGAATTGCGCATCGATCGCCTGCACTGCTCGCGTGGAGAACTCTGTCTCGGTGCATCCCAGCCCACGCCGCAGTTCGCGCACGGTGCGGACGAAATCCACCCGGGACTGAGGCCGCACCGTTCCGAAGGAGAAGTGGGGCAGCACATCATGGCGACGTGTTTCCAGCGTCAGTGTGTCGAAGGAACAGATCCTCTGATCCCCGGGTGCGGCAGTGCCTGTGACACACCGGAACAGCCGGAACGCCATGTGGTTCGCGAGGACGCGCCCGGCAGCACCAGAGGGTGGCCCCGGCTCCGCCTCGAACTGCTTCCTGTCCTCGTCGCGCAGCCGCCGCCACACAGACATCCAGTCGGCGCTCGCACAGGGCCCGACCAGCACCTCCGACTCCGAGACCAGGCCTTGGACCAGCGGTACGCCACGGTGGGCGCAGGCCGCCGCGAGGACAGAAGCGTGCGACACACCAGTTGAATCGAAGACGTGCAGCGCGAAGTCGATGCCGCCGTGAACGATTGCGTGCACGGCGTCGTCCGACGCTGCACCGCCCTCGTCGAGGACCGTCTCCACCGTCGTCACACCACTGGCGGAAAGGGCCCTGACCACATGGGCAAGGAGCGGATCAGACCCGATCACCAGCGCTCTGCCGTTGCGGTAGCGGTGGAGGGCGGGGTGGGGGTCACCGGTGACGTGCTGCGTGAAGGCCGCGTCCGGTTCCGCACGCGCGGTGTGCGTCCGGCCCGGCCCGGCATCCTCCACCAGCCCTTGGCGGACAAGCGCATCCAGCAGCTCGACGATCAGGCGGCGGGTCCCCTCCGGCAGGCGCGCGGTGAGCTCGTCCACCGTGTGACGTCCGTTGAGCCGTGGCGCAAGCCTCTCCACCATGGTGGCGACGGACGGTTCCCTCATCCTCAGCAAGCCGGCGGGGGTCAGCCAGACCATGCCCTCGTCCACCGGCGTGAAATAGACGTCGTCCTTGAGCCGAGGTCTCATCCGGTGCTCTCTCTCCGCGCCGCGGGCAGGCTGCCCAGTGCGAATTCGCCGACACTGGTCTCCTCGAAATAGTCCAGCCCGGTTGCCGCGGCGAAGGCATCCGAGTCGCCCACCCCGAGCGCACAGGGCGCCAGCCGCATGGCTGTCGCCGCGAGATACATGCTCTGGTACAGCACGCCCACATGCTTGAGCGTCAGCGCGTAGGCCATCGCCTGGTACTTCCACGCCAGGCGACCGAACCTCGAAGCGATGACCAGCAGCACCTGCGGTGTGGCTTCCCCGGTCATCCCCGCTGCTGACGCCTTCATCAGCCAGCGCAGCGTTGTCGCCGACGCCGGGACCGGGCACAGTCGGTGGCCCTGCGGGGCATAGTGGTACAGGCCGGCGTCCAGACCACGGACGTTACGGACCAGTGGGTACAGCTCCAGCTCATAGCCGGCGCCGCCCCCGGGATACGGCCGACTGGAGACGTCCAGTCCCTCGGCGTCGCTACCCGTCGCCCGCACCCGTGCCGTGCGGAAGAGGAACTCGCCCAACTCCCGGACGGAGAGCGGGTTGTCCTCGTCGTAGGTACGGATCGAACGCCGCTCTTCCATGACCTCAGCCAGGGCGGGGTCCTGGACGCGGAGTCTGTCCAGGGCGGGACGCGGCAACTCGATGCCCGCCTCCGGCCATCGCGGGTGCTGGCCCGGTGGCGCGTCGAACCTCCCCTTCGCCCAGTAC
Organism: Streptomyces sp. NBC_00400; assembly: GCF_036048035.1. Taxonomy (NCBI): domain Bacteria; kingdom Bacillati; phylum Actinomycetota; class Actinomycetes; order Kitasatosporales; family Streptomycetaceae; genus Streptomyces; species Streptomyces sp. NBC_00400. The sequence goes on along the minus strand of NZ_CP107940.1, from coordinate 7,613,956 downwards.
GATGCGCCGAAGTCCCGCCCCATCCTGTGGTCGCCGCGCAGTCTGCTGCCATGGTGAAAGGCCAGTTCATGCGGGCTCCACTGGACGCTGCTGAGGGAGTTCGTCTCGGCCGCGGTCGCGAGAAAGCCGGTGTCGGCCAGTTCGCCGGTGAGCAGGCGTACGGCTTCCGCCGGCACGTCAGGTCGCACCTGCTGTGCCGCACCCGGATTCAGGACCGACTCGACGAGACGGCTGTCGTACAGGCGCACCTCCGCCCCAGCGGCCGGAGACCCCACCACGATCTCGTCACCGTCCCGGCGGACCGAGGCGAACCGGGACAGCCTGCGCGGCTCCGCGGGAGGCAGGGGCTTCCCGTGCGCTACCAGCGGCCGACTGCTGAACAGCGGACGGTCTCCGCAGACAACGGTGCTGATCAGCCAACCGCCCGAGGACAGGATGGCGAGCAGTTCCTCGGCCTGATCTCGGGGGCAGCGTTCGGTAAGCCCCTCGGCCGACCGATCACTGGACAACATCTGGAGCAGCGACCGCTGCTCGGCGGTCAGCCGTCCCATCGACTGGAGGTGCGGCCAGGCAGCCAAAGCCACCTCGCCGGATGCGGACCGCACACTGTGGACGCCACTTCTGAGCCGGTACAGGCGACACACATCCCCATGGCTCACGGCGACTCCCGCAGGATCGCAGCCCCTCGTAAGGACTCGCCGGGCGCGGGCAACCGCACCTCGGTGGCCGCGACGCCGAACAGGTCCTCGACGGTGTTCGCCGCAAGGTGGCACAGCAGGAACCGCTCCACCGGCGACAGCCCCAAGCGGGTCAACTGGAGATACGTGTAATTCAGAATCATCCGGTACTGGTCGAACCAGAGCTGGTCAACCGCTTCGCCGGCCGGCCGGGGATGGTTGTGGAAGGCGCTCTTGCGTGCCATCTCGGCGATCAGCTCGTCGTCCTCGGAGAACCGGCCCGCCCAGGGCGGGTCCATGGAAAGCTCACCGGCCGTCATCAGCGCAGCCCCGCGTTGCAGAAAGGGAGCTGCTTCCTGCACCCAGCGGCCCACCAAGCCTCGCGACTCCGTCGGCGGCTCAACTGCCCGCATGACGTGACGCACACGTTCGGCGAGCTTCCCGGCGTGAACGGTGTAGTGCCGGTCCCATGCCTGCCGCAGCCCCTCAGCTTCCGGCCACCAGGACAGGAAGGCTTCCGCATGCGACCGGAAGGATACGAAACCGCGCTGCAGCCCGACGCCGGACAATGCATGTGCCGTGGCGATCATGGTGTCGAAGGCCAATCCGGCCAACGGGCTGCCACGACGGCGCGTGTGATCGAGCATCTCGAAGGCGAGTGGCGTGGTGGCGTCATAGAAGTCCGCGAGCAGCTCGGCGGCCTGCACACTGCCGAGAACGTGCAGCCGCTGGTCATGGTCGGCCTCGTGGAGGGAATTGTCCGCGCACAACGGACTGATCGGGCCCCGTTCGTCTTCGAGCTGGGCAAGACGTGTGTGCTGGGACTCCAAGGCGACGGTGTCGATCACTGCGGTTGACGGATGCTCGGCCAGATATGGCCTGATCACCTCGTCCAGTGCAGGCAGCACGGTCGTCGCAAAGCCTTCGGGCTCAGCGTTCACATTGATACGGACGTGCGGGCCGCGCAACCAGTGCAAGAGGTAGTGGGCACCGGACACCTCCGGCGCTATCCGGTGCAAGAAAGGGCGGACGGCGTCCAGCAGTAACCCGTTCTTGTCATGGTCGTAGTAGTGGACGTGGAAGCTCCGCCACATCATGCCCCCTGGTAAACGGCAGAATCGGTGACCGCACGGGCTGCCAGATAACGCAGCGCGCCCTCGGAGTCGATGCGCACCCCAACGCGATTGGCGAAGAGGTGCGCGCACAGGTCCGCCGCTGACTCGGCCGACGGCGCTTCCGCATCAGCTCCCAGCGCGTCCACCACACCCCGGACGGATGACGCCCACCGCTTCAGACTGCTGCCGTCCGGCATGTGAGGCCATGCGCGGGCGACCTTGTGCATGGTCGCGGCGAGGGTCAGCAATCGCTCACGCCGGCGGAGAAACCGGGCGTCCGACGCCGCCATCGCATCCGCTGCACCGAGCTCGCGCCGTGCGGACGCTTTGGCGAGCTGCCGTCCTGCCAGCTCGCGAACGTCATCAGCACCGAGGAACCAAGCCAGCAACAAATGGCACAGGGCGGCCAGTTCACGCTTGTCGGTGCCGTCCTCCCCCCGCAAAAGGTCCAATGCGAGCTCGCTCGATGTGCTGAAGTGCTCCTCCACCAGTTGCAGCGTCGCGCCCTGACCGTAGCGGTGCTGCTCAGGAACGTAGGGCAGGAAGTGCACGGAATTGTTGGCGTACATGCGCTCCGTGGGCCGCACACCCTCCCACGCCCCGATCTCGCGGGCGGAGTGCAGGTATTCCTCCTGACTGAGCACGTCGGGGGCCGGGCTGTGCGCGAAGTACGCGGTGGCACGCTGCTCGATCAGGCCGCGCACTACGGGGGCAGCCTCCTGGCAGGAGGGCAGCACGCGCAGCCGGACGTGTGGCCCCCCGTCCCAGTACCGGAGAAAGAACCCGCGGTTCGCCAACCGCTGCTCGCGCAGTTCGTCGAGCAAGGGGTCTACCAGGCCGGTCAGCACGCGATCGAGGTTGCCCTGGGAGAAGAGATGCGCACTCACCCAGCAAGAGTCGCCGCCCGCTCGGAGTTCGCGGCGCATCAGGAGCCCTCCGCGGTCAGTTCGACAACGAACTCGGCGACTCTGGGCACGCCGCACTCGAACGGGGACGGTGCCGAAGGATCGGGCAGAGCCTCCTCGAAGCCGACTCTGCCGCTGAACCCCTTGGTCATGTTCCTCAAGACGGCCACCATCGACAGGCTGGCGAAGTCGAGGAACATGGGCTTTCTGGACTTCACGAACACCCGGCTCACCCAGTCACCATCTGTCGCATACAAGCGGACGAAGCAGCGCCGGGGTATCCCATGGGCACGGAGCCATTCCGCCAAGCGCAGCAGATATGCGCCGTCCGGTTCGCCGGTGCGCTCCTGTGGTACGCACGCGATCGGGGCCGACCATTCGGCCCGCTGCACGACGGCCCTGCCCACCTCGACCCGGGGTTGGAAAGAGACGTCCGAGGGCTCGGAGACCTCTCGGGGCTTGAGCAGCGAAAGGCTCGGGTGCAGCAGATAGGACTGCCCGAACGCCGCGAACAGCAAGCGGGCCGCAGGCGGCAGCAACGGATCAGCCATCATACCCAGATGCGCGGCTTGCACCCGCCGGCCCTTGGAACGCGACCACAATTCGAGCCTCGCACCCGACGCCACATGCCGCACGAGGAGATCGTTGAGGGGGATCCGCTGATCCTCGGGGCGGGTGCTGGTGGTGTACGGGTAGTCGAGTTCATACGGGGCAGCTGGCCTCCGCAGGTTCACGGACACGCCGAAGGTGCCGGACATCTCGGCGAGAAGCGGAGACTGCGCGTCGTGGTCAGGGCGTGGCGCGGCATCGATGCACCCGCCGGCCTGGTCCAGCAAGCGCAACCATCGCCCCCGCCCCTTCCCGTATCCGCCGCTGATGGTGTTCACCACGGCTTTCAGCTCGCCGTTCACGGTGTACGGCTGTAAGTAGCAGGCGATCGATCCCGGCGTGCGGACCCAGTCAGGCCACTGAGATGACAGTTCCGTCAAGGCCGCGGGGTCGGTGCGCAGGACACCGTCTTCCTGTCGGTCGCCCGACAGCACGGTTTCCAGGGACTCGCGACGCAGTCGGTGCAGCCGATTCAATGGCGGCACCGGGCTCCGCTCCAGCTCGTCAGCCGGGACCGGATTACTGAGCTGAAGGAAGGGACGCAACGGGAGCAACCAGTCCGGGCAGTCCGCGTCCTCGCGTGCGAGGTCGGCCTGCACCCCCGCATGCAAGGCAAGGAACGGAACGCTTGCTCCGGTGCCGAAGCGGTGTCGGGCATAGGCGGTGAGCGCGATGCGGACCGGCAGCATGCGATCGTGCAGGGCAAGCCAGCGGCGCAGCACGTCAAGGTCATCCAGCACCGGCCGCCATTGAGGAGCCGAGCAGGTGATGTCGCCCCCGATGCGGACAGCGTTTTCGTGAAAGGCGACCTTGCGCAGAACGTCAGCCTTCGGCCAGTCGAGCCCCAATTCCTGCCCGATGTCGGCGACCAGGGAGGAGATCGCGCGCTGTTGCTCCCGGTACGGGGCAACGGCCGTCGGTGAGGGGTCCTCGTGAAGTCTCTCGCGCAGGGACACCAGCAAGGGCGTGACCGTCCGATGCTGGTCCGACGCCGTGGTACCGAGGAACCGGACGAGGTCGTCCAGCGGCCTCTCCGACTGGTCCGGCACCGGCGATTCGTACTCCAAGACGCCGATCCGGACAAGCTGTGCGCAGAACGCTGCTGCCGCCGCCGACTGCTGCGGGGTGCGTGCAGCCAGTGTGCTGTGCAGATGCTTCACTGTGCATCCGTCGCCGACGATCCTTAGACACTCCCGGACTTCCCGGGATGCGGGTATGGCCACCAACGACTCCGCCGGTCTTCGGCCGAGGAAGGTGTACCGGCCGTCGCATTCGTTCAGGCTGGGATTCGGCCGGATCCGCAAGGCGTCGCTCGACTTCCCGTCAGCGAGAAGGGAATGGACGGTCTGCTCCAAGACCATACGGTCCAGTTCGAGTACGCAGCGCAGCTCGTCGCTACCCGATGAGGAGAAGAGCGGCCCGGTGTCGGCCCAGGTTCCAGCGGCCGTTGCGGTGAAGGTGCTGTACGGACTGGTCTTGGTCGCCGCTCGGGATAGGAACTTCGTCAATCCGATCGCCGTGCGCCGCCGCAGCTTCGGTTGTGCGGCGAGTTCGAGGCGCAGCAACTCGTCCAGCAGGGCGGGACTGGCCTGAGATAGGGCATGTCGGAACACTGGGTCATTGGCTGCTTTGAGGAGGATCCTCGTTTCGTCATGCGTTTCCTGCTCTACGGCCAAAAAGAGTTCTTCCAGGGCCGATTCGCGTTGACCCATGCGTATCAGCCACTGTTCGACTTGAGACACCACTTCACCAGAGAGGGCACTCGCGACGTTCGCACCCCATTCACCTTTGGCGGGAAAGCGTCGTTGATGGACGCAGCGCCTCAATGCCACCAGGCGGGGTTTCGATGCGGAGTTGGCAAGCCCACCGATTTCGGAATACAGCGCGCCCTTCAGGGTTTCGGCGTCGGCATTCAATGCCTCGTCCAGCGCCTGAATCTCTTCGACCAGCCCCCAGGAACGCCGCTGAGTCAATTCTTCCAGCACCGATACGGGGAGCCCGCAGAAGCGCACGAAAAAGGATTCCCCGACGGAGTATGAAGTCACGCATCATCCTTGCCTGAAGCCCGCCCATGCCCAGAATCTTCACGCCGCGGGACGCCCGTGCCGCCGAACTGCCACGGGGCGCCAACGGCAGGCGCCAGAACGGTGGCCGTCCTGACGCCCGCCCTTTTGGCTACGGCAGCGACGAACAGGAGCTTCCGCAACTCGGCGACGAAGCGCCGTTCTCGACCAGCCCATGACCGCTGGTCAACGACTCCACCGTGAGCCCACGGTCAGCCAGCTCGAATACATCCGAAGGGATGTCATCGATATCGAAATCGAACTCGGTGCTTTCCACCTACGACTCCTTCCGTAACGGGAATAGAAATTACCACCGAATGAAGGCAGTAATACTGGCAAGGAGCGTCAGCCAAGTCTTGCCGACCCTCGATGTGTCGCAGGCAATGACGCTAACAGCATCCGATGACCAATGCCACCGGTCCAAGAATGTGGTGATGCAGGTTCCGGTCAAGGAGGGAAGGCTGCTTTTGCGGAACTATTGATTCCGATATTACGCGACAGGCAGGCATCGACCACGCGCTGTCGCCGAGGGCTGCATCTCGTCGTGTCACACCGGTTTCTGAATGCGTCTGAACAACGCGTCTGCCGGTATGGAATCAGGCCATGCGGGTGGCGGCGTTAAATGGTGCCGGTCGGGTGGAGCGAGTGCGCGGCAAAGGCCGTCGGGTTCAGCTCCGGTACGGCGCAGTGGGGACCGGAACCGGGCGGGAGGCGAAAGGGTGACAGGTGAGCCGGCAGAGGACGAAGGTGTGGTCCGCGGCGAGCGCAGGAGCCCGGTGCACGCGGCCCCTCAGCGGCCCTCGGTTCGATGAACAGCTCAGGCGCGCGTCTCCTCCAGGCAGTCCGTGACCCACTGGTGGAAGGCGCCGATGTGGTGCTCGCTGGGCACCAGTACCCCGCCGGTGCGGTAGGCGCGCGAGCTCATCGCGGGCTGGGTGCGCTCGCAGGCGTCGAAGTCCTGGGAGTTGACCCGGTGGAAGAGCTCGACGGACTTGGAGAGGTCGGCGCCGGAGTCGACGACCTCGGGCAGATACAGCCAGTCGCACTCGACGACGGTGCGGTCGGGGGCCATCGGGAACATCCGGTGGACGATGACATGGTCCGGGACGAGGTTGACGAACACCTGCGGCCGGACGGTGATCGCGTAGTAGCGGCGGTCCTGGGTGTCCTCGATACCGGGGAGCCGGCCGAAGCCCTCGGTGCCGTCCACGGTGAATCCGGTGGTCTCCTCGGAGAAGGCCGCGCCGTGGCCGACGTAGTACTGGGCGGCGAATCCGTCGGCGAACTCCGGGAGAACGTCGGTGAGTTCGGGGTGGATGGTGCCGCAGTGGTAGCACTCCATGAAGTTCTCGATGATGAGCTTCCAGTTGGCGTGCACGTCATAGGTGAAGCGCCTGCCGAGGGCGAGCCCTTCGGTGCGGTAGCGGTCGAGACAGGCGGCGTCGCCCAGCCGCTCGACGGCCGCGCCGATCACGGTGTCCTCGAAGGACGGCGGCTCGTCGGCCAGGCACACCCAGGCGTAGCCGAGCCATTCGCGGAGCGGGACGGTGACCAGAGAGCGTTCGCCGCGGTCGATGTCCGGCATCCTCTGCAGGTTGGGGGCGGCCACCAGGCGGCCGTCGAGGTCGTAGGTCCAGGCGTGGTACGGGCACTGGAGGTTGCGGCGGACCTCGCCGGACTCCTCGGTGCACAGCTGCGCGCCTCGGTGCCGGCAGATGTTGAGGAAGGCGCGCAGCTCTCCGGCGCGGTTACGGGTGATCAGGACGCTCTCCCGGCCGATGGAGACCGTACGGAAGGCGCCGGGCTTTCCCAGGTCGGCGCTGCGGACCGCGCAGAACCACAACCGCTCGAAGATCTTCTCCTGCTCCTGGCGGAAGATGCCGGGGTCGGTGTAGTAAGGGCCGGCGAGGGTGGCGATCAGACTCGGGGAGGCACCGGCCGCGGGCGAAGTGGCCGCGGCCGGGGCGGTCTCGGTGTGGGTGGTCGTCATGGCGGTCTCCTCAAGCGCCCGCGGCGGCGGGCCGGCGGGGGTCGAACAGCTCGATGGGGTGCGCGGTGGCCCCGGTCAGCGCGAGGTCGGCGACGATCTCGCCGACCACGGGGACGAACTTGAAGCCGTGTCCGGAGAATCCGCAGGCGACGGTCACGGTCTCCGGGTGGGCGGGGTGCCGGGTGATCACGAAGTGCTCGTCGGGAGTGTTGGAGTACATGCAGGTGGCGGCCTTGAGGAAGCGGCCGGGGAGGGCGGGGATGCGGGGGCGCATCTGGTCGGCCATGGCCCGTACCTCGTGGTCGTGCACCGTGCGTTCGATGGTCTCCGGAGTGCAGACGGTGCCCTTGCGGAAGAACGCGACCTTGGCGCCGCCCCCGGGGCCGTCGATCGACGGGAAGCCGTAGACCTGCACGCCCCGGTCGTCCTCCCAGATGTAGACCGGGTGCCGTTCGGGGACGAAGGGCGCGGTGCCGCCGTCGGGGGCGAACCAGTACATGACCTGCCGTTCGATGGTGAACGGCACGCCCAGGTCGGTGAGCAGCTGGGGTGCCCAGGCTCCCGGGCAGATCACCAACTGGCCCGCGGTGTAGGTGTCTTCGGGGGTGTGGACGCGGACCCCGGAACCGCCGGGCAGCTCCTCCCAGCGGGTGACGGGTTCCTCGAAGTGCAGCTCGGCACCGTCCCGGCCGGCCAGCTGGATCTGCGCGGCGACGGTGTACTCCGGCCGGACCAGGCCCGCCCGTGCCTCGTACAGCGCGACCTCGTCCCCGGCGGGGGTGAGGGTCGGGAAGCGGCGGCGGATCTCCTCGGGGCCAAGCATCTCGTGCGGGAGATCCCACTGGCGGGCGGATGCCAGACTGCCGGCGACGGTGCGGCTGTCGGGGCGGCCGATCATCACCCCGCCGCAGAGGGTGGCGATCTCGCGGCCGGTCTCCCGCTCCAGCTTCTCGTACAGCTCGTAGGAGCGCAGCAGCAGCGGTACGTAGGCGGGGTCCTCGAAGTAGGACTGCCGGGTGATACGGGAACCACCGTGGCTGGAGCCGCGGTGGTGCACCGGGCCGAACTTCTCCAGGCCCAGGACCCGGGCACCGCGGGCGGCGAGATGGTGGGCGGCGGCGCTGCCCATGCCGCCGAGGCCGAGGACGATGACGTCGTAGGTGGGAGCCATGCGGTTGCTCCTTCTGCGTACGGGGGACGAGCGGATCACCGGTGGACCAACGGAGGACGGCTACCTGCGGATGCGTTCCATCTGCGGGTCGAAGAGGGGTTCCCGGGCGACGGTCGCGGGGATCTTCCGGCCGAAGTACTCGATGTGGACGGGGGTGCCGGGTGCTGCCGCGGCGGCCGGCAGCCAGGCGTAGGCGATGGCCCGGCCGAGGGTGTAGCCGTAGGCGGCGGAGGTGACATAGCCGGCCGGGAGGCCGGTGGGGGCACCTCCCGTTCGAGCGGAGTCGGGAGTGGGGGCGTAGACCGGTTCCTTGCCGAGGACGACGGCCTCGGGGTCGTCGAGGGTGAGGCAGCTGAGCTTGCGCGCCGCGGTCTCCTCGCTGCGGCCCTCGAGTGCGTCGCGGCCGAGGAAGTCGCCCTTGGCGGGGCGGACGGCGAAGCCGACACCGGCCTCGTACGGGTCGTGCTCGGTGGTCATGTCATGGCCCCAGGAGCGGTAACCCTTCTCCAGCCGGAGACTGTTGAAGGCGCTGCGGCCGGCGGCGATCACCCCGTGCTCCCGGCCGGCCTCCCAGAGCGTGTCCCACAGGCGCAGTCCCAGGTCGGCGGTGGTGTACAGCTCCCAGCCGAGCTCGCCGACATAGCTGAGCCGCATCGCGGTGACCGGGACGTGTCCGAGATGGGTCTGCCTGGCCCTGAAGTAGCCGAAGGCCTCGTGGGAGAAGTCGTCGCGGGTGAGTGGCTGGACCAGGTCGCGGGCGAGCGGGCCCCAGACGCCGATGCAGCAGGTGCCGGAGGTGATGTCGCGGACCTGCACTCCCTCGTCGGGAGCGTGCCGCAGCAGCCAGTCGAGGTCGGATGCGCTGTTGGCGCCGACCTGGAAGCGGTCGGGGGCCAGCCGGGCGACGGTGAGGTCGGAGCGGATGCCGCCGGTCTCGTCCAGGAGCAGGGTGTAGGTGACCGCGCCCGGCTTCTTCGCGAGGTTGTTGCTGGTCATGCGCTGGAGGAAGGCGAGGGCGCCGGGCCCGGTGACCTCCAGCCTGCGCAGCGGGGTCATGTCGTACAGGGCGACCCTTTCGCGGGTGGCCCTGGCCTCGGCGGCGGCGATCGGCGACCAGTAGCGGGCGGACCAGGCGTCGCGCTCGGGGAGGGTCAGCCCCTCGGTGAGCGGGGCGTTGGCCTCGTACCAGTGCGGGCGCTCCCAGCCACCGGCCTCCAGGAAGTACGCGCCGAGCTCCTGCTGCCGTGGGTAGAAGGGGCTGGTGCGCAGCGGCCGCGGCTGCTCCATGGGCTGCAGCGGGTGGATGACGTCATAGACCTCGATGAAGCTCTGGGCGCCGCGGTCGGCGACGTAGGCGGGCGAGCGCTGGGCGTCCTCGAATCGGTAGAGGTCGCACTCATGAATGTCGATTCCCGGCCGGCCGTCCGTCATCCACTCGGCGACGGCCTTGGCGACGCCCGCCGAGTGGGTGACCCAGACCGCCTCGGCGAGCCAGAATCCGCGCAGTTCACGGGATTCGCCGAGGACCGGCATGCCGTCGGGGGTGAAGGAGAAGACGCCGTTGAAGCCCTCGGCCACCCGCGAGGCGCCCAGGGCGGGCAGCAGTCCGACGCTGTCCTGCCAGCTCGGGGCGAAGTCGTCCTCGGTGAAGGGCAGCGAGGACGGCATCACGGGAACTTCGTCGAAGGCGGGGACGGTGAAGGGGTCGACGGGCATCGGACGGTGGGCGTAGGAGCCGATGCCGAGCCGGTCGTGGTGCTCGCGGAAGTAGAGGTCACGGTCCTGGAAGCGCAGGATCGGCTTGCTCGCCTCGCTACGGGGGGCGTTGACGCCGTCGAGCTCGGGCAGCGGCTCGGTGGTGGCGTACTGGTGGGCCAGCGGCAGCAGCGGTACGTCTACACCGGCCATCGCGCCGATCACCGGGCCCCAGAAGCCGGCGGCCGAGACGACATGGTCGGCGGGGAAGGTGCCGCGGTCGGTGACGACGCCGGTGACGCGGCCGTCCTCCCGCTCGATGCCGGTGACGGTGTGCCGCTCCAGGAAGCGGGCGCCGCGGCTCTCGGCCCGGGCGATCTGGGCGCGGCAGGCGAGCACCGCGCGGGCCAGTCCGTCGTCGGGGGTGTGGAAACCGCCGTGCAGCACGGTCTCGTCGAGCATCGGCCACAGCTCCTTGCACTGCTGCGGGGAGAGCAGTTCACCGCGTACGCCCCAGGAGGCGGCGAGTCCGGCCTTGCGGTGCAGATCGGCCCAGCGGGCCTCGGTGGTGGCGATCTCCAGGCCGCCGACGGGGTGGAAACAGGGCAGCCCGTCCACCTCCAGGGAGCCGAACTTCTCGACGGTGTAGGCGGCGAACTCGGTCATGGTCTTGGACGGGCCGGTCCGGAAGACCAGGCCGGGGGCGTGCGAGGTGGAGCCGCCGGGGGCCGGCAGCGGGCCCTGGTCGAGGACGGTGACCTCGGTCCAGCCGCGGGCGGTCAGCTCGTCGGCGAGCGAGCAGCCGACGATGCCGGCACCGATGACAACCACACGGGAACGGTGTGCGGGCGTGCGGGACATGACCCTCCTCCTGCTGGTCGGGGTGGTCGGCGGTGGGCGGTACGCCGTCAGATGACCACGACGGAGCGCAGTACCCGGCCGTCGCGCATCTTGTCGAACGCGGACTCCACCTCGTCCAGGGCGATCGTCTCGGTGACGAATCCGTCGAGGTCGAGCCGTCCGCTGAGGTAGCGGTCGATGAGCACGGGGAAGTCGCGGCTGGGCAGGCAGTCGCCGTACCAGGAGGACTTCAGGGCGCCGCCGCGCGCGAAGAGATCGATCAGCGGCAGGTCGATACGCATGTCCGGGTCGGGGACGCCGACCTGGACCAGGGTCCCGGCGAGGTCGCGCAGGTAGAACCCCTGCCGGTAGGTCTCGGGGCGGCCGACCGCGTCGATCACCACATCCGCGCCATGGCCGCCGGTCAGTTGGCGCACCGCCTCGATGGGGTCCGTGCCACGGGAGTTGACGGTGTGGGTGGCCCCGAAGCGGGTCGCGCCGTCCAGCTTCCGGTCGTCGATGTCGACCGCGATGACCCGGCGCGCCCCGGCGATCGACGCCCCGGCGATCGCCGCGTTGCCCACCCCGCCGCAGCCGATGACGGCGACGGTGTCCCCGCTGCCCACCGCGCCGGTGTGCACGGCCGCGCCGTACCCGGCCATCACTCCGCAGCCGATGAGACCGGCGGCTTCGGGGCGGGCGTGGGGGTCGACCTTGACCGCCTGTCCGGCGGCCACCAGGGTCTTCTCGGCGAACGCCCCGATGCCGAGCGCGGGGGCGAGCGGGGTGCCGTCCCGCAGCGTCATCGGCTGGCCGGCGTTGCCGGAGTCGAAGCAGTACCAGGGCCGCCCGCGGCGGCAGGACCGGCAGGTGCCGCAGGGCGCCCGCCAGGCGAGGACGACGTAGTCACCAGGGGCGAGGGCGGTCACGCCGGGGCCGACCGCCTCGATGACACCGGCCGCCTCATGGCCCAGCAGGAAGGGGAAATCGTCGTTGATCGCACCGTCCCGGTAGTGCAGATCGGTGTGGCAGACCCCGCATGCCTGTACGGCGACGAGCACTTCTCCGGGGCCGGGATCCGGCACCAGAATCGTCTGCAGCTCGACGGGTGCGCCTTGTTTCGCCGCGACGACGGCATGGACTTCGTGTGGCATGCCCTACCCCTCAGTGTTGCGCAGTGCACGACTGGTTGCGCGATGAGAGACATAGTGGGAACGCCGGATCGGCAGCGTCAAGAGGTACGGGCCGGCTCTCGGCAACGGACTTGCCGCGTCCCTGCGCACAGCCGGGAAGCCGGAACTCCGGCGTCGCCGCCCTCGTTCCGGCAATTCCCGGGAGTGCTTGACGCATCCGCCCACCATCGGGATTCTGTTGCGCATGGCGCTTCATCGTGCGCTCCGCGAAACTCGATGATTCCGAATGCACCAGGGGGTCCTGTGATTCCTGTCTGCCCTCTCGCCGACCTGCCGGCAGGCGAGTCCGTACGCATCGACACCGCACCGCCGATCGCCGTCTTCCACACCGACGGGCAGCTGTACGCGATCGACGACACCTGCACCCACCAGGACGCCTCGCTGGCGGACGGCTGGCTGGAAGGATGCCTGGTCGAATGCCCGCTGCACGCCGCCTCCTTCGACCTCCGCACCGGAGCGGCGACCTGCCTGCCCGCCCGCCGGGCCGTGCGCACCCATCCCGTGACCGTCCGGGACGGCATGATCTACGTCCATCACGCCGCCGAGGAGGGCACCGCCGCATGAAGTCGGTCGCTGTCATCGGGGCCTCGCTGGCGGGTCTGTACGCCGCGCGGGCCCTGCGTTCCCAGGGGTTCGACGGCCGCCTGGTGATCGTCGGGGACGAGTGTCACCGCCCGTACGACAGGCCACCGCTGTCCAAGGACTTCCTCACCGGCACCACCACCGACCAGGGTCAACTGGCCCTGGCCGACGCCGAGGAGATCGCCGAACTGGACGCCGAATGGCTGCTGGGCACCCGGGCCACCGGGCTCGACACCGGCGGGCGCACGGTCCTGCTCGACGGTGGCCGCTCCCTGACCACCGACGGCGTGGTCCTCGCCACCGGCGCCACCCCGCGCCTGCTGCCCGGCCCGATGCCCGCCGGGGCCCACACCCTGCGCACCCTCGACGACGCCCAGGCGCTCCGTGCGGATCTGTCCTCGCCGCCGGTCCGGGTCGTGGTGATCGGCGGCGGCTTCATCGGCGCCGAGGTCGCCTCGTCCTGCGCCGCCCTCGGCCATGACGTCACCGTGGTCGAGGCCGCCCCGCTCCCCCTCGTCCCCCAACTCGGCCATGCCATGGCCGAGATCTGCTCCGCCCTCCATGCGGACCACGGCGTCACCCTGCTCACCAGAACCGGTGTCGCCCGGCTGCACAGCGGCGGCACCGAAAACCGCGTCACCGCAGTCGAGCTGAGCGACGGCCGGCTGCTCCCCGCCGAGGTGGTCGTCATGGGCATCGGGGTGCGCCCCAACACCGACTGGCTCGCGGACTCCCCCCTGCCGCTCGACGACGGTGTGCTGTGCGACGCGGGCTGTGTCACCCCGCTGCCCGCCGTCGTGGCCGTCGGCGACGTCGCCCGGGTGAACGGCGTCCGCGCCGAGCACTGGACCAGCGCCACCGAACAAGCCGCCGTCGCCGCACAGAACCTGCTGGCCGGCAGCGCCGTCGCCACCCACCACAGCCTGCCGTACTTCTGGTCCGACCAGTACGGCGTACGCCTTCAGTTCGCCGGCCGCCTGCTGCCCACCGATACCCCGCGCATCCTCGAAGGCTCCCCCGACGACCGCAGCTTCCTCGCCTGTTACGAACGCGACGGGCGCACCACCGCGGTACTCGCCCTCAACCGCCCGCGCCCCTTCATGCGCCTGCGTCGCGAAATGGCGTTCACCGCCTGAACTCCGCCCCACGTTTTCGGCTTTCCCGCCGTGGTTGTTGCTCGCCGTTTGTCGCCCGCTGCGCGGTGCGCCCGCCGTTGCTCCCCCACTGCCTAAAGGGCGTGGGAGGTACCCCCAGCGGCGGGCTGGGTCCGCTGCGCGGGGCTGTGGGTGCGGTGACGGGCCTGCGGGGCCTGGTGTGTGGACTGCTTCGCTTTACGTCCACACACCAGGCCCCTCCGGCCCGTCCCCTCCCGTGGGTGGGGAAGTGGATGTGGGTGGGGGCGGGCCACGGTCGTGGCCGTTTTCCCGTGCCGACGAGGTGCACCGGACCACCCAGGTTCACCCCCACCGGCCTTCTTCCCCCACCCCCAACGGGAGGGGACGGGCCGGAGCGGGTGGGTGTCCGGACGTAAAGCGAAGCAGTCCGGACACCCACCCGCGCAGGCCCGTCACCGCACCCCGACAGCCCCGCGCAGCGGACCCGCCCCGCGCAGCGGACCCCGCCCGCCGCAGGCGCAACGGCGGAAAAGCCAAAAACGGGCGGAGGCAAAGCGCAGCGGACGGGCCCGCCGCCAGGCGCAACAAAGAGAAACCCCCACGGCGGGAGAGCCGAAAACGGCGCGTATCGGTCAGCTCCGCTGGGCAGCAGCGGCATCGACGGTCTGGGTGAGCAGGGTGGCGATGGTCATCGGGCCGACGCCGCCGGGGACCGGGGTGATCAGGGAGGCGCGGGTGCACGCCGAGTCGAAGTCCACATCACCGACGTTGCCGGGGTTCGAGCCGGCGTCGATCACGACGGCCCCGGGCTTGAGGTGTTCGCCGCGCAGGAACCGGGGCCGCCCCACGGCGGCGACCAGGACGTCGGCGTCCTGGGTGATCGACGCGAGGTCGGTGGTGCGGGAGTGGCAATAGGTGACCGTGGCGTTGCGGGCGAGCAGCAGCATCCCGACGGGCTTGCCGAGGATCGCACTGCGCCCGACCACGACGGCATGCCGGCCGGCCAGGTCGACGTCGTAGTGATCCAGGAGGCGGAGGATGCCGCCGGGCGTGCAGGAGGCGAAGCCGTCCAGGCCGAAGCTCATCGCGGCGAAGGAGCGGCAGGTGACGCCGTCGACGTCCTTCTCGGGGGCGATGGCCTCGAAGGCGGCGCGCTCGTCGATGTGCGGCCCGGCCGGGTGCTGGAGCAGGATGCCGTGGACGTCGGGGTCGTTCGACAGTGCGGTGATCGTGTCGACCAGTTCGGCGGTCGTGGTGGCGGCGGGGAGCGCGACGTGCCGGGAGCGGATCCCGGCCTTCTCGCAACGGGCGCGCTTCATGCGGACGTACGTCACCGAGGCGGGGTCATCGCCCACCAATACGGTGGCCAGACACGGGGACGTGCCGGTCTGCCGGGTGAGGTCCGCCGCGCGTTCCGCGGCCTGTCCGACGATACGGCGGGCCAGTGCGCTGCCGTCCATGAGGCGGGCGGTCGGGGTCATCGGTGCTCCTGAGCGTGGTGTCGGATCGCCCAGGCGCGCGGCACCGGCCAGAAGTGGCCGAGCCGCTCCCCGGTGGTACTCCACCCAAGCGCCAGTCACGGCTCGGCGCCCACTTTAATCGACGCCCTGACGCCGGGCGCCGGGGAGAGCGGGCCCGTCACACACCCCCTTGACCAGGGGCGGAGAGCGGCGGCGTGGGGGAGGTGGTGGCTTCCCACTGACTGAGGATGCCGTCCCAGTCGTGCTGGGCAGCGGTGATGGCATTGGCGTCCCAGGTGGCATGAGAGGCCTGTTGATACTGCTGATGCGGTGAGTGTTGCTGGTGATGCGGTGAGGGTTGCTGGTGCTGGTTCAGTGAGTGTTGCTGGTGCTGGTTCAGTGAGTGTTGCTGGTGCTGTTGTAGCTGTTGCTGTTGCGGGTGTTGCTGTACGTGTTGCGGGTGCTGTTGTGGATGCTCCTCGTACACCCGGTACTCCTGGTACTCCTGCTGGTCCCGGTAGTTCTGGTACGGCTGTTGCTTCCAGGGCTCCTGCTCGTAGGGCTCGCGCGGGGGTTGCTGCGGTCGCTCGCGCCAGGTCGAAGAAGTGCTCTCGTGCTGCGGGGCAGGCGGAAGATGGGCCAGCCGGCGGTGCCGGCCCGTGCGGTCCGGTGGCGGCGACTGCACCGGACGGCTCTCGGCGGCGAGCTGTTGTGCGCGTGCCACAAGGAGCCGGACATCGAGCCCGAGTTCGGTGGCAAGGGCGGTGAGGTCAACTCCGCTGTGCCAGCTGCTCATCAGGACCGCGTCCAGAGCCGGCGCCCAGGCCGGCTCGTGGGGCTGGGGGGCGTGGGGTGCGTTGGGGGCGGCAGCGGGCGGCGCCGTTGCCGGGCCCACGGGCTGCGGCGCGGGGGGCGTCGTGGACTGTGTCGTGGGGGGTGTCGCGAGAGGCGTGGCGGGAGGCGTGGCGGTCTGCTGGGCGGGGGGCTGCTCGCGCGTGGTCTGGGCGAGCAGGCTCTTGGCGACCGCGCGGGCGTCCTCCTTGCCCACCGTGCGGCGGGCCAGGCGTACTTCGCGCTCGTCCAGGCCGAGCAGCTCCGCCACCACCGCGTCGCTGCCCACGGTCACGGCGAAGGCGGCCAGGGTCCGCGAGCGGCGGGCCTCGGCCTCGTCGAGAAGTCCCTGCGTATGGCGGACCTCGTCATCGCTGCTGCAAAACGCCTGTGCGAGTACGGCATGGCGCTCCCACAACTCCCTCGGTTCCATGACTGCGACAACGTTTCCTCGCCCGGATTGGACTGCTTCCCGGCTATAGATCACTGCATAAGGTGATATTCGAGAGAGATACGCCCTTGCCTCCACGGCAGACGTACGGGCCGCGGTAAAAATACGCAGTGACCCCAGGGCGGAAGAATCGTTTCTACGGCCATGAGCGACCCCTCTTCCGGCACCGTCGCAGGCGGCACCGTCGCAGGCCATGGACGAACCCCCCTCCCCCGCACCGGGCAGATGCCGCGGTGGATCACCGCGGACATCCTCCGGCAGACACCGGTGTACGCCGGGCTGGTGAAGCAGTGGACGGAGCGCGCCGCCACCGTGCCCGGGGTTGCCGACCCGGAGTGGCAGCGGCTGGTCTCCTACCGCGCGCTGATGGAGGAGACCGAGACCGCCCTCACCGCCCTGCGGCCCCATCGCGCGCCCGATGTGCTTCCGGGGCCGAGGACGCAGGTCCCCGCGGCCCGTTCCGCCCGCCTGGACGCCGGAACCCGGCGTACGCCGGCGGCCCCGGCAGCCCGGTCTGAAACGCCGCCCCAGCCGGAGTACCGTTGAGTTGTCGAGGATTTCCCGCTGCCGGGATCTTGAATCGGGCAGCGGCTTTGACCAGCGACGGAGCCCGGGTGAGCGCAACGGATGACACGGACTTCAGCCCGATCGGCCTGATCGGGCGGGTGACCGTCTCCATCCCGGCCGACGGCCCCGGCGAGGTGCTGCTGCCCGTACGCGGCGGGACCGAGGCCTTCGCCGCCTGGTCCCGCGAGCCCATCGCCCGCCATACCCAGGTCATCGTGGTGGAGCACACCTCGGCGCGGTCGGTGATCGTCGCGCCGCTGCCCGCCTGACCGGACCGTCCTGAAGATCCCGCCCGGCCACCCGGGCGGTTCCCTTCCCGCGGCGGTCCCCGCCCACCGGCCCGGGGCCGGTCGCAACGGACCAGGAGCCTTCCGATGTTGTTCTGGCATGTTCCTGCGCCGAACGAGGCGCTGTTGATCTCCGGCTCGAAGCGCCGGACCGGGGACGCCCAATTCCGTATCGTCACGGGCCATGGCTGCTGGGTCATGCCCGTCAAGCAGAAAGCGAGCGTGCTGGCGCTGTCGCTGCGGGAGGCGGAGATCTCCGAGGACTGCGTCACCCAGCAGGGCATCCGGATCGGGGTCCGGGCGGTCGCCGTCTTCAAGGTCGGTGACGACCAGACGTCGATCGCCAACGCCGCGCGCCGCTTCCTGGACGAGCAGACCACCATGGAAGAGCTGGTGGGCCGGATCTTCGCCGGTCACCTGCGCTCGATCGTCGGCGGGCTGACCGTCGAACAGATCATCCGGGAACGGGACCGGGTCGCCCA
The DNA here is from genome assembly GCF_036048035.1 of Streptomyces sp. NBC_00400. Classification (NCBI taxonomy): domain Bacteria; kingdom Bacillati; phylum Actinomycetota; class Actinomycetes; order Kitasatosporales; family Streptomycetaceae; genus Streptomyces; species Streptomyces sp. NBC_00400. The sequence continues at coordinate 7,595,923 of NZ_CP107940.1, read as the reverse complement.
GGAGGTCAAGGACGGCAGCCATTCCGAGATGGAGAAGCTCGGCATCGTCGTCGACGCCCTGCAGATCCAGGAGATCGCCGACACCTCCGGCTACATCACCAATCTCGCCGCTCCGCACGCCGCGGCGGTCGCCAGCGCGGCCCGGATCGCGCAGGCCAAGGCCGACCAGGAAGCCACCGAGCGGGAGCAGCAGGCGGCGGCCCTGAAGGCGGAGTACGAGCGGGACACCGCGATCAAGCGGGCCGGCTTCCTCGCCGAGACCGAGCAGTCCAACGCCCGCGCCGCACAGGCGGGCCCGCTGTCGCAGGCCAGGGCCTCGCAGGAGGTCATCGAGGAGCAGACCGCGCTGGCCCAGCGGCAGGCCTCGCTCGCCGCCCAGCGGCTGGAGGCCGAGGTGCGCCGCCCGGCGGACGCCGAGGCCTACCGGCTGCGCACCCTGGCGGAGGCACAGCGTGACCAGGTCCGCTTCGAGGCGGACGCCCGCGCCTACAGCGAGCGGGCGGTCGCTCAGGCCCGGGCCGACGCGAACACGGCCCTCGCGGGCTCGCTGCGGGACGGCAACCAGGAGCTGATCGCCGCCAATCGCACCATCGAGAACCTTCCCGCCCTCGCCAAGGCGGCGGCCGAGGGCCTGTCCGGTTCCCGGCTCACCGTCCTCAACGGCACCGACGGGATCAATGAGATCGCCTCCGGCATCGTCGGCGAGGGGCTGGCCATTCTCGACAGCCTGAAGAACGGGACCACCGCGCCCGGCTCGACTCCCCCGCTCGCCGGCGGTGCGGGGCGGCTGCCGCAGAAGGTGACGAATCTGAAGCGGGACGGCGCCGGGCCCGGCTCCGGCTCCGGCTCCGGCTCCGGCTCCGGCTCCGGCTGATCGTTCCCGTAATCCCGTCTGCCGTACGGCGGATGGACCGGGCCTGCCGGGTGGCGCGGGCTGCCGGATACGGAGGGTGTCCGGCAGTCCTGCGGCCCGGCGGCCTTGCAGCGCCCGGCCGGCACGGGTGGCGCCGGCCGACGGTGAGCGGCGGCTCGGGTCAGGCAGCGGTTTTTTCGGACGTACCGCGCCACCGGGTCAGGACGAGATGGGCGATGACCCCGAAGAGCAGTCCCCAGAAGGCGGAGCCGATGCCGAAGAGGGTGACGCCGGAGGCGGTGGCGAGGAAGGTGATCAGGGCCGCCTCGCGGTCCTTCTCCTCCTTCACCGCACCGGTCAGGCCGCCGGCCAGGGCGCCGAGCAGCGCGACTCCGGCGACCGCCGCCACGAGTTCCTTGGGCAGTCCCGCGAAGAGCACCACCAGCGTCGAGCCGAACGCCCCGATGAGGAGGTAGAACGCTCCGCAGGAGACCCCGGCCACGTAGCGGCGCCGGGGGTCGCGGTGGGACTCGGGACCGGTGCAGATCGCGGCCGTGATCGCCGCGAGGTTGATGGCGTGCGAGCCGAACGGGGCCAGCAGCGTGGAGACCAGGCCCGTCGAACCGATCAGGAGGCGGTCCTCGGGCCGGTAGCCGGACGCGGTGAGTACCGCCATGCCCGGTGCGTTCTGCGAGGCCAGCGTCGCCAGGATCATGGGCACCGCGATACCGATGAGCGAGGCGAGCGAGAAGTCCGGGGTCGTCAGGACCGGCTTGGCCAGCTCGATCCGGTCCAGGTGGATGTCCAGCCGGGAGCTTGCCGCACTGGCGAGGACGCCCGCCGCCAGGGCGACGAGTACCGCGTACCGGGGCAGCCACCGCTTCGCCAGGAGATAGGCGAGCAGGACGGCACCGGCTATGAGGGGCGCGGTCTTGAGGGAGGTGAAGACGCCGGTGCCGAACGAGAACAGGATGCCGGCGAGCATGGCGGAGACGACGGCGGTGGGCACCTGCCGCATCAGCCACCCGAACACCCCGGTCAGGCCGACCAGGGTGATCACCAGTCCGGTGATCAGGAAGGCCCCGATGGCTTCCGCGTAGGAGTACGCCCCCAGGCTGGTGACCAGCAGGGCCGCGCCCGGTGTCGACCATGCGGTGATCACCGGCATCTTGGTACGCAGGCTGAGCGCGATGCAGGTCAGGCCGCTGCCGATGGAGATGGCCCATACCCAGGAGCTGGTCTGGGCGGTATCGAGATGCCCGGCTGAGGCCGCCGCGAGCACGATGACGAGCGGGCCCGAGTACGACACGACGACGGCGACGAAGCCTGCCAGTACGGCGGACAGTGAGGCGTCACGCAAGAGGCCGGGGCGGCGGTCCGGCCCGGCGGCCGGGGGTGCGTCGGTACCTTCCGGGGTCGTGGCGCCGGTCTGCGAGGAGGAGTTGGGCGGTGCGGCCTCGGGGTGGGGGGTGGGCGTCCTGGAACTCAACGGTTGTCCTTAGCGGCCTTTTCAAGGGCCTGTTCGAGGTCGGCGGCAAGGTCTGTGGGGCTCTCCAGACCGAGGAACGGCCGCAGCACGTCCATCGGCGAGGTACTACCCGGTCCTTCGAAGATGGAGCGGCGTTCGATCAGGCGAGGTATCAGGCGTCAGGTATCAGGAATCAGGCACCGGACTCTCCACACCGTCCAACGACGTGGCGCGGAAGCGGAGTTGCGGCTCCCGCCCGGGAATGCGGGCCGTGCAATGATCCGGGAGGTCCGGCTTTCCGGGAAGTGAGGGATACAGCCGTCCGGAATGATGAAGTCTTGGGATTCCCGTGCCTGGTAGGCGCTGCGCACCATTCCGGGAACGTCTCCCCGCTTACCGCCGGAGACCTGACGGGCTGTTTCTCCGGCGACCGTCCCGAAGTTGAGCATAAGAAAGACTCCCCCTTCTCAGGCAGGTTCCTGAGATGCCTTGTACCGGGGCATTCCGGCCCGGCGTTCGGCCACCCGTGCGTGGTGACGGACCAGAATCCAAACCGTTGAAAATGGGCAGCACAAAGCAAGTGCACTCGCAGTGGCGAGTTACCCATGGGCTTGTTGGCCGGCGCACGGGTCAGGTGCGCTCTCCGCGGAAGGGACCGTTCCCCCGTCCGCGTTGGTCGCAAATCCCCCATTCGCGATGTGACGGTGCAATCCTGCCACTCCGCAAGCCTCGTGACAACGATTCACCGGAATCCGAAAACGTTGAACGGTGAAATGCGGCGGGGCGGCCGGGCGGAATGCATTCTTCCCATTGACCGGGCGCCCCCGCCGGGTCGTATACCTGCCGTACCCGTCGGCACGTGGGCCCCGCTCGCGCCACGGAGACCGGTGGAGATCGGTATGTGACACGGCATACAGAGGGCCCGGGATCACGATCCCGGGCCCCTCGCTTGATCAGCCGACAGTGTCTAGACGACGCCGAGCAGGCCGAGGCCGAGCAGCCCGTCCTTGCCCAGACCGTCCCTGCCCACGCCGAGCCCGTCACGCCCGTTGCCGTCACGCCCGTTGCCGTCGCGCTCGTTGCCGTCGCGCTCGTTGCCCTCGCGGCCGAAGCCGTCGCGGTCATAGCCACTGTCACGGCCGAAGCCGTCGTCACGGGCGCCGACGCGGCCGTAGCCGTCGTAGCCGTCGTGGCCACCGTGACCGAAGCGGCCGTGGCCGCGACCGTGGCCGTGGTGGCGGTTGTGGTGGCGGTTGTGGTGCCGGTCGCCGTAGTGGCCCCTGTCGCAGTGGTGCGAGAAGCACTTGGCGCTCTGTGAGCTGCTGGGGACCGGGGTTGCGGCGGTGGCAGCGCCTGCCGTCGGCACCACCAGGGCAGCCGCGGCCAGACCGGCCACGGCAAGGCCGCGAGGGATCGAAGGGTGCATGATTCCACCTTCACTCGACTCTGCAGAAAAAGAATATTCTCTGCAAAAGTGACAATAAGGGTAGTTCTGCCCATCGACCCGCGACCCGCCGCAGAATCACTGGAACGCAGCACGCACCCCAACAGCCCACGTCGCGGGCCCCCTGTTCACTCCGGCATCCGGCCGCTTTCCGCGGCCACCGACCCGTCGGTCTGCGGCAGGCTCTCCAGCAGACCGCCCAGGGCGCCCACCACGAGCCGGCAGACCGTGTCGGGATCGGCGCTCGCCAGTGGCTCCTTGCCGACCACCACACGCATCAGGCCAATTCCCAGTAGCCAGGACAGCGCCAGATCGCCCCGCAAGGTCCCGGTATCGGACTCGGAGAGCGTGGCGAGCACCGCCGCGTACTCCTCCCCCAGCCCCCGCAGCGCCTCCGCGATCTCGTCGCTGCCGCCGATGGAGCGCAGACACACCTCCAGCGAGCGGTCGGCGCCCTCCTCCCGGCCGCCGGCCAGCATGCCGCGCAGCGCGACCTCGAACAGCCGCTCGGCGGGAGTGGTACGCAGCTGTTCATGGCCGCCACGTGCCATGACTTCCCCGAACAGCGCCCGCTTCGAGCCGAAGTAGCGGAACAGCAGGGCCTGATTGGCGCCGGCGCGGGCCGCGATATCGCGCACCGTCGCCCGTTCGTAGCCACGCTCGGCGAACAGCTCCGACGCGGCATCGAGCAACCGCAGCCGGGTGCCCTGTGCACTACGGCGGTATGCGCTCTCCGCGCCGTGCTGCGGGGACTCCGCCATCACCACGCTCCTCTCCGTTGGCCCGTCAGAATGACGGCCACAATCGATCGTTGACCGGCCCGAGGGGGGCGTCCTACCTTATGTAAGCAGGTGCTTACACAAGGGAGGTCACCTTGACCACAGCCGACACAGCACCCCTCTCCTACCCCTTCAATGTCCCCGAGAGCCTTGAGCTGTCCGAGGAGTACGAGCACGCCCGCAACCGTCCGGGGCTGCTGAAAGTCCGGATGACGTACGGCGAGCCGGCCTGGCTCGTGACCCGGTACGCCGAGGCCCGGTTCGTCCTCGGCGATCAGCGCTTCAGCCGCGCCGAGGGCGTCCGGCACGACGAGCCCCGGCAGTCCGAAGGGCGCCGCGACAGCGGCATCCTGGGCATGGACCCGCCCGACCACACCCGGCTGCGCACCCTGGTGGCCAAGGCCTTCACCGTCCGGCAGGTCGAAAAGCTCAGGCCGCAGGTCAAGCAACTGGCGCACGAACTGCTCGACGAGCTCGCGGCGGCCGGGCCGCCCGCCGACCTGGTGGACCGCTATGCGCTGCCCATCCCCGTCGCGGTGATCTGCCGCCTGCTCGGTGTCCCGGCCGAGGACCGGCCGCGGTTCCGGGTGTGGAGTGACGCCGCCCTGTCGACAAGTTCCCTCACCGCGGCGGAATTCGACGCCAATCAAGAAGAACTCCGCTCCTATATGCGGCAGTTGATCGAGCAGCACCGGGGCGCGCCGCAGGACGACCTGATGACGGCGCTCATCGACGCCCGGGACGTCAACGACCGGCTGTCCGAACTCGAACTCGTCGACCTCTGCGTGGGCATCCTGGTCGCCGGGCACGAGACCACCGCCACCCAGATTCCCAACTTCGTTCTGGCGCTGCTGGACCACCCCGGCCAGCTCGCGCTGCTGCGCGAAAAGCCGGAGCTGATCGGCCGGGCCGTGGAGGAACTCCTGCGTTTCGTGCCGCTCGGCAGCGGTGCGAGCCAGCCCCGTTACGCGACGGAGGACGTCGAGGTCGGCGGGACGCTGGTACGGGCCGGCACCCCGGTCCTGGTGGCGGTGGGCGCGGCCAACCGGGATGCCTTGCGCTTCGACTCACCGGGGGCGCTGGACATCTCGCGGGCCGGGACCCAGCACCTCGGGTTCGGTCACGGGGTCCATCACTGTCTGGGTGCGCCGCTGGCCCGACTGGAGCTCCAGGAGGCGCTGATCGCCCTGATCACCCGGTTCCCGGATCTGCGGCCGGCGGGCGATGTGGTGTGGAAGAGCGAGATGCTGGTGCGCGGCCCCCGCGTCATGCCGGTGGGGTGGTGAACTGATGACCTGGAAGCTGGAGATCGACCCCGGGCAGTGCATGGCCTCGGGGTCCTGCGCCGCCATCGCGCCGGACCTCTTCGTCCTGGACGGCGCGCATGCCCGTCCGCTCAAGGAGCGGATCGACAAGGACGAACGTGCGCTGGACGCCGCCGACGTCTGTCCGGCCGCCGCGATCACCGTACGGGACGGGGAAAGGGTCGTCGGGCCCCGGCCGTAGGGAGAGGGAGGTGCCGTCAACCTCCCGGGGCCGGCGACCGGGCTCCTCCGGGATGCGGGTGCGCTGCATCCCGGAGCGGCCCGTACCGCCGGCGCGGCGCCCACCCGCAGGGAAGGATCTCGGGCGCCCTGCTCGTGCTCGTTCCACCGCCCTGCTGCATCTGAATCGGCTACCTGACGGTCGCCGGCCCCCGGCTGCTGCGCCGGTCCGGATCGAGGACGGCATGACGGCCGGTCAGTCCGGTACCTCCTACGAGGCTTACCGCGCCCGCATCCCGGCGCTGATCCCGTGGCCCCGCCCCGTGTCTTTGCACCGTCGTGGCGGGTGACGAAGCCGGTGAACAGTGGTGCTGGGACCATGCTGCCGCCGGCCTGGAACTCATGCTCGCCGCGTGGGTGGAGCAGTATCCGATCCAGGCCCCGGGTGACGGGATCGGCTTCACTCTGTGGACCGCCCGCGACTGGCGCCGCGACATGATCGTGTCGTACACGCCCGCCGACCAGGGGTGCGAACCGGCCCCTCTCGCTCCGCTGCGGGTCAGGGGTGCGACGATGGGCCTGTCATGGATGCGGGGCAGGTTCTCAGGGGGCTACGCGCCGCGGTGTTCGCGGTGGTGTGTGTGCTGCTCGCCGCGCTGGGGCACATGGTGATGTCGGATGCCGTGGTACCCGCGTGGATGCTGCTCGCCGCCGGGGTGGGGACCGCGGCCGGCGCCTGGTGCTGCGCGGGCCGGGAACGCGGGCCGCTGCTCGTGGGGGTGCTGACCGTTGGCACCCAGGCGGCCTTGCACAGTGCCTTCTCGTTGGGCCAGGCGGTCGCCGGTTCCGGTGGGGACGAGAGCCCGCTCGCGCGCCGGTGGGCGGAGACCTGGCTGTGCGGGGCGGACGGGACGCAGCTCTCCGGGCACGGCAGCGCCCGGTTGATCCAGCTGATGCATCAGCAGATGACGGCCCTGCCCTCGACGGACGGCGCGAGCCGCATGCGGGACATGGCCGGCATGGGGCACATGGACTCCATGAGCGGCATGAGCGGCATGGCCCACGCGGGTCAGATGCCGGGGATGCACGGCAGTGCCACCGGCATGCTGGCGGCCCACCTGCTGGTCGCCCTGCTCAGCGCGGGGTGGCTGTGGGGTGGCGAGCGGGCGGCGTTCCAGCTCGTACGGAGCCTGTCGGCCTGGTTGTTCGCGCCGTTGGTGCTCGTCCTGCGGATCCGGCTGCCCGATCCGCGGCCCGCCGTCCGCGCCGCCCGTCAGGAGCCGCGGCGTGCGGTGCGGCAGTTGCTGCTGGCGTATACGAGGTCGTTGCGGGGTCCACCGCAGGAGCCGGCTGTCGGCTGACAGCACGGTCGAACTCCAGAGCCGGCGGACGGCCGGGTGCCGAGCGCACCCGGCGACGTCCCGGCTCCGACTTCACCGGTCCCCGCCGCGCGCGGCGACCGGATCATGCGAAGGACTCCAGATGATGATTCCTGTCCGGATGCCGGTGGCGCTGCCGCCCGCGTCCCTCCCCGGCGCGCCGGCCGACGGAGGCGGGCGCCCGCCGGCCACCGCGTCAGCCGGCGGGTGTACCGCCGGTATCCGCTGTGCCGGTATCCGCTGTGCCGGTGTCCGCTGTGCCGGTGTCCGCCGTCCCGGTATCTCCCGTGCCGGTATCTCCCGTGCCGGTGTCTCCCGTGCCGGTGTCCGCCATGCCGGACATCGCCGGTTCCGCGGAGACCACACGCAGTCGGGCGAGCAGCGCCCCGGTGGCCGCCGGCTCGTCTGCGGGGTGCGCGGCGGCGCGGTCGAAGCCGGTCGTCAGGGCCCGTACCTGTGCGTCCCACCGTCGGCAGTCCCGGCAACCGGCCAGGTGGTCGTCGAGCCGGCCGGGGGCGAGCCCGGGAGGCAGTTCCTCGCCGTCGAGGCGGGCGGAGAGTGCCGTACGGATGCGCGAGCAGAGCATGCGTCCATCCTCCCCGAAGCACGGTGGCGCGGCGAGGGGCGGTCGCGGCATGCGGGATGACGAGGCGGTGACGGGCTGGGCGCTGGCCGCCCGCACCGGGGACGAGAGGGCCGTCGAGCAGTTCGTGCGGGCCACGCAGCTCGATGTCCGGCGCTATGTGACGCATCTCAGCGGTGATCCGCAGGCGACCGACGATCTGATGCAGGACACCTATGTCCGGGCGCTGCGCAGTCTGCCGCGGTTCGAGGGCCGGTCGTCGGCGCGTACCTGGCTGCTGACCATTGCCCGGCGGGTCGTGGCGGACCGCATCCGGTCCGTTGCGGCGCGGCCCCGGCTGGCCGCGACGGACGACTGGCAGACGGCCGCGGAGCGGGTGCAGCCGCGGGGTGTGCCGGGATTCGACGAGGGCATCGCGCTGGCCGAGCTGCTGACGGCGCTGGCGCCCCAGCGGCGGGAGGCGTTTGTGCTCACGCAGTTGCTGGGGCTGCCGTACGCGGCGGCGGCCGGGGTCATGGGCTGTCCCGTGGGGACCGTGCGGTCCCGGGTGGCGCGCGCCCGGGAGACGCTGGTCGGGTTGCTGACGGATGCGGAGTGCCCGGAAGGGAAGCTCCTGGAAGGGGAACGCCCGGACGGGAAGCGCCCGGAGCGGGCCCACGGGCCGCGGGTCTACGCGGACGCCGTGGCCTGACGGCCGCGCACAGGGTGCGGAGCACACGGCAGAGCGACGGGGCTCATGGACGGGCGAAGGGCCGGTCCATGAGCCCCGTGACGGTGGGGCCCGTGGCATGAGGCCCGTGAAGTGGGTCCCGTGGCATCGGCCCCGTGACGTGGGGCCCGTGGCGTGCGGCCCATGGCGTAGGGCCCGCGGTTCAGTTCAGCTGCCGGGACGTACCGCTCGGGCCCGTACGGTCTGTGGCGGGCTGTGGCGGAAGTGCAGCGTGAAGGTGAGCCGGTCGCCGGGCGCGAGCCGTGGCGGCGGGCTGACCATGACGTCCAGGGTGGTCGGCGTCATGGTCAGCGCGCCGCCCGCCGGGACGGTGGCGCCGCGGACCATCGCCATGCTCCGGGCGTTGTGCCCGATGTCGACGGTGCGGCTGAGCATCGCACGATGGCCGGCGGGGCCGGTGACGCCGGTCAGGACGTCATCGGCGCCGCCGGTGTTGCGGAGGGTGAAGAACGCCGCGGTCGCCTCGGATCCCGAGGGGATCAGCACCCGGCCCTCGGGAATCCTCAGCTCCGCGGGGCTGCCCGCGTTGCCGCCGGCGGTCCACGCGGTGAGCGCGCCGAGGGTCACCAGACAGGTGAGCAGCGGTACGGCGACGGACGAGAGGGACGGGAGGGAAGCGGAGGAGGGAAGGGACGGCCGTTTCATGAGGTCTCCCCACGGGGTTGGGGCCGCCGGCCGTGGGGGCGGCGGGCCGGCCTGCCGGGCCCGCCCGGTCGCCAGGCGCGCAGCCGGAGGCTGTTGCCCACGACGAGCAGGGAACTGGCGGACATGGCGGCGGCCGCCGGCATCGGACTGAGCAGGCCGACGGCGGCGAGCGGCACGGTGACGAGGTTGTAGCCGAAGGCCCAGACGAGATTGCTGCGGATGGTGCCCAGGGTGCGCCGGGCCAGGCGTACCGCGTCGGGGATGGCCTGAAGGTCCTCGCGCACGAGGGTGACATCGGCGGCGCCGATCGCGGCATCGGTGCCGCTGCCCATCGCGATCCCGAGGTCGGCGAGGGCGAGGGCCGCCGCGTCGTTGACGCCGTCGCCGACGACGGCGACCCGTCCGCCCTGCTCCTTGAGGGTGGTGACGAGGGCTGCCTTGTCCTCGGGGCGGGCCCCGGCGTGGATTTCGGTGATGGCGAGATGGCCGGCCACGGCTCGGGCGGTGGCGTCCCGGTCGCCGGTGGCCAGAACCGGCCGCAGCCCCAGACGGCGCAGATGGTCGACGGCGCGGTAGCTGTCGGGACGGAGGGCGTCGCCGACCGCGATGACGGCCTCCGGGGTGCCGTCGACGGTGACCAGGACGGCGGTGTGGCCGGCCGCCTCCGCGGTGTGCACCGCGTCCGGCAGCGGAGCGGGCAGGCCGGTGAGGTCGCCGGGGCGGGTGACCTCCACCCGGTGCCGGCCGGCCGTACCGTGGACGCCGTATCCGGGGGTGGCACCGAAGTCCTTGACCGGCGGCAGAGATTGTTCCGGGGGCAGTAGTTGTCCCGACGGCAGCGGGTGTCCCGAGGGCAGCAGGTGTCCCGAGGGCAGCGGGTGTCCCGGCAGCCGGGCATCGGCGGCCGCGCCGATCGCGCCGGCCAGCGGATGTTCGGAGCCCTGCTCGACGATGGCGGCCAGCCGTAGCGCCTCCAGGGCGTCCAGGCCGCCGGTGCGCGCGGTGAGGGCGGTGACGCTCATCCGGCCCGTGGTGAGAGTGCCGGTCTTGTCGAGGACGACGGTGTCGATGCGGCGCAGTCGCTCCAGCGCCTCCGGGCCGCGGACCAGGATCCCGAGCTGGGCACCGCGGCCGGTGGCGGCCAGCAGCGCGGTCGGGGTGGCCAGCCCCAGCGCACAGGGGCAGGCGACGACGAGGACGGCCACCGCCGCGGTGATCGCGGACTGCGGGTCGGCTCCGGCGCCGAGCCAGAAGCCCAGGACGGTGACCGAGACGGACAGGACGGCGGGGACGAAAACGGCCGCCACCGCGTCGGCGAGCCGCTGGACCTTGGTCTTGCCGGTCTGGGCGTCCTCGACGAGGCGGGTGATCCGGGCGAGTTGGGTATCGGCGCCCACCGCGTCGGCCCGTACCTCCAGCAGACCTCCGGAGTTGACCGCGCCGCCGACGACCGCCGCGCCCGGACCGACCTCGACGGGGCGGCTCTCCCCACTGATCAGGGAGAGGTCCAGGGCGGAGTTACCGTCGACGACGGTGCCGTCGGTGGCGACCCGTTCCCCGGGCCGGACCAGGAAGTGGTCACCGGCCCGCAGCCGGTCCACGGGGATGCGCCTCCCCCACTCCCGGCGCTGTCCGCCCGGGGGAAGCTCTCCGTCGTCGGCCGTGCGTACCTCGACGTCCTTGGCGGCGAGTTCGGCCAGCGCGCGCAGCGCGGCTCCGGTGCCGCGCCGGGCCCTGGCCTCCATCCGCCGGCCGGCCAGCACGAACAGCGGTACACCGACGGCGGCTTCCAGATACAGGTGCGCGGCCCCGTCACCGGCCGCGGGCAGCAGGCTGAACGGCATCGTCATACCGGGCGCACCGGCCCCGCCGAGGAACAGCGCATACGCGGACCAGCTGAAGGAGGCGGCGACGCCCAGCGAGACCAGGGTGTCCATGGTGGCGGCGCCGTGCCGCAGACCGCGCAGCGCACGGGCGTGGAAGGGGGCGGCGCCCCACACGGCGACGGGCGCGGCGAGCACGAAACACAGCCACTGCCAGTTACGGAACTGCCAGCCGGGCACCATCGACAGCACCAGGACGGGGAGCGAGAGCACCGCGGTCAGCAGCAGCCGGTGCCGCTCGGCGCGGTCGCCGTCGTCGTCCCGGCTGTCAGGGCGGGCGGCGGGCGACGGCGAGTCGCCGGGGCTCGCTTCGGACGACGGTGGGTCGTCCGCGTCCCGTGCCGGGGCGGGCTCGTGGAGCCGGGCGGTGAATCCGGCCGCCTCGACGGTGGTGACGAGGTCGGTGACGGACACCGCCGCCGGGTGACTGACCGTTGCCCGGCCGGTGGCGAGGTTCACCGAGGCGGCGACGCCGTCGAGCCGGCCGAGCTTCTTCTCGACCCGGCCCACACAGGCGGCGCAGGTCATCCCGCCGATGGTGAGGGTGGTGGTGCGGGGCGGGGCCGATGCCGCGTCGGGGGGCGACGGGGGGCCGGGACGGGGCTGCGGCGTCATCGCGGTGCTCCCCCCTGCACGGGGCGAGGGGCCGCGCCGCCCATGCCCTGCATTCCGCCCATGCCGTGCATCCCGCCCATGTCACCGTCATCGGCGGGCGTGCCGCCTCCCGTACGGGTGCCGCCGGCCGGATGCAGATCCGGGGCCACCGGACCGGCGGCGGCACCGGCCGCGTACGACAGGGTGCCGAGCAGCGCCAGCAGCAGGAGGAAACCCAGGACCGGCCGGGCGGGCAGCAACCGTGCGACGGCCTGGCGAAGAGGGGGCCGACTGCGGTCGGCCGAAGAGCGTGGCATCGCGTCATGGTGGCAGGTGGAGGCGGTGCCGAGCGGCGGATCGGGGGCCGGCCGGAGGGTGAGGTTCATCCCGTTCCCGCGCCGGAACTCACCGGCGTTCGGGCCCGACTAACTGGGTTTGGACGGTGCGTTCTTCGGCCTCGGCCCGGCCGCCTCCCGGCCGAAATCCGCGGCCCCCGGCGGGAACTCGGCGTGCCCCGCGCACGACCTCTCCAACGGTGCGCCGTACAGGCGCGGTTCGTCATCACCCGACGTCTGCTGAGGAGGACCCCCATGTCCACATCGCCCGATCACGCCGCCCCCATCGCCCCTGCCGCCCCCGTCGATCCCGTCAACCCCATCGACCCCGTAGAGCTGTACGGGCCGGAGTACACCCGCGACCCCTATCCCCTGTACGCCGAGCTGCGGGCGCGCGGCCCGGTCCACCGCGTGCGCTTCCCCAGCGGCGTGTGCGCCTGGCTGGTCACCGGCTACGAAGCCGCCCACCAGGCGCTGACCGACGTACGGCTGGGCAAACACCATTCACGTGGCAACGCGGCCTGGCGGGCCCGCGCCTCGATCATGCCCGAGCCCCAGCACTCCCAGCTCCAGGTGCATCTGCTCCACCAGGACCCGCCGCGGCACACCGCGCTGCGCCGGCTGATCACCGACGCCTTCGCACCCCAGCGCGTCGAAGGGCTCCGCCCCCGGTTCCAGGAGATGGCCGATGCCCTGCTCGACGGCCTCCCGGACGCCGGCGAGGCCGATCTGGTCGAGGTGTTCGCCGGGCGCTTCCCGTTCCAGGTGCTCGCCGAAGTCATCGGGCTGCCCACGGAGTTCGAGGAGCGCTTCGACCGGGACTGGGGCAAGGTGGTCCAGCCCGTCGGCCCGTCGGATCCGGGGCGTCCGGCGTACGAGGCACGGCTGCGCGCGCTGCAGCAGTACATCGCCGATCTCGTCGTCCACAAGCGCGCCGAGCAGGGCGAGGATCTGCTCTCCCGGCTGGTGGCCGCCCGCGACGACGGCCGGCTCGGGCAGGAGGAGCTGGATTCGATGATTTTCCAGCTGCTGGTCGCCGGGCAGGAACCGGTGACGAACCAGATCACCACCGCCCTGGTGACCCTGCTGCGCCACCCCGCCCACCTGGCGGAGCTGGCCGGCCGGCCGGAGCTGCTGCCCCGCGCCGTCGAGGAACTTCTCCGTTATGACAGCGCCTTCGAGCTGACCACCTGGCGGTTCTTCGCGGAGGACGCCGATCTGCACGGGACCCGGATTCCGGCGGGCGACTCCGTCATCGTGTCGCTGTGTGCGGCGAACCGCGATGCGCGCCGGTTTGCCGACGCGGACGCCCTGCACTTCGACCGCACCCCCAACCCGCATCTCGCCTTCGGCCACGGCGTCCACTTCTGCCCCGGCGCCACTCTCGCCCGTATCGAACTCCAGATCGCCCTGGGCACCCTGCTGAGACGGCTGCCGGAGCTGCGGCTCGCCGTCCCGGACGGCGAGCTGGGCTGGATCCCGGCGGTACTGGCACGCGGGGTCGACCGGCTGCCGGTGACTTACGGCGCACCGGCCGCCTGTCCGGTCACGAACGGGCGAGATGTCCCCCGTCCGGTCACGGACGGACCGGGTGCCACCTGTCCGGTCACGGACCGACCGGATGTCCCCCGTCCGGTCACGGACAGACCGGGTGCCACCTGTCCGGTCACGGACCGACCGGATGTTCCCCGTCCGGTCACGGAGGGACCACATGCCACCTGCCCGGTCACGAACGGACCGGATGCCGCGTGCTGACCAGCCCGGCCCGACCGCGCCCCGGTGTGCCCGACGGCCACCCGGCCGGCTGCGCGGCGGTGCTCGCCGAGCTGCTGCCCTACCGCCGCACCCTGGACTCCGGCCACGAGGACGGGGACATGGACATGGACACCCCCGACGCCTTCCCCGCCCAACTGCGGCAGCTCGCCGCTCCGGTGGCGGCGGGCGCACCCCTCGTCTTCACCCTTCCGGGTTTCCCCTGCAAATCACCCCATCCGGCCAAGGTGCTCGGCCACCTCCCCGACGAGGGCGAACGGCTGGCGCTGCGCTTCCTGGACGCCCTGTGTGCCCGGATCGAGGCCGTCCACCCGCCCGGGGCGCGGGTGGTCATCTGCTCGGACGGGCATGTCTTCAGTGATCTCATCCACGTGCCGGACCGGGACATCGATGCCTACGCCGACGCCCTGCGCGTACTGATCCACGACGAGGGCCTGACCCGGCTGGACGTCTTCGACCTGCGCCAGGTCTACGGGCAGCGGCTGTCGCACGACGCCAAACGGGCCCTCGTCCACGACCGCTACGCCCCGGCCCTGGAGGACCTGCGGTCCCTGACGCGCAGCGACGAACCGACGCGCCGCCTGTACCAGGGCATCACCCGCTTCCTCGCCGAGGACTCGGCCTCGTTCACGGGCACCCGTTCGGCGTGGCAGCGCGACTGCCGCCGCCGTGCCTACGGTGTGATGCAGCGCAGCCGCGCCTGGGGCGAGCTGATCGGCGCGCACCACCCGGGCGCCATCCGGCTCTCCATTCATCCGCAGCCGCGGGGCTCGGCCAAGTTCGGGATACGGCTGCTCGATGCGCCCGATGTGTGGATGACGCCCTGGCACTCCTGTGTGCTCGAACACCGCGACGGGCGGCGGGAGTTGCTGCACCGGGCGGACGCCGAGCGGCTTGGCCGGCTGGTGTTCCGCCAGGGCCGGCCGAGCCACTTCGTGGCCGGGTGAGGGACGGGGCGCCTTCGAGCAGCTGCACGGCTATGCCGAACTCCCCGCCGACGTCAAGGACGTGGAGATCGCGGCGACCGCGCGGCACGGGCTGCGGCTGTTCCTGGACCGGGTGACGCACGACCCCGGTCCCCGGACCGCACCCGGCGACTTCGACGTCTTCCGCGAACGCGCCGCCCAGCGGGCCGAGGAGGGCATGCCGTTGCCTCTGCTGCTGACCACGCACTGTGTGGGGGTGCGGGTGCTGTGGCAGGCACTGCGGGACGCGGCCCGGCCGGGCGAGGAGGCCGCACTGGTAGAGCTGGCGGGCTATCTGTTCGGGGCCGGGCAGCGGATTGTGCACGCGGTCACCGAGACCTACCTCGACGAGCAGGCCGCGCTCACCGCCGAACGGCCCGCGGAGCACCGTTCGTTGCTGCGCGGGCTGCTGGAGGGCACCGCACCTCCTCCGGCCGGCAGCGGGCTCGACGGGCCGTCGCTGGTCCTCTTCGTCCAGCTGCCGGGCGGCCCCCGGGCTCCGGTTGCCGCCCGGCGCGTGGGGCGACGGCTTCAGGCGGCGCTGGACCGCGCGTTCGGCAGGGAGGTGGCCGCCCTGCTCGACGGCACCGGGGGCAGGGCGATCGTGCCCGGCGGGGCAGAGCCGCCGCCCGCACTCGCCGGACTGCTCGACGGGGTCTGCGGTCCGGGCGTACGGCTCGCCGCCGTGCAGGCGGAAACGGGCGCCCGGATCCCGGAGGCGGCACGTACCGCCGCACGGATCGTCCGGGTGGCCCGTGCCTGCGGGCACCCCGCCGGGCTGCACCGGCTCGATGACGTCCTGCTCGACCTGTCCACACCACGGGGCGCGGCACTGGCGCCGGCCGCACTCCTGCTCCGCGACGCCGAGGAGGAGCCGGACAGGCCGGCCTCCGCCGGGGAGGGTGACGGCGCCTGAGCGGAGCCAACAGAATGGTGTGGTGGGCCCATGTCTCGTTGCCTGCAGCCACGTTGAGCAAGCCGTGGCGAAGGGGTAGAGGCCCGCCCCCAACTGTTACCCCTGCTGGATGCGATACCCCGCGCCGAAGGCCGCACCGCCCGCCCCCGCCACCGGCCATCGGCCATCGGCCTCCGCAGCGTTCGCGACCGCGGGCAAGTGCCCTGCCATGCAGGACCCTGACGCGGCATCAGGGGAATCCGTAGGGGAATCCGGATACGTGATCGTCCTTGATCGTGATCACGATCAAGGACGGACTTCATACGGTGAGGGCACCCCATATGCCATGAAAGGGATGTGCCCATGTACCAGAGAACAGTTGCCGTTGCCGCCCTGTTTTCCGCAGCAGCCCTTGTCTCCACAGCCGTTCCGGCTGCTGCCGCTCCCGCCGGTGAGCACACGAAGGACGCGGCGGCCGCGCGTGGATCCGGCAAGGGTGCCGCGCTGCAGAAAGCCCTGGACCGCATCGTTGCCGAGGGTGCCCCCGGAGCGATAGCCGAGGTACGGGAGAACAACCGTGTCTGGCGGGTGAGCAGCGGCGCCGCCGACCTCCAGGACAGACGGCCGGCCCAGCCCGGCGACCGGTTCCGGGCCGGGAGCGTGACCAAGACCTTCGTCGCCACGGTCGTGCTGCAACTGGTCGACGAGGGACGGATCGGAGGGGACGACCCCATCGGACGCCACTTGCCCGGGCTTGTCCCCGACGGGGACGACGGCACGCCCGTCACCGTACGCCAACTGCTGCACCACACCAGCGGGATCCCCAACTACACCGACGTGCTCCGGCGCGGCCACGACCCCTTACACAAGCTCCAGCATTCCCACTACACCGCCCGCGAGCTTGTGGGGATCGCGCTGAAAGAGCCCCGCCCGTTCAACCCCGGTCAGCCCGGGAAGTGGGCGTATTCCAACACCAACTACGTGATCCTGGCCATGCTGATCGAGAAGGCCACCGGTCGTACGCTGAACCACGAGATCGACCGTCGCATCGTGCACCCGCTCCACCTCACCGGAACCAGCATCCCCACCACCGCTCATCTGCCCGGCCGTCACCTGAACGGTTACGAGCTGCTTCCCGGAAAGAACGCACCGGACGAATTCACCGACTTCAGCCCCACTGCGTTCTGGGGCCCAGGCAACATCGTCTCCACCACCGCCGACCTGAACCGCTTCTACCGCGCCCTTTCCGGCGGCGGGCTGCTGCCGTCCCATCTGTGGCAGGAGATGCGGGCGTTCCGGGATACGGATCGCGGACCGGAGCGGATGTACGGGCTGGGCCTGGAGAGCAGAGCCGCCTACTGCCCGGGGGAGAAGCCGGTATGGGGCCACACCGGGAGCATCCCCGGCTACAGCACCTTCAGCTTCACGTCGGCCGGCGGTCAGCGGCAGATCTCCCTTGCTGTCAACACCAGCCTCACCATGCCGGAGAAGGCGAATGACGCGGTCGCGAAGGTGTTCGGCACAGCCCTGTGCGCGACGTAGCGCATCCGTCACAAGCCGGCGACCGCGCGCCGGTCAGCGGTCACGCCGGTCAGCGGTCACGCCGGTCAGCGGTCACGCCGGTCAGGGATCGAGGCCGCTGCCCTGGGGACCGTACAGATCCAGCAGCCGGACCCGGGTGCCGTGCAGCCGGTCGGCCACCGTTTCGGCGACATAGCGGTACATCGCCCGGCCGAGGACGGGGTCGGATTCACACAGGGCGCGGACCACCTTGGCGTCGAACTCCACGGCCTCGACCGGGCCCACGGTCTGTGCTCCGAAGTGCCACAGATAGGGCGGGAACAGCCAGGACCAGCCGAGCAGTTCGTCCCGGCCGAGCGTTTCGACGACCGCGGCGCGGCGCCCGGGGACCCGCTGATCGAGCACCACCTGTCCGCTGCGGATGATCCAGAAGTGGTCCGCCCGCCGACCCTCCTCGAAGAGGCGGCTGGCGCGCGGCAGCGACACCTCGACGGCGATATCGGTCAGCCGCCGGCGCCGGTCGGGCGGCATCCCGTGGAACAGGTCCCTGCTGCTGGCCATCGCATCCTCCGCTCGCTCCCTGCACGATATGGGGTGCTTTGCCGGTATGCCGGGAAGGCTCGACCGGGCGGAGCGGCGGCGGGATCCCGCCGGGGCGGGTCAGGTCATCTGGCGCCGCACCAGATCGTGCAGCCGACCGCCGGTGTCGGCAAGCAGCTCGGCCGGGGCGCCCTGCTCGACGATCCGGCCGTCCGCCATGACGATCACGCGGTCGGCGTCCATGACCGTGGACAGCCGGTGGGCGATCACCAGGCGGCTGGCGCTGAGCTTGCGGGTGCTGTCGATGACGATGCGCTGGGTCTCGTTGTCCAGGGCGCTGGTGGCCTCGTCGAAGAACAGGATCCGCGGGCGGCGGACCAGCGCCTGGGCGATCATCAGCCGCTGGCGCTGGCCGCCGGAGATGGCGCCGCCGCCGGAGATCATGGTGTGCAGGCCCATCGGCATCCGCTTGATGTCCTCGGCCAGACCCGCCATCTCGGCGGCCGCCCAGGCCTCTTCCTGGGTGAAGGACTCGGCGCCGCAGATGCAGTCCAGGATCGAGCCGGTGAGGGGCTGGGCGTTCTGCAGGACGACGCCGCACTGGCGGCGCACCGCCGCCTGGTCCAGGGCGGCCAGGTCCTGGCCGTCGTAGAGCACATGGCCCGAGGTCGGCTTGTCGAAGCCGATGAGCAGCCGGAGCAGGGTCGACTTGCCGCAGCCGCTGGGGCCGACGACGGCCACGAACTCGCCGGGCCGGACCTGGAACGAGACGTCGTCGAGAACGAGCGGGCCGTCTTCGGTGTAGCGGAACGACAGCTTCTTGGCCTCGATGCCGCCGGACAGGGCACCGGGCTGGGCGCTGGCGCCGCGTACTTCGGGCTTCTCGTCCAGGACCGGCTTGATCTGCTCGAACATCGGCATCGCGGCGGCCGCCGAGATGAAGGCGCCGGTGATCTGGGTGACCGAGGTCAGCAGCATGGTCACCGCGGTGTTGAAGGTGAGGAACGAGGCGGCCGACATGCTGCCGCGGGCCGGTCCGGCCAGCAGCATGAACATGATGAGCGAACAGACCGGCAGGTAGACGGCGTTGAGGACGGTGGTCAGGTTCTTGATCCGGCCGGCCTTCTGCTGGAGTTCGCGGGAGCGGGCGAACTCCCGGGCCCAGGCCGCGTAGGCAAAGCTCTCGGCCGCGGCGACCCGCAGCTTGGGCAGGCCGCGCAGGGTCTGGAACGCCTGGTTGTTGAGCTTGTTGCCGAGCGTGACCAGCCGGCGCTGCCAGCGCAGCTCCCACAGGCCCATGGCGAGGAACACGGCACCGATGACGAGCAGCATGGCGATCGCCGCCATCGCCAGCGGCACGCTGTACAGGAGCAGCATCACCAGGTTCATCGCGCCGACCGTCGTGGCCTGCACGGCCACCGGGCCGAGTCCGGACAGCACCCGCCGGATGGCGCTGATGCCCATCGCGGCGCTGGCCAGCTCTCCGGTGGAGCGTTCGGTGAAGAACTTCGTCGGCAGCCGCAGCAGCCGGTCCCACACGGCCGGCTGCAGCGCGCTCTCGATCCGGCCCTCCATCCGCAGCACGGTGAGGTTCTGCAACAGCATGAAGGCGGCGGAGACGACGCTGGTGATGATGACGGCCAGCGAGACCTGGACGATCAGGCTCTTGTCGGCGCTCGGGACGTACTCCCCGAGCACCTTGCCGGTCGCGAGGGGGACGAGGGCGCCCAGCCCCACCGTCACCAGCCCGGCGAGAGCCAGATTCCGCAGGTCGAGCCGGGAGCCGCGCAGGCTGAAGAGCATCAGCCGCCACAGGCTCATGGGCCGCTCCGGCAGCGGGCGGTAGAACATCACGGCGCGCGGCTCGAAGGCGTCGGCGTTGTCCTTGTCGATACGCATCCGCAGCCCGGAGGCCGGGTTGACCGCCTCGTAGCGGCCCCGGCGCCACAGCAGCGCCACGGGGGCACCGGACTTGGCGCGGTGGCCCACCAGGGGTCCGGTGTCGGTCCGCCACCAGCGGCCCTGGAGACGGACCGCGCGGGTGCGGATCCGCGAGCTGACCGCGATGCGTTCGACGGGGGTGATGCGGTCGTTGGCGGCGGCGCCCTTCGGCGGCTCGGTCAGCGTGATCCGGGCCGCCTCGGCGACCGTGCGGCAGACCGCGAAGGTGGCGTCGTCGCCGGCCCGGTCCGTCGCGGCGCTGCCCCGTCCGGACCGGTCCTGGCGGCCGATGGACGCGATCAGCGCCTGGTCGGCCCGCTCGCGGACGGCCTCGCCCGCCTTGATGCCGGCTGCCGTGCGATCCTCGTGGGCGCGCTCCAGCTGCTCGATCCAGCGGTCGACGGCGGACAGCAGCCGGTACTGCTGATTGACCATCTGCTGCCACAGCTCGGGGTCCACCAGCAGATCGCCGGACGCCTCCGCGCTGTAGGAGGCGCCGTACTGCACACTGCCGGGCGGGACCGGCATCCACAGGATGTCGTCGTCGGCCACCGCTTCATCGGCGGGCCGGCCGTCGAGCGGTGCCTCGAACAGCACGCCCAGGCTGCGGGCCGTGCCCAGCGCGAAGGCGTGTTCCAGCGCGGAGAGCGCCTCGCCCTGGCCGCCGTGGCCGGTGTCGTAGCCGTAGCCGTCCTGGGTGCCGTACTGCGGGATGGACCCGGTGTCGCCGTACTCCCCGTACTCGTACCGGGGCAGTTCACGCAGCTCGATCCGGCGCAGCAGGCAGTCCTGGGACGGCCGGCCGAGCAGGGTGTGGTGCGGGCCCGCGACCGGTCCGAGCAGGAGGGTGCCCGCTTCGAGACGGCCGAGGAAGTGCCAGTGCCCTTCCTCGACGGCGTCGACCGCGAAGAGGTCGAGCGATCCGCCGGTGACGAGCCACAGCACATGCGGGCCCTCCAGGGGAACGCTGCGCAGGCCGGTGCAGTCGACGGGCGTGCCGAGGCCGCCCAACGCCTGGGTCACCGCGTCGGTGTCGCCCGGTCCCACGACCGCGGGCGGGGGCATGGATGACACGTCAGTGCTCCTTGACCAGCTCGGCGTACGGGCCCCCGGCGGCGACCAGGTTCTCGTGCCGGCCGCGTTCGACGACCACGCCGTGGTCGAGGACCACGATCTCGTCGCTGTCGCGGACCGTGCTGAGCCGGTGGGCGATGACGACGCAGGCACAGCCGCGCCGCCGCAGGTTGTCCATGATGGTCTGCTCGGTCTGCGCGTCCAGGGCGCTGGTGACCTCGTCGAGGACCAGGATGCTGGGGCGCCGGACCAGCGCGCGGGCGATCTCCAGCCGCTGGCGCTGGCCGCCGGAGAAGTTGCGGCCGTCCTGCTCGACGCGGCTGTAAATGCCGTCGGGGCGACGGGCGATCACATCGTCGTAGAGCACGGCGTCCTGGAGGGCGGTGATGACCGCGTCGTCCGGGATGGACGGGTCCCACAGCGCCACGTTGTCCCTGACCGTGCCCTCGAAGAGGAAGATGTCCTGGTCGACGAAGGACACGGAGGCGGCCAGCGCGCTGCGCGAGAGGTCCTCCAGGCGCTGTCCGTCGATGCGGATGGTGCCTTCCCAGGGGCTGTAGAGGCCGGAGATCAGCCGGGAGACGGTGGACTTGCCGCTGCCGGAGCCGCCGACGAGGGCGACCTGCCGGCCGGGGCCGACGGCCAGGGAGAAGCCGGTGAGCAGCGGTTTGTCCAGCGGGCTGTAGCCGAAGGTGATGTCCTCCAGCGTCACATGGCCCTTGAGGCGGCGGGTGTCGGCGTCCGGCTCGGGGCGCGAGTAGAGCGTGTCGACGGGGAAGCTCTCGACGTCCTTGAGGCGGGCCACATCGGCGGCGAAGTCCTGGATGCGGCCGGCCACTCCGTTGAGCCGGGTGATGGGTGCGGTGAAGCGGGTCACCAGCGCCTGGAAGGCGACCAGCAGACCGATGGAGATATGGCCCTCGACCGCCCGCAGCCCGCCGATCCACAGGATCAGTGCGCTGTTGAGCGTGGCCAGGGTGGGGGCGACGACGGCCAGCGCGGCGCTCGGGACCCCGAGGCGCTGTTGCACCTCCAGCGTGGTGGCGTGCTGGCCGGCCCAGCGGCGGAAGTAGCCGTTCTCCCCGCCGGTGGCCTTCATCGTCTCGATGAGCTGCAGACCGGTGTAGGAGGTGTTGGTCAGCCGGGCGGTGTCGGCGCGCAGCTTCTGGGTGTGGGTGGCGCGCAGCCGGATCACGATCCGCATGGCGACCACGTTGAGCAGCGCGATGCCCACGCCGATGACCGTCAGCTGGGGGTCGTAGGTCCACAGCAGGAAGGCGTAGAGGATGACCACGATCCCGTCCACGCCCGCGGCGGCGAGGTCGCGCGCCAGGGTTTCGGCGACCGCGTCGTTGGACTGCAGGCGCTGGACCAGGTCGGCCGGGCTGCGCTGGGCGAAGAAGGTGACCGGGAGTCTGAGCAGGTGGCGCAGGAAGCGGGCGCTGGTCAGAGTGGAGGAGATGATGCGGCCGCGCAGCAGGTTCGCCTGTTGCAGTCCGGTCAGCACGGCGGTCAGCGTGACCATCGCGGCCATCGACGCGAAGAGCGGCCCCAGCAGCGAGGTCTGGTTGCCGATCAGGAACATGTCGATGTAGGTACGGCTCAGCGCGGGCACCGCCGCACCGACCGCGACCAGCAGCAGGCTGGCGAGCAGCGCGGCCAGCAGGGTGCCGGTGGTGCCGCGCATCCGGGCGGGCACGGCGCCGAGCACGCCGGGCTTGCGGCCGCCCTTGCGGAAGTCCTCGCCGGGCTCGAAGACCAGGGCGACACCGGTGAAGCTGGTGTCGAAGTCCTCGGTCGGCACGAAGCGGCGGCCCTTGTCGGGGTCGTTGATGCGGACGCCCCGGCGGCCGAAGCGGCGGCTGGTGCCGTCGTAGACGACGTAGTGGTTGAACTCCCAGAACAGGATGGCCGGCGCCTGCACCTCGGCGAGTGCGGACGGTTCCATCTGCATGCCCTTGGCCTGCAGGCCGTAGCTGCGGGCGGCCTTGAGCAGATTGCTGGCGCGCGAGCCGTCGCGGGAGACGCCGCAGGCGATCCGCAGCTCCTCCAGCGGTACGTGCCGCCCGAAGTGGGCGAGCACCATGGCCAGCGAGGCGGCGCCGCACTCCACGGCCTCCATCTGGAGGACGGTGGGGGTGCGTACGGTCTTCGTCTTCCCGGGCTTCGGGGCGGGCGCGGCACGGCGGGTCCGGCGGGCGCCGGGCGCGGGTTCGGGACGGTGCCTGCCACGGCCGGGAGGCGGCAGCTGCTGCTGCGGGGCCGCGGAGTTGTCGGTGGCGGTCATGGCAGCAGCCAATCGATCGGGTGCTGCGCGGCCAGATGGACGGCGCCGGTGACCGGCGTCATCGAATCGAGGGCGTACGGCGGGCCGCCGGAGGCCGACCAGGCATAACCGGATGCGCTGTGCGGGGCGGCGTCGAGCTGTACCAGGACCGCGAGGGGCTGGCCGTGCTGCGAGAACTGCTCGCCGAGCTGGCTGTTGCCCAGGTAGGCGCCGATCCGCTGGCGGGTCTGGGCGGTCCTGCCGACGGCCTTGACCCGCCCGCGCAGGACGCCGTACTGCTGGCTCGGCACGGACTGGACGGTGAGGTCGACCAAGGCGCCGACGGGGACGGTGGCGCCGCTCTGGGCCGGGACGTACAGCGTGGCGGTCAGGGGGTCGCGGGCGTGGGCGACGCGCTCCACGGAGGCGACATCGGCGCCGGTGGTGACGACGGAGCCGATCGTGGCGACCATCGTGGTCAGCCGGCCGGCGGCGAGCGTGCGGACGACGGTGGTGCCGCGGGCGGTGCGGACCTTCAGCACCGGGGTGTTGGCGGCCACCCGCTTGCCCTCTTGGGCGAGCACGGCGGTGACCTGACCCGAGACGGGGCTCTGCAGGATGTAGCTGCCCTGGCCGTGGGTGAGGATTCCGGGCGCGCCGAGGGTGGACGACACGGTGCCGGTCACCGCCCATACGGAAGCGGCGATCACGAAGAGGACCGTGACGGTGAGCACGAGCCAGCCCTGGGGGCGGGCGAAGCGCACCGGCAGATCGATCTCCTCGGGCGACTGCAGCTTGGAAAGGGCCTGTTGGCGGAACTGCACGACACTCTTCCCTCAACTGCAATGGTCTGTCAGACGGGTGGCGGCCGTGCGCCCCGGTCCCGGGCACAGCCAGGGATCCGGGGCACGCGGCCCGGCATGTCGGCAAGGAGGGGGCGCCGACCTGCCGTTGTCACCGTTCAAAGCCGGCTGTACCGCTCAGCGGTACAGGGACGACTCAGAGACCGGAGACGAGGCCCGAGGCGGTGCCGACGACGCCCGAGACGTTGGCGCCGGTGGCGCCGTCGACCAGGCCGGTGGCGGTGCCCACGGCACCCGAGACCGGGGCGATGGAGTCAACGGTGTTGGTGGCGGTGCCGACCACGCCGTTGAGGAGGCCACCGGACACGTTGTCCAGGTCGGCGTCGGAGATTTCCTGGGTCTGAACCTGGGGGATGGAGTTCATGGTGTTTCCCTTCGATGAATATCTCGAAAAAAGCTGCGCCCGAACCGTCCGGTGGGGTGGTCCGGCCGCGGCTGCGGCAGTCGGGTACCCGAAATCGGGAACCGATGGTGTGACTCCCGCGATGCGAAGGATCAAAGCATGCGGGCGCGTTGCGCTGCTAATCGGAGAACTGCTGATCCGGACCCCAACGCCCCACTGAATTACCGGAAGTGCACGTGCATCCATGACTTGGTGGCAGCTTCTTCACAGGTTCTCCAGTTTCACTTTCAACTCATCGGTAACCACTCATTCGGCGAACTGGACATTCCCGCACCAAACCGTTGACGCGCAGGTCAGCGTGGGGATGCGCCACGGGAGACGATGTGCCGACTGCGCTTTCGGTGTGCAGATTCCTTGAAGACCGCCAATTTTTACGGCACCTGAGCACAGCAAGATCACGAAACTCCGGAACGCGCCTCGGAGGGGCCGCTCCGAATGTTGCAGAGGCATGAAATGTGCCCGATTCGCCCGGAGTTCATGGGCGGCATCGGGTGAGTTGCACGCACGGAACGGAATCATCGGAACTATACGTGCCCCATTCCCTGGAAACGGATCGAGTGGCCGGAGAACGGACATAACCGCATAACGCCGCGCCTTCGGAACCGTCGGTAATGGGCGATTGTGGAGGGCGCCGCCGGCAGCCCGCCGGCAGCCCGGTGGCAGCCCGGTGGCAGCCCGGTGGCAGCCCGGTGGCAGCCGCCCACCGCGTACGGCACCGTGAAAGGACACCGCGGGGCCGGCGCCCCGGGAAGGAGCCGTCCGTGGACCCCGTCGAGGCGCTGGAGCGGATCGCGTTTCTGCTGGAGCGGCAGGGGGCGGTGACTTACCGCGTCCAGGCGTTCCGTACGGCCGCGACGGTGGTCGGGACGCTGTCCCCCGACGAGGCCCGGCGGCGCGCCCTGGACGGTTCGCTGGGGCGGGTCAAGGGGCTGGGGCCGAAGACCACCCGGGTGGTCGAGGAAGCGCTCGCGGGGGTGCGGCCCGCCTATCTGTCACATCTGACGGAGGAAGCGGGCGGGCCGCTGGTCGAGGGGGAGCAGGGGCAGCGGCTTCGACGGGCGCTGCGCGGTGACTGCCATCTGCACTCGGACTGGTCGGACGGCGGCAGCCCGGTCGAGGCCATGGCCCGCGCCGCCCGTGACCTCGGGCACGCCTGGTGTGTGCTGACCGACCACTCCCCCAGGCTCACCGTGGCCCGCGGGCTGACCGCCGAGCGGCTGCGCCGGCAGCTGTCGCTGGTGGCGGAGGTCAACCAGCGGCTGGCACCGTTCCGGCTGCTGACCGGGATCGAGTGCGACATCCTCGACGACGGCACCCTCGACCAGGAGCCCGAGTTGCTGGACCGGTTGGACGTGGTGGTCGCCTCGGTGCACTCCAAGCTGCGGATGGACAAGGCGCCGATGACCCGGCGGCTGCTGGCCGCGGTCCGCAACCCTCTGGTGGACGTGCTCGGTCACTGCACCGGACGGCAGATCACCGGCAAGCTGCGCCCGGAGTCGCAGTTCGACGCCGCCGAGGTGTTCGCGGCCTGCGCCGAGCACCGTACGGCCGTCGAGATCAACTGCCGTCCCGACCGCTTCGATCCGCCGCGCCGGCTGCTCCGCCAGGCGCTCGCGGCGGGCACGCTCTTCGCCATCGACAGCGATGCCCATGCGCCGGGCCAGCTGGACTGGCAGATCTACGGCTGTGCCCGCGCCGAGGAGTGCGGCGTACCTGCCGACCGGGTCATCAACACCTGGACGCAGCGCCAGTTGGCCACCTGGACCCGGACCGGCCGGACGCCGCGGCGCTGAGCGGGCCGGGTGCGGCGGGCCGTCAGGACAGCAGGCCGTCCGGCGGCGGCCCGCCGGAACAGCAGACGGTCGGACAGCAGGCCGTCAGGCGGCGTGCGGTGCCGCCGCGGCAGGCGCGTCCGCGGTGGTGGCCGGAGAGAGCCGGAGCGCCACGACATACGCCACGACCACCGCGACGATCACCAGCGGCATCACCGTCAGACCGCTCTTCCCCAGCAGCAGGGTGGCCAGCAATACCGAGGTCATCGGCAGCCGGAGCATCGCCACGCTCATGGCGCCGACGCCCATCGCAAAGGCCGGGGTGAGCGACAGGCCGGGCAGGTGGGACAGGACGACGCCGCCCGCCGCGCCGAGGAACAGCGCGGGAAAGATGGGCCCGCCCCGGAAGGCGCTCAGCGAGGCGCAGTAGGCCAGGCCCTTGCACACGACGAGCAGCAGCAGCGCCGCCACCGAGTAGCCGGCGCTGTCCCGGAACAGCGACCCCAGCGCCGACTGGCCCGAATAGAGCATTTCGGTGGCGGGCTTGCCGGTGATCCCGGCGAACGCCACCGCCAGCGCGCCCACCACCAGGCCCATCACCATCGTGGCCGGGACCCGGTGGCGGATCACCCGCCCCTTGAGGAACAGCGAGAGCCGCCGTACGCCGGCCCCGAGGAACGCCGCCGCCACGCCGATGACCAGGGCCCAGCCGAACTCCGGAAGTGTCGGCCCGGCGGCCTTGGGGATGTCGTGCAGCGCGAGGGAGTACGTACCGAGTCCCGTCCAGTCCCCCAGGCCGGTGAAGACCAGCGCACCGATTCCCGCCGCGAGCAGACCGGGCACCAGCATGATCCCCAGCATCGGGCCGCCCAGCCCCGACACCTCCATCAGGAGGAACGCCCCCAGAAGCGGGGAGCCCAGCAGTGCGCTGACCGCCGCGAAACTGCCGGCGGCGCCCACCGTGGCCACGCTCCGGGGGCTCACGCCCCGGCCCAGCAGCCGTGCGGCGCCCGCGGCCAGTCCGCCGCCGAGGGCGATGAGCGGCGCCTCGGGGCCGACCACCGCACCGAAGCTGAGGGAGGCCAGCGCCGCGAGCGCGATGCCGGGGAGCGCGGAGAGCGGGGGCGCACCCCTGAGCGCCAGCCCGTCGGCCGGCTCATGGCCGCCGTTGCCCGGCAGGTGACGGATGGCCAGGCCGACCAGCAGGCCGGCGACCACGAGCATCGGGACCGGCCACCACAGGGGTGTCCCGGCGAAGCCCAGCGCCCGCGGCAGGTCCGTGTAGATCAGTGGTTCCAGCTCGTGCACCAGCGCGAGGAAGCCGAACGCGACGGCACAGACCGGGAAGCCGACCACCGCCGCCACCAGCAGGAGCTTCAGATATCCGCGGGTGCGCACCAGTGCGTAGGGATCCCGGGACACGGTGGCGGGCGTCTCGCCCGCCGGGCCGGTGGAGCCGACCGACATCGCTCGCCTCCCTCGCCGCCGCCGTGCCGAGCCTGTCATGACCGGTCCTCCGCGGCATGCCGGGCGCGTCCTCGGGGGCACGGCCATCCGGGTGAACCGGGCCGTGCGGTGGCCTCACCCCTGCGGCGCCGCGGTCTCCCTGAGGGCGGCCAGCACCGGGCGGAGCAACGGGTGTTCCTCGGCGCCGCGGCGTACGGCGGCGAAGACCCGGCGGGTGGGGGCGACATCGTCGACGGGGCGGACCACCACCCCCGTGAGGTCCATGTCGCGCAGGGCCGAGCGGGGAACGAGGGCCACCCCCGCGGCGGCCGAGGCGAGGGCGACGACGGCCCGGAAGTCGTCGGAGGAGTGCTCCAGCCGGGGCTCGAAACCGGCGTATTCGCAGGCCAGGACGACCACGTCATGGCAGGGGTTGCCCGGGTAGGGACCGATCCAGGGGTCCTCGGCGAGGTCGGCCAGGGCCACCTGCGGCAGGCCGGCCAGGCGGTGGCCGGGCGGCAGCACGGCGTCGAACGGCTCGGCGTAGAGCGGGACCCGGGTCAGCCTCGGGTCGTCGGCGCGGGGCGCGCCCCGGTATTCGACGGCGACCGCCACATCCACCTGCCGGTCCAGGACCATCAGCAAGCTGGCGTCGCCCTCGGCGTCCTGGACGCGGACCCGGATGCCGGGGGCAGTGCGGGTGAGCGCGGTGAGCGCGGGCGCGACGACCAGGCCGATGCCGGTGGCGAAGGCCGCGACGGTGACCGTGCCGGCCTCGCCCGAGCCGTAGGCGGCGAGCTCGGACTCGGCGCGCTCCAGCTGGGCGAGGACGGCATTGGCGTGGGCGAGCAGGATGTCGCCCGCGGCGGTCAGCCGGACGCCGCGGGCGCTGCGTTCCACCAGACGGTGGCCGGTCTCCGCTTCCAGGGCGGCGAGCTGCTGGGAGACCGCCGAGGGCGTGAGATAGAGCGCGGCGGCCGCGGCGGTGACCGTACGGTGGTCGGCCACCGCACGGAGGATGTGCAGCCGTCGTGCTTCGATCATGCTCCCAGTTTCTCAGGCCCCGCCGGTGAGGGGCGTCAGGCGCTCAGCGCGGACCGCGCGTCGACGAAGGCGTCGACCGCGCGGTGGACGTCCGCGGTGGAGTGGGCGGCGGACAGCTGTACGCGGATCCGCGCCTGGCCCTGCGGGACCACCGGGTAGGAGAAGCCGATGACGTAGACGCCGCGCTCCAGCAGCAGCTCCGCCATCCGGGCCGCCTCGGCCGCGTCGCCGATCATGACGGGGGCGATGGCGTGGTCGCCGGGGAGGACGTCGAAGCCCTCCTCGGTCATCCGCGAGCGGAACAGCGCGGTGTTGGCGTGCAGCTGCTCACGCAGGTCGCCGGCCGACTCCAGCAGGTCGAGCACCTTCAGCGAGGCGGCGGCGATCACCGGGGCGAGCGAGTTGGAGAAGAGGTACGGGCGCGAGCGCTGGCGCAGCAGCGCGACGATCTCGGCGCGGGCCGCGACATAGCCGCCGGAGGCGCCGCCGAGGGCCTTGCCGAGGGTGCCGGTGATGATGTCGACCCGGTCCATGACGTCATGGAGCTCGGGGGTGCCGCGGCCGCCGGGACCGACGAAGCCGACCGCGTGCGAGTCGTCGACCATCACCATGGCGCCGTAGCGGTCGGCCAGGTCGCAGATCTCCCGCAGCGGCGCCACATAGCCGTCCATGGAGAACACGCCGTCGGTGACGACGAGCTTGCGGCCGTCGCTGCCGGCCTCCTTCAACTGGCGTTCCAGATCGGCCATGTCGCGGTTGGCGTAGCGGAAGCGGCGGGCCTTGGACAGGCGGATGCCGTCGATGATGGAGGCGTGGTTGAGGGCGTCGGAGATGACCGCGTCGTCCGGGCCGAGCAGGGTCTCGAAGACACCGCCGTTGGCGTCGAAGCAGGAGGAGTAGAGGATGGTGTCCTCCTGGCCGAGGAAGCCGGAAATCCGCTGTTCCAGCTCCTTGTGGACCTCCTGGGTGCCGCAGATGAAGCGGACCGAGGCGAGGCCGTAGCCCCAGCGGTCGAGCGCTTCGTGGGCGGCCGCGACGACCTCGGGGTGGTCGGCGAGGCCGAGGTAGTTGTTGGCGCAGAAGTTGAGCACTTCACCGGGGTTGCCCCCCGCGGTCACCGCCACCGTGGCGGACTGCGGGGTGCCGATGACCCGCTCGGGCTTGTGCAGGCCGGCGGCGCGGATCTCGTCGAGGGTGCCGCGCAGTTCATCGCGTACGGAGTCGAACATCAGGGGTGTCTCCAAGAGTCGGGGGAAGCGGGCGCGCGGTTCGAAGGGGCGCGCCGGAGGGAGGCCGGGCCGGGAAGTGTTCAGGCGGTCCAGTCGAGGATGATCTTGCCGCTGCGGCCGCTGGCGGCGTCGTCGAAGGCGGCGTCGAAGTCCTTGTACGCATAGCGGCCGGTGATCACCGGCGCGAGGTCGAGACCGCCTTCGAGCAGTACGGACATCGCGTACCAGGTCTCGAACATCTCCCGGCCGTAGATGCCCTTGATCGTGATCATGGAGGTGACGATCCGGGACCAGTCCACGGGGAACTGTGCGGCGGGCAGGCCGAGGACGGCGATCCGGCCGCCGTGCGTCATGTTGGCGATCATGTCCTGCATCGCCTCGGGCCGGCCGGACATCTCCAGCCCGATGTCGAAGCCCTCCCGCAGACCGAGTGCGCGCTGACCCTCGGTGATGGTCGTCTCGGCGACATTGAGGGCGAGGCTGACCCCGACCTTGCGGGCCAGTGCGAGGCGTGCCTCGCTGACGTCCGTGATCACGACATTGCGGGCCCCGGCATGCCGGGCGACGGCCGCGGCCATGATGCCGATCGGCCCGGCGCCGGTGATCAGTACGTCCTCGCCGACCAGCGGGAACGACAGCGCGGTGTGCACGGCATTGCCGAAGGGGTCGAAGACGGCGGCGATATCGAGGTCGACGGGGACCCGGTGCACCCACACATTGGTGGCGGGCAGCGCCACGTACTCGGCGAACGCGCCGTCCCGGCCGACGCCGAGACCGACGGTGGCGCGGCACAGATGGCGGCGGCCGGCCAGACAGTTGCGGCACTTGCCGCAGACGAGATGGCCCTCGCCGCTCACCAGATCGCCGGTCTTGACCTCGGCCACATCGCGGCCGGTCGCCACCACCTCACCGACGAATTCATGACCGATCGTCAGCGGGGTGGCGATGGACTGCTGGGCCCAGCCGTCCCATGCACGGATGTGCAGGTCGGTGCCGCAGATGCCGGTGCGCAGCACCTTGATCAGGACATCGCCCGGGCCGACGGCCGGTTCCGGCACGTCCATGAGCCAGAGACCCGGCTCCGCTTTCTGCTTGACCAGTGCCTTCACCGCAACGGCTCCCGTACCTGAGTGTGACCCTGCCGGGTGCCCGTCCCCGGTCACCCGATCTTCGTCAGGAAATCTTCCGTACGACGGCCGTCCGGTCCATCGAGGATTTCTTAAGCACGGTCACAGTTGCCCTTTACGCCCCATGGGCACCGGGGTGCACGGCCCCGGACGTGAGGGCGGTCACGCACCGCGCGAGGCCGGCCGCGCCGACGAATGCGCAGCTCGGGGGCAGTGCCGGTGGTCCGGGTGAGGTGATCGGGCAGGTCGCCGGGAGGGTGCCCGGGGTCGCGCGGCCGGTTCGGGAGTGTAAACGTTCGCCACCGCAAGCGTCGGAATTCATCACAGCTTGAGTGGCCGTGAGACCCGGATGCACGGGGCTACGTAGGACTGGGTGACAGCAACACACGGGTGCTGACGCGACGCACCGCGGTCGCCCGTGTGCCTCGTTCCTGTGCGTCCCTGGAGGTCAGTGAATTGAGCCACCGACATGTGAACAAGCGGACCGGCGTGGTCGTCGGCGCCGCTGCGGCCGCCATCGCGGCCGCAGCGATCCTGCTCCCCAACGCCAACGCGAGCACGGACCAGCCGGCGGCCCCGAAGACACTCAGCGCCCACTCGGCCACGCAGCTGGCGGCGTCCCTGAAGGCGGACCTGGGCGACAAGGGCGCCGGCTGGTACCTGGACAGCGCGAACGGCCACCTGGTCATGAACGTCCTGTCGGAGGACGACGCCAAGAGCGTCACGGCCAAGGGCGCCGTCGCCAAGGTCGTGCACAACAGCATGACCGCGCTGAAGGCCGGTGCGAAGACCCTGCGGGACTCCGCCTCGGTGCCCGGCACCGCGTGGTCGATCGACCCGAAGACCAACAAGATCGTGGTGCTCGCCGACAGAACCGTTACCGGCGCAAAGATGGCCACGCTCAACAAGGCCACGAGTGGCATGGGCGCAGGCATGGTCACCGTCAAGCGGTCTCAGGGCGAGTTCAAGCGGTACGACGGCGGGGACGCGGGGAGTGCGGCGGGCAACGCCGCCAGCGGCGGTGCGGCAGGCAACGCGGCCAGCGGCGGCGGGCAGGCGGCGGGCGGCGCCGGTGACGCCGGAGCGGCGGGCGGCGGCGATGCGGGAGCCGCAGGCGGCGGCGGTCAGGCCGCGGGCGGTGCCGGTGGAGCCGGTGGAGCCGGTGGAGCCGGTGGAGCCGGTGGAGCCGGTGGCGGGCAGGCCGCGGGGCCGGTCGGTGGCAGCGCCATCTTCGGCGGCAACGCACGCTGCTCGCTGGGTTTCAATGTCACCGTCAAGGGCGCACCCGCGTTCCTGACGGCCGGTCACTGCGGCAACGACTCCAAGACCTGGACGGCCGACCAGGGCGGCAGCCAGCCGCTGGGCACGGTGGCCGACTCCAAGTTCCCCAAGACGGACTTCGCGCTGGTCACCTACGACGACAAGGGCGCCCAGCCGGAGAGCTCGGTCGACAAGGGGGACGGCACCACCCAGAAGATCACCAAGGCCGCGGAGGCCGCCGTCGGGATGAAGGTGCAGCGCTCGGGCAGCACCACCGGCCTGCACGACGGCACGGTCACCGGCCTCGATGCGACGGTGAACTACGGCAACGGCGACATCGTCAACGGCCTCATACAGACGGATGTCTGCGCGGAGCCCGGCGACAGCGGCGGCTCGATGTTCTCCGGCGACTCGGCGGTCGGGCTGACCTCCGGTGGCAGCGGCGACTGCACCGCGGGCGGCGAGACCTTCTTCCAGCCGGTCACCGACGCACTCAAGGCCACGGGAGCGGAGATCGGTGCCGGGGGCGGCGGCGCGGGCGGCGGTGACGCGGCAGCGGGCGGCGGTGGCGCCGCAGGTGGCGGTGACGCAGCCGCAGGTGGCGGTGACGCGGCAGCGGGCGGCGGTGACGCAGCAGCCGGTGGCAGTGACGCGGCAGCGGGTGGCGCCGGAGCCGGCGACGCCGGTGCCGGAAACGCCGGTGCCGGAAACGCCGGTGCCGGAAACGCCGGTGCCGGAAACGCCGGAGCCGGGGATGCCGGAAGCGCGGGCGCGGGAGACGCCGGTGCCGGTGCCCAGGACCCCGGTGCGGGTGCCCAGGACCCGGGAGCCGGCGGCAGCGGTGATGCGCTGAACTGACCTCCGGGCCCTTGAGCCCCTTGATCCCCTGATCCCCGGGATCCCTCTGTGCCCTCGGCCCCGTCCCCTGCAACTGCGCAGGCGGGCGGGGCCGTTGAGCACGGAAGCCGCAAGCCGGAACAGGCCTCGGGCCGGAGCGGACCGCGAGCCGGAACGGGGCCTCAGTAAGACCGGAACGGGGCCTCAGTAAGAGACGACGGTGAAGAGGCCGCCGTCGGGGTCACGGATGACGGCCTGTTGGCCCTTGCCGTCCGGGGTCGGTGTCACGGGGGTGACGGTTCCGCCGGCGGCCACCGCGACGGCCGTCACCTTTTCGATCTCGCGGACCGGGAAGTGGACGTGCCAGCGGGGGCGCACCCGCGGGTCAGGGGCGGACTCCACGGCACCGCCCCGCAGGGTGGCGACGGTGTGCCGACCGTCCCGGACGAGGACCTGGTCGTGTTCGTAGGTCACATCGCAGCCGCCCGGCTCCCCGGAGGCCCAGCCGAAGACCTCCGCGTAGAAGATGGCGGCCGCGAACCCGTCCCGGGTGCGCAGTTCGAGCAGGGCGGGCGCGGCGCCCCGTCCAACCGACCACGCCAGGGTCTGGCCCTCCCAGAAGCCGAAGGTGGCGCCGTCCGGGTCGGCGGCGAGAGCGGCGCGTCCGGGGCCGAGCTTGAGCGGGCCGACGGCGACGGTCGCCCCGCGCTCGCGGATCCGGTCCGCGGTGTCGTCGGCGTTCTCCACCGCAAAGTAGGAGGTCCAGGCCACGGCGACCTGAAAGCTCTGGGCGAGGGCACCGATGCCGGCGACCGGCTGTCCGTCGGCCACCGCGACGGAGAACTCCTCACCGAGGCTGGCCGGGCGGAACCGCCAGCCCAGGACGGCGGAGTAGAAATCCTGCGCGGATTCCAGGTCGCTCGCCATCAGACTGACCCAGCACGGAGCGCCACGTACCGGAGTGGCCGGGCCATGGGCCGACATGACATCTGCCTCCTGTTGCTCAGCGCCCCTTCCCACTCTGCCAGCGACGGGGCAGGGCCGCACCAAGGGCGCGTCCCCCGGCATCAGCGCAGTTGTGCCGCTCTTGATCAGGCTCGATGCTGTAAATACTGAACCGGGCTGGGTTGATGCCATGAACGCATGGAACGCGGCGGAGAGCGCCGATTTCCGTGGTCCCCTCGACGTCACCAGGGCGGCCACAGCGGTTCTGGATGCCCAGGACCGCATCATCGGGTGGAGCCCGGCGGCCCAGCGGCTCCTCGGGTACACCCCGGAGGAGATCATCGGGCGTCCCGTGGAGACGCTGGTGCCGGCCGGTTCGGCACCGGCCTCCCCCGCGTCCGTGGTCTCACCGAGCGGCAGTCAGGCGCACACGCTGCGGCATCGTGACGGCCGGCTGCTGCGGATGGCCGTCACGAGCTGCCTGCTCGCCGATGTCCGTGAGGGCGCCGAGGTGTCCGAGACCGCCGGTGCGCAGCCGGCCCGTGTCCTGGTGGCGGCCGAGCTGGACGAGCACCGGATGTGGGAGTCCCGCCAGGCGATGTTGCACGGCCTGGCCACCCAGTCTCCGGTGGGCCTGGGGATCTATGACACCGAACTGCGGCTGATCTGGGCGAACGGCGCGTACACCCGGGAGATCGGACTGCCGGTGGACGAATTCCTCGGCGCCCGGGCCGATGAGCTGTACCCGGACGGTGAGTTTGTGACCGAGGGGTATCCGCGCACCCTCGAAGCGGTAATGCGTCAGGTCCTCGACACCGGTGAACCGGTCCTCGATCTGCACTTCGTCGGCCAGCAGCCCTCCGAGCCGGGGTCCGATCACGTCTGGTCCTGCTCTTACTACCGGCTGCAGGACGCCCAGGGCCGGGTGCTCGGGGTGTGCGAGGACGCCTTCGACATCAGCGGCCGCTACCAGGCGCAGCGCCGGCTGAACCTGCTGGTGGAGGCCGGCGCCCGGATCGGCACCACGCTCGATATGACCGTCACCGCGCGGGAGATCACCAAGGTGGCGGTGCCGGCCTTCGCCTCCATGGTCATCGTCGACCTGATGCGGTCCGTGCTGAACGGCGGGGAGCCGGAAGCCGTCGACGGCACCCTGCCGGCCCTGGTACGGGTGGCCACCCGCAGCGCCGATCACACACCGGACGGTCCGCTGCAGGGCCCGCACCGCGTCGAGTACCCGCCCGGCTCGCTGCAGTACCGCAGCCTGTCCTCCGGCGGCACGGCGCGCGAGGAGGGCACCATGGTCGTGCCCCTGCGGGCCGGCGGCGCCCTGATGGGGCTGGTCACCTTCCTCCGCGCCGCCCCGTCGGTCTTCGACAAGGGAGAGATCGAGCTCGCCGACGAGCTGGTCATCCGGACGGCGGTGTGCCTGGACAACGCCCGCCGCTTCACCCGGGAGCACACCGCCGCGCTGACCCTGCAGCGCAATCTGCTGCCGCAGCATCTGCCGGCCCAGTCCGCCGTCGATCTGGCCTACCGCTACCTGCCCAGCGACGAGCGCGCCGGAGTCGGCGGCGACTGGTTCGACGTCATCGGTCTGTCCGGCACCCGGGTCGGCCTGGTCGTCGGGGACGTGGTCGGCCACGGCCTCCAGGCGGCGGTGACCATGGGGCGGCTGCGGACGACCGTACGCGCCCTGGCCCGGCTGGACCTGTCCCCCGACGAGCTGCTGAGCCGGCTGGACGACCTGGTGGAACAGACCGCGGAGGAGCAGGCCGCCACGGTCGGCACGGACGTCGGCCCGGACGATGTGGCCACCGGCGTGACCTGCCTCTATGCGGTCTACGACCCCGTGTCGCGGCGGTGCACCATGGCGCGGGCAGGTCATCTGCCACCGGCCGTCGTCGATGCGGAGGGCGGTCTGTACTTCCCGGACCTGCCGGTCGGTCCGCCACTGGGCCTCGGCGGCCTGCCGTTCGAATCCCTGGATATCGAGCTGCCGGTCGGCAGTCTGATCGCGCTGTTCACCAACGGGCTGGTCGAGGGCCGCGACCGGGACGTCGACGAGGGGCTGGCCATTCTGGGCCGGGTGCTGAGCGATCACCGCCGGCCGCTGGACGAGCTGTGCATCCACACGCTGGCCGAACTGCTGCCGGACGGTCCTGCCGTCGATGACTCGGCCCTGCTGCTGGTGCGCACCCGTGAGCTGGACGCCCGGCAGGTGGCGGCCTGGGAACTGCCCGCCGAGCCGGCCGCCGTGGGCAAGGCCCGCGAGCGGGCCACCGGACAGCTGCTGGAGTGGGGCCTGGAGGAACTGTCCTACACGACGGAACTTGTGGTCAGCGAGCTGGTCACCAACGCCGTACGGCATGCCTCGGGACCGCTGCACCTGCGGCTGCTGCGCGACCGGACCCTGCTGACCGAGGTGTCGGACACCGGCCACACCTCGCCCCATCTGCGGCACAGCGCCAGCGACGACGAGGGCGGGCGGGGGCTGTTCATCGTCGCGCAACTGGTGCAGCGCTGGGGCACGCGCTACACGCCGTACGGCAAGACGATCTGGACGGAACAGGCGTTTCCCCCGCACTATCCCGGGGCCCCGCGCCCGGCCGGCTGACCGGCCTGAGGACGTCCGGCACGGATCGGTCCGGCGCATGGCGTGCGGGTGTTCGGAGGCGGTCCCATGATGGATACCAAGCGAGGTCCCGGCGACCCGGCGGGCGCGGACAGAGGGAGGACCTGTGACGACCAATGGCAGTGACACGTCGGCCGAGCGGCACCCGGTCGAGCTGTACACCGGTAGCGAGCGGCCCTACGACCCGGAGGACCTGGTGAAGGCCTCCGGGCGCGAACCCACCCCGTCGAGCCTGGAATGGGCCAGGCGCCTGATGGCCGAGGAGGGGCCCGGCGCCATCGAGCGGTATCTGCCGTGAGGGCTGAGGGCTGACGGCTGACGGCTGACGGCTCGCGGCCGGGGACCGGCGGCTGGCGGCTAGCCGCCAGCGGCTGACCGAGCGAGCCCACCGCGGTGCGGTGTTGCACGCCGATACGAGCGGCGCCGCGGCCCTCTGCCACCGCGCCTTCCGGCAAATCGCTTGCGGCGGCCCCCGGCGCTGGGGAAGATCCCCTCGACCACGGCCGCCCGTGGCATCGCGCTCAGCCTGCCGGCCCGCCCACCCGCCGAGTCCTCGGGGACTCGCCGCGGAAAGGAATCCACCGTGACCACCGAACGCCTCTCGCCGCCCGTCCGCGCGGGCGAGCGGGAGACCCTGCGGTCCTACCTCGACTTCCACCGCGCCACGCTCGCCATGAAGACCGACGGCCTCTCCGACGAGGACCTCAGACGCCGGTCGAGCCCGCCGTCCACGCTCTCCCTGCTCGGCCTGGTGCGGCATATGGCCGAGGTGGAGCGCACCTGGTTCCGCCGGGTGATCGCCGGTGAGGACATACCGCTCGTCTGGTCGGCCGAGGGCGACTTCCAGGTGGCGTACGACGCGACCACGGCCACTCGCGAGGAGGCCTTCGACGCCTGGCAGACCGAGGTGGCACACGCCCGCCGCATCGAGCGGGAGGCGGCATCGCTCGATGTCACGGGCTACCAGCCCCGTTGGGGTGAACACGTCTCCCTGCGCCTGGTGATGCTGCACCTGATCCATGAATACGCCCGCCACAACGGCCATGCGGACTTCCTCCGCGAGGCCATCGACGGCACGGTCGGCCCCTGAGGCAGCCCGCCGCCGGCGGTGGCCGGTGGCGGCGGGCTTCCGCACGGTCCAGGGAAGCGGTCACCGTCCCTAGATCAGGTCCATCGCGGCAACCTCATCGGGACGGCCGTAGCTCACGGGCCCCTGGAAGCGCCGCCGGGCGGTGGCGAACCACCAGACGGTGGCGATCACCAGGACCACCGCCAGGGCGATGGGCGCGTAGTTGAACGAGGCGGGGGTGATCGGGAACGCCTGGGGCAGCATAAACAGCACATTGCTGATCAGGATCCAGGCCACGGCGACCGCCGCGACGGGCTTGCCGTAGCGGCCGAGGTTCCACGGTCCGGCCTGGAAGTCGTTGAGCCGCAACCGCAGGAATATCGGTACGGCGTAGGCGAGGAACAGGCCGACGACATTGACGCTCACCACGGCGGTGAAGGCGGTGTGGGACCACCAGCCGGGCAGCACCAGCACCAGGGGACAGGCCGCGGCGAGCCAGACGGCCTTGACGGGCGTACGGGTGCGCGCGGACACCGAATGCCACCAACGGGAGCCGGGCATCGCCCCGTCCCGGGAGAAGGCGAAGATCTGCCGGGTATTGCTGGTCATGTTGGCGAGACCGCAGAAGAGCATGGCGCCGATAACGATCAACAGCAGGAACTGGGCGGTGCTTTGGCCGAGCGCGTCGACGAGAATCTGTACCGGCGGCGCCTCGGCACTCGCGGCATGACCGTAGTCACGGATCGCGTACACCAGGGCGAGCATGAGGATCAGGCCGGTGATCGCGGAGTAACTGATCGCCCGCATGATGCCCCGGGGAGCATTGACGGTGGCCTTCACCGTTTCTTCAGACATGTGGAAACTGCCGTCGAACCCGGTGAAGGTCCAACTGGTGACGAGCAGACCCAGCATTCCGCCGTACAACGCATGGGTGAAGCCGGTGTTGTTGACGAAGTGCAGGGCGAACGAAGGCGGTTGGTGATGGTCGGGGATCAGCGCCAGCGCAGCGACGATCACCACCATGCCGATCAGCAGCCACCACACGGAAATACGGTTCACCACGGCAACCAGCCGCACCGTATAGGTGTTGGCCAGTGCCTGGACGAGAAGGATGGCCGCGGTGATACCGACCGTCTGCTGGGGTGTCGGCTCGTAGGACGGCCACTGCATGGAGACGAACGCCTGGATGAAGGTGGCGGCCGCGAAGTTGGTGGCCGCGGTGCCGCCGACCTGGCCCACGAAGTTCAGCCAGCCCGTGTACCAGGACCAGGCGCCCTGATGCCGCTTGGCCAGCTTGCCGGCCGAGAAGTAGAGCGCGCCGCTGGTCGGGTAGGCGGAGGCGATCTCGCCCATCGCGGCACCGACGAACAGCACCATGACCGATACGGCGACCCAGCCGAAGATCAGAACCAGCGGGCCGCCGGCGTTCATACCGAAGCCGAAGGAGGAGAAGATCCCGGAGATGATGTTGATGATGGTGAAGGAAATGGCGAAATTGTCGAACGCGCGGAATCGGCGGGTGAGTTTCCGCGGATAGCCCATGGCATGGAGCGTGGCGTCATCGTCGAGGGTGACGGGGTCTGCCGCGTGGGGGGTTTTCGAGCGAGCTGGGGATGTACGCTCGGACACAACCGCAACCTTTCTGGGGGAATCGAGGGGAAGAGGCCAGGGGAAGAATGGACCGGGCCGATCGGGCCGATCTGTTCGAACGGATGGAGCGGAAAGAACGGTCCTTTTGCGGTGCCGCATTCAGTACGTCTCGGGCCTCCTCAGGAATCAGCCGCTATGCGGTACGGGGAGTCCGCAGGAGCGTCTGGCCCTGGTCAATTGCTCTTCGGGACCACCGAATGCGCTCCAGGGCATACGCGAGGCATACGGCCCCATGGCCGTAAAGACTTCCCGTGCCTCGAATTCGCGTTTCGCCATGTACAGCGCGTGAGCCAGATACGCCAGATCCAGCACCGGCGTGAAGCGGTAAGCGGCCACCTGCGGGAACCAGTTCCGGTAGACACCCATGGCCGCCGAGATCCACTGGGGCTGCTCCCAGGTGTGGTCCGCGAGCAGTTCGGACGGGTTGTAGTCCTCGACCAGCGCCACCAGCGGCAGCAGCCGCAGCGGCGAGGCGGCGGGGGCCCGCTGGCTCAGGAACGCGGCAACGTCCCAGCTCGCGCTGGACGAACCGCCGTAGCGGGTGAAGAAGAAGGACAGGAAGCGGTGGTGCGCCTCGCGGTGCCAGGAATCCAGCCGGAGGATGTGGGCGAAGAGGTACCAGGGCCCGGCGGGAGCGGTCAGCAGCCCCTGCGGCGCCGGGTCCTGCGGGCGGTCGAGGCGGGTCAGCGCCAGTTGCGCCACCCAGGGCGTGGGGTCCTCGGGAAGCAGCTTCGCGGCCCGCTCGCACGCCGACCGCGCTATCCGGGCCAGGGCGCCCTGCCGCCGGTCACCGGCGTCGGCCATACGCAGCGCACGGAGCATCGCCACCCGGGCCCAGAGCAGCGCCGCCTCCGGTCCCGGCTCTTCGGCGAGCCAGCGCTCGGCCAGATCCGAGTCGGCCGCCACGGACGCCAGCACCAGGGAGCGGTGGGCGCGCACCTCGAAATCCTCCCGGGCTTCCCGCAGAACTTCGTGCGCACTCAAGTACCGTCCGGTCCGCACATCCATACACGCGCGCGCCAGCGCCCGGTCATTGGCAGCCGGACTCCACACGTACTGTCCCTCGAAAGAGCCGGCCGCCATGGTCCCCTCCCGGTCACGAAGGCGTCATCCCCCACACCGCATTCCGGCTGCGCCGAATTCAGCCGGACCCTGCCACCGGTCAAGTGACAGCGGGCCACACCTTACTCACCCCCAACTCCCCGCGAAAACAAGTCGCCTGGAATATCTGGTTCCGCACCTTTTAGTCTCGATGAGATTGAAAAGGAAACAACTTCTCGGCCAACCTTCCGAACCTCCTTGCTTTACACCCCTGTTCATCACCCCGTATTTATTTGGCATATTCACATGTCCACAGCACCTTCACAACCGGACGTCCCCGTCGGCTACCCCTCCGTATCCGCCGTTTCCCTGGCTGTCCGGAGCGCCCCCGACTCTCGGCCAGTTCGAGGAGGTTTTCCGGCCATGCCGGTCGGGGCGGCACGGGGCCCGGGACCGACGGGCACACACCCGACCCGGCGAGCACACCCCTCCCCCCGGGGGCGTGACCCGCTCCGCCCCCACCCGCACCGTCACCGCGGAGACCGGCACCGGGCGCGCACGGCGCCGCGAACGCCCCGAATCATCAACATTCAAGGAATTCCTGACGCGCTTGCGCAACGAAACAGCGGGCACCCGGAAGCCACGGGCCGGTGCGCCGCCCGGGCGGGCGCCGCCCCAACACGAAGTCGGCTCAAGAGCAACCGAATTAGCGGACGCTACTTTCCGGAAGCACGCGATTACATGTAGCGTTCGACTGGACCGGAGGCCGTGACTTCACACCACGTCACGGCTGGGTACGGGCATGGGCGCGAGCGTTCTTGCGGTACGAGCGGAGCGATCGCCCCCGATGGGCGCACCTGCACCACAAGTGTCTGGCCGCCGCCCCGCACGTCCACCGGACCGCCTCGCGATCGCTGCGTAGCACCTCAGCATCCCTGAACGTCGAGCACCGCCATGTCTGTCCGTACACGCCTGCTTTGCAAGAGGAATGGGCCCAGATCATGTTTATGAACTCCTCGACGACCCCGCTTGCGTTGCGTCCGGACGCCGATGTCGTCCGGCCGCTCACAGCCGGGCCCGGCGAAGAGCCACCCCTGGCGGTCGACCGGCTACCCGACGGAAAGTGGCAACTGACCCTGCACGACCTGGAACCCGTATCGGTGCACCGGCTGCCGTCCGACGAGGTCCACATCATTCTTGCGCCGCCGGGCGAGGAACCGTCCCGCCCCGAGGAGACTCCAGCCGGCCGGACCCGGCCTGACCCGGTCCACATCGACACCGCGGCGCGGACGGTCTTCATCAGAGGGCGCCAACTCGATCTGCCACGGCTGGAATTCGACCTCCTCGCCCACCTGGTGCTGCATCCCCGGCGCGCCTTCACCCGGGAACAGCTGATGGAAGCCGTCTGGCCCAACTGCCAGTCCAGCACCCGCACCGTCGATGTCCACATCGCCCGTCTGCGCCGGCGCCTGGGGCCGGGCCTGCGCGACACCATCAGCACCGTCTTCGGCATCGGCTACAAGTACCTGCCGGCCGCACAGATCGACGGCTGCGGCTGACGCGTCGCCGCAACCGCCACCAGCCCGTCACCCTTCCTCCGTGGACGCAGGCAGCGGGCCGGTGACCGACGGATATCGGTCACCGGCCCGGCCGGGAGGGGCCCGGCCCGCCCGCCGTTCCCGCGGCACGCGCGCGGGCGCTCACGACGCAGACCGGGGAAGGGCGATCAGGCCCCGGCGGGTGAGGTGTTCAGGTGTGCGGAGGCTCCGGCCGCGGGTTCCTTGCGTACGAAGGCCCGGCGCAGGGCGTGATACGGCTCGTCCGGGTCGAAGAAGGTGCGGTGCATACGGGCCAGCTCGTCCTCCCGGTAGGCCGCGAGCGGCCGCTCGGCCTCGTCGCGTTCCCGGGACGCCTTCTTCGCGGCGATACGTGCCTGGGTGGCGGGCGCCGAGGCCAGCAGGACGGCGAGCCGGGCGGTCCGTGCGGCGAAATCCTGCGCGGTGCAGTCGATGATCCGGTCGACCAGGCCGAGCCGCGCACCGGCCGCCGCGGTCATCGGCAGGGCGCGGGCCATCAGCTGCCCGGCCACTTCGGGGCCTGCCCGGCCGGGCAGCGTATAGGTCCAGTACTCCGAACCGTAGAGCCCCATCAGCCGGTAGTGCGGGTTGAGCACCACGGCCGACCGGCACCACACCTCGTCGGCGGCGAGGGCCAGCATCGCCCCGCCCGCCGCGGCATTGCCGCCGAGCGCGGCTACCACCAGCCGGTCCGTGGTGGTCAGGACGGCGTGCACCAGGTCGTCCATGGCGTTGATATTGGCCCAGGACTCCTCGGCGGGGTCGGCGGCGGCCTCGATGACATGGAGGTGGATGCCGTTGGAGAAGA
Organism: Streptomyces sp. NBC_00400; assembly: GCF_036048035.1. Taxonomy (NCBI): domain Bacteria; kingdom Bacillati; phylum Actinomycetota; class Actinomycetes; order Kitasatosporales; family Streptomycetaceae; genus Streptomyces; species Streptomyces sp. NBC_00400. Next base: position 7,553,065 of record NZ_CP107940.1, on the reverse strand, counting down.
AGTCCCGGCGGCCGCCGAGGACCAGCACGGAGGTCGGCCGGGCGCAGGCGTGGTGGTAGGCGGCGAGCAGGCGCCGGCAGTGGTCGGTGCTCATCGCGCCGCCGGGAAAGGAGAACTCCAGGAAGCCGGCCGGCCCGTCCTCGCGGTAGCGGATGTCGCTCCAGGTACGGGGGCCGTCGCCGGGGTCGGGCGGGGCCGGGATCTCCGGGAGCCGCGGGAGGCGGTCGCCCAGTGCCAGCGTGGCGGGCAGCTTGGGGGTACGGGGCTCCCCCGGCGCGCGGGGCGCCCGCAGCTCCGGGATCCATACCGCGCCGTCGGCCGTCGCCCGGCAGATCGCGCCGCCTCGGGTGGCGAGCAGTTCACCGGGTCGGCCGGTCAGGGTGTCCTCGGGGTGGCCGCCGTGCAAGTACCAGCTCTCGCCGAGGAGTTCGTCGCGGACACCGGGCTGCGAATCGGCGGCACGCAGTGTCCGTACGACGGTGTCGGTGGGGTCGGACCGCCAGTCGATGCGGCGCAGCTCCTGACGGAAGGGCGGCCGGGGGCGGCCGGGTTGCGCGGCGTCGGGCAGGGCGGCCTGTGGCTGCGGCCGGTGGGTACCGGAGGCCACACGGGCAACGGCCGTGAGCACCGCTTCGACCGCGCCATCGGCGATCTCGTTGCGGTACAGGTCACTCTTGCCCACCTCGGGTACGGGGAAGTCGGCCGCGGCCCAGATGTCGCCGGCATCCATCTCGTCATTGGCCTGCAGCACCGTGACCCCCCACCGGGCGGCGCCCAGGTGCACCGCCCAGTCCACCGACGACGGGCCACGGTCGCCGACGGGACCGGGGTGCACGATCAGGCAGGTGTACGCCGACCACACCTCGCGGGGCACGGCCGTCTTGAGCATCGGTGCCACGATCAGGTCGGGGGCGTGCCGGCGTACGGCCTCGAGGAGCGGCGTGTCACGCGTCACCAGTTCCACGCTCACGTGGTGCCCCCGCTCGCCGAGTTCCGCGTGGACGCGCTGCGTCAGGCTGTTGAACGCGCCGGCGATGAGCAGAATGCGCACAGCGGACTCCCCTGGAAGCTGGAACCGGTCAGCGGGTGATTGGTCGTGATCGTTCCCCGCGGGCGGCGGACCGCCGCCCGAGCCGCGCCAGGGGTCACCCGATCGACGGCCTCCGTGCGGCCCAATGCCCGCCCGGGAGATCATCTGACGCGCTGTCAATTTGTTCCGCCTGGAGATCATCTCGACGGCATTCCGCCAAAGTTGGCGCACTCCGCACGCTTCCGCAGACCGTGATATTGCCGTTAATTGACATTCACTTGGTCATACTTTTACCTTCGGTGGTGCGGCATCGGCGCAGGTCAGTGCCGTATGCCCGGTTCGTCTTCCGCATTCTCACCGGAGGTTCCCATGGAGCAGCTCATCAAGAAGATGGCTCAGGACCAGGTCTGGCAGAGCTGGCTGGCCGCCAACTCCGCACAGCAGGCGGCGAAGAACGGCTGCATCAGCGCGGCACCGAAGGCGGGCTGCATCAGCGCCGCGCCCAAGGCCGGCTGTATCTCCTGACCCTCGCGCCTCAGGTACCCGGAGCGGACCGGCGATCACCGGGAGCGGGCCACCGCCCCTTCCCGGCCACCGGCCCGCTCCGGGCACCACCCCCTGCCTTCCCGTGTGGGCACCGCCTCCCGACCAAGGACGAGGAATCCATGGATGGTCAGCCGACCGCCGAGGTCATCGAGCAGATCCGCGACATACCGATCTACCGTGCGTCGCTGGCGAAGGGCCACTTCCCCCTGCTCGACAAGCCGGAGATCGCGCGCGGCTTCCCCGACAACTGGATGACCCCCCGGCTGGCCGCGGCCCTGGAGTCCGGAGAGGCGGAGTTCGTCCTCTCCACCGGCACCCACCACGCCCGGATGCAGATCATCCGGCCCCCGTATTTCCTGCTGCACTCCTACTACCGGCTGTGGAGCGAACACCCCGATATCGCCGACACCTGGGAATCGGGCTGCCGACGGGTCTCCCTGACCACGGTGCTGGCCACGGAGCATGTGGCGCGGGTCAATGCCGCACGGCGCGGTACTCCGCCGGACCCGGTGCCCGCTCTCGCCGACCGGCAGCTCGATGCGCGTACCTGCTACCTCAATCTGCGGCTCGATCCGGCGCTGTGGGAGCGCGACGACGTGGTGCGGATGCTCCGGGAAATCCGGGCCGCCGCGCGAGCGCACCCGCGCGGCTGGTACCACCTCGACTGCTCCGGATATCACCTGGCGCATCTGCTGCGAAAGGTCGCCGAATGGAGGCTGTGGGACGACTTCCCACCGCCCGCCAGCATCATCCACGCCTACGAGTACACCCCGGTGAACGTCCGGCGTTTTCTGCACCAGCACTTCGCCTGCCCGGTCATCGACCTGTTCGGCAGCACCGAGCTCGGATATCTCTACTTCAGCGACCGCCGCGGCACCTACCGGCCGCATCTCGACAAAATGAGCGTCGAACTCCATCCGGTCGCCGACGGCAGCACGATCCACCAGCTCATCGTCACCAGTGTGCGCAACCCCTTCATGCCGCTGGTCCGGTACCGCTCGGGCGACTGTGTACGCACCGTGGACGGCACGCCGGACCCGGAAAAGATCTCCCAATTCTGCGGTCGTGAAAAGGAATTGCTCGACACACCGCACGGCCCCGTCGCACAGGGCGACCTCGACCGGTGCATCGGCGAGGCGTCCCCACAGATCTTCGTGTACCAGTTGCAGCTGACCGGCGAGGCGACGGCACAGCTGGTGTACACGACGTTCGACGGCACACCCGTCGAGTCCGACCGGGCCGCGGCGCTGGAGGAAGCCGTCGCTGAACTGACCGGGCGGCGCTGCCGGCTCGACCACCGCCCGCACCTCCCCATCGGGAAGTCGGGAAAGTACGCCTGGCTCACGACCGGCCGCTGATCCACCCGATGTCTTCCACACCCGGACGTCTTCCTCACCCGGACAGGAGAAGCATGACCACCCCGCCGCGGATATCCCCCGACGCTCTCGCAGACCTGCTCGGCAAGGCGCTGTACACCGAGGTGGTGACGTATGCCGACGGCAAGAGCGCCGCCCCGCGGGAGTTCGTGGAGCGTCAGGTCACCGAGTGCCTGCGCTATCTCTATCTCGTCTCCCGGCACCACGACCGGCTCGGCGGTCTGTTCCTGCCCGTCGAGCAGGACATCGACGAAATCTGGCATTACCTCATCCTGCAGACCCGCGAATACCGCGCGCTGTGCGAGGAACGGCTGCCGGGGCGCTTCTTCATCGAACACCGCAGCATCGCCTACGAGGACTACCAGCAGGAGCCGGGCCGCGAGCAGGCCCTCGAAGAGGCGCTGCGCTGGATTCCGCTGTACTGCCGGGAATTCGGGCCGTTCGACGAGGGAGCACTGCCGCACTGGACCATCGTGCGCTTCCTCCATGAGCAGATGGGACTGTCGCTCGCGGATATCGCGGCGCTGGAACCGGTGGAGCCGGCAACAGCAACAGCAACAGCAACAGCAACAGCAACAGCAACAACGTAAAGCCTGTCTTCACCGGCCCCCGTCCGCCGCGAACCGAAGGGAATCATGAGGGCTCGCCACGCCGACCCTGCCGAGGGCGAAGTACCGGAACAGCGGCGGATTCTGGCTGTCCTGGTCTTCTCCCAGATCCTCAGCGGCGCAGGTCTCGCCGCGGGGATCACCGTCGGCGCGCTGCTCGCCGAAGAGATGCTCGGCTCGACCGGCCTGGCGGGCGTGCCCAGTGCGCTGTTCACCGCCGGAGCCGCGCTGGGCGCCGTCGGCATCGGCCAGGTCTGCCGGCGCCGCGGCCGGCGTCCCGGTCTTGCGCTCGGGTACGCCGTCGGGGCGCTGGGCAGCCTCGGGGTCGTGGTGGCGGCCGCCCTCGGCAATGCGGTGCTGTTGTTCGCGTGCCTGTTCGTCTACGGAGCGGGCACCGCGACGAATCTGATGGCGCGTTACGCCGGTGCGGATCTGGCCTCGCCCGCACGGCGCGGACGGGCCGTGAGCACCGTGCTCTTCGCCACCACGCTCGGTGCGGTGATCGGCCCCAACCTGGTGACGCTGACGGGCCGGGTCGCACACTCCTGGGGCATCCCCCGGCTCGCCGGGCCGTTCCTGCTGGCCGTCGCCGCGTTCGGGGCGGCCGCGGTGGTCCTGGCCGTTCTGCTGCGGCCCGATCCGCTGCGGCTGGCCGAGAAGCTGGCCGCGGCGCAGGCCGGAACGGTGGCCGGGAGCCCCGCGGACGAGGCCGGCGGCGGGACGGATGCCCGGCCGGACCGGCGCGGGGTGGTCACCGGCACCGGGATCATGGTCCTCACCCAGCTCGTGATGATCGCCGTCATGACGATGACGCCGGTACACATGCAGGCACACGGCCACGGCACACAGGCGGCCGGCTGGGTCATCGCCCTCCATGTCGGAGCGATGTTTCTGCCCTCCCCGCTCACCGGTCTGCTGGTCGACCGGTTCGGCCGACGGTGGATCGCCGGCGCGTCCGGTCCGGTCCTGCTGGCCGCCGGGGTGGTGGCCGCCGCGGCACCGGACTCCGTTCCCGCGCTCGCCACGGCACTGGTACTGCTCGGCCTCGGCTGGAACTTCGGGCTGGTCAGCGGCACCGCCCTGGTCACCGACGCGCTGCCGCCCGCCCGTCGTGCGTCGGCGCAGGGGCTGGTGGACGTCGGCATCGCCCTCGCGGGTGCCACCGGGGGGATGGTCTCGGGCCCGGTCGTCGTGCTGGGCGGCTACCCGACGCTGGCACTGGCCGGCGGCATCCTCGCGATGGCGTTCATCCCCGTCCTCGCGTGGGCGGCCGGCCGGCCGCCGCACACCGTCACCGCGCCCGCGGCTGCCCCTGCGGAAACGGAACAGGGATGAACACCCCTTCGCCGGACGGATGTTCCCGGCTGCTCTTCGGGGGATTCTGGAAACTTGGCGTCATTTCTCGTTATCACGCCCGAAACCTGGATGCTGCACTGTGAAGGCAGAGTGGAACCGTGCGGACGAACCACGGGGGGCGATGATGCGGAAGGGCGCCTGTGTAGCGGGCATATCCGTGCTGCGCCTGTGCCGTATGTCGCTGACCGTCCTGCTGGTGGTCGCGGCCTTCCTGCTGGGTGGTGGTGCGGCGGCGCCCGGTGCGGCGAAGACCGCGTTCTCCGCCTCGTCCGCCGCGAAGTCCGCGAGCACGTCGGCCGTCAAGCCCGGCTATGAGAACGAAGAGGAAAAGGCGAAGCGGGAGGCCGAGCGCGGCCAGCCCCGGCGCACCGCCCGGACCTCCGTCGGCGTTCCCCGGCACACCGGCCGTCCGCTACCGCCGTTCAGCGCGGGTGCCATGACTCCCGTCGCCACGACGGCCTCCGGGACCCCGTCGGCCGGCAGCTCCACCAAGGCCGCGCCCAGAGGGGCCGGATTCACCGTCCTGCACTGCGTCTTCCGCTGCTGAGAGCGGCGTGGTGGCCTGCCCCACCCCCGCACCATGCACCTTTCCGCCACCACCCCACAGTGGCACCACTCATCAGCAGGAGACCTCCTCGTGGAGACCTTCATTCAGCATGCCCGGGGCCTTATGGCCCGTATCGCCGACCGGCGGGACGAGCAGGAGACCTACGGCCGGCTCGCGGCCGGACAGTCCCCCCTCGCTCTGTTCATCACCTGTTCCGACTCGCGGGTCGTCCCCGCCCTGATCACCGGGGCGCAGCCCGGTGAACTCTTCGAACTGCGGACCGCCGGCAATGCCGTACCCGCCTACCGCGAGGACATGGCGGCCTGCGCGGAAGCGGCCACCATCGAGTACGCGATGCGCGTCCTGGGCGTCGCCGACATCGTGGTGTGCGGTCATTCGCACTGCGGCGCGGTCGGTGCCAAGGCCCGCGGTGAGGACCTGACCGGCGCGCCCGCCGTGCGCGACTGGCTGGCGCAGCAGCTGTCCGACCACCTGCCCGCCGACGAGGAACCGACGGTCGCCGCCGCGGTCCAGCACCATGTGCGCGAACAGCTCGACCGGCTGCGCGGCTACCCCTGTGTGCAGGAGCGGCTGGACGCCGGCGAGGTGAATCTGCACGGGTGGTTCTACGAAGTGCACACCGGCCTGGTGGCCGCGCATCACCCGTCCACCGACCTGTTCCTCCCGCTGTGAAGGCGGGTGGGCACCTCATGAAGCGCTTCCCCTCCTTCCGGGCGGACTTCACCGCCTCCCTCGTCGTCTTCCTCGTGGCCGTCCCGCTGTGTGTCGGGGTGGCCGTTGCCTCCGGGGTACCGGCCGAGCTGGGACTCGTCACCGGCGTGGTCGGCGGACTGCTCACCGGCCTGCTCCCGGGCAGCAGCCTGCAGGTCAGCGGCCCCGCCGCCGGTCTGACGGTGCTGGTCTTCGAAGCCGTCAAGGAGTACGGCATCGGGGCGCTCGGCGCACTGGTACTGGCGGCGGGTGTACTGCAACTGGCCATGGGCGCACTGAAGTTGGGGCGCTGGTTCCGGGCGATCTCGGTCGCCGTGGTCCAGGGCATGCTGGCCGGCATCGGTCTGGTCCTGATCGCCGGACAGCTCTACGCCCTCGCGGACGCCAAGGCGCCGGGCAGCGGACTCGCGAACATCGGCGGCATGCCCGGCCTGGTCACCGCCACCGCGGGGTCGGCCACGGCCCTGTCCGCGCTCGCCATCGGCGCCGGCACCATCGCCGTCCTGGTGCTGTGGCCGCGCTGGCGGCGCGCCGCGCGGATCCTGCCCGCACCGCTGGCCGCGGTGGCGCTCGCCACCACCGCCGTGTGGGCGCTGGATCTGCCCGTCGCGCGCGTCGAGGTCAGCGGTCTGCTGGACGCGATCCAGCCGCCCGGCCTCACCGACCTCGGCCGGCTCGCCGAGGTCGGGGTGCTCGGCACGGTCGTCGCCTTCGCGCTGATCGCGTCCGCCGAGTCGTTGTTCAGCGCCGCCGCGGTCGACCGGCTGCACGACGGGCCGCGCACCGAGTACGACAAGGAGCTGATGGCCCAGGGCGCGGGCAACGCCGTCTGCGGCCTGCTCGGTGCCCTGCCGATGACCGCCGTCATCGTCCGCAGCGCGGCCAATGTCCAGGCGGGCGCGAAGACCAAGGCCTCGCGGGTGCTGCACGGTGTCTGGCTGCTGCTGTTCGCCGCGGCGTTCCCGGCCGCGCTGGGCGTGGTGCCGGTGGCCGCGCTGGCGGGCGTGCTGGTCCATGCGGGCTGCAAGCTCATCCCGCTGCGCGAGCTTCGGCCGCTGTGGCGCGAACACCGCGGTGAGGCGGTGGTTCTCCTGGTCACGGCCCTCGCGATCGTGACGGTCAACATGTTCGAGGGCGTCCTGATCGGTCTGCTGCTGGCGGTCGCGAAGACGGCGTGGGAGACCTCCCATGTGCACCTCGAGGTCGACACCCCCGAGGACGAGGACGAGCCGGTGCGGGTCCGCGCCGTCGGCAACGCCACGTTCCTGCGGCTGCCCAAGATCCTCGATCAGCTCGACGCGCTGCCCGCCGAGCGGGGAGTGGAACTCGATCTGAGCGGGCTGCGTCATCTCGACCACGCCTGCGGTGCCGCGCTGACGAACTGGGCCGAGCAGCACCGTCGTACCCGGCGGGCCGTGGAACTGGTGTCCTGACGACCGGCCGCCCGGCGGTACGGTCACCTCTCCGTACGGCCGGGCGGCGGGGCCGGGAAGATCCCCCTCGTTGCGGTTGTTGAGCGAAGGTCAGGCCGGTCGCGGCGGACACAGCGGCCGGCCCGCCACGCTTGTCGTCGTCGAGAGGAAGGGTGCTATGCCTCTTTTGGGTGAGTACGAGCCGAGCCCGGAGCAGTGGGTGCGCGATCAGGTCGAGGAGTACGAGAGCTCCGGCGGCACGAAAGGCACCACGATCCATGGGCTGCCCGTCGTGGTGCTGACCACCCGGGGCGCGAAGAGCGGAAAGATCCGCAAGAGCCCGCTGATGCGGGTGGAGCATGACGGAACGTATGCGGTGGTGGCCTCCGTGGGCGGCGCGCCCCGGCACCCGGTCTGGTACCACAATGTCGTGGCGGACCCCCGGGTGGAGCTGCAGGACGGACCGGTGCGGCAGGACATGACGGCCCGTGAGGTCACCGGCGAGGAGAAGGCCCTGTGGTGGGGCCGCGCGGTCGAGGCGTACCCCGAATACGCCGTCTACCAGAAGAAGACGGACCGGCAGATCCCGGTGTTCGTCCTGGAGCCGGCGGCCACGGCGCACTGATACCGGCTCCCTCGTGGCGCTCAGAGCGTCACGAGGGAGACCTCGGTGGCCTTGACGCTGGTCCACACGGACACGCCGTCCGCGAGGCCGAGGTCGAGGGCGGCCGAGGGGGTGATTTCGGCCACCAGATCGGGGGCCTCGTGCGAGGTGACAAGGACCCGCAGGCGGCTGCCCGCCGAGGTGATCTCCCGGACGGTGCCCGGCCAGACGTTGCGGGGGCTGCCCGTGGGCTTGTCGAGGTGCAGGGACACGGCCTCGGGGGCGATGATCGCCAGCGCCCGGGCGCCGTCGGGGAGCGGGTCGGCGGCGACGAGGCGGCCGCCGTCGGTGAGCGCCAGGCCGTCGCCGGTGGCGGTGCCCGGCCAGGCGTTGCGGCCGAGCATCCGCGCGACCCAGGGCGAGCGCGGGTGCCGGGTGACCTCGGCGGGCGGGGCGTCCTGGAGGGCGCGGCCGTCCTCCAGGACGAGGACGCGGTCGGCGAGCGAGACCGCCTCGACGGGGTCATGGGTGACGATCAGGCAGACGCCGCCGAAGCCCGCGAGATGGCGGCGCAGGGTGTGCCGGACGTGGGCGCGGGTGGTCTGGTCGAGCGCGGCGAGCGGTTCGTCGAGCAGCAGCAGACGGGGCCGGGCGGCCAACGCCCTGGCGAGGGCGACGCGTTGCGCCTGCCCGCCGGAGAGCTGGGCGGGCTTGCGGTGCGCGAGCGGGCCGACGCCGAGCCGGTCGAGCCAGAGCTGTGCCGTACGGCGGGCCTCGGCACGCGCGATGCCATGGGCGCGCAGCCCGTAGGCGGTGTTGCTCAGGGCCGTCAGGTGCGGGAAGAGTGCGCCGTCCTGCGGGACCCAGGCGACGCCACGGCGGTGCGGGGGCAGCGTGGTGACGTCGGTGCCGCCGAGGCGCAGCGTGGCGCGGGCACGCGGGGTGAGCCCGAGCAGGGCACGCAACAGGGTGGTCTTTCCGGCGCCGTTGGGGCCGACGACGGCGAGGGTGGTGCCCGGTTCGGCGTCCAGGGTCAGCTGGTTGAAGCCGGTGACCTCGGCGTGCAGCGGCCAGTTTTCCGGGGGCGCCGGCGGCGTAGGTGCGGGCTCCTCGACACGGAGGACGGGCGGCGCCGCGAGGCCGGTGTCGTCGGTGGTGGGGGCGGTGCGGGCGGTGGTGGCGCCGGTCCAGCGGCCGCGCAGCGCGACCAGCACGCCCATGGCGATGACGAGCAGCAGCAGCGAGACCGAGGTGGCGGCCTCCGGGGACCCCTGGAGCAGCAGGTAGACCTGGAGCGGCAGGGTCTGGGTGGTGCCGGGCAGATTTCCCGCGAAGGTGATCGTGGCGCCGAATTCGCCGAGTGCGCGGGCCCAGGTCAGTGCGGCGCCGGCGGCGAGGCCGGGGGCGACCATGGGGAGGGTGACGGTACGGAAGACCCGTACGGGTGAGGCGCCGAGGGAGGCCGCGGTCTCCTCGTAGCTGGTGCGCAGTCCGGCGAGCGTGCCCTCCAGGCTGATGACGAGGAACGGCATCGCGACGAAGGTGGCGGCGACCACGGCGCCGGAGGTGTGGAACGGCAGCACGATGCCGAAGGCGTCCTCCAGCCAGGGGCCGAGGAGTCCGCGGCGGCCGAAGCCCATGAGCAGGGCGACACCGCCGACGGTCGGCGGCAGCACCATCGGCAACAGCACCAGCGAGCGGACCAGCGCCTTGCCGCGGAAGCTGACCCGGGCCAGCAGCCAGGCCAGGGGCACCCCCAGCAGCAGGGCGAGCCCCAGCGCACAGAACGACACCAGCAGCGACAGCCGGAGCGCTTCGAGGACGTCCGGGCTGGTCAGGTGGGTGCCGAGGTCGCTCCATGTGGTGCGGGCAAGGATGCCGGCCAGGGGCATCAGCAGGAACGCGATGGCGACCAGCGCGGGCACGGCCAGCGCGACGGGGGCACGGCTGCCGGGCACGCGGAGCCTGCCTGCCGGGGGCCGGGCGGGGGTGCGGGGGCGTCTCATCGAGGTCCCTGGGATTCGGGGGCGGGCCGGGGCCGGGGTACGGCGGCGCACACGGGCCGGGCCGGGGTACGGCGGCGCGCACGGGCCTGGGCCGCTTCCCCGGGCCGGTGGTCCGTGCGCGCCGCCAGGGCCTGAAGACAGGCCCTGGGAATCACGGCTTCTGGAAGCCTGCCTGCTGCAGGAGCTTCTGTGCCTCGGGCGTGCTCAGCCACTTCACGAACGCGGCCGCGGCGGCCGCGTGCTGAGAGGCCTTCAGCGTCGCGGCCGGGTAGGAGGCGACGGCGTTCTGCGCGTCGGGGATGTCGACGGCGTCGACCTTCTTGGGTGCAGTGGCGGCGTCGGTCTTGTACACGAGGCCGGCATCGGCCTCACCCAGCTCGACCTTGCTGAGCACCGCGCGGACGTTGGGCTCCTGCGAGACCGGCTTGACCTTCAGCTTCTGGGCGTCCAGGACCTGCTTGCTGTAGCGGCCGACCGGCACCTCGGAGGCGGCGAGGACGACCTTCAGCTTGCTGTCGGCGAGCGCCTTGAGGTTGTCGACCTTCTTCGGGTTGCCCTCGCCGGTCACGATGACCAGGCGGTTCTTGGCGATGACGGTCGGCGCGGCGACATCGGCCTTGAGCCCGTCCATGGTCTTGGTGTCGGCGGTGACCACGGCGTCGGCGGGGGCGCCCTCCCTGACCTGGGCGGCCAGTTCCTGGGAGCCGGCGAAGGAGAAGTGCACCTTGGTGCCGGGGTGTTCCTTCTCGTACACCGCACCGGCCTTCTTGAAGACATCGGTCAGCGAGGAGGCGGCGAGCACCGTGAGGTCCGCCTTGGGGGCGGCGCTGCCGCCGGACTTCTCGGCCCCCTCGTCCTTCTTGCTGTCGTTGCCACCACAGGCGGAGAGCGGAACGAGGAGGGCGGCGGTCACGAGCGCGGCGGCGGCGCGGCGTCCGGTGAAGTGCTGGGACATGGGGCGGGACTCCTTGGAACGCGGGACGACGGGTGTCGTCCGAGCGGATGGGAAAAGCCGCGCCGGGACGGGCGACGCCGCTGGTGTGCGCAGCCGGCCGGTGGGGGACGGTGGTTGCGGATCGGCTGGTGCTACCGCGGTGGGTCAGGTGCGGTCGATGTGCACGCTGGTGGACTTCACGCGGGCGGTGGCCTGCATGCCGACCTCCAGGCCCAGTTCCTCCACCGCCTCCCGGGTCAGCAGGGACACCAGGCGGTGCGGACCGGCCTGGATCTCGACCTGGGCGGCGACATCGCCGAGCTTGACGGCGGTGACGATGCCCGGGAAGGCGTTGCGCGCGGAGGTGTACGAGGCGTCGTCCTCCCCCGTGCCGGTCTGCGCCACCTCGACCGAGAAGGCGGCCAGATCGCGGCCTTCGATGAGGCGGCGGCCGCTGTCGTCACGATGGGTCGCGACCTTGCCGGCGTCCGCCCAGCGGCGGGTGGTGTCCGGGCTGACGCCCAGCAGCCGCGCCGCCTGGCCGATCGTGTAGGACTGCATGTGCGACAAGATATGTGGTATCTGCTGGCATTTGCAATCTCTCGGGGGAAGCTATATGGCAGATGCCAGGCCAACTGGAGGAAGGAACGAAAGGTGGCCCGCCGGCCGGTGCGTATCCCGGATGACCGGCGCAACTCTCCGCGTGTTCCGCTGTTTTGCCAGGCGCATGCGGATATCTGCCCGGCATCTGCCATGCACGCCCGGACCGCGGCGCGTGGTGTGGTTAGGGTGCAGACATCAGAGCAGGGAAAACGCGACATTCCACCCTTCGCTTTCCACTCCCCCGGTGAGGCATTTTCATGAGCCTGAGCATCCGTAACCAGATTTCCGGCACCGTTCTCTCCGTCACCCCCGGCGAGGTCATGGCGACCGTCAAAGTGCGTCTGGAGGGTGGCCAGCAGATCACCGCGGCGATCACCCTGGAGGCGGTGAAGGAGCTGGGCATCGAGGAGGGTTCTTCGGTGCGCACACTGATCAAGTCCACCGAGGTCGCGCTCGCGACCGGCGCGGTGGACGGTCTGAGTATCCGTAACCGGATCCCCGGCACCGTCACCGATGTCACCACCGGCGGCGCGATGGCGGGCGTCAAGGTCGCCGTCGCGGGCGGGGAGCTGACCGCCGCGATCACCAGGGACGCGGCCGAGGACCTGGGTCTGGCCGCCGGTGCCGAGGTCACCGCGCTGGTCAAGTCGACCGAGATCGCGCTCGCCGCGGTCTGAGCGCGGACCCGCCGAAGTCCCCGGTGCCGCGGGGGACTTCGGCCCTTCCGTCGGCGGTCAGGACGCGCCCGGCCCCGGTCAGCCGGAGCGGAACCCGTCCGCCGCGGGCGGGACGCAGGTCCCGAACCAGATGCCGGTGACGGCGCTGATGTAGCGGGCCCCGCAGCGGTCGGAGGGCACCACGAGCTGGCTGCCCACGGCATCGAGCGCCCGCCCGTCCAGGGCCGTGGCCAGCAGGACCGGCGCGTCACCGAAGTCGGGGTCGAGCTCCGCCCAGGACAGCGCGGTGTGGTGGCCGTCCCGGCCGGTGACCGCCAGGACGTAACGGGAGCGGTCCTTGCGCCGCCGGACGTCGAAGGCCGGTTCCGCCGCGTCGATGACCTCGCGGAGCAGCGGCCCCTCGAAGGTGTGGTGCTGCGGCCCGTTCGTGGCGCAGTCGAAGACCACCTCGGCCCGCCGCTGCGGCCACCGCTCCCGCAGCTGGGCGACGGTCAGCGCGAGCGGACGCCGCAGCTGACCGCGGATCAGAACGCGCCGGGAGTCGGGGGGTACGGCGCTCTCGGGCGCCGGGCGTACGGCGGTGGTGCGGGACGGCGGGCCGAGTCGGCTCATTCGAGACCCCCTTGGGTGCTCCGCGCGGCGGCTGCCTCCCTGTGATGCCCGATCGGCCCTCCGCCGAACCACGGATGCCAGCTGCTTCCGCAATATCACCTTGCTGATATGAGGCAAAGGAGGCCATGGGGGCGGCAGGTCCGAAGCAGGGGCCCGCCGCTCACACCGAACCCTCGCGCGACGGATGGCGCCCGGCCGTCCGGCCCGGCACCGCGCCGGCGGCGCGGTGCTCCTCAACAGAAGCCGCACTGGAAGCCCTGGGCGTCCAGGAACTGCTGCTGTACGGGGTGCAGTTCGCCGGCCGCGTCGGCCGGCCCCTCGACCGTGGTCACCGAGCGCCCCTCGGCGCGCAGGGCCGGGTACAGGTAGCTGTGGACGGGTTCGCCGTCGGCATGGAGGGTGCACGCGCCGCAGTCCCCGGCGTCGCAGCCCTTCTTCACGCCGAACCAGCCGCGGTCACGGAGGTAGGTGCGCAGGCACTGCCCCGGACGGGGGCCGACGTCGAAGGCCTGGTCGTTGACGCGGATCCGAAAGGTCATCGTCCGGCCTCCTGGGTCAGTTCGCGGCGGATCTCCTCGGACAGCCGCAGCGCCATGTGCCGTCGCCAGACCGGCAGTCCGTGCAGGTCGTCGAACCAGTCGCGGGCGGCGACGGTCCGCTCGATCGTGTCGTGCAGTGCGCCGGCGTCCGGTGGCAGCGGGAACCACAGGCGGAACGGCCGGACGGTGGCGGCGGTGAGGGTGAGGGCCGGCGACCCGTCCAGCGGGTCGAGGGTGCCGATGACGAGTGCGCCGGAGCGGCCGAGTCCGTACAGGGAGGCCTGCCGGAAGGCCGTACGGCACGCCGGCGACCGGGCGGGCAGGGTGACCGAGCGGAGCAGTTCGCCCTCGGCGAGGTCCTTGCGTCCCGCGCCGGTGAGGAAGCCCGCGACCTTGGCGCGGCGCAGCGAGCCGTCCTGCGCCTGGAGCAGCACGCTGCCGTCGAGTGCGGCGGTCAGCGAGATCATCGGCCCGGCGGGCAGACCGTTGCAGAGGTTTCCGCCGACGGTCGCCATGTTCCAGATCTTGAACGAGGCCAGGAAGGCGCGGCAGCACTGCTCGAACAGCGGGGCCGCGGGGGCCTCGTAAGCGGCCGCGAAGCGGGAGATCTGGGCGATGGTGCAGGTCGCCGCGATCTCCAGCGAACCGTCCGGCTGCCGGGTCAGCGGCTCCCAGCCCATCCGGCTCAGGTCCACCAACCGCCGGATGTGCGGCTGCGGTTCGGAGAAGAGGTAGATGCCGCCGCCCCGGGCACGACTGGTGCGCAGCACGGAAAAACACCACTGCCGGGTCCGGTATCTGGAGAATCATCCAAGAGGGCTTTGGAGCCCGGCGGCTGGCATTTACGATGCCGGTACTCACTTTCGCCTCGTGAATGTGAGATGCCGGGGTTCACTCCCGGCAGCCGCCCAAGGAGTCCGCACATGCACGTCCAAGATCTCCTCCAGCTCGATTCGCTCGATCTGACCCTGCTGTGGGGCGAGGGCCCCCTGCTCGCCCGGGAAGTCAGTGGTGTCACCGCCACCGATCTGGCGGACCCGGCGCGGTTTCTGCAGCCGGGCGAGTTGGTGCTGAGCGGACTGGTGTGGTGGACGCCGGAAGCGGACCGGGCGACGGTCGACCGCTTCGTCTCGGCCCTGCACTCCGCCGGGGCGACCGCGCTGCTGGCCGGCGAGGAGACCCATGGCACGGTCCCTGACGTCCTGGTCGACTCCTGTCGTGAGCGGGGCATCGTGCTGATGGCGGTGCCCGCGCACACCACGTTCCGCGCCATCACGGAGGCGGTGTACCTGCGCCAGTGGGGCGATCTGAGCCGGCGCCCCACCGAGCACCACGCGCTGCCGGAGAACGTCCGGACCGAGCTGGCCGCTCTGCTCACCGAGGACGCGGCACCGGACACCCTGCTGGAGCGGGCCTTCGCCCATCTGGGCGGGCCGGCCTGCTCTCTGGTCACGGCAACCGGACGGGTGATCGCCCGGACGCCGGCCGCCCCGTACCTGCCGGCCGAGCAGGCCGCCCGGGAGCCGGCAGCGGCGGCCGGCACCTGCCTGCGGATCGATGGGGAGGCCGGTCCGTACGACGGCTGGCAGCTGTATCTGCGGGACCCGGCCGATGCCCCGCCCCGGGTGCTGCACGAGATCGCCGAGGTCATGGCGCAGTACCGGCACCGGGTCGAGCTGCGGCAGGCGGCCGGACGGCGGGCGGCGGACGAACTGCTCGCGCTCGCCGGTGCCGGCGGGTCCGACGGGCCGGCCGACGGGGCGGCGCTGGAGGCGGCGCTGCACGCCTGTGGGCTGCCGGCCACCGGTCCGTACCGGGTGGTGGCCGCATCGGGCGGCGAGGAGAGCGAACAGACGGTGCGTGCGCTGGCCGAGGCGCTGCGGCACTCCCCCGGTGAGCCGTTCGCGGCGGGCCGGCTCCCGGGCGGCGAGGCGGTCGCCGTCGTGTGCGCCGGCCCCGATGCGGCCGGCCGTCTCCCGCTCGGCGAACTGTGGCCGCTGGTGCACGCCTGCCGGCCGCAGACGCCGCTGCACGCCGGGGTCAGCGGCCCGGTACCGGCCGCCGACGGCCTCACCTCGGCGCTGGGCCAGGCACGTTACGCACTCGCGGCGGCGCGCGCCGGCGCTCCGGGCGGTGCCCGGGTGACGTCCGTCGAAGACCTCAGCACACTGGGCGCTCTGCTCGCCGGGGTTCCCGCCGATGTCCGTACGGCCTTCAGCAGCCGGGTGCTGGGCCCGCTGGCGCACGCCGGGAGCACATCGCACCGGATGCTCCTGGAGACGCTGGAGAGCTTCCTCGCCCACCACGGGTCATGGGCGCGTACGGCCGCGACGCTGCATCTGCATGTGAACACGGTGCACTACCGCATCCAGCGCATCGAGACGCTGACCGGCCGCGACCTGTCCCGGCTCGACCACAAGCTGGATCTGCAGGCGGCGCTGCTCTGCCGCTGAGGGGCTTCCCGGGCGGACGGGAAGGCGGTCGGGTAGCGACGATCGGGGGGATACCGGCGGCCGCCGGAAGGGCGGCGGCCGGCAAAAGGGCCGCTCAACTGCGCTCGCCCGCCCGGTCGATGTGCACATTGGTGGACTTCACCCGGGCGGTGGCCCGCACCCCGACCTCGATCCCCAGTTCCTCGACGGCCTCCCGGCTGACCACCGACACCAGCCGGTGCGGGCCGGACTGGATCTCGACCTGGGCGATCACCTCGTCGAGGGTCACCTTGGTGACGATCCCGGCGAACGAGTTCCGCACCGAGGTCAGCACGTCACCGGGCACCGGATGCAGACCCGCGGCGCGCTCCTTGGCGAACGCCGCCAGGCTCACCCCGTCGATCACGCGGTTCCCCGCGCCGTCCCGGTCCATCCGCAGCTGCCCGCCATCGGCCCAGCGGCGGACGGTCTCCGCACTCACACCCAGCAGCCCGGCTGCCTGACCAATGCTGTATGTCGGCACCCTCGCACTCTAGGCGGTGCCGTCCTCCTCCTCGCCGCCGCTCCCCCGGCCCCCTGCTCACCGTGGTGTGCGCCCGCCGCGTGCCCCTGTGCGTCCGCGCCGCGCCCGCGCCGCGCGTGCATCCGAACAGAGCAGTCCGATCCCCCATCGGTGCGGCCCCCTCACCCTTGGGACCCTCTCTCCCTGCACCCGCCTGCCGCCCCGGCAGAGAGGCCACCATCCGGGCATGACACGGCAGTTGCGGATCACGAGGCCGGTGGAGAGACGTCGACATCGCTGGAAAGCCTGTCGTTTGTCAGGTTTTTCCCCTTGCGACGTAAATATGCCGATGTGAATCTGGGATCCCATTCGCCGAAGGAGTTGATCGCATGGTTACGGACCGCACAGCGCCGGTCGGGACGGCCGCCCTGGCCGCCGAGGTCGAGGGACTGCTTGAACCCGCCGAGGCCGACGGTGTCTTCCGCGATACCCGCGAGTGCGGGGGTGGGCTGCTGCTGGCCGCGCTGCTCCTGATCTCGCCGCCCACGCCCCGGCCCAAGACCGACGTTCGCTGAGGCTGAGGGGAAAGCGTTGGCTGAACAGACGCCGGGAGCAGTCCCGCTGAGCGCTGTGATCGCCGATGCCGCAACCGGGGTCGCCCTCGCCCTGCGGGGCGAGGGCGGCCCTTATGCGTTGTCGGCTGTTCTGCGGCAGAGCGATGCGCTGGCTCCGGCCGCCCTCCGGGTGCTCGGCGCCGATGCGCTCGCGCCGTACGCAATGGACCATCCCGCGCATCCCGCAGCGCCCGTCGGCGGGGACGATGCCGAGGTCGTCCGGCAGGCGCTCGCGGCCTATCCACCGGGAACGGATGCCTCGGAGGTGTCGGTGTGGACGTACCGGGGCCTGGTCGAGGCCTCGCACGCCTTTCTGTCCGCAGGCGCACAGCACTGGCCGCCGCCACCCGAGGCCGCGGCCGGGTGGGTCGAAGCCGACCCTTGGCCGAAGCTGGCGCACCGCGTGTCACAGCTTGCCGCGCTCGCGCTGCCCGGGCTGGCGCCCGGCCTCGCCGAGCAGCTGGCGGCACGCACCGACGATCTGGCCCGTGGTTTCGTCCGGGCGGTCCGCCGCCGGGACTGGCTGCAGGCGGCCGGTCTGGGCCGTTGGCTGTCCCGGCTGCCCGACGTACCGCAGAGCCTGGGGCTCGACAGCGGGCTGGCGTTCGTCCGCCACATGGGCGGCGCCGACCCCCGGGTGACGCTGCACATCGTCGCCGCCCAGCGTTTCTACGGGCGGGGTTGGTGACCGGCGGCCGGGGCGACCCCGGGCTGCTGGACCACATGGTCCACGGCAGCCTGGGGTGGCTGGACGAAGCCCGCGACCACTTCCGCCTGCCCCCGGACGTCACCACGGACGCCGACCCCAATCTGACCCTCAAACCACTGGGCGAGCTGGCCGAACTCACCCAGCTGATCGGCGTGTCGCACCCGTGTGACGAGATCCGGCAGACCGCCCGCGGGCTGTTCGCGTTCGCCTGGAACGAGACCCGCGACGGCGAGCTGTTCGCCGAGCTGATCCGCGGTGAGCCCTTCGCCACCTATCCGGTCGAGTTGTACGGCGTGTTCGCCCAGGCCGGACTGCGGCACGCCGAGGCCGACAAGCTGGTGGACCTCACGACCCGGCTGCGTGGCTGGCGGGTGGCCCGCGAGGATCACACCCGGACGCTCGGTGTGCTCAACGCGGAACGGCGGATCGGGCTGCGCCAGCACGCCGACTTCGGCACCGTGCTGGCCCTGACCGGCCTCGGCGGGCTGCCGGAACCCTGGGCACTGGACCGCAAGGCGGCGTACGGCGTGACCCATGACGTCTTCCACCTCACCGACTGGGGGCGCAACCGGCAGCGGCTCTCCCCCGAACTCGCCGGCTATCTGCGGCTGTGGCTCCCCTCCTGGCTGGAGAACTGGCTGGAGGAGCAGCTGTGGGACCTGGCCGGCGAGTTGCTGGCCGTGACGGCCTGCCTGCCGCAGGCCCCGTATCCCGCGGAGGCCTGGCAGCGGCTGGCCGGCGCCCGGGCGGCCGACGGCAGCGTGCCCGAGATCGGCGCCGCGCCGCCCGCCGGCGACCGGGCCGAGGCGTTCACGGCCTGCTACCACTCCACTCTGGTGACCGCGTTCGCCGCCACCCTCGCCCGTATCGCCTCCGACGAGGCCGAGGCCGGGCCGCCGGCCGGGGATACGGCGATGGCGGGCGGGCGGACCTCCTGCGAAAGCGAGACAGCCCCGTGACCGTGACGGCCGCATCCCCCGCCTTGCTGCACGGTGTCGGCGACCGGGCCCTGACCTGGCTCGACGATCACCGTGAGCACTTCCGGCTGACCCCCGACGACTTCGCCACCAACGGCGCGGTCGTCGAACGGCTCAAGCCCATCGGGGAGCTGGCGCTCAATATGCAGGTGCTGTTCCGGGAGGGCGTGGCCGGCTCCCGGCAGAAGGAACGGGCCGGGAAGCTGCTGGACTTCGCGTGGCGGGAGCTGCTGGACGGCGGCAATGTGCTGGCCCGGCTGCAGCACGACGAGCCCCTTTCCCCCGTGCCGCTGGAGGTCTATGCGACCTTCCACGAGCTCGGCCACCGCCATCCGGGACTGGAGGCCGCGCTGACGGTCTGCCGGCGCACCACCACCTGGACGGCGCTGGAGATGATGCCCAACCGGCGGCTCGGCGTGCTCAACGCGGAGCGCAAGCTCGGCCTGCCCCCCAGCAGCGACTTCGACCAGGCCGTGGACCGCACCTGGCTGGGGCGGCTGCCCGAGCCGTGGACGGTCCAGCTGCACATCGCCTACGACCTCACCCACACCGTCTTCCACCTCACCAACTGGGGCGAGGCGCCCGAGCGCATCCCGCCGGCCATCGCCGACTACCTCGCGCGGTATCTGCCCGCCTGGTCGGAGGACTGGGCGGACCTCGAACACTGGGATCTGCTGGGCGAACTCCTGGTCGTCGACGCCTGCCTGCCGCGGCCCACCCTGGACGCGGACCTGTGGGCGCGGTACGCCGCCGCCCAGTCGCCCACCGGAGCCATGCCCATCCAGCGCCGGATGCCGGAGGGTGACCCGGCGCGGGTCTTCGACCTGGTCCACCACCCCACCCTGGTCGCCGCGTTCGCCTCCGCGATGGCCACCTCCCGGGCCCTGTCCGCCGTCGGATGACCCCCGCAAGCCCCGGGCCCGCGCTCGGTGACCGCCTCGCGGACGCGGTCACCGAGATCGACGCGCCGGACGTCGTGCTGGCGGTGACCCGCAACGGCCGCCGGACCGTGATGACCGGCGGCTCGGCGCTGGCCCCGCCCACCCCCCGCCATGCGCTGCGCTACGAACTGGGTTCGCTGTCCAAGACGTTCACCGTGCTGCTGCTCGCGGCGCTGGCCAGGGACGGGGTGCTGTCCCTGGACGACCGGCTCGTCGACCGTCTGCCCGAGCTGCCGCTGCCGCACCCGCATGCGCGCCGGATCAGCCTGTGGCACCTGGCCACCCACACCTCCGGACTGCCGCGGATTCCCCCGGACCTGATCGCCGGCGCGCTGGTGCACCCGTACGCCAACGGCTACGCCCGTTACGACACCGAGCGGCTGCTGCGCACCTTCGCCCGCACCCGGCCGCGGCACCGTCCCGGCACCCGCTGGCGGTACTCCAACTTCGGGCTGGCGCTGCTCGGTCCGGCCATGTCCGGTGCCGCGGGTGCCGGTTACCCCGCCCTGCTCACCGACCGGGTGCTGCGCCCCCTCGGGCTGACGGACACCACGCTGGGCCCCGGCACCACCGGCACCGACGCCATCGGCCACCGTACGAACGGGGTGACGCCGGTGGACAGCGCCGACCTGGGCGCCTTCGTCGCCGCAGGGTCGGTCCGTGCCACCCCCGGCGACCTGCTCACCTACCTCGAAGCGCACCTCTCCCCCGACGGCACGCCGCTGGCCATGCCGCTGCGCGACGTCCAGGTGCCGCTGCTGCGCCGCGGCTGGCGCAAGCGCCACACCCACACCCTGACGTGGTATCAGCATCCGGCTCCGCAGGGGCCGTTGCTCTTCCACGTCGGGGCGACCTTCGGCCAGCAGGCGTTCCTGGGCTATCACCCGGCGACGCACACCGGGCTGGTCGCGCTGGCCACCCGCCGCGGCCGTACCTGCCGGATGATCAGCACCGCCTACGAGCTGCTGTACGCGCTGGCCGGCGATCCCTCCGCCTGAAGCAAACGGTGCGGGCCGCCGGTCACAGCTCGCCCGCCAGGATCCGGGCGAGCGAGGCCTGGGGCCGCTCCTCGCTGGCCCGGTGGAAGAGGTCCGCGTACGCCTGGTCGCCGATCGCCGCGCGGGCCCGCCGCTCGCACTCCTCGCGTACCGCGCGCAACTCGGGGGTGCCGCGCTGCGGATGCCCGACGGTCCGCCAGAGGGCCTGGCCGCTGCCGTAGACGCGGGCGGCGGCAGCGCCGCGGCCCTGGGCCGCCACCGCGGCCGCGAGCAGATCCAGGCCGAGCGCGATACCGAACTTGTCGCCGATGCCCGCTTTGGCCGCGAGCATCGACCGGGCGTGGTCCGCCGACTCCTCCGGCCGGCCCTGGAACAGCGAGATCAGCGAGAGCTGGTAGTCGATATAGGACCGGGTCCAGTATTCGCCGCGCTGCACACACCCGCGCCGCAGTGCGCCCGCCGTGGCACGGGCCTCGGTGAGCCTGCCCAGGCCGGTCAGCGCGAAGAGCTGTACGAGGTGGCAGCGCAGCCGTCCGGGAGAGTCGAAGGGGGTGCACCGCGCGGGGCCGAGCACCTGTTCCGCGGCGGTGTGCGCGGACATCGGGCGGCCCGCCATCAGATGGGTGAGGCCGGTGAGGTAGCCCGCCTGGAGCTGCGCCTCCGCATCGTCACCCGCCCGTGCCGCACGTGCACACTGAAGGCCCAGGTCGTCGGCGAGCGTCAGATCGCCCTGCAGCAGTACGGCCACACCGAGCGCCCACAGCGCCCGGGTGCGTGCCGGGCCCGGCCCCTGGTGGGCGGCCAGGGCGCGGGCCACATAGTCCCGGGCCTCGTGGAGATGGCCGCAGCAGCTCCAGAAGAAGCCGATCGACGCGCTGAGGTCCTGGGCCCGTTCCGGGTCGGTGGCCAGGAGGTGGTCCAGTGCGGTGCACAGGTCGGCATGGGCCTCGGCGACCCTGCCGTACCAGCCGACCTGCTCGGGGCCCAGCCAGCCGCGTTCGGCCCGCCGGCCGAAGGAGGCGAAGTGCGCGGCGTGCCGGTCCGCCAGCGCCGTCGTCTCGTCCAGTTCGGCCAGCCACATCCGGCCGTACTCGCGCAGCGTGTCGAGCATGCGGTAGCGCGGGCCCTCGCGGATGAGCACCGACTTGGCGGCCAGTGCCTCCAGTGTGGTGCGCACCTGTGAGGCGGTGAGCGGTCCGCCGGCACACACGGCACTCGCGGACTCCTCGTCGAAGGTGCCACGGAAGACGGACAGCCGGGCCCACAGCAGCCGTTCCAGCGGTGCGCACAGTTCATGGCTCCAGCCGATGGCGCAGCGCAGCGTCCGGTGCCGTGGCAGCCGCACCGGTCCGTCGCCGTCGAGGGTGTCGAAACGGGAGGTGAGCCGCTCGGCGATCTGCTCGACGGAGCTGTCGGCCAGCTGGGCACCGGCCAGCTCCAGGGCCAGCGGGATGCCTTCGAGACGGCGGCAGATGACGGCGGCGGCCGTCGCATGCGGTGGTGCGGTGAGCCGCAGTCCGGGGGCCGCGGCCGTGGCGCGGGCGGTGAACAGGGCCAGTGCGTCGTTGTCGCCCGTGCAGGGCAGCGGGCCGATCTCGGTGGTCCATTCGCCGACGAGGCCCAGCGGCTGCCGGCTGGTGACCAGCACGGTCACACCGGGGGCGGCGGTCAGCAGGTCCGCGAGCAGGTCGCGGCAGGCGTCGACGAGGTGTTCGCAGGAGTCCAGCACCAGCAGCAGCCGTTTGCCGGCGAGCCCTTCGCACAGCACCGCCACCGGAGTCCGCGCCGTGTGGTCGGCCAGCCCGACGGCATCGCAGACGCTGGCCACCAGCCGCCCCGCGCCGTGCAGGGGCCACAGATCAGCCCAGCAGACCCCGTCGGGAAACCGCGCCGCCGCCGCGCGCGCGGCCCGCATCGCGATCCGGGTCTTGCCCACACCGCCGGGGCCGGTCAGGGTGATCAGCCGGTGCTCCGTCAACTCGTCGTCGATCCGGCGCAGTTCGGCTCGCCGGCCGATGAAACTGGTCGGCTCGTCGGGAATGTTGCTCGCCACCGGGCCAGTTTGCCCCAGCCGCGGCGCCGGCCGGAGTCCGGTGCGGCGGGCCGGGGCACGAGGTTGACGGCCGCCGGCCGGGCGGGCGGTCCTCGTCAGGGCGTGACGACCGGGAAGGTGGGGTCCGGCGTACGGACGAGGCTCAGCAGCCGGTCCAGCGCCCCGGTCTCGCCGTGTGGTACGGCGCCGCCGGGACCGCGGCCGGCGAGCAGGCCGAGCAGCTGGGGCTTGGTGAGGGTGAGCGTGAGGTCCGGGGCGCGTCCGCCGGACGGCGTGGGGGCGCCGGCTGAGCTGAGGTGGGTGAGGGCTCCGTGGGAGAGCGTCAGCTGCCAGGTCCGGTCCTCTTCGGGGAGGTAGAGGTCGAGGGTGAGCGCGGTGGACCAGGCCCGGGGGCCGTCGATGCGGATGGCGAGCGTGTCGAGGAGCTGGTCGACGGTCAGGGCCAGGGCGATCTCGGGGTCGGCGGTGCCCGGGCGGGCCTCGGCCAGGGTGCCGCGCAGTTCCATGGCACCGGTGAGGTAGAAGTTCCGCCAGGTGCCGTTCTCGCAGCCGTGGCCCAGCCGTTCGTACACCAGGGCCAGTTCCCGCCGGGCGCGGAGGTTGCGGGGGGCCGCGAAGACCGCGTGGTTGAGCAGCGTGGCCGCGAACCGCAGATCGCCGTCGGCGGCGTACCGTTTGCCCGCGTCCACCGTGGCCTCGACGCCGCCCATGGTCTCGACATAGCGCCTGGACTGCTCGGCCGGCGGGTGTTCCCACAGATGGGCCGGGTTGCCGTCGAACCAGCCCAGGTAGGCCTGGTAGATCGCCTTGACGTTGTGGCCGATCGTTCCGTAGTAGCCGTGCAGGGACCAGTCCTCCGCCAGGGCCGGCGGCAGCCGTAGCTCCTCGGCGATCTCGGCGCCGGTGAGTCCTTCGTTGAGCAGCCGCAGCGTCTGGTCGTGCAGATAGGCGTACAGGTCACGCTGGTGGGCCAGCAGGGTCCTGACGCGGTCCTTGCCCCAGGTGGGCCAGTGGTGGGAGGCGAAGGCGACCTCCGCCTCGTCGCCGAAGAGGGCCAGTGCCTCGCCCAGGTAGCGGGACCAGGCCCGGGCGTCACGGACGGCACCGCCCCGCAGCGGCAGGACGGTGTGCAGGGTGTGGGTGGCGTTCTCGGCCAGGCACAGCGCCTCGTGCGCCGGAAGGCAGAAGTTCATCTCGGCGGGTGCCTCGGTGCCCGGGGTGAGCTGGAAGACGATGCGTACGCCGTCGACGATCTCCTCCTGGCCGGTGCGGGTGATGTCCACGGTCGGCGGGATGAGCGTCATGGTGCCGGTGGAGCGGGTGGTGCCCAGACCGCAGCCGATCTGGCCGTCCGGTCCCTTGGGGAGCTGTGTTCCGTACATGTAGACGGAGCGCCGGGTCAGGGCGTTCCCCGCGTAGACGTCCTCGCGGACCGCGTGCCGGAGGAAGCCGGCCGGCGCGAGGACCGGGACGGGGTGGTGGTCGTGCGGCAGGACGCCCCGTCCGCCGCCGAAGTGCTCTCCGTGTGAGTGGGTGTAGATCAGGCCGGTGACCGGCCGGTCGCCGCGGTATTTGCGGTAGAGCTCCAGTGCCGCGGCGGCGGTCTCGGCGGAGACCAGCGGGTCGATGACGACGACACCGTGGTCGCCCTCGACCAGCGTCATGTTGGACAGGTCCAGGCCGCGGGCCTGGTAGATGCCCTCGGTGACCTCGTAGAGGCCCTGCCGGCTCACCAGCCGGCCCTGCCGCCACAGGCTCTCGTGTGCGGTCTCGGGGCAGTTCCCGGCCAGGAACCCGTAAGCCTCGGCGTCCCAGATCACGCTGCCGTCGTCCGCGGTGACCTGGGGCGGATCGAGCGCGGCGATGAAGCCACGGTCGGCGTCGGCGAAGTCCTGGTGCTCATCCACGGGTGCAGCGGTCACGGAACGCTCCCTCTCCGGGGCGGCGGGCCACATTCGGCGGACCCATGCAACCGATTTAACCGAATGTGCCGGGTTATCGCATGTGTGCCAGAGATCCCTTCCCGGCGGGGTGCACAGCGGCCGGCCGCCGACCGGCCCGCCCCTGTGAGGGGCCGGCGGTCGGCGGCGGTCGCCTGCCTTCGGGGAGGGCGCGTCACGTGCCGCGGCGGCTCTTCGACGCTGCGGCGACACACATGGCACCCAGCAGGAACGTCAGGGCACCGATGACGACGTTGTTCCAGATGACACCGGCGTCCGGGCTGCTGCCGACGATCCAGGGCGAGATGATCATCCATACGCCGATCGCGCACATCGCGCCGCTCAGGCCGTACATCCGCTCAGGGGTCACGGTGAAGCCGACCGCCAGGAGGGCGATCGCGATACCGAGGATGAGGTTGTGCGTCACGAGCGCCGGCTGTGCGGCGGTGAAGTGGAGGATCCACGGCGAGACGGCGCAGTACAGACCGACGAGCAACACCGGCCCGTCGACGAGTACCACGTCACGCCCGCCGAGCACCCGCTCGTACCGAGCCTGCATCTCAGAAGCATCGGGGTGACCTGCGAGATCTCCCCTGTGGTGTGAGACGTCGGCCATGCGACTCGCCTCCTTCGCTCGCGGTCTGGCCGTTCCGCGCGGCATTGGGCCTCGCACTTTTATTCTGCGCTTATGTCGCCTTTATGTGTAGATGAAGTGGCAAGCGAATTTTGCCGGACGGTGGCCGCACCCCGTCACCCGCGGTCCGGCGCCCGCCCCAGGCCCAGATTCCAGCGCCCGCCGCGGCCGCTCAGCTCGGTCACGGTCAGCGGCGGCACATCCAGCCGCCAGAACGCCTCCACGGGAACCCCGAGCGCGCAGACCGCCGCCGCCCGGACGACATCCGGCTCGACCACGGCCAGCACCCGGCCCGCATCCAGGGCCCTCCGCGTCAGCCAGGCCCCGACCCGGTCACAGAGCTGCCGCAGGGACTCCCCGCCGTGGCCCGCGAAGTCCGGGTCCGACAGCCAGGCGGACACCGCGAGCGGTTCGGCGTCCGCGACCTCCGCCAGGGTGCGGCCGCGCCAGCTGCCCATCGCACAGCCCGCCAGCTCCGGCGCGGGACGGGCCGGCAGACCGAGTTCCCCGGCCGTGCTCCGGCACCGGGCGGAGGGCGAGACAAAGGCCCGGGAGGCGGCCGGGAGCGCTCCGGCCGCCTCCCGGACACGGCGCAGCCCGGCCTCGCTCAGCGGGCCGTCGTCGTCGAAGCGCACCTCGCGCTGGGCGTCGCCCGCGGCCGGTGAGACCAACATCACCCGAGTTGTCATGCCCTCTTCTCTCGCTGTTCACCGGCACCGGTAACGCCGAACCCGCGCAAGGGAGTTGTCCGGCCCGCACGCCTTGCCCTGCACCACTCCGCCCCCTACGCGGCCTTGGCCCGGGGTCGGGTTCGCGGTACCTTCCCGATGATATTGACGACGACATGACGGAAGCCGGTGGGATCCCGGCGCGGTCGCGCCACTGTATGTCCGGTTTTTTCCAGCCCAGCCGGGCCGGAACCGGGCGAGCCAGACCCGGAATGTCGTTACGCACTCCCACGAACAGGGACGCGAGTTCCCCGCACAGGAGGTTCCGCCATGGCCCAGACCATCGCACCCCCGGCCACCGGCGCCGTCACCCCGGCCCCGCTCCCCCTCAAAGCCATTGCCCCCTGGGCGCTGTTCTTCGGCGTCCTGATGCTCGTTCTGCTGTACTTCATCGGCGCGGAGCAGGGCGCCACCTCCCTGCTCTCCGGCACGGAGGTCCACGAGTGGGTCCACGACGGACGCCACCTCCTCGGCTTCCCCTGCCATTGATCGGACGGCACACCCATGAACTCCGTCACCATCAGAAACCTCCTGGTGCGCGGGATGCTCGCCGGTCTGGCCGCCGGTGTCCTGGCCCTCGTCGTCGCCTACCTGCTGGGTGAACCGCAGGTGGACGCCGCCATCGCGTTCGAGGAAGCACACAGCCACGAACACGAGATGGAGGTCGTCAGCCGCGGTGTGCAGTCCACGGCGGGTCTGGCCACCGGTGTGCTCGTCTACGGCGTGGCGCTGGGCGGCATTGCCGCGCTGGCCTTCTGCTTCGCCCTCGGGCGGATCGGCAGGTTCGGTGCCCGCGCCACGGCCGCACTGCTCTCCGGAGCGACGCTGCTGGCCGTCTACCTCGTACCGTTCCTGAAGTACCCGGCCAATCCGCCGTCCGTCGGTGACCCCGACACGATCGGCAAACGCACCGCCCTGTACTTCCTGATGATGCTGCTCGGCATCCTGCTGGCCGTCGCCGCCACGATCCTCGGCCGGCGGCTGGCTCCGAAGCTGGGCAACTGGTACGCGGCGGTCGCGGCCGGCGCCGCGTTCGTGGTCGCCATCGGCCTCGCCTATGCGTTCCTGCCGGCCGTCAACGAGGTGCCGCACGACTTCTCGGCCACGCTGCTCTGGCAGTTCCGGCTGTCGGCGATCGCCATTCAACTGGTGCTGTGGACCGCCTTCGGGCTGGTCTTCGGCCATCTCGCGGAGCGGGTCGTGCCGACCCGGTCCCAGGCCACCGCGGCCGAGGCGGCACCCGCCGTCTCCTGATCCGGCGGTCACCGAGCAAGGGCCCGCGACGTCCGGCGTCGCGGGCCCTCCCTCGTCACATGGGGCCCTCGCGGCCTGTCCTGCCGTGTCAGGACAGGCCGGGGATGCCGTCCAGATGCGGCAGATCGTGGTCCAGGCGCTCCCGTTTGGCGCGGAGGTAGCGGATGTTCTCCGCACGGGGCGTCATCAGCAGCGGGACCTGTTCGGCGACGGCGATGCCGTGCCGCAGCAGCGCCTCGCGCTTGCGCGGATTGTTCGACAGCAGCCGCACGGACCGGACGCCGAGGTCCAGCAGCATCTCCGCGGCGACGGCGTAGTCACGGGCGTCGACGGGCAGCCCGAGCGCGATGTTCGCCTCGACCGTGTCCAGCCCGCCCTCCTGCAGCTTCATCGCC
The DNA here is from genome assembly GCF_036048035.1 of Streptomyces sp. NBC_00400. NCBI lineage: Bacteria > Bacillati > Actinomycetota > Actinomycetes > Kitasatosporales > Streptomycetaceae > Streptomyces > Streptomyces sp. NBC_00400. The sequence continues at coordinate 7,525,306 of NZ_CP107940.1, read as the reverse complement.
CGGAGCTTGGCCAGCAGGCCGATCCCCCGGCCCTCGTGGCCCTGGAGATAGACCAGAATGCCGCGCCCTTCCGCCACGATCGCCCGCAGCGCGGCGTCCAATTGATCGCCGCATTCACAGTGGCTGGAGGAGAAGACATCACCGGTGAGGCATTCCGAATGCACCCGGGTCAGCACCGGCTCTCCCCCGACATCGCCGTGGACCAGAGCTACTTGCTCGATCCCGCTACGGCGGTCCAGATAGCCGACGGCGAGGAATTCACCATATGTGGTGGGCAGCCTGACCGTCACCACCTGTTCCACATCGGGTTTGCGGCCGAGGGCATCATCGATTGCGACACGGAGGTCGGGGCGGGCATCGTCGTCGGCGTCCATCATGGCGCGATCGTACCCGCGGTGGGAATGGATCGCCGGTAGTCACTCAGAACACAACAAGTATGCTGCGAGAACCATGACTCGGTGAGTCAGCGACGAAAGGCCGCAGCACACGATGACCGCTTCGGGACACCCGACTCCGGCGCCCGGCCTGTTGCCGGCGGACACCACACAGGACGTACGGGCACGGCGGCCGACAATGGCCGTGCTGCCCATCGGCAGCTTCGAACAGCACGGCGACTTCCTGCCGTTGACCACCGATACCGTGATCGCCTGCACCATCGCCCGGGAGGTGGCCGCCGGCCGTCCCGTGCAGCTGCTGCCGCCGCTGACCGTGTCCTGTTCGCACGAACATGCCGCATGGCCGGGGACGGTGAGCATTTCGGCGCGCACCCTGCATGCGGTGGTCACGGACATCGCTGATTCGCTCCGCAAGTCCGGTATCGGCACGTTGATTCTCGTCAACGGGCACGGTGGAAATTACGTGCTGCGCAATGTCGTTCAGGAATCCGCGGGGAGCGGCATGCGGATGGCGCTCTTCCCCGGATCGGCCGACTGGGACGCCGCGCGCACCCGGGCCGGGGTGCAGACGTCCGGACACACCGATATGCATGCCGGAGAGGCCGAGACGTCCATTCTGCTGTACGCCCATCCCGAATTGGTCAAAGAAGGCTACGAATCGGCGGATTGCGTCGCCGATGACCGGAAGCAGCTGCTGACGCTCGGCATGTCGGCGTATACCGAATCCGGGGTGATCGGGCGCCCGTCGCTGGCCTCCGCCCGCAAGGGGCGGGAATTGCTGGCCGGCCTGGTCGAGGCATTCGACGAATATGCCGCGCTGTTCGGCGCAGGAACGGAAGGCCATGACTGAGGTGCTCGACGCGGCGGCCGCCTGGGAACGGCTGCGGGCGATCCGTACCGCGGAAGCGGCGCGGGCCGCCGGATGGGTGACGGACGGGGACGGCGGGCCGCGCTGGGACCGGCCCGCCGCGCCCGAGGCGGTGGAACTCGCCACGCGCTATCTGCCGCTGTGCCTGGCCGGGCCCCGGGTCGCGTTCGCGCAGCTCGGGCAGAGCCTGGACGGCTTCATCGCGACCCGTACCGGCGACGCCGACTATGTCACCGGCCCGGAGGACCGCTGTCATCTGCACCGGCTGCGCGCGCTGGCCGATGCGGTGGTGGTCGGGGCCGGCACCGCGGTGGCGGACGATCCGCGGCTGACCGTGCGTGCCTGTACCGGGGACAACCCGGTGCGGGTGGTGCTCGATCCGCGGGGGCGGGTGCCGCTGCACAGCGGGGTGTTCACCGACGGCGCCGCGCCGACGCTGTGGGTGGTGGGTCCTGAGGTCACCGCCGTGCCCCGCGGCACCGGCGTCGAGGTGCTGGTCCTGCCGAACGCGGACGCGTTCGCCCCGCGGCGCGTGCTGTCGGCGCTGGCGCGGCGTGGTCTGGGCAGGGTGCTGATCGAGGGGGGCGGTGTCACCGTGTCGCGCTTCCTGCAGGAGCGGGCGCTGCACCGGCTGTATGTCACCGTCGCGCCGGTTCTGCTCGGCGACGGCGTGCCCGGTCTGCGGTTTCCCGGTACCCCGGTGATGCGGGAGGCGCTACGCCCGCCGCTGCGACGCGCCCTGCTCGGCGAGGACACGCTCTTCGAACTCGAACTGCGGGCGTTCGGCACGCCGTCCGGCGGACCGGCGGACGAGCAGCACCCCGGCGCCCGGGAGGCTCGCGACGAAGGCGAGCACGCCGTAGATCACGGCGGTGGTGAGCCCCTGCGCCGCACCTAGCCCGGCGGCGCCGAAGGCCCAGGCGGCGACGCCCTCCCGCGGGCCCCAGCCGCCGACGTTGAGCGGCAGCGCCATCGCGAGCAGCGCCAGCACCACGAGCGGTACCAGTTCGGCCGTCGGTGCGTCGGCTCCCGCGACCCGGGCGGCCAGCACGAACATCCCGAGGTAGCCCGCCAGGACCGCCACGGAGGTGAGCAGGACACCGGGCCAGACACCGCGGGCGAGCAGGCCCTGACGCGCTTCGGTCAGCACGGTGCGCAGGGCGCGTTCGGCGCGCGAGGCGCCCCGCCGCCGGCGCAGCAGAGCGGCGGCCGCCACCAGCAGCACGCCCCCCGCGGCCGCGGTCAGTGCGACGGCGGGCGAGGTGAGGAAGCGGGTGACCGGCGCCAGTACGGGCGAGGGCCGGGCGAGCAGCACCACCGCACCGGCGACCAGCAGCACGACCTGGCCCGCGGTGCGTTCCAGGACCACCGCCCGCACGCCCCGGCCGAGGTCACCGGAGTGCCGGCCGTGGCGTACGGCGCGGTGCACATCGCCCAGGACGCCGCCGGGCAGCGCCGCGTTCAGGAACAGCGCCCGGTAGTAGTCCGCGACGGCGCCGCCCAGCGGCAGCCGCAGGCCGAGGCCGCGGGCCACCAGGCACCACCGCCAGGCGCTGAACACCGTGGTGAGCAGGCCGATGGCGAGGGCGGCCAGCAGCGTGGCGGCGTCGATCCTGCGCAGTCCGTCCAGGAAGGCGTCGGAGCCCAGGTGCCACACCAGCGCCACCAGGATGCCCAGTCCCGCGAGCAGCCTGAGCCACGCCGCCCAGCGGGAGCGGTTCATCCCGCGCTCCCGGCACAAGCGGGTCCGGGCAGCGCCAGCAGATCCGTGTGGTGCACCACGGCGGACAGCTCCCCCGCCGCGCACTCCTCCAGTCGCCGGCGCAGATAGGCCACCGCCTCAGGGGCCAGCTCCGGCCGCTGGGCGTGTGCCGCGCCGACCCAGCCGCGCAGCCACTCCGCGGTCAGCGCGGATTCCGCGCAGTCCAGCCGCCAGGGGCTGGACCGCACCAGCACGGTCGCGCCGCGGCGCTCGAACGCCGCGACCGCCGCCTCGACCGCGTCCGGCCCGAGCAGGGCGCGGCCCTGGTCCGTGCGCCGCTGATGGTCGTTGAAGGCCTCGGTGATCTCGGCGTCGAACGGATCGGAGGGGGTCAGCTCGACCCGTCCGGCGACGGAGAGCGCCAGCAGCACCGGGGAGCCCGCGTCCACACAGGCCCCGGCAAGCGCCTCCACCTCCTCGCGGGTGAGCAGATCGAGCAGCGCGGAGGCGGTCACCAGCGAGCTGCCGGCGAGGTCGCCGGCGGTGAGGTCGGCCAGGTCGCCGCGCCGGGTCGTGGCGTCAACGGGCGTGCCGTCAGCTGCCGTGACGGGCAACCGCGCACCGGCGTGCGCGAGCAGCAGCGGGTCGAGGTCGTGCAGGATCCAGTGCTGGGGGCCGGGGAGCCGGACGGCGAGCCAGCGTCCCATCGAGCCGGTGCCACAGCCGAGATCGCGGATCACCAGACCACCGGTGCTCCCGGGCCGGCCGGCGGATTCCGGCCGCGCGGACATCCACTCCAGCAGTGGCTGCAGCAGCTCGGGTGCGCGGGCGGCGGCATCGGCACGCTCGCGCAACTCCAGCCACCGCGGGGCGAATCGGGGCCTCTCGGACGCGTTCACCGTGTGCTCCGGATCTCGTCCCGAAGCATTTCCAGCGCCCCGGCCAGACTGTGCGACGTCATCTCCCACCCCTCCAGCATGGCACGACGTCCGCGTGCCGCGGTCTTCAGCCGATCACGCAGGTGCGGATCGCCCAGCCAGTCACGCAACGCCCCGGCAATGGCCGCGGGCCGGCCGGCCGGCACGAGCAGACCGGGCACACTGCCGTCGGGCGCCCGCCCGACCGCTTCCGGTACGCCGTCAACCTCCGTCGCCAGCACCGGAATCCCCCGGGCCAGCGCCTCGGTGACGACCATGCCGTAGGTCTCCGCGTACGAGGTGAGGACCAGCAGGTCGGCCGCGGCATAGCGGGCCTCCAGGTCAGCGCCCGCCCGCGGCCCGGTGAGGGCGATCCGGTCGTCGAGGCCGGACTCCGTGACGCGGCGCCGCAGTTGGGCAACGTAACCGGGGTCCCGGTCGAGCCCTCCGACGCAGGCGCAGCGCCAGGGCAGCTCGGTGACCGTGGCAAGGGCCTCCACCAGGAGGTGCTGCCCCTTGCGCGGGGTGACCGCGGCGACGCACAGCAGCCCGGTACCGCCGTCGGTGCCCGGCGCGAGGGGCGCGGCATCGGCTCCGGGCCTGGCGACCCTGACCCGCGCCGGCACCAGCCCGTGGTGGGCGACGAGCTTGCGTGCCGCCCACTCGCTGGTGGCCACGACGGCCCCCACGGCGTGCAGGGTGCGGCGTTCGAGGGCGTTCAGCTCCGCCGCCACGGCGGGGTCGAGTCCGGTCTCGTCGGCCAGCGGCAGATGGACCAGTACGGCGAGCCGCAGCCGTCCCGCCTCGGGTTCCAGGATCTCCGGGATACCGCAGGCGACCAGGCCGTCGAGGAGGACCACCGCGCCGTCCGGCAGCGCCGCCAGGTACCGCACGAGCCCCGCGCGCGCGGCGGCGTCCGGCCGCGGCCAGCTGCCGGGCGCCGCGTACGGGCGCACCTGCCAGCCCGCCGCCGGGAGGTCGCGGCACACCCGGCGGTCGTAGGTGTTGCCGCCGCTGGGCACCGCCGGATCGTCGACGTCACCGGGGAGGACGGCATGCACCACACGCTCCGCCGCTGCGGTGGCGCCGGTCGCGGTCACAGGGTGCGCTCGTACGTCGCCCAGGCGATGTGCGACTCGTGCAGGGTGACCGATATCCCCGCCAGTTCGCGGGCGCCCGCACCGAAGTTGCCCGCCTCGATGCGCTCGGCGAGCCGGTCGGCGATGACCTTGGCCAGGGCCTCCGTCGAGGTGTTGATGCCGGCGAAGTCGGGCTCGTCGTCGAGGTTGCGGTAGTTCAGCTCACCGATCACGGCGCCGAGTTCCTGGGTGGCCAGGCCGATGTCGACCACGATGTTGTCGGCGTCGAGCTCCGCGCGGCGGAAGGTGGCGTCCACGATGAAGGTCGCGCCGTGCAGACGCTGCGCGGGGCCGAAGACCGCGCCACGGAAGCTGTGGGCGACCATGAGGTGATCGCGGACGGTGATGCTGAACAAGGCCGTTCCTCCGGTGTGATGTCAGTCTCAGTGAGGTGTCGTCGGGAAGCGAATTGCGGGCGGTTTCCCGGCGGTTGTCAGCCGTCCGCCGGCCCGTACCGGATGCGGTGGCAGAGCGCCGGGAGGTCGCCGGAGGAGAGCCGGGGCAGCACCCGCGGCAGGTCCTCGAAGGCCGACTCACCGGTGATCAGCGCATCGAAGGCGGGGTCGGCGAGCAGGTCGAGGGCGAGCGCGAGGCGGTCGGCGAAGGTACGGCGGGGCCGGGCCGGGGAGACCGTGCCCACCTGGCTGCTGCGCACGACCAGCCGGCGGGAGTGGAAGGCCTCGCCCAGCGGCAGGCTGACCTGCCGGTCTCCGTACCAGCTCAGCTCGATCACGGTGCCTTCCGGCGCGAGCAGTTCGAGCGAGCGGGCCAGCCCCTGCTCGGTGGCGCTGGCGTGTACGACCAGGTCACAGTCGCCCAGCGCGTCCGCGGGCGGCGCGAAGTCCACCCCCAGTGCCCGGGCGGTGGCGGCGCGCGCGGGGTCGGCGTCGACCAACTGCACCCGGACCCCGGGGAAGCGGGCCAGGACCGCGGCGACGCTGCAGCCGACCATGCCCGCGCCGACCACCGCGATCCGGTCGCCGACCAGCGGCGCGGCGTCCCACAGCGCATTCACCGCGGTCTCCACCGTGCCCGCCAGCACGGCCCGCGCGGCGGGGACGGTGTCCGGTACCGGGGTGACGGCGCTCGCCGGGACGACGAAGTGCGTCTGGTGCGGATACAGGCAGAAGACCGTACGGCCCAGCAGGTCGTGCGGGCCTTCCTCGACGACGCCTACATTGAGGTAGCCGTACTTGACCGGCGCCGGGAAGTCGCCTTCCTGGAACGGCGCCCGCATCACGGCGTGCTGGCTCTCGGGGACGCCGCCACGGAAGACCAGGGTCTCCGTTCCGCGGCTCACTCCGGAGCAGACCGAGCGCACCAGGACCTCACCGGCGGCGGGCTCCGGAAGGGCTTCCGTCCGGATCTCGCCCTGACCTGGAGCGCTTAGCCAAAAAGCACAAGCGGCACGCGGCATCGGGATCCTCCTGGACGCTACGGCGATGGTTCATCGATGCTGGGGATCATGAGGACGCCGTCACCCTACGCGGCGCCCTTCGAGTCCGCTACACATCCCGGGAGGCAGGGTGGCCGTACAAGAGCTCTACGACACAAGGCCGTTCGGACCGGACATTACGGCCGGTATGGGTGTTCAACTGCTGGTTCTGGAAGTCCTGTGCCGGGTGGGCGGTCTGGGCACCGTGGGGTGGTTCACGGGGTGCCTCTTCGCCGTGGCCACCTGGGGCGTGCTCACCGTCGCGCTGCGCCGGACGTGGACCACGTCGTTCGGGCCGGCCAACCGCGTCACACTGGCCCGCACCATTCTCGTCGGCGGGGTGACCGCGCTGGTCGCGGACTCCTTCGCCCGGCACACACCGGTCACCGTACTGATCGTGTTCGCCGCCGTGGCGCTGGTCCTGGACGCGGTCGACGGACAGGTGGCCCGGCGCACGGGAACGGCGACGCCGCTGGGGGCGCGCTTCGACATGGAGGTCGACGCGTTCTTGATCCTGGTGCTCTGTGTCCATGTGGCGATCCCGCTGGGCGCCTGGGTACTGGCCATCGGCCTCATGCGGTACGCCTTCGTCGCGGCGTCCTGGGCGCTGCCGTGGCTGCGCGGTGACCTGCCGCACAGCATGGCCCGCAAGACCGTGGCGGCGCTGCAGGGTGTCGTACTGGTCGTGGCCGGTACGGGGATCCTGCCGCGGGCCTTCTCGGTCACGGCGGTGGCCGTGGCGCTGGGGCTCCTCGTGTGGTCCTTCGGACGCGATGTGGCGTGGTTGTGGCGGACCGGAGCGGGCGGGGCGTCCGCGGTGGGCATCGGCGCCCCTGTTCTCGCCGGCCTCCGCGTCACGTCCCGGCGTGCCGGCCCAGATAGATGACCAGTGCCAGGAAGACCAGCAGCAGATGGGTCACGACGATGGAGAGCAACACCTGCCGCCACGGGCTGCGCCGTGGAGCCCGGTGGGCGAGCAGTACCGCACCGGGCAGCCGCGCCAGCTGTGTACCGGGGCGCACCGCGGTCGCACGGGCCCGGCGGACGCCGCAGCGCGGCGGGGTGCGGTGGCGGGCGACGCTCTCCGGGCACGCGCGGCCGTGTCCGCGAGCGGTGCGCAGCGGCCCCCGTCCGGGGGGACGTCCCCGGCAGGGCCGTACGGTCCCCGGCCCGAGGGGCGTGGGTATGCAGGTACGGGAGCGGACCGCCCGCCAGGGCGGCGGCCCCTTACGCCGTGGTGATCCGGACATCCGCTTCACCCTTTTCCGCTGGTGAACAGGCGGACCTTCCCCGGGCGGCCACCGTCCTCGGGGTGCCGGGTCCGAAGCGGCCGAAGGAGGCGAAGGAGGCGGATCACGAGACCGCCCCCACCCCGCCGGGCGCCGGCAGGGCGCCGGCCTCGGCCTGCCGCAGCTCGGTGAGGAGCGCGTGCTGCCCGGCAAGCACCTCGGTGAGGACCCGGCGTGCGGCGCGCAGCAGCTCCGCGACCTCGCCTCCGGCCAGCTCGTAGACGACGGTGGATCCGCTGCGGGTGGCCGTCACCATGCCCGAGCGGCGCAGCACGGCGAGTTGCTGGGAGAGCGCGGACGGCTCCACCTCGAGCGCGGAGAGCAGCCCCCGTACCGGCATCGGCCCGTTCTGGAGCAGTTCCAGCACCCGGATACGGACCGGATGACCCAGCATCCGGAAGAAGTCGGCCTTGGCCTGACAGCGCGGAACCCAGGCGCCGTTCATGCCCGCACCCCGCTCCCGGGGCCGAGGCCGGGCAAGGGCCACGCCGCACACACCCGTATCCGTAGCCGTACCGATTCGGCGAAACCGCCCACGCATATCCTCCGCGTTCAGGCCGACCGGCCGTCGCGTCATCTGTTGAATTGCGGAATTCTGCAACTGTAGACGACGGGGTCGGGCAACTTGAATGGGTGTACGGGACAAACCGGGGGCACGCACGGCGCGGGCGCCCGGCGCCGCCCGACCGGCACTTCCCGGCACCACCCGTCCCCGTCGGCGCCAAGCCCGCAGGTTCCGCCGTCCGCCCCGGCCGTGGTGCCGGAGTCCGGATCGAGCGAACTCGACTGCATACACGGCAAGTTATCGCACGTTCGGGCAGGTTCCCTCGCCGCCGGCACATCCGGGAATCCACCGTCCGTGAGGCCAGACCCTCCGGGCGCCGCCCGTACCGTGTGGTTTCCGCTGGACAGCCCCCCGTCTTCCAACCGCATGGTGACGCCCATGACTTCGCTGATACGTCACACCACGATCGACTGCACCGACGCCTACCGCCTGGCGGGCTTCTGGGCACAGGTGCTGGACGGCACGCCGGCCGAGGACGATCTGCCAGGCGATCCGGAGGCCACGGTCACGGCCAGGGGCGGCGCCCTGCTCTTCGTCACGGTGCCCGACACCAAGGCCGGGAAGAACCGGGTGCACCTGGATCTGCAGCCACCGGACCGGAGCCGGGACGAGGAGGTCGAACGGCTGCTGGCACTCGGCACGACCCTGGTGGCCGACCACCGGCGGGCCGGCGGGGCCGGATGGGTGACGCCGGCCGATATCGAGGGCAACGAGTTCTGTGTGGAGCGCAGCGCGGCGGAGCGGGCGGGCTGACCCAGGCGGTCCCGGACGGCATCGGACAGCATCGGACGCAGCGACCCGCCGGCAGGCTCCGAGCGGCGGCCGACGCCCGTTCGGCGCCACCTCCCCGGGGCCGTTGGGGTGATCAAATGCGCCGGCGGCCCTGAGCGGGTGTCGTCGGGCGGGCCTGGCGCGTTGGTCTTCCGTGACCCTTTCCCGCGCCCGTCCATGGTTTCTGCCGACCAGCCTCGCGGCCTTCCTGACCGAGGCATGGCCGGACGGACCGGCTGACGGCCCGTCGGACGTCCGGCCCGATGCCCGGTCCGGTACGCCGTCCGATACCCGGTCAGGCGAGGGTGCCCCGGCCGGCTGCCGGCCGTGCGCCGAGACGCCCGATGCTGCCGACGAGGACCGGGAGAAACCCGCTGACCGGCCCTGATCGGCCATCCGGTGCGGCGCCGGGCAGCGGACTTGACGGCGTGTCGAAAGCTGCCCGCTGCACGCACCGTCATCATCGGGTCACCACATGTGGCGAGCGGAAGTGATCGCCCATAGCTTCGCTTCATGGCGCTACGACAGATGAAATACATGGGCTGCGTCGCCGCGATGCTGGTCGGCGGACTGGGCGCGGCATCGCCGAGCGACGCAACGGAACGACTCGTCGTCCACCCCGGTCAGTCGATCCAACGGGCGGTGGACAGAGCGAAGCCGGGTGAGACCGTCATCATCCGGCCCGGCCTCTACCGGGAGAGCGTGGTCATCCGCAAGTCGCGGCTGCGCCTCGTCGGCGCGGGCCCCAAGACGGTGCTCGCCCCGATCGGCAAGCGGGCCGGGAACATGTGCGCGAAGGCCGGCAACGGCATCTGCGTCATCGGCGCGGCGGGCAGGCCGCTGCGGGATGTCAGCATCCGTTCGCTGACCGTCAAGGGCTTCAAGAAGAACGGCCTCTGGGCCTCCGGCACCGACCGGCTGGCCGTGCGCCACGTGTTCGCACGGAACAACGGCGTGTGGGGCATCGCCCAGGAGAAGTCCGTCCGCGGGCTGTTCCGCGACAACGTCGTCACCGGCAACGGCGACTCGGGAATCTTCCTGGCCAACACGGTCAAGGAGGAGGGCGGGGCCACCGACACCCGGGGGGCCGCGGTCACCGAGAACTACCTCGCGAGGAACCGGATCGGCATCACGGTACGCCGCGTCAGAAACCTGGTGGTTGCCCACAACACCATCACCAGGAACTGCGCCGGCGTCTTCGTCGTCGGCGACGAGTCCCGCCCCCGGGCGGGAGCGCTGGCGGTCCGGAACAACACCGTCGTCAAGAACAACAAGTACTGCCCCGCCAACCCCCGCCTGCCGTTCCTCCAGGGGTCCGGCATCGTCCTCACCGGCGCCGAGAAGACGCTGGTGCGGCGGAATCTGGTCCGCGACAACGTCGGCAAGTCCCCGCTCTCCGGCGGCATCGTGCTCTTCCACAGCTTCGTGAAGGCGACCAACGAACGCAACCTCATCATCGACAACCTCGTGCTGCACAACAGGCCGGTGGACCTCGCCGACCGCGACCCCAAGGGCAAGGGAAACCGGTTCGTCGACAACATCTGCCGGACCTCGCAGCCGGCCGGTCTGTGCCGACGGCAAGAGGTGCACGAGGCGCAGCCCTCTTCAACCGGAGAATAGAGGCGGAATGACCACCGTAAGTCCCACCCCCCAGCCGGCCATGCGGCTCAGGGAGCTCGTCTTCGGAGCCGCCTGTGCGGCGGCCGTACGGGCAGCGGCGCAACTCCGCGTCGCCGACGCACTGGGCGACCGGCCCACCACGGCGGAGGAACTGGCCGCCACGGTCAAGACCGAGCCGCGGCCGCTGGACCGGCTGCTGCGCACCCTGTCGTGCTACGGGATCTTCGAGGAGACCGACGACGGCAAGTACGTCCACACGGAGATGTCCCGGCTGCTGCGGGAGGACACCCCCAACAGCCTGCGGTACATCTCGCTGTGGTGCACCGAGCCGTGGACCTGGGCGGCCTGGCCGAAGCTCGACGACGCGGTGCGCACCGGCCGCAGCGTCTTCGGCGACCTGTACGGCAAGAGCTTCTTCGAGTACCTGCACCAGGACGCCGGGGACTCGGCCGAGGTCTTCAACCGCGCGATGACCACGTCCAGCAAGCAGTCGGCGCAGGACATCGCGGACCTGCTCGATCTGAGCGGTGCGTCATCGGTGGCGGACATCGGCGGCGGTCAGGGGCATGTGCTCGCCGGCCTGCTGGAGAAGTACCCCGCTCTCGAAGGCACCCTGCTCGACCTGCCCACCGTGGTGGCGAACCCGGACCCCCGGCTGCGCGACGGCGGCCCGCTCGCCTCGCGGGTACGGGTCGTGCCCGGCGACTGCCGCGAGGACATCCCGGTCCGGGCCGATGTCTACATCATCAAGAACATCCTGGAGTGGGACGACGAGAGCACCCGCCGCACGCTGCACAATGTCGTCGCGGCCGCCCGGCCCGGTGCCCGCGTCGTGATCATCGAGAATCTCGTCGACGACAGCCCCTCGATGAAGTTCACCACCGCCATGGACCTGCTGCTGCTGCTCAACGTCGGCGGCGCCAAGCACACCAAGGCGAGCCTGGTCAGCCGGATGGCGGAGGCCGGCCTGAAGGTCGGCGAGATCCGGGAGATCAATCCGTATCTGCACGCGTTCGAGTGCACCGTCCCCGAATGAGCATGACCCGGCACGGCAGGCCGCCCGGTGAGGAGCGCTCTCCTCACCGGGCGGCCTTGCCCGTGTCCGGGACGGCACGGGAACCGGGGGATCGCCTCGGCTCCGCGTACGCGTCAGCGGCTGCCGTCGCGCTGCCAGCTGTAGAACTGCTGGGCCATCGCGTCCTTGGGGCTTCGCCAGGTCTCGGGGTCATACGCGCTGACGAAGGCGGACAGCTTGTCGCTGACGGCGCGGAACTCGGGGTGTTCCGTCACCTTGGCGATCTCGGGGCCGGGCGGCCGGTCGGATTCGATGAGGTGCAGATACACGTCACCGAACTGGAAGAGGGTCCGCCGCGAGACGCCGACCAGATGCGGCAGTTCCGTACGGTCGGAGGCCTGGAAGACCTCGGCGATGTCCGGAGCCGAACCGGGCGCCATACGGGCGACGATCAGAGCGTGATGCATCGGAAAGATCCCTTCATTGCCGCCGGGCGGCGGTCCGCACGCGGCCTGGCGGGCCGTCAGCTGACGGTGGTGGACCGGAGCTCGCGGTCCCGCTGCTCGATGCGGTCGCGGATGAGCTCCATCTGGATCCGGGAGTTGCGGTTGATGAGTTCGGTCATGCCCTTGTCGTCGACCGGGGCGTCGGGCTTCATCGCGAAGTCCTGGGTCCAGTGCATGGAGGTGCCACCGGGGATCTCGGCGTACTTCCAGTGGATGTCCATGTGCGCGAACGGGCCGGTCTCGACCCGGCGGGCGCGCACGGTGCGGTTCTGTCGGTCGATGACGCGCTCGGAGACCCAGCTCCAGACCGTGCCGTTGTCGTCCGGGTGCATCGTCAGCCGGAAGGTGGTCTTGTCGCCCTCCCTGGACAGCACCTCGACCGAGGCGTACTCGCTGAACAGCTGCGGCCAGTTCTCGATGTCGTTGGTGATGTCCCAGACGAGGTCGAGCGGCGCCGCGATGGTGATGTCGTTCTCGGTGTGGCCGGACATGTCAGGCTCCTGTCGTAGAAACGTTCTCTTGGACGGTGGGGACGGTTTGAGCGGCGTTGACGAGGGCGAGGAAGTCGCGCGGCGTCTTGCAGCGCTCCGCGTCGGTCGGCATCGGACGGCCCTGCCGGTTCTCCAGCTCGCCGACGATGCCGAGGAGGCCGAGCGAGTCCAGGCCGAACTCGTTGAACGTCGCGTCGGGCCGGTTCGCCAGCTCCTTCGGGTCGACGGTGAGCCCGGCGGCGGATTTCATCAGCGCGGCCAGCTCGTTGAGCGTCAGTTGAGCGTTCATGTGCGGTTCTCCTTCTCACGAGAGGGACGGGGAGCCCTTCCGCAGCACCAGTGCCGCGTTCGAGCCCATCAGCCCCCGGCTCAGCACCAGCGCCGTCCGCAACTCGGCCGGGCGGGCCCGGCCGGTCACCACGTCAAGGTCGTGGCAGACATCGACGACGTTGGGGGTGGGCGGCACGACGCCCTGTTCCATGGAGAGCACCGCGGCCGCGGTGTCCAGAACAGGGGCGCCGCAGTACGCCCGCCCGGTGCCGGTCTTGGGTGCGGTCACCGGGACCTGCGAGGCGTGCCGGCCCAGGGCGTCCGCGATCGCCAGCGCCTCGGCCCGGTCGGCCGCAGGAACGCCGAGCGCGTCCGCGAACACCACATCGATCTCCTCCGGGGCGCACCGCGCATCCGCCAGCGCGCCGCGGATCGCATGCGCGAGCCCTTCCCGGGACTCCTCCCACAGGGAGGCTCCGGTGAAGGTCGCGGCGTGCCCGGCCAGTTGGGCCCGGACGCTCGCCCCACGGCTCACGGCCGCCGCCTCTTCCTCGACGATCAGCATCGCGCCGCCCTCGGCGGGCACGAATCCGCAGGCGCCGCTGGTGAACGGGCGGTAGGCGCGGGCCGGGTCGTCGAGCTTGCTCAGATCGTCGTAGCCGAGCTGGCAGACGACCGAGTAGGGGGCCAGAGGCGCCTCGGCGGCACCCACGACGACGGCATCGGTGCCGCGCCGGATGGTGCGGCCGGCATGCGCCAGGGCGTCCAGGCCGCCCGCCTCGTCGCTGGCCACGACTCCGCACGGCCCCTTGAAGCCGCCCCGGATGGAGATCTGTCCGGTGCTCGCCGCGTAGAACCAGGCGATCGACTGGTACGGGCCGACGTGGCGGGAGCCCTGGCCCCAGAGCCGTTGCAGCTCCCGCTGGCCGAACTCGCCGCCGCCGGATCCGGCGGCCGTGACGACGCCCACCGCGAACGGTGAGTCGTTGTAGTCGGCACGGCCGAGCCGGGCGTCGTCCAGCGCGAGGTTGGCCGCCGCCATGGCGAAGTGGGTGAACCGGTCGGTCTGGACGAGGTAGCGCTCCTCGATCAGATCCGCCGGGTCAAAGCCGCGGACCTCTCCGGCGACCTTGAGCGGAAGATGCTCACACCCTTCACGGGTGACCCGGTCGAGGACACTGATGCCCTCCACGGTCGCCTTCCAGAAGGTCTCGGTGCTCACCCCGTTGGGGGCGATGACACCGATGCCGGTGACGACGGAACGACGTGTCTTCGGGGAGCTCATGATGCCCTCCCACCCTGTCGGGTCAGTACCACCGCTGACTGGAATCCACCGAAGCCGCTGCCGACCGAGAGCACCGAACGCAGCGGCAGCTCCCGTGCGGTTTTGGGCACATAGTCGAGATCGCACTCCGGGTCCGGAGTCTCGTAGTTGGCCGTGGGCGGCACCACTTGATGGGTGAGTGCCAGCACACAGGCCACGATCTCGATCGCACCGATGGCCCCGAGCGAGTGACCGACCATGGATTTGATGGAACTCATCGGGATCTTGCGGGCGTGTTCGCCGAGCGACCGCTTGACCGCGGCCGTCTCGTGCCGGTCGTTCTGCTGGGTGCCGGAGCCGTGCGCGTTGACGTAGTCGACCTGGGTGGCGTCGATCCTGGCGTCGCCCAGGGCCCGGTTGATCGCCTCGGCCATTTCCAGGCCTTCCTGGGTGAGACCGGTCATGTGGTACGCGTTGCCGAAGGTCGCGTAGCCACGGATCTCACAGTGGACCGTCGCACCACGGGCGCGGGCGTGTTCCAGCTCCTCCAGGACGAGGACGGCGCCGCCCTCCCCCATCACGAATCCGTCGCGGTGGGCGTCGAACGGCTTGGAGGCATGGGCGGGATCGTCGTTGTTCGCGGACGTCGCCTTGATCGCGTCGAAGCAGGCCACGGTGATCGGGGAGATCGGTGAGTCGGATGCGCCGGCGATGCACACATCGACCCGGCCCTCCTCGATGGAGTGGAAGGCGTACCCGATGGCGTCGAGACCGGAGGTGCAGCCCGTCGAGACGGTCTGCACCGGGCCGTGGGCCCCGATCCGTTCCGCCACCGCGGAGGCCAGCGAACTGGGAGAGAACGCCCGCTCCAGATAGCGGCCGGCCGGCCGGTGGTCGACGTCCCACCGTTCACCGTGGTTGCTGACGGCGACATAGTCGTGCTCCAGGCGCGTGGTACCGCCGACCGCGGTGCCCAGGGACACCCCGATACGCCAGGGGTCCTCGGCCTCCGTGTCCAGGCCGGCGCTGCGCAGCGCCTCGTCCGCGGCGACCATCGCGAACTGGATGTACCGGTCGGAGCGGGCCACCTGCTCCTCGCTCAGCCCGTGGGCCGCGGGATCGAAGTCGCACTCGGCGGCGATGCGCGAGCGGAACCCCTCCGGGTCGAAAAGGGTGATGCCCCGGGTCGCCGTGCGGCCTGCGGACAGCAGGTCCCAGAAGGCGGTCACACCCACACCGCCCGGAGCGACGATCCCGACGCCGGTGACCGCCACACGGCGGGTCATGACACCGGCTCCGTGCGTTCCGGTGGTGCGGCCGGTGTGCTCTCTTCCGTGCCCTCGGTGTCGACGTGGCCCAGCTCCGGGCGCGGGGCCAGCGGGCCGAGGTGGAAGACCATACGGGCCTCCACGTCTCCGACATTGCGGAAGCGGTGCCGCATGTACGGGGGGATCAGCAGCCCCTGGTCAGGGCGGAGCGGGTGCGGTTCCCCGTCGAGGTCCACTTCGAGTGCGCCCTGGACGACGTACACGAACTCCTCGGAATAGGGGTGGTAGTGCTCACCGATGCGCTCGCCGGGCTGCACGAGTGCCATGCCCATGAAGCCGCTCGTGGCGCCCACCGCGCTGGGTGTCAGCATGGCGCGCAGATCACCTCCGCGCCGGCGGTTGGGCTGGGTCTCGCTGAGGTCCACGATGCGTGGGCGGTACGTGGTCATGGCTGCTTCCTCCAGGGGCTGGGGCCGGGGGTGAATGAGGGGAGAGACCTGCTGCGGCCGGGCCCGTTCAGGCGCCCGGTGCCCGGCGGTCCGTGATGAGAGCCATGTCGGCGCGCTCCAGGAAATGTGCGAGCTCCCGGTCGTTGGACAGACCGCCGGCCACTTCGGTGTCGAGCAGACGCCGCAGCACGGCCGTCTTGCGAGGACCGCGCACACCGAGCGCCAGCACGGGATCGCTCTCGATCGGGATCCGGAGATCGATGAGGCGGACGACCACGTCGTCGCGCTGGAAGACGGTGCTGCCGGCGATGGGGCAGGACGGATCGTCCGCGGCCAGCTCGTCCTGGCGGGCGAGCATCTGGGCCAGCGTCATGCCGCAGCCTTCCTTGGCGGGGTAGAACAGCGCATGCCGCTTGATGCCGTCGGGCTGCTGTCCGCCCGAGGCGACGTGGTGCACCGCGGGCAGCGCGGCCCGGGTGAAGAACACCCGGGCGGAGTTCGGATCGCTCAGGTCGCGGTCCTGCTCCAGATAGGGGTTGATGGCCTCCTCGACGGCCCGGACCTCGGGCTGCTGGGAGATGTGCCGCAGCGCCGCGACGAGGTCGCCCTGCACCTCGACCGCACGCACGACGCGGTTGCCGTGCATGAAGAGGGAGGTACGGCGCAGCCGGGTGGTGTCGTCGACCCGGGCCTCCGGGGAGGTGTACCCGGCGAGGATGTCCGCGACCATCGATTCGCTGCCCGGCTTCACGGTGAAGGTCAGCGCGTGCCGGACCACCCCGTCGCCGACGCGGGGGTTGGCCTGCAGGCGGCCCTTGGGAGGCTCGGGCGCGAGGCGGGCGACGTTCGAGGTCTCGCGCAGGACGCTGAAGCGCAGCGACCGGGTGTCACGCACACAGCCGTGCAGCGGCTGGACCATCTTGACGTGTTCCTCGCTGTTGACCCAGGCCAGGAACGGCGGTGCGCTCTCCCATTCACTGGTGATGAGCCACTGGGAGGGGTTCTCGATGGACTGGCACAGCTGGTCGGTGATGTGTCCGGGGACGGACGCGACCTGGTTGCGCAGGTGCTCGTAGGCTTCGAGGAAGTCCTGCTGGGCTCCTTCATGGAGGTCCAGAAGCAGCACGACCCTCAGCCGGGAGCCGTCGAAGGCCGACTGGGATATTCGTTCCGACAGCGTTGTCATCGTCTACGCATCTCCTTCGGGGCCCGATGGCCCCAGTGGTGCGTCGTCAGTTCCGGTGCGATCCGGGTGACTGAGCCGGATGGTGGGGACGGCCTGCCCCATGTCGCGGGGGGCGTCCCGGATTCGATCGTCACCGCGACCCACGGGTGGCGCGAGATCTGTGAGCCATGCAGGTGAACCGTGATCGAACAGGCTCTGAGCCGGGCATTCGTGCTCCATCTGCCGTAAGCGTCCCTGGAGCTGGAGCACGCAATGAATCCCACCGTCGAAGACCGGGTGCCGGTACTCGTCGTGGGCGGGTCCCTGGTCGGCCTGTCCGCGTCGCTGTTCCTGGGACGCCTGGGCATCAGACATCTGCTGGTCGAGAAGCACGCGGACACCTCCCGCCACCCCCGCGGGCGGGGCAACAACGTCCGCACCATGGAGCTGTTCCGGGTGGCCGGTGCGGAGCAGCGGATCCGCGAGGCAGCGTCGGTCCTGGCCGACAACCACGGGATCCTGCAGGCCCCTTCACTCACCGGCGACGACCAGGAGTGGCTGTTCAAGGAGATCGACCCGGGTGGCGGGCTGGCCCGCATCAGCCCGTCCGCCTGGTGCCTGTGCAGCCAGAACGACCTGGAGCCCGTACTGGTGCGCTGCGCCCGCGAGCACGGCGGTGACCTGCGGTTCTCCACCGAGCTGAGCTCCTTCGAACAGGACGCGCAGGGGGTGCGGGCGACGCTGAAGAACCGGGAGACCGGCGAGCTCACCACCGTGCACGCGGACTACCTGATCGCCGCCGACGGGCCCCGCAGCCCGGTCCGCGAGCGGCTGGGCATCGGCCGGACGGGGCCCGGCGACCTGTTCCACAACGTGAGCATCACCTTCCGCGCGCCGCAGCTCGCCGAGGTCGTGGGCGACCGCCGCTTCATCGCCTGCTACTTGACCCACCCCGAGGCCGACGGCGCCCTGCTGCCGGTCGACAACAAGGCGGAATGGGTCTTCCACGCCCCCTGGCACCCCGACACGGGCGAGACCCTGGAGGACTTCACCGACGCGCGGTGCATCGACCACATCCGCCGGGCAACGGGCGTACCGGACATGGCAGTTGAGATCACCGGCAAGGCCCCGTGGCACGCCGCCGAGCGGGTCGCCGAGCGGTACGCGGCCGGCCGGGTCTTCCTCGCCGGCGACTCGGCCCACGAGATGTCCCCCACCGGGGCGTTCGGCTCCAACACCGGCATCCAGGACGCCCACAACCTCGCCTGGAAGCTCGCCACCGTGCTCAACGGCGCGGCGGGCCCGGAGCTGCTGGCGACCTACGAGGCGGAGCGGCAGCCGGTGGCGCGGGAGACCAGCGCCCGCGCCTCGGCGCGCTCGGCCGAGCACAGCCACCCGGGGTATGCGCCGGCTCCCGGCGCGGCCGGCGGCCGGCAGCGCGGGGTGCTGACCGTCGCCCTGGGGTACTGCTATCCGCAGGGCGCGGTCGTCGGCGCCGACCCCGGGCTGCCGGTGGTGCCCGACCAGATGCGGCTCACGGGCGAACCGGGCACCCGCGCCCCGCACATGTGGCTGCGGGCCGGCGGCGAGCGGCGCTCGACCCTCGATCTGTACGAGAAGTCCTTCGTCCTGCTGACCGGTACCGACGGCGAGATGTGGCGCACCGCGGTCAAGGGCGCCAACGAGGAGTTCTCCCTCGGGCTGGCCTGCTACATGATCGGCACGGGGCCGAACGACGACCTGGCTCCCGAGGACGGCGCCGACTGGGCCGAGAAGCACGGGACGACGCCCGAGGGTGCGGTGCTGGTACGCCCCGACGGCTTCGTGGCGTGGCGGGCCGAGGGGCGGGTGGCCGACCCCGAGGCGGCGCTGCGGGAGGTCCTTGCCGCGCTGCTGTGCCGGAGCTGACCCGCCCGGCGCACCCCCGCCCCGTGCGAACAGCGGGGACCTGGTGGGGTGACGGACGAGACTGTCGTTGACGGAGGGGCCGGTGGGATATCCACCGGCTCCTCCGTCACGCGCGAACGTATCTTCTGCCCGTCACCGCCGCAGGGGCATCTCGGGACCGCCCCGGCCGCGTCCCGCAACTCGGGGGCCGATTTCCGGTTGAGTCCGGGCATGGACGCCAAGAAGCCCGCCTCGCACCCCTTTCAGCGCATCTCCCTCCCCCACCAGCCGCCGGCCCTGCCGCCCCCCGCCCCGCAGGCCCGCCGCCCGGCCGAGGAAAAGACGCCGATCTTCGACCAGCTGCTCAAGGAGTGGCGCGCGGGAGCGATCCGGCCGGTCGTGTCCTGGCCGTTCGACGATCCGGGGAAGATCGGGACGGGCAGCGCGGTTGGCACGGATGATGGCCGTCCGTATCCGCGGACCCGTGACGAGGAGCATGCCCGTGAGCCTGTACGACATCCCCCTGCGCACCCTGACCGGTGAGCCCGCTTCGCTCGGCGACTACCGGGGCAAGGCCCTGCTGGTGGTGAATGTGGCGTCCAAGTGCGGGCTGACCCCGCAGTATTCCGGTCTGGAGCGGCTGCAGCAGCGCTACGCGGACCGTGGCTTCAGTGTGCTGGGCTTCCCCAGCAACCAGTTCGCGGGCCAGGAGCCCGGAACCGCCGAGGAGATCGCCACCTTCTGCTCGGCGACGTACGGCGTGAGCTTTCCGCTGTTCGAGAAGACCGACGTCAACGGCGCGGACCGGCACCCGCTGTACACGGCACTGACCGGCACCGAGGACGCCGAAGGGGCGGCCGGTGACGTCCAGTGGAACTTCGAGAAGTTCCTGATCGATGCCCAGGGCCGGGTCGCGGGCCGTTTCCGGCCGCGCACCGAGCCGGAGGCCGGGGAACTGGTCACCGCCATCGAGGCGGTCCTGCCGGCCTGATTCCCGGTGCCGCGCCGCCGGGCCGTGGGCGGCGTGGTGTCGTCGATGCTCCGGGGGGCGCACGGTCGGGCGGCGGCGTGGCGTACCGGGCAACGGCGGAACGGCGGGTCGGGTCGGGCGACGGCCTTGCGACGACGGTGCGGGGCAGGCGACTGCCGTGCGACGACGGCGCGGGTCAGGCGACGGCCGTGCCCGCGGCGTCCGTGACCACGGCCGCGTCCGTGACCGCGGCCGATCCGGATGATCCGGCGGCTCCGCCCCCGTCGTCGCCCCCGGTCTCGTCGGACAGGATCTCGAAGCTGCCGGTCAGCCCGGTCATCCGCAGCAGCCTGGCGACGCTCCCGCCGCCGAAGACGCCGGTCAGCCGCAGCCGGCCGCCGCGCTGCCGCGTCCGGTAGCGGGCGCGGCTCAGCAGGGACAGTCCGGCGCAGTCGATGAACGTGACCGCGCGGACGTCGACCACGAGGTCGGTGCCCTGCGTACCGGTGATCTCGTCCAGCTGGTCGGACAGCACCGACACGGCGAGAATGTCCAGCTCACCGCGGAGCTCCAGCACGGTCGTGCCGCCCGCGGCGCTGCTGGGTCCCACGAGTCTCGGGTAGTTCTGACCTGTATCCATCGGCCCGGCCCACTTTCGTGCCGAGGCGCGGGATATGGCCACGCGACTGCGGCGGAGATGTTCGGAAGGTGTGGGGGGCGCCCGGCGCAATCCGGGCGGGTCGGCCCGTTTCCGGGTCGTCGGTAGTGCGGCGGTGTGTCGTCTGTGTCCCTGTGTTTCTGCTGCTGTGCCCGTAGTTGTCTACGGCTTACCCGCGGGCCGCGCCCTCAAAGTCCCGGCGTACGCCTGAGCTTCAGGTTGTCTCAAAGTCGCCCCTGGTGGGCGTGGCCGAGATAGGTGGCCGCGAGCCGGGCCGCGGGGGCTGTCAGGCAGCGGGGGCTGTCGGGCCCCGGCGACTCGCCTGCACCGCCACCCAGGTGACCGGCCCACCGATCACCTCCCCGGCACCCCACCCGGGCGCGCATCCCGAGAGCCCCCAATAGCACTCTTTCGGGCGAATTACACTGTCCGGACCGCCGGAAAGTGAGAGGTGTGTCCTGAAGCCGTCGGAGCCCGCGGGAGATCTCCCCGACCGCACCGCGCAGAGCCTGCGCGAGCTCGCCGGTGGGCCGGTCTCCCGGCTTCCGCAGCTGCTGGAGGCGATGGCGGCCGTCGGCTCCGACCACGACCTGGGCCGCGCCCTGGGCCGTATCGCCGAGACCGCCGCCTCCCTCACGGGTGCGCGCCACGCCGCCGTCAGCCTCCGCGACGAGGACGGCGACGGGCCCGGCGGACCGGTCACCCACGGCGCACCCCCCGAAGGCGAGCCGCCCGCCGGAAGCTCCCTGGAGGTTCCCGTCCAGGTGCAGGGGGAGCGGTTCGGCACGCTGTACGTCGCGGGGAAGGACGGCGGCGAGGAGTTCAGCGACGCGGATCTGCACCTGGTGCGGATACTGGCCACCGAGGCCGGTATCGCCCTGAGCAATGCCCGGCTGCACTCCGCCGCCCGGCAGCGCCGACGCTGGATCGACGGCGCGGCATCCATCACCACGGCACTGCTGGCCGGGCCCGAGACCGGCTCGACGACCACCAACGCCCTCACGGTCGTCGCCGAGAAGGGCCGGGAGCTGGCCGAGGCGGCGACCGGAGCGGTCCTGCTGCCGCACGCCGAGGGCGGTATGGAGGTCGTGGCGATCTCCACCGTGCTGTCCGAGGCCGTACGGACCGAGGCGTACCGCGGCCGGATCCCGCCCCGGAGTCCGGTCGTCCACCAGATATATGCCGGGCTCGCGGTCTTCTCCGACGACTTCGCCGACGACCCGCGCTCGGTCTCCCCGATATCGCGGCACTACGGCCCGACGATGCTGCTGCCACTGCGCAGCAGCGGGCGGGTGCTGGGCGCCCTCGCACTGTGCCGGATGTCCGGCGACCGCCGCTTCAGCCACACCGAACGGACCCTGGGGACACAGTTCGCCGCGCAGGCCGCGGTGGCGCTCGTGCTGGCCGACCGGCACCGGGACCGCGAGCGGCTGGCCGTCTTGGAGGACCGCGACCGGATCGCCCGCGATCTGCACGATCTGGTCATCCAGCGGCTGTTCGCCACCGGGATGCTGCTGGAGACCGCCCGGCGCAAGGCGCTGGTGCCGGAGGTGCAGGAGGGGGTGGGCCAGGCGGTCGACGAGCTGGACGCCACCATCCAGGAGATCAGAACGGCCATCATCGCGCTGCAGCAGGGACCACCCGAGGCCCCGCCCGGGCTGCGCACCCGCGTGCTGCGGGAGGCCGGCGCAGCCACCGCGGCGCTCGGCACCCGGCCGTCGGTCCGGTTCACCGGACCGGTCGACACCCGGGTCGACGACAAGACCGCCCGTGAGCTGCTGGCCGCACTCCGCGAAGCACTGGCGGACGTGACCGCCCCGGCCCCGGCACCACCACAGCCGCCGGCCCGGCTGGAGATCGCTGTGGACGTCACCACCCCGCTCCCCGACGGCCGGCCGGGCATCCGGCTGACGGTGACCGGCCCGGGCGGCGCCGGCCGGCCCGTGCTCTGGGAGCGTCCGCTCCGGGGCGGTTTCGGCGCCTGAGCCGCCCCCGGTCCCCGGTCCGGCGCGCCCGGCGGGTGAAGTCACCGGAATCGCTTGACCTCAACATTGGTTGAGGTCTTACCTTCCTTGTATGTCGCCGGTCACGCACGGCGATCCCGTGACGACCCGGCACACCGGAGGCCCACCCATGGACATGGAAGTCACCGCCTGGCATGCGCTGCACAGCACCATGAGCGCGCAGCAGGGCAGGCGCCGCTTCTCCCGCGGCACCCTGCGCCGCATCACGGCATTCGCCCGGCCGCACCGCCGCCGTCTGCTGTGGTTCCTCGTACTGAGCACGGTGACCGCGATGCTCGCGGTGGCCACCCCGCTGCTGGCCGGCCGGGTGGTGGACGCGATCGTGGGCGGCGACTCGGCATCCCTCGTCCTCGGACTGTCCGGGCTGATCGCCGTGATCGCGGTCGCCGAGGCGGGTCTGGGGCTGGTGACCCGCTGGCTGTCGGCGGGCATCGGAGAGGGGCTGATCCTGGATCTGCGGACGACCGTGTACGACCACGTCCAGCGGATGCCCGTCGCCTTCTTCACCCGTACCCGCACCGGAGCCCTGGTCAGCCGCCTCAACAACGATGTGATCGGCGCCCAGCGGGCCTTCAGCGACACCCTGTCCGGGGTCGTCAGCAATATCGTGACGCTGCTGCTCACCCTCGTGGTGATGC
Source organism: Streptomyces sp. NBC_00400 (assembly GCF_036048035.1). NCBI lineage: Bacteria > Bacillati > Actinomycetota > Actinomycetes > Kitasatosporales > Streptomycetaceae > Streptomyces > Streptomyces sp. NBC_00400. The sequence continues at coordinate 7,502,000 of NZ_CP107940.1, read as the reverse complement.
TCGGTCTGTCCTGGCAGATCACCCTGATCGCGCTGGTGCTGCTGCCGTTGTTCGTGCTGCCCGCCCGCCGGGTCGGCCGGCGGCTGGCGGATCTGCGCCGGGAGGGCGCCGACCACAATGCGGCGATGGGCACCCAGATGACGGAGCGGTTCTCCGCGCCGGGCGCCACCCTCGTCAAGCTGATGGGCCGCCCGGCCCGGGAGTCCGCCGAATTCGCCACCCGGGCCCGCCGGGTGCGCGATATCGGGGTCCGTTCGGCCATGGTCCAGACGTACTTCGTCACCGCCCTCACCCTGGTCTCCGCCCTGGCACTGGCCGTCGTCTACGGCCTGGGCGGCTACCTCGCGCTGAACGGACGGCTGGAGCCCGGCGCGATCGTCTCGCTGGCCCTGCTGCTCACCCGGCTCTACGCCCCGCTGACCGCGCTGTCCGGCGCCCATATCGAGGTGATGAGCGCGCTGGTCAGCTTCGAGCGGGTCTTCGAGGTGCTGGACCTCAAGCCGCTGATCTCCGAGAAGCCGGATGCCCGCGCGGTCCCCGAGGGCCCGGTGTCCGTGGAGTTCGACTCCGTCCGCTTCGGCTACCCGTCCGCCGACAAGGTCTCGCTGGCCTCCCTGGAGGAGGTCGCCACCCTCGACACCCGGGGCGGTGAAGAGGTCCTGCACGGCATCTCCTTCCGTGCCGAGCCCGGCCAGATGGTCGCCCTGGTCGGCTCCTCGGGCGCCGGCAAGTCGACCGTGGCCCAGCTGCTGCCCCGGCTGTACGACACCGACTCCGGCGCGGTCCGGCTGTCCGGCGTGGACGTCCGCGAGCTGACCGCCGCCTCGCTGCGCGACGTCCTGGGGATGGTCACCCAGGACGGGCACCTCTTCCACGACACGATCCGCGCGAACCTGCTGCTGGCCAGGCCGGAGGCGGCCGAGGAGGAGCTGTGGGACGCGCTGCGCCGGGCGCGTCTGGAGGACCTGATCGCCGGGCTCCCGGACGGGCTGGACACCGTCGTCGGCGAACGGGGCTACCGCCTCTCGGGCGGCGAACGGCAACGGCTGACCATCGCCCGGCTGCTGCTCGCCCACCCCCGGGTGGTGATCCTGGACGAGGCCACCGCCCATCTGGACAACACCTCCGAGGCGGCGGTGCAAGAAGCACTCACCGAGGCCCTTGAGGGCCGTACCGCACTGGTCATCGCCCACCGGCTGTCGACCGTACGGGCCGCGGACCTGATCCTGGTCGTCGAGGGCGGACGGATCGTCGAGCGCGGCACGCACGAGACGCTGCTGGCCGCGGACGGGCGCTACGCGGAGCTCTACCGGACGCAGTTCACCGACTCGGAGGAGCGGCGGGAAGCCGCAAAGGAGGCCCGGCACACGGATTCCGGCCCGGATGCCGTGCCGGATTCGGCGCTGGTGATCTGACGCCGCGCCGGACGGCCCCCGCCTCTTGGCGGGGGCCGTCCGGATGCCGAAAACTGAGATGATGACGCAGCGCGCGGAACACTCCACTGTCATGGACCGCCTCGCCCTCGACGATCTGATCACCGGGTACGCCATCGCCGTGGACGACGGTGACTGGCCCGGCTACCGTGCCCTGTTCACCCCGGACGGCCGGGCCGACTACCGTTCCGCGGGCGGCATCGAGGGCGGCGTGGACGAGATCGCCGCCTGGCTCGGCGAGATGCTGCAGCACTTCGCCATCCGGCAGCATCTGATCGTCAACCGCCGCATCACCCTCGCCCGCCGGGACGGCGCTCCCGGGGACTCCGCCACGGTCCAGGCCGACTACCTCAACCCGATGCGGCTCGCCGGCCCCGCGACGGAGGGCGGCGGCGGCCCCACCGCCCCCAATTACACCTGCGCCGGCCGCTACGAGTTCACCGCCCGGCGCACCGCCGACGGCTGGCGGCTGACCGGCGTCGTCGTCCACGAGAAGTGGCGCGAGGTATGGGCCGACGGTGAGTGACCGCTCTCGCCGCCCGTCGCCGCCTGGTGCGGCCGTCGCGGCGCCCCCTCTTTCCCCGAGCGGCCCCGCCGCGCACACTGGCCGTCCGACCGGCCGGGACCGGCAGCGGGCCGGCCGCATCCAGGGAGGCCGCATGGACACACCGCCAGGCCGTCCGGCGCGGTGGCTCGGCTCCCCCTGGGCCCGGGGGGCGGCCGCCATGCTCGCCGGTGCGGTGCCGGCCCTCACCTTCCCCGCGCCGTCGTGGTGGTGGCTGGCGTATGTCGCGCTGGTGCCCTGGCTGCTGCTGGTGCGGTCGGCACCGACCCGCCGGCGGGCGGCGCTGGACGGCTGGCTGGGCGGCACCGGCTTCATCCTGGCCGTCCACCAGTGGCTGCTGCCCAGCCTGCACATCTTCATCCTCGTGCTCGCCCTGCTGCTCGGTGCGTTCTGGGCCCCCTGGGGGGTGCTGGTCCGCGTGCTGCTGGGTGACGCGCCCCCGGCGGGCGGGGCGGCGGGCGAGGAGCCCGTGCGGACGAGGGCCGGGGAAGCCTCTGCCGAAGGGCGGCGGCGGGCGACGGGCGGACGGTGCGCCGCGGCACTGGTGCTGGTGCCGTCGGGCTGGCTGATGGTCGAACTGGTCCGTTCCTGGGAGTACTTGGGCGGCCCCTGGGGGCTGCTGGGCGCCAGTCAGTGGCAGGTGCCGCCCGCGCTGCGGCTGGCGTCGGTCGGCGGGGTGTGGCTGGTGAGCCTGCTGGTGGTGGCGGTGAACACGGCGGTGGCCGAGCTGATCGCCCGCCCGGCAGCACGGCTGCCCGCTGTCGCCGGACTGCTGGTGTGCGCGCTGGCGGGCACCGTGGCCTGGCTCTGGGCGCCGGTCCCCCGCATCACCGGCTCGGTGCGGGTCGCGGTCGTCCAGCCGAACCGGACCGGCACCCCCGCGGCCCGCCTGGACCGCAGCGAGGCCCTGACCCGGTCGCTGGCGGGCCGCGGGGTGCGCCTGATCGTCTGGGGCGAGAGCAGCCTCTACACGGACCCGGCGGACCACCCGGCGCTCGCCGCCCGCCTCGCCGCCCTCTCCCGGCAGACCGGCGCCGAGCTGCTGATCAACGCCGACTCCGCACACGCCGGACGGCCGGGCATCTCCAAGAGCGCGGTCCTGATCGGCCCGGACGGACCCACCGGGGACCGCTACGCCAAGATGCGGCTGGTGCCCTTCGGCGAGTACATACCGTTCCGGTCCGTGCTGGGCTGGGCGACGCGGGTGGGCAAGGCGGCCCCCAGCGACCGGCTGCGCGGCACCGGCCAGGTGGTGATGCCGGTCGCCGCCGCGGGCGGACTGCGCATCGGGCCGCTGGTGTGCTTCGAGACCGCCTTTCCCGACATGAGCCGCCATCTGGCGCGTGACGGCGCGCGTGTGCTGGTCGCCCAGTCCTCGACCTCGACCTTCCAGGACAGCTGGGCGCCCGCCCAGCATGCGTCACTGGCCGCGCTGCGCGCCGCGGAGACCTGGCGGCCCATGGTGCACGCCACGCTCACCGGCATCAGTGCGGTGTACGGCCCCCGGGGTGAGCAGATCGGCGAACGGCTCGGCACCGACCGCAGTGCGGCGGCCGTCTACGATCTGCCCCTGGCCGCGGGCACCAGCCCGTACACCCGGTTCGGTGACTGGGCGGTGTACGGGGCGATGGGTGCGCTGGTGCTCGCCGGCGGGTACGCGGGGCTGCGGGCGCTCAGCAGGCGGACTGAGCAAGCGCGTCGGTGATCACCCGTTCGCACAGCTCATGGGTGCGCAGGGCGTCCTCGGCGGACGACTGCCGGCCGGCCCGTACGTCGTCCAGGAAAGCCAGGACGATCTGCTCGATACCGCGCTGCCGGGCGACCGGCACCCAATCGCCACGGCGCCGGATGCTCGGCTGCCCCTTGTGGTCGATGACCTCGGCGAGATTGACGACCTGGCGCTTGGTGTCCTGACCGGAAACGTCCAGGATTTCCTCCGTGGATCCGCTCAGGCGGTTCATGGTGCCGAGAGCGGTGAAACCGTCGCCCGAGAGCTGCAGCACCACATGCTGCATCAGCCCCTCACGGATCCGGGCCCGCACATCGATGTGGTCGATCTCGCCGGGGACGAGGAACCGCAAGGTGTCCACGACATGGATGAAGTCGTCCAGCACGAGCGTGCGCGGATCCTCGGGCAGCCCGATCCGGTTCTTCTGCATCAGGATCAGATCCCGGGCATGCTCGCGGCACTGGGCGTAGGCGGGAGCGAAACGGCGGTTGAAGCCCACGGTGAGGCCCACACCGCGGTCTTCGGCCAGCGCGACAAGGCGCTGGGAGGTGGCGAGCTCGTAGGAGAGCGGCTTGTCGACGTAGGTCGGCACCCCTGCCTCGATGAGCCGGTTCACGATCTCGGGGTGGGCAGCGGTGGCGGCGTGCACGAAGGCCGCGTCCAGGCCGGTGGCGAGCAGCGAGTCCAGGTCGCCGTGGAGCTGTGCCCCGGTCAGCCGGTGAGCGGCGCCGACGCGTTCGAGGGTGGCCGGGGTGCGGGTGTGCAGATGCAGTTCGAGCCCGGGTTGGGTACCCAGTACGGGGAGGTACGCCTTCTGGGCGATGTCGCCGAGTCCGATGCAGCCGACCTTCACTCGTGCTCCTTGGGTTGCGCCGCGGCCCTGGTGCCTCGCGTGCCGGAAGCATACGTGCCGCCCGGCGGCCACCGGTCGGCGATCCCGTCCAGGGCCCGCAGCATCAGATCCGGGGCAAGTCGGGCGGTGGCGGCCATCAGGGCGGCGCGCAGCGCACAGGCCGGGCGGGAGCGCCAGGTGGTGAGCCGCGGTACGGGCCGGCCGGCGGCCGCCCGGGAGGCGGATCTTTCCGGTGGTCTGCCGTGCGCCTACGGCTCCTACCTCATCGCCCACATCGTCCTGTCCTGCAGGTAGCTGCTCGACGGAATGCTGCGACGGTGAGCGCGCCCGCTTACGGGGGGCGTGGCCCGCGGTTCTACGGGGTGTGGCGGGCGGTGCCGTCGAGCCGCAGCTGCAGCCGGTCGATGGCGTCCCGCAAGCCCTGGCGGTATTCGCCGTCGGCGAGGGCGTTGACCGAGGCCCGGGCGCGCCGCAGCTGCGCCCGCGCATCGGCAGGCCGGTCCAGGGCGGCGTAGTCGGCCGCGATATTGAGATGCAACGAGGGGAAGAACGCCCGGAGGGCGACGAGGGGGTGGCGGGGGCCGGGGCCGTCGGCCACCTTCGGCGCTTCCGGCACGTCGGTGTTCCCGGGCCGTTCGGTGACAAAGCCCTCGGCCGCCTCCAGGGCCCTGAGGTCCCAGTCGAGTTCGTCCCTGGGGTCGTCCTGGGTGTCGGCCATGTAGTGGGCGAGAGTGCAGCGGTGGAAGGCGTCTCCCTGCGGCCCGATCTCGTGCCACAGCGCCGAGAGGCGGTTGCGTGCCTCTTCCCGGTCGCCCGCGCGATGCAACATGATCGCCTGGCCGATCCGGGTCAGCACCCCGTCCTCGGGCGTCGCCTCCCGCCGCTTGTCCACCACCGCGCACTCCGTATCCGCTCACCACGGTCATTGCCGTTTCCCCGACGCTAACCGCCGGAGGGGACCTGCGCGCGGTGTGCGCGACGCACCGGGTGGTGGACTCCCCCGTCATGGCCGGCCGGACGGGCCGGACGGCTCAGCCCAGGTCAGGGATCCGCCAGTCGATCGGGCTATGCCCCTGGGCGGCGACCGCCGCATCGATCTGGGTGAAGGGGCGGGAGCCGAAGAACTTCTTCGCCGACAGCGGGGAGGGGTGCGCACCCTGCACCACCGCATGCCGCTCCTCGTCGATCAGCGGCAGCTTCTTCTTGGCGTAATTCCCCCAGAGCACGAAGACCGCCGGGTCGGGCCGGGAGGCCACGGCACGGATGACCGCGTCGGTGACCTTCTCCCATCCCTTGCCCTTGTGAGAATTGGGCTCGGCCTCGCGGACCGTGAGGACGGCGTTCAGCAGCAGCACTCCCTGCCGGGCCCAGGGCATCAGATATCCGTTGTCCGGAACCGGGTGGCCCAGCTCCTCCTTCATCTCCTTGTAGATGTTCCGCAGCGACGGCGGTGTCTTCACACCGGGCTGCACGGAGAAACACAGACCGTGACCCTGGCCCGCGCCGTGATAGGGGTCCTGGCCCAGGATGAGCACCTTCACCTGGTCGTAAGGCGTCGCCTCCAGCGCCGCGAAGACCTGCTCGCGGGGCGGGTAGACCGGACCGGCGGCCCGCTCCTGCTCGACGAAGTCGGTGAGCTCCTTGAAATAGGGCTTCTCCAACTCCTCGCCGAGGACCCCGCGCCAGGATTCGGGCAGCATGTCGGTCACCACGTCAACAACCTCCGGTGTGCATTGCGTTCTCACTCCCAGAACCTACCGGCGACCACTGACAACGCCGTCCGCGGGCCGATGGCTCCGGTCCGCCGGAACGCACATGGTGCCGGCCCCGACGGGGACCGGCACCACGGCCGCTGTCTTTCCTGGAGCGCACACCACGGCGGGCCTCCGGGCCCGCCCGGTGCCGTCAGACGCCGACGTTCAGGAACAGCCCGCCGTCCACGACCAGGGTCTGGCCGGTGATCCAGCCCGCGGCATCGGACAGCAGGAAGGCCGCGGCCCCGCCGATGTCCTCCGGGACGCCGAGCCGCCCCATCGGGTAGCCGGCCGCCGCCTCCTCCTCACGGTTCTCGTACAGCGCCGCCGCGAACTTGGTCTTGACCACCGCGGGCGCGATCGCGTTGACCCGCACCCCGGGCGCGAACTCGTGGCCGAGCTGCAGCGTCAGGTTCACCATGGCGGCCTTGCTGATCCCGTACGCACCGACGAAGGGCGAGGCGTTGAGGCCGGCGATCGAGGCGATGTTGACGATCGCACCGCCGTTGTCCTTCTGCCAGGCGTGCCAGGTGCGCTGCGCGAAGCCCAGTGCCGAGACGACATTGGTCTCGAACACCTTGCGCGCGACGCCCAGGTCGAGGTCGGCGATGGGGCCGAACACCGGGTTCGTACCGGCGTTGTTGACGAGGTAGTCGACGCGGCCGAAGGTCTCCATCGCGCGCTCGACGGTGACGGCCTGGTGGGCCTCGTCATGCGCCTTGCCGGCGACACCGATCACCCGGTCCGCGCCCAGCTTCTCGGCGGCCTCCTTGAGGGAGTCCTCGTTGCGGCCGGTGATGACGACCCGGTCGCCGCGGGCCACCAGTGCCTCGGCGATGCCGTAGCCGATGCCGCGGCTGCCGCCGGTGATCAGCGCCACCTTGCCGGTGAGCTCGGGGAGCCCGCTGTCCTGCTCGGTCATGTTCTGTACTCCTGGAGTCGGTGGGGCGGTCAGTTGAGCGGGCCGCCGGCGACGTACATGACCTGGCCGGACACAAAGCCGGCCGCCTCACCGGTGAAGAAGGCGATGGCATTGGCGATGTCCTCGGGGCGGCCGACGCGCTGCACCGGGATCTGGGTGGCGGCCGCGGCCTGGAACTCCTCGAAGCCCATGCCGACGCGCTCGGCGGTGGCGGCGGTCATGTCGGTGACGATGAAACCGGGGGCGACGGCATTGGCGGTGACGCCGAACTTGCCGAGTTCGATGGCGAGAGTCTTGGTGAAGCCCTGCAGACCGGCCTTGGCCGCCGAGTAGTTGACCTGGCCGCGGTTGCCGAGCGCCGAACTGGAGGAGAGGTTCACGATCCGCCCGAACTTGGCGTCCACCATGTGCTTCTGGCAGGCGCGGGACATCAGGAAGGCACCCCGCAGGTGCACGTTCATGACCGTGTCCCAGTCGGTCTCGCTCATCTTGAACAGCAGGTTGTCCCGGAGCACACCGGCGTTGTTGACGAGGACCGTCGGCGCACCGAGCTCGGACGCGACGCGTGCGACCGCCGCGTCGACCTGCTCGGCGTCGGAGACGTCACAGCCGACCGCGATGGCTTTGCCCCCGGCCTTGGTGATCGTCTCGACGGTGTCCTTGCACGCCGCCTCGTCGAGGTCGAGTACGGCGACCGCGCGGCCCTCGGCGGCCAGACGGACGGCGGTGGCCGCGCCGATACCGCGGGCCGCGCCCGTCACGATGGCAACGCGCTGCTCGGTGGTGGACATGCGGGTTCTCCTCACCCTTGAAACCTCGACAAGCGGTCCGCCGCACCGATCCCGTGGGTGAGCAACCGCTTAGTACCCTGAGCAGGGCTGACGCTAGAAGCCCGGCAACCCGCTGTCAACGCCCCACCACCGCGCCGTTGCACACCTCACCTGCAAGGCAGGCCGGAGCCTGGCGCGATCACGTCACACGACCACGTCACACGACAGGGCGCCCGGTTCCGCCCCGGAGACGGAACCGGGCGCCCTGAGCGGCGGACCCGCAAGACCTCAGCGCACATCAGCGCACCGTCAGCGCACCAACAACTCCATCAGCCGCTCGGCCTCGACAGCGGGATCGGCGGTCAGGCCGGTGTGCACCGGGCCCGGCTGGACGATGGTGCTGCGCGGCGCCATCAGCCAGCGGAAACGGCGTCCCGCGTCCTCCCCCGCCGCCTGTCCGGCCCGCTCGCCGCCCTGGCAGATGCCCTCGACGGCACCGAGCGCGGCCCGCACCCCGGCCACGTCGGTCGTGGGATCCAGAGCCAGCAGCCGGGCCTCGTCCAGATGGGTCCTGGCCTCGACGAAGCGCCGGGCGTGGCAGTACACGACCACGCCGGCATTGATCATCTCGCCGCGCTCGACCCGGGGCACCACCTTCAGCAGCGCGTACTCGAAGACATCGCGCCCGTTGTGCAGACCGGTCACTTCACTGCCCTCCGTGCCAGCCGCGCGGCCAGCCATTCCGGCGCCTGCGAGGGCTTGTCCTCGGTGGGCTCCCCGAGGGTGATCCGCTCGCTGATCGTCCCGGCGCGGGCCAGCAGCGTGCTCACGTACGCCTGGCGCAGCGCGTCCGGGGAATCGAAGCCGGGCTCGTCGGCCAGCCATTCGTCCGGCACGTCGGCCGCGATTCCGGTCAGCAGCTCCTCGGTGATCAGCGGACCGAACTCCTCGGCCGCCGCCGCGATATCCGGCCCGAAGGTGGCCAGCACGTGGTCACAAGCGTTGTACGGCCGGGCCGAAGCCTTCTGCGCACTCGGCCAGTTGTGGTGCCAGATCATCGCCGCGCCATGGTCGATCAGCCACAGTTCGCCGTGCCAGACCAGCAGATTGGGATTGCGCCAGGACCGGTCGACGTTGTTGATCAGCGCATCGAACCACACCACACGGCCCGCCTCACGAGCACTCACCTCGAAGGCGAGCGGATCGAAGCCCAGCGCCCCGGGGAGGTAGTCCATCCCCAGATTGAGCCCACCACTGGCCTTCAGCAGCTCCTGGACCTCCTGGTCCGGCTCCCCCAGCCCGATGACGGGATCGAGCTGCATCCGCACCAGATCCGGCACCCGCAGCCCGAGCCGCCGGCCCAGCTCTCCGCAGATCACCTCGGCAACGAGCGTCTTCCGCCCCTGCCCGGCACCGGTGAACTTCATGACGTAGGTACCGAGGTCGTCGGCCTCGACGATCCCCGGAAGCGATCCGCCTTCACGCAGGGGTGTGACATAGCGAGTCGCCGCCACTTCTGTAAGCACTTTCTCAGGCCATCCGTCTCTTCAGCCTTGCAATCCATGGTCGACTTCGGGCCGGTGCAACAGCGGAAATCGCCCGTCAACGGCCCTGGGGAGAATCTGGGGAGTTTCGCATGGCGTGCGGTTCTCCCTGCTTCCCGAGCAGTCCGTCGATAGCAGTGCGCCCCTTGCTTCCGGCCTCCGGCATGAAGTGAGCATAGTAACCAAGGGTGATCGCGGACGAGGAGTGCCCGAGCCACCGCGCCAAGATCACGACGGACTCTCCGGCCTCCGGCATGACCGAGGCATAGGTGTCCCCCAGCACGTGGAACCCGTCCTTCGGGACCGCCGCCCACTTCCAGGGTCTCGCCCCCTTGGCACGCGGCGGGATGACGCCGGCCTCCGCCAACGCCGGTTTCCAGGTGTAGGTGTTTCACGTGTTCACCGCGACGGCGTTGCCGAATCGAGTGGTGAGCAGCAGGGAGAACTTCCTCCCCTGCCCCTCCAGCTTCCCCCACGGAAGCTCCCCCGCCGCCGAGCTCACACAGCGATGGCGCACCCTCCACCAGAGGACGCTCAGCCGCGGCCGGATCGGTGACTTCGCCCGCGCCGCCCGCCTGGCCTGCATGACGACGACAGACGTCTTCGCCAGCAGCGACAGGTTGTTGTCCAGCAGATAGAGCGCGCCCACCGCGTCGTCCTGCTGCTGCGTCGGGAAAATGCCGGAGTTGCTCTCACCCGCGACGATCGACTTCCTCACTGCGGGCCAACTCCTCCGCACTGCTGAAGGCCAGCGGCACCGCATACGTCTCGCCTGCCGCACGCGCCGACTCGTCGCTGCTGGCGCTGAGCGCCCGCAACTCGTATCCGTCGAGCCCGGCCAGTGCCGGCGCATGAGCGGTGGCCGCCCACCCGCCGCTCGCACTCAGACCCACAACACCGACACGAATCGGTCCCTGACCGGGGGAAACGGACGTCATATGCACACCCCACGCGTTCGCGGCCCGATCCCCCGCCAACGATCAACAGCCATGTAAGGCACGGCCTACGCACACCGAAGGCGCCCCTGTGCGCGGATCGCGATGGCCGTGGCTCATAGCCGATGGCGACCTGATCCAGGGAGCGGTTCACCCCGAGACGAACGGACGTTCGCGCAGTGGCACGGTTGCTCCACGCTCTCCCCTCCGGCGCTGGCGACGGCTGCCTGAAGTCTCGTCTCGACCTGCTGGCTCGACCGGCTTGGCGGCATGCGTCGCGGTTTCAGCCACCAACCCCTGCTGTACGGCGGAGAGACTACGCGCCCTCCGACTCGATTTCACCGGATCGTGTACACGATCCGTGACCTGGCCTTCTCGATGATTTCTCCCGCTGATGATCGAGGCGCGACTGACGCCGTTCGAGGACGTCTTCCGTGTCCCTCGGCATGCCCGGCCGCACGCACTGTCCGCTCAAGAGAAACGGCTCATCGTGCATTTGACTCCGCATGAGCAGGAGCGCCTGCTGATCCATGTGGCGGCCGACGTAGCGCAGCGGCGCCGTGACAGTGGGCTGCTCCTCAACTACCCCGAGGTGATGGCCCTGCTGACGGTGCACGTCTTTGAGCAGGCGCGCGCCGGCAAGACAGTCAGCGACATCATGGACTCGGGCCGGCAGTTGTTCAGTCGGAGCGAGGTGATGGACGGCGTTCCGGAGATGATCAAGAACATTCAGGTGGAGGCCACCTTCCCGGACGGCACCAAGCTGGTCACCCTCCACGATCCCTTCCCGGAGGCGACAGCGGAACCGGAGGTCTACCCGGGCAAAGTCGAGCACCCGCGGCCGCCCCGCAAGCCGGACTGCCCGGTCGACTGCGACGGCGGCAGTGACAACAACTCGTCCCCGTGCCGCGACAAGTGCCGGGAGGCGGAGGCGGTGTCTTGGTACAAGGCGATTGCGTTCAACGCCGACCTGCAGGAGGACGCCACCACGCTGCCGGGTGAGGGCAGGACGAGGGTCAGGGTGAAGAACGTGTCGGACCGCCCTGTCCAGGTCGGTTCCCACTATCACTTCGCCGAGGTCAACCCGGGGCTGAAGGTCCTCAAGGTGGAGGTGCCTGCCGGTCCGGAGCTGGGATCGCCCCAGGAGCTCAAGGACTGCGAGGCGGCATGGATGCGGCGGCTGAACATCGCCGCAGGTACGTCCGTGCGCTTCGAACCGGGCGACGAGTGCTGCGTCGAGTTGGTGGAGATCCAGGGAGATCGACAGGTCAAGGGACTGCGCAAGGAGACGCACCAGTGAGCAACAACCAAGCCGCCCCGCCGAACAGCAGGTCGGCGAGCCCACCGGAGAACTCGGCGGCGAGCAACGTGCTGAAGCGGGCCGATTACACCACTCTGTACGGGCCCACCGCCGAGGACCGCGTCCGCCTGGCCGACACCGCTCTGACCGTCGAGATCGAGGCCGACTGGAGCGGCGGTCCGAAGCACAGCGGCAACGAGATGATCTTCGGCGGCGGAAAGGTGATTCGCGAGTCGATGGGCATGTCCCACATCCCCAGAGACGGGGATGCCGAAGGCCGCAAGCCCGTGGACACGGTCATCACAGGTGCGCTGATCCTCGACTGGTGGGGGGTGGTCAAGGCCGACGTCGGTATCCGCGACGGTGAGATCGTCGCCATCGGCAAGGCGTACAACCCCGAGACGATGGACCCGATCCCGGACGACGCGTTCGAGATGCCGGACCGTACGTCCCCGAGCGACCTGCCGGTGCAGCCGACGCTGCCGGTGCAGCCGACGAACTTCGTGGTCGGTCCGAGCACCGAGGTCATCTCCGGCAACGGGCGGATCCTCACCGCGGGCGGCGTGGACACCCACGTCCATTTCATCTGCCCCGAGCAGATCCACGAGGCCCTCGCCTCGGGCGTGACCACGCTCATCGGCGGCGGCACCGGCCCCGCCGAGGGCAGCACGGCCACCACGGTGACCCCAGGCGAGTGGCACATCACCCGGGCCTTCGAGAGCCTGGACGCCTACCCCGTCAACATCGGCCTGCTCGGCAAGGGCAGCACGGTGAACACGGATGCCCTCAACGAACAGGTCGACGCCGGCGTCATCGGCTTCAAGGTCCACGAGGACTGGGGAGCCACGCCCGCCGTGATCGACGCGACGCTGGACGTGTGCGAGAGTCGAAAAGCCCAACTGGCCCTGCACGCTGACTCGCTGAACGAATCCGGTTTCCTGGACAGCACCCGCAACGCCTTCACCAGCACCAAGGACGGCAAGAAGCGCTCGGTCCATATCTTCCACGTCGAGGGCGCCGGCGGTGGCCACGCCCCGGACATGATCGAGCTGGTCAAAGAGGACAACGTGCTGCCTGCCTCGACCAACCCGACCCGCCCCTTGACGGTGAACACCGTCAAGGAACACATCGACATGATGGTGGTCTGCCACCACCTCAACCCCGACATTCCGGCGGACATGGCCTTCGCCGACTCCCGCATCCGGCCGTCCACCATGGCCGCGGAGGACCTCCTCCACGACATGGGCGCCATCTCGATGATGTCCTCCGACGCCCAGGCGATGGGACGCATCGGCGAGATGATCATGCGCACCTGGCAGACCGCGCACGTCATGAAGTCCCGCTACGGCCCGCTGAAGGAGGACCTCGAGAGCGCGAAGGTCCGCCCGATCGCCGACGACAACGACCACTCGCACAACGCAGACAGGCTGATCCCGAACGACAACTACCGGGCACGCCGCTACGTCGCCAAGTACACGATCAACCCGGCGATCACGCACGGCATCGACGGTTACGTCGGTTCTGTGGAGACCGGGAAGCTCGCCGACCTGGTGCTCTGGGAACCGAAGTTCTTCGGCGTCAAGATGCACATGGTCCTCAAGGGCGGGCAGCTCGCGTACGCGCAGGTGGGCGACGCCAACGCATCGATCACGACACCGCAGCCTTTCCTGCCGCGGGCGGTCTGGGGCTCCACCGGGGGCTCGCCGCAGAGCAACTCGTACAACTTCGTGGCACCGGGCGTGGCCGACAAGTTGAACTCGCGAGACGTCTCTGTCCAGGACAGCAGCGGGAAGGTCACCGAGATGAAGGTCGGTGGGCTCGGTCTCGTCAAGGAGTTCGTGGAGATCTCGTCGAGTATCCGGGGCATCACCAAGGCCGACATGAAGCTGAACGACACGGTGCCGGAGAGTCTCAAGGTCGACCACAACAGCTTCGAGGTCACCATCGGCGGTGCGAAGACAGGGGACGCCCGTACGGAACTCAACGGAGCGACTGTACCGCGCGCCTACGTCAGTGAAGTCCCCATGGCGCAAAGGTACTTCCTCTTCTGATCGGCCCTTGCCCGGCCGACGACGTCGTCACCGCGGCCGTGGTTCGGGCAGGCACCCGTGCCTGCCCGAACCACGGCCCACCATCCGCACCTGCGAAAGGCAGCCGCTCGCCCATGAGCCGTGCCGCACTGCTCCTGCTGGCCGACGGCCGTTTCCCCGCCGGCGGGTACGCCCACTCCGGCGGCGTCGAAGCCGCAGTGGCCCGCAAAGCCGTACACGACATCGACAGCCTCGAAGCCTTCTGTCGCGGGCGCCTGCACACCACCGGTCTGACCACGGCCGGCCTGGCTGCCGCGGCCGCCGCCGGATGCGATCCCCTGGCGCTGGACGACGCTGCCGACGCACGCACTCCCGTTCCCGCGCTGCGCGCCGTGGCCCGCAGGCTCGGCCGGCAGATGATGCGCGCGGCACGCGCCACCTTCCCGTCCGCCGAACTCGACCGCCTGGCCGCCGAGCGACCCCAGGGTGCCCATCAGCCCCTCGTCCAGGGCCTCGCTGCCCGGGCCGCCGGGCTCACCCCGAAGGACGCCGCCTGTGCCGCAGCGTACGAGACCGTCGGCGGCCCAGCCACCGCAGCGGTGCGCCTGCTCAGCCTCGACCCGCTCGACGCCTCGCGGCTGCTGGCACGCCTCAGCGCGGAGACCAACGCCGTCGCCGCGGCCGCCGCCGACGCGGCGGCCCGCGTGGCAACCGAGGGCCCGGACGCCCTGCCGTCCGCGTCCTCTCCCCTGCTGGACATCACAGCAGAGCAGCACGCCGCCTGGACCGTACGGCTCTTCGCCTCCTGAACCCACCCTTCCCTTCCGGAGCTTCCATGCACCTCGATCACCCCGTGACCATGCCCCACCGCCATACCTACAGCGCCGAGCCACGGCGCGCGGACGGCAGCCGCCGAGCCTTCCGCGTCGGCCTGGGTGGTCCCGTCGGTTCCGGCAAGACCGCCAGTGTCGCCGCGCTCTGCCGCACCCTGCGCGACACACTCTCCCTCGCCGTCGTCACCAACGACATCTACACCCGCGAGGACGCCGAGTTCCTGCTGCGCGAGGCCGTGCTGCCGCCCGAGCGGATCGCCGCGGTGGAGACCGGAGCCTGCCCGCACACCGCGATCCGCGACGACATCTCCGCCAACCTGGAGGCCGTCGAGCACTTCGACGAGACCCTCCGACCCCTCGACCTCGTGCTCATCGAGTCCGGCGGCGACAACCTCACCGCCACCTTCTCCAAGGGCCTCGTCGACGTGCAGATCTTCGTCATCGACGTCTCCAGCGGCGACGACATCCCCCGCAAGGGAGGCCCCGGCATCACCACCGCCGACCTCCTCGTCGTCAACAAGACCGACCTCGCTTCGCACGTCGGTGCCGACCTCGCCACCATGGCGGCCGATGCCCAACGGCAACGCGGCGACCTTCCCGTCATCTTCACCAGCCTCACCTCCGACGACGGCATCCGCGAGATCGCCGACTGGGTTACCGGGCACCTCACCCGGTGGCGCGCGAAGGCGGCGGCATGAGCCCCGGCGCCCAACTCTCCGAACCCAGTTCCCCGTTCGAACCCGCCGTCCCCGCCGCCGGCACCGAAGAAACCTGCGGACACCCGGACGGCGTGCATGCCACCGCCCGCATGCGCGCCACGTACAACGGACGCGTCACCACGCTCCCGCAACTGCGCAGCGACGGCCCGTTCCATCTACGACGCATGCGCACCAGCGGGAAGGCCGCCAGGGTGGGAATCATCGGTGCGATGAGCGCCCCGCTCGGCGGCGACCGACTCGCCCTCGACATCACCGCCGAAGACCGCGCCGAACTGGACGTCACCACGGCCGCCGCCACACTCGCCCTCCGCGGTCCCACCACCGCGCCGGCCACCTACGACGTACGGCTGACCGCCGGGGAGCACGCGTGCCTGCGCTGGCTGCCGCAGCCGCTGATCAGCGCCGCCGACAGCAACCTGCACCAGACCTACACCGTCAACCTCGCCGCGACCTCGCGGCTGCTGCTGCGCGAGGAGCAAATCCTGGGCAGAGCCAACGAGAAGCCGGGCCACCTCGTCAGCCGCATCCGGGTCCGCCACGCCGGCCGCCTGCTGCTCGACCAGCACACCGCCTACGGGGACCTGGAGCCCGGATGGGACGGCCCCGCGGTCCTGGACGGACACCGCGCCGTCGGCCAACTCCTCGTCGTGGACCCAGAGCTGGACTTCAGGCGTGCTCCCCTCCTGCTCCGCGAAGCGACCAAGGACGGCTGTGCGGTCCTCGCGCCGCTGGCCGGCGGCCCGGCAATGCTCGCCACCGCCGTCGCACCGACCTCCTCGGCCCTGCGAGAGCTACTCGACGAAGCACTCAAACACGCCCTCGGTGAGTAGTGCGGCTCAAGCCCAAGCGGGCGCGCACCGAGCTGTCCTCGCTGCTCTCCGCGGTCACCGGGACCGGGTTCCTGCCGCACGGCTCCACGGTGACGTCGGGCTCCTGGTCACGGTGGCTGCCGGCGAGATGGTGGTAATGGTGAGCGATCAGAACTCGCCCCCTGCCGTACCGGGGCCTGTTGCGAAAGTGCATGCGAAGGCGGGTATGTCTTGATACCTCTGGGGAGTTACAGGGAGCCAGCCGTTCTCAAGGGGAGTCTTTCGATGGCCGTTCTCCGTGTCGTGCCCAACGTCCAGTCAGTGGCTGTGCAGGAGAGCCGGGATTTCTATGGCCTGCTCGGATTCGAGGAGGCCATGAACCACGGCTGGATCATGACGCTCGCTTCCCCGTCCAGTCCTGCCGCACAGGTCAGCTTCATGGCCGGCGACAAGACCGCGCCCGTCACCCCTGACATGAGCGTCGAGGTGGACGACGTGGATGCGGCCTACGCGGTCATGCAGGAGCGCGGCGCGGAGATCGTGCACCCCTTGCAGGACGAGGAGTGGGGTGTGCGGCGGTTCTTCGTCCGCGACCCTAACGGTCGGGTGGTCAATGTACTGGGCCACTGCTGACGCCACTCCGGGGCGGTGCTGGTCACAGCCAGTCGTGGAGAACGGTGACCAGCACGGTCGCCGTGATCAGTCGAACAGGGTGGCCCTGTTCACGCAGCCTCTCGTGCTCGCACCACCGTGGCCGTCCGGCACAGCCCGCCGACGTGGCCGACCTGGTGGCGTCGGTGATCGCCAGCACCTATCTCACCGGCGAGGTCATCGTGATGGACGGCGGGCTGAACCTGACCTGAAGGCCCTAACCGGCGTTACGCCTACCTGTTCCCCAACGGTTGTTCCAGTCCCCTGCGAACACAGTGCGGCCCCGACTCCGGTGTCCGGATCGGGGCCGTGCTGTTAAGGCGTCAGTTGTCCGTGCCGTCGCCGGGGACGGCGTCGGTGGGTGTGGTGTGCCAGTTGGTGACGATGGGCTTGTCTACGGTGACGGAGCCGGTGGAGACGCTCGCCGGGTTCGGGTCGGAGGTGCCAATGGCCGCGATGAGGAACGTGAACTCGACGCCGTCATTGTTGTTGGTGGTCTTGGGGTTGACCCCGGCGTAGGCGGTCTTGGAGCCGCTGAGCGTGACCGCCGGGCCGACCGCCTGCTCGGCGGGTTGCGCCTCGATGCCCTTGGATCCGAAGGAGACCGAGGGCAGCCCGCTGGGGATCGTGCAGGTGATGCCGGGCTTGGCGCGGGCGGACAACAGGATGTAGCCGCCCGCCTGGGTCTCGGAGCGCGCCGAGAACTTCAGATCGCCGGCCCCGCATGCCTGCCCGTAGCCCTTCTTGTCACCGGACGGGCCGGGCTTGGAGCCCGACGAGGACGAACCGTCCTTCGCCGACGTGCCCCCGTTCGAGGACGCACCGGCCTCCTTGCCGCTGCCGGAGCCCTCCTGGGGCGCACCGCTCGACGATTCCGCGGTGGCCTTGGCGGACGCCGCGGAACCGCCGGCCGAGGCCGACCCGCTACCGCCATCCTTGTCGCAGGCGGTGACAGTCGCCGCGAGCGCTACACCGGCAGCCGCGGTGAGCGCGACACGTCGTATGCGGGCGGTGTAGGTGCGGTTCACAGAAACTCCTCGTTGCATTCAGGGAGAGAGGGACCAGGCTGAAGCCCCGTCAGCCCCTCGTCGGTGTCCCTATTCTCACTCACGCCACTGCCGACCCTACGCGCGGGTAACACCCGAATAGGCGGGCCGGTCCGAGGGGTTGGCTCCAACAGGGGCGCGTGGGCCGACTGGACTTCCGAAAGTGATCGCACGGCAGGTGAATTCGATCCCGAACACCCAAAAAGAGATCGAGTCTGGCATGTTTTCGAACGTACGCGGCCGAACCGCTTGAAGGGGGTGCCCGCATGGGTAGCATCGAGGACCGAACTCGCTTGTGCGGCAAGAGGATTACCCGTGCTGGACACCACTGCCCTGCTCGACCAGATCGCGCCGGCCGCCGAAGCCGCGGCCGCCGCCTACGGCATGAGCGTGCTGACCAGAACCCAGGACGAGGCCGCCCATGCGACCGTACAGCTGGGGCAGCGCCTCATCCGCAGGCTCCTGAATCATGACGTCGACACGGCCCCTGACTCCGACCCCGTGCGCACCGCGGTCGTACGCCTCGCGGAGGCGGGCGCGGGCGCGGACCCGGACATGCTCACCCTGCGCCGCGTGGAGTTGAGGCTCGCGCTGCGCACGGCGCTCACGGACATGCCGGACCTCGCCGAGGAACTCTCGGCCCTCCTCCCGGCGCCTCCGCCTCCTCCCGCCGTCCACGCCGAGGGCGAGCGCTCCGTTGCCGTGGGCGGGGACAATTCGGGGCACATCTCCACCGGCGACGGCGCGGGGGGCGCCCTCCGCCGGTGAGTGACCGGCCCGGGGCACGAGCGGACGGCACCCGCTCCGTCGCCGTGGGAAGGGACAACCACGCGCCCATTATCACCGGCACCGCAACGATCGTCTCCGGGTCGGGCCGCCACATGGCCACGCTGACCGAGAACCTCCATACCCTCAGACAAAGGGTCCTCGCCGACCTGGGACAGGACCAGGTTCAGCAGCAGCTGCGGAGCGGGCATCCACTGCCCGTGCACTGCCGAGCGGCACCCGAGAAGTTGACCGGCCGGAGGAACGGCGCCCGGGAGACCTCGGCGGCACTGGCGGACGCTTCCCCACTGGACCTGGCAGGTCCGCTGAAGAACATCGCGGCTGTCTACCGGGAGGAAGGGCGCAGCCAACTGCTGGTGCTGGGCCGGGCCGGCTCGGGGAAGACCATCCTGGTCCGGCGCTTCGCGCAGGCCCGGTTGGAGGACGCCGGCTGGACCGACGAGGGGCCAGTGCCGGTGATCTTCAGTCCGGGATCATGGGACCCCACCGCCACGCCCCTGCGGGACTGGCTGATCGACCGCCTGGAGCGGGACCACCCCTTCCTGGCCAGGCGGCTCCCCCATAGACAGACATGGGCCACTCAACTGATCGTCATGGGCCACGTGCTGGCGGTCCTGGACGGGTTCGACGAGATGGCGGAGGATCTTTACCAACCCGCGCTGCGGCACCTCGGGGCCTTCCATCTGCCGCTGCTGCTGACGAGCCGCCACGAAGCGCTCAGCGGCGTCAAGCCAGGCGAAGAGCTCTTTCCGGGGATCGAACTGACGGACCTCACCGTCGACGACTGCTCCGCCCGCCTCGACGCCTCGGCCGGATGGGCGCCCGTCCTGGACCGGTTGAGCAGCCACTGTGGTGAACCGGCCGCCGCCCGGCTCACCACCGTACTGACCACTCCCCTGATGCTCACCATGGCCGAGGCCTTCCACGCGTCCGGCGGCGATCCTGAATGCTTGCTGAAACTCGCAGAGTCCAGCTCCCAGGACGCGCTGGAGAAGCACCTCCTGGACGCCTTCGTCCCGAGGACGTACGACCCCCTCCTCAACCTGTCCGTCCCGAAACGCCGACGCTGGAGCGCCGAGCGCGCAGGCCACTGGCTCGGCTATCTCGCCACGCACCTGACGAAACAGAAGACGGACGCACAGAAGCCGGACGCACACGTCATCGGCGCACAGGACATCGAGTGGTGGCAGCTGGGCACGACCATGAGCCTGCCCGCGCGCATGGTCGTCTCCGGGATCCTGTGCGGGCTCGTGCCGGGTACTGCGGTGGCACTCGTCCTTGCCCTCATGAGCAACCCCCCGGCGGCGCTCCTGACCATGTTCCTGAACATGCTGGGAATCGGGCTGACCTTCGGGCTCATGCACGGATTCGCGTCGAAACTCAAGGTCGGCGGCGCGTTCAAGCCGTCCCGCATGCAGATCCGGATCCGCGGCGAGGCGAGAGGGGTGAGGGCGAGGAGAGTGCGGGAGAGCCTCCTCCCCAGAGTCGGCGGCGGGCTGGCCGGCGGACTGATCTTCGGGATCGTCCTGGGTGGCGGATTCGCGGTCTACACGATGCTCCTGTCCTACCCCTGGCCCGTGGCCGCCCTGCTCTTCGGGAACTGGCTCGTGGCCGGGCCCCTGATCGGACTGTCGGTCGGGATCACCGCCGCGCTGGTGGCCTGGCTCGAGACGGACGCCAAGCCGGAGGAATCGGTCAGCGCGACGGACCTCTTGCGCACGAACCGCACCATCGTGCTCGTCCAGGTGGCCGTGGTGGGGCTGGTCCTCGGCCTCGGATTCGGAACCGCTGTCACGCATTTCAACGGCTTCGCCCTCGGCCTCCCGTCCGGGATCGGGGCGGGACTCGCGGCCGCGGTCGGGGTCGGCACGCTGACCGCGTGGGGCCGGTGGCTGGTCCTGGTCCGCCTCTGGCTGCCCCTGTCAGGACGCCTCCCCTGGAGGGTGAACGCCTTCCTGGACGACGCCCGCACTCGAGGCGTACTGCGCCAGGCCGGCGCGGTCTACCAGTTCCGCCACGCACGGCTGCGGGACCGCCTCGCCGAGGCCCACCGGCAACACGAACAGCCGGCGGAAGGCGGGAGCCGATGAGCGCCGGGTGCGGCACCGCCCGCGGCGGCACGCGGACGTACGGCACCGGAGCGGCAGCCCTGGGAGTCGCCGGAGCGATGACGGCCGCGCTGGGCATCGTGGCGACATGGGGCACCCCGCCCGCCGCCGCGCAACCGGTGTCGATCAAGCTGAGCTACACCTGCGCATTCACGGGGATCGGCACCGCGCCGGTGACGATGAGGATCAGCACGGACCTCCCCAGTTCGATCGAAGCCGGCGACTCCAGCCCGAGAGCCGCCGTGAACGGCGTGGCGACGGTGGACGCGAGCTTCACCGGGCTGGCTCCGCTCGTCGGCGCGAGGACCCTGGAAGGCTCCGTGGACGGGACCGCCGCCGTGTCCGCGCCGCGGGTCGACAGACGCCTGTCCGTGCCCATGAGGATCCCCCGGACCCCCATCCCGGCCTTCGGTGCGTTCGATATGTCCGCCAAGGGCACCGCGCCCGCCGTCACCTTCACCCGGCCGGGCAACGCGAAGGTCACCGTCGGCGACCTCGGCCTGCACCTCACCCCGAGGGACGCGCACGGCAATCTGACGCAGGTGGGCACGATGAACGCGGCCTGCACGGTAGCCCCCGGACAGAACACGGTCCTGCACTCGCTCGTCGTCACGAAGGCGGTGAAGCCGACAGAGACGGTGACGAGGCCGGGGCCGGGGACAGGGGCAGGGACGGGGACGGGGACGGGGACAGGAGCAGGGACGGGGACGGGGACAGGAAGGGGAACGGGAACGGGGTCCGGGACGGGGCCCGACGGGAGCGGTTCCGGAACCTCCGGCGGGTCGGCCACGGGCACGCGGCCGGGAGCGGGGACCGGCCGTTCGACGTCGCATACGACCGCCACACCGGACCCGTCACCCAGCACGACCGGATCCGTGCCACCCCGCTCCCCGTCCCCTTCACCGGGAGCACCGACAGTCGACACACCGCGGAGCGACCCGACGAGCCCGCCGGACGGCAAGCACGGCGGCCCGGACCCCAAGCACCCGGTCGCACTGACGTTGGGCGTCCTCGTGACAGGCACGGCCGCAGCGCTGGTCGGCTTCGGCGCACGCCTGAGAAAACGCCGAGCGGACGACTGAGACGGAGCGGGGCCGCGGAACGGGACACGGGCCCGGGCGGGGCCAGCCGCCCATCAGCTCACTCCGCTCACGCGGAGAGCGCTGTCCGGCGGTCGGCATGGCCAGGTCCGGGCATCGGCATCCGGCGCCCGTCGTGGATCAGCCTTCGGACAGCTGCTCGCGCAGCACCGTGCCCAGGGTGATGGGCTCGCGGCCGAGCAGGGCGGCCAGTGTCGGGTCGACGGTGGCGAACTCGCCGGCACGGCTGGCGGCGAAGATGCCGAGCAACTGGTCCGCCACCTCTGTGGGGACGCCTTGGCCCACCATCTGCTCCCGGAACTGATCGTCGGGGTCGGTGGTCCGCGTGACGGTGCGCCCCCTGAGCTCGGTGGCGAGGGCGGCGATGTCGTCGAAGGTGAGCGCCTGTCCCCCCGTGAGCGGCGGCGTGGGGCCGTCGAAGCGGCCTTCGTCGGCCAGGATGGCGGCGGTTGCGTCGGCGAGGTCGGCGTGCGCGGTCCAGGCG
Organism: Streptomyces sp. NBC_00400; assembly: GCF_036048035.1. Taxonomy (NCBI): domain Bacteria; kingdom Bacillati; phylum Actinomycetota; class Actinomycetes; order Kitasatosporales; family Streptomycetaceae; genus Streptomyces; species Streptomyces sp. NBC_00400. Next base: position 7,479,629 of record NZ_CP107940.1, on the reverse strand, counting down.
ACCGGCCCGTCCGCGGGGAGCGCGAACCGGCCGGACTCCGCCGCGTTGCCGAGGAAGTGCACCGCGCTGGTGGCGTAGAAGCCGTTGCGCAGTGAGGTGAACGGCACACCGCAGGCGCGCAGTGCCTCCTCTGTGGCGGCATGGTCGCGGCAGGCCTGGAAGTGCGACGTGGCGCTTGCCCCCATCTGACTGGTGTAGAGGATGCGACGGGCGCCCGCCGTGACGGCCGCCTCGATCGCGGTGCGGTGCTGTCTGACGCATTCCTCGCCCATTTTGTCGACGGAGACGATGAGCACCTGCGAGGCACCCTCGAAGGCGTGCGCAAGGCCGGTGGCGTCGGTGAAGCTGCCCGGTCGTACCCGTACCCCTCGGTCGGCGAACATCTGCGCCTTCTGCGGGTCGCGGACGCTGACGCCGACTCGGTCCGCCGGCACGCGCGTAAGCAGCCTTTCGACGATCTGACGCCCCAGCTGTCCGGTGGCTCCGGTCACGATGATCATGATGCGCTCCAGTGTTGCGACGACGTGATTCCAATGGAAACGCCTCGAAGATATCACCGATAATAACGATGGAACCATCGATGCGGTATCATCGATTCATGCCACCACGTTCACGCGGCCGGGACGACGCCACCGCCGTCAAGCCCGATACCGCCTCCCCGAGCCGGGAGCAGACCCGGCAGCGGGTCATCGATGCGGCTATCGACCTGCTGACGCGCGCGGGGCGCGACGCGGTCACCACCCGCGCGGTCGCTGATGCGGCGGGCCTGCAGCCGCCGGCCATCTACCGGCTGTTCGGCGACAAGGACGGGCTGCTCGACGCGGTGGCCGAGCACGGCTTCGCCGCGTTTCTCGCCACCAAGCACGTCGACCCCGACCCCCGGGACCCCATTGAGGACCTGAGGGCCGGCTGGGACGTCGCGGTCGAGTTCGGTCTGGCCCATCCCGCGCTGTTCACGCTGATGTACGCCGGACCCACCAGGACCACCTCGGCCGCCTTCAAGGCCGGCATGGAGATCCTGATGGGCCGCATCCGGCGCCTCGCCGCCGGCGGCCGGCTTCGCGTCGATGAGGAACTCGCGGCCCAGATCATCCACGCCACGGCGCGCGGCGCAGTGCTCACCTGGCTGTCCCTGCCCCAGGACCGGCGCAACCCGGCCCTGTTGGCCACTCTTCGGGAGTGCATGGTCACCACCGTCACCAACCAGGAGCCGGCCGTGAAGGACCCGGGTCCGGCCGGCGCCGCCCGCGCCCTGCGCGCCGCACTGCCCGAACAGACGGACCTCAGCAGCGCCGAGCAACATCTGCTGGCGGAGTGGCTGAACCGTCTTGCCGCCGACGGTTGATTGCCGGCCGACGGCTCGCGCATTCTCGCCCTGGTGAGGCGGCCGCCGAGTCCGGCGTCAGCCCGCACGTCCGGGGAACCGGTGTGGCGCCGCCCTGAGTACGGAGCCTGCCGTCGACCTTCTGGACGCTCTGGACAGGGCATCCAGGCCGCGCACCGCTCCCGGCAGTGAACCGCTGCGGTGGCCTGGCAGGACATATGTCATCCCCAGGACATGACTCAAGGACCTACAGGGCCGACGGCCGATCCTCGTAAGCTGACAGCATGTTCAAATCTCATGAAATCGGACGAGACGACCACTGGGAAGGCATCGTCACCAACAAGTCCCGGGGAATGCTTGACGGCTCGAACATGTACCACTTCGTCGAAGTCCGCCTTGCCGATGGCGCCTCCGTAAAGGTCCGGATCAGCCGCCGACTCTGGAAGTCGATCGAGGTCAACGATCGGATCGTCAAGCGGCCGGGCGCCGACCCTGCCAGGGAGTAGCCCTTCGGGAGCCTGGAGGTGGGACGCCGCTACTGCCGGTCGGGGGTCGCCGCAGGCCCTGGCCGGCTGAGCGCCGCCCGCGTGCGATCGCTACTCGGCCCAGCGCTCCTTCCTCGCCCGCCGCAGGGCCACCCGACCCAGCGAAGAGTATCGGGCCCCCACCGAGGAGGAAGGGGCCGCGTTCCTCGCGCACTTCGAGAAGCGCAAGGTCTCCATCGGCACCTGCGCTCGTACCTTTCCAGCCTGACTCGGCGTCCCGCGACGCACGAATAGGCGCTGGGCCGGCTTTGTAGGCGAGACCTGGATTCCGTCACAGATCACGGGAAGTGGTCACGGCGGGCGATGCTGCTGCGCGAGATTGGTGGAGCAGTGCGCCACGTCGAGATCCGCCGGGCCCCAGGAGGTCGCTGCCCAGTCGACGACGCCGGTGATCCGGGGACCTGCCTGCCTTGGGGGCGGCACGTCGAACAGCACGTTGCCGGGCTGGAAGTCCCGGTGCAGGAATCGCCCTTCATAGGGCGGCGCGGGCCTGCGGATCACGTCGATCGCCGCGGCCCATGCCGCCGTGTCGGCGCCCTTCGGAACCACGACGGTGTCGGCGGTCGTCCATGCCTCATAGCCCCGGGGCCGCTGGGCGGGTCGCAGCGCGTGGATCGCCACGAGTTGACGGGCCAGCAGAGGGACGCGCGCTTCCAATCCCTCGTCATCCAGGACCGTCCGGCCCGCCAGATGTGTCATAAGGAGCGATGGATACGCGCAATGCGCGGCGGTCGGATCAACCGCGATCAGTCCAGGAGCCGGCACGCCGGTCCCGGTGAGCAGGGTCAGGGTCCCGGCCTCCCTGGTCAGCCAGTCCTCGGCATGCTCCACGTTGACGAAGGTCCGCAGCACCAGGTCACGGGTGCCTCCGTCCCGCCTGCCGATGGTTAGCCGCCGCATTTGAGCGGTGATGCCGCCGTGCAGCGCCTGGGTTCTGACGATCCGTTCGCCGGCCTCCAGGTGCCGGCTCACCCAAGCCAGTGTCAACGGTCGGACAGCCGCCGCCTCATCGTGGTTGGTCACCATGCCACCCCATCATCCGGACGACGGCACGCGCAAAACCCTTTCGTTGGAGGCGATGGCAACCCTGCTCTATTCCTCTCTGTTCCTCGTGTCCGCCCAACGGCACGTCGCGCAGCTGCCGCACCGCACAGGAAGGACGCCGCAGTCAGTTCGAGGGAATGGGCAGTTCCCGGACGTTCTGTCCGCTGACGTACCAGGCGGCAATGTGTGCACGGGAGCTGAACCCGAGCTTGGTGAGGATGCGTTGAACGTGTCCCTCGGCCGTGCGGGGGGCAATGACCAGGCGCGCTGCGATCTCCTTGTTGGTCAAGCCCTCGGATACCAGCTGGGCGATCTGCCGCTCTCTCGGCGTCAAGTCTGCACCCTCACCACTCGCTTGCCGTTGCTCGCCGGTCGAGGTCACCGTCCCTAGCACGTAGTCGAGTGCTGCCTCTTCGGACAGGTCGTAGCCACGCTGGAACGCGGTGTCGAAGCGGTCGTCGCCCATCGCCGCACGGACCACGCCGAGGTGCTGCCGGTGCACCACTCCCACCGGGTGGAAATAGTCCGGTGAGGTGCCGACCGTCCGCCACATGGCGGCGGCGGCACCGCTCAGGGTCGCTGCCCGGACATGGCGCGCCTGCCGTTCACTCACCCAGGAGAGGATTTCGCACGCGAAGGCCATCAGGAACTTGGCGCTCACCCGGCGGCGCAGGTTCAGGGCCTCGCGCGCTGCGGCCTCCGCGTGCGCCAGGTCGTGGTCGAGCTCGACGAAGGAGAGGGCCAGCAGTGCCCAGGAACGCCAGATCACCTCTCCGCGCTGCACGGTGAGGGCAACTGCTTCCTTCAGGAGGGCCAGGCCCCGTTCGCGCTCCCCCTGGTGCCCGAGGATGAGTCCGTGGATGGACATCGCGAGGAGCTTGCCGCTGAGGTCGTGCCCCGAGCCGAACCCGGACAGGGCGTCGGCGGTGAGCAGCGATGCCTTCTCGATGTCTCCTGAGGAGGCGGCTTTCATCCCCTCCACGAGCGTCACGTACGCGCTTTCCTTCGTGAGGCCGAGTTTCCCGGCCAGCTCAGCGGCCTCGACGAGCTGCGCCTGTGCGGCGTCGACGTCGCCTTGCAGCAGTGCCACCCACGCGTTTCGGCGCAACGCCGAGGTGCGCTCCGGCGAAGGCTCGGGGCTTGCCGCCAGCGCTTGATCGAGCCAGTGACGCGTCACGCCGTTGAAGCCCTGGACACCCAAGTAGGTCCCCAGTTTGTCCGCCATGCGCAGCGCGAGGACGGCGTCATCGGGCTGGGTGAGACAGAAGCCCAGGGCCTCGCGCAAGTTGGCGTGCTCGCGTCGCAGCCGCAGAATCCAGGAATCCTGATCCGGTCCCATCCACTCGGCCTGGAATTGCTCCACCATGCGGACGTACCAGTCGCGATGACGACGGTGAAGGGCATCCTGCTCGCCGGCCGCGACAAGCCGCGCCTCGCCGTACTCCCGTAGGGTCTCCAGCATCCGATAGCGCACACAGCCCTCGCGCTCGTCGCGGATCAGGATGGATTTGTCGACGAGGGAGAGCACGATATTCCGTATCTCCTCCGGCGTGATCCCCTCAATGGCGCCGACATATTCGATGCCGTCCAGGTCGAAGCTGCCGGAGAATACTGATGCCCGGGCCCACAACTCTTGCTCGGGCCCCGCGCACAGGTCGTAGCTCCAGTCGATCAGCGCTTGCAGCGTGCGTTGCCGTGTGGGTGCGTTCCGGGGGCTGACGGTGAGCAGGCGGTAGCGCTCGGACAGGCGCTCCTCGATCTGGCCGAGCGAGAGTGCGCGCAGCCACACCGTGGCCAGCTCGATCGCCAGCGGGATCCCGTCGAGCGCGCGGCACAGTCGCGCGATTGCTGCGCAGTCCTGGCTACGGAGACGGAAGCCGGGCAGCACGGCGCCGGCCCGATCGACGAACAGGTTCACCGCGTCGTACTGCGTCAGCGCATCCGGCGACGACACTGCTTCCGGGCTGGGTACCGGCAGCGGAGGAACCACCAAGGTCGTCTCGCCGTACACGCCGAGCGACTGCCGGCTCGTCGCCAGGATCTGCACCTTCGGACACGCTCGAATGACGCCATCGATGAACAGCGCGCAGTCGTCGATCAGATGCTCACAGTTATCGAGCGTGAGAAGCACCTCGTGGGAGGCGAGGTATTCGATGATCACGTCGATCGTGGTGCACGAGGGCTGGTCGTGCAGGCCGAGTTGTGCGGCCACCGTGTGCGCGAAGAGAGCGGAATCGCGCAATTCAGCCAGCTCGATGAAGCGCACACCGTCCCGGAAACTCCGTCGCACAGCAGCGGCCACATGCACGGCAAGGCGCGTCTTGCCCACTCCGCCGGGGCCGGTGAGCGTCAAAAGCCTTGAGGATGCCAGCAGTCGTTTCGCATCGGTCACCTGCTGCCCGCCGGCCGACGCGACGCGCACAAGTGGCGGACTGCGGCTGCCGGGTGAGCCGGCGCCTCGGCACGGCCGAGTTCGGCCGGCAGGATCTCCTGCCCGGACGAAGGGGGTTCGCGCAGCGCACGCCGCAGGTAGGCCACAGTCCTCTCGGAGTCGCCGCGTGCCGCAGCCAGGCGTGCGGCGGCACACAGCGCGCCGACCACCCAGTCCCTGCCGTCGGGCTCGGCGGCGAGCAGATGCCCGGCGGCCTCTTCCAGCGGGCGGCCGCGTCGGGCGCGAGCCATTCGACGGCCCCGAGCGGCGAGGTCCGCTCGCAGGCGCTGTCCCGACTGCGCTGCGGCGTGCACGGCCTGCCGGGTGGCCTCCGGCCGCAGCCCGCCCCCGGCCGGCGCAGCAGCGCCAGAGGCCTGTCGCCGCACATCCTTACGTGACCTTCCGACATGCCTGGCACCGCTGGCGGGGGTCGCCTCGTCCTCGGCATGGCCCCCACCAGCGGTGAGTCTCAGGCGCGGTGCCGGCCGAGGAAGCCGGTGATGAGCTTCTGCCATTCCTCGGGGCGTTCCACCATGGGCAGGTGGCCGGTGGGGATCTCCACGAGCTGGGCGCCGGGGATGGTGTCGGCGAGCTGGTGGTGCAGGCGGGTGGAGGTGAACCAGTCCTGGGTGGTGGAGATGACCAGGGTGGGTGCCTTGATGTGCGGCAGGTCGTCGCGGACGTCGGCCCGGGGGGCGAGCTCTGCGTGCTCGGGGGTGCCCTCCGCGACACTGGCGGCGGTGAATCCGATCGCCTGCTGGATCTGCTCGTCCGGCATCGCCTGCAGCGCGTCGGCGCCCAGGGCCATCATCGTCAGATACTCGGCCAGCAGTTCGCGGTTGCCCGACTCGGCCAGCTTGCGCCAGACGGGCAGGGCGAGCGCGAGCCGGTTGTCCCGGTGGGGGAAGGTGGCGGTCAGCACGAGGGCGGTGACGCGTTCGGGGTGGCGGGCGGCGGCGCGGAGGGCGACGGGGCCGCCGAGGGAGTAGCCGGACAGGGCGAAGGTGTCCAGGCCCTCGGCGACGGCGGCGACGAGCTGGTCGGCCAGGTCGTCCAGCTGCAGCGGTGTGGTGGAGCGGGGGGGGTGTCGCCGCTGCCGGGGTAGTCGACACCGACGACGGTGTGGCGGGCGGCCAGGCCTTCGAGAATCGGGCCGTAGGTACCGGCCACGCTGCTGCCTGCGCCGTGGGCGAGGGCGAGGCCGGGGCCGGACCCCAGGACGGTGCGCGAGAAGGTCGCTTCGGGCAGAGTCCGTGCTGACATGGTGCGTTCCATTCTTCGTGGAGTAACGAGGAGTAACGGGGTCACGCGGTTCTTCGGCACTGCGACCAGGAGCGGATCCGCTCCAGGCCGGGCAGCAGCGCCCGGCCGTCGGTGGTGAGTGTGTAGGTGGCGGGCCCGGGCGGGAGCCGGTCGTGGGTGATGAGACCGGCGTCGAGGAGTTCGCGCAGCCGGCCGGCGAGCATCTTCACGCTGATGCGGTCGATGGCGGTGCACAGTTCGCCGAACCGGGCGGGGCGGGGCGGGGCGGGGCGGGTGGCCAGGGTGTGGAGGATGATGCCGTTCCACTTCTGGCCGAGGACCTCGAACGCGGCGGTGAGATCCGCATCGGCGGTCAGCGGCGCGAGGGTGGTGCGGGCTGCCATCGGTTCTCGGTCCTTGTCCTCACGGGTGGTGCGGTATGCGGTGGGTGGGCCGCAGCCGGCCGGGGGTTTGCCGGCTTGCGGCCCGAGGAGCGAAAGGGCGGGGAACCGGTTCGCAGCGCCCCGTAGGCGACCATGTCCGCGCTGCCGTCCTCGACCAGCGTCTGCGCGTCCGGACCGCTGGCATCCGGGTAGGTGAACGGGTTGAGGACGAACGTGCCGGGCCAGGCCTTGCGCAGCCGCGCGGTCAGGGAACGGTCCGGGCCCTCCATCAGGTGCAGATAGGCCAGGTCCAGGGCGGCGAGCCGGTCCAGCAGCGCCGCGTAGACCTCGGTCGGGTCGTCCTCGGAGATGTCGTTGTAGACGTTCCCGGGCGAGATCCGCGGGCCCACCCGGGGGCCGCCAGCTCCGTCGGCTCGGCGCCGGGACCGAACGCACGGCTGCGGGTCATCGGCGCCATCACGACGCGGCTGGCCAGGCGCTTGCCGCCCAGGACGATCGGATCGAAAGCAGTGGTCATGGTCTCTTACCTCTTCCTCTGGATGCGTGACGCTCTGCGGCTCGGGGGCTCCGTCACCCGCAGCGGATGGGGTCCCCCGGTACCGGGGCAGGAGGCCACCGTCCCGGAACCGGCCGCGGCCGACGGCGGACCGATCAGCCACGCGATCTGCCACCTCGCCCGAGCCGTCCACGCGACGGCCTCGCTGTCCCACTCCCGGCAGCCGCAGACACAGGGACCGGAAGCAGCAGTTCCCCCACTCTCTCGGCACCCTGCAGTCCTGGACAGGGGAGAAATACGCGTACCACTACCTGTTCCGCGCACACCCGAACCGCACGCCGCCCGGCACCATGGCCGCACGTCCCACTGCCAGTGCCGCCAGGGCGGGTAAGGATCCGGCCATCCCCGGCACGACGACGGGTGCGTTTCGGCCTATTCGAGGTGAGCCCAGTCGCGTCCTCTGCCGCGTTTCAGACACATCCCACTTTCCGGAGTTCCCTGGAATTGGTCACCTTCGACCGACTTCATATCGCCATCTCTTGATTTCTCGGGGTACGTTCGTCGATCCACCGTGATTCATCGTGATTCACCCGCCCGGAATGGCCGGCGCCCGGTCGCAGCGCGCCGCGGCGGGCGCGGCCACGCGCTGTCCGGGCCGGTCCAGGCGCCCGCGCCCCCGGCCGGCGGTGTCAGCGGTGAAAGCTCTGTTTGCCCTTGACAGATCCCTGCAAGATTCCCAGTGTTGACCCTCGGCATTCGATTAGCGTCTGCAGGGACCGAGGTGCGTGAAGACGGCCGGCGTACACGAAATCCCTGAAGCTCAATTCATCTATACAGAATTCAACCAAGGGCCTGAAGGGGCCATCGCATATTCGGCGAGGCCACGCGCCGGAGAGAAATGCCGTGCACAGGCACGGGCGGGGGAGGGAGCCATGAAAGCGAGAAAGGCCGGCGCGTCCGATTCGCCGGAGGCCGGATTATCAGGGCGTCCACCTCGCGCTTCATCTGGGCACCGAGCCCGGTGACGCGGTGGCCTGCGCGCCGTACGCCTCGTCCTGACCAGAAGTGAGCCGTGCATCTCGTCGTGAGCCAGAGGCGAACCGTACGCCGTGCGGGGCCGCGGGGAGGGCGGTCCTGATGCGGCGTCGATCCGGGACCGGAGCCCCGGAGACCATCCACCACCCAACGGGGGACGTATGAAGAACAAGAGAGAGCTGGGGCTGCTCACCGTGGCCCATGGGGTCAACGACATGTACCAGGGCGCGGTCCCCGCGTTGCTGCCGTTCCTCCAGGCCGGACGTGGTTACAGCTACACCCTGATCACCGGGATCACGTTGGCCGCCACCGGACTGTCCAGCCTGATACAGCCACTGGTCGGACTGCTGGCCGACCGTCGGCCGATGGGCTGGCTGGTGCCGGCCGGGATGGTCACTGCGGGAGTCGGGGTGGGCCTGTCCGGCCTGGGCGACGCGTATGTGTGGACGTGGATCGCGGTCGCGCTCGCCGGCATCGGGCTGGCGGCGTTCCACCCGGCGGGCGCGATGGCGGCACGCACCCTCGGCGGCGGCGACGCACGGTCGATGAGCGTCTTCGCCGTCGGCGGCAATATCGGCGTCGCCTTCGCCCCGCTCTTTGTGTCCGTGGTGATCAACGGCGCCGGTGTCTCCAGCACCTGGCTGCTCGCCGTGCCCGCCGTCGTGATGGGCGCGGTCTGCCTGGTGACCCGGCGCTCCTGGCAGGTCATCACCACAACGCCCCCTCGCACCACGGGCGTTGACGGCAAGGCGGCACAGACCGGCCCCTCGGACAACTGGCGGGCCTTCGGCACGCTCTCCGTCATCTCGGTGTTCTGGTCGATTCCCTACGTCGTCATGGGGTCGCTCGCCGCGCTGTACGTGATCAGCCGATTCGGCGTCTCGGCGGCCACCGGCTCGGCGACCCTCACCGCGTTCAGCGCGGGCGGCGTCGTCGGCACGCTGGCGGGCGGGTGGAGCGCCGAGCGCTGGGGCCGCCTGACCGCCCTGCGCTACGGCTATCTCGTCTCCGCCCTCGCCGTCGCCGGCGTGGTGCTCATGCCGCAGATCGCCGGGGTGCTCGTCTGCGCCTTCCTCTACGGCACGGTCCTGTTCGTGCCGTTCGCCGCGCAGGTCACGCTGGCGCAGGACTACCTGCCCCACCGCATCGGCACGGCGAGCGGACTGACGCTCGGCGTCACCCTGTCGGCGGGCGGGCTCCTGTCGCCGCTGTTCGGCATGCTCGCCGACGCCTGGGGCATCCGCGCCGTGCTCGCCACGCTGATCGGCATCCTCCTCGTGCCGGCCGCGCTGGCCTGGCGCCTGCCCGAACCCCGCACGGCCGCATCACGCCCGGCGCACAGCTGCAAAAAGCCTTCTGACTCCGGGTCACCTCGATACGACCAAGCACGGGAGAGCCGGTGACGACCACGGTGTGACCGAAGTCCGCGGTGGGGCCATGGGTGCGCGGACCGACATTCCGGCGCCGCATAGAGCGTCGAGGCGGCCCACGGATGTCGGCTCGGCTCAGTCCACCCTTTGGTCGCCGTCGGGCAGATCCTCGACCGTGACCTTTCCCCTCGACTGTCCGAGTCCGTCCGCCACCGCCCTGGCCAGGCCCTCCGGGTCGGGCCCAGCAGGGACGGGCACCCGCTCGCCCTCCGCGTAACTCTCGATCGCCTTGGTGAAGTAGCTCGGGGCCCAGGCACCGACGGCGCCCCTGACCTCCACCGCGCGTACCCTCCTCGCCCCGGTCCGCTGTTTTACCGCGGCGAGGATCCGGTCCGACCGGTACTCCCCCGGCACCTGGAAGAGGCTGGCGTGCGCGCCCACTTTTCCGCCATCCCGGAGGCGAACGGTCACCGTCAGACAGCTGGTCACACCGGGATAGATGAGGGTGCCACCCGGCGCGACCTCGCCGACCTGCCCCTCGGTGAGCCGGATGTTCGCGGTCGCGGGTGTGACGGCCACCGGCGTACGTGCCGGCGACGCCACCGGCCGCGGCGGGAAAGCGCTCGCGGCCGCCGGCTGAGCCTGGCTCGCGACCACAAAAGCAGCCCCCAGGCAAAGGGTCAGCAGTGCTGTGACGGGTGATAACGCCGTGCCGTTCGCTCGCATCCGCCACATCCTGCCAGGTTTCCGGTTTCCGGCTACCAGGCCTGGATCCGCAGCGACCAGCTGGTAATGGGTTGTCGGCCCCGGCTGGGCTGCGAAAGCATCCGGTGCATGGAAGAGCCTGCCGAAAGCCTCAGTTCTGACCAGGTTGAACTGCGCCGGTGGCGCATGAGCGATCTCGACGCCTTGGAACGGGCGATCTACGAGTCTCTGGACCACCTGCTGCCGTGGATGCCTTGGGCAGCCAACCCTGGCAGACAGCAAACCTCTGACTTTCTCGCCCGGAGACAGTCAGAGTGGGAGACCGGGCAAGCATTCGGCTATGCCATCACGTCAGACGCCGCGGTGATCGGCAGCTGCGATCTCATGCGCCGCATCGGTGAGGGTGGCTTCGATATCGGCTACTGGCTTCACCCGGATTGGACCGGAAGAGGCATGGCCACGATGGCCACTGCGGCTCTTGTTCACCAGGGCCTCCAGCTCACGGGCATCGACCGCATCGAAATCCATCACGATGCCGCCAACCCGGCCGGCGGAGCCGTCGCCCGCCGCTTGGGATTCACTGAGGTTGACCGTATACAAGCACCTGACGGGCCCAGAGCTCCTGGCGAATCGGGGACTCATGTCATCTGGCGAATGACCGCAGACGAATGGAAAACAAGGAAGCTCAGCCCGCCCAACAAACAGGCAGAGCACGGGTAATTCGGGTGTTTTCTGATCGCACGCCGCCCGTGCGGGTGGCGGCGGCCAAGACGGCTACCGTCAGCCGTCGGCCCGCCTTGGCGGGCTCCTCGGCTCGCGTTCGGGTCCTGGCGAGGCGGTAGCCCTGACGCTCCCCGGAAGCGATCCGCCCGCACGTCACGGCGTGACATACCAGGTTGGCTTCACACGGATTCGCTCGGTACAACCTGTCGCATGGGAATCTGGACCGATGCGTTCATGGCACCTGAAGAGCCGGGCCTACTGCCCCGGGAGGCATTCGGCCGGCTTGTGGTCGACCTTGCGCGCGAGCGTGTGGTCCGTACGCCTTGGGCGCTGATTGCGGGCGAACTCTGTGTCAACGCGAGCCTGAACTGGGGCAGCGTCAGCGGACAGGCGCGATGGGACCGCCCGGCCGTGGGCACGCTGCTGCGCTCGGAGGAGGTCCCTGAAGAGTTCCGGGACAACGCCCCGCCCCCGTGGGGCGATTCGCACGAACAGGCCCGTCTGCTCGCTCGTAGTGACGCGATCCTCGACGCGCTGCCGGCCCTGCAACAGGCGCCGTATGGGGACCAGGACGTCGCCGTCGTCTTCGACTGCCTCGACTTCGGCAACCGGGCCATCGTTGACCACTTCCGGTTCACGGACTCCCGCACCACGCTGGTCTGTTTCGCCCTGGCCCGCACGCAAGTCCGGCCCCTCGCCACCAACGACTCCGGGGGCCCCGGCGGGCCGGTCCACCCGGTGCGCACCTGCATCGTCCACACCTTCAAACACACGGCGGAAGAAGGTGCCGTACCGACGATCGCCTCCGTGGCTGCCCGTCACTTCGGCCCCTCCCTTGTCAGCGGAGAGACCTGGGGCTGAGCCGAGTTGTGGTGGCGCCAGGCCCCCTGCCGGGGCAGCATCAGGTGCTCCTGGTGAAGGACACCGGTCGCTTCTGGAGGGACTCCCACCGTTCCCCGGCCCAGAAGTGGGGCTTGAACGAGCCGCAGGTGCGCAGGAACTCGTACACGGCGAAGAAGGCGGCGTCAGGCCCCCGCGGCCATTCCCAGTCACCCGTGACCGCCGGTGTGCCGTGGTTCCACAGCCCCGTCTCATCGGCGTACCAGGCATCCCTCAACCGCGACAACCGCTCCCGGGGCGGCGCCTCCCCCAGCCATGACCAGTCAACGATCATCACCGTGATGTCCAGTCCCATGGGGGTGAGGCTACTGATCGCCCGGATACGACAGTGCCGGCGTGGTCGGCCTTTGGAGGCGGACATTGCCGGCAGGCTCTCACCGTGTCGTGCAACGTCCGCCCCGGAAAAACAGCAGACATGGCTTCGGCATCTGCTCGATCATGAGCTGATGACTGCGTTCTACCATGTGTGCTTCGTTGTGCCGGATATCGAGAGGGCTATGCAGGACCTTGGGAGGTCCGTGGGGGTTGAGTGGGGTGCTCCGGTGGCTGACCGGCTTGGCGAGTGGGACTTCCGCATCGCCTTCACCCGCGGCGGACCACCGTTCATCGAGCTGATCGAGGGGCCCGCGGGGAGTCCTTGGGATGCCTCGCAAGGAGCCCGGTTCGACCATCTGGGCTACTGGACAAGCTCTGTCCAGCAGGGTTCACAGCGGCTGGACGACGAGGGTTTCACCGTTGACTTCTCCGGTTGCCCCTATGGCCGGCCCTTCGCGTACCACCGCTTGGACAGCATTGGCGGCCGTATCGAACTGGTGGATGTGACACGGCAGCCGGCCTTCCTCCAGAAGTGGCATGGCGACGGAGGCCCCATGCCCGTGATCGACGAGAGATGAGGAAGGTTCTTGGCCTCGCTGTGTTGTCCACCCCTCCTCCATAGGTTCCCCTCGCATAGGCTCCCTCCCGCGTGAAGCTCCCTCCCGTTCCCTAGCCTTGGGGCAGCCGACGGCACGAGAGTGCACACACCCCGGAGGGGACGAGAGCGACGATGCGGGCACGGATCGCACTGCACGACACCGACTGGACAGAGGCGGAACACGCCTACGGCGACGGAGCGGACACCCTCAAGTGGCTTCGTGACGCCTGTGGCGAGGACTCGGACCGCGCCGGACGGGCCGTTGAGGTCCTCCACAACTGCCTGGTCCACCAGGGCAGCGTCTACGCAGGGTCGGCCAAGGCGTACCCCGTCCTCGTGGACCTCCTGCTCGACCCCACGGCACCTCACCGGGCAACCCTCGCCGACCTGCTGCTCGGCATCACCATCGGTATCGCGGAGACCGAAGCCGTGCACCACGAGATCCGTACGGCCCACGCGCGGGCGACCCCGCGCCTGCTTCCCCTCCTCACCGACCCGGTTCGTGAAGTGCGGCACCGCGTCGCCTACATGACCGGATTGCGCACCGGGCATGAGGAGCTGGCCGTACGCGCGCTGGGCGAGCGCGCCCTCAGCGAACCGGACCCGCTCATCGCTGCGGTCATGACCGGTGGAGTCGCCCGGCATGACGTCGCCCACCGCGCCGCATGGCTCTCCGGCGCTCTGGCATCCCGTCACACGCCCGCTGTCCGCGCCGCCGCGGCGTGGGGCATCGCCCAAGCCGGACTGCCGTGGACCACCGAGGTGACCGCCGCCGTCACCGAGGCTTGGGAGCACGGCGACGTGCTCAACGGCGATGTCATCGAAGGCGAACAGTGGCGCTGGTCGGACAACCCGCTGGCAGAGACGCTGATCGCCATGGCCGACTCGGTCCGTGCGGCGGAGATCTGCCTGCGTTTGACCCGGTCGGAAGACGAGGACACCGCGGAATACGGTGCCGTCGCCGCCGTGGGCCTCTTGGAGGAACACCCGCACGCGTACCCGGCGTTCGCCTCCGTGATCGCCGCCGTCCGCGCCCACCGGGCCCTCCACATCCGCTCTTACGCCGATGACCTCGACGCCCTCACCTCGGCGGACGAGGGGGATCACACCGCGCGGTAGGCCTGGTCGCGAGGCGGCAAAGAGCCTCGCGATATCAGCGAGTTCCGCCGCCTTCCTGAAGCAGGTCATGCAGGGGCGCTGGAGCAAGGGGCGGCGGTATCACCGCAACATCCAAGGAAACTGACACCTCGTTGACTATCACCAACACGGGAGAGTAGTTTCCTCTCAGGAAACTGATTCCGATGAGGCAACGAGCCCTTCAAGGAGATAGCCATGTCATCTACGTCATCGCCGTCCGAACCCGACGGCCCCCGGCCCTCGGCAGACGAAGCGGCCCGCGCTCTCAGGGACATTGACCGGCACCGGGAGCAGGCGCACAGCTCGGCCGCCAACTCCCGTTGGGTATCCGTGGTGTTCGGCGTCGTGTTCGGCGCGCTCTTCGCAGCTCCCGACTTCTTCGGAGCGGGAGCGGCCGCCTGGTCCTCGGCGGCTTACGGAATACTCGGCGTCGGCTATGTCGTGCTGCTCAACACCCGCAAGGGCTCGACTCTGCTGGGTCAGCCCGTCCGGATGCGCAGGCAGGAGATTTCCGGGCGCTTCCGCAGTTACGCGCTGCTCACACTGCTTGTCGTACTCCTGGCCGGCTTCGCCATCCAGTTGCTGCAGCCGCACTGGACCCTCGACGTGCCGTACTGGCGGACCGCGGTGGGCGTGGTGGGCGGCGGCGCCCTGGCCCTGTTCGGGCAGAGCTGGCAGCGGGCGCTGCTCTCGGTTGCCGTGCACGGCGGCCGGCGCACAGGGGCGAGCGCCCTCGATGGCACACGCTGACTTCGACCCCGTACTCCTTGACCCCACCCGGCTGACGATCGTGTCGCTGCTCGCGGGCGTGCAGTGGGCCGAGTTCAGCTGGGTGAAGGAGTCGGCGGGGCTGTCTCCCTCCGCCCTGTCCAAACAGATCAGTACGCTGCAGTCGCACGGGTACGTCGAGGTGCGCAAGGGGTACGTCGGCAACCGCCCCCGCACCTGGGTGAACCTCTGCGACGGCGGGCGGGCAGCGTTGGAAGCACACGCGGCGGCTCTGCAGCGGATCGTCGAGGAGTCACGGCGTACGGCGAGCGGGGACGGCACCTAGCCAGGTGGCTTCGTCGGTGGCACGGAGGGCGCCATGGAGATCACCGTCCAGTGGATACGGACGTCCTGGACGAAGAAGTCCAGGGGAGGGGAAGCCGCTTCGCGCAGGAACGCGGCCCCGATCGGCTTTGCGCTCCCGCATGCCGAAGCCGGCTCCGCACACGTGATGCGTCTGCACGAGCGCGACGGCTTCGAGCCGTATGACACCCGGGAAGACCTCGGCAGGGTCGATGTACAACTCCGGGAAGCCGACGGACGGTTGCGGGTCCTGCCCCGGGTGGACCCCTTGTTCGCCCTGCCGCCCCGGCCACGACGGCCCCCGGCAGTGCGCCTCGCCCCCGGCCAGTGGGTGCGCCGGCAGCTCAACTACCGCTTCAGCAGCATGGCAGGGGCGCAGGACTGGTCGTACTGGCTGGACACGTTCCACATCGCCTACGGCCCGGTGAGCGCCGAGGTGTTCCTGACCACGCCCCCGCTTTCGTCGACGAGCAAGGGCCGCTCAGATAACCCGTGATCACCCGTCCTGAGCGGACGGCCAGGATCGGTTCCGGATGACGCTATGTCATCCGGAACCGGACCCCGTTTGCCGGACGCACGAGATGTTCGGCCCCAGGCTCCCTCGGCCGGCCGACGGCGGCGCAATCCTCATGCGCCCCACGCGTTCCGGATAGCGGCGATTCGGCCAAGCCCCACCGCCCGAGGGCGGCCCCAGTAAGGCGCCCACGCGTTCGAGCCCTTGCCGCGCCCGGGCTCGCACACGTCCGGAATCGAGCGCGTTCGATTCTCTGTGGGCGTCGTTAGGCCGTGCACTGCCGGACCATCCAGGTGCGGCACCGGCCCCAGGAGGGACGCAGGTGACTGTGACCGACGCCTTGACCGCCAACGAGGAGACGCCTCCCCCGCCACCCCCGGCGGCCATCGAGTTCGAGGGCGAGTTCGGCAAGAACCCGCTGGCCGAGGCCGGTTTCTTCACGATGGGCAGACGCCTTCCCGCCGTCCTCGGCGACACCGTACGGATGGCCTGGGACGTGGACCGGGCCGCCGTCCTGCTTCTCGTGCTCTGCCAGCTCCTCACCGGCGCTGCGGCCGCCGTCCTGCTCGCCTTCACCGCGAAGGCCATGACGCATCTGCTCGCAGCCGACCCCGTCTCCGAACGCCTGCAGGGCGCCCTGACCGCCCTGATCGTGCTCACCCTCGCCGCCGGCACGGGACGCATCAGCTCAGCCCTCGCCTCCTACGCCTCCAGCCGCATCACCCCCCGGCTGATGACCGAGGCCGATGTGGCGCTGGTCGCCGCCACCTGCCGGGTCGAGGCCGCGGCCTACAACGAGGACGGCTTCTCCGACCGGCAGGAAGCCGCAGAGATCGGCACCGTCCGCACCGCCACCATGGTCGACGACGCCCAGCGGCTCATGGCCGCGGTCGTCCGGATGGTCGCGGCGGGCGGCGTCATCACCGTGCTGCACTGGATGATGCTCCCGGTCCTCCTGCTCGCCGTGCTCCCGGCCGGGACCGGCGCGATCCTGCGGGCCCGCGTGGACTACGAGACGCACTACCTGAACATCGGCGACCGCAACGTACGCGGCATGATGCGCTGGTGGGCCACCCTGCCCCGCCACGGCGACGAGGTCCGCGCCAACGGCATGACGGGCTACCTCCTGTACTGGTACCGGGCCCTGTCCGAGCGCATCGACCAGCGCACCCTGGGCTCCGCCCCGCGACGGCTCCGCATCGACCTGACCGCCGGTGCCCTCGGCGGCATCTTCCTGATGGGCACCTGGGCCACCCTCGCCTGGCTGGCCGCCACCGGCCGCGTCCCCCTTCCGGTCGCCGCCACCGCCCTCGTCGCCGTCCAGACCGCCCTCGCCGCGCTCTCCCAGGTCGTCATCCAGGGTGCCGCCATGTTCCACACCTCGCTCTACCTCTCCGACATGCGCGCCTTCCTCACCATGGCCACCGAGCGCGCCCCCGAGCGGGGTGCGCTGACGATCCCGGAGGAGGTGCACGAGATCCGGCTCGACGACGTCGTCTACCGGTACCCGGGCAAAGAACAGCCCGCCGTCGACGGCGTCTCCCTGCGTCTGCGACGGGGCGAGATCCTGGCCGTCGTCGGAGAGAACGGCTCCGGCAAGTCCACGCTCACCAAGCTCATCACCGGCATCCTCGTCGCCGACAAAGGCCGCGTCCTGTGGGACGGCACCGACCTGGCCCGGGCCGATGTCGACGCCGTGTGGAAGCGGACCGCGCTCGTACCGCAGAACTTCGCCACCTGGCCGCTGCGGGTCCGCGAGAACATCACGCTCGGCCAGCCCAAGACATGGGACGACGACCTGGTGTGGAAAGCCATCGACGCCGTCGGCATGCGTGACACCATCGAGGAACTGCCGAACCAGCTCGATTCCCTCCTGGCCCGGGAGCTGTTCGGCGGCGTGGAACTCTCGGGTGGGCAGTGGCAGCGTCTGGTGTGCGGCCGCGCGCTGTACCGGCAGACTCCGCTGCTGATCCTGGACGAGCCGACCTCGCAGATGGACGCCCGCGGTGAGCACCAGATCTTCCTGGAGATCAAGCGGTTGGCCGCCGCGTGCATGACGATCGTCGTGACCCACCAGCTCGAGAACACCCGTCTGGCCGACCGGATCATCGTCATGGAGCACGGCCGCGTGATCGAGGACGGCACCTACGACGACCTGCTCCATGCCGATGGCCTGTTCGCCGAGCTCGTAGCCCTGGCCAAAGACCGGTAAGCATCGTCAGCCCCGGCTTGCGCCACCACCTGCCGGGGCCGCAACTCCCGGCAGGCGAGGGCACGCACGCTCCCTGGCCGGCTGAACCCCGACCGTACGAGAGGAATCGAGACGCAGATGACCGAGACCTGGCAGACGATCGCCCGCCTTGCCGCCCGCCTGGAGGAACACTCCACGCTCCCTCGCGAACAGCGCATCCTGCTGCAACTGCTGAAGATCCAGGAGGAGGCCGGCGAGGTCGCCGAGGCGGTGATCGGGGCCATGGGGCAGAACCCTCGGAAGGGCCACTCGCACACCTGGGAGGACGTCGAGGCCGAGGTCTGCGATGTCATCGTCACCGGCATGGTCGCGTTGCGCCGCATGAACCCCGAGGCCGCGACCGTCTTCACGCGTCATATGGAGGGCATCGTCGCCCGGGACCTCGACAAGGCCGAGACGGCCGAGGGTGCCGCCGACCGGTGAACGGGTGCCGCCATCCTGTGAACCGGCTCGCGCCATCGAACAAGAGGCGTCTTGGCCGGACAGGAGCCGTCCTGGTCAGAGGCGGAGGGCTGCTTCAGTCTCCCTGTGACCACGCAGCTGAGGGGAGTGACAAGTAAACGCCGAAGTCGTGGAGTCCGGTCGCAGTCCTGATGTCCTGGTGAAGCCTGTCCACGCGTTCTTGGCGGTCGGCGGCCCGGCTCTCGAACCACTTGGACCTCACCTCGATCACCACGTCCAAACCGCTCCGGTCCAACGGACCCAGCCTGCGGAAGCGAATCTCCACATCGCCCGGCTGCAAGTCCCCGTCGTACGGTTCCTCGGGACACTCCACGGCCTCGGACACCAGGTGCGGCAGTACCGACCCCAGTTCCCGGAGCTTCGATTCGGCGACACCCGGCGCATAGGTCACTTCCACAAGCGGCATCGGACCACCCTAGTCCCGATCACATGCGCGGGTCGCGGAGCAAGAACACGAGCGCACGCGCGCATGAGCGAGGTGGGGGGATGACATCACCGGAGCATCCGCTCCATCACCGCGACGGGCAGTGCCGGGTGCTGGGCTGCAGCTTGCGCGGTGTCCGTGTCGCGCAGCAGCTGGACCAGCACCCGGGCGGGCAACTGCGGGTGCATGGCGGCCGCGCGGCGTATGCGCTCGTGCGGGTCGTCGAGCATCCGCACGGCCGAGGCGACCGTCAGCCGGGGGGTCGGTCGCTGCCCGCAGCCGCACCTCCGCTGCGGTGTCCCGGCTGAACCGCTCCACGAGCTCGATCGTCGATTCGGGGTCATCGAGGGCCAGTTGCCGCATGCGCGGATTCGGGTCGTCGGCGTAACGCAGGAGGTCGCGGCGGGGGAAGTTCGGGTGGCTGTGGGGGCGGTCGGGAACGCTGAGGCTGCCGGTCCACCATTGCCAGACCCCGAGCAGCATGTCGGCAGGTGCGTCGTCGCAGGATTCGGCGAGGAAGAGCTGTACGACACGGTCCTCGTCCCGGGCGAGGCGTTCGATGACGTCGGGCGGGAGGTGCCGGGCGCGGGCGACGCTTCTGCGCACGAGAGGGTGGGAGGAGGCGGCCAGGCGGCGCATGGCGTCGGGGTCGTCGTGCAGCGCCACGACCCACCGGAGCGGGGAGCGGTGGCCGCTTGGGTCGACGTCGGTGCAGATGCCTGCCCGCTGTTCCTCGGAGAGGTCGGGCCTGGTGGCCACTACGGAGCGGACGTCTTCGTCGGAATCCTGGGCAAGGCGCTCGACCAGGGCCGGGTCCAAATAGGGGTTGCCGGCAAGCGCGCAGCGCTGGGCCGGCTCACCGTGGCGTGCCAGGCTTTCGGCGAGGCCGCGTTCCAGGCGGCAGGTCTGCAGGGCGCGTTCCTGAACGTTGTCGGAGTCGAAGACCGAAGGGGGCATCGGATGGTCCTGGTGGTGCCGGAGCAGTGCCTCGGCACGGACCTTGTCGGAGGGGTCGTCCAGGAGCCGACGCCGGGCCGGGCCGCCCAGGTGAGGCCAGGCCCTCGGGCAGGCCGCGGCCCGCACGGCCGGGTCAGGGTCGGCGGCCAGGGCGGTCACCATCCGTAGGGGAAGCCCGGGGAGACGAGCGGTCTCTTCGATGCCGAGGGAGCCAGTGACCGGTCCCATACGGGCCCCAGCCGGCCCCGGCAGTCCAGCACCTCGGCGGTGCGCGGCCGCAGATTGAGCGCTTCGGACTGGCCGCTCCGGCGGGGCAGCCGCTCCGCGACCACCGTCCGCACTCCGGCCAGTCCCAGCTCGTTGGCGAGCAACAGGCCGGTCGGGCCCGCCCCCACGATCAGTACGTCGACGTCGGTGTCCAGAGGCTCCCCTACAGCTTCAGGCCGTGCCGGGTGAGGTACCAGTTGTGGAACGCGAACAGCCCCCCGAGCATCAGCAGCCAGAGCACGGTGCTGGTCAGCGGGAAGGCGTCCAGCGGGATCGTGTACACCAGCACCACCCGCAGCAGCGCGTCGAGCAGGAAGACCGCTCCCCACACCGCCGTGACCAGTCGCAGGTGGTGACGGAACGTCGGCTCCTCGTCCCACCGCGCCTCCCAGGCGGCCAGCCCGGCCTCGCCGACCTTGGCGATGACGATGCCGCGCGAGGCCGTCATGATGAACGGGCGCCGGGTGAGCAGCGTGCCGAGCACCCAGAGCCCGATCGCGGCGGTCAGCCAGCTGTCCCGGATCATCAGCACCCGCGGACTGCCGGTGATCAGCGACAGCAGTGTTCCGGCCACCACCAGGCTCAGCGTGAACACCGCCATTGCCTCGACGCGCCGCTGCCGCACGATGCCGTAGCCGATCCATGGCAGGAGCAGCACACCGCCGACGACCATCGAGAGCCACTGGCCTGCGCCGGCCGCCCGCAGCCCGTAGTAGGAGCCGAGCGGGAGAACGAGCTCGAAGAGCAGTTGCACGACGAGCCGCCGGCGCAGCGCCGCCGTGCGGCCCCGGGCCGTCGCCGTGGCGGATCCGTCCGTGTCGGTCTGTGGTGCCTGGTGCGTCGCCATGGTGTGTGCCCCCGTGTCCGCTGTGGTCATGACGTGTTCCTGGTGGCGCGCTCGAACAGGTCCGCCAGCTCCCGGCCGGCGGCCCGCACATCGAGATCGGGATCGTGGGTGGCGCGGCGCACCACGTCGTCGATGGCGGCGCGGATCACCCGCATCATCACCCACGGGTCGAAGTCACCGAATGCGCCCGCGCGCTGCGCCTTGCGGATCTGCTCCACCTGGACGGCGAGGTTCGCCTCCGTCGAGTCGAGGAAAGCGACCATCCCGGGGTCGCCGCCGCGGAGGTTGGCAAGGATCTCGACGAGCGCCGCGAGGTGGTTCGGGTACTCGGCGAACAGGTCGAGGTTGCCCTCGATGGAGGCGCGCAGGCGGGCCGCATAGCTCTCGTGGGCCTCGATGCGGGGGCGGATGTACCCCTCCGCGAGCCGCATCACCTCGGCGACGACCTCCCGCATCAGGTCGTCCCGCCCGTCGAAGTGGTAGGAGATCATCCCCGTGCTGCTCAGCCCGGCGCGCTCCGCGATCTTCGCAAACGAGGCGCGGTGGTACCCGGCATCGGCGATGACATCGATCGCCGCGGCGACGATCTGGGCGCGGCGGCCCGTCTCGGTGAAGGAGGGCTTGGTCTTGCGTGCCGCCTTTTGCTTGGCCGTACTGTTTCTTGCTTGCATGAGCAAGAAGGTAGCGGGGTTTGCTCACCCGAGCAAGATGGTGGTGCGGTTGTCCGCGGTACGGGCATGGGCGGTGGGGGCAGCGCGGGCGCCTGCGGTAGAGGCCATCGCGACGCGGAGCCCCTGCCGCGGGCATCTGCAGCAGGGCGTCCGCCGTACGTGCGGCGCGAGACCCGCACCATCGGCACCGGACAGACAGGGGGCCGATGTGGCCCGTGGAGCGCATGCGCGGCCAGGAGCGGGCCACCGCCGGACAAGGGAGAGAGGCCGCACATCCAGCCCTCGCCCGCCGAGGACTGGCCCCACCCGGGAGAGGACCTTCCCCCGGGCGACTTACGACGCCGCCCTACTCGCCAAGGGCGGACGGCCGGGCGCCGTACTCAGGGGCCTCCCGCACCGGCAGACCCCGCAGCAGGCTGTCCAGGAAGAGGTCGAACCGGAGCGGCACGTCGCCGAGAAGGCGCTGCTCCTGCGCACCGAGCCAGGTGACGAGCGCGGTTCCGAACACGTACCAGCTCTGCTCGGCCGACTCGGGGTCCGCGCCGCCCGCGCGGAACGCGGCGACAACGGCGTCCCGCATCTTGAAAAAGCCGCGCGTGTGCCGGTGAGGGCGGGAGATGCGGGTGGCATAGCCGGGAGTGGCAAGGAACTCGTCGTGCGCGGCCCAGGCGAGGCGCCCCAGCCACGCACGCCAATTGTCCGGCGTGGGTGCATCGGTGGGGACGATGCGGTCGATCAACGCCTCGCCGATCAGGTCGATGACGCCCTCCCGCCCCTGAACCCAGCGGTAGAGGGCGGAGTGCGAGACGCCGAGCCGGGCCGCCAACTGCCGCATGGACAGCGACTCCAGGTCGCCGGAGGCGAGCGCGGCCGCCACGATCGCACCCCTGCTCAGCCGCGCGGGCGGGCCGGGCCGCTTGCCAGGACCAGTCATGCTCCGGACCTTACCGACCGGGCGGAGACTCCCGCTGACGGCCACCCCTGTCGGTGACGGCTCCTCCTGTCGACGACTCCCCCTGTCGGCGACGGCTTCCCCTGCCGACGACGACTCCCCGCACCTTAGTGACCAATGGTCTCTATTGAGTTAGGCTCACCTTACTTACTTCTGCTTCTCCGGTTCTCCGTACCGAAAGGAGGGAGTGCTGTGCCCGTGCGCACGGAAAAGGACGCGCGCCCCCGGAAGGAAACGACCAGGCGCCCGGCGAGGGCCGCCACACCTCCCGGGCTGCTCCTGCTGCTCGCCTGCGGCGCGATGTTCCTGGTCGTCCTCGACGCCACGATCGTCTCCGTCGCCCTGCCCGCGGTCGGCTCCGAACTCGGCTTCGGCGGTGCAGGACTGGGCTGGGTGGTGAACGCCTACACCCTGACCTTCGCCGGTTTCCTGCTGCTCGGCGGGCGGTTAGCCGACCTCTTCGGCACCCGTCTGCTGTTGGTGACGGGCCTTGTGCTCTTCACCCTCGGCAATGTGTGGTGCGGCCTCGCCGACGGCCCGGCGCAGTTGGTGACCGCCCGCGCCGTGCAGGGCATCGGCGGGGCGCTGCTGATGCCCGCGACGCTGACCGTCGTGCACCAGGCGTACCGCGACCCTGTACGGCGTGCCCGCGCGCTGAGCCTGTGGAGCATGGTCGGCGCGGTCGGCGCCGCCGCCGGAACGGTGCTGGGCGGGGCTCTCACCGACGCGCTCGGCTGGCGCTCGGTGTTCTGGGTCAAGGTCCCCCTCGGCCTGGCCATCGCCGTGGCCGGATGGCTGGTACTGCCCCGCCGGGCAGCCTCCACCGAACCGGGCGCAGGACGCCGTCCCGTCGACCTGCTCGGGGCGCTCCTGGTGACGGCCGGTCTCGCCGCCCTCATCTACGGCGTCGTGACGGTGCGCGCACCCGGCACACGCGGTGCAGCGTTCGCGGCCCTGGCCGGCGCCGTGACACTGCTCGCACTCTTCCTCGTCCATCAGGGCCGCTGGGCCCGCGAACCCCTCGTACCGCTGCGCATCTTCACCCACCGCTCGGTCAGCAGCGCCAACGCCGTCGTCTTCGGTCTGGGCGTCGCCTACCTCGCCAGTCCCGTACTGCTCGCGCTCTATCTGCAACAGGTGCTCCACTACAGCCCCACTCGCGCGGGGTTCGGCTTCCTGCCGACCGCCTTCGCCGTCATGATCGGTGCTCACCTGGCCGGGCGCCTGACCCCGCGCTGGGGGACCCGCCGCACCGCCGCCGTGGGGACAGCCGTCTCGGCCGCCGGCTTCCTCTGGCTGTCGGGAGTCGGAGCCCACAGCGCGTTCCTGGTGGACATCGCGCTGCCCGCGTTGTTGCTCGGTCTCGGTGCCGGCGTGGCGTTCACGCCCATCACCGTGGCGGCCACCAGCGGCATCGCCCCCTCGATGACCGGGCTCGCCTCGGGCCTGCTCAACACGACCCGGCAGGTGGCCACGGCACTCGGCATCGCCGTGCTCACCACTCTCGCCGAGGCCCGCGGTGGAGCCCCCGGCTTTGCCCTGGCCTTCGCGGTGGCCGCAGCGCCGGCCCTCCTCGCCTCCCTCGCGGCCGCGGTGTGGATGCCGCCTCGCGTCGAACCTCCGCGCTCTCCCTCCACTTGAGCCCGGTCGCTGCTGCGCTCGTGGGCAGGGCGGCGCCGGCCGGCCTTTCCCGCCCTGCGTCGCGCGGAATGCGCACCTCGGTCAGCTGTTTCAGGCGCCGATCGAGAGCACCATCACCGCCGAAGGGGACAACCTGGTCATCTGGACGAAGGCCGGCGCCGACATGCTGATCGGGCGCGGCTACCGCCCGCCCCCGGCCCCCGCTGCACGCACCGGCGCGCTGACCGGCTGCGCTCTCCTGCTCGACTTGCTCGTGAGGCACGAGCTGCACTGCTTCCGGTACGCCCGCAACCGGCTCGGCCGGCCCGGCGCCGGCCCGATGGACCGCTGGAACCACGCGGTGAACCCGGCCCTGGACCTCGTGGGCGCGTACGCCACCCGACGGGCCGCCCAGGCATTCCTGGCCGCCGTCGACCGCGTCGGCGACACCACCACGCGCAGCCTGCTCGCGCAGGTCTTCCAACTCTTCGTGCTCCAACATCTCGCGCCCTACGCGGGGTTGCTGCTGGCGGACGGCCACCTCACCGCCGAAGCGGTCCGGGACCTGGCTCCCGCCGTCGACCGCGTCAGCGCCGCGCTGGCCCCCCATGCGCTCACCCTCGTGGAGGCATTCGCCGTTCCGGACGCCATCCTCCAGGCCCCCATCGCCACCGACGGCTACGACGCCGCCTACGACGACCCGGCGGGACCCTGGCGGCCGACACCGGCCGGCTGACCCCGGCCCGGCACGGTCTCGCCCTTACCCGTCCAACCTTCCGAGGAGCACCGTCGGCCATGAGCGGTGCGTCCGCCGGTGCTCGCCCCGGCAGACGGCGCGTCAGCCGAGATCCAGCAACTGCTCGTAGAAGCCGCCGATTTCCCGTTCCGTGTCGATGAGGTGGATCTCCAGGATCCAGTGGCAGCGCCGCCCGGCCTTGTCGGTGCGCCGCATGGGGGTGTCGTTGGCCGGGGTGATGTAGGACTCGGTGTCGGCACCGTCGATCTTCTCGTGCGGGAATTCTCC
The DNA here is from genome assembly GCF_036048035.1 of Streptomyces sp. NBC_00400. Classification (NCBI taxonomy): domain Bacteria; kingdom Bacillati; phylum Actinomycetota; class Actinomycetes; order Kitasatosporales; family Streptomycetaceae; genus Streptomyces; species Streptomyces sp. NBC_00400. The sequence continues at coordinate 7,454,300 of NZ_CP107940.1, read as the reverse complement.
GACCAGGTGGCCCGCGTGCCACCCTCCCAGGGCCCAGCCGGCTTCGACGGCAAGGTCTTGAACCCGGGCGTACAGCTGCTTGCCGGTGATGTCCGGGGTGGCCTCGAAGGTGTGGCGTCCGGCCGCGAAGATCTTGGGCAGGTCGTCCCGTAGGCGGTGTTTGACGGGGTCGTCGCCCAGGACGTAGGTGCGGCCGAAGTCGGCTTCGTACTCCTCGAAGATCGGGCCGAAGTCGGCGAAGGCGATGTCGTCAGCGCCGATGGTGCGGTCCGGTGGATTCTCCCGGTACGGGTGGAGGGTGTGGGGTCCGGAGCGGATGATCCGTTTGTGCCAGTGGCGGGTGGTGCCGAACATGTCGTTTGCCAGATCGCGGACGCGGTCGCTGACCGCGCGCTCGCTCTCGCCGGGGGCCACCAGGCCGCGGACGGCGATCTCGTGGAACAGTGCCTCGGCCTTGGCCTGGGCTTCCAGCAGCCGTTCGGCGCGTACGGATTCATTCGCCATACGACAAAACCCTAAGGGCTGTGCCGTCATCCCTGGCGGACCGGCGCACGGCGGCAGACCGCCCTCCGGTCAAGCGAAGGCTGCTCCTGCCGGCGGGTGTTGAACGGGTGTGGGTCGCCCCTGCTCTCACGGGGCGGGCTCGGCGCGCAGCCGTGCTCGACTTGCCGCAAAAGGGGGAAACCCAGCCTTTCCCTCTCCGATGGTGAGGCTCTTTGCCTGCGCGACGGGTGAGGGCGAGCCACGTCGCCCCATACGGCCGCTACCGCGAGACCGCCACGAGTGGATCTTGTGATTTGCAACCAAAGGCGGGCACCCCTTTTGGGTCTCTACATAAGAGGCTTCCGCTGGAAGTTGTCTTTGCATGAGCGATTAAGGGAGACGCGGCCACTGAACCGTGACATCCGGCCACTCCCCCTTAGCTCCGTACCGCCGGGCGGGCCTTCGCTCCGTATTGCCGGACGGCCTTCGCTCCGTATTAGCGGACGGGCGGTCAAACAGGCGGTCAAATCGGCGTCCACGGCGGTCGTATGGGCAACTGCCGTGGTGCGGGGGCTGTTTTGGTGGGACCGGCTGTTTTGGTGGGACGGGCCGGCTTGGGCTTGGTGGGACGGGCCGGCTTGGTGAGGCGCGCGAGCCGTCAGCGGCGCCGGCGGGCGTTGAGCCGGGCGGCCTGGCGCGTCAGGTGGTCGCGCTCGGCGAGGTTGGGTGCCTTGCGGGCCGCCTCGGCGTACAGCCGTGCCGCCGTCGCCAGATCGCCGTCGCGCTCGTGGAGGTACGCCGCCACCGCGGCGTAACGGGGCACGGGGTCTCCCTTGCCCGAAGAGCTGGAGGAGGAGTCGTCCAACTCCGCGAGTGCCGCCAGGCCGGCGCGCGGTCCGTCGGCCTCGCCGACGGCCACCGCGCGGTTGAGCCGGACCACCGGGCTGTCGGTCAGGCGCGCGAGCTCGTCGTACCACTCCACGATCTGCACCCAGTCGGTCTCCTCTGCGGTGGGTGCGTCGGCGTGGAGCGCCGCGATGGCGGCCTGGGCCTGGAACTCGCCCAGCCGGTCGCGGGCGAGGGCCGCCTGCAGGATCCCGACGCCCTCGGCGATCAGCCCGGTGTCCCACCGGCCGCGGTCCTGCTCGGCGAGCGGCACCAGGCTGCCGTCGGGCACAGTCCGGGCGGCGCGCCGGGCGTGGTGGAGCAGCATGAGGGCGAGCAGCCCCGCCACCTCGGGGTGGTCGACCCGGGCCGCGAGCTGCCGGGTGAGCCGGATGGCCTCGGCGGCCAGGTCGACGTCACCGGAGTAGCCCTCGTTGAAGACCAGGTAGAGGACGCGGAGCGCAGTGGCGACATCACCGGGCTGATCGAACCGGACACCGGAGACGGTGCGCTTGGCCCGGCTGATGCGCTGCGCCATGGTCGCCTCGGGCACCAGGTAGGCCTGGGCGATCTGGCGGGTGGTCAGCCCGCCGACGGCGCGCAGGGTGAGGGCCACCGCGGAGGACGGCGTCAGTGACGGGTGGGCGCAGAGGAAGTAGAGCTGGAGGGTGTCGTCCACCGCGGGCGCGGGGCCGGGCGCCGGTTCCTCCTCGACGCGGTCCTCGCGCCGGCGGCGGGCGGCGTCCGCGCGGGTCTCGTCGAGGAAGCGGCGCCAGGCCACGGTGACGAGCCAGCCCTTCGGGTCCCGAAGGGGGTCTCCCCTGTTCGAGCGCGGCCGAGAGCCTGGGGAAGGGCCGGCCGGCCAGACACGGAGCGCCTCGATCAGCGCCTCCTGCACCGCGTCCTCGGCCGCCGCGAAGTCGGCTCCGCGGCGGACGAGGATGGCGAGCACGCTCGGCGTGAGGCTCCGGAGCAGGGCCTCGTCCATCGGTGAGGTCACTCCGTGATGGTGGGCGGCGCGGTCAGGAACGGACGCAGTTCAAGCCACTCGTGGATCGGCTTCCCGCCCGCCCCGGGGGCGGCCGACAGCTCCCCGGCCAGCTCGACGGCGCGTTCGTGGCTGTCGACGTCGATCACCATCCAGCCGGCGATGAGGTCCTTGGTCTCGGCGAACGGACCGTCGGTGACGGGCGGGCGCCCCTCGCCGTCGTACCGGACCCATGTCCCCTCGGGGGCGAGCGCCTGACCGTCGACGAACTCGCCGGTCTTCTCGAGCCGGGCCGCGAAGTCGTTCATGTACTGCACGTGCGCCGAGATCTCTTCCGGCGTCCACCGGTCCATGGGGACGTCGTTGACCGCGGCCGGTGCGCCTCGGTAGTGCTTGAGCAGCAGGTACTTGGCCATCGTGCTTCTCCTCGGAGCGGGTGCGGCCCATTGTGGTCGCGTTCACTGCGGGGACGGAGCCGGTCACGGGTTCTCGACATCACCGGCCGATTTTTTTCGCTCGTGCAGTGGAGCCGGGGCTCGTCCCCCGGGCGGGCCGCCCGGCAGCAGCTGGGGAAGGGGAAGCCCCACCGGCCGGTGGCTCGGCTGACCCACTCGTCCGGTCACACGGTTACGATGACCTCCGCTGCGGCGCCATGTCAGGGGCATGCCGCCCCTTCGGCGTGCCACGTCAAGGCGGGCAGCGCGGAACGCATACACGGGGGATCAATGGCCGGCCATTCCGGATACCACGTCCAGCAGGGCGGCATGGACGCCGAGGCGAAAAAGCTCGACTCGGCCGGAGACGATACCGGCGACATCAAGGGCGCCATAGCCGACGCGGTCTGCTTCGACGACGACGTGCTCGGCGGCTCCGATTCCGGCCCCGCCTACCGGTCGTTCTCCACCGCCTGGCAGCAGGAAGCGAAGACCCTGGAGAGCGCGCTCCACGAACTCGCCGACAAGGTCCGGGCGTCCAAGGGCAATTACGACCAGGCCGATCACGAGGTCATCTCCCAGGTCGGCGGAGCGGCGGGGGCGGGGAACCCGTCGTGGACGACCAGGCCGGCCCCCGTGACCGACCGGTCCCCCTTCGGCTGAGCCGGGGCCGCCACGGTCCGCCCGGTCCGCACCCTTCCGTCCGACGACACCGCACACAAAGGTCTTTTCATTCTCGATGGCTGAGCAGGGATCCACCACCGAGCGCCGCGCCGCGCTGGAGGCGTGCTACAAGCAGCTCCTCGACTGCGACGACAAGAACGAGATGATCAACCTGATCAACTCCGCCCTCGCGGTCCCGGCGCCGGTCGGCTCCGCCGGCACGCTGGAGCTGCTGGGCAAGCGCTACCGCACCCAGTCCAAGAACGCCGAAGAGGTCGCCCACAAGGTCGAGCAGGTGGCCGGCTCCGGCCTGCCGGAGGTCTGGGTGGGCAAGGCGAGTGTGGGGGCGACCGAGGTCGTCCAGGCGGCCGCCCGGGCGGCCGCCCAGATGGCCGAGGCCCTGCAGAAGGGCGGCAAGGCCCTGCTGACCCTCAGCGACGCGGTCGGGGACGCCCAGAAACTGGACGAGACCGGCCGCGGCCAGCTGCACGAGGCGCTGTCCATCCTCGGGCCCGCGGACGGCTTCTTCGACGACATGGTGGACACCGACGAGGAGGAGGACGCGATCTTCCGGGCCGGCACGGCGGCCTCCGCCGGCGTCGAGAAGATGCGCTCCGCGGCCCGGTCCGCCGACGACGCGGCCCGCGCGGCCGCCCGCGACCTCAACAAGTTCGCCTCCGAGGCGCGGGCCGGCAAGATGCACACCAGCGGCCTCTCCGCCGCCGACAAGCTCGTTCTCGCCGACACCGCGGGCATCTACGGCCCGGCGGAGATGAACGAACTGCTCAGCGCGAACGACCTGGAGCGCTCGGGCCGGTACATGGAGAAGATGAACGCCAAGGACCGCGCCGAGTTCGACAAGATGCTCGCCGACTCCAAGTCGCCGCAGGAGCGCGCCTACTTGGTGAAGGCACTGGCCGCGGGCTACGACCTGGACGCCGTGACGGACTTCCGCGAGAAGATCCACGGCAAGGACCCGGGGTGGCTCCAGCGGCACCTCACGCCGGTGTCGACCGCCGCCGACAGCATGGACGACGAGGGACGCGCCAAGGACGGCAGGAACAACAACACCGACGACCAGGCCTTCGGCGACGAGCGGTGGTCGCAGGACGGGAACACCTGCGTGCCGTCGTCCACGGTGAGCGCGCGGGCCATGGTCGACCCCGTCTACGCCCTCGGACTGACCGGTGGCCCCTCCGGCCAGGAGGACGACCCCGACGCCTTCCGCGACCGCTTGGGCGCCGAACAGCAGCGGGTGCACGACGAGGGCGACGGGAACTACGACTACGACTTCCCGTTCTCCCGGCACCCGGACGGTATGGACAACGACGGCAAGACCACCGTGGTCAACAAGGAGATCAGCCCGCACACCGGTGCGTCGTACGACTTCCAGGAGACCAGGAGCGCCGATGCCCGGCGCGATGTGCTGCCGGACATCGAGAAGTCCGTGGCCGACGGCAAGCCGGTGCCGATCGGCGTCGAGGGGTACAAGGACGGCGACCGCAGCGGCCACGCGATGATGATCATCGGCCAGGAGGGCGACAAGCTCCAGGTCTACAACCCCTGGGGCACCACCACCTGGGTCAGTGAGGACGACTTCGTCAACGGCCACATGGACAAGGCCTCCGACAACCGCATGCCCGACGCCTACGCCGTCCACCTGCCCGCCGACTGAAGCGATCCATGATGCGCACGCACCTCCCGAACGCCGCCCTCCGCCGGGGACTCGTACCGGCCCTCGCCACGCTCACCGCCCTCGCCGCGCTCACCGGATGCGGTCTCTTCGGTCCCGCCACCTATGACCGGGACGAGACCGCCATCGAGGCCGGCCCCGGCGAGGAGTTCACCCTGTCCGTGCCCTCCAACGCCTCCCTCGGCGAACGCTGGTACGTGGCCGAGCCGAAACCCGCCGCCGGTGTGGTGCGCGCGGCAGGCGAGGAGCAGGAGAACTCGGGGAGCGACGCGGACGGGGCGGACGGCGGCAGTCAGCTCTTCCGCTTCAAGGCCGTCGGCCGGGGAAGCACCAGGATCCGGCTGATCCACTGCCCCGTGCACGCCTGCGTCGACAAGGGCGAGGACTCCGCCACGGCGTCCCCGCCGCCCTCGCCGCCCCCCGGCTCCACAGTCGCACCGGCACCCGTCCGGCCGACCTACCACACCTACACCGTCACCGTGAAGTGACCGATTCCGAGACAGGTATGCATCCCATCCCTCCCCCAGGCAAGACCGACGACGAACTCGCCACGCTCGATGTCGCGGCGCTGCTGCGCTACGGCATCGGATCCAGCGGCTCGCACCGCACCGCGCTCTTCGGGGACGGTGCGGTGGGCGCCGCCGTCGTGCTCGACCGGCAGGGCGTCCTTCCGCGTGCGGTCGCCTTCCTCGCCGAAGTCGTCCGCAGCGGCGGGACCGGCTATGCCGCGGCGCTCCCCGAGCCGGTGCCGGGGGACGCCGCGGCACAACTGGTGCGTGGCTGGCTGCAGTCGGCCGCTTCCCTGGTGCGCACCGTGGAGGGCGACCAGGAGGTCGCCCGGTGGCTGGAGTCCGTCGCCGCCCTCATGGCGCTCCGGCTCACGTACCGGTCCAGGAACGCGGGCCCCGGCAGCGGCTGAGCCGGCGACGGCCGTCTACCTTTCGGACTTCGCCGGGATGACGGGCTGCGCAGCGGCCCGGCTCCGTGGCGCGGTTTCCGGGGCCGGGGGCCGCGTCTTCCCCCGCATCCGCGACACCGCGACGCCGGACAGGCAGAGGAGGCCGCCGAGGAGCGTCAGCAAGCCGGGGACCTCGCCGAGGAACAGCCACGACAGGAAGACGACGAGCACCGGTACCGCGTAGGTCGTGGTGCCCATCTTCCCGACGGTCGTCCGCGACACCGCATAGGCCCATGTGGTGAACGCAAGGGCCGTCGGGAAGACGCCCAGATACACGATCTGCAGCGTCGCCGCCACAGGAGCCCGGCTCACCTGCGACACCAACTGTCCGGCGAACGGCAGGCAGGCCACCGTTCCGGAGAGCGCGCCGAACGTCGTCACCTGGATCGGTGTGGCGTGCTTCAACGTCGGCTTCTGCAGCACCACACCCACCGCGTTCGCCAGCGCCGCGCACAGGCACAGCAGTACGCCGATGAGAGACGACTGTCCTCCGCCCGACAGTGACAGCCCGACCACCACGGCCCCGGCGAACGCCACCGCCATGCCCGCCATCAGCTTGCGCGGGAAGCCTTCCTTGAGCAGCCATCCGCCCAACAGCGCCATCAGAACCGGCCCGATGTTGATGATCAAGGCAGCCGTTCCGGCATCCACGCGCTGCTCGCCCGCGTTCAACGCCACCATGTACGCGCCGAACCACAGGACTCCCGAGGTGACGATGCCGGGCCAGGCCTCGCGCGGCGGGAATCCACCACCCCGGACGAGCAGGAGCACGCTCAGCACGACGGTCGCCACCAGCAGCCTGCCCAGGGCGAGCGCGCCCGGCCCGAAGTCCGCAGCGCAGTTGCGGATCACGATGAACGCCGAGGCCCACAGCAGCACGGTGACCAGGGCCGCGGCGACCGCGCGCCCGTCCGGCCCGCTCGCGGTGCCGGCCTCGCCGTCCGCTGTCGTCGTTCCCGCCTGTCGGCTCACGATGGTGTCCTTCCGTAGTCACTTTGCGCGAGGCGCGGCGGTAGCGGCCGTTCGCTCGGTTGTTTCAGGTGGCATCGGCTTCTTTCGGGCGGCATCGGCTTCTTCTCACGGCGCAGCATTCCGACCGCGATACCGACGACGACAAGGACTGCGGCGCAGAATGTCACCGCAGTCATGTGCTCGCCCTGGAATATCCAGGCGGATGCCAGGCCGAATACCGGGACGAGCAATGAGAACGGGGCAACGGTCGATGCGTCGTAAACCCGCAGGAGATATCCCCATGAGGCGAATCCGAACAGCGTCGCTCCCCACGCCACATAGAGTGCGGCGCCCAGCCCGCTGAGGTTCATCTGCTGCAGCGCCCGCAGGTCCGCCTCCCCGCCCTCGAAGAGCACGGAGAGGAGCGCGAGCGGGACAGGCGGCACGACGCTCACCCAGACCATGAACCGGAAGGCGTCCGGCGGACCCGCCTTCCGCATCGCGATGTTCGACAGGCCCCAGCACGCTGCCGCGCCCACTACCAGCAGAAATCCGGCAAGCGTACCGGCCGTCGAGTCCAGCCCGGCCAGCACGATGCCCACCGAGGCAATGGCCGTGCCGACGATCTGCACCCGCCGGGCGCGCTCCTTCAACAACACCGCGGCGAACAGCACGGTGAACACCGCCTGGCCCTGGAGGACCAGGGAGGCCAGCCCCGGGGGCAGTCCCGCATGCATGCCGAGGAACAGCATGCCGAATTTCATGATGCCGAGCGTGACCCCGACCGCAATCACCCAGCGCCAGGCGACCCGGGGCCGCCCGACGAAGAAAACCGCGGGGAGCGCGGCCAGGAGAAAACGCACGGCGGAGAAGAGAAGTGGCGGAAAATCGCGCAGTCCTACGTCGATCACCACGAAGTTCGCACCCCATACGGCGGCGACTGCCACCGCTAACGCAACATGTACGGGCTTCATGCGAATTACTCCTGGGGACACGCTTCTTCGGGATGTCCCATCCCAACAGCCGCCGCCCGAAAGGGCCAGCGAAGGTTTCTGAAGGTGGGGTATTAGCATCGCTTCATGTTCGACCTCAATCGCCTGCGCGCGCTGCGTGCCGTGGCCACCCACGGCTCGGTGACACGTGCGGCCGCCGCACTGGGCTACACGCCGTCCGCCGTCTCCCAGCAGATCGCCAAGCTGGAGCGCGAGACCGGCTCCCCCCTGCTCGACCGGCAGGGCGGCAAGGTCGGACTCACACCCGCGGCCTGGCTGCTGGCGGAGGCGACGGACGAGGTCACCGCCGTGCTGGAGCGGACCCGTGCACGGCTGGAGGAACAGCGTGACCAGCCCACCGGTCAACTGGTGCTCGCCACGTTCCCCACCGCCTGCCGGGGCTTCGTCGCCGCCTCGCTCGCCGATCTCGCCGGGCGCCACCACGCCCTGGACTGCCGGCTGGTGGAGTGCGACCCCCACCTCTCCGTCAGCCTTGTCGTACGGGGTGAGGCGGATCTCGCGGTCGTGCACGACTGGCACAACACCCCGCTGACACTTCCCGCCTCGCTGTCCGTCACCGAGCTGGGTGAGGACATCGCCGACGTGATCCTGCCCGAAGGGCACCCGCTCGCCGACCGGGACCTGGTGACCCCGTACGACCTTCGAGGGGAACGCTGGATCGGGCACGGCCCCGGGGCCATGTGCCATGAGTGGCTGGTGCGTTCCTTCTCCGATCTCGGCATCGAACCGGACCTTGCCTACAAGATCGGGGAGTTCGAGTCCCAAATAGCGTTGCTGGCGGCGGGGTTGGGCGTCGCCATGCTGCCCCGGCTCGGCCGCGGCACCCTGCCGCCCACCGTCCGTGTCGTCCCGATGCGGCCCGCGCCCTCCCGCCGGCTGTCGGCCGTCTGGCGCTCCCAGGCCGACCGCAGGCCTGCTGTGCACGCCGCCTTGGCGGCGCTGCGCAGGCATTGGCCGGGCGCGGATTCCCGCCGGACGGACGCGGACTCCCGCCAAACGGACGCGGACTCCCGCCGGACGGACCGAGAAGCCGATTCTCTGGGCTGCCCGTCCGGTGAAGTGGTCGGTCAGGTGAAGTAACTGGTCAGGCCGCGCAGGCCAGGGGCGAAGACGCCGTCCTTGAATGCTCCGGTCAGCTCTTCGGCGACGGCAGGAGCGCAGTCGAAGGTCAGGGTCCAATCGACGACGGATTCACCGGTGCTGGTCAGCGGGATGACACGCAGGGTGGAGCGGTAGCTCTGCACGGGGTACGGGGATTCGACGATGTCGTAGGTCAGCGACCGTGTGTGGTCATCGAGCGCGACCAGGCTCTCCGAGACCTTCTCTCCCCTGAGGAGTGTCAGGGTACGGACGCTGCCGACGCGGTCGGGGGCGTCCCCGTCCCGCAGTGCGCTGTGCGTGACGCCGGGTTGCCAGGCGGGCAGGCCGTTGAAGTCCCGGACAAGGCGCCACACGGCGGTGGCGTCGGCCGGTATCACAGCGCTGGCACGTGTTTCGGGCATGGAGAGTCCTTGGAGGTCGGGCTGCGGCGCGAGAGGGCCAGGTGGTGTGGACCATGCGGTCGGTGCGGTGGTGTCCGGTGACCGGGCACGTTCGGCGAGGTCAGGAGGTCCGTCCGGTCCGTGTCCGGGAGCCGGTGGTGTGTTCGTCCAGCCACTGGAGGACCGGCTGCAGGGCTTGGTCGGAATTGGACTCGTAGATCAGGCCGTGGCCGTTGCCGTGGATGCCGTGGTCGGGCAGGTGAAGGTGTTCCGCGGCTGCGCCGGCTGTGGTGAGGAAGCCGACGATTGCCGGTGCGTAGGTGGCGAAGACCGCGGTCTCGCCGGTGACCACCGCCACCGGGACGCCGGCCAGGGCGGGAATACGGAGAGTCGCGGGGTCGGCGGCGGCGACCTCGTCGGCAGTGGTGCGCGGCGGGTCGTAGGTGAGCGGGGCTGCCGTCAAGCCCCAGTGCAGCGTTCCGATGCCGTGAGTCTCGGCGAAGGGTGGCCCCATGGGTTCGACGCTGACGATGGCGGCGATGTGGCCGGGGCGCCGGTCGGCCAGCAGCCAGCCGTCGGGGCCGGAGGCGGAGTGGGTCATCACGATGGCGGGGCCGATCCGGTCCAGCAGGCGGGCGAGCCGGTCGGCATCCATCTCCTGAGAAGCGGCAAGGTCGGCGGGCAGCGGCCCGAACGGGGCGATGAAGGCATCCCAGGCCTCGTCATCGGCCGGGTCGAAAGGCCACTGGGTCTGCGCTTCGGCGGTCTCGGACGGGAAGAAGACGCGCCGGCCCTCCTCATAGGAGAAGGGCGCTCCCATGGGGCCGATGATGTCGCGGTGATAAGGCGAACGGCCGTGTCCGGGACGGTCGACGACGAGGACCGCGTACCCGGCCTCGACCAGGCGCTGGGCCCAGCCGGGCCGTCCGTCCGGGGTGTCGAGCCACTCGGTGCCTTGAAGGGTTCCGCCGTGCACGAGGACGACGGGGTAGGGCTGCGTCACCTTCTCAGGGGCCTCCCAGGCGACGAACATCGGCCCGCGCTGGTAGATGCCGTGGTCACCGGTGACACGTTCACCCGGGATCCAGAAGTGCCCGCGGCGTGAGGTCCTGACGGGGGTGCCGGCCCAGAAGGGCTGGGGGGCGGTGTGCGGGGACATGAGACCTTCTCGTTCGTGGGTCATGGTGTGCAGAGGGGAGGTGTGAGCCCTCGGCCCAGGGCCTGCACGGGCTGCCGTATGTGCGGGTGGGTGCCGAGGACTCGGGCTGCTCCGAACGGCGCGGAACGCTGCTCAGAGCGCCGTCCGGCAGCTCTGAGGCAGGCTTGCAGGAGGGCTGTGACCTAGTCGTAGGATGCCTCGGTTTCTTCGGCGGGTGCCGGGCCGGTCCGGCGTGTCCGGGCCGTGCCCTCCCGGGCCGGCCGGTGCGGTGTGCCACCGGCTGCCTCGTCCGCGGCGAGTGATCGCAGCAGGCGCAGGGAGTCGGCGCTGGGGCTGCCGGGCCGGGCGGAGTAGACGAACAGCTGCTGGCCGGGAGCGCCGGTGACGGTGAAGGCTTGGTAATGCAGCCGCAGTTCACCGACCTGTGGGTGCCACAGGCGCTTCTCCTCACTGGTGCGGGGCCGCACTTCGTAGCGGGCCCAGAGCGTGGCGAACGCCGGACTGTGCCGCGACATCTGCCCGATGACCTCGGTCACGCGCGGATCGTCGGGAAACGGGGACGACAGTGCCCGCAGGTTGCCGACGGCCCCTTGCGCAGCGTGGTCCCAGTCCCGGTAGAACTCCCGGGCAGCCGGATCGAGGAAGATCATCCGCTGCAGATTGTCGATGGCGGCGAAGCTGCGGTAGAGCTGGCGGGCCATGGGATTGACGGCCAGGAAGTCCAGGGCCGGGCTCACCACGCATGCCGGAACCTCCACGAAATGGTCCATCAGCTCCGCCAGCTGCGGGCTCACCTTTGGTGCAGGGACCGACGGGGCGATCTGCGGTGCCGGCAGGGCAAGCCGGAAGAGATGCACTGCCGCGGCCTCGTCCAGGCGCAGGGCGCGGGCGAGTGCGTCCAGCACCTGATCCGAAGGGTGCCGTTCGCGGCCCTGCTCGAGCCGCATGTAGTAGTCGGTGCTCACGCCGGCCAGGAGCGCGACTTCCTCGCGCCGCAGCCCCTTGACCCGGCGCACGGTGTGGGACACGAGTCCCGCCTCATCCGGGGAGACCAGATCGCGGCGGGCACGCAAGAAGTCACCCAGGTCATTGCTGCTCATGTGCTTCACGCTAACTGCGCGCACGACGAGGAACGTGGGTGCCGTGCACCCACCCGGGGTCCATCTGCACGGCCATGCCTGTGTGTTCAACAGAGCGCCGACTCGATCGGCGCACACGTCGAGCCCCTGAGCGGGTCCGCGTCGCGGACCTGGCAACCGCTCGCTCCTCAGCGTCCGGTCGCCGTCACCCTCACCGGCGAAACAGCAATCCCTACGGCACGACCAGTACGCGGCCCAGCTGTGCACGGCTCTCCAGCAGCCGGTGCACCTCGCAGGTCTCGGTCAGCGGCAGCCGGGCGTGGACCGCCGTGCGCAACAGCCCCTGGGACGCGTACTCGGTGAGTTCGGCCAGGTCCTTCAGGGCTTGCCCGGGGTCGGCCGCACGCGCGGCAATGAGGGAAAACCCCGTGACGGATCTCAGGGCGAACAGGTCGGTGACGGGGACGCTGCCGAGCTCGCCACTCGCCGCTCCGTACGCCACCAGCCGCCCGTAGGGGGCCAGTACGTCCAGGCTGCGGCGCAGAATCTCGCCGCCGGCCGCGTCGAGGACGACATCCACGCCGCCGGGCACGGCCGTGCGGACCTGCTCCGGCCAGTCCTCGTCGGTGTAGTCGACGCCGATGTCGGCGCCGTGGGCGCGGGCGAAGTCCAGCTTGGCGGCCGTACTGGCGGTGGCGATGACCGTGCCCGCGCCGAGCACCTTTGCGAGCTGCACGGCGAGGTGGCCGATGGCACCCGCGGCGGCGTGGACCAGTACGGTCTCGCCGTGCGCCGGCCGCCCGGCGCGCAGCACGCCCAGGGCCACCGGTGCCACCATCGGGAGTGCGCCGGCCGTGCCGGCGTCGAGCCCGTCGGGTACCGGGACGAGCCAGCGTGCGTCCGCGACGACGAGGTCGCAGAACGCATCCTCGGACGCCGCGGCGACCCGCCGGCCGACAAGTGCCGGGTCCGTGTCCGGCCCGACCGCCTCGACCGTGCCCACCACATCGCCTGTGAGGGACCGGGGTAAGGGCCGCGGGTAGAGCTCGGCCTGGGCCATGCCGCGCCGGAGCTGGGTGTCCACGAAGTTGGCGCCGATCGCCTCGACCCCGATGAGCACCTGTCCCGCCTGCGGGACAGGAACGGGGGCTTCTTCCAGGGCGAGGACCTCGGGGCCACCGTAGGAGTGGTAGCGGATTCGTCGCACAGCAACTCTCCTTGCACAGAGGGATGTTCTAAGCTGGCCCGAACTGGACCAGCGGTCCAACTAAGAACGTACTGGACCGACGGTCCAGTTGTCTACGGGGTCATGAGCCCTGGGCGAGGAGAGAGTTGATGGCGGAAGGCCGCCGCGAACGCGCCGACGCGGCACGCAATCGGCGCGCAATCCTGGAGGCGACCGAAAGGCTCCTCACCGAAAGCCCGCCGGAGCAGGTGTCGATGGAGCGCATCGCTGCCGCGGCCGGTGTCGGCAAGGGCACGGTGTTCCACCGCTTCGGCAACCGCGCCGGCCTGATGCGGGAGCTCATGCTGGAACGCGCCCTCTCTTTGCACGACTCGGTCACACACGGCCCCCCGCCGCTGGGCCCGGGCGCCCCTGCCAGGGAGCGGCTGCTGGCCTTCCTCGACGCGGTCGTGGAGGTGGTCGGCCGCAACAAGGGCCTGCTGGCCGCTCTCGGACAGGCGGCGACAACTTCCCACGACGCCCAGGAGGACGCACCCGAACAGCACTCGGTCTACGGGTTCTGGCACGGCCACATCAGCGGGCTGCTCGCCGAGGAACGCCCGGACCTGGACGCCGAGTTGCTGGCCCATGTCCTGATGGGCGCACTGCAGAACGGGCCGATCGTGCGCCTGCTGGGGCAGGGAGAGGCCCGACGGCTTGCCATGTCGCTGCGGCTGCTGGTCACCGGCGTGCTGGAGGGGTGACGGCGGCGATCCAGGCGCATCACCCACGCCTCTCGACGGCCCCGGTCCTGCCTTGCTCACGGACGGCGGTGCGCTTCGTCAGCGCGGCCACCGGCCCCCAGGAGCCCGGTTGCTTCGAAAGGGGTACGGGCGGCCAGCCGAGGGAGCTCCCGCCGTGAGAGCCGGGTGACGACGGCCGGCAGGGCGGCACGTACCACCTGTGCCGCACGGAGCCAGGCCGGTACGTAGACCGCAGCGGCACGGCGTTCCACGGCGGTGACCAGCCGGGCGGCGACCCACCCGGCCGAGTAGACCTTCCTCGCGGGCGGGGGCATGTGGGCACGGAGCTCGCGCAGCACAGGGTGCTGGTCCGCGTCCCGGATCATGTCGGTGTCGGTCCAGTTCAGATAGGCGATTCCGACGCCCACGCGCTGAGGGGCGAGTTCGGCACGCAGCGAGTGCGCGAAGGATTCCACCCCGGCCTTGGAAGCGCAGTAGGCGCTCATCAGGGGAGCGGCTCCGATGGAGGCCGTCGAGGCGATCTGCAGGAGGTATCCGTGCGTGGCGAGCAGGTCCGGCAGGAAGGAGCGCGCGGTGATCGCACTGCCGGTCAGATTGACCTCGATCACCCGCCGCCAGGTTGCCGGATCGGACTCGGCGAAAGGCCCGCCTTCGGCGATCCCGGCGTTCGCCACGACGACGGACACCGGCCCCAGGCGGTCGCGGACCTCCTGCGCCACCTGCCGCATGGCGTCGTCGTCGGTAACGTCGACTCCCCAGCAGCGCGCCTTCGTCGGAAGGGACGACGCCACTCGGCGCAGTGCCGCTTCCTCCCGCCCCAGCAGGGCCACCCGGGCCCCTCGCCGGGCCAGCGCGCGGGCGATTTCCTTCCCCAGCCCGCGCCCCGCTCCGGTCACCACTGCGGTGCGTCCGTGCAGAGCGGGCACTCGCCGCGACCAGGCCATCGAACGCGGTCGCGCTGAGCGCGGCGAGCGCGGCGAGAAGGGCATCGAGAGCTCCCCACTCCTGACGGCAAGCGGTCGGGCTCCTTTCACTTTTCACGGTAGGCGCGCCGGAGCGCCGGCGCGCGCCGTGCCGCGGGCCGCCATGGTGCCGGCCGTGGTCGCCCCGTCCGGCGGACCGCTTTCCGGTACCTTGCGCGAACGGGTGGCACGTTGTGCGTACGCATGCCAACCTTCTGTAATCAGCCGGCGGCTGCCGTTGCCGTCGTCGGCATCACAGCGACTGTCATCCCAGTCGCCGGCTGCACAGTCGTCGCCTGCAGATCCGCTGTCTGCACCGTCACTGTCTTCACGGGGGGCCGAACAGCGTGAAGGAACGTCCGTTGGGGATACAGGGCATCGAGGCCCTGTACGAGGAGTGCCGCAGCCGGCCGCAGGACGGCAGAACCGCTGCGGGCGGGCGCGGGCTTCCCACCGTCGTCCTCGTCGGACCGCGTGGCAGCGGCAAGACCACCACTCTGAACTGGCTCGGCTACCTCGGCTCACGGCGCCCGCACGCGTACTTCGACTTCGGCTCCGCCACGCCCCGCAGGCCCCATGAGGTCGCCGGCCGTCTGGCGTACGGGCTGTCGCACCGCTTTCCCCGGCAGACCCCTCTGGTCTTCCCGCGGCTGACGCTGGGACTGGCCGTGGTGGCCCCCGAGCTGTCGCTGGACGCGACGGATCCCGAGCGGGCCAAGAAGCAGCTGCGCCAGGCGCTGCGCGGGCCCCAGGAGCCCCATGCCGCAGGCGACCGGGTCGCCGCGGTGGCCGGGTTGCTGCAGGACCTCAACCTGGTCCGGATCCCCGGCGTCAGCCTGCTGGCCAGCCTCATCCGGCAGCCGCCCAGCATGCCGCTGCGGGTGACCCGGCACACCGGATTCGGCTGGTACGCCGATCCGTTGGCCGCCCTGGACGCGCTCGTCGAACTCAACCAGCTGAGCAAGAGCGAGGAGCCGGCCGACCGGGCCGCGGTGGACCGGCGGCTGTGCGAGGCGTTCCTGGCCGATCTGCGCGGCGAGTACGCGCGCCGCCAACGCGACCGCAACTGCGTCGTCCTGCTGGACAACATCGATGCTCCCGGCGGGCGCGAATTCCTGGACCTGCTCATGGAACTCCGGGACGCCGGCGGGCAGCCCGATCCGCTCCTGACCATGGCCGCGGCGTCGAACGTCGGCCGGGTGCCGGCGATGTTCGCGACCGGCCCTGCGGGGGTGCGGCTCCGCACCCCCGAGCAGGCCTGCTACGCCGACTGGGAACAGGCCATCCCGGACCCGCCGCCGGACCGGTCCTGGCGCTGGTACTGCGTCCAGTTGCGCGGCCTGACCGCCGGCGAGACCGCCCAGCTCGGCACGAACATCGCCGCGCGGCTGCCGGAGGCACCGCTGCTCGCCCACCGGTTGACCGACGGCCATCCGTGGAGCGTCCGGCAACTGCTCACCGCCTCGGCGCGCCTCGTGGGCCGCGAGGATCCGGAGAAGCTGCTGCGCGCGGTGCTCTCCGGCACCGCGCCGTCCGCGGAAGGCGCCGACGAGGGACCGCGGCTGGAAGAGGAGGCGCGGCAGTACCTGCTGCGCGACCTGACCGACGACCAGCACCGTGCGCTCGTCGAGTGCTGTGCCGCCCGCGAGTTCGATGCCGCCTGCGACGCGGGACTCCTCGACCGCTTCCAGTTGCACACCCGCGATTCGCTGGCCCGGGTGGTCGCGACCAGATTATGGCTGACCGACCCGGTCCCCCAGGATGCCGAGGCCCGCGGTGGCCGGGGCGGCGGATATCTGGAAGGCATCCATCCGCACCCGTTGCGCGGCAGCTCCGTCCTGCATCCGTGGCTGCGCCTGCTGCTGTTGCAGGAGCTGGCCGCCCGCCCGGACCGCTGGACTGCCGTCCACGGACAGCTGCGCACCTGGCACGCCCACCACGGCCACCCGCTGGAAGTGCTCTACCACTCCCTCGCGCTGCACCGGGTGGACGATGTCGTCGAGCATCTCGCCCGGCGTCTGGTCGAACTCTCCGACACGGACGTCTGGTTGTACGAGCTGTACACGATCACCGCCGCACCACTTCGGGAACCGGTGGTACCGGAACAGCCGGCCACGCTGCGTCTGGAGCAGTTGGCCGCCGACCTCGCGCCCCGCTCGTTCGCCGAGCACACGCCCCTGACCCTGCTGGTGATCGGGCTGTGGCTGGCGTCCGATCCCCGCAACCGGCTGCCCGGCACGAATCCCGAGCTCAACCGGACCGTCAACGCGATGCTCCAGGACCTTGCCATGCGCTCCGTCCCCCGCCGGATCGGGCTCATGCACGAGGCCGCGAAGTACGTGTGAGCACCCTGCAGCACCCCGTCCCTAGGAGCCGGCACCATGCATCTGCACCCGCAACCCGCCGACGCACTCCCCCCGTGGTGGAAGGGGTGGCGAGGGATCGCCGCCCTCGTACTCGCGCTGGCGCTGATGGCCGGCGGACTCTGGTTCCTGTGGCCGGTGAAAGAGGACACCAGCTGCGCGGCGGACCAGCCGGGGCTGCACTGGGACGGCACCGGCCGGCAGCGGGAGTGCGTCGGCATCACGGACGAGAAGGCCTTCGCCTTCGACCCCCGTCTCAAGGGGATCACCGACCGGATCGCCCAGGAGAACCGACGCGTCCGTGCCCAGTGGGAGAATCCCGCCTCCGGGAAGAGCCGTCTGCCCTACGTCAAGGTCGGCGTCCTGATGCCGATGACGGAGAGCGACACCAGCGCGCTGCCCCTCGCCGAGATCCGCGCCGGCCTGGAGGGCGCCTTCATCGCGCAGTGCCGGGCGAACACCTGTCCCGAACTGTCCACGACCAGCTCCACCGGCATCCAGGGCAAGACGCCGCTGATCCAGCTCGTCCTGGCCCATGAGGGCCGTAACGAGACGCATTGGAAGCCGGTGGTACGGCAGTTGGCCGGCCTGGTCGACGACGAGCATCCCCTGGTCGCCGTCACCGGCATGGGCGTCAGCATCCCGGAGACCCAGGCAGCGGCCACCGAACTCAGCCGGCTGAAGATCCCCGCGATCGGCGCGGTCCTGACCGCCACCGACCTCAACTCGCCACGCCTGTTCAAGGTGTCGCCGTCCAACGTCGACTATGCCAAGGCGCTCCGCCGGTATCTGGACCACTCTCCGCTCGCGGGGCACCGCGGCTACCTCGTCTTCGACAGCAGGGACGACAACTACGTCAAGACCATGCGCAAGGCGTTCGACGAGGAATTCAGCGACTACATCGGCCGGCGGCGCGCCTCGTTCGTCGGCACGACCGGCCACAACCCCGCGGGCATCCCCCAGCTCTTCTACAACGCCGTCAACAACATCTGTCTGACCAAGGCGCAAGTGATCTTCTACGCCGGGCGGGACCGCGACCTCGCCGACCTCATCCGTGCCCTGTCCACCCGCAGCCAGTGCGGTCACGACGCGCCGATCACGGTGATGACCGGGGCCACCGGGGCGTTCGCACAGGGACAGCAGGTACGGAGCCTGCTCAGGGACAACAAGATCACCATTCTGGACGTCTCGGCGACGAGTCCCGCCCAGTGGGTCCGTGGCGTCCATGCCCCGCCCGGTTTCCGACCCTTCCACCAAGCCCTGCGCGACCTGCAGTTCCCCGACGCGGTGATGGATGACGGATACGCGATCATGCACCACGACGCCGTGCTGACCGCGATCTGGGCCACCCGCAATGTCACCGGCCAGACCGGTAAGGAAGCGCCCGACGTGCAGGACGTGTACAACGAGATCACCAATCTGCATGACGCGAGCACCGTTCCCGCGGCCGGCGGGGAGCTCAGCTTCGACGACGCCTCCGACGGCTGGCCGCACAACAAACCGGTTCCCGTGATCCGGCTGCCCGAGCCCCTCAAGGATCCCGGCCCGCCCTATCTGGTGCCGTGACCTGGGCCTGAGCAAGGGAAAGCCGGCGTACTCCGCGACCACGTGAAACGACGTCAACTTTGGTGGTTAAACTTTCTAATAGCGACGCGGCGGTGGCGGCGTCCAGGGCAAGGGGAGCTCGATGGGTGACGGACTCAAGGCGGACATCGGGTCGTTGCGTACGGGCGGCACCGATTTCGACCGGATCGGCAAGGATTACCAGTCCCTCGTCAACACGCTGCAGAGCGGCCTGACCTCCCTCGAAGGCCAGGACACACCGCCGTGGGGGGACGACGACCTGGGAGAGAAGTTCGGCGTCGTCTACGAGGGCCTGCGGGACGGCATGTACGAGTCCATGGGCCACCTGGCGTCGAAGCTCCAGGAAATCGGCGGTGGCTTGCACAACATGGCCAAGAACCACGAGGCCGACGAAGACTTCAACGACTCCATGATGAAGCAGCACGTCGCGAACGAAGAAGCGGAGAGCCGGCTGATAGCCCAGGTCAAGCGGCCCAGCGTCTAGCTCTCCGGCCTACGGCCCGGTTCATCTACGGGCCTCGTCACTGTTACTGAGCCGGTTCCCGATTTTTCGCGGTTCCCGCTCCTCCCGTTCCGTTTCCGTTCCGGCTCGGCTCCCGATCCGGAGCGGTTCCCCCTCCGGTCGGGTTCCTGCCCTGGCTCCGTTTCCGCTCCGACTCGGTTCCTGTTCTCGCTCGGCTACCACTCTCGCTCGGCTACCGCTCTGCCTCGATGACGCCGTCCTGACATACACCGACAGCCCTTGATCCGTACGTACCCGAAGCGCCGTACGCACCCAAGCCTTCCTACGTACCCAAGCCTCCGGTCGTACCCAACCCTCCCTACGTAGCCAGACCTCCGCACGTCACCACACCTCCGGGTAAGCACCCGAACCACATCAGCCAAGGGGAACGCCGCCGTGTCGTTGATGCTGCCGGACGCACTTGA
Source organism: Streptomyces sp. NBC_00400 (assembly GCF_036048035.1). Lineage (NCBI taxonomy): Bacteria > Bacillati > Actinomycetota > Actinomycetes > Kitasatosporales > Streptomycetaceae > Streptomyces > Streptomyces sp. NBC_00400. The sequence continues at coordinate 7,434,748 of NZ_CP107940.1, read as the reverse complement.
GTGGGTCCTGGAAATGCTGGGGTTCAACTGGCCCACGGCGGACGAGGACAAGTTGATGGACTCCGCCCAGAAGTGGCGGGACTTTGCGTCCGGGGTGGAAGATCTCCAGTTCCAGGGCGTCAAGGCAGCCGGCGATGTGATGTCGCAGAATTCCGGCGATTCCATCGACGGTTTCCACACCACATGGGAGAAGTTCGCGGGCGGCTCGGGCTACTTCGCCGACGCCCGTAGCGCCGCGAACGCCATCGCCACCGCTCTCGACGCCGCGGCCGGACTCGTCATCGGGATGAAGGTCGCGGTGATCACGCAGTTGGCGATCCTCGCCGCGGAAATCATCGCGGCTCAAGCAGCGGCTCCGTTCACCTTCGGATTGTCCGAGGCAGCGGCCGTGGCAGCGACCGCCGCGACCCGGGCGATCGTACGGAAGATCATCAAGGAGGTCGCCAAGCAGCTTCTCGACGCGGCCCTGGAGACGGCGAAGGAACCCGCCGTCTCAGCGCTGCAGGCCATGATCTCGGACGTCATCGCGCAGTCCGTGAACATGAACTTCGATGCGCAGAACGGCTTCGACGTCGGCCGTACGGTGCACAAGGGCGCCGAGGAAGGCGTCAACGCGCTCAAGAACTCCGGCCAGACGTTCGCCGAGTCGCTGCGTGACGGTGCGGGCGCCAAGGCCGGACATCACGTACGCAACGGACTGGAATCGGCGGCGGGGCACGGCTCCGACGACACCGATTCCGGGCACGATTCCGCCGCGGACCCGGGCGGAAAGTCCGGTAAGGGGTTGTCCAGCGGTAGCGGCGGTAGCGGCAGTGAGACCAGTAGCGGTGCCGACAGCGGTAGTTCGAGGGCGGACTCGTCGTCCTCGTCGCCCTCGTCTTCCTCGGGGGCGTCGGGGGCATCGGGCGGCGCTTCGGCGGATGCTCGGGGTGATGCTCCGGGTGGTTCGCCGGGTGGTGCTTCGGGCGGTGACGGATCGTCCAGTGGTGGCACATCGCACAGCGGCGGTCCGGACGGCGACAACTCCGGTGGCGACACCGGCGTATCGGCCAACTCGGCTCCCAGCACCGCTGATTCTCCGTCCAACGCTCACGGCAACCCCGCTTCCGATGGCGGTCATTCCCCGGACGGCGGTGGTCGGTCCGGACCTTCGCATGCGGATTCCCCGTCTCCGGACCGGCTGACTCCGTTCGACGCGGGATACCACGCATCGCAGAGCGGCGGCGGTGACGACGCACCGTCAGGCTCCCCCGCCGACTCCTCGCACTCGTCGTCCACGCCGCCGTCGCCCCCGTCCTCTTCGTCCCCGTTCTCCACGTCCTCGCCGTCGGTGTCCCCTGACTCAAGCCCCTCCCCCGACTTGGGCTCCACGCCCGACGCGGGGCCGTCCCGGCCCGATGCGCCGCCGTCCTCTGACGCCTCGGCCCGTCCGGATGGGGCTCCCTCCGCCGAATCCGGGCAGGGTTCCCGGCCGGACTCCGGGACGGGGGCGCACTCCGGCGCGGGGCCGTCCCCGGACCAGGGTGCCCGTCCCGACGTGGGCGGTATGCCGGACGCCGGCTCACCTCAGGGCAGCACCCCGGCCGCACCGGAGCATGCGCACGCCGACGCCCCTTCTCCCCAAGGACCTGACACCACGTCCGATGCACAGCGGGATACGACACGGGAGGCGAGACCCGACGCCGCACCGGACACCACACCCCACACCGCACCGAACGACACGCCTGCGCCCGAGCGATCCCCGGACTCGGGAAACCGGCCAGAAGCACACGTCCCCTCTCCCTCTCCCGCGCCCGACCACACTCCCGCGGGGTCGGATTCCTCTCCTTCGCCGTCGCAGAACGCCAACGGCAACAGCGGCGAGAGCGGAAATGGTGGCAACGCGAGCAGAGGCGGTGACGACAGCGGCACCGGAACCGGGAGCGGGAGCGGGGGCGGAAGCCGGGCCGGGATGCCTTCGGCCGCCCCTATGCCGCATGCGGCTTCCTCGAATCCCTCCCCCGCTTCCTCGTACGGTTCACCTCAGCAGCACAGCCCTCACCAGCCGCACGATGACGGCGACGTCACCATGCACAGGGACAGCGCGACCACCCTCGCGCCGCCCCCCTCCGGCGTGCCGAACACGTCGCAGTCCGGCAGCGATCCGTCGCATCCGTCCCCCGCCCAGACCTCGCCGTCTCCCGCGGCTGCCACCGCGCCGCCCGGCATGGCCACGGGCGGCGGCCCCGTGCCCACCCCGAGTGCCCCCGCCGGAGCCCACGCTCCTTCGGATGCTCGGCCCAGCCCTGCGCCTCCGCGTTCCGCACCGTCCGACAACGACACCGCACACCGTGGCACGCCCACCCGGGGCCCCCGCACCGCGCCCTACGGCGATCCGCGCAGTACTCCTCCGCATCAGCGCCCGGGCACTCCCGACCAGGCCTCGCGTCCCCGGCCAACGCCTCCGCGCGCCAATCCGCCTCGTACCGAGCAGCCACGTGGCGACGAGTCGTCACCGCACCAGACGCAGACTCCGCCGCCGAGCACGGATCCGGAGAACAACGGCTCCAGCCAGCACGCTCCGGAACACATCACTCCTGGTCCGCAGCCCCCGCGAAACGACGACACGACGCCCGCGCCCGACCACGGCACGGAGACCCCGGAGACCCGCCCCACGGACCATCCGGCCCCCCACACGGACAGCGGCCAAACACCTGACACCGAGCCGCAGCAGCAGCAACAACCCGACGACATCAAGGATGACAACAGCACGACCGACGCGGCTCGGGGCGACGATTCCGACCCCGATGGCAACGACTCGCCTGAGCCGGCCCCAAGCTCAGACGCGGACGCGGACGCGAACTCGGCCCCAGACGCGGAGCCGAACGCGGACGCGGACCCGAACGCGGACCCGAACACGGACACGGACACCGAGCCCTCCTCAGACGACGATCCCCCCTCGGACACCGAGCCCCACCCGCAGGACGACCGGCCCACCCTCGACGACATCCGCGCCGGTATCCAGGAGGCGCCCGGCGGCTTGTTGCCGCCCGACACCGCGGATCAGCAGGCACTCGTCGACGCCATCCCCCGTAACGACGACGGCGCTCCCCAACGCTTTCCCGATCCGTTCGGAAACTGGTCCCAGTTGCAGAACGACGGCGGTACGAATGTGGCGGGCCGGTCCAACAACTGTGCCGACTGCAGCCGCTCGTTCCTTGAGACCTGGTACGGAAACCCTCAGGTCTCTGCGCCCCGTACACCGGATCTCGCTGCGGACGGGACCCCGGACCACTGGTCGCCGGAGGCGGACGCCAACGAGAACATCATCGGCTGGACCGGTGCGCCGCACTCGTATGCGGGCACCAGCCCCGATGGGCATGCCGCGATCGCCCAGGACCTTCTGCAGGCCGGTCCGGGCTCCTCCGCGATTGTGCAGGTCAACTGGGACGGGGGCGGGGGCCACGCGTTCAACGCCGTCAACCACAACGGTCGCATTGTGTGGGTGGACACCCAGAGCGGCGAGGTGAGCGAGCAGCCCATCAACACCAAGGGCGCCACGGATGTCTTCTACATCCCACTGGACGCCGATCGGAACCCTCTCCATCCCGCGCAGGACCCGGCAGCCGACTCCGACGCGTCACAGGAGTCGGAAGCGTCACAGGAGTCCAACCCATCTCAGGAGCCCGACCCATCACACCAGTCCGACCCATCACACCAGTCCGACTTCTCGGGCACGGACAACACCGCAACTCACGGTCCGGACAACACATCCCCAGCCCCGGACAACGGCCAGGGCAGCCGCGGCGGCCAGGACGCCAACAACGGCCACGACGCCCCCGACGGCCAAAGCCATCAGAAGCAGGACGGGCCTGAACCGGTATACGGGAATGGCCCGGTACACGAGAACAGCCCTGTGCACGGGCAAGGGCAGGAGAACGGGCACGAGCAGTCGTCCACCCCCACCCCCGAAGCACCCGGCGGAAAGCGGAAGGCCGGCGATCCGCCCCCCACGGACAACCAGCAGTCCGGCTCGGGCGCCGGATCCTCGTCGGAGCACGGAAACAGCCACAAGAGGCCGCGAACGGAGCCGGACCACGACGGACTCGCCGCTCTGAAACTGGACGACTCCCCCTCACACCTACCGCCACCTTCGTCGCCGTCGCCGTCGCCGAAGAGCGATGACGACGCGATGGACGTCGACAAGAAGGAGCCCTACTCCGACCCGCACGACCGCGGGGACAGTGATACCTCCGAACAGGAGCGGAGAGGCGATCGCACCCTCGACGCGGAGGCGGAGGGGGCCAAGGAGTACGGGATTCCGCCGGACAGGCTGCAGAACGAACTCCGGCGGGACCGGGACGTGCACCGCGTCCCGCTCGACAACGTGCATGCTCACCTGGACAGTTGGGCCAAGGACGGGAATCTGGCGCAGGTTCTGCGTGCCTCGACCGGTGATGCCACTCCCTCTTCACCCGATGCCGGAAAGGGTCCGCGCGCCTTCACCCAGAGCGACCTGGAGCAGCGGCTGCCCGGATTCAAGGACCTGGAGCGCGGTGAACGGCTCGCGGTCGTTTCGTCCCTGGCCCGGCTCAGCGTCGGATTCCACGAACAGCACGGCGTGGGAAAGAACCCGGAGAACGTCGACAAGCCGTACCGCAAGAAGGGCGAGGGTGATCCCAAGCCGGAGAGCCCGGACAGTGCGGCCAAGAACTCGGACGAATCCCTCGGTGTGCGAGGACACCGCAAGAGCAGCGACAAACTCCTCAACGGCCTCAAGCTCGGCACCATTCCCCCCAGCCTGAGGCACAACAGCCCCGACCTGACGGACCGCAACTATGCCGTGCTGGAGGTCGAGGGCCCGCCGCCCGGACGCGAGACGCACTATGTCACCGACTCCTCGGTGCCGGTGGGTGAGAAGTACGTGTCGGGCCGGCACTCGGAAAAGCATCTCGCCGAATGGCTCAAGCGAGTTAATCAGGGCGACGGGGCCTACACGCCCAAGGCCGTCTACACGGAGCGTGAGCCCTGCGGAATGGGGCAGGGCCATGCGAAGTGTTCCACGGTGCTGCGGGACAAGACACTCGACGGCTCAAAGGTGTACTACAGCACGACCTATCGCACGGACCCGGCCGATGTCGCGGCGAAGAAGAAGCTCGACACGGAGAAGACCGTGGAGAAGAAGAAGGTCGACAAGATGACCGCGGCCGATGTGCGGCAGAACATCGCCGACCGCATCAACGCGCGCTCGGACAAATCCGGCGAACGGGCCGCCAAGGAAATCGCGGCAGCACAGAAACTCAGCGAGGCGGACGCGCGCAAGGAACTCAAGAAGCTCATCGAGCGCGAATACAGCAAGCGGAAGGAAAATTCGACGACGGAGGAGAAGCAGGCCATGGTCCGGGAGATGGACCGCCACATCGAGCACCTGAATGCGACCTGGCGCAAGATCCAGCCGAGTCTGAGTTGACCTGCTTCCCCGGCTCCGGGTGCCGCGGCCCGTACCGCGGTGGCGGTACGGGCCGACGGTGCCGGGGCGGCGATACCGCGGCCGCGGCGCCGGGCCGGCAGTAGCGGGGGCGGGGTCCGTCCTGGCCCTCAGATGTCCAGCGCGCCCCTGAACCTGCCGTGCCCGACGTCCGGGCCGGTCACAGCGAGCCAGCCATGGCCCACCCGGTCGAGCACTTCGACGGCCGTCGGCTGGATGGAGATCCACGACGCCACCTCCTCCGGGTCGCGGACACCTTCGGCGTACTCCTCGGCCTCCTCCGGGTCGTAGAGTTCGTCGTCCTCGTCCTGCATCAGGTCCCGCTCGAACTCCATGGGCTCGCCGACCCATTCGGGATCGCCGTAGGTGCGATAGCCACGTTTGTCCTGCCCGTTCTCCGCAACCCACCACACCCGTGCGCCATTGAGTTCGTCCACGGCGTAGAAATGGGCTTCCCGGCACCCGGCACTGAGTTTTTCGACGGCTTGTGCCCAATTGTCGTTGAGATAGTCGGCACCGTAGACGAGCCGCCAGCCGTCGAATTCGGGCGTGATGAACACGCGGTATTCCGTGGTGGTGGTGCCGTCAGCGCAACGGTGGTCGAGCGAATTCTCCTCGTGGACGGCGGCGGACACCCCCAGGGCCGTGGTGACGGGGCGCGCGTCGTGCAGTCCCAACGCCCGGACGATGTCCTGCACTTCCGCCCGTGGCACCGCCAGCCAGGACCCGGCCGGAAGGTCACCGGGCGTCTCGTCCAGCAGCTTGATCCGTACGAGCCGCTCGACGGCCGCCCGGTCGGCGGGGGCCAGGGCATCGGCGCCGCCGACACTCGCGAGCATGCGGAGTGCGGCCGGCCGCAGGCGGCCGGGGCCTTCGCCGCGTACCCTCCTCAGGGGCTCGATCGCCACGGCGCCCAGGCGCTCCATGCACGCCTCCGCGGCCGATCGCCAGGTCCCTTCGCCGTCGACGATCAGCGGCAGAAGGTGCTCCACGACCGGGGCGCCGAGCGCGACCAGCCGGTCCGTCGCTGCCCTGCGCTCGTCCCGTTCCACGGCGGCCAGTTGACGTACCAGCGCGGCGATGTCCTCACTCATGGGAACGACCCTAGCCGAGCAGGTAATCCCTGACCCCGCAGGTAATGCCTTGGACCGGGCGCTCGGTGCTGCGAAAAACTTGTCGCGGCAAAGCCTTTTCCGTGGATCTCGGGCCTGCCTATGTTCCCCCCAGGGGTCGCCGCACCCCGACCATCGCACACCGGATACCGGATACCGGATACCGCATGCCCGCCACCGGGCACCGGCCACCGGCCACCGGCCACCTCAGCATCCTTCCTGGAGGACCGCACCTTGCACAGCAACACCACCGTGAACTCCACGCAGGCCACCAGCCCCGCCCCCACAGCGAACTCCACACGAGCCGTGAACTCCGCACCCGCCACGAGCTCCACCCACTCCACGGACTTTCCACGCCAGCTCGCCCGCAGCCGCCGCTTCTCCCTCGGAGTGCCGCGGCATTTCACCCTCTCCCCCGACGGCAGCCGGGTGCTCTTCGTCCGCACGGTCTCGGGCACCGATCCCGTCGGCCGACTGTGGCAGTACGAGGACGGGACGGAACGGCTGCTGGCCGATCCGGCACTCCTGGTGGGATCCGGTTCCGGGGGCTCCGGGGCGGTCCCCGAGGAGGAGCGGCTGCGCCGGGAGCGCGCCCGTGAGCGGTCCGTGGGCGTGGTCTCCTACGCGGCCGACAGCGCCGCCCGTCTCGTGGCGTTCGCGCTGTCCGGAGCCCTGTGGGCGGTGCGCACCGACGGTGGCGCGCCGTTCTCCGTCCCGGCGGCAGGTCCGGTGGTCGACCCGCGCCCCTCCCCTGACGGGCGGCACATCGCCTACGTGAGCCGCCGCTGTTTCCATGTCGTCGATCTGACCGGCGCCGACCGCCGGCTGGCCGCCGCGGAAGGCCCGGACGTCTCCTACGGACTCGCCGAATACGTGGCCGCCGAGTCCATGAACCGGATGCGCGGCTACTGGTGGGCGCCGGACAGCCGGCACGTCCTGGTGGCCAGGGCCGACACCGGCCCCGTGGAGCGGCGCTACATCGGCGATCCGGCGGATCCGACGAAGCCGCCGCGGGCGATTCCGTACCCGGCGGCCGGTACGCCCAATGCCGAGGTCACCCTGCAGATCCTCTCCCTGGAGGGAGAACGGGTCGACGTGGAGTGGGACCGCACGGCGTACGAGTACCTCGTGGACGCCGGCTGGGATGCACACGGTCCGTACCTCGCCGTCCAGAGCCGCGACCAGCGGATCGTGCGCACGCTCTCGGTCGATCCGGCGACCGGGGCCACCACAGTGCTGCATGAGCGGACCGATCCGGCGTGGGTGGAACTCGTTGACGGCACCCCGGCCCGTACGGCATCGGGTGCCCTGGTGCTTCCCGAGGACGACGGCGAGACCCGGTACCTGACCGTCGGCGGCCACCGGGTCACCCCGGAGGGGCTGCAGCTGTGCGCGGTCCTCGGGGTCGAGGGCGAGCGGGTGCTGTTCACCGCGAGCGCGGACCCGTTGGAGACCCATGTGTGGTGCCATGATCCCGGCCACGGCTGCCGCCGGCTGAGCCGCGGCCCCGGCCGGTACACCGGTGTGGGGCGGGGTGGCACGGTCGTCCTGGCGGGAGTGACGCCGCGGGGCAATGAAGTCGGTGTGCTGCGGGGGACGGGGGCGGGGCCGGAACCGGGGCAGGGGCCGGACACGGGCACAGCGGCGGGCCCGGGCACGGGGACGGGAACGCACGACGAGGCGCCCTGTCAGGCCATCGCCTCGCTCGCCGAAGAGCCTTCGGTCACCCCGCGCCCTCTTCATCTCCTCCTCGGGGAGCGGCAGTTGCGTGGCGCGCTCTTCCTGCCGTCGTGGCACGAGGAGGGCGCCGCGAAGCTGCCGGTGCTCCTCGACCCGTACGGGGGCCCCGCCATGCAGCAAGTGGGACGGGACCGCGGGTGGCCCAGCTGTGTGTCGCAGTGGTTCGCCGAGCAGGGGTTCGCGGTGCTGGTGGTCGACGGGCGCGGGACACCGAACCGCGGCCCGGCCTGGGAGAAGGCCATCCTCGGCGACCAGCTCACACCCGCACTGGAGGACCAGGTGGACGCGCTGCGGGCGGCCGGGGCACGCTTCGACGACCTGGACCTGACACGGGTGGCGATCCGCGGCTGGTCATTCGGCGGGTTCCTCGCCGCGGCCGCGGTGCTGCATCACCCCGAGGTCTTCCACGCGGCGGTCGCCGGCGCCCCGCCCACCGACCAGCGCCTGTACGACACCCACTGGAAGGAACGGTACCTCGGCCACCCGGAGGAGCACCCGGAGAACTACGTGCGCTCCTCACTGGCCGGCCACGGCCATCTGTTGCGCCGCCCCCTCCTGCTGATCCACGGGCTCGCGGACGACAATGTGGCCGTCGCGCACACCTTGCGTTTCTCGGCGGAACTGCTGGCGGCAGGCAAACCGCACAGTGTGCTCCCGCTCCCCGGCGCCACCCACCTGCCGGCCGACGACACGGTCAACGCGCAGCTGCTCCACTTCCAGCGGGACTTCCTGCTGGATGCTCTGGCGGGGCGCGTCGACGAGGGCTGAGGGCCCTTGCGAGTTCGGCTCGGTGGCCGTCCGACCTGGTGGTTCCCCCTCGGCACTGCGCTTCCGCACAGACATCGCGTCCCGCATTGAACACGCCGGGCGGTCCCTCCGTATGGACCTTGTGCAACGTCCATGGAGCACGGAGTACCACGCGCACCGCAGGCACCACCATGAACCGGAGGCACACGATGGCTCGACAGGCAGCGTCGCAGCAGACGGAGACCGAAGCGATGGCCGCGACGGAGGAGACCGGGCAGGCGACGGCAGGTCGCGGGGCGGCGCGGCGAACCGTCGTCGCGGCGGTCGGCGCGGCCGGGCTGACCGCGGCACTCGCGGCCTGCGGAGGCAGCATGGAGGACGCGGGGAGCGGCGATTCCAAGGCCGAGGGCGGCGGTCAGGCCGGCAGCTCGGGGGCGAGCGGTGGGGGCGACGGCGCGGCGGGTGGTGACGCCGCCGGTGGGGGCGGCGGCACCATCCTCGCCAAGACATCGGAGATCCCCAAGGGCGGCGGCAAGATCTTCAAAGCCGACAAGGTCGTCGTCACTCAGCCGCAGGACGGCGACATCAAGGCGTTCTCCGCGATCTGCACCCACGCGGGCTGCGTCGTCGGCGAGGTCACCGGCGGCACCATCAACTGCATGTGCCACGGCAGCAAGTTCGACATCACCGACGGCAGCGTGAAGAAGGGCCCCGCCACCAAGGGACTGGCGCCCGCGAAGGTGAACGTGAAGGGCGGTTCGGTCACCCTCGGCTGACGGCGCGGCCGTCCAGCCGCCCGCCGGGCTGCAGCCCCGGCGGGCGGGTGTCACGGACGCCGCTCAGGCCGCTGGGGAGAAGGCCGAACGCTACCGATCCGGTCCACACCGCCCTCGGGGGCGAGCTGCTGCTCATGCCTCCAGCCTCCGGCGGGTGGGCCGCCGTCGCACCACGGCCCGCCGGCTGTCTCCACCCGCATCGTGATGTTCACCAGCTCCGAGACCCCGGTCAATCGGTTCCCCCACGCCCACAGCAGCCACAGTGGCGCATCCACCACGCGACCTTGCGGCATTGCCGCAGGCCTGGAGGTGGCGCGGGTGTCTGCGGCGACGTAAAACGAAGCCGTTGCCCCAGCCCCAAGCCGGTACGGCGCGGCCTCCCCCGACGTCCTCGGCACGACGGCTCCAGCCGGGCGCCGACGCCGCGATGTACGCGGGCAAGCACACCGGAGCTGCGGTCCTTGCAGAGCCTCGCAGGCCGCCACCAGGCCGCGGGACCGGTCCTGGTTCAGGGGCCCGCGACGGGACCGCAACAGCATCCGACCGCCCGGCTCTGTGGGTGCTCAGCGGCACCCCGTATCCGTCGGCCTTCTGCTATCGCTTCAACGGCCCGCGAGTGGTCCCGACGGTCCACCGGCTACGCGTCTGTGACGTCCCGGGTCGTCGCAGGGTGGAGGGAGTCGATGCCCGCCATGAAACTCCGCATCCGGGCGTTGACGAGGTCGGGGTGGTCGATCTGCGGTCCGTGTCCGGTCGCGGCGACGATTTCGGCGCGGGCGCCGGGGATCACCCGAGGAACGCGTTCCAGCTGACGCTTCGGGTGCACCAGCAGGCTTCGCTTGCCCATGATCAGGTAGAACGGAGTCCGGATGGAGCCCAGCTCGGCGTCGGACAGCGGCAGCGGAGCGGGACGGCGTATCCGGAAGGCCTTCACACCGGCATGGATCCAGACGCGCAGGTCCCGGTCGGAGACGACCGGTTGTTCCAGCCACTTCGCCAGGGCCGGGCGGAGTGCCTTGGGGGCGAAAGTTGCGAAGAGGCTGGCGAAGATCCAGACGAAGAAGCGCAGCCCCACCTTCTGCAGCCCGCCCGGGTCGAGGGCGGTGACAGATGCGAGCCGTTCGGGCCGGCGATGGACTTGGTTGATGACGAGCCAGCCGCCGTAGGAGGAGCCGACGAGGTGGACCTTGTCGAGGCCGAGGGCGCCGAGGGTCTCGTCCATCCACTGGGCGGCCCGCTCGGGCTGCCACATCGGCTCGCGGTGGATGCTGCGGCCGGGATCGCCGGGAGTGTCGATGGCGTAGACGGGGCGGTCAGCACTGAGCGCGACCGTGTTGGGATACCACTGTGCGGAGCAGCCACCTGACCCGTGTATCAGGACGACGGGCGTGCGTGACTCGGCCGCCGGGTCCGAGGGGCCGTACCGGTACACGTGGGTGGTCCCGAAACTCGTCTCCACGTCGGTCTCGGAGCGGATCGGTGCGCCCTTCGCGTAGAGCACGTCGCAGGCGGCGAAGTAGCGGTCGCGCAGCTTGTCGTTGACGTAGCGGCCTACGTCACGGCGTGCTGGGGTCGTGTCTTCGGGCATGGGCACCTCCGTGAGATCCACTCTTCGTGATACGACCGTACCATGTTGTTGATACGGCGGTATCATGAAAAGGTGCCGTCCGGGCCGAACCGGACGGCGAACACTCAACTCACCACCCCAACCACGGCCGGAGAAACCATGAATGCCCAAGCGCGTGGATCACGATGAACGCCGCGCCCGGATCGCTGAAGCACTCCTCCAGGTCGCAGGGCGGCAGGGTCTGCACGCGGTCGGTATGCGCGACGTCGCCGCCGAGGCAGGCGTCTCACTGCGACTGGTGCAGTACTGCTTTGGGAGGCGCCAACAGCTCGGGCGACGTGTCGAGTTGTGGCTCCGGGATGCACCGCGATGTGCGCGAGACGTGGAACCGGGGCGACTCCGGCGAGGCCGGCCAGGCGGTCGGAGCTCGCGTAGCGGGTCAGGTCACCGCCTGTGGCGGCCAGGAACTCCGCGCCGAGCAGCGGCCGATGATACGGAATCGTCCTCCATGACGCCCGGCGATCTCGCCGAGGCTCACGGGTCACGGTGGCTGTTGGGTGACGTCTGCCATGCGGTGTCGTGGACATGGGTGGCGGCGAACTCGGCGAGGCGGTCGAGGACGCTGGTGAGTGCGTCGGCGGCGTAGTGGTGCGGCGGCCAGCAGGCGCGCAGTTGCAGGCGCAGGGTGGTGGGCCCGGCGGTGTCGATCAGCAGGGGATAGCCGCCGAACCGGGGCATGTCGGTGACGACGCCGACGCCATAGCCGCCGGCCGCGAGCGCCTCGCACATCAGGGCGTTGCTGGTCTCCGTCACGTGCGAGTAGGTCAGGCCCGCCTCGGACACGGCCTGGTCGAGGACAGCTCGTACCGGGTGTTCCCGGGTCAGCAGCAGCAGCTCTTCGGTGACCAGCTCGGAGATCGTGATGGTGCGTCGGCCGTGGGTGGCCCACCGGTGGGTGGGGGCGACGTAGGCGCGCAGGGGAACGTCGGTCAGTGGGCGCCATGCCAGCATCGGATCGCAGGCCGGCCCCGCGGCGATGCCGAGATCGGCCTGTTCGCGCACGGTGGTCTGGATCTGGTCCGCGGGGACCTCGCGCACCGAGATGAACGGATCGTCGGGGGTGAGGGTCGCGACGAACGGTGCGAGCACCTCGTTGATGGTGGTCTGGGCGGCGGCCACGACCACGCGGGACAGCCCGCCGCGCGCCATGTGCCGCGCCACGGAGTCGATCCGGTCGGCTCGGGAGACCAGGTCCTCGGCGACCGCGACGAACTCCCGCCCCGCGCTCGTCAGCCGGAGTCGCGGCCCGATCCGGTCGAACAGAACGAGTCCCAGCTCGGTCTCCAGATGGCGCAGTTGCCGGGACACCGCCGGCTGCGCGATGTGCAGCCGTTCCGCCGCCCCGGTGACGGTGCCGGCATGAACGACCGCAAGGAAGTAGCGAAAACGTTTGATCTCCACGGGTCGCAGTATGCCGAACGGGCATGGAGACAGGGCAACAATCAGTATTGGACAGCATGGTTCGGGTTCGCGACGCTGTGGTCCCCCCACACGTCATCCAGGCCAGGAGATCCGCACCCATGAGCGCATCGATTCAGCCACCCCTCGAAAGCCCGGCCACGCCCGAAAACTGGCTCGAACCGCCGGCCAACCGCTGGGCGTTCAATCATGTGGAACGGCTGCTCGGCACCGCGGTGATCCCGCGCGGCCGGGCCGGCCGCCGTCGGTTCGCCGCGGCCGGGACGGAGCTGGACGAAGCGGTGATCGCGACGGCCGAAGGCTCCTCGACGGTGGCTGAGTTCCTTGCCCGGACGGCGACCGACGCGATCGTCGTGCTGCGCGGCGAAGAGATGCTGTTCGAGCGCTACTACGGCGAGGCGGCGCCGGACCGTCGGCACGCGCTGATGTCGATCTCCAAGTCGATCGCCGGCATGGCCGCGGGATGTCTGGTGGCCGACGGGGTGCTGGATGTATCGGCCACGGTGGAGACATACGTTCCGGAACTCGCGTCGTCGGCGTATGGGACGGCGACGGTGCGCGAGGTGCTGGACATGACCGCGGCGCTGCGGTTTCGCCAGGATTACGACGATCCGCAGTCGCAGGTGCAGACCGGTGACCGGGCGGCGGGCTGGCGGCCCAAGCACGACGGGGACCCGGACGGTGTGCGGGCCTTTCTGACCGGCCTGGAGCCCGACGGCCCGCACGGGCGGCGCTTCCAGTACTGCTCGGCGACCACCGACGTGCTCGCCTGGGTGTTGGAGCGCGCCGCCGGGCAGCCCTATCCGGACGTGATCGGCGAACGGGTCTGGTCCCGTATCGGTGCCGAGCACGACGCCGTGGTCACCTTGGATCCGGCGGGCGCCCCGTACGCCTGCGCCGGAATCGGCGCCACCGCCCGCGATCTCGCCCGGTTCGGCCGGTGCGTTCTGGACGGCGGCATGGCCGACGGCCATCAGGTCATTCCCGGGGAGTGGATCCACGCCACGCGCCGGGGCGGCCAGGCGGCGGTGCTGCCCGACCGCGACCTCGGGTCGATCCACCCCAACGGCACATACCGCAACCAGTGGTGGATCCCCGGCGACTCGGCGGGCACACTCTTCGGGATCGGCATCTTCGGCCAGTACCTCTGGCTCGATCCGGAACGAGACGTCGTCATCGTGAAGTTTTCCAGCCTCCCGCACCCCCGGGACGCCCGTGCCGAGCACGCCGCGGCGCTGGCCTCGATCGCCGCGGCCGCCGGGACCGGGCACGGCGTCCGGGAGGCACGATGAAGCGGCAGACGCCGTTCGCGCTGGAGCGGCGAACGATCGAACACATTCCGGCCGCGGAGCGTCACGGCAAGCCGTGGCACCAGCTCGCCCTGTGGTTCTCCACCAACGTGCAGATCAACACCCTGATCACCGGTGCGGTGACCATCGGGATGGGACTCGATCTGACCTGGGCGATCATCAGCATCGTGGTGGGGAACCTGGTCGGTGGGCTGTTCATGGCCTACCACTCCGCGCAGGGGCCCCAACTCGGTCTTCCACAGATGGTGCAGAGCCGCGCCCAGTTCGGCTTCTACGGCGCGGTGCTGCCCTCCGCCATGGTCGTGTTGATGTATCTCGGCTTCGCCGTCGAGGGCAGCCTCGTCGCCGGACAGGCGATCGCGACCTGGGCCCATGTGCCCAAGATCGCAGGCATTGTGCTCTTCAACCTGGTGCTGCTGTTGATCCCCCTGGTGGGATACCGGCTGATCCACGCCGCCGGCCGGATCGTCGCGGTGATCTCGGGCGTGGCGTTTCTCGCCTTGTTCGTGTGGCTTGTCCCGCATCTGCCCAGCCACCCGTCCGGTGCGACCACGCACTCCGTCGGCGCCGTCGTCTCGGCGATATCGGTGTGCGTAGCCTGGCAGGTCACCTGGGCTCCCTACGTGTCCGACTACTCCCGTTACCTACCCGAGGACACGCCGACCAGGGTGACGTTCACCTACACCTACCTCGGTTCGGCCGTAGGCGGCGCGGGCACCATGATCATCGGAGCCATGGCCGCGGCCGTCAACAGTGCCGCGGTGAACTCCGACGCGATCGGGTTCCTGGCCGGCCGCTTTCCGTCGGTCAGCGGGCTGCTGGTCGCGGCGCTGCTGCTCGGCTTGGTTCCGGCCGGCGCGGAGGGCCCGTACGGCGCCTTCCTCACCGTGCTCAGCGCGGTATCCGCGGACGGCCGGGTGCGCTCGACCGCTGCGGCACGAGCGATCTTCGTGACCTGCTTCGCGACGGTCGCGAGCGTGCTCGCCGCCCTGGCCGGCGGCAGCCTGCTGGCGACGTTCCAGAACATCACCCTGTTCGTGCTGGCTCTACTGGTGCCGTGGTCCGCGATCAACCTCGTCGACTACTACGTCGTTCGCCGGGGCCACTACGACATTCCCGCGCTCCTGACGAAGGACGGCCGCTACGGGGCCTGCACCTGGTGGGCTGTGCTCATCTACCTCGCGTCGATCGGTGCCGAACTGCTGTTCATCGACAGCGGCATGTACGTCGGCCCCCTGGTGGGTTTCCTCGGCGGCGCCGACCTCTCCTGGCTCGTCGGGCTCGTGGTGGGCGGAATGGGATATTACGTCTGCGCCAAGCTGATCCGGGACCGCCGGCCCGGACCGGTAGCGCGCCCCTCGGAGCCGTCCGCCCTCCCCGGGCCGGCCGATCCGGTGGGTGGCGACCACAGTTCTGCTACCAGGACCTGATCGCCGTCTTTCCGTGAAGATCATCTCCGAGTGCTCGGGGTGATCCTCCTGCTGCCCGTGTCCCGCCCCGCCTCGACGTGGTCGAGCTGTCGCAGCGCGAGCAGCCCGCCGATGCCCGGAACGACGGCCAGGACCTTGGCGGCGGCCGGGGCCTGTGTGAGCCGGCAGGTAGCGATCACGACGAACAGGTAGGCGCAGCCGTGGGTGGGGCCCATCAAGGACGAGATGGGCTTGAGGTGGACGGTGAACACGTTGGCCGGCATCACGATCAGCGAGACCAGCTCGGCGTGAGCCGCGATGCGCAGATGGCGCGGAGACCGCAGGTGCACGGTCACACTCCCGTGGTGGAGCCGGGACGGATGATCATCAGTACGGTGACTGTGGCCCAGAGCAGGTTGAAGATGCCGGTGAACATGGCGAGACGACCCGGTGTCAACGGGGTAGGCGCCGGCGACGGCGAGGCGGAACTCGTCGTCTCGGCCAGAGCCCGGCCCTGTGCCGGCAGGATCAGCAGGGCCAGTACACCGACGGCCGCCGCGGTCAGCAGGATCGAGGTGATCAGCCAGGCGTCGCCGAGGACACCGAGACTGCTGGCCGTGGCGAAGCCGAAGAGGGGAACCGCGATGCCAATGCCCGCGTAGACCCGGCAGATGCGGTGCAGCGTCCGCAGGGTCGTCTGGGCGTCGCCGTCGCCGGAGTCGCCGAGGGCGCGGCGCAGCGTCGCGGGGAACATGCTCGCGGCGACGGTGACCGGGCCGACGGCGATGATGGCGGCCAGGACATGCAGCGACAGGAGGAGCTTGGTCACGCCTGGTGCTCCGGGGCGGTCCGGCGCTCGCCCGTGACCTTCGAGGACGGAAGGCGGCCGGCCTTGGAGGTGCCCTGGAGCGTGTCGCCGTCGACCGTCACGTCGAACGCCAGGTTCAGCCGCATGGGCTTGGTGACGGCTTGCTTCCAGGTGAGCCGGTCGCCGTCGAGGGCGACGTCGTTCAGCGGTACTTCCTCGCCGGCTCCGTGGGCGACGCCGGTCAGGACGCCGTCCTGCTCACGGAGTTCGACCACGGCCTTCATCGTGCCGATGGGGGTGGAGATGGACAGGTTCCAGGTGCCTTCGACGGACATGCTGATGTTCTTCCTGCCTGTGCAAGGGGGAGGGTGAGCGACTGGCCCGCGAAGGGCGGGGGCCGAGTGTTCAGAGGGTGGCGGGCGTTGGGCCCTGGGCGCGCCAGACGGTGCCGCGCCGCTCGTGGGAGAAGAGCTCTTCGACGGCGTGCGCAACGCGGGGGCCCACCTCGCGCTCCAGCAGGTACAGGCCCAGATCGAGCCCGGAGGTGACGCCGGCGCCGGTGATCAGGTCGCCGTCGTCCACGACGCGGGCGCGGACCGGGTGGGCGCCGGTGGCGTCCAGCATGTCGAGGCCCATGTGGTGGGTGGTGGCGTGGCGTCCCTCCAGCAGGCCGGCCATGGCCAGGACGAGCGAGCCGCCGCAGACGGTGGCGACCGTGATGTCCGGGTCGTCCATTGCCTGCTTGAGGAGTGCGGGCAGCCCGGTGGTCAGCGTGCGGCCCAGCAGCACCGGGATGAACTCGTCCTGCTTCCACTCACCGGCGCCGCCCACCTCTTCTTCCGGAACCTCGCCGGGTTCGCCGACTCGGCCGGCGGCGCCGGGCACCAGGAGCATGTCCGCGCGCTCCAGGTCGAGGGCGCCGGTGGCGCGCAGTGTCAGCCCTCCGGCGCCGCTGATCACCTCACGCGGGCCCTCCGCGGAGACCAGCTCGACGGTCACCGCACCGTCCGACGCCGAGCCACCGGCGTTCAGGACCTCAAAGGGGGCGATGGCATCGAGCGGGTCGAAGCCGTCGAACAGGACAACCTGGATGTGCATGAGTGTTCCTTCGGGTGTCGATTTCTCTCGGACGTTCCGAAGTCAACCGGCTGTCGCCGTGATCGCCCAGTGGCACGAGTGACAGGTTTCAACGGGATAGTGCCAAGGGCTTCCGGAATGCTCAGCACCGCGGTGACATGAAGCTGCCCGGATATCGGTCCGGAGTCGTCAAGCCGATGAGGAGATAGGTTCCGGCCATGCACACCGTTGCCGTTCTCGCGCTGGATCAGGTGATCCCGTTCGATCTCTCCGCCCCGATCGAGGTCTTCTCGCGGACCCGGCTGCCCGACGGGCGGCCCGGCTACCAGATCCGGGTGTGCGCCGAGCGCGACGAGATCGACGCCGGAGCCTTCACCCTGCGCGCCCCCTGGGGTCTGCAGGGCCTCCAGGACGCGGACACGATCATCGTGCCGGGCATCACCGACCCCACAGCCCCACTCCCCTCCCCCGTGCGCGACGCGCTGCGGTCAGCCGCTGCCGGCGGCACACGGATCGCCTCCATCTGCGTAGGCACTTTCCCGCTGGCCGCCACCGGGCTCCTTGACGGGCTGCGCGTGACGACCCACTGGCATGCGGCCGGGCTTCTGGCCGACACCCACCCGGACATCGACGTCGACCCGAACGTCCTCTACGTCGACAACGGCCAGTTCCTCACCTCGGCCGGCGCGGCCGCGGGCATGGACCTGTGCCTGCACATGATCCGCCGTGACTACGGCTCGGCTGTCGCCGCCGACGCCGCCCGGCTGTCGGTGATGCCTCTCGAACGGGAGGGCGGGCAGGCGCAGTTCATCGTCTGCGACCACGCACCCACACCACAGGGCTCCGAGCTGGAGGCATTGCTCACGTGGCTGCGGGAAAATCTGGCCCGCGACCTCATCCTCGCCGACATCGCCGAGCAGGCCGGGACGAGCACCCGGACCCTGATCCGGCGGTTCCGCGACCAGACCGGCACCACCCCGCTCCAATGGCTCCACCGAGCCCGCATCCGCCAGGCACAGCACCTGCTCGAAACCACGGAGCACTCCGTGGAACGCATCGGCAGCCAGGTCGGCTTCGGCTCCCCCACCACCTTCCGCGACCGCTTCAAACGCACGACCGGCGTCAGCCCGCAGACCTACCGACGCACGTTCAGCTGAGCTCACCGCCCCCTCCCCGTCGGTCTGCAGCGAGACACCCGGTATGCCGGGTTGCCTTTCCCGGGCGAGACCGGAGTCCCCCCGTATGACCAGCAACGAACGGCCCGATAGCCGAGTCTGAGGACCCGGCACCGAGACCGGCCCGCCGCCGTCTCTCCCCGGAGTACAAGCTGCGCACGGCCGCTGAGTACGACGCCGACCTGGACGTCGCCCCAGTTGGACTCGGTGATCCCGATTCCGGCCGACCAGCGCGGGCACCGACTGCGACATGGCAGCCAGGGCGGCAGGCCGCCGACTTTGCCGGTGGTCCGTAACGCGGTCGTCGGGTTACGCGGAGTCGACCCGGCCCTCGTCGGGGCCGCCAAGGGCATAGGGATGTCACGTTCGCCCAGCTGCTCAGGGTCGAACCGCCCCTCGCCCGGCCGCCGATCCTCACCGGTGTCCGGGTGTCGACCCGGATGCTGATGGGCATCGCGGCGATCGCCGCCTTTGCCTCAGGGCTCGGGCTCGGGCTCGGGCTCAGGCTCGGGCTCGGGCTCAGGCTCGGGCTCGGGCTCAGGCTCGGGCTCGGCAACCAGATCTTCCGCGGGATCTCCAGCCTGGGCAGTGCGAACACGCTCAACGCAGTACTGTCGGGGACGCTCGGAATCGTCGTCCCAGCCATGCCGTTCGACGCCGGGTACGTGCTGATCGGACGGCTCACCATCTCACGGGGGATCCGTGGCTGACTCTGCCGAAATCGTCAAACCGACCTCCCCGACGTCCGGCGCCGCGGACCCGGACGGAACCGCCCGATCCGCCCGATCCGCCGGGCCCGGCCGGCCGGCCGCCGCCAGCGCGAGTATCCGGCGGGACAACCTCACCAAGCGCTGTCCGGACAGCCAAGCCGCGGCCGTGGAGGACGTGAAGCGGGACGAAGCGGCCGGCGAACCCGTGATCCTTGTGGGGCCCTCGGGCTACGGCAAGACCACCACCCTCAAGATGCTGCCCCTGGCCGTCCCGGATCCTGGCGGGCGTACGGACCGCGCTCGTGCTGAACGTCGGCACCGCGACGCCGGCCACCTTCGGCGTAGGAGGAGGACTCGGGGACCGGGTCTCCTCCGGCATCACCAACCAGCGCATGCCGGTGCTGGTGCTCGGCTCCGTACTGACGGTCGCCATGGCGCTGATCATGGACTGGCCGGGGACGCTCGTCGAGTTGCTGCTACGCCCACGCGGCCTGGAGGTGGACTGATGCGCCTGGCCCGGGTACGGACGGCCGTCGCGGGCGCGGGCGCCCTACTGCTCGCCGCCGCAGGGCTGAGCGGCTGCGGACTGACCAGCGGCAGCCCGCTGGCCGACTCGGTGCAGCCCGGCTCCATCGGGAAGGGGCGACCGCTGGAGGGCGCCCAACTGACCGTGACCTCAAAGGAGTTCACCGAGCAGATCGTCCTGGGCCAGATCATGGGGCTGGTCTTCAAAGCGGCCGGCGCGGAAGTCCTGGACCGGACGAACATCCAGGGCTCGATCGGTGCCCGCGAGGCGGTCAAGTCCGGTGCGGCGGACGGGATGTACGAGTACACCGGCACGGCCTGGATCACCTACCTCGGTCACACCAAGCAGGTCGTCGACCCGTACGAGCAGTGGGAGGCCGTACGCGAGGAGGACCGCCGCAACGGCATCACCTGGCTGCCCGCCGCCCCGCTCAACAACACCTACGCGCTGGTCGCGAACCAGGCGAATGCGCAGAAGTACCGGCTGCGCACACTCTCCGACGTGGCACGTCTGACGAAGCAAGACCCGGGCGCGGCGACGATCTGCGGCGGAAGCGAGTTCTCGGTGCGCGAGGACGGCCTGCCGGGCGTGGCGAAGACGTACGGATTCGCCCTCCGGCGCGGGAACTTCAAAAAGATGGACGACGGCGTCGTCTACACCCAGGTCGCCGAGGGTGCGGCCTGCGCCCTCGGCGTGGCGGCCACCACCGACGGCCGCATTCCCGAACTCAAGCTGAAGGTGCTGGAGGACGACCGGCACTTCTTCCCCAACTACAACGCGGCACCCGAGATGAACAGCGCCACAATGAAGAAGTACCCCGCCATCACCGACCTCCTCACCCCGATCACCAAGCGGCTGACGGGGGCGGAGGCCCAGCGGCTGAACGCGCGGGTGGACGTGGACGGGGAGGACCCGCACGAGGTGGCGAAGGACTGGCTGGTGCGGGAGGGCTTCATCCGGGAAGGCTGACAGACGGATTCGCACGAGCGTCCGACGAGCAGGAGGAGAGCACCCTGCCGCTCGCGTAGCCGCTGCCGTCCGGAGGGCCGGGACACCATGATCCGAACGACGCGCCCCAGCTGGCTCCCCCGGCCCCGCGGCGG
Organism: Streptomyces sp. NBC_00400; assembly: GCF_036048035.1. Classification (NCBI taxonomy): domain Bacteria; kingdom Bacillati; phylum Actinomycetota; class Actinomycetes; order Kitasatosporales; family Streptomycetaceae; genus Streptomyces; species Streptomyces sp. NBC_00400. Next base: position 7,413,742 of record NZ_CP107940.1, on the reverse strand, counting down.
CACGGCACGCTCCGGGATCTCGCGCAGTCCCTACGGCGTGCGGGGCTCGACCCGGACCAGGTCGACGCCAACGGGCTGTTGATCGACTGGCAGGGCGGCGGCCCGCAGACCTGGGGCGTGGGGGAGCGTGTAGTCCCGGCGTGTGGTGGTACGGCTTAGGGGGCGGCCCGGAAGGACAAGACGGGCGGGAAGCCGAATACGACCCGGGGCGGGCAGAGCGGCGCCGGATCCGACGCCGACACAAACTCCGCCTGAAAGCCGCTCTGCTCGGACGCTCCAGGGGCGGGCAGACCAGCAAGGTCCACCTCGCCGCCGACCGCAGGTGCCGCCCGCTGGCGTTCATCCTGACCGCGGGGCAGGCCGCGGACAGCCCGCAGTTCATCCCCGTGCTCGAGAAGGTACGGGTCCGTGGGCCCGTCGGTCGCCCCCGCATCAGGCCCGGTGCAGTCGCCGGGGACAAGGCCTATTCATCCCGCGGCAACCGTTCCCACCTGCGTAAACGCCGCATCAGGGCAGTCATCCCGGAAAAGAGGGACCAGGCCGCCAACCGGAAGAGGAAGGGCCGCAGGGGCGGCCGGCCCGTCAGCCACGACACCGATCTCCACAAGGAGCGGAACACCGTCGAGCGCCTGATCAACAAGCTGAAGGCCTGGCGAGGCATCGCCACACGCTTCGACAAAACGCCCGAGAGCTACCTCGCCGGACTCCCCCTTCGAGCCTCGATGATCTGGATGAAGGACCTCACCCAGACCACTCCTTGATCACGACCAAATGCGCGGCCTAAGCCCCCCGCGGATCTGGAAACGCGCGGTCCCGATCCTCGGAGTGCGGGTAGTACAACGACGTCTGCGCCATCTCAGGATGCTCCCGGTACAACGCGTTCTCCAGCTCGGCACGAGCGCCATCGATGGCCCGAACTGCCTCGTCCAGCTTCTTCGCTGGCACCGCCGGCGGCCCTGACCGGGGGTCAGGCAGGCTGCGGGGCGGGCGTCGCGGGAGCGGCCGAGACCTTGCGGGTCTCGCGCATTATCAGCAGGCCGTTGACCACCATCAGTGTCGCGGTCAGGCAGTGGACGCCGAGCGCGGTGGCCACGGAGCCGTGGTGGGCCAGCACGTTGGTCATGTCGCCGTACGCGGCGAGGGCCTCCACCAGCAGCGCCCAGCCCAGCGCCCGGCGGTGGCCCGTCACCAGCAGGATGCCCAGGACCAGAGCCAAGACGACGTCGCGGATTCCCTTGATGATCAGGAAGCCGTCGCCGTCGCCGGACGGCCAGCTCGGCAGGCCGTAGCCCGGCGCCGTCGTCTCCGGGCTCAGGATGAACTCCGTCCCGAACCAGAGGATGAAGAGGATGAAGGCGGCGGCCAGGACGGTGTTGATCTTCTTCAACGACACTGCTTCTCCTTGCGGCTCTTCGTGAGCCTGGTGCGTCGTACGGGGCCTGGTCAGGCGGCACGGACGCGGCTGCAACTGCAACTGCAACTGCCGTGTCATACGTCGATCTGCTCGAAGATGTGCGGGTACGACACGATGTCGTCGGGGAACTCGGCCGCCATGCGCTGGAACTCCGGGCTGCCGAACGCCGTGGCGAGCGCCTCGGTCGACTCCCAGACCGCGACGTTCATCAGAAGCTGACTGTCCGCCGTTCCCTTGTGCATCTGCAGGGAGACGAATCCCGGCTGAGCCTTCATGAACTCGGCCTGCCTGCGAAAGAGGGCCAGGAACCATTCAGTCCTCTCCTTCGGGACGAAGAAGGTGTTGGCCAGGACGATGGGCCCGGTCTTCTCCTTGAACTGCGCGAACATCGGCGTGTGCGGGTCGAGACTCTGCAGCTTGGCCATTTTCGGTACTTCCTCTCGCTATCGGTCCGTCGCTGGGGCCCACGTCCTGGGGATACCAGCGGAGTTCGAGGGTGTTGGTGTCGCGGCTGACGACCGGGCGGGTGAGCCCGCGGGCTCAGGTGAGGGCGGCGACCAGCAGGGTGAAGGCGGCGATGATGACGGCGACGCGGACGTAGTGGAAGCGGTCCCAGCGGTTCATCTGCTGCTTCCAGTCGGCGGGCCGGTTGTCAGGGGTCCAGGCCTTGCCCCGGTTGTTGATCGGGACGAGCAGCAGGATCGACATGATCACGCTGAGGAGCAGCAGCGCGGCGGAGGTGACGATGAGGCCGGTGCCGTGGTGGTGCCATCCGGCGATGGCCCAGATCGCGACGAGGGCGAGCGAGGTGACGTACCAGACCGGCATCACGGCGCCGAGCATCCGGCCCCCGTGGGCGCGGCCGAGTTGGCCACTGTCGCCGGGGAGTGCGTTGAGGATCGGGGTGATGACGAAGGCGACGGAGAACTCCACCCCCACCATCACGCCGACGACCACGGTGGTGAAGACCTGGAGTGCGTTGAGCATGATGGCTCCTCTTGACATCTAGCACTGCTAGCTGATGTGGCAATGCTAGTGCTGCTGCCGCTTGCTTGTCTAGCGGTGCTAGGATCGAATCATGTCGGTACAGGAACGCAAGGAGCGCGAACGGGCGGCCCGCGAACGCCTCATCTTGGCGACGGCCCGCGAACTCGCCGAGCAGCAGGGCTGGGACGCGGTCACCACTCGCCGGCTCGCCGAGCGCATCGAATACAGCCAGCCCGTCCTCTACAGCCACTTCCACGGCAAGCGCGAGATCATCGGCGCCGTTGCCCTCGAGGGCGCCGCCGAGATGGCCGCGGCGGTGCGTGCCGCGGCCACCAGCGCGAACAGCCCGCGCGAGCGGGTCGCCGCCCTCGCCCGCGCCTACCTCGACTTCGCCGAACGCAACCCGGCGGTCTACGACGCCATGTTCCAGCTCGACGGCGGCCTGGCGTTCGCGGACGAGGACACCCCGGAACCTCTCAAGGACGCCTTCGCCGCCCTGCTGGAGAACCTGGGCGAGGTCGCCGGGGACGGCGTCCACCCGGGGCTGTTCACCGAGGTGTTCTGGGCGTCCCTGCACGGGCTGGCGACCCTGACCCGGGCGGGACGGCTGCCGCCGGAGGACACCGAGCGGAGGACAGAGCTGCTGGTGGACCGGCTCGCCATGGTCTGACACACCGTCCCGGCGGGCACGCAGCCGGCGCCCTCGGGCCCCGCCGCTGCCTGCCTGCGGCATCGCTTTTGGTCCCTCGCGCCCATACGGCGCAGGCGCAGATCGTCGGGCCCCGTACCCCAGACGGGCACCCGCCCCGGAAGCTGCGATGCTCATTGATCACGACCCGATACGCGTCCCAGGTGTGGAGGGCGCCGACGCGGCCGACGAGGCCGCGGAGGCCGGACTCGACGTTCCACAGACCGCCCGGGATGATCTCCAAGCCGCTACACGGTCATGCCAGGCCGGAACATGGCAGGCACTCCGACAGCCCCTCCTTCTTGCACCGGGCACACCCGGTCGCACCGCACCCATCGGACCGGCCCGGGTTGCCTGGGCGAACTCAGGGGAGCTGCACGCTCAACGCGTACAGACGGGTCGTCTGTTCGCTGTTGGTGTTGTCGTCCGACACGAGGTACAGCGGACGTTGGCCCTTGTGCGGGCCAGTGGTCCACGGCGCGCCGAGGGCCATTCCCTCGACGTTCTCCAGCAGCGGACTGACAATCCGTCCCGAGTGGGTGGGGACGACACCGGGATCACCGGCAGGGCACTGCCCGAGGTCGAAGAGCAGACTGTGCTCGACGAACACATCGGCCGGCTGGTCGTAGAGCGCCTTGCGCGCGTCCACGGGCTGGGCGCCTTTGAGAGGGACGTCGTAGACCCGGATCGCGTTGCCGACGCCGTCCACGTACTGCCGTTCCAGGGCGAGCAGCCGGTCGTCGGCGGACGCGACCAGTTCAGCGAGGTACATGCCCTCCTTGGCCTGGTACGCGTACTGCTGGTCGAGGCGGTAGGCGCCGCCCGGGGTGCCGACGTAGCGCTGGATGCGGAGCATGTTGCGGCCGCGGGAGTCACCGTCCTTGGCCAACGCGCCCTCCATCGCGGCGTAGAGATACCTCCCGTCCGGGGAGACGGTCAGCGACTCGATCGTTCGCCCGGCCTGTCCCTGGCCCTGCGGGCTCGCCCGGAACTCGGGCGGAATGGGCAGGTCGGCGCCCACCTGTGTGCCCGTGGCCATCTTGAAGCGGCGGATGGCGGGCCCGGACTCCGAGGCGACCAGGATCGTCTTTCCGCCGCGCTCGACGACCAGGCCCTCGCCGTCGAACCACTCGGAGGGTTTGGTGCCGCTCTGGGTGCGCAGGGTCTTGGCGGTCAGGGCCTCAGGGCGGAGCTTCTCCGGTGAACCGAGGCGCAGCGGGAAAACCCGCCCCGTCTGATTGTCCGTCAGGGCCAGGGCCCGGCCGGGCCCGGTGAGCGCGAGCGCGGAGAGGCCGCCGATGGTCTCGCCCGACGCCTGCTGCTTGTCGAGCGCGTCGGAGTAGCTCAGCAGGGTGGCCCGCGGCGAGCAGGCGCCGCCCGGCAGGCGGGGACGGAGTTCCCGCACCCACTGCCACACGGGCGGTGCGGCGAGTCCTGCCACCAGGCCGAGCACCAGGGCGCCTGCCGCCAGCGCGCGGCGCGGGATGCGCACGCGCGGCGCAACAGGCGGGTCCGTGACTCTCGGGGGCGGCACCATCGCCAGATTGCGGATGAACGGCAGGAGGCCGACCCCGCCCTCGTCCCGGTCCTGGGGCTCCTGCGGCTGCGGCAACCGGCGCTCGGCCATCCGGTCCCGGACCGCCTCAAAGATCGCGTGCAGCCCCAGCAGCTCGGGCCCGTCGGGCACGCCCTCGCGCAGTACGCCCACGAATTCACCGGTGAATGCCGTACACCGGCGGGGATCAGGAGCATGGGACTTGCGGTCCGCTGACGTGGACGTCATCACATAGGCGCCGCGCACGCCCTTCAGCGTCTTCCCCGATGCCCGCACGCCACGGTCCGCGACGGACATGCCGCCCTTGAGGACCCGGCCGCTGTAGCAGCAGTCCAGCAGGAGGACCCGGCGCTCGGCGGAGCCGTGATCGCGCATGGCGCGGCGGATGTAGGAGTCGCTGACGGCCGTCTCGGGCTGGTCCTCGACGGAGTCGGGGAGGGTGAGGTAGAGCTCCTCCTCCGCGCGGTCCAGCAGGCCGTGCCCCGCGTAGTAGACGATCAGGGTGTCGGCGGCCACCCGGGCAGCCGCGCGGATCGGGCCGACAAGAGCGGCCGCGGACTCCGGGTTCCGGACCGTGGTGATCCGCTCCGCGGGGATACCCAGGATCGCTTCGTCGGTCAGCGCGGCAGCCAGTTCGGTGAGGTTGTGCCGTACGCTGCGCAGCGGTTCGAGTTCGGAGTAATGGTCGACGCCGATGAGGACACAGGCCGAGCGCGCGGCGTCGATCCCGAGTGCGTCCTCGGTGCCCGTGTCCTCCGTCGTCGCGTCGACGGTCACCTCCCCGCCTCCTGCTCCGTACCTGGACCCGGCTCCGGCTCTTGACCGTCCCCGGCGATCGGCCGCACCGAGACGTCCGGGAAGGCCTCCCGGACCGCTTCCAGTTCCCCGGGCATGGCGCCCACGACCTGGATGATGACCTGGGACCGAGGCCTGCGCCCGTCCCGCCAAGCAGCGTAGGAGAACGGCAGCTGCGCCAGCGTCGCGAGCGTGGACACCAGCGCGAGCACGGCCTCCAGGTCGCCGCCCATCTCGTCCGGCCTGGCCGGTCCGCGCACCGGCTCGATCGGGATCCGGCCGCGCAGCGAACGGTCGTCGCACAGCCAGGTGTAGAGCGACCGCAGTTCCTGCCGGCTGTCCGGACCGATCAGCTCGAACCTGATGTCCATCGCACTCCCCCGGGCTCACACGTCAGCTTGCTCTCAGTGTGCCCCCTGTCACTGACATAACTTCCCCGTATGCACGGGATGTTCCTCGTCCGGATACCTTCCGGCCCCCCGGCCCGGAACCAGCCGGGGACGCCGGCACAGCGACCGTCCCGTCACGGCCCTCCATGACTTGCTGTGCTGTGACGGGGACCGTGCGGAACGCCCGGCATGGTCCGGCTCAGGGATACTGCACGATTGGCTCTATCGACGACTCACGGTCCTGGCGCGCTCTCCGTGACATGGTGACTGTCCGTCACACGAAGAGAACGCGCTTTCGGAGAAGCCGGAAGCCGGCACGGCCGGACATCTGCCGTTTGAGCATCTTGATGCGGTTGACGTGTCCCTCGACAACGCCGGAGTTCCAGGGCGGGCTGAGGCCGGCGATGACGGCGTCGCAGGAATTTCCGCCGAACGGAGAAGATCCGGCACGCGAGCCCGGTCCCGCAGAATGGGGTGATCTCAGCGGCGCCCAGGGCTTCCCGGAGATACCTCGCGTCTGGCAGGGTATTACCCGGCGTGTGGTGACGGGAGATCAGGGGCCTGATCCTGCGGGGGTGCCATGCAGGCCGGTGATGCCAAGAACGGGCTTGAATACTGGGATGCGGCGCATCCTGTATTAGCGATCCTGCGTGCCCGACGGGACTCCGGGAGCTTACCGGGCCGGCGCAACGACGGGGCGACCGTGGCCCTTGCCGTAGAGGGCGGCGGCATGCGGGGGGTGATCTCCGCGGCGATGCTGTCCCAGCTTGAGGACTACGGCTTCAAGAACGCCTTCGACGTGGTGTACGGCTGCTCCGCCGGCGGCATCAACGGGGCCTACTTTCTCGCCGGGGAGACCTGGTACCCACTGTCGATCTACTACGACGACCTGACGACCAAGCAGTTCGTGGACTTCTCCCGGGCGCTGCGCCGGCGCCCGATCCTGGACCTGGGGTACTCCTTCGACCGCGTCATGGAACGGGTCAAGCCCCTCGACTACGAGGCGGTTCTCGGGTCGGCGATACCGCTGGCCGTCCCGGTCACCGATGTCGATGCCCTGCGGACCGTCGTACTGCGGGACTTCGCCTCCCGCCAGGACCTGAAGGCCGCGCTGCGCGCCTCCGCCTGGCTGCCCATCGCCCTGCCCGGTACGGTCCCGACGCCCGACGGGCGGCGTGCGGTCGACGGCGGAGTGCTCACCGCCCTGCCGTTCCGGCTAGCGGTCGACGACGGCTGCACACACATCCTCTCCCTCAGTACGCGCCCGATGCGGTCGGCGGACAGCGGGCTCTCCCTGCTGCACCGCTTCACCTCTCTGCACCTCGAGCGGATGCGCCCCGGTCTCGGCAGCGGCTACCTGGCGGCGATCCGTCAGAAGCACCGCGACCAGGACTGGCTGCGCCGGATGCGTACGTCCCCCGCGGCCGGTGCCCCGTACGTTCTCGATCTGGCCCCGCTGCCCTGGATGCCCGAACTCAAGCGACACGAGCTGGACCAGCGCCGGCTCCTCGACAGCGCGCGGCTGGCGTACGGAATCGCCTTCTGCGCCACCGAGGGCAGGCCGGCCGAGCTGATCCGCCGGGGAAGCATCCGTGCCATGCCGAGACTGATGGTGGTGGACACCGCGAATGGAGAACCGAGGCGCGACGCCGGACCTGCTACTCGCGGCACTGGGCGAACTGAGGGGGTATAGCGACCGGCACCTGGCGGAGCTACGGGAGCTGCTGGAACTGACCGCCGACGGCGGGCCGGAGACCGCCCGTCAGCGGACCCGCCGCCTCACGTCATGGCGGCGCCTGTTGCAGGACATACCGCCGGACGAGCGGACCTTCGACAGCCGGTTCGGACTCGCCGGCCGACAGGCCACGGTCTCCCGCCTGACCGACTGGTGCCTGGGATACCGCGCACAGAGCGAACGGCGCCGGGCGACCCTGGCCCCGCTCTTCGGGTTCATCAGCCTGTACCTGCTGACCCTGCTCGGTCTCGCCGAATCCGAGGCACAGCGCTCGCTCCCCCAGCCCTCTCCCGACCCCGGCCCCGGTGGCCGGGCACTGACCCATGACTGCGGCGCCGTCTGCGGCGTACTCGTCACGGAGGACGCGGTCGCGGAGGTCATCGCTGAGATCTACCACCCGCAGCCGCGACCCGGCCGGCGTCGCGCGGACGCGGCGGTGGAGCCCGCCGAGCGCGAATGGCGGGCGATGCAGGGCAACTTGAGGTTCCACCGGCACGGCAGCACCTCGATGATCCTGCGCGGCAGCACCGCGAGCACCGTGCACGGCACCCGCCCGGAGTTCGCCCTCAAGCTGATCCTGTACCCGTTCACCAGGATCAGGACCCTCACCCACGCCACGCGCGACTACGCCGAGACGTACGGCACCGCCGCCACCGGCTCCCGGCATCTGGTACGCGTCTGGGCCAGCTTCGACAGCTGGATCCTCATGGACTTCATCGCCGGCAGGACGCTCGCGGAACTCGCCCGCGAGGAGTGGGAGCCGGAGACTGCCGGCGCGGGCGCACTCTCCCTCCGGCTCGACCGGCTCAGGGAGAAGGGGGTGCTGCTCTTCGAGGCGCTGGAGGACCTGCAGCGCATCGCCCGGGACGCCCCCGTACACGGCCGGATCAAAGGCGTACACGCCGACCTCTCGCCGTCCAACATCATCGTGTCCGACGCCGACGGCGCCTTCAAACTCATCGACCTCGGACGCAACTACCTCTACACCCACACCATCACCGGAACGTCGGGCGCCGAGTCCTCCTACATCGCCCCGGAGGTCAAGGCCGGCGACAGCGAGATCGCCCGGGCCGACCTCTACTCGCTCGGCCGGCTGCTGATCCTCTTCGGCACCGGACGGGCGAGCACCGACGGTGTGGTCCCGGACATCTTCTATATGCGCGCCGTGCAGCTGGCGCGCTTCATCGAGGATCTGATCGACGCCGATCCGGCGCGCCGGCTGCTCCTCTTCGGCACCGGTACGGAACATGCCTTCTCCTTCGGTGAGTTGAAGAGCGGGTTTCTGGCGGAGCTGGAGACGGTGCAGGCTGCCGAGCAGGGCGAGTCCGACCTGCGGGTCGAGACCGGCTGGCGGGCGCTGCGCGAGCTGCTGCGCCCGCTGGCCGGGGATCCGGGCCGGGAGTGGCGGCTGTGGCGGATGCACCATCAGCAGAGCGGCCGCCCGGAGGGGTACCGCAGGCCCTTCACCAACTGGCTGCTCGCCTGGTCGCTGGTGTCGGCGCTGATCTGGGCGGTGACGAACTCCACCGTCATCACCTGGCTGCTGCGGGACTTCGACCTCGACTGGGGCAACAAGCTGGTGGAGCTGGTGCAGCACCTCGACGGCGGTTCCAAGGGCTTCCCGATCGTCGACTCGTGGCGGCACAGCGACTACCGGCTGCCGGACTGGCGGGCCAACCTCCCGGCCCGGATGGTCGGGCTCTCCTACGCCATCGCGGCGCCGAAGTACTACCAGACGCTGTTCTCCGGCCTCACGCCGCTCGCCATCGGGTGGCGGGCCGGCGCGCTGAGCCGGCTGGCCCTGGCGACCGAGGTGATCATCCGGATCATGGCCGTCGTGCCCTGCCTGCTCGTCCTGGCGATCACCCTGGTCGAACCCCGCTGGTGGCCGCTCAACTCCGCGATCGGGCAGTGCCTGACCTGGCTCGCGAACTTCCTGACCCTCGCCTACGTCCGCGCGGTCATCGCGCGTTCCCGGCGGCTCGGTCTCAGTACGCTCCCCAGCGACGACGGCAAGATCACCGGGCTCTCCGCGCTCGCCCAGTGGGTACCGACCTCACTCTTCTACGCCACGGCCGTGCTGACCATCGGCGCCTGCCTCTACGTGCAGATCCTTCATGACGTCTACGTGTACGCGCTCGCCGTCACCTCGACCAACATCTTCCTCTTCTACGTCATCAAGTGCGGCATCGGCGGCCCGACGGTCCGGGTGGCAATGGTTCGTACCTGCCTGGCCGCGGAACGCGTGGCCCGATGCGGGTAGGACCCACGACCTCGGAGCAGGGGAGCCGGCCCGCCCGGGATCGCTTCACAACCCCGATGCGACGCAACCTCATCCGGCCGGACGCTGATCGACCGCCGGCTGTATCTGCCCACCTCCTGGACCGACGACCGCGAACGCTGCCCCAGAGCCGGCATCGCCAACTCGATCACCAACACCGGTCCACTCATGGCGCGAGCCTAGTCATCCAGTGCTCCTGGCCCTAACAGGTTGCTCAGCGCGACCGCACCACGGAAAGTGAGCCAGAACCCGAGAACGGACAGCACCGGGCCGAGCGTGACGTCGAGCCGTCATACGGGCAGTACTACTCGATTCCGTGACGGCTGTACGTCACGCCCGGCGCCTTGCGCGACGGGCAGCACGTTCGGCGCCACGCTCTCGACCAGCCGCGTCACCAACCTGTCCGGACAGCACACCTAGTGCTGTGACCACATAGGTTCGCCGGGTTGATGGTGGGGTGAGAGTTTCGCGGCCGGCGGCTATGGCAGGATGCCGCGATGATCTCCAGCTCACCCATGCCAGCAGTCGTTCCCGCAGGCCGGATGGCCAAGATGGATCAGCCGGTGCTCGGCCTTCCGAGCGGCCTGGAGCTGCGTTCCTGGCGTCTCTCCGACGCCGACGTCTTGGTCGCCGCCGGCCAGGATCCCGGGGTTCGCCAGTGGAACCGCCTGCTGGTAGAGACATCGGAAGACGCGCGCCGCCGGATTGAACGCATGCGCGAGCGGTGGCAGGCCGAGCTGAGCGCGATCTGGGCCATTGCGCGACCGGGCGGCGAGGCCCTGGGCTTGATCGGATGGGGCGACATCGACCTCACCGGCGGAAGCGCCGAGATCGTCTACTGGATCCTTCCCGCAGCGCGCGGGGGCGGTGTGGTGGCCGAGGCCACGAAAAGCGTCAGCGCGTGGGCCCTGAACGACCTTGGTCTGCATCGCCTGCGGCTGTGTCACTCGGTGGCCAACCCGGCATCCTGCCGTGTAGCGGACAAGGCCGGTTACTCCCTCGAAGGCACCATGCGCAGCGCCCTGCTGCACGCGGACGGATGGCACGACGAGCACCTGCACGCTCTCGTCCAGGGCGACATCTGATCCTGCGGCAGACGGTCAGGCTGCTGCCGGGAGGGGGCGTCCACCCCAGCGGATGCCCTTCTCACTGCGGACCCGGGCGCGTTCGCGGCGTTGGGCGGCCAGGATGTCGGGGTGCCGGACGTTCTGGTTGCGCCAGCGCAGATGGGCGTGCAACTCCCGTGTCTGGAAGGTGTGGTTGGGATGGCGGGAGTTGGCGAGGGTGAACTGCCGAAGGGGTCCGACGTGCGCCTCGATCGGGTTCGCCCAGGAGGCGTTGGTCGGGGTGAAGCACAGTTCGGCTTTGTTCTTCTTCGCCCCTCTCCTGATCCGCCAATTCTTGTGGGCGGAGAGGTTGTCCAGGATCACGTAGATCGGAGCTCCGTCCGGACGGGCCGCTCGGATCGTCGGTAGTGCGGCCCAGGTGGGGGTGATGCCCTTGCGTCGGCGGTTGACGCCCCACAAGGTGTCGTCGCCGGCCGAGGCGCAACCGTGGAAGTAGGTGGTTCCGTGGGTGCGGTGGTAGGTCGCGGGATGCCGGTCAGGCTTCCCCTGCGGGGCCCAGCAGGATCCGGCGGTGGGGCGGATACCCAGCGGCCCGAACTCGTCGAAGGCGAAGGTGCGGTCCGGCCGATGGGTGAGCGCGTACTCGATGCGGTCCAGCTTGGCGTCGTAGTCCGGGTCCCCGGACTCCCTCCAGGTCTTGGTGCGCTGGAAGGTAACCCCGTGGCGGGCGAGGCCAGCAGCATCATCGCTCGCCGGCAACGCACCGTGCTGGTACTGCCCCGTCGCACGATCCGCTGAAGCTTCTGCCCCTCCTGATCGGTCACTCTGCGGACCTTGACCGGTTGTGCCACCGAGCCTCCCCACTCCGGTTGAACGTCACAGCAACATCCAACCTGCACCCGGCTGCCCCGCCACCGCGACCAGCAACCCGGTGAACCTTCCCGGTCACAGCACTAGCCGGACTGCTCCGCACACCGCCCGTACAGCAGAATCCGTTGCCCGCTGTCGAGCTTGGTGAGAGCATCAAGGTCCAACGGTCCCGTCTCCTTTCGTTTTCGCTTCGCAACGCAAAGGAAAGAGTGCGGGCCGTTGCCATGTCCACGGTTTTGAGCAATCTGCCAAGACCTGCGAATGACAGGTACCGTTTGATGTACACAACAGAGCCGACAGAAGCCCGCATCGAGGATGCAGGCAACATCTTGGTTGCGCCTTCGATGTTGCAAGATGAGGACTCGATCAGGGACTTCTTCGGGTCAACAATCACGCCAGAGGACCTTGCTTCTGGTTCGCCCGACCTCACGCAGAAGACCGTCTACCTGTGTGGCGATATATCCGGGATCAGCGGCCGCCAACTGCATGCGGCGGCCCGGGTATTCGTTGTTCGGGAGCTGTCACACGGTTACCACGAGGACGTCGACAAACCTTGGTCCCTCGTCGGTCTCGGGCAAGTCCCCATCCGCGTACACGGCGTTGGCGTGTTCTACCGCCGCTTTTTCGGACTCGACGACGATCACTTCGGACGGATCCGTACGGAGCACGCGTTCCAGTCCCTGACGGAGTCCACCAAGCCTGGAACGGCCCATCGCAGCGGAATCTATCTGACGCCCGTCACACGAAACGGTGACGAACTGCATTTCCGCCTGCTCCGGTGCTCCACGAATCTCTCGGGGCCGACCGAGAGCTTTCGCCCGACCGACACGCACATCGTCGAGGCTCTGAACCGCGAGGCCGCCGCCGTCTTCCGGAATCAGGCACCACTCAATCACGTCCTCGCTCAGATCTACCACAACACCCGCGCCACGACCGAGCGCAAACAGTCCAAGGCCAAGATTTCGGCCCATGCCGACAAGACCAAGGACATGCCCGTCAATGGCATCATGGCCTTCTGCACCTTCTATGACCGGCTCGACAAGCTGCAGCCCCTGGCCGAAGACGCCTTCGACTACGGCGCGAAGGGTGCCAGCGGGCTGACCAAACTCCATTTTCGTCTCAAGGACCGGACCGAAAAACGCGACGGAGGCGCGCTCCCGCCGCAGTTCACCCTGACTCTCCACCCCGGCTCCGTGTTCTTCATGCCGCTGTCCACCAACCGCCTGTATACGCACGAAATCCGGCCCTCGACGTTGGACGCCGAGTTGCTCCCGACCCGCCTGGGGTACGTGGTGCGCTGTTCGAGCGCCGAAGCCGTTCACAAGAACGGCCACACGTTCCTCAAACTGGCCGAAGATTTGGTGAAGCTGGGGCCACCCACACCGGCCGGCATGAACGAGCTGCGCAGACTGTACGCCGAGGAGAACAGGGCCTCGTCCTTCATTGATTACGGCGACGAATTTCTCTTCAGTATGAACACGGGAGACTACGTTGCCCCCCGAGTATAGGATCTCGGATGAGATCATCTCGTGCACTTTGCCGACCGAGGAGAATCTCTTTGCGGAGCTGTCCACATCGGCTCGTTTGGAAGACGTAGGAAAAGGTCGGCGAGGCGCCGTGATTACCAAGATCGACGAGGCGGGTGGGGTGCCTCTCGTACGCACTACCACTCGATACAGCAGCCCGACGCAGCGTTTCCGGGCAGTGCACGAACGACTGGCGCAACAGATTCAAGAACATGCGGCGCTTTCGGTCGGCTTCAACAACGCTCTCATCGAGAACTACACGAACGCTTACAAAAAAATGGGCAGCCATTCCGACCAAGCCCTCGACCTGGCCGACGATTCGCTTATCGCTGTCTTCTCCTGCTACCAACATCCCGAAGCGAGCCCGCCAAGGAAGCTGATCTTCGAATCAAAGGGGTCCGGTGGCGAGAAGTTCGAGATCCCCCTCGCCCACAACAGTATCGTCGCGTTTTCTGTCGACTCGAATCGGCGACTCAGGCACAAGATCGTACTGGACACACCCGTCCCGACGGCGGACAATCAATGGCTGGGTGTAACCTTTCGAACGTCGAAGACCTTCGTTCGGTTTCACGACGGACATGCACACCTCTCGCAGGGTGCGCGCCTCATGTCGGCCGACGATGAGCAGAAGAGCGAGTTTTACCGACTACGGCGCCGTGAGAACAATGAAACGGACTTCACCTACCCACTGCTGGCATACACCATCAGCGAGAGCGATCTGATGCCGCCCGTCTGACCTTAAGGGCTTTTGAATAACCCTCCTGGTCGCACTGGCTTTTACGGGGACCAGCGCGGCACCTTGCTGCAGCCCGCGCAATAGCATCCAGAACACATGGACTTGACCGGGAAGACCGCGTCTGGCGGCGGTCGCCACCAGCGAATGTGATCTGGCCGCACTCCGGGCAGGTCAGCAGTCTGATCATGCGGGTGTCGCCCTGCCACTCGGCTTCGGCCGGCATCGGCCCGAGCGCCAGGTCGCGCTGCTTTCCGTCCGTCCCGGTACGCCTGGGCCCGGCATACGTCGTCGCAGTACCGGCGCCTGGCTGACGCGCTCCTCGGCAGCCGGGCCCCGCAGGTTCTCCGCGATCTGCACCCACGCGGGCTGCGTCGTCGGCGAGGTCACCGGCGGCACCATCAACTGCATGTACCACGGCAGCAATTTCGACATCACCAACGGCAGCGTGAAGAAAAGCCCCGCCACCAAGGGGCCGGCGCCGGCCAAGGCGAACGTCAAGAGCGGTTCCCTCAGCCTCGGCTGACGGCACGTCCGCCCAGCCGCCCGCCGGGCTACAGCCCCGGCGGGCGGGCCCCACGATGAAACCGCGTATCCGTTCCACCGTCCCTCTCTACGTACAGGTTCGACTGATGGCGTGCGCTACACCCCGGACCCGCGGGTGCTGAAGAAGGACAGGCCGGGCGCCACGCCCCGACGTGGCGTGGAGTAGGTGCAGTCGGGTTCCACTCGCTGCCGGCCGCCGCACTGAGCGAGTACTCCTCCAGGCTCGCCACCTGCATCGAAGCGGGAGGGACAGGGGGCCTGTCCATGCGCTGGTCTTCGGCTTCCGGTGGGCGGGGTGCCGCGCGGTGCCCCTCGGAGATCACGGGCCATATTTCGCGCGCACCGCGCGATCCCCACACCCTACGATCAGCCGGTACGGCTACTGCAGGGGGCGGGAATGCTGGAGGGCACCGAGGGCGGGACAGCGGCAGCGATGCGACTCGTGGAAGGTGCGCCGCTTCGGGGAACGCTTGATGCCGCCGACCCCAGTGACTGGCTCGCGCTGGATGCAGGAGTGCGTGAGGTGGCCCGGTACCGCCCGCAGTTCCTGCCGGAGTGGGAGCACTGTGCCCCGCTGCCCGCCGATCTGACTCAGCTCGGCGAGTCTCAGCTCGCACTCGCTCTCTGCCACCGCAACGGGCGGATCCGTCAGGAGGCGGTCGGCCGGTCGGCCCGATACCCCGGCCTGCTGCCGTTGGTCGTGATCCGCTGCGCCGATTGGGTCGGCCCGGTACGCGAAAGCGCCCGGCAACTACTGCGCGAGGCCCTCGACGTGGACACTGCCCGCGACCTCGCGCCGCTCATCCTCCGCGTCGGCCGTCGCGACAGAGGTGCCTTCGGCGTCGGTGTGCTCGGGCAGGTCCTGCGCCGGGCATCCCGCGGGCAGCTCGTTGCTCTCTTCGCTGACCCCGACCGCAGCGTCCGGCGGTTCGCGTACCGACTGGCCGTCGAGGGCCGGCTGCTCAATCCCGCTGAGCTGGCCCGCGCGGCCGCCCGGGACGAGGACACCGTGGTCCAGGACCTGTGTGCCACAGCGGCGCTCACGGCTCTGGGCGATGGGGAGGCGTACGAGGATGTGCTGCCTCCACTGCTGTCCGCGCGCCACCCGCGTACGCGTTCGGCCGGCGTCACCGGGCTGCGGCGAGCGGGATGGACAGAACAGGCAAAGTCGTTTCTCGGCGACCGGTCCGCGCTCGTGCGTGCTTGCGCCCGGTATGTCGTGCGACAGCAGGGAGGTGATCCGGTGGCCTGGTACCGGGAGCGGTGCACGGCACCGGACGGCCTCGAGTTGCCGCCCGGTGCGGTCATCGGGCTGGCCGAGTGCGGGAACCGCGCGGACGCCGGGCTGCTGTGGCCGTTGCTCGCGCACCCGACGGCCGGGGTGCGGGCGCGGGCGGTGGCTGGACTGCGGGCACTGGACTGCGTGGATGTGGAGCAGTTGCGGCCGTTCCTCGACGACCCTGGCGTCAGTGTTGTCCGCGAGACAGCCGTCGCCCTGCTGCCCTCGGCAAAGGAACTGCCCGCCGACTGGCTACTGGAACGCACCGGCTCCGAGCGGCCGCGGCACGTCCGCGTCGGCGCGTTCCGGCTGCTCGACGCACGTGGCGGCATCGTGGCGCTACGGGCGGCGGTCGGTCTGTTGGAGGACCCGGATGCGAAGCTGCGCACCTGGGCCGGGCAGTCCGTGCAGCGCTGGCATCCGTCGGCGGACGTGCCGTGCTGCGCCGCGGAGGCGGGGGAACTGCTCGACCGAAGCCGACACCTCTTCAGCGACCACGTGCTGCGCCGGCGCAAGTGGGAGGCCGGGGTGGGCATCTGAGTACGCCTGGAAACGGATCAGCAGACCCCGGTGGGTAGCGACGCTGGATACCGGCAGGACCACTCTCGCCGGCGGCTGAGGGATTTCCGCTCGTGAAAGCCACGGCCGTGCGCGCGGCAGCGACCAGTCGCAGTGCGTCGGTCGCTGGGGAGGATCTGGGGAATATCGAGCCCGCTCCGCTTCGAGCCGCCGTCCGCCGTCCCGCCGTCCCGCCGTCGCAGGCAGTCCCCGGGACCGGGTCTCGCCATGGCCGCGACGCCCGGAGTACGCCCAGGCGTGCGGCCCCATCGGGCGATACCCGCGATTACCAGTCGGCGATCACGTCACGCCCTTGAAGGATGGCGATATCGAGCAGGCCCGGGAAGCGTCGGTATCCAGAAGCGGACGATCAGCGGCAAGGGACACGCCGCGACACCAGCCCGTTAACTCGTCACAGGATTTCGATGGCGTTGACCCTCGGCGGACGGTTCGGGAAGGAGATCTCGTGCCAGCGATCGATCTTGACTGAGTCACCATTGGCGTCGTAGTAGATCAGGTCGTTGTTGCCCGTGGAGATCTTGTCAACCCACCACCCGCCGAAGGAGATCCTCCCACGGTTCGCGTAGCAGTCCACACTCTGCTGCCCGCCGTTGTGGGACCATATCTTCAGGAAGTTTTCCCCACCGCGACAGGGGACGTGGTCGATGGCGAAGGCATTGCCGGTCGGCACGGTCAGGGTGAACGCGGCGGCTGCGGCGAACGCCACCGCTACGGAACGCACCGCCTTCTTCGTTTGTGAGATCACAAGGTCTCCTCACTTCGGATGTCGAACCGGGAGCACACGTCGCAACCACCGCGAGTGGCGTCGATGTGGTGCTCGGTGAGCCGAGCATGTGAGGTGATTCGTCCCAGAGGCAACGGAATTCAGTCAGTTCGGGATGATGGAACGGAAAGATGAGCCTTGACCAGGGGGTAGGGAAGCCGCCTGGAACACGGGAACGGGACGCACCAGGCCGCGGCTTGTGGCCTGGCCCGCCACCGCCGTCGCCGGGATCGGGGCGGCGAGGACGAGGGACGTACCGACCACGGCAAGTCCCATGGCCCGGCCACGAAGACGCCGGATCACGCAGATGGATGTGTCGGACATAGCAGGCGTCTCCTCGGCTGGTGCAGGTGATGCAGGCAGCGGACAGGGGCGGGGCTGTGGCTCCGCTCTGCGAGAGAGGGGAACCGGGCCTTTCGGTTGCGCTCTCGATGGTCTGTGGCACGACGAACCGTGATGCATGTGCGCCGATGCCCGACGCATCAAAGCCAAGCAAGAAGGGCAGGGCGGCGTAGGGACGCGTCTCACCTCTTTGGGGAATCCGGCAGTCCGCCCGCCATGGCTGCGGCATCGTCGTCTCCGGCGCCCCTCCCGGGCGCGCTCGGGTGAAGCGAAGCAATTGGAGGGTGCCATGAGTGAGCGGGAGACATGGACGACGGAGGAGTTCGGCGCCTCGCACGAGGGCGCGGTCGGTGTACTTCTGGCCGACGGCACCGTTCCGGGCCCTGTCTTCTTCCCGATGAACTCCGGTGGAGGCGGGCCGTCGGTCTCGCAGTGGAGTGTCTACGACGGCCACTTCGCGCACGTACCGCGGGCGGCGGCACTGCGCGCGGTGTGTTCCTGCGGCTGGACCGGCACAGAGCACCGGCTGGACTGGGACGAGATCGGCGAACAGGAGCTGGCCGAGGCGGGCGCGTCCGCAGCGGACGCATCCCTGCAGGACTGGGATGAGCACACCGTTGAAGTGGAGAAATCGGCAATTTCCCTGCCGGAGACGGTCACCGGTCTGCTGACCCGGCTGGAGGAGGAGATCGAGAAGCTGGCGAAGTCCTCACCGCTGGCGGCCGTTCGGGCAGCCCGTCGGCTGGAGGTGACCGCTGTACGGGTCGGGTACTGGCCGGCCCACGATGCCCGGCAGGACGCGACCACCGAGCAGGCCGCTGCCGCCCTGGGTCTGAACGAGGACGGGGCGCGGAAGCTGATGGCACGTTTGGGCCGGTGGAGCCCCTACTTCTGAGCGGTGGGTTGGCCGCCTGGACGCCTGGACGCTTGGTCCCTTGATCCCTTGATCCCTTGGCCCCTTGGTCGCGACGGTTCCGGGCTCGGCCGGGCGCCACCGGCGCTCGCCGGGCACGGACCCGGACGCTCCCGGACGAATTCCGGCCATTGGGCGGAGGAAACATCCCACATTCCCCCGGGTGCGGTAGGAAAGGTACCGGTCCGTGGAACTCGTCCGTTGCCTGACCTCCCGCACCGACTCCTGAAAGCTCATCCACACCACGGGGGTCTCCTGAGGTCCAGGTATGTCCCAGGAAGTCACGGGAATTGTCGGCAGGTAAACACGGAAACCCAAGCGCTCGCTGCTCGTTTCAAGCGTTCACGTTTCACATGTTCACGGCGCATTCCAGTGCTGACGGGGAACATGCCAGCGTTCTCGAAACGGAGACCATGATGCGAAGACCTATCCGTGCCGCGGTGGCAGTTGTCGCGGCCGCTTTCCTCACGCCCCTGCTGACGGCGAGTCCGGCTCCGGCCGCATCCGCCGCATCCGCAGCATCCGCAGCGTCCGCCGCGTCCGCCGCGTCGGCCCGGCCCGCCGACGGCGCCGGCAAGCCCGCGGACTGCCGGCCCGCCCTCCAGGTCCTGGCCTCCCTGCCCGGTTCAGGAGCCAGCCAGGTCAAGGGACTCGGGCCGAAGGCCCTGGCGGTGGGGGCATCGCGCGGCCTGCCGGTGTACTGGACCGGCACCCGGGTCCACCGCGTACCGCTGCCCGCCGGATTCACCGGCGGTGAGGTCGCGGCCGTCAACGCGCAGGGGCTGATGGCCGGATCCCTGAACGGGCCGGGCGGTGCCGCCGCCTTCAGCTTCCACTCCGGGGCCCGCACGGTGACCCTGCTGCCCGAAGGGGCCCACGCGGCGGACGTCAACGACCGGGGTCTGATCGTCGGCGACGCGGTCAAGGACGGCGCCCTCATCGGACTCGAATGGGAGGGCGCCCGGATCCACCGCCGGCTCACACCGCCGGCCGGGTACTCGCTCCGATCGGTGACCGCCATCAACGACGCCGGGCAGATCGCCGGTTCCGGCGAGGCCTTCAAGGACGAGGATTCGTGGTCGGCGGGCCTCTTCTGGTCCGCCCGGCGCGACACCGCGGCCGTACCGCTCCAGCGGTACTGGCCCTCGGGAGTCCCCTACGACTACTGGTACCCCCGCGACATCGACCGCGCCGGCCGGATCGTGGGCACCCACGACTTCACACGGCTGGACACCCGGACCCCCACCCAGTGGCTTCCGCCGTACGCGACCGAGAACGAACCGGGGCTGCTCGGGGAGCGCACCAGCGGCACCTTTGAGGCCATCAGCCCCACCACCCATGTGAGTGTGGGCACCGCTATGGACAGCCACATGGTCGGTCCGTTCCCGCCGGAGACGGCTCCCCCGGAACAGGCCCAGATATGGCCGGGCACCGGCCCCCTGCTGGCGCTGCCCCGGCTCTCCCCGGAGGGCGCCTCCCAGGCGTACGCGGTCAGCGACGACCAGCGCGTCGGCGGTTCCGCGGCCGACGCCGCGTCGACTTCCCGTGCCGTCGTCTGGACCTGTGCCCTGCGCCAGGCGTACCGGCCCTGATATCCCGGTGCCGGTCCTGACGCCATGGGGCCGGCTCTGACGCTCCGGCGCCGGTCGTGGCCTTCCCTCCCGTGCCGGACGTGACATCCGGGAGCGTCCGGCGGCCAAGCCGACGCCGGGCGCCCCGGACCCGGTTCAGCGGGTCAGCGGGTCAGCGGGTCAGCGGCCACCGCGCAGTCGTCGCCATATGGCCAGGACGTCATCGGTGGTGGTGACGGTGGCGACCAGAGCGAGGGTGTTGCGGACCATCGCGGCGGTGTAGTCGGCGGGCACCCCCGCGATGGCGTCCGCGGGCACCACGGCCGTGTAGCCCAGGTTGACCGCATCGAACACGGCATTGGGGATCGCCACATTCGCCGACACCCCGGTGACGACGAGCGTCCGGCATCCGAAGTTACGCAGCAACGCATCCACTTCGGTGCCGGCGACCGGCGAAAGGCCGTGCAGTCTGCGCACCACCAGATCGTCCTCCGAGACGGGGATCGGATCGGCAATGCGTACCGCGGTGGATCCGGTGAGCTGCTGGACGGGCAACCGCTCGGCCGCCCGGAAGAGGCGGGCGTTGCGGCCGGCGCCGCGGCCGTCGGGACGGCGTTCGGCCACGGCATGCAGCACCTGGACGCCGGCGTCGTGGGCGGCCGCCACCAACCGGGCCACCCGCGCCAGCGCACCCGAATTGCGGGCCGCGTCCGCCAGTTCGGGCAGCGCGCTGTCCGGGCCGACCACGCCGC
This sequence comes from Streptomyces sp. NBC_00400, assembly GCF_036048035.1. NCBI lineage: Bacteria > Bacillati > Actinomycetota > Actinomycetes > Kitasatosporales > Streptomycetaceae > Streptomyces > Streptomyces sp. NBC_00400. The sequence continues at coordinate 7,392,957 of NZ_CP107940.1, read as the reverse complement.
GCTGGCACTCGACGGTGAGCAGCACCGTCGAGGCCGGGTCCAGTTGCTCGATGAGCTGTGCAGCGCCCGAAGACATCGCATTCCCCTCTGACGGACGTGATTCCCTGCCGGCCTGGCGGCGAGTCTGACCCCTCACCCCACCCGGGCCGAGCCGAGCCGAGCCGAGCCGAGCCGAGCGAGGGTACCGGGCATTGCGCACGTCAGGAAGAGCCCGCATGATTTCTGACACCTCGTCAGGTTGCAGCGAGGCCGGTGCCAGGCAAGCGGGACAGACAGTTCAGTGCCGCCCCCGGGGGGCACGCGACGGAGGGCGATGAAGCATGGCCGACACACAGCGGCGCGGGCGCCGGATCATGATGACGCGGGGCGAGCTCGACACGTTTCTCTCGGCGCAGCACACCTGCCGGGTCGCGACGGTCGGTGGCGACGGCGCGCCGCACGTCGGAGCGCTCTGGTTCGTCTGGGACGGTACGGCCCTGTGGCTGTATTCGATCACCCGGAGCAAGCGGTGGGCACAGCTGCGCAGGGACCCGCGGCTCGCGGTGGTCGTCGACGACGGGCACGAGTACGGCGAGCTGCGCGGGGCCGAGCTGACGGGCCGCGCGGACTTCGTCGGCGAGGCGCCGCGCACCGGCGAGCCGTGCCCCGGGCTGGCTACCCCGGAACGGCTCTTCTCGGAGAAGTACTTCGGGATGTCCGCGATGCCGCACGACGGCCGCCATGCATGGCTGCGCCTGACGCCGGAGTCGGTCGCGTCGTGGGACTTCCGCAAGATCCCGGGGTGAGCGGGTCAGGGCGGGAGTGGGGTGGTGCGGGGTGGTGCGGGGCGGCATGGGAGGGCGATCACCGCGCACGAAATGAGATCGGCCCCCGGGATCTGATCGCGTTGTCAGTGGTCTCTGCGAGAGTGGTATGGGTCAGCCCGCTTCGGTACCGGCAGGTGCGGGAGCGGGACGGTCCGGCCGCGACGGGCCGGGTGCCGACGAGGACGAAGGAGATCCGGTGAACGTGCTCTTCCCCGCGCTGCGCGACGCTTCGCCCACACCCGCGCTGCGCTTCGGTGACCGCACCCTCAGCTATCGGCAATTGGCGTCGGTGGCGGGCGCGGTCGCCGAGCGGATCGCCGGTGAGACCCGTATCGCCGTGTGGGCAACGCCGACGCTGGAGACCGCGGTCGGTGTGGTGGGCGCGCTGCTCGCCGGAGTGGCCGTGGTGCCCCTGAATCCGAAGGTCGGCGCATACGAGCTGACGCATATCGTGACGGACAGTGCGCCGTCGCTCATCCTCGCCGAACCGGGCGACGATCTGCCGGGCCCGCTCGCCGCGCTGCCTCGTGTCGACATCGAGACAGCCCAGCCGCCGGAGGACGCCGAGCCGGGCCCACTGCCGAACGAACCGGGCGACGAGGCACCGGCCCTGATCGTCTACACCTCCGGCACGACCGGCCCGCCCAAGGGCGTGGTCCTCCCCCGGCGCGCCATTGCGCACACCCTCGACGCCCTGGAGGACGCCTGGCAGTGGACCGCCGACGACGTCCTCGTCCACGCCCTGCCGCTCTTCCATGTACACGGCCTGATTCTCGGCATCCTCGGACCGCTGCGCCGCGGTGGCTGCGTCCACCACCTGGGGCGCTTCAGCACCGACGCGGTGGCCCGTGAGCTCTCCGCGGACGGCACCATGCTGTTCGGCGTGCCGACGATGTATCACCGCCTGGCCGCCGAGGCCGGCCGTGACCCCGCGCTCGCCAAGGCGCTCTCCCGTGCCCGGCTGCTGGTCTCCGGCTCGGCCGCACTGCCGCTGACCGATCATGAGCGGATCGCGGCAGCCTCCGGCCGACGGGTGATCGAGCGCTACGGCATGACGGAAACGCTCATGAACACCAGCGTGCGGGCGGACGGCCCCGATGCCACGGGCACGGTGGGCGTGCCGTTGCCGGGGGTGTACGTCCGGCTCGTCGACGACGCGGGCCGGGCCATCGGCGAGAACGACGACGAAACGGTGGGCGAGATCCAGGTCCGCGGCCCGAACCTCTTCGTCGAATACCTCAACCGCCCCGATGCCACCGCCGCCGCCTTCGACGGAGGATGGTTCCGCACCGGCGACATGGCCATCCGGGACGGTGCAGGGAACTACCGCATCGTGGGCCGCAAGGCCACCGACCTGATCAAAAGCGGTGGCTACAAAATCGGCGCCGGCGAGATCGAGAATGCGCTGCTGGCACACCCCGGGGTCGCCGAGGCCGCCGTCACCGGCGCGCCGGACGAAGACCTCGGTGAGCGGATCGTCGCCTGGGTCGTGGCGGAGACCGGTCCGGACGCAGGCCCCGCGCCCTCGGGCCAGGAGCTCGCCGAGCATGTCGCCCGCCAGCTCGCGCCGCACAAGCGCCCCCGCACCGTGCACTTCCTGGACGCCCTGCCGCGCAACGACATGGGCAAGATCCTGAAGCGTGAGCTCCGTGCGTAACGGCGAACGGGACGCGGACGACAACCGGACTCCGGCCGCCACCACCGCTCCCACGACTCCCACGACTCCCACGACTCCCACGACTCCCACGACGAAGCCATGCGCCCGGCTCACGGCGCGTCAAGCCATAGCGGCGGTGGCGGATACGTACACCGAGACCACCGTGACGACCGTTGCCGCCGGCCGCGAAACGCCGGATGCGGCATCGGCCCCACCGGACGGCCCGCTCGGCTGGCGTGGTTACGACGACGCCCGGGCCCGGGCGCGCGCACGGACCGGCGAGGAGGAGTCGGTGGTCACCGCCCTGGCCACGATAGGCGGCAGGGAGAGCGTCGTGCTCTCCTTCGAGTTCCGCTATCTGGGCGGCTCCCTCGGCGAGCGCACCGGCGACCGTCTGGAGGCCGCCTACGCGCACGCCCGCGAGCGCGGTCTGCCGGTTGTTTCGCTGATCGCCACGGGCGGCAGCCGCATGCAGGAGGGGATGCGCGCGCTGACCCAACTCCAGCGGGTGGCCCGGCAGTCGGCGCTGAACCGCGCCGCGGGGCTGCCGCAGATCGCCGTGCTGCGCGATCCGACGACCGGCGGCGGCTGGGCCACCCTCGGCGCGGCTGCCGATGTGATCCTCGCGCTTCCCGGGGCGCAGGTCGGCTTCGCGGGCTCGCGGGTGCGCCCCCTGGACGCCGACCCCTACGCCTACTCCGCCGAGGGACAGCTCGCCTCCGGTCAGATCGATGCCGTCGTGCCGCCCGACCCGCTGCGGGGCACGCTCCAGCGGTGGATGCACCTGCTGTGCCCGCCCCCTCAGTCCCGCACCCGCACCGTGGAGCCCGCGCCTCCGCCGTACGCGCTCGGGGCTCCCGCGCTGCCGGAGACCGGCTGGGGCGCGGTGGTCCGTGCCCGCGAGCCCGGGCGGCCGCGTGCCGAGGCGTATCTGGGCGCGTACTTCGACGACCGGGAGGAGATCAGCGGGGACCGCTGTGGCGGCGCCGACCCCGGGATACGGTGCGGATTCGGCCGTCGTGAGGGGCGCACGATCGCCTTCGCCGCCCAATGCGGCACGGCCACCCGCCCGGCCGGCTTCCGTACCGCCGCACGTCTGATCCGGCTCGCCGACCGGCTGGGTATCCCGGTCCTCACCCTCGTGGACACCCCGGGCGCCGCCAACGATGCCGCGGCCGAGCGGGCCGGTGCCGGCGCGGCCATCGCCGAGGTCTTCGCGGCGCTCGCCACGGCCGAGGTGCCGGTCACCTCCCTGCTCATCGGTGAGGGCGGTTCGGGCGGTGCACTGGCCCTTGCCGCACCGGGCCGGCTGTGGGCGACCCCGGACAGCTACTTCTCCGTGATCGCCCCGGAGCTGGCCGCGGCCATCCTCAAACGCGACGAAACGCAGATCCACGACACCGCCGATCAACTCCGCATCCGCCCGCAGGACTTGCTGGAACTGGGCGTCATCCAAGGCATCGTCCCACCGCCCTGAGCCGGGGGGCAGGAGTCAAGAGACAGGAGGCAGGAGCTGACCGACGGCAGACGGCAGACGGCAGCGGACGCAGACGACAGACGGCCGGCAGCAGGCTCCGTCTCAGCGGGCCTCCACGTCCTTCCCGGCCGCGCGGAGCGCCCCCACGGCAGCGCGGATCGAGGGCCTGCGGTCAGCGTCCGCGCGCCAGATGGCGTAGACATGACGGCGCATCGTATGGCGGACGGGCACCACACTCACCCCGTCCGGTACCGGCCCACGGCCGAGGCGGGGAGCCACCGCGACGCCCAGCCCGGATGCGATCAAAGCCAGCTGGGTGTGGTGCTCCTCGGCCATGTGCGCGATCTGCGGTTCGATGCCGTTGCTGCGCAGCGTGAACATCAGCCATTCATTGCAGAACTCCCCCTGCGGCCAGGAGATCCACTCATCGTCCGCGAATTCCTCCAGCTCCACGGACCGCCGTCCGGCGAGCGGGTGGGTGGACGGCATCGCCACATCGGCCGGATCGTCCAGGAGCGGGGCCTTCGCCAGCCCTTCGGGCAGCGACAGCGGCCGGTTGTACCAGTCGAGGACGACGGCCAGGTCGATATCGCCGCGCACCACGCCGCGTACCGCTTCGCCCGGTTCCATTTCCGTCAGCCGCGCCCGTAGCTGCGGGTGCTCGGCCCGGAGGGCGACCAGCGCGGCGGGGAAGAGCCCCCGTGCCGCGGTGGGAAACGCGCCCAGCCGCAGTTCGCCCACCGCCTGGCCGCGATGTGCTTCCAGTTCGGCCTGGGCCAGCTCGACCTGGGAGAGGATGCGCATCGCATGGTCGGCGAGCAGCCGTCCGGCGTCGGTCAGCCGGACCCCGCGCCCGCTCTTCGCCAGCAGTTGCTGTCCGGTCTCCCGCTCGAGTTTGGCGATCTGCTGGGAGACGGCAGAGGTCGTCACATGCAGTCCGTCGGCGGCCGCGCTCACCGAGCCGTGCCGGGCGACCGCACTCAGCGTCCGTAGGCGATCAAGGTTCAACATGTAAGCAATGCTAAGCGATACCCGCCACGAATACTCGCTTGTGCTACGAAGTTGTACGCCGCATCGTGGTCGTCATGAGCACCGCCACCGGCGCAGCCACCGCCTCCTCCACCACCACCACGAACTCTTCGACGACGGCCACGACCACGTCCCCCGCTGCCGACGCACACGCCACGGCGACCGCGACCACCTCAGCCCGCGCCGGCGCCTCGCCCCGCACCGGCGCCGAGGCCCCGAAGTCCACTGGCCGGACCCTCGGTTGGCCACTCCGCTTCGCCGCCCTCTCCCTGGTCTGGGGCTTCAACTTCCTCTTCATCAAGGTGGGCACCCAGGGCTTCGCCCCGCTGCAGGTCACGCTGGGCCGGATGGCGTTCGGGGCGCTGGTGCTGCTGATCGTCCTCGTGCTCAAGCGGGAGCGGCTCCCCCGCTCCCCCCGCGTCTGGGCCCACCTCACCGTCGCCGCGTTCTTCCTCAATGCACTGCCGTTCTCCCTCTTCGCCTACTCCGAGCTGACCATCCCCTCCACACTGGCCGGCATCTGCAATGCCACCTCCCCGCTGTGGGGCATGGCGCTGTCGGTCATCGCGCTCGCCGAGGACCGTCCCAGCCGGCGCCGGGTCGCGGGGCTCGGCCTCGGATTCCTGGGTGTGCTCACCGTGCTCGGCGCCTGGCAGGGCTTCGCCGGTACGGACCTGACGGGCACCGCGATGGCACTGGGCGGCTCGCTCAGCTACGCCATCGGCTGGATCTACGTTCGCCGCACCCTGGCGGGCGTCCCGCACTCCCACCTGTCCATGGTCAGCGCCCAACTGCTGCCGGCAACCGTCCAACTGGCGGTGGTGACACCCCTGTTCACCACCGCACCGGCCGGCTACCCGGTCATCCCGCTGCTCGCCGTCATCACCCTCGGCGCCCTGGGCACCGGCCTCGCCTTCCTCATCCAGTACGGGCTGGTCGCCGAGATCGGTCCCACCACCGCACAGATGGTCACGTATTTCATCCCCGTGATCGCCACCGCGGCCGGAGTGGCCCTCCTGCACGAACAGCTGAGCTGGAACACGCCCGTCGGCGCTCTTGTCGTCCTGGCCGGCGCCGCCCTCACCCAGAGCAAGCCCCGCCCGAGCACCCCCTCACTCCCCCGGCCCGGCTCCACCACCGGCTGACGGCACCGTCCGGGCATCGAGCCCGGGCTCCCGAACCCCCGTCCTCCCGAACCCCCGTACTTCCGAGCCCCCCCCACTCCGTGATCCCAAGCCCCCGCACCCCGGCGCGGGGGCTCTTGCGCCTCATCCCGAGGTCTCCCACACCTCCGCGCGAGGTCTCCCGCACTTCGGCGCGGGAGGCTCCTGCCCCGTGGTCGGGCCTCCTCACTCGTACCGCCGCGCCTCCCCCACGCCCCGTGCCGCGGCAACGGCGTCCGCCACAGGGACGATGTCGTCATCGGTGAGGGCGGAGACGGTGATGCGGATGCCCGGCGGGGAGTGCAGCCGGAAGCGGGCACCGGGAGCCACCGCCCAGCCGGCGTGCAGGAGCCGGGCCACCGCACCGGTCTCGTCCGGGACCGGTACCCACACATTCATTCCGCTGCGTCCCCGGGCGAGGACTCCGCGCTCCGCCAGGGCCCGTATCAGCGCATCCCGCCGCCGTCCGTACGCTCCGGCCACCGCCCCCGGGTCGACCGCAGACGTCCGCCAGAGGTGGACGACCACGTCCTGGAGCAGATGGCTGACCCAGCCCGGACCGAGGCCCTGACGACCCCGCACCCGGTCGATCGTCAGCGCGTCACCGGTGAGCACCGCCAGGCGCAGATCCGGGCCGTACGCCTTGGCCGTCGAGCGCACCAGGACCCAGTGGTCGGTGACGCCGGAGAGCGGATGAAGCGGGAAATCGACGATGCCGTGGCCGTGGTCGTCCTCGATGAGGAGAACACCGGGGTGGGCGGCCAGGAGGGTGCGGAGTTCGGTGGCGCGGGCGCGGCTGACCGCGGCTCCGGTGGGATTCTGCGCCCGGTCGGTGACGACGACGGCACGCGCGCCGTCCTGGAGCGCACGCGCCAGGTGCTCCGGCAGCGGGCCTTCGTCGTCCACCCCGACCGGGGCGGGGCGCAGCCCGAGCGCCGGGATGAGATCCAGCAGGCTGCCCCACCCCGGATCCTCCACCACCACGGTGTCGCCGGGCCGCAGATGGGCGGCCAGCACCCGCTCGATGGCGTCCAGTGCGCCGCTGGTGACGGCCACGGGGCCGGCCGGCACGCCGTCACCGTCGAAGGCCGCACGGGCGAGGGCCGCAAGGTCGTCGTCGATCGCAGGCGTGCCATAGAGCACGGGGCGCCGCGCACTGCGCGCCGCGGCCTGCGCCAGCGCCCGTTCGAGCGGGGGCAGCAGGGCCGGATCGGGGTTTCCGTCGGAGGCGTCACGGACGCCGGGCGGGACCTCCACCCGCAGCGCCTCCCGGGGCGTGCTCGCCGGACGGGGGCGCACCCGGCTGCCTCGCCGGCCCGCGGTTTCGATCACCCCGCGGTCGCGGAGCGTGCGATACGCGGCCGCGACCGTATTCGGATTGACTTCGAGATAGACGGCCAACTCCCGCATCGGGGGCAGGACTTCGCCCGGTTGGAGCTCACCGGCACCGACGGCCCGCTCGACACTGGCGGCAATCTCCGATGCACGCCGCCCTGCGATCCGATACTCTCCTAGCACAAACATGATTATGCACTAGCACAATGGAGTTGGCAATGCCCCGAGGCGAGGCGTACGAACCCACCACGCGCACGACCCCCACCCGCGCCCGTGACCGCGCGGCCTACGACCACGAAACGGTGCACGCCATCCTCGACGCGGGGTACGTCTGCCATCTGGGTTTCGTCCGCGACGGCTCCCCCGTCGTCCTGCCGACGCTCTACGGCCGCGTCGGCGACCGCCTCTATCTGCACGGATCGTCCGGCTCCCGCCCGCTGCGGATGGCAGGTGAAGCAACAGGCGAAGCACCGGACCCCGGCCTGGAGGTGTGTGTCACCGTCACCCACGTCGACGGCCTGGTGCTGGCCAGGTCCGCGTTCCACCACTCCGTCAACTACCGCTGCGTGGTGGTCCACGGCACCGCACACCAGGTCACCGACCCCGAGGAGAAGAAGGCCGCCCTCGATGCGCTCGTCGACCATGTGGTGCCGGGACGTGCCGCGGACTCCCGGCCCGGCAACGCCAAGGAACTGGCGGCGACCGCAGTGCTCCGGCTCGACCTGCGCGAGGTCTCCGCCAAGATCCGCAGCGGCGGCCCCAACGACGAGCCGGAGGACCTGGCGCTGCCGTACTGGAGCGGCGTCCTCCCCGTGGCACCGGTGTACGGCGCGCCCATACCCTCCGACGATCTCGCGCCCGGCACGCCGGAGCCGGCGTACCTCTCCGCCCGCTGAGGAGCGACCGTGCTGATCCACCCCTGGGACGCCCCCACCGAAGATGCCGAGTGGCAACAGTGGCTCGCGGTGCACGACTTCGGCCAGCTGGCCGCCAACGGACGGCCCGGTGAGCCTCCGGTGGTGCAACCGCTGCACTTCGCCTACGACGCCTCCCGCCGTGAGGTCATCACCCATCTCGCCCGCCCCAACCCCCTCTGGGGCGCGCTGGAGGACCGGCCGACGGTGCTGCTGAGCGTGGTGGACGACTACACCTTCATCCCCGGCCCCTGGCAGGCGGCCGAGGACCAGCCACCCGAGCACGGCGTCCCCACCAGCTTCTACGCAGCGGTCCAGCTGACCTGCACCGCCCATGTGGTGGACGGTCCGGAGGAGAAGGCCGAGCTGCTGCAGCGCCAGATGGGCCACTTCCAGCCGGACGGCGGCTCGGCCCCGGTCACCGCCGGCGCGGCTCCGTACGGGCGGATGCTGTCCGGTATCCGCGGTCTGCGCCTCGAAGTGCGCGAGATCCGCGCCAAGTTCAAGTACGGCGGCAAGCGGAGCGAGGCCGTCCAGCAGCGCATCTCGGAACGCCTCGCCGAACGGGACGGCCCCGGGGACGCGGCGGCCCGCACGCACCAGCAGCGCCGGCTGGCAGCACCGGCACACCCACCGGCCCGCCTCCCTCCTGAACGGCGCCCCTGACCCGCCCGCCCCGCAACAGCCCCTACGAGGCCGAGGATGCCGAGGTCGGAGATGCCGGGGAGACACCGCTTCCCGGCACGCCGGCATCCGCCCCGTCCTCCGCTCCCGTGCCCGGCCCGGCACCGGCGCCCGCCACCCGCACGGTCTCCGTCGCCTTCGGCTTGGCCGACTGCGCGATGAAGGCGCCGGCCAGCACCACCGCTCCACCGACGATCTGCGGCGCGGAGAGGTGTTCGCCGAGCAGGACCCAGGCGAGGACCGTCGCGATGACCGCCTCCAGGCAGGCGACCACCCCGGCCACCTGCGGCGAGAGCCGGCGGATCGAGACCACTCCGGTGAGGTACGCGGCCACCGTCGCGATCAGCACGATCCAGGCGAGCAGCAGGACAGCGGGCACCCGGGTGCCGTTCATCTCCGCGCCGCCGCCGAGCACCGACCAGTCCATGCTCCAGGGCCGGGCGGTCGCAGTGAGGACGACGGCGCCGATCAGCAGGCCGTAGGCGATCACGCCGAGCGGGTCCACCGTGTCGTCGCCGTCGGTGCCGTGATCGGAGAGCACGAAGTAGCCGACCTGGCAGCAGGCCGCGCCGAGCGCGAGAGCGAGCCCGAGGGCGTCGAAACTCAGCCCGGACCAGACCTCGACGACACAGGCCAGTCCGCCGACGGCCAGCACCACGCCGACCGCGGCGGCACGGGTGACCGGCCGTTTCTGAACGAACCGCACCCAGCCCAGCACAAGGGCGGGCGCCAGATATTCGATGAGCAGCGCCACACCGACGGGGATACGGGAGAGCGCGGCGAAGTAACAGGCCTGCACCCCCGCGACGGCGAGCAGTCCGTAGCCCGCGAGCAGCGCGGGGCGGCGGCGCGGCAGGTCCCGGTGGCGCCAGGCGAGGGGCAGCATGACCAGCGCGGCGCCGGCGACCCGTAGCCAGGTGACGTGCAGCGGTTCGAGACCGGCGGATATCAGGGGCTTGGCGGCAACGCCCGAACCACCGAAGGCGAGGGCGGACAGCAAGGCGATCCCGAGGCCGGCACCGCGCCCCCGGGGCGCTGCGTCACGGCTCGCCCCGAGAGCGGGTGGTGACGGCTGGGTCTCAAAGGACCCGGACATTCCCTGGCCCGGACCGGTCGATGAACCTGCCGGGCTCCCCGATGACGCGTGCATCGCGTCATCATCGCAGGCGCCGTCAGCAGTGACACCCCCGATGTCCCTGTCCTTACCCGCCTCACCCGCCGGGGTGTTCCCCGTCCGTCACAGCCGGCGCGCTCCCTCCGTCGCAGCCGGCTCCCCGTCCAGACGGGCGGCGAGCCGGCCGGTGTCGACGGAGGCCCGGCGCAGCACTTCGACCGCCCGGGACTCGGGGTCGTCCACCAAAGCGGCGAGCAGGTCGAGGCAGCCCGCGCGGGTGGCGTAGCGGGCATGGGCGCGGTCCAGGGCGCCGTCCATGGCAGCGGCCGCCGCCGGGGACCAGCCGGGGACCCCGCCCTCGGCGACCATGGGGACCGCGCCGGAGTCCTCGATGGTGCCGTGCCACTGGAGTCCGTAGCCGATGCTGCGCTGGACGAGGTAGCCCAGCAGCCGGGCGATCTGCGGGGCACCGTCGAAGGCGTCGCGTACGGCGGGGTCCGATTCCAGGAGGCCGTGCAGCAGATGCGCGGTGTCGACCTGCCGGTCGCCGTCGCGGGTGGCCCGCCTGCGGGCGGCGGAGACGACCGTCGCGAGCTCGACGGTGAGCAGGTTGTCGAGCTCCTCCTGGGCGGGCCCGTCGCCACCACTGTACGCAGTACGGTTTTGCACACCACCCACCCCACCAGCCCCCGAGCGCCGGAACATCCCCGGCGGGAAGCATTTGTACATCCCACGATGGTTGGGCACGGCCCCACACCATCTCATCCTTACGGAGGAGATGCGGGGGAATCGTGGAGGCCGGACAGGCAAGCCCGGGGCGGCCGCCGGCGCCTCGCGGCCACCCCTGGCGGGCCTTGGCAGATCTCCTGACGGACCATCAGCAAGAGGCGGTCATCGGTATTGAACCTTCACCCCCGTGCGGCTACCTTCCGCGGCACCAGCCAGGGACCGTCACCGAAGGGGTGATCGCATGGCCGAAGTGACCGCGCAGGCCCGTATCGAAGCACCGGCCGAGAAGCTCTGGGACCGGCTCACCGACTTCGACTCGTACGGGGAGTGGAACGCCACCCACACCGCCTTCCCCACAGGCGGGCCGGAATCGCTCCAGGTCGGCGCGGGCTACGAGGAGAACATGAAGCTGATGGGCTTCCCCGCCGAGGTCGTCTGGACCGTGCGGGAACTGGAGCCCGGCCGCCTCCTCGACATCCAGGGCAAGGGCCCGATGGGTGTCAGCCTGGGGATGCGTTACGAGCTCATTCCGGACGGCGGGGCGACGGTCGTGCGGATCGACGGGGCGTTCACCGGCGCCGCGGTCTCGCTGATGGCCGGCAAACTCAGGGACTCGGCGGGTGCCGCACTGAACGAGTCACTGCGCAGGCTCGCCGGCCTGGTCACCTGAGACTTCGGGAGCCGCCCACACACCCCGCCCCCGAAGCCTCCGCCGCCCGCATCCCCGCCACGCGCCGCTCAGTCCTCCTCGGCGAGGATCAGGTACAGCTCCTTGCGCGCCCTGTTGACCACCGCCATCGCCTTCTCCCGCTGGGCGGGGCTGCCCGTGGCCCACACCTGGCGGAAGGCCTCGACCAGACCGCTGCCGGCCTTGCGGATCTCGTTCATCGCCTCCCAGTCGACGCCGCGGCCGGCGTCCTCCCAGGGAGCGTCCGAGCCGCTGTCGGCCTCGGAACGCCCAGCGTCGGTCAGCGAGAACAGCTTCTTGCCGCCCTCGCTCGCGCTGGCGATCAGCCCCTCGTCCTCGAGGAGCTGCAGCGTCGGGTAGACCGAGCCGGGGCTGGGCTTCCACGCCCCGCCGCTGCGCTCGGCGATCTCCTGGATCATCTCGTAGCCGTGCATCGGACGGTCCTTGAGCAGCGCCAGTATCGAGGCGCGCACATCGCCGCGCCGCGCCCGGCCGCGCGGTCCGCCGCGCCCCCGTCCGCCCATGGGCGGCCCACCGAAGGGCGGACCCCCGAACGGCGGGCCGAACGGGCCGAAGGGGGAACGCCTCCGCTCGCCGCCCGGGAAGTCGCCGCGGCCGCCATGACGGCCGGGACCGCAGCGCTCATGTCCGTGCTCGTGTCCGTGCTCGTGTCCGTGGGAACGCATGATGCGTCCTCCGTTTCTCTCGTTGATCGGTCGCGATACCTCAACGATATATCGGGACTGTTCGTCGAAGCAAGCCTCCGAGTGGAGTCGGTGGATGTACGTCTTGTGCAAGCGGTGCGCCACGGGCAGCCATGGCCGGCCCCGCGCCCCGTGGCCAATTCCCTCGAATTGGCCTTGGCCTGCGGCTTTGCGGCACCTCTACGCTCGCGGCCATGAGGATTCGTATCGTCGACGCCTTCAGTGCGCGTCCGTTCGCCGGAAACCCCGCGGGAGTCGTGCTCCTCGACTCCGCCGCCTTCCCCGATACGGCCTGGCTGCAGCAGGTCGCCACCGAGGTCAACCTCTCCGAGACCGCCTTTGCGCACCCGCTGCCCGAGGGCGAGGACGCCGACTGGGCACTGCGCTGGCTCACCCCGGCCGCCGAGGTCAACATGTGCGGGCACGCCACACTGGCCACCGCACATGTCCTGCACACCACCGGAACGGCCACCGGGACGGTCCGCTTCCGCACCCGGAGCGGGGTGCTGACCACGACGGCCGGCACCGGCGGGGCGATCACCATGGACTTCCCGACCGCCCCGCTCACGCCCGTCGAGGTGCCACCGCTCGTCGCGGACGCCCTGGGCACCGAGATCCGCTCGGCGCACGACACCGGCCCCGGTGTCGGGGATCTGCTGGTGGAGCTGGCCGACGAGAAGTCCGTACGGGCGCTCGCCCCGGATCTCAAGGCGCTGGCCGGACACGGCGGCCGCGGCGTGATCACCACGGCGCGCGCCGAAAACCCCGGCGGCGGCTACGACTTCGTCTCGCGCTGCTTCTTCCCCGGGGTGGGTATCGACGAGGACCCGGTGACGGGCAGCGCGCACACCGCGCTCGCCCCGTTCTGGTCGGCACGCCTGGGCCGTGACGCGCTCGTCGGCCTGCAGGGCGCCGCCCGCACCGGCTTCGTACGCACCGAGCTGCGCGGCGACCGTACGCTGCTGACCGGCTCGGCGGTCACGGTCATCGACGGCGAGCTGCTGGTCACCGGCTGAGCCGGACCGGGCAGAAGCAGTCCCTGAGTGCTGCCCCGTAACCCCTGCGCCCGTCAGGGGTTACGGGGCAGCACTCAGGGTGCGCGGCCGGCACCGGCGGTGCTCCGCGCCTCGTCCGTCTCACGCCGTCGGCAGCCACCCCACGTGCCCGGCGAGCACCGCATAACCGACGAACGCCACGGTGTCGATCAGGGCATGCGCGGCGACCAGCGGCCCCACCCGCCCCCATCGCCGGTAGAGCAGGACGAAGATCACGCCCATCACCATGTTGCCGACGAAGCCGCCGATGCCCTGGTAGAGGTGGTAGGAACCGCGCAGCAAGGAACTGGCCGCGAGCGCCGCCATCGGGGACCAGCCCAACTGCCCCAGCCTGCGCAGCAGATACCCGACGACAATGACCTCCTCCAGGACGGCGTTCTGCACCGCGGAGGCGATCAGCACCGGGATCTTCCACCACACCGCGGGCAGCGCCTCGGGGACCACCGTCAGGTTGAATCCGGCCGCCCGCGCGCCCAGATAGAGCAGCAGCCCGCTGCCGCCGATGACGGCGGCCAGCCCGGCCCCACGGCTCAGGTCGAAGCCGGGCCGCCGCCGGTCGAAGCCGATCGCCCGCAGCCCCCCGGCCCGTTCGCGCAGCAGAAAATGTGCCACCAGCACCACGGGGACGAGGGCGGTCGCGATACCGAACAGCTGCCAGGCAAGATCCAGCCAGGGCCGGCCGGGCGCATGCGAGCCGTTGAGCGTCGCCGCCTGGTGCTTGAGACCGCCGGGCTTGGTCAGCGATCCGATGAAGCTGATCAGCGCCGACACCCCGCTGGCGCCCAGCGAGAGGGCCAGGACGATCAGCGTCTCGCTCCGCAGGATGCTCCGGGACGGCTCCTCGGCCACTCCCGTTCCCGGCCCCGCACCAGGCCCTTTACCGGGAACGTCCGCATCAGCCACGGGACTTGTATCCGACTGCACGCTTCCTCCACTTCCGCATTACCGCCTCTTCGCCACCACCGCCCCGCTAGGGTCGCGGCAGCAGGTACGAAGATCGCGCGCGACAGGCCGGGGACGGGCGCCATCCACGTGGCGCGCTTCCCCTCTCCTCATCGAATCCCGATCGAGCTCCGAGAAGGAGAGGCGCTACCGCAATGGGACGACACAGCTTGCCCGACGGCTCCGCACCGGAGCGCACGGGGGCCCGCTCAGGTACACGCCGGCGCACCCTCGTCCTCTCCACCGGCCTCGTGCTGGCCGTCGTCGCGGGCTCGGTGGTGGCGCTGGGCAGCGGTCTGCTCCCGTTCGGGGGCCCGTGCGACGGCCAGTCGGCGCGGCTCGACGTGGCCGCCTCGCCCGATATCGCCCCGGCGCTCGAAGCGGTGGCCAACACCGCCCGCGAGGACGCGACGCGCACCGACGGCAGATGTCTGGACGTCAGGATCACCACACGCACCGCGGGCGACGTCGCCGACGCGTTCGGGCAGCGGCCGGTCAACCCCGAATTCCAGGTATGGATACCGGATTCGAGCCTGTGGGTGGACCGGGTCGACGCGGAGCGCGGCACTCCGCTGACCGCAGCGAGCACCCTCGCCTCGTCCCCCATCGCGCTGGGCGTCGTGGCCCGGACCGCCGGCTCGCTGGGCTGGCCCGGGAAGACCTACACCTGGACGAAGCTGATCCGGACCGCGACCTCCGGCGACGCACCGCGCCTGGGCGTCGCCGACCCGGCGCACAGTGCCACCGGGCTGCTCGCGCTGGACCGGATCGGCGCCGCCAACGCCAAGGACACCCAGGACAGCGGCGAGGCGGGCACCCGCACCGCCGCGACGGCCAAGCTTCTCCACCAGCGGATCGCGGACAGCGACGGAGAGGCCCTGGCCACCCTGCCGCGGGACGGCTCCGGTGCGGAGCAGGGCAATCCGCGCCGTAATCAGGCGCTGTTGCTGTCGGAACAGGCCGCCTACGCCCACAACGCCGCGGCGGGCGGCGGCCCCCGTCTGGACCTGTTCTATCCCCAGGACGGCACGGCCCGGCTGGACTACCCGTACACCTTGGTCGACGACGTGGAGATGAGTCCCGAGCAGACCCGCGCCGCCAGCCGTTTCATGACGCTGCTGGGCGAGGCCGACGGACAGCGCACGCTGCGCCGGCACGGCTTCCGGGCCGGTAACGGCGAGGCGGACCCGAAGGTGGTTGCCGCGGCCGGCGGGCGCGCCCCGCAGCCGTACTCCGCCGCCCCCGCCGATCCGCCGACCGTCAAGGAACTCCAGGCGGTGATGGGCAGGTGGACGGTCACCGTCCAGAACATCCGCCTCACCGCGGTCGTGGACGCCACGGCGTCGATGGGCAGCCCCGTCCCGGGCGGCAGCGGCCGGTCCCGGATGGATCTCACCAAGCATTCCCTGCTCCAGGCGCTGGCCACCTTCACGCCCGAGGACGAGATCGGGCTGTGGAAGTTCGCCGCCTCCCTGGACGGCGACAAGGACTATGCGGAGCTGTCCCCCACCGGCCGCCTCGGCGACCGGGAACCGGCCGGCGGCACCCACCGTGACGCCCTCACCGCCGCGTTCGGCTCGCTGGCCCCGGCGCCTCGTGCGGCCGCCGGCCTGTACGACACCACGCTCGCGGCGTACCGGGAAGCCTGCGCCACGTATGCGAGCGGCAAGCTCAACTCCCTGGTCATCGTCACCGACGGGGCCAACGACGACGCCGGCCTCGGCCTCGACGCCCTGGTCGACAAGGTCAAGGAGCTCGTCGACCCCAGGAAACCGGTGCCGGTGATCGCCCTCGCGATCGGCCCGGCGGCCGACACCGCGGCCCTGGACCGCATCGTGGCGCCGACCGGCGGATCGGCCCACCGGGTCGGCGCCCCGTCACAGATCCACCAGGTGCTCCTCAAGGCCCTGATGACGGCGGGCGGCAAGGGGCCGCGCTGAGCACGGGGCGCGACGGCCGGAACCCGTCCGCCGCACCGGCACCCACCGGGTACGCCCCGCCGCCCCGCTACATCCCGTCGGCCGCCGCCTCCTGTGGCTCCCGTACGGCGGGCCGCCGGCCGACCGCCCAGGCAACCGGCCAGGTGTGCACCGGCTCCCCGGTGTGCATCAGCTCGCTGTAGCGCCGGGTCATCGCGGCGAGCGCGGCCTCCCGGTCCAGGCCCTGGCGCCGGGCGTGCCGGCAGGCCTCGGCCTGCCAGGACGCGCCGTTGACCCGGCGCCGGCAGCGTTCCTCGATGATGCCGAGGTAGTGGTCACGGTCGGCCGGTTCCACCCCCCAGGCGTCCAGCCCGCGAGCCGCCAGGGGCAGCAGCTCCCGGCGCACCAGCCGTACGGCCGGGATCTCGGCGATCCCACCGGCCCGTCCGGGGCGGGGCCAGTCAAGGGTGGCGTCGATGCCGTACCGGCAGGCGACGTCGAAGTTACGGGACGCGGCGGCGAACGGGAGCCGCGACCAGAGGGGGCGCGGCTCCTCGGCCAGCGCCCGTACCAGTCCGTAGTAGAAGGCGGTGTTGGCGATGACGTCGGCGACGGTGGGGCCGGCCGGCAGCACCCGGTTCTCGACCCTGAGATGCGCGACACCGTCGGCGACCGCGTAGACGGGGCGGTTCCAGCGGTAGATGGTGCCGTTGTGCAGTACCAGTTCGGCCAGGTCGGGGGCCCCGCCCTCGTCGAGGACCCGCAGCGGCTCCTGCGGTCCGCACAACGGCAGCAGCGGCTGGAAGTAGCGCAGATTCTCCTCGAAGAGGTCGTATGCGGAGTCGATCCAGCGCTCGCCGAACCAGGTGCGGGGGCGTACCCCCTGGGCCTGCAGCTCGGGCGCCCGGGTATCGGTGGCCTGCTGGAAGACCGGAGGCCGGGATTCACGCCACAGCTCACGGCCGAAGAGGAAGGGTGAGTTGGCGCCGACGGCCACCTGCACGGCGGCGATGGCCTGTGCCGCGTTCCAGACCGCGGCGAAGCGGCCCGGTGTCACCTGGAGGTGCAGCTGGACCGAGGTGCAGGCGGCCTCCGGCGCGATGGAGGGCGAGCGGGAAACCAGATGCTCGACGCCCCGGATGTCGAGTGCGAAGTCCTCGCCGCGAGCCGCCCGCATCTGGTCGTTGAGCAGGACATAGCGGTCATTCTCGGAGAGGCTGGCGGCCGTGAGGTCGGTGGCGTGCAGGGTGGGCAGGATGCCGATCATCACGATCCGGGCGGCGACCTCGCGTGCTTTCCTTTCGGCATAGGCGAGTCCCGTACGGAGTTCTTCGGCGAGCTGGTCCAGTACCCGGCCGCTCAATCGGTGCGGCAGGGTGTTGACCTCTAGATTGCACTGGGCGAGTTCGGTCTGGAAATCACAGCTGGCGATGCGCTCAAGAACTTGAGAGTTCATCATCCGGGGCAGCCCGTCGGCGCCCGCCAGATTGAGTTCGATCTCCAGGCCCATGAGATTCTTGGGCCGGTCGAACCTCTCCTCCTCCAGCAGCCTCCGCAATCCCGCAAGACACTCGTGGAGCTTTCTTCGATAACGCTCCCGGTCCGCCAGATCGATCCCGTCCGCGGCGACCTTCTCCCCCATCGAAGGGTCCCTCCTCGAGTGAACGGCCCGCGACCACGGACCACTTGGGGCCTTCCCCGACTGCGGCGGGGATCACGCTACGGTCGATGATGCCCCGGCAATCTGATCGATAACGCCGCGGCGGCACGCCGGTACCGATAGGCTCGAATCAGACCGGCCTCCGGCACCTCCCCCAGGCATATCTGGGCGGCGATCGCCTTCCGCATATCCGTCACAAGAAATACCGGCGAGATCCGGCCTACCGCGCCGCCGAAGGAATACGAGATGGCGCCGTAAAAGTGAGGCACAAAGCGGAAGAAAGCGCCTCACACAGGGGTCCGGATTTCCCCTTGCCCGAAATCCACAAGGCCGGTAGCCGAAACACTTTCAGAACATACGTCGTATAAACTCCGCTTACGAGGCAGAGACTTGGCGCCCAGCGTCCCGGTGTTCCCACCGGCACGGGGGCACAGCGACTGACCTCGCCGGGCCGCAGCCCCGGCCGGCCACGCTCTGACCCCGCACGCAGACAGCGTCGTTTGCACCCTGCCAGGTTCCACCGTGTCTCCGAAGTGAGAGGCGACCCACCATGCCGCTGCACCTCCCCCCTGCCCCCACGCCTGCCCTGCGCTGCGTTCTCGCCGCCCTCGGCTCCCCCACCGCGGTCCGCGAAGCCCCGGTCTCCGCGCTGCGCACCCATCAGGGCCCGCTCAGCCCCGACCACCCGCTGCCCGTCCACGTCTGGGAAGACGTCAGCCGGAGCGGCGGCATGCCGCGGACCCGCCTGGCCGGCTGGCGTTTCCTGGTCCGCGGCGGGGAGCGGGCCGTGGCGACCGCCGAAGCGGTGCTCACCGCGGACGGCTGGACCTTCGCACGGTTCTGCGGCGGCCCCTATGTCGCCGCGACCGAGCAGGCACTGGCACAGGCCGAATCGCTCGCCACCCCTTACCAGCCGCGCCTGCTGTCCGTACCCGAGCTCTACATGCTCACCCTGTGGCTGCACCACGACATCACCTCGGACGGCACCGAAGGACTGGCCGCGCCCGGCGACCTCCTGGTGCCGCTGGCGCCCGCCCCGCCGGGGATCGCCGCGCACCGTCCGCAGCGCATCGCCGACCTGCTCCCCCGGCTCACCCTGCGCCTCACCCCGGCCACCCCGCTCCTCGCCGAACCCGCCTGATCCCGCACGCCGGCCCCGGTTCTCCCCAGCGGAGACGGGCGCCCGTCACCCGTCATGAGCATGCCCCGCGGCCTCTTCGGGCCACGGGGCGCTCTGTCGCGCTCACCCAGGCGGGCTAGTCCGCGGCCACCACTCCCAACCCGCTTGGGGAGGAGTGCAATTGGGAGCAACCGCCCGCACGGGTGACACGTCCCTACCGAGTGAGTACCGCTGCTGCGAAATCCCTGCGGAATCCCGCCCGTGGGGCAACACTGGGACCGACCGATGGAAACGGGGGAGCGGCCATGCACACCTCATCGAGCCGCACAACGACGTTCACCACACCGCAGCGAAAGACAACTTCCATGTGCCAGCACCAACCGCCATGCCCGTCAGCCGACTCCACCGACCGGGAGGCCGCACACCTTGTGGCGCACCACCCGGAGCAGGGCTGGAGCCTGCTCTGCAACGGCGTCCTGCTCTTCGAGGACACCGGTGAGCTGCTGCCGGACGGGCAGGTCATCGCCCCGCACCGCACTCGCGCCACCGCCGCTGCCTGACCCGCGAGCGCGGCACGCACCACAGGGCCCCCGGCAGATCTGCCGAGGGCCCTTGAATGTTGCGGTGAACCCGTCGCGGTCAATCCCCTACGGCGAGTCCGTTACCGTGACTCAGCTGTCGTACGCGTCCAGCGGCGGGCAGGAGCAGACGAGGTTGCGGTCACCGAAGGCACCGTCGATGCGGCGCACCGGCGGCCAGTACTTCTCCGAGGCCTCGACGCCGGCCGGGAAGACGGCCTCCTCACGGGTGTACGGGTGCGACCAGTCGCCACCGAGCGCGCCCGCGGTGTGGGGGGCGTTGCGCAGCGGGTTGTCGTCCTTGTCCCACTCCCCCGTGCCGACCTTCTCGATCTCCGCACGGATGGCGATCATCGCGTCGCAGAACCGGTCCAGCTCGCCGAGGTCTTCACTCTCGGTCGGCTCGATCATCAGCGTACCGGCCACCGGGAACGACATCGTCGGCGCGTGGAAGCCGTAGTCGATGAGCCGCTTGGCGACGTCGTCGATGCTCACACCGGTCGCCTTGGTCAGCGGCCGCACGTCGATGATGCACTCGTGCGCGACCAGACCGCCGGGGCCGGTGTAGAGCACCGGGTAGTGCGGCTCCAGGCGCTTGGCGATGTAGTTGGCGCTCAACACCGCCACCTGGGTGGCACGCTTGAGGCCCTCGCCGCCCATCAGGCGGACGTACGCCCAGGAGATCGGCAGGATGCCGGCCGAGCCCCAGGGCGCCGCGGAGATCGGCCCCACGCCCGTTTCGGGGCCCGCGCCGGGCTGCAGCGGGTGGTTGGGCAGGTACGGCGCCAGGTGGGCGCGTACGCCGACCGGGCCGACGCCCGGGCCACCGCCGCCGTGCGGGATGCAGAACGTCTTGTGCAGGTTGAGGTGCGAAACATCGCCGCCGAACTTGCCGGGCTCGGCGAGGCCGACCAGCGCATTGAGGTTGGCGCCGTCGACGTAGACCTGGCCGCCCGCCTCGTGCACCGTGGCGCAGATCTGGGTGATGTGCTCCTCGAACACGCCGTGGGTGGAGGGGTAGGTGACCATCAGGACCGCGAGCTCGTCACGGTGCTTCTCGATCTTGGCATGGAGATCGTCGGCGTCGACCTCGCCGTCCTCACCGGTCTTGACGACGACGACCTTCATCCCGGCCATCACCGCGCTGGCGGCGTTGGTGCCGTGCGCGGAGGACGGGATCAGGCAGACCGTGCGCTGCTCGTCACCGTTGGCGCGGTGGTAGGCACGCACCGCCAGCAGACCGGCCAGCTCGCCCTGCGATCCGGCGTTGGGCTGGATGGAGACCTTGTCATAGCCGGTGACGGTGGCCAGCCGCTCCTCCAGCTCCTGGATCAGGGTGAGGTAGCCCTGCGCCTGGGCGGCCGGCGCGAACGGGTGCAGCTGCCCGAAGGCGGGCCAGGTGACCGGCTCCATCTCGGTGGTCGCGTTCAGCTTCATGGTGCAGGAGCCGAGCGGGATCATGCCGCGGTCCAGTGCGTAGTCCTTGTCCGCGAGGGTGCGCAGGTAGCGCAGCATCGCGGTCTCGGAGCGGTACTGGTGGAAGACCGGGTGGGCGAGGTAGTCGTCGCCGCGCAGCAGGTCCTGCGGCAGCGCCTCGGCGGCGGCCGCGTCCAGCTGCTCGACGTCGCCGTGCACCCCGAAGGCGCCCCAGACGCCGGCCAGCTGCGCGCGCCCGGTGGTCTCGTCGCACGCGATGCCGACGAGGTCGGCGTCGACCTGCCGGAGGTTGACGCCGGCCTCGCGAGCGGCAGCCACGACCTCGGCGGCCCGGCCGGGCACCCGCGCGGTCAGCGTGTCGAAGTACGCGCCGTGCACGATCTCCACCCCGCCGGCCCGCAGGCCCTCGGCGAGGACCGCGGCGTAGCGGTGGGTGCGCCGGGCGATCGTCCGCAGACCCTCGGGGCCGTGGTAGACCGCGTACATGCCGGCCATGACGGCGAGCAGCACCTGCGCGGTGCAGATGTTGCTGGTGGCCTTCTCCCGGCGGATGTGCTGCTCGCGCGTCTGCAGTGCGAGGCGGTAGGCCTTGTTGCCGTCGGCGTCGACGGAGACGCCCACCAGGCGGCCGGGCAGGCTGCGGGCGAACTGGTCGCGGACGGCCATGAAGCCGGCGTGCGGTCCGCCGAAGCCCATCGGGACGCCGAAGCGCTGGGTGGTGCCGACGGCGATGTCCGCGCCGAGCTCGCCGGGCGAGGTCAGCAGCGTCAGGGCGAGCAGATCGGCGGCGACGGTGACGACCGCGCCCAGCTCGTGGGCCTGCTCGATGACGGCGCGCGGGTCGCGGACCGCACCGGAGGCGCCGGGGTACTGCAGCAGCACACCGAACACCCCGCGCTCGGCGATCCCGGCCGGGATGCCGTCGGACAGGTCGGCGACCACGACCTCGACGCCGGTGGGCTCCGCACGGGTCTCGATCACGGCGATGGTCTGCGGCAGACAGTCGGCGTCGACCAGGAAGACGCCCTGCTTGACCTTGCCGACCCGGCGGGAGAGCGCCATCGCCTCGGCGGCCGCGGTGCCCTCGTCCAGCAGCGAGGAGCCGGAGGTGGGCAGACCGGTCAGGTCGGCGACCATCGTCTGGAAGTTGAGCAGCGCCTCGAGGCGGCCCTGCGAGATCTCCGGCTGGTAGGGCGTGTAGGCCGTGTACCAGGCCGGGTTCTCCATGACATTGCGCAGGATCACCGGCGGGGTGAACGTGCCGTAGTAGCCGAGTCCGATCATGGACGCCAGCACCTGGTTGCGGTCCGCGAGGCCGTGCAGCTCCTGCAGCACCTCGGCCTCGGTACGGGCCTGCGGCAGGCCGAGCGCCTCGGCACTCTTGATGACATCGGGCACGGCGGTGGCGGTGAGCTCGTCCAGCGATCCGAACCCGATGTGCGCGAGCATCTTGGCCTGCGCCTCGTGGTCGGGACCGATGTGCCGGTGCTCGAAGGGAGTGCCGCTTTCCAGCTCGGTCAAGGAGATGCGATTGGTGGTCATCTGCGGGGGCCTCCTGGTCGTGCGACCTACGAGGGGCACCACGGCGCGGGTGCCCGGACGGCCTCCCCCTCTGTCATCTCAACCTGAGAGCTTCACCGGCCCGCGCGAAGCGGCCCGGCTTTCACCGTCGGTGAGGAGGGGTCCCGGAGGTGTGCCTTCCGCGGCCCGCCCTGCTTTCCAGAGTGACCTCGCCCACGCGGTACGTGTGCCTGAGAGATTCCGGGGAGGATTTGCTCCTTCGGCGCCCTCGCCGCGAACGGCAAAGGACTCTCCCGCACGGGGTCTGCGGCCATTGGCCAGCCTACCAGCGCGGCACTCGAAGGATCCTTCGAGTGGCCAGGGCATGAAATGTGCCGTTTGGTTGTTGTCAGAGGGCAGTTGCGACCAATTGGAGGGACCGTGCAAACCGATATCGATCCCCGGAGCCTGATCGGCCGCAAAGCGTTCGACCGTAACGGCGCCAAAATAGGCACGATCGACGAGGTGTATCTCGACGACGCGACGGGGGAACCGGAGTGGGCGGCCGTGCGCACCGGACTCTTCAGCCGGGACGCGTTCGTCCCCCTCGAACCCAGCAAGATGGTCGGTGAGGGCCTGCACATTCCTTACGACCGCAAGCTGATCAAGGACGCGCCGGACTTCGGCGTCGGCCGCCATCTCTCCCCTGAGCAGGAACTTCAGCTCTATCACCACTACCGACTGGATATCTCCTCCCCGACATCCGACCCGGTGTCCTCGCCCGGCTCCGGTGACAAGGACTTCGGCAGGATCGCCGGCTCGGACGACTGACCGTCCGCCGGTCCCCCGCCCACCAGCGGCAGGGGCTCCCCCGGCCGCAGCGCCGGATCCTCCACAGCAAAGGTCCGCACCCTCCCCGGTGCGGACCACGGCGTTTCGAAGCGCACGGTCACCCTCCCCACCCCGCTCCCCTGCACCCAGCCCGCGCCGTACTCGTCGTGCACCACGTCCAGTCCGGGATGCCAGCGCCGAGGCCGCTCCTCCTCGGCCTCCCGAGCCGCCGCCGCGCCACCGGACAGCTCCGCCGCCGCTCTCGCGGCCTTCTCCGCCTCCTTCGCCTCGCGCTCCGTCGCGAACTGGGCGAACAGATCCTCCTGTGTGAAGTCGGCCAGGCCGCTGACCCCTACGCCCAGCAGCCGGACCCCGCCGGTGGTGTCCACCATCTCCAGCAGCCGCACGGCGGCCTCCCGTATCACCGCGGGGTCGTCGGTGGGCCCACGGAGCGTCTCGGAGCGGGTCAGGGTCGAGAAGTCGTAGTTGCGCACCTTGATGACCACCGTCCGCCCGGAGCGCCCGGCGGACCGCAGCCGCTCCACACAGCGGTCCGCCAGCCGCAGCACCTCGCTCCGTACCCGCGTCCGGTCGGTCAGATCGACCTCGAAGGTGTCCTCGACCGAGATGGACTTCGCGTCCCGCTCGGCCACCACCGGCCGGTCGTCCCGGCCCAGCGCCATCGCATACAGCCCGGCACCGTGCGCCTTGCCCAGCAGCCGCACCAGCTCGGCCTCCCCGGCCTCCGCGGTCTCCGCGACGGTGTGGATCCCGGCCCGGCGCAGCGTCTCGGCCGTCGCGGGCCCCACCCCGGGCAGTGTCCGCACCGTCATCGGGCCCAGCAGCTCGCGTTCGGTACCGGGCTCGATCACCACCAGACCGTTCGGCTTGGCCGCCTCGGACGCGATCTTCGCCAGCATCTTGGCGCCGGCCAGCCCCACCGAGCCGGTCAGGCCCGTGGCGGAACGGATCTCGCGGCGCAGTCGCTCCCCCACGGCCCGCGCGGCGGCCGTCCGAGGCGGCACCCCGCCCGCTTCCAGGTCGACGAAGGCCTCGTCCAGGCTCAGCGGCTCCACCAGCGGCGACAGCCCGTGCAGCAGCTCCATCACCGTCTCACTCACCTGGCGGTACAGCGAGAAGCGCGGGGTGAGGTAAGCGGCGTTGGGGCACAGCCGGCGCGCCTGGGCCGTGGGCATCGCGGAGCGGATCCCGAACACCCGGGCTTCGTACGACGCCGTGGAGACCACCCCGCGCAGGCCGATCCCGCCGACCACCACGGGCTTGCCGCGAAGGCTCGGCTTGGCCGCCTGCTCGGCGGCCGCGAAGAACGCATCCATGTCGAGATGCAGGATCGTCGGCGCGGGTCTCACATCTCCGATGCTGCCCCATGCCACTGACAATCGGCCCCGTGCCGGGCCGGTGACGCGGTCAGGGACTCAGCCCGCCCGGTTGCGCCGCCGCGCCAGCTCGTCGTGCGGGTTCTTCCCGATCAGGGTCTCGCCGGTGTCCACCCGCTCCCCGTGGAGCTGTGACAGCACGCCCTCCACGTCCCGCCACACCACGCCCACGGCGATCCCGAAGACGCCCTGGCCGCCCTGGAGCAGATCCACGACCTGGTCGGGCGAGGTGCACTCGTAAACCGTCGCACCGTCGCTCATCAGCGTCATCCGTGTCAGATCCGCCAGTCCGCGCGCCCGCAGATGCTGGACCGCGGTGCGGATGTTCTGCAGCGACACCCCGGTGTCCAGCAGCCGCTTGACGATCTTCAGGACCACGACGTCCCGGAAGCTGTAGAGCCGCTGGGTGCCGGAGCCGTACGCCGGCCGGATGCTCGGCTCCACCAGGCCCGTACGCGCCCAGTAGTCGAGCTGCCGATAGGTGATGCCCGCTGCCGCACAGGCGGTCGGGCCGCGATAGCCGATGTTCTGAGCCTCGCAGTCCCCCGACACCGCCGCGGCCGGTGCCGGGGCAGGGTTCGCTGCTGCGCCCGAGTGGAGCGGCAACGCCCCTTCCGCCGCCATACCGTCGCCGGTGATTGCCACGCCGCCCTCCGTCCTCCACGTCCCGGACGGGACCTGCCACATCGACGGTATGCAGTCACTCGGGGTGCGTCAACGATCGCCGCGCTCGCCACGCCGAGTGATAATCACCCTACGAGTGGTTTCTCGTGACCCCACACGGGGAACGGCTACAGGTTTGGCCGGAAACAGGTGGTTCGCCTGGCCGGTATTACTGGCTGTTGGTCCCGAAGTCCTCGGGCGAGATCTGGTCGAGGAACTCGCGGAACTTCTCCACCTCGTCCTCCTGCTCGTCCGGGATGGCGATGCCCGCGTCGTCCAGCACACCGTCGGTACCGAAGATCGGCGTTCCGGTGCGCAATGCCAGCGCTATCGCGTCGGACGGACGCGCGCTGACCTCGACTCCGCTCGCGAAGACAAGTTCGGCATAGAAAACCCCCTCGCGCAGATCCGTGATGCGGACCTGCGTCAGTTCCTGGCCCACCGCTTCGAGCACGTCCTTGAAAAGGTCATGCGTCAGCGGCCTGGCAGGGACCATGCCCTGCTGGGCAAAGGCGATGGCGGTGGCCTCCCCTGGCCCGATCCAAATGGGCAAGTATCGGTCGCCTCCCACCTCCCGCAGGAGCACGATCGGTTGGCTGGAAGGCATTTCCACCCGGACACCCACGACGTCGAGCTCGTTCACACAGCAACCCTAGGACGTGCCCGGCCGGTTTGGGTAGTCGGGCACTCGTTTGCTCACTACAGCCGGACCCGCAAAGCGCTCTGCACCAGTGCCGCATGCAGCCGTACGGACAGCGTCGCCAGCTCTCTGGCAGTGGCCTCGGCATGGGCCCTGGTCTGCGGATTACGGTGCCGCCGAAGGGGTGCAACGACCTGCTCGACCAGGCCCGCCTCGCGCTCGGCGGCCGCCTTCACGGCACGCAGATGCCGCGGTTCCAGACCGAAACGGCCCAGGTCCGCAACGAGCTTGGCCACCGTGACGGCCTCGATGTCGTATCCGCCCTCCGCATGAGGGACGATGAGTCCGTAGGACTCCCAGTCGGCGAGGGCCGCCTCGTCCACCTCCGCGGCGGCCAGCAGCTCCGCCCGGCCGATGCGGGCAGCCGTGGGACGGTCCTCACCCGGCTCGTGCACGCCTTCGACGAGGTCGCGGGAGGGTGTCGCCGGAGCGGGCAGCTGTACCCGCTCACCGCGCTCCAGGGCGTCCAGATGCTCCCGGATGACCTTCAGCGGCAGATAGTGGTCCCGCTGCATCCGCAGGACGGCGGCCAGCCGCTCGACGTCCGCCGCCGCGAATTTGCGGTATCCGGAAGGCGTGCGCTTCGGCTCTACCAATCCCTCGGCCTCCAGGAAGCGAATCTTGGAGATGGTGACCTCGGGAAACTCCTCGCGCAGCAGGGTGAGCACCGTGCCGATGCTCACCGGCTTACCGTCCGAGGAGGCGGCGCCGGCGAAGCCGGCACCGCCTTTCGGTGTATCGCGCATATACCTTCCCCGGCCGGTCAGATACCGGCGCCTCGCTGGCTGGCGTAGAAGACCAGGCGGAACTTGCCGATCTGGACCTCGTCGCCGTTGGCAAGGGTGACGGAGTCGATCCGCTCGCGGTTCACGTAGGTGCCGTTCAGGCTGCCGACGTCGGCGACCGTGAAGAGCCCGTCCGGACCCCGGCGGAATTCCACGTGACGGCGCGAGACCGTCACGTCGTCGAGGAAGATGTCGCCCTGCGGATGCCGGCCCGCCGTCGTCAGCTCGCTGTCCAGAAGGAAGCGGCTGCCCGAATTCGGGCCCCGGCGGACGACCAGCAGCGCCGATCCCAGCGGGAGGGCATCGACAGCCGCCTGGGCCTCGGGGGACAGCGACGGCGACAGATTCTGGCCCGTCGCCTCCGAGTCGTAGGCCTCCAGCCCCGAAATGGAGATGGTGGAGGTCGTCTCGGATGCCCGCTCGGGCTGAGCGCCCGGACGCAGCGGCGCACCACAGTTGGAGCAGAACCGGCTCGCCTCGGCGTTCCGGTTCCCACACCTCGTACAAACCGGCAAGGCCGACCCTCCACCCGTGCGTGCGGCTGATGGTTCCTGGGAACCTATGCGGCCGGCACCGGAGGGGTCAACAGAACCCGCGCCGTGCCCCCCGGACGGACCGCTGACCTCGTCACGGAAGAGCGGACGGTCCTCCGCCGCGCCACTCTCGTCGGGCCGGCCCGACGCACGGTGCCGCGCGGAGCCGCTGCCGCCATCCTGGCGGGCGCTCTTGCCGAACAGCTTTCCAAACAACTTCACGGGCGATTCCCCTTGAACGACATAGACCCGCCCGTGGGGCAGGACGAACCCTCGATGCACACACCGGCCGATCCGGACATCCTGTGAACGTCCGTGGCCTTCAGACAGTTTCCACCACACACCACACGCACGGTGCGTCGACCCCCCGCTACCTCATGCCCTCGCCGGGCACTCGACATACGTGTACGCCTCACTGCGATGACGACCGAGCGTAGTCAGGCCGCTTCGCCTCTCGCAAGGCGTCCACAATGATCTTCTCCTCACGGGTCACAGACACCTTGGCCTGCTCCTTTTCCAGCGTCTGGACCACTCCACCGGGGATGTTCAGCGCCGGTTCCAGGTCCTGCGGCTTACCGATCACCTTGAAGCGGTACGGCTGCACGACGCGCTTGCCGTCGATCCCCACGCCACCCCGGAGATCCGAGAGAGAAGTGTTGGCGACGACCCGGACATCATTGACCTGGATGGCCTCGGCGCCGGCCGCCCGCAGCTCCTGGATGGTGTCCAGCAGCTTGTCCGCCTCGACGGAGTGCGTGGGGTCGTCGATGGTCAGGCTGATGCCGGGCCCTTGCGCCGCGACGGTCCCGGCCAGCACACCCAGCTGCTGTTCCTTCTCCACGGTCTGCTTACGGGCCTCCTCGGCCTGGTCCGAGCTGTTCGCCAGCTCGGTCTTCTGCCCTTCCAGGCGCCGCTGTTCGTCGGTCAACCGCTGGGAGCGATTGTCCAGCTCGTCCAGAATGCGCACCAAGTCCTCCTGACGCGCACCCCGCAGCGCACTGCTGTCACTTGTGGAACGTACCTGAATCGCCAGGCCGAGGCCGAGAATGAACAGGAGCAACGCAACGATCAGTTGAGCCCGGGTCAGCCGCGGCGGCCACAGGCTCGCCACCAGCCGCTCCCGACCGCTCTTCGGGCGCTCCGCACTCCCGTTATCGGCAACCGCCTCCGGAGTCGAGGAGTCTGCCCCTTTGTCGGCCTTCTGTCCAGCACTGTCCGGTTCCGGAGCTTCGGTATCTTCCTCGGCCTCCGACCACTCCGGCGTGGTCCGGCTCTCGGGCGGCATCGGCCGCCGGCCGGCCGGGCCGCTGTCCTGGTCCCGCTCCGGCTGCTCCGACTCCTTCTCCGGCTCGGTCTTCTCCTCGGGCTCCGGCTGCTTCTCGGGCTCCGGCTGTTCCGCCTGCTCCGGCTTCTTCTCCGGCTCCGGGATCTCCTCCGTCGACATCCGCCTCACGCCCGGAAGACGTGCCGGCGAATCGCGGCGGCGTTGGAGAAGATCCGGATACCCAGCACCACGACGACGCCGGTGGAGAGTTGGGCACCGACGCCCAACTTGTCACCGAGGAAGACGATCAGCGCGGCGACGACGACATTCGACAGGAAGGAGACCACGAAGACCTTGTCGTCGAAGATGCCGTCCAGCATCGCGCGCAGACCGCCGAACACGGCATCCAGCGCCGCGACGACAGCGATCGGCAAGTAGGGCTCGACCACCGTCGGCACCACGGGTCGGACGACAAGCCCGACCACGACTCCCACGATGAGGCCCAATACGGCGATCACGATGTGCCCTTCCCTGTGTCGGTGCCGTCCGCCTTGGCGGCACCGGCCTGCGGCTTTGCGGTACGTACGATCAAACTGGGCGCGGGCGTCAGCCTGACCTCGTTCTCCACGGAAATCCTGGTGCGTACCCCGTAGTTCTCCTGCAGCACGTGGAGGTACTGACCGTCGGCGCTGTCCTGGAAAGCGGTGCTCAGCCGTTGCCCGTCCCCCACCGCCAGCACCGTATAAGGCGGCGCCAGTGGCTTGTTGTCGACCAGTATGGCGTCTCCTGCGGCTCTGATCGCCGAGAGTGACGTAAGCCGCTGTCCATTGACGGAGATGGCCTCCGCACCGGACGCCCACAGGCCGTTGACCACGCGCTGCATGTCTCTGTCGCGTACCCGCCCGGTGTCCGAGAAACCACTGCTCTCGCGCGGTCCGCCGCCGCTGGACTCCGCGTCCTTGGCGTCGTCCACGACCAGTTTCACGCCAGGTCCGGAAACCTGGGTCGAACCGGACAGCAGGGCCAGCAGTTCCGCTTTGTCGCTGCCGTGCTGCTTCAGCGCCTCGCGCTGCATCTTGCTGACGTCGTCCCGGAGGGCATCGACCCGCTGCTGCTGCCGGTCCGCCTCGCCGGTGCCCTTCTGGATGCGGTTGATCAGCTCTTCGCGCTCCTTGGCGAGCGTCGGTGCGGATATCCGCGCCTGCGCCGCACCCACCGTCACCACCAGCGCGGCGAGCACCAGACCGGCCGCGAGGCCCAACTTCGCCCGCAGGGTACGCGGCAGACCGCGCACCCCGGCCTCGGACTTCCGGGCGGCCGCCTCGGCGTATCCGTCGTCGAGGCTGTGATCCATCACATTGGTCAGCAGCGACATGGACGCATCGGGGCGCGCGGCCGAGGTATTCGGGTTGCTCCGATCGGGGCGCTGCTGCGACATGCCGCACATCGTCGCACGTCGGCCGCGTGGTCTCCCAATGGCCCCACCGGCGTGCCGAGGCACGGGCCGCCGGTGGGGTCCGGGTCAGCGTCCCGCGCTGTCCACCACTGCGGACCATTCGTCCAGCAGCTGCTGGGCGGAGGCGTCGTCCGGCCCTTCCGCCCACAGGTGGGTGACCGCCTCAGCGGGGTCGGGCAGCACCAGGACCCAGCGGCCGTCGGGCTCCACGACCCGTACGCCGTCGGTGGTGTCCACGTCCCGGTCACCGGCCGCCTCGACGACACGCCGCATGACGAGCCCCTTGACCGCCCAGGGGGTGGCCAGGTCACGGCGCTGGACGTGCGCCCGCGGGATCCGTGCGTCGATCTGGCTCAGCGTGAGCTGGGTGCGGGCCACCAGGCCGATCAGCCGGACAAATGCGGCAGCGCCGTCGAAGACGCTGCTGAACTCGGGGATGATGAAACCGCCCCTGCCGTCCCCGCCGAAGACGGTGCCGTCCTCGCGCCCCACCCGGGTCAGATCGTCGGGCGAGGTCGTCGTCCACTCCACCTGCGTCCCGTGATAAGCCGCCACCTGCTCCGCGATCCGGGTCGTGGTGACCGGCAGCGCCACCCGCCCGGTGCGCCGCTCGGCCGCCACCAGATCCAGCATCACCAGGAGCGCACGGTCGTCCTCGATGATCCGGCCGCGCTCGTCCACGAGGGAGAGCCGTTCGCCCACGGGGTCGAAGCGCACACCGAAGGCGGCCCGGGCCGATGCCACGATCTCGCCGAGCCGGACGAGCCCCGAGCGCCGCGCGTCGGGCGTCTCGGTCGGCCGGGACTCGTCGAGCCCGGGGTTGATCGTCAGGGAGTCCACGCCGAGCCGTCCCAGCAGGCTGGGCAGGACCAGGCCCGCGCTGCCGTTCGAGGCGTCCACGACGACCTTCAGCCCGGACTCGCTGATGCCCGTGATGTCCACGGCCCGCAGCAGGGAACCGGTGTAGGAGTCGAAGACGCTGGCCGGGAAGATCAGATCGCCGATCTCGCCGGGGAAGGCGCGACGGTACTCCTGGCGCGCGAAGACCCGGTCGAGCTTGCGCTGCCCGGCCTGCGAGAGGTCCGCGCCCCGCTCGTCGAAGAACATGATGTCCACGGAGTCCGGCACGCCGGGCGTCGTACGGACCATGATGCCGCCGGCGCTGCCGCGGGCGGTCTGCTGGCGGGCGACGGGCAGCGGGACGTTCTCCAGGTCGCGTACGTCGATGGCGCTGGCCTGCAGTGCGGAGATCACCGCGCGCTTGAGGGCCCGGGCGCCACGGGAGTGGTCGCGCGCGGTGGTGACCGTGGAGCCCTTCTTGAGCGTGGTGGCATAGGCGCCCGCGAGTCGTACGGCGAGTTCCGGCGTGATCTCGACGTTGAGGATCCCGGACACACCGCGGGCGCCGAACAGATGCGCCTGGCCCCGGGACTCCCAGATCACCGACGTATTGACGAATGCGCCGGCCTCGATGGTCTTGAACGGGTAGACCCGTACATTGCCCTGCACGATCGATTCTTCACCGATGAGGCATTCATCGCCGATGACGGCGCCGTCCTCGATACGGGCGGCCCGCATGATGTCGGTGTTCTTGCCGATCACGCAGCCGCGCAGATTGCTCTGCTGCCCGATGTAGACGTTGTCGTGCACCACGGCACGGTGCAGGAAGGCACCACTCTTGACGACGACATTCGAGCCGACGACGGTGTGCTCCCGAAGCTCCGCATCCGCTTCGATCTTGGCGTAGTCGCCGATGTACAACGGCCCGCGGAGCACCGCGTCGGGGTGGACCTCGGCGCCCTCGGCGACCCAGACGCCCGGCGAGATCTCAAAGCCGTCGATCTCGACATCGACCTTGCCTTCGAGCACATCGGCCTGTGCCTTCACATAGCTTTCGTGTGTGCCGACGTCTTCCCAATAACCCTCGGCGATATAGCCGTAGATCGGCTTGCCTTCCTTCATGAGCTGCGGAAAGACATCGCCCGACCAGTCGACCGGCACATCGGGCTCGAAGTAGTCGAAGACCTCCGGCTCCATGACGTAGATACCGGTGTTGACGGTGTCCGAGAAGACCTGGCCCCAGGTGGGTTTTTCCAGGAAACGTTCGACCTTGCCGGCCTCGTCCACGATGGTGATGCCGAACTCGAGCGGGTTGGGAACCCGTGTGAGACAGACGGTGACGAGGGCGCCCTTTTCCTTGTGGAACCTGATCAGATCGGTGAGATCGAAGTCAGTGAGGGCATCACCGGAGATGACGAGGAAGGCGTCGTCCTTGAGGGCTTCCTCGGCGTTCTTCACGCTGCCTGCGGTACCGAGTGGCTTTTCCTCATTGGCGTAGGTGAGCTCCATCCCGAGCTCTTCGCCGTCGCCGAAATAGTTCTTGACGAGCGAGGCAAGGAATTGCACGGTTACGACGGTCTCATTGAGACCATGCCGTTTCAGCAGCCTGAGTACATGCTCCATGATCGGCCGGTTGGCGACCGGAAGCAGGGGCTTGGGCATGCTGGACGTCATGGGGCGAAGGCGTGTTCCTTCGCCGCCGGCCATCACAACGGCCTTCATGTCGGAAGCGTCCTCCTCTAAGAGACGACGGTCTTGCCGACTTCACCTGTCCAAATCACCCGCTGATCCTGTTTTACGTACGGGCGCCGGGCCCTGACACAACCTGCCGGTTCGGAGAGTTCAGTCGGCCGTGGCGTCCGCCCTGATGATTCGACGGACCTGGACCACGTAGAGGATCCCTGCCCACCAGTAGAGGGCCGTACCCCATCCTGCGAACGCCCATCCGAAAACAGTGGCGAGTTCGTGAAGCCAGCCCCTCCGGTCGCTCAGGAGGAGCAACGGGAAGGCATACATCAAGTTGAACGTAGCCGCTTTGCCCAGGAAGTTCACCTGGGGAGGCCCGTAACGGTGGCGTCCGAGGAAACCGACCGCGATGAGCAGCATCAGCTCGCGCGCCAGCAGGGCCGCGGTCAGCCAGAGTGGCAGGATCTCGCGCCATGTCAGACCGACGAGGGTCGACAGGATGTAGAGGCGGTCGGCGGCCGGGTCGAGGATGCGTCCGAGGCTGCTGATCTGGTTCCAGCGCCGGGCGAGTTTGCCGTCCAGGTAGTCGCTGACGCCGCTCAGAGCGAGGATCAGGAGCGCCCAGAGGTCAGCGTTCGGGCCACCGAATTCCGGCCACAGGATCAGCCACAGGAACACCGGCACGCCAACGAGACGGGCCATGCTCAGGATATTCGGGATGGTGAGGACGCGATCCGTCTGGACCCGCGTCTCCTGGACCTCCACGCGGGGGCCTCCTGTGGGGGAAATGTGCCAACGATGCCCCCTGACCTTACCTGCCCCCCCGGCCGGGCCGTCCCCCGGGTCCCCAGATCACGACAAAGCAGAAAAGCCCCGCGGGAATGTTGGTTCCCACGGGGCTTTCTTAAAATTTGTTCGGCGGCGTCCTACTCTCCCACAGGGTCCCCCCTGCAGTACCATCGGCGCTGAAAGGCTTAGCTTCCGGGTTCGGAATGTAACCGGGCGTTTCCCTAACGCAATGACCACCGAAACACTATGAAGTTAACCAACCCGGCATCATCACAGGTCGTTACTTCAGAACCTACACAGTGGACGCGAGCAACTGAGGACAAGCCCTCGGCCTATTAGTACCAGTCAACTCCACCCGTTACCGGGCTTCCATATCTGGCCTATCAACCCAGTCGTCTACTGGGAGCCTTAACCCCTCAAAGGGGGTGGGAGTACTCATCTCGAAGCAGGCTTCCCGCTTAGATGCTTTCAGCGGTTATCCTTTCCGAACGTAGCCAACCAGCCATGCCCTTGGCAGGACAACTGGCACACCAGAGGTTCGTCCGTCCCGGTCCTCTCGTACTAGGGACAGCCCTTCTCAATACTCCTACGCGCACAGCGGATAGGGACCGAACTGTCTCACGACGTTCTAAACCCAGCTCGCGTACCGCTTTAATGGGCGAACAGCCCAACCCTTGGGACCGACTCCAGCCCCAGGATGCGACGAGCCGACATCGAGGTGCCAAACCATCCCGTCGATATGGACTCTTGGGGAAGATCAGCCTGTTATCCCCGGGGTACCTTTTATCCGTTGAGCGACGGCGCTTCCACAAGCCACCGCCGGATCACTAGTCCCTACTTTCGTACCTGCTCGACCCGTCAGTCTCACAGTCAAGCTCCCTTGTGCACTTACACTCAACACCTGATTGCCAACCAGGCTGAGGGAACCTTTGGGCGCCTCCGTTACTCTTTAGGAGGCAACCGCCCCAGTTAAACTACCCACCAGACACTGTCCCTGATCCGGATCACGGACCCAGGTTAGACATCCAGCACGACCAGAGTGGTATTTCAACAATGACTCCACCATGACTGGCGTCACGGCTTCAAAGTCTCCCACCTATCCTACACAAGCCGAACCGAACACCAATATCAAGCTATAGTAAAGGTCCCGGGGTCTTTCCGTCCTGCTGCGCGAAACGAGCATCTTTACTCGTAATGCAATTTCACCGGGCCTATGGTTGAGACAGTCGAGAAGTCGTTACGCCATTCGTGCAGGTCGGAACTTACCCGACAAGGAATTTCGCTACCTTAGGATGGTTATAGTTACCACCGCCGTTTACTGGCGCTTAAGTTCTCAGCTTCGCCACACCGAAATGTGACTAACCGGTCCCCTTAACGTTCCAGCACCGGGCAGGCGTCAGTCCGTATACATCGCCTTACGGCTTCGCACGGACCTGTGTTTTTAGTAAACAGTCGCTTCTCGCTGGTCTCTGCGGCCACCACCAGCTCAGGAAGTAAATTCCATCACCAGCAATGGCCCCCCTTCTCCCGAAGTTACGGGGGCATTTTGCCGAGTTCCTTAACCATAGTTCACCCGAACGCCTCGGTATTCTCTACCTGACCACCTGAGTCGGTTTAGGGTACGGGCCGCCATGAAACTCGCTAGAGGCTTTTCTCGACAGCATAGGATCATCCACTTCACCACAATCGGCTCGGCATCAGGTCTCACCCTCATGTCATCCGGATTTGCCTGGATGACGGGCTACACCCTTACCC
This sequence comes from Streptomyces sp. NBC_00400, assembly GCF_036048035.1. Taxonomy (NCBI): domain Bacteria; kingdom Bacillati; phylum Actinomycetota; class Actinomycetes; order Kitasatosporales; family Streptomycetaceae; genus Streptomyces; species Streptomyces sp. NBC_00400. The sequence goes on along the minus strand of NZ_CP107940.1, from coordinate 7,357,747 downwards.
CGGGACAACCACCGCCCGGGCTGGACTACCTTCCTGCGTCACCCCATCACTTACCTACTACCACCTTGGATCAGCGGCTCCACCACTCCCCTTTGTCCGAAGACTCCAGGGCGGCTTCACGGCCTTAGCATTAATGGATTCGATATTGGGCGCTTCAAAGCGGGTACCGGAATATCAACCGGTTGTCCATCGACTACGCCTGTCGGCCTCGCCTTAGGTCCCGACTTACCCTGGGCAGATCAGCTTGACCCAGGAACCCTTAGTCAATCGGCGCACACGTTTCCCACGTGTGTATCGCTACTCATGCCTGCATTCTCACTCGTGAACCGTCCACAACTCGTTTCCACGGCTGCTTCACCCGGCACACGACGCTCCCCTACCCATCACAGCCTCCGTTGGGAGTATTGCTGCAATGACACGACTTCGGCGGTGTGCTTGAGCCCCGCTACATTGTCGGCGCGGAATCACTTGACCAGTGAGCTATTACGCACTCTTTCAAGGGTGGCTGCTTCTAAGCCAACCTCCTGGTTGTCTCTGCGACTCCACATCCTTTCCCACTTAGCACACGCTTAGGGGCCTTAGTCGATGCTCTGGGCTGTTTCCCTCTCGACCATGGAGCTTATCCCCCACAGTCTCACTGCCGCGCTCTCACTTACCGGCATTCGGAGTTTGGCTAAGGTCAGTAACCCGGTAGGGCCCATCGCCTATCCAGTGCTCTACCTCCGGCAAGAAACACACGACGCTGCACCTAAATGCATTTCGGGGAGAACCAGCTATCACGGAGTTTGATTGGCCTTTCACCCCTAACCACAGGTCATCCCCCAGGTTTTCAACCCTGGTGGGTTCGGTCCTCCACGAAGTCTTACCTCCGCTTCAACCTGCCCATGGCTAGATCACTCCGCTTCGGGTCTTGGGCACGCTACTCAACGCCCTATTCGGACTCGCTTTCGCTACGGCTTCCCCACACGGGTTAACCTCGCAACATACCGCAAACTCGCAGGCTCATTCTTCAAAAGGCACGCAGTCACGACGCACCGAGCAAGCTCGATGCGCGACGCTCCCACGGCTTGTAGGCACACGGTTTCAGGTACTATTTCACTCCGCTCCCGCGGTACTTTTCACCATTCCCTCACGGTACTATCCGCTATCGGTCACCAGGGAATATTTAGGCTTAACGGGTGGTCCCGCCAGATTCACACGGGATTTCTCGGGCCCCGTGCTACTTGGGTGGTTCTCAAACGAGCCGCTAATGTTTCAGCTACGGGGGTCTTACCCTCTACGCCGGACCTTTCGCATGTCCTTCGCCTACATCAACGGTTTCTGACTCGTCGACCGGCCGGCAGACCGATCAAGAGAACTCCCACAACCCCAACCACGCAACCCCTGCCGGGTATCACACGTGACTGGTTTGGCCTCATCCGGTTTCGCTCGCCACTACTCCCGGAATCACGGTTGTTTTCTCTTCCTGCGGGTACTGAGATGTTTCACTTCCCCGCGTTCCCTCCACACTGCCTATGTGTTCAGCAGCGGGTGACAGCCCATGACGACTGCCGGGTTTCCCCATTCGGACACCCCCGGATCAAAGCTCGGTTGACAGCTCCCCGGGGCCTATCGCGGCCTCCCACGTCCTTCATCGGTTCCTGGTGCCAAGGCATCCACCGTGCGCCCTTAAAAACTTGGCCACAGATGCTCGCGTCCACTGTGCAGTTCTCAAGCAACGACCAGCCACCCACCACCCCAACCCGAAGGCTGAGTTCACTGGGGCCGGCATCGCGAAGGTCCAGACTCACAGTCCGTACCCTCAGATACCCAACAACGTGCCCGGCCCACTCAACCCCCAGATGCGTTCCACGCCGAAGCAGTACTAACTTCCAGAGAATCAAGTGTGCCGAATAGTCAACGTTCCACCCATGAGCAACCAGCATCAGACATTCGCTGATGTACTGGCCTCTGACCCGGACAAGTCCGAGTAAGAAGTGCTCCTTAGAAAGGAGGTGATCCAGCCGCACCTTCCGGTACGGCTACCTTGTTACGACTTCGTCCCAATCGCCAGTCCCACCTTCGACGATTCCCTCCCACAAGGGGTTGGGCCACCGGCTTCGGGTGTTACCGACTTTCGTGACGTGACGGGCGGTGTGTACAAGGCCCGGGAACGTATTCACCGCAGCAATGCTGATCTGCGATTACTAGCAACTCCGACTTCATGGGGTCGAGTTGCAGACCCCAATCCGAACTGAGACCGGCTTTTTGAGATTCGCTCCACCTCGCGGTATCGCAGCTCATTGTACCGGCCATTGTAGCACGTGTGCAGCCCAAGACATAAGGGGCATGATGACTTGACGTCGTCCCCACCTTCCTCCGAGTTGACCCCGGCAGTCTCCTGTGAGTCCCCATCACCCCGAAGGGCATGCTGGCAACACAGAACAAGGGTTGCGCTCGTTGCGGGACTTAACCCAACATCTCACGACACGAGCTGACGACAGCCATGCACCACCTGTACACCGACCACAAGGGGGACCCTGTCTCCAGGGTTTTCCGGTGTATGTCAAGCCTTGGTAAGGTTCTTCGCGTTGCGTCGAATTAAGCCACATGCTCCGCTGCTTGTGCGGGCCCCCGTCAATTCCTTTGAGTTTTAGCCTTGCGGCCGTACTCCCCAGGCGGGGAACTTAATGCGTTAGCTGCGGCACGGACGACGTGGAATGTCGCCCACACCTAGTTCCCAACGTTTACGGCGTGGACTACCAGGGTATCTAATCCTGTTCGCTCCCCACGCTTTCGCTCCTCAGCGTCAGTATCGGCCCAGAGATCCGCCTTCGCCACCGGTGTTCCTCCTGATATCTGCGCATTTCACCGCTACACCAGGAATTCCGATCTCCCCTACCGAACTCTAGCCTGCCCGTATCGAATGCAGACCCGGGGTTAAGCCCCGGGCTTTCACATCCGACGTGACAAGCCGCCTACGAGCTCTTTACGCCCAATAATTCCGGACAACGCTTGCGCCCTACGTATTACCGCGGCTGCTGGCACGTAGTTAGCCGGCGCTTCTTCTGCAGGTACCGTCACTCTCGCTTCTTCCCTGCTGAAAGAGGTTTACAACCCGAAGGCCGTCATCCCTCACGCGGCGTCGCTGCATCAGGCTTTCGCCCATTGTGCAATATTCCCCACTGCTGCCTCCCGTAGGAGTCTGGGCCGTGTCTCAGTCCCAGTGTGGCCGGTCGCCCTCTCAGGCCGGCTACCCGTCGTCGCCTTGGTAGGCCATCACCCCACCAACAAGCTGATAGGCCGCGGGCTCATCCTTCACCGCCGGAGCTTTCCACCACCAGACCATGCGGTCGGTAGTCGTATCCGGTATTAGACCCCGTTTCCAGGGCTTGTCCCAGAGTGAAGGGCAGATTGCCCACGTGTTACTCACCCGTTCGCCACTAATCCCCTCCCGAAGGAGGTTCATCGTTCGACTTGCATGTGTTAAGCACGCCGCCAGCGTTCGTCCTGAGCCAGGATCAAACTCTCCGTGAATGTTTACCCGTAATCGGGTGAAACACACACGAGAGCGGAACAACCAGACGGAATAGGTCCGGTCGTTCACAGCGTCCTCGCTGTGTGTGCCACCCCGACCGCATGGGCCGTGGTGGACTTTCAAAGGAACCTCATCCCCCGGATGTTTCCGGTGGACGGGGTATCAACATATCTGGCGTTGACTTTTGGCACGCTGTTGAGTTCTCAAGGAACGGACGCTTCCTTGGGATTCCCTCTCGGGTTTCCGCCGGGCGCTTCCCTTCGGTGTTTCACACTCTATCAGGCCTTTTCCGGATTTCGAACCGCTGCTTTTCTGCAGGCAAGCAGAAAAGCGCAATTCTTGAGTCGCGATCAAGACGCTAGGAGTGCCGCCCACCTCAGCCGGACGCAGTTGAATGCGTCCTTGCTGTCCGGGGCAGGTCTCAGACAGTACAGCTCTGCTGTGGGCGAGGCAAATCGATTCGGCGTGACGCGCGGTGGGCAACCGGCGTCTCTCATGCGGAACCGTCAGTTCTTATGACTTACGCTTCTGAACGGTGCGCCGTCCAGGACAGGTAGTGACGGCGGCCTGATGAATCTCCACCCCTGGGAGGCTTCCCATGACCACCGTGACGTCCCCTCTTACCGGACGCGCCATCGGACTCGCGGCTGTGCCCGATCCGGTGTTCTCCGGAGCGATGGTGGGTCCCGGTACCGCCATCGATCCGGTACGTGAGCCGTCTGCTGCGGTTTCGCCCGTGGACGGCGTTCTCGTATCACTGCACCCGCACGCGTTCGTCGTCGTCGACTCCGAGGGGCACGGTGTGCTCACCCACCTCGGTATCGACACCGTTCAGCTCAATGGCGAGGGCTTCGAGCTGCTCGTGAACAAGGGTGACACCGTCGCTCGTGGGCAGGAGATCGTGCGCTGGAACCCGGCCGCGGTCGAAGAGGCCGGAAAGTCGCCGGTGTGCCCGGTCGTCGCGCTGGAGGCCACCGCCGATTCGCTCGGTGAGGTGAGCGAGGCCGGCGATATCAAGGCGGGCGACCAGCTCTTCTCCTGGCAGTAGCCGGGCGCCGTCCCGTACGGCAGGACGACATCCATCGCGGCGGCCCGGACCGCCGCATCAACCGGAGACGGGTGCAATGGAGACAACGCTGCGAGGCGTCGGCGTCAGCCACGGCGTGGCGATCGGCGAGGTGCGGCACATGGGCACGGCGGTCCTGGAGCCGCCGGCCAAGCAGATCCCTGCGGACGAGGCGGAGCGCGAACAGGGGCGTGCCCGCCAGGCCGTGGAGGCTGTCGCCGCTGACCTGATAGCGCGGGGCAACCTGGCGGGCGGCGAGGCCCAGGCCGTGCTGGAGGCCCAGGCCCTGATGGCTCAGGACCCCGAGCTGATCGCTGATGTCGAGCGGCGGATCGCCGTCGGGTCCACCGCCGAGCGTGGTGTGTACGACGCGTTCGCCGCCTACCGGGCACTGCTTGCAGGTGCGGGTGAGTACCTCGCGGGCCGGGTGGCCGACCTCGATGATGTGCGCAACCGGATCGTCGCCCGGCTGCTCGGTGTGCCGATGCCGGGTGTGCCGGACAGCGATGAGCCGTATGTGCTGATCGCGCGGGATCTGGCGCCGGCCGACACCGCGCTGCTGGACCCGACGCTGGTGCTCGGGTTTGTGACCGAGGAGGGCGGGCCGACCAGCCACAGCGCGATTCTTGCGCGGGCGCTGGGGGTGCCGGCCATCGTTGCGCTCCCGGGCGCGGGTGAGCTCGTCGAGGGCACGGTCATCGCCGTCGACGGCAGCACCGGTGAGGTCTTTGTCGAGCCGGGCGCCGAGAAGCGGGCGGCGCTGGAGCAGGCCGCGGCGGAGCGGCGGGCGGCGCTGGCGGCGTCGTCCGGTCCGGGTGCCACCTCCGACGGGCACAAGGTGCCGCTGCTGGCGAATGTCGGTGGTCCCGGTGATGTTCCCGCGGCGGTCGAGGCCGGGGCCGAGGGTGTCGGGCTCTTCCGTACGGAGTTCTTGTTCCTGGACGACAGCAAGAAGGCGCCGTCCGAGGAGAAGCAGGTCGGGGCGTACCGGGCGGTGCTGGAGGCGTTTCCGGAGGGCCGCGTGGTCGTGCGCGTTCTGGACGCCGGGGCCGATAAGCCGCTGGAGTTCCTGACGCCGGGCGATGAGCCGAACCCCGCGCTGGGTGTACGGGGGCTGCGGACCCTGCTCGACCACCCGGATGTGCTGCGTACGCAGCTCACGGCGCTGGCCAGGGCGGCCGAGGGGCTGCCGGTCTATCTCGAGGTCATGGCGCCGATGGTGGCGGACCGGATCGACGCCAAGGCGTTCGCGGATGCTTGCCGGGAGGCCGGGCTGCGGGCGAAGTTCGGAGCGATGGTGGAGATTCCGTCCGCGGCGCTTCGGGCACGGTCGATTCTCCAGGAGGTGGAGTTCCTTTCGCTGGGGACCAACGACCTGGCGCAGTACACCTTCGCCGCCGACCGTCAGGTGGGTGCCGTCTCGCGTCTGCAGGACCCCTGGCAGCCGGCGCTGCTGGACCTGGTGGCGGCTTCGGCCGAGGCGGCGAAGGCCGAGGGCAAGAGCTGTGGTGTCTGTGGTGAGGCGGCCTCCGATCCGCTGTTGGCGTGTGTGCTGACGGGGCTCGGTGTCACCAGTCTTTCGATGGGGGCGGCGTCGATTCCGTACGTACGGGCGACGTTGTCCAAGCACACGCTGGCGCAGTGCGAGCGGGCGGCGGCCGCGGCGCGTGCCGCGGACACCGCCGACGATGCGCGGGCTGCCGCGCAGGCGGTGCTCTCCGGGGAGTGATCCCGCGCGGCGCGGTGCGTCGCAGTCAGGAGTGTTGATGGCCGTCCCGCCCTTGTGGCGGGGCGGCCATGGTGTTTGGGGGCCGGGTGGGTGGCCCGGTCAGTGGCTGTGCGGGTCGGGTGGGGGTGTGAGGGGGAGGCCGGGGGCGTAGTCGACGCCGTGCTCGGGTGGGATCGGTTCGCCGGTGTCGGCGTCGGTGCAGTAGGCGGTGAAGACCTCGGCGGCGCCGAGGGGGCGGGGCCAGGAGTCACCGAGGGTCCAGCCGCGGACCGTGTCGTGGGTGCGGTCGCCGGTGACGTCGCGGGCGGCGGGAGCGGTGGTGCGGGAGACGAGGCCGCCCGGGCTGCGCAGGGCGAAACCGGCGGCGAGGACCGTGCAGAAGACGAGGGTTTCGGATTCGGCGAGTTGGGGCCGGGCGCCGTCGCTGCTGGTGGCGTGCAGGACGGCCAGGAGGGACGGCTCGCCGGCCGCGACGGAGCAGACGAGGTGGTGGGTGCCGTCGCCGAGGGAGGCCAGGAGCGCCTGGAGGGCCTGGGTGGCGCGGGCGAAGGCGGCGCGGGCGAGGTCTTCGCCGCACTCCTCGCAGCTGCCGGCGCGGGCCAGGACGCCCGAGGCGTGGTCCCAGGTCGCCTGGCGGTCGGCTTCTTCGACGAGGAGCGGCAGCAGCTCGGTCAGCGGTTCGCCCTGGTAGGTCAGCGTGGCGCCGGTGCGGGCGACCTCGGCGGTGTAACGGCTGCGGCTGTCGGGGCGGTCGGGGTCCAGGGCGAGGTCCGCGCAGTATTTCTCGTAGGCGGCCGGGTCGAAGAGACTGAGGGTCGTGAGCACGCCCTGGGCGGCGAGGCTGCGCAGCAAGGTCTCCACCTGCTGGAGGTAGCTGCGGTGGTCGTCGAAGGGGAAGGTGGGGTAGCGGCGCATGGCCGTGAAGTCCTGTTCGTCGGCCAGGACGGCGGCGCTACTGGGGATTTCGCGGCGTAGTGCGCGGCGGGCGGTGGACGGGTCGGTGGGCCGGGATGCGGATGTCATGACTCCCCCTGAGTGAGATGCGCCGGCTCTGTGTGAGCGGTGGCGGCCGAACATCACTTGTCACTGAGAGTAATCGGGGGGTCTGACAATGCGGCCGGGCGCCGGACCGGTGGGCGTGGATGGCCTGGTGGTCCGGCGCGCCGGCGGGCCTACTGCGCGCTGTCGGCGGTGCGGTCGCGGGCCACCCGCTCGTAGAACCGGAGCAGTTCGAGGTTGTCGACGGAGCCGGGGTTGACGGCCTTGTCGAGCGGGGTGCCCTGGAGGAGGCGCTTGACGGGGACCTCGATGCGCTTGCCGGTGAGGGTGTGCGGGACGCCGGGGGCTTCGATGATGTCGTCGGGGACGTGGCGGGGCGAGAGCTGTTCGCGGATGGTGCGCTTGATGCGGTCGCGCAGGGCGTCGTCGAGGGTGGCGCCGGGGGCGAGGTGGACGAAGAGGGGCATCCAGTAGCCGCCGTCGGGGAGTTCCAGGCCGATGACGAGGGATTCGCGGATCTCGGGGAGCCGTTCGACGGCCTCGTAGATGTCGGCGGAGCCCATCCGGACGCCCTGGCGGTTGAGGGTGGAGTCGGAGCGGCCGTGGATGACGACGCTGCCGCGGGAGGTGACGGTGATCCAGTCGCCGTGCCGCCAGACGCCGGGGTACATGTCGAAGTAGCTGTCGTGGTAGCGGGTGCCGTCGGGGTCGTTCCAGAAGCGGGTGGGCATGGACGGCATGGGGTGGGTGACGACGAGTTCGCCGACCTCGTCGATGACCGGTTTGCCCTGGGGGTCCCAGGCCTGCAGGTCGGTGCCGAGGCAGGCGGCCTGGAGTTCGCCGATGTGGACGGGGAGGGTGGGGACGGCGCCGGCGAAGCAGCTGCAGACGTCGGTGCCGCCGCTGACGGAGGCGGTCCACAGGTCGGCGCCGCTCTCCGCGAAGCAGTCGTGGAGCCAGCGGAAGCCGTCGGGCGGGAGCGGGGAGCCGGTGGTGGCGACGCAGGTGACGGCGGAGAGGTCGAGGTCGCGGGCCGGGTGGATGCCGGCCTTGCGGCAGGCCATGACGTAGGCCGCGGAGGTGCCGAAGACGGTGGCGCGGGTGGTTTCGGCGACCCGCCACTGGGCGGAGATGTCGGGGTGTCCCGGGCTGCCGTCGTAGAGCACGATCGTGGCGCCCACCAGGAGGCCGGCGACGAGGAAGTTCCACATCATCCAGCCGGTGGAGGTGTACCAGAAGAACCGGTCATCGGGCCCCAGGTCGCAGTGCAGGCCGGTCTGCTTGAGGTGTTCGAGGAGGATGCCGCCCTGGGACTGGACGATGGCCTTGGGCAGGCCGGTGGTGCCGGAGGAGTACAGGACCCACAGCGGGTGGTCGAAGGGGACCTGTTCGAAGACCGGTTCGGTGTCGTCCGAGGTCAGGTCCGACCAGTTCAGGGCGCCTTCGGGGGCGGGGGTGCCGAGCAGCGGGATGTGGACGACGGCGCGCAGGGTGGGCAGCTCGGCGCGGAGTTCGGCGACGGTGTCGCGGCGGTCGTGCTCCTTGCCGCCGTAGCGGTAGCCGTCGACGGTGAACAGGACGACGGGTTCGATCTGCTGGAAGCGGTCCAGCACGCTGCGGGCGCCGAAGTCGGGGGCGCAGGAGGTCCAGACACCGCCGACCGCGGCGGTGGCGAGGAGCGCGACGACGGCCTGCGGGATGTTCGGGACGTAGGCGCTGACCCGGTCGCCGGGGCGGACGCCGAGGCGGCGGAGTCCGGCGGCCAGCGAGGCGACCTGGGCGCGCAGCTCCGCCCAGGTGACCGGGGTGGGCTCATGGGTCTCGTCGACGTACAGCAGCGCGGGCTCGCCGGCGCGGGCCGGGTCCTCGGCGGCGCGCAGGGCGTGCTCGGCGTAGTTGAGGGTGGCGCCGGGGAACCAGCGGGCGCCGGGCATCGCGCGGTCGGCGAGGACGGTCTCGTACGGGGTGGCGAAGCGGACGTCGAACCACTCGGCGGTGGCCTGCCAGAAGGCGGGGAGGTCGTCGACGGACCAGCGGTGCAGGGCGGCGTAGCTCGTGGCGGGGTCACCGGGGGCGGGTGCGGGCGCGCCGTGGTGCGCGGCCGCCCAGGTGTGGAAGCGGGTGACCTGTGCGCCCGCGATCCGGTCCGGGCCTGGTTGCCAGAGGGGTTCCGGCTGCGGGGCGGACTGCGGTGCGGTGGTCATGATGCGGCTCCCGGGCGGTTACGCGTCGTGGGCGTCGGGTGCGCACGGCGGTGAGGTTCCCCCGGCCCAGTCGGTGGGCGTGTGCGCGTGACACGGCTTGCCTGGACGATGCCATGTGATCGACTTGTGCACCAGGGTGGACTGCCCACATTCGGGGGGTGGCGGGTGTGGTGGCGGCACGTGCTACGGGCCGGTTCCGGGGGTGGTGGTGGGACATACGGCGGGATTCGGCCATCGGGTGACGATCCGCGGGCCTGAAGGTGGCCGAGCGTGACCCCGCGCAGGTGAACGGCAGTTGAACGGTGCCCGCGCACCCCGCCGTCAATGGCAGGCTGACCGGCATGGACGGGCGGGATCTGGTGCGGTCGGTACGGATGATCAAGGCGGTCGGGCCGGTGCAGGGGCTCCGGTCCGTGCGTACGGCGTGGCGGGCGCGGCGGGCGGATGCGCTGGCGCTGCCGCGGCACACCGCCGAGCGGGCGCGGGTGCCGGGGGCGGCTCGCGGCGCGGAGCCCCAGCCGGGCGGCGGGCTGATCCACTTCGAGCGGTCGTCGCTGCGGGTGCGGGTGGCCTCGGGCGGTGCGGTGTTCTGCGGCTGGGAGGGCGCCGAGCCGGAGCCCTCGTACGCGCTGGCCGGGGCGTGCCCCGAGGTGGACGCGCGGGCGGTGCTGGAACCCGACACCGAGGGCGGCTGGCGGGTGGTTTCCGAGCGGGTGCTGGTGGTGGTGTCCCGGCACGGTGCGGTGGAGGTGCGGACGCCCGGCGGGGCGGTGCTGCGGCGGGAGTTGCCGCCGCGCTGGTGGGACCGCACAGCCGCGGAGGGAGCGGGCGGGCGGCCCGGAGGGAGCGGCGCCTCGCGCTGGGTGCAGCGGGCACAGGTCGCCGCCGATGCCCGGTTCTTCGGGCTCGGCGGCCGGGCGCACGGGCCGCGGCTGCGGGACGGTGCGTACCGGCTGTGGAACACGGATCCGGGCGGCGCCTTCGCACCGGGGGACGATCCGCTGTCGCTGACGATGCCGGTGCAGCTGGTGGTGGCGGACGCCGGTACGCATCTGGTCTTCCACGACAACTCCTGGGACGGCCGGGTGACGCTGCGCGAGGGCACGGAGGGTGCGGGCTCGGGGCATGACCGGCCGGGCACCTGTGAAGTGCGGATGGACGGCGGACCGCTGCGCTACTGGGTGCTGGCGGGCACCCCGGCCCGGGTGCTGCAGGGCTGGACGGCACTGACCGGGGCGCCCGCGCTGCCGCCGCAGTGGGCGCTGGGGTACCAGCACGCCCGCTGGGGCTTCGGCGGCCAGGCCGAGGTGCGCCGGGTGGTGGCGGGCTACAAGGAGCGCGGGCTTCCGCTGTCCGCCGTCCATTTGGACATCGACCATTACGACCGGCACCGGGTCTTCACCGTCGACCGGCAGCGCTATCCGGATCTGCCCGGTCTGGCGCGGGAGTTGCGGGCGGACGGGGTGCGGCTGGTGTCGATCGTGGATCCGGCGGTGAAGGCGGAGCCGGGGGACGCGGTGTACGAGGGCGGGGCGGCGGCCGATGCCTTCGTACGGGACGCGCGCGGGCGGGAGGTGCGCGGGGTGGTGTGGCCGGGCGAGTCGGTGTACCCGGATTTCACCGATGCGCGGGCGCGCAAGTGGTGGGGGGCGCTGTACGCGGAACGGCTGGCGCAGGGCTTCGCGGGTGTGTGGCACGACATGAACGAGCCGGTCTCCTTTGCCGCGTTCGGTGAACGGACGCTGCCGCGCTCGGCACGGCACGCCCTGGAGGGCCGGGGCGGCGATCACCGGGAGGCACACAACGTCTACGGCCTTGCCATGGCACGGGCCGGCTTCGAGGGGCTGTGCGAACTGCGTCCTGCCGAGCGGCCGTTCCTGTTCTCCCGTTCGGGCTGGGCGGGGCTGCAGCGCTACGGCGGCAGCTGGTCGGGCGATGTGGCGACGGGCTGGGCGGGGCTGCGGGCTTCGCTGTCGCTGGTGCTGGGGCTGGGCCTGTGCGGGGTGCCGTACAGCGGTCCCGATATCGGCGGGTTCTCCGGGGTGCCGTCCCCGGAGCTGTATCTGCGGTGGTTCCAACTGGGGGCCTTCCTGCCGCTGTTCCGTACCCATTCGGCGCTCGGGGCGGGGCGGCGGGAGCCGTGGGAGTACGGGGACGAGGTGCTCGAACACGCCCGTACGGCGCTGCGCGAACGGCAGCGGCTGCTGCCGTACTTCGGGACGCTGGGCCAGTTGGCGCGGCTGACCGGCGCGCCGTACGTCCGGCCGGTGTGGTGGAGCGCCCCGCGGGACCGGGCGCTGCGGGACTGCGAGGACGCCTTTCTGCTGGGGGATGCGCTGCTGGTGGCGCCGGCCCTGGCGGCCGGCGTCACCCGGCGGCCGGTGCGGCTGCCGCGTGGCCGGTGGTACGACACCGCGACGGGGCGGGCGTACGACGGTCCCGGGCAGGTGTGGGTGGAGGCGCCGCTGTCGCGGATACCGGTGCTGGCACGGGCCGGTGCGGTGCTGCCGGTGACCGGGGCGGACGGCGGGACGGAGCTGGAGGTGTGGGCGCCGGTGGCCGGGCGCGGGGGCAGCGGGCTGGTGGTGCCGGACGCCGGGGACGGCTGGCAGCGACCGACGGTGGAGCGGTTCACCTCGCGGTGGGAGGGCGACCGGGTGGTCGTGGAGCGGCGGGACGGGGGCGCGGTGGGGTATCCGGTGCGGGTACGGGGGTGGGAGGAGGGGGTAGGGACGTAGCGGGCTGGAGGGGGAGACGAGCGCGCTACGGGGCGGAGCGGGCTGCGCGGCGGAGTGGTTGCGCGGCTGTGCGGTTACGCAGTTGCGCGGTTGAGCGGTTGTGCGGCAGGGCTTCCCTCCTCCCTGCCGCGCCTGGTAGACGGGGGCCATGCCGAGACTTGCTGCCGCGCTGCGCGGCCTTGCTGCCGCTGCCGCCGCGCTGATCACTGTGACCGCCGTCCCTTCGGGTGCGGCGGCGGACACCGTCCCGCACCTCCCGGCGCCGTCGTCGCAGCCGGCCAACGCCCCCAAGGCACCTGCGGAGTTCGTCGCGCTGCGGGACGTGGATCCCACCGTCATCCAGGAGATGCGCTACTTCACCCCGCACGACTTCATGGGAGTGCCGGTGACCGGCTACCGGGCGCCGATGTGCCTGCTGACCCGGGACGCGGCACGGGCGTTGCACCGGGCGCAGCGCTCGTTCCTGCGCCGCGGGTACTCCCTCAAGGTCTATGACTGCTACCGGCCGCAGCGCGCGGTGGACCACTTCGTGGCCTGGGCCAAGGACCTCGGCGACCAGCGGATGAAGGCCGAGTTCTATCCGCGGGTCGACAAGTCGACGCTGTTCCGGGACGGCTATATCGCGGAGAACTCCGGGCACAGCAGGGGCAGCACCCTGGATCTGACGCTGGTGCGGCTGCCGGCCCTGCCCACCCGGCCGTATGTCCCCGGGGAGCCGCTGTCCTCGTGTTACGGCCCGAAGGCGGCCCGCTTCCCGGACAATTCGCTGGACATGGGCACCGGCTTCGACTGCTTCGACACGCTGGCGCACACCCTCGACCCGCGGATCAAGGGCGAACAGCGGGCCAACCGGCTGCTGTTGAAGGACGGCCTGGAGCGGGCCGGATTCGTCAACTACGACAAGGAGTGGTGGCACTACACCTTCACCCCGGAGACGTTTCCGGACACCTACTTCGACTTCCCGGTCGCGCGGCGGTCGCTCGTGCGGCACTGACCGGTCGCGCACGTCGTTGGCTTCCCTCGTGGCACGTGCCCAAAGGCGAGCGGGAGGAGGGCCGTGGACCGGGCTCTCCTCCGCCGTCGCACCGCCGACGGGCCGGGGCACCGAATCACCCCCGTCGATCCCGTGCCCCGGACCCTGCTGTGAGGGACGCGGCCGGACCGTGTCCGGTTCGATGAAAGTCTGCGGAGTCACCCTTTCGGGGAACCTGCGCCGTACGCTCAGAGCCGGCCGCCGGTCCGTACGCTCACAACCGGCCGCCGGCGGTGTCCGACGAGAGTCGCTGGGCGGCGTACACCGGGATGACCGACAGGGCGATCAGCAGCGCGGCGAGCACATCGACGACCGGTGCCTGGTGGGGGCGGGCCAGGTTCTCGTAGATCCAGATCGGCAGCGTCCTGGTGCCCGCGCCCGCCGTGAAGGTGGTCACCACGACCTCGTCGAAGGAGAGCGCGAAGGCCAGCAGCGCGCCGGCGAACAGCGCCGGGCGCAGCGCCGGGAAGGTGACGTACCGCAGGGTCTGCCAGGGGCGGGCGCCCAGGTCGGCGGAGGCCTCGGCCAGGGACGGGGCGATCCGGCGGAGCCGGGCGGCGACGTTGTTGAAGACGATGACGACGCAGAAGGTGGCATGGCCGACAACGACCGTGAAGAGGCCGAAGCCGATGCCCAGCGGCGCAAGGACGGTGCGGAAGGCGGCGTTGAGGGCGATGCCGGTGATGATGCCGGGCAGGGCGATCGGCAGCACGATCAGGAACGAGACGGTCTGCCGTCCGAAGAAGCGGTGGCGGTGCACGGCGAAGGCCGCGAGCGAGCCGAGGAGCAGGGCGACGGCGGTGGCACCGAGGCCCGCCCGCAACGAGGTCCCCAGGGCGTCGCGGGCGCCCGCGCTGTGCAGGGCGCGGCTCCACCACTCGCCGGTCAGCGCGCGGGGCGGCCAGGCGAACGAGGGGTCGGCGTTGACGGAGTTGAGGAGGACCAGGAGGAGGGGGAGGTAGATCAGGGCGAGACCGGCGGCCGTGAGGCAGCCGAGGACGATCCGGGCGGTGCGGGTGAGGTGCATCCGGCTGCCTCCTTCGGTTCCGGTCAGAGCGAGTCGAGCGCGCCGGCCCGGCGGACGGCGGCGAGGTAGCAGACGACGAGGGCGACCGGGACCGCGGAGAGCGCCGCCGCGAGCGGCAGATCGAGGGTGACCTGGGAGGCGATGACATTGCCCAGGAGCTGGGTGCGGCCGCCGACGATCTGCACGGTGAGGTAGTCGCCGAGGGAGAGCGAGAAGGTGAAGACGGAACCCGCCAGGAGCGCGGGACGGACGGCGGGCGCCACGACGGAGCGCAGGGTCCGTACGGTGCCCGCACCGAGGTCGGCGGAGGCCTCCAGCTGGTGGGCGGGCAGCCGTTCCAGGGCGGCGTGGACCGGAAGGATCATGTACGGCAGCCAGAGGTAGGCGAGCACGAGCACGACGGCGGCCGTGCCGTATCCGGGGCCGTGCAGGCCGAGCGGGGCGAGTGCCGCGTTGACGATGCCGTGCTCGCCGAGCATCACCCGCCAGGCGTACGCCTTGACCAGATAGCCGGCCCACAGCGGGGTCAGCACGGCCACCAGCAGGGCGCGGCGCAGCCGGCCGGCCGCCACCCGCGCCATGAAGAAGGCCATCGGCAGCGCGAGCAGGGCGTCGAGGAGCGTGACGGCGACGGCGATACCGAGGGTGCGCAGGGCGACGGTGCGGTAGACGGGGGTGGTGAGGATGTCGCGGAAGTTGTCGGTGGTCCAGGTGTGGACGACATCCGAGGTGAAGGGGTCGGTGGTCCAGAAGGCGGAGAGCAGGAGGACGGCGAGGGAGCCGAGGTAGGCGAGGAGCAGCCACACGAGGGGCGGGGCGAGGAGCGCGGCGAGCCGGCCGCGGGCGCGGGGCTCATGGCGCGTGGCGGACACCCGGGCGCCCGCGCTCAGCCCTTGATCTCCGTCCAGGCACGGGTCCACTCCGCGTAGTCGGTGCACGTGACGTTCCTGCGGCCGTCGAGGCACTGCGGGACGGGGGTGGTCCAGAAGTGGATGCGGCGGTAGTAGGCCTCGTCATCGGCGTGGTAGACGGCGCAGTGACGAGGGTCGGCGGTTTCCTTGCAGGCCTTGGCGTTGGCGGGCGCCTCGCCGAAGTACTCGGCGACCTGGGCGTTCACCTTCGGGGAGACGATCCAGTTGAGCCACTTGTAGGCGCAGTTGGGGTGGGCGGCCTTGGCGGAAACCATCCAGGTGTCGGACCAGCCGGTGGCCCCCTCCTTGGGGAGGACCGCCTTGACGGGGGCCTTTTCCGCGGCGGCGGTGTTGGCGATGACCTGCCAGGTGGTGCCGAGGACGCTGTCGCCGCCCTTGAAGGCGGTGACTTCCTTCTGGTAGTCGCTCCAGTATTCGCCGATCTGCTGCCGCTGCTTCTTCAACAGGGCCACGGCGGCGTCGAGTTGGGTACGGTCCAGGGCGTACGGGTCCTTGATGCCGAGTGCGGGACGGGTCTTCATCAGGTAGAGGGCGGCGTCGGCGATGTAGATGGGCGAGTCGTAGGCGGTGACCTTGCCCGCATACTTCGCCGCGCCGTCGAAGACGGCCTTCCAGGAGTCGGGGGCCGGGGAGACCTTGTCGGTGCGGTACATCAGCAGATTGGCGCCGCGGCCGTGCGGGATGCCGTACATCTTCCCGTCCTTGGAGTTGAACGGGCGCATCTTCAGGCCGCTGAAGATGTCGCGGTAGTTCGGCACCAGACGGGTGTTGACGGGCGCCACGTCCCCGGCGGCGATCAGCCGCAGCGTGGCGTCGCCGGACGCGGACACGGTGTCGTACTGGCCGGTCTTCATCAGCGAGACCATCTCGTCGGAGGTCCCGGCGGTCTTGGTGTTGACCTTGCAGCCGGTCTGCTTCTCGAAGGGGTGCACCCAGTCGGCCTTGGGGTCGTTGGAGCCGTCCTCGGCATATCCGGCCCAGGCGATGATGTCGACCCGGCCCTCACCCTTGCCGACGGTCTGCTGTTCGGCGGCTCCCCCGCCCTGCGTTCCGCCGTCGCCGGAGCCGCAGGCGACGGCCAGCGCCAGGACCCCGGCCGCCACTGCGGCCTTCCACGGATTCGCGTTACGCATGGTGAACTCCCGCTGTCGCACACGGCTGTCGAGCCCCGCCAGTATCCGGAAGCTGACCGTCTGCCACCAGAGCGCGTCGGGAACCGGGATGCGCCCCGGTGCGTTGTACGACGATCCCTCAGGCGGGCACCGGCCCCGGCGGGACAAGCGGCCTGAGCTGGGGAATCTGCCTCACCTGGGCACCGGCCCCAGCCGGACACCGGCCTCAGCCCGGCACCGGCCTCAGCCCGGCACCGGAAGGGCGTCGGCGGCGTTCCACAGCAGATGGACTGCGGCGCCAGGACGGGCGGCGTCCGGCAGGTCCGTGGAGTTCAGCCGCACGGCGGTGAGCTGGTCGTCGCCTGCGTCGAGTCGGACCACCACGCGCGTGTGGGCACCGACGTGCGCGATCTCGGTGACCCTGCCGGGCACACACCGCTCCCCCGGTGCCGGGGCGCCGCCCGGGCCGCCGTTCGGGCCGTCCGGAGCGACGATCCGGATCCGCTCGGGGCGGAGACTGTACGTGCCCGGGGCGCCGATCACACGGACCGCGGCCTGGTCACGCAGCAGATTGGTGGTACCGATGAAGCCCGCGACGAACGCGGTGGCCGGGCGGTCGTAGATCTCCAGCGGCGAGCCGGTCTGCACGATACGGCCGTGGTCGAGGACGGCAATGCGGTCGCTGAGCGTCAGCGCCTCCTCCTGGTCGTGGGTGACGAGGAGGAAGGTGACGCCGGTGGCGCGCTGGATGCGCTGGAGTTCGCGCTGCATCTCCTGCCGCAGCTGGAGGTCGAGCGCGCCGAGGGGTTCGTCGAGCAGCAGCAGCCCGGGGTCGTCGATCAGGACGCGGGCCAGGGCGACGCGCTGGCGCTGGCCGCCGGAGAGCCGGTCGGGCCGGCGCGCGCCGTGGCCGTCGAGGCGTACGGTGCGCAGGGCCGCACGGGCGCGGGCGAGGCGTTCGGATTTGCGCACCCCGGCGACGGTGAGCGCGTAGGCGACGTTCTGCTCGACGGTCATATGGGGGAAGAGCGCGTAGTCCTGGAAGACGGTGTGGACGTCGCGGCGGCTGGGCGGAAGTGCGGTGACATCGCTCCCGGCGAGTTCGATGCGGCCCGAGGCGGGCCGTTCGAAGCCGGCGATCAGGCGCAGCAGGGTGGTCTTGCCCGAGCCGGAGGGGCCGAGGAGGGAGAAGAACTCGCCTTCCCCGATGGTCAGCTCGGCGCCGTCGACGGCACGCAGCGCACCGAATTGCTTGGTGACGGCAGTGAGCCGTACGGCGGGCGTCGCAGCTGCCGTGGGGGCGGGACGGGCGTCGGTACGGGCGGCTTCGGTCACGGGCGCTCCCCCTCGTGAACGGCTTGATCGCCCGGCGACTGTACCGGGGTTCCGTGCGGGGCGGCAGCGTGGCACACTCCTGACGTTCCGTCAGTTCTTGAGTTCCAAGAGTTCCAACCGTTCCAAGAGTTCCAACCGTTCCATCAGTTCCATTGCGTTCGGTCAGTTCCGTTGTGCTCCGTTGTGGTCGGTCTGCGGTCGGGGAGGGTCTGTGGCACAGACACGGAAGCCGGTGGTGCCGGGGTGGTTCGATCAGGACGCGGCGCACTTCCGGCTGCTGGGGACGCGCTGCCGGGCCTGTGGTGCGGTGTTCTTCCCCCGCGAGGACACCTTCTGCCGCAACCCCGCGTGCGGGAGTGACGAGCTGGTGGAGGTGCCGCTGTCCCGGCGCGGCACGGTCTGGTCCTACACCGACGCGCGCTACCGTCCGCCCTCGCCTTACGTCTCCGATCCGGAGGCCGAGTGGCGGCCGTACGCCTTGGTCGCCGTGGAGCTGGCGGAGGAACGGATGGTGGTCCTCGGGCAGGCTGCGCCCGGCGTCCGCGCCGCGGATCTCGGCGTGGGCACGGAGGTCGAGCTGGTTCCCGGGACCGTCGCCGCGGACGTGGGCGACGACGGGGACGACGGGGACGTCCGGACGACGTGGCATTGGCGGCCGTGCGGGCCGGGTCAAGGGGCCGTGACGGAGGGCGCGGAGGCTGTGACGGATCCGGCGGAGGGCGTGGCCGATGCCGCGGGGGCGGTGGCCGGTGCCGAGGATGCCGCGAGCGCCGGCCCGCGGGCGGAAACCGCATCTCTACACCTGGCCGTAGCCGGCGACCTGGCCACGCCCGGCGACGTGGCCGTACTGGGCGCCGGTATGCACCCCTGGGGGAAGTGGGGGCGCAGCTTCGTCGAGTACGGCACGAAGGCGGCCAGGGAGGCGCTTGCGGACGCCGGGCTCGACTGGCGCGCCGTGCAGAGCATCGTCGGCGCCGACACGGTACGCGGCGGCTATCCCGGTTATGTGGCGGGCGCGACCTTCGCCAAGGCGCTGGGCTGGCAGGGCGCCCGGGTGACCAGCGTCTATGCCGCCTGTGCATCCGGCGCGCAGGCCATCGGCGCCGCGCGGGCACAGATCCTCTCGGGGATGGCGGAGGTGGCCCTGGTGGTGGGCGCCGACGCCGCGCCCAAGGGCTTCTTCACCCCGGCGGGCGGCGACCGGCCCGACGATCCCGACTGGCTGCGGTTCCGGGTGCTGGGCGCCACCAACCCGGCGTACTTCGGGCTGTACGCGCGCCGCCGGATGGCGCTGTACGGCGAGACGACCGACGACTTCGCGCAGGTGAAGGTCAAGAACTCGGCGGCGGGCGCGGCCAATCCGTACGCCCGCTACCGCAAGCAGGTCACCGCGCGGGAGGTCGCCGCGTCGGCCGTGGTCTGCGATCCGCTGCGGCTGCTGGACATCTGTGCCACCTCCGACGGCGCCGCGGCACTGGTCCTGACCAGCATGGACTTCGCCCGCCGGCATGGCGTCACGGATCCGGTACGGATCCGCGCGGTCTCCACCGCCACCCCGCGGTATCCGCGGACCGTACTGGATCTGCCGGAAATCGCCACCGATTCCGCGGCCGCCGTTCCGGAACCGGAGACCGGCTTCCGGGCGTCGGTCGCGCACACCGCCTACGAGGAGGCCGGGATCGGACCCGGGGAACTGTCCCTGGCCGAGGTCTACGACCTGTCCACCGCGCTGGAGTTGGAGTGGTACGAGGACCTGGGGCTGTGCGGCGCGGGTGAGGCGGCCAAGCTGTTGCGGGACGGGGTGACGGCGCTGGGCGGGCGGCTGCCGGTGAATGCCAGCGGCGGTCTGGCCTCCTTCGGGGAAGCCGTACCGGCCCAGGCCATCGCCCAGGTCTGCGAGCTGACCTGGCAGTTGCGGGGGCAGGCGGGCGCGCGGCAGGTGGCGGATGCCCGGGTGGGGGTGAGCGCCAACCAAGGGCTGTTCGGGCACGGGTCGGCGGTGGTCGCGGTGCGGTGACGTGGTGGTGCGGGGAGCCGTGACCGTGGTGGACGCGCGTGGCGCGAGGACCCTTGGATGACGGACGCGCGCCCCCACTCCACCCGTCGGCTGCCGACGGCAGCCGCCGCGGTGCGCGACCTTGACGCCCCCTCATCACCGGTGAACACTTCCGGATGCCAGTCGGCATCGCCGCACTCAGGCACCCCGGCCGGTGGCAGCGGTCGTCCGCTGCCCGCCGGTGGCACGCACCCTGCACGGAGGACCGGGGGACGTCCCCGGGCGAGGGCCAAGGAGCCGCCATGTATTCCAATGGGGACATCATCGTCGGTGAAGTGATCGGCACCGCGATACTCATACTCTTCGGGGCCGGTGTGTGCGCCGGCGTCACCCTGCACCACTCCAAGGCGAAGGACGCCGGCTGGGTCGTGATCGCTTTCGGCTGGGGCATGGGCGTGCTGGCCGGCGCCTACACCGCGGCGCCGCTGTCCGGCGGGCATCTCAACCCCGCGGTGACGCTCGGCTCGGCGGTCGCGGGCGGCACCGAGTGGTCGAAGGTGCCGCTGTACATCCTGGCCCAGATGGCCGGTGCGGCGATCGGGGCCGTACTGGCCTGGGCGCTGTACTACGCGCAGTTCGCCGCCAACGCGGATCGGGACAAGGCCCAGCCGACGCTGGGGATCTTCTCCACCGGCCCGGAGATCCGCAAGCCGGCCGCCAACCTCGTCACCGAGATCATCGCCACCATCGGTCTGGTGCTGCCGCTGCTGTTCTTCGGCCGGAACCCGGGCATCGGCATCGGCCAGGTTCCCGGCGGGCAGGTGGGCGTCTACGGCTCCGGGATCAATGTGCTGCTGGTCGCCCTGCTGGTCGTCGGGATCGGGCTGTCGCTGGGCGGGCCCACCGGCTACGCCATCAACCCCGCCCGTGACCTCGGGCCGCGTCTGGTGCACGCGCTGCTGCCGATCCCCAACAAGGGTTCCTCGGACTGGAGTTACTCCTGGATCCCGGTGGCCGGGCCGCTGATCGGCGCGGTGCTGTCCGGCCTGGTCTACCACGCGGCGTTCTGACCCCGGCCGGGGCGTGTCCGCCCGGGCGGCCCGTTGCCCGGGCCCGGCGCCCAGGGCCCCGCTGCACCCACTCACCAGGACTTCAGGAGGCGTGACGGCATGACGGAGCGAACCGCGAAGACCGAGAAGTATGTAGCCGCGATCGACCAGGGCACCACCTCCAGCCGCTGCATCATCTTCGACCACGGCGGGGCGATCGTCGCCGTCGACCAGCGCGAGCACCGGCAGATCTTCCCCAGGCCGGGCTGGGTGGAGCACGATGCCACCGAGATCTGGTCGAAGGTGCAGGCCGTGGTGGCGGGCGCGCTGGCCGGGGCGGGGCTGCGCGCGGACCAGCTCAGCGCGCTGGGCATCACCAACCAGCGGGAGACCACGGTCCTGTGGGACCGGGTCACCGGCAGGCCGGTGCACCACGCGATCGTCTGGCAGGACACCCGTACCGCCCAGCTGTGCGCGGAACTGGGCGGCGCGGACGGCCAGGACCGTTTCCGTGAGGCCACCGGGCTCCCGTTGGCCAGCTACTTCTCCGGGCCGAAGGCCGCCTGGCTGCTGGACGAGGTGCCGGGGCTGCGGGCCCGTGCCGAGCGCGGCGAGATCGCGTTCGGCACCATCGACTCCTGGCTGATCTGGAATCTGACCGGCGGCACCGACGGCGGGGTGCATGTCACCGATGTGACCAACGCGGGCCGCACGATGCTGATGAACCTCGCCACCCTCCAGTGGGATCCGGCGATCCTGTCGGCAATGAATGTGCCGGCCGCGATGCTGCCGGAGATCAGGTCGTCGGCCGAGGTGTACGGCACGGCCGTGGGGCAGCTGCACGGCGTGCCGGTGGCGTCCGCCCTCGGCGACCAGCAGGCGGCCGTCTTCGGCCAGACCTGCTACGGCGTCGGCGAGGCCAAGAACACCTACGGCACCGGCTCGTTCCTGCTGCTGAACACCGGAAACCGCCCGGTCCCGTCCAAGAACGGGCTGCTGACGACGATGGGCTACCAGCTCGCCGGCGAGCCGCCGGTCTACTGTCTGGAGGGGTCCATCGCCGTCACCGGCTCGCTGGTGCAGTGGTTCCGCGACCAGCTGGGCATCATCGCGTCGGCCGAGGAGATCGAGCCGCTGGCGGCGAGCGTCCCGGACAACGGCGGGGCGTATGTCGTACCGGCGTTCTCCGGTCTGTTCGCGCCCTACTGGCGCTCCGACGCACGCGGCGTGATCACCGGTCTGACCGGGTTCGTCACCAAGGCGCATCTGGCGCGCGCCGTACTGGAGGCGACCAGCTGGCAGACCCGGGAGGTGGTGGACGCCATGTTCCAGGATTCGGGTGTGCAGATCACCCAGCTCAAGGTCGACGGGGGCATGACCGCCAACCATCTGCTGATGCAGCATCAGGCGGATGTGCTGGACGTACCGGTGATCCGGCCGGTGATCTCGGAGACCACCTGTCTGGGAGCGGCGTACGCGGCCGGTCTGGCGACCGGTGTCTGGCAGGATCTCGACGAGCTGCGGACCCACTGGAAGCGGGACACGCAGTGGACACCGCGGATGGACACGCAGACCCGCGAGCGCGAGTTCGCCAACTGGCGCCGGGCCGTGGAGCGCAGCTTCGGCTGGCTGGCCGGGGACGGCTCGGCGGGGTAACAGCGCCGGCAGCACGCAGACGTACGGCCCGTACCCCGGACGGCGGGGTACGGGCCGTACTTCCGCGCCCCGCCAGGGAGCCCGTCAGGGAGCCCGTCAGGGGAGCGCGGGCTCCCGGCGGCGGGCGCCGGCCTCCCTGGCATGCTCGACGACGGAGATCAGCACATCCCGCGCGGAGTCCTTGAGGCGGGCATCACACAGCATCACCGGCACCTGGGGGTCGAGGTCCAGGGCGTCGCGTACGGATTCCGGCGGGTAGCGGTCGGCGCCGTCGAAGCAGTTGACGGCGACCGTGAAGGGCAGTCCGCGCCGCTCGAAGTAGTCGATGGCGGCGAAGCTGTCCGCCAGCCGCCGGGTGTCCGCCAGCACCACCGCACCGAGCGCGCCCCGGGCGAGTTCGTCCCACAGGAACCAGAAGCGGTCCTGCCCCGGGGTGCCGAAGAGGTACAGGACCAGTTTGTCGTGGACGGTGATCCGCCCGAAGTCCATGGCGACCGTGGTGGTGGTCTTGCTCTCCACCCCGTCGAGGTCGTCGAGCGGCCGCCCTGCCTCGGTCAGCCGCTCCTCGGTACGCAGTGGTTTGATCTCGCTGACGGCACCGACCAGGGTGGTCTTACCGACCCCGAATCCGCCCGCGACCAGGATCTTGAGCGTCACCGGCTCGACGGCGGCGGACCGTCGGCGGCGATCGGATCGCCCGAAGGCCATGGGATTCTTCTCCTGAATTGCCGTGTATACGGGTGGAGCTCACGCTTGTCACCCGAGCGACGGTGCACGGGGCAGCAGGCGCAAGGGAACGGTACAACGTGCTCGGCACGGCGCCCACTTGAGATGCGTCACGCCGGGGGTCGCCGGGGGGCACCGGGGGGGCAGAGGCCGCCAAGCTGCCCCGGACAGCGCCCCGGCCCCGCCCCGGCCTTCAGGCGTACTGCCCGAGGTGGTCGAGGATCTTGGGTGTGACCACGTCGGGGACCTCTTCGGGCAGCCAGTGGCTGGCGCCCTCCAGGGCCTCGAAGCGGTAGGGGCCGTCCACCCACTCCCCCGTGGACTCGGCGGCGCCGCGGCCCAGGGCGGTGTCCTCGCTGCCCCACAGGAAGAGGGTGGGGACGGTGATCCGGCCCGCGGGCACCGAGATGACCGACTCCGGGGCGCGGTACCAGTTCAGCGTGGCGGTGAGCGCGCCCGGGGCGGAGAGCCTTCGGACATTGCCGTCCACGAGGGCGGCGGGCACCTTGCCGGCGTAGGCGGCGCGCAGCCGGGCGGCGTCGTCGGCGAGCAGCGCGGTCTCCGCGGCGCCGTCGTCACGGCGGAAGAAGCGGACGTAGTCGAGGCGGTGGTGCTGGCCGGGGTCCTCGGCGGCGGCCCGGTTGAGCGCGTCGGGGTGCGGGGTGGCCAGTACGGTCAGGGATTTCAGCCGCTCGGGGTGGGCGCCGGCCAGCGCCCAGGCGACCATGCCGCCCCAGTCGTGCGAGACGAGGTGGAAGCGGTCCGCGCCCTGGGATTCCGCGAAGGCGAGGGCGTCGGCGACGAGTTCGGGGACGGCGTAGTCGGCGATCCGGGGCGGGCGGGCGCGCGGGGAGTAGCCGCGCTGGTCGACGGCGACGGCGCGGTAGCCGGCCGCGCCGAGGGCGGGGAGCACGGCGCTCCAGGAGTCGGCGAACTCGGGCCAGCCGTGCAGCAACAGGACGAGCGCACCGTCGGCGGGGCCGCAGGCCAGAGCGTCGTAGGTGTGCGGGCCGGCCTGGATCTCCAGGTGTTCAACGGGTGCCGGGGTCGCGTCCGTGGCCATGGCGGCGGATCTCCTCCTGTTGACAAGTGCTCAACAGGCACCGTACCCGGGCCACTCGCCGCGGCGGCCACCCCTCCCGGGGCCGGCGGACCGGCGCCGAGGCGACGGCGGCCGCCGGGCCCGGCGGGTCACAGTGCGCGCAGGCCGTCGATGACCTCGCGCAGCACCTTCTCGTCCGGCAGCTCGGCCGGCGGCACCGGCCGGCTGACATGGACCAGCTCGGCATCCAGCAGATCCCCGATCAGGACCCGTACGACGCCGACCGGCAGGTCGAGTTCGGCCGCCAGCTCGGCGACCGACAGGGGCTCCTCCCGGCACCGCTCGACGATCTCGACGTGCTCGGGCGACAGGGTCTGGTCGTCGACCGTCTCCTGCGCCCGGCTCTCGGCGATCACCAGCGCGATCAGATCGAGGCGCCCCTCCGCAGCCGTACGGGTGCGCCCGCGCGTCATGGCGTACGGCCGGACGACCGGGCCCGCGTCGTCGTCGAACCAGCGGGCCGCCTCCCGGTCCCGGGCCGGCCGGCCGTCCTGCTCGCTCATGCCGAAACCTCGCTTCGCTCGGCCTCGCATTCGCGCGGCGCGCACCTCTCGCTTCTTCGCTCGCCGCGCTCGCTCATGGCGTCACCGTCGTCGTGCTCAGGTGGAAAGGCCGGACCGGGGCGCGGTGCCCAGGTGCGTGCCGACACGCTTGACCAGCAGCGTCATCTCGTATGCGATCAGCCCGACATCGGAGTCGGCGTCGGCCAGTACGGCAAGGCAACTGCCGTCGCCGGCCGCGCTGACGAACAGGAAGGCCTCGTCCAGTTCGACCATGGTCTGCCGGACGTGGCCCGCGTCGAAGTGCCGGCCGACGCCCTTGGCCAGGCTGTGGAAGCCCGAGGCGACCGCGGCCAGATGCTCGCCGTCCTCGCGGGTCAGATCCTTCGAGGCCCCGGTGGCCAGGCCGTCGCTGGAGAGGACCAGGGCCTTGCGGATGGAGCCCACCCGCTCGACCAACTCGTCCAGGAGCCAGTTCAGCTCCCCGGATCCCCTCTCAAAGACCGGTGCGGTGGAAGCTGCTGCCTTCGGTGCGGTCATGGACCGTCCCCTCCCGATGTGGTTCCTGGTGGTGCTGTGGTGCCCGTGCCGTTGCCGTGGTGCGTGGCTGTGTCACGGACGCCCGGGTCTGTGGTGTCCGGGTCTGTGGTGACCGGACCGGTGACGCCCGGGTCGGTGGTGTCCGGACCGAGGGTGTCGGGACCGGTGGTGTCCGGGCCGGTGGCGTCCGGACCGGTGGCGTCCGGGAGCGTGCTGCCGGCAGGCGCCGTGCCGGCGGCCGGCGGGTTCTCGCCCGGTGGCGTTCCGGTCGCGCGCGGGTCCTCGCCGTTGTCGCGGCGGCCGCGCTGCCAGCCGCGCTGGAGCGAGGCCATCCGGGCGCGGACCGCCTCCGCGTCGCGGTCGTCCGCGTCCGCCGCCCGCCGCCCCTGCGCTTCGGTCTGCCCGGTGGGATCGGTCTTGAGCTGGGGCGCGAGGCTCGCCTGCCGTACCCGGCGGGGCAGGCCCTGGGCCGTGGTGGGCGCGGGCGTCTCCCGGTCCCCGGCGGTCCGGGCTCCGTCCGCGGCCGGGTCCTGGCGCCCGGGGCCGGGGCGTTCCGCCGCCCGTTTCCCGTCCCCGTCACGGTTCCCGTTCCTGTCCCCGTCACGGTTCCCGTTCCCGTTCCCGTCACGGTCGTCGACCGTTCTGCCGTGGTCGGAGACCAGCACCGGCGGGCGGGGCCGGCGCGGCAGCGGTGCCAGCCCGCCGGGCGCCTGGTCCTGGGTCTGCTGATGCTGTTCACCGTCGGGGACGGGCGGCACCGGTGCGATGCCGCGCGGTGCGGCGTCCGGGCCGCCCGGGATCGCGGGCTTCTTCCGGCCGTCGCCACGGATCCGCTTCCGCAAGGGCGCGTTCTCGTCGTCGGCGGGGACCGGCTCGTCCGGGCCGAGCGGCGCCTCGAGTTCGACCGGTCCGTCGATGACGGACGGGGTGCGCCGCTCCCGCCGGTGCGGTTGCTGTGCCTGGGAGAGTGCGGCCAGCTTGCCCGCCGCATGCTCCAGTTCATTGCCGACGGGGCCGCCGGGCAGTCCGTCCTGCGCCGGGCCGTCGTCCTCCCGGCCACCGACAGCGGCGTCGGTGAGGAGCCTTGCCGGGATGAAGACCACGGCGGTGGTGCCGCCGTACGGCGAGGGCTGCAGGGAGACCCGTACATCCTGCCGCTGGGCGAGCCGGCTGACCACGAACAGGCCGAGCCGGTCGGTGTCGGACAGTTCGAACTCGGGGGTCTCGGCGAGCCGGAGGTTGGCCTCCAGCAGCAGGTCGGGGGCCATGCCCAGCCCGCGGTCGTGGATCTCCAGGGTGTAGCCGTTGGCGACCCGCTCGCCCAGGACCTGTACGGCGGTGTGCGGCGGGGAGAAGACCGTGGCGTTCTCCAGGAGTTCGGCGATCAGGTGCGTGAGGTCCGATACCGCGGGGCCCTCCACCGCGAGCCGCGGCAGCCGGCGCACCTCGATCCGCTCGTAGTCCTCCACCTCGGCGACCGCCGCGCGCACCACGTCCATCAGCTGGACCGGTTTGCGCCACTGCCGGGAAGCCACCGCACCGGAGAGGATGACCAGGCCCTCCGCGTGCCGTCGCATACGGGTGGTCAGATGGTCGATCCGGAAGAGGTCGGCGAGTTCGTCGGTGTCCTCGGTGCGCCGTTCCATGGCGTCGAGCAGGGTCAGCTGACGGTGCAGCAGGACCTGGCTGCGGCGGGCGAGGTTGACGAACACCTCGGAGACGCCGCGGCGCATTTCGGCCTGTTTGACGGCGGCCTCGATCGCGGCCCGCTGGAGGGTGTGGAGCGCCTGCCCGACCTGGCCGGTTTCGTCCGGTCCGAAGGCGAGCCGGGGCGCCTCGGTCTCCACATCGACCTGTTCGCCGGCCGCCAGCCGGCGCATGACGCTGGGCAGCCGCACCCCGGAGACGTCATGTGCGGCCTTGCGCAGCCGGATCAGGTCCCGGACGTGCCGGCGGCCGATCCGGAACGAGACGACGACCGAGACCAGCAGCGCGACAAAGCCGAGGACGCCGGCGATGGCGGCCTTGAGCAGGACGTTCATGGCGACGGGGGCGACGCGCTCCTGGTAGCGGTCCCCGGCGTCCTTGTCCATCCGCTGGAGGTCGCCGAGCACCTTGCCCGCCGTGGTGTTCCAGCGCTCGGCGTTGACCGCACGCGGTCCGTCCTGTGCGCCGGCCGCGATCACCCGGTCCTCGTACGAGGTCAGCTCGCGGGCCTTCGCGGAGCGCCAGTAGTCCTCGAAGAGACCGCGGTCCTTGGCGGGGAGACCGGGCAGGCCGGTGCTGTAGAGGACCCGGCGTTCGGCGACCCGGTCGGACAGCGCGCGCAGATCGCGCTTGCTCATGCTGCCGGAGAGGAACACCGCGGACATCAGGGCGTCCTCGCGGGAGACCGCCTCCCGGGCCCGGGTGAGGTTGACCAGCACCCGGGCCTGCTTGTCCATCTCCACGTTCTCCAGGGCGTGGAGCGCGGCGAGGAAGTCATAGCCGGGGTCGACGAGGGAGTTGTAGCTCTCCATGGCCTCGTCGCGGGAGACGGTGTTGTGCTCGACCTGGGCCCGCAGTGCGCCGAGGGTGCCCAGGCCCTTGAGGACGCCGTTCATCCGGTCGGCGTTGCCGGCGCTCAGGTCCTCATGGATGTCGCGCAGGTCGATGTCGGCGCGCAGCTGGGTGACCGCGTCGTCGGTGGCCCGGGTCTGCCGGTGGAGCTCGTCGAGCGCGTTGGCGCCGCGCCGGTCGGCGAGGTACAGGAGGCTCTGCCGGCGCTCCCGCTGGAGGGCCTGGATGACGTCCTCGACCGGATAGCCCAGGTTCTTCACGATGTTGCCGACGTCCAGCAGCTGGTTCGCCTCGCGCCCGGTGATATAGGTCGTGAACGCCCACAAGGCCGTCAGGGACACCAGTGGTACGAGCAGCAACGCCACGATCTTCCGGCGGACCGACTTCCCGCGAAAGCGCATGGCCTCCCCTACGTCAACCCCGGCGCACGGGGGTGGTGTTCCGTCAACAAACGGCGCGAGCCTACTACTGTCGGGGGACCAACCCGAAGACCTCTCCTGCCGTCGGGAAGCAACCGGAGCAAGATCGCGGTCCGTTGTCCACCGATTCCCGGACAACCCGCCCGCGTTCACACCCCGGACCGCCTCCGTACCCTGCGGCACCATGCCGGACGGTTGGCCGGTTTTGCTCTACCCCGGGTAACTCTGCGCGGCTCCGGTACGTGACGATGAGGAGGGACGGGGTGCGACACCAAGGGCATATACCCGGCGAAATCCGGGCAGCCACTGAGGAGTCGGACACGCGGGGAGAGTGCGGGGAGAGTGACGCGTTCATGGACACCGGCAGACAGCCGTTGTGGCAGGAGGAACCGGCGGTCCGGCGCCGGATGGCGGATCCGGTGCGTACCGCCGCGGTGCGTGCCGTGATCATCGTGGCGCTCACCCTGATCCAGGCGATGGTGGCCTTTCTGTGCACCCTCGCGGGCTCCTGGTTCGCGTTCCCCGCGGTGCTCAGCACGGTCGCCAGCACCGTGGTCGCCACCTGGGCGGTGCTGGACGTCTGGGTGACCCGCCAGGTGTGGGTGCAGCGCAACGGGGTGCAGTCGCAGCCGAGCAGTACGGCCCGGGAGCTGCGCCGCGAGCGGCGCAGGGCACGCCGTCGGCAGCGCCGGGCCTCACGGGAGGGCCCGTCGCGGATCGACCGGGCGGCCGCCTGAGCGGCCGGGTCCTTACGCCACCGCCTCTTCCCTCACGGCGGGCCGGACATGAATCATGCCGTCCAGGACACTGACCTCGTGGGTGTGCACCGGCCGGCGGGCCGGCAGACAGGTCGGCGCACCGGTACGCAGGTCGAACAGGGCCGCGTGCAGCGGGCATTCGACGAAGCAGCCCTCGACCCAGCCCTCGGAGAGCGAGGCGTCCTGATGGCTGCAGGTGTCGTCGACGGCGTAGTAGCCGCCCTCGGCATGAAAGACCGCGATGGCCGGTGTGAGGTCGTCGATCTCGATCCGTACGGACTCGCCCTCGGGCAGGTCCTCGATGCGGCAGACGGGAATCATCTGGCCCCCCTCTCGCTGATCGGTATCATGTGTTCTGAATAACGCACCGCAGAGCGCGATGCGCAACAGAATCCAAGCCGGGGACCGGGCCGTCAAGGGCTTCCCGGCAGATGCCCTCAGACGTGGCCCGCGGGGCCACCGGGTGGTGACGCAAAGACCCATGTCGAAGACTTCCGATACGGCAGACGACCGGTCCGAGGAGCGGCGCGGCGGGGCGGGATCCGTCCAGTCCGTGGACCGCGCGGTGAGCGTGCTGGAGATCCTGGCCAAGCTGGGCGAGGCCGGGGTGACCGAGATCTCCGAGGAACTGGGCGTCCACAAATCGACCGCGTTCCGGATCCTGGGGGTGCTGGAGAACCGCGGACTGGTGGAGCAGGAGCGGGACCGCGGGAAGTACTACCTGGGCGCCGGGGTGCTGCGGCTGGCCGGCGCCGCCGCCATCCGGCTGGACATCTCGCAGGAGGGCCAGCCGGTGTGCCGCGCGCTCGCCGAGGACACCGGGGAGACCGCCAACATCGCGGTGCTCGACGGCGATGCGGCGGTCAACATCATGCAGGCCAGGGGCTCCGCCGCGGTCACCGCGTACAACTGGCTGGGCCGCCGCACCCCGCTGCACGCCACCGCCAGCGGCAAGGTACTGCTGGCGCATCTGCCGCCGGAGCGCCGGGAGACCCTGGTGACCCGCAAGCTGCCGCGGTTCACCGAGAACACCCTGACCACGGCGGCCGGTCTGCGCGCACAGCTCGCCGCCGCGCTCGCGGACGGATTCGCCTGCACCAGCGAGGAGTTGGAGATCGGCCTGAACGCGGTGGCGGCACCGGTCCATGCGCACGACGGTGCGGTGATCGGCGCGATCGGCGTCTCGGGCCCGGCGTACCGGATGGAGCGTGAGCTGCTGCCGGAGCTGGCGGAGCGGGCCGCGAAGGCAGCCGCGGAGCTGTCCCGCCTGATGGGGTACCCGGGTTGAGCCCGCCGGGGCCCGGACCCTGCCGGGGCGACTGCCCCGAGGGGGTGTCCCCTAGCGAAAAATCCCCCTTGACGGATCCTGACCCGACTTCCAGCATGTCTCCTATAGCGCAACCCAGCGCGCTATAGGCAACACGGTGACAGAGGTGGGCCGTTCGCCACCGCCGTCCTCCGTCCCGGGTTTCCTGGTCTCCAGGTTTCCAGCACCGCGCACCACTCCAACCCCTCACAGGCATCCGTGCCACCTCACGCGTGCTACCCGCCCTGCCGCCCCCGCAGGCGCCGTTTTAGGAGTGAGACATGCCGCACGAAGCCCGCGCCGTCGTCGCCCTCAAGAAGGGCGCCCCCGTCGAGGTGCTGCCGATCCTCGTACCCGATCCCGGTCCGGGCGACGTGCTCGTGACCGTGCAGGCCTGCGGGGTGTGCCACACCGATCTGCAGTACCGCGACGGCGCGATCGGCGACGACTTCCCGTACCTGCTCGGCCACGAGGCGGCCGGGGTCGTCGAGGCGGTCGGCGCCGGGGTCACGGACCTGGCGCCCGGCGACTATGTGGTGCTGGCCTGGCGGGCACCCTGCGGACAGTGCCGGTCCTGCCGCCGCGCCCGTCCCTGGTACTGCTTCGACTCGCGCAACGCCGGCCGGCCGATGACCCTGCTGGACGGGACGGAGTTGACGGCGGCCCTGGGCATCGGGGCCTTCGCCGAGAAGACCTTGGTCGCCGCCGGGCAGGCGGTGAAGGTCGATCCCTCGGCCCGCCCGGAGGCCGCGGGCCTGATCGGCTGCGGGGTGATGGCCGGGTACGGCGCGGCCGTACACACCGGAGGGGTGGGCAGCGGGGACACCGTCGCCGTCATCGGCTGCGGCGGCGTCGGCAACGCCGCGATCGCGGGCGCCTCCCGGGCCGGCGCCCGACGGGTGATCGCCGTCGATCTCGACGAGGGCAAACTGGACGCCGCCGAGCGGTTCGGCGCCACCGACACCGTCAACTCCCGCGGTACGGACCCCGTCGAGGCGGTCCGCGCGCTCACCGGCGGGCACGGCGCCGATGTGGTGATCGATGCGGTGGGCCGCCCGGAGACCTACCGGCAGGCGTTCTACATGCGCGATCTGGCCGGCACGCTGGTCCAGGTCGGCGTGCCCGACCCGGACATGCGGATCGAACTGCCGCTGATCGACCTCTTCTCCCGCGGCGGCGCGCTCAAGTCGTCCTGGTAC
Organism: Streptomyces sp. NBC_00400; assembly: GCF_036048035.1. Classification (NCBI taxonomy): domain Bacteria; kingdom Bacillati; phylum Actinomycetota; class Actinomycetes; order Kitasatosporales; family Streptomycetaceae; genus Streptomyces; species Streptomyces sp. NBC_00400. The sequence goes on along the minus strand of NZ_CP107940.1, from coordinate 7,326,245 downwards.
GGCGACTGTCTGCCCAGCCGGGACTTCCCGGTGCTGATCGACCTGTTCCTGAGCGGCAAGCTCGACCTGGAGCGGTTCATCAGCGAAACGGTCACACTCGACGACATCGAACCGGCCTTCGCGAAGATGCAGCGCGGGGAGGTCCTGCGGTCGGTCGTGGTGGTGTGACCGTCCGCAGGACCTCCCGTGCCGCGGCTCACCCGGTGGCCGGATCCGCCTCCTCCTCGGGAGCCTGATCCTCCGGACGCCGGTACATCCGCGTCGCCGTGATCTGGCCGTGGATCGCCTCACCGGAGGGGTCCGGCTGCGGCAGGCCCGGCCGCAGATGCTCCTCGACGCTGATGTACTTCAGCCCGGCCCGCAGGTCCGCGTCATTGCGCAGCCGGATGACCAGCGGGAACTCGGCAAGGGCCGTGGTGTCGAAGAGGCCGGTGGTGTAAAGCAGCTGGACGCCCAGCGCATCGGCGACGGCGCGCTGGAGCTCCAGCAGATAGGTCGCGTTGGCGCGGCCGATGGGGTTGTCCAGGAACAGCGTGCCGGCGTGCCGCTGCTTGTCGCGGCCCCGGTCGTTGCTGCGCAGCGCCGCCATCGTGCAGTACAGCGCGATGGCGGCGGTCAGCAGCTGGCCGCCGGAGAAGACATCGCCCATCTGCCCGACCGGCACCCGCTCGGCGCGCAGCACCGCGTCCGGCTTGAGGATCTCCACGGCCACCCCGCGCGGCTGCAGCGCCGCGCTGACCCCGCGCAGCAGCAGGGACATCCCGTCCCGGCGCAGATCGCTGTTCTTCTTGACGGCCGCCCGGGTCGCCTCGTCGATCACCTCGCCCAGCCGCTCGGCGAGCGTGGCCTGGTCGGGGTCCTCGAAGCGGATCCGCAGGAACTCCTGCCCGGACCACTCCCCCAGCCCCTCGGGCAGCCGGGACAGCCGCTGGGCCGAGCGCAGTGTCGTCAGCGACGACTCGACCAGCCCGCGCAGCCGGTCGACGATGGAGTCGCGGTTGCGCTCCAGCTGCTCCAGCTCGTCGGTGAGCACCCGCAGCCGGGGCGCGAAGGCCTCCGCCCACTTGGCCGCATGGTCCGGCAGGGCCGCGGCGGGCAGTTCGCGGATCTGCTGCCGGGCGGGGGTACGGACCTGTTCGTAGCGAGTGGAGTTGGCGTGCCGTACGAGGATGTCGCTCGCCTCGCGCACCGCGGACTCGGCGGTGGAGAGGTCGGCGGCGCAGCCGCGCAGCGAGCGGCGGGACTCGGCGGCGGCCTGCCGGGCGTCCTCCACCCGGCCGGCGTACGGCTCGGTCGGTCCGTCGGCGGCGTCCTCGGCGTCCTGGTGGTCGCGGAGCAGATCGCGCAGCAGGGCGGCGGTCTCGTCGAAGCCGCCCGCGGCGTCCTCCGCGGCCCGGTGGGCGCGCAGCAGCTCCTCGTGCTGCGCCCGGGCGGCCTCCAGCGTGTCGGTGGCGGTGGCCAGTTCACCCGAGGCCGCGCGCAGCAGCTCCTTGGCGCGGTCGGCGTCCTTGGGCACCAGCTCGTCGGGCAGTTCGGTGTGTGCCTCGCCGTCGGTGGGGGCCAGCCGCTCGGCCTCGCCACGCAGCCGGCCGAGCTGTTCACTGGCGGCCGAGGCGCGGGTTTCCAGCATGTGCACCAGCGATTCGGCACGCGCCGCGGCGGCCTGCCGGGACGGGCCGTCGGCGGCGTCCGGGCTCTCCAGCAGCGCTTCCGCGCGGGTGCGGACCTTGTTGGTGAGGCGGTTCAGCTCGGCCAGGGCGGCGCTCTCGTCGCCCTCGGCGCGGGCCTGTTCGGCGCGCAGGTCGGCGCCGACGCCCACCTTCTCGTAGAGCTGGGAGGCGGCGCGGTAGGCCTCACGCAGCGCGGGCAGCGAGGCGCCGGCGCTCTCCGGGGCCTCGCCCACCTCGTCCGGTACGCCGGCGATCTCGGCACGCTCGGCGCGCAGCGCACGGGCGGTGCGGCGCGCATCGTCGGCGGCGCGCTGGGCGGCCCTGCGGTCCTCGTCGGCGGCCCGTGCGCGGTCCACGCACTCCTCGGCGCGGGCCTCGAACTCGGCCGCCTCATCGGCGAGTTCACGCATCCGGGACTGCCAGGAGGCGCGCTCCCGCAGCCGGTGGGCGAGTCCGGCCAGCAGGTCGGCGGCGCGGCGGGCGCGCTGTGCGGCCTCCTGGCGTTCGTCGCGCACCCGGGTGGCCTCGGCCGCGACCTCCTCGGTCTCGGCGCGGGCGGCACGGGCCTCGGCCAGTTCGGCGGCGGCCTCCTCGGCCGCGGCGGCGGTCTCTTCCGCGGCGGTGGCCAGTTCCGCGAGCCGGCCGGCCGGGCAGCCCGCCCGCCACGAGCCGAGCCGGGCGGCCAGCGCCCGGTCCCCGGCGAGCCGGGCGGCCAGTGCCCGGATCTCGTCGTCGCGCTTTATGGCGCGTGCCCGCAGCGCCTGGCGCTCCTCGTCGGCGGCGGACTCGTCGTGCATCGCCGGGTTCGGCGGGACGAGGAAGACGCCGGAGTCCTGCTCCTCGGGCGCGGGCGTGGGCGCGAGCAGCGCGGCGGCGGTACCGACCGCGACGGCCGAGCGCGGCAGCAGCGCGGCCTGGGCGAGCACTTCGCGGGCCCGCGCATGGGTGTCCGGGTCGGTGATGATCACGCCGTCGACGAGCTCGGGGCGGGCGGCGAGCACCCGGGTGTGGTCGGCCGGGTCGACGGACTGGGCGAGATAGCGCCAGCCGGGCAGCGCGGGGACGCCGTGCTCGCCGAGGTATTCCACGGCGGCCAGCACATCGGGCCCCGGGGGCAGCAGTCCGCCGTCACCCAGCGCGCCGAGGATCCGCGCATCGTCGGCGGCGGCCGTGCGCAGGTCGAACAGCTGCCGTTCGGCGGCCGCGACGCCCTCCTCCAGCAGGGCGTGCAGCTCGTCGGCGTTGCGGTCCAGCTCCTCGGCGGTGAGCGGGCCTGCGGAGGGACGGCGGGGGGTGACCGGGTCCGTGCCAGGCGTGGCCGTACGGGGGCCGGGTACGCCCGGGGACTTGGTCCCGGACTGCGGGAGCCCGAGGAGGTCGGCGAGCCGCTGCTCGGCGCCGATGGACTCGGCGGCCCGGCGCTCGGCGTCGTGGGCACGCTCGGCGGCCTGCGCGGCGTCGTCGGCACGGGCCGCCGCCAGCTCGGCGGCGGAGTGCCGCGCGGTGGCCTCGCGGGCGCGGTCGATGGCCTGCCGGGCGGTCTCCCGGGCCGAGTCCCAGGCCTCGACGGCGGTCTTCTCGGCGTCCGAGGCGGCGAGCGCGGCACGGGCCGGGTCGGCGTCGGGGGCGCTGTCGTCCAGCCAGCCGGCCCGGACGGCTTCGGCGGTCTCCTCGGTGACCTCTGCCAGACGCTGTTTGAGGTGGTCGGCCTCGCTGCGGGCGCGCTGGGCGTGGGTGGCGGCCGTGGTGGCATCGCGGTGCGCGGATTCACCGGCCTCCTGGAGGGCCGCGGAGCGTTCCTCCTCCTCGTTGGCGACCTGCTCGCCGGCCTCGGCCGCGCTGTGCAGGGCACGTACGAGGTCGGCGGCAGCGGTGGCCCGGGCGGCGAGTGCGGGGGCGGCGTCCCGCTCGGCCTCGCGGATGGCGGCGGCGACCCGCGCCGAGCGGTCGGCGGCGGCGCGGTGCCGCAGCGCGGTCTCGGCGGCCTGCCAGGCGCTGTGCAGCGTACGGGCGTCGTTCAGCTCACGGCGCTGGGCGGCGGCGCCCTTCTCCGCGGCGGCCAGTGCCAGCGAGGCGTGCCGGTAGGCGAGTTCGGCGGAGACCAGGGAGCGGCGCTCGCGGCCCCGCTCGGCGTCGGTGACGCGATGGGCCGCGGCGGCGACCTGTTCGGCCAGCTCGGCGGCGCGGCCGCGCTCCTCGGTGCCGCGGGCAGAGAGCCGCTGGGCGAGGGCTCGGGTGCGGCGCTCGGCGCCCGCATGCACCTCACGGGCACGTTCGCGCTGCTCGGCGGCGTCGGCGATGCGGGAGAGCAGATCGAGGGAACCGGCGGTGAAGTCCCGTTCGGCGGTGAGTTCGGCGCGCCGGCCGAGCTTGTGGGCGAAACCGTGCACGAGGTCGGCGAGGCCGTCGGTGTCCCGGGTGTCCGTGACGGCGCGCAGGAGGAGGTCGGTGAAGTCCGAGTCGTTCTTGACCGCGAAGAGACCGGCCGCCTCACCCTCGTCGGCGTTCATCTCCCGCTGGTAGCGGAAGAGTTCCGGGTCCAGGCCCAGCTCGCCGAGGTGCACGTTCCAGCGCTCGTGGGTCTCCTCCCAGACCACGTCCAGATTGGGGTAGCTCTTCCCCGCCTCGGTGAGGACGTCGCGGAAGCCCTTCATCGTGCGTCGGCGGCCCTGGGCTCCGGAGCTGCCCTCACCGCTCTCCTGGCGGGGACGGACGACGGTGGCCTCGGCGACGGGGAGGGAGTCCAGGCTCATGCCCGGGCCGGGCCGGAAGCTGTACCAGGCCTCGGCAAACTTCCGGGGGTCGTTGGAGACCTGCCGGCCACGCCATTCGCTGACCTTGCCGACGACCACGCTCTCGCCGGTGAGGACGTGCTGCCACTCCAGGGCGACATGGCCGCAGTCGTCGGCGAGCAGGAATTTGCGCAGGACGCCGGAGCTGGCGCCGCCGAGCGTGTTGCGGTGGCCGGGCAGCATCACCGAGAAGATCAGCTTGAGCAGGACGGACTTGCCGCCGCCGTTCTCCAGGAAGAGCACGCCCGCGGGCGCCGGGCGGCGCGGCGGGCCGACCGGTTCGTCCTCGAAGAAGTCCGCCTGGGCCGGGGCCGGTCGGGGTACGGGCGCGCCGACTCCGCGCAGGTCCAGCACGGTGTCGGCATAGCGCGCACCGGCGGGCCCGATGGAGTAGAGGCGGACCCGGGACAGCTCGTACATGGCGGACTCTCGTTGTTGTGTCGGAAGTTGTCGTGTCGGGCAGGGCTGGTGCCGCTCCCCCTCCTACCCCTTCGGGGGAGGGGGCGGGGGTGGGGGGAGCGAGAGGCGGTCGGCGGCGGTCGGTCGTCTGCGGTCAGTTGTCGGCGGGCGGTCGTTGACGGCAGGCCGGCGCGGTCGCCGGCCCGCCGGCCCGCCGGCCGAAAGGTCAGCGGTCGTGGGCCGGCCCGTCATCCGGAGTGGAAGGGCAGTCCGGCGTCCGCGACCAGGTCGAGGTCTTCGGTGTCCTCGCCCGGCAGCAGCGCGGCGCTGCCGTCGGCGACGGGGACGATGCCCAGCTCCAGCAACTCGGCCATGGCGGCGCTGCCGGCCATGTCGCGGACCTGGAGCTGATAGCGGGCGGTGGTGCGGTAGGCGCCACCGGAGTCATCGCCGGTGCGCTGCAGGAAGCCGGAGTCCACGAGGAACGTGACGGCCTTGGCGATGATGCCCGTGGTCGAACCGGCCAGCCGGCGGGCGTCCTTGGTGGCGCCGGTCGCGCTGCGCCGCGCGTAGAGGCGCCAGGCGGATTCCAGGCCGGGGGCATCGGTGGCCGGGTCGGTGTTCTCGCCCTCCTGCTCGGCGCGCTCCTCCAGGCGACGGCAGGCCTGCCGGACGAAGGCGTCGACGCCGTTGACGGTGATCCGGCCGATATAGCCGTCGTCGGCGAGGTCTTCGGGACGCGGGAAGGCCAGTGCGGCGACGGCGAGATGGGCCAGGCCGTGCAGAAAGCGGTCGGCGGAGTCGGCGGAGGCGCGACGCGCGTAGTCACCCATCCGTACGGCGAAGACGGAGTCCTCATGGGCGGTGACGGCCATCCCGGCGCGGGTGGAGACCTCCAGGACGACCAGGCCGAGTCCGGTGGCGACGGCGTCGGCGAGCCGGGCGAAGGCGGGCTCGTCGCGATAGCGGCGCAGCAGTTCGCCGTATTCGGCGTCACGGGCGGGCAGCAGCTTGGGCTGGAGGCCGAAGGACACCAACCGTGCGGCATCGGCGGCGTCGGCCGGGGTGAGGGGGTGGGGCCGCCCCTGCTCAGGGGAGTCCCCCCGGTCGAGCGACGGCGAGGGCGGAGGCGAGAGGGGAGCAGAAGCCGAGAACTCGGGGGCGGGTCCCGCCGCGGCCGGTTCGGTGTCGGCGGTGGGTGCGCCCCAGCCCGGTTCACCGGCCGCGGACGCCGGATCCGGCTGCGGCGTCTCGTCGTACTGGGTCACGGAACAAGCTCCTTGCTGGGGACGGTCTCGGAAATCTCTGGCCGGCACGACACCGGGCGGCCGGGCGGCGTCGGGCCGGGACCCTGCCGGACCGGGCGCGCCACGCCGCTCGCCGGCCGCCCGCCCTGGACACGGTCCGCCATCACGCCACCTCCGAACGGTCCGCGGCCATTCCGGCGGAGTCCAGCAGGGCCGTGCCGACGATGAGGTCGGCGCCGCCGAACTCGGGGTCGGTCAGCTCCGTGCCGTCGTCGACGGCGAACAGCAGCTGCTGCTCGCCCTGCCGGTACGCCGTACCGACCGGCGGGCTGGCGGCGTGCACCGCCAGCAGGGCGACGAGATAGGGGAGTTCGGGATCGCTGCGGCGTGCGTCGGCGAGCAGTCCGGAGAGCCTTCGGGGTGCGTCGGCGGGCAGGTCGAGCAGCGTCATCGCGGCGTCGAGCTGCGCCTCGCTGAAGCGGCTGTCGTCGGGCGTCGCCACCAGATCGGGCTCGGGCATCTCGGCGCCCAGGTGCTCGCGCTCCACGGGCGGGGTGAGCAGCACCTCGACGAGGTCGCCGACCCGGACGGCCGAGGGCGTGCGCAGGCCCGTGCCATGGGCGAAGAAGGCGTCGGTGACGCGGATGGCCTGCTCTGCGGGGAGCGGCAGCAGGGGGGCGACGAGCTGGCCGTAGAGGTCGAGTCCGGAGCGGGCGACGGGGGTGGCGAAGGCCTGCCGGTCCTGCTCGGCGCGGAAGAGCGGTCCGGCCTCCAGCAGCCGGGACTGGAGCTGGGTGTGGCGGCGGATGCAGTCCTTGACGATGTCGACGAGCTCGGCGGCGCGGCGCTTGTGCTCGGGCTCCTCGGTCTCGTCCCGGGCCTTGCGGATGTTCGTCAGAATGGCGTTCTCGTGGCGGTAGCGGTCCGCGACGTGGTCCAGCGCCTCGTTGATCATGTCCGGGACGGTCTCCAGCCAGTCCACGGCGCGGACGTTGCGGCGGGTGGCGTCCAGGGTCCTGCGCAGCGTCTCGGCGTACTGCACGGTGCGGTAGCGTGCCTGCTCGGCGGCGAGCTGGGCGTCGGCCAGCCGGCCGCGGTTGATCAGCACCTCCAGCTTGACCTCGGCGGCGATCTGGGCGCTGGTGACGTCCGTGTCGAGCGCGCCGACCAGGACGTTGACCGCTTCGTCGGTGGCCCGCAGGAAGACGGTGCCGCCGGCGCCGGGGACCTCCTCGATGAGCTTGAAGTCGTAGTCGCGTCGGACGTACTGACCCTCGGTGTTGAAGGTGCCGTAGACGGCCCGGAAGCCGCGGTCCACGCTGCCGACGTTGATCAGGTTCTCCAGCACCCAGCGGGCCACCCGCTCGTGCTCGCCCGTGGAACGGCGGGGAGCCTGGGCGGCGATCCGCGGGAGGACCTTCGCCACTATCTCCTCATGGTCGGCGCCGGTGTCGAAGTCCATGTGGAGGGTGACGAGATCGATGACGGAGAGCGCCACCTCCGCCATGGCGTAGATCCCGTACTCGCCCGCGAGGTTGGCCTTGCGCACGTCGAGGTCGTGCAGCGGCGCGGTGCACGCGAGGGCGCGCAGCCGACGGGCCAGGCCTTCGTCGGCTGCCGGGCCCGGCGCGGGCCGGTTCGGCCCGTTGAGCTGGGGCGCAGCGGGCCCCGGGGCGGAAAAAGTCACGTCGCACAGAGTAGGCGGTCGCACTGACAACGGACGAAACGGCGCGGATCCGTTCATGGGTGGAACCGCTGGTGGATCCGTTGACGGACCACTCGCCGGGCCGGCGCGTCAGTCTACGGCGTGGCCCGCGGCGGCCCGGCGCCAGGTCCCGTGGCGGGTGCGCCGGAGCCCGTGCCGGTGCTCAACGGGATTCTCAATGGGTTGCCCCTCCCGCGATCCGGAGATCGGTGCGGGTGTGCGCGGCGGTGACCGCGATCTCCCGCAGCGCCCGGGCGGCCGCGTCGGCCGGCAGCGACGGCTGGGCGCGGTCGACGACCTGGTCCGGTGTGTAGGGGACGTGGACGAATCCGCCGCGCAGGTCGGGCAGTTCGGTGGCGATGAGGTGGGCGAGGCCGTAGAAGACGTGGTTGCAGACGAAGGTGCCCGCGGTGTTGGAGACGGAGGCGGGCAGACCGGCGGCGCGGACGGCGGCCACACACGCCTTGACCGGCAGGGTGGAGAAGTACGCGGCGGGGCCGCCGGGCACGATCGGCTCGTCGACCGGTTCGGCACCCGAGGCATCGGGGATCCGGGCGTCGTCGACGTTGACGGCGACGCGTTCGACGGTGATGTCGGGACGGCCGCCCGCCTGGCCGACGCACACCACTATCCCGGGGCGGGTCTCCTCGATCGCGGCGCGCAGCACCGCCACCGACGCTCCGTAGACGCAGGGAAGCTCGACGGCGAAGGCCTCGATGCCGGTGGGCGGTTCGTCGGCGGCGGCGCGGACCGCCTGCCAGGAGGGGTTGGTGGATTCGCCGTCGAAGGGTGCAAATCCGGTCAGCAGTACCCGGGTCATACGGTCATCCTCGGTGCGGTGCGGTGGGCGCGTCCGGCGTCGGAAGCGGGGCGGGAGGCGGCGGGCCCATGGTGCCGCAGGGCGCGGCACCATGGGCCCAGGGGGTCAGAAGGCGAACAGCGCCATGATCAGGATGTTGCAGCCGAGCAGGATCCCCGCAGTGGGCAGCTGCGCCTTGATCGGTCCGTACTGGTCCTTCAGCTCCAGCAGCGCCGCCGGAACGATGTTGAAGTTGGCGGCCATGGGCGTCACCAGGGTGCCGCAGAAGCCGGCGAGCATGCCGATGGCCAGGACGGCGGCGGGGTTGCCGTCGAAGTGGCCTATCAGGACCGGCCAGCCGACCGCGGCGGTCATCACAGGGAAGGCGGCGAAACCGTTGCCCATGATCACGGTGAACGCGAACATGCCCACGCAGTAGACGACGACCGCGATGTAGAGCGAGCCCTCGGGCAGGACGGAGGTGGTGAGCTTGCCGACCTGGTCGCCGACGCCGGAGACCTGGAAGATGGCGCCCAGCGTGGCCAGCATCTGGGGCAGCAGCATCGCCCAGCCCATCGCCTCGAGCATCGAGCGGCCGGACTGCACGGGCACGGAGATCCGCTTCTCGCGGAGCATGATCATCGCGACGACGAGGGCGACGACGGCACCGATCCCCAGGCCCAGGATGGTCTCACTGCCCTCCTGGAGGACCGGCTCGCCCCCGAAGGACAGGTGCTTGACGCCGATGGCGCAGGCCATGGCGACGGCGGGGATGGTGAGCGCGGGGACGAACAGCCTGTTGCCGAGCTTGGCGGCGCCGGCGGTGCGCTGTTCGGAGGTCGTGGTGCGCGGGGTGCCGCGCCCGGTGAAGCCGAAGCCGGCCAGGCAGGCCATGACGAGTACCGCGGCGCCCAGCGGCTCGGCCGGCGCCTGCTTGGTGACGACCCAGCTGCTGTAGAAGAAGCCGGCACCGATCAGGCCCCAGAAGGCGCCGGTGCCCAGGCGCTTGGGGTTGCTGCGGTCGGTGACCATCTGGGCGGCCATCACCAGGAAGCTGAGGCCCACCAGCCAGTAGAACCACTCTGCCTTGATCACTTGGCGGCCTCCACTTCGGCGGTGTCGTGGACATGGGCGGTGAGCAGTTCGCGTTCCAAATGGCGGTCCAGGCGCAGCAGTCGCCAGCCGTGGACGACGAAGGCGCACACGGCGGTGGGGATCGCCCACAGCGCGAGCTGCAGCGGTTCGAGGTGGGTCCCGTAGGTGGTGTTGACGAAGCCGGTGATCAGCAGGATCGAGCCGACGGCGAGGAAGACGTCCTCCCCGAAGAAGAGGCCGACGTTGTCCGCGCTGGCGGCGAACGACCTGACCTTCTCCCGTGTCCGGTCCGGGAGTTCGCCGTATTTCCGCTCGGCCGCGCCCTCGGCCATCGGGACGGCGAGCGGGCGGACGGTCTGGGCGGGGCCGAAGACATTGGTCAGCCCGACCGCGGCGCCGATCTGCCGCAGACCGAGGTAGAGCGCCAGGAAACGTCCGGTGGTGAGCCCGGCGAACCGGGCGATGAGGTTGCGGGCCTGCTCCTGGAGGCCGTAGCGCTCCAGGAGGCCGATGACCGGGAGGGTGATCGCGAAGATCGTCACCGCCCGGCTGCCGGCGAAGCCGTCGCCGAACGCGGCGAGCACCTTGCCCGGCGACAGCCCGCCGAGGAGGCCGGTCACGATGCCGGCCACCCCCACGACCAGCAGGGGATTGCGTTTCGTGGCGAAGCCGATCACGACCACGAGCACGCCGAGGAGCACGATCATGGATCCGCCTTCCGCGTACAGGGACCCGCCCGGGTCCACAGGGAGATGAAGAGATTGCAGCGGAGGTTAGGCGATTGTTCAACGATCCGACAAGGGGTCTGCCGGGGCGGATCTCAGGCGGCCTCCACGGAGGGTGTCACCAGGGGCGGCATGGCGCCCCCGCGGGGCCTCACCCCTCCGCGATGCGCTGCGCGTACGCCCCCGACAGCTGCGTGCGCGAGTCCTCCAGATACGACAGCAACAGTCGCTCGGCCTCGGCGGTATCGCCCGCCTGCAGGGACTCGATAATTTGCCTATTACGGGTCAAATAGGGCGCATGGAAGCGCCGGGGGTCGGCCATGACATGGAAGACGAGCCGGAGCTCGGCGAGCACTCCCCGCATCAGCTCATCCGTGCGCGGGCTGCCCGCCAGGGCCACGACTGCCTGGTGAAAGCGGATGTTGGCGGTCGAGAGCGCCTGCCACTCCCGGTCTTCGGACGCCGCCTCGCCGGCCTCCACCGCGGCCGCGATGGCCGCGATGGTGTCGGTCGCCGCGGCGTCGTAGGGCCCCGGCCCCAGGCCCCGTACCGCCGCACACTCCACGAGCATCCGCACCCGGTAGATGTCCTCCAGGTCCTCGACCGTCACCACCCGGACGAACACCCCGCGGTTGAGCTCGTGCACCAGCAGCCGCTCGTGCGTCAGCAGCCGGAACGCCTCGCGCAGCGTGTTGCGCGAGACGCCCAGCGCGCCGCCGATGCTCTCCTCCGAGAGCCGGGCGCCGGGCGGGAAGTAGCCCTCGGTGATCCGGTCGCGCAGGATGTCGGCGACCCGTTCGGCCGTGCTGGAGCGCCCCAGCAGGGCACGGTCGCCTTCCAGGCTCGCGACCTCGGTGAGCCGCCTCTGGTCGCTCTTCGCCGCTCCGCCCGCCATGCCGCTCCCCGCTCTCGCGCCGTACCGGGCGGCAGTCGGGGCCGTCCCGGAGTCGTATGAGCGAAAGTCAATCCCAGATGGGAGAACGAAACAACGCATCCGTGATCGCACCCCGAACACCTCTTGTCGGATCGTTGAACAATCCTCTACGTTGTCCTCGACACCGGTCGGCTCGAGTGCCCTCGGGGGAGAGTCACTACGGATACGGGCCGGCCGGAACGTCCCGCCGCCCCTGCCCGCGCCCGAGCCGTCGCACCGGTGCCCCCGCACGCCCGGCCGGCCCCGAGCCCCATGGAACGGACCCACATGAGCGACCCGGCGCCCCCTCCCGTCATCGACCTCAACGCCGACCTCGGGGAAGGCTTCGGCCGCTGGCAGCTCACCGATGACGAGGCCCTGCTCTCCGTCGTCACCAGCGCCAATGTCGCCTGCGGCTTCCACGCCGGCGACCCGGCCACCATGCGCCGGGTGTGTGAACTCGCCGCCGAGCGCGGTGTGGTCATCGGCGCCCAGGTCTCCTACCGCGACCTGGCCGGCTTCGGCCGCCGCGCGATGGAGGTGCCGCCGGAGGAGCTGTCCGCCGAGATCACCTACCAGATCGGGGCGCTGGACGTCTTCGCGCGCGCCGCCGGGACCCGGGTCCGCTACGTCAAACCGCACGGCGCGCTCTACAACCGCTGTGTCCACGACGGGGAGCAGGCCGCTGCCGTCATCGACGGCATCCGCGCCGCGGGCGGCGGCCTGCCGGTCCTCGGGCTGCCCGGCTCGCGGCTGCACGAGGCCGCCCGGCGGGCCGGACTGCCCGTCGTCGGCGAGGCCTTCGCCGACCGCGCCTACACCGACGAGGGCACCCTCGTCCCCCGCCGCGAACCGGGCGCGGTGGTCCACGACGCCGACGAGGTCGTCAAGCGGGCCCTCGGCATGGCCCGCGACCACACCGTCACCTCCCGCGACGGCCGCCGCGTCGGCATCACCGCCCGCTCGCTGTGTCTGCACGGTGACACCCCCGGCGCCGCCGACCTCGCCCGGCGCGTACGGTCCGAGCTGGCCGCGGCCGGCGTGCACATCCGGAGCTTCGCATGAGGCCGCTGCCGGTCGGTGAACACGGCCTGCTGATCGAGCTGGACAGCGCCGAGGAGGTCGAGGCGCTGCACGCCGAACTGCTGCGCCGGGCCGCCGACGGCGCCCTGCCGCCGCTGCGGGAGATCGTGCCGGCCGCCCGTACGGTGCTCCTCGACGGCCTCACCGACCCCCGCGGGCTCCTCGCCGAGCTCGCCGCCTGGGACATCCTGCCGCTCCGCGCCGGCGACCGGCCCACCGTGGACATCCCGGTCCGCTACGACGGCCCCGACCTCGCCGACGTCGCCGCCCTGTGGGACTGCACCCCCGACGAGGTGGTGCGCCGGCACTCCGCAACGGAGTTCCATGTCGCCTTCTGCGGCTTCGCCCCGGGCTTCGGCTATCTGACCGGACTGCCCGAACCGCTGCACGTACCGCGCCGGGACACTCCCCGCACGAAGGTCCCGGTCGGCTCGGTCGCCCTGGCCGGCCCGTACACCGGGGTCTATCCGCGCTCCTCCCCCGGCGGCTGGCAGTTGATCGGCACCACCGACACCGTGCTGTGGGAGCCGCGCCGCGAGCCGGCCGCCCTGCTCGCCCCCGGCACCCGTGTCCGTTTCGTCCCGCAGGAGACCGCCCGATGACCGACCGCGCCTTCTCGGTCGTCCGGGCCGGTGCGCTCACCACCGTCCAGGACCTCGGCAGGCCCGGCCATGCCCACCTCGGTGTGCCGCGGGCCGGCGCCCTCGACGCGCCCGCGCACCGGCTCGCCAACCGCCTGGTCGGCAACCCCGAGTCCGCCGCCGCCCTGGAGACCACGCTCACCGGCTGCGCCCTGCGGGTCCGTACGGCCACCACCGTCGCCGTCACGGGCGCGCCCTGCCCGGTGACCGTCGACGGCCGCCCCGCCCCCTGGGGCGCGCCGGTCCGCGTCCCGGCGGGCGCCGTCCTGGACGCCGGGCCCGCCACCCACGGCCTGCGCTCCCACCTCGCCTTCGCCGGGGGCATCGACACCGAACCGGTCCTCGGCAGCCGCGCCGCCGATCTGCTCTCCGGCCTGGGCCCCGACCCGCTCACCGAGGGAGCGGTCCTCCCGCTGGGCACCCCGCACGGCCCGCCGTCCACCGCCGACGCCGTCTGGCACGCCGGCCCGGTGACGGAGCTCGTCCTGCCGTTCCTTCCCGGCCCCCGCGACGCCTGGTTCACCGCCGCCGGCCTGCACACCCTCGCCACCGGCCGCTTCCGCGTCTCCCCCGCCAGCAACCGCATCGGCCTGCGCACCGAGGGCCCGCCCCTGGAGCGCGCCCGCAGCGGCGAACTCCCCAGCGAGGGCATGCCCCTGGGCGCCCTCCAGGTCCCGCCCGACGGCCTGCCGGTCCTCTTCCTCCACGACCACCCCACGACCGGCGGCTACCCGGTCATCGGCGTCGTCCCCGAGCGCTACCTGGCCCCCGCGGCCCAGGCGGCACCGGGGACACCGGTCCGGTTTCTCCGGATGCGGTAGCAGGGGGCGGGCGGCAGCCGTCAGCCCTCGCCCACCGCCCCGTATCCGCCGCCGCCCGGGGTGCGCAGCACCAGCACGTCGTCCACTCCGACGTCCGCCACGTCACAGCCCGCCAGTTCCACCCGCGAACCGTCCGCCCGTTCCACCCAGTTGGCGCCCAGTGCGCCCGGGGCGCCGCCCGCCATGCCGTACGGCGCGACCCTGCGGTGGTTGGTCAGCAGGGCGACGGTCATCGGCTCCAGGAAGCGCAGCCGCCGCTCGACGCCGCAGCCGCCGTGCCAGCGGCCCCTGCCGCCGCTGCCGGCGCGGATGGCGAAGGCGTCGACGCGGACGGGGTAGCGCCACTCCAGCACTTCGGGGTCGGTCAGCCGGGAGTTGGTCATATGGGTCTGTACGGCGTCCGCGCCGTCGAAGCCGTCGCCCGCGCCCGAGCCGCTGGCGACGGTCTCGTAGTACTGCACCCGGTCGTTGCCGAAGGTGAGGTTGTTCATCGTGCCGGAGCCCTCGGCCTGGATACCGAGCGCGGCGTAGAGCGCGCCGGTGACCGCCTGGGAGGTCTCCACATTGCCCGCGACGGTGGCCGCCGGAAAGACGGGCGCGAGCATCGAGCCCTCCGGGATGCGGACCTCCACGGGCTTGAGGCAGCCGCTGTTGAGCGGGATGTCGTCGGCGACCAGGGTGCGGAAGACGTACAGCACGGCGGCCATCACCACCGAGCGGGGCGCATTGGCGTTCCCCGGCTGCTGGGGCGAGGTGCCGGCGAAGTCCACCACCGCACTGCGGGCGGCACGGTCGACGGTCAGCGCGACCCGGATCTCGGCCCCGCTGTCGGTCTCGTAGCGGCAGCTGCCGTCCGACAGCCGCGCGATGATGCGCCGCACCGATTCCTCGGCGTTGTCCTGGACGTGCCCCATATAGGCCCGGACGACGGCCGGCCCGAACTGGCCGGTCATCCGCCGCAGTTCCTGGATGCCCTTCTCGTTGGCGGCGATCTGGGCACGCAGATCGGCGAGGTTGGCGTCGGGGGCGCGGGAGGGGTAGGGGCCGGCGGCGAGGAGGTCGCGGGTCGCGTCCTCGCGCAGCTCGCCGTCGCGCACCAGCAGCCAGTTGTCGAAGAGGATGCCCTCCTCCTGGATGGTGCTGCTGAAGGCGGGCATCGAGCCCGGGGTGATGCCCCCGATCTCGGCGTGGTGGCCTCGCGAGGCCACCAGGAACAGCAGCTCGTCCCCGTCGGTGTCGAAGACGGGGGTGACGACGGTGACGTCGGGGAGGTGGGTGCCCCCGTGGTACGGGTCGTTGATCGCATACACGTCGCCCGGCCGCATCTCGCCGCCGCGGCGCCGGAGCACTTCCTTGATGGACTCCCCCATCGAGCCCAGGTGCACGGGGATGTGCGGGGCGTTGGCGATCAGGTTGCCGTCGGCTTCGAAGAGGGCGCAGGAGAAGTCCAGGCGCTCCTTGATGTTGACGGAGTGTGCGGTGTTCTCCAGCCGGACGCCCATCTGCTCGGCGATGGCCATGAAGAGGCTGTTGAAGACCTCCAGCATCACCGGGTCGGCTTCGGTGCCGACGGCGACCCGGCCGGTGCGCGGGCGGGCCCGGGTCAGCAGGAGGTGCCCGTTCTCGCCGGCGGCCGCCTGCCAGCCCGGGTCGAGGACCGTGGTCGCGTCCTCCTCGGCGATGACGGCCGGACCGGTGAGGGTGTCACCGGGGCGCAGGTCCGTGCGGCGGTAGAGGCCGGTGTCCTGCCGGCGGCCGGCCGTGTACATCCGTACCGTGGCGGCCGGTGCCAGCTCTCCTTCCCTGCTGCCCGCCCGGGCCTCGTACCCGCCCGCGCCGCCGGCCGCGCCCAGCGCTTCGACCGACACCGCCTCGGCCACCAGCGGTTTGTCCATGGTGAAGGCGTAGCGCTCACGGTGTGCCCGGACGAATTCCGCGGTCATGGTGCCGGCGTCGGCCAGCGGGACGGCGAGGGTGGAGTCGGTCCCGGCGTAGCGGATCAGCACCCGGGCCCGGGTGGTGACCGAGGACTTTGGCACCCCGTCGTCGAGGAGTTCGCGCCGGGTCTGTCCGGCAAGGACCTCGCACACCTCGTGCACCCGCTCGACGGCCGCGGGGTCGGTGAACTCCGCCTCGACGGCCTGCTCGCGCATCGCGGTGGCGTCGGCGACCCCGATGCCGTACGCGGAGAGCACCCCGGCCAGCGGCGGGACGAGCACCGTGTCGATGCCCAGTGCGTCGGCGACGGCGCAGGCGTGCTGGCCGCCGGCGCCGCCGAAGCTGGTGAGGGCGTAGCGGGTGATGTCGCGGCCGCGCTGGACGGAGATCTTCTTGACGGCGTTGGCCATGTTGAGCACGGCGATGTCGAGGAAGCCGGCCGCGACCTCCTCGGGGCCGCGGTCGTCCCCGGTCTCGTCGGCGGCCCGCGCGGCCAGCTCGGCGAAGCGGGTACGGACCACCTCGGCGTCCAGCGGCTGGTCGCCGTCCGGCCCGAACACCGCGGGGAAGTGGGCGGGCTGGATGCGGCCGAGCATCACCTGGGCGTCCGTGACGGTGAGCGGGCCGCCGCGCCGGTAGCACGCCGGCCCCGGGTCCGCACCGGCCGAGTCGGGGCCGACCCGGTAGCGGCGGCCGTCGAAGTGCAGGACGGAGCCGCCGCCGGCCGCGACGGTGTGGATGTTCATCATGGGCGCGCGCATCCGTACACCCGCGACCTCGTTGCCGAAGACCCGCTCGAACTCACCGGCGTAGTGCGACACATCGGTGGACGTGCCGCCCATGTCGAACCCGATCACCCGGTCGTGACCGCCGCCCGCGTCGGCGGCGGTACGCACCATGCCGACGACGCCGCCCGCGGGCCCGGACAGCACCGCGTCCTTGCCCCGGAAGTGTGCGGCCTTGCGCAGTCCGCCGTTGGACTGCATGAACATCAGCCGGATACCGGGGAGTTGGACGGCGATGTCGTCGACGTACCGGCCCAGGATCGGGGAGAGATAGGCGTCGACGACGGTGGTGTCGCCGCGCGGCACCAGCTTCATCAGCGGGCTGACCTCGTGCGAGCAGCTGACCTGGGAGAACCCTGCCTGCCTGGCCAGTTCGGCGACGGTTCGTTCGTGGTCGGCGTGGCGGTAGCCGTGCAGCAGGACGACGGCGGCGCTGCGCAGGCCGTCCGCGCGGGCCCGGATCAGCGCCCGGCGGACCGCGTCGGCGTCCAGCGGCCGGACCGGCTCACCACGGGCGCCGATCCGCTCCGGCACCTCGATCACCCGGTCGTACAGCGCCTCGGGCAGCACGATGTGCCGGTCGAAGATCCGCGGCCGGTTCTGGTAGGCGATCCGCAGCGCGTCCCGGAACCCTTCGGTGATCAGCAGCACGGTCGGTTCGCCCTTGCGCTCCAGGAGGGCGTTGGTGGCGACGGTGGTGCCCATCTTGACGACGGAGACCCGCTCGGCGGGCACCGGTTCGTCCGGGCCGAGCCCCAGCATCATCCGGATACCGGCCACCGCGGCGTCGCGGTAGCGCTCCGGGTGGTGCGAGAGCAGCTTGCCGGTGACCAGCCGTCCGTCCGGGCGCCTGCCGACGACGTCCGTGAACGTGCCACCGCGGTCGATCCAGAACTCCCAGCGTCCGGTCATCCTGTCATTGTCGCAGCGCCCTTCACCGTCGCGGCGGTTTTCCCCGGCCGGGCATCGCCTGACCCGCCGGGCCTGGCCGGGTCGTCAGCCCTGTCCGGCCCGTACGGCCCGTTCGCCCCCTTCGCCCCCTTCGCCCCCTTCACCCCCTTCGCCCCGTCCGCCCCCTCCGACCCCTTCGCCCCGTCCGCCCTGTCCGCCCCGTCCAGTGCGGCGAGCGCGGTACGTGTGGCCTGGTCGGCCGCGGCGTCCAGCAACCGCCCGGATCCCGCCAACCCGTGCCGGCACTCCTGGAGTGCCAGACCCAGCAGGCCGGGCAGCAGGTCCGTGCACCGGTCGGCGACCCAGCGGGTGCCGCGGGTCGCCATCCACCGGGCCGATCCGGCGCGGGTCGGCGGCGGGCCGTCGGGAGTGAGCGTGGGCGGCGGTCCCACGGGCAGGCCGGCCGCGGTCAGCGCCGTATGGAAACCACGGGCCAGCAGCCGGTGGCCGCGCTCGCTGGGGTGCAGCCGGTCCACGCTCCAGCAGGCACGTTCGGCGACCCAGGGGTGTTCGGCGAGGTGCAGATGAACTCCCTGGTAGCGCGCCGATACCGCATGGACGACGGTGTTCACGGCGCGCATCCGGCGGGCCAGCGGACGCGCCAGCGGCGCGGGCAGGCCCAGCATCCGGCCCGGATCGGGCAGGCATGCCGTCAGCACCACGGCCCCGTCGGCGCTCAGTGCGCCGTGCGCCCGGTCCAGCGCGGCCGCGACCCGCTCGATGGCGAAGGCCGCGCGCAGGGTGTCGTTCGCGCCGACGACGAGCGAGGCGAAGCGCGGCCCGAGGTCGCGCGCCGCGGGCAACTGCCGCTCGGCCAGCTCCGCCGCCAGCGCCCCGCTGCGCGCCAGGTTCACCAGTTCCACGCCGCCCGGCCGCTCGCCCAGCGCCCCGGCGAGCAGAGCCGCCCACCCGCGCCAGCCGCCGCCCGGTACGGGGTCACCGAGCCCTTCGGTCAGCGAGTCGCCGAGCGCGACGAAGCGGGCCGGGGCCGGGAAACGGCCACCCTCCGGCGCCTGCCCCGGGATCACGGCTCCCCCGTCCGGTGTCCCTGCCGGCGCGTCCGGTGTCACCACTCCCCTGTCCGGTTTCACTGCTCCGCCGCCCGGTATCACCGCTCCCTCGGGCCGCACCGTCACCACCCGCCCAGCGGGCCGGCCGGGGACGGGAAGGGCGAGGCGGTGACCGGCCTGTCGAGCGGGGCGGCCACGTCGTGCGCCGCCAGGAAGGCCTCGACGGCGGGCTGCCAGCCGTAGCCTTCGGCGCGGCGGCGGGCGGCGGCGCGCCGGGCGGGACCGGGCCGGGCCAGCACGCGCTGGACCGCATCGGCGAACGAGGGCCCGTCGTCGAGCGCCGTGTCGCCGCCGCTGCCGACCAGCCCCGCCAGCGCCGATGCCGCGCTGGCGACCACCGGGGTACCGCAGGCGAGCGCTTCCAGGGCGGCCAGCCCGAAGGTCTCGGCCGGGCCCGGCGCCAGTGCGACATCGGCGCCGGCCTGCAGCGCGGCGAGCCGGGACCGGTCGGCGAGGTGCCCGAGGAACGCCGCGGGCAGCCGTTCGGACCGTGCCCGGGCCTCCAGGCGGGGCCGCAGCGGCCCGTCACCGGCCACCACCAGCGTCGCGTCGACCCCGCGCCGCCGCAGCTCCGCCAGCGTGTCCAGCGCCCGCCCCGGCCGCTTCTCCTGCGACAGCCGGGAGCAGAGCAGCAGCAGGACCTCCGCCCGGCCCGCCCAGCGCCGGCGCAGCTCCGTGCTGCGGCAGCCGGGGTGCCAGGCGGCGAGATCGACACCGAGCGGAGCGCGCACCACATTGCGCACACCGGCCCGGGTGAATTCCGCCGCCGCCCATGCGGTGGTGCACACGACCCGGCTGTAGGCGTGCGCCGTACGGCGGTTGAGCCGGTCAGCGGCGGCGCGGGCCAGCGGCTGCGGTACGCCCCAGGTGCGCAGCACCCCGTCCACGCTCTCGTGCGAGACCATCACCGCGGGGATCCGGGCCCGGCGCGCCCACTCCCCCGTCCAACGCAGCGTCGTCCGGTCGGAGACCTCCAGCCGGTCGGGAGCCAGCGAGTGCAGCAGCCGCTGGATCCTGCGGCGGTCGGTCAGCACGCGGTAGCCGCCGCTGCCGGGCAGTTCCGGCCCCGGCAGGGTGATCACCCGTCCCTGCGCGGTGACTTCGTCACACCATCCGTCCGGGCCGCCCGCCCCCGGCGGTCCGGGCACGATGAGCACCGGCTCGTGCCCGGCGGCCCGGTAGCCCGCGCCGAGCTCCCGCAGCGCGGTGCGCAGCCCACCGGAGGCCGGCGTGACGAAGTTGGCGATCCGGACGATCCGCAGGCCCGCCCCACGGGGGTGTCGCGCGTTCATGCCGCCACCGCCGTCCGGTCGCTCAGCACGGCCTCGTAGTGACCCAGGAGCTGGTCGCCGACCGCCTCCCACGTACGGTCCTCCACGGCTCTGCGGCCCGCGGCGCCGTACCGGACGCGCAGCTCGGCGCTGCCCGCGAGCAGGCGCACCGCGTCCCGGAACGCGCCACCGTCCCCCGGTGTCACCAGCAGCCCCGTACGGTCGTGGTCCACCAGGTCGAGCGGGCCGCCCGCCCGGGGCGCCACCACCGGCACACCGGAGGCCATTGCCTCCTGCACGGTCTGACAGAAGGTCTCGTGCGGCCCGGTATGGACAAAGATGTCCAACGAGGCGTAGAGCCGGGCGAGTTCATCACCCGTACGGCGGCCGAGGAAGCGCACCCCGGGCAGCGCGGTCCGCAGCCCGGCGGCGCTGGGCCCCTCACCGATGACGACGGTGCGGACGCCCGGCAGCCGCGAGGTCTCGGCCAGCAGCCCTACGTCCTTCTCCGGCGCGAGCCGTCCCACGTACCCCACCAGCAGCTCCCGGCCCGCGGTGAGTGAGCTGCGCAGCACCGCGTCGCGCCGCCCGGGGTGGAACCGCTCGGAGTCGACGCCGCGCGGCCACAGATGGACCCGGGGCACACCGTGCTCGGTCAGATCCAGCAGCGCCGCGCTGGAGGGCGCCAGGGTGCGGTCGGCGGCACCGTGCACCGCCCGGATGCGGCGCCAGGCCGTGGCCGCGCCGCCGCCCAGGTAGGTACGGGCGTAGCGGCCCAGATCGGTCTGGTACACGGCGATCGCGGGCACCTGGCGGCGGGCGGCGGCCGCCATCCCGCGGGCGCCCAGCACGAACGGGCTGGCCAGGTGGACGAGATCGGGGCGGTGCCCGTCGAGCGCCGCGGACAGCCGGCGTCCGGGGAGCGCGATCCGCACCTGCGGATAGCCGGGCAGCGGCATCGAGGGCACCCGCACGACGGGGCAGGGACTCTCGTGCGTACCGGCGGCCGGCGAAGGGCCACCGAGCGGCGCGATGACCAGCGGATCGTGGCCGCGCCGGACGAGGTGCCGGGCGGTTTCCAGGGCGCAATGGGAGACGCCGTTGACATCGGGCGGGAAGGATTCGGTGACCAGGGCGACACGCATACCGCTGTTGTCGGCGCACCGTGCGTGGAGGGGACCAAAGGGATCTTTCCAGCCGGAGAACGTCCCATGACCGTCCGCTGCGATGTGCTTGTGCCCCACGTTTTCGGCTGTCCCGCCGTGGGGGTTTCTCTTTGTTGCGCCTGGCGGCGGGCCGATCCGCTGCGCTTTGCTTCCGCCCCGTTTTTGGCTTTCTCGCCGTTGCGCCTGGCGGCGGGCCGATCCGCTGCGCTTTGCTTCCGCCCCGTTTTTGGCTTTCTCGCCGTTGCGCCTGGCGGCGGGCCGGGTCCGCTGCGCGGGGCTGTCGGGGTGCGGTGACGGGCCTGCGCGGGTGGGGTGCCGGACTGCTTCGCTTTACGTCCGGCACCCCACCCGCTCCGGCCCGTCCCCTCCCGTTGGAGGGTGGGAAGAAGGCCGGTGGGAGTGAGCGTGGGTGGCCCGGTGCTGCTCGTGGAACACGTGGAAATGCCTACGACCGTGGCCCGCCCCCACCCACATTCACTTCCCCACCCACGGGAGGGGACGGGCCGGAGGGGCCTGGTGTGTGGACGTAAAGCGAAGCAGTCCACACACCAGGCCCCGCAGGCCCGTCACCGCACCCACAGCCCCGCGCAGCGGACCCCGCCCGCCGCAGGCGAAACGGCGGGAAAGCCGAAAACGGGGCGAGGCAAAGCGCAGCGAAACGGCGGGAAAGCCGAAAACGTGGGAAAAGCCTAGGACTCGGGTCCGATCCGGCTGCGCACAGCCGTTTGGACCTCGGCCTCCTCGGCCGGGTCCGCGGCGAGACGGCGGAGTTGTTCGACGACCCGGTCGTCACCGGTGGCGGCGTGCCGAGCGGCTAGTTCCCTGGTGGTCTCCTCACAGTCCCACAGGCACTCGACGGCGAAGCCGGCCGCGAAGCCGGGGTCGGTGGCGGCGAGCGCACCGGCGGCCCGTCCGCGCAGGTGCGAGGAGGATGTCTCGCGGTAGATGTGCCGCAGGACGGGGGCGGCGCAGGCGACCCCGAGGCGTCCGGTGCCGTCGACCAGCTCCCACAGACCGTCGGCGTCCGGCCCTTCCTCGCGGATGGTCCGGCGCAGGGCGGCCAGCACCGGTTCGGCGTCCCGCCGCCCGCCGCGGCGGGCGAGCATGGCGGCGGCGGCCGCACCCAGCCGGTCGGCGCGCGGCGCCCAGACCCTGGCCCGCGCGACGGCGGCCACGCTGCGCATCCGCGCGAAGGCGGCGAGCGCCGCCAAGGCCAGCCGCTCGGAGGAGAAGGGGTCGACGACCGCGTCCTCGATCAGGTCGAGCACGTCAGGATCGCCACGTCCGGCGAGGTGGTGCAGGACGGCGGCGCGGGCCGCGTCCGGTGCGCTGCGCGCGGCGCGCAGCAGCTCGGGGCGGTCCTCGGGCCCGGCGACGGCGGCCAGGCAGCGGGCGGCGGCGAGGTGGCGGTGCTCCTCTCCCGCCTGTTCCGGGCTCTCCTCGGCCCACTGCAGCACCTCGGTCACGCTCCAGCCGGGGCGCGGCCCCCGGGGCCGCATCTGCCGCTGCCAGCGGTCGAAGGAGCCCTGTTCCCCGGCGGCGGCCAGCCGCGTGCCGTAACGGGGGTCCTCGGCCCACAGCCGCCAGGGCCGGGGCTCGAAGGCGTCGCGGACGGCGACGGCCAGCTCGGCGTCGCCCTCCTCGGTCTCCGGGAAGCGGGCGAGGACGGCGGGGGCGAGGGTCATCAGCCCGGCGTCGTCGTCACGCAGCGCAAGCTCGTCCAGGGCCCAGCGCCAGTTGCTGCCCGCCGCGGCATAGCTGCGCAGCAGCAGACGGGCGGCGTCCTTGCCGTAGGCGGCGAGGTGGCCGAGGACCGCCAGGGCGAGGCCGGTGCGCTCCTCGCCCGTGTCGACGAGGTCGTCGGGGTGGAAGAGGTGGCGTTCGATCTCTTCGAGCGCACCGTCGAGCTGCATGTAGAGGCGCGCGTAGTAGAGCGAGCGGTTCTCGACCTGCCAGTCGCGACGGGGATCGCGCAGCACGCTGTCGTTGAGTGCCGCGAGCGCCTCGGCCCGCGGCGCCGCGAGGGCATGCAGGGTCCCGTCGCCGCGGCCTCGCTGCAGGAGGCCGAGCAGGGTGCCACTGGGCGCTATGTCTGGATCGAACATGAGGTCAGCATCCGGTGCGGGGGACAGGCTGGCAACGGGATTTCCGCTGACCGGCATTCTTGCCGGTGACTGCGGGCCGTAAGCCTCGTTCCCACCATGGATCGGCGGGAACGCCTGCTGTACAGCGGCCGAAGCCTAGCTTGGAAGCTGTCATTCCGCCGATTCGCCCCGGGATTGCCCCGGAAAGCCGGGGGCATATGCCAGATGCACCACCGTATCGGGTAGTGCCAAATCCCTTACGGACGGTCGCCGCCTGTGCAACAGTCGTTACCGGCCCTTCAGCCCGGCGCCGCCTGATCACGGAGTACGTCATGCCGTCCCCTCTCTTCGCGGATCACCCAGCAGACCGGCCCCCCGAGCGCGACACGGTCGAGTCACTTATCACGCAGGCCCGCCGCCTGCGCGGTGACCTCGATGCGGTGCGCAGGGAGTCCGGGGTGGACACCGGCCTCCCCGCCGACCCGCAGCTGCGCTGGCAGCGGGCGCTGTGCGATCTCGCCGTGCATCACCTCGACGACCTCGGGGGCCACCTCGACCAGCTGAGAGAGGGCCTGCCCGCCGAGAGCGAGGACAGCGAGGAGGACGCGCCGGAGGCCGGGCCGCCGTCGGCACCGCCGGAGCCCGCGCCCCATGAACGCGGCGCGCTGCTGCGCCGGGTGGGCAGCGCCGAGTGGAACCTCCTCACCGACGAGGTCAGCTGGTCCGACGAGCTGTTCGCGATGTTCGGCAGGGCGCCGTCCGACGGCCCGCTCACCCTCGACGAGCTGCCGTCCCTGGTCCACGCCGACGACCAGGAGGGGCTGGCCACGATGGTCACCGACTGCCTGGTGGACGGCCGCCCGATCGACGGCGAATTCCGCATCGTGCGCCCGGACGCAAGCCTGCGCACGGTGCACATGGTGGGCGAGCCGGTGCTCGACGCCGACGGCAGTACCGCCTGTATGTGGGCCGTGCTGCGGGACGTCAGCGAGCTGCGGCGCAGCCAGCAGGCGGTACGCGAGACCCGTGACTCGCTGCACCGTGAGCGGCATATCGCGCAGACCGAGCACCGGCTTGCGGTCGAGCTGCAGGAGGCCGTGCTCCCCCCGTGGCGCGGCTCCCTGCGGTTCCCGCAAGGCGGTCCCGTAGCCCTCGACCTCGCCGGGCGGTATCTGCCGTCCGGCACCCGCGCCCTGGTCGGCGGGGGCTGGTACGACGCGCTGCAACTCCCGGACGGCACCACGCTGTTGAGCGTCGGTGATCTCACCGGGCACGGCGTCACGGCAACGTCCGGGATGGCGATGGTGCTCGGCGCGCTGCGCGGTATGGCCGTCGCCGGCCACCGGCCGGGGCCCCTGATGTGCTTCCTCAACCAACTGCTGGACACCGCCGCTCAGCCGGCGCTGGGCAGCACGGTGTGCGGCCGCTTCGACGCCGCTGCGCGGACCCTGGAGTGGGCCCAGGCCGGGCACCCCGCACCGCTGCTGTTCCGCGGCGGCACGGGGCGCGCGCTGGACCCGCCCGAGGGTGTCCTGCTCGGGGCGACCTCGGGTGCGTCCTACACCCAGCGCACCGAGCAACTGGAGCCCGGTGACCTGCTCGTCCTGCACACCGATGGCCTCGTCCCCCGCCATACGCATGGCGCGGAAGCCCTCCACGAAGGCACCGAACGGCTCCTCGCCCTGGCACCGCGGTTCGCCGCGGCCCGCAGCGCCCAGGACGGCGTCCGCATCGTCGTCGAGGAGTTCGGCAGCACCGATCGCGAGGACGACGCCTGCGTCCTGGTCGCCAGGGTCGGCGACTGATACACACCGCGGCGGGTGCGGGCGGCGGACCGGCGCATCCGGAGCCGGTCGCCCCGCACGCGCCGGCGCACATGTCGGCCGTGTCGGCGGGCAGTCCGCCGGCCCCCGGGTGAGGCAGCGGAGCTGAGAAGGACGCCACCCTTACGGATGACGCACCATCACGCTCCGTGCATCCACCCGCCTCAGGCCGAGAAGTTCTTCGCGACTCCCGATCCGATGCCGGGGCCGAGGCCTGACCCCTTGGCCTTGGGCTTCTCCTTCGGCAGGACATGCTGGATCTCCTCGCGCAGGTCCTGGATCTTGGCGTAGTTCGCATACTGCCCCGTCAGCCGGAACATTTCGCGGAGCCGGTCCCAGGTGCGGTGCGAGGAGTTCTCGCCGATGGACACCAGCGCCAACCGGGCATAGCGGTCAGCCTGTTCGGGGTCGTTTCCGATGAAGCAGGCCGAGGCCATCGAGATGTAGTCGAAGATCTGCGACCGCTGGCGGCCGTTCTCCCGCAGCCTCAGCGCCCGCTGGGCATGGTGCTGGGCAATCCTGGCGGCCGACGGATCGTGATCGGCGAGGGTACGGAATGCCAGCGCCTGCATGCCGTGCAGATCCGCCTCGTCGAACATCTGCATCCAGCTCGGTGGCGGCACATCGCCCTTGTCCGAGACGAAAAGGTCCTCCGCCTCGCCCAGGGTGCGGCGCATCGCCTGGCCGTGGCCCTTGGACGCCTGCGCCCAGGCCTCGATGGTGTGCAGCATGGCGCGGGTGCGCGGCAGGGTTTCCGCGCCGGAGCCGGACTTGGCCAGCTTCATCAGATCCAGCGCATCGTCGGGACGGCCCAGATGCACCATCTGACGGGCGGCACGGGAAAGCGCCTCGCCGGCACGCGGGCGGTCGCCGCCCTCGCGCGCCGCGTGGGCGGCGATGATGAAGTATTTCTGGGCGGTGGGCTCCAGGCCCACGTCATGGGACATCCAGCCCGCCAGCACCGCCAGATTGGCGGCCACCCCCCACAGCCGGCGCTGCAGATGATCGGGGTGGCGGTAGGCGAGCATGCCGCCCACTTCGTTCAGCTGGCCCACCACGGCCTTGCGCTGCAGCCCGCCCCCGCGGGCCGCGTCCCAGGCGCGGAACACCTCGACCGAGCGCTCCAGCGCGTCGATCTCCTGCGATCCCACAGGGGCCGCCTCATAGCGGTCGAGGCCGATCTGGTCGAGTTCGTCGAAGGAGTCGGAGGCGAACATGGCGTCGTGGCGTGGGGCGCCGGCCGGGGCCGGGTCGGTGTGCAGCCAGTCGTACATGGCGCCGGTGAGTGCGGAGCCCGCGGCGAGTGCGGCGCCCGCACCCACCAAGCCGCGTCGGTTGAGCATGAGGTCCATTCCCGTGAATTCCGTGAGGACCGCGGCGGTCCGTTCGGGAGCCCACGGCAGACCGTCCAGGGCCTGCCGTTTCCCCGAGCGACCGGTTCTTGCGAACCCGAGGTCCTCGATGGTTACGACACGGCCGAGGCGCTCGGTGAACAGGGAAGCCAGGACCTTGGGCACCGGATCGCGCGGGGTCTCCCCCATGTCGATCCAGCGCCGCACTCGCGAGGTGTCGGTCGCCAGCTGCGGATGCCCCATGGCCGCCGCCTG
This sequence comes from Streptomyces sp. NBC_00400, assembly GCF_036048035.1. Taxonomy (NCBI): domain Bacteria; kingdom Bacillati; phylum Actinomycetota; class Actinomycetes; order Kitasatosporales; family Streptomycetaceae; genus Streptomyces; species Streptomyces sp. NBC_00400. The sequence continues at coordinate 7,299,660 of NZ_CP107940.1, read as the reverse complement.
CCGGTTGACCATTCTCGCCAGCTCTCCTTTGGACCAGCCGGCCAGGCCGAAAAGGTCCGCGAGACGGGTGTTCGGCTGCCTGTCCACGTCAAGCCCCCAGGTTCCTCGACTGAGTTGACAGTAACGGCCGCTGACATGGGCTGTGGGCATTCGCCAGGGTTCGCCAGGGTGCGCCAGATGGTCTGCCACCCGCAGGCACGTGTTCTGTAGATATGCCGCCCCCGGCCTGGTGGCGGGACCGCATTCCCCAGGGTGCGCGCCCCTCACGGGGACCCTGGATCGGCCTCCTGCACGGGGCCCGTTCACGGGTTCCCACCACCGGGCCGGGGAGCGCACGCAACTCGCCGGCGCACGAAGGGATCTGTTTCACCCATGTATGCAGCATCGTCCGCCGTGACCGCCCCCACCCGGCCGTACCGCCCGCATCCCACCGGAAGCGGGCCGTATCTCGACCCCGCACCTTCCGCGGGAGCGGTCACCGGTCTCCCCGGCGGCCGTACCCGGCGGATGCAGGGGACGAGCTCCCAACCGCTCAGCGGGAGAATCGACCTGTCCGGCCCGCAGGGCGCCGAGTTGCGCGCCGCCGTCGCCTCGGTGCACCGCATCTGCCCGGAGTTCAACCCGGTACAGGTGCTGCGGCGCAGCGGCAGGTCCGTCCTCCTCGTCGGCACGACGGGCCGGATGACCGCGGTCGCCAAGTGTTTACTTGACCACTCCCCCGCGTGGGCGGACAGGTTCCGGCAGGAAATAAGTGCATACCGCGCATTCGTCCGGCATCGTCCGCCGGTACGGGTGCCGCGTCTGGTGGCGGCCGATCCCGACAACTGCACGCTGATCGTGGAGCGGATGCCCGGCCGCGTCGCGGCGCTGACCCGCCATCCGTCCGAGGCTCCGCCCCGGGCCGACGTACGGGCCGCACTGGGCGCGATCTGCCGGATCAACCTCTGGCGTCCGCCGGCCGGGCTGTTCGACACCCCGCTGGACTACGCGGGGCGGATCGGCCGGTACCACGACCTGGGGCTGCTCACCGACCGTGACCTGGGCGATCTGCAGAAACTGCTGCACGGTCTGTCGCACACCCAGGGCCAGTTCTGCCACGGCGACGCACTGCTGAACAACGTGCTGCTCTCCCCCGCGGGCCCGGTCCTGCTGGACTGGGACAGCGCGGGCTGGTATCTGCCGGGCTACGACCTGGCGACCCTGTGGTCGGTGCTCGGCGACGCGCCGGTCGCCCGCCGGCACATCAGCCAGCTCGCCCAGAACGCGGGCCCGGCCTCGCGGGACGCCTTCCTGGTGAATCTGATGCTGGTGCTCACCCGCGAGATCCGACGCTATGAAACCGCGGTCCAACGGACCATGCGCGAACCCACGCCGACGGGGACACCGGGTCCGGGACTACCCGGCGTGCCCGCGGCGGGCGAGGAGCAGCGGCTGCTCCTCCGCCGGCTGCACGACGACTGCCAGATGGCGCGTCGTGCGGTACGGGCGGCGGTCGGCACCCGCTGACCGCCGACAGGTGCCGGACGTCACCCGGCACCGCAAGGGGGGATCGTGAGCGGCGCACCCGGGTACGGGGTGCGCCGCTCACCCATGCGCGCCGACCGGCCTCCCTCCCCCGGCCCCCGGGCCTCCCTCCCCCGGCCGTCCGTCTGCGCGCCCCCTCCGCGTCAGGTCGCATCCGCCCGGCCATTGGTCCGTTCCACTGACGCCCCGCAGGCCGGACACCCGTCCGGGAAGGCTCCTGTGGAGATGCCCTGACATGCGGAATCCCGAGAGGGCGCGGTGATTGACGGACCCTCGGCAAACGTATAGCTCTAAGCCGACGGGGGCTCTAGTCTCGGGTCCCGCCCGTGCGGCCGTTTGCGCACCCACCGTCACACCGCCCCGGCTCGGGCCGGCTCGAGGAGGTTGCTTTGCGAGGATCCGCCCCGGAAGACGAGAAGAGATTCCACCGCCCCGCCCTGCGCAGGTCCGCCACCGCCGTTGCGGCGGCGGTGCTGCTGCTGCCGCTCTCGGGAGCACCGTCCGCGCACGCCGGCCAGCCCCGGCCGGACGCGCTGCAGCAGGCCTTCACCGATGCCGCCGCCCGCTTCCAGGTGCCGCGCAGTGTGCTGCTCGGCGTCTCGTACCTGGAGTCGCGCTGGGACGCCCATGGTGGCGCGCCCAGCGTCTCCGGGGGCTACGGTCCGATGCATCTGACCGATGCCCGCACCGCGCTGACGCGCACGCCGGAGTTCAGCGGGGGGACCGAGGACGCCCGCGGCGACGGCGCGCGGCCCCGTAAGCGGGTGCCGGCCGGCCCGGCGAAACGGGCCGCGCTTCCCGCCGAACTCCCCGCCCGGTTGCGGACGTTGACGACAGCCGCCACGCTGGCCGGGCTGTCGGCCGAGCGGCTGCGTACCGACCCCGCGGCGAATGTGCTCGGCGGTGCGGCGCTGCTCGCCGCGGAACAGCGCAAGCTGGGACACCGGACGGGCGGCAACCCGGCGCAGTGGTACGAGGCGGTGGCGCGCTACGGAGGTCAGGACAGTACGCGCGGCGGCCGGGCCTTCGCGGACGAGGTCTACGCGGTCATGCGCCACGGCCAGACGCGGACGACCGACGCGGGACAGCGGGTCACGCTGGCCGCCACGCCGGGGCTGATCCCCGACGCCGCGCAGCAGAAACGTCTCGGCACCCCGGCCGCGAAGGCCTCGCCGACACGGGCCGGCCGCAAGCTGGAGTGCCCGCACAGCGTCGCCTGCGAGTCCGTCCCGGCGCCGTACGAGGAGTTCGGGGACGGAGACTACGGCAACCACGACAAGGCGGACCGGCCCGAGGACCTGCGGATCAGCACCATCGTCATCCACGACACCGAGGGGTCCTGGGAGACCACGCTCAAGCTGATCAAGGACCCGGCCTATGTGTCCTGGAACTACACCATCCGCTCCTCGGACGGCCTGATCGCCCAGCATGTGCCGGCCAAGGACGTCGCCTGGCATGCGGGCAACTGGTACATCAACTCGCACTCCGTGGGCATCGAGCACGAGGGCTTCCTCGCCGCGCCGGACGCCTGGTACACGGAGGCGATGTACCGCACGTCGGCCCGGCTGGTGAAGTATCTGAGCCGCAAGTACGACGTGCCGCTCGACCGACAGCACATCCTGGGCCACGACAATGTGCCCGGCACGACCACGGCCACCATCCCCGGGATGCACACCGACCCCGGCCCGTACTGGGACTGGGCGCACTACTTCTCCCTGCTGGGCAAACCGTTCAAGGCCGCCCCGGGCTCGCACGGCGGGCTGGTCACCATCCGCCCGGACTACGCCAGGAACAAGCCGGTCTACACGGGCTGCGAGAAAGCCGGCGACACCTGCGAGCCGCACGGTTCCGCTGCGGTCCGGCTGCACACCGCGCCGGACGCCGACGCCCCGCTGGTCAAGGACGTCGGTCTGCACCCGGACGGCAGTGACGCAACCACGGGCGTGAACGACACCGGTGCCCGGGCCTCCACCGGCCAGCGGTTCGCGGTGGCGGGCCGGTCCGGCGACTGGACGGCGATCTGGTACCTCGGGCAGAAGGCGTGGTTCCGCAATCCGCACCACGCGCCGACGGCGGTGAACGCCCAGGGCATGATCGCCACGCCGAAGGCGGACCGGGAGGAGATCCCGGTCTACGGCCGCGCCTACCCGGAGAAGGGGGCCTACCCGGCCGGAGTGCCCTATCAGGCGGTCTCCGCCCTGCCGTACAAGCTCGCCGCCGGCCAGAAGTACGCCGTCGGGGACCGGATGACGGGTGACTACTTCTACGCGCCGACCTTCGACCTCTCCCAGCATGCGATCGTGCGCGGCGAGGACGTCTACTACGAAATCCAGCTCGGTCACCGGGTCGGCTATGTGCGGGCGGCCGACGTCGATGTGCGGCGCTCGGATTCCTGAGCTCTCGCGCGCACCGATCGGGTGAGCGCATACGCGCCCGGTGGACGGGTCTGCCGTCCACCGGGCGCGACGGTGTCCGCTCCGGTGCCGTGCCGGGGCTCAGCCCTGCTGGAAGAGCTCCGCCGGCAGCGGCTTGAGCAGCGCGTAGAGATCGTCGGTGATCGGCCGGTCCCAGCTGGCGATGGTGACCAGTACGCCGTCGCTGCGGTCGAACTGGGCGCAGGAGATCCGGCTCTCGGAGCACTTGATGCGCTTGACGATCAGCAGGTTGTCCTCGTGCATGACGGGGGTGTCCTCGCTCTCGACGACCGTCACCGGTTCGTCGTTGCCGAGCGCGGCGAGCAGCTGGGCCACCTCGAAGGGCACCTGATCGTCGTCGAGCTCGCGGGCCGGGGACCCCTCCGGCAGATTGCCGATGATCATCGCGGGACCGCGGCCGCCGAACAGGTCGTAGCGGAGGAAGACGCCCTGGCAGCTCCCGTCGGGCGCGGGCAGCAGCCCGGCTCCGAGATTGCCCGGCCAGTCCCCGGGGTCCATGGCGAGGACGTCGAAGTCAGGCCCGGCGGGCGTGGCTGCGCTGCGGCGGCGGAGGAAGGACATGCCGCCATCGTACGTGGCCCGGCCGGGCACGCGGCGCGGACGTCGGCCTGCGGGGCGCCCCGCGTACGGAGCCGCCGCCTCCTCTTGCCGGCGGTCGTTATGCCTGGTCGGCCAGTGCGCGCAGCCGGCGCAGCGCCTCGTCGGTCGCGGCATGCGGCACGAAGAGGTGATCGTGGTGGAAACCGGCGACGACATTGCAGCTGAGGCCGGCCTGGGCGAGTGCGGTGGCCACGGCGGCGGTCAGTCCGACGGCGTCCAGGGCGGAGTGCACCCGCAGGGTGATCCAGCCGGCGACATACTCGTACGACAGGCCCGCACGGTCGGCCTCCTCCTGGTGGACGACGAGGGTGCGGCCCTCGGGTTCGGTGACGGTGACCACCGGCGTCAGCCCGCCGGGGACCGCGCCGGGCACGCTCACAAAGACGAAGCGGCCCTCGTTCCGCTCGGGACGCATCCCGCTCAGCAGGGCCCGGAGATCACGTTCACCGGTCATGCCACCACCCTACGGGGCCCCGTCCTGTCCTTCCCTGCGCCGCTCGTGGTGGCGGGCGACCCGGGCGCGGTTGCCGCAGGAGGGGGTGCACCACTCCTGGCGGGCGTGGTCCTTGACGAAGTAGCGCACACAGCGCGGGGCGGGGCAGGCCCGCAGCTGCAGCCGGTCGGGGCCGGCCAGGAAGGCGAGGGCGGCACGGGCCAGCGCGGCGACGATCCGGTCGGCGGGCGGCGGGGATCCGGCCGGGTGGTGCCGGACCGCGGGCGGTGCGCCGGGCTCCCAGCTGAGCCGGGGGGCCGTGGGGACCAGGGCCGCGGCCGCATTGAGCCGGCGCAGCGCCTCCTCCTCCGGGAGCAGCCGGTGGGCATCGGCGGAGCTGGGCGGTCCCGGCCGGACGGCGCGGGCGAACAGCGACCGGACCGCGGCCCGCAGCTCCCGCACGGCGGTGTGCAGCGCCTCGTCGGGGGTGGCCGGGTCGGCCGCGCAGTCCAGCAGCGCGGCCCGCTCGTGGACCCAGACCGCGAGCCCTTCCGGACCGGCCAGGTCGTCGGTGACGCCGCCGTGCCCGTCATGCCGGAGGGTGACGGCGAGTTCGAGTGCGAGCCGTGTGGCGGTCATGGCGCTAACGGTAACTTCACGGTCAACCATTAACTACCTAGAGGGTGGTATGGCCGACGTACGCCAATTACCCCGCGATCTTCCGGTGTTCGCAGGCAGCCACGCCCCCGTCCCGGGTCCGCCGCACCTCCCGTGTGCAGGCTGACAGGCCCTAGGTCAGATCGAATTCGCCCTCGCGGGCGTCGAGGACGAAGGCCCGCCACTCGGCGGGGGTGAAGATCAACGCCGGGATCTCCGGGCTGTGGCGGTTTCGCATGGCGATATAGCCCTCGACGAAGGCGATCTGGACGCCGCCCACGCCCTGGGTGCTCGACTGCCACTCGGCCTGCGTCAGGTCGAGATCGGGCCTCGGCCCGCCCACGAGCCGCTGCTCGGTGATGCTGTCGGTCACGTGTCCCGCTCCTCCCGGATCGTCGTCCGCGGTCAGCCTAACCACTGTGTCCGGGGACGGACAGGGGACGTGGCGAGGCGGTGGAGTGGTGGGTCCGGGAGGGGCGCGCCCGTGTTGCGCGCCCGCCCCCGTCGGGTGTCAGGTGGCCGGCGCGTCGGCACCCACCAGCCACATCGAGAAGAACTGGGAGCCGCCGCCGTACGCATGCCCCAACGCCCGTTGTGCGCCGTCGACTTGGTGGGCGCCGGCCTGTCCGCGCACCTGGAGGGCGGCCTCCGCGAAGCGGATCATGCCGGAGGCGCCGATGGGGTTCGTGGACAGCACCCCGCCGGACGGGTTGACGGGGAGATCGCCGTCCAGCTCGGTGACGCCCGACTCGGTGAGCTTCCAGCCCTCCCCCTCCTCGGCGAAGCCCAGGTTCTCCAGCCACATCGGCTCGTACCAGCTGAAGGGGACGTACATCTCCACCGCGTCGATCTGCCGGCGCGGGTCGGTGATTCCGGCCTGCCGGTAGACATCGGCGGCGCAGTCCTTGCCGGCCTGCGGGGAGACGAAGTCCTTGCCGGCGAAGAGGGTGGGTTCGCTGCGCATGGCCCCGCCGTGCACCCAGGCCGCCGGGTGCGGTGCGCGGGCGGCTCCGGTGCGGCCGGTGAGGATCATCGCGCAGGCGCCGTCGGAGGACGGGCAGGTCTCGGAGTAGCGGATCGGGTCCCAGAGCATCGGCGAGGACCGGACCTTTTCCAGGGTGATGTCGTGTTCATGGAGGTGGGCGTAGGGGTTCTTGAGGGCGTTGCGGCGGTCCTTGTAGGCGACGAGGGAGCCGACGGTGTCCGGGGCGCCGGTGCGCCGCATATAGGCGCGGACGTGCGGGGCGAAGAAGCCGCCGGCGCCGGCCAGCAGGGGCTGCTGGAAGGGGACGGGCAGGGACAGGCCCCACATGGCGTTGGACTCGGACTGCTTCTCGAAGGCGACGGTGAGGACGGTGCGGTGGACCCGGGCGGCCACGAGGTTCGCGGCGACCAGGGCGGTGGAGCCGCCGACCGAGCCGGCGGTGTGCACCCGCAGCATCGGTTTGCCGACGGCGCCCAGGGCATCGGCGAGGTACAGCTCGGGCATCATCACCCCCTCGAAGAAGTCGGGGGCTTTGCCGATCACCACGGCGTCGATGTCCGCCCAGGCCAACTGGGCGTCGTCCAGGGCGCGTCGGGCCGCCTCACGGACGAGTCCGGCGAGCGAGACGTCGCGGCGCGCGGCGACGTGTGTGGTCTGTCCGATGCCGACGACGGCCACGGGCTCCTTGCTCATCGCTCACCTTCCAGGACGGCGACCAGGTTGTGCTGCAGGCACGGACCCGAGGTGGCGTGGGCGAGGGCGCGGTCGGAGGCGCCCCGCTGGATGCGGGCGGCGGCCTCGCCGAGGCGGATCAGGCCCGCGGCCATGACGGGGTTGGCGGCGAGCGCGCCGCCGGACGGGTTGATGCACACCGTGCTGTCCGGCGCGTCGAGTTTCAGGGCGCGGCGCAGCACGACTTCCTGGGAGGTGAAGGGGGCGTGCAGCTCGGCGGTGTCCACCATGGGGGCACCTCCCATGCCCTTGAGGCCATGGGGGAGCTCGAAGGCGCCGGCGCGCTCGGCGGCGAGCCGGGTGGACGGTGAGTCGGTGAGGTCGCGGACGCCCAGGCTGTGTGCCTCGATGCGGTGGTCGAGGCCGCGGATCCAGGCGGGGCGGTCGGCCAGCCGGCGGGCGGTGTCGCCGGCGGCGAGGACGACGGCGGCCGCGCCGTCACCGATGGGCGGGCAGTCGCCGGTGCGCAGAGGGGCGACGAGCGGTTCGCCCATGGGCACCTCGCCGCGCAGCTGGGCGTGCGGGTTGGACCCGGCGGCGGTGCGGCGGCGGGCGGCGATACCGGCCAGTTCCCGCTCGTCGGTCAGCTCCGCGTCGATCAGGGCCTGCGCCTGGAGGGCGGCGAGCGCGACGGAGTCGGGCCACAGCGGGGCGACGTAGTACGGGTCGAGCTGGCGGGTGAGGACTTCGCGGACGTCGCCGGGCGAGGACTTGCCGTAGGCGTAGACGAGTGCGGTCTCCGCCTCGCCGGTGAGGATCTTCACCCAGGCCTCGTACAGCGCCCAGGCGCCGTCCATTTCGACATGGGATTCGGAGATCGGCGGCCAGGCGCCGACGCCGTCCAGGGCCATGGTGAAGGAGAAGGCCCGGCCGGCGAGGTAGTCGGACGAGCCGGAGCAGGTGAAGTCGATGTCCCGGGCCGCCAGGCCGGTTTGCGCCAGCACGTCGTGGAGGACCGGCATCAGCATCTCGACCTCGGAGGTCTCCGCACTGTCGCGGACGTGATCGCTCTGCCCGAAGGCGACGATGGCGACGTCGCGCATCAGATCAGCTCCTTGTAGCTGTCGTAGTCGGCATCGGGTTCGCCGGTGGGGCGGTAGTGGTCGGGAAAGCGGCTGTCCCCGGCCCAGACGGGTTCGACGCGCAGCCCCATGCGGACCCGGTCGTACGGGATGCCGCCGATCCGGGCGTGCAGGGCCAGGTCGGCGCCGTCCAGGGCGATATGGGCGTAGACGTAGGGGACCTCGATGTCGAGGTTCTTGGCCTTGATGTTGACGATGCAGAAGGTGGTGACGGTGCCGCGGGGTCCGGCCTCGACCTGGGTGTCGGTGGCGACGCCGCAGGTGGGGCAGGCACCGCGGGGCGGGACGTAGACCTTGCGGCAGGAGGGGCAGCGCTCGCCCACGATCCGGTGGTCCGAGAGCGCCTGGAGGTAGCGGGACTGGGCACGGCCGGGCGCGTAGGTGTAGTCGAGCCGGGCGGGGGTGGTGATTCCGGTGACGGGATCTGCGAACTCCCCGTTGTGCGCCGCCGGCCGGCCGGCCCCTTCGGCGCTGTCGTCCGGTGCCGGCCGGCTCTCCGCGGTGGCGCCGTCGTCCGGCTCGAAGCAGGCGATGTCGGTGATCGCGCCGGTGCGCTCCGCGGCCCAGCGGACCCGGACCCGCATACCGGTGCGTACGGCGTCGGGGCCGGGCGCGTCCAGGGCGTGCAGCAGGGCGGTGTCGGCGCCGTCGAGCCGGACCAGGACCCAGGCGAAGGGGGTGGTGAGGGGCTGGCCGCGGCGGGGGGACGGGTTCCAGGCCCAGGTGGTGACGGTGCCGCTGGTGCCGACCTCCACCAGGTCGCGGATCTCCTCTGCGGTGACCGGGTCGTACTCGGTGGGCGGGACGACCACCCGGCCGTCGCTCGCCGTGACGCCGAGGACGGTGCGCTCGCGCAGCCCGGTGAGGAAGGCGCTCTGGACAGGGCCGAGGGAGCGGGTGAAGGGGAATTCCACGACGAGGGGCGCCGTGAGGACGTCTGGCATGCGGGGCTCCTTGGGTCAGGCGCGCCGGTAGACGGGCGGGCGCTTCTCGGCGAAGGCCCGGGAGCCCTCTTTGGCGTCGGCGGTGTCGAAGACCGGCCAGCCGCGGGCGAGTTCGGCCTTCAGACCGTCGGTCTCACTCATCTCGGCGGTTTCGTAGACGGAGGCCTTGACGGCTTCGACGGCGAGCGGTCCGCAGCCGTTGACCAGTTCCGCGATCTCCAGGGCCTTGTCCAGCGCGGTCCCCTCGGGCACGACATGGCCGATCAGCCCGATGCGTTCGGCCTCGCGCGCAGGGTAGGGCCGGCCGGTGAGCAGCATTTCCAGGGCGTGGGTGCGGGGGATCTGGCGGGCGAGGCGGACGGTGGAGCCGCCGATCGGGAACAGTCCGCGCCGGACCTCGTAGAGCCCGAAGGTGGCGCTCTCCCCGGCGACGCGGATGTCGGTGCCCTGCAGGATCTCCGTCCCGCCCGCGACGCAGTGCCCCTCGACGGCGGCGATCACGGGTTTGCGGGGGCGGTGGTGCCGCAGCATCGCCTTCCAGTGCAGATCGGGGTCGGCGCGCAGCCGGTCGCGGTACTGCTCGCCGGCCATGCCGTCGCCCGCGAGGGCCTTGAGGTCCATGCCGGCGCAGAAAGTGCCGCCGGCGCCGGTGAGGACGACGGAGCGGATCGTGTCGTCCTCGTCGGCGGAGATCCAGCCGTCGTACAGGCCCACCAGCATCGGCAGCGAGAGCGCGTTCTTCGCCTCCGGCCGGTTGAGGGTGAGCACCAGTGTCGCGCCGACGCGCTCCACCGACAGATGTTCCGTACCACCCATGTTCCGTCCTCCCGTCTCACGACGGAGAACAGGTTGCAGGAGCGGCACACCGACTTCAAGACCTTTCTGACAGGTAGTCAGATTTCTTCGCCGCGGCCCTTCCCTGCTCCTTCCGGCGGCGCTCTAATGACCGCCAAGCCGACGCCCGCCCGGTCTGGAGGAGACGTGGAGTACAACCTTGCCGACCTCTTCGAGTCGATCGCCGACACGGTCCCGGACCGCGAGGCGCTGGTGTACGTCGACCATCCGGGGACCGGCAGCGAACGGCGGCTGACCTACGCCGAACTGGACCGCGCCGCCAACCGCCTGGCCCACCACCTCGCCGACCGCGGTGTCCGCCCCGGTCAGCACGTCGGACTGCACCTCTACAACGGCATCGAATACCTCCAGGCCGTCTACGCCTGCCTGAAGATCCGCGCCGTCCCGGTGAACGTCAACTACCGCTACGTCGAGGAGGAGCTGGTCTATCTCTACCGGGACGCCGACCTGGTGGCGCTGGTCTTCGACGCGGAGTTCACCGCGCGGGTGGCCGCCACCCTCCCCCAGGCACCCGGGCTGCGGCACCTCGTACGGGTCGGCACCCCGCCCGCCGGCGCCCCCGAACCGCCGGTCGCCCCCGTCGCGCTCGCGGACGCCGAGGCCGCCGCCTCCCCCGCGCGCGGCTTCGGGCCGCGCTCCGCCGACGACCAGATCGTGATCTACACCGGCGGCACCACCGGTATGCCCAAGGGCGTGATGTGGCGCCACGAGGACCTGTTCTTCGCCGGAATGGGCGGCGGGGCACCGACCGGAGAGCCGGTGACGCGGCCGCAGGAGCTGGCCGAGCGGGTCGCGGCCGGCGGTGACGGCATCGTCTTCTTCCCCGCTCCCCCGCTGATGCACGGCACCTCCACCCTCACCGCGTTCATCGCCTTCCACTTCGGCCAGAAGGTCGTCGTCCACCGCAAATACGTGCCCGAGGAAGTGCTGCGGACCGTCGAGCGGGAGCGGGTCACCAGCGTGTCGCTGGTCGGCGATGCGATGCTGCGTCCGCTCGTCGATGCGCTCGCCGGGCCGCTCAAGGGCACCGACTGCTCCTCGCTGTTCAGCGTCAGCAGCTCCGGCGCGATCCTCTCCGAGACCGTACGCGCCCAGTTCGCCGCGCTGCTCCCGCACGTCATGCTGCTCAACAACTTCGGCTCGTCCGAGTCCGGGTTCAACGGCACCGCCACCGACGACTCGGGCCCCGGCAAGGGCTTCCGGCTGCACGTCAACTCCCGTACGGCGGTGGTGGACCTGGCGACCCATGAGCCGGTGCCGGCCGGTGAGGTCGGCCGTATCGCGCTGCGCGGGCATGTCCCGCTGGGCTACTACAACGACCCGAAGAAGACCGCCGAGACCTTCTTCGAGGCGCACGGCGACCGATGGGTGCTGCTGGGCGATATGGCGACCGTGGACGAGGCGGGCATCGTCACCGTTCTCGGCCGGGGCTCGCAGTGCATCAACTCCGGCGGCGAGAAGGTCTATCCGGAGGAGGTCGAGCAGGCGCTGAAGGCGCATCCGGACGTCTATGACGCCCTGGTGGCGGGCGTACCGGACGAACGGTGGGGCAGCCGCGTCGCGGCCGTGGTGCAACTGCGTGCCGGCGCGGCGCCGTTGGGTCTGGAAGGGCTGCAGCGCCACTGCCGGACCCGGCTGGCGGGGTACAAGATCCCGCGCGCCGCCGTCTTCACCGACCACATCCAGCGTTCGCCCAGCGGCAAGGCGGACTACCGCTGGGCGCGGGCGGTGGCGGCGGGCGGGGGGACGGGGTGAGTCGGGTGATGTGGCGGGCGGGCTGACGGGCGGGGCGCCGAGCCCTGGCCGGTCAGGCTCCGGTGCAGACCGAGCGCAGCGAGCGGGCCAGGGCCGCCGTGTGCAGCGCGTCCAGGCGCCGCTGCTGGTGTACCCGCACGGCGGCCGCGGTCAGCAGCGGAGCGCAGTACGGCGCCGAACGGGCGCGCGGGGAGCCGGCCAGGGCCTGTACCAGCGCGCCATTGATGCGGTTGATCTCCTTGCGGACCTCCTGGAGGTCGGGCCGCCCGGTGGGTGCCTGCGCCGGGTTCGCGTCCCACCGGCGGTACAGCCCGCGCTGCACGACCTTGTTGGCCTCGATCTGATCCCGGAAGACCCGCACCGTGGCGGCCGGGTCGGCACCCAGCCGCCGGGCCTGGTCCGCCACCGTGTCCAGCACCTCCTGCTCACGGGCCGGATCGTCGATCGGACTGCCGGTGCCCCATTTCGCCGCGGCCACCAGATCGCCGGTGGCCAGCCGCTCGGCGGACAGCTCGGCGAGCGGCCGGAGTTGGCCGTAGGGAGAGTGCGCGGTGTCGGCGGACGGTGCGGGTGTGGCAGACGGTGCGGCAGCGGCAGACGGTGCGGCTGCGGTTGCGGCTGCGGCAGGCCGTACGGCCGGTGCCGCTGCGGCTGCGCCGGTTCCGGTGAGCAGGAGGGCCGCGGCCGCGCCGAGGGCCAGGGTGCTCCGTAGCGAGGTGGTCAGGTGCACGGTCGGCGGCCTTTCTCGAACCCCGGGAATCCCCGGGGAGGTCAACGAACGGACGGCATGGGGCCGGGGCCCGGAGAAACCGGGCCGGCGGGGCCCCGGGCCGCGCAGCCCCGCGGCAGGCTACGGCTACGGCTACGGCTACGGCTACGGCGCCAGGAACGAGGTGACCGCGGCGAGGAATTCTCCGGGGCGCTCCTCGTGGACGAGATGGCCGGCGCCCTCCACCGTCACCAGGCGGGCGTCGGGGATCCGCTCGACCAGGCCGGCGAGGTGGTCCTGCGGGATATGGCTGGACTCGCCGCCGCCGATGACCAGGGTCGGTGCGGTGACCTTCGCCGGCGCGTCCCACCACGCGGGGTCGGGCGCATTGCGCTCCGCGACCACCGCGGCCTTGGCGTGCCAGTCGAACGGCTGCGGGCCGGCCGGTTGCTCCGGCACCTCCTGCGGCGGCACGGCGGGCAGCGGCAATGGCACTTCCTCCAGGACCAGCCGGTCCACCAGCTCGGGCCGGTCCGCGGCCAGCAGCAGTGCGGCCACCGCACCCAGCGAATGCCCGATCAGGGCCACCCGCTCCAGCCCGAGCGCCTCCAGGAAGCCGATCGCGTCGTCCCGCCACCGTTCGAAGCCGTACGCACCGGGCCAGTCGCTGAGGCCGTGGCCCCGCTGGTCGGGGGCGTAGACACGGTGGGTGCCGGCGAGCCGTCCGACCACACCGCGCCAGTCCTCGCCGTCCTCCCCGAGGCAGTGCAGCAGCACGGCTGGGGGCGCGTCCTCCTCCCCCCATACCCGGTATGCCAGCTGGACCTCACCGACCTGCACTTTCCGGACGTCACTCATGCGCTGGAAGCTACCCGGGAGGTGTCGGCGCCACGCCCCTTGACGTGTTCGCCGCGCGCTGATTACTTGGATCAGCAGATGGCTACCGAATGATCGGTAGGGAAACGAGGCGGTGGACTCCATGCCGGAAGCGGCTACGGGCAGTGAGACGTTCGACGAGGCGGAGCGGCTTTCGGCGGACGCCCTGCACTGCCTGCAACTGACCCGGCTGCGCGCCTCGTTGCAGCATGCCTATGACCACGTCCCGTTCTACCGGGAGTCCTTCGACCGGGCCGGGGTGCATCCGCGGGACTGCCGCTCACTCGGTGATCTCGCCCGCTTCCCGTTCACCGTCAAGGATGATCTGCGCGCCCAGTACCCCTTCGGGATGTTCGCCGTCCCGAAGGAGAAGGTGCGCCGTATTCACGCCTCCAGCGGCACCACGGGCCGCCCGACGGTCGTCGGCTACACCGAGCGCGATCTGACGCAGTGGGCGGACGTCGTGGCCCGCTCCCTCCACGCGGCAGGCGGGCGACCCGGGCACACCGTCCATATCGCTTACGGGTACGGGCTGTTCACCGGCGGTCTGGGCGCCCACTACGGCGCGGAGCGGCTCGGCTGCACGGTCGTACCGGCGTCCGGTGGGATGACCAGCCGCCAGGTGCAGATCATCCAGGACCTCCGGCCCGAGATCATCATGGTCACGCCGTCCTACATGCTCACGCTGCTGGACGAGTTCGAGCGGCAGGGCATCGATCCCCGTACGACCTCGCTCCAGGTGGGCGTCTTCGGTGCCGAGCCCTGGACGCAGGAGATGCGCCGCGAGATCGAGGAACGGTTCGCGATCGACGCCGTGGACATCTACGGCCTGTCGGAGGTGATGGGCCCCGGTGTCGCCCAGGAGTGTGTGGAGACCAAGGACGGGCTCCACATCTGGGAGGACCACTTCTACCCGGAGGTGGTCGATCCGATCACCGGTGAGGTGCTGCCGGACGGTGCGCACGGCGAGCTGGTCTTCACCTCGCTCACCAAGGAGGCGATGCCGGTCATCCGCTATCGCACCCGTGATCTGACCCGGCTGCTTCCCGGTACCGCGCGCGCCGCCTTCCGGCGGATGGAGAAGATCACCGGACGCAGCGACGACATGATCATTCTGCGTGGGGTCAATCTCTTCCCCGCGCAGGTCGAGGAGATCGTCCTGCGGACGCCCGGGGTCGCCCCGCACTTCCAGCTGAGGCTGACCCGGGAGGGGCGGATGGACCATCTGACCGTGCGCGCCGAGGCCCGGCCGGACGCGGCCCCCGAGGCGCGCACCGCCGCCGCCGCGCTGATCGCACGGGGCGTCAAGGACGGGATCGGGGTGTCGGTCGCGGTCGAGATCGTCGACCCGGAGACCCTGGAGCGCTCGGTCGGCAAGATCAAACGCATCGTGGACGCCCGGCCGCGTGACAAGGCTGCAGGGACTCCCTAGTACGGGGTGTCTCTCTGGGGGTGCTGCTGATGAGGGCCAGGCCCGTGAGATGTGCCGCGAGTTCCGGGACGGACAGCAGGAACATGCCTCCGGTGGAGTGGCCGACCATCACCACGTCGTCCAGCGCCTGCGCGGCCTCCGTCAGGGCTCCCGGCCAGTGGGCGTAAGGATCGGCCGGAATCGCGGGAAGGCCACGGTTGGAGCCGTCGCCGGGCAGATCGACCAGCCAGGCGGACCCGGGGACCCGGGCCGCCGCCACCAGGCCGTGCAGGGACTCGCAACCCAGCCCCGGTCCGCCGGGCACGAAGAGCCAGTTCCCGCGCCCGCCGCCGGAGGAGACCCGGCGCAGCCTGACTCCGGAAGCCGTCCACCACTCCTGCCGCGCTGCCTCCACCGTGTCCGCTCGCTCTCCGTCATGCGGTATGCCCGGGCTCTTCGCCCTACATCATGCGTTCCGCCGCCCCGGGGACGATAGGCACTGCCGGCCGTTGCGGGCGCGGCATTTTCGGCCTCCGCGTCCGCGAGGCAACGGCCGGGCCGCGGGTCGGCTCAGCCCAGGGGCCGGCTCACCCCAACGTCGGGTCCCCCTTGATGAGGGCGAACGGGGCCCCTGCCGGGTCCTTGACCATGGCCAGCCGGCCGACACCCGGGGCGTCGGTGGGCGGGATCAGGACCGTGGCGCCGCGGTCGGTGGCCGCGGCGAAGGTGGCGTCGCAGTCGGTCACGCCGAAGTACGGGTGCCACTCCGAGCTCGAACCGGCCTGCAGATGCTCCTTCTGCAGCTGCATGATGCCGCCGTGCCCGGTGTCGTCGTCCTTGCCGCCGCCCGGCGCGGAGACGACGGAGTAGACGATGTCACCGCCCATCGGCATGTCCTGGTGGCTCCAGGAGAAGACCGAGCGGTAGAAGTCCTTCGCGGCGGCCGCGTCCGTGGTGTAGAGCTCCGTCCAGCACAGGGAGTTCGGTTCCATGACGGTGTCCAGGCCCTGGACGTCGCCCGGCTGCCATACGGCGAATTCGGCGCCCGTCGGATCGGTGAACGCCGCCAGCCGGCCCGCGGTGAAGACGTCCATCGGGGGGACGCGCACCACGCCGCCGGCCTGCTCCACCGACTTGAGCGTGGCGTCCGCGTCGGGGGTCTGGAAGTACACCGTCCAGGCGGACTGCGCACCCTCGTCCATCAGCGGGCCGATGGCTCCCACCGTCCTGCCGTCGAGCTGGAAGAAGCCGTAGCCGCCGGCGTCCGGGCCGGCCGACTGGAAGGTCCAGCCGAACACGGCGCCGTAGAAGGCGACGGCGTCGTCGATATCGGGGGCACCGAGGTCGAGCCAATTGGGTGTGCCCGGGACGTAGTGGGTCGTCAGCATGGGTGGTCCTCCGTCGCACGGATGGTGGCGTGCTCGGCTGTTGCCCGCCGTTTCTCAGGATGGCAGGGGGCACTGACAACCGCCCTTCCGCGTGCCCGGCCGTTCCCCGGCTCAGGACGCGTCGAACCGTGCCCGCAGCTCCCGCTTGAGGACCTTGCCACTGGCGTTGCGCGGCAGTGCGTCCACGAACATCACCCGTTTGGGCGCCTTGAAGGGCGCAAGGCGGGCGCGGGCCGCCGCGATCAGCTCCTGCTCCCCGACGCCGGCGCCGCCCGGCTCTCCCCCGGCACCGCCCGTACCGGCTGTACCGCCCGTGCCTTCCGGCCCGTCCGAACGCAGCACCACCACCGCGGTCACCGCCTCGATCCAGCGCTCGTCCGGCAGCCCGATGACCGCGACCTCGGCCACCTGCGGATGCTCGTGGAGCACATCCTCGACCTGGCGTGAGGCGACCAGTACGCCACCGGAGTTGATGACGTCCTTGACCCGGTCGACCACGGTGAAATAGCCCTCCGTGTCACGCACGGCGAGGTCGCCGGAGTGGAACCAGCCGTCCCGGAACGCCTCCGCGGTCTCCTCCGGCTTGTCCCAGTAGCCGGTGCACAGTTGCGGGGAGCGGTAGACGACCTCGCCCCGGGTGCCGTCCGGCACCTCCCGGCCCTCCTCGTCCACCACCCGTGCCTCGACGAACAGCACCGGGCGCCCGCAGGAGTCCATCCGGCCCTCGTGTTCACCGGGGCCGAGCACGGTGGCCAGCGGCCCGATCTCGCTCTGCCCGAAGCAGTTGTAGAAGGCGAGCCCGGGCAGCCGGGCGCGGAGCCGTTCCAGTACCGGCACCGGCATGATCGAGGCACCGTAGTAGGCCTTGCGCAGCCCGCTCAGCTCCCGGGCGGCGAAGTCGGGGTGGTTCGACAGCGCAATCCACACGGTCGGCGGCGCGAACAGGCTGTCGGCCAGGCCCCTTTCCACCAGGTCGAAGATCCGTCCCGGGTCGGGCCCGTCCAGGATGGTGTTCTCCGCACCTACCGCCAGATAGGGCAGCAGGAAGACGTGCATCTGCGCGGAGTGGTAGAGCGGGAGCGAGTGCAGCGGCCGGTCCGTCTCCTTCAGGTCGAGGGCGACGACGGCGCTGGTGTACTCGTGCACCAGGGCACGGTGCGTCATCATCGCGCCCTTGGGCAGGGCGGTGGTCCCCGAGGTGTAGAGCAGCTGGACCAGATCCTCGTCGGACACCTCGGCCCCCGGCCCGTCGGCGTCCGCCCCCGGCCCGTCGGCGTCCGCCCCCGGCCCGTCGGCGTCCGCGTCCGGCCCGTCGCGGGACGCAAGCCGCTCCAGCAGGCCGTCGGGTGTCCCGTACAGCGCCATGGTGCGTACCGCATCCGGCAGCCGGGGCGCGAGCGCGGCGTCGGTGAGCACCAGCGCGCTGCCCGACTGTTCCAGGACGTAGCGCAGATCCTCACCGGTGAGGCCGTGGTTGACCGGCACATGCACCAGCCCGGCGCGGGCACAGGCCAGAAACCCGATCAGGTACGCATCCGAGTTGTGCCCGTAGGAGGCGACCCGGTCGCCGGGCCGCAGGCCGTCCGCCCGCAGCACCCGTGCCGCGCCGGTCACCGCGTCGTCCAGCTCGCGATAGGTCCAGGCCCGGTCCGCGTACCGCACCGCAGTTCGTCCGGGCACCCGACGGGCGCTGCGCCGCAGGACTCCGTCGACCGTATTGCTCCGCGCTTGCGTCATGGCGCGATCCTCGACCGCCCCTCACCACCGGTCAAGCCACCCGACCGGAGACCGGAGCCCTGGCCGGAAGCCACCGGCTACACGGAGCGCTCCCGCCCCTCCCAGTACGGGTCGCGCAGCCGGCGCTTGTAGAGCTTGCCGTTGGGGTCGCGTGGCATGGTGGTGAGGAAGCCGACCGACTTGGGGCGCTTGTAGCCTGCCAGTTGCCGTGCGCAGTGGGCCATGATCTCCACGGCCAGTTCGGGCCCCGGCACCTGGCCCTCGGCGGGTTCCACGACGGCCTTGACCTCCTCGCCCCAGTCGTCGTGCGGGATGCCGAAGGCGGCCGCGTCGGCGACCGCGGGGTGGCCGAGCAGGACGGATTCGATCTCGGCGGGGTAGATGTTCACCCCGCCCGAGATGATCATGTCGATCTTGCGGTCGCGGAGGAAGAGGAATCCGTCCGCGTCCAGGTACCCGAGGTCGCCGACGGTGAAGAAGTCGCCGATCCGGTTCTTCTTCGTCTTCCCCTCGTCCTTGTGGTACTGGAAGCCGCCGGTGCTCATCTTCATGTAGACGGTGCCGAGTTCGCCCGGGGGCAGCCGGTTTCCGTCGTCGTCGAAGACGGCCAGCTCGCTGATCGGCCAGGCCTTGCCGACCGTACCGGGCTTCTTGAGCCAGTCCTCGGCGGTCGCGAATGCGCCGCCGCCCTCGCTGGCCGCGTAGTACTCCTCGACGCACTCCCCCCACCAGTCGATCATGGCGCGTTTGACGTGGTCGGGGCAGGGCGCGGCCCCGTGGAGGGCGTGCCGCATCGAGCTCACGTCGTATGCCGCGCGGGTCTCCTCCGGCAGCGCGAGCAGCCGGTGGAACTGGGTGGGCACCATATGGGTGTGGGTGCAGCGGTGCGCCTCGATCAGGGCCAGCATGTCCTGCGGCGTCCACTTGTCCATCAGGACGAGGCGGTGGCCGATGTGCAGCGAGGCGCCGGCGAACTGCAGGACGGCGGTGTGGTAGAGCGGGGAGCAGACCAGATGGACGTGGTCGTCGAACGGTGTGATGCCGAAGATGGCGAGGAATCCGCCGAGGTGGGCGGCCTCGGGCTCGGTGCCGGGCAGCGGGCGGCGGATGCCGCGCGGGCGTCCGGTGGTGCCCGAGGTGTAGTTCATGACCCAGCCCAGCGTGCGGTCGCCGGGCGCGGACTCCGGCTGCCCGTCGAGGAGTTGGGCGTAGGGCCGGAAGCCGCCGGCCGCACCGACGGCGTAGCGGTGGGACGCGGGCAGCTTCGCCTCGTCCGCCGCCTGCCGGGCCGCCTCGGCGAACCGCTCGTGGGCGATCAGCACCTTCGCGCCGGAGTCGGCGACGATCCAGGCGATCTCCGGTCCGACCAGGTGGTGGTTGACGGGGACGAGGTAGAAACCGGCCTGGGACGCGGCGAGGTAGGCGGTGAAGAACTCGACGCCGTTGGGGAGGACCACGGCGAAGGCGTCGCCGCGCCGCAGTCCTGCCGCACGCAGCCCGTGGACGAGTTGGTTGCTCGCGGCGTGCAGCCGTCCGGCGGTCCACTCCTCGCCGTCGGGGGCGATCAGGACCGTACGGTCCGGGTCGGCGGTGGCCTGCGCCCAGAAGCCGTTGGGCGGTGGGGAGTCGTGGGTCATTCCGCTGTCCTCCTCGGGATCAGGCACGTCCGGCGATGCGGTTGATGCGGTCGATGGCCCGCTCGAAGCCGCGGGTGAGGTCGTCGAAGACGGCCTGCACACTGCGTTCGCTGTTCATCCGGCCGACGATCTGGCCGACCGGGGTGCCGAGCAGCGGCTCGACCTCGTAGCGCTGGATACGGGAATGGGCCTCGGCGACCAGCAGCCCCTGCAGCGGCATCGGGAGGGGGCCGGGGCCGCTCGGCTCGTCCCAGGCATCGGTCCATTCGGTGCGCAACTGGCGGGCGGGTTTGCCGGTCAGGGCGCGGGAGCGGACGGTGTCGCCCGGGCCGGCGGCGAGCAGTTTCGCGGTCAGCCGCCGGGAGTGCAGATCCGCCTCCTCGCAGGTCAGCCAGAGCGAGCCCAGCCAGACGCCCTGGGCACCGAGGGCGAGCCCGGCGGCGATCTGCTCACCGGTACCGATACCGCCCGCGGCGAGCACCGGCAGCGGGTCGACGGCCGCCACCACCTCCGGGGTGAGCACCATGGTGGCGATCTCGCCGGTGTGGCCGCCCGCCTCGTACCCCTGGGCGACGACGATGTCGATACCGGCGGCCTTGTGGTGCCGGGCGTGGCGCGGGCTGCCGGCCAGCGCGGCGACGAGGATGCCGTGGTCGTGGGCGCGCCGGACGATGTCGGGCGGGGGTGAGCCGAGGGCGTTGGCCAGCAGCTTGACCGGATAGCCGAAGGCCACGTCGAGCTGGGTGCGGGCGACCTGTTCCATCCACCCGGTGATCCGCCAGCCGGACGCCTCGCCCTCGGCGAGCTGCGGCACCTGGTGTTTGTCGAGGAGTGCGGTGACGAAGCGGCGGTGCTCCTCCGGGATCATCGCCTCGACCTCGGCCTCGGTGACGCCTTCCACCTTCTTGGCGGGCATCACCACATCGAGCCCGTACGGCAGCCCCTCGGTGTGCTCCTGCATCCAGTCCAGGTCGCGGGCCAGCTCGTCCGGGGCGGTGTAGCGGACCGCGCCGAGCACCCCGAACCCGCCGGCCCGGGTGATCGCCGCGGCGACCGCCGGGAAGGGCGTGAACCCGAAGACGGCGTGCTCGACTCCCAGCGTGTTGCTCAGCTCCGTCTGCATGGGCGAAGGATGCCGCAGCGGGCCGTACGAGGGAAGAGAGTTTCTGATGCAGCGTCAGAAACCTGCTACGGAGGTGGCGGGCCACCGGCGGGTGCCGCCCGTAGCCCGCCCGGCGCCCGCCCCGTCACCCCTCCTCCAGCACCGCCATCGCCGCATTGTGTCCCGGAATACCGCTCACGCCCCCGCCGCGTACCGCGCCCGCCCCGCACAGGAGGACGTTGGGGTGAGTGGTCGCCACGCCCCAGCGGGCCGGGGCGGACCGGGCGTCGCCGAGAGCTTCGTCCGAGGGATCCGCGTAGGGAAAGGCCAGGTCGCGGTGGAAGATATTGCCGCCCGGCAGGCCGAGTTCACGGTCCAGGTCGAGGGGCGACCGGGCCTCGATGCAGGGGCGGCCGTCGGCGTCGCGGGCCAGGCAGTCGGCGAGCGGTTCGGCGAGGTGGCGGTCCAGTTCGGCGAGGGTGGCCGCGAGGAGGCGGTCGCGGGTGGTGTCGTTGTCGGCGGTGAAGAGGCTCGCCGGGGCGTGCAGGCCGAACAGGGTGAGGGTCTGGTAGCCCTGCCGGACCAGGTCGGCGCCGAGGATCGAGGGGTCGGTGAGGGAGTGGCAGTAGATCTCGGAGGGCGGGGAGGCGGGCAGGGTGCCGGACGCGGCCTGTTGGTAGGCGCTCTCCAGCTGGCGGTAGCCCTCGGCGATGTGGAAGGTGCCGGAGAAGGCCTCCCGTGGGTCCACCCCGGTGTCCCGTAGCCGTGGCAGCCGGGTGAGCAGCATGTTGACCTTGAGCTGGGCGCCCTCGGCGGGTGGCGGCGGGGCCTCGCCCAGCAGGCGGGCCAGCTCGCGCGGGGCGGCGTTGACGAGGACCCGGCGGGCGCCGATGGTGCCCTGCTCACAGGTCACTTCCGCACTGCGGCCGTCCGTCGCGACACCGGTCACCGCGCAGTCGGTGACGATCTCCGCGCCGGCCCGCCGGGCAGCGTCGGCCAGTGCGTCGGTGAGGGCGCCCATCCCGCCGATGGGGACGTCCCAGTCGCCGGTACCGCCGCCGATGACGTGGTAGAGGAAACAGCGGTTCTGACGCAGCGACGGGTCGTGGGCGGTGGCGAAGGTGCCGATGAGGGCGTCGGTGAGGACCACACCGCGGACCAGGTCGTCGGTGAAGGTCTCCTCGACCACCTCGCCCAGGGGGCGTTCGAACAGGGCGTGCCAGGTGGCGTCGTCGTCCACCACGGCGCGGAGCTCGGCGCGGGTGGGAAGCGGCTCGGTCAGGGTGGGGAAGACGCGTTCGGCGAGCCGCGCCGTGGTGCCGTAGAAGTGCTGCCAGGCAGCGAACTCACGCTCCGATCCGGTGAGTTCGGCGAAGGCGGTACGGGTCCGGGCCTCACCGCCGCCGACCAGGAGACCGGTGGGCCGGCCGTCGCGCACGGTGGGGGTGTAGGAGGAGACGGTGCGTTTGCGGACCGCGAAGCGCAGACCGAGGTCCCGCACGATCTTCGGCGGCAACAGGCTGACGAGGTAGGAGTAACGGGACAGCCGGGCGTCGACCCCGGCGAACGCCCGGGTCGACACGGCGGCACCACCGGTGTGGTCCAGCCGCTCCAGCACCAGCACGCTGCGCCCGGCGCGTGCGAGATAGGCGGCGGCCACCAGTCCGTTGTGCCCGCCGCCGACGATGACCGCGTCATACGAAGTCCGTTCCGGCATGCCCCTTGGTAGCACGCGGTGATCGCGGTCGCCAGGTGCAGGCGGCTGAAACCTTCGCCCGGGGCGGTGCGGCTTCTTGACCGGGCAGGGGGCTGCTCCTAGCGTCCGGCCGTGCTCCGCCCCGGTACCACCCCCGCCGCGCTCCCGTCAGACCGTCCCGCCCACCCGTGAGGTGACCCGTGTCCCACTCGCCGGTACCCCGCATCGGCCGCACCTTCGCCGGACTGACCGCCGTCGCCGCCTGTTCGGCCGGGCTGCTCGCGGCCCCCGCTCCCGCCTCCGCAGCCCCCGGTCCGGCCCGTACCTCCGACGCCCGGCGCCTCGCGGAGAGGTATCCGAACCTGGCGCCGAGACCCCCGATGGGCTGGAACGACTGGTCGTACTACATGTGCGACATCAACGAGAAGGTGATCCTCGACAATGCGCGGGCGCTGGTCCGTTCGGGGCTGGCCCGGCGCGGCTACCGCACCGTCACCGTCGACGACTGCTGGATGAGCAGGCAGCGCGGCCCCGAGGGCGAACTGACGGCGGACCGGACGAAGTTCCCGCACGGCATGGCCTACCTCGGGCGGAAGCTGCACGAGCTCGGACTGAAGTTCGGGATCTATGAGGACGTCGGCACCCTGACCTGTGAGAAATATCCGGGCAGTCTCGGCCATTTCCGGGAAGATGCGGAGCTGTTCGCCCGCTGGAAGGTCGACTACGTCAAGGCGGACGGCTGCAATGTGCCCGTCGCTCCGGGGCACAGCAAGGAGGAGACCTACCGGGACCTGTACGGCCAGATGAGCCGTGCGCTGCGGGCCACCGGCCGCCCGATCACCTTCTCGGTGTCGGCGCCGGCCTACTTCCAGTACGACGGTGACAGCGTCTGGCACCGGGTCATCGGCTGGTCGGCCGCGCTCGGCAATCTGTGGCGGGGCGGGCGGGACATTGCGCTGCAGAAGCACGCACCGGCCGTGAAGTGGTCCTCCATCCTCTACAACTTCCGCTACAACGCGCGGCTGGCCGGCCTCCAGCGTCCCGGCCGCTGGAACGACCCGGACTTCCTGCTGGCCGGTGACACGGGCGTGACGCAGCAGGAGATGCAGAGCCAGATGTCGCTGTGGGCGATGATGGCCGCCCCCCTGATCTCCAGCACGGACCTCGCCCATCTGTCCCCGGCGGCACGCAAGGTGCTCGGGAACAAGAAGGTCATCGCCGTCGACCAGGACGCGCTCGGCGTCCAGGGGACCGTCGTGCAGGAGGACGACGGCTCGGCGGTGCTGGCCAAGCCGCTGAAGAACGGTGACTGGGCGGTCGCCCTGTTCAACTCGGGCGACGCACCCCGCACGCTGTCGGTCACGGCCGAAACGGCCGGACTGCCGGAGGCGGGCTCCTATCAGCTGCACGATCTGGTCAGCGGCCGCCGTGCGCACAGCAATGGCACGATCGTGGGACGCGAGGTGCCGCCCCACAGCACGGTGCTCTACCGGGTCACTCCGGACTGATCTGCCCCGGTCTCCGAGGGCCGCCCCGGTCGCCGCGGGCCGACCCGGGCACCTCGGGTTATCGGGTCACCGCGGGCCGCCCCGGTCACTGCGAGCCGGGGTGGCCCGGACACCACCGTGCCCCGGCGCATCATCCCCATGGGCCCGCAGCCATCCAGATGATGCGGATGGCCTGCGGGCCGCCCCCTACCGCCGGCGCGCGGCACGCTCCCGGCGCAGCGCCGCGACCCGGCGGTGGAGGGCGGCTGCCTCGTCCGTACGGCCCAGTTGCTCCAGGCACTGGGCCAGGTCGCCGTAGCTGGCCAACGCGTCGAGATGGCCGGCGCCCAGGACCCGTTCGCGGGCGTCCGCGACCTCGCGGTAGAGGTCCAGCGCCTCGTCCCAGCGGCCGAGCCAGCCGAGCGCCACGGCGGTCTCCCGGCGGCTGACCAGGGTGTCGGGGTGGTCGGGACCGAGCACCCGGGCGCGGGCCTCGGCGACCGCACGTCCCTCCACCAGCGCCTCCTGCCAGCGGTTCTGCCGTCCGAGGCTGACGCCCAGGCCGTGCCGGGCGCGCAATGTCTCCGGATCGTCCGCGCCCTGGGCACGGGTACGGGCGGCGGCCAGGTCCCGGTAGAGCGCCAGGGCTTCGCCGCTGCGGCCGAGCCGGCCGAGGCCGATGCCGACCTCGTAGCGGGCGGCGAGGGTGTCGGGGTGGTCGGAGCCGAGCGAGACGGTGCGCGTCGCCGCGATGTCCCGGTAGGTGTGCAGGGCCTCCGTCCACTGGCCCAGCCTGCCCAGGACATGGGCGAGTTCGCAGCGGGTGGCGAGGGTGTCGGCGTGGTCCGCGCCGAGCACCCGGGCGCGGGCCTCGGCCACCTCCCGGGCCATGGCGCTGCAGTCCTCCAGCCGCCCCAGCCGGCCGAGGTTCAGCGCGACATGGTGGCGGCAGCTCAGCGAGTCGGGGTGGTCGGGGCCCAGCGCGCGTTCACGGCCCGTCAGCACCTCGGTGTAGATCTGGTGCGCCTCGAAGCTCCGGCCGAGGCGGCTCAGGGCATGACCGGCCTCCAGACGGCTGGTGAGCGTGTCGGGGTGGCCGGGGCCGAGCAGCCGCTCGCGTTCCGCGGCGAGCGCACGGTGTGCCTCGCCGGCCTCCTCCCAGCGGCCCAGCCGGCCCAGGTTCAGCGCGGCGGTATGCCGTCCGGCCAGCGCGGCGAGGGCGGCGCGGCGGTCGTCCGGCGGTGCCGGGCTGGCGATGCCGGCGGCCGGGGACGCCTCACCGCACTGCGGGTTCCTTCCGCCGGTCCAGGTGTCGGTCAGGACGGTGGCGGTCCGGTCCGCCGGGTACCCGTGTGCCCGCCGGCCGGGGGCCGCCAAGGAGCCGAGGGTCATGCCACGGGTCCAGGAGGGCAGCCGGCGGGCGGGACCCGTCGCATCGTCCGAGCCGGCCGCGGCGCCCCGGCCGGGGTGCGGATGGCGGGCATCGGCGAGGCGTTTGCCCAGCTCGTCGGCGTCCCTGGGCCGGTCGTCGGGGTCCTTGGCGAGCAGTTCGAGGATGATGCGCTCGTAGGCCTCGGGAAGGTCGGGGCGCAGCGTGCGGGGCGGTTGTGGCGCCTGGTCACGGTGTCCGACGAGCACCGCCCAGGCATCCCCCAGGTCGAAGGGCGGCACGCCGGTGGCGATCTCGTACAGCACACAGCCGAGGGAGTAGAGGTCGCTGCGGTGGTCGACGCCGTGGGCGCCGATCTGTTCGGGCGACATGTAGTGCGGACTGCCCATGGCGATGCCGGTGCCGGTGAGGCGGGCGGTGAAGCCGATGTCGTGGCCGAGCCGGGCGATGCCGAAGTCGCAGATCTTGACCGTGCCGTCGGTGGTCCGGACGATGTTCGCCGGTTTCAGATCGCGGTGCACAACGGCTTCTTCGTGGGTGTAGGCGAGCGCGGCGGTGACCTGCTCGGCGATCTCGACGAGGTCCGGTACGGGCAGCGGCTGGCGGCGGTTGTCGTCCAGCAGCTGGCTGAGGTTCCGGCCGCTGAGCAGCTCCATGACGATGAAGAGGGTGCCCTCGTCCTCGCCGAAGTCATGGACGACGGTGATACCGCGGTGCTGCAGTGCGGCAGCGACCCGGGCCTCACGGCGGAAACGTTCGCGCAGCACCTGCAGGAACGAGGGTTCGTGCCGTGGCTCGGTGGGCTTGAGGCATTTGACGGCGACCTGCCGGCCCAGCGACTCGTCGCGGGCCCGCCACACCTCCCCCATGCCGCCGCGCCCGATGGTGTCGAGCAGCCGGTACCGCCGTTGGATCAGTCTCTCGTCCGCACCCATGTGTCGCCGCCCCCGTCCCCCGTGGTCAGCCGCGCAGTTCCCCCTGCGTGTCCTTCTGCCCGTCCAGTATGGCGGCGGAAGGGCGGAGCTTGTAGGGCGCTGGGCGGGCGCCGGGGCCGAGTCGTGCGACGGCGCGCAGGATGTGCCGGGGCGGGAGCTGCCAGCGGACGGTGGGCGGAATGGCGCGAAGGAGGCGGCCGGTGGCGCGCAGCCGTCGGGTGACGGTTGCGGGCGGGGGTACGGGGCGCCCGTAGAGCTCCTGGGCATACGCCGGGAGTGCGCCGTAGGCGAGCTGTGCCACCCGCTGCCAGAGCAGGGCGCGGGCAGGCACGAGCGGGGCCGGGGTCGGTGGCCTGCGCAGAAATGCGTCCACGTCACAGGCTTCGGGGGTCAGTGCCAACTCGGGCCGCACGCGGGCGAAGTAGGCGGCGAGCGCGGCCCGGCTGCCGGGCACACCGGCCGGGTCGAGGCCGACGAGCCGGGCGCTTTCGCGCTGCTCGTGGAGGTAGGCGTCGGCATGGGCATCGCCGAGGGGGTAGCCGGAGCGGCGCAGGACGTGCAGATAGGAATCCACCGCCGCGCAGTGCACCCACAGCAGCAGGTCCGGCTCGTCGACGCCGTAGCGCTCACCGGTGCCGGGATCGGTGGCGGACAGCCGGCGGTGGATACGGCGGACCGTGGCACCGGCCTGTTCGGCGGCGTCGGTGGTGTCGTAGGTGAGGGTGCCGACGAACCGGGCGGTCCGCATCAGCCGGCCCCAGGCGTCACTCCTGAAGTCCGAGTTCTGGAGGACACCGCGTACCGCGCGAGGGTGCAGCGCCTGGAGGTACAGCGCACGGACGCCCGCGATCCACATCATCGGATCGCTGTGCATCTGCCAGGTCACGGAACGGGGCCCGAAGAGCCCCGGGTCGCCTGCCACGTTCCACACCTCCCGCTGCCGGGCCGCACTGCCGTCGGCGTGTCTCCATTGTCGGTCGTGCCGTGGTTCCTCTGCAGCATGCGCTCCGGGCGGGTGCCGTGGCCACACCCTCGCCCTCGTGCTCATACTCAAGGCCGCTACGGCCAGGTCCGTGCCTCGGGCCGAATTTTTCTCGACGCTGTGCCCACAGGCGCTCGTGAGGTGTATCCGTACACCAATCAGACTCAGGGCCCGCACGGAGCAGGCCGGCGCTCTGGCCGGCTGGTGGCGACCGCCCGCAGAGTTTTGGCCAGAAGGTTGGGTCCGAGCTGCATCATCGCTAGTACTCCGGCTGTAGATCGTGATCAGGGCTGGAGGGGTGGCCTATGTATCGCTGGTCTACGCTGCCCTTCGTGATCGCCAAGCTGCAGTGTGTCGTGCTGGATTGTGCTGATGTCCTTGAGCTCGCCCGGTTCTACCAGTCTCTCCTGGGCGGCGTGGTGAACCAGCCGGACCCACGGTGGTCGCTCGGCGACGATTGGGCGACCCTCCACACCGAGACCGGGCTCGTGCTCGCCTTCCAGCGTGTGGAAGACCATCGGCCGCCCCGGTGGCCGGATCCTGCTTGGCCACAGCAGTTCCACCTCGACCTGGGAGTCACGGACCTCGATCAGGCCCAGCAAGAGGTTCGCAAGCTGGGCGCCACACTGCTCGACGCTGGTACCCAGAAGCGTAGTTGGCGGATCTACGCCGACCCGGCAGGTCACCCGTTCTGTCTCGTTCGGGACTGACAAAGGACGCGCAGGGTGCGGCCACCGGTGATCATCGTCGTCGCACACCTCCACGACGACGAGGCGGTCTTGGTGGTCGACGAGACGGGCGACCTCAAGAAGGGAACCTGCATGGTCGGTGTTCAGCGCCAGTACACCGGCACTGCGGGCAGAATCGAGAATTCCCAGGTCGCGGTCTACCTCGTCTACGCGGGCCGCCGAGGGCACGCGGCGGTGGACCGGGAACTCTACGTGCCACGCTCGTGGACCGCTGCCAGGCCGCCGGACTGGACGAGGACATCGCCTTCGCCGCCAAGCCGGAGCTGGCCGCCCGCATGATCGGCCGGTTCCTGGACGCCGGGTACCGTGCGGGCTGGGTCGCGGGCGATGAGGTCTACGGCGGCAATCCGAGGCTACGGGCCGCGCTGGAGGAGCGCGGGGCCGGCTACGTGCTTGCCATTGCCTGCTCGTCCGAAGTCATTGCCACCGGTGGGAAGTTCCGGGCGGACGCGCTGGCCGCGAAGGTCCCCAAACGGGCCTGGCAGAGGCTGTCGGCAGGGGGCGGCGCCAAGGGGCACCGCTTCTACGACTGGGCCGTCGTGGACCTCACCGCCCCCGGGACCGGCCACCGTCAGCTGCTGATCCGCCGCAGCCGCACCACTGGCGAACTCGCCTACTACCACTGCTGGTCACCCGCCTCCGTGCCTCTGCCCACACTGGTGCGGGTCGCCGGATCGAGATGGCGGGTCAAGGAGACCTTCCAGGCAGGAAAGGGCCTGACCGGGCTGGACGAACATCAGGTCCGCCGCTTCACCTCCTGGTCCCGCTGGGTCACCCTCGCCATGCTCGCCCACGCCTTCCTCGCCGTGGTCCGGGCCGATGAGCACGCCCGGCACCCCGCCCCGGACGGACTGATCCCGCTCACTTGCAACGAGATCCAGCGACTGTTCACCACACTCGTCGCCCGGCCCGATCCGCCTCCGCCCACCGGCTCGGCTGGTCCGGCTGGCGACGTCGCCACCAGGCACGAGCACGAGTCAGCCATTACCGGCGACAAGCCGCATCCCAGACATGAAGATCATGATCTACAGCTGGAGTACATAGGCCAGAGCTGGCCTCGCGCCCGGATTGCCACAGGTCCGCGGCGGGGGTGGTGAAGGGTCTTCCCCGCGCGGGAAGCGGGCGGCGGTGTCGGGGCTGTTGCCGCCGGTGAACACGAAGGTCGGGACGAACTCTGCGGGAGTAGCCGCGGCTACGCCTCACCACCAGTCAGACGTAGTGCCTCTTTGATCTTTTCGTTTCGCAGCGGCACATACTGGCCATCAACGGTTCGGCCTCCCCCAAAGATCTTCATGAACTCAGCGGATACCTCTTCGTCGAGCAGAGAAGAGTCCGCCTCAAGCACCCGGTTGATGCTGTCCGTGATCTGCGGAGCCGTGAGTTTCTCCATTACTCTCTTCAGCTCCAGAGAAGCCTCATCGTCTTCGATCCGAGCATTAACCAGCGCCCTCACCTGATCGGCGATGCACGCCGCAGCCGCCAGAAGCGCAAGAAGACGTTTCTGAGCTTCGGCACTGCTCATACTCGTTCCGTGCTCTTCGAGCGCGACATCAACTTCGATGGAAAAGTGTGCAGTAGCAGCCCTGCTCACTGCGGCCATCTCGGCGGTAGCGGCTTGACTGCCGACCTCACCCTTTTCCGAACTTCTGTTCCACTTCGAATTCAACCGGCTCTTGATGTGTGGCACAGCCTTGCTGGCAGCAATGGCCGCAACAACGCCCACCGCAACGCCTACGAACACCTTGAGCAGTGTTGCTGACGGATCTTGCTCGTCTTCACCACGGGCAGGAAAGAGCGTGACATGCGTTTCGAGCTGATTCGTGCCATCGCTACGCGCGAGAGGGCTGGAACCACCAGAAGTTCGCGATTGCGAAAGATGCGTTCCGCTTGGACGCCCAACCCACATTTTTTCCCAGACCATCTCGGCCGGGTCATCGGAAGCCATGCGTTAACTGTACTTGCGGCCACCGGCGCTTTGGAGGGGAACGCATGTTTTCCCCGCCCGGGCGGGGAAGGGTGTTGCAGAGTCCGGTGAGATTCTGCGTAGCGCCAACCATCCCACTTGTGTGTCAACTGGAAATCCTTGTCACACCCGTTGTGACCAGGATCGCTAGTTGGCACTAGACCACGTTCGTGACCTGCCCTGATGCCAACCAGGTTCAGCAACTACAGGCACGGAATCAGAGAGATAGTTGGCACTTTGGTACACCGCAGGTCACGGGGTGTTTCACCGGGGGCACGGGGGCCATCTGCCCTCCGGGCGGATGTTCCCTCGGGTGCGTACTCAAGAAGGCGCCGGAGGCGGTGGTGGTGACGGAGCAGGCGGGGTCTCCGCAGAGGTCACGACTGGGAGCTCCTGATACAGATGAACTGTTCCTAACACCGGCGGACTGCCGAAGGGAACGTCCTCGCCGCTGTGTCAGTGCGCCAAGCTCACCCCCACACGGACCGCCGTGATCAAGGGATTCCGCCAGGCCCTGGCCCCCCTTACTCCGGCGGCTGGGAACTGGACTAGATGTACCGACCGGGGACATTGATCGAGAGCAGGGCGTGCCGCTTAGCAGTCACGAGGCTGGGGCCGAGTGTCTTTCAGTCAGGTCCTTGGCAAGCTGGCTGATGCGTTTGCGGGCTGTCTCTGGGGTGAGTATCTCGATGTGGTTGCCGAACTGGAGGAGCTGACGCACTGACTCGATGTCGGGGTAGCGGACGACAATGGTGCACCAGCCGTTTTCCGTGTCGGAGACATCGTGGATGCGGGTGCCGAGGATGCGCCGTGCCAGGTCGAGGCCATTTTCTCGCAGACGGACGGTCACGCTCACGCGGCCTGGCCTCTCGGTGCGTTCCTTCAACGCAGCCCACCTTGTGCGGAGGGTCTCATCTGGCCGGAGAACAGCTGGCGCGTCGAGTTGTTCGTAGGCCGAGAGTCGTTCCAGAGCGAACAGCCGACCGGTCCCATGGTCGTCGGCGATGAGATACCAGCGGCCTGATTTCGCCACGATCCCGTACGGGTCGACCACCCGCGCCGAGGCCTGTTTCTCGGCGCTGCGCCGGTACTGGATTCGCAGCCGGCGTCGGTGTCGCAGGGCCGAGGCTAGATCCGATACGTCTACCGCTGGCTTTGAGTCAGCAAGCCACGCGTTGCTGTCCACCAGTACCAGGTCCGCCAGTCGCAGCAGGCTCGGCGACTCAGGTGCTGCGGCCTGGCGGGCGGCGATCTTGCGCGCGGCCGACTCCTGCACCGCAGACAGGCCCATGCGCTCAAGTTGCGCGCTGTCCAAACCAGCCACGGAGAGGGCCTCCAGCTCTGGTGGTTCCAGATGGGATGCGTTGAGCCGTGCACCGGGGAGCAGAACGATCCCACCATTCCGCCCGCGTTCGGCATAAACAGGCACACCTGCTGTCGAGAGTGCCTCGACATCCCGCAGCACAGTCCGCCGGGACACCTCCAGGCGCTTGGCGAGCTCGGTGGTGGTGATGCGCTGACGGGTCTGTAGGAGCAGCAAGAGGTGCAACAGCCTCGAAGCCTTCATGCTGACCAATGTTCGCAGAAAAAGGTGACAGGTTCTGTCGCGGTTAAGCGATCAACTGGAGCGGTACCGAGAATTCAACGATCTGAGGAGCGCTCTATGCCCGCACCCAACCTGTTCCTGATCTACGTCCGCGACGCCGAGGCCGCTACGGCCTTCTACAGCGACCTGTTCGAGATCGAACCGACCTTCACCAGTCCCCACTACGTGGCTTTCGAGGTAGCCCCCGGCGTCCTGTTCGCGTTGTGGACGGGGGGCAGCGAACACGCGGTCCCGAGCACCCCTCGCACGAGCGAAGTCGGGCTGATGGTGCCGGGAGCAGCGTCCGCAGTTGACGAGATCTTCACGAGTTGGGTCTCGAAGGGAGTCCATGTCGTGGAGGAGCCGTACGACGCCGTCTTCGGCCGCACGTTCGTGATCACGGACCCCGACGGCAACCTCATCCGGGTCTCCCCGGTGGACTGAGCTGCACGACCCTTACCCACTATGTTCGTTCTCGAAGGGTCGGCCACACACGATGGCCGGCCCTTCAGCTTGTCCAGGAGCTCAGACATGTCACATCCGAACGCTGCCCTCACCCCGCGCCACCGTCTGAAAGTCGCGCGACTCGTCGTTGACGACGGCTGGCCAATCAGCGAAGTTGCGGCCCGTTTCCAGGTCTCCTGGCCCACCGTGAAGCGCTGGGTCGACCGCCACCTTGCTGGCGAGTCAATGCAAGACCGCTCGTCCCGACCGAAGACCTCGCCGAAGAAGACGCCCAAGGCAGTATCGATGCGATGCGTCAGCTTGCGGAGGCGATTGAGGGAGGGCCCAGTTCAACTCGCGACACGACTCGGCATCGCCGCGTCGACAGTCCACCGTATCCTCACCGCGGCGCGGCTGAACAGGCTGTCCTATCTCGACCGTGCCACTGGAGAACCCATCCGCGCTTACGAGCACCCGTACCCCGGCTCGCTGGTGCACGTGGACGTTAAGAAATTCGGGAACATCCCTGACGGCGGTGGGTGGCGCTATGTCGGGCGACGGCAAGGCGAGAGGAACCGCTCGGCCACTCCCGACAAGCTGAAGAGCAAGTGGGGCAACCCGAAACTCGGCTACGCCTTCATGCACACGATCATCGACGACCACTCACGCGTCGCATACACCGAGGTACACGACGACGAGACCGCCATCACCGCCGTCGGGGTGCTGCATCGAGCGGTGGCGTGGTTCGCCGAACGCGGCGTTACCACCGAGCGAATTCTGTCGGACAACGGAGGCGCGTACCGGTCCTTCCTCTGGCGCGACACCTGCGAGGCCCTGGCCATCACGCCGAAGCGCACACGTCCTTACCGGCCTTGGGGACCAACCGAACAGCCATTAACGCCAAGCAGTCGATCATGGTTCGGAGCGGTGGTCTATGAGGGCGGCGTCGTGTCGGCGTCACCCGCAGCGGCCACACCCTGTCGGCACCGTGACGTCCGCCCGGCGTCCGGGAAGCGGCGGGAAGGTATGGCCGAGGAGCCGCTTTGCCCGTGAGGCATTCGTCTACAGCATGGCGGTGTGTCTCACACCATGGTCACCCCCTCGCCCGTCCTCTCCCTCTCAAATGACGTGCTGACCGAGCGCGACCGGTTCGGCTGGTACGTCGACCGGGTGCGGGAGGGCATCGCGCCCTTCACGCTCACCAGTCCGCACGCGCGGGACTTCCCCGCCCGGGTGATGAGCGCCGATCTCGGCACCGCGCAGTTGGCAACCTTCTCCTTCCCGCCCCTGGGTGCTGTCCGCACCTCGCGGCACATCCGGCGCGACGATCCCGAGACGTATCATCTGGCGCTGATCCGGAGGGGGCTGGTACTCGTCCACCAGCGGCGCCACGAAGCGGTGGTTCAGGCCGGCGGGATGGTTCTATTCGACAGTTCGCATCCACTGGACGCGGAGTTCCAGGACGCCCGGGGCACTCCGATGGTCACGATGCTGCGGCTGCCCCGGGCCGCCCTGGCGCTGCCGCAGGACCAAGCTGACCGGCTGCTGTCCCGCCCGCTCTCCCCGTGCGGTGCCACCGGCTCGCTGCTGCGGCAACTGCTCTATTCGACGCTGGGGCGGTTGGCCGGCCAGGACCAGGCCGAGAGCTACCGGCTCGGCACGATCGCGGTCGATCTGGTGGCGGCGTTCCTCGCTGGTCACCTGGACGCGGCTGGTGCGCTGCCGGCAGAGACCCGGCGGCGGGAACTTATGGCGCAGATCGGCGGCTTCATCGAGGCGAACCTCGGCGATCCGGGGCTCTGCCCGGCCGTGATCGCCGCCCGGCACCATGTTTCGGTCCGCACCCTGCACGAGCTGTTCCGGAGCGAGCCGGAGGCGGTGATGGCCACGGTCCGGCGGCACCGACTGGAACGCTGCCGGGCCGATCTCGCCGACCCGGTGCTGCGGGCGCGCCCGATCGCCGCGGTAGCGGCGCGCTGGGGGTTCCTGAGCCCGGCGGAGTTCAGCCGGGTGTTTCGCAGGACGTACGGGGCAACGCCCAGCCAGTTCCGCTACGAGGTGTCCGCGATGCACGATCCGCACTGAGTGCCAAGCGATCCCGCGCTCATCCTCAACTCCCCGGGCCTTGCGGGGCCCACGATGGGCAGACCGCAGCGGCAGCACCGGGCTGAGCGGACGCCGGTGCGGTGGCAGCGGTCTTCGAGTGACGTCGAGCGAACCGAAAAGGAGACATCCGCCCATGAAGAGAGTCGCTTTCATCGCCGCGAGCGCCGCCCTGCTGCTGGCGTCCGCAGTAGGCAGCGCTTCCGCCCAGAACAGTACGACCACTGCCCCTTCCGCCGCGAGCGCTCCGGTGCTCCGCGCGATTCCTGTGCCGTTCGGGGCGCAGGGGTGGGACAACTGCCAGCATGGTCAGGCGTGTCTGTTCCAGAACAGCAACGGCGGCGGGACCATGTACGTCGTGCCGTCCTGCGGCCGGATCTACAACCTCGACTCCAGCATCAACAACCGGACCAGCTCGCTGTGGAACCGCGCGGGCAGCCCACTGAGCGTCTACGACGGCACCGGCGGGAGTGGCCTGCTGGCCGCGTACGGCGCCTTCGGTCCGACGATCAACGTTCCGAGCAACTTCAACGACAAAATCAGCTCGGTCTACGCCCCCTGCTGACCATGTCGGACCGGCCCCGCTCACCGGTCGCCGATCCGACGAAGGCCGGGTGCCGCCCCCACCTAAGAGGACGGCACCCGGCCCAGTTGCTAGTGGACCGGTGCGACTGTGCGTTTGGTCCATTCCACCGGCATGCACGGAACGTAGACAGGCCCTGCCAGTGATCGACGATCTTCGATCGAACCCACATACCGGACCGATCGCCTGTGCTAAAGACCCAAGATCAAGTGCTTAGCCCCCGATGTCTCGCCGGGGACGGCAGCCTTGTACAGAGCAGGCTCGGTGGCGCCTGGAAGCTGCGCTGGCACCTGCCGGTTACATTCGCCTGCCCCGAGCATTCCCTGCTGCTGTCCAGCGTCTGTCCTCAGTGCCGCAATCCGCCGAACCGTCCACAGGGAACCGAACGCGCTGGCCTGATCATGGAACGTGCCGTGGACGGGCTCCACCCAACGCAGTGTCGCCATCCGATGCTGGGTACTCGGTTGCCTCCAGCAGGTTTCCACCGCTCCTGCGAGGCACGGCTGGATCAGCCATCCGAGAGCCCCTTGATCACGGCCCCCGATGACCTGGATCGCCTAATCTCTCTGCAACGCCGCATCAATCAGCGCTTACTCCGGGGCAGCCCACAAACCAGCGCGGGGAACGGGACAGGAGACCGTTACTTCTTCCTCGATCTGGTGGCAGCTGCCCAACTGGTCAAGTTCAGCTGGCCTTTAGGTGCCGGCCTGGTCCGTTCCCCTACCTTGGCCGCCCTCATCGACGATCACGCTACTCCAATCATCAACCACCTCGATCATCCGCCCGCTGCAGGCACGCGTTCCCGCAGCGTATGGCACGCCCCGGACGATTCCTCCGAGTGTGCAGCCCTCCTCCTGGCCGCCGACACTCTCCTCGGCCATCATTCCCAGGTCGAGACCAATCTGCGGGACCGCGTCCAGCCACTGGCTCGCGCCGCCTTCGAACGCATCCCCGCAAACGTGGCCGCAGCCTTCCGCCGGATGCAGTTCTCACCAACTCTCGCCCGTGCCCTGGCCCGCAAGGTCAACGGCTTCTATCACACAGGCGGCCACCCACACTCCAAACTCCGGGCGCCCTCGCGCGAGTGCCTCTTCAGCGCCGAACACGTTCCTGCTCTGCTTCCCTCCACATGGATAGACGCCCACTTCACCACCCTCCTGGACCGCGTAGGGCCGATCACAGCCTGGAACACCCGTCACCTGCGCCGAGCTGCGTCACTCAAACTCGTCGAGATGGCGGCAGGCGGCACCTGGCCCGAATGTGCAGAGGCTCTCGGAACTCCTTGGAATACCGCACAACAGACCCTCAAGATCCTCAAACGCGTACTCGCACCCACCGAGTCATGGGAGATGTTCGATAACGCTGTCGACCAAGTCGCCTGCGCTCTGGATTCCGATGTCCTCCGCATCGACTACGCCAGGCGACGTCACGCGCTCGCCTCATGGCAACTGCCCGATGCCCAATGGACCGAACTGTGTGATGGGTTAGGAAAGTTCAGGAATGCGCCTACTTCGCCCAGCCCGAAGGCCGCCACCGCACTGGTATGGGCTGAGGTCACCCAGGGGGACTACCTCCACAGCCCCGCCCTCAACGCCCTGCGGCAGCACGGGCAAGGCACCAAACACCTGGTCTCAGCCGTGAACCAGATCCGTGCTTCTGATGTCCGCAGAGGCGACAAGACCGAGCTTCTCCACCGGATCAACCACTACGCCAGTCGCCTTGCCTTCGCCTGTGACCAATCGCAGAGTACTGTCCTCGTCTCGTGAACCGCAGCGTCGCGGTGTCGCCAGCAGGGCAAGCCGAGGTGGGCGAAGGTGATCACGGACGCGGAGGACGACCTCTGGCTCTGCCTCGGCTATAGCTGGGAGAGCGGCGTGCCAGGCACGGACTCACAGCGCCTGACTGAGAAGGGTGCGGGCACAACTGTTCAAGCTGAGTTGAGCAACCAACGGGAGTCATCGCCCGAGCCTCCTGTGGCGCTGAAGGTAAGTCCGGGCAGTGAGAGACAGCCTTCAGCCGCCGCTCTGCCGAGCGCCATTGATATCGCGCGTCGGGACGACGAAGCTACGAATCGTGCCATTGGAGAGCATTCCGCCCGGTGGACACGCTTTTCTACGTGCCATCCGGCGCCTTGGTCTCGCGCCGCCGGATCTCCACGCGTGAGTGAAGGTCAGGGGTATTTGTACCGAGAAACTCCAGCTCGACGCGTGCTGAATCTAGCCTGCCGTCGAAGTGGGAGTGATAGGCACAGGGCCGCGTTGCGTCTCGCTCGATGATTCCGCCGTCAGGCCAGCCGCCGGGAGGCGCCTGGCTTCGGGCAGGAGGTCGGTTGCCTCGACTCCCAGCAGTCGCGCCGTAGTAGCTGCGGCGTAGGCGATGGGACGGATACCGGCTGCCAGGGTTTCATCGGTGTGGGGCGAGTGGAGGACAACTGGAATGCCGTGAGGGGCTTGAAGGCGGGCTGCTAGGTGGTCACTGAGGGCGAAGTGGGTGTCCCAGAGTTGGTCGCGGGTGAGCAGGGTGGTCAGGTGGGCGGCTGCTGCGGGGTGGAATTGGTAGATCATGTCGGCCGATTCGCTGCGGGTGGCAGTAAGTAGGCCAGCGGTGAGGAACTCCGCGGTGTCGGCGAGCGCGGCATCCGGGACTAGGCGGTCGCGGAGCACGTCGAGAACGGGCAGCGTGAAGGAAGCGAGCGGGGAGGCGGCGATGGCGAGGCGGACAGCAGGAGACTCACGGTCGTCCGCGAATGTCTCGGCTCACGCGCGTACCTGGTCGTCAGCGGGTGCAGAGGCGGGCGGGCTGGTCGGGCCGGGACGGCGGCGACGCAGGGGCGGTCGGCCGGTTGCGGGGACGAGGACGGCCTCGCAGCCGGACGGGTCGGTGCGCATCAGGGTGCGAGCCCAGAAGGGGACTTCATGCTCGTCGAGTTCCCTGGCTGGATCGCCCTGGGCTCCCCGGCGGTTGAACAGGTCGCTGTAGTTGGCGAACGTGACATCCGCCAGCCAGCCCTGTGTCAGTCCGGAGATCGCATCGACCATCCCGGCATCCCGCGCTCCGGCGGCAAGCGCCTGCAGCCACCTGTCGCGGTCAGTGGCGGTGTCCCGAAGGCCGCCGATGCCATGTACGAACAACAGTTGCGGCTTCCCCGTGGCCATGATGCCCTTCCTCTTTCCTAGCGAAGGAACATTCTGCTGGATCCAGGATCGCCAGGCAGCCGAACCGCATTTCTTGGCCAGTAACTTCAGGGAGATCCTGATGCAACGTCAGTAGGCAGGCTACCTACTGTGCCGTGACTCCACACCGGAGGGGACAGTTGATCACGGTGCCAAGCATCTCTCCTTTGTGCCAACTATAATTCTGAGTCACACCGATTCAGCGCCGTACGCGGGGCATCCCCAGGCCGATCCACGAGATGATTTCGCGCTGGATCTCGTTGTTGCCGCCGCCGAAGGTGAAGATGACGGCGGAGCGGTAGCCGCGTTCCAGTTCTCCGTGCAGTACCGCGCCGGCCGAGCCCTCTTTGAGCGGGCCCGCGGAGCCGACGACCTCCATCAGCCAGGCATAGGCGTCCCGGCGGGCCTCGGAGCCGTAGACCTTGACCGCGGAGGCGTCCTGGGGGGTGAGGGTGCCCTGCTGGAGCGCGTCGACCATCTGCCAGTTCAGCAGCTTCATGGCGTCGAGTCTGGTGTGGGTGCGGGCCAGTCTTCCGCGCACCCACCCCAGGTCGATGACCCGGCGGCCGTCGGTGAGCTCGGTGGCGGCGGCCCAGCGCTGGACGTCGTGCAGGGCGCGGATGGCCATGGTCCCGTGGGCGGCGAGGGTGACCCGCTCGTGGTTGAGCTGGTTGGTGATGATCCGCCAGCCCTTGTTCTCCTGGCCGACGCGGCGGGAGGCCGGGACGGTGATGTTCTCGTAGTAGCTGGCGGTGGTGTCGTGCGAGGCGAGGGTGTTGATCAGAGTGCAGGAGTAGCCGGGGTCGCTGGTGGGGACGAGGAGCATGGTGATGCCCTTGTGGGGCGGGGCTTGGGGATCGGTGCGTACGGCGAGCCATACCCAGTCCGCGGTGTCGCCGTTGGTCGTCCAGATCTTCTGCCCGTTGACGACGTAGTGGCCGCTCTGCTCGTCGCCCTCGCGTACGGCGCGGGTCTTGAGGGCGGCCAGGTCGGTGCCGGCGTCCGGCTCGCTGTAGCCGATGGCGAAATCGATCTCGCCGGAGAGGATCCGGGGCAGGAAGTAGGCCTTCTGTTCGTCGGTGCCGAACTGCATGATCGTCGGGCCGACGGTGTTCAGCGCCATCAGCGGCAGCGGCACGCCCGCCTGGGCCGCCTCGTCGAAGAAGATGAACTGTTCCGTCGGGGACAGGCCGCGCCCGCCGAACTCCTTGGGCCAGCCGACGCCCAGCCAGCCGTCGGTGCCCAGCCGTCGTACGGTCTCACGGTAGAAGCGCTTCCGGTCGGCGGCGCCGGCGAGGGAGCCGCCTGCGCCGGCCTCGGAACCGTGGGGGCCGGCGAGGGCACCGTCCGGCACCAGCTCGGCGAAGTAGGTGCGCAGCTCGGCGCGCAACTGCTGCTGCTCGGGGGTGTATTCGAGGTGCACGGCCCCTCCAGTTCGTCCGGTCCGGTCGTCCGGTCCGAGGGGGCACGGGATGCTGACGGCCCGTCGGCTGCCGGATCGAGGGCACAGTAGAACTTGTTTCAGTAATTCGGAAGGGTGCGGCTGCACGGGAGGCTGGTCGTGCGGGGGCGAGCCGGAGTACGTCCGGAGGGCGGGAGGCCGTCGCGGGAGGCAGTGACGGGAGGCAGCGACGGGACGCTCGCCCGCCCGGTCAGGGGAGGATCGAGTCGACGTAACCGCCGTCGACGCGGACGGCCGCGCCGGTCGTCGCCGAGGCGAACGGGGAGCTGAGGTAGACCACCATGGCGGCGATCTCCTCCGGTTCGATCATTCGCTGGATCAGTGACTGCGGCCGGTACTCCCGCATGAAGGCACGTTGCGCCTCGTCCCATGACAGATCCCGCCCGACGAGGTCGTAAACGAAGTCCTCGACCCCGCCCGTATGGGTCGGTCCGGCGATGACCGAGTTCACACACACCCCGCTCCCGGCCGCCTCCTTCGCGAAGCCCCGGGACACCGCGAGCAGCGCCGTCTTGGACATCCCGTAATGAATCATCTCCGCCGGAATCACCACGGCGGAGTCGCTGGCGATGTTCTGGATGCGGCCCCAGCCCCGTTCGGTCATTCCGGGCAGATAGCGGCGGATCATCCGGACGGCGGTGAGCACATTGATCTCGAAGTAACGCCGCCACTCGGCGTCATCGATCTCCAGGGCGGGCCGGGGGCCGAAGATACCCAGGTTGTTGATGAGGATGTCCGCCTGCGGTACGGCCTCGGCGACGCGGTCGAGGCCGTCGTCGGTGCCGATGTCACCGGGCGCCGCGAGAAATGCCGCGTCCGGTTCCTCGGCCCGCATCCGCTCCAGCGCCGCATCCACGGACCCGGCACTGCGGCCGTTCACGGCGACCCTGGCTCCGGCGCGCGCCAGCCCCAGGGCGATGGCCGCCCCGATGCCCTGCGTCGACCCGGTGACGATTGCGGTCCGTCCGCTGAGATCGATCTGCACGGTCTCTTCCTCTCCCTTCTGCCCGCTCTTCCTTTCCTTTCCGCCCGGCGCACACATGAAGGCCCGGTCCGGTGCCTCCGCGGCACCGGACCGGGCCTTCCCGGGGTTCCATCAGCCCACGGTGTGCTTCGCCGCGTTGGGCGGCAGCAGCCGGCTGCGCTGGACGTCCTTGCAGTACCTGACGGCGCCGCTGCTGGTCACGTACCTGGCCGAGACCCAGGTCGCGCGCTCCTCGCGGGTGAGGTACCAGATGGTGTTGCCGCCGACGCTCTGGGTGCGGACCTTGCACACCAGGCCGACCTGCGCACGGTGGTGGAGGTGGCCCCGCACCGAGGAGTCCGTGCTGGGGTACTGACGCTGACTCAGGCCCGTCTTGGCGGTGACCACACCAAAGGGCTTGGCGGGTTCGGGGGCCGCGTGCGCCGGGGCCGCGGCGAGCAGCGTCGCGCCGAGAGCGGCGGCCGCGGCCAGTGCGCCCGCGCCGGCTGCGAGCTTTTTGCCTCGGGCCACGAGGAGGTCGGTCGTGGGCATAGGGGTCTCCTGTTCTCGACGCGCAATGCCACCCATTGCCGCGAAGTGGACATTACGCATAAACCACTCCTGGAATGTGGTGAAACGACGAACAGGCCGCCGATCGTGTGACAGCGCAAGTGCGCCCGTGGCGCGGGCAGTCGCCGCACCGCGGGTACACCGGAGCGATACCGGACTCAGCCCTCCATACCGGCGCCGTGGATCCCGAAGTGTCCTCCCTG
The DNA here is from genome assembly GCF_036048035.1 of Streptomyces sp. NBC_00400. Classification (NCBI taxonomy): domain Bacteria; kingdom Bacillati; phylum Actinomycetota; class Actinomycetes; order Kitasatosporales; family Streptomycetaceae; genus Streptomyces; species Streptomyces sp. NBC_00400. The sequence continues at coordinate 7,258,509 of NZ_CP107940.1, read as the reverse complement.
CGGATCCCGGATCACCGCAATCCTCGGCCCCGCGGGCACATCGGTCGGGGGCACCAGCAGCATGCCGCCCGACTCTGCGGCCCGGGCGGCCGTCCCGTCGACGTCGGCGACCGCGAAGTACGGCAGCCAGTGCGCCCTGACGTCGTCCGGGTAGAACTCGTCCAGCGCGCTCATCCCGCCGAAGTCGGCGCCGTCGACCCCCCATTGCGGGTAGTCCTTGTGTGTGCCCACGGTCCAGCCGAAGATCCGTGTGTAGAAGGCCTTGGCGGCCTCCTCGTCCCGGGTCGCGAGCTCGACCCAGCCGAGCGAGCCCGGTGCGTTGAACACCGCGGCGCCGGCGAACGACCGGCCCTGCCACAGCGAGAAGACCGCACCTTCCGGGTCGGCCAGTACGGCGAAGCGGCCCAGGTCGAAGACGTCCATCGGACCCGTCAGCCGGCGCCCGCCCGCCTCGGTGACCGCCGCGGCCTGCGCATCGGCGTCCCGCGTCGCGAACGACACGGTCCAGGCGGTCGGCTGCCCGGGGGCGTAGAGCGGAGTCAGCGCGGCGACCGGGGCGGGCCCGAGGTACAGCATGGTGTAGCCGCCCGCCTCGTCGCGCGGGTCGGTCTCGGCGCGCCAGCCGAAGACCTGGCGGTAGTACACCTTGGCGGCGTCCACGTCCGACGTACCCAGCTCCACCCAGCAGGGCGCGCCGGGTGTGGGCTCAGTGATCTTCACGGTGCGTTCCGTCCCTCCGCGCCCGGCCGTGGCCGGGCGGTGCCGCGCTCGCGGCCGCGCACTGCCGGTCGGCGTTCGTACGCTGCCGATCGTCCGACGGGTGCGACGGGGCCGCAACCGGAGGGCCCGCAGGTCACCGCGGGCGGTCGCGCGGATGGCGCAGCGAGCCGCGCGGGGCGTCGGGGGCGAGGGCTTCGGCCAGACCACGGGCAGCGTGCTCGGCGGCCTCGGCGGCGCGGGGCCGCAGGGCCGCTTCGTAGGCGCTTACCGCTTCGTCGGGGTCGCGGTGTCCGGTGAGGTTCCGGGCGAGTTCGGCACCGTCGAGCATGGCGAGGCCGGCGCCCGGGCGGGCGAACGGCGGCATCAGATGCGCGGCGTCGCCGAGCAGGGTCAGGCCGGGGGTGTGCGTCCAGGTGTGCGGCACCGGCAGGGCGAACAGCGGCCGGTTCGCGAACCCGCCGTCGTTGTCCCGCAGCAGCGCCAGCAGCCGTTCGTCCCAGCCCGCGAACCGGTCGAGGAGTACGGCGCGGACGGCCTCGGTGTCCGTGATCCGTACCCCGGCCTCCAGCGCCCAGTCCTGGGAGCCGCGGAAGGCGGCATAGAGGCGGATGCGGCCGCGGCTGCAGCGCCGGGCGATCAGCGCCTTGCCGGCGGACTCCGCCCTCATACTGCCGGCGCCGACCAGCCGGGCGACCTCGGGGTGCCGGGTGTCGGCGTCCTCGAATCCGGACTCGACGAAGGTGACCCCGGTGTAGTGGGGGGTGGCGTCGGAGAGCATCGGCCGGACCCTGGACCAGCTGCCGTCGGCACCGATGACCAGCTCGTAGGTCTCGGTGTGGCCGTCGTCGAACTCGGCCCGGTGGCGGCCGTCGCCGAGCGGATGAAGGGTGCGCAGATAGCTGCCCCAGCGCACGGTTTCGGGGGTGAGGGAGTCCAGCAGCAGCCGGCGCAGCTCGCCCCGGTCGATCTCGGCGCGGCCGGCCGCGCCGGGGGCGGGAGCGGGAGTGGGAGCGGGAGTGGGGGCGTGCTGGAAGAGGACCGTCGCGGTGTGGTCGAGCAGCCGGACCTCCTGGCCCGCGGGGCGGGCGACAGCGGCGAACTCCTTCTGCAGACCGGCGGCCCGCAGCGCCGCCTGACCGGTCGTCAGGTGCAGCTCCAGTGCGCCTCTTTGCGGGCGGGCACCGGCGGAGGCGTCGTGCTCGAAGACGGTGACCGGTACGTCGTTGCGCTGCAGAACGCGGGCGCAGGTCAGTCCGCCGGGGCCGGCGCCGATGATCGCGATACGGGGAGTGGCGGGGGTCATGGCGCTCCTCAGGCGGACAGGACGGCGGGGCCTCTCCCCCAGAAAAGCACATCGGGCGAAAAGCTCCATAGGCTTACTTTCCGCACATCTCGCCCCCTGCGGGAGAGGGGCGCGGCAGAGGAATCGCGGCGATTCACCGGAGTGAGCGGGATTGCGGATGGGTAGATCACCCCAGGTCGGGGCCCCGCGAGGGTCCAGCGGCGGATGTCCGCCGGCAAAAGGGACAGTTGATCGGTTAACGCTTCCGCGCTTGCAGGATTAGGTATGCCTAACCTAATGTAACGACGCGTGCCGACGTTCAAACCACCTGCCACTGCACCCCCTGTGCCCGATGCGCGTCCCGCCGCGAACCTCCTGCGGCGCGTCCCGCTGTTCGTGGCCGGGCTCTGCGCTCTGGCGGCCTGTGCCGCCCTGAGCCTCGCCCTCGGTGCCCGGTCCGTACCGCTGTCCACCGTGTGGGACGCGCTGTCCGGCGCCGTCCACGGACGGGATGCCCTTGTGGTGACCGGACTTCGGCTGCCGCGGACCGTGGTGGCCCTCGCGGTCGGCGCGGCGCTCGGCGTCGCCGGCGCGGTCGTCCAGGGCGTCACCCGCAACCCGCTCGCGTCCCCGACGACGCTCGGCATCAACGCCGGCGCGGGCTTCGCGGTGGTCACCGCGATCTACGCACTGCATCTGACCCGCCCCGGCCAGTACGTCTGGTTCGCGTTCGCCGGGGCCGCGGCCGCCGCGCTGTTCGCCCAGGCGCTGGCCCGGCGCGCGGGTGATCTCGATCCGGCGCGGCTCGCGCTGGGCGGCACCGTCCTCCAACTCGTGCTGATCTCCTGGACCTCGACGGTCATGCTGGCCAGCAAGCGGTCGCTGGACGAGGCCCGGTTCTGGATGGCCGGTTCGCTGGCCGAGCGCCCGCTGTCGGTGCTCTACCCGGTGCTGCCGACCCTGGTGCTCGGCCTGCTCCTCGCGCTGGCCCTCGCCCCCGCCCTCAACGCGCTGGCGCTGGGCGACGATGCGGCGCAGGCGCTGGGCGTGCGCGTGACCCGGATCCGGGTGGCCGGCGGCCTGGCGGTCGTCCTGCTCGCCGCGTCGGCGGTGGCGGTGGCCGGTCCGCTGGCCTTCATCGGACTGGCCGCACCGCACCTGGTCCGCCAGCTGCTGCGCACCTCCGACCACCGGATCGTGGTGCCCGGCTGTCTGATCGCCGGTCCCCTGCTGCTGCTCGCCGCCGACATTCTCGGACGGATCGTCATCCGGCCGTCCGAGCTGCAGGTCGGCATCATCAGCGCGTTCCTCGGCGCGCCGCTGCTGGCGCTGCTGGCCCGGAAGGTGGCCCGATGACCGACCTCGCACGGGACGAGAAGCCGCTCGGCTCGCCGTCCTCCTCTCCCTCCCCCGCTTCCCGGCGCGGGCGCACGGTCCGCCGGACCCAGCTGCTCGCCCTCGCCGGCCTCGTGGTGCTCGGCGCGCTGGTGACGGTGTCGGTGGCCAACGGCGATATGCCGCTGCCGCCCGCCGATGCGGTCCAGGGCCTGTTCGGGATCGGCGATTCCGCCACCGTGCTGGTGGTCCAGGAGTTCCGGGCCCCGCGGATGGTCGCGGCGATCGTCGCGGGCGCGGGCCTGGCGGTGGCCGGTGCCCTGCTGCAGCGGCTGTTCCGCAATCCGCTCGCCTCCCCCGATGTGATGGGGGTGACCGGCGGTGCCTCGTTCGGCGCGGTGGCGATGCTGGCCGCCGGGGCCTCACAGGCGCTGATGCCGCTGGCCGCCCTCGGCGGCGGGCTGCTGGCCGCGGTCCTGCTGGGGGTGTTCGGCTGGCGCGCCGGGGTCAGCGTGACCCGCCTGGTGCTGGTCGGTCTCGCCGTACAGGCGGGGCTGTCGGCGGCGGTGAGCTTCATGGTGGTCCGCTTCCCCACCGAGCTGGCCGGTTCGGCCCTGCAGTGGACCACGGGGTCGGTGTACGGGCGGACCTGGACCGAGGTGTGGTCAGCGGGCGGGGCGATGGCCGTGGCGCTGCTCGCCGCCTTCGTGCTGCAGCGCCGGCTCGCGGTCCTCGACCTGGGCGACGACTCGGCGGGCGCGCTCGGACTGCGTACCCACACCGCCCGCCTGCAGATCCTGGTCGTCGCCATCGTGCTGGCCTCGCTGGCCGCCGCGCTCACCGGCCCGGTCGCCTTCGTCGCGCTCGCCGTCCCGCACATGGTGCGGTTCCTCGCCGGGCCGCCGACCGCCGGGACGCTGGCGCTGTCCGGCCTGGCCGGTGCGGTGCTGCTGCTCGCCTCCGACCTCGTGGCGCAGTACCTGCTGCCGGTCGGCGGGCTGCCGGTCGGCGTGGTCACCGCCACGCTGGGCGCGCCGTGGCTGCTGGTGTTGATGATCCGTCAGAGCAGTTCCGTCAACAGGAGTGTCCGATGACCGCCAACCAGCTCTCCACCCAGGGACTCGATCTGCGCTACGGCGACCGGCTGATCGTCGGCGGTCTGGATCTGGTGCTGCCCGGCGGCGCCGTCACCGCGATCGTCGGTCCCAACGCCTGCGGCAAGTCGACCCTGTTGCGCGGGCTGACCCGGCTGCTGGCGCCGTCCGCCGGCTCCGTCGCGCTGGACGGCGCCGATATCCACCGGATGCCGGCGCGGGCGCTCGCCCTGCGGATGGGGCTGCTCCCCCAGCAGCCGGTCACCCCCGACGCGATCACGGTCGAGGCGCTGGTCCGGCTGGGCCGCTACCCGCACCAGCGGCTGCTGAGCCCCTGGTCGACGGCGGATCAACAGGCGGTGGAGGAGGCGCTGCGGCGCACCGGCACCCTGGAGCTGCGTGACCAGAGCGTCGACCGGCTCTCCGGCGGCCAGCGGCAGCGCGCCTGGATCGCGCTCGCGCTGGCCCAGGACACCGAGCTGCTGCTGCTCGACGAGCCGACCACCTTCCTCGATCTGCGGCACCAGCTCGATGTCCTCGATCTGGTCGCCGCGTTGCACTCCGAGGCGGGCCGCACCGTGGTGATGGTGCTGCACGACCTCGGCCAGGCGGCCCGGTACGCGGATCACCTCGTGGTCCTCCAGGACGGGCAGCTGGCGGCGGCCGGCGCACCGGCGGACGTCCTCGACGCGGAGCTGGTCAAGTCCGTGTTCGACGTGGACTGCCGGGTGATCCCCGACCCCGAGACCGGCACCCCGCTGGTGGTCCCCAAGGGCAACGCGAAACGGCACACCACCGTCTCCGCCTGACCCGGCCTCTCCCCCCACGACTTCTCCCCTCCCCCTCCCCCTCAGGAAGTTGAACCCTCATGCTGACCAGATCCACTCGCCACGGCGCCGGCCGGCTGCCGGCCGCGCTGCTCTCCGTCGTCCTGGGCGCGGGCGCCCTCACCGCGTGCGGCGGCGGCACGTCCTCGGGCGGCGATGACGCGGCGAAGGGCGGCGCCGGCTTCCCGCGCACCGTGAAGAGCGCCATGGGCGGTGACGTGAAGATCCCCGCCAAGCCCAAGCGCGTGGTCGTCCTGGACACCGGTGAACTCGACGACGTCGCCACGCTCGGCATCAAGCCCGTCGGCGCGGTCTCCCCGCACATGAAGACCGAGGGCGGCTTCCCCTCCTACCTCAAGGACGAGATCGGGGGTGTCAAGGACGTCGGTCCGCTGCTGGAGCCGAACCTGGAGAAGATCATCGCCCTGAAGCCCGACCTGATCCTGTCCTCCAAGGTCCGGCACGAGAAGATCTACGACAAGCTCCAGCAGATCGCGCCGACCGTCTTCACCGAGACCACCGGCGGCCCCTGGAAGGCCAATCTCAAGGTCCACGCCAAGGCGCTGGGTCTGGAGAAGGAAGCCGACCGGAAGCTGAAGGAGTACGAGACCCGGGCCAAGGCGCTGGGCGAGGCCATCAAGAAGAAGTACCACGGCAAGATGCCGTCCGCGTCCGTGGTGCGCTTCGTCGCCGGCCCGACCCGCCTCTACCAGAAGTCCTCCTACAGCGGTGTGGTCCTCGACGACATCGGCCTGGCCCGGCCGAAGTCGCAGAGCTCGACCGACCCGGCCAAGACGATGCTCGACGTGAGCCCGGAGCAGATCGACAAGGCCGACGCTGACCTGGTGTTCGTCACCACCGCGGACACGCCGAGCAAGACCCAGCAGAAGGACGTCACGTCCAACCCGGTCTGGAAGGACCTGCCGGCCGTCAAGAAGCACAAGGTCATCAACGTGCCCGACGAGACCTGGATGTCCGGCATCGGTATCCAGGCCGCCGAGCACATGCTCGCCGACGTGGCCAAGGCCACCGGCGTGCCGCTGCCCAAGGGCTGACCCGCCCGCAACGGGGGTGGGCCGCCGTCCCCACGGCCCGCCCCCGTCCTCGATGTCCCCCGCACCACCCTTGATCCTGAAGGGCCCCGCCCATGCGGATGTACCTGCTCGCTCTCAACCCCACCGACTCGGTCACCGAGGGATTCCTCCCCGCCGCCGCCCGCCTCGGTCTCGATGTCACGCTGCTGACGGACCAGCCCGAGGCACACCGGCGTACCGGCTTCCGGGCAGAGGTCCTGGAGTGCGACGTCCGTGACTTCCGTGCCGTCATCACCCGCATCGCCACCCACCACCCCGCCGCCGCGGTCTTCACCAACAGCGACCATCTGCAGACCCAGGCGGCCCTGGCCGCCGAGTACTTCGGGCTGCCGGGCAAGGACTGGCGGGCCACGCTGCGTGCCAAGAACAAGGCCGAGATGCGCCGCCACCTCGCCGCGTCCGGCGCCGACAGCGTGCGGTCCGTGGAGCTCGCCCCCGGGCAGGACCCCTCGGCGCTCACCGCCGCCGGGCTCCCCTACCCCTGTGTCGTCAAACCCCGCGAGGGCGTGGCCAGCGAGGACGTGATGCCGGCCGGCGGCCCCGGGGAACTGGTGGCGCGCGCCGAGGAGATACAGGCCCGCCGCCCGGAGGCGGCGCTGGTCGCCGAGGAGTTCCTGGCCGGCGAGCTGTACACGCTGGAAACCCTCGGTGACGGCCGGCTGCGCCATGTCCTGGGCGGTTTCCACACCACCCTCTCCGCCCCGCCGTCCTTCATCGAGGAACGGCACGACTTCGTCGCCGCCCACCCGGAGCCCGTCGTCGCCCAGGTGCTGGCCCAACTCGACGCGCTGGGTGTCGGGTTCGGCGCCTGCCACACGGAGTTCGTGGTGCACGAGGGCCGGGCGCGGCTCATCGAGGTGAACTACCGCGTCATCGGCGACCAGTGCGATCTGCTGCTCGCCCGGGTCCTGGGCATCGAGCTGTTCGAGCACGTCCTGCGCACCCATCTCGGCGAGCCGCTGCCCGCCGACCTCGGTACCCGGCAGGACGGCGCGGGCCGGGTGGAGTACGCCCTCGCCGACCGGGCGGGGACGCTCACCGCCGCGCCCGCCGCCACGGACCGCGAGACGGACGGCGTACGGCTGGCCTACCGGCCGCTGCGCGCGGTCGGCGCCGAACACCCGCTGTACCGCACCAACCGCGACTACCTCGGCGTCCTGCGGGCCACCGGCACCGACCACGCCGCCCTGGAGCAGGCCGCGAAGGGCTTCTTCGCCGCGGAGCGCTGGGAGATCTCGTCATGACGGTCTCCCCCGACATCACCGCCGGCCTCACCGCCGACACGGCCGGGCAGGAGGCGGCCGGGGCCGAGGAGTCCGAACTGCTGGTGCGGGTGCTGAGCGCGCTGCTGCGCGAGGACGTGGTCGGTCTGCGCACCCGCGGCACGCTGGTGGAGCGGCCGGACGGCCCCTGGCTGCGGCTGCCCGCCGGCCCGGACGCCGGTGCCCTGCTGCTGCCGCTGGGCGCGGACGGTTACCAGAGCACCCGTGCGGCCCGGCTGCCGCTGCTCGTCCGCGAATCCGACGGCGCCCGGCTCACCTCGGTCGGCGCGGTCCTCACCGCGCTGCGTGCGCTCGCCGACCCGGCCGACCGCCCCGGCTTCGACGCCTTCGCCGAGGAGTGCCGGCAGACCCTGGCGACGATGCGGCTGCACACCCGCACCCGGGACGAGGTCGACCGGGTACTGACCGAGCGCCATGGCGCCTCGGCCGGTGCCTGGCAGGGAGTGGACGGCGGCCTGGCCTACGACACCCTCGCCGCGCGTATCGACCATCCCGTCTACCCGACCTCGCGGGGCCGCTCCGGCCTGGACGAGGACCAGTTGCGCTCCTACGCCCCCGAGTTCCACCCGGAATTCCCGCTGCGCTGGCTGGCCGTACCGCGCGCCGCGATGACCGTCGCGGGCGGCACCGCGGCGCTGCCCGGCTGCTGGCCGACGCCGGCCGAGCTGGATCTGCCGCACCTCGACGACAGCCATCTCGCGCTGCCCGTCCACCCGCTGACGCTCGGCGGCCCGCTGGACGAGGCGCTGCGCGAGACCGGTCTGCAGGGCGAGGCGGTGCTGTCCGGGCGCGCCCTGCTCCGCGCCGTGCCGACCCTGTCGATGCGGACCGTGGCGGTGGACGCCGACCCCCGGCTGCATCTGAAGCTGCCGCTGGCCACCGCGACGCTGGGGCTGCGCAACCGACGCACCATCAAGCCCCGTACGCTCATCGACGGCGCCGAGGGCCAGCGGCTGCTGGACAAGGTGATCGCCCGCGAACCGCGGTTCGCGGAATCGATCCTGCAGGCCGACGAGACGGTCTACGCGCACGCCGGCCATGAGCTGCTGGCCGTGCTGTGCCGGCGCTACCCGGCCGGGCTGGACGGCAGCGCCGTGGTGCCGATGGCCGCGCTGCTGGGCCGGGCGCCCGGCGGACGGCTGGTGATCGACGAACTCGCCGACCGCTTCTACGGCGGTGACCCACTGGCCCTGCTGGACGCCGTGCTCACCCTGCTCTTCGACTGGCAGACCACCCTGTTCGGCTACGGCTTCGGCCTGGAGTCGCATCAGCAGAACATCTCGCTGGTCCTGGACGAGGGGGCGCACGGCACCCGGCTGCGGCTGCTGTTCAAGGACAACGACGCGCCGCGCATCAACGCCGTACGACTGCGGGAGACCCTGGGCGAGGACGCCCCGGACCCCGCCGACTTCGCCGATCCGCGGATCTTCGCGGACCACGACCGGCCGGTGCTGGACCTGTTCAGCACCATCACGCTCCATCTGTGCGCGGGCTCCTACGCCTTCGGGCTGGCCCGGCACGGACGGGCGCCGCTCGACCGGCTGCTGGGCCTGGTCCGCGACCGGCTCGCCGAGGCCGTCGCACGCCTGGGCACTACGCCGGGCGGGCCGGGCGCCGCGCTGCGGGCACACGTCCTGGACGCCCCGGAGCTGCCGGTCAAGGCGATGGTCAGCGCCGGCACCCTGCTGTCCAAGGAGCGGTCCGGCGCGGCCGACATCAACAAGCACTACACCACCGGCCCCAACTATCTGCTGCCGACGGGGATTTCCCGATGAGCCCGATGAGCCCGATGAAAACCGCCACCGCCGCACGGGTCGAACCGCACGCCGTCGAGACCAAGGTCAGCCCCCAACTCGCCCGCCGCCAGGTGTTCGCCGTGGCCGGCTGCTACTTCGTGGCCTCGTTCGCCGCGCTGGGACTGCCGCCCTACCTCACCGAGATCCTGCCCGAGCTGGGCGACGGCGCCGCCCGCTGGGCCGGTCTGCTCTACGTCGTGCCCACCATCTTCGGCGCCATCGGCGCGCCGCTGTGGGGGCGGCTCGCGGACCGGTTCGGCCGCAAACGGCTGCTGCTGCGGGCGCAGTTGGGGCTCGCCGCGGCGTTCCTGCTGGCGGGCTGGGCCGACTCGATCGGCACCTTCGCCGCCGCCCTGGTGATCCAGGGCGTACTGGGCGGCACCTTCGCCGCCTCGAACGGCTACCTGGGGGCGGCGCTGGAGGGCCATGCGCTGTCCCGGGCGCTGACGCTGATGCAGGGCAGTGCCCGCGCGGCGCTGGTGTGCGCGCCGATCGTGGTCGGCTCGCTGACGCCGTGGCTGTCGCCGCACCGCCAGTACGCGCTGCTGGCCGTGCTGCCGCTGGCCGCCGCCGTGATGCTGGCGGCGCTGCCGGAGCCGCCGCGGACCCGGCCCGCCGCCCCGCAGGCCACCACCGCGGAGACCGAGGCGGACGGAACGCCGGTGGTCGAGCCCGCGGCCGAGCCCTCCGGGCGTGCCCCCGCCGCTTCCCTGCGGGCCCTGTACGCCATCGAGTTCGCCTTCGTCTTCTCCACCGTCATCTCGTTCCCGTACCTGATCTCCCTCATCAAGGAGCGGATACCCGGCACCGGACCGATGGTGTCCGGTGTCCTGTTCGCCCTGCCGCACATGTGCTACCTGATCGCCGCGATCCCGGTGCACTCGCTCTTCCGCAGCCGCCCCCGGGCCGGCATAGCGCTCGGCTTCGGCTGTATCGCGCTGGGCCTGGCCGGGCACGGCATCGCCCACTCGCTCACCGCGTTCGTCGCGGTGCGTGTGGTGCTCGGCGCCGGCCTCACCCTGGGCCTGGTCTGTATGTCGGTGCTGGCCGCCGACTGCGCCAAGGGCCGTGCCCCCGGCGGGCTGTTCGGGTCGATCGAATTCTTCTCCAAGGCCGGCGCGGTCGCCGCCGGTGTGGCCGCAGCGGCCGGCAACGACTGGTTCGGCCCCACCGCGCCCGTCCTGACCGGCACCGCGATAGCGCTGGTCACCGTGGTGGCGACCGCCGTCCCCCGCCTTCCCCGTACTCTCCGCACCCGCAGGAGCCTTTGATGCCCTCGCTGACCAATTCGCCCGCCCCCGCCCCGGACTGCGCCGCCCCCGCCACGCTGCCCACCGCGGACCAGGCCGTGGCGCACACCCTGCTCAACTGCCTGCTGCGGGAGGTGTCCGGACCCGAGCACCAGACCGCCGTCGACCACAGCCGGCTGCTGCTGCGGCTGCCGCGCCGCGGCGTGCTGCTGCGGGTCGCGCTGCGCCGTACCTCGCTGCTCGGCGCGCACCGGTTCACCGGCCCGGTGTCCGAGCAGACCGCCGACGGCTGGGCCGAGGTCGGCTGGCGCCGGCTGGCCGAGTACGTGCACGCCGAGCTGTCCCTGCGCACCGGTGTCGACAACGAGGAGTTCCTGGCCCAGATCGCCTCCAGCCACCAGGCCGTCTCGGCGGCGCTCGCGGCCCGTACGGAGCAGCACCCGGCCGTCCCGACGGCCGGCGCGGACGACTGGCAGGCCGCCTACGTCACCTCCGAGCAGTCGCTGCTCCTGGGCCACCGCTTCCACCCGACCCCCAAGGCCCGCACCGGCGACCCCACCGCCTGGCAGTCCTACGCCCCCGAGACCGGAGCCGTCTTCCCGCTGCTGCTGCTCGCCGTACGCGAGGAGCTGATCGCCGAGGAGGGGTCCGGCGACGGTGCCACCGACCCGCTGGACGCGCTGCACGCCGACGTCCCTGAGGGCTACCGGCTGCTGCCCGTCCACCCCTGGCAGTACGAGCTGCTGCGCGACCACGCGGGCCTGGCACAGGCGCTGGAGCGCGACGACGTCCGCGTCCTGGGCAGCAGCGAAACGCCGTTCGCCGCCACCGCGTCGGTGCGCACGCTCTACGACGGCGACGCGTTCTTGAAGTTCAGCCTGAACGTCCGGATCACCAACTGCCTCCGGAAGAACGCCAGTTACGAGCTGTCGGGCGCCGTGGCCCTCACCCGGCTGCTGGCGCCGGCGCTCACCGATCTCGCCACCCGCTTCCCCGGCGCCGCGGTGCTCCGGGAGCCCGCCTACCGCAGCCTCGCGCTGCCCGGCGCCGACGGCCGCCCGGACACCGAGCTGCTGGAGGGCTTCGGCGTCATCGTCCGCGAGGGCCTGTCCCAGCGACTGCTGCCGGGCACCACCCCGCTGCTGGCGGGCGCGGTCGCCGACGAGTACCCCACCAGCCCCGCGCACATCTCCCGCCTCCTGGACGGCGCCGGTCCGCACGCCGCGCTGGAGTGGTGGGCCGCCTACCTCAACCTGCTGGTGCCGCCGGTGCTCGCCGCCTACTTCGACCACGGCCTGGTGCTGGAGCCGCATCTGCAGAACGTGCTGGTCTGCGTCGACGGCGACGGGATGCCCGCACAGGTCCTCTTCCGCGACCTGGAGGGCACCAAGCTCGTCCCCGAGCACCACGCCGACCTGCTGGCCTCGCTGCCCGAGCAGATCGCGGCGCCGATGACCTACGACGCCCAGCGCGGCTGGGACCGGGTGGTGTACTGCCTGCTGGTCAACCACGTCGCCGAAATGCTGGCCGCGCTCGCCGATCTGCACCCGGACACCGAGACGGAGCTGTGGGCACAGGTCCGCCGCACCCTGCAGACCCACGCGGACCGGTACGGCTGCCCGCCGCGGCTGGCCGCCCTGCTGGCCGGCGTCCCGCTGCCCGCGAAGGCCAATCTGCTCACCCGCTGGGAGCGCAAGGCCGACCGTGAAGCCGGCTATGTCCTGCTGCCCTCGCCGCTGGCCGAGGCCGTTCTGTCGGGCGCCGTGCGTACCGACGACACCACCCCCTGGAGCGCCCGATGACCCCTCCCGCCCCCGCCCTCACCCCGGGCGTCCGCGACCGGGCCCTGTCCCTCGCGCCCGAGGAACTGCCCGCCTACCTCTACGACCTGACGGCGCTGCGCGCGCATCTGGCCGAGGTCCGGGCCGCGCTGCCCGAGCGCGTGGAGCTGTACTACGCGGCCAAGGCCAACCCGGAGCCGGAGATCCTTCAGGCGCTGCGCCCGTACGTGGACGGCTACGAGGTCTCCTCGGGCGGCGAGCTGGCGCACGTCGGCAAGGCCGTGCCGGACGCGCCGCTCGCCTTCGGCGGACCGGGCAAGACCCCCGCCGAGGTCACCCAGGCCCTGGAGCTGGGTGTGGCGCGCTTCCACGTGGAGAGCGTGTACGAGCTCCACATGCTCGCGAGCCTGGCCGCCCGCCTCGCGCCGCAGCGCCGGATCGCGGTGCTGGCCCGGTTCAACCTGCCGGTCGACGACGGCTCCCTGGACGGCAGTTCGCTCGCCATGGGCGGCCGGCCCACCCCCTTCGGGCTGGACCCCGCGCAGGCCGGTGAGGTCGTCACCCTGCTCACCGACGGCACCTACCCGCAGCTCGAACTCCGCGGCATCCACGCCCACCTGGCCAGCGGCCTGGAGGCACCCGAGCAGCTGGCCGTCTCGGAGGCCGTGGTCACCTGGGCCGCCGCCCTGGCCGCACACCACGGGATACCTCTCTCCGAGGTGACCATCGGCGGCGGCATGGCCGTCGACTACGCCGCCCCGGAGCGCCGGTTCGACTGGGCGGCGTACGGTGCGGGTCTGGCGCGGCTCGCCGATGCCCACCCCGGCTTCACCCTGCGCATCGAGCCCGGGCGTGCGCTGACCGCGTACTGCGGCTGGTACGCCACCGAGGTGCTGGATGTGAAGCACAGCCACGGCGAGGAGTTCGCCGTGGTCCGCGGCGGCACCCACCATCTGCGCACGCCCGCGACCAAGGGACACGACCAGCCGTGCACGGTTCTGCCGTCCGACGCGCCCTGGCCGCACCCCTGGCCGCGGTCGGCGGCGCGGGGCGACCAGGTCACCGTCGCCGGGCAGCTGTGCACCCCCAAGGACGTCCTCGCCCGCAACGTCCCGGCGCCGGGGCTGCGGGCCGGTGACCGGGTGGTGTTCGGGGTGGCCGGGGCGTACGCCTGGAACATCTCGCACCACGACTTCCTGATGCACCCGCGCCCCGGCTTCCACTTCCTCGGTGCCGGGGAGCCCGGTGCGGCCGGGGAGGTCTGAGTGCTGCGCCCCAACGAGGTCCGGCGCAGGCTCGCCGCGGGCGAGGAGGCGTACGGACTGTTCAGCACGCTGCCCGAGCCCACCATGGTCGAGATGATCGGCTGCGCCGGCTACGACTTCGTCATCCTGGACACCGAGCACACGCTCGTCGACCCGCAGCGGCTGGAAAACCTCATCAGGGCCGCCGAGACGACCGGGCTCACCCCGTTCGTCCGGGTCCCCGAGGCCGACCCCGGCGCCGTGCTGCGCGCCCTGGACGCCGGGGCGATGGGCATCGTCGTCCCGCACGTCCGGGAGCGCGCGGACATCGACGCCACGATCCGCGCCGCCCGCTACGCGCCCGAGGGCATGCGCTCCCTCAACGGCGGCCGGGGCCCCGGCTTCGGCCGCATCGACCCGGCCGACTACCTCCGCCGGGCCAACGAGGAGATCATGATCGTGGCGCTCATCGAGGACGCCGAGGGGGTCGAGGCGATCGACGACATCCTCTCCCCCGGCGGCGTCGACCTGGTCCTGCCAGGACCCGGCGACCTCTCCCAGTCCTACGGGGTCCCCTGGCAGGTCCGGCACCCCCGCGTCCGGGAGGCGGTCCGCGGCCTCCGCGGCGCCTGCGCCCGCCACGAGGTGTCCTTCTGCGCCATGTCCACCACGCCGGAGCGCCGCGCGGAGTGGCGCGCCGACGGCGTCCGGGCCTTCGTCGTGGGCGAGGACCGGGATCTGACGGCGCGGGCGCTGCGGGGACATCTGGAGCGGACCGCCGGGCGGGACTGACGGCAACTCCTTCGGCGGTACCCGCCCGGGCCCCGGGCGGGTAACTGATGACCGGGTAACCGATCGTCCGAAGGAGCTGAGCGGGACATGGCCCAGAACACGGCATTCATCATCGCGGGAGCGGGGCTGGCCGGCGCGAAGGCCGCGGAGACACTGCGGGCGGAGGGCTTCGACGGCCCCGTGGTCCTGCTGGGTGACGAGCGCGAGCGTCCCTATGAGCGTCCGCCGCTGTCCAAGGGCTACCTCCTGGGCACCTCCGAGAAGGAGAAGGTGTACGTCCACCCGCCGCAGTGGTACGCCGAGCACGACGTCGACCTGCGCCTGGGCAACGCCGTCACCGCGCTCGACCCGGCCGGCCACGAGGTGACCCTCGCCGACGGCAGCAGGCTGGGCTACGCCAAGCTGCTGCTGGCCACCGGCTCCACCCCCCGCCCGCTGCCGGTGCCCGGCGCCGACCTCGAAGGGGTCCACACGCTGCGGCGCCTGGCGGACAGCGACCGGCTCAAGGAGGTCTTCCGCTCCGCGTCCCGGGTCGTGGTGATCGGCGGTGGCTGGATCGGTCTGGAGACCACGGCCGCCGCGCGGGCGGCCGGTGCCGAGGTCACCGTGCTGGAGTCGGCGCCGCTGCCCCTGCTGGGGGTGCTGGGCCCCGAGGTCGCCCAGATCTTCGCCGGTCTCCACACCGGGCACGGTGTCGCGCTGCGCTGCGGCACCCAGGTCACGGAGATCACCGGCACGAACGGTGCGGTGGACGGGGTGCGGTTGGCCGACGGCACCCGGATCGCGGCCGATGCGGTCATCGTCGGCATCGGCATCACCCCCAACACCGAGCCGGCCGCCGCGGCCGGGCTCAAGGTCGACAACGGGGTCGTGGTGGACGAGCGGCTGTGCTCCTCGCACCCGGACATCTACGCCGCCGGCGATGTCGCCAACGCCTACCACCCCCTCCTGGGCAGGCATCTCCGCGTCGAGCACTGGGCCAACGCCCTCCACCAGCCCCGGACCGCCGCCCGGGCCATGCTGGGCCAGGAGGTCCGCTACGACCGGCTGCCGTACTTCTTCACCGACCAGTACGACCTGGGCATGGAGTACACGGGATACGTGGAACCGGCGGGGTATGACCGGGTCGTCTTCCGCGGCGACACCGCCGCCCGTGAGTTCATCGCCTTCTGGCTGTCCGGCGGCCGGGTGCTGGCCGGGATGAATGTGAACGTCTGGGACGTCACCGATCCGATCCGGGCCCTGGTGGCGAGCGGGCAGGCCGTGGACCCGGAGCGGCTGGCCGACACGGACGTACCGCTGGACGCGCTCCTCTCCTGAGCGGCGGCCGCCGGCCGTTCTCACGGGGCGCGGCCGGCGACTGTGTGGCCGCCGTAACGACGGGTGATCACCAGGCGTGACACCCGGTTAACGGGCGATTCCTACCGTGGTCGGAGCAGCCGACCACGAAGGGGATCACCCGTGACCGCACCGGAACCGCCGGCCGAGAGCATCACGCAGGTGCGCACCGCATGCTCGTACTGCGGCGTCGGCTGCGGGATCGTGCTGGATGTGGCGACGGGCCCGGACGGGCGGCGGACGGTCCGCAAGGCGGCCGGTGACAAGGCCCACCCGGCGAACGGCGGGCGACTGTGCACCAAGGGCGCGACCAGCGCCGAACTGCTCGCCGCGCCGGGGCGGCTGTCGACCGCCCTGGTGCGCGCGGACCGCGGCGACGAGCCGGCACCCGAGGCGATGGACACCGCGATCAAGCGGACCGCCGGGCGGCTGCGCGAGATCGTCGACGCGCACGGACCGGACGCCCTCGCCCTCTACGTCTCCGGGCAGATGACCCTGGAGGCGCAGTACGTGGCGAACAAGCTCGCCAAGGGCTTCGTCCGCACCCGGCACATCGAGTCCAACTCGCGGCTGTGCATGGCGAGCGCGGGCAGCGGTTACAAGCTGTCGCTGGGCGCGGACGGCCCGCCCGGCTCGTACCAGGACTTCGAGCACGCCGAGGTCTTCTTCGTCATCGGCTCGAACATGGCCGACTGCCATCCGATCCTCTTCCTGCGGATGCGGGAGAGGGTGAAGGCGGGCGCCAAGCTGATCGTGGTCGATCCCCGGCGCACCGCCACCGCCGCCAAGGCCGATCTGTTCCTGCAGATCGCGCCGGGTACGGACCTGGCGCTGCTCAACGGCCTGCTGCACCTGCTGGTCGAAAGCGGCGCCATCGACCGCGAGTTCATCGCCGAGCACACCGAGGGCTGGGAGGCGATGCCG
The DNA here is from genome assembly GCF_036048035.1 of Streptomyces sp. NBC_00400. Classification (NCBI taxonomy): domain Bacteria; kingdom Bacillati; phylum Actinomycetota; class Actinomycetes; order Kitasatosporales; family Streptomycetaceae; genus Streptomyces; species Streptomyces sp. NBC_00400. The sequence goes on along the minus strand of NZ_CP107940.1, from coordinate 7,241,749 downwards.
GACTTCCTGCGGGACTATCCGCCCTCGGTGGTCTCGGAGATCACCGGGATACCGGAGGCGGACCTGCGCCGGGCCGCCGAGTGGATCGGCGCGGCGGGCGACTGGATGAGCTGCTGGACCATGGGCCTGAACCAGAGCACCCATGGCACCTGGAACACCAACGCCCTGATCAACCTGCATCTGGCGACCGGTGCGATCTGCCGCCCCGGCAGCGGCCCCTTCTCGCTCACCGGTCAGCCCAATGCGATGGGCGGCCGCGAGATGGGCTACATGGGCCCGGGCCTGCCCGGCCAGCGCTCGACGCTGGTGCCCGGCGACCGGGCCTTCGTCGAAGAGCTGTGGGGCCTTGCGGCGGGGACGCTGCGCGCTGACGAAGGGGGTCAGGGGACCGTCGAGATGTTCCGGCGGATGGCGGACGGGGACATCAAGGCGTGCTGGATCATCTGCACCAACCCCGTCGCCTCGGTCGCCAACCGCAGGACGGTCATCGAGGGGCTGGAGGCGGCCGAGTTCGTCGTCTCGCAGGACGTCTTCGCGGAGACCGAGACCCATGCCTACGCCGATGTGGTGCTGCCGGCCGCCATGTGGGCCGAGTCCGAGGGCGTGATGGTCAATTCGGAGCGCAACCTGACGCTGGTGCGGCAGGCCGCCGATCCTCCCGGCGAGGCCTGGCCGGACTGGCGGATCATCGCCCGGATCGCCTGCGAGATGGGCTACGAGGACGCCTTCGGGTACGAGAGCGCGGAGGAGATATTCGAGGAGATCAAGCGCGCCTGGAACCCGCAGACCGGCTATGACCTGCGCGGGGTGAGCTATGAGCGGCTGCGGGACACCCCCGTGCAGTGGCCCAGCGCGGCCGCCGACGGCCCCGACCGCAATCCGGTGCGCTACCTCAACGACGGCAGCAGCCAGACCCTTCGGGAGCGGCCGGACGGCACCCGTCCCCGGCTGGCCTTCCCCACCGCCGGCGGCCGGGCCGCCTTCTTCGCCCGCCCGCACCTCCCGGCAGCCGAGCTGCCCGACGACGACTTCCCGTATGTGCTGAACACCGGGCGGCTGCCGCACCAGTGGCACACCCTGACCAAGACCGGCAAGGTCGCCAAGCTGAACAAGCTCGACCCCGGCCCCTTCGTGGAGCTCCATCCGGACGACGCCAAGGCGCTGGGCATCGCGGAGGGCGACCCCGTCGAGGTCGCCTCACGGCGCGGCCGGGCGGTGCTGCCCGCCGTGCCGACCGACCGGGTACGGCCCGGGAACTGCTTTGCGCCGTTCCACTGGAACGACCTGTTCGGCGAATACCTCAGCGTCAACGCGGTCACCCATGACGCGGTCGACCCGGTCTCCTTCCAGCCCGAGTTCAAGGTGTGCGCGGTGTCGTTGGCCAGGGTGGCGGGCGAGGCGGGGCACGGGCCGGGAGGGGCGGGCACAGCGCATACGGACGGCGCGCCCAAGGCCGGTGCGGACCAGGAGTCGCGTACGGGCCAGGACTCCGGTACGGGCCAGGGCGGCCAGGGGCCCGGCGCCCAGCGGACGGTGGCGGTGCTGGCCGAGGTGTTCCAGCTCGGCGGCAGTGCCCCGCCGGTGCTGGCCGGCCACGAACGCCGCTACCTGTCCGGCTTCCTCGCCGGGCTGGGCTCCGGAACCACCGCCGGCACGCCCGTCCTGCCCTCCCACGCCCCCTTCGCTACGGAGAGCGCGCTATGGGTCAACGGCGTGCTGGCCGGGATGTTCTCGCGGGCACCGGACACCCGGCCGGTGCCCGCGGGCCCGGCGGACACCGCAGAAGAGGCCGACGCCCGGCCCGCCCGTACGGTCCTGGTCCTGTGGGCCTCGCAGACCGGCAACGCGGAAGAGGCCGCCGCCGACACGGCCCGGCGCCTGCAGGGCAGCGGGCGGGATGCAACGCTGCTGAGCATGGCCGACAGCGCACCGGCCACCCTGCCCCGCGGCGCCGATCTGCTCCTGGTCACCAGCACCTTCGGCGACGGCGACGCCCCCGACAACGGGGCGGGCTTCTGGGAGACCCTGAACGCGCCGGACAGCCCGCGGCTGGACGGTGTGCGCTACTCCGTCCTCGCGCTGGGCGATTCCTCGTACGACGACTTCTGCGGACACGGCCGCCGCCTCGACGCCCGGCTCGCCGAACTGGGCGCGGAGCGGCTGGCGCCGCGCACGGACTGCGAACCGGACTACGAGCAGCCGGCGGGGCTGTGGCTCGACCAGGTCCTCACGGCCCTGGAGTCCGGCACGGAGCCGGGCGGAGGGGCGGACACCGGCACCGCCGGGGCCCCGGCCCCCGCGGCTCCCGCCCCGGAGGCCACCCCGGCTCCCGCCCCTGCCCGGCCCTCCAAGGCCGCGCCCGCCACCGTCCGCCTCGTCGGCAATCAGCTGCTCAGCCGCCCCGGGGCCGCCAAGGAGGTACGGCAGTTCACCTTCGACACCCGCGACGGTGACGGACCGCCGCTGGACTACGAGGCCGGCGACGCGCTCGGCGTGCTGCCGCGGAACTGCCCGGACCTCGTCGCGGAGTGGCTGGCCGTCACCGGCCTCGATCCCGCCGCCGCCGTCGACCTCGCGGGCCTCGGCACGGTGCCGCTGGGCGAGGCCCTGCACCGCCATCTCGATATCGCCCGGATCACCCCCGGGCTCCTCCGGCTGATCGCCGAACGCACCGGCGACCGGGTCCTGAAGAAGCTGCTGCGGCCGGACAACAAGGGCGAGCTGGCCCAGTGGGCCTGGAGCCGGCAGGCCGTCGACGTCCTCGCCGAACACCCGGTGCGGGCCGGTGCGGCGGAGTGGGCGGGCGTCCTCACCCGCCTGCAGCCGCGGCTGTACTCCCTCTCGTCGAGCCCGCTGACCGATCCCGCCCTGGTCCGGCTGACGGTCTCCGTGGTCCGCTACGAAAACCGTCAGGGCCGCCCGCGCAAGGGCGTCGCCTCCACCTTTCTGGCCGATGCCGAGCCCGGGTGCCCGGTGCCGGTGTTCGTCCAGCGCACCGCCCACTTCCGGCCGCCGGCCGATCCGGCCACCCCGATGGTGATGGTGGGCCCCGGCACCGGCGTCGCGCCCTTCCTCGGCTTCCTCGACGAGCGGCGGGCCCGCGGCCACCGCGCCCCCAACTGGCTCTTCTTCGGCGAGCAGCGCCGGGCCACGGACTTCTACCACGAGGAGGCACTGGGCCGGCTGCACCGTGACGGGCTGCTCACCCGTCTGGACACCGCCTTCTCCCGCGATCAGCGCGCCAAGGTCTACGTCCAGGACCGGATGCGCGAACACGGCGCCCAGCTGTGGTCCTGGCTCCAGGACGGCGCCCATTTCTATGTGTGCGGCGATGCGTCCCGGATGGCCAGGGACGTCGACCGTGCGCTGCGGGACATCGCCGTCGCCCACGGCGGCCTGGCGGAGGAGGCCGCCGCCGGCTACGTCAAGCAGCTCGCGGCGGAGAAGCGCTACGTCCGCGACGTGTACTGAGGGATCCGCCGGCCGGGCACGGGGCGCATGCCTTCGTCGTCATGAACTGCACGAACCACTGCATCACCGCGTGAACAGACCGTTTCACGCATGCACCCACGGGTTTTGCCGGACGGGCCGACCGGAGGCATTGGACGGACGATGGGGAGGAAGGAGAACTCCATGACCTTGACGACCGTCCATGCCATGACCACCGAGCCGTCGCCCAAGGGGCCGGGGCCCGTGCCGAGTGACCCGCACCCGGTGCCGCACGACCCGGAGCCCGCCGAGCCGGAACCGGAGGAGCCCGGCCCGGACCCGGGGGAGCCACCCGGCGCGGAACCGGGCGACCACCCTGCGCCCGAGCCGCCCGACTGAAGGGCTATGGCACCGGCTGCACGCCATGATGGCCAATCCGCTGCTGACGGCGCCGCTGCGACCCGAACACATCAAACCGCGGCTGCTGGGCCACTGGGGCACCTCGCGTGATCGCCGTTTGTGGGGAGCGCTTCGCATGGTCGGCGCAGGACCGGCAAGGAGACCAGCATGCCGCGCGGAGCGAGCGTGCGGCGCTCGGCCGCCGAGGAGCGAAGGGTGAGGAGCACATGACGGTGCGACAGCCACCAGGACCGCCAGGACCCACCCATCCGGATCCGGTGCCGCCCACACCGGGCCCGGTGCCCGCCCCGGTCCCCGCCCCGGGCACCGGCACGACGACCTGACGAGGCGCTACCGGCATTCCCGTACGGGATCGTTAGGCTCGGCAGGTGGGCCATTTTGAGGAGCGCGCCGAGGGCGCGGGACCGTTCACCACCCGGCTGACCTGGCGCCTCGCCGCAGGCGACACCGCCATCTGGGAGTCGCGGGCGGCCCGCAAGCGCGGGACGCTCGCGGTGCGGCCCGCCGGGGCCACCCACACCAGCGCGCGGCGCGCCGACGCCCCGGCGCTGGTCCGGCTGCGCAGGCTCAACAACATCGCCGCGGTCTCCTTCCTTCTCGGCGGGGCGCTGTTCGCCCTCGGTGCGGCGCTCGCCCAGTTCAGCTCCGAGCGACCGACCGTGACCGCCACGATCTACTTCGTCGGCGGCGCGTTCTTCACCCTCGGCGGCTATGCCTCACTCGTCCAGGCCATCAACGCGCCACGCCGGGAGAGTACGGCGGGTGCGCTGACCACGCACCGTTTCCGCTGGTGGAGCTACGAACCGGGCCGGATCGACTGGCTGACCACCTTCCTGCTGTTCGCCGGGACGCTGGTCTTCGGCATCAATCTGCTGGATTCGTTCCTGCAGGGACTCACGGCCCGGCAGATGGACCGGCTGGTCTGGACGCCCGACATGATCGGCTGCCTGCTGTTCCTGATTTCCGGGCAGCTGGCGGTCGTCGAGGTCTGTCATCGCCTGCTGTGCCTCCACCGGCGCAGTCTCGGCTGGTGGATCGTCGCGGTCAATCAGTTCGGCTCCGTGCTCTTCATGGTGTCCGCCGTGGCCGCTTTCACCCGGCCTGAGACCGGAAGCCTGGTCAGCGTTGGTATCGCCAATGGGGGAACCCTCACGGGGGCGCTGTGCTTCGCGGTGGCCGGGGTGCTCCAGGCCTTCGAACGTCCCTGACATGCGGCTCACCGGTACCTGTGTAAACGTGGATTTGCTGTATCGACGGTCGGCAGGTCCGGTTCGGACGGCCAGGTTTCTCAAGTGAAGGAGTGCCCCATGGCCACGCAGAAGCACAGCGTGAGCGGATGGACAGCGTTCGCCGCAGTACTGATGATCTTCGGTGGCGCCATGGCCTTCCTGGAGGGCATCTCCGCCATCGCGAAGGACCACCTCTTCGTCACCACGCAAAACTATGTGTTCTCGTTCAGCCTCACGGGCTGGGGCTGGATCCACCTCATCCTGGGCATCGTCATCCTCCTCGCGGGTGTCGCACTGCTCGCCACCGGCGCGATGTGGGCGCGGGTGATCGGTGTCATCCTGGCGGGCTTCGGCGCGCTGGCGAACTTCCTGTGGATCCCCCACTACCCGTTCTGGGCCATCGTGCTGGTCGCCATCAACATCTTCATCATCTGGGCGCTGTGTACGGACAACCACCATCACGCCGCGGCCGCCCGGTGACCTGAACCACCGAAAGCCGGCCCCGGCCATGACCTCCGTACCCACCCCGCAGGAACGCGCGGAACAGGGCAGGGCACTTCGCTCCGAAGTGCCCCGCTCGTGTCATGCGGAGTTCAGCCCCTCGGCTTCCCGTGCCGATCCGGTGGACATCATCGAACGGCAGTCGGCCCTGCGGGTACCGGAGTTGGTGCCCCTGCGCTACGGGCGGATGCTGGAGTCACCCTTCCGCTTCTACCGCGGCGCCGCCGCCATCATGGCGGCGGACCTGGCCACGACGCCGTCCACGGGGCTGCGGACCCAGCTGTGCGGGGACGCCCATCTGCTGAATTTCCGGCTGCTGGCCTCCCCCGAACGCCATCTGATGTTCGATCTCAACGACTTCGACGAGACCTTGCCCGGCCCGTGGGAGTGGGACGTCAAACGGCTGGCGGCCAGCTTCGCCATCGCGGGACGCGAGAACGGCTTCCCCGAGAAGGTGCGGACCGGCATCGTCCGGGCCGCCGGCGCATCCTACCGCGAGCAGATGCGCCGCTACGCGGAGATGCGCACCCTGGAGGTCTGGTACGCCCATGCCGATATGGCCGACGTGGAGGCCGAGGAAGCGCATGAGCTGACCAGCAGAGGCCGCGCCGGGCTGGCCCGCACCATCGCGGAGGCCCGTACGCACGACACCGTGCAGGCGTATCGCAAGCTGACCCGGAGGAGCGGCGGCCAGGTGCGGATCGCCGCCGACCCGCCGTTGATCGTGCCGCTGGACGATCTGCTGCCGGACGTCGAACGTGACCAGCTGACGGACCAGATCCGCGGGCTGATCCGGGACTACGGCCGCACGCTGCGTTCGGACCATCGCCGGCTGCTGGAGCAGTACCGGGTCGTCGACGTGGCACGCAAGGTCGTCGGGGTCGGCAGTGTGGGCACCCGTTGCTGGATCGTGCTGCTGCTCGGCAAGGACACGGACGACCCGCTGCTGCTGCAGGCCAAGGAGGCCGACGATTCCGTACTCGCCGCCCACGCCGGACCGAGCCTCTACACCCACCAGGGCGAACGCGTCGCGGCCGGCCAGCGGCTGATGCAGGCCGCCGGCGACATCTTCCTCGGCTGGGCGCGGACCACCGGCATCGACGGGCGCCAACGCGACTTCTATATACGCCAGTTGCGTGACTGGAAAGGCATCATGCCGACGGATGCGATGGTGCCAACGGGTATGCAGCGGTTCGCCGTACGCTGCGGGGCCACCCTGGCCCGCGCGCACGCCAGGTCCGGCGACCGGATCGCGATCGGTGCCTATCTCGGCAGCGGCACGGTCTTCGAGGAGGCGCTGGCGCGGTTCGCGGAGCGCTACGCGGACCGCAACGAACTCGATCACCAGGCGCTCGGGGAGGCGGTCCGGAGCGGCCGGGTCGCGGCCGCGCCCTCCTGAGCGGGCGGGAGACAGCCGGGCGCGGAGGCAGCCACGGCGGCGGGAGGCAGCCGGGCGGCGGGCGGTGTCCGGGCGGCGGGAGGTGTCCGGGTACGGCACCGGGGGGACGTGCCGGGCCGGGCCGCCACCGGATGGGCGTATCCGGATTTGCCCGGGATGTCACCTCTGTCCGCCCCGCCTAGCATGGTGCCGAATGGCTCCGATGAAGGCGGCCCCCATGCGCCCCACGGCGAAGTTCTCCATCAGCTTCGGCCTGGTCACGATCCCGGTCGCCGCATACAACGCCACGGACAGCTCCACGTCGGTCAGCTTTGTGCGGATCCATACGGCGGACGGCGGCCGGGTGCGCAATCAGCCCGTCTGCTCGCTGGAAGGCATCGAGATCACCCCGGACGAGATCGGCCGGGGCTACAAGCCCGACGGCGGCGACACCGTCGTACCGCTGAGCGACGACGATCTGGACGCACTGCCGCTGCCGACCGCGAAGACGCTGACGATCCTGGCCTTCGTCGCCGGCGGCGACATCGACCCGCTGCAGATGGGCAAGGGGTACTACCTGGGTATCGACAGTCCTGCCGCGGCCAAGCCCTACGTCCTGCTGCGCGAGGCGATGGAGCGGCATCAGCGCGTCGGGCTCGGCAAGATCGCGTTGCACGGGCGGGAGACGCTGGCCATGATCCGCCCGGTGGAGGACGCGCTGGTCATGCAGGTGCTGCTGTGGCCGCACCAGATCCGCTCGCTGGACGGGGTGCTGCCCGAGCGGCAGACGGAGGTCGCCCCTGCCGAGGTGGCGGCCGCCGAGACGCTGATGGATTCCTTCGGCGAGCTGTCGGAGGACGATGTGCACGATCACTACCGTGAAGCGCTCGAAGAGATCGTGGCGGCGAAGCTGGCGCATCGCGAGCCGGAGTTCCCGGCCGGCGAGGAGCAGCCGACCGGGCAGGTGATGGACCTGATGGCGGCCCTTCAGGACAGCGTCCGCGCGGCCAGGAAGTCCCGCGGCGAGGACGAGGACGAGGCCGCCGGGGGCTCGTCGGGCGGCGGTGCCGGACCGGGGCGCACCACGAAGAAGAGCACGGCGAAGAAGACGGCGGCCAAGAAGGCCGCAGGGAAGAAGGTGGCGGCGAAGAAGTCCGCTGCCACCAAGACCGCCGCCAAGAAGGCCACTGCCAAGAAGGCGAGCGGGGGCGGGCGGCGGGCCGGCTGAGCCCCGCTCGGGACCCGGGCCCACCGGCCGCCCCGCCCCGCAGCGCACATACGGCGCCCGCCCCGGGGTACGCGCTCCCTCAACAGGACTTCCCGGCCGGACAGTTATGGAGGCTGACGCCATGGGTATCGGCGGGTGCATCGTTCTGCTCGCGGTGGGGGCCATCCTCACGTTCGCGGTGGACTGGCACATAGCGGGGATCAACGTCGACCTGGTGGGGATCATCATGATGATCGTCGGCATCATCGGCATCGCCACGTATGTGAGCATCCTCAAGCGGCGGCGTACCCAGCCGCCGTCCCCCGGCGCACCCGTCGTCGACGTCGAGGACAACCGCTACTACAGGTAGCCGCTGACGGAGGGGCGCTTCACCTCCGCCGGTACGGCCCTCCGCCGGTACGGCCCTCAGCCGGTACGGCCCTCAGCCGCAGGAGATCTTCCCCTTCGGCAGGGTGCCGTTCAGCAGGAAGTCGTCCACATGGCGTTGCACGCAGGGGTCGCCGGTGGTGTAGGCGGCGTGCCCCTCGCCGCGGAAGGTCAGCACGGTGCTGGAATTGTCCAGCTCACGGGCCATGTTGAAGGCACCCTGGTAGGGGGTCGCCGGATCGTTGGTGGTCGCGACGAGCAGAATCGGCGGCGCATCGGGCGCCGCGACATCCCGGGAGGCGTCGTCGCCCGCCACGGGCCAGGAGTAGCAGTCCAGCAGGGTCGGGGCGATGTCCGGGCCGAAGAGCGGGGAAGCCTTGGTGAGTTCGCGCTCCGCCCGGGGGTAATCGCGTTCGCCGTAGCGTTCCGAGGTGTCCCGGCAGGAGATCGCCCGCAGGGCCAGCTGATCCTGCGACGGTAGGTCGTCCTGGCCGACCCGCCGTGCCGGGACGCTGCCGGCACGGGCGGCACTGCTGCCCCCCGCGTCACTCAGGCGGAGAATCCCCGAGGCGTCCCCGCTCCGCAGCTGCGACAGGGCCTGCCGCAGCGCCGGCCAGTCGCTCCTGCTGTACAGGGCCTCGCGCAAGGCGTACACATAGGTGGTCTCGTCCACCGTCTCCCCCTTCGCCTTCATCGGCTGATCGCTCAACTCCCGGTACCAGGCCCGCAGTTGATCCTGCGCCTTGTGCTCGTCGGTGCCCAGCGAGCAGTCCGGCCGACGGGTGCAGTCGGCGGCGAAGTCGTCCAGCGCCCGCTGGAACCCCCGGGCCTGGGACAGCGCGATCTGCCATTGGTTCTTGGTCGGGTCCTCGACGCTGTCCAGGACCATCCGGCCGACCTTGTGCGGGAACTCGTGGGCGTAGACCGCCCCGAGCTTGGTGCCGTACGAGAACCCCAGGTAGTTGAGCTTGTCGTCATGGACCGCGGCGCGCAGGACGTCCATGTCCCGGGCGACATCCGGCGTGCCGACCCACCGCAGCAGACCACCGGAGTAGCGGCCGCAGGCCTCGTTGATGCGCTTCTCTTTCGCGGCAAGGCTGTCGTCGGCGCCCTTGCCGGGTGGAGCGAGCTTGCTGCCGCAGGAGACCGGGTCGGTATGGCCGGTGCCGCGCGGATCGAAGCTCACGATGTCGTAGCGCTGCCCCAGCCGGGCGAAGGCGCTCCCGCTGTCGGTCAGGTAGTTGACGCCGGAAGCACCCGGTCCACCAGGGTTGAGCACCAGGGAGCCGATCCGTTTGCCGGGCCCGGTCGCCTTCAGCCGGATCAGCTGGACCTGCGTCGTGTTCCGTCCGGGGTTGCGGTAGTCCCGTGGGACCTCCAGCCGGGCGCACTCCAGACGCTCGCGGAAGCCGGCCGGCCGGCCGGTGCCGTCGCTCTGCGCACCGTTCTGCAGATCCTTGCCGCAGGGTTCCCAGGACAGTTTCTGCTGGTAGAAGGACGTCAGGTCCGGATCATCGGCTGCCGCCGCGGCCGGGGTTCCCGCGAACCCGCCGAGCAGCGCCGCCACCGCGGCCACCGCCGACAGGCGCGCCGACGCCCGGCGCCGGCGAACACACCACGCTCCCCCTACTCCCATACGAGACGGCGCACGGCGTGTTCCCGGCATAGTCCGAGCGTAGGTCGGTTGCCCGGCGCCCGCACACCTGCCCGTGACGCCGCTGCCGCCGTGCGCCGTGGCCGCGTGCGCCTCGCCACGCAGCAGGACCGGACGCCTCCTCAGGGTGACCGCACAGATCCTTTCGGGCCGCTCGAGATGCGCCGGTCCGGACACCGATCACTCTGGAGACAGGGCAGAACCGTGCCGCACCGTGGCGACGGCCCCTGCACGAACGCCGATCCGCCGCAAGTCCGGGAAGGGTGACGCACCCATGAATGACACATCCAAGGTCCTGCTGGCCGCCGCGCTTGCCGGCGGCTACGTGCTGGGCCGTACGAAGAAGGGCCGGTTCGCGCTCACGGTGGCGTCCTATATCGCCGGACGGCAATTCGGGCTTGAACCACGCCAGCTCGTGGTCCAGGGGATGCGCAAGCTCGGCGAGATCCCCCAGGTCGCGGAGCTGGGTGACCAACTGCGCGGGGAAGTCATGGACGCCGGCCGGAAGGCCTTGACGACGGCCGCGAACCGCCGCCTGACGACGCTCGCCGACACCCTCCACGACCGGTCCCTCAAGCTCGATGCCCTCGGGCTGGAGCCGGAGGAGGAAGAGGAGGAGTACGAGTACGACGAGGAAGAAGAGGGCGAGGGGCCCGAAGACGAGTACGAGGAGGACGAGTACGAGGAAGAGCCGGAGGAGGAAGAACCGGAGGAGGAGTACGAGGACGACGAAGAAGAAGAGGAAGAAGAGGAAGAAGAGCCGGAGGAAGAGCCCGAGGAGCGGCCGGCCCGGCGCACCCCGCGGGCCGCGGCGAAGCCGGAGCCGCGTAGGCGTGTGTCGGAGGCGAAACGGGGCGCCCCGGCGAAGAAGGGCGCACAGCGGCCGCCGGCCAAGAAGTCCGCCGGGAAGGCCGCGGCGAAGAAGACGGCAGCCAAGAAGGCCGCCGCGGGACGGACGGCCGCGAAGAAGACGGCACCCGCGAAGAAGACCGCCGCCAAGAAGACTGCGGCGAAGAAGACGACGGCGAAGAAGGCCGCCGAAAAGACCCCGGCCAAGAAGGCGGCTCCGGCCAAGAAAGCCGCCGCGAAGAAGACCGCGGCGAAGAAGACGGCAGCCAAGAAGACTGCCGCGAAGAAGACGGCGCCCGCCAGGAAAGCCCCTGCGAAGAAGACCGCCGCAGGAAAGAAGGCAACCCCCGCTGCGAAGAAGACCGCCAAGAAGACATCATCGCGCACCGAGCGCCGGAGGTAACCGGTCATGGCCAAGACGGGACAGGACAACGCGGACTCGGGACTCGATCGACTGCGCAGCGAACTCGGCGGCTACGCGACGAAATGGGTGGGGAACCTGGCCGAGAAGGCCGGCGACAAGCTGACGGATGTGACGGGCCAGCTCACCGATGTCGCCGAGAACGGCGGCTCACTGTCCAAGATCGCGGGCAATCTCCTCGGCGGCGACTCCCCCGTCAAAGCCGCCGTGAAGGGGACGGCGGAGAACGTCAAGGACACCGTGGTGGACAAGGCCAAGGGCCTCTTCGGCGGCGGCAAGAAGCGTAAATCGGGAGACCAGAAGGTCACCAACATCATCGAGGTCCTCGACATCGGAGTACCCCTCCGCACCGCCTACGACCACTGGACGCAGTACGAGAAGTTCAGCAGCTTCACCAAGGGCGTACGCAATGTGTCGCTGCACGACGAGACGACCAGTGACTGGAAGGCCAAGGTCGGCCCGTCCACCCGGGGGTGGAAGGCGACCGTTCAGGAGCAAGTTCCCGACGAACGCATCATCTGGACGTCCGAAGGCGCCAAGGGATCGACCCGCGGTGCCGTCAGTTTTCACGAGCTGGCGCCCAATCTGACCCGCATCGTGCTGGTCGTCGAGTACTACGCCTCGGGATTCTTCGAGAAGACCGGCAATGTCTGGCGGGTCCAGGGGCGCCGGCTGCGGCTGGACTTCAAGCACTTCCAGCGCTACGTCACCCTCACCGATGAGGAGCCCGAGGGCTGGCGCGGGGAAATCCGCGACGGCGAGGTCGTACGGACCCATGAAGAGGCCGTCGAAGAGGAAGAGGCCGAGGGCGAAGAGACCGAGGACGAAGAAGCCGAGGGCTACGCGGGCGAGGACGGCGAGGAGGAGTACGAGGACGAAGAGGCCGAAGGCGAAGAGGGCGACGAGGAGGAAGTGGAAGAGCCCGAGGAGGAGTACGAGGACGAAGTCGGCGAAGCGGAGGAGGAAGACGAAGAGGAGGAAGAGGAATGAGAGCGGCGTCCTTCGCGGCTCTCGCGGCGGGCGGCGCCACCGCAACAGGGGCCGCCGCCCGGGCTGCGGAATCCTGTGTGGCGTCCCTGGACGCGCTGGGCCGCCTGGAGAAGCTGGATGCGCTGATCGGCCCGTTGCAGCGGGTGGTGCGCGGCCTGCCCCTGGGCCGCTACCGCGATGTGCTGCACGGCCTGCCGATCGGCCATCCGCTGCACCCCGCCCTGGTACAGGTGCCCATGGGCGCCTGGCTGTCCGCCGCGGTGCTGGACGCCGTCCCGGGGACCCGGCGCAGCGCCCGCCTCCTGGTGGGGGTGGGCGTCCTTGCGGCCGCGCCGGCCGCGTGGGCCGGCTGGGTGGACTGGGCCGAGCAGCACGAGGACCAGATGCGTACGGGGCTGGTGCACGCGGCGTCGATCGCCGTGGCCGTCGGACTGTACACGCGGTCCTGGGTGCATCGCGGCCGCGGCCATACGGTGCGGGGCAAGGTGCTCGGGTTCGCGGGACTGTGCGCGGCCGGGACCGGCGGCATGCTCGGCGGGCACCTCGCCTACCGGCAGGCCGCGGGTGCCAACAAGGCGGAGCCGGTGCCGCATCTGCTGGACGAGGGCTGGCACCCCGTGGGCAGGGTCGAGGACTTCCCGGTCGGCCAGGCGGTGCGCCGGGAGCTGGGCGAAATCCCGTTGCTGGTGGTCCGCCTGGCGGGCGGACACATCCACGTCCTCGCCGGGCGGTGCAGCCATCTCTCGGGGCCCCTGACGGAGGGCACGGTCACCGATGGCTGCGTGGTGTGCCCTTGGCACGGGAGCGCCTTCCGGCTGTCGGACGGCGCGAATGTCCGTGGCCCGGCCACCGCTCCCCAGCCGTCCTTCCAGGTGAGTGTGGACAGTGCGGGCACCGTCCGGGTACGGCTGCCCGGCGCCGGCTGAGCCGGCCGGCGCCCAAGGGAAGGGATCGTCATGCGTGTGCTTCCGGCCGCTCCCTCGATCGAAGGGCTCACCGCCGTCGTCACCGGTGGCTCGCGGGGGCTCGGGCTGCTCCTGGCCCGCCAACTGCTGCGGCGCGGCTGTGATGTCGTGCTGCTGGCCCGGGACGAGGCCGAACTCGGCAGGGCCGTCGGCAGACTGGCCCAGTGGCGCGGCGGCACGGTGCGCGGGGTGGTGTGCGATGTGCGGGACCGGGCCGCGCTGCAGGACCGCCTCGCGGAGATCGCCAGGGCCCACAACGGGCTGGACATCGTCATCGCCAACGCCGGCATCATCCAGGTCGGTCCGGCCGACGCGCTCGGCCCGGACGGGTTCCAGGAGGCGATGGACTCCATCTTCCACGGTGCCCTGAACACCGCCCTCGCCGCGCTCCCCCATCTCCGGCGCAGCCCGGCCGGCGGCCGGCTGGCGCTCATCGGGTCCGTCGGGGGGCTGCTGGCGGTGCCGCATCTGCTGCCGTACTCCTGCGCCAAGTCGGCGGTGGCCGCGCTGGCCGAGGGGCTGCGCGCGGAGGAGGGCGCGCACGGCGTCACGGTGACCGCGGTCCACCCCGGCCTGATGCGCACCGGGTCGCATCTCCATGCCCTCTTCGGCGGCGACCGGCGCCGGGAGTACGCCTGGTTCTCGGCACTGGCCGGGGCCCCGGTGCTGTCCATGAGTGCCGAACGGGCCGCGGAACGCATCGTCGGCGCGCTGCAACGGCGGCGTCCCCGCATCGTGCTGACACCGGCCGCCAGGCTCGGTGCCAGGGCACACGGGCTGGCGCCGGTGACGACCACCCGGCTGGTGTCGGCCGTCGCCCGGGTGCTGCCCCGCGACGGCGCCCGCGGCACCGTCGACGGCCGGGCGGTCGCGGCCGGGGAGCAGCCGCCGGCCCGGCGGCTGCGCAGTGTGCTCGGCGCCCTCAACGAACGGGCGGCCGACCGCTACAACCAGCGCTGACCGCGTCCGGTGCGGCCGCGCGGTCCGTGGCCCGCCCGCGGAGGCGGGCGCAGGGGCGGGCGCGGGGGCGGAAAGGGAAATCCCGGGGCGGGTGCGTGTTTTCGTACGGAGTTGCCGGGCACGCGGATTTTCACCACAGACCGACCCGGTGACGCAGGACCTGCTGATCGAGCATCTGCGGTCGCTGGAACTGTTCCAGTGGTTCGTCCGGGCGCACCTGGAGAGCGCCGGCGGCAAGCTGAGTACCGGCTCCGCCGACGGGGAGATCGCGGCCGGGCGCGGCCGTCGACCAGGCGCGGGCGCCGGCCCTGAGCCGCACCGGGGCGGGCCCCGGCCGCCGGGCCGGTCACCGGGCCCGGCGGCCCCGCCGATGCACAAGGTGTGACGGCGGCGCCGCAACCGACAGGACGTGGACCGGGGCCGGCATCAGTGCTTGAACGTGTCCCTGCCCTTTTCCACTGCCTGCCGCATTTTCCCCATGGCCTGTTCCGTTTTCCCTCTCCGCTGCATGCTTTTGTTACCGAGAGCCTTTCCGGTCGCTTCCATGGCCTTTCCCTCGACGATATGGCCGATGTTCCTGGCCTTCTTTCCGATACCCATGTCGTACTCCTTCGAGGTCATTCGGCGGGTGGCAGCAGCGTCCCGAGCGGACCGAGATCCAAATTCAGGTCCTGCATCGAAAGGTCGTACTGCGCGCAGAGTTCCACCATCCGGTTGTGGAGGATCATCAGCGTCGCTCCCAGGCGTTCCTCCTGTTCCTCGGTGAGATCTCCGGCGTCGACCCGTTGCAGGGCCTGGCGTTCCATGAGCTGGCGCAGCAGCTCGACCAGGGTGAGGACGAGCTTGATCAGGTCCCGCTCGACCGTGTCGGGGTCGGCGCTGACCCGGTGTGCCGGCCTTCGTGGTCCCGGCCCGGCCGGGGGCCGGACGTCCTGCGGGGTCGAGGGCAGCAGCTCGAAGGCACGGGCGGCCGCATCGGCGACATCGTCGAAGCGGCTGCCGGGGCGGCGGTCACCGGCTGTCATCGTCGTCCCGTACCAGGGGCGCGGTGGAGCGCCACGGGGAGGGGTTCTGTTCGCTGATGGAGACGATCAGGGCGCGCAGCGAGACGCGTACGAGGTCGATATCGGCGATGGACAGGACGATGTCTCCGGTGAGGACCACGCCGCCGCTGAGCAACCGGTCCAGCAGGTCGATCAGGGCGATCTGCCGGTCCGGCAGGGGCTCGTCCGCCTTGGCCGGCGGTCCGCCCGCCGGCCTCACGGGGCGGCTCGCTTCAGTGGTTCGGCTTCGGGGGGTGTGGCGAAGGAGTACGGGGCCCAGGGCCCGGTGACCTCGACGCGCACCCCGGGCAGCCCTTCGCCGGCCCGGACGACATCGGACCGGAAGCCTTCGCCGTGCTCCAGCGGTACGAGGTAGGCGTCGTTGATGACGTTCTCCCCCGGGCCGCGGGCGAGTTCGCCCTGCTGCACCCGGTGCTGGACCCGGTCCACCGCATGGCCGCGGGCCGCGTCCTCGACGCGCCGGGCGACCTCTTCGGCGTCCCGGTAGGCGTCCTCGCGGGCGTGCCGCTGCGCCTTGCGGTGGCTGAGGTAGGCCCGTCCGGGGCTCAGGTCCGCGTCCGCGGGCGGCTCGGCGGGCCGGGCGGCGGCCGCGGACGCCTCGACATAGATCTTGACGCCCCACTCCGTGTGCGCGGCGAGGTCGGACAGCCGCTCGGCGAAGGCCTCCTGGCGGGTGTCGAGCATCTGCCGCACCCGCGCGTCGTCGAGGTACACCGTCGCCAGACGGAGCGGCAGGACGGTGGTGCGGGCGGCCAGCGCCTCGATCACCCGGTGGTGGGCGCGGGCCACCGACTCCAGCCAGTCCAGGTCCTCCAGATGCGCGCGCAGTGCGGTCTCCTCGAAGTCCTGCTCGGGTACGGCGCCCACGGCGACCACCACCTCGCCGCGGTCTCCCGCGCGCACCAGGCGCACCGGCCCGTCCGCGACTCCCGGCAGTCCGGTCAGGGCCTCCTCCAGCGAGCCGTCGGGGTCCTGCGCGACGGCGTAGGCGTAGGTGACGGTCTCGGTCGTCATGACTCGTCCCGCCGCTTGCTACGGGGCGCGGCCCGTTTGGCGCGCGACGTGCGCGTGGGGCGTGAGGGGCGAGAGGTGCGGCGGGTGGCGGCCGGGCGGTCTGCCTCCTCCGCCTCCTCGTACTCCTCGCCCTCTTCCTCGTACTCCCCGGCTCCGTCCCCGGCTACCTCTTCGGCTTCCTCCTCGTCCTCGGCCTCGTCCGCCTCCTCGTACTCCGCCGGTGACAGCTCGGTGCTCTCGCGCAGGGCCTCGATCTCCGCGCGCAACCGCTTGTTCTCCTCCGCGAGCGAATGGTGGCCGTCGGCGGCGCGGGAGGAGAGTGACGGGTCGTGCTCCCACCAGTCGATGCCCATCTCCTTCGCCTTGTCCACCGAGGCGATCAGCAGACGCAGCTTGATGGTGAGCAGTTCGATGTCCAGCAGATTGATCTGGATGTCACCCGCGATGACGATGCCCTTGTCCAGGACCCGCTCCAGGATGTCGGCGAGATTGGCCGACGAGCCCTGGCCGCTGTACGGGCCGGCCCTGGACGGGGAGTCACCCATCCTCCGGGCGACGGGTTCGTTCACGGCCGCTGCACCTCGATTCCCTCATCTCCCGGCGTGGCGACGGGTGCGCGTTCCCGCGTCCCGCCGCCGCGCCGGCCGCCGTGGTCAGGTGGTGTCGGTGCCCTGGGCATGGGCCCTGATCTCGTCCAGCCGGTCCAGGAGTTCGTCCTCGCGCCGGTCGAACGCCTCCTCGGAGATCTCTCCTGCCAGCAGCGCCCGTTCCAGCTCGGCGAGTTCCCGCTCGATGGGTTCGGGGTCGTAGTACTCGTTCTCCGCGGCCTCCAGGGCGCGTTCCATGACCCATGCCACGCCGCGCACCGGCGCCAGCGGAAAGGTGGCGATTTGACTCAACAGGCCCATGAGGCCTCCCTAGACGAAGCTGTAGGCGGGAAGCGGGCCGAGCAGCCGGAGGCCGAAGTCCTCCCCCAGCTCCTTGGCGAGATCCTGCTCAGCGGCGAGGAAACTCTTCTCGTTGTCCCGTTCCACCAGGAAAGACACGCTCAGGAAGTCGTTCCCGTTCGGCTGGAAACCGCTTTCCTCCCGGGCGAACCCGCGCAGCGCATCGAGGACTTGGCCGGCCAGCCGGTCCTGCCGTGCCTGCACTTCCTGGGAAATCAGTTCACCGAGGGCGAGCGGCAGATCCGGACTTCCGGTGCCGCTTTTGATCTGCTCGTTGAGCGCACGGGCCTCATCCGACTCCCTGAGGATCTGCCGCAGCATCGACTCCTCCTCCTGGGCGGCCTTCAGGTGGTATTCCGTGCAGCCTTCCAGCGCCTCCAGCCGCTCGGCGAATTCCTCCGCACGCTCCTCCAGCACGTCCCGCACGGCGTCGTCGTCGGTGGTCGTGAAGCCGAACTGCAGCGGCAGGACCGTACCGTCGGCCATCAGCTGTTCCTGGACCACCTGGTGGGCGGCGAGGTCGCGGCGTTTGGGACGCAACTCCTCGGGAGCGTCGCTGACGACCGCGGAGAGCTCCTCGGTCTGCACCGTGCGCAGGGTGGACGGCGGTTTTCCCACCCCCTCCAGACCCTCCAGTTGCTGTGGGTGGGTGGTCGCGACAATGGAGTAGACGTAGACGGCCATCGCTCATTCCTTTCGGCGCCGGGCCGGCCGGCGAGCCGGGCGCTCGCGCCGCTCGGCGGGCTCCTTGTGCCTCTCCTCGCGCTCCTCGTCCCCGCCGCCCTTGAGGGCGTCGGTCACCGCTTCCGCGGCCCCGGACAGCGCGCCCTTGGCCTTGCCGTGCGAACCGCCCTCGGTGACCTCGCCGACGATGTCGGTCAGCTGGGAGGGCGCCTTGCGCCCCTCCTCCAGGTCGAGGCGGTTGCAGGCCTCGGCGAAGCGCAGGTAGGTGTCGACGCTCGCCACGACGATGCGGGCATCGATCTTGAGGATTTCGATACCCACCAGCGACACGCGCACGAAAACGTCGATGACCAGCCCGCGGTCCAGGATCAGATCGAGGATGTCGTAAAGATTTCCGGAGCCCCCTCCGCCGCCGGTGGCGACGGGCCCTCCGCCTTGCGGCACCACAGTCACGGTGCCTCCCTTCACCGGCTCACCCCGTCTGGTGCGGAGTGGCCGTGTCATTCGCCTGGCGAACGTTCTGCCACGGCAACCGGGGCCGGGCCTCAACGCCGGTCGATCTGGCCTCGGGTGTAGCGGCGGGTGCGTTCGTACGCCACCAGCTCGCCTTCCTTGTCCAGCACCACTCGGTAGGTCGCCATCACGCTGGTGGTCGCGGGGACACGTTCCAGCTCCAGGACTTCCACGTCCGCCTGCCAGCCGTCCTCCGTCGGCTGCACCGAGGAGACGGACTCGGGCGCCCGGCCCAGCAGCTCTTCCAGCTGCCCGGCCGCGTAGCGCATCGCACGTGGCGCGGAGACACGGCGGGCCGTGCGCTCCGTTTCCCTCTCGCGGCTGCCGGCCCGAACGCTGCTGGTTTTCCTGGCGGTCTTCTTACCGGACGGACGCCGGGTTTCTCCGGCCTCGCCCTCTTCGTCTGCGGCCATGTTCCCTCTCCGGAATCGGAGGCGACATGCTGCCCGCGTCGCTGCTAGGCAACGCCATTACATGATATACGGGCTCAGCACACCGCATCTTGGGCTGGTCAGGGCGTTACCGGGAGGTATCGGTTGGACCGGTAGCGAGTGCCGCGGCCCGGTCGGCGGCGTAACGTCATGACTGTCCCGTAAGAGACGCCGGAACGACGACGTCCCGACGATCTCGGCACAGGGAGAACCGGCGCGCCGGAGTGAGCCTCGATGGCACGACAGCTGTGTGCGGGTGTGCGATGACCGGCGGCGCCGGAGCCGACCCGGTGGGCGGGGCGCTGCTGTGCGCGCTGCGGGAGACCGGAGCGTCGGCCGGCGGGCTGTATGTGCTGGCGGACGACGAGCCGGTCCTGCAGCTGACCGTCATGAGCGGGCTCCCGGCGCCCTTCCTGGCGCCCTGGAGCCGGGTGGCGCTGGCCGCGCCGATCCCGGTCGCCGTCGCCTCGCGCGAACGGCGCCTGGTGTGGGTCGGCGGCCAACGGCAGCTGTCCCGTGACTTCCCCCGTACCGCGGTGGCCGTGCCCTACGAGTTCTCGCTGGCGGCCGCGCCGGTCGGCGGCACCACCGGCCCCCGGGGCGCACTGCTGTTGCTGTGGCCGGCCGGCCACGCACCACGGCTCTCGGCGGACGAGCGCACGGCGATGGAGGCCTCGTGCCGGCACCTGGCGGCGCTGCTGCGGAAACATCCCCGGCCCGAAGACCCCGCTCCCCCGTCCGCAGGCTCCGCTCACCAGCCCGATGGCTCCGCTCCCCCGTCCGACGGCTCCGCTCCCCCGTCCGATGCGCCGCGGGTGCTGACCATCCCGCCGGCGCGGACCGTGGGCCCGGACGAGGCGCTGGCAGCGGCCGACTGTCTGGAGCGGCTGCCCGGCGGCTGCTGCGCCCTCGACCTGGAAGGACGCATCACCTTCGTGACAACCGGCGCGGCCGGGCTGCTCGGTGAGCCGGACGCCCGGCTGCTCGGTGCGCACCCCTGGGAGATCCTGCCGTGGCTGCGCGACCCGGCCTTCGAGGACCGCTACCGCGCCGCGGTGATCAGCCGTCGGCCGATGTCGTTCACCGCCTGCCGGCCACCGGATCAGTGGCTCACCTTCCGGCTGTTCCCGGACGGCAGGGGCCTGAGCGTGTGGATCAGCCCCTCGGGCAAGGACCACAGCCCGGTGGAGCCGTATCCCACACCGGCGGACGTCCTGCCCGCACGGGCCGGCCAGATCTACCACGTGCTGCATCTTTCGGCCGCCCTCACCGAGGCCGTGGGGGTCCAGGACGTCGTCGATCTCGTCGCCGACCAGATCGTGCCGGCGTTCGGGGCCCAAGGGATGATCATGTACGCCGCCGAGGCGGGCCGGCTGCGGACCATCGGCCACCGCGGCTACTCCGCCGAGGCCGTCGCCACCTTCGAAGGCGTCGCCCTAGGCGCCGCCGTCAGCCCCGCCGTCCATGCCCTCGCCACCGGGGAACCCAGCTTCTACACCACCTGCGAGGAGATGGAACGCGACTACCCGGGACTGCCGCATCTGACCGGCAAGGCGGCCCGGGCGGTGCTGCCGCTGATCGTGTCCGGCCGCCCGGTCGGCTGCTGCATCCTCTCGTACACCCGGCCCCGTACGTTCAGCCAGGACGAGCGCCAGGTCCTCACCTCACTCGCGGGCCTGATTGCCCAGGCGCTCGACCGTGCCCGCCTGTACGACACCAAGCAGCAACTGGCGCACGATCTGCAGGCCGCCCTGCTGCCGCACGGCCTGCCCCGCGTACCGGGCTTCGCCGTCGCCGCCCGCTATCTGCCGGCGACCCGCGGTATGGACATCGGCGGCGACTTCTACGATCTGATCCGCCTCGATGACGACAGCATCGCTGCCGTCATCGGCGATGTGCAGGGCCACAACGCGGCCGCCGCCGCCTTCATGGGGCAGGCCCGCACCGCCGTCCGCGCCTATGCGACCGCCGGGGCCTCCCCCGCCGAAGTACTGGCACGGACGAACCGGCTGCTGGCCGACCTGGACCCGGATCTGTTCACCAGCTGCCTGTACGTCCATATCGACCTGCGGACGCGGCGGGCGTGCCTGGCCGGCGCCGGCCATCCGCCGCCCCTGCTCCGCCACCCCGACCGGCACACCACCGTGCTGCACCTCCCTCCGGGGCTGCTCCTGGGCATCGAGCCCGGTGCCCGGTACACCGCCACGGAGATCACCCTGCCGCCGAAGTCCGTACTGGCCCTGTACACCGACGGCCTGGTCGAAACGCCGGGAACGGATCCGGAGCACTCCGTCGCCGACCTCGCCCGGCGCCTCAACGACGCGCCGCCGGTGGGTCCGGAACGTCTCGCCGACGCCCTCCTGGAGTACCGGCAGGACGATACGGACCGGCAGGACGACGTGGCCCTGATGCTGCTCGCCGCCTTGCCGGCCGGGCCGGTCACACCCGTCTGACCCGCCGGGTGCACCTGCCCGCCCCAGGGGAAGGCGATTCATGACGTTGCGTCACTTCAGGTGCACTCAGGGGGCGTTGCCGATGAAGACGGCAAAGAAGCACCACGCCGGGTGACGGCCAGGATGGCCATGTCGTCCTGGTGATGCTCCCCGGTCCAGCGGCCGACGTCCCTGGTCAGGGCCGCCACCAGCGCCTCCGGTTCGGCGAACCGTCTGCCCATGCGGCGCGAGGAGACCGGATCGTAGAAGGTGCCCGCCGCGTCCCGGGCCTCGGTGACGCCGTCGGTGACCAGCAGCAGTGAGGCACCCAGGGGCAGCCGCACCATGTCGACGGGAGCGGAGCCGGCCGGCGTGGCGTCCCCCAGCCCCATGCCGAGGGGCAGCTGCGGGAGGGTCGGGTCGAGC
The DNA here is from genome assembly GCF_036048035.1 of Streptomyces sp. NBC_00400. Taxonomy (NCBI): domain Bacteria; kingdom Bacillati; phylum Actinomycetota; class Actinomycetes; order Kitasatosporales; family Streptomycetaceae; genus Streptomyces; species Streptomyces sp. NBC_00400. Next base: position 7,219,848 of record NZ_CP107940.1, on the reverse strand, counting down.
CGTACGAGCTGCCCGCCATGGACCAGGTACGGCGGCGGATGCCCTCGGTTGACCAGGCTCAGCGCCCCGCCGTCGTCGGACACCTCGGCCAGTACGGCGGTGGTGAACCCTTCGGTGGAGGCCACCGGGCCGCTCCTGGCCGCGGCCCTGGCCATGGCCTCATCCAGTCGCTGGACCAGTGTGGCCAGGGTAGGAGCGTACTCGGCCTCCTGACGGAAGGCACCGATGGCGACGGACACGGCGGCGACGGCCTCCATCCCTTTGCCCCGCACATCCCCGATGATCATTCGCACCCCGAACGGCGTCTCCTGCACGGCATACAGATCACCGCCGATCCGCGCCTCGGCCTGCGCCGCGGTGTACCCGGCGGCCACCGCCAGCGGCCCGACCTCCCTGGGCGGATCGGGGAGCACCGCCCGCTGGACCGCCTCCGCGACATCCCTGGCCAGCGCGAGATCGCGCCCTTGGCGCAGCAGGAGCCGGTTGACCGCGAGCGCCAGCACACCGATCAGGCCGACCACGGCCAGATCGACATACCGTGGCGTCGCCGGACGTCCGCGCTCGAGATCCAGTCCCACCGAGACCACACAGACGACACCCACGACGACGCACGCGGAACGGAAGGAGAGCATGGCACCCGCGACCAGCGGTGCGGCCGCCAGCAGCGGGAGACCCATGTACGGCTGCGGCGCGAAGAGGTCCAGCAGGACGCCGGCCAGGAGGGCCAGCGTCACGAGCGTCCACGCCCCCTTCGCCGGCGTGGGCTGCAAGCTCTTCACCGTGCCCCTCTCACTGCCGGGCCGCGCGCGACGCGGAAGATACGCGAGACCTCCCGATGGATTCACACAGTCGGGACCTCCCGATGGATTCACATATACGCCCTGTGGGACGGATGCGCCCGCTGCTGTGCCGCGGGTACCGGGAGGGGAGCCGACGCGGCCCCTGACCGGGACACGGCTCCCCGGCCGGGATGCGGTCCCCTCAGCGGGATGTACCCCCTCGCCGTGCCCGTCGACCGATGAAACCGGGACAAAGCAGGCGTAGGCTGACCTGGACCGCCGTATTGCACCGCGAGTGAGCGAGGGAGGCGGGGCATGACCGATCCTCGCGGCTTCCTCAAGTTCCCCCGCCGGCCCGTCCCGCCGCGCCCCGTCGAGGAACGGCTGGACGACTGGGACGAGGTCTACGCCGGGCAGGCGCTGCTCCCGCTGGTGTCCGAGCAGGCGGACCGCTGTATGGACTGCGGCATACCGTTCTGTCACAGCGGCTGCCCGCTGGGGAACCTCATCCCCGAGTGGAACGCGTACGCGGCGCGGGGCGACTGGCGGGCCGCGGCCGAGCGGCTGCACGCGACGAACAACTTCCCCGAGTTCACCGGCCGGCTGTGCCCGGCGCCGTGCGAGGCCGCCTGTGTACTGGCCCTCAACGCCGATCCGGTGACGATCAAAAATGTCGAGGAGGCCATCGCCGACCAGATATGGGAGCGCGGCTATGCGGCGCCGCATCCGCCGGAGCGGCTGAGCGGCAAGACCGTCGCCGTCATCGGCTCCGGTCCCGCCGGGCTGGCGGCGGCCCAACAGCTCACCCGCATCGGCCATACCGTCGTGGTCTACGAGCGCGCCGACCGCGTCGGCGGACTGCTGCGCTACGGCATCCCCGCGTTCAAGATGGCCAAGCGGCATCTGGACCGCCGCATCGAGCAGATGCGGGCGGAGGGCACCAAGTTCCGCACGGGCGTGAACGTCGGCAGCGATATCGACGCCACCGAGCTCCGCAGGCGCCATGACGCGGTGGTCATCGCCGTCGGAGCCACCGAGCAGCGGGAGCTGCCCGTGCCCGGCCGCGAGCTGCGCGGCATCCACCAGGCCATGGACTACCTGCCCCTCGCCAACCGGGTCGTGGAGGGCGATTACGCCGCGCCGCCGGTCACCGCGGAGGGCAAGCATGTGGTGATCGTCGGAGGCGGGGACACCGGCTCGGACTGCCTGGGCACCGCCCTGCGCCAGGGCGCGGCCTCCGTCGTACAGCTGGACATCAACCCGGAGCCGGGCGATGCCCGGCCGGACCGCGAGCCCTGGCCCGTCTACCCGAAGGTCTACCGGATCTCCCACGCCCATGAAGAGGCCCGGGGCCGGGAAGGCACGGATCCGAGGGTCTTCTCCTCCGCCACCCTCCACTTCGAAGGGACCACGACCGGCCGGGTGTGCGCGCTGCGCCTGACGGAGGTGGAGCCCACGGCCCGAAGGCCGCGCCCGGAGACCGAGCGGGTGATCCCGGCGGAGCTGGTGCTGCTCGCCCTGGGTTTCTCCGGTCCCGAGCGGGGCAGCGGTCTGATCCGGCAGCTGGGGCTCACGCGGGACGACCGGGGGAACTTCGCCCGTGACGGCGGCTTCGCGGCCGAGGCGGCAGGGTCTGCCGGGCAGGCCGCCCCCACCGGTCCGGACGGGGTCTTCGTCGCGGGCGACGCGGGGCGCGGCCAGTCCCTGGTGGTGTGGGCCATCGCCGAGGGACGGGCCACCGCGGCGGCCGCGGACCGGTATCTGACCGGCTCCACCGCGCTTCCCGCCCCGATCGGCCCCCGCGACCGGCCACTGGTGGCGTAACACCGCGGGGCCCCAGGACCTGCCTTCACAGTCCCGCCTGCCTCGCGGCGCCTGCGCGCCCGCTCCCGTGCCCGCGGGGGTTGACGAGAGGCCCGGCATGCGGATCGATGGTTTTACCCGGCACCGGACCAGGGAAGCAGCGCAGTCACCACGCCACACCGATCACAACGACACCAGCACGCAACAGTGCCACCAGCGCCCACCTCGCCCGATACTTGCACCACCGAGTCCCGGCACGTCGGAGGCCGAAGCGAACATGACTGACGGCCCGTCAGCAGGGTGTGAGGTCCGCCGGACCCGGCCTCGGCCCTGCGGGCTCCGCCCCCCTTCACCCCTGTCGGAAAACGCCGGAGCATGTCAAGATCAGCACAGCTCGACACCCCACCTGACCTGGAAGAACGCCACTCAAAGCTCGCCTGCTCAAGTCACCGGGAGGTACCCATGAAGATGCTGATCAACGTCGCCGAGACCGTCGTCGCCGATGCGCTGCGCGGGATGGCCGCGGCGCACCCCGAATTGGTGGTGGACGCCGAGAACCGGGTGATCGTACGGCGGGACGCGCCGGTGGAGGGGAAGGTGGCGCTGTTGTCCGGGGGCGGCAGCGGGCACGAGCCGCTGCACGGGGGGTTCGTCGGGCCCGGGATGCTGGACGCCGCCTGTCCGGGCGAGGTCTTCACCTCGCCGGTGCCCGATCAGATGGTGCGGGCCGCCGCGGCCGTGGACAGCGGCAACGGGGTGCTGTTCATCGTCAAGAACTACACCGGGGACGTACTCAACTTCCAGATGGCGGCGGAGCTGGCGGAGGACGAAGGGGTGCAGGTGGCCAGCGTGCTCGTCAATGACGATGTCGCGGTGACCGACTCGACGTTCACGGCGGGGCGGCGCGGCACCGGGGCGACGCTCTTCGTGGAGAAGATCGCCGGTGCCGCGGCGGAGGAGGGCATGCCGCTGGGGCGGGTGGAGGCGCTGGCCCGGCAGGTCGTGGCGTCGTCGCGCAGCTTCGGTGTGGCGCTGGGTGCCTGTACGACCCCGGCCAAGGGCAGCCCGACGTTCGATCTCCCGTCCGGGGAGCTGGAGTTGGGCGTCGGGATCCATGGTGAGCCGGGGCGGGAGCGCCGCGCGATGATGACCTCGCGCGAGATCGCGGACTTCAGCGTGGACGCGATCCTGGAGGACCTGGATCCGAGGCTGCCGGTACTGGTGCTGGTCAACGGCATGGGGGCGACCCCGCTGCTGGAACTGTACGGATTCAACGCCGAGGTCCGCCGGGTGCTCGACGAGCGGGGGGTGGCGGTGGCCCGCACGCTCGTGGGGAACTATGTGACGTCGCTGGACATGGCCGGCTGCTCGGTGACGCTGTGCCAGGTCGACGGGGAACTGCTGCGGCTGTGGGACGCGCCGGTGCAGACGCCCGGGCTTCGCTGGGGGCGGTGACGCCACAGCCGCACCGCTCCGCAGGGGTCTGGGGCGGGACGGCATCCGTCTCCGTATCTCTTCTGTCCGTATGGGGCCGCAGGTCCGTATCCGCTGCGCGTGGCCGTACGGCTTCCGCTTTCTTCACTCCGTGCCCGAACAACCAAGGAGAGTAGTCCGTGTCCGAAACGGTGCTGGATGCCGCGTTCTTCGTACGCTGGATGACGGCGGCCGCCGCCGTCATCGACCGGGAGGCCGACCGGCTCACCGAGCTGGACTCGCCCATCGGTGACGCCGACCACGGAAGGAATATGCAGCGCGGCTTCACGGCCGTGGTCAAGACTCTGGAGGCGGAGCCGCCGGCGACGCCCGGTGCGGTGCTGACCACCGCCGGACGGCAGCTGATCTCCAGTGTGGGCGGGGCGTCCGGGCCGCTGTACGGGACGCTGCTGCGGCGCGCCGGCAAGGCGCTGGGCGAGGCGGCGCGCGTGTCGGCCGAGGAGTTGCGGTCGGGGCTGGCCGCCGGCGTGGATGCGGTGGGGCAGCTCGGCGGATCGGCGCCGGGGGACAAGACGATGCTCGATGCGCTGGTTCCGGGGGTCACGGCACTGTCGGCCTCCTTCGACGCGGCGGCGGAGGCGGCCGAGCAGGGTGCACTGGCGACCGTACCGTTGCAGGCCAGGAAGGGCAGGGCGAGCTACCTGGGGGAACGCAGCATCGGGCATCAGGACCCGGGGGCGACCTCCTCGGCGCTGCTGTTCGCGGCGCTTGCGGAGGTGGCCAAGTGAGCGCGCAGACGGCAGGCGGTACGGCAGGCGGTGAGGGCGCTCCGGTCGGGGTGGTGCTGGTGTCGCACAGCGGGCCGGTCGCCGATTCCGTGGCGACGCTGGCCCTCGGACTGGCCGGCAACGGGGTCACGGTGCCGGTGGCCGGCGCGGGCGGTACACCGGACGGCGGGCTGGGGACGAGTGCGGAGCTGATCACCAAGGCGGCGCGGACGGTGGACCGCGGAGCGGGCGTGGCGATCCTGGTCGACCTGGGCAGCGCCGTACTGACCGTCAAGGCCCTGATCGCCGAGGGCGACGAACTCCCCGAGGGCGCCCGGCTGGTGGACGCACCGTTGGTCGAGGGCGCGGTGGCCGCCGTGGTCGCCGCATCGGCCGGGGCGGACCTGGACGCGGTCGCGGCGGCGGCCGGCGAGGCGTACGGATACCGCAAGGAGTGAAGCGCCGGGTGCGTTGCTCCCGGAAGCCGGTAACAGGCGATATGCACCCTGGTGGTGCTTGAACGGGTGAGGGCCTTCTGGGACCGGCGGGGACTGCGGCATCTCCCCCGTTCTCAGGAGGCCCGGTTCACGCTCGACGAGTGCGTCTCCTGCCGGGCTCCTGGGATGTGCGGAGGCCAGGCCCCGGCTTGCGGCGCCGGTGAGACGCACGCGTACGGGTCAGGCCTCGTGGCAGGAGTTCTGGCGGGCGGGCGGGTGTCCGGCCAGGAGCGCGAGACGTTCGAGGCGGATTGTGCCGAACCGGTTCGGCGAGCCGGTGACGAAGCCGTGCAGGTAGCCGGCTTTGAGGTGGTTGGCGAGGGCGGGGCGCCGCGAAGAGCCCGAGGCTCCCGGCGATGACGCCGGGGAAGCCCTTGAAGAAGGAATCCCCGCCAACTCCCGCGAACTCCTGGGAACTTCACCCACCCGCCAGTAGCATCCGGCCGGCCAGTAGCACGCCGCCCAAGCAGCCGTCCTCGAAAGGGTCTCCTGCATGCGCCTGACCTCCCGCGTCGCGCCCGCCGCCCTCGCCGTGGCCGCTCTCCTGCTCGGCGTCCTCCCCCCGCAGGCCCAGGCCGGCCCCGGCCACGCCCCCGGCCGCGCCCCCGACCGGGTCACGGTCGGGGGCCGCACCTTCATCACCGACGGCCAAGGCCGCGCGCTCCAGTGGCGCGGCTTCAACCTCGCCGACAAGAGCAGCCGAGGCGCCAACGCGTTCGCCGACATCCACGAGAGCGACCTCAAGGACATGGCCGCCCGGGGCTTCAACCTCGCGCGCCTCGCGTTCTTCTGGGACGACCTCGAACCCACCCCCGGGCACTACGACCGCGGCTACCTCACCAAGATGCGCCGCATCCTGGACTGGGCCGACCGCTCCCACATCAAGGTCATCCTCGACGCCCACCAGGACGTTTACGGCCCCCACTTCGGCTCCCGCGGCGTCCCCGACTGGGCCACCCGCGACGAGGGGTTACCGTTCTGGCCGATACCCGACGACTGGTTCTCCGAGTACTTCGAGCCCTCCGTACAGACCGCCTTTGACCACCTGTACAAGGACGCCGACCTCCGCGCCGCGCACGCTCGCATGTGGATGACGGTCGCCTCCGCCCTGGGCAGGCACCCGGCGCTGCTCGGCTACGACCTGATGAACGAGCCGTTCGCGAAGTTCCTCGAAGGCGAAGACCTCCCCACCGCCGCGGCCCGCTTCGAGGCCACCGGGCTCACCGAGCTGTGGAACCGCCTTGCCCAGGCGATCCGCCTGGTCGACCACAGGTCGTGGGTATTGGTCGAACCCACCGTCATCGTCGGTGTCGGCGTCCCCACCCGGATGGGCCACATCGACGACCCGCACGCCGCCTACGCGCCGCACTTCTACGAGACCGCGATGGAAACCGGCGCCGACTACGACCCCAACGGCACCTTCATCCCCGCCTACGAGGCAGCGATCAGCGACTACCCGACCCGTCACCGCATGCCGGTGATCGTGGGGGAGTGGGGCGGCAACCCCTACGTTCCGCACGCAAGCCAGTTCGTCACCGACATGACCGCCTCCCTGGACCGCTTCTCCAGTGGCTGGACGTGGTGGCAGTGGTGCCGGGGCGGCGGCTACTGCTTCCTCGACCGGACGGGCGCCGCGAAGCCCAACGCCCGGCTGCTCGTCCAGCCGTACGCGCAGGCCGTCGCGGGCGACCCGCTCACGTTCGCGTACGCCCCGGCCACACGCACCTACACGCTCACCTTCCGCACCCGCGACAACGCGGCGGGGCCCACCCGGATCACCGTGCCCAGGGACACGTACCCAGGCGGCTACCGCGTCGATATCCAAGGCAACAAAGCCAGTTGGGACGACCACGGCCAGACCGTCACCGTGAGCACCCACGGCAGGGCCGGAGCCACCTACAGGGTCACGATCAGCCCGAGGTAGCCCGGTCGTGGTCCTCGCGCTGCGTGTATCACGCCTTCCATCGCGGCAATGCGCGCCGCGGTGCGCGACCACCGTTCGGGCGTTGCCAGCTTTACTACACCCACGATCGGCTGCCCCGACGGACATCTGCAACACCTTCCGCGAACCGGCCTTCGTCTGAAACGACGGGGGCACCCGGTCCTTCACCGGGCCGTCCGCTCCCGCGGGTTCAGGGTTTGCGGGCCACGCCCGCGTAGCAGGCGGCCTCCGCGTCCGTGACATGGGTGGCGTCCTCGGGGTGGTCGGGGCGCCACTGGTGGGAGAGGGTGACGCCCGGTTCCAGTAGCTCCCAGCCGTCGAAGAAACGCAGGAAGGCGGCGCGGGAGCGGAACTCGAGCCGGGTGCCCGCGGCACCGTAGATCTTGATGATCTTGCCCATCGCCCCGGGGTCGAAGTCCGCCGTCGCATGGCTCATGGCGAGGGTGCTGCCGGACGGAAGTGCGGCCTTCAGGGTCTCGACGATGGTGTGGGCGTGGTCCCGGTCGTCGTCCGGGACGAAGTGCATCAGGGCGTTCAGGCTGAGCGCGACCGGACGGTCCAGGTCGAGGGTGTCGAGGAGCTGGGGCGCCTTGAGGATGCCGGCCGGGTCGGTGACATCGGCCTGGACGTAGGCGGTGCGTCCCTCGGGGGTGCTGAGCAGGAGGGCCGCCGCGTGCGCGAGGACGATCGGGTCGTTGTCGGTGTAGACGGCCCGGGCGTCGGCGGCGATGCCCTGGGCGACCTCGTGGAGGTTCGGCGGGGTGGGGATGCCGGTGCCGATGTCGAGGAACTGCCGCATGCCGGATTCGGCGAGGGCGCGGGTGGCGCGGTGCATGAACTCGCGGTTGATGCGGGCGGCGACCAGCGCGGCGGGGAAGGCGCTCAACACCTCCCCGGCGGCCATCCGGTCGGCCAGGAAGTTGGTCTTGCCGCCCAGGAGGTAGTCATAGATCCGGGACGAATGGGCCCGGTCCAGCTGAAGATCCACCACGGATCCGTGCTCACTCATCGTCTGCTGCCTCCCCAGTACGGCACCCGCCCCGGCACGCCTCCTCGGCGTGCGGTGACACCCCCTAAGGGTTTGCAGGGAAGCAACACCGTGCTTCCCTGCAAGCCCTTAGCGCGCCGCGCACTCCGGGCGGCGCATCAACCGCCGCCGTGCGCCCGGCTGTTGGAGCACTGCCCCGTACGTGCCGGATCATGCCGGGGCACACCCGGCGCTTCCTGACGGGCGGCCCGGTCCGGCCCGAGCGCGTCGGGCAGAAGGCATTCGCTCATCAGCGCCGCGGGCGCACGGCGCCGTCGGTGGTCACATGCCACGGTCACGCGTAGTCATATGAATACGCAGCGGCAGATTTTTGCCCGGCCGATGCCACAAACGGCCGCCCTTTCCGGTTCATTGGAGGGTGAGGGCCAACCCCCCTCCCGCGGCCGGCGGCGCTTCGGCGCCCGGCTCGGTGCACGGCGAACCGGAACGAGGACTGCCCGTGAGCGCAGACCGGGACCGACTGCGACCGGCGTGCGCTCCAGCGCATGTCCATACCGCGGAGTTAGCTCCACTCCCCCGCGGTTCGCTCCCGGACGTCGCGCCGGACCCGTTCGACCGCCAGCTCTCGATCACCTTCGAGGCCTTCCTGGCCACGCATGCGCGTAAATGGCTGACGTACGCCTATCTGCACACCGGCAGCGAGGCCGCGGCCCGTGAGGTGACCCGGGCGGCGTACGGCCGGCTCGGCCGGCTGTGGCCGCATGCGCTGCGGCAGGCGTCGGTGGAGGCGTACGCCTGGTCGGTCCTCAAGGAACGGGTGGTGGAGTGGCTGTACGACCACCAGCAGCCCACCGCCCTCACCGAGACCGCCGCGTTCGCCGTCGTCACCCACGCCCTGCTGCGCGAGTGCCAGCAGCAGTTCGCCATGCTGGAGAGCCAGTTGGGGCTGTATGCGGCCATCGCCCGGCTGCCGGAGCGGCAGTGCGATGTGATCGTGCTGCGCCATGTCATCGGGTACAGCGACGCACAGATCGGCTCCTTGCTCGGCGTCGACGAAGTCACCGTCCGCTCCTACGCAAGCCGCGGCAAACGCAAGCTCGCCGCCGCGCTCGGTATCGACCAGGGATATTCCAGGGGGAACTGACCATGTCGCACATCTGCCCCGCGGGCCGCCGGGAAACCGTCGAGACACTGCTCAGCGCCGCCGCGGCGGTATCCGGTCTCGATGGTCCGGCACGGCTGGGTGACCTCGATGACGCGGGGGTGCCCGGCGGCCTCGGCGCCTGCCTGCGGGCCTCGGCAGCGGCGCCGGACGGTCCGCCGGAACCCGAACGGCCGGTCCGGGCCGGCCAGGGCGCGCCCAGCACCTACGCCAGCGCCCGTGACGAGGCCACCCATGAGCTCCAGCTGGCCTGCGCGCTGGTCGTCAATGCGGCGGCGGCCGCGGCGAGCCTGGAACGGCTGGTCAACGACCACCACATCGACCCCGAAGGCGCACTGGTCTTCGCCTGTCTGCTGCACATCACCGGCCGCCAGGACGCGGCCCATTTCTGGTGGCACTTCGGCGCCGGCGCCGGGAGCCGGACCGCCGCCTACTGTCTGTACCTCTCCCACCGCCGCAACGGTGAGTACCGCGACGCCGCCTACTGGCGCGAACAGGCCGCGCATGCGCCCGACGAGGGGCGCGGGTCGGCGGCCGCGTTCGACGAGAAGCAGCTGCTGCCGGACGCGGCCCGCCACAACCTTCTCGTCCAGTGGCACAGCGGACTCGCCCCGACCCTGCCGAGCGCCCTGGAGAATGTGATCAACCGGCTCGTGGTGGACAGCGACGACGAGGATTTCGGTGAGATCCCCCGCCCCTCCCCCACACTCGTCCGGGACCTCGGCCGGGCCCAGTAGCGACGCCACGCCACCGGGCAGCGGCGCCACGCCACCGGCCCGTCTCCGGCCGCCGGGCTCACGCGTCGTCGGCCGGTCCCTCCTTCGGGTCCTCCGCCACCGGCGGCCACGCCGGACGGCTGGCGTCGGGAACCGTGGCCAGCGCATGGCCGACGGTGGGGAAGCACGAGAAGACACTGAGGGACTGGGTGCCGACCAGCAGCCGCAGCATCCGCACTCCGAGCGAGGCCAGCAGCAGCCTGCCCTCCAGGCGCCGGCACAGCCATTCCAGGGCGAGCAGGCAGCTCAGCCCGCGGGAGTCGCAGAAGCGCAGCGCGGTCAGGTCGAGCACCAGGAAGCGGTGCCCGGCCGACACCACCGAGCGTGCCTCGGCGAGAAACGCCTGCTCGGTACGGAGGTCCAGGTCTCCGCTGACGCGCAGGACCGCGCACTCCTCCGCCTGCACGATCGCAGTGACCGCCAACGACCGCATCTCCGAGCTCATGCCGTCCAGACTAAGCGCCGTGCTCCGCGGCACCACCGCTGCGGCCCTCCGGCGCACAACGGGCCGCCCCGCGCTCCCCGGCCCTGGGGCCCGTACGGACCCGCTGCCAGGCCGTTACGGGCACCCGTTCGTGCAGGTGACCAAGGTGACAGCGCCCGCAGGCGGACAGAAACGGTCAAGTTTTCCACCGCCGCGGGCAGCCTTTCGCGCCTCTCCGGTTGCTATAAACCTGATGCGGGCGAAAACGGGCAGTCCCGTGACCGAACGGATCCGGAAACCGTCAGATCCGGAAGCAGTCAGAATTCGGGCAGGAGTGAGCCATGAGGGCTGAGGAACGCCAGCACCGCATCCTCGCGCTCGCCCGGCAGTCCGGCCGGGTCGAGGTCGCCGATGCCGCGGCGGAGTTCGGGGTCGCCCGCGAGACCGTACGGCGCGATCTGAGCGAGCTGGAGCGCCGGGGCCTGATCCGGCGTACGCACGGAGCGGCCTATCCGGTCGAGAGCGCCGGCTTCGAGACCACGCTGGCCCGGCGGGAGACCCAGCAGGTGGAGGAGAAACGCCGGATCGCGGCGGCCGCCGCCGCGCTGGTGGGCGAGGCCGAGACGGTATTCGTCGACGAGGGCTACACCCCCGAGCTGGTCGCCACGCTGCTGCCCACCGACCGTCCGCTGACCGTGATCACCGCGTCGCTGCGCACCGCGTCGCTGGTCGCGGCGTCCGAGTCGACCACCGTCCTGCTGGCCGGCGGGCGGGTGCGCTCCGGGACCCAGGCGACGGTCGGGTCCTGGGCCCGGGACATGCTCGCCCGGTTCGTGATCGACCTGGCGTTCCTGGGGGCGAACGGCATCTCCCGGGAGCACGGCCTGACCACCCCGGACCCGGCGGTCGCGGAGGTGAAGGAGCAGGCCGTCCGCTCCTCACGGCGGCGGGTGCTGGTCGGGGTGCACAGCAAGTTCGGCGCCAGCAGTTTCTGCCGGTTCGCCGAGGTGCGTGACTTTGACGCGATCGTCACCGACGTGGGGCTGTCCGCGCCGGAGGCACATCGCTATTCGCTCCTGGGGCCGCAGGTGATCCGGGTCTGACCGGGGCGGGGCCACCGGGACGTTCCGGCCCCCGCAGCCCGGCACACCACATCCCCCACAGGCTGACCGCCGACGGCCGCCCCGGCCGGCGGACGGCTCCCCGGCGTACCCGCAGGACGGCGTCGTACGCCCCGAAACCGCCACGGGTGCGGCCCTCGCCGGACATCCCCGTCCGCCGTCACCGCCCCTCGTCCCCGTCCCCCCGTCCCTGTCCCTCCCCCGTCCCCTCCCTCATTCCCGTCCCCCGAAAGGCACGAGCCGTGAGAGCAAGATCCCCCGGACCAGGCCGCGGCGGCCGCTCCCTAGGGCTGACCGCCCTCGCCGCCGCCCTGGCACTCACCACCACCGGCTGCTACCGCGGCGCCGGCGATGCGGGCAACGACAGCCGTCACAGCATCAACGTCCTGATGGTCAACAACCCGCAGATGGTGGATCTGCAGCGGCTCACCGCCGAGCACTTCACCAAGGAGACCGGCATCAAGGTCCACTTCACCGTGCTGCCGGAGGACGACCTGCGCGACAAGATGAGCCAGGACTTCTCCAGCCAGGCCGGGCAGTACGACGTGGCCAGCGTCAGCAACTACGAGACACCCATCTACGCCCGCAACGGCTGGCTCGCCCCGCTCGGTGAACGGGCCGCCAAGGACCGCACCTTCGACCAGGGCGACATCCTGAAGCCGGTCCGCTCCTCCCTCACCGCCGCGGACGGCAAGGTCTACGCGGAGCCCTTCTACGGCGAGTCGTCCTTCCTGATGTACCGCAAGGACCTCCTCAAGGCCGCCGGGCTGACCATGCCCGCCCGGCCCACCTGGCACCAGGTCGCCGCACTCGCCGCCAAGCTGGACGGCTCCCGCAAGGGCCTGAAGGGCATCTGTCTGCGCGGCCAGCCCGGCTGGGGCCAGCTGGCGGCCCCGCTGACCACCGTCGTCAACACCTTCGGCGGTACCTGGTTCGCCAAGAACTGGCAGCAGCGGGTCGACAGCCCCGAGTTCACCAAGGCCACCCGGTTCTACGTCGATCTGGTGCGCCGGCACGGCCAGGCGGGCGCCCCGCAGGCCGGCTACACCGAATGCCTCAACGACATGCAGCAGGGCAAGGTCGCCATGTGGTACGACGCGACGGCCGGCGCCGGGTCGCTGGAGAGCGGCGAGTCCAAGGTCGCGGGCAAGGTCGGCTACGCACCGGCGCCGGTGGAGCAAACCCGTGAGGCGGGCTGGCTCTTCACCTGGGCGTGGGGCGTGCAGAAGGCCAGTACGCACCAGGACGCGGCCTGGAAGTTCGTCCGCTGGGCCTCGGGCAAGGGCTACGAGCGGCTGGTGGGCCGGGAACTGGGCTGGTCAAGGGTGCCGGGCGGCAAGCGGGCCTCCCTCTACCGCAACCCCGCATACGCCAAGGAGGCCGGGGCGTTCGCCGGCCCGACCGAGCGGGCGATCAGCTCGGCCCGGCCAGACGACCCCGGCGTACAGCCGCGGCCGGCCCCCGGCATCCAGTTCGTCGGGATCCCCGAGTTCGCCGACCTGGGGACCAAGGTCTCGACCGAGATCAGTGCGGCCATCGCCGGCAAGCAGAGCGTGCCGGCGGCCCTGAAGAAGAGCCGGCGACTGGCACAGGAGGTGTCCGATGCCTACACGCACCACTGAGCCGGCCCCCGCGGCCCCCGCGTCCGTCGCGCTCCGCGCCGGCGGTACGGACGCCCGCGCCCGCCGCACCGAGCGGGCGAAGAACTGGGCCCGCCGCGCGCCGCTGCTCCCCGCGCTGGTCTTCCTCGTCGTCGTCACCCAACTCCCGTTCCTGGCCACGGTGGTGATCTCGTTCACCCGCTGGAACGCGCTGGCCCCCGACAACCGCGGCTTCGCCGCCCTCGACAACTACCGCGCCGTGTTCACCGACCCGGCGATGCGGGCGTCGGTGGGCACGACGGTGCTGCTGACCGTGACGGTGGTGCTGGTCAGCCTGCTGCTCGGGCTCGGTCTGGCGCTGCTGCTCGACCGTGGCTTCCGTGGGCGCGGCATCGTCCGCACCCTGCTCATCACGCCGTTCCTCGTCGTGCCCGTCGCCTCCGCGCTGCTGTGGAAGCATGCGCTGTACAACGCCTCGTACGGGCTGCTCAACGGCTCGCTGACCTGGATATGGCGGCTGTTCGGCAGCGAGCATCCGCCGCAGCCGGACTGGATGACCGACTCGCCGCTGGCCGCGGTGGAGGCGTCACTGATCTGGCAGTGGACGCCGTTCATGATGCTGATCCTGCTGGCCGGGCTGCAGAGCCGGGCGTCGGACGCCGTCGAGGCGGCCCGGATGGACGGTGCCTCCGCCTTCGACATCTTCCGCTACCTGACCCTGCCGCATCTGCGCCGCTACCTCGAACTGGCCGCGCTGCTGGGCACGGTGTACGTGGTGCAGAACTTCGACGCGGTGTTCACCATCACGTCCGGCGGCCTGGGCACGGCCAACCTTCCGTACACCATCTACCAGACCGTCTACCAGTCCCATGACTACGGACGGGCGTCCGCGCAGGGCGTGGTCGTGGTGCTGTGTTCGCTGCTGGTGGCGACCTTCGCACTGCGCACCGTGTCGTCCCTGCTGCGCGAGGAGGTCACGTCATGACCACCCTGTCCACGGTCCGCGGCCGCGCCGGATCCCCCGCCGCGCGGCGCCGGCGGCGCACCGGCAGCCTGCTGGGCCTGGCGGCCTGGCTGTGCGGTGTCGCCTTCTTCCTGCCCGTCGCCTGGATGGTGCTGACGTCCTTCCACAGCGAGACGGACGCGGCGACCAACCCGCCGAGCGTCGGCGCCGGAATCAGCCTGCACGGCTACCGCGAGTTCTTCGGGGCGACGGGTGGCGGCGTCAGCCCCTGGCCCCCGCTGGTCAACTCGCTGACCGCCTCCGTCGTCTCCACCCTGCTGGTGCTGCTGCTGGCGGTGCCCGCCGCCTACGCGCTGGCCATCAAACCGGTGCGCAAGTGGAGCGACGTCCTCTTCTTCTTCCTCTCCACCAAGATGCTGCCGCTGGTGGCCGGGCTGCTGCCGGTCTACCTCGTCGCGCAGAACACCGGGATGCTCGACAGCATCTGGCTGCTGGTCATCCTCTACACCTCGATGAACCTGCCGATCGCGGTGTGGATGATGCGCTCGTTCCTTGCCGAGGTCCCGGTGGAGATGCTGGAGGCCGCCTCGATCGACGGGGCGGGGCTGACCACCACCCTGACCCGGATCGTCGCACCGGTCGCGATGCCGGGGATCGCGGCAACGGCCCTGATCTCCTTCATCTTCAGCTGGAACGAGCTGTTGTTCGCCCGGGTCCTGACCGGCGTCGTGGCCGGTACCGCGCCGGTGTTCCTGACCGGACTCGTGACCAGCCAGGGCCTGTTCCTGGCCAAGGTGTGCGCCGCCGCCACCGTCATCTCCCTCCCGGTGCTCATCGCCGGGTTCGCCGCCCAGGACAAACTGGTCCAGGGCCTGTCGCTTGGAGCCGTGAAATGAAAGCCGCAGTGATCAGCGCACCCGGCAAGGTCGAGGTCGGCACGGTCGCGGACCCCACGCCCGGTCCCCGCGAGGTCGTGGTGTCCGTCGCCGCCTGCGGGCTGTGCGGCACCGATCTGCACATCCTCCAGGGCGAGTTCGCGCCCACGCTGCCCGTCGTGCCGGGCCATGAGTTCGCCGGCACCGTCGTGGCGACCGGCAGCGCGGTCACCGAACTCGCCGAGGGCGACCGGGTGGCCGTCGACCCCTCCCTCTACTGCCATGAGTGCCACTACTGCCGCATCGGCCGCAACAACCTCTGTGAGCGGTGGGCCGCCATCGGGGTGACCACGGCGGGCGGCGCCGCCGAGTTCGCCGTCGCCCCGGTCGCGAACTGCGTCAAGCTGCCCGATCATGTCCGTACCGAGGACGCGGCCCTGATCGAGCCGCTGTCCTGCGCCGTACGCGGCTACGACATCCTGCGCTCGGCACAACTGGGCACCAGCGTCCTCATCTACGGCTCGGGCACCATGGGCCTGATGATGCTCGAACTCGCCAAGCGCACCGGCGCGGCCGGGGTCGATGTCGTCGACATCAACCCCGCGCGGCTGGCCACCGCCCGCACCCTGGGCTGCAGCAACGCGGCCGGTTCCGCCGACGAGCTGGACCGCCCGCGCGGCTGGGACGTGGTCATCGACGCCACCGGCAACGAACACGCCATCCAGGACGCCCTGGGACGGGTCGGCAAGGGCGGTACCTTCCTCCAGTTCGGCGTCGCCGACTACGCGGCGCGCGCCACCATCGAGCCCTACCGCATCTACAACCAGGAGATCACCATCACCGGCTCGATGGCCGTGCTGCACAGCTATGAACGCGCCGCGGAGCTCTTCGCGGCCGGCGTCCTGGACCCGGAGGTCTTCATCAGCGACCGCCTTCCGCTGGACCACTATGCCGAGGCGCTGGCCCGCTTCCGGGCCGGCGAGGGGAGGAAGATCCAGGTACGGCCGTGAACCGGCCGCCGGCCACCACCGGTCCGCTCACCGCGGACGGCGTACGGGGGCGAGCTCACCGTGCAGGAGCGCCGTGCCGAGCGGGGTGAGGGCGTGGATGACCGAGCCTCCGTCGCGCCGGCTGCGGGCCAGGTTCGCCTCGCGCAGTGCGCTCACGTGCTCGCTGGCCGAGGGGGCGGAAACCCGTAAGCGGCGGGCCAGTTCACCGGTGGTGGCCGGGGCGTCCAGGGCGGCGAGGATCCGGGCCCTGGTCCGGCCGAGGAGGGCGGACAGCGCCTGCGGCCGGCAGCTGCGGGTGGTGGCCGGCGCCCAGTCCGTGGCGTGCTGGACGGGATAGACCAGGACCGGCGGGAGGCCGGGGTCGGCGAGCGCGATGGGTCTGCGCCAGCAGAAGTGAGAGGGGATCAGCCGCAGTCCGCGGCCGCCCAGGCGCAGATCGCGGTCCCGCGGGTAGTCGACGTGCAGGACCGGCGGCTCCCAGCGGATCGCGGGCCGGAAAGTGTTGAGCATGCCGTCTACGCCGTCGCGGCAGAGTATGCGGGTGCGGCCGCCCCGGTCACAGTCGACGGTGGCGGCCGCGCCCGTCCAGTCGGGGGCGACCAGCGCGCGGTGCACCTGCCCGAAAGCGACGGCCAGTTCGTCGAGCGGCTGCCGGTCTCCCCCGGCCAGCGCGGCGGTCCAGCGCGGGAGCCGGGCCGGCAGCCCCGCCCGGGTGCACTCCGCGGTCAGCCGCACCCGGGGGGTGTCCCGCAGCGCCTCCAGCCCCGCGGCGAGTCCGTCGCGGGCGGCATCGGGGGTGAGGAAGTCCGGGAAGTAGCGGGCGTCGGCCGGGGCCAGGGTGCTGATCAGCCGTGCGGCACGGGTCAGGCCCCGCTCGTCCAGCTCGCGGCGTGCCCGGGCCCGCCAGGCCCCGAACACCGGCGCCCCGCGTCCCGGCGGCACCAGCTGGTGCAGGGCGAGCACCGTTTCCCACAGTGGATCGGGTTCGGCGGCGATCTGTATCCGCGCGATGTCCCGGTCGTCGAAGTGCAGACGCAACATGCGGCCCCCGCTGCATGCTCATGACCCCGTTGCCAGGGCCCCGTGCGGGGCCCGTGGTACGGCCCCGCCGCAAGCCTGCCCGGCGGCAACGGCGGTGTCCAGGGCGGCTTGTGGCCCGTAGGGTGCGCGGGTGGTGGAGGCCGGGAGCGCGGCGCGCCCGGCTCAGGCCTCGCCCGGCTCAGGCCTCGCCCCGCTCGGGCCTCGTCCCGCTCAGACCTCGCCCGCGAGCCGTTCCGCCAGCCGCTCCAGGAACACCCGCTGGCCCGCCACCAGGCGCCGGTGCGCCTCGTGCGGGGTGAACCAGGCGACCCGGTCGATCTCGGGGAAGGTGCCCCTCACCCCGGATCCGCGCGGCCATTCCATGTCGAAGGTGCCGGGCACGATCCGCTCCGGGTCGAGATCGCTCTCGACGGCCCACACGGTCACCACCTTGCCGCTCGCCTGGCGGGCCTCGCCCAGCAGGACACCGGGTCCGTCGGGGGGCGGCAGCCCCAGCTCCTCCTCGAACTCCCGCCGGGCCGCGTCCCGCGCCTCCTCCGGCGGCAGGTACTCGCCCTTGGGCACCGACCACGCCGCGGCGTCCCGCCGTTCCCACAACGGCCCGCCCATGTGCGCCAGCAGCACCTCGACGCCCCCGTCCGCGGTGCGCCGGTACAGCAGCAGCCCGGCGCTGCGCTTCCCCGCCATGGCGGCTACCTCTCCCCGCCGTCGTGCGCGGTGCGCACCGTCTCCACGGTGTCCGCCTCGGCCGCCGTCTTGTCCTCCCGGTAGCGCACCACCCGGGCGAAGCGCAGGGTCACGCCCGCCGGGTAGCGCGTGGACGTCTGCAGGCCGTCGTAGGCGATCTCGACAACGAGTTCCGGACGCACCGTCACCACGTGGCCGTCGTCCGCCACGGCGAGTTCCCGCAGCCGCTCGGTCTGCCAGCCGAGGGTGGCGTCGGTGAGCCCCTTGAAGGTCTTGCCCAGCATCACGAATCCGCCGTCCGGCCCGCGCGCCCCGAGGTGGAGGTTGGACAGCTTCCCGGTACGCCGGCCGTGGCCCCACTCCGCCGCGAGCACCACCAGGTCCAGGGTGTGCACGGGCTTCACCTTCAGCCAGGCGGCGCCCCGGCGGCCCGCGCTGTAGGGGGCGTCCAACGCCTTGACCACGACGCCCTCGTGGCCCCGGCGCAGGGTCCGGGACCAGAAGTCCTCGGCGGCCGCGCGGGCCGCGGCGTCGGACGGGTCGGCGACCACCTGGCGGCGCACCCGAAGGCGCTCGGGCACCAGCCGGGCCAGTTCCGCGTGCCGCTGCTCACCGGGCAGTTCCAGCAGGTCGCGGCCGTCGACCGAGAGGAGGTCGAAGAAGACCGGGGACAGCGGCAGTGCGGCCTGCGCCGCGGCGACGTCCACCCGCGAGCCGAACCGTCCCGCGACCCGCTGGAAGGGCAGCGGGCGGCCCTCGCCGTCCAGCGCGATCACCTCGCCGTCGAGGATGAAGCGGTCGGCCGGCAGCTCCCGGGCGACGGCGGTGACCTCGGGGAGCCGGTCGGTGACCTCGTCCAGGGTGCGGGTGTGGATCCGGACGTCCGGCCCGTGCCGGTGCACCTGGACGCGGATGCCGTCGAGCTTCTCCTCCACCGCGCAGGCACCGAGCTTGTCCACCGCCTCGGCCACCGTCTTGGCGCTGTGCGCCAGCATCGGTCCCACGGGACGCCCGACGGTGAGCCGGAACTCCGCGAGCGCCGACGGCCCCCCGGCGAGCAGCGCCCGCGCCACGTCCTGCAGGGATCCCGCCAGCATCACGGCCCGGCGGACGTCGGCCGCGGGCACCCCGGTGGCGGCGGCGAGCCCTTCGACCGCGAGGGCGTCCAGCGCGCCCTGCCGCACCTCGCCGGTGAGCAGGCCGACCAGGAAGCGCTGCTCCTCCCGTGTCGCCGCGGCCAGCAGCTCCCGGACCAGCCGGCGCCGCTCGTCCTGCGCCCCGGCGCCGGAGACCCGCGCCAGCCCGGTCAGCGCGGTATCCACCTCGCCCACGGTCAGCGTCGCGCGCTCCGCGGCCGCCACCGGCTCGCGCAGCACGCTCCAGCCGACCCCGATCCGCCCCTGGGGCAGCCGCCCGGCCAGATACGGGATGACCACCGGGACGTCCTGTGGTGCGGCGGCCCGGAACAGCCCGGCCAGCAGCGCGATCTTCTGCGAACGCGCCGATGTTGCCGCGACATCGGCGGAGACCTGTGCGAGAGCGGCCAGCAGCATAGGGCCATGGTGCCCCCGCGGCGCCGGGGCCGCTCCTCCGGGCGCGGTGCCGCACCGGCACGGGTCCCGCGCCCGGGGCGGGCCGGCCCCGCATCAGGGGGCGAGATACGAGTGGAAGAGGTTGTCCGGGTCCCACTGCGCCTTGATCTCCTGCAGGCGGTCCCAGGCGGCGGGGGTGTACGAGCGCCGGGCCCGTGCGGCGTCGGCTTCCAGGTCCGTTTCGGCGATGTAACGGAAACCGTTGCCCTGCGGGTCCGCGGCGGCCATCGCCTCGCGCAGCCAGCGTGCCTGGGCCTCGTCCTCGGCCGGGTCCTCCCAGATCGCGTAGCAGACGAGGTAGGACTCGCCGAGCGGGGCGAAGGCCATGTTCCGCAGCAGAGGGGGGTGCTCGGAGACCGGCAGCACCGGGGAGAGCACCAGGGACTTCCCGGAGGGGGCGTCGGCCACCGCACCGGCGATACGGGTCAGCTGGGTGGCGTAGCTCTCCGGTGACCACAGGGTGTCCGCCGCATACCGGTGGGCCGGTGGCCAGGCGGACATCGCGCCCTCGTGGAGTGCGGCGAAGGAGGTCGGTGCGGCCGGCTGCCGGTCGACAGCGAGCTCGCCGAAGGGGCAGCCGGCGAACGGCTCCAGCGCCTGCAGGGCCTCGCTGTGTGCCGTGGCGAACGCGGTCGCGGTGACCGTGATCCGGGGGCCCGCCGGCGCCGTGCCGGCCCGCGGACCGGGGGGCATCAAGGCGAAGGCCGTTTCGACGTACGGCGGGAGCCCGCGCGCGGTCCGCTCCGCCCACTTGGTCACCCGGGCGACCTCGGTCAGCGGGAAGGTCAGGGAGGTCGTCATGATCGAGGCGGGGTGGGGGTGCAGGGCGAGGCGGAAGCGGGTGACGACCGCACAGAAACCGGGTCCGGCGCCCCGCGCGGCCCAGAAGAGGTCGGGGTTCTCGGTATCGCTGCAGGTGACCGTCCGGCCGTCGGCGGTGACGGCCCGGATCTCCAGGACGTCGGCGCAGGACGCGCCCCAGGCCCGGGAGTTCCAGCCCAGGCCGCCGCTGAGCAGGAATCCGCCGACCGCCACGGTGGGGCAGTGGCCGACGGGGAACGCCAGATCCCGCGGGGTGAGAGCCGCGACGAGTTCCCGGCCGGTGGCGGCGGGCCCCACCGTGGCCGTCGCCGGGGCGTCGCCGGCCGCGGGCGCGATATGGCACTCCCGGAGCGCGGAGAGGTCGAGCAGCAGCCCCCGGTCGCGCAGCGGCGAGCCGGACCAGTTGTGCCCGCCGGAGTACATCGAGATCCGCAGTCCCCGGGTGCGGGCGTAGGTGACGGCGTGTGCCACGTCCGCCTCCGTGGCGGCGCGCACGATGATTTCGGGGAACCGCTGGGGCCGACGCGCGTTCCACACGGCAGCGGACCGGGCGGCTTCGTAGCCGGCCTCGCCCCGCGTCACCAGCGTGCCCTGGAAATCCTCCTCCGTCGCTGCCGGTTCCCGTGGGCACATCGTGGCCTCCTCACCAGATCTGGTGGGTGATCAGACCGAAGACGGCGATGGACACCAGGTAGCCGAGCAGCACCAGCCCGACACCCAGCACCTGTTCCTTGCGGCCGGTGGCCCGGGAGGGCACCAGCCAGAAGGCGAGTGCCCTGTTGACGAGCGGCATCAGCAGCCAGGTCAGCGCGCTGACACTCAGGACGTTGGACAGGAACAGGCCGATGTACTCACGGATGGTGAGCTTCTCCAGCCCTACTCCCACGGTCAGGTTGAGCACCATCACCGTCGGATAGAGCGCCAGGACGACGGACATCGCCTGTTTCCAGTTGGGCGGCGCACCGCCCCTGCGGTCGAACCGGAACCACCCGCTGAATGCCGAATCGACCTTGCGCACGTCGTACGAGGTGAAGTACTTGCTCCCCTCCGCCAGCAGTTTTGCGCGTACCTCGGAGTGGAGCCAGTCGTCGAGGTGTTCGCGGGAGTCGAACCGGAAGACGACGACCCAGTGCTCCTGCACGCCCTCCACGGGCTTGAACAGCTCGGACCCCATGAAGCCCGGCGCCTTCTCCTGCGCCGTGAGCGTCTTCTCCTGCCAGCGCAGAAACTGCTGCTCCCGTCCCGGTTTGACCTCGTGGGAGATGACGGCCGTGACCACGTCGGCAGCCGGCCGCGCGGGACTGCCGCCCCGCAGCACCTCCTGCGTCGGAGGGTTTTCGAAGAGTCCGCGCGCCTCGTAGAGCAAGTCCTGACGCCGCCCCGACTCCAGCCACGCGGTCAGACCGTCCATTCCGGAAAAGCGAAATACGGCCACCCATTCGTTTTCTTCGCCGGCGCCGGGCGGATACACCTCGGCGTCCACGAAACCCTCGAATTCACGGGCGGCCTGATTCGCTCTGTCCTGCCAACGCCGGTACTCGTCGGTGCGGCCTTCGCGCACCTTCTGCGAGGTCACCACGGTGGCGATGTCTGCCGCGGAATCACGGCTTGCACGGGCACTCACCTTGAGTAGCCTAGTACAGAAGAGATTTACCCGGCAAATGGGGCATTTCCCTAACCGTTCCGCAGAGGAATCGATGCCGATCGGAGACTCCGTAATGGAACACAAAGAACTTCTCGCAGAGGCTGTGCGGCTCGCCACGGAATCCGTGGAGAACGGTTGGGGCGGCCCGTTCGGTGCGGTACTCACGCGGGACGGGAACATCGTCGCCCGCGGGCAGAACCGTGTACTGCTGACCGGGGACCCCACCGCGCATGCCGAGATGGAGACGATCCGGAAGGCCATACAGATCCTCAACCCCGAAGCTCCGAGCATCGCCGTGGAGCATCAGAACGAGAGCACGCTGGAGTACGTCCCGCGGCCGCCCGGCTCACCGGACCCGGTCCCGGAACGGGCCCGGATGCTCCAGGGCACTTCGATCTACATCAGCGGCGCGCCCTGCCCCATGTGCATGAGCGCCATCTACTGGTCGCGGATCGACGCCGTCTACTACAGCTGCGACCTCGAGGACACCGCGAAGATCGGCTTCGACGACACGTTCCAGTACGAGGACTTCAAGAGGCCGCTCGACGAGCGCCGGATCAAGATCGAACAGATCTACCCCGAGATGGGCGCCGAGTCGTACGCGACCTGGATGAACCGGCCCGACAAGCACCCGTACTGACGGAGGGTCACCGACCAGCACCGCACCGGCGGAACACGGCACGGCCCGTGACGGCCGCCCGGCGCCCGCAGCGCCGGGCGGCCGCCCCTTCGCGGGACGCGCGCCGGGACGGGCGTGCGCGGCGCCCGGCCCGGCCCGGGGCGCGTCCGGTACTCGTGCACGGGCCCGCCGGCAGGGCGCGCAGCGGGCCGGGCGGCTCACTCGTACATCACGTACTCCGGCTGCGGCCGCAGCGCCAGGACCTCCTTCGGCGTCATCAGGCGGCTGCCCTTCGCGTCCTCCTCGTAGAACAGCTTGAAACCGGTGTGGAGGCCGCCGGGCAGACCCTTGACCAGTTGGTTCCAGGTCCCGCGCTTCAGGCCCGGCGAACCGATGCCGTCGGCGCTCTTGATGAGCGCCACGCCGGGCTGGGGGCACAGGGCGGACTGGTCGCCCACGACGGACGTGGCGACCTGGTGGAACACCAGCGGCTTCTCCGGCAGATCGTGCTCCCGCACCAGTCCGGACAGATAGCGGGCCACCTTGGTCAGCTCATGGCCGTCGGTGTGCCCGTAGGTGTCACCCGGCACCTCACCGGAGCCCATCTCCCATTCCGGGTCGAGCGCAATCCCCACATCGGGGTGGACGAGCCAGTCGCGCAGCGCCTTGACCTCGTCGAGCACCGAGGCGCGGCCCGGCTGGATGTTCAGCAGCAGGAGCGCCCGCCGGTTGCGTGCCAGGCGGTGGAAGCGGCGGATGGTGGCCGCGGGTGTCCGGGAACGGTAGGCGCCGTCCGGGCCGGCCGTGGCGTTGGCCACCGTCGCCAGAAGTTCGAGTACGGGGAGTGGTTCGCGACCCGCGGCGTACGAGTGCGCCACCTTCTCCGCCTGGGCGGCCCGCTGTTCCGGGTCACCGGTCCCCAGCCGGCCGAGCGCCGCCGCCCCGGGCAGACCGCAGAACCCGACCAGCCGGTAGCGCGGGAACAATTCCCGTCCACCACGGGGAAGTTCGGGGCGGCGCCGCTTCCCCGGGCGGGCCGACGGGGGCGCCGTCGCGGATCCGGACGGGCCCGGGGTGCCGGAACCGGCGGACGGGGAGGCCGGCGAGCCGCCGGGTGGCGAGGCCTTGGGCGCGGAGTCCGCGCGGGAGGAAGACTGCCCGCACGCCGTGAGCAGTCCCAGCCCCGCCGCTGCGGTGGCCGCGAGCAGGTGACGCCGGCTCGCATCCGGCGGTGGAGAGGGCACTGCGGGACGGCGGCCGGCCACCCCTGCCCCGCGTATCCCGGCATCCTCTCGCCCTGACACCTCGTCCGCCACACTGCCTCCGTCCCCCGGCGCCCGGCCGATGACCGGGCACCGGCTGTCCTTCGGACCGGTCCTGTCCGTCGGTCCTGTCCGTCCGGCCCTGCTGGACCGGTCCCGTCCGACCGGTCCTGTCCGTGCAGTGCGCATCTCCAGACCACTCGCGGCAAAACCCGCAGGGGAAACGATCAAGCCACGTCACACCGGCCGTCCGGTCCGTTCACCTGCGCTTCACCGCGTCGCGGCGCCGGCGCTACGGACGCACGGCCCGGCCGCGTAGCGTGAGGACGTGATCAGGCCCCAACGCCTCGAAGCCCTCGACCACTCCCCCGAAGCCGTTCGCCGCCTCACCCCCGTCCGCCGCCTCTGGTACGCCGCATACGGCTCCAACATGCACGCCGAGCGGCTGGCCTGCTATCTGGCCGGCGGACAACCCCCGGGCGGCCTGCGCGCCTACCCGGGCTGCCGGGACCCCCGCCCGCCCGCGCGTACGGCACCGCTGATGCTGCCCGGTCTGCTGTACTTCGCCACGGAATCGCAGGTGTGGACCGGCGGCAGGGCCTTCTACGACCCCGGCCCTGGCGCCGGCCGGCTGCGATCCGGCCGCGCGGAACTTCCCGCCCAGGGCTATCTGCTGACGCTGTCTCAGTTCTCCGATATCGCCGCTCAGGAGATGTGCCGGGAGCCCGGCCGGGATCTCGACCTGACGGAGGTCCTGATCCGCGGCCGGGCCCGGACCGGACCCGGCCGGTACGAAACCCTGGTGTGCGCCGGACTGCTGGACGGTTACCCGGTGCTGACCTTCACCTCCCCGTGGAACAGCCAGGACATCGCCATGAACCCGCCCTCGGCGGCCTACCTGCGGCACATCGCGGCCGGCATCGTCGCCTCCCACCGATGGAGCGCGCGCCGGGCCGCCGAGTACCTTGCCGGCTGCCCGGGAGCCGAGGGGCACTGGACGGCCACGGAGATCGCGGCGCTGCTCGGCGACCCGCGGTGACCGGCGCACGCCCTCCCGGCGCGCCCGGCGCAGCGGACACCCGCCACCGCCGCGCCCGCCCCCGGCACACTGGTGCCGGCCCGGCCGGTGGACCCCGTGGACCCTGGTGGACGACGGTGGACCCCGGCCCCGAGGACTCCAGCGAGGACCGTGATGAGAAAGATCATCTTGTCGATGTCGGTATCCCTTGACGGCTTCATCGAGGGACCGGACCGCCAGATCGACTGGCATCAGGTCGACGACGAGCTCCACCGCTACCTCAACGAGCAGCTGCGGCAGATGGGCGCCTTCATGAGCGGCCGGGTCACCCATGAGCTCATGGCGGATTTCTGGCCGACCGCGGACGCCGATCCCTCAATTACCGGCCCCATGGCCGAATTTGCCGGGATCTGGCGGGACACTCCCAAGATCGTGTTCTCCCGGACCCTGGAACGGGCCGACTGGAACACCACCCTCATGCGCGAGGTCATCCCCGAGGAGATCAAGGCGCTCAAGGCGCAGCCGGGCGGAGACCTGGCGCTCAGTGGCGCCGATCTCGCCGCGGCGTTCATGGCGCACGACCTGATCGACGAGTACCACGTCTATGTCCATCCGGTCCTCATCGGCCGGGGCAAACCCCTCTTCCGGACCACGGACACCACAACCTTGACCTTTCTGCGGCTCGCCGGGACCCGGTCCTTCGGCAACGGCGTCGTCCTCCTCCACTACCGGCGCGCCGAGGACCCCGCCACGGGATGACCGCCCGTGGCGGCACCGGTCCACGGGTTCACCGGTTCGACGGTTCGCCGGCCCGAACCGTCAAGCACGCACCGTCACGGCACGCACCGTCACGGCACGCGCCACACCCGCACCGCCACTGCACGCACCACCACCGCACCATCACGCCAGGCCCAGCAGACCGGGCAGATCGGCGAAGGAATCGAGCACATGGTCAGGTGTGCCATCGACCGCCCGGTGCGTCTCCGGCAGGTACTTGCCGGTCTTGACGAGCACACCGGTGATCCCGCAGCGCTGGGCCGCCAGCACATCGGACTCGATATCGTCGCCCACCATCAGCGCCTGTGCGGCCGGGGCACCGACGTGCGCCAAGGCGGTGGCGAAGAAGGCCTCGGCCGGCTTGCCGGTGACCGTTGCCTCGACCCCCGCCGCCCGTTCCAGCCCCGCCAGGAAGGCCCCGGTGTCCAGATCGAGCCCGTCCGCCGTACGCCAGTACAGATTGCGGTGCATGGCGACCAGCCGGGCACCGCGTTGCAGCTGCCGGAAGGCGCTGTTGAGGGCCGGGTAGCTGAAAGCCTCGCCCGCGCCGCCGAACACGATCACCTCCGGTGCCTCCCTGCCCTCGTCGCCGGCCTCCTCCGCCACGAGCGTCACGCCGGCCAGATCCGCCCGGACCTCACCGCTGTTGATCAGCCGGCAGCGTGCGTGCGGATGGTGTGCGCGCAGGTAGGCCGCCGTGACGGCGGGCGCGGTCAGGATGTCGTCGGCACCGACGGGAAATCCCTCCTCGGCCAGCCGCCCGGCGACCGCGGCACGGGTCCGCGAGGTGGTGTTGGTGACCAGCACCAGCGGGAGTCCCGCGGCACGCAGCCGCTCCATGGCCACCACCGCGCCGGGCAGCGCCTTCCAGGACACGGTGAGCACGCCGTCGATATCGATCAGGACCGCTCCGATTCCCTTCATACGCCGACGGTAACCATCATCCGGCCTGGCCGGGCGGTGAGCGGGCGCCGCCCAGGCACTGCCGGTGGACGGGCACTGCCGGTGGACGGGCACTGCCGGTGAACGGACGCCTCCGGTGGCCGGGCGCCGACGGTGATTGAGCGCCGCCGATGGCCGGGCACCGCCGCGGCCCGACTTGCGAAGCCCCCGCTGATGGGGTTATTTCGAAGTGAGGTGTGAACGCAGCTACCGTCTCCCCTGGCTAGGGGGTGCACACTGTGCTGTTCACTGACCGTGCGGATGCAGGGCACCGCCTCGCCGAATCGCTGGGGCACCTGCAGAGGGAAGAGCCCGTCGTGCTGGGCCTGCCGCGTGGCGGGGTCCCGGTGGCCTTCGAAGTGGCCCGGGCGCTCGGCGCCCCGCTCGATGTGATCGTGGTCCGCAAGCTGGGAGTCCCCTACCAGCGCGAGCTGGGTTTCGGCGCCATCGGCGAAGGCGGCGTACGGGTGATCAGCGACGACATCGTCCGCCGCGGCCGGCTCGACCAGGCGGACCTGGCATCCGTGGAGCACGCCGAGGCGGCGGAGCTCACCCGCCAGGCGGAGCGCTTCCGCGCCGGACGGCGACGGCTCGACCTCGCGGGCCGTACGGCGATCGTCGTGGACGACGGGATCGCGACCGGCGCCACCGCGGCCGCCGCCTGCGAGGTGGTACGCGCGCAGGGCGCGGCCCGGGTGGTGCTTGCGGTACCCGTGGCGCCTCCGGACGCGGCCGAGCGGCTGCGCGGCTCGACCGATGAATTCGTCTGCCTCTCCACCCCGTTCGCCTTCTCCGCCGTCGGCGAGTGGTACCAGGACTTCTCCCAGACCCCGGACGACGAGGTCGTCTCCTTGCTGGCACAGGCCTCGCAGGCACCGGCCGCGGCCGGGCCCGAGCCGGCCACCGAGGCCCCTGACGGGACAACGGGTGCGCGAACGACGGCGGAGACGGATGTAGCGGAGGAAACGGACGCGGCGAAGGAAACGGATGTGGCCGAGGAAGTGGCGATCGACGCCGCCGGGGTCCGGCTCACCGGCGACCTCGCCGTGCCGGCGGGGGCCCTGGCGGTGGTGATGTTCGCCCATGGCTCGGGCAGCAGCCGGCACAGCCCGCGTAACCGGCTGGTCGCCGCAGCCCTGAACGAAGCGGGCCTGGGCACCCTGCTCTTCGATCTGCTCACACCGGCGGAGGAAGCCCACCGGTCGAACGTCTTCGACACCGAAACCCTCGCCGAGCGGCTGGCGGACGCCACCGGGTGGCTGCGCGGCCGCTTCGCGGGCCCGATCGGTTACTTCGGCGCCAGCACCGGAGCCGCGGCGGCACTACGGGCCGCCGCGACCCCCGACGCGGACATCGGTGCCGTGGTCTCCCGCGGCGGCCGCCCCGACCTCGCCGGACCGCTGCTCCCCGCCGTGCGGGCGCCGACGCTGCTCATCGTGGGCGGCAACGACCCCGTGGTCATCGACCTCAACCGCGAGGCCGAGGCGGCGCTGCGCGCGGAGACCCGCCTGGAGATCGTTCCCGGCGCCACCCATCTCTTCGAGGAACGCGGAGCCCTCCAGCAGGTCGCCGACCTTGCCCGGGACTGGTTTGTCAGCCACTTGGTGGCACCGGCCCGGCCGTAGCGGGTGGGGCCCTCCTCAGTCGATGGTGATCTCGCCCCTCAGTCGATGGTGATCTCGCCCATCGCGCTCCAGCCGTTCGCACCCTCGATGGTGGTGCTCACGATGTCCGGGGTACGACGCAGCAGCGGGCGCATCGTCTCGATCCCGGCGCGGAAGTGGTCGGAATTGACATGCGCTTCGGCAGCATCGTCCTGGAATGCCTCGACCAGGACATAGGTGTTCGGGTCCTCGACGCTGCGGGACCATTCGAACCACAGATTGCCGGGCTCGGCGCGGGTGGCGCCGGTGAAGGATGCGACGTGCTGCGGCCACTCTTCGGCGTACTCGGGTTTCACGGGGAACTTGACGACAATGAAGATCATCCACCGAGTCTAAGAGCGCGGCCGTGAACTTGTCAGCCCGAGGTGGTCCGTGCAGGCTCGGCGGAGGGCGCCCCATTGCCGCGATGAGTTTGGGCCGCGTCGCGAGTCTGTTCCGGTGAGCGTCGTGGGACGCCGTACGACGCCGCCCGGCACGAGACACCACGGAGGACACCATGACGACCACGCCCGGCAGCGCGAGCAGCGACCTCCCCGGCAAGCCGCCGGTCGTCGGCCTGGCCACCTGGCAGGCGGCGCGCGAGGAGCTGCTGGTCCGCGAGAAGGCGCACACCCATGAGGGCGACGCGATCGCCGCGGCCCGGCGGCGGCTGCCGATGGTCGAGCTCGACGGCACCGTCGAGGTCACCGGCGCTGACGGGCCGGTCCCGTTCCTCGACCTGTTCCAGGGGCGCGACGAGCTCGTGGTCTACCAGCACATGTGGTACGACGGCGCCCCGCACCAGGGGCAGTGCGAGGGCTGCACCACCACGGCCTGGCACATGAAGGACGCCGTCTACCTCAACGCCCGGGGCGTCTCGTCCGCCGTCCTGACCTCGGGCCCGTGGGACGAGGTGGCTCCCTACGTCGCGTTCATGGGCTACACCCAGCCCTGGTACTCGGTGCGGGGCGTGGCGGCGCCGATCGGCGGGGAAATGGGCCACCTCCTCTGCTTCCTGCGCGACGGCGACCGCGTGTTCCTCACCTACTCCACGACGGGCCGCGGCAATGAGCCGGTCAACGGGTCCCTCGGCCTGCTCGACATGACGCCCTACGGCCGCGGCGAGGCGTGGGAGGACAACCCCGAGGGCCGGCCCGTGATCGGCGATGTCCGCGAGGGGTACCCGTCCGGGGGCCGGCAGGCCTGCTGGTACTGGCGCTCGGATGCCGACGGCGTCGCCACCTGGGGTCCGACCAGCCGGCCCGTACCCCAGTGGACCCGCCCCGGCGCGGCCCCCGTGGAGACCCTGGGCCGGCAGGGTCCCCACCACTGACGCGCCTTGGTCGGCGTCGGCGTCGGCGTCGGCGTCGGCGTCGGCGTCGGCGTCGGCGTCGGCGTCGGCGTCGGGCGACCAGGGCATACCCGCCGCCGTCACGCGCGGCCGTCCGTACCGGGCTCGGCCGGCGAGGGGCGGTTCAACGACTTGACCAGCAGCACTCCCACCACGATCAGCCCTGCGCCGAGCCATACCGGCCCCGCGTTGAAGGCGAGCACCAGGATCCCCACCGGGGTCGGATAGCCGGCGAGCGGCAGGAGCAGGTCGCTGACCGGTGGTTCCGGCGGTCCCGGCAGGCCCTGTTCCCGCCGGGCACGCGCACGCACGACATCCGGATACCACCGTGTGAACTGCAGCGCGACGATGACGGCCGCGATCTGGATGATCCACCCCGTCCACAGATCATGGGAATTGTGCAGCACGAGGTCGCCGAAGGCCCCCACTATCGCCGCCACCCCGAAAGCGGCACCCCATACGCCGGTGATGTAGTAAGCCGGGGCAAGGGCACGTCCCGATGCTGCTCAGGGCCAGCTCAGGGGCGGATCAGGGAGATCCCTGAAGGCAGCGCGGGCGGCACACGGAAAGCTGTCCGGCATGAGCCCTTCTTCCTTCACGAGCCCTTCCCCCTTAACCCGCAGGGTGGTTGTGGGCGCCGCGCTGTCCGGTGCGGTGGCGGCCGCGACAGCGGGGCCGGCGCGAGCCTCCTCCCGTCCGCCCGCACCCCGCTCGTCGGACGGTCCGCCGCCTCGGCCCGGCCCGGCACCCGCGCCCGTTCCTCCGCTGAATGTGCCGGCACTGCGGGCCGCCGTCGGTGACCTCGCGCATCCGCAGCTGACCGGCTGCCAGCTGCGGGTGAGCGGCTCTGCCGGGCGGTGGTACGGCACCGCCGGCGTCGCCGACCGGGACACCGGGCGGGAGATCCATGAGCGGGACACCTTCCGGATCGGCAGTATCACCAAGGTGTTCGTGGCGACGGTGGTGCTGCAGCTCGCGGCCGAACACCGGCTCCCGCTGGAGACGCCGGTCCAGCGGTGTCTCCCGGGTCTGCTGCCGACGCATTTCCCGCCGGTCACGGTGTTGCAGCTGCTGCAGCACACCAGCGGGCTGCCCGACGAGCAGGCCCCGCCCTATGACCTGTCCACCCCGGAGTCGATTGCCCGGCACCGCTACGACCGGTGGACGCCCCACCAGATCGTGGCGCTGGTTTCGCACGGTTCCATGAAATTCACCCCGGGCACCAGGCAGGAGTACCGGGGCATCAACTACGTCCTTCTGGCACTGCTGATCGAGGAGCTGACGGGGCGCCCCTACGGCGAGGTGATCGCCCGTCGCATTCTGCGCCCACTGGACCTGCGGCACACCTCCGTGCCGGGCAACGACCCGTACCTCCACGGGCCCCATGTGCACGGCTATATGAAGATGACGGACGGATCCCTGCTGGACATCACCGCGTTCGACCAGTCGCTCGCCTGGGGTGAGGGCGAGATGATCTCCCACACCGGCGATCTGGACCGCTTCCTGACGGCCCTATTCTCGGGCGAACTTCTGCCGCCTCGTCAACTGGAGCGGATGTTCACCCTGCCGCCCGACGAGGTGCTCATGCTGGACGGCAGCCCTGCGCGCTACTCCGCCGGCCTGCAGACCGTCACGGTCAACGGCATCACGCTGTGGGGCAAGACCGGTGAACGGTACGGCTATTCCTCGGCCTTGTTCGCCACCCGCGACCAACAGCGGCGCGTGGTCATCTCGTTCAACCCGACCCGTCGCGACGCCACCCAGGCACAGGCCACCCAGCGCATAGCCGAGGCCCTGACCAGGCCCTGACCAGGGTGCGGTGACCACTGTGGGCTCCTCGCGTCCGCCGAAATGGAGGCGAGGAGCCCACAGAAACCCCCTCGGGGAGGTCCCTCAGGTCACCGTCCTTGATTCAGGACTGCGGCCGCTTGCCGTGGTTGGCCCCGTTCTTGCGACGGGCCTTCTTCTTGCGACGGCGCTTCGACGACATGGCGTCTCCCTTCCTCGGAGTTTCAGCGATGCTTTTCGCCGAATTTCTACCACTTCACAACGGTATCTCGCCCGGCGATCACGTGGCCGCGTACCCGGCCCGCCGGGAGCCCACCCCACTCCGGGATGTGAATCACCCCACGGACGTGCGGTTTCGGGTGCGTCGGTCACGACACTACAGATCCGCGTCCCCGCCGAGATACAGCCCGGGCTACGGATCCGCGTCCCCGCCGGGGTACAGCCCGCCGGGACTACAGATCCGCCTCCTCTCCGAGGTACAAGCCGGCGAACGCCTTCGCCGCGGACGGGGACCCCAGCAGCCGCCGCAGCCGCGCGGAGGCCGTGCCCGCCTGCATGCGGTCGCCGGACGAGGCACCGTGCAGCACATAGGAGAGCCACTGCGAGAACTCCAGGTACTGCCAGACCCGCCGAAGACAGGCCTGGCCATAGCCTTCGAGGCCGCTGTCGTCGCCCTGGTAGTGCGCGATCAGCGCCTCGCTGAGCAGCAGGGCGTCGTGGAGCGCCAGGTTCATGCCCTTTGCGGCGATCGGCGCCACCAGGTGCGCCGAGTCACCCGCCAGGTAGAGGCGGCCGTACGCCATCGGCTCCACCACGTAGTCGTGCATGTCCAGGACCGCCTTCTCGATCAGCGGCCCTTCGGTCAGCGGCGGGGCGCCGGCGGCGGCGAGCCGGGTGTGCAGCTCGTTCCACACCCTGCTGTGCGACCAGTTCCCGGCGTCCTCGCCCGGCTCGACCTGGAGGTAGTAGCGGGTGACCTGGGGACTACGGGCCATATGGGCACCGAATCCGCGCTCGTGGATACCGAAGACCACACCGTCGGCGGACGGCGGCGCCTCGGCGAGGAGCGCGAGCCAGGCGACGCCGTGGTCATGGCGGGTGAGGACCGCCCGGCCGGCGGGTATGGCCGCCCGGCTCACCCCGCGCGCACCGTCGCAGCCCGCGATGAAGTCGCACGCGATACGGTGCCGGGCGCCGGTCACCGGGTCGGTGTAGGAGACGGCCGGCCGGTCCCCGCCGATGTCGTGCAACTCCACCTCGCGTACACCGAAGCGCACCTCACCGCCCGCCGTGTCCGCATACGACGCCACCAGGTCGGTGACCAGCAGCGGCTGTGGATAGACGTAGTGGCGCCGCCCCGACAGCTGTGCCGTCGGTACGAGGTGCCGCTCGCCGTCGAAGCGGAACTCGAACTCCCCCTGGGTTTCGGCGCGTTCGAGCAGCCGGTCGGCCAGCCCGTGCCGGGCCAGCGCATGCACCGCCCACTCCTCCATGAACCCGGCGCGCGGCCGCTGCTCGATGAATTCCCTGCTCTCCGTCTCCAGCACCACACAGTCGACTCCGGCGGCGCGCAGCAGATTTGCCACGGTGAGTCCGGCGGGCCCGGCGCCGACGATGACGACACGGGTGCGCGTGAGGGGCAGGGAGGGGGTGGAGGACACGTCGCGGGGTTCCCTTCAGGGCGAGCAGAAAGATCGCACGCAGTATGGCGGTTGCTGACCGCGGACGATCCGGCGGCCCGGCTTCCCGTAAGGGGCGCCGGACCGTCGGCCCGTTCTCAGGGATTCGGCTTACGCACTGCCCGTGAGGCTGGCGAACACCACCACATTGTCGGGGAAGTAGTGCCGGCCCTCGTCGTACCGGCCGCCGCAGGTGATCAGGCGGAGGCCGGCATGGTCGATGTTCTTGTACACCTCGACCGTGGGGAACTTGTTCTTCGGGTACTGGGCGACACGGTCCACCGTGAATTTCGCGGTCTTCCCGTCCTGCCGGGCGACCTCGATGGTGTCACCGGCCTTCATCGTCGACAGCTTCTCGAACACCGACGGCTTGCCGTTCCAGGAGACATGACCTGCGATCACGGCGGGTCCCTGGGAGCCGGGCGTCGGCCCCGGCCGGTACCAGCCCGCCTTGTCGGGATCGCGCGGGGTCTCCATGGCTCCGTTCTTGTGCTGTCCCAGCGTCTCCAGCGTGGAGGAGACCTGGAGCGACGGGATGGAGAGCCGTTGCGGAGCGGACTTCGGCATGCTCGCGGCAGCCTGGCTCCCGGATCCTTCACCCGTCGCTCCGTCCTGGGCCGAGCCCCCGCCCTGGGACGAGTCCCCTCCCTGGGCCGGCGGCTGCCCCACGGGAGCCGACGGGGGCGACGCCGTTTCCTGTCCTCCGCACCCGGCGACGAGCACGCTCGCCAGTGCCGCGGCGATCGCGCAGCCGAGGACTCGGTGGCCCCGGCGCCGTACAGTGATCACGCTGTCCTCGCTCCGGCGGCTCATGCGACGCTCCCGTTGCTCCCGGGCCGCCCGGCGGCGAGCACGGTCTTCCGCCGCCGCATGACGGCCAGCACACCGGTCAACGCCACGAAGGCGACGCCTCCGGCCCCCAGCACCGCGAACGGCACCCCTTCCTCCTCGGAGGGCCCGGTTCCGGTCTCGACCCCGCCGACCGGTATGGACCCCACCGCAGCGCCTTTGACCTCACCGCAGTTGGTCGGAGCGGTGGCCTCCTGGGGGAGCTTGGGATCGAGTTCGCTCTTGCCCGCACCGTCGAAGTCGTATTTCTGGTTGTTGTTGCGGTCGATGCCGTGCTGCACGATGTGCAGGTCCTTGATGTGGTCGACCACGGCCTGGGAGACGGTGAGTGTGCGCTGGTAGGAGAGCTTGCCCTGCGCGTCCGCCATGGGCATACGGTCGACGGCGAGACCGCTCATCATGTCCGTGGGTCCCTTGGTGGTGAGGGAGATGTTGATGTTGCCGTAGTCGACCGTCGCTTCGGTGTTGTCGATGACTCCGTCGCCGTTCGTGTCGGCGCTCGCATCCGGGCAGTGGAAGTCATGACCATCGGTGGAGCCGTGGAGGTGCTGGGCGTGGGGCTGTCCGGGTACGAGACCCTCGGACTCGATCTTCACCGTCAGCCGGTTGCCCTGGAGGCTGAGCATCGCCGTGCCCTTGGAACCGGAGTCGTTCAGCTGCGCCAGATTGATCTGGAACGCTCCGGTGCCCTCGGCGGCGGCCTGGGACGAGGCGCCCACGGTGAGGGCCATGGCGGCGGGCAGAGCGACGAGTGCGGCGAGGCGGCTGGTGCGCTTGGCTATCACGTTCGATCCTTTTCCGGCGGCCTCCGCGGGGAAGGGGGGAGGCCGCACGTCGTCCGGGTTCGAGACAGACACCTCGGCGAGGTGTCTGCCGTGATTCGGAACCGCAACGCCCACGGATTGGTGGAGCGTTGAAAAACTTTTGACGACCTTCTCCCGGGCCCCCGACGGAGCCGGCGTCGCACCGGCGGCCGGAGTGGTTACCGTGCAGCCGGCCGCACACCCGGGAACCGGCGCAGCCGACCCGCCCGCCCGCTACCGCTACTACAGGAGCTGCACTCCCCCGCCGTTACAGCACCTTCTTCAAGGTCTTCGTCTGCGCGATCCTGCCGGTCTTCAAGGCGATCCACGAACCGTCGCCGAAGGCGATATCGGCCCGGAACTCCTGCCGCGCCGGGTGGGGCTGCTGCCGCTGGGCAAACGCCTCCCGCGGGAATTCCGCGAGCAGACGGGCGGGCAGGTGCCGTGAGAGCGTCATCGGCTCGCTCAGCACGAGCAGCCGCCGGCTGGTGACCACCAGCAGAAAATCGTCGTTCTCGCCGTCCGAGTCGTACGCGTTGCGCACGGCGATGAGCAGGCTTCCGGCCATACTGCGGTACCCGCCACCCCAGGACCACCCGTGAAACGAGCGGCGCAGACACCGGTAGAACCTGCTCCAGCCACGCTCGACATGATCGGAGAAGTCATCGCCCTCAACGAGCCACTGCAGCCGCTTCCAGGAGTCCGGGATGAGCCAGGGCAGGGGTGTCGCACCGACCGCCCAGCGGATCGGAGTGTGCCGGTCTTCTCCAGCGTCCACTGGACCGCCTCGTCCACGGCTCCGCTGATGGCGCTCCGGTCCGGACTCCGGGCGTGCGGGACCTCGGGGAACTCCGTCTGGTGCGCGTTGTGGGTCCAGTCGTACGCGGCACTCGGACTGCCGGCCTGTGCGGCTGTCGCCGTCACGGTCGGATTCCCTTCATGGAGGAGTCCGTGTGACTCTCGTTGTCGTCGTAGTGGTCGGCGGTAGTGGCGATGCCGCCTGCCGTGTCGTCCAGAATGTCGCGGAGGTCCTTTGACTGGCGGACACCAACGTAGACCGTCTCGTGACCGAGACAGGCAAAACGCACAGCGCCTCCCGCCAGCAGCGACGCGGGGCCACCACACAACCTTCGCCCAGCCTCGGCGGTCACACCGGTGCCATCAGTCACCCACTCGGGAGCCGGAACACGTGAAGCGCACCGCCGCCACCGCACTGACCGCACTCGTCCTGGCCGCCGCGCTCACCGCGTGCAGCAGCGACGACAGCACCAACGCGGCGCCGAAGAAGACACCCACCACGGCGCCGAGTGCCCCCTCCGCCAAGGACATTGCGGGCGCCGAAGCCTCCGCAGGCATCCCGCCCGAGCCGGACGCCGCCATGCGACTTGCCTACATCCGTGCACTGACCGGCATCGACCCGGACATCGTGCACGGCAAGGAGGCCAAAGCCGTCGACCGCGGACGCAATCAGTGCCAAACGATCCACAGCTTCCCCAAGGACACGTCGAAGCAGGCGAGAATGGCGGAGATGCGGTTCACCTCGCCCCGTCACCCCCAGGGCTTCGGCAAGGTCAAGGCCGCCCAGATCGTCGTGGCCGTGCACACAAACCTCTGCCCAAAGTTCTGACCCCAAGCCCGCACGGCCCGGCGTCTTCCCCTGCGGGTTTCCGGGCCGTTCTCGCCCTCGGTTCCGAGCTGGTGCAGCAGGGTGTCGTTGCGGTACTGCGTGAAGCCGGCGTCACGCTCGTGAGCCGGTCGCTGTGCCCAGAGGTTGCCGTCGACGGTGCCCGGGGAGATCACGTTGACCCGTATAGGAGCGAGTTCGACCGCGAGTCCGCGTCCGGGTCGAACCGAACCGCCGCGGGGTCAGTTCCCCTTGGAGTGCGGATTTCCGAGGTAGGGAAATTCGTTCAGAAGGTCCGTGTGCGGTGCGAGCCCGGTGGGAGGGATGTCGCCCTTCGAGAGGAAGGAGAGCCGGTAGTTGATGACGTCGTCGGTGAAGACGCGGCCGTTGGGATATTGCGCGGGCTTCGAGGGATCAAATGCCAGCATGTCGGGCAGAATGCGGTCGGCGTCAATCGCCGCGACGGCTTCTTCGCGTGTGTAATTGCCGGTGTGTCCCATGAGGTGGACGAACAGATCGGTCCAACGCTCACGGTCGTTCACCGGTTCGCCGGCGTTGTACTCCTCCTTCGTCTCGTCGGTGTTGAAGAAGCTGCTGACCGAAGGGTGGGCCGCACGGTCGGCGTGGACGAGCCGGCCGTCCTTCCGGACACTGCACCGGCCCCAGATACGGATCTCGGGGTCGGCGCGGAGCTCACTCGTCGGCAGTTCCATCACCGTCGAGAACACATTGGCTTCCGTGTTCGAGTCGACACCGGTCCACGGTGAGGTGCCACCGAGATGAGGCGCGGTGAAGTTTCTGCCTCCGGTGGTGTCGAAGAGATTCTTGATCCCGTCGTAGTCGAAGAAGAACGCGTCGCTTCGACTACCGGCGAAGAACGTGTAGGGACCGGAGGTGACGCGGTTCGCCATGGTGCCGAACGACACCTCCGCGTCAGTGACGACTTTCTGCCCGACGGCTTCGGCCGAGCGGGCCTCCTCGCCTGTCGCCACGAAGACACTGAAGGTCTGACGGCCGTCCTGCGGTGGAGAGAACACGTAACTGATCGCCATGTCGGCGAGACAGTCCCCGTCATTGTCGATGTTGAGGCGATAGACGGCATCAGGATGCAAAGCATCGGCATTCGGGTTCGCGTTGAGGATGAGCACCGTCCGCGCCGGGTCAGCGGGGGACTGAAACGCGTAGAGGTCACAGAGGTCGAGCCTTTGGTCCCCGAGCGGTGGGCCAAGACTGAGGCCGGTGAAGTGATTCGACATCCTGCATGTCCTTTCGCCGGGACGGGCCTACCGCCACGGCGAGGACAAGAGCCGGCGCTGCGGAACGCGCGTGCCCTTTCCCTGCCAAGGCGGGCTGCCAGGTATGACCCGGACATTGGAGCATGAATGCTGCCGAATCGATTGGATTCATGGCATGCGGCCGGGCTCTTTGATTTCCGCACGGCCGAAGTGAGTGAGCTCAAGGGGCGCGGGTGTCGGCTGGGGATGGGCAGGGTCATCCCATGAGGGTGAATGCTCAGGGACTGGCTGCGTTCCTTGAATCATGGAGTGGTCGACGCCACTGTTCCGCCCCCACGCCCCTGTTGATGAACAGATCAGTCGAGATGCAGCAGGAGGAGCAGGCAACCCACGAGAGCGATGGGAAGCCCCAGAGCACGGAGGAAACCGGGTCGGGCGAATGGCACGGGTACGTAAGGCGTCTCGAGGCGCCCGTTCGCCCAGAGCATTTCGCGGTGGCGCTCAGCCGCCTTCTTTTGCAGTCGCTCGCATCTGCGGCGAATCAGACCGCCGACATCGAACAGCACGGTGGCCCCCACGGCTATGTACACCACTGCAAGCAAGATTCCCATGGCAGGAGCCTATGACGCGATGACAGGAGGTGAGGTCGGGTCTGACGCCTCCCGGCCCCGGGCGCTCGCACACCATGCCGCTGCGCGAGCGCCGCGAACCGTTTGTGGGCAGGTCAGGTCAGCTGCGACGGCCTTCGAAGCTGTCGACCTTGTCGTTCCGGTTCCCGCCATCCGGGTAGACCAGGTTCACCAAGCTGGGGCGGCAACGAGGGATCGAAGTCGCCCCACCACTTCGCCCGTACAACCCAACAGCTTCTCCTGTCGCCATCTATGCGCATGATGTCAGAGGCAGTCAACATCCACATTTCGGAAGGTAATTGTCCTGCAATCAGTTCTGTATCCCCAGCGCCACAGTGGCCAAGGATTTCCTGCCCAGGACTTGACGGCAGGTGGCAGATACCAAAGGTCAATTTCTCTGCATCAACTGTCTTTTGCGCAGGTGTCCATATATCTGCCGAGGGCTTGCCGGTTCCGGGCGAAGGTGGTCAAAGGCAGGGCCGGCAGAGCCTGAAGGAGCGGGACGTGTTCTGCTCCTTCACGTGGTGAGCGGCGAGGTGTGCAGCTCCGGGGCGCGTGCGTCGTAGGCCAGTTCAGGGCGTACGGGGCCGGGCCGGGGGGGCCACCCGTGCAACACCTGCACTTTGCGTGAACGGCGGCCCGGGAGCTGCGTACCCGCAGACACCCCGGCACTACGACGCCCGATCTGCAGCCCACGGCCGAGTTCGACCTGCTCAGTCAGCACGCGGCGCCTCCATGGTGGGCACGCGTACGTCAACGCCCAGAACTATGGTGCCCCACCACATACGCCTCTGACCTGGGCATTCCTACGGTGTGGCGACACGAAAACGTGGCCGTCCAACGTCAGGAAGTGGTGTCGATGCCCGCAACCGCTCCCCCGCCACCCGCCGACCTCAAGCGCATCGTCGCTGCGAGCCTGATCGGTACCACCGTTGAGTGGTACGACTTCTTTCTCTACGGGTCTGCCGCGGCGCTGGTGTTCAACAAGCTGTTCTTTCCCGGTTCCGATCCGCTCGTCGGGACCCTGTTGTCGTTTTTGACCTACGCGGTGGGCTTTGCGGCGCGGCCCCTCGGGGCCTTGGTGTTCGGGCATTACGGGGACCGGCTGGGGCGTAAGAAACTGCTGGTGCTGAGCCTGCTGATGATGGGTGGCGCGACGTTCGGGATCGGGTTGCTGCCGACGCATGCGACGGTCGGCACCGCGGCGCCGGTGCTGCTGACCGTGCTGCGGCTGGTCCAGGGATTCGCGCTGGGCGGTGAGTGGGGCGGCGCGGTGCTGCTGGTGTCGGAGCACGGTGACGCACGGCGGCGCGGATTCTGGGCGTCCTGGCCGCAAACCGGCGCACCCGCAGGGCAGTTGCTGGCCACCGGCGTGCTGTCGGTCATGACGGCGGTGTTGTCGGATGCGGCGTTCGCGTCCTGGGGGTGGCGGGTGCCGTTCCTGCTCTCGGGGGTGCTGGTGGTCGTGGGGCTGTGGGTCCGGCTCTCGGTGGATGAATCGCCGGTGTTCAAGGCCGCGTTGGCGAGCGCCGAGGAACGGCGGGCGGAGGGTGCAGCGGTGGAGAAGCTGCCGTTGGTGGCGGTGCTCGTCCACCACTGGCGGGATGTGCTGATCGCGATGGGCGCACGGATGGCCGAGAACATCTCGTACTACGTGATCACGGCGTTTGTGCTCGTCTATGCCACCGTGCACACCGGGCTGTCGCAGCAGACCGCCCTCCACGCCGTATTGATCGCTTCCGCGCTGCACTTCGCGGTCATCCCTGCCTGGGGCGCGCTCTCGGACCGGATCGGGCGCCGGCCCGTCTACCTCCTGGGCGCG
This sequence comes from Streptomyces sp. NBC_00400, assembly GCF_036048035.1. Classification (NCBI taxonomy): domain Bacteria; kingdom Bacillati; phylum Actinomycetota; class Actinomycetes; order Kitasatosporales; family Streptomycetaceae; genus Streptomyces; species Streptomyces sp. NBC_00400. Next base: position 7,179,877 of record NZ_CP107940.1, on the reverse strand, counting down.
GTCGGTGTCGCCGTCTGGGCGTTCCCGTTCTTCGCGCTGGTGGACTCCCGCCAGTTCGGGCCGCTGCTGCTCGCGGTGAGCGTCGGGCTGGTCTTCCACGGTGCCATGTATGCGCCGCAGGCGGCCTTCTTCGCGGAGATGTTCGCGACCCGGATGCGGTACTCGGGCGCCTCGATCGGAGCCCAGTTCTCCTCGGTCGCGGCCGGCGCGCCCGCCCCGCTGATCGCGACCGCGCTGCTCGCCGACTTCGACAGCCCGACGCCGATCGCCCTGTATGTCATCGCCGCCGCCCTGCTGACGCTGCTCGCGGTGGGCGTGGCGCGCGAGACCCGCAGCCGGGATCTCACTGCGGTGGACGGCAGGGCGACGGCCGGTGCGCTCCGTGCGACGGGCACGGGCACGGGCACGGGAGCGGCGGAAGGCGGGGCGTCGTCGGCCGTACCGTCCTGAGGGGGCCGGCCCCTGGGGCCTGTCTTCACGGTCCCCTCGTTCGCCCGTAAGGCAGACGGGACCGTGAAGACAGGCCCCAGGGGCCGGGAACCTGATGTTCGGCGGGGGCGTGGCGGGCCCGGGGACGCTCCGGGAGACGGGGCAGCAGGTCCGCCACGCCCCCGCCGGGCGTCAGGAGTGGTTCTTGCCCTTCAGGGAGTCCTTCATCCCCTGCATGTTCTCCTTGGCGTTGCCCATCGCGCCCTTGGCCTTGCCCTTGGCCTCGTCCGTACGGCCTTCGCTCTTCAGGCGCTCGTCGCCCGTGATCTTGCCGGCCTTCTGCTTGGCCTTGCCCTTCATCTTGTCCATGGCGCCTTTGTCACCCATGACGAACTCCTCTGTGCGGTGGGAAGGGGGACAGCTTCGGCCACCACGCTGCCGCAGGTCGCGGCGGCGCGCACCCGGAGGCGGCTACCGGTACGGACCGGCCGCGGGCACGGCGCGGAGCACCGTGCCCGTCTACCCGCCGGTATCGCGCGCCACGGCGGAGGACAGCTGGTGCAGCCTCAGCGCCAGCTGGATTTCCAGGGCGCGTGCCGGGGTCTGCCATTCGGGGCCCAGCAGCCGGCTCACCCGCTCCAGACGCTGGGCGACGGTGTTCACATGGACATGCAGGGCGTCCTTGGTACGGGCCGGGCTCATCCCGCAGGCGAAGTAGGCGTCGAGGGTGCGCAGCAGCTCCGTCCCGCGGCGGGCGTCGTAGTCGGCGACCGCGCCCAGGGTGCGGTGGACGAAGCCGTCCACATCGCGGGTGTCGGCGAGCAGCAGGCCGAGGAAGCCGAAGTCGGCAGCGGCTGCGCCCTGGCCCGCCCGGCCCAGTACGCGCAGTGCCTCCCGGCAGCGCCGGGCCTCGGCGTAGGCGTCCGCGACCGCCGCGGGGCGGGCGGCGGGGGCCGGGACCGGGGCCGAGGCGCCGACCGTGACGGGCTGGTGCAGCGCGGCCCCGAGCCGGGCGGCGATCTCGCGGGCGGTGTGCGCCGGGTCCCCGTCGGGGCCGAGCGGCAGCAGCAGAACGGCGCCGCCGTCCCGTTCGGCGGCCAGTCCATGGCGGGTGGCAGCGAGATGGGAGGCCGCCGACCACAGGCGGCGGCGGTCGGCACCGTCGGGCGGGGAGGCCCGGTGGGGTGGCGAGGCGGCATCGGGCGGGGAGGCAGCGCCGGGCGGGGAGGCGGCCTGGGAAAGGGAGGCGGCGTCGCGGTCGGGTATCGCCGCTCCGTGCGCCGGGGGTGCGCTGTCTCCGTGCGCCGGGGGTGCAGCGTCGCCGTGCCCCGGTGGTGCACCGTCGGTCCGGGCCGCCAGGACGACATGCGGCGCACCGAGGTCCGCGCCGACCCGGGCCGCGCGCTCGCCGAGCAGACGGGGATCGCGGTCGGCGGCGTCCAGCATGTCGTCCAGCAGTTCGCCGCGCACGCGCTGTTCGGCCTCGCCGGCGGTCCGCCGGGCGAGCAGGAGCAGCGAGGTGACCATGGCGGCCCGCTCCAGGGTGCGCTGGTCGACCGGGTCGAGGGCCGGGTGACCGCGCAGGACGAGGGCGCCCAGGACCTCGCCGCCCGCCCCGACCGCCGCGACCCATTCGGTGCCCTCCCGTACGGCGTGGCCGTCGGCGCGCGAGCGGTCCAGTGCCGCGGCCGGTGCCCGGCCGGGATCGGCGAACTCGACCTCGCCGTGCAGGACTTCCGCCACCGCGTCCGCCACGTCCACGACCCCGCCGCCGCGCAGCACCAGTTCGGTCAGCCGGTCGTGGATGTCCGAGGCGCGCTCGATGGCCGAACTGCGGTCGCGGATGATCTCGTTGGCGGCCTCCAGTTCGGTGAGGGTCTTACGGGTCCCGGCGAGGAGGTTGGCGGTGTCGATCGCGACGGCGGCATGCGCCGCATGGGCGGCGAGCAGGGCGATCTGACCGTGTTCGAAGACCCGCTCGCGGCGGTCGGCGGCGAAGAGGACACCGATCACGCCGCTGCCGAGCATCAGCGGCACCCCGAGGATCGCCACCAGGCCCTCGTCGTGGACGCCCGAGTCGATGGTGCGGGTGTGCCGGAACCGCTCGTCGTGGAAGTAGCTGTCGGTGACGTACGGGCGGGCGGTCTGCGCGACCAGCCCGCCCAGGCCTTCGCCCATCCCGAGCCGCAGCTGCTGGAACCGCGCGGAGACCGAGCCGTCGGTGACCCGCATATAGGTGTCACCGGCGGCGGTGTCGTGGAGGGTGAGGTAGGCGACCTCGGTGCCCAGCAGGGACCGGGCCCGGCGCACGATCGCACGCAGCACCGCGTCGAGGTCGCGCAGCCCGGCCAGGTCGTGCGCGGTGGCGTAGAGCGCGGACAGCTCGGCCTCGCGCCGCCGGCGGTCCTCCAGCTCGGCGCGTACCCGCAGCGCGAGGAGCTTGGCCCGCTCCAGTGCGGCGAGCCGGCCGGCCGACGCGCCCTCGGCCCGGGCGCGCAGCACCGGCCGTTCGTAGTCCTCGGCGGGGGCGCCGGTGGCCAGGAGTTCGAGGAAGGGGTTCTCGGCCGGGGCGGGGGCGAGCGGGCCGGGTGCGGCGTGGCCGTGGCCGTAGGGACCGGGCGCTTGCGGACGTGCGTTTACGGGGCCGGGTGCCGGCGGGGGCGCGTCCACGGGCCCGGGGGGCGGCTCGGACGCAGGCTGATCGGTGGGCATGGTCACAGGGATACCTTCGGTGCGTCACGGTGCGCCAGCCTCCGCGGCCCGGGAACCGGGAGCCGCGCGCCGGGAACCGCGAGCCGGGCATCCGGGTACCGGCCGGGCGGGCCGCTCAGTGCGCGGTCCAGCCCCCGTCCATCACCAGTGAGGTGCCCGTCATGAAGGAGGCCTGCGGGGTGCAGAGGTAGGCGACGGCCTCGGCGACCTCCTCCGGTTCGAGCAGCCGCTTGAGGGCGGAGTCGGCGAGCAGGAGGCCGGCCAGTACGCGTTCCTCGGGGATGCCGTGCGCCGCGGCCTGGTCGGCGAGCTGCCGCTCGACGAGGGGGGTGCGGACATAGCCGGGGTTGAGGCAGTTGCTGGTGACGCCGTGTGCGGCGCCCTCCAGGGCGGCGGTCTTGGACAGCCCCTCAAGGCCGTGTTTGGCCGCGACGTAAGCGGACTTGAACGGGGACGCCCGCAGGCCGTGCACGGACGAGATGTTGACGACACGGCCCCAGCCCTGCGCGTACATATGGGGCAGCGCGCCCCGCAGCAGCCGGAAGGGCGCCTCCAGCATGACGGTCAGCACCTGGCGGAAGACCTCGGGCGGGAACTCTTCGATGGGTCGGACGAGCTGGAGGCCCGCGTTGTTGACGAGCAGATCGGTGCCGGCCGCGGCCCGTTCGGCCGCGTCCAGATCGGTGAGGTCCAGCGGCCGGGGTTCGATGCTGCCGCGGGCGCCGTCCGGGTGGGCCGCCACGAGGCCGGCCAGGCCGTCGGCGTCCCGGTCGAGCGCGCGAACCGTGGCGCCGGCCGCCGCCAGCCGCAGGGCGCAGGCGCGTCCGATGCCGCTGGCCGCGCCGGTGACGAGCGCGGTGCGGCCGTCGAGGTCGAGGGATACCGGGCCTGGGGTGCCGATCACGGTCATGTCCGCACCCTAGGCAGCGGACGGGTCCGCCTCCGATGTGGCCCGGCGCCATACTTCGCGGGACTGAAGTGGCGGCGGTCCACGTCAGACCTGGTGCCCGCCACCGCCCGCACCCGGCATGACGGGCCGCGCGTCGCCGTTCCCGGCGCCCGCCCGCTTCACCCGATCGGCCGCCCCGGATCGCCGGACCCCCGGTGGGACCCTAGCGTCGTACGACGCAGCGTGCCGTCTGCGCACCGCCGCCCCATCCGCGCACCGCCGCCCCGAGGGAGACCGACATGCGGAGGCTCATCGCCGTGCCGACGGTGCTGCTCGCCCTGGCCGCGGCGGGCTGCGGTGACGCGGAGAACGACCGGAGCCCGACGGCCGCGGCATCGTCCGCCGCGGGCAACGGTCCGGCACCGGGCGGAACTCCGGACGAGGGCGCCGGCTCCGCCTCCCCCACCATCCCCGGGCAGCCGATGGACTGCGGCGAGCTCCCCGACGCGCTGGGCAAGGCAGGAGACGTCGTCCTCTATGCGGATCCCGGGGCCGGCGGCACCGTGGGCTGCGACGAGGCCCGCCGGGTGATGTCCGAGTTCTTCGTGCGGGCGCCACACGAGGCCCGGGACGACCGGGGCACCCTGGCCGTCCGGGGCTGGTTCTGCCAGTACGAGAGCGGCCCCACCGGCACCTGGATCACGACCTGCCGCAAGGACAAGCGGGAGATGCACACCGAGGAGCCGGCCGATCAGCCCTCCGCCCCGGGGCACTCCCGGGAACCCGGCGGACCGGACGGCCCCGACGGATCCCAGCTGCCGTCGATTCCCGGTGAACCCTCCGCTCCGATGGACGATCCGTCGACGGAGGAGCTGTAGGCCCCCTCCGGCCACCGGAGCCGCTGTCGGGCTCTCCCCGCCGGAGGAAGGAATCCAGGGACCCCTGACCCGAGACGGACCGGAGCCGGATTCCTCAGGGCTGGGGCTTCTCCGGCTCCGCCGCCGTCTCCGGTTCCGCCGCCGACTCCATCGTGTGGAACCACGTCGGCCCGGCCTCCAGCGCCCGCTTGATGCGGGTCAGTGCGTACTCCTCGAGCTCCGGCAGGGCGTCCACGGCGAACCAGCCCACGTCCAGCGACTCGTCGTCATTGACCTTCGCCTCGCCGCCGACCGCCCGGCAGCGCAGCGTCACGTCCATGAACTGGCAGACATCGCCATTGGGGTACCGGGTGGGCGGCATGGTCTCGACGAGGACGACGCCCTCGGCCACGACCCGCACCGCGGTCTCTTCGTAGACCTCACGCATCGCGGTCTCGGCGGGCTGTTCGCCGGGCTCGGGGATGCCGCCGATCACCGACCAGCCACCGGTGTCGACCCGCTTGCCCAGCAGGACGCGGCCCTGGTCGTCGAAGACGACGGCGCTCACCCCGGGCAGCCAGAGCAGCTGCCGGCCGATGGAGTTCCGGAGGTCACGGATGAATTCGGGGGTAGCCATGCTCCGACCCTACGGGACGTCCCTGACGGTCCCCTGGTCCCGGGGACGCCTCAGGTGCGGTCCCGGGGCGAGCCGCGTGCAGTGCCGGGGAGGGACGGGACCGCGTGCCCGGCCCGCTCGGTGTTCAGGCGCCCGCCGGGGTCCCCTTGCGCGGCCGCAGCCGGCCCCGGATGGCCCGGACGGCGCCTTCCGCGTCATCGACGGTGACGGTGAAGTCGCGTCCGTCGCCGAGCCGCACCACCACCCCCTCTCCGCGGCGGACGACCACCGCCGTGCCCTGCTCGGGGCGCCAGCGGTAGCCCCAGCCGCCCCAGTGGCGTGGGGTGACCTGGGGGGTGAAATCGGCGCCGACGACGGTGTCGAGGGGGATCCGGCGGCGGGGCACCCCTATATGGCCGCACCGCACCTCCAGGCAGTCCTTGTCGATGCGCACCGCGACATGGACGTAGGCGAGCGTGCCGAAGAGCACCAGCAGGCCGACCGCGACACAGCCGACCACCGACATCACCAGGGGCGCGAGGCCCGCGGTCCAGTTGCTGTCGACGGCGAGCTCGATGCCCAGCGCGAGACAGCCCGCACCGACCGCGGCCAGCAGCCACTGGATGCGGTTGGTGGCACTGCCGTGCCAGACCTCGGGGATCTCCGCGTGGGAGCCGCCGGTGGGGCGCGCTCCGCTGTCGGCGCCCTCGGCCGTGCCGGAGTCGTCGGGGGCTGCTGCCCCCTCGTGGGGGTGGTCCCTCATGAGACGCAGCGTACGCGTCTTTGCACGCTACGGCAGCGCGTCGGACGGCCGTTCACGGCCCGGATTGCGGTGCCGCCGACATCGTGGCCGGCGCCATGCCGGCGTCAGCGGCGGGCGGCCGCGGCGACCCCGTCGGCGGCCGGGACGCCCTCGTCCGGGGTCCCCGGGGCGATGTCCGTACGGCCCTGGGCGAGCAGCCGGCCCTCGGCGAAGGTGAGCGCCTCGGCCGGCAGTCCGGCGGGGCGGCCGCTGAGGATCACGCTCAGGGCGCCGGTCGGGGCGGCCGCCGGCGCCGGCTCGGCACCGATGCGGCGCAGCGCCTGGGCGGCGACCGCCTCGGCGGAGCCGTGCAGGACGAGAGCGGGGGCAGCGGGCTGCTGGAGCGCGGCGCGGATCCGCTCGGCGACCAGTTCGTAGTGGGTGCAGCCCAGGACGACGCTGCGCACGTCGCGCGGGGTGCGCTGCGCGGCGGCCGCGATGGCGTCGTCGATCGCGGCCTCGTCGGCGGCCTGGACCGCGTCGGCGAGCCCCGGGCACGGCACCCCGGTGACCTCCACGCCCTGCCCGAACCGCTCGATCAGATCCCGCTGGTAGGGGCTGCCGGTGGTCGCGGGGGTGGCCCAGATGGCGACCGGGCCGCCGCCGGCTGCCGCGGGCTTGATGGCCGGGACGGTGCCGATGACCGGGACATGGGGTTCCAGTTCGGCGCGGAGCGCCGGCAACGCGTGCACGGAGGCGGTGTTGCAGGCGACGATCAGGGCGTCGGGGCGGTGGGCGGCGGCGGAGCGGGCCACCGCCAGTGCGTGTGCGGTGACGTCCTCGGGGGTGCGGGGGCCCCAGGGCATACCGTCGGGATCGGAGGAGAGGACCAGATCGGCGTCCGGCCGCAGTCGCCGCATGGCGGCGGCCGCCGCGAGCAGCCCGGTCCCGGAGTCCATCAGCGCGATCTTCACCCGGACACTTTACTCAGTCGCGCGTCCGGCTTGTCATACCGGGCGCGGCGGGCGGCACGCCGGGGCATCGGGCGGGCGGAGGCCCGGGCGGGCGGCCCGCCGGGTCCTCCGGCCCGGACCGGGTTCCGTGACACCGTCCCGATCACCGGTGCGCGCCGGTCGGGGTGCGGCAGACTGCGGCCGTGAGCGCGATGGAGTGGATCGGTGCCGGGTCGCTGCTGGCCTGGGTGTGGCTGCCGCTGGGGCAGGGCTTCTTCTGGCGGACGGACGTCCGGCTCCCGGAACGCCGGGATCCACAGCGCTGGCCGTCGGTCGCGGTGGTGGTCCCGGCGCGGGACGAGGCCGCGGTGCTGCCGGACAGCCTGCCGTCGCTGCTCGGGCAGAAGTACCCGGGCCGGGCGGAAGTGTTCCTGGTCGACGACGGCAGTACGGACGGGACCGGCGCACTGGCCCGGGAGCTGGCCGCCGCGCGCGGGGGGCTGCCGCTCACGGTGTCCTCGCCCGGCGAGCCCGAGCCCGGGTGGACGGGGAAGCTGTGGGCCGTACGCCAGGGGATCGCACTGGCGCGGGAGCGTGTCGCGCCGGAGTACCTGCTGCTGACCGATGCGGATATCGCGCACGAGCCGGACAGTCTGCGGGAGTTGGTGGCGGCGGCGCGGTCGGCGGACCTGGATGTGGTGTCACAGATGGCGCGGCTGCGGGTGGTGACCTTCTGGGAGCGGCTGATCGTGCCGGCCTTCGTGTACTTCTTCGGGCAGCTGTACCCCTTCCGGTGGGTCAACCGGCCCGGGACACGGACCGCGGCGGCGGCCGGTGGCTGTGTGCTGCTGCGGCGGGAGGCGGCGGAGCGGGCCGGCATCCCGGAGGCGATCCGGCATGCGGTGATCGACGATGTGGCGCTGGCCTGTGCGGTGCAGCGCTCCGGCGGCACGGTATGGCTGGGGCTTGCGGACCGGGTGGAGAGCGTGCGGCCGTATCCGCGGTTGGCCGGGCTGTGGCGGATGGTCTCGCGCAGCGCCTACGCCCAACTGCTGCACCGGCCGCTGCTGCTGCTCGGCACGGTCCTCGGTCTTGCGCTGGTGTATCTGGCGCCGCCCGGCACGCTGGTGGCCGGACTGGCCGACGGCGATACGACGGCCGCCGCGCTCGGCGGGGCGGCCTGGGCGGTGATGTGCGGGACGTATCTGCCGATGCTGCGCTACTACGGGCAGCGGCCGTGGTGGGCACCGCTGCTGCCCTTCACCGCGCTGCTGTATCTGCTGATGACCGTGGACTCGGCGGTTCAGCACTACCGGGGGCGCGGTGCGGCCTGGAAGGGGCGGACGTATCCGGCGCCCTGAGCGGCGCCCCGGGTGCCGCCGTCATTTGCGGGCCGGTGACCAGTCCAGGCCCCAGCCGTAGGCGTGATCGACGGTGCGCTGCGAGCTGACGCCGGGCTCGGGGACGAGGTAGCGGGACTCGCGCTGGACGACGCGTTCGCTGCCGGTGTGGGCGCCCATGGCCTGCACCGCCTTGCGGCCGAGCGTCTTGCCGAGCCGCTTGCCCGCCGAGCCGCCGCTCCAGTTGAGGTTCACCCGCATCGCCCCGGAGGTGCCGCCCTGCTTCGTCAAGAAGACCGCGGGGGCGTCCTTCGTGAGGGTGACTTTTGTCAGACGAACGGGAGGGGCCGGCGGTGCAGGCGCGGGCTGCCCCGGCGGGGGCGGAACGGACGCCGCCGGCTGCCCCGTCGGCAACGGCGGCGCGGGGGCCAAAGGCGGGGACATGGGCGGCAGTGCCATCGGGGACGCGGGCGTCACAGGCGGGTACCGGGCGATCTCGGCGCCGCTCGCCGCGTCCAGCACCCGGATGTGCAGCCCGGGGACGCTCCCGAAGGGGCCGCCGTCGGCGGAGGCGGCCAGCACCACCGTGTCGACGGAGGGTTCGACCGAGGCCAGGGCGACGGTGAGGGAGGCGGTCATCGCGCCGCCGGCCGGGCGCTTGCCCTCATGGCGTACGGCGCCGGAGGCGTGCGCGGCCTGGTGGCAGAAGACGAAGTCTCCGTCGTCGCGGACCTTTCCGGACACCAGAAGCAGGGCGGAGGCGTCCACGTCCGGTGTCCCCGGGGCGCTCTCCCGGCCCAGTTCCACCCGGACCTCCGGGGCCGGGACCGGAACATTGCCGCCCTTGAGCATCGACATCGCCGCGCCTTCCGCTCGTCCGCCGCGCCCCCTCTCCGGTGGCCTCGCCAACCTACTTGGCCCGAACCGCTCCGAACGCCCCTTGTTCACCTGCGAGAAGCGGGGTCTTTACACGATCCCTACGGGCGATCGCGACCGATTTCCGCAAGTTCGCTCCCATTGGTGCTCCAGAGCCGCTCCGAACACGCAAAACAACCCTCTTTCCAGGCTCCCCAATCGGCACATCGTGGGCTTAACTTATGAGGTATGACCTCCCCCCGCTCTACCTACGGCGGCTACTACGCTTCGCCCTCCTTCCCGGACACCCCGATCTACGACAGCCTCGTCGCCGAACGTGGTACGCCGCAGATCGCCCCGATCCGGGTGAACCCCTCCCCTTACGAGACGGGTTCGTCCTATTTGCCGGCGCTCCCGTCGTCGCTGCCGGCCCTTCCGGCCGCGCCCTCCCACCCGTCGCCCGCGCAGGGCTATCCGGGTGCTGCCGCGCAGCCGGTCGCTCCGCTGCAGCAGACTCCGGCGCCGTACATCCCGCAGCAGGCGGGCGGCCGCGGCTATCAGTCCCAGCAGCAGACGGGCGGCCGCGGCTACCCGTCACAGCAACAGCAGCAGCCCCAGCGCCCGCCCATGGGCACGGGGTACGAGGCGATGCGGCCGGCCGCTCCGGTCGCGCCCCGGCCTGCCTCGCCGTACGACGACCCGTACGGCCGGCAGTATCCGCGCGGGTACTGACCCGGCCGGTCGGTCAACCGTCCCAGGCCGCTGGCAGGATGGACGGCATGCCGAAGCCTGCGCTCCAGTCGATCCGTCTCTACCCGGTCAAAGCGCTGGCGGGGCCCGGTCCCGGCGAGGCGGTCGTGGAGCCGTGGGGGCTCGCCGGGGACCGACGCTGGATGCTGGTGGACGCGGCAGGCAGGATGATCACCCAACGGCAGCAGCGGACGCTCGCGTTGGCGCACGCCGAGGCACTGCCGGGCGGCGGCCTGCGGTGCACCGCGCCCGGAAGGGAGCCGCTGACGGTCGAGGTGCCCGTCTCCGGGGAGACGGTCCCGGTCGAGGTCTGGAAGGACGAGGTCGAGGCGGTGCCCGCCGGCCCGGCGGCGGCCGCGTGGTTCGGCGGGTATCTCGGCGCCGAGTGCCGGCTGGTGTATCTGGACGCCCCGGAGAAGCGCCGCCCCCTCACCCCGGACTGGGGAGCGCCCGGTGACACGGTCACTTTCGCCGACGGTTTCCCGCTGCTGCTGACGACCACCTCGTCGCTGGACGCCCTCAACTCCCTTGTCGCGCAGGGTGATCACGCCGACGAGGGGCCGCTGCCCATGAACCGTTTCCGGCCCAATGTGGTGGTGGACGGCACCGCCCCCTGGGCGGAGGACGACTGGCGGCGGGTCCGCATCGGCACGGTGGTCTTCGAGGCGGCCGAGCCCAGCGCCCGCTGCGTGGTCACCACCACCGACCAGTGCACCGCCGAGCGCGGCAAGGAGCCGCTGCGCACCCTCGCCCGGCATCGCCGCTTCGGCGACCGGCTGGTCTTCGGCCGCAATCTGATCCCCCGCGGGGTCGGCACGATCCGTGTCGGCGACCCGTTCGAAATCCTCGGCTGACGGGCTCGTACGGCCGTTCGCCGTAGCCGCGCCGGGCAGCCCCCGGACATGCGCCATACGTCCGGTTGTCGCTCTTTGTACGGGGTGAAATTGCTCGCTCTTCGCAGAACTCTCGCGTGGACCACCCCTGATGAGGTATCCACGGACACGGAGAGGGGGCACGATGCGAGCGATGAGTGGTGTATGGCGCTGGCGGCGCAATCCGCTGCGGCGCCGGACCGATCGGATCGAGGCCTGGGTGGCGCTGGCCGCCGCCGTGCTGATCGTCCTCGGGGCGACCTCCGTGGGCTGGTCCGCCGGACGGACCGCACACGGCGCGCTGCTGACGACCGTACGGATACAGCACCAGCAGCGGCATCTGGAGTGGGTCACGGTCGACCGGCTGATCTCCCGGACCCCGCTGGACCCCGATCCCGAGACCTCGTCGCAGCGCGATGCGCACCGCCGGGTCCTCGCCCGCTGGACGGCCCCGGACGGCAGTGCGCACCTCGGGCAGCTCGCCGCTCCGCGCCCGGTGGAGACCGGTGAGCGGTTCCGGATCTGGACGGACGGCCGCGGCCGGGTGGTGCCGCGGCCGATGGACGCCGACACGGCGGCTACGCATGCGGTGCTGGCCGGTCTGGGCACCGCGGCCGGTGTCGGCATGATGATCGAGGGTGCCCGGCGGATGGTCGTCTGGCAGCTGATGGTGCGTCGCTTCCGCCGCTGGGACGAGGAGTGGGAGCGCGCCGGACAGGACTGGGGCCGGGCCGGCGCGGGGAGTTGACCAGGTCGCCTTCCGGGGCGCCTGACCGTGTCAACTGCCGCCCGCCGGGCGCGCTACGGTGGTGGCGCCAGCCTCTCGGCTGGGGCCCCGCAGACCGGAAAGCGGACATCCGCGGACGGATGGTGCCGGGCCGACAACAGCCACACGAGGTGGGGGCACGACAGCGCCATGGCACAGGGCTCGGTCCAGGTGACGCACTCCGGAACGTCGCGTTGGCGACGCCGCACGGGGGAGTACAGCTCGCTCGCCGCCGCCCTGGAGGCCGCCGGGGACGGTGATGTGCTGACCGTCCCGGCCGGTACCTACCGCGAGAATCTGGTGCTGGTGCGCGCGGTGACCCTGCGCGGCCCGGACGGGGCACGCGGGTCGGTGCGGATCGCCCCGGCCGACGGCGTGGCGCTGACGGTGCGCGCCTCGGCCACCGTCCACGATCTGCATCTGGAGGCGACGGACTCCGCCTCGCCCGCGCTGCTGGTGGAGGACGGCGCCCCGGAGCTGACCGGTCTGCGGGTGGTGACCCGCTCGGCGTCCGGGATCGAGGTCCGCGGGGGTGCCCGCCCGACGGTGCGGCGCTGCACGGTCGACAACGCGGGCGGGGTGGGCATCAGCGTCCTGGACGGCGCGGGCGGCCTCTTCGAGGAGTGCGAGGTGATGGCCGCCGGGCAGACCGGGGTGGCGGTGCGCGGCGGGGCCCATCCGCGGCTGGAGAACTGCCGAATCCACCATGCCTCGGGCGCCGGCCTGTCGGTCAACGGCGAGGGCAGCGCGGTCGAGGCGGTGGGCTGCGAGCTGTACGAGATCAAGGGCGCCGGGATCCAGGTGGCCTCGCGGGCCACCGGCCACCTCACCGACTGCACGGTGCACCGCACCTCCGCCGACGGCGTCACCCTGGACACCGATGCGGTGCTCACGCTCGCCGACTGCGACATCCACGACGTCCCGGAGAACGCGGTCGATCTGCGGTCGCGTTCGGTGCTGACGCTGACCCGCAGCACGGTGCGGCACTTCGGACGCAACGGTCTGTCCGTATGGGACCCGGGCACGCGGGTGGACGCCAACCAGTGCGAGATCCATGACAGTACGGGCGACTATCCGGCGGTATGGGTCAGTGACGGCGCCACCGCCCTGCTGGACTCGACCCGGGTGCACGATGTGCCGGACGCCCTGTTCGTGCTGGACCGGGGTTCCCGCGCCGATGTCGTGGACTGCGACCTCGCCCAGGTCCGCAACACCGCGGTGTCGGTGAGCGACGGGGCGACCGTGCAGCTGGACGACTGCCGGATCCGGGACGCGGCGACCGGTGCGTGGTTCCGCGACCACGGCAGCGGCGGCACGCTCGCCAACTGCACCATCGACGGGGCGCAGACCGGGGTGATCGTCACCAAGGGCGCGGACCCCACCATCGAGGGCTGCACGGTCAGTTCACCGGCCGAGGCCGGCTTCTACGTCTCCGCGGAGGGCCGCGGCACCTTCCACGGCTGCCGGGTCACCGGGAGTTCGGGGTTCGGCTTCCATGTGATCGACGGCTGCCGTACGGCGCTGACCCGGTGCCGTACGGAGCGGTGTGCGCGCGGCGGCTACGAGTTCGCCGAGGGCGGCGCGGGAGCGGGCGACGGGCCGACGGTCCAGGACTGCACCAGCGACGAGAGCCGCGCCGTGCAGACGCCGGCCGCCGGGGCGGTGACGCCCCCCGCGGTGCAGCAGACCACGCAGACGGCAGGGCTGCTGGGCAACGTCCCGGCACAGCTCCCGCCGCCCGCTGCCCCGGCCGCCCCGGAACCGGCCGTCAGCAGCCGGCCCTCCGACGAGGTGCTGGGTGAGCTGGACACCCTGGTGGGGCTGGAGAGCGTCAAGCGTGAGGTGCGCAGCCTGATCAACATGATCGAGGTGGGACGCCGGAGGCAGGAGGCGGGCCTGAAGGCCGCATCCGTCCGCCGCCATCTGGTGTTCACCGGCTCCCCCGGCACCGGCAAGACCACCGTGGCGCGGCTGTACGGCGAGATCCTGGCGTCCCTGGCGGTGCTGGAACGCGGGCATCTGGTCGAGGTGTCCCGGGTGGACCTGGTCGGCGAGCACATCGGGTCGACGGCGATCCGCACCCAGGAGGCGTTCGACCGGGCGCGCGGCGGAGTGCTGTTCATCGACGAGGCCTACGCCCTCTCCCCCGAGGACTCCGGACGGGACTTCGGGCGGGAGGCCATCGACACCCTGGTGAAGCTGATGGAGGACCACCGGGAGGCCGTGGTGGTCATCGTGGCGGGCTACACCGCCGAGATGGAGCGCTTCCTGGCGGTCAACCCCGGCGTGGCGTCCCGTTTCTCCCGCACCGTCACCTTCGGCGACTACGCGCCCGAGGAATTGCTGCGGATCGTCGAGCAGCAGGGCGAGGAGCAGGAGTACCGCCTCGCCGAGGGGACCGGCGAGGCGTTGCTGAAGTACTTCACGGCGCTGCCCAAGGGGCCGTCGTTCGGCAACGGCCGAACCGCACGGCAGACCTTCGAGGCGATGGTCGAGCGGCACGCGGGGCGGGTGGCGGAGCTGGCCGCCCCGAGCACCGACGACCTCTCCCTGCTCTACCCGGACGATCTGCCCGAACTCCCCTGAGCGGGACGGCCGTCGGCACGGTCGCCGGGGGAGTCGCCGGCAGCGTGACGGCCCGGGCAGTCGTCGGTGCCGCCGCGTCCCGTGCTGTCTTCGGCACTGCCGCGTCCCGTGCAGTCGTCGGCGGGCCGCTGCCCCGGCAGGTCGGGACCGAGCCGGGCGATCAGCTCGGCGCGCACCCGGCCGAAGACCGGGTCCGCCTGGTAGTCGCCGTGGCCCAGGATCTGGGCGGGCAGCGGGTTCTGCAGGGTCCGGCCGAAGGCCAGCGGGTCGCGCAGCGGCCCCTCGTCGATCCGGCGGCCGTCGTCGCAGGTGAGCCGGATCGGGCCGCCGATGGGGTCGGTGAAGCGCCACAGGTTGCGCCAGTCGTCCATCTGGCGGTGCAGCCCGGTCAGTGCGGGCGGCCCGAAGAAGGCGGGGAACCAGCGTCCGTAGAGCCGTTCCAGGGGACTGCCGTACGTCAGCAGCGCGACCCGGCTGCGGGTGACCAGGTCCAGCTGCCAGACGGCGGCGGCCGCCAGCACGCTCCCCTGGGAGTGCCCGGAGAGCACCAGCCGGCCGTCGAACCGCTCGGTCCAGGTGGCCATCCGCCAGGTGAGGTCGGGGACGGCGCGCTCGGCGTAGCAGGGCGGTGCGAAGGGGTGGGCGGCGCGCGGCCAGAACGTACCGACGTCCCAGAGGATGCCGATGGTGCGGCGCGCCGAGTGGTCGCGGTAGGCGCGCCGGCCCATGGTGATCAGCAGTATGACGCCGGCGCTCATCAGCCAGGAGCCCAGGGATTCCGCGGTCTCGGCGGCGGCGTGCACGACCGGCGGCCAGCCTTCGGTGGCCCGGCCCGGCGCCCGGTCGCTGAGCCAGGCGCCGGCCACCGCGCCGGCGCCGAGGACGAGGGTGACGGCGGCGGTGGCCGCGACCAGGACCGGTGCGGAGTCGGTGAGTCCGGCGCCGGCGATGGTGCCCGCGATCCGCTTCGTACGGCGCTCGTCGGGATGCTCGCCCGGGTCGTAGAGCCCGGGGACGTCCTTGGCCACCCGGCCGCCGACGATCACCACGCGGACGGCGGCGAGCACGACGACGATCGCGACGACGACCAGCAGTACGGGGATGACCGAGGCCTGCCAGGACAGCAGCACCGGCGGTCCGGGGATGGGCGCGTGGTCCTGGCCGGGGGTCGCCCCGCCGTCCAGCCAGTCCGCGAAGCGCTGGGCCACTCCCCCGGACAGCACCCCGCCGACCGCACAGGCCAGCAGGGCGACGGCGGGCCCGCCCATGCCGCGCAGGGCGCTGCGCGTGTCGTCGCGGACGGCACGCTGCAGGACCCAGGCGGTCAGCGCCAGCGCGAGGACCAACAGGCCCTGGAGGACGGCGATACCGCCGAAGGCGGCGGCGCCGGGCAGCGCGCCGTGGCTGTGGGATGCGGGGCGCGCCCAGCCGGTGTGCACCACGATCAGCGCCAGCACGCCGAGGGAGGCGAACGGCAGCGCCCGCACGACCAGATGGTCGGACTCGTCGTCCGGTACGGCCTCGCTGCGGGCGGTGCGCCACACGACCACGACGGTGGCGGCCGCGAGCAGAATGACCACAGCGGTCAGGGTCCGGCCGGTGACCGCGAGGGCGGTGCCGCCGCCCTCGTGCCCGTCGGCCTGTGCGCCGGCGGCGAGGAGTACCGCGGCGATGGTCAGCACGCCGGCCGTGGTGTGGGCGGCGCGCAGCCGGGCGACCAGCCGACGGCCGTACCAGAAGCCGTCGAGGCTGAGCGCGGTGCGTTCGCCGACCGGGGTGTCGCGGGAGGTGCCGGGCATCCGGGGCGGCGGCGAGGCGGACTCGTAGGCGCTCCAGGTGCGGCGCGAGAGCCACCACAGGAAGCCGATGACGAGCAGCGGCACCATGGAGGCGAGCGCGAGACGGCGGCCCGGGGCGCTCCACCAGCCGGAGTTGTCCGGGCTGAGGAAGCCCATCCAGGATTTGCCGGCGGCGCAGACGGTGGTGCCGGCGCACTGCCAGGCCGTGAGGTCGAGGGCGACCTCACAGGCCGCGGCGGCGAGCAGGACGGTGAGGGTGAGGGCGAGGATGCGGACCAGCAGGTCGTAGAGCCGCTGGGCCGGGTGCTCGGGCGGGGCGGCCGGGCGCATCCAGTGGGCGAGGTTGGCGACCATGAAGGGCACCAGGAGCAGCCACAGGGCACGGGCTCCGTTGCCCGAGGTGAGGTTGGACCAGCAGTACGCCTCACGGACCGGCTCGCCGCGGTAGTCGTCGGGCCGCTGCTCGGCGTCCGCGTCGTCCGTGCGGCGGTAGCAGGCGGCGGTGTCGTCGCCGGTGATCAGCTGGACGCGTGGGTCGCCGAGCATCTCCTGTGCGGTGGTGCCGCCGACGCCGTGCACCAGCAGCTCCAGGGAGAGGTGCGGTGGTGCGGCGGGCGGCGGTCCGTCTGCGGTGCTCTCACGGTCCGTTGGACGCGCGTGCGGTGTCGGGTCCGCGGTCTCCACTGTTGTCCCCCGTAGTCGTGCTCGGACGTCGCGCTCGGACGTCATGCTCGGACGTCGTGCTCGGAGATCGTGCTCCGAGGTCGTGCCCCGTATGCGGTGCGGTGCGGCGCCGTGCGGTGCGGTGCGGCGGAGCGCGGTGCAGTGCGGCGGTGTGCCATGCGGCGCGGCGCCGGATACGCGCCCCCCCCGATTGTGTCTTCCCCCGCGCAGCACATCCAGCACCCACTCCGGCCACCGGCCCTCGCTTCCCCCGTCATCGGCATCACTGTCAGTACCTCGTGCGAGGATGAGGGCACCAGTGATCGCGGGCGGCAGCCAGCGCGTACGACCCGACGCAACGCGCCGGAGCGGAAGGGACGGGCCGGGGTGAACGACAACCAGAACCTCCTCGCGGAGCAGCGGCGTGCCCTGATTCTCGACGAGATCAGGCGGCGCGGAGGGGTGCGGGTCAATGAACTCACCCGCAAGCTGAACGTCTCGGACATGACGGTCCGCCGTGATCTGGACGCCCTGGCCCGCCAGGGCATGGTGGAGAAGGTGCACGGCGGTGCGGTACCGGTCAGCGAGCCGAGCGCGCACGAGCCCGGTTTCGAGGTGAAGTCGGCGCTGGAGCTGAGCGCCAAGGAGGACATCGCCAAGGCGGCGGCCGAGATGGCGGCACCGGGCAGCGCGATCGCGCTGGCGGGCGGCACGACCGCGTTCGCGCTGGCACAGCAGTTGCTGGACGTGCCGGATCTGACGGTGGTGACGAATTCGGTGCGGGTGGCCGATGTGTTCTACGGCGCGCAGCGGGCGGCGGCCGGCGGCGGCGCGGGCCCCCGCGCGGGCGCCGCGACCGTGGTGCTGACCGGCGGGGTGCGTACGCCGTCGGACACCCTGGTGGGCCCGGTGGCCGATGCCGCGATCCGGTCCCTGCACTTCGATGTGCTCTTCCTCGGGGTGCACGGCATATCGGTGGAGGCGGGGCTGTCGACGCCGAATCTGGCGGAGGCGGAGACCAACCGCCATTTCGTGCGGTCCGCGCGCCGGGTGGTGGTGGTCGCCGATCACACCAAGTGGGGCACGGTCGGCCTGAGTTCGTTCGCGACGCTGGATCAGGTGGAGGTGCTGGTGACGGATGCCGGGCTGTCCGCCGAGGCGCGCGCGGAGTTCGCCGAGCTGCCGCCCGAGCTGGTGGTGGCGGGCGAGCCACTGACCGGCACAGACATCTGATGACCTGTCAGCTATGGTGAGCGACGCAGACCCGCCGACCGTCCCGTAGGGGGTGCTCGTCCCATGGCACGCCGACTCCGCCCCGTCGAGCTGGACTTCACCGCATCCGCCCCGCTGCGGCTGGTGTTCACCGCGGAGGTGGCCGCGCCGCCGGAGGCGGTGTATGCGGCGCTGGCGGACGATGTGGCGGGCTGGTCACGCTGGTTCACCGGCGTGGCACGGTCGGCGCCGACGCACGGCGGCAAGGGCCGGGAGGTGCGGCTGACCGGCGGCACCCGCTTCACGGAGACGGTCCTGGCGGCCGAGCCCGACGCGCATTACGCCTACCGGGTCGACACCACCAACGCCCCTGGCCTGCGGGCCCTGCTGGAGGACTGGCGGCTGACGCCCGCGGACGGCGGCACCCGGCTGCGGTGGATGTTCGCGGCGGACGGCCCGGCGCCGTTCCGCTTTCTGCTGACGCTGGCCAGGCCCGGCCTGGGCCGCGCCTTCAGGGAATCGGCGCGGGCCCTGGACCGCAGGCTCGCCGGAACCTGACGCGGCCCCGGCGCGGATTCCGCGCAACGGGCCCGGACCGGCCGATGCCGCCGCCCCACCCCCGGACGGGCCGCCGCCCCGCCCCCGGACGGGCCGCCGGCCCCTCCCCTCAGACGGGCCAGGAACCGGTGGCCAGAAACGTGTCGAGGGTACGTGCGTAGGGCGTGATGTCCAGCCCCTGGGAGGCCAGCCAGTCGTCGGAGTAGTACTTGTCGAGGTAGCGGTCACCGGGGTCGCACAGCAGGGTGACGACCGACCCCCGTTGGCCCTCGGCGACCATCTCCGCGACGATCTTCAGAGCGCTCCACAGCCCCGTGCCGGTCGAGCCGCCGGCCTTGCGGCCGATCGCGGTCTCCAGGGCGCGTACGGCGGCGATGCTGGCCGCGTCCGGCACCTTCATCATCCGGTCTATCGCACCGGGCACGAAGCTCGGTTCCATACGGGGCCGCCCGATGCCCTCGATGCGGGAGGCGGTGGCGCAGTCGGTCTCCGCATCGCCGGTGAGCCAGCCGTCGAAGAAACAGGAGTTCTCCGGATCGGGGACGCAGACGCGGGTGTCGTACTGCATGTAGTGGACATAGCGGGCGATGGTCGCGGAGGTGCCGCCGGTGCCCGCGGTCGCCACGATCCAGGCGGGCTCGGGATAGCGTTCGAGCCGCAGCTGCTGGTAGATCGACTCGGCGATGTTGTTGTTGCCGCGCCAGTCCGTGGCCCGTTCCGCGTAGGTGAACTGGTCCATGTAATGCCCGCCGGATTCCGCGGCGAGCCGGGCGGAGACCTCGTACACGGTCCGCGGGTCCTGCACCAGATGGCAGGTGCCGCCGTGGAACTCGATCAGCCGGGTCTTCTCACGGCTGGTGGTGGCCGGCATCACCGCGATGAACGGCACGCCGATGAGTGAGGCGAAGTACGCCTCGGACACGGCCGTGGAGCCACTGGAGGACTCGATGACGGGCTTCCCCGGCCGGATCCAGCCGTTGCACAACCCGTAGAGGAACAGCGAGCGGGCCAGCCGGTGCTTGAGGCTTCCGGTGGGGTGTGTCGACTCGTCCTTGAGGTAGAGGTCGATGCCCCACTCCTCCGGCAGCGGGAAGCGCAGGAGGTGGGTGTCGGCGGTGCGGTTGGCGTCCGCCTGGACCTTGCGGACGGCTTCTTTGAGCCAGCTCCGGTAGGCCGGATCCGTGCGGTCGCCGTCCACGGTCGGCATCGGGGTACCGGCGACGGGCTCGGTGGACACCGGGGAACCGGCCACGGCCTCGGTCGGCATCGGGGTACCGGCCACGGCCTCGGTCGGCATCGGGGTACCGGCCACGGCCTCCTGGCCGGGCCGGCTCTGCGGCTGCTGTGCGGTGCTCACCGGCGCGCTCCTCTGGGGTTCGAAGGCCCGCGCACAACGGCGGGCAGACTTCGACTATAACCACCGCCCACACCCTTCCCACCTGCATAAACATCACTTTGGGATACCCCAAGGAGGCCGTGGGGCGAGGCCGTCGCGCGCCGTGCGCGCCAGGGGCACTGGTGCGACGGGCGCCGCACCGGCAGACTTCCCCTCAAGGGGCGGTGGAGGGCAACTGCCCGTCTCACCGAGGAGGTGCCGGCATGGCGGAACCTGAGTTCAACGCGACCGGCGTACGGATCGAGCGATGGCTGCGGTCCCTGACCCGCGCCGGACAGGTCGTGATCTCGGACGGCAGGCTGGTGCTGCTGACCAGCTACGGCACGGAGATCGACAGCGCCCCGCTGCAGGCCGTACAGGCCCATAAACCGCTGTTCGCGGCGCGGGACCGGGCGCTCGCCACCCTCAACGGCCACCGCTATTCGCTCACCCTGGGCACCCCGGAACTGTTCTTCAAGGCCCTGGAGGCGGCGCGGCCGCAACGCACCTGACGGCGTCTTCCGGACGCGGAGGTGCGGTTGCGGGAGCGCACCGGCTGACCGACCCTGGACTCGTATCACTGAGGGTTCACCAGCGGTGACGCTGTGGTGCAGCCGGCATCGCTGGATCCGATCTTCGCCCCTGCCCGGTGAGAGGGGCGCCCGGCCTCATCAGGGAGTCGCGGTCGTGATCAGGCAGCCCAGCAGGCACTGCACGGTGGAGCTCCAAGCCGTTCCGGCTCGCATCGGACATGTGCGCAGAATCGTCTCCGCGCAGCTGCGGTACTGGCATCTCGACGCCTTGATAGACCCGGCGGCGCTCGGAGTGACCGAACTCCTCGCCAATGTCCACCGGCATGCCCGCCCCAGCAAACAGTGCACCGTGGACCTGCGCGTTCTTCTTGATCAGTTGACGGTCTCGGTGCATGACGAGGACCCCCGGCTGCCGCGGATCCGGGTCGCGGAGAGCTGGGAGACCTGCGGTCGCGGCCTGGCGCTGATCGCCGCGCTCAGCGAGAGCTGGGGAACGCGTCCGGACGGCGGCGGCAAGGTCGTGTGGTTCACTCTTCCGGCCCTGACCGCCGCCCCCGAAGAGGCTCTTACGGTCCGTGACTATCTGGAGCCCCTGCCGCTGGAGGACACCGGCACGGCGACCGGCATGGCGGCCGGTACGGCAACCGGTCCGCGCTCGCGGGTACGGGGTACGAAGGTCGGCTGACGAGGCGGGCCCATGACGGGCGTGGCGCGGGCCGGTGCGGCGCAGCGGCCGGCAGCTCCTCCCGTACGACGCACGACGCGGGGAGTACACGGGGCGCCCCCACCCGCCCGCCCCACCCGCTCCGGCCACTCAGTCGTGCGTGCCCCGCTCCGGGCGCGGCCTCCCCCTCTTAACTCTTGGCTCTTGACTCTTGGCTCTGTAACTACTGGTATGTACAGTGCCCTCATGGGCACTCAGGATTCACTCGGCGAGCAGGCGTCACCGGGCACACAGGTACCGCCCGACGCGCAGGCATCCCCCGGGGCGCAGGCATCACCCGGCACACAGAAGCTGCCCGGCACCCATCACGCCCCCAGCACTCAGGAACGCCTCGTGCGGAGCACCCAGGAGCTGCTGTGGGAGCGCGGGTACGTCGGCACCAGCCCCAAGGCGGTCCTGGAGCGCGCGGGCGTCGGCCAGGGCAGCATGTACCACCACTTCACCGGCAAGTCCGGCCTCGCACTGGCGGCGATCCGGCGCACCGCAGAGGGCATGAAGGCGGCCGCCGAGGAGTGCCTGAGCGCCCCCGGCACGGCGTACGACCGGGTCGCCGGCTATCTGCTGCGCGAGCGGGAGGTGCTGCGCGGCTGCCCGGTCGGCCGGATGACGCAGGACCGCGATGTGGTGCGCAGCGCCGAGCTGCGGCAGCCTCTGGACGAGATGTTCGGCTGGCTCCGGGGCCGGATCGGCGAAGTCCTCACCGAGGGGCAGCAGCGTGGCGAACTGGCCCCCGGACTGGACCCGTCGGCCACTGCGGCGACCGTCGCGGCCGTCGTCCAGGGCGGCTACGTCCTGGCCCGCGCCGCCGATGACACCGCGCCGTTCGACGCGGCCGTACGGGGCGTGCTGTCCCTGCTCGCCACACAGGTCACGCCCGGCACGGGCACCACCCGCTGAGCACCCCTCCCCCGCACCGTACGGAGTCCGCCATGCACGCCATGCAGTACGCGATCACCTTGCCCGCCGACTACGACATGCAGATCATCCGGCACCGGGTGAAGTCCAGGGGCCACCTCCTGGACGACTTCGCCGGACTCGGCCTCAAGGCGTACGGAGTCCGGGAGCGCGGGGTCGACGGCTCACCGGTCAACCAGTACGCGCCGTTCTACCTCTGGGCCGGTCCGGAGGCCATGAACCGCTTCCTCCTCGGTGACGGATTCCGCGGGGTGGTCCGCGACTTCGGACGGCCGGTCGTCCAGCACTGGCAGGGGCTGTACCACCATCCCGGCCCGGCCGCCGACGCCCCGCCCCGCGCCTTCACCCGGCGGACGGAGACACTCGCCGAGAACGCCGACGCCGCCACCGTCATCGCCCGCGCGGTGGCCGGACACGAGGAGCTGGCCACGACGGACGGGGTGCACACCACCGCGCTGGCCCTGGACCCACGGCACTGGGAGCTGGTCCACTTCACCCTCTGGGCGCACACCTCCCACGCCTCCCACGCCTCCCAGGCCTCCCCATGGTCCGCCGGGGACCGTTACGAGGTGCTGCATCTGTCCGCCCCGGGCACCGGCCGGCTCGGCACGGGACGGCAGTGGTGAACCGGACCCCGTCGGACACACCGGCCGACCCCACCATCCGTACAGTCCTCGGCGACCTCGTCCCCGCCGGCCTCGGCGTCTGTGACGCACACGACCATCTCTTCCTGCGCAGCCCGCAGTTGCCGGGCCAAGAGCTGGACGACCCCGCGGCCGCGGCCGCCGAGCTGCGCGCCTTCCGCGCGGCCGGCGGTACGGCGGTGATCCAGTGGACGCCGTACGGCATGGGCCGGGGCGCAGCCGAACTCCCCCGGCTGGCACGGGAATCGGGAGTGCACATCGTCGCCGCCACCGGGCTGCACCAGGCGGCGCACTACACACCCGAGGTGCTGGAGCACCTTCGCTCAGGGCTGGCCGAACTATTCGTCGCCGAACTGACCGAAGGAATCGGCGGCACCGGCCCGCGCGCCGGGATGATCAAGGTTGCCGGCGGGTTCCACGGTCTGGACGCGCACGCCCGGCACACCATGGCCGCGGCCGCCGAGGCCCAGCGGGCGACCGGTGCGGTCATCGGCGTCCATCTGGAGCTGGGCACCGGGGCGACGGCCGTACTCGACCTGCTCTGCGGCGAGTTGGCGGTCCCGCCGGACCGGGTGATTCTCGGCCACCTCAACCGCTCACCGGACCTCGTCGTCCACCGGACGGCCGCCGAGGCCGGGGCGTATCTGGCCTTCGACGGCCCCTCGCGGGCCCATCACGCGACCGACTGGCGCCTCCCCGAGGCGCTGGCCGCCCTCGCCGAGGCGGGCTTCGGCGACCGGATCCTGCTGGGCGGCGACACCACGACGGCCGGCGCCCGGTCGGTGAACGGCGGCCCCGGCATGCCCCATCTGCTGCGCCGTCACCGGGAACGTCTCGAAGTCGCCCTGGGAAAGGACCTGGTGACACGGTTCCTGACGGTGAACCCGGCCCGCGCCTTCGCCGCCGACTGGACGCGGGCGCCGCGGACCCCGGCCCCGCACAGGAGCCGGGACACGCGGCGGGCGCCCACAGCGTGACCGAGATCCCCACATGCGGCCGCTTTCCGCCGCGCACCAGCGCACCGACGCCGTCCATCAGCCGGAACCGCAGCCCGTGGTGAAGGCCTTCACCGTTTTGCCCGTCTTCACGTTTTCCCGTCGTACTTGCAGACGGCCTTGGGCATGGCGACCGCCGCGCCGGCCGGTACGGCGAGGGCAGCGCCGGTCACCGCGGCGGCGAGGGCGGCGTGCAGCCCGGTGCGCTTGCGTCAAGCTCCGGGAAATGAGTCACGGAAACCGGGCCGGACGGGCGGCGAGGGCTTCGCCCCGGCGTTTTACCCTCCTGCGGGGAGCTTGGCCGCCTGAAGAGCCGGCCTGCTGGGGACGTTGCCTTCAGCATCGGGGTAAACGTCCCGGTAAATGGCCCGAGAAACGGTCTCTATCGTTTCGATCCCGTAATCCAACCCTTCTTCGGCGGGACGCCCTTCGGGAACTCTGTTGTTTTCGGTGAGTACGACCAGACCGGAGTCGTAGCCGGTCCCCGTGAGGGCCGCCATGCTGTTCACCTTCCAATCCCCCCTGTCGAAGGGTTCGACGTCAGGGTTCTGGCTACGCTGCAGCCAGCCGTTCTTCACATGGATCACGGAGTCGAGCGGAGCGCCGGCTGTGGCCCCCCATCGCTGGCTGCTCTGCACGTGGTTCATGAGGTCGAGTGCGTAGGAGCGAGCCTTGCTCCCCAGGACCGAGTCGTCGTCACCCGAGAATATGCGCAGCAGCTTTTCCTGGTCGCCCGCGGTGACCTGGGTGAGGCCCCAGGACCCTTCCTTGTCGAGGACGGTGTCGTCCATCCCGGCCTTGTCAAGGAATTCCTGGATCCGGACCGGGTTCGGCTTCGCGGGATCCTTCAGATCGGACAACTGCTTCCACAGCGTGGTCGCGGATGCGTTGTCGGAATCGGTGATCATCTTACGCGCAAGCGCATCTTCCGCCTCGGTGAGGGTGCCGCCCTTCTGATACAGCAGGGCCCCGAGAATGATCGTCTTTACCACGCTGGCCGAGTCGTACTTCTTGGCGGCGTCGGAGGTGCACGTGATTCCGGTGGGCCGGTCATAGAAGGAGAGCGAGACCGCGCTCTTCCGGCCTTCCAGTGCCCTGGATATATCGCTCGACAGCTTCTTGGCCAGCGCTTGGTCCTCGGACGTGCAATGCACCGTCGAGGTGACTGCCTGTGCGCTCTGCGGTGCCGCGACGGAAGGTGTGGCCGCCGCAATGGTTCCGGCAACCGCTCCGGCCCCTATGGCCGCCGCGGTGACGGTGGAAACCCATCTCATTTCTGCTCACTGCCCTTTTCATGTGCCTGAACAATTGGCTTGCGGGATGCGGTAGTCGACGCTGTTCCTCGTCGGCCGGGCAGGACGCACGGAGAGCGCTGCCGGACGGCTGATGCCACATCAGCTCTGGTGACCGGCAGACGGTGCACGCCGCCGCGCCTCACAGCGTGATCGGTGGCCGAAATAGCTGCCCGCGACTCCCTGTTGGGGCCGTGAAGAGCGAGGGCAGAGCGAACTTATCCCTGACGCCTGGACCGGCCGACTGCGCCTCTGCGCCACATGGGTGCCGCAAGGCGCCCGACTGCGGGGGTGTGCAGGGGCGCCGAGCGGGGCGCTCTGCGCGGACGTCAGCCGCTCGAACCACGTAACCGGGCGGGTGATCCCGGAGTACGTCCATGTCGGTGCGGGGCCATACTGCCGGGACCGTGTGACATGACGTCACCCATCTCATGACGAAGCGATGACAGTGATCCGTCGATGGAGGAACCGTGCTGTAACAGCGTCCCGAGCAGGGGTTCCGCCGGCGAGGAAGCCCCTTTCCGGGGCCTTGCCGACCGGCCCGGCCCTCCGGTGGCAGGACCGGCTGCTCTTCGCGGAAGGAACGCAGAGTCCGTGGACCCGGCAACAGAAATGCTCAGGGAAAGCACTGCCGGCCAAGCACACGGGCAGCCCTCACCGCGAAGGCCCCTCCGGCTGATGCTTTCCGGCCACACGCTCGGCCGTTCCGCGGCAGGCCCATCGGACGGGCCCCCGCCCCGGCTCCCACCGGTCCCCCGCCCCAAGGCACAACAGGCCGCCGTCCGTTACCGCTCGAGGACGACCAGCGGATCGTCCAGAACCGGCTGCCAGGCCAACTCCGCCGCGCCGACCAGGCTGTTGTGGTCGAGGCTGCAGGGCAGGATCGGCACCCCGCCGCTGCGGCCCCACAGACTGCGGTCGGCGACCACCGCGCGCAACCGCTCCGGATCGGCCTCCAGCAGGGCGCGGTGCAGTCCGCCGAGGACGATGAGGTCGGGGTTGAGGATGTTGACGAGTCCGGCCAGGCCGAGCCCGAGGCGGTCGATGAGGAGATCGGCGGCGGAGCGGACGCCCGGATCGGCGTACTCGTCCCGCAGCAGGTCGACGGCTTGCTGGAGCAGGGAGACCTCGGGGCCCGGTTCGCGGCCCGCGGCGCCGAGGAAGGCGAGCGGGTCCGCCTCGACGTCCAGGCAGCCGCGGCTGCCGCAGTGGCAGGGCGCCCCCTCGGGGTTGACCGTCAGGTGCCCGACCTCCAGTGCCAGGCCCGAACTGCCGCTGTGCAGACGGCCGTCGAGCACCAGGGCCCCGCCGACGCCCCGGTGGCCGGATGCCACACAGAGCAGATCGCGGGCGCCCCGGCCGACGCCGTGCCGGTGTTCGGCGAGCGCCATGAGGTTGACGTCGTTACCGGTGAAGCCGATCGCCGCGGCGACTCCCGGGATGCCGGCGTCGGCCAGCGCGCGCAGGAAGAGTGCGCGGACGGGGGCACCGGAGGGCCAGGCGAGGTGGAGCGGCGCAAGGGCCTCACCGTCCGGTTCGGCGACCGCGGAGGGCACCGCGAGTCCGGCGCCGAGGCAGCGCCTCCCGGTCTCGCGCAGCAGGTCCGAGCCGGCCGCGACCACATCGGCGAGGACATGCGCCGGGTCGGCGGGGATGGTGCCGCAGCCCGTCGAGGTCGCCACGATGCGGCCCCCCAGGCCCACCAGCGCGACCCGGAAGCCGTCGGCGTGGATCTGCGCGGCGAGCACGACCGGTCCGTTCTCGGCGACGGACAGCCGGTGGGAGGGGCGCCCCTGGGAGCCGGCCGAGGCGGTCGGCCGGGAGTCGACGGTGATCAGGCCGAGCGCTTCGAGCTCGGCGGCCACCGCCCCCGCGGTCGCGCGGGTCACGCCGAGTTCGGAGGTCAGGACCGCGCGGGTGGGTGCGCGTCCGGTGTGTACGAGCTCCAGTGCGGGTCCGAGGGCGCCACGGCCCCGCTCCAGCCTGGTTGTCCGAGTCTGGGTCACCCCCCTATTCTGGCTTTGTGCCGACACTAAACAAAATACGGGCGGTTCTGACGAAGGACCGGGGCCGCACTCCTCCCGCCGATCCGCACCTGACCCGCCTCCGCATCGCCGTCACGGCCTTCTTCGCCATGGACGGCTTTCTCTTCGCCGGCTGGGTCGTCCGGATCCCCGCGATCAAGGCACAGACCGGCGCCGGTGCGGGCGCCCTGGGACTCGCGCTGCTCGGCGTGTCGGCCGGCGCGGTCGCCTTCATGATGATCACCGGCAGGCTGTGCCGGCGGTTCGGCAGCCACACCGTCACGACCGCCTCCGCGGCCGCCCTCGCGCTGAGCATCACGCTGCCGCCGCTCACCCACTCGGCGACCGCGCTGGGCCTGGTCCTGCTGGTCTTCGGCGCCGCGTACGGCTCGCTCAACGTGGCGATGAACAGTGCCGCGGTCGACCTCATCAGCGCTCTGCGGCGTCCCGTGATGCCCAGCTTCCACGCCGCCTTCAGCCTCGGCGGCATGCTCGGCGCGGGCCTCGGCGGGCTGATCGCGGGCAGCCTCTCCCCCACCGTTCACCTGCTGCTGCTCGCCGCGATCGGCCTGCTGGTGACGGCCGTTGCGGGGAGCTCGCTGCGCGCACACCCGGCCCCGGCCGTCCCCGAGCGGCTGCCGGTGGCGCAGGAGGGCCGGCCGCGGCACGGCCGGGCGGGCCGCGGCCGCCGCCTGGTGCTGGTCTTCGGGGTGATCGCGCTGTGCACCGCGTACGGCGAGGGGGCCATGGCCGACTGGGGTGCGCTGCACCTCTCCCAGGACCTGGGTGCCGGACCGGGTACGGCCGCCGCCGGATATGCCGTGTTCGCACTGGCGATGACCGTGGGACGGCTGTCCGGGACCGCGCTCGTGCAGCGCTTCGGCGCGGCGCGGGCGCTGATCGCGGGCGGGACGACGGCGACCGCCGGCATGCTGCTCGGCGCGCTCGCCCCCTCGGCGGGGGCGGCCTGCGCCGGCTTCGCCGTGGCGGGCCTGGGGCTCGCCAACATCTTCCCGATCGCCATTGCCCGGGCCGGCGAGAGCGGCGGCCCGGACGGGGTCGCCGTGGCCTCCACGGTCGGCTACGGCGGCATGCTGCTCGGACCGCCCGCCATCGGCTTCCTCGCCGAGACGGCCGGCCTGCCGGCCGCCCTGACGACGGTGGCGCTGCTGGCCGCGGTCGCCGCGGTCATCGCGTACGCCACCCGCGGGGCGCACCGCACCGGACGGCCGTGAACCGGCCGTCGCACCCGCGCGGGCAGACACGCCGCCCGCCCGCTCCCCAGCGTGCGTGCAGCCACGGCCCGGACCCGCGCGGGGCCGTTGTCAGTGGCGGCTGGCACACTTCTGACCATGGAGATCACTGAGTTCGTCGAATCGCTGCGACTGGACGGAAGCCTGCTCGCCGACGCCGCCGAGGAGGCGGGGCCGGATGCCCGTATTCCGGCCTGTCCCGAGTGGCAGATGCGGGATCTGGTCACCCACATCGGCCGGGTCCACCGCTGGGCGACGGAGTTCGTGACGCAGGGCGTGCAGCAGCCCAGCCGTCCCCCCGAGGCTCCGGACCTGTCCGACGACGACCTCGTGGCCTGGCTGCGCGAAGGCCATCACCACCTCGTCCTGGCGCTGCACTCCGCCCCGCAGGACCTGGCGGCCTGGACCTTCCTCCCCGCACCCTCCCCGCTGGCGTTCTGGGCCCGCCGGCAGGCGCACGAGACCTCGGTGCACCGCGTGGACGCACAGCAGGCGCTCGGCGCCTCCCTCACCCCCCTTCCGTCCGCCTTCGCGGCCGACGGGATCGATGAACTCCTGACGGGCTTTCACGGCCGTGACCGCAGCCAGGTCCGGACGGACGTCCCCCGGACGTTGCGGCTGCGCGCGACGAACGCGCCCGGCGCCGACTGGACCGTCCGGCTCTCCGACGCCCCGCCGCACACGGTGCGTACCGCCGCGGAGGCCGGCGACGACGGACCGGACAACGACAAGCCGGCGGACTGCACGATCGAGGGCCCGGCCGAGGAGCTGTATCTCGCCCTGTGGAACCGTCTGCCGTGGGACGCGTTGACGATCACCGGCGATGAGACGCTGCCCCGGCTGTGGCGGGAGCGCGCTGGGCTCTGACAGTTGTCCTCACCCGGTCACCCGGCTGCTGCCACCGGCGGCACGGTCAGTCATCCGTCTGATCGGGCTGAGGCCGTCGCCGTACGGCCGGCGACGGGGGTCTGCCGCCCCGTCAGCAGCGATCTGCCCGCCGGCAGCGCCCACGCCTTCCACGGCCATCCGGCCGAGCCGGTTCTTACTGCCCAGCCCCTCCGGTGGAGCCGTTGGTGATCAGTGCGCCCGAGGAGCATAGGCACACAGGCGCCCCATAGCCGCTCGATGGCACACGGGTTTATGGGCACGTGAGGCAAGGGCAGGCCCAACCGGCAAGCTGCCAGGGCACGTTCCCCCGGAAACGGACCGGAGTGGGATGGCCCCTGGGAGACTGTCGGCATGTCACCCAGCCGTACGCAGGCCGAGCGCGACGCGGTCACCGTCGAGATCATGTTTGCCCTGGTCGGCGGCGCCTTCGTGGGTGCCGCGGGTTTCGGGGTGCTGGGCAGCGCGGTCCTGTGGGGCCCGGTGCCGGCCTCGTGGCGCGGACCGTGGCTCGCGGTGAGCGGTGCCCTCGGCGGGGTGCTGTTCTGCGTCCACGTGGTGCGCGTGCTCCGGCGTCTGCCCCACCGGCCGGGGGCCGGCCCGTCCCCGCAGGACGTCGTCTGGATTCAGCCCGGCCGGCCGGGCCGCACCCACCCCGACCCATAGGCCGGCACGACCAGTGGGGCACGGTCGCGGGGCGCCCGGTTCGACCATGGTGCGGCGCACATGCGTCTTGGCGGTGAGCGGGCTGACCACCAGCCGGCGGGCGATCTCCTCGGGGGAGAGACCGGTGCCGACCAGCGCCATCACCTCGCGCTTCCGGCCGGTCGGTGCGGACAGGGCATCGGCCGCGGCCGGCTCCTTGGAGCGGGCCGCGAACTCGGCGACGAGGCCGCGGGTGACACCGGGCGAGAGCAGCGCGTCGCCGCCCACGACCGCGCGCACGGCCCGCACCAGCTCCTCCGGTTCGGTGTCCTTGCCCAGAAGCCGGACGCACCGGAGCGGATCGCCTCGTATCCGCGTCCGGGAACCGGCCCCTGTCATGGGCCGATCCCCTCCCTCCGCACCCCCTCCGCGCCGCCACCTGCGGACGACCGGGCCCCGCCTCAGCCCCGTCCCCGCCTCACCCCCGGTTCATCGCCTCCAGCGCGCGGCGCGCCACCGAGTGGGCGCGGACGATCTCGGCCAGCGTGGTCGTCCCGCGGGTGATCTTCGCAAAGGCCTGCCAGGCCGGGCGGAAGCCGGTGACCGCGGCGTGCAGCAGGCCGGGGCGGCGCGAGAAGACCTTGAGCATCTGGCGCCCCACCCCCATCTCCACGCCGAGGCCCGCCTTGATGGCGAAGGCGTAATTGAGCGCCTGACGGCGGGCGTCCACCGCGTCATGGGCCTCGGAGACGCGCACCGCCCACTCCCCCGCGAGCCGCCCCGACCGCAGCGCGAAGGAGATGCCCTCCCGCGTCCACGGCTCCAGCAGCCCGGCCGCGTCACCGCACACCAGCACCCGGCCCCGGGACAGCGGGGAGTCCTCGGCGCGGCAGCGCGTCAGGTGCCCGGACGAAATGCTCGGCTCGAAACCGGCGAGGCCCAGCCGGCCGATGAAGTCCTCCAGATAGCGCTTGGTCGCGGCCCCCTCGCCCCGCGCGGAGATGACGCCGACGGTCAGCGTGTCGCCCTTGGGGAAGACCCAGCCGTAGCTGCCGGGGATCGGGCCCCAGTCGATGAGCACCCGGCCCGCCCAGTCCTCGGCGACCGGCGCCGGTACCGGAATCTCCGCCTCCAGACCGAGGTCGACCTGGTCGACCTTGACCCCGACATGAGCTCCTATCCGTCCGGCGCTGCCGTCCGCACCCACCACGGCGCGGGCCAGCACCACCTCGCCGTCGCCCAGCACCACCGCGACGGTCCGCCGGTCCGGCACCTCGGCGCCGTGCTGCTCCACCCGCGAGACCGTGACGCCCGTTCGGACCGTCGCGCCCGCGTCCTTGGCCGACTCGACCAGCTGCGCATCGAAGTCCGGGCGGTTGATCAGCCCGAACAGCATGTTCCTGGAACGGCGGGTGCGGGTCAGCCGGCCGTTCAGCGAGAACGTCACCGCATGCACCCGGTCCCGCAGCGGCAGCTCGAAGCCCGGCGGCAGTGCGTCCCGCGAGGGCCCGATGATGCCGCCGCCGCAGGTCTTGTAGCGCGGGAGCTCCGCCTTCTCCAGGAGCAGCACCCGGCGCCCTGTACAGGCCGCGGCATGCGCGGCCGAGGCGCCCGCAGGCCCCGCACCCACCACCACGACGTCCCACACCTGCTGGTTGTCCTCGGCTGCGTGCTCGCTGCTCACCTGTGCTTCTGCTCCCGTCCGATGCCTTGGCTACGCGTACCGCCCGCATCCTACGGGCCGCTGTTGCACAAGGGGCCTGTGGGAAGATCGGGGGCATTGCTGCCCGTACGTCCGGCCCGTCCGGCTCACGAGGCCGGACGACCCGTACGCACAACGTCGCGCCCACCAGGAGCGTTCCATGTCTGACAGCCCGCTCGCACGTACCGTCGCCGCACTGCAGCCCCGTGCCAGGGCCGAGCTGGCCGAGCTGGTGGCCTTCAAGTCGGTGGCGGATCCGGCCCAGTTCCCCAAGAGCGAGTGCGAGGCGGCCGCCGGCTGGCTCGTCGAGACGCTGCGGGCGGACGGCTTCGAGGACGTGGCGCTGCTGGACACCCCGGACGGCACCCAGTCCGTGTACGGCTTCCTGCCCGGCCCGGCCGGCGCACCGACGGTGCTGCTGTACGCGCACTACGACGTGCAGCCGCCGCTGGACGAGACCGCCTGGCTCTCCCCGCCGTTCGAACTGACCGAGCGCGACGGCCGCTGGTACGGGCGCGGCGCGGCGGACTGCAAGGGCGGCCTGATCATGCATCTGACGGCGCTGCGTGCCCTCAAGGAGCACGGCGGGGTGCCGGTCAACGTCAAGGTGATCGTGGAGGGTTCGGAGGAGCAGGGCACCGGCGGCCTGGAACGCTACGCCGAGGCCCACCCCGAGCTGCTGGCGGCCGACGCCATCGTCATCGGCGACACCGGCAACTTCCGGGTCGGGCTGCCGACGGTGACCGCGACGCTGCGCGGGATGACACTCGTACGGGTCCAGGTCGACACCCTGGAGGGCAACCTCCACTCCGGCCAGTTCGGCGGCGCGGCCCCCGACGCGCTGGCCGCACTGATCCGGATCCTGGACTCGCTGCGCGCCGAGGACGGTTCGACCACCGTGAACGGGCTGGCCGCGGACGCTTCGTGGGAGGGCCTGCAGTACCCGGAGGAGGACTTCCGCAAGGACGCCAAGGTGCTCGACGGCGTCGGGCTGGTGGGCAGCGGTTCGGTCGCGGACCGGATCTGGGCGCGTCCGGCCGTCACGGTGCTCGGCATCGACTGCCCGCCGGTGGTCGGCGCCACCCCGTCCGTGCAGGCCGGCGCACGGGCGCTGGTCAGCCTGCGGGTGCCGCCGGGCACGGACGCGGCCGAGGCGACGAAGCTGCTGACCGCGCATCTGGAGAGCGCCGCCCCGTGGGGCGCGCGGGTCGCGGTCGAGCAGACCGGCCAGGGCCAGCCGTTCCGCGCGGACACCACCAGCCCCGCGTACGCCTCGATGGCGGCGGCGCTGCGCGAGGCGTACGACGGCGAGGAAATGCAGAGCGCCGGCATGGGCGGCTCGATCCCCCTGTGCAACACGCTGGCCGGCCTCTACCCGGACGCGGAGATGCTGCTCATCGGCCTGAGCGAGCCGGAGGCGCAGATCCACGCGGTCAACGAAAGCGTTTCGCCACAGGAGCTGGAGCGGCTTTCTCTGGCGGAGGCGTTGTTCCTCCGTCGGTATGCGAATTGATTCCCTGCGTTTTCGGCTTTCCCGCCGTTCCGCTGCGCTTTGCCTCCGCCCCGTTTTCGGCTTTCCCGCCGTTCCGCTGCGCTTTGCCTCCGCCCCGTTTTTGGCTTTCCCGCCGTTGCGCCTGCGGCGGGCGGGTCCGCTGCGCGGGGCTGTGGGTGCGGTGACGGGCCTGCGGGGCAGGGGTGTGGGACTGCTTCGCTTTACGTCCCACACCCCTGCCCCTCCGACCCGTCCCCTCCCGTGGGTGAGTAAGTGAACGTGGGTGGGGGCGGGCCACGGCCGTAGGCATTTCCACGTGTTCCACGAGCAGCACCGGACCACCCACGCTCACCCCCACCGGCCTTCTTCCCACCCCCAACGGGAGGGGACGGGCCGGAGCGGGTGGGTGTCCGGACGTAAAGCGAAGCAGTCCGGACACCCACCCGCGCAGGCCCGTCACCGCACCCCGACAGCCCCGCGCAGCGGACCCCGCCCCGCGCAGCGGACCCGCCCGCCGCCAGGCGCAGGCGCAACGGCGAGAAAGCCAAAAACGGGCCGAGGCAAAGCGCAGCGAACCGGCCCGCCGCCAGGCGCAACAAAGAGAAACCCCCACGGCGGGACAGCCGAAAACGTGGGGCACAAGCACATCGCAGCGGACCGGCGGGAAAGCCGAAAGCGTGCGGCTACCCCGCGGGAACCCCCGCCTCCAGGTGAAGCGGACACCCCCGCTCCCGGGCGCGAAGCGCCCACCGCAGGCGGTTCCACCGCACCGGTGGCAGCATCTTCTCGGCCTCGGCTTCGGTGGCGAAGCGCCAGTCGCGCAGTTCCGCGCCGGGCAGCAGCAGTTTGCTGATCCGGTCGTCGGTCAGGGTGCCGCCGTCGTAGAGCAGCCGCAGACCGCCGAAGCCGGGTGGTTTGGGAGCTTCCCAGTCCAGCACCAGCAGCCGGAGTGCGCGGGGCAGTTCGATTCCCAGTTCCTCGGCGACCTCCCGTACGCCGGCACGGGCGGGTGCCTCGCCGCGTTCCACGACCCCGCCGGGGAATTCCCAACCGGCCTTGTAGGTCGGGTCGACGAGCAGTACCCGGTCCTGGTCGTCGAAGAGCAGTACGCCGGCGGCGAGCGTTTCGGCGGTCGGTTCGGGGGTCTGCACGATGTCGCAGGCGCCGGCGCCGGTGCGGACGGCCTCGGCGACCCGCTCGGCGGTCTGCCGGGGGGTGAGCCGGGTGGTGTCGACGACATGGGCGTCGTCTTGGAGCCAGGGCAGTGCGTCGGCGTACGGGCCCAGGTGTTCCAGGCTCCAGCGGCGCGTCGACGCGGCGGCTCCGGCGTCCCCGGAGGTGTCCTCCCGGTCGGCCGTCCGGGCTCGCAGGATCGTTTCGTCGGCGTGCAGCAGGACGTGCCGTACGGGTATCCGGCGGGCGGCGAGGGCGCCGAATATCTCGTCGCGGTACTCCTGGCGCAGCAACGTCATCGGCGTCACCAGCGGGCCCGGCACCTCGGTGAGCAGTGCCGCGGCGGTGTCGACGACCATCCGCCGCCAGGCCGGGATGTCCTGATAATCGTCGATCTCCTCGAACCGCTTGGCCGGCAGCATCATGCGCAGTCCGCTGCCGAGGAGTTCGGGGTCGTAGAGCGTGCTTCCGGGAAGCAGGTCGAGCAATTCATGAGCCGTAGTGGTCTTGCCCGCACCGAACGTGCCGTTCAGCCAGACGATCACGGTTTCCCCTCTTCCCTAGACCCAGGTGAGTTGCCCGCCACACCCTGCCACGGAAACGCTCGGGGTCACGGGCCGCGCGCACGACCGGGAACGTTGCGCATTCGACCATCGGCGTGGCCAGGGAGGTTTCCGCCCCCGTGGGCACGCCGGTCGCGAAATGCCTCGCGCGGAGGATGCCGGTCAGTGCATCCGCCGCCGCGAGTCCCCGGCAAACAAGCGCTCCCCCGCCCCTCCAGTACCGAAACCCTCACCCGCATACCGAGTTTCCGGGCCGCCATCGGTCCGGAGTCACCGCATATGACGGCGGCCCACCGTGCGGCCTGCGGCGTGTTCCGCGCGGCCGGTCGGCTACCCCTTGCTCGCGCCGAGGGTCAGTCCGGCGATGAAGTGACGGGGAATTTTTCGCCGCCGGAACGGAAGACCAGGCCCCACGGGAAGCCGTGGTACCTCCAGATGAATTGCAGAGTGCCCGGGGCGGCGGGCAGCGGGCCGGCGGTGAAGGCCAGGAAAGGAGACCAGGAAAGGAGGCCAGGAAAAGGGTGAGCAGGACGCCGGGAACGGCGATGAGGAGCGAGTGGAGAAAGTGTCCGCTCATCCCGGAGTCGGTGAAGGCCTGGTGGTAGTAGGCGAAGGAGAGATGACGCGGGAGGGAGAAGTAGCCGTATGCCGCGGTCTCTTCGTAAGGGGCTCTGCGGCCCTTGTTGATGGCGTGAACGAGACCTTGAAGGCCGCGGCGAAGGCCTTTCTCGGTACGGCGTCCGAGGCATTCGCACCCGTCGTGACGCCGTTCGGGCCGCTGCCGCACACGGTGAGCAGGGACGGGAGGGCCACGGTCCCCGCGCCGAGCGCCGCGCTCACTCCTCAGCACCGTGCGGGACATCCCACGTCCTGCCGCTCCCCGTACGTACCCGAGCCGCCGCCCGTTGACCGGACTCATGTCCCACCGCCTCAGGGGCGGAACCAAACAGAACCGAACGCGAGTGGCGGGATCCCTCTCCGAACTGCAGGCGCGGTCACGGGTCTTGGCGGGCGATACCGGAACCGCACCGCCCCTCTTCCAACAGACTCCAACAAGCCCTACCGTAAACACTCGCACGCGACCGGTACACGACCCCACCCACGCCTCTCGCGAAGACGGAGGACGCGAATCATGCGCGTTCAGATCCGCACCACCCACCGGCGAGGTCACCGAAGAATCGTCGGAGCGCTGTCCGCCGCGCTGCTGTGTACGGCAGGAGTGACCGCCCTGCCCGCCGCGGCCCGTACACCCGGCGCCCCGGAAGCCGGCCCTTCCCGCACCGCCCCCGCCCCCCGGCTCCCCGACGGACTCGCCAAGACGCCCCCGATGGGCTTCAACAACTGGAACTCCACCAACTGCCGGGCCGAGTTCAACGAAGAGATGGTCAAGGGCATCGCCGATCTCTTCGTCGCCAAAGGCCTCAAGGACGCCGGTTATCAGTACGTCAATCTCGACGACTGCTGGGCGCTGCCCACCCGCGACGGGAACGGCAAGCTCGTGCCGGATCCACAGCGCTTCCCCCACGGCATCAAGGCGGTGGCCGACTACGTCCACGCCAAAGGCCTGAAATTCGGCATCTACACGAGTGCCGGTATCAAAACCTGCAACCCGGCCGGATTCCCCGGCGGCCTGGGCCATGAGAAGTCCGACGCCCAGCAGTTCGCCGACTGGGGCGTGGACTACCTCAAGTACGACAACTGCAATAACCTCGGTGTGGACGCCAAGCAGCGGTACCGCGCGATGCGGGACGCACTCAAGGCCACCGGGCGGCCCATCATCTACAGCATCTGCGAATGGGGCGAGAACAAGCCTTGGGAGTGGGCGTCGGACGTAGGACATCTGTGGCGTACCACCGGCGACATCAGTGACTCGTGGTCCAGCATGCTCGGGATCGCGAAGCAGAATCTGCCGCTCGCCCCGCACGCCGGGCCGGGCCACTGGAACGACCCGGACATGCTGGAGGTCGGCAACGGCGGCATGACCGACACCGAGTACCGCAGCCACTTCTCCCTGTGGTCGATGATGGCCGCCCCGCTGCTGATCGGCTCCGACCTGCGCAAGGCCGGCCCGGAGACGTTCGAGATCCTGGCCAACAAGGACCTCATCGCCGTCGACCAGGACCGGCTGGGCAAGCAGGCCACGGTGGTGAAGTCGGAGTCCGGCCGCTGGACGCTGGTGCGGCAACTGGCCGACGGCGCCCGCGCGGTGGCGCTGTTCAACGAGACCGGCCGACCACAGCGGATCACCACCACGGCCAAGGAATTGGGCCTCGCGCAGGCCGACGGCTACCGGCTGCGCGACCTGTGGCGGCACCAGGACACGCACACCACGGGCACCATCTCGGCGACCGTCCCGGCGCACGGCACCACCGTCTACCGCATATCCGCCGACAACCGCTGGGCCACCTACCCACCGGCCGTCGAGACCGGCACCGACCGTACGCCGCTGGTCGAGGCCGGCTCCCCCGCCGCCCTCCGCTCCACCGTCCGCAACCTGGGCGGCACCCCCGCCCGGCACGTCGCCGTCACGCTGAAGGCCCCACAGGGGTGGCGGGTGCGGGCCACCTCCCCGGCGACGTCCCGCGCGCTGCCCGGCGGCCGGACGCTCACCACCGGCTGGCAGATCACCGCACCGGCCGGCACCGCGCCCGGGGCCTACGATCTGCCGCTCTCCGCCGACTACCGCTCACCCCGCGGCGAACGGATCACCGCCACCCTGCCCGGCACCGCCCATGTCGTGGTGCCACCGCCGTCCGGAACCGCGTACGCCGCCGAACTCCCCTGGCTCACCGCCGCCAACGGCTGGGGACCGGTCGAGAGGAACACCAGCGTCGGGGAACGCGACGCCGGGGACGGCCGGCCGATCAGCATCGGTGGCACCGGCTTCGCGAAGGGCCTCGGGGTGCATGCGCCCAGCGAGGTGAGCTTCTACACCGGCGGGCGGTGCTCGGCGTTCACCGCCCAGGTCGGCATCGACGACGAGTCCGGTGACCGGGGGTCGGTGGGCTTCGAGGTGTGGGCCGACGGCAAACAGGTCGCCGCGAGCCCCGCGGTGACCGGGGCGGATGCCCCCAAGGCCGTCAGCGCCCCGGTCACCGGAGCGCAGACCGTCCGGCTCGTCGTGACCGATGGCGGGGACGGTATCGACTACGACCACGCCGACTGGGCGGACGCCAAGTTCCAGTGCTGAGCGTCATCTTCCGCTCATACAGGCGGAGTTGATGCCGCCGGGCGGGCCCTCGGCCCGCCCGGTCAGGCCGGTCGCGGGCGCAGGGGTCCCTGACAGGTGTCAGGGCGTGGGGACGAAGGCATCGGGACGGGCCCGTTGCCCGGCGGCAGCGGCGGCGCCCACCACCCCGGCGTCCGTCCCCATTTGGGCGGGTACAACCCTCAGGCCCGACACGAACGACAACGTCGCATACTCCCGCAAGGCCGCACGCAAGGGGGCGAAGAGGACGTCACCCGCGCCGGCGACTCCCCCGCCGATCACCGCGATGTCTATCTCCACGAGCGTGGCGGTGGCGGCGATCCCGGCGGCCAGCGCCCGGGCGGCCCGCTCGAAGGAGCGCAGGGCGACCGGGTCTCCGGCGTGCGCCGCGGCGGCGACGGCCGCCGCGCTGGTGTCACCGTCGGGGCCGGGCTGCCAGCCGTTGGCCAACGCCCGGCGGGCGATGTTGGGGCCGCTGGCGATCCGTTCGACGCAGCCCCGGGAACCGCACGGGCAGGGGTCACCGTCGACCTCGACACTGATGTGACCGATGTGCCCGGCGTTCCCCGTGGGGCCCGGGTGGAGGCGGCCGCCCAGCACGAGTCCGCCGCCGACGCCGGTGGAGACCACCATGCACAGCGCATTGGCGTGACCGCGCGCGGCACCCTGCCAGTGTTCGGCCGCGGTCATCGCGACACCGTCGCCG
Source organism: Streptomyces sp. NBC_00400 (assembly GCF_036048035.1). Classification (NCBI taxonomy): domain Bacteria; kingdom Bacillati; phylum Actinomycetota; class Actinomycetes; order Kitasatosporales; family Streptomycetaceae; genus Streptomyces; species Streptomyces sp. NBC_00400. Next base: position 7,141,149 of record NZ_CP107940.1, on the reverse strand, counting down.
ACCAGCACGACCGGGCGCTCCCCGACGAGCGCCCGCACCCCCGCGACCAGCGGGAAGTCGCGCCAGCCGGGGATGTTGACCGGGCTGACGGTGCCGGACGACGCGTCGACCGGGCCCGCACTGCCGATACCGACGGCCGCCACCCGCGCCCAGCCGGGTCCCGCGGCCAGCTCGGCGACCACCTCGGCCACCGCACGCATCACCGTGGCCCCGTCCTTGTCGGCGGGAGTGGGCCGGGCGGCCCGCTCGACGAGTCTGCCGTGGGCATCCACCAGAGCGCCGGCGATCTTGGTGCCGCCAATGTCCAACGCTGCGCTGAGGTCGGTCTGCATCGGTGTGGATTCTCCTGGTGGGCCCGGGGGCCGAGCGTACCGGCCCGGCGTGAGAACGCCAGTCTTCCGTCGATTGACAACGTTGTCTAGAGGCTATGCTCGACGCCACACCTGGCGCCGACAGAATCAGGACCGCACACCGTGACCGACACCGCGCGGGGCACCTCCCGCCGCTATGGCACCCGGCCCACGATGAAGGATGTCGCGGCGCGCGCCGGGGTCGGCCTCAAGACGGTCTCCCGCGTGGTCAACGGCGAACCGGGCGTCACCCCGGACACCGAACGACGCGTCCAGGAATCGATCACGGCCCTGGGGTTCCGCCGCAACGACTCGGCCCGGATCCTGCGCAAGGGGCGTACCGCCAGCATCGGCCTGGTGCTGGAGGATCTGGCGGACCCGTTCTACGGCCCGCTCAACCGCACCATCGAGGAAGTCGCCCGCGGTCACGGCGCACTGCTGATCAACGGCTCCAGCGCCGAGGACCCGGCGCGCGAACAGGAGTTGGTGCTGGCGCTGTGCGCACGGCGGGTCGACGGGCTGGTCATCATCCCGGCCGCCGACGACCACCGCTATCTGGAACCCGAAATCGCGGCCGGGATAGCGACCGTGTTCGTGGACCGCCCGCCCGGCCGGATCGATGCCGATGTGGTGGTCTCCGACAACTTCGGCGGTGCCCAGGACGCGGTGGCCCATCTCATCGCGCACGGCCACCGCCGGATCGGCTTCATCGGTGACCAGCCGCGGATCCACACCGCGCGCGAACGCCTGCGCGGCTACCGCACCGCAATGGCCGCGGCGGGACTGCCCGCCCACGACTCCTGGGTGTCGCTCGGCTCCACCGCACCCGAGTGCGTACGCGCCGCCGCCACCGCGATGCTGGACGCCCCCGAGCCGGTCACCGCCCTCTTCGCGGGCAACAACCGGGTCACCGTCACCGCCGTACGCGTCCTCGGTGAACGCCCGCGCCCCGTCGCGCTGGTGGGCTTCGACGACTTCGAGCTGGCCGATCTCGTCCGGCCCGCGATCACGGTCGTCGCCCAGGACCCCGCCCGCATGGGCCGGACGGCCGCCGGTCTGCTCTTCCGCCGCCTGGAGGGCATCGAGGACCCGCCGCAGCACAGGGAGATCCCCACCCGCCTGATCGCCCGCGGCTCGGGCGAGATCCCGCCCGCGGAGAGCTGAACTCCCCGGCGGCCGGGGGCCGGACGCCCTGCGGACACGGCGGGGCGGGCTGGGGTGGGCTGGCCTGGGCCGGGCCGGGGAAGCTCCGCGCCCAAGGGGATGTTCCGGGTCGGGTCCGGGAAGCCCCGGGTCGGCTCCGCGGCGGCCCCGGGGAGGTTCCGGACAGGGGATCACCGGTCGTCCCGCTGCGGGTCCCCTGCCCGGCCCGCTTTCTTCCAGATGAGCACCATCCCCAGCGCGAGCACGATCAGCGCGACGATCACGATGACGCCCTTGATCGCGGCGTCGGCCAACAGGTGGGCGAGGAGGTCGGATCCCCCGTCGCCCTCGCCGCCTGCTCCACCCCGGGCGAGGGCGGCGCATGCCGGGCCGCCGCCGGCCACCGGGCCGAGGCCGGTCACCGGGCCGAGGCCGGTCACCGGGCCGAGGCCGGTCACCGGGCCGAGGCCGGTCACCGGGCCTCACCGCGCCCCGGCTCCCGTTCGTGCCGCCGCCCGCGCCCGTCGTCGTCCAGGTGACGGGCCGCCGCCCGCACCACCGCACCGGCCACCGATGCGCCGCCCCGGGACGCCCCGCCACGGCCCCGCGCGGCGCCCCGGTCGTCCAGATAGCGGCTCACGGCCTGCGCGGCGGGTGCCGCACACCGCCGGGCCGCACCGAGCTTCCCCCGGCGCTTGAGGACGAGCGCCACGGCGAAAACCAGCAGCGCCAGCACCACCAGGCCGCCCGCGATCAGGCCGAATCGGATGAGAAGAAGGTTCAGAACCCGCTCCACGGCTACCCCTCCATTCTTTGTATCACGGGTGTGATACAAAACAATTTATCACAGCCGTGATACAAAGGGGCCATGCCCAAACAGGTGGACCGAGAAGCCCGGCGCCGCGAGGTCGTCGACGCCCTCTTCCGCGTCGTGGTACGCGACGGCCTCCAGCGCGCCTCGCTGCGCACCGTCGCCGACGAGGCCGGGCTCAACATCGGTTCGGTCCGGCACTACTTCGCCGGCCAGGAAGAGCTGATGCGCTTTGCGATGCGGTCGATGGTCGACCGGGTCGGCGACCGACTCCAGCGCCGTATCGACGAGTTGGGCGATCTGGACGGGCTTTCGGGGCCCGAGATCCGCCGCTGCGCGGTGGAACTGCTCTCCGAGCTGCTGCCCCTGGACGACAGCCGGCGCGCCGAGGTCACCGTCCTCGTCGATTTCACCACCGCCGCCCGGACGCACCCCGAGATCGACGACCTCGCCCAGGAGACCGCCACCGCCACCCGGACCCTCGTCCGCCGCATCCTCGCCCGCCTCGACACGGCGGGCGGACTGCGTGCGGGGCTCACCCTCGACACCGAGACCGAGCGGCTGACGTCCCTCCTGGACGGCCTCGCTTTCACCGCCGTACTACGGCCCGACGTGCTGGACGCACAGACCTGCGCCACGGTCCTGCGCGCCCATCTCGACGACCTGGCGCCGGCTGCGGGCTGACGTACGACGAGGCCCCCGCCGGTCGGGCGGGGGCCTCATGGGGCGTACGGGGCCACAAGCGGTCGCGGCGGCCAACCGGCCAACTGCCTGCGCCGCGCGGCCCGTTGGGCCGCCCGAGGCAACGGGCCGTGCGCTCAGACCGTGGCGGCCGGGCGCCCGGCGAGCGCGTCCAGGTCGGCGCGGGTCAGCCCGGTCAGCCGGGCGACCTCGGCGGTGTCCACGGCGCCGCAGTCCAGACCGCGCAGCAGATAGCCGCTGAGCGCCTTGGCGGTGGCGGGCTCGTCCATGACATCGCCGCCGGCCTTGGCGACATAGGCCGCGAGCCGGGCCGCGGCCTGCTCCAGGCCCTCGCGGTAGAAGGTGTAGACCGCCGCGTAACGGGTGGGCAGGTGAGCCGGGTGCATGTCCCAGCCCTGGTAGTACGCACGGGCCAGCGAGCGGCGCACCAGGCCGTGGTGCAGGCGCCAGGCGGCGTGCACCTGCTCCGTCGGGCCGACCGGCAGGACGTTGGTGGACCCGTCGGAGAGACGGACGCCGGTGCCCGCGGCGGCGACCTGCATCACGGCCTTGGCGTGGTCGGCCACCGGGTGGTCGAGGGACTGGTGGGCGGCGCTGACACCGCAGGAGGCGCTGTAGTCGAAGGTGCCGTAGTGCAGGGAGGTGGCGCGGCCCTCGGCGGCCTCGATCATGCGGGCGACGGTGGCGCGGCCGTCGGCGCCCAGGATCGACTGAGTGGTCTCGATCTGGATCTCGAAGCCGATCCGGCCGCTCTCCAGGCCGTGCGCCCCCTCGAAGGCCTCCAGCAGCCGGACCATGGCGGTGACCTGCTCGGCGTAAGTCACCTTCGGGAGGGTCAGCACCAGGCCGTCGGGCAGGCCGCCGGCCTCCATGAGGCCGGTGAGGAAGATGTCGAGGGTGCGGATACCGCGGTCGCGGACGGCGGCCTCCATGCACTTCATCCGGATGCCCATGGAGGGGGCGGCAGTGCCTTCCCGGTAGGCGGCGGCCACCAGGGCGGCGGCACGGGCCGCGGCCTCGTCCTCCTCGGCGTCCGGGCGGGGGCCGTAGCCGTCCTCGAAGTCGATGCGCAGGTCCTCGATCGGCTCACGGGCCAGCTTGGCGCGGACGCGGTCGTGGACGTCCGCGGCGAGCGGGTCGGGAATACCGAGGACGGCGGCGAGCGTACCGGCGTCGGGGGCGTGCTCGTCGAGGGCGGCGAGCGCCTGATCCCCCCAGGAGCGCAGGGTGCCGGCGGCGAAGACGTCGCCGGGGACGTAGACCGTGTGGACCGGCTGGCGGGTGCCGGGGTCGCCCGGGTAGCGCCGCGCCAGATCCGCGTCCACCTGGGCGAGGGCGGCTCCGATTCCCTCGCGTACGGTGTCCGCGAGGCTCGTCGCCACGGTCTCCTGCTGCCCCATTCGATACCCTCCCGGTGCGCACGCCCGCCGATCGAGCGCTTTCCGCTCAACGGAATCAACAATCCGTATAGCGAAGTTAACTGGGTCGGTTTGCCGAGGTCAACACCCTCCCCCACGGCGGCGCAGGTCACGGGCGTACGGCAGGACTTCGGAAACTCCGTGGCGAGGCGACCGCGGCGCCGCCAGACTCGCCCTCATGACCTGGATCGCACCCCCCATCGAACGCAGAGCACTCCCGACCACGGCCGGCGAACGGGAGATGCTGCAAGGCTGGCTCGACCACCACCGTGACACCCTGCTCGCCAAGTGTGCGGGCCTGACGTCCGACCAGCTCGTCGAGGCGAGCGCACCGCCGTCCGCCCTCACCCTGCTCGGCCTGGTGCGCCATATGGCCGACGTCGAACGCACCTGGTTCCGGGTGCGCTTCCTGGGGCAGCGGATCGGCGACCTGTACTTCACCGACGGCAACCCGGACGCCGACTTCCACGACGCCGACCCGGCCGGCGCCGAGCGCGATGTCGCCGCGTTCCGCGCCGAGATCGAGACCTGCGACAAGGCGGTGGCGGACCACGGGCTGGACGAGACCTTCTCCCCGCGCCCGGGGCGCACCCTCAACCTGCGCTGGATCTACGTCCACATGATCGAGGAGTACGCCCGGCACAACGGCCACGCGGACCTGCTGCGCGAGCGGATCGACGGGGTCACCGGCAGCTGACGGCGCGGCGCCCGGCCGCGGGTGCCGCCACGGCACGAGGCCCCGTACACGCGGTGCGTACGGGGCCTCGTGCGAGGTCCGGAGCCGGGCTCCGGCGGGACGGTGGTCAGCCCTTGCGGGTCTTGACCTCGTCGGTGAGGGCCGGCACGACGTCGAAGAGGTCGCCGACCACGCCGTAGTCGACCAGCTCGAAGATCGGCGCCTCTTCGTCCTTGTTGATGGCGACGATCGTCTTCGAGGTCTGCATACCGGCGCGGTGCTGGATCGCACCGGAGATGCCCGCCGCGATGTACAGCTGCGGCGAGACCGACTTACCGGTCTGGCCGACCTGGTTGGTGTGCGGGTACCAGCCGGCGTCCACCGCGGCACGCGAGGCGCCGACGGCCGCACCGAGCGAGTCGGCAAGCGCCTCGATGACCGGGAAGTTCTCGGCGCCGTTGACCCCGCGGCCACCGGAGACCACGATCGCGGCCTCGGTCAGGTCCGGGCGGCCGGTCGACTCGCGCGGGGTGCGCGAGACGATCTTGGTGCCCTTGGAGGAGTCGGCGACGGTCACCGCAAGCTGCTCGACGGTGCCGGCGGCCGGGGCGGCCTCCGGGGCGGCCGAGTTGGGCTTGACGGTGATGACCGGGGTGCCCTTGGTGATGCGGGACTTGGTGGTGTACGAGGCCGCGAAGACGGACTGCGTGGCCACCGGGCCCTCGTCGCCGGCCTCGACGTCAACGGCGTCGGTGATGATGCCGGAGCCGATGCGCAGCGCGAGGCGGGCAGCGATCTCCTTGCCCTCCGCGGAGGACGGCAGCAGCACGGCCGCCGGGGAGACCGCGTCATAGGCGGCCTGCAGCGCGTCGACCTTGGGGGCGACGAGGTATGCGGCGAACTCGGGCGCGTCGGCGGCCAGCACCTTCACGGCGCCGTGCGCACCGAGGATCTTCGCGGCGTCCTCGGCCTTCGCACCGAGGTGCACGGCTACCGGCTCGCCGATGCGGCGGGCGAGGGTGAGCAGTTCGAGGGTGGGCTTGCGGACGGCGCCGTCCACGTGGTCGACGTAGACAAGGACTTCAGCCATGGGATTGCTCTCCTGCGGGAAGAATGAGGGCGGTGGAAAGGACTGCGGCTCAGATGAACTTCTGGCCCGCGAGGAACTCGGCGAGCTGCTTGCCGCCCTCGCCCTCGTCCTTGACGATCGTGCCCGCGGTGCGGGCCGGACGCTCGGCGGCGCCGTCGACCTTGGTCCAGGCGCCCTCGAGGCCGACCTCGTCCGCCTCGATCTCCAGGTCCTCCAGGTCCAGGGACTCCACCGGCTTCTTCTTGGCGGCCATGATGCCCTTGAAGGAGGGGTAACGCGCCTCGCCCGACTGGTCGGTGACGGACACGACGGCCGGCAGCGCGGCCTCCAGCTGCTCGGTGGCGGTGTCACCGTCCCGGCGGCCGGTGACCTTGCCACCGTCGACGGACACCTCGGAGAGCTGGGTGACCTGAGGAACGTTCAGACGCTCGGCGAGCAGCGCGGGCAGCACACCCATCGTGCCGTCGGTGGAGGCCATACCGCAGACGACCAGGTCGTAACCGGTCTTCTCGATGGCCTTGGCCAGCACCAGCGAGGTGCCGAGCGCGTCGGTGCCGTGCAGGTCGTCGTCCTCGACGTGGACGGCCTTGTCGGCGCCCATCGACAGCGCCTTGCGCAGCGCGTCGTTGGCGTCCTCGGGGCCGACCGTGAGAACCGTGATCTCCGCGTCGTCGGCGGCTTCCTTGATCTGCAGGGCCTGCTCCACGGCGTACTCGTCGAGCTCCGAGAGCAGACCGTCCACATCGTCACGGTCGACGGTCAGGTCCTCGGCGAAGTGCCGGTCGCCGGTGGCGTCGGGCACGTACTTCACACAGACAACGATCCTCAGGCTCACGCCGGCTCTCCTACCTGCTTCGTCTCTTCAGAACTGCCTTGTGCTGGCAGCATAGGCGCCTGTCGGGGCGGCTCCCGGTCGGTTGCGGTTCCCCACGCCGACCGTCATATTACTCGCCAGTACATCGACTCTCGTGCCCCGAAGCAAGGCCGTCGAAATGTGACCTTGCCAACGGACCCGACCGGCGGACGAAGCATCGGAACGGGAACCCGTCAGTCCCTCAGCGCGTTGAAGCGTCCCTGGTGGTAGAGCAGCGGACGGCCGGGTCCCGCGGGGTCGCCGACGACGGGCCGGGCGAGGACGATGCGGTGGTCACCGGCCGGCACCCGCGCCACGACCTGGCACACCAGCCAGGCCAGTACGCCGTCGAGGAGGGGCACCCCCTCGGGGCCTGCGCGCCAGGAGGTGGCCGGACCGAAGCGGTCGGCGCCGCTGCGCGCGAAGGTGGCGGCCAGTTCCTGCTGGTGCTCGCCGAGTATGTGGACACCGATGTGCTCGGCCTCCGAGACGGCCGGCCAGCTGGAGGCACCGGTGCCGATGCCGAACGACAGCAGCGGCGGGTCGGCGGCGACGGAGGTGAGGGACGTGGCGGTGAAGCCGACGGGGCGGGAGCCGTGCGCGGTGATCACCGCAACGCCGGCGGCGTGCTGCCGGAAGACCGAGCGCAGCAGCTCGGGGGAGGCGGTGCGAGGCGTACCGAGGCCGGGCGAGGCCGTCATGGAATTGTCCTTCTGCTGTGGTGTACGAGCCCGAAAAGAGCCGCCGACGGCCGTGCAGCGGTCGGCGGCGGTGGTGTCGTCGCTGCTCACACGCCCGGACAGCGGGCGCTGGCGGTCCGCAGAAGATCGACGTGGGCGCGTCCGTACAGAAGGGTTCCTGGCCGCATCACGTCAGAGTGACGATGTGTGACCCACAGCGTCAAGGGGCGCCCGCCATCTGGGAGATCAATCACGGACGGCCGCGCCCAGCGCCGCGATGACGTCCGCCTTCCTGGGCTGTCCGGCGGCGCGGCGCACGATCGCGCCGTCCGCGTCGAGCACCAGCACGGTGGGAGTGCGCTCCACCTCCAGCCGCCGTACGAGGTCCAGGTGGTCCTCCGCGTCGATCTCGACATGGGCCACCCCCGCGACCATCCCGGCGACCTCGGCCAGGGTGCGCCGGGTGGCCCGGCAGGGCTGGCAGAAGGCGCTGGAGAACTGCAGCAGGGTGGCCCGCTCCCCCAGCTCCGCGCCGATCCCGGCGGCATCGAGCCGCGCCCCGTCGTCCCGCTCGTGCACCATCGGCCTCCCCTTACGGCGTCGGTGCCACATGCCGAAGGCGCTCGCCGCCGCGAGCACCGCGATGCACACCATGAGTCCAGTCATCGACGGGTGCAGCGTTCACGAGACCGCAAAGATTCCCCGGTCCTCGGGCGGCTGTCCGCGGCAGCCGAGTTCGAGGATGCCGCCCCGCCGCGCTTCGCCCAGCGCGTCGGGCTGTTCTTCGCGGTGGCGGGGCCGGCCGGTTACGTCGTGGGGCCGCAGTGGCCGGGGCTCGCGGCCACCGGCTGTGCGCTCGCGGCGGCCTTTCTCCACGCCGCCTTCGGCTGCTGCCTGGGGCGCGAGAGGTATCTTCTGCTGCGGAGAGCGGCCGGCTGAGCGGGTCGCCACGTGACGAGAATCTCCCGGTCCTGACGGCCGCCGCGCTGGCCGCCACGGCCGACATCGGGCACGATCTCCCGAAAGTCGCAGTTACGGCTGCGTAGGTTTCCGCCGGGAGAACCCTCCCCAGGCGTGGAAAAGGGGTCCTCCGGACAATGGCAGAGCTCGTCTATCCGCCGGTGATCGGCGCCGCCCGCACCCTCTTCAAGGCGCTCGATCTGCAATTCGACATCGCCGGGACGGACCACATTCCGCGCCGCGGCGGGGCGGTTCTGGTGAGCAATCACATCGGGTACCTGGACTTCGTCTTCGCCGGACTGACGGCGCGGCCCGCCAAGCGGCTGGTGCGCTTCATGGCGAAGGAATCGGTGTTCCGGCACAAGGTGTCGGGGCCGCTGATGCGCGCCATGAAGCACATTCCCGTGGACCGTGCGCAGGGGATGCACGCCTACAAGCACGCGCTGTCCGCCCTTCGTTCGGGCGAAATCATCGGGGTGTTCCCCGAGGCGACGATCTCCGAGTCCTTCACCCTCAAGACCTTCAAGTCGGGTGCGGTGCGGCTGGCCCAGGAGGCCGGGGTGCCGCTGCTGCCGGTGGCACTGTGGGGCACCCAGCGGCTGTGGACCAAGGGCCACAAGCGCGATCTGGGCCGGAACCACCTGCCGATAACGATCCGGGTGGGCGAGCCGATGGAGGCCGATCCGGCCGAGCAGGCCGAGAAGATCACCGACCGGCTGCGGGCCCGTGTGCAGGACCTGCTGGAGGCGGCGCAGCGCGCCTACCCCGTACGCCCCAAGGACGCCGAGGACACCTGGTGGATGCCGGCCCACCTCGGCGGCACGGCACCCGCCGCGCCCGGGTCCGCCGGATAGCGGACCCGGCGGCCGGAGCACACCGTCGCCGCCCCGTACCCGGGGCGGCCGGTCCGGCGGGCCCGCTCACGGGGTCCAGATGTCGCCGATCTCGATACGGGCGCCGGGGCAGGCCTTCTGCAGCGTCTCGGCCAGCTCGGCGCCCGCGGCGCTCAGTGCGTCGAGGGGCAGGGGAGCCATCCGCTCCAGCAGGAAGAGGGCGCTGACCGAGTCCTCGGTCAGGCGGGTGCGTACCCCCTGCCGCCAGTTCCAGCGGCGGCAGGTGACGCCCTCGTCGTCACACCAGACCACCTCGCCCGCATCGGGGTGCTCGACGGTCTCGGCGCCGCCGGCCGCGGTCTGGAAGGGCTCGTCGCCGGTGGCCCGCACGAGCCGCATACCGCCCTGGATGCGGTCCAGGTCCTCGCCGCCCACGGGGATGAGGTGGGCGACGCTCAGGGCGTTGTAGAGGTCGACGAGGCGGTTGATGCGGGGCAGGCCGCCGTCCGCGAGCGCCCGCCTGGCCAGCGCCTCGGCGGAGTTGCGGGTGCGCGACGGCTTGCTGCCGAAGGCGGTGTACGCGGCGCGCCAGGCGGCGAGGTGCGGATCGTCCTGCGGGGCGCGTCCGTCCAGACGCCCGGCGAGGCGGCGGGTGGCCTCGTCCAGGAGCGCCGCGCCGGCCTCGTCGCTGGGCCCGTTGGTCAGACCGTGGGCTTCGACGGCGAGATAGCCGAAACCGGGCGCCAGGTCCCGCACCTCGTCGGAAACGTGCAGGCGACAGGTCGTGCCGGAGACGTGCGAAGGGCTGGGCATCGGGGCCGTTCCTCAGAGATCGGTGGGGAGCATCTGCCAGAGGTGAGGCCGGTCGACGGCCTCCTGGAGGCATTGCAGCACGGCCGGGTGCGGTTCAGCAAATAGCACCGGGTGGTCCACTTCATTGGACCTGGGCCGTACGGGGAAGGCCAGCTGCTCACGGTCCAGACGGAACTGCGCGTCGACACCCGGCTTGTTGCCCCGTGGATCCTGCCGCGCCCAGCGGTCCTCGCCCGGCAGCCGGACGGCGATCAGGCCGTGGACGGTGTCGAGCTTCTGGTAGCACAGCCCGGCAGGGATGCCCCTCGCACGCAGCAGGGCCACCAGCGCATGCGCCTTGGCGTAGCAGATGCCGGTGCGCTGTGCGAGCACGTCCGAGGCGCGCCAGGTGACACGCAGGTCACCGGAGTCCGCGCTGTGCGGAATGGTGTCGCGGACGAACTCGAAGGCGGCCTTGGCGTATGCATATGCGCTGCGGGCTTCGGCGGCGAGGGCGGCGGCGGTGGCCGCGACATGCGGATGATCGTGGTCGATGACCTCGTCGGCCGCCAAGTAGGCAGCGATTTCCGGGGTGTTCTGGATCAGCTCCATACCCGGGGAACGTAGCGATGCGCCCGGTCGAGAGTCAATGACTTTTCGTCCGAGCGCATAGCTATTCAGTTCGCGGTGGCGCCGGAGCTAGCGGCCCATCTCCTCGCGGAGTGCGGCGAGGAAGCCGTCGACGTCCTCCTCGGCGGTGTCGAACGCGCACATCCAGCGCACCACACCGGCCGCTTCGTCCCAGAAGTAGAAGCGATAGCGCTTCTGCAGCCGCTCGCTCACATCGTGCGGCAGCCGGGCGAACACGCCGTTGGACTGCACGGGGTAAAGGATCTCCACCCCGTCGATCCCCCGCACCCCGGCCGCCAGCCGCTGCGCCATGGTGTTGGCATGCCGGGCGTTGCGCAGCCACAGATCCTTGGCGAGCAGTGCCTCCAGCTGGACGGAGACAAAGCGCATCTTGGAGGCCAGCTGCATGGACAGCTTGCGCAGGTGCTTCATGGCGCGCACCCGGTCGGGGTTGAGCACGACCACGGCCTCGCCGAAGACGGCGCCGTTCTTCGTGCCGCCGAAGGAGAGGATGTCGACGCCCACGGCGTTGGTGAACGCCCGCATCGGGACATCGAGCGTCGCCGCGGCATTGGCGATCCGCGAGCCGTCGAGGTGCACCACCATGTTGCGCTCATGCGCGTGTTCACAGATCGCCCGGATCTCGTCGGGCGTGTAGACCGTGCCGAGCTCCGTGCTCTGGGTGATCGAGACGACCTGCGGCATGGCGCGGTGCTCGTCGTCCCAGCCGTACGCCTCGCGGTCGATCAGCTCAGGGGTGAGCTTGCCGTCCTCGGTGGGCACGGTGAGCAGCTTGAGCCCGCCGATCCGCTCGGGTGCACCGCACTCGTCGACATGGATGTGCGCGGACTCGGCGGCGATCACCGCCCCCCAGCGGTCGGTCACGGCCTGCAGGGCGACGACATTGGCGCCGGTGCCGTTGAACACCGGGAACGCCTCGGCGCGCTGCCCGAAGTGGCTGCGGAAGACACGCTGCAGGTGCTCGGTGTACTCGTCCTCGCCGTAGGCGACCTGATGGCCGCCGTTGGCAAGGGCGAGCGCGGCAAGCACCTCGGGGTGCGCGCCGGCGTAGTTGTCGCTGGCGAAGCCGCGTATCTCGGGGTCGTGATGCCGCCGGGCGTCGGTCTTCGCTCCGGTCACGGCTCGGGGGTCAGCCACAGACGCTGTCCATTCACTTCCTGGGCGGGCCGGCTCCAGACCCCGGCGATGGCCTCGGCCAGCTCCGTGACATCCGTGAAGCCCGCGAACTTGGCGTTCGGTCGCTCGGCGCGCATCTGGTCGTTGACGAGCGCCTTCACGATCAGGATCGCAGCAGCGGCGCGCGGTCCCGCCTCACCCCCCGACTTGCGGAAGCCGTCCGCCATGGCGAGCGTCCAGGCCTCGGCGGCGGCCTTGGAGGCGGCGTAGGCGGCGTTGCCCCCGGTGGGCTTGCTGGCGCCGGCCGCGCTGGTGAGGAGGAAGCGGCCGTTGCCGCTGCGTTCGAGGGCTTCGTGGAAGGCGAGCGAGGTGTGCTGGACGGTGCGGACCAGCAGCTTGTGCAGCATGTCCCAGTCGGCGAGGTCGGTCTCCGCGAAGGTGGAGGAGCCGCGCCAGCCGCCGACGAGGTGCACCAGGCCGTCGATCCGGCCGAACTCCTTCTCCGTACGAGCCGCCCACTCGCGGGTCTGGTCGAGGTCGAGGAGGTCGACGGTGTCCCCTATGACCGTGGCGCCGCCGTGGGCGTAGCGGGCCGCGTCCACGGCCTCCGCCAGCCGCTCGGGGTGGGAGTCCGAGCCGACCACCACCGCACCCGCTTCGGCCAGTCGCAGCAGGGTCGCGCGGCCGGCCGGTCCGGCCGCTCCCGCCACCGCGATGACCGCACCCTCCAGCGGCCCCTGGCCGCCCGTCGAAGTAACCATCTCCGTCGCCTCCTCGTCCTGCTCCTGGACGGCCTTCGGCCGGGTGTTCCGGTCGTTCGTCATGCCGCCGCCAATTCATCGCTGTGGGCCGTGATGCCCTTGGTGGATGCGATCACAGTGCGCAGCTTCTTGGCGAGCGCCTCGTAGAACATGCTCAGCGGGAACTCGTCGGGGAGCACGTCGTCCACGAGTTTGCGCGGCGGCTGGTCGAGGTCGAGGGCATCGGGGCCCTTGGCCCAGACCGAGCCCGGGTGCGGTGCGAGGTAGGTCGAGACGAGGTCGTACGCGGCGAACCAGTGGACCAGCTTCGGCCGGTCGATGCCGTCGCGGTAGAGCTTTTCGATCTCGCCGCACAGCTGGTTGGTGACCTTGGGCGCCCGCTCCCAGTCGATGTGCAGTGTGTTGTCCGTCCAGCGTACGACGTCGTGCTTGTGCAGGTACGCGAAGAGCAGCTGGCCACCGAGGCCGTCGTAGTTGCGGACCCGGTCGCCGGTGACGGGGAACCGGAACATCCGGTCGAAGATCACGGCGAACTGCACATCGCGGGCCTGGGAGTACCCCTCGTCCTCCAGCTTCACGGCCTCCTTGAAGGCGGTGAGGTCGCAGCGCAGCTCCTCCAGGCCGTACATCCAGAACGGCTGGCGCTGCTTGATCATGAACGGGTCGAACGGCAGGTCACCGTGGCTGTGGGTGCGGTCGTGCACCATGTCCCACAGGACGAATGCCTCCTGGCAGCGCTCCTGGTCGGCCAGCATCTCGCGGATGTCCGCGGGGAGTTCGACGCCCAGTGTCTCGATGGCGGCCTCGCTGACCCGGCGGAAGCGGGCGGCCTCGCGGTCACAGAAGATCCCGCCCCAGCTGAACCGCTCGGGGGCCTCGCGCACGGCGATGGTCTCCGGGAAGAGCACCGCGGAGTTGGTGTCGTAGCCGGCCGTGAAGTCCTCGAAGGTGATGCCGCAGAAGAGGGCGTTGTCGTAGCGGGTGCGCTCCAGTTCGGCGAGCCAGTCCGGCCAGACCATGCGCAGGACGACGGCCTCGAAGTTGCGGTCCGGGTTGCCGTTCTGGGTGTACATGGGGAACAGCACGAGGTGCTGGAGGCCGTCGGCGCGCTGCCCGGCGGGCTGGAAGGCGAGGAGGGAGTCCAGGAAATCCGGCACTCCGAAGCCGCCGTCGGCCCAGCGGCGCAGGTCGGCGGCGAGGGCCTGGTGGTAGGCGGCGTTGTGCGGCAGCAGCGGGGCGAGCTCCCGGACGGCCGCGGCCATCGTGTCGACCTCCGCGCGGACGGCCTCGGCGGTGGGCGCGCCCTCCGCCTCCAGGTCTATGGAGCCGTCCTTGGACTGCCAGGGACGGATGGTCTCGACCGCGTCCTTGAGCACGGGCCACGCCGGGTGCGCGACCACGCTCTCCGCGGTCGTGGTGGCCTCCCGGACACCCACAGGCGAAAGAATTTCCGTCATGACTGCCCTCCGGCGATAGATCGTGTTGTCAGAACACGGTAACCAGCCAAGGATGACCCACTCAAGGGGAGTCGTTGAAAATTATTCTGTCGACACCCCGCACTCGCGCGTCTTTTTCCTGTCGGTGACGGCATGGGCGACACTTCCTCCCAGTAATGCCAAGGGTTTCGGCGGTTCCTCCGGCCCTTCGACGGCAGGGAAACCCTCCCGGCCGTGTGGCATATGCCATACGGCCGGGGGGCCGCTGTCGTACGGCGGGTCCGCGGGGCACGCCGTCAGCGCGGCAAGGACTCGCCCACGCGAGGGTGAGGCGGTCTGAAGCCGGATATGGCGGGTACCCGTACTGGACACACCGCGGTCCGGTCCGGCAGCCCGTTTTCCGCCGGTCGGTCCCGTTAGGCTGTGCGCCATTTCGTAGCGCCGTTGCCGACACCCGACGGTCGGCACGGGTACGGAGCCGACACCAGCACCGAGCCGACAGAAGCGAGGCAGCCTTGTCCTTTCTCACCATCGGACACCGCGGGATGATGGGCGTGGAGCCGGAGAACACCCTGCGTTCCTTCGTGCGCGCCGAGCACGAAGGCCTCGATGTCATCGAACTCGATCTGCATCTGAGCAAGGACGGCGCGCTCGTGGTGATGCACGACGCGGATGTGGACCGGACCACCGACGGCGCCGGCCCGATCGCCGAGCGCACCCTCGCCGAACTCCGCGAACTCGATGCCGGCCGGGGCGAGCGGATCCCCGTCTTCGAGGAGGTCGTCGAAGCGGTCAAGGCGCCGTTGCAGGCCGAGATCAAGGACGTGGCGGCCGCGCAGGCGCTGGCCGAGGTGATGCGGTCGCGCGATCTGGTCGGCCGGGTCGATGTGATCTCCTTCCACGACGAGGCGCTGGCCGCGATCCGGACCCTGCTGCCCGGCGTGCGGACCGCGCTGGTCGGCAGCCGGTACGGCGCGGACGTGGTCGACCGTGCGCGGGCCGTCGGCGCGACGATGCTCTCGCTGAACATCCGCCGGCTCACCCTGGAACTGGTCGAGCGAGCGCATGCCGCGCATCTGAAGGTCGTGGGCTGGACGGTCAACACGCATGATCAGCTGCGTCTCGCGCGCGGCCTCGGTCTGGACGGTGTGGTGACCGACCAGCCGGAGATCCGGCGGGCGGTCCGCTTCACGGCGTGAGGCGGTGCAGGTTCACGGCGTGAGGCGGTGCAGGTTCACGGCGTGAAGCGGTGCAGGACGTTTTGAGCCGGGTGGGGCGTACCGACGACTCGTCGGGCTCTTCGGTCCCCACCCCGGCGACCGGGAAATGTGCAGTTCACCGTGCCGCAATGCACTTCCACCATGCGGACGTTTCCCCGGTGATCTCGACAAATGGCCTCGCGCCCTGCCACTCTCCCGCCATGCGCCTCGCCAACCGCCCTCTCCGCCTTGCCGCTTGCGCCACCGTCGCGCTGCTCGCCGCGGCCGTCGGCTGTGCCCCGCAGGACGAGTCCCCCGGTGGTCCGGGGGCCGCCGGGCAGGGAAAACAGAGCTGTGACCGCGGCAAACTGACCACCGTGGCGGACGGCAAGCTCACGGTCGGCACCGACAAGCCCGCCTACGCGCCCTGGTTCCAGGACGACGACCCGGCCAGTGGCAAGGGCTTCGAATCGGCCGTCGCCTATGCCGTCGCCCGCCAACTGGGCTACGGCAAGGGCGCGGTGCGCTGGCAGACCGTGCCGTTCGCCAACGCCTTCGCGCCCGGCCAGAAGAAGTTCGACTTCGACATCAACCAGGTCTCCATCAGCGCCGAGCGCAAGCGGGCCGTCGCCTTCTCCGCCGGCTACTACGACGTACGCCAGGCGGTCACCGCGCTCAAGGGCTCCCGGGCCGCGCATGCCAAGAGCATCGCCGCCCTCCGTCATCTCAAGCTCGGCGCGCAGGTCGGCAGCACCAGTCTGGACGTCATCAATGACACCGTCCGGCCGGACCAGCCGCCCGCCGTCTTCCAGAAGAACGACCTCACCAAGTCCGCGCTGAAGAACGGTCAGGTGGACGCGATCCTCACCGATCTGCCGACGGCCTTCTATATCACCTCGGCGGAGGTGAAGGACGCCGAGGTGGTCGGGCAGTTCACGGCCGCCGGCGCCGGCGCCGGCAAGGAACAGTTCGGCCTGGTCCTGGACAAGGAGAGCCGGATCACCGGGTGTGTGACGGCCGCGGTGGAGGCGCTGCGCAAGGACGGCACCCTCGCCGCGCTGGAGAAGAAGTGGCTGACCGACGCCGTGTCCGTCCCGGTGCTCAAGTGACGTACGGAGAAGGTGTGTCGAAACTGCTGACGACACGGGACGGGGCCGACGACGGGTACGTGCCCTCGCAGCGGCGGATCGAGCGGGAGCGCTTCCGGCGGGCCAGGACCCGGCGCGCCACCGCCGTCGCCGCGCTGAGCACCCTGGTCACCGCCGCCGTCCTCTACCTCGTCATCACCCGCTCCCCCGGCTGGCCGCGGACCCGGGAGACGTTCTTCAGCGCCGAGTACGCCGCCAAGGCGCTGCCGAAGGTGCTGGAGGGGCTGCTGCTGAATCTGCGGCTGCTGGTGGTGTGCGGGGCGGCGGTGCTGGTGCTCGGGCTGCTGCTGGCGGTGGCCCGGACGCTGCGCGGCCCGGTGTTCTTCCCTCTGCGTGCCCTGGCCGCCGCGTACACCGACTTCTTCCGCGGCCTGCCGCTGATCATCTGTCTGCTGATGGTGGTCTTCGGGGTGCCGGCGCTGCGGCTGCAGGGCGTGACCACCGATCCCGTGCTGCTCGGGGGCTCCGCGCTGGTGCTGACGTACTCGGCCTATGTCGCCGAGGTCTTCCGGGCGGGCATCGAATCGGTGCACCCCTCCCAGCGGGCCGCGGCCCGGTCGCTGGGCCTGACCGGCGCTCAGGCGCTGCGCTTCGTGGTGCTGCCGCAGGCGGTACGGCGGGTGGTGCCGCCGCTGCTGAACGATC
Source organism: Streptomyces sp. NBC_00400 (assembly GCF_036048035.1). Lineage (NCBI taxonomy): Bacteria > Bacillati > Actinomycetota > Actinomycetes > Kitasatosporales > Streptomycetaceae > Streptomyces > Streptomyces sp. NBC_00400. The sequence continues at coordinate 7,123,885 of NZ_CP107940.1, read as the reverse complement.
TGGTCTCGCTGCAGAAGGACACCGGTCTGGTGTCCATCGCGGGTGCGGTGGATGCCGTCTACGCGGCACAGATCATCGCCGGCAAGGACTTCAACTTCACTCCGTATGTCGTGGCCGGGCTCGTTTTCGTGGCGCTGACGATCCCCATGACGCGGTGCACGGACTGGGTCACGGCCCGCATGGACCGCAGGCGCGCCCAGGGAGGACTCGTATGAGCACGACCAACGACGCCCCGCGGCCGGCCGGCGAGACGGCCGGGAAGGCAACGCCCGGCGGCGGCCCGGTGCTGCGGCTGGAGTCCGTGCGCAAGACGTACGGACGCGGCACGGTCGTGCTGCGCGATGTGGATCTGGCGGTCCCGCCGCACACCGTGACGGCGCTGATCGGCGCCTCGGGGTCGGGCAAGTCCACGCTGCTGCGCTGCGCGAATCTGCTGGAGGAGATCGACGACGGTGCGATCTTCCTGGACGGCGCGGAGATCACCGATCCGCGGGCGGACGTGGACGCGGTGCGCCGCCGGATCGGCGTGGTCTTCCAGGCCTACAACCTCTTCCCGCACATGACGGTGCTGGACAACATCACGCTGGCGCCCCGCCGGGTGCACGGGGTACCGCGCGCCGAGGCGGAGGCGCGGGCCCACGAGCTGCTGGACCGGCTCGGGCTCGGCGGGCGGGCCGGGGAGTACCCGGACCGGCTCAGCGGCGGTCAGCAGCAGCGGGTCGCGATCGTCCGGGCGCTGGCCGGGCGGCCCCGGCTGCTGCTGCTCGACGAGATCACCGCGGCGCTCGACCCCGAGCTGGTCGGGGAAGTACTCGGCGTGGTCCGCGATCTCAAGGAAGAGGGCATGACCATGGTCATCGCCACCCATGAGATGGGCTTCGCGCGGGAGGTCGCCGACCAGGTGTGCTTCCTGGACGGCGGGGTGGTCGTGGAACGCGGGACGCCGGAGCAGGTCTTCGGTGACCCGCAGCAGGACCGCACCCGGCAGTTCCTGCGGCGGATCATCCAGGCGGGACGGCTGTGAGCGGCGCCGGCCGGCCCGCCCGGCGCTGTCCGGCCGGGAGCTCCCGGCCGGCCGGCTCTCAGCCGAGCGGCTTGACCAGCAGCTCGAACTCCAGGTCGGCGCGCTGCGGAATGCCGAAGCGCTCATCGCCGTACGGGAACGGGGTGAGCTGCCCGGTGCGCCGGTAGCCGCGGCGCTCGTACCAGGCGATCAGCTCGTCACGCTGCCGGATGACGGTCATCCGCATCTCGCCGGTGCCCCAGAGGTTCCGGGCGGTCCGCTCGGCCTCCGCGAGAATCACCTTGCCGAGGCCGCCGCCCTGGAGCTCCGGGCGTACCGCGAACATCCCGAAGTACACATGGTCCCCACGGTGTTCGAGCTGGCAGCAGGCGATCAGGGTGGCATCCCGCTCGGCGACGAGCAGCCGGCCGCTCTCGCCCCGCAGCACGGCGGCGACGCCCTCCGGGTCGGTGCGCTGTCCCGCCAGCAGGTCCGCCTCCGTCGTCCAGCCGGCCCGGCTCGCGTCCCCTCGGTACGCCGACTCGATGAGGTCGACGAGCCCGGGGATATCGGCGTCGTGGGCGGTACGGAAGGTCAGCTCGCTGGTGGGCATGGTGTGCGCAGTCCTCTCGAGGCCGGACGAAGGGCTGAGCGGAGGCTAACAAGCGGCACGGACGTCATGTCAGGGCCATTCGTCATGACCTTGCGACCGCAGCGGCCCGGTGGCGCGGCTCCGGCGGCGTAGGGTCCTGCCATGGTGCACGTACTGAGCAGCAGGGTGCTGTTGCGGCCGTCCGACCCCGAGCGGTCGCGGGCGTTCTACGGCACGGCGCTGGGGCTGGAGATCTACCGGGAATTCGGTACGGGACCCGAGCGCGGCACGGTCTACTTCCTCGGCGGCGGCTTCCTGGAGGTCTCCGGCCGCGCCACGGCGCCGGCCACCGGAACCCTCCAGCTGTGGCTCCAGGTGGCGGACGCGGCAGCGGCGCACCAGGAGCTCCTGGCGCACCGGGTGGAGGTGCTGCGGCCGCCCGTGAAGGAGCCGTGGGGGCTCGTCGAGATGTGGATCGCCGACCCGGACGGCCATCGGATCGTGCTGACGGAGGTTCCGGCGGAGCATCCGCTGCGCTACCGGCCCTGAGTCCGGGAGGCCGCACGCTCCCCCTCGGTGCGTCCGTGCGCTCCCGTGTGCCGGGGCCCGGCCGGGCATTCTGCACCCGATCCGCGCTTCAGGCGGTACTCGGGGAGGTGGGCCGTGCACGCACCGCCGTTGGTCGGCTGGCTGCTGGTGCTGCTGTGTGCCGCGGCCGCTGCGTACTGCCTCGTCCGGGCGCGTACCGGGCCGGACGCGTACCGGGGGGATGCCCGCGGCGAAGGCCTGATGGCTCTGGGCATGGCGGCGATGGCGCTGCCCGCGTCGGCCGTGACACCGCCCCAGTGGTCGCCCTGGATGTTCACCGCCGTCTTCACGGCGGCCGGGGTGTGGGCGCTGGCACGGCGGCATCTGCATCATGCGGTGGGCACGTTCGCCATGGTGTACATGGCGCTCGCGATGGCCGTGCCGTCGGATCGGATGAACGCGGCGGGCTCGGTGGGCCAGGCGGGTTCGATGAGCGCGATGGGCTCCATGGGCTCCATGGGGTCGATGGGGCGGGCGGAGCCGATGGGTGCGATGGGCGTGATGGAGCATGCCGGGCCGGGTGGGGTGCCGCTGCTGACGGGCCTGTTGCTCGCCTACTACACGGTGTATGTGATCGCTGCCGGGGTCCGGCTGGTGCCGGCGGACGCCGGGCCGCCCGGCGTGCTGCGGGCCTGCCGGGTGGCCATGGGCATCGGGATGCTGGCGATGCTGCTGACGCTGTGAGCGCGAGGCAGCGGCAACCCTTCCGCGTACGGCTGCCGCAGGTGCGGCCTGCGGGGCGTCGGTGCGCGAGGGGGGGCGCGGGGTGCGCGGTTCACACCTGCGGCGTGGGTGGTATGGGTCACATCCCAGGCCTGGCTGTACCTACGAGTAGCCGCACGCTCATAGGCTGACGCCATGATGGTCCCTCTCGCGCTGATGATTCTCGGCGTGCTGGCCGCGGCAATGGCGCCGCGCCTGATGGCCCGCTCCGACTGGCCCGACCGGGAACCGGTGCTCGCCCTGTGGGTGTGGCAGTGCGTGGTGGCCGGTGTCCTGCTGTGCTGTGTGCTCGCGATGTCGCTGAGCGCGGCCGCCGCCTGGGAAGCCGTCCGCAACCCGGTGTTCGGCTTCGCCCCCCGCGTGGTCGTCGAGGCGTATGCACTCAAGGCGTACGGGCCGTGGGCCGGAGCGTTGGCCCTGCTCCTGGCGGGCGGCGGCGCCTGGACGGCCGTCACCCTGACCCGCGAGGTAAGCGCGGCGCGCGCCCGTCGCCGGCAGCGCCGGGCCGAACTCCTGCGCCGCGCACCGCTGCTGCCCGGCGAGGAACCCCGCCAGGAGCGTCTGGTCGTCCTGGAGGGCGACCGCCCGGAGGCCTGGCGGCTGCAGCACTCCTCACCCCAACTGGTCATCACGACCTCGGCGTTGCGACGCCTGAAGGGGCGTCAGCTCGACGCGCTGATCGCCCACGAGCAGGGCCATGCGCGGGCCCGGCACGATCTCCTGCTGTACAGCGCCTCCGCACTCGCCGTCGGCTTTCCGCAGATCCCGGTCTTCGCCGCCTTCCGCGATCAGGTACACCGGCTGGTCGAACTGGCCGCCGACGATGTGGCCTCGCGCCGCTTCGGGCGGCTGACGATCGCCCTGGCCCTGGTCGAACTCAACGAGGATCGCGGTGTGTTCGGCCCCTGCCCGACGCAACTCGCGCAGGTGCCCCAGCGGGTGGACCGGCTGCTGTCCCCCGCGCCCCGCTTCACCCCCGGCCGCCGGCTCCGGATGACGGCGGTGGCGACGCTGGTGCCGGCCGTGCCGCTGCTGGTCACGTTCGTCCCGGGGCTGAGGGCGCTGACGTAGGGCGGGGCCCCTCGCCCGGGACGCGGGTCATGGGCGAGGATCGCCCCATGCCCTCGACGCCGCTCCCCGCCGCCCGTACGTCCGCCGTGGACGACGACAGCCCCCGGGCATCCCCCCCTCTCCTCCCCTGCCTCTCCTGTGCCGTGCTGTGCACGCTCCTCTTCGGCCTGCTGCTCGCCCTCGTCGTGGCGCACTGGGGCCCCTTGATGTCCCTGGACAGGGCGGTCGCCGGCACTCTGCACCGGACGGCCGTGACCGCGCCCGGCTGGACGCGGCTCAACCGGGTGTTCAGCGACGGGGTCTGGGACCCGTGGACGATGCGCGCGGTGCTCGCGGTGGCGGTCTGGCTGCTCGTACGGCGCGGCGAACGCCGGCTCGCCCTCTGGGTGGCGGCCACCGCGCTCACCGGTACGGGGCTGCAGCAGGCGGTGAAGGCGCTGGTCGGCAGGGACCGACCCGCCTGGCAGGACCCGGTGGCCACCGCTCACTACGCGGCGTTCCCCTCCGGGCATGCGCTGTCGGCGCTGGTCGCGGGCGCCCTCGTGCTGTGGCTGCTGCGGCTGGCCGGGGCGCGTCCGCTGTGGCGCTGGACGGCCCGGGCGGTGGTCACGGTCTCGGTCTTCGGCGTCGCCTTCACCCGGCTGTATCTGGGCGTGCACTGGCTGTCGGATGTCGTCGGGGGCTGGCTGCTGGGCGGGGCCCTGGTGGCCGGGTCCGCGACGGTGTACGGCGCCTACGCGTCCCGGACAGAGGTGCCCGGCGCCGCGCCGCGGGCAGAATGACGGTCATGACGACAACCAAGGGTGTGCTGTTCGACTTCTCCGGAACCCTGCTGCGTATCGAGTCCACCGAGTCATGGCTGCGGGCGGCGCTCACCGCTTCCGGCACGTCCATGGACGAGGCCGAGATCGCCTGCTCGGCGGCCGCACTGGAGCGGGCCGGCGCACTCCCCGGCGGCTCCTCGCCCGTCGAGGTTCCCGCCGAACTGGCCGGCCTGTGGGAGATCCGCGACTGCGAACCCCGCCACCACCGGGCGCTGTACACCGGGCTGGCCCGTCACGTTCCGCTCCCCGACCCGGAGTTGTACGACGCGCTCTACGACCGCTCCCGGGCGGCGGAGGCCTGGCAGCCCTACCCCGACGCCGCCGAGGTGCTCGCGGAGCTGCACCGGCGCGGCATCCGTATCGGCGTACTGAGCAACATCGGCTGGGATCTGCGGCCGGTGCTGCGCGCCCACGGACTGGACCGCTATGTCGACATCTGCGTGCTGTCCTACGAGCACGGCATCCAGAAGCCGGACCCCCGGCTCTTCGCCCTCGGCTGCCGGGAGTTGGGGCTCGACCCGACAGCCGTCCTGATGGTCGGCGACGACCGCGTGGCCGACGGCGCCGCCACCGCGCTGGGCTGCTCGTTCCTGCCGGTGGACCATCTGCCGGTGGACCGGCGCCCGGACGGGCTGCGGCCGGTGCTGGACCTCGTGGGCTGAGCACCGGGCGCCGGGCGGGCGGGGCGCGGCGGTCAGCCGGTGGACCGCAGTGTCAGCCATTCCTGGAGCTCGACGAGGTTCCCGTCGGGGTCCTTGAGGTGGGCGACCCGCATCCGGTCCGTCATCGGCGCCGGGCCGTGCGCGAGGACGGTGCCGCGGCCGGTCAGTTCCGCGCAGTAGCCGTCGAGGTCGTCGACCCGGAGGACGACCAGGGACCGGTAGCCGTCCGGCGCGCCCGCCAGCTCGCCGAGGACCCGGGCCATCTGGGCGCGCTCCTGAAGCGCGATGCCCGCGGTGCCGTCGTCGCAGGTGAACTTGGCATACGGCCCGTCCGGGGCCGCGAACTGCGGGGTGAGCCCGAGGGTGTCCCGGTAGAAGCGGTAGCAGCCGCGGAAGTCCGAGACGAGCAGGCGGATTTGGGCAAGTTCCATCGATACCCCCGTGCAGAAGAGTGCGGACCGTGCACGGTGACGCTACCCCGTCCCGGGCCGCCGCCGGAGACGGCACCGCCCCGGCCGGTGGGATACCGGCCGGGGCGGAAGGGGCATGCGCAGCTGTCGGGTCAGCTGAGGCTCGCCAGCGCCTGGTTGAGGGCCTTCGACGGACGCATGACCGCATCGGCCTTCGCCACGACGGGCTGGTAGTAGCCGCCGATGTCGGCGGGCGAACCCTGCACCGCGATCAGCTCGTCGACGATGGTCTGCTCCTGCTCGGTCAGCGTCTTGGCGAGTGCCGCGAACGCCTCCGCGAGCTGAGTGTCATCGGTCTGCTTCGCCAGCTCCTGCGCCCAGTAGAGCGCCAGGTAGAAGTGGCTGCCGCGGTTGTCGATGCCACCCAGCTTGCGGCTGGGCGACTTGTTCTCGCTGAGGAAGGTGCCGGTGGCGCGGTCGAGGGTGTCGGCGAGCACCTGGGCGCGCGCGTTGCCCGTGGTCTGCGCCAGGTGCTCGAAGCTGACCGCGAGCGCCAGGAACTCGCCCAGGCTGTCCCAGCGCAGGTAGTTCTCCTTGACCAGCTGCTGGACGTGCTTGGGCGCGGAGCCGCCGGCACCGGTCTCGAACAGCCCGCCACCGTTCATGAGCGGGACGACCGAGAGCATCTTCGCGCTGGTGCCCAGTTCGAGGATCGGGAAGAGGTCGGTCAGGTAGTCACGCAGCACATTGCCGGTGACCGAGATCGTGTCCTCGCCGCGGCGGATGCGGTCGAGGGAGAACGTGATCGCGTCGACCGGCGACATGATCTCGATCTGCAGGCCCTCGGTGTCGTGCTCGGGGAGGTAGGCCTTGACCTTGGCGATCAGCTGGGCGTCGTGCGCACGGCCCTCGTCCAGCCAAAACACCGCCGGGTCGCCGGTGGCGCGGGCGCGGGTGACGGCGAGCTTGACCCAGTCACGGATCGGCGCGTCCTTGGTCTGGCACATACGGAAGATGTCGCCGGCGCCGACGACCTGCTCGAGGACCGCGTTGCCGTTCTCGTCGAGGACCCGGACGGTACCGGTGACCGGGATCTCGAAGGTCTTGTCGTGGCTGCCGTACTCCTCGGCCTTCTGCGCCATCAGGCCGACGTTGGGCACCGAACCCATCGTCGACGGGTCGTAGGCGCCGTTCGCCCGGCAGTCGTCGATGACGGCCTGGTAGATGCCGGCGTAGCTGCTGTCGGGGAGGACCGCGAGGGTGTCGGCCTCCGCGCCGTCCGGGCCCCACATGTGGCCGGAGGTGCGGATCATGGCCGGCATGGAGGCGTCGACGATGACATCGCTCGGCACGTGCAGGTTGGAGATGCCGCGGTCGGAGTCGACCATGGCGAGCTCCGGGCCCTCGGCGAGCTCGGCGTCGAAGGACGCCTTGATCTCCGCGCCGTCGGCCAGCGACTCCAGGCCCTTGTAGATGCCGCCGAGGCCGTCGTTCGGGGTCAGGCCGGCGGCCGCAAGCGACTCGCCGTACTGGGCGAACGTCTTCGGGAAGAAGGCGCGGACCACGTGGCCGAAGATGATCGGGTCGGAGACCTTCATCATCGTGGCCTTCAGGTGCACCGAGAACAGCACGCCCTCGGCCTTGGCGCGGGCGACCTGCGCCGTAAGGAACTCGCGCAGCGCGGCCACCCGCATCACGGAGGCGTCGACGACCTCGCCCGCGAGGACCGGTACCGACTCACGCAGGACGGTGGTGGAGCCGTCGTCGCCCGACAGCTCGATGCGCAGCGAGCCGTCGCGGTCGATGACCGCGGACTTCTCGGTGGAGCGGAAGTCGTCGACGCCCATGGTGGCGACGTTCGTCTTCGAGTCGCCCGTCCAGGCGCCCATGCGGTGCGGGTTGGCCTTGGCGTAGTTCTTGACCGACGCGGGCGCCCGGCGGTCCGAGTTGCCCTCGCGCAGGACCGGGTTGACGGCGCTGCCCTTGATCTTGTCGTAACGGGCGCGGATGTCCCGCTCCTCGTCGGTCTTCGGGTCGTCCGGGTAGTCGGGCAGCGCGTAGCCCTGCTCCTGCAGCTCGGCGACCGCGGCCTTGAGCTGCGGGATCGAGGCCGAGATGTTCGGCAGCTTGATGATGTTCGCGCCGGGAGTCTTGGCCAGCCGGCCGAGCTCGGCGAGGGCGTCCTCGATGCGCTGGCCCTCCTCCAGGCGCTCGGGGAAGCTCGCGATGATGCGCCCGGCCAGGGAGATGTCACGGGTCTCCACGCTGACGCCGGCCGTCGACGCGTATGCCTGGACCACAGGCAAGAACGAATACGTCGCCAGGGCCGGGGCCTCGTCAGTGTGGGTGTAGAAGATGGTCGAGTCAGTCACCGGGTGCTCCACTCCACGTCTGCAACATTGCTCGACATCAAGATATCTCGTGACCGGCCCCCTCTCGACAGGACCCCGCCCCGGGCACGAGTGGAGGAAGGGGGTCCGATCGGATCCGGCGGGGAGAAATCACCGCCCGGCCGGGGGTGGGCGGCCACTCCGGTCCGGGGCTGCGCCGGTGCGTTCCGGGGGTCTGCCGCGGGGCCGTTCCGGGCCGGTCCCGGCCCCTTCCCGGATCCGCCCCGGCCCGATCCGGGTCCGCCCCGGCCCGATCCGAGTCTGCCCCGGCCCGTTCCCGGGTCTACCCCGGCCCGTTCCCGGCGCGCCGGGGATGCGGCGGGGCCGGGCCGTACGGCGCTGTCGCGGTGGATTGTCGACCGGTATCAGCCGGTCCACGGCGAGATCTCACCCCCGGGCCGTGCACAGGCCGTATCTGCCGCGTGACAGGTGGCGAGCGGTCGGCGTCAGGAGCAGCGGCCTCCACCGGCGGACGCGCGGCAGGGCTGCCCGGCGGCATCCACCGGGGGCGCCCGGGCAGGATTGCCCGGCACCGGCGCGGAGCATGATCCTCCCCGTGACGCACCGGCCCCCGCCCGGAGCCCCGCCACACACCCGACAGGCCGGCCCCCACGGGCCCGCCCCCGCACCGGCCGGACAACAGGAGGATCGCCGCCATGACCGCCAGCCCCTACCTCGACGCCCTCTTCTCCCTTGCCGGGCGTACCGCCCTGGTCACCGGCGGCAGCTCCGGTATCGGCCGGGCCATCGCGGGGGCACTGGGGCGCGCCGGCGCCGAGGTCGTCCTGCTGGCCCGGAACGCCGGCCAACTGCGCTCTGCCACCGAGGAGTTGCATGCCGCGGGCGCGAGCGCACACTGGATCGATGCCGACCTCGGCGACCGGGACGCCCTGCACCGGGGCGCGGAGGAGATGGCCCGGCGGCACGGCGAACCCGACATCCTCGTCCATGCCGCCGGGGTCAACCCCCGTCCGCCGCTGGACGAGCTGACCACGCCCGACTGGGACCGCACCATGGCCGTCAACCTCGATGCGCCGTTTCTGCTCGGACAGCGCTTCGGGCCCGGTATGGCGGACCGCGGGTGGGGGCGGATCATCCACATCGCCTCGCAGCAGTCGGTCCGGGCGTTCGGCAACAGCGGTGCGTACGGGGTGTCCAAGGCGGGACTCACCGCGCTCACCCGTTCTCAGGCGGAGGCCTGGTCGCGGTACGGGGTGAGCGTCAACGCGATCGCCCCCGGCTTTGTCCGGACCCCGCTGAACGAGGCGGTCTTCGCCGATCCCGGGCGCACCGAGGCGATGGCGCGTCGCACGATGACCGGGCGCAATGGCGAACTGGACGATTTCGCGGGCGCGGCGGTGTTTCTGGCCGGGCCGGGGGCGGCGTATGTCACGGGGCAGACGGTGTTCGTCGACGGTGGTTTCTCGGTGACCTGACCGCCGGGCGCGCCGCCGGGCAGGCCGGACGGGGCGGCACGGCGAAGGGGCAGCACGGCGAAGGGGCGCGGCCGCGGAAGCCGTGCCCCGGTCAGCGGCGGCCGGTCACCGGACCTGCGTCCACTCCTTGCAGCCGTGGGTCTCGAACGTCTCCCCGTTGTTGACAGTGACGCGGGTCGGGCCCCGGGAGGTGCCCCGGGCGATGATGCTGTCCGGCTGCTCACCGTCGGCGCCCTTGGACCGCGCCCAGGAGCACTGCGGGACATCGGACGGGACGGGGCCGACGGTCCGGTAGACGCCGGCGGCGATGTCCTTCCCCACGAGGTAGCTGCCCTGACCGACCCTGGCGTGCGGGCCCGCGGGCGCCGGCGCCTTGTCCGCGGCCTTCGTGGCACGCTTCGGCTTCTCCCCCTCGGCCTTGGCCGGCTTGGCGGTATTGGCCGTCTTGGCCGGCTGGGCCGTCTTGGCTGTGACGGTGCCCGTGACGGTGGGGGCGGGCTTCGTCCGGGCCTTCCTGGTGCCGTTGCCGCCGTTTCCGACCACGGCGGCGAGCCCGAGGACGAGGAGCGCACAGGCCACTCCCACGGCGATCCGGAGTGCGGAGTGCGGGCTCTTCGGCGGCTGCGCGGACGATGACGGCGCGGACGACGGCGACGCAGATGGCTGCGGCGCAGAGGGCTGCGGCGCAGAGGGCTGCGGCGCAGAGGGCTGCGGCGCGTACGGGAGGGCATACAGGAGGGGCTGCTGACCGAACGGCGCGGGCTGCTGCGAGTGCGACATGCACCATCCCCCATTCCTCTGTGATGGTGTCGTGAAGACCGCCCATCGCCGTCGAAGGTTGTACGGCCAGGTGTCCGCACGCGCCGCGCACCCCTCACCCGTCATCGGCCCAGGTCCGGGCCGCCCCCGGCCCGGACCGCCCGCGGCCGGCCACCCTGGTCCCGGCCGCCGTCAGGCCGGAAGGCCCCTCAGCCAGACGGCGACCCCGTGGTGGTGGCTGCAGGTACCTCGCCGGTGCGCGCTGTAGCTGTACGTCCCGTCATTGCATTGCGCGGAGGCACCTGCCGGAGCCTGCTCCTGCCCTCCGCCGCCGCTCGTGGAACTGCTGCCACCCTCGGAACCCGTCCCTCCGGAGGAGCCGGAACCACCGGAGGACCCACCCCCGTCCGTGCCGGAACCACCGGAGGACGTGGAACCGCCGGACGCCGAACCACCGGACGTGGACCCGCTGGTCGTGGAACCACCGGAGGACGCCGCACCGTCAGTCGTGGCGGAACCATCGGCAGTGGCGGTTTCCCCGTCGTCGGTCGGTTCATCCGTGGGCTCGGATGGACCGGCGCCGCTCGTGGAGAAACGAGCAGCGTCAGCACGGGTGACCAGGCACAACGGGCAGGGCACGGCCTCCCACCGCCGGCGAAGAACCCCTCACACCGATGGAGGGTGGAGCCGCCATGCGACGTCGCGACACCACCCGGACGAAGCGCGGGTTCCCGGACCCGCTCCGGCCCCGTCACCCCCGCCCGCGAGCGCACACCGCTCCCCGCCCGCCGGCACCGACCGGCAGCGGTGGCGTCCGGCGCTCCTCCCGGCACAGCCGCTCTGGTGGGAAACCCGCCGGGGCATGCTCTTCGACATCCTGGTCGCGCCGGACTGTGCGCTGTTCCCCACACTCCTCGTGGACGCCCGGGGCACGTACCCTCCCCGGGCGCCTTCGCATGAGCTTTATCACCAAAGGAATGTGCGCCACCGCGCATCAGTGAATAGTCTTCTTTCTCAAGTCAGCACTTCATGACCGAAGTTGACAGCCGGCTTGCACAGGCCCATGTACCCCCACGTACAGGAGATTCCGGTGATTCCGGTGATGGCCCCCCAAGGTCGCCGCGGGCTTTCGCCTACGGACGAGACAACACCGCGGCACGGGCCGGTGCGACGCCGCCCCGGCCGGCATCGTCGTCGGTCCGCCCCGGGCCCTTGCCGCCGCCCCGGCCGTTCGCTCCGCACGTCGCGCTCCCCCCTACGTCGGCGTCCGCCGCGGCGGACGCCCACCCGGAGGCCTGAACAGTGCCTGTTCACACCGCCCCTGCGCACGGTGAGGAACTGCCTCCCTCACCCGAGAAGACCGTGACGGGGCAGCCGTGAGACGCCAACCGGCCTTCGACCGGCATCCGGCCCGGGACGACTCCCGGTTGCGCGCGGTCGTGGAGGACGCCGCCATGGGCAGATGGGAGAGCGCACGCGAACTGCTGGCCGCGACCGGTGCCGACTGGGACCGCCGTATCTTCCGCCTCCAGGTGCTCGCCCGCGCGGGGGCCCGGCTCACCTTCGCCGACACCTGGGCGCAGGCCGAACCGCGTTCACCGCATGCCCTGGCCCTCCTCGCCACCGTCCGGGCCCTGCGCTCGATGGCCGGGCCACGGGGACAGGGCAGCGGCGCGGAGATGGAAGAGGCGTGGGAGAGCTGCCATGCCGCCGCTGACGCCCTGCCCGCCGATCCCACGTCCTACGTCGTCATGCTCGCCCTGCTGCGCTACCACTCCCCCGACCGCGACCGGCAGTGGCGGGAGACGGTGCAGAGCGTGTGGCAGGAGGTCGAGGCACGCGATCCGTGGAATCGGGAGGCGCACCACGAAATCCTCACCTATATGTTCCCCGACTGGCACGGCGTGGCGGGCGAGATGTTCCACTGGGCGCAGGAACGGTGCGCCCATGTCCCCCGCGGAATGCCGTTGCACGTCCTGCCGCTGGTCGCGCTCGCCGAGTCGCACCGCACGCGGATGAAGAAGGAAGGCCACCGGTACGGCCTGACCGTCCATCCGTGGACGGACAACCCGTCGACCCAGCAGGCGTGGGCGAACTGGTGGACCTACCGGGCCCCTTCGCTGCCGCACGCCGCCTTCCACGACGACGCCAATTACCTGGCCCACGCGCTGTCCTTCGCGAATCAGCACCGGGCGGCGGCCGAGGTGTTCGATGCCATCGGCCCGTACGCCACGGATGTGCCGTGGAGCTACTGCGGGGACGCCCAGCAGCTCTTCACCCGTCACCGGAAGTGGGCGGTGAAGGGGGCCGCACCCTGACGACCGAGGCCGAGCAGACCGATGTTGTCCCGCCATGCACCGCGCCATCACCAGGAGAGGGCCCAGCCATGCCACTGGACATGCCAAGCGTCACGCAGACGGAGGAGGAACGCCTCGCCGAACTCGGCATCACCCAGACCTTGGACCGCTCGATGTCCGGGCGGCAGAACTTCGCCGTCTCCTTCACCATCATCAGCATCCTGTCCGGCTGCCTGACCATGTACGGGTTCGGCATGAACACCGGCGGGCCGGCCCTGATCATGTGGGGCTGGGTTCTCGTCGGCCTGATGACCCTGTTCGTCGGTCTGGCCATGGCCGAGGTCTGCTCCTCCTATCCGACCTCCGCCGGCCTCTACTTCTGGGCGCACAAGCTCGCCCCGCAGAAGTCCGCCCCGGCCTGGGCCTGGCTCACCGGCTGGTTCAACACACTGGGCCAGGTGGCCGTCACCGCGGGAATCGACTTCGGTGCCGCGTCCTTCCTCAACGCCTACCTGAACCTTCAGTTCAACTACGCCGCCACCCCCGCCCACACGATCACCCTCTTCGGCGTGATCCTCCTGCTGCACGCCATCGTGAACACCTTCCGGGTGCGCGTCGTCGGTTTCTTCAACACCATCTCGGTGTGGTGGCATCTGATCGGCGTCGTGGTGATCGTCGGCGCCCTGCTGGTGATCCCCGACAAGCACCAGTCCCCCGGGTTTGTGTTCACCGAGTTCGTCAACAACACCGGCTGGGGCTCCGCGGTCTACGTCGCACTCATCGGCCTCCTGATGGCGCAGTACACCTTCACCGGCTATGACGCGTCCGCCCATATGACGGAGGAGACGAAGAACGCCTCGGTCGAGGGGCCGAAGGGCATCGTCCGCTCGATCGTCGTGTCCTGGGCGGCCGGATTCGTGCTGCTCTTCGGACTGACCTTCGCCATCCAGTCCTACACCGGCGCCCTGAAGTCGGACACCGGTGTGCCGCCGGCGCAGATCTTCCTGGACGCCCTCGGTGCGAGCACCGGCAAGCTGATGCTGCTGGTCATCATCGGCGCCCAGCTGTTCTGCGGTATGGCGTCCGTGACGGCCAACTCCCGCATGATCTACGCCTTCTCCCGCGACGGGGCGCTGCCGTTCTCCGCCGTCTGGCACAAGCTCCACCCGGGGACCCGCACGCCCACCAACGCCGTGTGGCTCGCCGCCGGCGGTGCCTTCCTCCTCGGCCTGCCGTACCTGTTCAACACGACCGCGTACGCCGCCGTCACGTCCATCGCGACGATCGGCCTCTACATCGCGTATGTGGTGCCCACCCTGCTGCGTCTGCGCCAGGGAGAGCGCTTCCAGCGCGGCCCCTGGCATCTGGGGCGCTGGTCCAAGCCCGTGGGCCTGATCGCGGTCGGCTGGGTCGTGGTCATCACGGTGCTGTTCATGCTGCCCCAGCAGAGCCCGGTGACCATCGGGACATTCAACTACGCGCCCATCACCGTGGGTGTGGTGCTGGTCTTCGCCGGCACCTGGTGGTTCGTCTCCGCCCGCAAGTGGTTCCTCAACCCGCGGCACCCACGCAACAACCCGTCGCAGACGCCGGCCCCGGAGCGAGCGGCCTCCACCCCGTAGGCGCGCCTTCGCCCGCCCCGGCGGTCAACAACCCGCAGCCCGCGGCCCCGTCCCAGGGCCTTGTTCCCTGGCGCACGGGTCGGCGGGCTGCGGGCTGCGGGCTGCGGGCTGCGGGCTGCGGGCTGCGGGCTGCGGGCTGCGGGCTGCGACCATGCACGCTGAAACGGCCCCGGGCTTGAGCTACGCGCACGGCGAAAGACCTGACCGCTCGGCCGCCCTCACCCCACAGTGGTGACCATGCTGAACCGAGTAGCGGTCCTGTCCGACATCCACGGAGTCCTGCCGGCCCTGGAGGCCGTGCTCGCCGAACCTGAGGTCAGCGCCGCCGACCGCATCGTGCTCACCGGCGACACCACCGCAGGTCCGCAACCCACCCAGGTTCTCGACCGGTTGACCGGGCTGGGCGACCGGGTCCTCTGGATCAGCGGAAACGCCGACCGGGAACTCCTGGAATACCGCCGGGGGCAACGCGACACCATCCCCGATCCCATCACTCCGTGGGCCGCCGAACAGCTCCGCGAGGACCATCTCGACCTTCTCGGCTCCTTGCCGCAGTCACTCTCCCTGTCCGTGTGCGGCCTGGGGCAGGTGCTGTTCTGCCATGCCACGCCCCGTGACGACAAAGAGGTCGTCCTGGTCGACTCCCGCCCCGACCGCTGGAAGGAGGTCTTCGACGGACTCGATACCGGCATCCGCACCGTGGTCTGCGGCCACACCCATATGCCGTTCGTCCGCCTCGTCCACGGCCGCATGGTCCTCAACCCCGGCAGCATCGGCATGCCCTACGGAAGAGCCGGAGCGCACTGGGCCCTCCTGGGCCCCGGCATCGACCTGCGCACCACGCACTTCGACATCGAGGCCGCCGTCACCCAGGTCGGCCAGGAGTCGTCCTACCCCGACGTCACCGAGTGGGCCGACTACTTCCTGCACGCTCGCGCCACCGATGCGGACGCCCTCGAAATCTTCGCCCCACGGGACGGACGCGACCGGACGCCGTGACTCCCGCTCCCCTCAGCAGCAGGAAACCGGCGCCGGGTGCGCGTATACCCGACGCAGCCCGTGACGCCCGCCAAAGCGTTGCTCCTCTCACTGCTGGCCTTCGACGCCGGTGCCGCTGCCTGGCGGAAGGCGCTGCTGAGCATGGACGACGCCGCACTCGACACCGTGGGGTATTGCACCTATCCGCACGGCAGTGACCCGGACGAGCCGTTCATCGATGTCGTCTGGTGGGTCAACCAGGAACTGCTGCACCACGGAGCCGAGGTCGCCCTGCTGCGCGACCTCTACCGCGCCCGGCTGCACTGACCCGGCCCTGCGGGGTGCGCGCCGCGGCCAGGTCTCGTTTCGGGGCCTCAGCGGGACTTGCGCAGAGAAGCGTCCAGGGCGGTCATCAATTGCGCCACGCGGTTCTTGCCGGCCGGCGCGGCGGGATACCGGTGAAGAACATCGATCAAGACCGGTGTGGCGCGCCGTCGAGCCTGCTCGATCATCTTGTTGCCGGCTGCGGGATCGTCGCCTGCGGAGATTTCCGCTATGCGGGCGGCACTTGCAGCGGCGCGCAGGATGTGGCCTACCTGGTGAGCTTTCGCGATCGGGTGGAGGTACGCGGCAGATGCGGCATCGCCGGCCGCGCGCGCAGCGAGGCATGACGCTTCGGTGGCAGCTTCCTTCGCTGCTCGGTGTGCGTCCAACGAGGTGACCCGCTGCAGCTGGGTCCTTTTCGCGCCGTTGGCGAATTCCCAGGCGGCATCAAGAGCTGCGCGAGGCCGGGAATCGCCGGGGTGGGCGTCCTCGAACACGGGCAGGACTTCCTGAGCGGTCTCTGCTGCGTAGCGTGCCACGGCTCGCAACTCGTCCATGGTCAGCTCGAAATCGCCGGATACGGTCCCCGTCATGAGATCAAGCATCTCACCGGGCGACCCGTCCCCTCGCCCGTCGCGCCGCTCGATGCGGGCGCGAGGGCGTTTCGGCGCCCGTCGCGCGCCCGCCGTGCCGAGGTCACCCCGTCCGGTTCCGGGCGGAGCCGCAACCGCAGCCGCAACCGGGAGAGCACATCATTCGCCCCAGATCTTGCGGTAGGCCTGGCGGTAGCCCTCGGAGTCCCAGGACAGGGCGCCGCCGGTGTTGGCGGCGGTGGCGATGTGGACGGGGGCGACGTAGCCGCTGTCCGGGGCGCCGGTGAAAGCACGGTTGAACTCGTCGACGATCTGCCAGCCCTGTTCGGAGAGGGGTTCGGGCACGGTGGCGGCCTGGAACTCCTTGCCGTTGACGCGCTGGAATGCCGACGGGTCGCCGTCGCCGGCGCCGATGCTGAAGGGGGCGCCGGCGCCGTCCTTGCCCGCGGCACGCAGGGCGGGGGCGGCGTGCTGGAAGTACAGGTCGTTGATGGCGGCGGAGTAGGTCCACTTGCGGCCGAAACGGGACATCAGGGAACGGACTTCCCCGATGGAGCGCCTGTTGACCTGGGGAATGGGCATGTTGGTGTAGCTCAGCAGCTCGGTGCCCGAGCAGGTGGCGAGTTCCTTCTTGATCAGATCGGACTTGTGCTTGGCGAAGGGTACCGAGGCGTCGGTGAACAGGACGACGCCGGCCCGGCCGTGGGAGCGGGCGATGATCCAGTCGGCGCTGATCTTCGCGACGTCCTCGACCCGCGAGGTGATGTTGGTGAAGAGCTTCGGGTCCCTGCTGGGGCCGGGAGCCGGGGTGGCGTGCCAGCCGATCAGCGGAATTCCCTCCGAATGCGCCTTTTTGACCTCCGCCGCGACTGTCCCGGGGTCAAATCCGCTGATGACGATGCCATCCGGCTTGAGGCGGAGGGCCTGCTGGAAGGCGGACCGGAGACCACTGGGCGTGCCCTGGCCGTTGAGGGTGCGGGCGTGCCATCCGACGATCTTGGCGGCTTCCTGGACACCTTGGGCGACCCCGGTGACGCCGGGGTTGGTCAGGGTCTGAGCGATGTAGACAACGGTCTTGTCGTGGACGGCCCGGGGTCCGGTGGTGGGGCCCTTCCAGGGGGCGTTGACCTCCTCGGCCTTCTTGACGGCTTGCTTGGCGCTGGAGAGGGCGGCGGGGCAGCCGGACTTGGCGGAGCTCCTGTGGGATGCGGTGGTGCCGCCGCCGGATTCGCAGCCGGCGGTGGCCATGACCAGGAGTGCGGCGGCTGTCACGACCGCCTTGCGGGTGGGCTGCACGGGTCTCCTCGCAGGGCAGGATGAGGATACGGGTTGGGGTGGGGGAGACAGGTTACGGGGGGCGACTGACCGCGAGGCAGCCGCCTTCGGGAGGTGCGGATACGCCTGCGGAACCAGGACCGGGCCCGGCCCGGGACCCGGACCGGTGGGAAACGATCCGGTCACGTTCTCCTCCCCCTCCAGGCGTCGACCTGTCGACCGGCACGACACTCCACCAGGGGGTAACCGGCCAAATGTGACAAAGAGTTGAATTCCGCTTGGCCATTGGTGGTCATGTGTTGCCTGCGCGTGCACAAGCGGTAATGTTCGCGGCCGGTTGGGCATGTGGCGCAATCTTTTCGCTCCCCTGGGGCGAAATCTCGCAAGCGTCACACTCCCCCGCTGTCGGCGGTCGGCACCAACACCACCTCGGTCACCGCTCAGAAGCACGTCGTAAGGAGGCCCGGGTGTCTGTGGACACAGTGGACCCGCCACACGAACGGGATCCGTCCCTGCGTTCACCGATGAGACCGCGGTTTCGCCGGCAGGCGGGCGACTTCCTGGACCGCTGGCCGTTCCGCCGGAAGCTCAATGTTCTGGTGATCGCGCCCGTCGCCGTCGTCGGCGTGCTGCTGGCGATCGGCGTCAGCACGCAGATGGAGAAGGCCCGGGACGCCGGCCGGAGCGCCGAGCTCGTGCGCGACAGCGAGCAGGTCACCCAGCTGATCAACGACGTACAGGCCGAGCACCGGCAGGCGCTCCTGCTGTCCGTGGAGCAGGAGTCGGCCCGTCCCGGCACCACGCTGCCGTCCACCGCCGCCTACCGCCAGACACAGCGCGCGACCGACGACCAGGTCACCGCCGTGCGTTCCGCGTTCGGGACGGGCCTGCCGAAGGACGAGGGGCGGGCTCTCGACTACATCCGGGGCCTTGCCGTGCTGCGCGACAAGGTCGAGCGGGGCTCGGTTCCAGCCGCCGGCATCGATCCCGCGTACGCTGCCGCGGTCGGTTACCTGATCGACGGGATCGGTCTCGACCGCTTCGTGGGCACCTCGTCGTCCTCGGTCACCTATCTCCTCGATACGGTGCTGCGCGCCGACGCCGCCCACGCGGCCTTCGAGAGCGGGGTGTTCTCCGCACAGACCCGGGATGCCAACGCGCTCACCGAGTACACCCGCGCGGTCGGCGCTCACCAGCTCTACGAGGAGCAGACGGAGCGTTTCGGCAGGATCGCCGACCCGGAGCAGGTCCTGCGCCTGAGCGGGATCGCACGGGATGCCGAGGAGAACGGCATCGAGGCCCAGTTCGCGGAGCTGCAGATCGATCCGGGCTCCCTGCAGGGCCAGACCCCGCATCAGCTGCGCCAGGCGATGGCCGCCGGAACCCGGCAGGCCGGGGCCCGCCTCGACATCACCCGGTCGCTGATCGACCAGATCGCCGCCCGGGCCGACAGCCTCTCCCGCAGTGCCCTGTACAACGCGCTGGCGATGCTCGGCCTCGCGCTGCTCGGCTTCGCCTCCTGGCTGGCCTTCTCCGTCCTGGTCCGGCGCTCGGTCGTACGCCCCCTGTCGGCCCTGACCGGCGCCGCACAGCAGGTGGTCGACGTGGCGGGCGCAGAGCTCGCCAAGGTCGAGGACGACGATTCGGCGGAGCGCACCCCGCTGCGGCCGCGACCGATCCCCGTCCCGGTCCACGACGAGATCGGTCACCTGGCCGAGGCGTTCAACCAGGTGCAGGTCACCGCCGCGGCGCTGCTGGAGCGGCAGGTGCTCAGCCGGCACAACGTCGCCGAGATGTTCGGCAACGTCGGACGCCGTGTCAGCAACCTCACCAGCCGCCAGCTCATGCTGATCGACGCCGTGGAACGGGAGGAGACCGACCCCGGCGTCCTGGAGCGGATGTACCGCATCGACCACATCGCCGTACGTCTCCAGCGCAACGCGGACAGCCTCATGCTGCTCGCCGGAATCCGGGACCTGGAGATGGACGCCAGGCCGACCACCCTGGTCAACGTCATACGGGCCGGGCTCGGTCAGATCGAGGGATACCAGCGGGTGTCCCTGCGGTCCGAGACGGAGGCCACCGTCGCGCCCGACATCGTCGACGATCTGACCCTGATGCTCGCCGAACTGCTGGAGAACGCCGTCTCGTTCTCCCCGTCCGACACGCCCGTCGAGGTCGTCGTCCGGCCCGGCACCGACGTGACCTCGGACGGTGGTGCCCTGATCGAGGTGATCGATCACGGCCTCGGGATGAGCGCGGAACGCCTCGACGAGGAGAACTCCCGGCTGGTCCGCCGGGAACGGCTCGACCTCGTCCCGACCAAGGTCCTCGGCCTGTTCGTGGTCGGAAACCTCGCCCGGCGCTCGGGCATCCGGGTCGCCCTGAGCCGTACGCCCGGCGGCGGGGTCACCGGCTCCGTCTGGCTCCCCTCCGCACTGCTGCTGACCGAGAGCCCGGCCGCCACGGCGTCCCCGGCTGCGGACGTGGCGGAGACCGCGGCCGTCGCCCCGTCCCGGACGGTGGCCGTGACCGAGGACGTGGCCGGGAGCGACACGGCGGCTGAGGCCGAGGCCGCGCCAGAGCACCCGGCAGCGCCGGATCCGGCGTCCACCGGGCCCGCCCCTGGGTCCGGCCCCGGGCCCGACCGCGCGCCCGCACCGGCCTCCGCCGTCGCCCCCCTGCCGGTGCGGACGCCCGCCGCCCCGCCCGCACGACGGCCCGCCACCCCCTCGCCACGAGACGAGCTCCCCCGTCGCCTCCCGCCCCGCACGGATACGGAGCGGACCGCCCCCGCGGACGAGCCGCGCCCGGCGCCGTCCGGCCGGCCGCTGCGACGGCGGGTACGGGGAGCGACGCTCGACATGACCGCCCCGGCGGCCGACCGCGGGGCCCAGGCCGCGCGCGGGCCCGTCGACGCCGAGGCGGTCCGTTGTGAACTCGACGAATTCGAGGCCGCCGTACGCAGGGCGGAGCAAGAAGCCGAGCAGGAAACCGCACAAGAGACAGAGCAAGCGGCGGAGCAAGAAGTTGCCGCTGCCCCGACGGATCCAGCGCCATCGCCACACCAGCAACCCCGGAAGGAGTCGGGCAGTGACCACGCCGACAGGTAAGACCAGTTCCGAGCGGGAGGAAGCCACTGATCTGACAGCCGCCGCGGCCGACTTCACCTGGCTGCTCGACCGGTTCGCCACCCAGACCGCCGGCGTCGTCGACGCCATCGCGGTGTCCTCCGACGGCCTGCTGATCGCCGTCTCCCAACTGCGCGAGCAGGCGGACTCCGAGCGGCTGGCCGCCATCGTCTCGGGCGTCACGAGTCTGGCCGCCGGCGCGTCCGGCAACTACGGACTCGGCGGCCTCAACAAGGTCATCATCGACCTGGAGGGCGGCCATGTGCTGGTGTCGGCCATCGGCTGCGGTGCCGTCCTCGGCGTGGTGACGTCGAAGGAGGCGAAGCTCGGCAACATCGCCTACGAGATGACCCTCTTCGCCAACCGGGCCGGCAGCGCGCTCACCCCCCAACTGGTGCTGGAGCTGAAGAAGACCGCCGGCGCCACGGCGGGCCGCTGACCCGTCCCACACCACGGAGGCAGGGTGCAGGGCTTGAGAAGAGGAACTGATGGCCGCCGGTGAACCAGGACCGGACGAGGGTGGAGGTCCCCCCTGCTCATGGGGGTCCCCCCGCTCGGGCGAAGCCGAGAGCGGGGGAGGCGCCGAGAGTCCGGGGGAGGGCAGCGCCCCTGGCCCGTCGGAGCCCGCCGGCCGCGCTCCCGCGATCCGGCCTTTCCTGCTGACCGCCGGCCGGGTGGCGGGCGGCGGCACCGGTCCCCCGCTCCCGGTCGAGACCCAGGTCGTGGCGACCTCGTCCGGTCTCCGCGTCCTGGGCTCGCTCGCCTTCGAACAACACGACATCGTCGCCGCCTGCCGACGGCCGCAGTCGGTGGCGGAACTGGCCGCCCGGCTGCGCCTCCACCTCAATGTGGTCCGGGTACTGGCGGAGGACCTGTGCGCCGCCGGGCATCTGGCGGTCCACGTCCCGGACGCCAGGACAGCCCAGGACATCTCCGTACTGCGAAGGGTTATTGATGGTCTCCGCACCGTCCCCGACTCACGGGAGGCACTCCGTGACAGCGGTTGAACAGCCGCCGGTACCGGTCAAGCTGGTCATTGCCGGCGGCTTCGGCGTCGGCAAGACCACGGCCGTGGGCGCGATCTCCGAGATCCGGCCGCTGACCACGGAAGCCGCCATCACGGAGGTCGCGGCGGGCGTGGACGATCTCTCCCACACGCCCGGCAAGACCACCACCACGGTCGCCATGGACTTCGGCTGCATCACCATCGACCCGACGCTGAAGCTCTATCTGTTCGGCACGCCGGGCCAGGACCGGTTCGGGTTCATGTGGGACGACGTGGTCGAGGGTGCTCTCGGCGGGCTGGTGATCGTGGACACCCGCCGCCTGGACGACTGTTACGCCGCGGTGGACTACTTCGAGCACAAGGACATCCCGTTCGCCGTCGCCGTCAATGCGTTCGACGGTGAGGTCCAGCATCAGCTCGACGAGGTGCGGTGGGCGCTGGACGTCTCCGAGCACGTACCGCTGATCGTCTTCGACGCACGTCACACGGGCTCGGTCCGGGATGCGCTGCTGGTCGTCCTCGAAGTCGCCCTCTCGCGCGCACAAAGTACGGACGTGGGCTGACTCCCGGCCGCCTTCCGAGCACTCCCGAGTTGCTCGTCCCGCCGTCCGCCGCGTCCTTGGGCAGGTGCGCGCACAGCCACAAGGGAACGTCCGCTCCCGGCATACCGGAAACGGACGTTCCTTGTTCAGCGATCGGCGCAGGAATCACCTATGCACCTATGCACCTATGCACCTATGCACCTATGCACCTATGCACGAACGCATGGGCTCAGTAGCGGTAATGATCCGGCTTGAAGGGGCCGTCCACGTCGACGCCGACGTATTCGGCCTGCACCTTGGTGAGGACCGTGAGCTTGGCGCCGAGAGCGGGCAGGTGGAACCGCGCGACCTTCTCGTCAAGGTGCTTGGGCAGCGTGTAGACCTTGGTCTCGTACTCTTCGCCCTTGGTGTGCAGCGCGACCTGCGCAAGCGTCTGGTTCGCGAACGAGCAGGACATCACAAAGCTCGGGTGTCCGGTCGCATTGCCCAGGTTGAGCAGCCGGCCCTCGCTCAGCACGATGATCGACTTGCCGGTGGGGAATACCCACTCGTGCACCTGCGGCTTGATCTCGATCTTCTTGATGCCGGCCACCTTGGCGAGACCGGCCATATCGATCTCGTTGTCGAAGTGCCCGACGTTTCCGATGATCGCGTTGTGCTTCATCTTGGCCATGCTGTCGGCCATGATGATGTCGCGGTTGCCCGTCGTGGTGATGAAGATGTCACCCGAGGAGATCACGTCGTCCAGCGTGACGACCTGCAGCCCGTCCATCGCGGCCTGCAGCGCGCAGATCGGGTCGGCCTCCGTGACGACCACGCGCGCGCCCTGGCCGCGCAGCGAAGCGACCGCACCCTTGCCGACGTCGCCGTAGCCGCAGACCACCGCGAGCTTGCCGGCGATCATCACGTCCGTGCCCCGGTTGATGCCGTCGACCAGGGAGTGCCGGATGCCGTACTTGTTGTCGAACTTGCTCTTGGTCACCGAGTCGTTGACGTTGATCCCGGTGAACAGCAGCTTGTGTTCCCGCGCCAGCTGGTACAGCCGGTTGACGCCGTTGGTGGTCTCCTCGGTGACACCGACGATGCTCTTGGCCATCTCCCGGTACTTCGTCGGGTTGTCGGCCAGCGAACGGCGCAGGGTGTCGAGCAGGAGCCGGTGGTCCTCCGGGTCGTTCTCGTCGGCGGAGGGCACCACACCCGATGCCTCGTACTCGGCCCCGAGGTGCACCAGCAGGGTGGCGTCACCGCCGTCGTCGACGATGGAGTGCGGCCCCGAGCCGTCCGGCCAGGTCATCACCTGCTCCAGGCACCACCAGTACTCCTCCAGGGTCTCGCCCTTCCAGGCGAACACGGCGCTGCCCGCCGGCTCCTTCTCGGTGCCGTCGGGGCCGACCACCACCGCGGCGGCGGCCTGGTCCTGTGTGGAGAAGATGTTGCAGCTCGCCCAGCGGACATCGGCTCCGAGCGCGGCCAGCGTCTCGATGAGCACCGCTGTCTGCACGGTCATGTGCAGTGAGCCGGCGATCTTCTTGCCGGCCAGCGGCTGCTCAGGGCCGAACTCCCGGCGCAGCGCCATCAGTCCGGGCATCTCGTGCTCGGCGAGTTCGATCTCCTTGCGGCCGAGCGCCGCAAGGGAGAGATCGGCGACCTTGAAGTCGTTGACCGATCCGGCGCTGTCGACGGTCAAGCTAGCCGTCACGTCGTTCTCCTTGTCTCGTAACACGGGTGATGTCCCACCAATTCATCTGCCTGACAAGCACGTTGCACCTGCGAGCATGGCATAGGGCGCCGCCCGAAGACACTACGAGATCGGCAGTTAAAGATGGCCGAATTGCGCGAGAAGTTCGGCCAGCGTGGCACCCTCGTTGATCTGGTCCCGGATGCTGCTTTCCTTGGCGAGAAGCTGCTTTGTCGCCGCTATCACCTCGTCGGTGAGCTGCGGCGGTACGACGCCCACACCGTTCTCCTCTGCCACCACGATGTCGCCGGGCTCGATGAGCTCCCCGCCGATGCGCACCGGCACATTGACCTGCACGGGCCCGTCGGCGTCCGGCGGCGCCGCGGGAGGGCAGCGACGCGGCATGGTGGCCCGGTACCAGATCGGGAAGTCGAGGTCCCGCAATTCGTCGACATCGCGGATGGCGCCGTCGACGACGGCACCGGCGATTTGGGCCATCTGCGAAAGGGTCGCCATCAGCCCGCCCCACATCGCCATCCGGGTGTTGCCGTGGCAGGCGAGCACGATGATGTCGCCGGGCTGCGCCGTGGGCAGCACCGGCAGAATGTCGACCAGGCCGTCTTCCGGAAGGTCGATCGTCAGCGCGGGGCCGATGGCGCGGTGTTCCCGCTTGACCGACAGCAGCCCGCCGATCGCGCCGATCCGCGGGCCGGCATCGGCGACCAGGCAGCTCGGGCTGTACTCGGGCAGCAGCAGCGCCCGCAGCGCGTCGATCTTCTCCTGGGGCGGCCGGACGAGCTCATGGTGAACGGTCTGCACCTTTACGTCCTCTTCGTTCGGTGTCGGGTGTCCCGCTGCCGTGGGCACTACGCCCCGCCCGCCCGGGTGAGCACGCCCGCCAGTTTGCGCACTCCCTCGGTGATCTTCTCGTCGGGAACCCGGCTGTACGCCAGCCTCAGCTGGTTCTGGCCACGGCCGTCCGGGTAGAACGCCGCGCCGGGGACATAGGTGACCTTCTCGGCGAGTGCCCGCTTCTGGAGCGCCACGGTGTCCAGGTGAGCGGGCGCCGTGATCCAGCTGAAGAAGCCGCCCAGCGGGCGGGTGAAGGTCATGTTCTCGGGCAGATGCGTGCGCAGCGCGTCCACCATGATGTCGCGCCGTTCACGGTAGAACTTCCGCGAGAAGGCGATGCCCTGGTCGAACCTGCCCGAGCGCCCGTAGTCCTCCAGCAGCAACTGCCCCAGCGCTCCGGTGCATTGGTCCGTGTTCTGTTTGGCGCGCAACAGCTGGCCGACGAGCTCGGCCGGCGCGGCCACCCAGCCCATCCGGATGCCGGGGGCGAACGTCTTCGCGAAGGTGCCCACCTGGGCCACCACATCCGGCCCCAGGGCCCACAGGCTGGGCCGCCGCTCCCCGTCGAAGCCCAGTTCCCGGTAGGCGACATCCTCGACGATCAGGATTCCGTGCCGCCGCGCCAGCGCGACCAGGGCATGCCTGCGCTCGACCGACATGCTCAGACCGCTCGGGTTCTGGAAGTCCGGAATGACATACACGATCTTCGGCACCGGACCGGACGACGTGGCCAGCAACCGCTCCAGAGCGGAGACGTCGAGCCCGTCGTCGTCGACCGGCACGGCCTCCACCTGCGTCATGGTCCGCTGGAACCCGACGAGCGCACCGAAGAACGTCGGCCCTTCCACGACGACGCGGTCACCCGGGTCGAGCACACACCGGCTGATGAGCCCGATGCCCTCCATGCCGCCGCTGGTGATGCAGAGTTCGTTCTCCGCCGGGCGGACGCCCTCCTGCGCACCGAGCCAGCCGGAGAACCAGTCCCGCAGGCCGGGAAGTCCCGCGGTGGGGCTGTACTGCAGCGCGACGGACTGTTCCAGCACTCGCGGGAAGCTCTCCGCGATCGCCTGGGTGGGAAACGTCTCCGGGTGCGGGAAGCCACCGGAGAGAGTGATCGCGTCCGTGGCGCCGGACTGGTTGAGGATGGCGGTGATCTGGTCACCCGTGTCCCCTGCCACATGCCGGGCGAACAGCTGGTCCCACGGGCGGACACCAAGGTCAACGGACATGAACGGGCCTTTCTGTCTGCTCCTCGGCGAGAAGGTCCCCGGCGCCGTGCAGCGCCGGTATCTCGTCGCGATGAGGGATGTCGAGCGTGTGCAGCTGCTTTCGGAAATGCACCAGAGGCGGCCCCGAACCGCACCAGAGCCCTTCGACCTCTCCGATGAACAGGGTGTGATCGCCCGCACGGTGGGACTGCCGGACCCTGCAGGACAGGTGCACCAGGGCGCCGGCCAGCAGGGGAAGGCCGTCACGCCACACGAAGCGGACCAGTTCGGGCCGCTGCGTACCGCCCGCGAAGTGCTTCGACAACGGCTCCTGCGCCTCGCTCAGAATGGAAATCCCGTAGCGGCCGGTCCCGGCGATCCGCCGGTGCGTGGCGGTCGCGGCGGCGACCGAGATGAGCACGAGCGGGGGTTCCAGGGAGACCGAGGTGAAAGCGTTCGCGGTCATCCCGTGTGCGTGCAGATTTCCCTGCTCGCCCGTCACGGTGGTGACCACGGTGACTCCGCTGGCGAATTGGCCGAGTGCCTGGCGTAAGCGCGCCGGGCTCGCGTCGTCGCGGGGGTCGGTGTCGGCGGCACCGTTGCTGTCCATCACGGAACTCCTTGCTTGCCGGGGCCGGCACCGGCAGCGCGGTCGCGCGCCCGGGGCCGGCCGGGGGTCAGCGGCCGCGGACGAATGACAGCTCGTCCGGGTTGAACAGGTCCGGGCGCCGCCAGCCATCGACGTCGTACTCGTCCATGCACTGGTCCACGAAGCCCTTGAGCGCATCGGCGTCCCCGGACTCCTGGTAGGCCCACAGGGTCTGGAACCGGACGGCCTCGTGGTCACCGCCGTAGTTGCGCTCGTAGAGCTCGTGGCGCCCGCCGAATTCGGTGCCGACGGCGTCCCAGAGCAGCTTCAGCAGCTTGACCCGGTCGATCGCCTCGATCCCCTTGGAGCCCCGGAGGTACTTGTCCAGGTAGGGGCGCACCTCGGGGTTCTTCCAGTCGCTTGCGTGCGAGTTGAGGTAGATGAGCCCGCTGCCGAGCGTCTGCTGCAGGATCTCCTTGATACGTGGGTAGCCGATGCCCATGAAGGTCCGGTACGCCATGCCGTAACGCACGTTCGGCTGGACGGCACCGCCCACCCAGGGGACCGGCGACTTGGCCATCGCGTCGGACAGGCCCCAGAACAGATCACGCCAGTTCAGGATCTCGCCGATCTGCGCCTGCACCCCGCGGAAGCCGGAGGTGCCGGTCATCTCCACCGCCTTCATCGCGCAGCCGGCGATGAAGTCGAGCTTCACCGCGAGGCGGGTGCACCCGTGGAAGGTGAAGCGGTCGACGAAGCCCGAGCCGTTCGCGAAGGAGTTCGCCGCCTCCGCGTCGTACATGAACACGTTCTCCCAGGGGATGAGCACGCGGTCCATGACCATGATGGCGTCGTTCTCGTCCAGTCGGCTGGACAGGGGGAAGTCGAACGGGCTCCCCATGACCGTGGCCATCATTTCGTAGGAGGCACGGCAGAACAGTTTCAGCCCCGGGGTGTCCATCGGCACCGTGAAGACCACGCCGAACCGCTTGTCGCGCACCGGAAGGCCGTAGTGGGCGACGAAATTGTGGTGGGTCAGCGCGGAGCCGGTGGCGACCACCTTGGCGCCGGAGACGATGAGGCCGGCGTCGGTCTCCTCCTCGACGTGGACACAGACGTCCGCCGTCTCGTCGGCGGGCCTGTCCCGGTCGATCGGCGGGTGCACCAGCGCGTGGCTGAAGTACAGCACCCGTTCCTGGGCCTGCTTGTACCAGCGCAGCGCGTTGTCCTTGAACGGCCCGTAGAAGTCCGAGTGGGCTCCCAGGGTGCCGAGGAAGGCGGCCTTGTAGTCCGGCGTACGGCCCATCCATCCGTAGACCATCCGCTGCCATGCGACGATCGCGTCACGGGAGGCGATCAAGTCGTCCGCGGAGCGCGCGGTCTTGAAAAAGGGGTGGGTGAACCCACCGTTCCCGGTCTCGGTCGGTACCCGGAGCCCCCCTTCGGCCTCCGGCGCGTGCAGCGCGTCGTAGAGCCTGGCGATGGAGCGTGCGCTGTTGCGGAAGCCGGGGTGGGTGGTGACGTCCTCGACGCGCTCGCCGTAGATGTAGATCTCCCGGCCGTCGCGCAGCGAGTCCAGGTACTCGTCGCCCGTCATGGGGCGGACATCGTTACGCGCGCCGGCCAGTTCCGGCAGCGGGACCGTTGAGGTCATGGCATTCCTCCAGGCGAATGGTCAGGTGTTCTGCAGTACGTCGGCCCCGCACAGGGAGGACGTTCTTCCCCTGACGTCCGCGTGGATGGCGTCGGCGATGTCGTAGGCGCGGTCGACGATCGAGGGAAGACCGAAGGTGAAGAACAGGCTGCCCGAGGCGAGATCGCCGAGGGCGTACAGCCGGGGGTCGGCCGTGCCGTCCACCACGAGCCGGCTGGTGGGCCGGTCCACCTTCACCCCGCCGCGCGGATGCCGCTGGGCGAGGCCGGCCGCGGTCAGCGAAGCGATCAGGTGCTCGGCCCTGGGCGGCAGGCTGCGGGAGGACGGGCTCACCGCGTTGACCAGGCGGTCGGCGCGGTAGGCCGGCTGCTCCTCGTCGGTGTGCAGGGTGAAGGCTCCGCCGCCCGACGGCTCGATGTGCCGGATACCGGAGATGATCTCCAGCTGCCCGGCGTCGATCAGGTCCAGGATCCTGGCCGCCGCTGTCGGCGGCATGGGGCAGCACAGGCTCATCACCGAGCGGTAGTGCGTGCGCAGCAGCTCGGTCTTCTCGTGCTCGGGCAGGAGCGGCCAGATGTCCGGCCCGGTGGCCGGCACCGCCTGCTGGAGGATGCGCAACCCGCGGCGTGGGGAGTGCACTTCGGCCAGGTGGCGGCGCAGGCGCCGCACCGGGTCCTCTTCGGTGAGCGCCGCTATCTCCTCGGCCACCGAGTCGAAGTCCTCGCCGGCCGCGCTGAACTCCGTACGCATCGCGCCGACCAGCTCATCGACCGTCAGCGTCTCGCCGCGTGCCGCCGCGCCACGGAACCTCTCGGCCGTGAAGTGCTGCAGGGTGTGCGGGAGGGGACTCTGTCGCACCAGGGGAAGCACCCCGCTGCGCGAGAGCAGCAGGATGCGGCCGCGGTGGCCTCCGCCGGCGAGCGAGAGGACCACGTCGATGCCCGTCAGACCGCTGCCGATCACGCCGACGGTGTCCTCGGGGCCGATGTCCGGGAGGGTGCGCGACAGCGGGTAGGGGTCGGCGACGAAGCCTTCGGTGCCGGTCAGCGCGTACGGGTCGCCGGGCTGCCCGCGACCCACGCATAACACGGTGTAGTCCACCACGGCCTGCCGGCCGCTCAGCGTGCGCAGGGCCACTCTCCCGTCGTCGGGAGTCGCGGCCGACACCGCCTCGCGGACGATGTCGATGCGCCACCCGCGCTCGCGGAGCAGCGCCAACGCCGCCTGTGCCGCATCCTCCAGATACCGGCCGTACAGCGCGCGAGGTACAAAACGCATCCGGTTCAGCGGGTCCACGAAGTCCGTACCGGAGCCGGCGGTGGCATCCCGGTCGGTGAGCCATCGCGGGAAGTGGCCGCTGTCACCGAAGCGTACGGACATTCCGTCGGGTGCGATGTTCACCCGGACCGTCTCCAGGTCCGGCTGGTACGGCCGGCCGCGCCATAAATGTGGGGACGGCTCGAAGACCGTGATGCCGCCCGGTGGTGTGTGGGTCTGAGCGAGCGCGTCGAGCAGGCAGACTGCGGATGCCCCGCCCCCGACTACGCCTATCTCGACGCTACGGCTCATGGCACTCGAGCCCATGATTGACATGTCCCCCTAAAGCTTTAGAGCACAGTCCGACAGCCTGCGTGGACAGCGTGATCTGACCGGTAATAGGGAAGATAATTTCTGCGCCGGGGCGGACGGCAAGGCAATCCACGACCGCTCCGGCCGAACAGATTCGAGGGATTACTGCATGCGGTGGAGGCATGCACGGGAAACCGGATCGCTGCAATCGAGCAGCATCAACCCCCGTCGATACCAGTGCTCATGAAGTTACCTGTGAGCAAGGGGGCAGTCAACAAGATTCTTTCGGCAGGATCCGGTTTGAGCCAGCTCTATGGCCGATTACAGAAGCGGAACTCTCTCACTCAATTACCGGAGACCCACAGAGCACTAAGGGTAGTCGACCGGTTACCGAAGAGGATCTTGACTCTCCCGGTTCGGGCCGTGGAGGATGTAGCGGCACTTGCAAGAAGGCGTTTTCTGAAATCCTTCATGAGGTTGCGAGGTGGGGGGCCTATCTGTCGAAGCCGTGAGTGAATCCGGCTCGACGAGCAACCGTGACAAGCATCCGTGACAAGCAACTCACTCATCACTTACGCCCACCGCCGCGCTGCATCCTGTCGGCGCGGCGGTCGGAGCGTGATGTTTTTCGCTGCGCTGAGGAGGCAATCTCCAGTGTCATTAGGTGCCGGGGCGGGAGCGGTGACAGAGATTCGGGACATCTGCCACCTGATCGGCGGTCAGGCCGTCGAATCCGCAGACGGAAAGACGTTTGAGACCAGAGACCCGCACGATAATTCGGTGATAGGTACTGTGGCCAGAGGGGCCGCAGTGGATGGTGAGCGTGCGGTTGCGGCGGCACGGAAGGCATTCGACGAGGGCCCGTGGCCTGGAATGACTCCCACGGAACGCCGTAAAATTCTCCACGATGTGGCCGATGCCGTGGACGCGCATCGTGAAGAGCTGGCGATGCTGGAGACCGTGGACAGCGGCAAGATCATCAGGCAGGCGCTGCACGGGGAGATGCCCCGGGTCGCCCAGAATTTACGGTTCTTCGCTGACTACGCGGCCATGGCGACCGACGAGGCATATCCCAACGGCCCGGTACTCGGCTACTCCCTGCGTCCGCCGGCTGGCGTCGTCTCGGCGATCAGTCCATGGAATGCGCCGCTCATGCTCGCCACGTGGAAGGCCGCGCCCGCCCTCGCCTTCGGCAACACCGTGGTGCTCAAGCCCGCCCCGCAGACCCCGCTGACGGCGGCCCGGTTCGGCCAACTGGCCACAGCCGCGGGGCTGCCGGAGGGCGTGCTCAATATCGTGCACGGCTTCGGCGCCGATGAGGTGGCCGGCCCGCTGACCAGCGATCCGCGCGTGGACCGCATCACCTTCACGGGCTCCAGCGCCACCGGAGCCCGCATCATGGCCGCCGCGGCCCCCCACCTGACCCCCGTCTCCGCCGAACTGGGCGGCAAGTCGGCGAACATCGTCTTCGACGATGCCGATCTGGACGTGGCGGTACCCGAGTCGATCAAGGCGATCTTCGGCGGCAACGGCCAGGTGTGTTTCTCCGGGTCACGGCTGTTCGTACAGCGCGGGATTCTGCCGGCCTTCCTGGAGCGCTTCACCGCAGAGGCGGCCAAAATCGTCGTCGGTGACCCCAAGCGTCACGAGACGTTCATGGGCCCACTGATCGAGCAACGGCATCTGGACAAGGTGCAGGGCTATGTCGACCTGGCACAAAAAGAAGGCGGCTCGGTCCTCATCGGCGGATCGCCCGTGACAACCGGCGAACTGTCCCGTGGTTTTTACTATGCGCCGACGGTCATCACCGGGCTGACCAATGACACCCGGACCGCGCAGGAAGAGATTTTCGGCCCGGTGGAGACGGTCATCCCGTTCGACACCGAACAAGAAGCACTGCAGCTGGCCAATTCCAGCCCGTACGGACTGGCTGGGATTCTGTTCACCACCAACCTCGACCGTGCTCACCGGATGGCGGCCCACTGGAAGGCCGGGACGGTATGGGTGAACTGTTATTTCGAGCGCGATCTCCGCATGCCGTTCGGCGGCGAAGGCATCAGCGGGGTCGGCAGGGAAGGCGGGCCGCATTCGCGTGAATTCTTCACCGAACCGCGCGCCGTGGTCCTGCGCATTCGCTGACACCCGGGAACGACGATCGCCTCCTTGAAAGAGTCTCCATGACATCAGATGCCTTGCAGGACATCGCCGCGGATCTGTACGGCGCCCACCGGAGCGGGAAGGCAGTTCCCTCGGCCGTACGCAACGGTTCCCTTTCCTCCCGGTCCGATGCGTACGAAATCCAGTGGACGCAGCTGCGGCAGCGGGTTTTGGACCATGATCCGCTGCGCGGATTCAAAGCCGGCCTGGTCTCCGTGCCCGCACAGCGGAATATGGACACATCGGAACCGGTTCTGGGCCATCTCACCGACAGCATGTTTCCTCCCGGCCACCAGCCCCTGGACGGCGGGAAATTCATCCGCCCCCGCATCGAGCCGGCGCTGGCCTTCGTGCTGGGTGAGCCGCTGCGCGGTCCCCGGGTCACCATGGCCGACGCCCTCCGCGCGGTGGACTGTGTGCTGCCCGCCCTGGAGATCACCGACTCCAGGTGCGAGGACGGGCCGGCGTCCGTCCTCGACCTGGTCGCCGACAACGCCGGCTGCCGGAGCGTCGTGCTGGGCGGCACCCCGGCAGCCCTCTCGGACGTGGACCTGCGGTTGTCCGGCTGTGTGCTGCACCGCAACGGGGAGGTGGCCGCCACCGGCGCGGGCGGCATGGCGCTCGGCTCACCCGTCAACGCCCTGGTGTGGGTGGCGAATGCCGTGCGCCAGGAGGACTTCGCCCTCGCCGCCGGCCATGTGGTGCTCGTCCCCTGCCTCACCCCGGCCGTCGCCTTCGAGCCGGGCGACACCGTGACCGCGAGCCTGGCCGGCCTGGGCACCGTGACCGCCGTGCGCGCACGCTGAGCCGCCCCCACCCGCTGTCCGCCCTACCGTCCGTACCAAAGGAGGCGGCCTCTTTCATGGCCGAGCCACTGGAAATCCGCTCCGGCGACGCCCGGCGCGCAGCCGAGGTCCTGCTCGACGCCGAGCGCGCGGTCACCGCTCGCGGGCCGATCACCGCGCACTGGCCGGATCTTGACCTGCCGGGCGCGTACACGGTGCAGCGCGAGGCACTGCACCAGCGGCTGCAGCGAGGCGAGACGCTGATCGGCGTCAAGCTCGGCCTCACCTCGCGCGCCAAGCAGATCAGGATGGGGATCGACGCACCGTCCCTGGCATGGCTGACCGATGCCATGGTGCTGCCCGCCGGCGTCCCCTTGCCCCGGCAGCGGCTGATCCACCCCCGGGCCGAGCCGGAAATCGTCTTCGTGATGCGGGAGCGGCTGGCGGGCCCCGGCATCACCGCGGCGGTCGCCCTTGGTGCCGTGGACCGCGTCTACGGCGGCATCGAGATCATCGACAGCCGTTACCACGACTTCAAGTTCACCCTGGCGGACGCGGTGGCGGACAACAGCTCCTCCGGGCTGTTCGTGCTCGGTCCCCTCGGACGCTCCCCCGAGGGCATGGACCTCGCGCACGAAGCGTGCCTGCTGGAGGTCGACGGCCAGGTGGTCGACTCCGCCACCGGCGCGGCGGTGCAGGGACACCCGGCCGAGGCGCTTGCCCTCGCCGCGAACGCGCTCGGCGAGCGGGGACTGGCCATCGAGGCCGGCGCGATCGTCCTCACCGGCGGAATGACCGACGCGGTCCACGTCCAGCCGGGCGCGAGCGTCGCCGCGCACTTCTCCACTCTCGGCACCATCACCGTCGCAGGAGGCTGACCATGCCGTTCATCGACGTGACCCTGGGCTCCGGACGGTCACCGGAGCAGGTCCGCGCACTGATCCACGAACTGACGGAAGCGGCGCACCGCGCTGTGGGTGCCCCACTGGCGAACATCCGGGTGGTCATCCGGGAGGTCGATCCGGCGCACTGGGCAGCCGGCGACGTCACGACCGAGGAACGCAATGCCCGGAAGAAGGACGCCGGCTGAGTCTGCCGGCGCCGGCGGCCCCGTCAGCTGAAGAGTTCCGCTCCCGCTGTCCGAGAAAGGCACCGAAGCATGAGCGAAGAGATGTACCGCCACGAGATCGCCCACTTGGCGCGGGTGGAATTACACACACCGGACCCGGACGGCACGCTCTGGTTCTTCAAGGACCTGCTGGGCATGTACGAGACGAGGCGCGAGGGGCAGTCCGTCTACCTGCGGGGCTATGAGGACCCGTACCAGTGGAGCCTGAAGATCACCGAGGGTCCGGAGCCCCGGATGGACCACGCCGCGCTGCGGACCTCGTCGCCGGAGGCGCTGGAACGCCGCGTCCGGTCGATGCGGGACGGGAACCAGGACGGCAAGTGGACCGAGGACGAGTTCGGTTACGGCAAGACCTACGAGTTCCACACGCCCGACGGCCACAACATGTGCCTGCTGTGGGAGGCCGAGAAGTACAAGTCCCCGCCGGAGCTGCGGAGCAAGATCCTCAGCCGGCCGTCGAAGAAACCGCTGCAGGGCCTGCCGGTCAAGCGGATCGACCACCTCAACCTGCTGGCCAGCGACGTCACACCGGTCAAGCAGTCCTTCGAGCGCCACCTCGGTCTGCGGACCAATGAGCGGGTGGTCGACGGCAGTGTCGAGACCGGTGTGTGGATGAGCAGCAGCCTTCTCAGCCATGACGTCGCCGTCATGCGGGACGCGCGGGGAGCCCGCGGCCGGCTGCACCACGTCGCCTTCTACTACGGAGTGCAGCAGCACACCATCGACGCGGCCGAGATGTTCCGGGACTACGACATCACCATCGAGGCGGGTCCCGACCGGCACGGCATCACCCAGAGCTCCTTCCTGTACGTCTTCGAGCCCGGCGGCAACCGGATCGAGCTGTTCGGCGACCCCGGGATCCTGATACTCGAACCGGACTTCGAGACCCGTACCTGGACGATGGATCAGATCGACACGGGGACGGCGATCGGCGGCACGAACCTGCCGCAGGAGACCTACTTCACCTACGGCACTCCGCCCGTCGGCCCGGATCCGGACTCGGACTCGGACTCGGACTCTCCCCTGCGGTAACGCCCTGCCACACGGCGCCGCCCCGGTGCCAGGCGCACGGTACGCCTGGTCCGGGGCGGCGCCGCCGTGCCTTCAGGGGGCCACGGAGGCGGTCTCGCAGGTGCCGGCAGGAGCGTGAGTCATACGGACCGAGCACACACCGTGAGGGGACAGCCCAGATGACCACAGCCGAGATGACCACAGTGCCGGTGGAGCAGCGTGCCCACAGCGAGGTGAAACGAACCCGACGTGCCTTCTACGGGCCCGCGTTCGTCGCCGCGGTGGCGTACGTCGACCCCGGTAACTTCGCGACGAATTTCCAGGCGGGCGCCAAGTTCGGCTATCTGCTGGTGTGGGTCCTGGTGGTCGCGAATGCCGTCGCCATGTTCATCCAGTACCT
Source organism: Streptomyces sp. NBC_00400 (assembly GCF_036048035.1). Taxonomy (NCBI): domain Bacteria; kingdom Bacillati; phylum Actinomycetota; class Actinomycetes; order Kitasatosporales; family Streptomycetaceae; genus Streptomyces; species Streptomyces sp. NBC_00400. The sequence goes on along the minus strand of NZ_CP107940.1, from coordinate 7,088,627 downwards.
CTCCTCGAAGATCGGCCTGGCGACCGGGACGGACCTGTCGACCCTGTGCCGCCGCAGCCTGCCGCGCCCGGTATCACGGATGCTGTGGGTGCAGGCCGAACTGGTCGTCATCGCCACGGACCTGGCGGAATTCGTCGGCGCCGCCATCGGCCTCAACCTGCTCTTCGGGGTGCGGCTCTTCCCCGCGGGCGTCGCCACCGCGGTGATCAGTTTTGCGGTGCTCGCCCTCCAGCGCCGCGGCTACCGCCCCTTCGAGGTCGCCATCACCTTCCTGCTCTCGCTGATCGGTTTCGGCTTCCTCTACCAGCTGTTCGCGCTGGGCGGCCAGTCGTCGGCGGGCATCGCGGCGGGCCTGGTGCCCCGTCTCGCGGGCACCGAATCCCTCACCCTGGCGGTCGGTATCATCGGCGCCACGGTCATGCCGCATGTGATCTATCTGCACTCCGCCATCACCGCACAGCGGCTCTCGCCGCGCACCCCCCGCGCCAAGCGGGTCGCGCTGCGCAGCCTGCGGATCGACTGTGTCTCCGGCCTCGGCCTGGCGGGACTGATCAACCTGGCGATGTTCTGTGTCGCCGTCGCCCTGTTCCACCGGCGCGGCGGTGACTACAGCGGAAGCCTGCAAGCAGCTCACCACTCCCTCGGCCAGACCGTCAGCGGCATGGCCGCGCTGGCCTTCGCGGTGGCCCTGCTCGCCTCCGGGCTCTCCTCCTCCGGCGTGGGCACCTACGCCGGGCAGGTCGTCATGCAGGGATTCCTCCGCCGCCGGATTCCCTTGCTGCTGCGCCGCGGTGTCACCATGACGCCGGCCCTGATCGCCCTGGCTGCCGGATTCTCACCGGACTCCGTGCTCGTCATCTCCCAGGTGGTGCTCTCCTTCGGCATCCCGTTCGCCCTCGTCCCCCTGGTGATGTTCACCCGGAGCCGCGAGCTGATGGGAGATTACGTCAACAGGCCGCTCACCACCGGGATCGGAGCGGTCCTGGCTTTCGTCCTGTCCGGCCTCAACCTCTACCTGCTCGGCCAGATCCTCCTCGGCTGACCCCCGGCGGTCGGGACGGCCCGCGGACCCGGCACCCGGAAGTGCGGGAACGGGTCCGTCAGCCGTGCGCCGTCGGGAGGAAGTGCAGGAGCAGCACATAGGCCGCGGTGCCCGCGAAGATGCTCAGCAGCACATTGCGCCTCCACAGGTACAGTCCGGCCGTCACGGCGATGCCCGTTGCTTCGGTCAGTCCGTAGGGGCTGGTGGTGACATCGACACCGCGCAGCAGGTAGATGACCAGAATCACCATGATTCCGGCCGGCATGTGCTGGGACAGGAAGGCGGTCACGTGCGACGAGCGCAGCCGCCCGAGAAAGGCGAAGGGGACGGCCCGCAGGGCGAAGGTGATGGCCACGACGATCACCAGCGCCGAGACGATGTATCCGGTGCTAGGCATTGGTGTGCTCCTGGGGCCGGGTGAAGCGGTAGCGCACGAGCAGCGCGAGAACGTAGAGAGTCATCGCCACCACGAGCATCTGGCCAGGCGCCACCAGCTGGGCGAAGAGGCCGCATCCCGCGGCCAGAAGCGGAGCGGGCAGATCCCGTCCCGACCGGCACGCCTCGATCGCCAGCACGGTGAACAACGAGGTCAACGTGAAGTCCAGGCCGTCGATCGTGGGCAGAGCCCGACCGGTCAGCGCACCGACCAGCCCGCCCCCGACCCAGTAGGACTGCAGCGACACCTGTGTCGCGATGATCCGCAGGCTGCTGAAGGAGTCGGCCGGCCTGGTCGCCGTGAGCGCGTAGGCCTCGTCGATCAGGGCGAACACCGCGTAGGTCTTGGCGACTTTGCCCCGGACGCGGTGCAGCGGGAACGACAGGCTGTAGAAGACATGCCGGAAATTGACCAGCAGCGTGGTCAGCGCGATCGAGACCAGCGGACTCGCGGCCATCAGCATGCCGACCAGCAGGAACTCCAGCGAGCCGGCGTAAATCAACCCGCTGAACAGGGGCGTCCACCACCAGGCGAGCCCCGACTGCACGACCAGCAGCCCAAAAGTGATCCCTAAGGAGAACATCCCCACGCCGACCGGCAGGGTCTCCGTCACCGCCTGACGGATGTCGGACGCTCTCTTCCCGTCCTGCGGCGGAGCAGGCTCGCCGCGTGTCGTACGCGTGTGTGATGACATGGACGCAACTTTAGTAGGTCCATGTCCCCTTACTGTGCAGGTCGTTGAGCTGATCCGGGAGCAGGAAGAGCGGGCCGCCACGGCCGGTGTCGGAGGCATGAAGCGCCGGTGTCACCCACAGGACCGGAAAGAGACCGGAGTCTGGCGGCACCTGTACGAGGCGCTGCCGGCCGGGCAGAACGTCCCCCCAACCGGCCCGACCGGTCACGGACGATCGCCGGCTCCGGCCACGCAGGGCCCTGACAGGAGGAGTTGTCGCATTCCGTCGATCGGCCGGGCCTCTCTGCGGCTGGTCGGCGGGGCGGCTGACCGAAGCGCCCTGAAATGGTTGGCTGACCACCGGCCGCTCCGGCGAGAATGACCGGATGATCGCCGCCTCGCCCACTGGACCTGTCAAGCCTCCACGCGTCGTCACCGAGCTCGCGGCGGGGCGGCCGACACGGGCCGTATGGGAGAACGAACTCGGCGGACTGACCTTTCAAGTCGGCCTGGGCGATACACGGCAGTTTGTGAAGTGGACACCGGTCGGCAGCGGCATCGACCTTGCGGCCGAGGTGGCACGCCTGCGGTGGGCGGCGAGGTTCACCGTGGTGCCGCGGGTACTCGGTGAGGGCGCTGACCGAACAGGGTCCTGGATCGTCACCCATGGCCTGCCCGGACGCATGGCGGTGGACGACCGGTGGAAGCGCGACCCCGGCACCGCGGTCCGCGCGATCGGCTCCGGGCTGCGCGCCCTTCATGACGCGCAGCCCGTCGCGGACTGCCCGTTCGACTGGTCCGCAGAAGCACGCCTGGAGGCTGCTCGGTCACGAGCGGCGGCGGGCCGGACCGATCCGGCGGACTGGCCTGAAGACCTTCAGCACTTCGGAACGGTTGAGCGCGCGCTCGGCGTGCTCACCGACATCCCGCCGGCCGACCGGCTCGTCGTCTGCCATGGCGACGCCTGCGCTCCCAACACCCTGGTCGGTGACGACGGCACCTGTACCGGACATGTCGACCTTGGCGCGCTCGGTGTCGCGGACCGCTGGGCCGACCTCGCCGTCGCCACGTGGAGCACTCAGTGGAACTACGGTCCGGGATGGGAAGAGCCGCTGCTCGAAGCCTACGGAGTCGAGCCGGACCCGGAACGGACCAGGTATTACCGGCTGTTGTGGGAACTGTCGGGCTGAGCGCGGCAGGCCTGCGGTGACGTACTGCGGGCTGCTCTCCGGCCTCCCGCTCGCACGTCACAGTTGCGTAATACAGCGACCCGGGATCAACGTGTGGAGCACTGACGGCATCTCACCTCGCAGCAACGACATGAGGAGTGCATGATGATCCGTAAGCGCTTACACCTGATCGCCGCGCCGGTCGCGGCCGTCGCCCTGTCCCTGACTGTCGCCGGCTACCAGGCCAATGCCGCCACCGCATCGGCCCCGGGCGGCGCCGCACGGGCCGGCAAGGCCGCCGCGGCCACGGCCCCCTGCCTGGCCGATACCACGACGCTGGTCGGCGACCTCGACGGCGACAAGCACCCGGACAGGATCAGCAACCCCGGCCTCACGGGCACCAGGATGACGGTCCAGTGGGGTGCCGCGAACGGTTCGTTCGGCAAGCCGTACCCCGTCAGCGCTCTTCTCGGCGCGAAGAAGGGGGAGGTCGCGTCCGCCGCGGTCGCCGACTTCCAGCGCGACGGCACCCTGGACATGGTCGTCAACCTCGTCAAGCCGGCCGATGGGGACGACCCCTCGACGGCGCGCGTCGCGGAGTACCGCCCCGGCCCCCTCAAGCGGTCGAACCTGGCCTCCGCCACATCCCGGCACTCCGATATCGGCGACCACGGCGAGGTCCAGCAGCTCCGTATCGCCAACTACGGTGGCGACGCGTACCCGGACCTCGCGATCCTCAACAACTCCGGTGACGGAGGGCTGGACCGGGACGTGCGCCTGACGAAGCCGGGCGGCGGTCCGGGGAACTACGACTACGAACTGCAGCAGAAGTACGGCGAGTTCGGAACCACGCCGGAGCCGCCGGCCATGCCCAGCGACGGCTGGAAGCACTTCTACAAGCCCTGCTCCTGACCACCACCGGGCGCCGACGGCCCTCCCGACACCGGCCGTCGGCGCCCGGAGTCCGGAGGCTTGGCCGGCGTGGTGCGCCGGACCACGCCGGCCTGCCCGAAGCAGGACGACGGGGTGGCATGGCATCTGCGTGGCGTGTCGCCCGCGTGGGAGCTGTCGGACACGAAGGACGCCGTCGGAAAGACCGGACTCATCGGGGACGGCGAACTGGCTTCGCCAGGAACTGGCCCGACGCCAGCGTCGGGCTGATGGGCAAGAGAGGCTCAGCGAACGAAGAGCCCAGCGCATATAAGGGAAATGGGGATACCCAGCAGTCCGGCTGCCATGAGCCAGCCGACGCCCCGTGACGAATTGCGTGCCACCTTGCGGCATAACCACGCAGCGGGCCAAAGGCAGACGAGGAGGAAAAAACCACGAGGAAATCGATTCCTGTGCCCATATCAAACCTACTTCCTCCTGCGCCGCCTACGCATGCAGTCATTCCCCCTGAGGCGACTGGCTGCACGTCTCGGGGCCGCTCCGACGCACGCGGGCGGCCCCGAGACGTGGACCTCACACTCGACCACTTTTCCGTGCCGTTGGGGATGGAGGTGACGACGTCTGCCCCCTGCGGGGCAGCGCCACACACCGGCTCGCCGTGCTCCAACCGATAGCCGCGGCCTGGCCCGGCGCGCAGGATGACGTACTTGCATTCGGTGGCCTGCCCGTGTCGCCGGGACGGCCGTGGCGCCGACCGCCCTTCCGATTCGCTCCTTGCCGACCAGGACTCCCAGCCCTCGTGAACCATCAGTCGGACCGACGACCATGAGACCGTCCGGAACGACGAAGCGGTAGCGCCGAGGGGCCGGCCGGTGAGCGGGCGGGCCCTCGGTGTGGCCGATCCGCCAGTCCTGAGCACTGCTCGATGCCCGCCGATGCCCGGCCAGTCGCCCGTCCGTCGGCTCAGGTCTGTTGGCTACGGTGGAGACCCCTGCCTGGCAACTTGCAGGCCATACGCAGGCGGCCTCTCAGGATTCGTCAGCCGCGGTATGGCGAGGGGCCAAAGCAGCCTTTCTCCCCCGGTACACCAGCACGCCACATACCGTGAGGAGAAGGACGGTGACCGCGGCCACACCGATCACCGCCTGCCCGGCAAACAGCCTTGCCAGCAGTTCCAGCGCGCCGATGCCGGCCGTCGCGTAGACCAGCGCCCAGCCCGCTCCCCCCACGAACAGTGCCGGGAGGTAGCGCGACAGGGGCATGCGCATGCTCCCCGCGAGGAAGTTGGCAGCGGTCTGGAACCCGACGGTCAGAAAGGAGACGGCCACCACCGGTGCACCCCACCGCTGGATCGCCCGTTCGGCGCGCCGGAACTTGGCCGTGGAGATCCGCTCCGCGAGCCTGCCGCGCCTGGCACCGGCCCCGGCGAGCCAGCCGACGGCGAAGGTCCCTCCGGCGCGCAGCAGGACGATGGCGTAGAGACCAGCGGCTGTGAACGCGACCTTATCCACGACGTCCCGCCCGCCGAGCCGGGCCCGCGCCACGGCTTGCTTCTCCCGTCACCCGATGTCGCACTTCTCGCCCGAGCGGGCTTGCAAAGGGCACGAGGCTGGTCTCATACCTCACCTGCATCTGCTGGTCCGTCCCTGCATGCATGTCGAAGCGGCACTGGTTCCCAGACACGGCGCAGAACGTTCCTGCGTCCAGGGCACCTTCCGGGCACGGCCTCTCGCCAGGGCCCACCCGACACCCCCAGATTAGGCGAACTTGCGTGCACCGGGTACATGGCCTTCCAACGGCCGGTGCGACGGGCCCCCCGCTTCGCCGAGAACAGCCGTCGCCCAAGGGCATGCGGCGGTGCCTTCCAAAGAGGTCCGTATCCGGGTTGGTCGCGCGGGGGTATCAGCACATGGCGACGGCCACGACATCTGCCGTCGACGGCTCTGCGAGCGGAACATCACCCCGAAGACCACCCGCCGCGGACGGCGCTGCCTCGCGGGCTGAATACGCTGCCGTGCACCACCCTGTGGGCACCGGAGTTCTCCAGCTCAAACATCCGCAAATGATGTGGGAGCTTGCCGTAGCCGTTCAGACGCACCTTCCACTCGCCCCTGCGGGCCGTGGGCCCCATGCGGCGACGGAGATTGCGGACGATCGGTGCACTGTCCGGGCCGGCGCTCAGATAACCATCCAGTACCTTGGGGCCAACGAGATTGGTCCACGCCTGGAGCCTGCCGTGTGGCTCATGGCGTGCTGCGGTTTGCGTATCGGAGAGTCGCTGGGCGTTTTTCCAGAGGACATCGTCAGCGGCACGTTACGTTGCCGGCGGTGGTGGCGGCGGCGGTTGCGCGTATCAAGAATTCCTCAGGTAAGTACGTTGCCCTCTACACTCCCTTGAAGAATCGGAAAGGGGGCGAATGCCGCGATATACCGACGTCGCCACCCTGGAGCCGCTTGCCGAACGGCTGCCCATTCGGAATCAGGCCGGAGGCATGATCCACCCCGGCCTTTTCCGTAAGTCCTGGGACCGGGCACTGAAACGCCTCGGGCTCCCCGACCACAAGCCGCACGGCCTCCGACACAAATGGGCCACCGTGACCCTGAGCAACGGCGTGCCCATCCACGAGGTGTCGCGCTGGATGGGCCACAGCTCTATCAAGATCACGGTGGACTGGTTCGGCCACCTCACCCTCGACGACAGTGAGCGCTGCCGTCAGGTCATCGAGGCCGCCTTCGGGGTGCACATGCTCAGCGGATTCCCAGCTCCGCGAGCACCCGGTGCTGAGTTGGTGCTGGCTCAGCCGGGAAGTAGAGGTAACAGACCCCTCCCGAACCGCTCTTGACCTGGCCGTTTGCGTCCTTTCGCTTCGTCCGCAGCCAGATGTTCTCGAACTGGGATGCAGGGCGTTAGCAGACGCAGGACGTGGCGGCAAACATGCTGGTCAACGGCTTGGGCTCGTTCACACTGAACGAGCCCAAGCCGAGCCGTGCTGAGTCCGTGCCGGCTTCCGCTGCCGCCCTTTCCGGTCCGTTGGCGGGCGTTGTGCTGGATCGGTGCCCGCTTCAGGCTCCGACGCCTGGTTGTGGAGACAGCGCACTGCGGTACGCAGGCTCAACGTTCACCAGGCGTGGCCCCAGTCCGTGGTCGTCGCAGCCACGGAAGCCACAACCACGACGACCCCTCTGAGACCCCCTCATGGGCCTACGACAACCACGAGAAGCCACCCGCGCCCGGTGAGGCTCCAGCATGGCACTAGGCACCGCTCTCCCTCTGGAAGCGACAACGCTCAGCCGTGATCTGATTCTGTCGAGCGATTTCGAGAATTCCCTCTACCGCACCCTTGAGCTCGCGTTCCAAGGTCTCGAGTTTCGGAATGCGCTGCTCAATATCGGGAGCAGCGTTTACCGCCTCCCAAGCACTGCGGTAAGCATCCTCCAGATCCAACACCGCCTCAACAATTTCCGCATGCTGATCCAGCGACAGGCCGGCCGGTCCTTGCATGCCCATACTGAGTTGCGCCCTGGCTGAAATTACATCGCCCACCAGGCGAATGTGCCCCACTCCAACCTTTTCACTCAACAGGATCTCGGCCAGAACAGCGTCATGGTGCCCCTCGTGCGCAGTCATTTTTTTCTCCTAACCTAGCATTCTCTTGAGTTTAATCATTCCTCGCGCACCTGGCGGAATGTCCACTCCGCCGGCCCTCAATATGTCCACGCAGTACGTGACGCAACTGTTGTGAATTCCGTCGTACGGTCCAAGGTCTGCATTGATGGACCTTAGCTGCGCATCAATGGCCGCATTCACGTCGGGTACATCAAAGGTTCGCTCTATCACGTTTGGCCCCAGACGTTGAGCACCCGCCCCAGTCGTTGGAAGGCCGCTCGGATTGCCCTCTCCGTCCCACCCGTTGATGATTTGTTCGGTCTCCATGTATCGGCCGTTGCCTTCTACTCGGATGGTGGCGTGCCCCTCATCGACGTCCCAGCGCACTGTCGCGCGCCCGCTGTACGGAGAGAGTCCAAGGGGGTCAGTCCAAGTGTGGGGGTTGCGGACGTAGCTGGCTGGGTTGGGGGCGGGGGCGAGTCCGAGAGGGTCAGGAGTGGTGTAGCGGGCGGTTTCGGGGTCGTAGGTCCGGAGGTAGTTGTAGTGGAGTTCGGTTTCGGGGTCGAAGTATTGGCCGGGGAATCGGAGAGGTGTGTAGGCGGTGGCGCCCACGTTCCAGACGGTGGAGCCCCAAAGGGTGCTGCGGGCGCGGGCGACGATGGCGCCGGATTCGTCGAGAAGCTCGGTGGGGGTGCCGACGAGGTCGGTGATGACGGCGAAGAAGCGCTGGTCGACCTCGTGTTGCGACGCGTCGACTGTGGTGCGGCGTTCGCGCTGCGTCAGAGGTATGAGGCCCTGGTGGTCCCAGGTGATGGTCGATTGCGTCGAGCCGCAATGGAGGAGCGTGGTTTGCTCACACAGGGTGGTGCGGTCCCAAGTGAAGACCACCTGCTCAGCGATGTTCTCGCCGTCTTCGGCCAGGCGTAGTTTGGCGGTGCGCCGGCCGAGGGGGTCGTAGGTGTAGCGCCAAGTGGTGCCGTCGGGCGTGGTACAGGCGGTCAGGCGGTCTTCAACGTCCCAGGTATAACGCCAGGTGTCGGGCTTGCCGGACAGACGGGACTTCTGGCGGAGGATGGTGCGGCCGGCCGCGTCGTATTCGTAGCGGACGGCTCCGGCGCGGTTGATGCGCGTGCCGGTGTAGGTGCGCTCGCCCCGGGCTTCGCGGGCAGGGTGGCGGTCGGGCCAGGTGGCATGGGTCTGATTTCCGCCCGCGTCATACGCGTAGGTCTCGGTCCAGTTGTGGGCGGAGACGGTGGTGACACGGCCGGCGGTGTCGGGTTCGAAGTGGCGAACACCGTTGAGGTGGTCGACGATGCCGGTGAGATAGCCGTCCGCGCGGTAGGTGTACGCACGGTGCTGGACAGTTTCAGCGGCTGCGGTCACGTGCTGGTCGGTGAGACGACCACGGGCGTCGAATTGGTTGGCGAACGTGACGTCGCCGAGAGTGCGGGAGATCTCCTGGCCCAGCACGTCATGTGCGAAGGCCAGAGTGCGGCCGGAGACATCAAGTCCGGTGCACCGCCCTGCCACGTCGTAGGTCCAATGGCTCACCGCGCCGCTGGGGGTGGTGCGGGACAGGCGGCGGCCCAGGGCGTCGTAGGTGTAGGAAGTGGTGCGGCCGTTCACCGTTTCGCCAACGACCTGGCCGAACTCATCCCGGGAGTAGGACAGTTCGCTGTTGGGTGCGGTGATGTGGGCCAGACGACCGGCCGCATCGTAGGAGAAGGTGGTGAGCTCACCCTCGACTTCCTTGGCGACCATACGGCCGAGGGCGTCGTGCTGGAAGCGAATGGTGTGACCCAGCGGGGTGGTGCGGAAGGTCAGACGCCCTGCCGGGTCGTGAGCGTAGGTCTGGGTGCGGTTGTCGAAGTCCGTCTCGGCGATCAGACGGCCTGCCAGGTCATATTCGTATCGCCAGGTCAGGCCCTGGGCGTTGATGACCTTCATGAGCTTGAGTTCGGTGTCGTGAACGAACTCGTGGCGTGCCCCGTCCGGATCGGTACGCGCCTTCAGCTGGTCGAAGTGACCGAATTCGAACGTGGTGACCTGGCCCAGGGGATCAGTGTGCGTTGTGCGGTTGCCCTCGCCGTCGTAGGTCCAGGACTCCCGGGTGGCATCCGGATTGATGCGGGCCGTGAGGAGCCCTTCGGAGTTCCATTCGTACTGAGTGGTGTTGCCAAGGGGGTCCGTAACCGATGTCGTGCGGCCGAACTTGTCCCGGCTGAACACTGTGGCGGCGCCGAGTGGGTCGGTGACGACAACCGGGAGCCCCGCCTTGTCGCACTCGATTCCACTAGTACTTCCCAGCGGGTCGGTGACCGACGTCAGGTTGCCGCGTGCGTCGTAGGTAAAGCGGGTGGTATGGCCCGCGGGGTCGGTGACGGCAATTCGGTTGCCCTTGGCGTCGTACTCCTGGTGGAAGGTCTGGCCATCCGGGCCGGTGACCTCCGCAGGGAGACCGAGGTCGGTGTAGGTGGCGCTGCTGCTGCCGCCGTCAGGGCGGACGACACCGATGAGGCGCCCGTCCTCGTCATAGGTGAACTGCGTGGTGGCGCCGAGGGGATCGGTGATCCGCAAGGGCCGGTCGTGCGTGTCATACGTGGTGCGGATGGTGTTCCGAAGCGCGTCGGTGGTGGCGACGACCCGGAGACGGTCGTCGATGAGGTACCGGGTGCTGGCGCCCTCTCCGTTGATGTGCGTGGTGACGTGGTGACCGGTCTCCGGGTCAGCCTCGCTGTAGGTGAACCGGTTCTCCAGGTGCCACTCGGCGCCGGACTGGGTGGTGCAACGGTGCCGGTGGTCGTAGGTGTACTCGTAGCGGGAGTCGTTGGAGTCGACCCAGGCCGTCATCCGATGCTCAGCGTCGTACTCGAACTTCGTCACCGCGCCGGTGGAGAGAGTGACCGACGTGAGGTTGCCACTCTCGTCGTGTCCGTAAGACCTGATCAGTTGATCCGAGCCGTCGTCACCCCCACCTACCAGGTGCAGGGCTGTGAGGCGGCCGCTCTCGTCGCAGGTCAGCTTGAGCTCATAGCCGGCGCTATGGCGTATCGCGTACGGGACGCCGGTCTCGTCCGTGTAGTCGAAGGTGATCCGGTTCCCGTTGCGGTCCGTGATCTCATCCGGCAGGGCGATGCCTGGGGCGTGCAGGACGTCGCTGAAGTAGCGGGTCTGTCCCGTCTCCGGATCGTGGACGGCCCAGTCGCCCTGGTCAGTGCGCGTCAGCGGCCAGCGCGGACCGTTCTTCGGGTGTACCCGCTCACCGGTTTCCGGGATGGCATAGCGCAGCAGCATGCCGGACTCGGTGACGAAGACGACCTCTTCGGCGTCGATCTCCAGATGCTGGTCCACGGTGGAGGACCATGACGGCCCTACGTGCCGGCCGATGCGGGTCGAGGACTCGTACTTGCGGGTGAAGGCCAGCGGCAGGGCGCCGGGCAGCACGATGTCCGTCTGGGTCAGGAACACCTTGCCGGTGGCCAGATCGACAGGGTCAGTACCCTCGGTGCTCTTGCCCTCATCTTTGCGGGTCTTGTCGTGCGGGTGGTCCGCATCGGCCTGCTTTGCTGCCTCGCTCTTCGAAGGTCCCTTGGAATGGGGGCCCTTCGAGTGCGGCGCTGTACCGCCGCTGCCGCCGGGCCCCCTGTCGCCCCCGCTGTTGGGGGCTTTGGGGTCCTTCTTTCCGTCCTTACCGAGGCCCTTGAAGTGGTCAGAGAGATTCTGGTCGTTGTCATGGTGGTTCTTGGCCATCTGCTTGATGCCGCGGGTCATGTTGTCGTCAAGGTGCTTGGCGGTCTTCTTCACCGCCTCCTCGATGCCCTCGATGACCTTGTCCAGCATCACGTTCGCCGCATCGGCGATCGCGTCCTTGCCACGGGTACGGCCATGATGGCTCCTGGCCCGGCCGATCTTGCCGCCGGCCTTGTTCCGGAACGTGCCGCCCGCGCCCTCCAAGCTCGTCACGACCTGGTCGTGCTGGTCCTTGTCGAAACTGAACCCGCCGCTGCCACCGGCACCACTACCGCTGCTGCCACCGTGGCTGCCACCACCGCCGAGACCGCCCCCACCGCGGCGGCCGCCGGCGCTGAGGAGTTCCATGGGATTGTCGGCGGCGGATTTGGCAGCGCCCTTGGCATCCTGTACGCCCTGGCTGAAGCCTTCCTTGCCCGCCTTGGCGGTCTGCCCCAGGTCCAGTCCATCCTTGACACCCAGCGCGTTGGCACCGAGTTGCACGACCAGGTCGCCGACCATCGCGCCGAGAGCCTCCTCGACGGGGGTCAGGGCGATGCTGATGACCTGTTCGGCGACCTGCTGGCAGACCTCCTTGAACAACCGCTTGAGGATCATCCGGGTCACCTGCGTCGCACCCAGGGCACCCAGCTCCGACAACCCCAGGGTGAAGGGCGCCGCAGCCTGCGCAGCGATCACCTCTGCCGCCAGGATGCCGAGCTGGACGAGCGCACCGATCTTCGCGCCCTCGATGAGGACGGCGACGCCGTCCATCGCCGTACCCGCCATACGGCCGCAGTCCGCAAGCCCCTTCAGGTGCGTGCCGTTGACCTTCCCCCAGTGGGCATTCAGCGCCTCCACAGCCAGGGAGCCACCCGCCGAACCGACCAAGCCCTGGATCGCGGTGTGAGCTTCGTTCGCGCCCTCATCGATGTCGTCGGCAAACTCCCGCATGGCATTCGCCATCTCGCGGTAGTCGTCCTCATCCACGTTCGGCCACGACACACCGATCAGGTCCAGCAGCTCATCCGCCCACCCAGGCAGCACAACACCCACGACAAACACGCTCCCCCGTTGATCAGCAGTCAGCTGATCACACGGTTTCACTTGGGCAGACGGTTCCTCAAGACGGGTATCAGCCCGCTACCCCGGGCTTGTTGCTGCGACTGCCGTGAACCCACAGCATGTCGTGCGGCACAAGCAAATCCGCACCCCTCGCCATTGACGGCTATCCGCAGGGTCGAGCTCTGATCACTCTTCACCAAGCGTCACCTCGACGCCCACACCCGTCTCCCCCGGACGCCCACCGCAACGACCAATGAGGGCCAAGCGGCGTTATATCGGTCATTTGGTGAAGCAGGCCATCCCCAGCCTTCGCGTGGGCCAACAACTGCGGTTCTGGCCCAGCGAAATACTGATGGCGGCGATCCTCTCCGCGATGTCTTCTGAGTCCACGCGGGCACTGTAGAGCGCGACGCAGGGGTGCGCGTCGGAGACGGCGGCCTCTGCCCGTACCGTGCCCAGCCTACCGTCGTTTGCCGAGCCCGGGGAGTCCGGCGGAGACATACGGGACCCGCGCGGCTTCGGGATATTGGCTTGGTCGTGACGACGCTGACCACGCGGGCACCCGGCCGCTTCACCCACGCCTGGTGAGGTATGCCGCGGGCTTCCGTCTGTCCCACCACACGGTCGTGCCACTCCTGAAGTTGATCTAGATCGGCGGGCAGAGCCAAGTGGATCACCGTGGCTCCCTTCCTCCGCACCAGCCCGGCGACCAGCCGGCCAACGCAGGTCTCCCACACCCGCACGCCCAGCGAAGCCCGGCCTGTATGCACGGGCTGGGAAGTCGCCTCCCGTTCGGCGATCACGCGCGTGATGTTGCCGTAGAGGCGCTGCAGCGGCCCCCGTTCGGCGGGGAGCTGGACCTGGCAGACGGATGCATCGGGCTGAGTTGATGCCCAGTCGGCGCGGAGGCCGCCATAGCGGTCCTTCCACACCCACACGTCGACGGTGAACCCTGTCTGCTCAGCCATACCTGGTGATGCACCCAGAAGTGCCAACTGCACCAGACCACAAGTCACTTGTCCTCGCGGGCACCTGTTGCTGCCAGGAGAGTCCGGCGGGAAGCCGACCAGGATCCGGCTGTCGACGCCGGCCATGCAGACCGTGGCGGGCGGAGGCGTCAATCCACACACTTGACCGCCCGCCCGACTCCGGTGGCATCGGCTCTGGACGACGACTGTCCGTCTATTCGCTGTGGGCGACCGGGTCCACGGTGGCTCGCTCGGGCGAGCCGCCGCCGATTTCGTGGTGATCAAGACACCCGCCGAGACGCTCCTTCACACGCCGACGGGCATCAGCGACGAGGTGGCGAGCACGCTTTCGGTAGCCGGGCCGGCCGTCGATCCCGTGGCGTACGGTGCCGGCCTGGCCGACCGGGTCCGGACGCTGGCTCTCGACGGCGTGACCGCGGCGACCGACCTGTTCGGCACCGAGACGGCCGAGACCGCGCTCACGCTCGGCGTCCCGTCCCAGCGGATCTCCACGATCGCCGCCGGCCCCAACCCTCCTGGCGGCGTGCGCGCGCCCGGCCGGCGGCATAGACGCGGGGCTGGATGCCCTACTGATCTTTTCGTAATTTCGGTGGGTGTGGTGGCTTTGTGGGTGGGAGCTGTCGGGATGGCTTATCGAGCTTTGTCCTCTGCGTCCGGTTCTTCCGTATCTCCGTTGTCACGGCCACAGTTGGCGGAGGCGCGTCGTCTTCGGGCGGTCGAGCTGTTCGAGGAGGGCGGGTCGAATCCGGAGATCGCGCGGGTGGTGGGAGTGTGTGCCGAGAGCGTGCGGCGGTGGAGGCGTGTGTGGGAGGAAGGGGGTGCTCCCGCCTTACGCCGGCGTCCGGCCACCGGTCGCCCGCCCAAGTTGAATGACGCCCAGGTCGAGACTGTGCGGGCCGCCTTGGAGCGAGGTGCCCAGGCTCATGGATTCGAGGCCGATCTGTGGACCCTGGAACGAGTCGGCGCGGTCGTCGAGCGGGTGACAGGAGTGTCCCTGTCACGGGCGTCGGTGTGGCGTCTGCTGACCGGCCGGCTGGGGTGGAGTCTGCAGCGGCCTGAGCGGCGGGCGGTGGAGCGGGACGAGTCCGAGATCGCCCGCTGGATCACGCACGAGTGGCCACGCATCAAAAGGGGGCGGTGAACACACGTGCCTGGATCGTGTTCCTCGACGAATCAGGCGTCTCGTTGCTGCCCCAGATCCGCCGTACTTACGCACCTCGCGGCCGCACGCCGCTTCTGCGGCACCGGCTGAACTGGAAGCGTGCGTCGATGGCTGCAGCTCTGGGCTACCACTCCGCCGACTTCGACCGCGGTGCTCGCCTGTGTTTCCACCTCAAGCCCGGCAGCTACGACAGCATCGCTCTCATCGAGGTCCTTGAACACCGGGCATTTTCCTTGTATGGGTGGGGTGTTGAGGGCTGAGCCGTTGTGGGTGGAGACGTTCATGGGCCTGCGGATGCGGCAGTCCGAGCGGTTGTTGAAGGTCGTGCGGGAGCGGGGTGGAAACGGTCCCGGTGGTGGCCGGCCGTGGTGTCTGTCGCTGGCGGGAGCGAGTGCTGTTGGCGGCCGTGTACTACCGCACGAACCTCACGATGAGGCAGCTCACGCCGCTGTTCGACGTCTCGTCGGCAACGGTGTGCCGAGTCATCCAACGGCTACGGCGGCTTCTGGCCCTGGAGCCGGCTTCCCACCCCGCCGACGCGGCGGAGCGGCTGTGGATCGTGGACGGCACTCTGATCCCGGTCCGTGACCGGAAGGTCGGCGCCTCCTCACCCAACTACCGTTTCTCGGCAAACGTGCAGGTCATCATCGACGCCGACACCCGCCTGGTGGTCGCCGCGGCCCGCCCGGTGATCGGTGCCACCGCCGACGCGAAGGCATGGCGGGACTCCGGCCTCGCCCGGACATGCAGGGACGTGACGGTCCTTGGCGACGGCGCCTACATCAACACCGGGCTCGTCGTCCCGCACCGCAAACGCCCAGGACGCCGGTTGCTGCCAGGCGAGGAAGCGGACAACGCCGAGCATCGCCGGGTGCATGCCCGTGTCGAGCACACCTTCGCCCGCATGAAGCACTACAAGATCCTCCGCGACTGCCGGCAGCGCGGCAACGGCCTCCACCACGCAGTCCAGGCCATCGCCCACATGCACAACCTTGCCCTCGCCGCATGAACAAGCCAGGCACCAACCTGCCCCTGGCCTGCCCACTCCCGACCTTCTGCAACACGCTTTAGATGAGCCGAGCCTTCAGGACGGAATGTTGAGTCTGCGCCGCCAGGTCGGTCCGGTATCGGGATGAGAACGGAGTCTATGTGGCGCAATACACGCCCTTGAAGCACCGGAAAGAGGGTGAATGGCGCGACGTTCCGGTGCCGGGATTCTTCATTGCCTCCGCCCACCGGTTCCCCATCCTCAACCAGCAGGGCGGGATGACATACCCCGGGCTCATCCGCGCTTCCTGGGATCGAACCATCAGACGGCTGGGGCTTCGGCAATACACAGCCGATCCATCAAGGTCACGGTCGATCGCTACGGGCATCTCACCCAGGATGGGCGCGAGCGCTGCCGCCAGGTGGTGGCCACGAGCTTCGAGGGCTACCTGCCGGAGGAGCTGTCGGTGGGCCTGGCGGCCTGAGCCGCTACAGGATGCCCAGCTCCCGCAGGACCCGGTGCTGAGTTGGTGCTGGCTCAGCCGGGAAGTAGAGGTAGCAGACCCCTCCCGAACCGCCCTTGACCTGGCCGTTTGCGTCGTGGCGCTTCGTCCGCAGCCAGATGTTCTCGAACTGGCGGCGCTTGTAGACGCGCCGGACCGCGGCGTCCTCCGGCGAGGCCGGGTCGTTGGCGATGACGTCGCCGTTCTTGGTGAAGCCGACGATGGTCATCAGGTGGCCCGCGGTGCCGTAGCCCGCGCCGTCGAGTTCGGTCTTCAGGAAGGACTGGGACGTGATGACCGGGATGCCTGCGTGGATGAGGCGTTCGGCATCCGTGAGGGAGGAGAGGCGGGTGACGAGGCTCTGCAGGTCCCGGTAGGTGGCGGCGTAGGCGGCGTTGAAGGGCCAGTTGCCGCAGCCTTCGTACTGGTAGTCGAAGGTGTAGCGGGCGGCGTGGCAGACCTGGGGGTCGGCGTAGTCGGGGTTGACCCAGGACAGCTGCTGCCGGGTGGGCTTGCGGCCCCAGTATTCGACGATCATCTGGGAGGAGGTGGGGCTGCACCAGGCCTCGCCACCGTTGTCGTACTCCGGGTACTGGCCCTTGTGGATCTCCTGCGAGTAGCGCGGGACGATCAGCTCGCGGCCGGCGAGGCCGGGTGTGGACGCCGGCACCTCGAAGCGGTCGGGGAGGTCCGAGCTCATGGCGCCCAGCCGCCAGACGGTGGGGGTGACGCCGCCACCGGGCTTGCGGTAGAGGGTGACGCGGAGCTCGTAGGAGGTCAGGCGGAGGCCGCTCGCCGGGGTGTCGATGGCGAAGGTGTCGGTCGAGATGCTGCTCTTGCCGTCCTTCTGGCCGTCGACGGAGGTACGCCGGATATCGGCGTCGCTGTCGCCGGCGGTCCAGCGGCCCATGACATACCAGGGGGTGCGGCCGCCGTCGGTGTACGTGCCGCGCAGCTCGATCGCGATCCATGTGCCGGACGGGGTGTGTGCGTTCCAGGAGGCGACGACCTCGGTGGCCGGGACCGCAAGGCGGTGGACCGGCGACGTCCAGGTGGCGTACTCCCAGGTGGCGGATCTGCCGGTGTGCGGGTCCCGGTAGTCGAAGGTGCCGGTCGGGTGCGCCAGGCGGATGCCGGGCCGGGCGCCGGGCGCGAGGGCGGTGCCCTTGCCGCGGCCCTTGGTCCAGTCGGCTGCGGTGGTCCAGGCGTGATAGTCCACGAGGCTCTTCGGTCGGCGGGCGGAGGCTTCCGGGGTGCGGGCCGGGGCGGCGGTACCCGCTGCGGGGCTGCGCGAGGCGTCGGCGGCCTGCGCCGAGGGGGTGGCGACACCCGCCGCGGCGGCGAGCGCGGCGGCCAGGACGGTGCGCCGGGACGCGGAGCTGGTCATGGTGGAGGTCCCCCAGTCGGATGCGTACGCATGGGTGCGGGAGGTCGGGCCGGGGCCGCGGGCGGGCACGGGCGGGTCTGCAGTGGCTCAACTATTGCCGTTTCCGGCCCGCTTCGGAAGGCGCTGCGAGGCGCGTCGCCCGAGGAATATTGGTGTGGACCACTGGCGCGCGGAGGTGATGGGGCCCCGCGCGTACGCTGGCGCAATGGATCGTGATCTGGCTTTGCTCGCCGCCCGGCTGCGCGCCGTGCCGCCGTCCTGCGGGCCGGTGCGGCTGATCGCGGTGGACGGGCATGCGGGGTCGGGCAAGAGTACGTTCGCCGGTCGGCTGGCCGATGCGCTGGGTGGTGCGCCGGTGGTGCACACCGATGATCTCGCCACCCATGAGGAGCTGTTCGCCTGGAGCGAGCGGTTCGCCCGCCAGATCCTCCAGCCGCTGTCCCGGGGCGAGCCGGCGCGCTACGGCGTCTACAACTGGGTGCGCGGGGAGTTCACCGAGGTGCGTGAGCTGGCGCCCGCGCCGCTGGTGCTGGTCGAGGGCGTGGGCGCGGGCCGGCGGGCGCTGCGCCCGTCTCTGGCGTCCCTGGTGTGGATGGAACTGGCGCGCGAGCACTCCTGGGAAAGGGGGCGGCTCCGGGACGGACCGGGGCTCGCCGCGTTCTGGAGTGGCTGGATTCCGGCGGAGCGCGCGCACTTCGCAGCGGATCCTTCGCGTCCGTATGCCGACTTCCTGGTGCACCAGAAGCAGGTGGGGTACAAGGTGCTCATGGGGCCGCCCGCGACGCCCTGACCGGCCCCAGATCTCACGCTCCGTAGTGGACGGCGGCCGGCGGGCCGAATGGCGCCGACAGGGTCCCGCCGAGTGCCCCAACTCGGCTTGACCTGGGGGGCGTACAGGACTTACGTTCTCAATGTGCGGTTCTACGGACCGCCCGCAGATGCGAAGCCCCCGGTTGTTCCCCCGTGATCGGGGGCTTCGTTCTGTGCGAAATCACCTCTTATCGCCGCTCGGCGCTGTCCCTCCCTCACCCTGGGTCACCGTATTCTTCGCGCCGCCGCGCCACGCATCCTCGTCCGCTCTTGCCCCGTACCGCCCTCTACGACCTGCACCGATCCCGCAGGTACGATGCGAGTCTGTGCCACCGCAGGCCAGAACCGATGTGCGCGCGGCGAAGGTCAAATCCCGCTCTCCGTACGCCGGTTCACCCGGCCGCGGCCGGGCACGCGCCCGGCGGTACTGGGGGACGTGTGGTGTGGGGGGGACGCGATGGATGTCGGCACTCAGGGTTCGCCCGCCCCGGCCGAGCTCGCCTGGCTGCGCGCGGTCGACGCCTACACCGTGGGCGCCTACCCGCAGGCGGAGGAGGAGTTCCGGGCCGCGGTACGACTCGATCCCTCGATGGCCGACGCCTGGCTCGGCCTGCACGCGCTGCGCGCCGACACCTCCATCGCGCTGCTGCGGATGCACCGGCACCGTGATCGCTTCGGCGAGATGCGCGCCCGCCACCGACGCACCCTCAACTCCTGGTACTGGCTGGGGTGGTGGGTGCAGCCGGTGCTGGAGACGGGCCGCGATCTGCTGCTCGCGCACGCCTCCCACTGGCTCGACGGCCGTCATGTCGCCGAGCTGGACCAGGCACTGGCCGGCTGCCCGCCGGTCGACACCGATCCCCAGGTGCGCTTTCTGCACTCCTGCCGTGCCTATCTCGTCAAGGACTGGGACCAGCTCGTACGGCATACCGAGCCGCTGCTCGGCGATCCGGTGCTGGGCAT
The DNA here is from genome assembly GCF_036048035.1 of Streptomyces sp. NBC_00400. NCBI lineage: Bacteria > Bacillati > Actinomycetota > Actinomycetes > Kitasatosporales > Streptomycetaceae > Streptomyces > Streptomyces sp. NBC_00400. The sequence goes on along the minus strand of NZ_CP107940.1, from coordinate 7,069,214 downwards.
CGAGGCAGGGCTGTTCGGCGGGATGGCGCGGGTGCGGCTGGAGATGTACGGGCAGGCCGAGCCGCTGCTGTCGGCCGCGTTGATGCGCTGCCGCAGCGAGCAGCCGCAGCGCAAGGAGCTGCGCTACTGGCTCGCCCGCGCCCATGAGGGCACCGGCCGCAGTGCCGCGGCGCTGCCCCTCTACCGCGCGGTGCACCGCGTCGACCCGGCGTTCATGGACACCGCGGCGCGGCTCGCCGCCATCGCGGAGGGGGACGGGCTGGACGAGGGCGCCGATCTCGCGGCGGTCTCCGCCGCCGGCCTCGGCCAGGAGGCCGGCGGCGACCTGGCTCCGCTCGATCCGGTCGACGGCCGTGAGCTGCTGGTGACCGGTGAGGCGAACGGGCCGGACGGGGAGATCGGTGGCGTCCCGGCCGGAGGCGATGCCGCGGCACGGGTCAAGGCAGCGGCGCCGGTGCCGCGCGGCGCCGAGCGGCTGCCCGCGGGGCCGGCCGATCCGGTGCTGCTGGAGAAGGCCCTGGCGGAGCTGGAGCGGATGGTCGGCATGGAGCCGGTCAAACGGCAGGTGCGCGCGCTGTCGGCCCAGCTGCGCATGGCCCGGCTGCGCGCGAGCCAGGGGCTGCCGGTGCAGCCGCCGAAACGACACTTCGTCTTCTCCGGCCCCTCCGGCACCGGCAAGACGACCGTGGCACGGATACTCGGGCGGGTCTTCTACGCCCTGGGGCTGCTGGGCGGGGACCATCTCGTGGAGGCCCAACGGTCCGACCTCGTCGGCGAATTCCTCGGCCAGACCGCCGTCAAGGCCAATGAGCTGATCGACTCGGCGCTGGGCGGGGTGCTGTTCGTCGACGAGGCGTACAGCCTGTCCAACTCCGGCTACAGCAAGGGCGATGCCTACGGCGACGAGGCGCTGCAGGTGCTGCTCAAGCGCGCCGAGGACAACCGCGACCGGCTCGTGGTCATCCTGGCCGGCTACCCGGAGGGCATGGACCGGCTGCTGGCCGCCAACCCCGGCCTGTCCTCCCGCTTCACCAGCCGCGTCGACTTCCCCAGCTACCGGCCGCTGGAGCTGACCGCGATCGGCGAGGTGCTGGCCGCCGAGAACGGCGACCGCTGGGACGAGGAGTCCCGCGACGAGCTGTGCAGCATCAGCGGCCACGTCGTCGACCAGGGCTGGATCGACGAACTGGGCAACGGCCGCTTCCTGCGCACCCTCTACGAGAAGAGCTGCGCCTACCGCGATCTGCGGCTCTCCACCTGGCGCGGCACCCCCACCCGCGACGACCTCGCCACCCTCCGGCTGCCCGACCTGATGCAGGCCTACGGCGAGGTCCTCTCCGGCCGCGGCCCGGACGTCCAGGGGCCGCCGCCGAAGGGGCTGGATCTCTAGCCGCCCGGTCCGCGGGCTCCCGCCGTCAGCCATGGGGCGGGGCCGTGGGACACACCCCCGGCAGATCATCGTGTCCGGGCTCCGGAGTTCTCCGCGCCGCCGGTGTGGGAGAAGGCAGCTTGCACGATATGCAGTACAGACGGCATCTCGCTGCTGCCCGGCGGGGCCGTGTAGTTGAGGGAGTAGACGAGGCGGCGGCTGAGGCCGGGGGCGGCGAAGACGGCGTTGGTGTATCCGGGCTCCGTGCCGGTCTTGCCCCAGAGCACAGTGCCGTCCGGGAGTGTGGCACGCATGATCCCGCCCGCGCTGAAGCAGGGCACGCCCTTGTCCCCGGGCTTGGTGAGGCTCGCACAGTGGTGATTTCCGCTGCCGTTGGCCACCGAGCCGGGGTCGGGCACCGCGAAGACCAGCTTCTGCTGCGCGGGCGGCAGGAGGCGGCCCCGGAAGAGGGCAGTCAGGAAGCGGTCCAGGTCGCCTGCAGTGGAGATCATTCCTCCTTCGGCCCACGCGTAGGGGCTCTGCTCGGTGACGTCGGCCAGGTGACGACGGTCCTTGCTGCCGGTGACGGAGCGGTACCCGTGGGCGTGTGGCGCCGGCAGGGCCGGATCGTCGGCGTCCGGCACATACGTATGGCGCAGACCGGGGGGTCGCGTGAGGCGCGTCCGTACTTCGTGCGCGTACGAATGGCCCGTCGCCTTCTCGACGATCAGCCCAGCGATGAAGTAGTTGATGCCGTTGTACTGCTGGACGCGGCCCGGCGGGGACTGCGGCGGCTGTCGCAGTGCCGCGCCGACCACCTCGGCCGGTGTCCAGGACCGGAAGCGGTGCCCGACGAACCATTCGTTCGTGCCGTCCCCGTCGAGCGCCGCGTCGGCGGGTGGCAGGCCACTGGTGTGGTCGAGCAGCTGCCTGATCGTCACGTCCTTGAAGGCGGCCGGGATCAGGTCGGGCAGCGAGCGCCGGGCGGGGGCCTCGAGGTCCACACGGCCCTCGGCGGCGAGCTGCAGCATGACCGTGGCCGTGAAGACCTTGGAGATGCTTCCGATGCGGAAGTACGAGCGGGGGTTGACGGGCGCACGGGTCGCGATGTCCGCCACTCCCGAGGTGCCGGTCCAGGCGTCCCCCGAGCCGCGGACCTGGAGCAGAGCGCCGGTCACCTCGCCCTCCGGCAGCCCGGTGAGGGAGGCGCGCAGCGCCTGGGGGTCGAGTGGCGGCAGCGAGGCGGCTGCCGCCGTGCGGCCGGAGGCGGGTGCGACGGGGGCGGTAGCTGCCAGCGCTCCTGTGGCCAGTAACATCACGGCGGCCGCCGCGCACCCCCGGCGCCAACGTGCGGTTTTTCGCGCTGGGTTCATGCCTGAAAGCTTGTCGCACCGTGATCGTTCACGGCATCAGGGGCACCCCCTGACCGGTCCCGGAACCGGATCGGGGATCCCCCTGACGACGGCCCCGAAGATCAGTCCCCGGGGCCTCCACACCGGCCGCCACACCGGCCTCCATGTCCTCCGGCGAAGCGGCTTCCCCGAGGATCCCGCGGTTCGGACCCCGGGACCAAGCCCGGACTTCCGCCCCGGCTCCCGGACCCGGCTCCGGCCCGTCCCGCGCAGAGGGGGAAGGCACCGCTCGGCGCCCTCCCCCGTCCGGCTCAGCGTGCCATGGCCCGGCCCTCGGCCGTCGGCAGCGGTGCCTCCTCGCGGGGCTCGCTGACCCGGTCGCCCGCGATACGGTCGCCCGCGGCCCGGTCGCCCGCGCGACGGTGGGCACGGGCGGCGGGAGCCCGGTGGTGGGCCGGGTCGCGGACCTCGCCGACCAGCATTTCCAGGACGTCCTCCAGCGCGACCAGGCCGAGCACCCGGCCGGTCGCGTCGGCGACCGCCGCCAGGTGGGAGGCGGCCCGGCGCATCGCCGTGAGGGCGTCGTCCAGGGGCAGCTCGGCGCGCAGCGTCGTCATCGCATGCCAGATGCGCTGGGGCACCGCGCGGTCGCGTTCCTCCAGGTCCAGGACGTCCTTGACGTGCAGGTAGCCCATGTACGCGCCGCCGGGCGCACACACCGGGAAGCGGGAGTAGCCGGTGCGTACGGTCAGCTCCTCCACCTGGCGGGGCGTCACCGTCGGTTCGACGGTGACCAGTGCCGCCCGGTCCAGGAGGACGTCCGTGACGGGCCGGCTGCCCAGTTCCAGCACGTCGGAGAGCTGTTCCTGCTCGGCCGGGTCGAGCAGGCCGGCCTGGACCGAGTCCTCGACGAGATGGGTCAGCTGCTCACTGGTGAAGACCGCCTCCACCTCGTCCTTAGGCTCCACGCGGAAGAGCCGCAGCACCCCGTGGGCGCAGGCACCGAGCAGCGCGGTGACCGGGCGGCACAGCCGCGCGAAGGCGACCAGGCCCGGGCTGAACCACAGGGCGGTCTTCTCGGGTGCCGCCATCGCCAGGTTCTTGGGGACCATCTCGCCGATGACGAGGTGGAGGAAGACCACCAGCGCCAGGGCGATGACGTAGCCGAGCGGGTGGACCAGCGCCGCCGGGAGCCGGACGGCCTCGAAGACCGGCTCCAGGAGGTGGGCGACGGTGGGCTCGGCGACCGCACCGAGCGTCAGGGAGCAGACGGTGATGCCGAACTGGGCGGCGGCCATCATCTGCGGAAGGTTCTCCAGGCCGTGCAGCACCTGCCGGGCCCGGGAGGAGCCTTCGGTCGCCAGCGGTTCGATCTGGCTGCGGCGTACCGAGACCAGGGCGAACTCGGCGCCGACGAAGAAGCCGTTGGCAAGGACGAGCAGGACCGCGAAGAGCAGCTGGACCAGTGTCATCGGGCCACCTCCGCGACCGCCACGACGGGCTCACGGGGTGCCTCGGGTGCGGCCGGGACCGGGACGGTGGCGGTCCGTACGATCCTTATCCGCTCGGCGCGGTGGTGCGACACCAGCCGTACCCGCAGCCGCCAGCCGTCGAGTTCCGCGATGTCGCCGGGGGCCGGGATCCGGCCGAGTATGTGTGCCACCAGTCCTGCCACCGTCTCGTACGGTCCTTCCGGGGCCTCCAGGCCGATCTTGCGCAGGGTGTCCACCCGGCAGCCGCCGTCCGCGTCCCAGGCGGGGCGGCCCTCCTCGGGCGGGGCCTGGCCCAGTTCGGGCAGGTCCACGCCGTCGTGCTCGTCGCGGACCTCGCCGACGAGCTCTTCGATGATGTCCTCCAGGGTGACCACACCGGCCGTACCGCCGTACTCGTCGACGACCACCGCTATCGGCTGTTCGCTGCGCAGCCGCTCCAGCAGCGGCTGCACCGGCAGGGTCTCGGGCACCAGCAGCGGCGGCACCGCGATCCGGCCCGCCGGGATGCGCAGCCGGTCGTGCGCCGGGACGGCCAGCGCGTCTTTGAGGTGCACCATGCCGACGACCTCGTCGAGGCGGGTGTGGTAGACGGGGAAGCGGGAGAGTCCGGTGGCACGGGTCAGGTTCACCACGTCCTCGGCGGTCGCGGACGCCTGCAGGGCGCTCACCCGTACCCGCGGCGTCATGACGTTCTCGGCGGTCAGATCGCCCAGCGAGAGGGTGCGGACGAACAGGTCGGCGGTGTCCTGCTCCAGGGCGCCCGCGCGGGCGGAGTGCCGGGCGAGCGAGACCAGTTCGCCCGGGGTACGGGCGGAGGCCAGCTCGTCGGTCGGCTCCACGCCCAGGGCGCGCACCAGGCGGTTGGCGACGGTGTTCAGCAGGGTGATCACCGGGCGGAAGAAGCGGGAGAAGGCGCGCTGGGGGCCGGCGACCACACGGGCGACGGGCAGCGGCTTGGAGACCGCCCAGTTCTTCGGCACCAGCTCGCCGACGACCATCTGGACCGCGGAGGCCAGCAGCATGCCGACGACCACGGCGGTGCCGGGCACCGCGCCCTTGGGCAGGCCGGTGGCGGCCAGCGGGCCGGACAGCAGCTCGGCCAGTGCGGGCTCGGCGAGCATGCCGACCACCAAGGAGGTGATCGTGATGCCCAGTTGGGTGCCGGACAGCTGGAAGGAGAGTTCCCGCAGGGCGGAGACTACGGTGTGGGCGCGGCGGTCGCCGTCGGCCACGGCCCGTTCGGCGTCCGCCTTCTCGACGGTGACGAGTCCGAACTCGGCAGCGACGAAGAAACCGTTGGCCAGGATCAGGACGAGTGCCGCGGCGAGCAGCAGCAAGGGGCCGGTCATGCCGCCGCCTCCGTGGTATGCGGGGGCTGGGGAGGGGCGGCGCAGGTACTACAGGACGATCCGTCCATTGCCGGAGGGAGTCACTCCTCGGGTCGGTGTTGGCCCCGTGAGGGGCAGGGCGCAGGGTGCGCCCCGGAGAACAGAGTAAACAGCGGGACCCTGATTAGGGCAGGCTCAACCGGCCGTGTGGTCGACGGCACCGTGCTTCTCGGTGAGATCGCGCAGCGCACGGGCGTCCCGGATGGCCTGGTCCCTGGCGATACCGGGCTGGATGCCCATGGCGGGCAGGCTGGTGCCGTCGGCGAGGTCGAGGTGGACCCAGGGGTCGCCCTCGCGGAGGTTGACGCGCAGGACCTGGGCCCAGGCCAGGTCGCGCTTGGTGGTGAGGTTGACCACCGTGACGCCCTCCTGCCGCGCCACCACCTTGGGGCGGCTGAGCAGCAGGAGGACGGCGAGCACCAGCAGTCCGGTGACGACGAAGCTCAGCCGCTCACCGCCGGTCAGCTTCGGCAGCAGCAGCGCGATCAGGGTGAGGGCGGCGAGCTGGGCGATGCCGACGGCGTACAGGACGACCCGGGTACGGGTCGGCCGGAACGTCACCGGGAGGCTGGGCAGGGGCGCGGACACGTCGTCGGGTCTTCCGTCGTGGAGGCAGCGGTGCGTACGGGGGTCAGGAGGCGCCGGGGCCGGGGCCGGTACCGGCTCCGGTCAGAGCCGGCAGGCGTGGATACCGGTGGTCAGGATCGCGCGGGCGCCGAGGTCGTAGAGCTCGTCCATGATGCGCTGGGCGTCCTGGGACGGGACCATCGAGCGGACCGCGACCCAGCCCTCGTGGTGCAGCGGGGAGACGGTCGGCGACTCCAGGCCCGGGGTGAGGCCGACGGCCTTCTCGACGTGTTCGACCCGGATGTCGTAGTCCATCATCACGTACCGGCGGGCCACCAGGACGCCCTGCATCCGGCGCAGGAACTGGCGCACCTTCGGGTCGTCGTCCGGCGCGCCGGTGCCGCGGATGACCACGGCCTCGGACTTGAGGATCGGCTCGCCGATGATCTCCAGCCCGGCGTTGCGCAGGGTGGTGCCGGTCTCCACGACATCCGCGATGATCTCGGCGACGCCGAGCTGGATGGCGGTCTCCACGGCGCCGTCGAGGTGGACGACGGAGGCGTCCACGCCGTTGTCGGCGAGGTGCTGCCGGACCAGGCCGGAGAACGAGGTGGCGATCGTCATGCCGCCGAACTCGCTGACGTCCTTGGCGGTACCCGGACGGGTGGCGTAGCGGAACGTCGAGCCGGCGAAGCCGAGCTGGAGGATCTCCTCGGCCGGCGAGCCGGAGTCCAGCAGCAGGTCACGGCCGGTGATGCCGATGTCGAGCTTGCCGGAGCCGACGTAGACCGCGATGTCGCGCGGGCGCAGGAAGAAGAACTCGACCTCGTTCTCGACGTCGACCAGGACCAGTTCCCTGCGGTCCTTGCGCTGGCGGTATCCGGCCTCATGGAGCATCGCCGACGCAGGCTCGGACAGTGAACCCTTGTTGGGGACAGCGATGCGCAGCATGAGAGCGAATTCCTTTGCACTGAGGGGTGTTGCGGTGGGTGCGGGGGTGGATCAGAGGTGGGCGTAGACGTCGTCGAGGGAGATGCCCTTGGCGACCATCATGACCTGGAGGTGGTAGAGGAGCTGGGAGATCTCCTCGGCGGCGGCCTCGTCGGATTCGTACTCGGCGGCCATCCACACCTCGGCGGCCTCCTCGACGACCTTCTTGCCGATCGTATGGACACCGGCCTGTACCAGCTCGGCGGTGCGGGAGGTGGCGGGGTCGCCCGTGGCGGCCTTCTGCTGGAGCTCGGAGAAGAGCTCCTCGAACGTCTTCTTGGACATGATGGTCACCACCCTACGCGGTGATATCGCTCCGGCGCGCAGCGCCTCGACCGAAGGGTGATGGCGGGCGACGGGCGGGCGTGCAACGCCTCGGCGACAGATGGCGGTGGGCGACGGGCGAGCGGTCAGCGCCAGGGTTCCGACACGGTCCGCAGCGTCGCGGCGGTGGCGACGGCGGCGGTGACGGCCTCGTGGCCCTTGTCCTCGGTGGAACCTTCGAGGCCGGCGCGGTCGAGCGCCTGCTGCTCGGTGTCGCAGGTCAGGACGCCGAAGCCGACCGGTACGCCGGTGTCCACCGACACCTGCGTCAGGCCCTGGGTGACGCCCTGGCAGACGTAGTCGAAGTGCGGGGTGCCGCCCTTGATGACCACGCCGAGGGCGACCACCGCGTCATAGCCGCGGCCGGCCAGCACCTTGGCGACGACCGGCAGCTCGAAGGCGCCGGGCACCCGCAGCAGGGTGGGCTCGTCGATGCCGAGCTCGGTCAGGGCGCGCAGTGCGCCGTCCACCAGGCCGTTCATGACCTGCTCGTGCCATTGCGCCGCGATGACGGCCACCCGCAGGTCGCCACAGTTCTTCACGGTCAGTTCGGGTGCGCCCTTGCCGCTCACGGTTCTCCTCTTACGGGTGATGGTGCCGGTGCTGGTCTTACGGGTGGTGGTGCTGTCTCAGGGGTGGTGCCAGGTGGTGGCGTGGCGCCGGGTGGCTACTGGTTGTCGCAGGCGGTGGCGGCGGGGGGTGCGGCGTCCGCCGCTCCGGCCGGCCCCGTGGCGGCAGCGGGGTCCAGCCAGGGCAGGTCGTGCCCCATCCTGTCCCGCTTGGTCCGCAGATACCGCAGATTGTGCTCACCGGCCTTGACGGGCATCGGCTCCCGGCCGGTGACCTGCAGGCCGTACCGCACCAGAGCGGCGGTCTTCTCGGGGTTGTTCGTCATCAGGCGCAGCGAGCGCACCCCGAGGTCCTGGAGCATCTGCGCGCCCGCGGCGTAGTCGCGGGAATCGGCGGGCAGGCCCAGTTCGAGGTTGGCGTCCAGGGTGTCGCGGCCGCGCTCCTGGAGTTCGTAGGCGCGCAGCTTGGACAGCAGTCCGATGCCGCGTCCCTCGTGGCCGCGGAGGTAGATCACCACGCCGCGGCCGGCTTCGGTGATCCGCTGCAGCGAGGCCGCCAGCTGGGGGCCGCAGTCGCAGCGCAGCGAGTGGAAGATGTCCCCGGTCAGGCACTCGGAGTGCACCCTGACCAGGACGTCCTCGCCGTCGCCGAGCTCGCCCGCGACCAGCGCGATGTGCTCGACGCCGTCGACGGTGGAGCGGTAGCCGTACGCGGTGAACTCGCCGTGGGCGGTGGGCAGCCGGGTGGTGGCCTCGCGGCGGACGGTGGGCTCGGACGACTGGCGGTAGGCGATCAGGTCCTCGATGGAGATGATCGACAGTCCGTGCTTACGCGCGAACGGCACCAGTTCCGGCAGCCGCAGCATCGTGCCGTCCTCGCCCGCGATCTCCACGATGGCGGCGGCCGGGCGCAGTCCGGCCAGCCGGGCGAGGTCGACACCGGCCTCGGTGTGACCGTTGCGGACCAGCACCCCGCCGGGCCGGGCGCGCAGCGGGAAGATGTGGCCGGGCCGGACGAAGTCGCCGGCGACCGACTCGCCGGAGGCCAGCAGCCGCAGGGTGGTGGCGCGGTCGGCGGCCGAGATGCCGGTGGTCACGCCGTGCGCGGCGGTGGCGTCGACGGAGACGGTGAAGGCGGTCCGCATCGACTCGGTGTTGTGCGCGACCATCTGCGGGAGTTCCAGCCGGTCCAGCTCCGGGCCCTCCATGGGGGCGCAGATCAGGCCGCGGCACTCGCTCATCATGAAGGCGACGAGCTCGGGCGTGGCCTTCTCCGCGGCGAGCACGAGGTCGCCCTCGTTCTCGCGGTCCTCGTCGTCCACGACGACCACGGGGCGGCCGGCGGCGATATCGGCGATGGCCTGCTCGACGGGATCGAGCGCCAGGGAAGCCTCGTCGTCGGCGTTCTCGGTGTCATACCAGCTCTTGAGGGCGGTCATGCCGCTGCTCCTTCCAGGACGGTGCGGCCGGCGGCGCGCGAGCGCAGCCACCAGTCGCGCATGCCCCACACGACGAGGGCGAGATAGACGACGTAGACGAGGCCGGAGAAGGCGAGGCCGCTGCTGAAGGCGAGCGGGACGCCGACGAGGTCGACCAGCAGCCAGGCGCACCAGAACTCGACCAGTCCGCGCGCCTGGGCGACCATCGCGGCGAGCGTGCCGACGAAGATGTAGGCGTCCGGCCAGGGGTTCCAGGACAGCTGCGGGATGAGGGTGAACAGGGTGCCGACGGCCGCGGTGCCCAGGGCGGTGCCGCCCAGCAGCAGGCCGCGCTCGCGCCAGCCGGCGAAGCGTACGGCGATGGAGCCGTCCTGCGCCTGCTGCCGGCCGCGCTGCCACTGCCGCCAGCCCCACAACGCCACGCCGATGACCAGGAGTTGCTTGCCGACGCCGCCGCTGAGGTGGGCGGAGGAATAGGCGGCGACGAGGATCACGCCGGAGAGGAACTGGGCGGGCCAGGTCCAGATGGAGCGCCGCCAGCCGAGCGCCAGGGCGGCCAGACCGATGGTGTTGCCGATCATGTCCGACCAGATGACGTGCTGTCCGAAGGCGGTGAAAGCCACGCCGTTCAGCGAGTCGAGGGCGCTCACCGGTCCATCTCCTTGAGCTCGTCGAGATCCTTGAGGTCGCCGGTGCCCCGGCCGAGCAGCCGCTCGACGTACTTGGCGAGGACGTCGACCTCGAGGTTGACCGGGTCGCCGGCCTTCTTGATGCCCAGGGTGGTCAGGGCGAGGGTGGTGGGGATGAGGCTGAGGGTGAAGTAGTCGTCCCCGGCCTCGACCACGGTCAGGCTGACGCCGTCGACCGTGATGGAGCCCTTCTCGACGACATAGCGGGAGAGCGCGGCCGGCAGCGCGATCTTGACGATCTCCCAGTGCTCCGCGGGGGTGCGCTCGACGATGGTCCCGGTGCCGTCGACATGCCCCTGGACGAGGTGTCCGCCCAGCCGTCCGCCGAGCGCCATCGGGCGCTCCAGGTTGACCCGCGAACCGGCGGCCAGCGCGCCGAGGCTGGAGCGGTTCAGGGTCTCGGCCATCACATCGGCGGTGAACTCACCGTCGGCGGTGTCCACGACGGTCAGACAGACGCCGTTGACGGCGATCGAGTCACCGTGCTTGGCGTCCTCGGTGACGACGGGGCCGCGCAGTCGGAAGCGGGAGGCATCACCGAGGTTGTCGACGGCGACGACCTCACCCAGTTCTTCGACGATTCCGGTGAACACTTCAGTTCTCCTCGGGGAGGGCGTGGCGGATGGGGCTGGCGGTGATGCGCAGGTCGGGTCCGAGCCGTTCGGTGTCTGTCACGTCGAGCCGCAACGCCTGGGCGATGGTGGTGATTCCGGCGTCGCCGACGGCGGCCGGTCCGGCGCCGAGCAGCACCGGCGCGAGATAGCCGACGACCTTGTCGACGGCCTGGGCGGCGAGGAAGGCCCCGGCGAGCGTGGGACCGCCTTCGAGCAGGACGGAGCGCACCTCGCGCTCGTACAGGGCCTGGAGCAGTGCGGGGATGGACAGCCCGCGTCCCGCTGCGGCGCGTGGGAGCCGGAGGAGCGGGGCGAGGCCTTCGAGGTGGCCGGCGTCGGCGTCCTCGGCGACCGCGATGAGGGTGGGGGCGGTGCCGTCCAGGACGCGGGCGCCGGCCTTGACGGCGGTGGCGCCGGAGTCGACGACGACCCGCAGCGGCTGGCTGATCTCGTCGTCGGCGAGTCCGCCGATGCGGGCGCCGAGCTGCGGGTCGTCGGCGCGGGCGGTACCGGAGCCGACGATGACGGCGTCCGCGGCGGCCCGCAGCCGGTGCACATCGGCGCGCGACCGGGGCGAGGAGATCCAGCGGCTGGTGCCGTCGGCGGCGGCGATCCGGCCGTCGAGGGTGGCGGCGTACTTCCACAGGACGAACGGGCGGCGGCGCAGGACCGAGGTCAGCCAGGCCTCGTTGCCGGCGGCGGCCTCGTCGGCGAGCAGTCCGCCCTCGACGTCGATCCCGGCGTCGGCCAGGGTGACGGCGCCGCCGGTGGCCGTCGGGTCGGGGTCGGAGACGGCGTAGACGACGCGGGAGATCCCGGCGTCGATCAGCGCCTGGGCGCAGGGACCGGTGCGGCCGGTGTGGTTGCAGGGTTCGAGGGTGACCAGTGCGGTGCCGCCCCGTGCCCGCTCGCCCGCGGCACGCAGGGCATGGATCTCGGCGTGCGGCCCGCCGGCCCGCTGGTGCCAGCCCTCGCCGGCGATGCGGCCGGCGGAGTCGAGGATGACGCAGCCGACGACCGGGTTCGGGCTGGTGTGCCCGAGGCCGCGCGCGGCGAGCTCGATGGCTCGGCACATCGCCGCGGTCTCGACGGGGGCTGCGGTGGCCACCGGGTCCTCCTGCCTCTCAGGGCACGGACTCCGGGGCTGTCTGGACGACAGAAAGCGGAACAACGCCACGGGGAACACCACGGCCGGAAAGGAGAACCCGTCCGGAAAAAATTCCGGACGCGCCGCCGACGGCGGTGTACCGAAGCTGGCCCGCCGCGCACTGCCTCCCATCCGGACTTTCACCGTCGGTGCAGGAATTTCACCTGCTCAACCGGCCGCTGGCTGCGGACGGGTCGCGGACTGTTACCGCCGGTTCGGAATTACACCGACCCCGGAGTGCGCTGCTGCTTCTTATGTCAGTACAGCTTCAGTCTGCCACGGCCGGTAGTCGCCCATGCGGGCGAAGCGCTGTGGGCTGCCTCACAGCACCCGGCGCGCCGCCTGTCACAGACGGCGCGGGTGATTCGTCATAGCGGAGGAGTACGTGTCCCTTCTCCCTCAAGGACTGATCCGCGATGGCGACAATTCTGGTGACCGGCGGCACGGGCACACTCGGGCGGGCCCTGGTCGGCCGGCTGCTCGACGACGGCCATGACGTCCGGTCGCTGAGCCGGCGGCCGCACACCGGCACGGCACGCCCGCGCCCGCATGCGTACGCGGTCGACCTGCGGGACGGTATGGGCCTGCCCGAGGCGGTGACCGGCGTGGACGCGATCGTGCACTGCGCCTCGTCACCGGCGGGCGGGGACGCGGAGGCGGCCGGGCGGCTCGTCGCGGCGGCGAGGGCGGCGGGCGTGGCGCACCTGGTGTACATCTCGATCGTCGGCGTGGACCGGGTCCCGATCGGCTACTACCGCACCAAGCTCGCCGTGGAGCGCCTGATCGAGGACTCCGGTGTCGGCTGGACGGTGCTGCGGACCACGCAGTTCCACAACCTGGTGCTCGACGTGATCAAGGCGGGCGCCCGGTCGCCGGTGCTCCCGGTGCCGACGGGCGTACGGGTGCAGCCGGTCGAGGTACAGGAAGTCGCCGCCCGGCTGGCCGAGTTGGCGGTCGGCGAACCGGCCGGGCGGGTCACCGACATGGGCGGTCCCGAGGTACTGGACGCCCGGGATCTCGTACGGGCCACACTGGAGGCGGGTGGGCGGCGCCGGCTGCTGATGCCGCTGTGGCTGCCGGGCGCGTCTGCCGCGGCACTGCGCCGCGGCGGCAACCTCACCCCGGAGCACGCCGACGGTCTGCGGACCTACGCCGCATTCCTCGCGGAGCGTAAGGGGGGCGGAGCGCGCCGATGACGCGCCGCCCGGGAGCGCCCGAAGCCCTCCGGAGCCCCCGGAGCGGCGCGCCGTGGCCGGCAGCGGGCGGGGCACGGCGCTCGGCCGACGCCCTGACCGCGGGACCGGAAGCCCCTGCCCCGGCGAGGTCAACGCACCGCGGAGGCACGGCGGTTGGCGCGCACGCAGACACCTCACCGGCTCACCCCGCTGACGTGAACAGCTCGTTCTGTGCGGCCTCGCGCGCGGCGAGGACGGCGCCGCGCAGCACCGCCCGCCCCCCGACCGTCCCGGCACGGACATCGGTGTGCAGCGGGGAGAGCCGGGCCAGCTGCCCGGCGACACGCCCGGCCAGCTCGTCGCCGCCGCCCCGGCCGATCTCCCCGCCGAGGACGACACACCCGGGGTCGAGCACGGCGCACACCGCCGCCACGCCGAGGGCGATCCGCGCGGCCAGTGCGTCCAGGAAGGCTGCGGCGGCGTCGCCGGAAGACACGGCGGACGGGGTGGACACGGCGGACACGGCGGCCCGTACGACGGCTTCGGCGGGCGGGGCATCCGCGTAGGCTTCAGCCTCGACTTCGGCTTCAGCTTCGGCATCAGCGGGTGGGGCGTCGGCGTCGGACGGGCGCGTATGCGCCGCCTGGAACCCGGTGCCGGTCCCGGTCGGCAACAGGCCGTGTTCCGCGGCGAGGGCGCAGATCGCGGCGGAACCCGCCAGGGAGTGGAAGCCGCCGTCGCAGCCGCTCGCCGAGGGCAGCGCGGCGGTGCCGGGGACCGGCAGAAAACCGATCTCGCCGGTGCCGCCCGAGGCGCCCCGCCGCAGCGTGCCGTCCAGAACGACCGCGGCGCCGGTGCCGTGGCCGAGCCAGAGCAGGACGAAGGTGTCGCGGTCACGGGCCGCACCGTCCCGCTGCTCGGCGAGGGCGGCGAGATGGACCTCGTTCTCCAGCAGGACGGAGCCGGCACGCCGTGCGCGCAGCGCGCCGACCAGGGCGATATGCCAGGACGGGATCCAGTCGGTGCCGCCGAGCCGCCCGGTGGCGGGGTCGACCAGGCCGGGGGCGCCGACGGCAATGGTGTGGGGGTGGTCTGCGCCCGCCGCGGCAAGCGCCTGGTCCACGACGGCGAGGGCGGTGGCCACGGCCGCCTCGGGCGTGTCGTCGGCGCCGACGGGGACGGTGCGCTCGTCGCGTACCTCGCCGAGGAGGTCCGCGACCGCGACGGTGACACTGTGCGTCCGCAGGTCGAGGCCGACGAGATGCGCCCGGTCGGCGACGATTCCGTAGAGCCGGGCATTGGGGCCGCGCCGCTGTGCGCCGCTCTCGCCGACCACGGCGATCAGCCCGGCCGCCTGGAGGCGTTCGACGAGGTCCGCCACGGTCGGCCGGGACAGACCGGTCAGCGCGCTGAGCTGCCCTGCCGTCAAGGCTCCTTCGGACTGCAGGAGTTGCAGAGCCAGACGGTCGTTGATCAACCGTGCGGTGGCCGGGGAGGCGGTGCGGCCGGCCGCGGCGGCGCGCGATGCATGCATGGCGTGAGTCTTCCCTCCGGTCGGGTCAACACCCTTATTATCAGGCAGGGTTCCTGATAATTTACGCGCCATGGCTGGCAACGGTGTCCCCCACGACGTCACCCCGCTCCCCCGCGATGAGCTGCGTCGCGCCCGCCGCTCCGTGGCCCTGGTGTTCCTCATTCATGGCTCGGTCACCGGCAACTTCGCGACCCGTATCCCCTGGATCCAGGACCACACCGGCATGTCCCCGGGCCAGCTCGGCCTGGCCCTCGCCTTCCCCGCGATCGGTGCGTCCCTGGCGATGCCGCTGGCCGGCCGGATCAGCCACCGCTTCGGCGCCCGCACCGCACTGCGCGGTCTGCTCGCCCTGTGGACCCTGTCGCTGCTCCTGCCCGCCCTCTCCCCCGGCCTCTCCACCCTGTGCCCGGCACTGCTGCTGTACGGCGCGGCCGCCGGGACGTCGGACGTCGCGATGAATGCGCTGGGCGTGGAGACCGAGGACCGGCTCGGCAAACCGATCATGTCGGGGCTGCACGGCATGTGGAGTGCGGGCGCTTTGCTCGGCTCGGCAGCCGGCACCGTGGCCGCACACGCCGGGTGGGACGCCCGGCTCCATCTGGCCGGTGCGGCGCTCGTCCTGACCCTGCTCGGCGCGCTCGCCTGCCAGGGGGTACTGGATCTGCGCAGCGCCCCCGAGGAGCATCCGCCGCCGCGCTTCGCGCTGCCGCCGAGGTCGGCGCTGCTCATCGGGGCCATAGGGTTCTGCGCGGTCTTCGCGGAGGGCGCCGGCCTGGACTGGTCGGCGGTCTACCTCCGCGACGCACTGGGCACCGATGCGGGCCTGGCCGCCGCGTCGACCACCGTCTTCGCCTGCACCATGGCCGCCGCCCGGCTGGCCGGGGACAAGGTGGTGGCCCGCTTCGGCCCGGTGCACACGGTGCGGGCCGGCGGGGTGCTGGCGGCGGCCGGCGGACTGCTGATCATCGCGGCCCGGCATCCGGCCATGGCCCTGGGCGGGTTCGGCCTGATGGGCCTCGGGATCGCGGTCGTGGTCCCGCTGGCCTTCGCGGCCGCCGGGCGCAGCGGTCCGGCCCCCAGCCAGGCGATCGCGGGTGTCGCCACGATCACCTACACCTCCGGGCTGATCGCCCCGTCCGCGATCGGCGGTATCGCCCAGGCGGCCTCGCTGACGGCGTCGTTCATGCTGGTGACGGTGTTGGCGTGCGGGCTGGTGCTGGGCGCGCGGGTCCTGCGGGTGCCGAGCCGTACGGCATCCGGCAGCACCCCCGTGGTGACCGGCGACCTGGAGCGGTCGTGAGCCCGGTCGCTCCAGGACGGGAGAGGGCTGCGGTCGTGAGCCCGGCAACTCCGGATCGCCGGCGGCTGCGGAGCGAGCCCTGCCGCTCCGGATCGGCGACGGGTCAGGCCGCGTCCGCCTCGGCGCCCGCGTCCGGCTCCTCCGGCCGGAGCAGCTGCGCCGCGATGCTCCGGGCGCGGTCGGACCAGGGAGTGGGACGCAGCGTCTGCGCATCGACGCGGACCAGCACCCGGTGGCCGTGGGCGTAGGTCTCGCTGCCGTCGGCCGAGCAGATCCGGAAGCCGTAGGTGAGGCCGGTGCGGCCGAGGCGGGCGACCCAGAGGTGTGCCGCATAGCGGCCGGGACGGGTGAGGGGACGCTCGTAGGAGACCTGCATCTCCTTGATGACGTTGCACATATCGCCCGCGGCGGCCCAGTCGCCGTCGAAACCGAAGCCACGGCCGTGCCAGTACTCCGCCCAGGCGCGCTCGGCCAGCAGCGGGTAGCGGGAATTGTGGAGCATGCCGAGCGCGTCGAGGTCGTCGAAGTGGACGGTGACGGGGACCAGTTCGCCGTACGGAACGGTGGTGGTCTGCAGGGTTTCGACGCTCACGGGTGGTGCTCCTGGGGGCTGGGGGCGCCGGCCGGCGCTGTTGAGGCGGATGGTGCAGATAGTGCTGATGGTGCGGGTGGCATTCCTATGACGAACCGAGGCCATCGTAAGCGGCCGCTTAGGATGCTCTGTCCGCCGGGATGGAGTCCCGCCGGACCCGGAGGGCGCCCTTTGTTACGGTCCCTGAATGGAGAGCTGGGACGAGCGCACCGTACGCGCCCGGATACGGGAGATGGCAGCACAGGACGGGGAGCGGGCGCGCTTCGGGGCGGATACCCACCGGTACGAGCTGGCGCCCGCGCTGCCGGAGGCGGAGATCGGGGCGTTCGAGGAAGCCCACGGGGTCGGTCTGCCGGCGGAGTACCGGTCTTTCGTCGCGGTGGTGGGCAACGGCCCCGCCGGTCCCGGCCACGGGCTGATGCCGTTGACCACCCCCCGGCCGGAGGCCGACGACGAGTGGGCCGTGGACGACGAGTGGGAAGAGGACCGACTGCCGGGCCGACTGGCCGCGCCGTTCCCCCTCACCGAACCCCTGCCCGGCCGGATCGGCGCATCGGCCGGTGAACTGACCCGGGGCACGCTCATGCTGGCCGAAGAGGGCTGCGGCATGTTCATCCGGCTGGTCCTGACCGGCCCGAGAGTGGGCGAGATCTGGCGGATCGACCCGGACTGGGGCGGCTTCGTCCCGGTGAGCCCTGACTTCCGCGGCTGGTACACCGAGTGGCTGCAGCGTCCGTGACTCCAGGATCGTTTGCAGGCTGTAGGCAGCGGGGGCACGCTGAAACGGTCATCGCGTAGCTGCCGCGGCCGCTCGAACCGGCCTGGACTGATGCGCGTTTCGCGCCGTGAGCCGCCCGGGAAGGTGAGTGCGTCATGAGCAAGAAGGACGAAGCCATGGTGCGGGCACTGCTCGACCAGCACGGCCGGACCTACGCCGCCCAGGCGGGCATCAGGCTCCCTCGACCGCAAGGTGCTGGACGGGGCGCAGCGCCTCGGACTCCCCACCTCCGCCAGGAAACTGGCGTCCCTCGTGGACGAGGCCGACCTGCCACAACTCGCCGCGGCGCTGGTCCGAGTCGCCCTCGACAAACGGAAAGCCGAGCAGGTGCGCTCCGCGGCAACAGCCTGAAGGCCGGATCTCAGCCGCGGGCATCAAGCCGCGCCCGCTCGTCGCTCTCCGAGACCTGTCCCGGAATCGGGCGGCGCGGCGGACCGGGTGCGGCGGCGGTGCCCGCGTCGCGTCAGTCCTCCCCGTCCGTGGGCTCCGTGTACTCGCTGGTCCCGGCGTCGAGGAGGGGCGTGCGGGGCCGGCCTGCCGCCCCGGAGAGCCAGCGCAGGGCGTGGTAGCCGGTGAGCACGGTGAGCGTCCCCAAGGCGATGCCGCTCAGTTCGAAGTGCTCGGTGAACTTCAACGAGACACCTCCAATGGCGATGATGATCCCGGCCGCCGCGGGAATGAGGTTCAGCGGGACCGAGAAATCCACCTTGTTCCGCACCCAGATCTGGGCTCCCAACAGGCCGATCATGCCGTAGAGGATGACGGTGATACCGCCCAGCACGCCGCCGGGAATCGCCGCCACCACCGCGCCGAACTTCGGGCACAGGCCGAAGAGCAGGGCGAAGCCGGCCGCCGCCCAGTAAGCCGCAGTGGAGTAGACCCTGGTGGCCGCCATCACGCCGATGTTCTCGGCGTAGGTCGTGGTGGCGGGGCCGCCCACCGCGGTCGACAGGACCGTTGCGGTGCCATCGGCGATGATGGCCACGCCCATCTTGTCCTCCAAGGGGTCACCGGTCATGGCACCGACCGCCTTGATGTGTCCGGCATTCTCCGCGATCAGCGCGATGAGGACCGGCAGCGCGACGAGGACCGCGGAGGCCGAGAAGTTCGGTGCGTGGAATGCGGGAAGGCCGATCCAGTCAGCCTTGACGACTCCCGAAAAGTCGATGCGCCAGTGATCCGTGAGCTTGCCCGCGCCATTGACCGAGTGGATCTTTCCCGCGGTGCGGTCAAGAATCCAGGACAGCGCATAGCCGAAGACCAGGCCCAGGAAGATGGCGATCCGCGACCAGAAGCCCCGCAGTACGACGAGAGCGAGTCCGGTGAACAGCATCGTCGCCAGAGCTGTCCACTGGTCCTGCGGCCAGTACGTGGACGCCGTGACGGGGGCGAGGTTGAAGCCGATCAGCATCACGACCGCACCGGTCACCACCGGCGGGAGCACGGCGTGGATCACCCGCGCCCCGACGGCATGGATGACGATGCCACAGCCGGCCAGAGCGGCACCGACCACGAGCATCGCCCCCGTCAGCGTGCCGGCGTCGCCCCCCTGGCCCGCGATCACGGCGGACACGCCCACGAAGGAGAGCGAGGAGCCCAGGTAGCTGGGGATGCGCCCGCCGGTCATCACCAAGAACAGTGCGGTGGCCACACCCGACGCCATCAGGGCAAGGCTGGGGTCCAGACCCATGAGCACGGGGGCAACGAAACACGCCCCGATCATCGATACGACATGCTGGGCGCCGAGCGCGATCGTCCGCCCCCATGTCAGGCGCTCCCCGGGCCTGACCACCTCGCCGGGCTTCAGATGCCGCCCGTCTCCATGCACTGTCCACCCGAGGCCGGCCATGATCACTCTCCACTCCGCGACGCCCTGCACGTCACAGAGCCGAGGTGATTCATAGTCGAACGACTGCTTCTGGACAAACTGAAGCCGCTGGATATCCGAGGAGGCGCCGCTGGGTATCCGAGGAACCTTCAGCCCGGCGCGGCCAGACGCGGCCCGGCGGCGGCGACCCGCGTCCGCTCCCGCACCACAACGAGGCGCGCCGTTCGGTACCTCGTTCCGGTCAACGAGCCGAAGCCAACCTCCCTATCCGTAACCGAGATGTCACGCTGAGTGGATGACGACGACGCAGCGCCATGACATCCGCGGCAGGCCGGCCCCGCTCGCGGGGCCCGCCGCCCGGCCACCCGCCCGACCGGAGTCCAAGGCCGCGACGGATGTGGCGGACGTACTCGCCCGGATGCGAGCGCTGGCCGAGGCGCTGCCCGCCGAGGACGGGGTGGCCGTCTTCAACGGGGTCTACCTGGCGGTCACCGAGGCCGTGGCGCGGCAGATCGGGGACGGCGCGTTCCAGGACCCGGCGGCCGCGGGCGAGCTGGACGTGCATTTCGCGCGGCGGTACTTCGACGCGGTGGACGCCACGGCCGCCGGGCTGCGGCCACCGGCCTGCTGGCGTCCGCTCTTCCAGCTCCGCCGTCACCCGGGCGTGCATCCGCTGCAGTTCGCGATGGCCGGGATCAATGCCCACATCGGCCACGACCTGGCACTGGCGGTGCTGGACACCTGCCGGGCACTGGAGTGCGAACCGGCCGCGCTGGAAAGCGACTTCGACCGGGTCGGCGGGGTGCTGACAGGCCTGGAGGAGCGGATCCGCGAGCGGCTGATGCCCGGCCCCGATGTGCTGGACGTGGCCGATCCGCTGACGCATCTGATCGGGTCGTGGAGCCTGGACAAGGCCAGGGACGGCGCCTGGGTGGCAGCCAGGGCGCTGTGGGGCGTACGCCGGCTGCCGGAGGTGGCCGAAGAGCTCACCGAGCGGCTGGATGCCGGGGTGGGCCTGGTCGGACGGATGCTGCTGACTCCGCTGCCCGGCTGATCCGGCCACCACCCCGGCCACCGTGTCGCGGCGCCCCCGGGACGCCTGCGAGGACACCGTGTGCAACCGGCCCTGGCCCTGGCCCTGGGCCCTGGAGGAGCTAGTCCTCGGGCAGTTCGACCGGTGCGATCGCGTCGTAGACGTCGCCCGGGCCCGGGTTCGTGGCGTCGGTCGCACCGCCGAAGTGGTGCATCACGCCCCACACCGCGTTCAGTGCGGTCTGCACGGCGCCCTCGGCCCAGCCCGCGGTCCAGGAGATGTCGTCGCCCGCGAGGAACAGGCCCCGCTTGTCCTCGGGGAGCCGGTCCTGCATGAAGTGGGTGAACAGGCGGCGCTGGTAGCGGTAGTGGCCGGGGAGGTTCGCCTTGAAGGCGCCCATGAAGTAGGGCTCGTTCTCCCAGGACACGGTGACCGGGTTGCCGATGATGTGCTTGCGGATGTCGACCTTCGGATAGATCTCCGACAGCGACTTCAGCATGACCTCCATCCGCTCGTTCGCGTCCAGCGGCAGCCACTTGAGGCTGTCGTCGCACCAGGTGTAGGAGAGACAGATGACGGCGGGCTCGTCCGGGCCGTTGTCGAGCAGATAGGTACCGCGGGTCATCCGGTCCGTCAGCGTCATCGACATGACGTCCCGGCCGGTGTCCTCGTCCTTGTCGAGCCAGAACGGCCGGTCGACGGGCACGAAGAGCTTGCTGGACTCCATGTAGTGGGTGCGCTCCATCGCCGTCCAGTGGTCGATGGGGAACAGCGCATCGTCACAGTCGATCTTGCTCAGCAGCATCCAGGACTGCGCGGTGAAGACGGCGGCCTCGTAGGTGCGGATGTCGCCGTCGGCGTCGGTCACCGTGATGTGGTTGCCGGCGGTGCGGTTCAGGCGGGTCACCGCGGGCCGCGGGGCACCCTCGTGCAGCGACGACAGCGAGGTGCCCGGCGCCCAGTGCACGATCTTGGCGGGCTCGCGCTCCCACAGGCGCAGCGGCAGTTGCTGGCTGCCGCCGACGATGCCGCGGTGGTGGTCGTCGGCCTCGGTGTAGACGACCCGCAGGATCTCCAGGATGGAGTTGGGGAAGTCGGTGTCCCAGCCGCCGGTGCCGAAGCCGACCTGGCCGAAGATCTCCCGGTGACGGAAGGACTTGAAGGCTGTCGAGTCGCAGAGGTAGCCGTAGAAGGTCTGGTTGTCGAGCTTCTCGACGAGGTGGGACCAGATCTCGCGGATGCGCGGGACGTCGCGCTCGCGGATCGCCTGGTTCATGTCGGAGAAGTCCGCGCCCTCTTCCAGGCAGGCGTTCCAGGCGTCCATCACCTGGTGGTAGACCTCGGGAAGGTCCTCGACCGTACGCGCGTAGTGGGACTCGCCCTTGAGGTCGACGACGGTCGAGGGGGTGTCCGGGGCCAGCGGGTTGGGGAACGGCTTGGTCGCGAGGCCCACCAGGTCGATGTAGTGCTGGAGCGCCGTCGAGGACGGCGGGAAGCGCATCGCGCCCATCTCCGCGGTCAGGCCCGCGGCATCGGACGGGGTGCCCTCGAAGCCGATGGTGCGCAGCCGGCCGCCTATCCGGTCCGCCTCGTAGACGACGGGCTTGAGGCCCATCTTCATCAGCTCGTAGGCGGTGATGATGCCGGAGAGGCCGCCGCCGATGACCGCGACCTCCTTGCCGTGCTCGATCGCGGGGATCTGGCCGAGGCCCGCCGGGTGAGCGAGGAAGTCGTCGTAGGCGTACGGGAAGTCCGGGCCGAACATGGTGATCGGCGGCTGGGCATCCGCGTGGTGGGCGGCGGTGGGCACCGTGGACGTCATCGGGGACGGACTCCTTGCAGACAGGGCACAGCAGGCAGGGCGGCGCGGGCCGGGTGGTCCGGCCTGCGGCGGATCAGGGGGGTCGGCCTGCGGTGGATCAGAGGGGGGTCGGGCGGGTCGGATCAGGGGGTGGAGCGAGGTCGGTTCAGGTCAGCGGGCCGTACAGCTCCGGCCGGCGGTCGTGCAGATAGGGGTTGTCCGCCCGGGATTCCTTGAGGAAGGCGGGGTCGACCTCGGCCCGTACCAGCTGCTCGGTGCGGCCGGCGCGGGTGCGGACGACACCGTCCGGGCCGGCCAGGCAGCTGAGGCCGACGAACTCGAACTCGCCCTCCGCGCCGACGCGGTTGACGTACGCGAGGTACATCTGGTTCTCGAAGGCGCGGACCGGGATGACGGACTCGGCGACGAACTGGAAGGGGTGCATCTGCGCGGTGGGCACCAGCAGCAGATCGGTGCCGGCCAGCGCATGGGCCCGGACGTTCTCCGGGAACTCCACGTCGTAGCAGATCAGCAGGCCGATCCTCAGGCCGGCCAGCTCGGCCTGGACGACGGCCCGCTCCCCCGGGGTGAACCATTCGCGCTCGAAGCAGCCGAAGAGATGCGTCTTGCGGTAGTTCGCGAGGCGGCTGCCGTCCGGCCCGATGAGCTGCGCCGAGTTGTACACCGCGGCGCTGTCGCTCTCGTCCTGCGCGGCGCGCTCGGGGTAGCCGTAGAGCACCGCGATGCCGTGCTCGGCGGCGATCTTCCCGATGGCCTGTGCGCCGGCGCCGTCGGCGGTCTCGGCGAGGCGGTGGACGTCGGCGCCGATGGCATAGCCGGTGAGGAACAGCTCGGGGCAGGCGAGCAGTCCGGCGCCGGTCGCCGCCGCCTCGCGGGCCGCGTCGTCGAGGACCCGCAGGTTGTGCGCGACATCGCCGGGCCGGCCCGAACTCTGGAGCAGGGCGGTGTGCAGCGACGTCATGGGACCCCTCGGCGAGGACGGTACGGATGGACGCATTGACGGTACGGGCCGCCGACGACGGGGGACAAGGAGTCACCGTTGCGCGCCGAGGGACGATTCGTTGCGCGTTCAAGGGACTGTTCGAAGATTCGTTGCGTGCCAGGCCGCAGGGGCAGCGGGCCCGTGCACACCCGGGCTCTCGGTGCGCGCCGGCCCCGGCTCCCGGTGGCCGCGGGCCCCTCGGCGTGCGGACGAGCGGGATGCCCCGGGGCCGCCGTCCGCACGCCGCGGCGGCCGCCGCGTTCAGCCCTCGCCGGGCGGCAGGTCCAGGTCTGCCAGGAGCTCCCGTACCGTCCTTTGCACCATCCCGCGCAGCCAGCGGTGCCCCGCGTCGGCCTCATGGCGCGGGTGCCACGCCATCTCCATGGTCATCTGTGGCAGCGCGAACGGGATCGGCAGGGTGCGCAGCCCCAGCCCGCGGACCGTCGAGCTGCCGGTCCGGGCATTGACCAGGCCGACCGCATCGGTGTCCCGGACCATCAGCAGCGAGGCGGCGAAGGTCGGGACGGTGGCGATCACCGTGCGCCGCAGCCCGCGTTCGGCGAGCGCCGCATCGAGGGGGCCGGTCAGCCGGCCGCGCCGGGAGAAGTTGAGGTGCGGGGCGTCGGCGAACCTCCGCGCGGTGAGCTTCCCGGTGGTCAGCGGGTGCCCCTCGCGCACCACCGCAACCATGTGGTCGACGAACAGCTCCTCCCTGCGGATCTCCGGCTCGTGGCTGTCGATCACACCGAGCTCCAGGTCCGCCGCGCCGTCCCGCAGCAGCGGCACATCGATATGACTCTCACCGAGGAAGCGGACCACGACCTGCGGGGCCTCCTCGGCGACGCGGGCGACCAGCCGCGGGCCGAGCGCGGTGACCACGAGGTCATTGGCGTAGAGGGTGAACACCCGGGCCAGTCGGGCCGGGTCGGCCGGCGGGGACGGGGCCAGCACGCCGTGCGCCGCCTCCACCACCCGGCGTACCTCGGCCCTGATCTCCAGGGCGCGCGGGGTGGGCACCATGTGGCGGCCGGCGCGGACCAGGACCGGGTCGCCGATGGTGCGGCGGATGCGGCCGAGCGCCCGGCTCATGGCCGGTCCGGAGAGTCCGAGCCGGTCGGCGGCCGCGGTCACACTCTGTTCTTCGAGCAGGGCGTCCAGCGCCGTCAGCAGGTTGAGGTCGATGTTTGCGTCTCGCGCAATCATGGATTGCACACCTTGCATTTGAGGTCAACTCATCGGGACTCTAGCGTCCCGGCCATGACCTCGACCGCGTCTCCTCCTGGTTCCCTTCCGGGCTCCCCTCCGAGTTCCCTTCCTGACTCCCCTCCCCTGCCCGTCGGCGCCCCCGCCCGGCGGCGCTCGGTGACGGCCGCGATGTGCGCCTGTGTGCTGGTCGCGCAGTCGCTGGTGGCCGCGATCAATCTCGCGATACCCAAGATCGCCGCAAGCGGGCTGCACCCCTCCCCCGCCCAGCTGCTGTGGATCGTCGACACCTATGTGCTGGTCTTCGCGGGGCTGCTGATCCCGGCCGGTGCGCTCGGCGACCGGGTGGGCCGCAAGGGCGTGCTGCTCACGGGGCTCGGCGTATTCGCCGTGGGTGCGCTGCTGAGCGCGTCGGCGGCCGGGCTGCCGGTGCTGCTGGCGGGCCGGGCCCTCTCGGGTGCGGGGGCCGCGCTCCTGGTGCCGGCGACCATGTCCGTACTGCTGCACGCCGCTCCGCCGGACCGCAAGACCGGGGCGGTGGCCGCCTGGAGCACGGCGGTCGGCATCGGCGGGATGGCGGGCAACGCGGGCGGCGCGCTGATCCTGCAATACCTGCCCTGGCAAGGGCTGTTCTGGGCGTATGTGCCCCTCGCCCTGGCCCTGCTGAGCTGGGTCGCAGCGGCCGCGCCCCGGATTCCCCGGCAGACCGCGGCACTCGATCTGCCCGGCTCGGCGCTGCTGGTCCTCGGGGCGGCGGCACTGCTCTTCGGCATCATCGAAGGCCCGGGCCTGGGCTGGACCTCCGCCCCGGTGACCGGCGCCTTCGCCCTGGCAGTGGTGGTGTTCGCGGTGTTCGTACGGCACGGCCTGCGGGCGGCGCAGCCGGTACTGGATCCCCGGCTGTTCCGGCTGCCACGGCTCCGCGCCGGCAGCATCGGCATCGCCGTCACCTTCTTCGGGATGTTCGCGCTCTTCTACGTCAACGCCCAGTTCCTGCAGTACGTGAAGGGGTACTCACCGCTGCAGACGGGCTGCGCGATCGTGCCGCTGGCCGTCGGGATGATGGCCGTGACGAAGTACGGCTTGCGCGCGGCGCGGCGGGCCGGTGAGGCCTGGACGGCGGGCGCGGGACTGGCCCTGATCGCGGCCGGTCTGCTGCTGCTCTCCACCGCGGACGCCCACACCCCGTACGTCCTCTACCTGGTGTTTCTCCTGGTGATGTCGGCCGGTGCGGGGCTGGCGATGCCGACGCTGTCGCATGCGATCGTGGCGTCCGTACCGGCCCGGCGCTCCGGCATGGGGTCCGGACTCCAGGGTGCCGCACGGGAGTTGGGTGCGGCGCTGGGGATCGCCGTGGTGGGCACCGTACTGTCCGTGCGCTTCGCCTCGGGTACCGGGGGCGGGGCCGCCGCGGCCACCGCGTTCACCGCCGCCATGGCGCTGGGTTACCGGATCGCGGCGGGCGTGGTGCTGGTGCTGGGCCTCGCCGTGGTGCGCGGCCTGCGTACCGGTGCACGGGACGGGCAGGGCCGGATTCCGGCCTGAAAGGCATGGAGCCCATGGGCCGGGACAGCACATCTAGCCCGGCGCCCCCGAGCTGTAGCGCCGCAGCAGCGGCGAGAGCACCAGGACGGATTTCGTCCGCTCCACGAACGGTTCGCCCGCGATGCGCTCCAGCACCCGCTCGAAGTGCCGCATGTCGGAGGCGAAGACCTGGACGACGGCGTCCGCCTCACCGGTGACGG
Source organism: Streptomyces sp. NBC_00400 (assembly GCF_036048035.1). Classification (NCBI taxonomy): domain Bacteria; kingdom Bacillati; phylum Actinomycetota; class Actinomycetes; order Kitasatosporales; family Streptomycetaceae; genus Streptomyces; species Streptomyces sp. NBC_00400. Next base: position 7,043,281 of record NZ_CP107940.1, on the reverse strand, counting down.
TGGAGGCGGACGCCACTTCCGGGTAGCGCGACAGGCCGCGGTGGATCGCCTCGGGCGAGGTGTTGCGGCGGCAGTAGATCTCGATGAACCCCTCGGTCTCCCAGCCGAGCGCGGCCGGATCGACCCGTACGGTGAAGCCGGTGATCGCGCCGTCGGCCCGCAGCCGGTCCACCCGGCGCTTGACGGCCGGCGCGGACAGCCCGACCTCCTGGCCGATATCGGCGTAGCTGCGGCGGGCGTCCTCGGCGAGGGCGTGGACGATGCGTTCGTCGAGATCGTTCAGTCGCACTGCGGGTGGATCACTTCTCTGCGGTGGCCAATCGGGAGCGGCGCAAGCCGTAACCGAAGTAGACCACAAGGCCCACGACCATCCAGACACCGAAGACCACCCAGGTCACGGCGCCGAGGCTGCCCATCATGTAGAGGCACAGCAGAAATCCGATCGCCGGGAAGAGCGGCGAGAGCGGGGTCCGGAAGCTGCGCGGCATATCGGGGCGGGTGCGGCGCAGCACGATCACCGCGACATTGACCAGCGCGAAGGCGAACAGCGTGCCGATGCTGGTGGCGTCGGCCAGCTGGCCCAGCGGCACCGCGGCGGCGAGGATGCCGCAGAACAGCGAGACGATCACGGTGTTGGCCCGCGGCGCACCGCTCTTCGGGTGCACCTTGGCGAACACCTTCGGCACCAGCCCGTCCCGGGACATCGCGAAGAGGATGCGGGTCTGGCCGTAGAGCACGGTCAGCACGACGCTGGCGATGGCGATGACCGCGCCGAAGGCGAGCAGCACGGCCCAGAAGCTCTGGCCGGAGACGTCCTTCATGATCCCGGCGAGCGCGGCCTCCGAGCCCTTGAACTTCTGCCAGGGCATCGCGCCCACGGCGATGGCCGCAACCAGGCAGTACAGCGCGGTGACGATCACCAGCGAGAGCATGATCGCGCGCGGCATGTCGCGCTGCGGGTTCTTGGCCTCCTCACCGGCGGTGGAGGCGGCGTCGAAGCCGATGTACGAGAAGAACAGGGTGGCGCCCGCCGCGCTGACCCCCGCCATGCCCATCGGCATGAAGTTCGCGTAGTTGCCCGACTTCACGCCCTGCACGGCAACGCCGCAGAACAGCAGCAGGGCGATGATCTTGACGATGACCATGATCGTGTTGGCGCGGGCGCTCTCCTTGGCCCCGCCCAGCAGGAACGCCATCGCCAGCAGCACGACCAGCAGGGCCGGCAGGTTGAAGACGCCGCCGTCACCGGGCGGCTGGGACAGCGCGTCCGGGATGGTGAACCCCAGCGTGCCGTCCAGCAGCTCGTTCAGATACTGGCCCCAGCCCACGGCGACGGCCGCGACCGAGACGCCGTACTCCAGGATCAGGCACCAGCCGCAGACCCAGGCGACCAGCTCACCGAGGGTGGCGTAGGCGTAGGAGTACGACGATCCGGAGACCGGGATGGTGCCGGCCAGCTCGGCGTAGGACAGCGCGGAGAACAGGGCGGTGATACCGGCGATGACGAAGGAGAGGATGACCGCGGGACCGGCGTCCGGGACGGCCTCGCCGAGGACCACGAAGATGCCGGTGCCGAGCGTGGCGCCGATGCTGATCATGGTCAGCTGCCACATGCCCATCGAGCGGCGGAGCGTTCCCCCCTCGCCCTTGCCGCCCTCGGCGACCAGCCGCTCGACGGGCTTGCGCCGCATCAACCGGGTGCCGAGGCCTCCGGAGGAATGCGGTGGGGGCCCTACGGGTGGGGCTGCGCCGTGCTCCAACACTGGGGTGGCTCCTTTATCGCTGCCGATCAGATGAGGTACGGAGGACGACGACCGGCAGCGGTCGGTACACGGGCATGCCGAAGCAACCCGCAGCAGGAGACCGCCGAGCAGACGGACTCCGTCACTCCACGTACAGCGCATGACCTTACGGCCCGCCGCTGACCTGCCGTAATGCAGGTTCCTTGCGCAACAGTGACTGATCGTTGCGCACCGGCGCGCCGGGCAGCCGTTCGTTGCGCGCCGGGGTTCGATCGTACGGGCTCCGAGAGGGTGCGGCGGAACGGGGGCCCGGGTTCCGGATAGCCGACCGGCCCCGCACCGAGTCGGTGCGGGGCCGGTGAGCGGCGGTGCCAGGGGCGGGGTACGTCCCGCGGCGGGTCAGTTCCAGCTGTCGTGCAGCGGCTTGCCCTCGGCGTAGCCGGCGGCGCTCTGCACCCCGACCACGGCCTTGTCGGCGAACTCCGCCAGGGAGCCGGCGCCCGCGTAGGTGCAGGAGCTGCGGACCCCCGCGATGATCGAGTCGATCAGGTCCTCGACGCCGGGGCGCGCCTGGTCGACGAACATCCGCGAGGTGGAGATGCCCTCCTCGAAGAGTCCCTTGCGGGCCCGGTCGTAGGCCGACTCATCGCTCGTACGGTTGCGCACGGCACGCGCGGAGGCCATCCCGAAGCTCTCCTTGTACGGCCGGCCGTCGGCGGTGTGCTGGAGGTCACCGGGCGACTCCAGGGTGCCGGCGAACCAGGAGCCGACCATGACGTTGGAGGCGCCCGCCGCCAGCGCCATCGCGACATCGCGGGGGTGGCGCACCCCGCCGTCGGCCCAGACGTGCTTGCCGAACTTCTTCGCCTCGGCGGCGCACTCCAGGACCGCGGAGAACTGCGGCCGGCCGACGCCGGTCATCATCCGGGTGGTGCACATCGCGCCCGGTCCGACGCCGACCTTGATGATGTCCGCGCCGGCCTCGATCAGATCGCGGACGCCCTCGGCGGCAACGATGTTGCCCGCCACGATCGGGACCTGCGGGTCCAGCCCGCGGACGGCGCGGACCGCGGTGATCATCGACTCCTGGTGGCCGTGCGCGGTGTCCACGACGAGGGTGTCCACACCGGCGTCCAGCAGCGCCTTGGCGCGGCCGGCCACATCGCCGTTGATGCCGACGGCGGCCGCGATCCGCAGCTTGCCGTTGGCGTCCGTGGCGGGGGTGTACAGGGTGGCGCGGAGCGCGCCCTTGCGGGTGAGGATGCCGATCAGCATGCCGTCCGCGTCCACCGCGGGCGCGAGCTTGCGGTTGGCGGCGTCCAGGCGGTTGAAGGCCTCCCGCGGGTCGATGTCCGCGTCCAGGACGAGCAGGTCCCTGGACATGACCTCGGCCACCTGGGTGAAGCGGTCCACCCCGGCCAGGTCGTGCTCGGTGACGACGCCGACCGGGCGGCCGCCCTCGACGACGATGCCCGCGCCGTGCGCCCGCTTGGGCAGCAGCGCCAGGGCGTCGGCGACGGTCGCGACCGGGGACAGCACGATCGGGGTGTCCAGGACCAGATGGCGGCGCTTGATCCAGGTCACCACGTCGGTGACGACATCGAGCGGGATGTCCTGCGGAATGACGACCAGACCACCACGGCGGGCAACGGTCTCGGCCATCCGGCGGCCGGCGATCGCCGTCATGTTGGCGACCACGAGAGGGATGGTGGTACCGGTCCCGTCATGGGAGGACAGGTCCACTCCCTGACGGGAGCCCACGGCGGAGCGGCCGGGCACCATGAACACATCGTCGTAGGTCAGGTCGTAGGGCACCGAAGAACTCTCTTCGAGCGCGCCATTCTTCGGATTCAGGAATCGCATACGGCCAGGATACGGGCCCTGACCAGGGCTCATGTGATAATCCGAGGCTTTCCCCGGCCGTGTGTGCGATCCGCCAAAGGTGCCGTGAACGGCGGGGAGAGCAACGCCGGAACGGGGGTGCTCCGCCGCTTGGCGGGCCGCACCGCATCGCCGCCGGTCAGGCCCGGTGCGCCGCCGCCAGGGGCTGTCCTAGACGCCCTGCCGGTCCCGCCCCCTGGCCATGATCACGGCCAGCCCGGTGTCCGTGTCACGCCAGTAGCCCACCGCATCCGCCAGGACGCCCTCGACGATGCTCCACTCGTCCGGCGACGCGGCCGCATAGCCCTGCCAGCCCGTCACGACGAGCAGCCGGCCGCGGTCGGCGGGGCACCAGGACAGATCGGTGAGGCAGTCGGCGAGCGCGTCCCAGTTGCGGCCGAACCAGTCCGGCAGCCGCAAGGCGCGGGCGCACCGGTCCATGAAGGCGGCCTTGTCCGCGACCCCCTCCAGGTCCAGGGACGTGCCGGTCCAGCCGGCGTCCCGCGCGGCGTCCAGCGCCTGGGCCACCGAGCGCTCCGCGGGCCAGGGCAGCACCCCGGGGGGCGTACGTCCGTCGAGCACCGCAGCGAGCGGCCGGGGCACGGAACCCGTCATCGAAGCACCGCCTTGAAGGTCCGGTAGTGGTCGTCGGTGTAGTACGTCTCATGGCCGTGTCCGGTGACGAGCCGGCGGGCTCCGCGGTCCGGCGAACCGGGCGTGGGCACCGTGTACTCGTGGTAGTAGCCGCGCGGCTGACGGGGCAGCAGCCGCTCACGGTTGCCGAAGACGGTGCCGTCCTGCGGATACGGGAAGGGACCGCCGGCATCGATGAGCCGGAGGGTGTCCCGCGCCTGGGCGGGCAGCGCGCCGGCCGGCACGACCGGCATGCCCCGCGGCCGGTCCGGAGCCCCGGAGGGACCCGGCGCATCGGCGGCGGCCGTGGCGGTGGACCGCGGCGATCCGGACGAACTCCCGCCTGCGCCACCGCCCGTGGCACAGCCGGTCAGCACGAGGAGCAGCCCGGCGAGCAGCGTGCCGAGGACAGCGGCGGCACGACGCGGGACGGAGCGGATCACCATGCGCCGATGCTGTCACAGGGCCGCGCAGGCTGCTCGTCGATGACCGGCGCCGGGGGTGCACGGGGGCGGGGCGGCGGGGCGGTCGCGCAGGGGCGGCGTCGCGAGGCCGGCGGGGCGGTCCGCACGGGCGGGCGCCCTCACGCACAGGCGGGGCGGCGGGCCGGTGGAGCGGTCACGCGGGGCCGTCCGCCGCCACGCCCCGCCCGGCGCGGGTCACGCTCCGTCAGGATCCGCCCGGTCCAGCGCGGGGCGCGGCCCGGGGCCGGTCTCCAGCAGCAGGTGGTCGGCCGCGGCGGTGTCCGTGACCAGGCTGGTCACCAGCCCGGAGCGCAGCACCGCGCCGATCGCGTCGGCCTTGCGCCGGCCGCCGGCGATGGCGACGACCTCCGGGATACGGCGGAGCCGGTCCGCCTCGACGGTGATGCAGCGCTCGCCGAGGTCCCGGCCGATCCGGCGCCCTTCGGCGTCGAAGAGGTGCGCCGACATCTCGGCGGCCGCCCCCAGCGAGGCGTAGTGCTCCCGCTCCTGCTCGGAGAGCATGTCGTACACGGTCGAGACGCCCGGTTCCCAGGAACCGATGGAGACACAGGCGACGGTGACCTTGTCGAAGTATTCGAACGCGCGGGCGATCCCGGTCTGGCGGCGCAGCGCCTCGGCGGTCGCCGAGTCGGGCAGCAGCATCGGCGCATAGATCGGATGCGCCTCGCCGCCGGCGACATCGGCCGCACGGCGCACCGCCTCGACCGAGCCGCGGTCGGCGGTACCGGCGTCGTACACACCGGTCAACTGCACCACGGTGCACGGCGGGAGGCGGTGCAGCGCGGCCGCCATATGAATGGTCGACCGGCCCCACGCCAGCCCCAGCACATCGCCCTCGGTGACCAGCTCACCGAGGAGATCGGCCGCGACCTCGCCCAGGTTCTCCGGGTCCGCGGCGTCGTCGGGCGGCGTCTGGCCGCCGAAGGCGGGGGGAGCGTCAGCGGGCGACTCGACGACGACCGCGTGCCGCAGGCCGTAGCGGGCCCGCAGGGCGTCGGAGCGTTCGGCGTCCAGCTCGGAGGGCACCCGGATCTCGATCCGTACGAGATCACGTTCCAGGGCGGTCTCCAGCACCCGCGCGACCTTGAACCGGCTGACGCCGAACTCCTCCGCGATCTGGATCTTCGACTTGCCCTCAAGATAGAAACGGCGGGCCATGGCCGCGGCCTGCACCAGCTCGGCAGGGCCCATTCCGGACTGTGGGCGGCTGGCTACCACGAAATTCTCCCCTTTTGCGCATCTGATCGAGTCTTTGCTCATCCTTTCAGAAACCCGGCGGCAACGGGGACCATGACCGTCCCGACCCTCGTGAACGCTCGGTTGCGCCCCGTACAACGGGCGGCACGGCCCCCGCCACGGGCGGATTCCCGTGGCGTGAATCAGCCGGGCCCCGGCTCCCGCCCCTCGCACTCAGTGCGCGCAGCCCCAGCCCGCCGCCGCGGTCGCCGTCTCGGCCTGCTCGCGCAGGTCCCGGACCGCCTTGGCCGGGTCGTCCGCGCCGTACACCGCGGAGCCCGCCACGAACACATCGGCGCCCGCGTCGGCGCACCGCTCGATGGTGGCCGCCGAGACCCCGCCGTCCACCTGGAGCCCCAGCTGCAGGCCGTGCCGGGAGATCAGTTCACGGGTGCGGCGGATCTTCGGCAGCATGATGTCCAGGAACGCCTGGCCGCCGAAGCCGGGCTCCACGGTCATGATCAGCACCATGTCGAGCTCGGGGAGCAGGTCCTCGTACGGCTCGATCGGGGTGGCCGGCTTCAGCGCCATCGACGCCCGCGCACCCTTGGCCCGGATCTCCCGCGCCAGCCGCACCGGCGCGGCCGCCGCCTCCACATGGAAGGTCACCGACCCGGCTCCGGCCTCGATGTACTGCGGCGCCCAGCGGTCCGGGTCCTCGATCATCAGATGCAGGTCGAGGGGGGTGTCCGTCGCCTTGCTCAGCGACTCGACCACCGGCACACCGAGGGTGAGATTCGGGACGAAGTGGTTGTCCATGACGTCGACGTGCAGCCAGTCGGCGCCCTTGACGGCCTGCGCCTCCTCGGCGAGGCGGGCGAAGTCTGCGGACAGGATGCTGGGGTTGATCAAGGCCATGCCCCCAGTATGGCGTGCGGGCCGGGAACGGGCGGCGGCGGGAGGGACGGGACTTGGCGGGCCGGTGACGCCCGACACCCTCGGGCGCGGAGCGCGGCGGCGGGAGTGCGGAGGAGCCCTCTCCCGCGTACCGGCGCTCCCCCGCCCGGTCAGTCCGCGGACGGCGCGCGCACCGGTTCTCCGTCCGGGCGGCCGCTGTCGCCGGGCGCCGGGCCCGCGGCTCCGGCACCGGCACCGGCTTCCTCCGTCGTCGCCTCGCCGGAGTGCCGGCGCAGCGTTGCGGTGGCGATGTCCAGGAAGTCCGGTACGGGGCCCGCGCAGTTGTCCTCCGGCGCCGCCAGGCAGGTCTCGACGGGCGGGGCATCGGTGACGGGCAGGTAGACGAGATCGGGGCGGGAGTACGAGCGCGCGACGCTGACCGGAACCAGCGCGAGGCCCTGCCCGGAGGCGATGAGCTCGAACTTCTCCTCCAGTGAGGACGTCCGCCGCGTCCTGACGTCGAGGACCGGCTCACCGTCGAGAGCGGCCGACGTGAGGGTGCGACGGCCGGCCAGCCGATGCGTCACGGGCAGGCACGCGACCTTGGCCTCGTGACCGATGGGGACGGTGCGCAGCCCCGTGTCGTCGAAGGGGCGCCGGAGGTGTCCGACGTGCGCGCGGCCGTCACGCAGCGGCGCGTCCTGCTCCCACCAGCGCAGCGGAAACACATCGATCTCGACCTTCGGATGGCTCGCCGTGAACGCCAAGATCGCCTCCGACACACGCAGGCCGGGCGAGAAGGCCACGACGAGCCGCTGCTCGCCCCGCTCGGCCTCGTGCACGCGCCGCAGCGCCGTCTCGACCACCGTGGTGATCCTGCGCGCCTCGTCGTACAACTGCCGTCCCGCGGCGGTCAGTTCAACGCTGCGCGTGGTCCGCGTGAACAGCAGGCAGCCCAACTCCTCCTCGAATGCGCGGATCTGCCGACTGAGGACCGGCTGCGCGATGAACAACGCCTGAGCCGCCCGGCCGAATTGCCGGTGCTCGGCCACCGCGACGAAATAGCGGAGCTTGCGCAGATCTAAATCCATGCCCGAAAGGTATCAACGTGGCGGAAAGGGTATTGGACGCCCGGCGGAACCCCTCGGAGACTTGACTCATGATCGCCATCGCCTCTCCGGCGGGCGGCACCCACGCGGACCTCTCGCCGGCGGCACGGCGCACCTCATGTCCGAGGTACTGAACCGTCAAGCGGGCCACGCACGGCCGCCGTTGGACGGCCGCCGCTCCGCCCCGCCGACCAGCTGGCTCAGAGGAATCACATGACCGACACCCGCAGGACCGCTCTCGTCATCGGGGCCTCCCGGACACTGGGCCTCGGGCTCGCCGCCGCGTACCTGCGCCGCGACTGGGACGTCATCGGCACCGTCCGCGGCAGCCGGCGCACCGGCCTCCACGACCTGGCCGAAACGTCCGGTGGGCGGCTGACCATCGAGTCGCTGGAGATGACCGAGCCGGAGCAGATCTCGGCACTGCGCGACCGGCTGGCCCGGCGCACCCTCGACCTGCTCTTCGTCAACGCCGCCATCACGCGCGGCGATCTCCCGATCGGCGAGGTCCCGACGGACATGTTCACCGAGGTCATGGTCACCAACGCCCTCAGCCCGATGCGGGTCGTGGAAGCCCTGCGCCCGCTGGTCGCGCCCACCGGGACCATCGGCGTCATGTCCTCCGACCAGGGGAGCATCGCCCTGAACACCGAGGGCGGACAGGATCTTTACCGGGCCAGCAAGTCCGCGCTGAACCAGCTGATGCGCAGCTACGCCGCCCGCCACGCCGAGGACACGCGCAAACTGCTGCTCGTCGACCCGGGCTGGGTGCGCACCGAGCTCGGCGGCCCGGACGCCGAGCTCAGCGTGGAGGAGAGCATTCCCGGGGTGGTGGAGACGATCGAGCGCCACCGAGCGGAGCCCGGTCTGCACTTTGTCGACCACCAGGGGCAGGTCGTGCCCTGGTAGACGCCGCGGCCCTGGTAGACGCCGCAACCGGGCCCCGCCGGGGCGGTCTTCCCGCTAAGCGTGGTAGCCCTTCAGCCGGGATGTTCCGGTGCGTCGCCGGCCCCGGAGGACGGTGGCTCCGGTAGCGGCGGAGCCGACACCCTGCCACAGGAGCGCGGCCCTCACCGAGCACGCCGGAATGCCGGACGCGCCGTGGCCCGGCCCACGGGCGAATGCAGACGCCCGGCAGGACGTCATGAGACGCGCCCCCCGATGCGCACAGAGCGCCGCACCGTCAAGCGCCCGCCTCCGCCACACCGTCGGACCGTGGGGCGTGCCCTGCAGCACCAATCCGCCGTCAGGCGCCCCCGCGTGACCATTTGGCCACTTGCCCCGCCCACCGATCTGACTTACGTTCCAGTCGATCATGATCGAACGGGGGTTCTGATGGGTGTGGTTCTGCCTGGGTGGGCGGATGAGCTGCTTGACCTGATCGGCGTGTCGTGGCCGAATGTGGACGAGGACGACTACCGCGACATGGCCGACGCCATGCGGGAGTTCGCCGACGACATTGCCGAGGGCGCCGACCAGGCGCACACCGCCATCCAGGGTTTGGTCGGCTCGGCCGGCGGCTCCCTTGCCGTGGAGGCACTGAACACACACTGGGGCAAGGTCAACGGCAAACATCTGAAGGGCCTTGCCGAGTGCGGCCGCAAGGCGGGCACGGCGATGGACGGTGTCGCGACCCTCATCGAGGGCGCGAAAATCGGCGCGCTGGTCCAGCTGGGCATCCTCGCTGCGGAGGTGATCGCCGCCCAGGCCGCAGCCCCCTTCACCCTTGGCTTGTCGGAATTGGGGGCGATGGGTGCGACGCAGGCCACCCGGATGATCCTCAAACGGCTCTTCAAAGAGGTCTGCCAACAGGTCGCCGAGCAGGTCGTCAGCATCGCGCTCACCCCGGTTGAGGAAGCGCTCGGGGCAATGGTCGGGGACCTCGTGGTCCAGCTCGGCGCCAATGCCCTCGGCGTCCAGGACGGTGTCGACCTCGGCCGTACCGCCAAGGCCGGCGGGGACGGCCTCCGGCAGGGCGCACAGGACGCCAAGGGTACGGCCAAGGAAACCGCCGCGAACCCGACGACGGGGCTCCTCAGCGCAGGCGGAAGCGGCGGTGGAGGGGGCAGGTCCGGAGGGGGAGCCGGCAGCGGGTTCAGCTTCGACGAAGGCGAACACAACAACGTCGTAACCGGTCTGCAGAGCGCGAGCGGCACGTTCCGCACCAAAGCCGGCGGCAAGATCGGCCGGGCCAGGAGCCACCACGGCCGTACCCGCGGCAAGGACGCCATCGCGGATGCGGCGAACGTGGTGCTGGACAAGGTCGTCGACGGCATCGAGGACGGCGTCAAGAAGACCGCCAAGCACCTCGACGAGAACATGACGCGCGGCGTCAAGCAGATGATCAAGAACCACCGCGACAACGACGAAAAGATCGCCGAGCACCTCAAAGGCATCGGCAAGAAGAACAAGCACGACCCGAAATCACCCGACAACGGTTCCGTCTCGTCCGCGAACTCCACGGGCAAGGGACGCGGCAGGAACCACAAGACCCGCGCCCAACTGGGCAAGGAACACCCCAACAACAGCACTCGCACCGACAAGGCTGTCAAGGACTGCGGTGACCCGGTGGACGTCGCCACCGGCCGGGTCTTCCTCCGCCAGACCGACATCGCCCTGCCCGGCGCTCTCCCTCTCACGTTCACGCGGAGATTCGAGTCGTCATACCGCGCGGGCCGCCATATGGGGCCGTCCTGGTCGTCCACGGCCGACCAGCGCCTGGAGATCGACGACCAGGGCATCATCTTCGTCACCGAGAACGGCCTGCTGCTCTCCTACGAGACTCCCGAGCCCGACCAACGTGTTCTGCCCGCCCACGGTCCGCGCTGGCCTCTGACACGAACCCCCCGGGGTGACTGGGCCGTCCACGACCCCGACACCGGGCAGACCCGCTACTTCACCGAAGCAAGCCACTCCCCCGGCACCGCCGTGCTGGACGAGTTGTCGGACCGCAACGGCAACCGGATCGCCTTCGATTACGACGACGAAACCGGCGCCCCGCTCGCCATCCGCCACTCCGCCGGCTACCACCTCAAAATCACCACCGACGGCAACGGGTACATCACCGCGCTGCACCTCGCCGACGCCGCTGCCGACGGCACCGACGTGCTGGTCATTTCCTACGGCCACGACGAGCACGGCAACCTCACCACCCTCACGAACTCCTCCGGCATCCCGACCCGGTTCGAGTACGACACCGACCACCGTCTCGTCGCCTGGACCGACACCAACGACAGCCGTTACGAGTACACCTACGACCACCACAGCCGCTGCGTCGCTGAAGGCGGGGCCGAAGGCCACCTGCGCTACCGCTTCGACTTCGGCCAACCGGAGCCCGGAACCGGCAACCGAGTCACCACCGCCACGAACTCTCTCGGGCATGCCACCCGCTACCTCATCAACGACCGGCTCCAGGTCATCGCCGAGACCGACCCGCTCGGCCACACCACCCGCACCCAATACGACGCGTACGACCGTCCCCTGGCCGTCACCGACCCCCTCGGCCACACCACCCGGTACGCGTACGACGAGCACGGCCACCTGACCACCATCAACCGCCCGGACGGTCGTCAGGCCATCGCCGAGTACAACAGCCTCGGTCGACTGGTTGCCGTGACCGGCGCGGACGGGTCCACTTGGCGGGACGAATACGACAGCCGTGGCAATCGCACGGCACACATCGATCCGAGCGGCGCCACCACCCGCTTCAGCTACGACGCACAAGGCCGTCCGACTTCTGTCACCGATGCCCTGGGCAACACCACCTCCCTCATATGCGACCCGGCGGGGCTTCCTCTCCGCATCATCAATCCGCTGGGGGCTAAGACCCGCTACCAGCGCGATGCCTTCGGTCGTGTCATCTCCGTCACCGATCCACTGGGTGCATCAAGCCGTCTGGCCTGGACGGTGGAAGGACGGCTGGCCGGCCATACCGGCTCCGATGGTTCGGAGCAGTCCTGGACATACGACGGCGAAGGCAACTGCATCGCCCACACCAATGCAGCCGGCGGGGTCACCACCTTTGAATACACCCACTTCGACCAGCTCAAGGCACGAACCACCCAGGACGGAGCTCGCTACGAGTTCACCCACGACACGGAGCTGCAGCTCACGTCCGTCACCAACCAGCAAGGCCTGACGTGGACTTATGAATACGATCCGGCCGGCCACCTGATATCCGAGACCGACTTCGACAACCGCACCCTCAGATACACCCACACCCCGGTCGGCCGACTTGCCACTCGCACCAACGCCCTCGGCCAAACCGTCACCTACACCCACGACCCCCTCGGGAGGATCGTGGCGAAGAATGCGGACGGGCGGGTCACCTCATATCAACACGATCCGGCGGGGCGCCTGCTGCAGGCATCGGCTCCGGACGTTGAGCTGGAATACCGGCGCGATTCTCTGGGCCGGGTGGTAACCGAGACCGTAAACGACCGCACCACGACCTTCGCCTATGACGCCCTGGGACGCCGCACCCATCGCACCACCCCCGCAGGCGCAACGAGCAACTGGGAATACGACGCAGCAAGCCGCCGTACCGCCCTGACCGCCTCCGGCCGCACCCTCGGATTCGCATACGACCCCACGGGCCAAGAACTGGCCCGTCACTTCGGCACAGATCTGACCCTCACCCACAGCTGGGACGCAAGCGGCCTGCTCACCGACCAGTCCCTCACCGCACCGTCAGGCCCCCTTCAGCGGCGTTCCTACTCCTACCACCCGGACGGCAATCTCGCCGGAATTGATGATCAGCTGAATGGTTCCCGCACCTTCGACCTCGACAGCGCGGGCAGAGTAACTGCCGTTCATGCCCAAGGCTGGTCCGAACGGTATGCCTACGACGAGTCCGGCAACCAGACCGAAGCCGACTGGTCCGACCGGCACCCCTCTCCCGAATCCCGCGGCCCGCGCACGTATACGGGAACCCGCATCACGCGGGCCGGCGACATTCGTTATGAACACGACGCGCAGGGCCGTATCGTCTTGCGGCAGAAGACCAGGCTGTCCCGCAAACCCGAAACGTGGCGGTACGAGTGGGATGCCGAAGACCGGCTCGTCCGGGTCATCACGCCGGGCGGCGGCACCTGGCGCTACATCTATGACCCATTCGGCCGCCGGGTCGCCAAACAACGCCTGGCCCCGGATGGCCGGCAGGTTCTGGAACAGACCAACTTCACCTGGGACGGCAACACCCTCGCCGAGCAGACCACCGCCTCACCCGATGGCGCACATCTGATCACCCTCACCTGGGAACACAAGGGTCTGCACCCCATCGTTCAGGCTGAACGCAAAAGTCTGGCCGAAGCCCCGCAGCAAGAAATAGACCAACGCTTCTTTGCCATCGTCACAGACCTGATCGGCACCCCTGCCGAACTCGTGGATGAGGACGGCAACATCGCCTGGCGTACCCGCACCACCCTGTGGGGCTCCACGACCTGGAACACCAACGCCACTGCCTACACGCCCCTCCGTTTCCCCGGCCAGTATTTCGACCCGGAGACCGGACTCCACTACAACAATCAGCGCTACTACGACCCCGACACCGCCCGCTACATCACACCGGACCCACTCGGCCTTCTTCCCGCACCAAATCCGACGGCCTACGTCCATAACCCGACCACGTGGATTGACCCACTGGGCCTGTCGGCCTGCCCCCACCGAAAGAAGGGCGGCAGGCACAGTGTGGTTCTCGGCGTCAACGGAGACGATTTCGGGTCCGACGTTCTGGCGAAACACCTTCGCGAGAACGGCGACCCTGACGCCCACAACTACAATGGCCGAGCTTACGCTGATGACGTGAACGGAACCCCTGTTTGGATGTCCCATGTCATGGCCGCGGTGGGCGATCCGGACACCACTCTTTCCATAACGCTGGACGGCATGCCCAATCGCAATGGCGATAACGGAAACTGGAACACTCCGGAATCCATCCATGAAGCATTCCTGGTAGCCGTTGAGCATGGTCGGCAGTTTGGCGTGGGACCCGGCCAGGAGCGTCCTGGCCCCGGCCACGGAACGGCCTGGGAGATGAGCGTGGTGGCCAGAAATGTCCTGGCGTTCAACGAAGACCTGGGGGGCCGCTCATGGGACTCCATACACTGGTATTCGGGCAATGAGAGGGTAACCGTTCCCGAACCGGACATTCCACTCCCTCCCAGGGAAGACCAGGCGGCCGGAAGACGCCGCCGCTGATTCTGCCGATCAGGCACAGTGGACCCCACAACGCACCGCGAAACCCGATAAGGTATACACGTGACTCACGGTAATATCGAACCCCAGGCGTCGAATGTCGTGGCGGCCAAATGGCAAAAGGCGCGAGAAACCAGCGATGAGTTGATCGACCCCGCCATGGTCGAAGGCGCCTACGCGAATGTTCACCTCCGAGCCCTCTTTCCTCTCATCAGCCACGGCTCGCTGCACTTCAGCCGCTGCACCAAATTCCCCTGGACAAACGACGTGCCGTCCATCTACCCGGCCTCCGGTGGAGGATTTCGCGTGATCCGGATGAACGAACCCGTAGGGTCGAGCCGCCAGATCGTCGGAGATGCGGAATCGGCCGAAGAGGCTGCCGCTTTGGTCGTCGCTCATTTCCCGCCCGGCTGCGGTCCGGCGATCGACGGAACCGCTGACGATCTCGACCGCCCCTGATCGCGCGTCGGCCATCCAGCGCGCCCCAGGCGCTGAACGGCGGCGCAGACCTCACCTCATGTGGTCTGCGCCGCCATTCGTAGCGGGACACCACCGCTGGAGATTGCACGGCGCAGGGTGGCTCCCACCGCAGCGGTTCCGAGACACTACGCAGGCAGACGTCTCCTCATGCGGTCCGGCGCAGCAGCGCCAGATACATCGCGTCCGTGCCGTGCAGATGCGGCCACAGCTGGACGTCCGGACCGTCGCCGAGCGCCGGCACGCCGGGCATCAGCGGGCGGGCGTCGATCCACTCCACCTGCACCGGCTCGCCGCCCCGCCCCTTGAGGACGTCGTCCACCACGGCCCGGGTCTCGGCCGGATGCGGTGAGCAGGTCGCATAGCCGACGACGCCGCCGACCCGTACGGCCGCGAGCGCCTGCCGGAGCAGTTCGCGCTGCAGCGGGGCGAACCCGTCCAGGTCCTCGGGGCGGCGCCGCCAGCGCGCCTCCGGCCGCCGGCGCAGCGCCCCCAGACCGGTGCACGGCACATCGACCAGCACGCGGTCGAAGGATCCTGGCCGCCAGGCCGGGCGGGTGCCGTCGGCGGTGATGACCGCATACGGACCGGGGTTGCCGTCGAGCGCCCGCGCCACCAGACGTGCACGGTGCGGCTGCTTCTCCGAGGCCAGCAGGGCGGCACCGCGCTCGGCGGCGAGCGCCGCCAGCAGGGCCGCCTTGCCGCCAGGGCCCGCACAGCCGTCGAGCCAGGCGCGGTCGGGGCCCTCGACCGGTGCGTTCGCCAGCGCGAGGGCAACGAGCTGGCTGCCCTCGTCCTGCACCCCGGCACGCCCTTCGCCGACCGGGCCCAGGGCGCCCGGCTCCCCGCCTTCCGCGAGCCGCACCGCATACGGGGACCAGCGCCCGGGGAGCGCCCGCTCCTCGCCGGCTGCCGCCAGAAGCTCCTCGGTGGTGGCCCGGCCGGGCCGGGCGACCAAGGTCACCTCGGGGCGTTCGTTGTCCGCCTCCAGCAGGTCCTCGATACCGGCCCGGCCCCCTCCGAGCGCGTCCCACAGCGCCGAGACGACCCAGCGGGGGTGCGCGTGCACGATGCCGAGGTGGTCCTCGGGGTCCTCGTCGTACTCCGGGGCGACCCGCTCCAGCCAGCCGTCCAGATCATGGGCGGCGACCTTGCGCAGCACCGCGTTGACGAACTTCGCCCGCCCGTCGCCCAGCACCACCCGCGCCAGCTCGACGCTGGCGCTCACCGCGGCATGCGTCGGGATGCGGGTGCCGAGCAACTGGTGCGCCCCGAGAGTCAGCACGTCCAGGACCGGTGGGTCCACCTCCCGCAGCGGCCGGTCCACGCAGCTCGCGATGATCGCGTCATACGTCCCCTGCCACCGCAGCGAGCCGTAGACCAGCTCCGTCGCCAGCGCCGCGTCCCGGGCGTCGAAGTCGCCGCCCTCGCGTGCCTTGCGCAACAACGGCGGCAGGACGAGGTTCGCGTACGCGTCCCGCTCGTCGACGGCCCGCAACGCCTCGAACGCGAGGACCCTGACCGGGTCCTTCTGCGGGCGGCGATGGGGCTTGCTGGGGCGACGGCGCGGCTGCTGGCTCACAGAAAAGGTGCTCCGGATACGAGATGAGGGGTCCGTCCCAGCCTACGCGGGCGCGCGGGCGGAGCGCGCGCGGAGGCCGGAGCCGGACCGGGGCCGCCCTCCGGCGGCGGCCGGCCCCCTGACAGCGGACGGCGGGGGCTCAGTCCCCCAGCCGCTCCCCGCTCTCGATCCGCACCCCACGCGCCCAATCGGCCGCCTGCATCGGCTTCTTGCCCTGCGGCTGGACCCAGCCGAGTTCGACGGGGTGGCTGCCGGTACCGGCGTACACCGCCTTCTTTGTCACGGCGAGTTCGCCGGGCGCAAGGGCGGGCTCGGTGTGGCCCGGGGCGGCAGCGGCCGACATCAGCTTGAGGCGTTCACCGCGGAAGACCGTCCAGGCCCCCGGCGCGGGCGCACAGCCGCGGATCACCCGGTCGACCCGCAGCGCGGGCGCCGCCCAGTCCACCTTGGCGTCCTCGACCTCGATCTTCGGCGCGAGCGTGACCCCCTCGGCCGGCTGCGGCACCGCCTGCAGCGTGCCCTCCTCGATGCCGTCCATCGTCGCCACGAGCAGCCCGGAACCGGCGAATGCCAGCCGGGTGAGCAGATCGCCGCTGGTATCGGTGGGCCGGACCTCCTCGGTCAGCACCCCGAAGACCGGGCCGGAGTCCAGTCCGGTCTCGATCTGGAACGTCGAGGCGCCGGTCACCTCGTCCCCCGCCAGCACCGCATGCTGCACGGGCGCCGCGCCCCGCCAGGCGGGCAGCAGCGAGAAGTGCAGATTGACCCACCCCTTGGCGGGAATGTCGAGCGCGGCTTTGGGCAGCAGCGCCCCGTAGGCGACCACCGGGCAGCAGTCCGGCGCAATCTCCCGCAGCCGGGCCAGGAAGTCCTCGTCGCGCGGCTTGACGGGCTTGAGCACTTCGATGCCCGCCTCCTCCGCCCGCTCCGCGACGGGGCTGGCGACCAGCTTCCGACCGCGGCCCGCCGGCGCGTCGGGCCGGGTGACGACGGCCACGACCTCGTGCCGGTCCGAGGCGAGCAGGGCATCGAGGGCGGGTACGGCGACCTCGGGGGTGCCGGCGAAGACGAGCCTCATGGGTGGCGATCTACCTCTCACACGCAGCGGAACGACACACCAGTCTAGGGGGACCGTACCGGGCCATGGGCGGTGGACCAGGGGGCGTACGACATTTCCCGCGCCTTGTACGGAAGCTCGTGCGCCCCCATACCGTGACCAGAGCCGCTGCTGTCGCGTTGGTCAAACAGCATTGACCCGGACCGGGCCGCTTTGGCGGCCCGCTCGCTTTCACTCTTCCTTTTCCACGCCGGTTCGAGAGGCTTGCTCATGGCCGACCACGCAACCCACGACGCCCAGGCGCGCGCCAGCCTGCATCTCCTGGTGCGGGACATCGAACGGGTGCGCCGGCAGGTGGACGCACTGCGCACGCTGACCGCTCAGCTCGGCAACGTCTACCGGCCGCGGCGCACGGGCCCCTCCGCAGGCTTCGTCGTCTACGGACGCGCCCCCGCCCCGACGGTGCGCCTCGCCCAGGAGCTGCGGGACAGCGTCGAAACCCTGGTCACGGCCGCGGTCGACTTCGACCGTTCGCTGGGATTCTCCTGGGACGCGGTGGGCTCGGCACTCGGCGTCACCAAGCAGGCGGTGCACCGCCGTTACGGTGCCCGCCGGGCCGCCGCGCAGCCCTCCGCGGAGACCAACGGCGGTGAGCCGACGGTGCGTTCGCCCGATTCCGCCGCCGCGAGCCGTGCGGTGACCATGGCCGCGGGCCTGCCCGGCGCCCCGTCCGTCCCGGCCGCCCGCACCATGCCCGCCCAGCCCTCCGCGGTCTCCCGCGACGAGCCGGCCCGCCCGGGCGCCTTCCCCGGCCCCCGCAACGGCTGAACCACCCCGGCACCGAGCGCCCTTGGCTCCCCCGCCGCTCGCCAACGCCCCGGGACCACCCGCCGACATCGGTCCCGGGGCGGCGCCATGTCCGGGACGCGCGGGCGGCCTCACCCCAGATCGGGCGGATCGATCCGTACCCGTACCGCCTCGCCCTCCCGCTTGACCAGCCGGGCCGCGCGGGCGGCCTTGAGCGCCGCGGCGAGGGCGGTGCCCTGGCCGGGGCGGACGCGGACCAGCGCGCGTTCCCACTGCTCGCCCGGCGGAGGGTCGCCGGGGCGGCGCGGGCGCGCGGGATCCAACGCCGGCAGCGGAACGGGCCCCAACACCTCGGCGCCGGCGGGGAGTCCGGCATCCCTCAGCAACTCGACGACGTCCTCCGCGCGCCCGGCCACCGAAGCCATCCGCGACACCGGGGGGAAGCCCAGCTCGGCCCGTTCGGCCAGCTCGCGGACCGCATGGCCGACCGGGTCCCAGCGCACCAGCGCCTGCACCGGCCGCAGCGTCGGCTCCGCGATCACCGCGACGGTGCCACCCTCCGCCTGGCCGCGGACCAGCGCGGCGGCGCCCAGCCAGCGGCGCAGCGCCTCCTCCCCCGCCCGCAGGTCAGGGCGCCCCAGCAGTGCCCAGCCGTCCAGCAGCAGCGCCGCCGCATATCCGCCGTCCTCGGCGACCGGCTCCGCGCCCGGTGTGCTCACCACGAGCGCGGGAGCGCCCGGAATCGTTGCCAGCACATGATCGCGCCCCGAGGTGCGCACCGGGACCGCGGGGAACACCCGGCCCAGCTCCTCCGCCGTCCGCCGCGCCCCCACGACCCGGGCCCGCAGCCGCGCCCCGCCGCACTCGGCGCAGTGCCAGTCCGGCTCGGGCCGGCCGCACCACGCACAGGCCAGCTCGCCCGCGTCCTGCGACTCCAGCGGGCCCGCACAGGCCCGGCAGCGCGCGGGGGTACGGCAGCGTTCGCAGGCCAGGCGCGGCGCATACCCCCGGCGCGGCACCTGGACGAGCACCGGTCCGCGCTGCAGCCCCTCGCGCACCACCTGCCAGGCCATCGTCGGCAGCCGGGCGGCGCGCGCCGCGGCGTCCCGCGCCTCGTCACCGTCGCTGACCGTACGCACCAGGGGCGCAGCGGTCCGCACCTGCTCGCGCTCGGCGGCCAGCGGGCGCGCCCAGCCCGTCTCGACGAGCTGGGCCGCCTCGACCGTGCAGCTCAGCCCGCCCAGCAGAAATCCGGCACGCTCATTGACCGACCGCTGGATAAGGACCTCACGGGCGTGCGGCTGGGGCGCATGCGGGTCGCTGTGGCTGGCGTCCCCGTCGTCCCACAGGGCGACCAGGCCCAGGCCTGCGACCGGTGCGAACATCGCCGCGCGCGTCCCGACCACGGCGCGCACCGCGCCACGGCTGACCGCCAGCCAGCGGCGGTAGCGCTCCTCGGGCCCGGCATCGGCGGTCAGCAGCACATGCCGGCCCTCCCCGATCAGCTCTCCGAGGGCCGCGTCCACCCGTGCTGCGGCGCGCCCGTCCGGCACCACCACCAGCGCGCCACGCCCGCCGGCCAGCGCCGCGGCCACCGCCCGCGCCAGCTCCTGCGGCCAGGTCGCCCCGGGCAGCGCCGTCCACACCGCCCGCGGCACGTCCCCCCGCGTCAGCGCCGCCAGGAACCCGGGGCCCGCGCCGTAGCGCGTCCAGCTGCCGGGCTCCGGGGCGGCGTTGGGCGGCAGTGGCGCCGGCGACGGCTTGGCCTCCGCCCGTGCGCGGCGCGGCGGCACGGCCAGCTGCACCACATCGGCGAGCGTCCCGGCATAGCGGTCCGCCACCGCCCGGCACAGCCCCAGCAGCTCGGGCGTCAGCACCCGCTCGGACGACAGCACCTGCGCGATCGGGGCGAGCACCCCGCGGTAGTCGCTCTCCGCGGCCCGCTCCACGATGAATCCGCTGACCAGCTTGCCGCCCTCACGGCGGCCGCCCTTCTCCCCCGCCCCGAAGCGCACCCGCACCCGCACTCCGGGCTGGGCCTCGGCGTCCATCGCCGCGGGCACCGCGTAGTCGAAATAGCGGTCGAGGTGCACCAGCCCCTTGTCGACCAGCACCCGCGCCACGGGCAGCCCGGCGGCCAGCTCGGCGCCCCGCCACGTCCGCGGCTTCGCCCGCTCCGCCTTGGTCTCCCGCACGGCCTCGCGGATGAGGGCCAACTGCTCGCCCGCACCCGATGCCCCCGCCTCCGGTCGCCCGTTCTCCCTGCTCACAGCATCAGTCTTAGCAGATGGCACGGACAGCGAGGGGTGCCTGTGGACAGCCGACGGCCCCGGACCACTGGGGCGGTCCGGGGCCGTCGGCCACTGAACGGGCGGTACGAAACCGAGGAGCCTTAGAGGCCTGCGGCCTTCTTCAGCGCCTCCACGCGGTCCGTGCGCTCCCAGGTGAAGTCCTCCAGCTCACGGCCGAAGTGGCCGTAGGCGGCGGTCTGGGAGTAGATCGGGCGGAGCAGATCGAGGTCGCGGATGATGGCGGCCGGGCGGAGGTCGAAGACCTCGCCGATGGCCTGCTCGATCTTGTCGGTGTCGACGGTGGCGGTGCCGAAGGTCTCGACGAAGAGACCGACCGGCTCGGCCTTGCCGATGGCGTAGGCGACCTGGACCTCACAGCGGGCCGCGAGGCCGGCGGCGACGACGTTCTTGGCGACCCAGCGCATCGCGTAGGCGGCCGAACGGTCGACCTTGGACGGGTCCTTGCCGGAGAAGGCACCGCCGCCGTGGCGGGCCATGCCGCCGTAGGTGTCGATGATGATCTTGCGGCCGGTGAGGCCGGCGTCACCCATGGGGCCGCCGATCTCGAAGCGGCCGGTCGGGTTGACCAGCAGCCGGTAGCCGTCGGTGTCCAGCTTGATGCCGTCCTCGACGAGCTGGGCCAGGACGTGCTCGACGACGAACTCACGGATGTCGGGAGCGAGCAGCGAGTCGAGGTCGATGTCGCTGGCGTGCTGGGAGGAGACCACGACGGTGTCGAGGCGGACGGCCTTGTGGCCGTCGTACTCGATGGTGACCTGGGTCTTGCCGTCGGGGCGGAGGTAGGGGATGGTGCCGTTCTTGCGGACCTCGGACAGGCGCTTGGACAGGCGGTGCGCGAGGTTGATCGGGAGCGGCATCAGCTCCGGGGTCTCGTCGCAGGCGTAGCCGAACATCAGGCCCTGGTCGCCGGCGCCCTGCTTGTCCAGCTCGTCGTCGTCGCCCTCGACGCGGTTCTCGTACGCGGTGTCGACACCCTGGGCGATGTCCGGGGACTGCGCGCCGATGGACACCGAGACGCCGCAGGAAGCGCCGTCGAAGCCCTTCTTGGACGAGTCGTAACCGATGTCCAGGATCTTGTTGCGGACGAGGTTGGGGATGTCGGCGTACGCCTTCGTCGTCACCTCGCCGGCCACATGCACCAGGCCGGTGGTGATCAACGTCTCCACGGCGACCCGGGAGGTCGGGTCTTCCTTGAGGAGAGCGTCGAGGATGGTGTCGCTGATCTGGTCAGCGATCTTGTCGGGGTGGCCCTCGGTGACGGACTCCGAGGTGAACAGGCGGCGGGACACATCGCTCCCTGGGGTTGCAGCGGCTGCTGGCTGATCATTGGCGGAAGGGCCGAGAGCTGCGCTCGGCCCGATCCACTCGCCAGTTTATCGGTCGTGTGCGGCGTTCGGGCACGCGGTCTCGATTTATGGACCCCCCGTGACCTGGGACACCACGGCCCTCGATAGGACGATCACCTCGAGTATGGGCCGGGTCAAGGGGACATGCCGGAGTTTAGGCGGCCGGTGGGGTGACTCCCAGGTCCGTCCGGGCGCGTCAGGGGCGAGTCTCGGCCAGGCGGGGCGCGACCAGGTCCCAGACCGTGTCGGCCAGGTCTTCCTTGGGGCCGTACGGGACCGGGGTCTCGGTTCCGTCGGCCGCCAGGATCACCGCCTCGTTCTCCGCCGACCCGAAGGCCTTGTGCTCCCCGACCTCATTGACGACCAGCAGGTCACAGCCCTTGCGGGCCAGCTTGGCGCGGCCGTTGGCGAGCACGTCGTCGGTCTCCGCGGCGAATCCGGCCACGAGCTGGCCGGGGCGGGCCCGCTCGGCGGAGAGTTCGGCGAGGATGTCCGGATTTCGGACCAGAGTGACCGGTTCCGGCTCCTGGCCTTCGACCTTCTTGATCTTGCCGCTGGCGTAGACGGCAGGCCGGAAATCGGCGACGGCGGCAGCCATGATCACCGCGTCGGCGTCCGCGGCCGCCTTCAGCACCGCCTCATGGAGCTGACGGGCGGTACCGATGTGGATCACGTCCACCCCGGCCGGATCGGGCAGCTCGGTGTTGCCGGCGATCAGTGTGACCTGGGCGCCGCGGGCCGCCGCCGTACGGGCGAGGGCATAGCCCTGCTTGCCGGAGGAGCGGTTGCCCAGGTAGCGGACGGGGTCCAGCGGCTCGCGGGTGCCGCCCGCGCTGACCACGACGCGGCGGCCGGCGAGATCCTGCTCCGCCGCCCGGTCGCCGCGGGCCAGCACCCGGCGGCAGAACGCGAAGATCTCGGCCGGGTCGGGAAAACGGCCCTTGCCGGTGTCGACGCCGGTCAGCCGGCCGACCGCCGGGTCGATGACGAGGGCGCCACGGCGGCGCAGCGTGGCGACGTTCTCCTGGGTGGCGGGGTGCTCCCACATCTCGGTGTGCATCGCCGGGGCGAAGACCACCGGACAGCGCGCGGTGAGCAGGGTGTTGGTCAGCAGATCGTCGGCCAGGCCGTGGGCCGCCTTGGCGAGCAGATCGGCGGTGGCGGGGGCCACCACGACGAGGTCGGCGGTCTGGCCGATCCGGACGTGCGGGACCTCGTGGACGGATTCCCAGACCTCGGTGCCGGCCGGGTTGCCGGACAGTGCCGACCAGGTGGCCTCCCCGACGAAGTGCAGCGCCGAGGCGGTCGGCACGACGCGTACGTCGTGTCCGGACTCGGTCAGCCGCCGCAGCAGCTCACACGCCTTGTAGGCGGCGATCCCGCCGCTCACCCCCAGGACGACCCTGGGCCGCTCCCGCTCACGCCTGTCCATCGCTTCGCCGCTCCCCGGGCCTAGGTCCCTGTGTATGCCCCCATGACACACCAAGGGCCCGGCGGTCGCTCCGCCGGGCCCTTGGTGAAATGCCTCTGCTTACTGAGCCGGGCCCTCGATGGCCTCGGAGGTCAGCAGGCCCGCGTTGATCTCGCGCAGCGCGATCGACAGGGGCTTCTCGTGGACGTGGGTGTCCACGAGCGGGCCGACGTACTCGAGCAGGCCCTCGCCGAGCTGCGAGTAGTACGCGTTGATCTGACGCGCGCGCTTGGCGGCGTAGATCACCAGGCTGTACTTCGAATCGGTGGCCTCGAGAAGCTCATCAATGGGCGGGTTGATGATGCCCTCGGGTGCGGTGATGGAAGAGGACACTCTCTGCCTTCCGAAGGGGGATGAAGCGGGGGTGTGACGCAAAGTCTTCGACGGTCCGGGGAGCTGCGCGGTCAGCCGCTGGTCTTCTCGTCTCCGGACCTATCCAGCATCAAGGCTAGCAGCTCACGGCTGACGTCCTCGACGGAGGTGTTGACAAGCGTCGTATCGAACTCCTTCTCCGCTGCCAGTTCGATCCTGGCGGCGGCCAGCCGGCGCTCGATGACCTCGGGCGCCTCCGTGCCCCGGCCGGTGAGCCGGCGGACCAGCTCGTCCCAGCTCGGCGGGGCCAGGAAGATCAGATGCGCTTCCGCCATGGACTCGCGGACCTGGCGGGCGCCCTGCAGATCGATCTCCAGCAGGACCGGCTCCCCGGACTCCAGGCGGTCCAGCACCGCCTGGCGGGGAGTGCCGTACCGGTTGCCCGCGAATTCGGCCCATTCGAGCAGCTCACCGTTGGCGATGAGCTTGTCGAATTCCCCGTCGTCGACGAAGAAGTAGTGGACACCGTGCCGCTCCCCGGGTCGCGGCTTGCGGGTGGTGGCCGAAACCGAGAGCCAGACCTCGGGGTGGACCTTGCGCATATGCGCGACGACCGTGCTCTTGCCGACCCCGGAGGGGCCGGAGAGCACGGTCAGTCGCGGTTGTCTGGCCGGGGGCGCGGGGGTCATCCCCCCGGAGACTGCAGAACTCATGCAGCGATTATTCCAGCTTCCCGGTGATGCCGGAAAATTCAGGAAGCAGTGCTGCCGAACTCGCGCTCCAGCGACGCGATCTGGTTGGAGCCAAGACCCCGGACACGGCGGCTCTCGGAGATCCCGAGCCGTTCCATGATCTGCTTGGCGCGGACCTTGCCGACGCCCGGCAGGGACTCAAGGAGCGCGGAGACCTTCATCTTGCCGATGACGTCGTTCTCCTGGCCCTGTTTGATGACCTCATGGAGGGAAGCACCGGAGTGCTTGAGCCGATTCTTGACCTCGGCGCGCTCCCGGCGAGCCGCGGCGGCCTTCTCGAGCGCGGCTGCGCGCTGTTCAGGGGTAAGGGGCGGAAGAGCCACGCCTACGTCACCTCGGATGTCGAACTGTCGGATACGGACCGGTGTGGAACCTAGTCGCCCCGCACCTGCGGAGCAACGAGCAACGCGCTTACGCGCAGTGCTCTCGTCGGAGACTAGCGCCAGAGGGCGCCGGAGTCAGCGAGAACAAGCGAAAAGTCCTGGTCAGACTCTGCTGACCAGGACAATTCGGGACCAAAGTCCCCGTCGGAAGGCTCTCAATCGAGCGCGGTGCGCACTTCGCCGGCGAATCGGTCGGCCGCGGCGCGCAGCGCCGAGGTGTCCGGACCGTGCCGCAGCACCCCCCGGCTGACGCTCGGCACGACGTTGCGCACGGCGTCACCGAAGACCTTCGGGAGGTCGGCGGGGGTGGCGCCCTGGGCACCGATGCCGGGGGCGAGCAGCGGGCCGTTGATCGCCAGGTCGAACGAGGAGAGATCGCCGAGCGTGGCGCCGACGACCGCGCCGAAGGAGCCCAGCGGCTCGGCACCGGCGTTCTCGGCGGCGAGGTGGCCGAGCATGGTCGCGGCGAGCGTGCGGCCGTCCTCCCGCACCGCCCGCTGGACCTCGGCGCCCTCCGGGTTGGAGGTGAGGGCGAGGACGAAGAGTCCGGCGCCGCTCTCGCGTGCCAGGTCGACGGCCGGCTGCAGCGAGCCGTACCCGAGGTACGGGGAGACGGTCAGCGCGTCGGAGAACAGCGGCGAGTCCTTGCGCAGGTAGGTCTCCGCGTAGGCGGCCATGGTCGAGCCGATGTCGCCGCGCTTGGCGTCCATCAGCACCAGGGCCCCGCGCTCGCGCGCCTCCTCGACGGCGGTCTCCAGGACGGCGAGGCCGCGGGAGCCGAAGCGCTCGAAGAACGCGGATTGTGGCTTGAAGAGTGCGACCGTCTCGCCCAGGGCCTCCACGACGGTCCGGGTGAACCGCGCCAGACCCGCGACATCGTCGTTCAGGCCCCAGTCGGCCAGCAGCGAGGCGTGCGGGTCGATGCCGACGCAGAGCGGGCCGCGCTCGTCCATGGCGCGGCGCAGGCGGGTTCCAAAGGCTTCCCTGGTCATGCGGTCACCTTCTTGTGCTCGGCGCCGACGGCGTCGGCGAGCGTGGCGTACGGGCTGTTGCGCAGGCGGGCGGCGAGACCCTTGTGGATCGCGCGGCACCAGAACGGGCCCTGGTAGATGAAGGCGCTGTAGCCCTGGACCAGGGTGGCGCCGGCCAGGATGCGCTGCCAGGCGTCCTCGGCGTTCTCGATGCCGCCCACCCCGATGAGGGTGGTCGTGTCGCCGACGCGGGCGTAGAGGCGGCGCAGCACCTCCAGGGAGCGCTCCTTGACGGGCGCGCCGGACAGCCCGCCGGTCTCGGCGGTCAGCTTCGGGTCGGAGGTCAGGCCCAGGCCCTCGCGGGCGATGGTGGTGTTGGTGGCGATGATCCCGTCCAGACCCAGCTCGACGGCCAGATCGGCGACCGCGTCCACGTCCGCGTCGGCGAGATCGGGGGCGATCTTGACCAGCAGGGGGACCCGGCGGCCGGTGACCGTCCGGTCGGCGGCCTCCCGGACGGCCGTCAGCAGCGGGCGCAGATGGTCGACGGCCTGGAGGTTGCGCAGCCCCGGGGTGTTCGGGGAGGAGACATTGACGACCAGGTAGTCGGCGTGCCGGGCAAGCCGCTCGGTGGAGGTGACGTAGTCGGCGACGGCTTCGTCCTCCGGTACGACCTTGGTCTTGCCGATGTTGACGCCGACGGTGGCCGGGAAGACGGGGTTGCGGGCGGCCAGACGGGCCGCCACGGACGCGGAGCCGTCGTTGTTGAACCCCATCCGGTTGATCAGCGCGCGGTCCGCCACGAGCCGGAACAGGCGCTTCTTGGGGTTGCCGGGCTGCGGCTGGGCGGTGACCGTGCCGATCTCGACGTGGTCGAAGCCGAGCATGGTCATCCCGTCGATCGCGACGGCGTTCTTGTCGAAGCCGGCGGCCAGGCCGAAGGGGCCGTGCATCCGGCGGCCCAGGGCCTCGGTGCGCAGCTCACGGTAGCGGGGCGCGAGGGCGGCTGCCACGAAGGTGCGCAGCACGGGGAGGCGCACGGCCAGCTGGATCCAGCGGAAGGCCAGGTGGTGGGCCTGCTCGGGGTCCATGCGCTTGAAGATCAGGTGGAAGAAGAGGCGGTACATCGTCGGGTGGGCCTTCCGGGGTGAGGAGTGCGAGGGCTCATGAAGAGGGGGACACCGCGTCGGTGTCCCCCTCCTGGCCGCTACTCCTCGCGGGCCGCGGTGAGATGTTCGGCGTGTTCCTGGAGGGAACGCACCCCCACGTCGCCGCGGGACATCGCCTCGATGCCCTGGACCGCGGCGGCCAGCGCCTGGACCGTGGTCAGGCAGGGCACGGCGCGGGCCACCGCCGCGGTACGGATGTCGTAGCCGTCGAGCCGGCCACCTGTCCCGTAGGGGGTGTTGACGATCAGGTCGACCTGGCCGTCGTGGATGAGCTGGACGATGGTCTTCTCACCGTCCGGACCCTCGCCCTCGGACTGCTTGCGCACCACCGTGGCGTTGATGCCGTTGCGGCGCAGCACCTCGGCGGTGCCGGAGGTGGCGAGCAGTTCGAAGCCGTGCGCGACCAGCTCACGGGCCGGGAAGATCATCGAGCGCTTGTCGCGGTTGGCGACGGAGACGAACGCCCGGCCCTTGGTGGGCAGGGCCCCGTAGGCGCCGGACTGCGACTTGGCGTAGGCGGTGCCGAAGACCGAGTCGATGCCCATGACCTCGCCGGTGGAGCGCATCTCCGGGCCGAGAACGGTGTCCACACCGCGGCCGTGGATGTCGCGGAACCGCGACCAGGGCATCACGGCTTCCTTCACCGAGATCGGCGCGTCCAGCGGCAGGGTGCCGCCGTCGCCCGTCCTGGGCAGCATGCCCTCGGCACGCAGCTCGGCGATGGTGGCGCCCAGCGAGATCCGGGCGGCGGCCTTGGCCAGCGGCACGGCGGTGGCCTTCGAGGTGAAGGGAACCGTACGGGAGGCGCGGGGGTTCGCCTCCAGGACGTAGAGGATGTCGCCGGCCATCGCGAACTGGATGTTGATCAGTCCGCGGACGCCGACGCCCTTGGCGATGGCCTCCGTCGAGGTGCGCAGCCGCTTGATGTCGTAGCCGCCGAGCGTGATCGGGGGCAGGGCACAGGCGGAGTCGCCGGAGTGGATGCCGGCCTCCTCGATGTGCTCCATGACGCCGCCGAGGTAGAGCTCGTGGCCGTCGTAGAGCGCGTCGACGTCGATCTCGATGGCGTCGTCGAGGAACCGGTCGATGAGGACCGGGTGCCGGTCGATCAGGCCGGCGTGGCGGGTGAGGTACTCGCCGAGCGACGGCTCGTCGTAGACGATCTCCATACCGCGGCCGCCGAGCACGTAGGACGGGCGGACCATGACCGGGTAGCCGATCTCGGCGGCGATCCGCCGGGCCTCGTCGAAGGAGAAGGCGGTGCCGTACTTGGGCGCGGGCAGTCCGGCCTCGGTGAGCACCCGGCCGAAGGCGCCTCGCTCCTCGGCGAGGTCGATCGCCTCGGGCGAGGTGCCGACGATCGGCACGCCGTTGTCCTTGAGCGCCTGCGCCAGGCCCAGCGGGGTCTGGCCGCCGAGCTGGACGATGACGCCGGCGACCGGTCCTGCCTGGGTCTCGGCGTGCACGATCTCCAGCACGTCTTCCAGCGTCAGCGGCTCGAAGTACAGGCGGTCGGAGGTGTCGTAGTCCGTCGAGACGGTCTCCGGGTTGCAGTTGACCATCACGGTCTCGTAGCCGGCGTCGCTGAGCGCGAACGAGGCGTGGACGCAGGAGTAGTCGAACTCGATGCCCTGGCCGATGCGGTTGGGGCCGGAGCCGAGGATGATCACGGCCGGCTTCTCGCGGGGCGCGACCTCGGTCTCCTCGTCGTAGGAGGAGTAGAAGTACGGGGTCTTCGCGGCGAATTCGGCGGCGCAGGTGTCGACCGTCTTGTAGACCGGGCGGACACCGAGGGCGTGCCGGACCTCGCGGACGACGTCCTCGCGCAGCCCGCGGATCGCGGCGATCTGGGCGTCGGAGAAGCCGTAGCGCTTTGCGTCCGCAAGGATCTCAGGGTGGAGCTTTTCGGCGGCCGCGATCTCGTCGGCGATCTCCTTGACGAGGAAGAGCTGGTCGACGAACCAGGGGTCGATCTTCGTGGCGTCGAAGACCTCCTGGGGCGTGGCGCCGGCCCGGATCGCCTCCATGACGGTGTTGATCCGGCCGTCGGTGGGGACCTGGGCCTTCTCCAGCAGCGCGGCCTTCTCGCCCGGCTCGGTCAGGAAGTCGAACTGGCTGCCCTTCTTCTCCAGCGAACGCAGGGCCTTGTTCAGTGCCTCGGGGAAGTTGCGGCCGATGGCCATGGCCTCGCCGACCGACTTCATGGTCGTGGTGAGCGTGGCATCGGCGGCCGGGAACTTCTCGAAGGCGAACCGCGGCACCTTGACGACGACATAGTCGAGGGTCGGCTCGAAGGAGGCCGGGGTCTTCTCGGTGATGTCGTTGGGGATCTCGTCGAGGGTGTAGCCGACGGCGAGCCGGGCGGCGATCTTCGCGATCGGGAAGCCGGTGGCCTTGGAGGCCAGCGCCGAGGAGCGCGAGACGCGCGGGTTCATCTCGATGACGATGACCCGGCCGTCCTCCGGGTTGACCGCGAACTGGATGTTGCAGCCGCCGGTGTCGACGCCGACCTCGCGGATGACGGCGATGCCGATGTCCCGCAGGGTCTGGTACTCGCGGTCGGTGAGCGTCATCGCCGGGGCGACGGTGATCGAGTCACCGGTGTGCACACCCATCGGGTCGAAGTTCTCGATGGAGCAGACGACCACGACGTTGTCGTTCTTGTCGCGCATCAGCTCCAGCTCGTACTCCTTCCAGCCGAGGATGGACTCCTCCAGAAGGACCTCGGTGGTCGGCGAGAGCGTCAGGCCCTGGCCGGCGATCCGGCGCAGCTCCTCCTCGTCGTGCGCGAAGCCGGAGCCGGCGCCGCCCATGGTGAAGGAGGGGCGGACGACGACGGGGTAGCCGCC
The DNA here is from genome assembly GCF_036048035.1 of Streptomyces sp. NBC_00400. NCBI lineage: Bacteria > Bacillati > Actinomycetota > Actinomycetes > Kitasatosporales > Streptomycetaceae > Streptomyces > Streptomyces sp. NBC_00400. The sequence continues at coordinate 7,013,675 of NZ_CP107940.1, read as the reverse complement.
GAGCTCGTCGACGCCCGCGAGGACGTCGTCCATGGAGTGGCAGATGACCGAGCGGGCGGACTCACCGTGGCCGATCTTGGCGTGGACCGCCTCGACGACGTCCTTGAACAGGTCGCGGTCCTCACCCTTGTTGATCGCCTCGACATTGGCGCCGATCAGCTCGACGCCGTACTTGTCGAGGGTGCCGGACTCGTGCAGCGAGATCGCGGTGTTCAGCGCCGTCTGGCCGCCCAGGGTGGGCAGCAGGGCGTCCGGGCGCTCCTTGGCGATGATCTTCTCGACGAAGTCCGGGGTGATCGGCTCGACATAGGTGGCGTCGGCGATCTCCGGGTCGGTCATGATCGTCGCCGGGTTGGAGTTCACCAGGATGACGCGCAGGCCCTCGGCCTTGAGGATGCGGCACGCCTGGGTACCGGAGTAGTCGAACTCGGCGGCCTGGCCGATGACGATCGGGCCGGAGCCGATGACCAGGACGGACTGGATATCGGTGCGCTTAGGCACGCTGGCCCTCCATCAGGGATACGAAGCGGTCGAAAAGGTACGCGGCGTCGTGCGGACCCGCGGCGGCTTCGGGGTGGTACTGGACACTGAAGGCCGGCTGGTCGAGGAGGTGCAGGCCCTCCACCACGTTGTCGTTGAGGCAGACGTGGGAGACCTCGGCGCGGCCGAAGGGGGTGTCGGAGACGGTGTCGAGCGGGGCGTCGACGGCGAATCCGTGGTTGTGCGCGGTGACCTCGACCTTGCCGGTCGTGCGGTCCTGCACCGGCTGGTTGATGCCGCGGTGCCCGTACTTGAGCTTGAACGTGCCGAAGCCCAGCGCGCGGCCCAGGATCTGGTTGCCGAAGCAGATGCCGAACAGCGGCGTCTTGCGCTCCAGGACGCCCTGCATCACGGAGACCGGGTGGTCGGCGGTGGCCGGGTCGCCGGGGCCGTTGGAGAAGAACACGCCGTCGGGGTTCACGGCGTAGACGTCCTCGACGGTGGCGGTGGCCGGCAGGACGTGCACCTCGATGCCGCGCTCGGCCATCCGGTGCGGGGTCATGCCCTTGATGCCCAGGTCGATCGCGGCGACGGTGAACTTCGCAGCGCCGATCGGGACGGCTCCGCCGTCGGGGCCGATCGCCGGGACGACGTAGGACTCCTTGGTGGCGACCTGCGTGGACAGGTCGGCGCCCTGCATCTCGGGGGCCTGGCGGACCTTGGCCAGCATCGTGCCCTCGTCGGGCAGCGCGTCGCCGGAGAAGATGCCGACCCGCATGGCACCGCGCTCGCGCAGGTGGCGGGTCAGGGCACGGGTGTCGACGCCGCTGATGCCGACGACGCCCTGGGCGACCAGTTCGTCGTCGAGGGAGCGCACCGAGCGCCAGTTGGACGGGATACGGGCGGGGTCGCGGACGACGTAGCCGGCCACCCAGATCCGCTGCGACTCGGAGTCCTCGTCGTTCACCCCGGTGTTGCCGATGTGCGGGGCGGTCATGACGACGACCTGGCGGTGGTAGGACGGGTCGGTCAGCGTCTCCTGGTAGCCGGTCATGCCGGTGGAGAACACCGCCTCGCCGAAGGTCTCCCCCACGGCCCCGTAGGCGCGGCCGCGGAAGGAGCGGCCGTCCTCCAGGACGAGTACGGCGGGGAGCCCCCTTGTGCCGTGGGCGGTGCCCCTGGTGGAGGTCGTCATCGTGCGCCTTCCGTTTCGGTGTGCTCGGTGGTGCTGGTGGTGTGCTCGGTGGTGCTCAGCCGGTTGACGGCCTCGACCCAGGCCGGGTGCGTGTCCGCCCGGTCGGCGCGGAAGCCGGAGTCGAGCTGCCGGCCGCCGTGCTCCCAGGTGACGATCAGCAGGCCGCCCTCGGTCAGGACCTTGCCGGCGATGCCCTTGTCGAGGCGGGCGCCGCGCAGCGCGGTGGCCGGCACGAAGAAGTCCGCCGCGCCCGGCCGTACGACGTCCAGTCCCCGGTCGGTCAGGGTCAGCTCGGCGCGGCTACGGGTCCCCAGGCCGCGCGCCACGATCCGGTCGAGCCACTGCCCGGCGGTGGTGGAGCCGTGATAGCGGCCCGACAGGGTCAGCAGCGGGGCGCCGGGGTCGTCGGGCGCGGACGGCAGCTCGGGCAGATCGCCCTGGAGCGTGCCACGCCACTTCCAGCCCTGGCGCATCAGCCAGTAGACGAAGGCGACGAAGACCAGCAGGCCGGCGACCCAGCCGATCCGTGCGGCCCAGTCGGTGACCGGAGCGGAGTGCTGCGCCGCGGCCACGGTGCTCAGTGGAGGTGTCACGCCAGCTTCCCGTCGACGACCGTTGCCCGGCCCCGCAGGAAGGTGTGGGTGACACGCCCCGGCAGCTCACGGCCCTCGTAGGGGGTGTTGCGGCTGCGGGAGGCGAAGCCCGCGGGGTCCACCTCTCCACGGTAAGCGGAGTCGAGCAGCATGAGGTTGGCGGGCTCACCAGCCGAGACGGGACGGCCGTGGCCCTCCAGGCGGCCGATGTGCGCCGGGCGGAACGACATCCGGTCGGCGACGCCGGCCCAGTCCAGCAGCCCGCTGTCGACCATCGTGTGCTGGACGACGGAGAGCGCGGTCTCCAGGCCGACCATGCCCATGGCCGCCGCGCCCCACTCGCAGTCCTTGTCCTCGTGCGGGTGCGGGGCGTGGTCGGTGGCGACACAGTCGATCGTGCCGTCGGCGAGCGCTTCGCGCAGCGCCAGCACGTCGGCCTCGGTGCGCAGCGGCGGGTTCACCTTGTAGACGGGGTTGTAGCTGCGGACCAGTTCGTCGGTGAGCAGCAGGTGGTGCGGGGTGACCTCGGCGGTGACGTTCCAGCCCTTGGACTTCGCCCAGCGGACGATCTCGACCGAGCCGGCCGTGGACAGGTGGCAGATGTGCACCCGGGAGCCGACGTGCGCGGCGAGCAGCACATCGCGGGCGATGATCGACTCCTCGGCGACCGCGGGCCAGCCGCCCAGGCCCAGCTCGGCGGAGACGATGCCCTCGTTCATCTGGGCGCCCTCGGTGAGCCGGGGCTCCTGGGCGTGCTGGGCGACGACTCCGTCGAAGGCCTTCACGTACTCCAGGGCGCGCCGCATGATCACGGCGTCGTCCACGCACTTGCCGTCGTCGGAGAAGACCCGGACACCGGCCGCGGAGTCGTGCATCGCGCCGAGCTCGGCGAGCTTCTTGCCCTCCAGGCCGACGGTGACCGCACCGACCGGCTGGACGTCGCAGTAGCCGGACTCCTTGCCCAGCCGCCAGACCTGCTCGACGACGCCGGCGGTGTCCGCGACGGGGAAGGTGTTGGCCATGGCGTGGACGGCGGTGAAGCCGCCGACGGCGGCCGCCTTGGTGCCGGTCAGCACGGTCTCGGAGTCCTCGCGGCCCGGCTCGCGCAGATGGGTGTGCAGGTCGACCAGGCCCGGCAGCAGGATCTTGTCGTCGGCCTCGATGACCTGCGCGCCCTCGGCGCTCAGCCCGCTCCCGACCTCCGCGATGATCTCGCCGTCGATCAGCACGTCCTGCGGTTCGCCACCGAGGATCTTCGCGCCGCGAATCAGGGTCTTGCTCATGGTTACTTGCTCTCCTCGGTGCGAATGCTGGTGCCGTTGCCGGCGGTCAGGGCGGGCTCGTTGCCGCCCAGAAGCAGATAGAGGACGGCCATCCGGATGCTGACCCCGTTGGCGACCTGTTCGACGGCGGTGCAGCGGGGCGAGTCGGCGACCTGGGCGGTGATCTCCATGCCGCGGTTCATCGGGCCGGGGTGCATCACGATCGCGTGCTCGGGCATCCGGGCCATCCGGTCGCCGTCGAGGCCGTAGCGCCGCGCGTACTCCCGCTCGGTCGGGAAGAACGCCGCGTTCATCCGCTCGCGCTGGACGCGCAGCATCATCACCGCGTCGGACTTGGCGAGCACGGCGTCGAGGTCGTAGGAGACCTCGCAGGGCCACTGCTCCACCCCGATCGGTACCAGCGTCGGCGGCGCGACCAGGGTGACCTCGGCGCCGAGGGTGGTCAGCAGGTGGACGTTGGAGCGGGCGACCCGGCTGTGCAGGATGTCGCCGACGACGGTGATGCGGCGGCCGGCGAGGTCCTGGCCCAGGCCCGCGTCGGCGCCGACGAGCCGGCGGCGCATCGTGAAGGCGTCGAGCAGCGCCTGGGTGGGGTGTTCATGGGTGCCGTCACCGGCGTTGACCACGGAGCCGCCGATCCAGCCGGAGGTCGCCAGGCGGTGCGGGGCGCCGGAGTCGTGGTGCCGGATGACGACGGCGTCCGCGCCCATCGCCTCCAGGGTGAGGGCGGTGTCCTTGAGCGACTCGCCCTTGGAGACCGACGAGCCCTTGGCGGAGAAGTTGATGACATCGGCGGAGAGGCGCTTGGCCGCGGCCTCGAAGGAGATGCGGGTGCGCGTCGAGTCCTCGAAGAAGAGGTTGACGACGGTGCGTCCGCGCAGGGTGGGGAGCTTCTTGATCGGCCGGTCGGCGACCCGGGCCATCTCCTCGGCGGTGTCGAGGATCAGGACGGCGTCGTCGCGCGTGAGATCGGCGGCCGAGATGAGGTGACGCTTCATCCGGTTTTCTCCGTGAGTGAAGGAGGTGTACGGGAATATCCGTCGAGCGGGCATGCCTGCGGACCCGGGGTCACCGGGTCCGTGCGCGGTGCGCTATCGCTCGCCGGCCGGGGCGGGGTGCTTCACGCCGAGCAGCACGGCGTCCCGGCCGTCCTCCTCGGTGAGCTGGACCTTGACCGTCTCCCGCAGCGACGTGGGGAGGTTCTTGCCTACGTAGTCGGCACGGATCGGCAGTTCGCGGTGGCCGCGGTCGACGAGGACCGCCAGCTGTACGGCGCGCGGCCGTCCGATGTCGCCCAGCGCGTCCAGCGCGGCGCGGATGGTGCGTCCGGAGAAGAGCACGTCGTCGACGAGCAGGACGACGCGTCCTTCGATGCCGTCGGCGGGGATGTCCGTGCGGGCGAGCGTGCGGGCCGGGCCCAGGCGCAGGTCGTCGCGGTACATCGTGATGTCGAGCGAGCCGACCGGGACCGTGCGGCCGGTGATCTCTTCGAGCTTGGCGGCGAGCCGCCGGGCGAGGAAGACGCCGCGGGTGGGGATCCCCAGGAGCACCACATCGTCCGCGCCCTTGGCGCGCTCGACGATCTCGTGGGCGATACGGGTGAGCATCCGCGCGATGTCCGGGCCTTCGAGCACCGGGCGTGCGGGGAGCTGAGCCGTCGTGTCGGAACTGCTTGCGTCCATATGAAACGGACCTCCTTCTCCGCCTCACGGGACGGACCTTAAAGGACGTCGGAATTACGCAGCCCAGGCTATCAGGGCCCCTCACAGGAGCGGTCCGCACCCCTGACGGGTGAGGGTCTGCCCCGTTCCGCTTGACGAAGTCAGATTACGCTGCGTAACCTCACAGTGAGTTACCAGCCCGCGGCGGAGCCGCATGTCGATACAGCCGTCTGGGGAGTTTTATGTCCAGCGAATACGCCAAACAGCTCGGGGCCAAGCTCCGCGCCATCCGCACCCAGCAGGGCCTTTCTCTCCACGGCGTCGAGGAGAAGTCCCAGGGCCGCTGGAAGGCCGTGGTGGTGGGTTCGTACGAGCGCGGCGACCGTGCCGTGACCGTGCAGCGCCTTGCCGAGCTGGCGGACTTCTACGGCGTTCCGGTGCAGGAACTGCTGCCGGGGACGACACCGGGCGGAGCGGCCGAGCCGCCGCCGAAGCTGGTGCTCGACCTGGAGCGCCTGGCCCATGTCCCGCAGGAGAAGGCCGGCCCGCTGCAGCGCTACGCCGCCACCATCCAGAGCCAGCGCGGTGACTACAACGGCAAGGTCCTCTCGATCCGCCAGGACGACCTGCGCACCCTCGCGGTCATCTACGACCAGTCGCCCTCGGTGCTGACCGAGCAGCTGATCAGCTGGGGCGTGCTGGATGCGGAAGCGCGCCGTGCCGTGCAGCACGACGAGCTCTGATCCACCGCACCACCTGCAGAAACGTGCCGCCGCTCCGGGCCTCCGGGGCGGCGGCTTCTGTGTACCGGCGCACGGACGGCGCACACGGCGCGCGGACAGTGCGCCAGGAGAGCCCCCGTACGGCCTTCTGCGGGCATGCGAAGGGCCCGGAGCACCGCCCTTCGCTCCGGGCCCGTTCACACGCTCTGCCGACCGCCTACGCCTCGCGCCGCAGGCTCGGCTTCAGCTCCTTGAACCGGCCGAGGAGGCCGTTGACGAAGGCCGGGGAATCGTCCGTGGAGAACTCCCTGGCGAGCTGCACGGCTTCGTCGATCGCCACCGCGTCCGGTGTGTCGTCCACCCAGAGCAGCTCATAGGCGCCGAGCCGCAGGATGCTGCGGTCGGCCGCGGGCATCCGGTCCAGGTCCCAGTCGACCGCGTAGGTGGAGATCAGCTCGTCGATCCGGGCGACATGGTCCGCGTACCCCTCGACCAACTGCAGGGTGTATTCGTTCACCGGCGGCTGCCGGGGGTCGGTCCGGGCGTGCCGCATCCAGTCCGCGAGCACGGACTGCACATCGGCACCGCGCTGGTCGGCCTCGAAGAGTATCTGGAAGGCGCGCTTACGGGCCTTGGTGCGGGCAGCCACGGTTAGCTGTTCACCCGGCCGAGGTAGTCGCCGGTGCGGGTGTCGACCTTGATCTTCTCGCCCTCGGTGATGAAGAGCGGCACCTGGATCTCGTAGCCGGTCTCCAGCGTGGCGGGCTTGGAGCCGCCGGTGGAGCGGTCGCCCTGGACGCCGGGCTCGGTGTGCTGGATGACGAGCTCGACGGCGGCCGGCAGCTCGACGTAGAGCACCTCGCCCTCGTGCTGCGCCACGACGGCCTCGAAGCCCTCGAGGAGGAAGTTCGCGGCGTCACCGACGGCCTTGCGGTCGACCATCAGCTGGTCGTAGGTGTCCATGTCCATGAAGACGAAGTACTCGCCGTCCATGTACGAGAACTGCATCCCGCGCTTGTCGACAGTGGCCGTCTCGACCTTCACGCCGGCGTTGAAGGTCTTGTCCACCACCTTGCCGGAGAGCACGTTCTTCAGCTTGGTGCGGACGAAGGCCGGGCCCTTACCGGGCTTGACGTGCTGGAACTCGACGACGGACCAGAGCTGGCCCCCTTCGAGCTTGAGCACCAGGCCGTTCTTGAGGTCGTTCGTGGAAGCCACGGTTGCGGAATCTCCTGGACTGCAGGTGGTGGGTACCTCGGGGCCGTACGCCGCAAGCCGTGGGGCTCACAGCGCGAGCAGCTCCTTGGTCGTGATCGTGAGTAGCTCGGGTCCGCCGTCCGCCTCGGGGCGGACGACGAGTGTGTCGTCGATCCGGACACCCCCACGGCCCGGGATGTGAACCCCCGGCTCGACGGTGACCGGCACGCAAGCGTCCAGTTTACCCATGGCGGCAGGGGACAATTGAGGGTCCTCGTCGATTTCGAGCCCCACACCGTGCCCGGTCCATGCTCCCAGCCGCTCCCCGTACCCCGCGGCGTCCAGCACATGGCGGGTCACCCGGTCCACCTCGCGGCACTCCACACCCGGCGCTAGTGCCTCGCGCCCGGCCCGCTGGGCTGCGAAAACGAGATCGTACAGTTCGATCTGCCAGTCCGAGGGCGTGGTGCCGATGACGAAGGTCCGGCCGATCTCACAGCGGTAGCCGCGGTAATTGGCGCCCAGGCAGACACTGAGGAAGTCACCCTCCTCGACCCGTCGGTCGGTGGGCAGATGCCCGGGGCGGCCGGCGTTCGGGCCGGTCGCGACGGAGGTGGGGAAGGCCGGGCCGTCCGCGCCGTGGTCCACCAGCCGGCGCTCCAGTTCCAGTGCCAGATGCCGCTCGGTGCGGCCGACCAGGATCGATTCCAGCAGTTCCCCCAGGGCCTGGTCGGCGATCTCCGCGGCGATCCGCAGACAGGCGATCTCGTCGTCGTCCTTCACCAGCCGCTGCCCCTCGACGGCGCAGGCCAGGTCGGTCAGCCGCAGCCGGGGCGCGACCTGGGAGAGCGCACGGTGCCGGGTGACGGTGAGGTGGTGCTCCTCGACGGCCAGGGTGTCCGCGCCGGCCGTCGCGGCGAGGTCGGCGCCGGCCACCACCGGGTCGCCGCCACGGGTCGGCAGCACCGACACCCGTATGTCATCGGCCGGCCGGCCCTCGGCGGGATCACCGCTCAGCGGCCTGCCGCACAGCAGCACCTCGTCGGCCGGGCCCAGCAGCAGCGCGGCGCCGGGCGGCGCGCAGCCGGTGAGGTAGCGGACGTTCGCGGGGCGCGAGATCAGTGCGGCGGCACTTCCGGCCCCGGCTACGCGGTCGCGCAGCCGCGTGCGTCGGGCCGCGTGCAACTCGGACATATCACGAGCGTACGGCGGCTCCCCCGGGGCGGCCGGTCGAGCGGGGCCGCCCGGGGGACCGGGCGGCCGCGGCCGCTACCAGCTCGGCGGGCTGGCGATGCTGCGGGCGACGACGTCGTCCAGCACCCGTACCGTCGTGGCGACGTCGTGCTGGGAGTTGTCGATGATCGGCAGGCCGGAGCCGTACCATCCGGCCATCCGTCCGTGGATCCTCGCCACCTCTTCGTCGGACAGCCGGCGGTTGCCGGTGCGCCGGGCGTTGCGCTCCAGGACGATCTCCAGGCCGGGCAGCAGCACGATCGGCAGCAGGCCGGGTCCTACATGGCGCTTCCAGCCGCCCAGACCGATGACCGGCCGGTCGGGGAAGACGGCGTCGTCGAGGATGCAGGAGATGCCGTTGGCAAGGAAGTTGCGGGCCGCGAAACCGCAGGTGCGGCGGGCGAGGCGGTACTGCGCCTCGGAATGGTCGTTCCAGCCGGCCTGCGGGTCGGCGAAACCGGACCGGACCCATTCGCGGACGTCGTCGAGGCTGATGTGCGCGGTCGGCACCCGCCGGGTGTCGGCCCAGTGACGCGCCACGCTGGTCTTGCCGGCCCCGGCAGGGCCGATGAGCAGCACCGCGACGGCCGCATGCGCGGCGTCCGGCGCCGTGGTGTCGGTGGGCGGGCTGGGCAGCGGCACCGGGGCGCCCGGGGGCAGCTGGACATGGCCGGTGAGGTCCGTGCCGTGCGGCACGGTCGGGGCCTGCCGGTGCGCGGGCCCGTGCCCGCCCTGACCGGGGGCGGGCTGCTGCGCGGGCGGAGGCGGGGCGGCCGGGGCCGACGGCGAGGTGGGCGGGGTGTGCTGTCCCGGGTGGGGCGTCCAGTTCATGGCGGCGCCGGGTGATGCCTGCCCGTGGGGCGGTGGCAGCGGAGCCCCCACTGCATAGTGCATCCGGTGGCTCTCCGTCTCGTGCGGTCGACTCGTGCAGTCGAAGTGGTGCGGTGCTCCTCCGGCTCACGCCCGATGGGGTGCCCCCAGGCACCGGGGCTCGGCTGCCCCGTGCGTCTGTCGGTCACCAACCCGGCGGCCCGGAGGGGCCGTTGTGCCCCACGGCCGTCGGCGTGGGTGGGTGCTGCTGCGAACGGTACCCTCCCGGACGCGGCAGGGAGCGCCCGCTGCCCCCGGCGCTCGGTGCGGGAACGGCCGGGGGCGGGGAAAGGCGCCCTCCAGAGGGCGTCCGGGGGGCGTCAGCCGTTCAGTTCCTCGGCCAGCGCACGGAGCGCGAGGCGGTAGGAGCCGATGCCGAAGCCGGCGACCGTGCCGCTGGCGACGGCCGCGATGACCGAGTGGTGGCGGAACTCCTCGCGGGCGTACGGGTTCGAGATGTGCACCTCGATCAGCGGGGCGGTGCGCTGGGCGGCCGCGTCCCGCATGGCGTACGAGTAGTGCGTGAAGGCACCCGGGTTGATGACGACCGGGAGCGATCCGTCGGCGGCCTCGTGCAGCCAGCGGATCATCTCGGCCTCGTCGTTGGTCTCCCGGACCTCGGCCTCGAAGCCCAGCTCCTTGCCGAGCCTGGCGCACTCCTGGACCAGTCCGGCGTAGGAGGTGGCGCCGTAGACCTCGGGCTCACGGGAGCCCAGCCGGCCGAGGTTGGGCCCGTTGAGGACGAGCACCCGCCGGTTCGTCGTGCCACTCATGCCGCGATCTCCGCGTGTGCGGCGAGCAGCATGGCCGGGTCCGGGCCCTCCAGGACGGTCGGCTTGGCGAGGCCGTCCAGGACGATGAAGCGCAGCCGGTCGCCGCGGGACTTCTTGTCGACCTTCATCGTCTCCAGCAGCTTGGGCCACTGGTCGCCGCGGTAGGTCAGCGGCAGTCCGACGGACTCCAGCACGGAGCGGTGCCGGTCGGCGGTGGCGTCGTCCAGGCGGCCGGCGATCCGGCCGAGCTCGGCGGCGAAGACCATACCGACGGAGACGGCCGCGCCGTGCCGCCAGTTGTAGCGCTCGTTCTTCTCGATGGCGTGCGCGAGGGTGTGGCCGTAGTTGAGGATTTCGCGCAGGCCGGACTCCTTGAGGTCCGCGGAGACGACCTCGGCCTTGACCCGGATGGCCCGCTCGATCAGCTCGGCGGTGTGCGCACCGTCCGGGCGCTTGGCGCCCTCCGGGTCCGACTCGATCAGGTCGAGGATCGCCGGGTCGGCGATGAAGCCGGCCTTGATGACCTCGGCCAGACCGGAGACGTAGTCGTTGACCGGCAGCGAGTCCAGCGCGGCCAGGTCGCAGAGCACCCCGGCCGGCGGGTGGAAGGCGCCGACGAGGTTCTTGCCCTCGGCGGTGTTGATGCCGGTCTTGCCGCCGACCGCCGCGTCCACCATGCCCAGCACCGTCGTCGGCACCGCGATCCAGCGGACCCCGCGCAGCCAGGTCGCGGCGACGAAGCCGGCCAGGTCGGTGGTGGCGCCGCCGCCGACGCCGACGATCACATCGCTGCGGGTGAAGCCGGACTGTCCGAGCGCCTTCCAGCAGTACGCCGCGACCTCGGCGGTCTTGGACTCCTCGGCGTTCGGCAGCTGGATGGCGATCGCCTCGTAGCCCTGGGAGGCCAGGTCCTCGCGCAGCGCCTCGCCGGTGGCGGCCAGCGCCTCCGGGTGCAGCACCGCCACCCGCTTCGCGCTCTCACCGATCAGGCCCGCGAGTTCGCCGAGCAGCTGCCGCCCGACAAGCACCTCGTACGGATCGGTGCCCGCCGTGCCGCCGACCTGGATACGGGTGGCCTGCTCCGTCATGCCTGTTCCTCCCTGTGGGCGGCCCGCGGGCTCCCCGCGGCCTGCCGTAGCTCCAAAGCGTCCAGGATCGCCTCGGCGACCTGCTCGGGGGTGTGCTCCCCCGTTTCGATCACGGCACGCGCGGCCGCGGTGTACAGCGGGCGGCGGTGCTCCATCAGCTCGCGCCACTGCTTGCGGGGGTTGACGGCCAGCAGCGGGCGGGGCGCGTCCAGGCCCACCCGCTTGACGGCGTCGGCGAGTTGTACGTCCAGGAAGACCACCGGCAGCCCGGTCAGCAGCGTGCGGGTGCCGTCGTCCAGGATCGCGCCGCCGCCGAGCGAGAGCACCCCGGGGTGACTCTCCAGCGCCTCGCGCACCGCCGTCCGCTCCAGTTCGCGGAAGTACGGCTCGCCCTCGTCGATGAAGATCTCGGCGATCGGCCGGCCGGCCGTGGCGACGATATCGGCGTCGGTGTCCCGGTAGCCGACGTCCAGCCGCTCGGCCAGCAGCGCGCCCACCGTCGACTTGCCGGCCCCGGGCGGGCCGATCAGCACGACGACCGGCGACGTCATCGGATCGCCAGGTGGTCGAGGTAGGTCTGCACATTGCGGCGGGTCTCCGGCACGCTGTCGCCGCCGAACTTCTCCACCACCGCGTCCGCCAGGACCAGGGCCACCATCGCCTCGGCGACGATGCCCGCGGCCGGCACGGCGCAGACGTCCGAGCGCTGGTGGTGCGCCTTGGCCGCCTCACCGGTGCTCACGTCGATGGTCGCCAGCGCCTTCGGCACCGTCGCGATCGGCTTCATCGCGGCACGCACCCGCAGCAGCTCGCCGGTGGTCAGCCCGCCCTCGGTGCCACCGGAGCGGCCCGAGCTGCGCTTGATGCCGTCGTCGGTCGAGACGATCTCGTCGTGGGCCTTCGAGCCGGGCACCCGGGCCAGGTCGAAGCCGTCGCCGACCTCGACACCCTTGATCGCCTGGATGCCCATGAGCGCGGCGGCCAGCCGGGCGTCCAGGCGCCGGTCCCAGTGCACATGGGAGCCCAGGCCCACCGGTACGCCGTACGCCAGCACCTCGACCACACCGCCGAGGGTGTCGCCGTCCTTGTGGGCCTGGTCGATCTCGGCGACCATCGCCTTGCTCGCGTCCGCGTCCAGGCAGCGCACCGGGTCGGCATCCAGCCGCTCGACGTCGGAGGGCTTCGGGTAGACCCCGTACGGGGCCTTGGCCGCGGCCAGCTCAACGACGTGCGAGACGATCTCGATACCGGCCGTCTCCTTGAGGAAGGAGCGGGCCACCGCGCCCAGGGCGACCCGGGCGGCGGTCTCGCGGGCGGAGGCGCGCTCCAGGATCGGGCGGGCCTCGTCGAAGCCGTACTTCTGCATACCGGCGAGGTCGGCGTGGCCGGGGCGGGGACGGGTCAGCGGTGCGTTACGGGCGAGTGCGGCCAGCTCCTCCGGGTCCACCGGGTCGGCCGCCATCACCTGCTCCCACTTGGGCCACTCGGTGTTGCCGACCATCACGGCCACCGGCGAGCCCAGCGACAGGCCGTGCCGCACCCCGCCCAGGAACGTGACCTCGTCCTGCTCGAACTTCATCCGGGCACCGCGGCCATAGCCGAGCCGGCGCCGGGCCAGGGCGTCCGCCACCAGCTCCGTGGTGATCGGGACTCCGGCCGGAAGGCCTTCCAGCGTCGCCACGAGTGCGGGGCCGTGCGACTCCCCCGCCGTCAGCCAGCGCAACCTGCTCAACGGTGCTCCTCATGTACTGCTCATCCGCGTACGGTCTTCCCCCCCGATCCTCCCACGTCGCGGGCGGGGGGCGGCGCCCAGTCCAGGGGGCGGACCGGGCACGCGCGGACAGCGGGGAACCGGGGCGGGCCGGACCGGGCGGGTCAGCGGGCGGCGAGCGCCGCCTCCCCGGCCTTGCGCATCGCGGCCAGGGGCGCCGGGGACCGCCCCGTCATCTGCTCCACCTGCAGTACGGCCTGGTGGACCAGCAGGTCGAGACCGCCCACCACGGCGCCGCCGCGGGCGGCCCAGGCGGTGGCCAGCGTCGTCGGCCAGGGCTCGTACAGGACGTCGAAGAGCGTGCCGGGCCGGTCGGGGACGGCGGCGGCGAGCGCGTCGGTGGTGCCCGCCGGGGTGGTCGCGATGGTCAGCGGCGCCTCGAAGGCCGCCGCGGCGTCCTCCCAGGCGGCGGTGCGGACCGTGACGCCCAGCCGCTCGCCCCAGCCGCGCATCTCGTCGGCGCGTGCCCGGCTGCGGACGTATGCGGTGACCTCACCGGTGCAGATACGGGAGAGCGCGGCGAGCGCCGAGGAGGCGGTGGCGCCCGCGCCCAGCACCGACGCCTGCTCGACCTGCCGCACCCCGCGTTCGCGCAGCGCGGCGAGCATGCCGGGGATGTCGGTGTTGTCGCCCAGGCGGCGCCCGTCGGCGGCGAGGACGACGGTGTTCACCGCCTCGACCGAGGACGCCGTCGGGCTGACCTCGTCGAGCAGCGGGATCACCGCCCGCTTGAGCGGCATGGTCAGCGAGAGACCCGCCCAGGTGGCGTCCAGGCGCTCCATGAAGGCGGGCAGCGCCGCTTCGTCGACCTCGTGGCGGTCGTACGTCCACTCGCTCAGCCCCAGTTCCCGGTAGGCGGCGCGGTGCAGCACCGGCGAGAGGGAGTGGGCAATCGGAGAGCCGAGGACCGCGGCTCGGCGTGTGGCGCTCATTGCTTGTTTTTCTCTTGTTCCTTTTCGTAGATGCGCCGGTTGCGCTCGTGCTCTTCGTTCGTCTCGGCGAACAGCGTCTTTTCCGGGTTGATCGAGACGAAGTAGTACCAGTTGCCCTTGGCCGGGGCGATGGCCGACTTGAGCGCCACTTCACCCGGGTTGCCGATCGGGCCCGGCGGCAGTCCCTTGAACTTGTAGGTGTTGTAGGGATCGTTGAAATTCCGCAGGTTGTCGACGGAGCCGGTGTCCAGCGTGCTCTGGGATTTCGCGTAATTCACCGTCGAGTCGAAGTCCAGCAGGCCGTACGTCTCGGTGTTGTTCGGCTTGAGTCGGTTGTAGACGACGCGCGCGACCTTGACGAAGTCATGCTTGTACTTGCCTTCGGCCTGCGTGAGGCTGGCGACGGTCAGCAGCTGCATCGGCGAGTCGAGCTTGAGCCGGCGGGCTTTCCCTTCCAGGTCGTACCTCGTGTACACCTGGTTCGCCCTCGCCACCATCTGCTTGAGGACCGCGGCCGGCTTCACCTTTCCGCCGACGCTGTAGGTCGACGGGTAGAGGAATCCCTCCAGCGGGTCCTTTATCTTCGGCGAGTCATTGGCCCACGACGGCAGCCCGAGGCTCTTGACGTCGCTCTTCGCCACGCCCTTGGTCGTGCCCGCCTTGAGGTGCAGCTTTTGGTCGATGAGCTTGTAGACGTCGCCGGCCCGCAGCCCCTCACGGATCGTGAGGCCGTTACGGCTCTTGGGATCCAGCATCAGGTCGATGGCCGCGGCGCCCGACATCTGCTTGCGCAGCGTGTACGTCCCCGGCTGCATGCTGTTCGCCTTCTGGTTCTCACCGGCCGCCTCGGTGAAGGCTCCGGGGCTCTTGACGACGCCCTCGCGCTGAAGGATCTGGCCCATTTCCGAGAGCGTCGAACCGTCCGGAATGTCGACCTGGATCTCGCCGGACCCCTCCCCCTCGTAGTCGGGGGCCGAGCCGAAGTGGGCCATGAAGAAGTCATAGCCGAAGTAGCCGACCGCGCCCACGGCTCCGGCGAAGACCAGCGCGACGACCAGGCAGGCGGTGCCGCTGCGCCGCTTGTTCTTCTTGTTGCGGCGCTCGCGGCCGGCCCGGCGCGCCTCGCGCGGGTCGTTGTCGTCGTGGTCGCCGTCCCCGCCGTCGCCCGCGAAGAACGCATGCTCCGGCTCCGGCTCGCGGGGCTCCGGCTCGGCCCGCCAGTCGTCACCGGGACCGTCGCCGTCCTCGTAGTGCGGCTGCGGCTCCGGCTGCTGCGGATACTGCGGGCTCTGCTGCTGCGGATGCGGCGCCTGCTGGTACTGCTGCTGTTGCTGCTGCATCTGCTGCTGTTGCGCCTGCTGCTGCAGATGCTGCGGCTGTGGCGGCGGATAGGCGTCGGGGGTGGCGTAGTAGTCGGGGCTCGTCCCGCTGTACGGGTCGACCGGCGGCTGCTGCCCGTAGGGGTCGTACGGGTCGTACGGCAGCTGCCCGCCCTGCGTACCGCCCCAGCCGCCGTTGTACTGCTGCTCGGCATACGGGTCGGCGTGCTGCTGGGGATACCGGGCGGCCTGCTGTCCGTCCCACTGGGGCTGCTGCGCCTGGCCTCTGGAGGCACCCTGCTCACCGTAGAGCGGGTCCTCGGGATGCCACGGTTCGGAGCCGTAGCCCCGGCCATACTCGGTCATCGATCCCCTAGAGCCGAGAGGCGGTGTGCTCCGGACCGGCAGCGCGCTTGCTGAATCCGACCCGCCTCTACTTGCACGCGCGGCTGTTCGAACGCCGCACATCGCGCGGAACGTTACCGTACCGCGATCAGATGACCACTTCGACGCTCTCGCCCGGGGGTTCCCCGGAGACACGTTCGGCCTCCAGCGCGCTCTGCAGGATCACCACCGCGGCGGCCTGGTCGACCACCGAGCGGCCCTTCTTGCTGCGCACACCCGAGGCCCGCAGCCCCTGGGTGGCCGTGACCGTCGACATACGCTCATCGACCAGCCGGACCCCTACGGGTGCGATGTTCCGGGCCATCTCCTGGGCGAAGCCCCGGACCTTGGCCGCGGCCGGCCCCTCTCCCCCGCTGAGGGAGCGGGGCAGGCCGACCACGACTTCGAGGGGTTCGTACTCCTCGACGATCGCCTTGAGCCGGCGGTGCGCTGACGGGACGTCACGTCCCGGGACGGTCTCGACGGGGGTGGCGAGGACCCCGTCGGGGTCGCACGAGGCGACCCCGATACGGGCGTCCCCGACATCCACGGCGATGCGCCGTCCGCGTCGCATCTCACTCACGCGCGTCAGGCCGCCTCGGCGACAAGGCGCTCGACGGCCTCGATGGCCTCGGGCACCGCGGCGGCGTTCTGCCCGCCGCCCTGGGCGACGTCCGGCTTGCCGCCGCCACCGCCGCCGAGCGTCTTGGCGGCCGTACGCACCAGGTCACCGGCCTTGATGCCGCGCTCGCGGGCGGCCTCGTTGGTGGCGATGACCGTCACCGGGCGGCCATTGGCCACTGTGAAGAGCGCCACAACCGCGGCCCGGCCGCCCTGGATCCGCCCGCGGACATCGAGCACCAGCTTGCGCAGGTCGTCGGCGGAGGTGCCGTCCGGGACCTGGCCGGCGGCCAGCGCCACACCGCGGACGTCCTTGGCGCCCTCGGCCAGCCCGGCGGCGGCCTGCAGCACCTTCTCCGCGCGGAACTTCTCGATCTCCTTCTCGGCGTCCTTCAGCTTGGCCAGGACGCCGGAGATCTTCTCGGGCAGCTCCTCCGGGCGTCCCTTGACCAGCTCGGTGAGCTGGGAGACGACGGTGTGCTCGCGGGCGAGGAACTTGTAGGCGTCCACGCCGACCAGCGCCTCGACGCGGCGTACACCGGAGCCGATGGAGGACTCGCCGAGCAGCTTCACCAGGCCCAGCTGAGCGGTGTTGTGGACGTGGGTGCCGCCGCACAGCTCCTTGGAGAAGTCACCGATGGTGACCACCCGGACGCGGTCGCCGTACTTCTCGCCGAATTCGGCGATGGCGCCCTGCTTCTTGGCGTCGTCCATGCTCATGACCTCGGCATGGACGTCGAGCTCACGGGCGAGCACGTCATTGATCTTCTGCTCGACGTCGGTGAGGACCGAGCCCGGCACGGCGGCCGGCGAGCCGAAGTCGAAGCGGAAGCGGCCCGGGGAGTTCTCCGAACCGGCCTGGGCGGCCGTCGGGCCGAGGGCGTCGCGCAGCGCCTGGTGGGTGAGGTGGGTGGCGCTGTGGGCGCGGGCGATGGCCCGCCGGCGGGTGACGTCGATGGCGGCGTACCCGGCGGAGCCGAGCACCACCTCGCCGACCTGGACGACGCCCTTGTGGACCGTGACGCCGGGCACCGGCTGCTGGACGTCGCGGACCTCGACAACGGCGCCGGAGTCCAGCTTGATCCGGCCGGTGTCGGCGAGCTGGCCGCCGCCCTCGGCGTAGAAGGGGGTGCGGTCCAGGACGACCTCGACCTCGTCGCCCTCATGGGCGGCGGGCGCCGGGACGCCGTTGACCAGCAGACCGACGACGGTCGACTCGCCCTCGGTCGCGCTGTAGCCGGTGAATTCCGTGGCGCCGGACTTGTCGGCGACCTCGCGGTAGGCCGACAGGTCGGCGTGGCCGCTCTTCTTGGCCTGGGCGTCGGCCTTGGCGCGGTCCCGCTGCTCCTTCATCAGGCGGCGGAAGCCGTCCTCGTCCACCGAAAGGCCCTGTTCGGCGGCCATTTCGAGGGTGAGGTCGATCGGGAAGCCCCAGGTGTCGTGGAGCAGGAAGGCCTTGTCGCCGGGCAGGACCGTGCTGCCGGTGGCCTTGGTGTCGGTGACGGCGGTGTCGAGGATGTTGGTGCCGGCCTTCAGCGTCTTGACGAAGGCGGCCTCCTCGGCGAGGGCGACCGTCTCGATGCGGCGGCGGTCCTCCAGCAGCTCCGGGTACTGCTGGCCCATGGTCTTGATGACCACGTCCAGCAGCTCGCCGATGACCAGCCCGCCGGCGCCGAGCAGGCGCATGTTGCGGATGGCGCGGCGCATGATGCGGCGCAGGACATAGCCGCGGCCCTCGTTGCCGGGAGTGACGCCGTCGCCGATGAGCATCGTGGACGTACGGATGTGGTCGGCGACGACGCGCAGCGAGACGTCGGTGTCGTCCGAGGCGCCGTAGTGCACGCCGGAGAGCTCGGTGGCCTTGTCGATGACGACTCGGAGGGTGTCCGTTTCGTACATGTTCGGGACGCCCTGCAGGATCATCGCCAGGCGTTCGAGGCCGAGTCCGGTGTCGATGTTCTTGCTGGGCAGCTCGCCGAGGATCTCGAAGTCCTCCTTGCTGGTGCCCGCACCCCGCTCGTACTGCATGAAGACCAGGTTCCAGATCTCCACGTACCGCTCGTCGTTGACGGCCGGGCCGCCCTCGACCCCGAACTCCGGGCCGCGGTCGTAGTTGATCTCGGAGCACGGGCCGCAGGGGCCCGGGACGCCCATGGACCAGTAGTTCTCCTTCTTGCCCAGCCGCTGGATGCGCTCCTTGGGCACGCCGATGACCTCGTGCCAGATGCGCTCGGCCTCGTCGTCCTCCAGGTAGACGGTGATCCAGAGCTTCTCCGGGTCGAGGCCGTAGCCACCGTCGGCCTGGGAGCCGGTCAGCAGCTCCCAGGCGTACTTGACGGCGCCTTCCTTGAAGTAGTCGCCGAAGGAGAAGTTGCCGCACATCTGGAAGAACGTGCCGTGCCGGGTGGTCTTGCCGACCTCTTCGATGTCCGGCGTACGGACGCACTTCTGGACGCTGGTGGCGCGCGGGGCGGGCGGCTTGACCTCACCGAGGAAGTACGGCTTGAAGGGGACCATGCCCGCGTTGACGAGCAGCAGCGTCGGGTCGTCCGCGATGAGCGACGCCGACGGCACGACGGTGTGCCCGCGCTCCTCGAAGAAGCGCAGCCAGCGGCGGCGGATTTCAGCCGACTCCATCAGTGGTCCTCTTTTCCAGTCGGTCCGGTCAGACCGGTAGATCCGGTTGTTCTCGTGGTGCGGTACTGCGGTTCGAGCACCGCACGGCGCGGCGCGGGCAGCTCGCGCACCTCGCCCGTCCCGCCGAGGCCCAGGGCCTCCTGCAGCTGCTCTTCACGGTCCGCCATTCCGGCCCGTACGTCCAATGCAAATTGGCGCAGCCGGTGTCCGGTCTCGACGGCCCTGTCCGCGGCCTGTGCGGCGAGACTGTCGGGCTGCAGCTTGCGCAGCTTGCGGTGGACCTTGTTGGTGGCCCAGACGCCGGCGGCGGCGCCGGTGGTGAACCAGAATGCGCGGCGGAACATCGCTGTGATCAGTCCTTGGAGCGGCGGTTGCGGCGCCCGCCGCGGCGGGCGCCGGGCAGGGTACGGCCGAAGAGGACGGTGCGCTCGGGTTCCGGCTCACCCTTCTTGCCGATCGCGCGGCGCACGCCGTAGCCGAACGCCGCCACCTTGACCAGCGGGCCGCCGAAGGCGGAGGAGACGGTCGAGGAGAGCGCGGAGGCGTTGGCGGTGACCTCTTGGACGTCGGCGGCAATGGCGTCGACGCGGGCCAGCTGGGTGTGCGCGGAGCGGACGGTCGCGGAGGCGTCGGCCAGCAGCGGGACGGCCTGCTCGGATACCTCGGCCACCATCTTGGTGGTCGCCTTGAGCGTCTGCGCGAGCCTCACCAGCACGAGGGCGAGGAACGACACCAGGATCGCCCAGAAGACGGCCACGAGGATCCCGGCCACCTCTCCACCGGACACGTTGGCACCACACTCCGAATGATTTGGTCTGGGCTCATTCCCGCTCGGCTGTCCCGCTCGAACGGCACCCTTGACCTTATCGCGCCGTGACTGTCCGTCCGTACCCCGTTCCCCCTCGAACGCGGAGCGCGGGCCCGGGATTCCCGAGGCGTGATTGTACGGTCCGCATCCTGCCGAGTACGCTCCGTGTGCCATGCGACGCCTCACGCGCCCCGGCCCTGCTCCCCGCCCCTCCCCCGCGCGTCTGCGGGAGCCGGACCGGCCGGGGAATCTGCCCGCGGAGCTGGGCGGCTTCATCGGCCGCCACGACGAACTGGCCGCGCTGGCACGGCAACTGGAATCCGCCCGGCTGGTGACCCTCACCGGCCTGGGCGGCGTCGGGAAATCGCGGCTTGCCCGCCAGGCGGCAGGGATCTTGCAGGATCGCTTCTGCGACGGGGTGTGGCTGGTCGAACTGGCCGCCCTGCGCGAGCCACACCTCCTGGAACACACCGTCGCCGAGGCGCTGGGGGCCACCGACCACAGCGGCCGCCCGCCGCGCACCGCTCTCTGTGACCTCCTGGCCGACCGGGACCTGCTGCTCGTCCTGGACGGCTACGAGCACCTGGTCGACGCCTGTGCCGACCTGACCGGGCAGCTGCTGCGCCGTGCCCCCGGGCTGACGGTGCTGGCCGCGGGCCGGCGGCCGCTGGGGCTGGACGGCGAGCGGACCGTGCCGCTGCCGCCGATGAACACCGCCGACGCGGCCGCCCTCTTCGCCGAGCGCGCCGCCGCCGTCGTCCCCGGGTTCACCGTCGGGCCGGCCGACGAGGCGGCGGTCACCGAACTCTGCGACCGGCTCGACGGCATTCCGCTCGCGCTGGAGCTGGCCGCCGGACGGCTGCGCGCCCTGTCCGTGGACCAGGTGCTGCACCGGCTCGACGACCGTTTCCGGCTGCTGACCGGCACCCGCCCGCGCCGCTCCCCCGGGCTCTCGGCCCCGTTCGGGCGGGAGGGGACCCCGTCCACGCTGCCGGCCCCGCGCGAGCCCGGCGGACCCCCGCTCCGCCACCAGACGCTGCGTACCGCGATCGGCTGGAGCCACGAGCTGTGCACGCCCGGGGAACGGCTGCTGTGGGCGCGGCTGTCGGTCTTCGCCGGGCACTTCGATCTGGAGGCGGCCGAATACGTCTGCTCGGGGCCGGAGCTGCCGGCCGGTGAACTCCTCGACGTCCTCACCGAGTTGGTCACCCAGTCGGTACTGGTGCGCGAGGAGACCGCGGCCGGGGTCCGCTACCGGATGCTGGACACCGTACGGGCCTACGGGGCGGGCTGGCTGGCGGTGACACCCGACGGCGAGCGGCTGCGGCGCCGGCACCGCGACTGGTATCTGGGGCTGGCCACCTGGTGCGAACTGGACTGGTTCAGCTCCCGGCAGGCCGAGATCGCGGCCCGGATCGAGGCCGACCTGCCCAATGTGCGGGTGGCGCTGGAACAGAGCCTGCAGAGCCCCGCCGATACCCACCTGGGCCAGTACCTTGCGGGCACGCTGTGGTTCTACTGGGTGGGCTGCGGCCGGCTCGCGGAGGGCAGGCACTGGCTGGACCGGGCCCTGGAGCGGGAGAGCAGCCACGACGAGGCCCGGATGAAGGCGCTGTGGGTGGCCGGCTATGTCGCGGCGCTCCAGGGCGACACCGTCGGCGCGCTGGGGGCCCTGCAGGAGTGCCGTGACGAGGCCGAGCGGACCGGCAACGCCACCGCTGCCGCGTATGCGCTGCACCGCACCGGCTGTCTGGCCCTGGTCAGCGACGACATGCCGCGCGCCGAGAAGCTGCTGCGCGCGGCGCTGGACCGCTACCGGGAGATCGGCGAGCTCAACAGCAATGTGCTGCTGGGGCAGGTCGAGCTGGCGATGGCGGTGGCCTTCCAGGGTGAGCTGGCGGACGCGGTGCGCCTGTGCGAGGACGTCCTGGCGGTGTGCGAGGAGCACGGCGAGCGCTGGACGCTGGCGTACGCCCAGTACGTGCTGGCCTTCGCGGCCTGGTCCCGTGGCGACGGCGGGCGGGCCCGTGCACTGCTGGAGGAGTGCCTGGCCATCGATCACACCTTCCACGATCTGCTCGGGGCGGTGCTGACGATCGAGCTGCTGGCCCTGGTGACGCTCGGCGAGGACGACGCGGAGGAGGCGGCGGTGCTGCAGGGCGCCGCCGGGCGGATCTGGCCCTCGGTGGGGCTGCCGCTGTTCGGCTCGCGCCACTTCAACCAGCCGCATGCGCGGTGCGAGGAGCAGGCGCGCGAGCGGCTGGGGGACGAACGCTACGAGCACTTCCGGCGCGCGGGTGAACGGCTCGGCCTGGACGCGGTGGTGGCCCGGGTCCTGCGCCCCGCCGGCCCGCTGCCCGCTGCCCGCTGCCCGCACAGCTGCGCCCGGTGCGGAGCACGGCACCCGGGCACGAATGAGCCCGCCGCCTCCCCCTCCGCGAGGGCGGGGAGACGGCGGGCCGAGCGCGTGGCGCTGTGCCTGCTGTGGTGCTTAGCGGGCGTAGTACTCGACGACGAGCTGCTCGTCGCAGATCACCGGGATCTCCTTGCGGTTCGGGTCCCGGTCGAGACGGAACGCCAGAGCCGGCAGGTTGACCTCGAGGTAGCGCGGGGTCTCACCCTCGGTGTCGTAGCCACCCTCGCGGGCGACCTGGAAGGGGTGCTTCTCGCGGCTGCGCTCGCGGACCATCACGACATCGCCGGGACGGACGCGGAAGGACGGCTTGTCGACCTTGCGGTCGTTCACCGAGATGTGGCCGTGGACGACCATCTGACGAGCCTGGTAGATGGTGCGGGCGATGCCCGACCGCAGGACGAGCGCGTCCAGACGGCGCTCAAGCTCGATGATCAGCGCTTCGCCGGTCTTGCCTTCGACCTTCCGAGCGCGGTCGTAGGCACGCGCCATCTGGCGCTCGCTGATGTCGTACTGCGCACGCAGGCGCTGCTTCTCGAGCAGACGGACCTTGTAGTCACTGCTCTGCTTGCGGCCACGGCCGTGCTCGCCGGGCGGGTAGGGACGGGCCTCGAAGTACTTGACGGCCTTCGGCGTCAGCGCGATGCCGAGCGCGCGGGACTTCTTGACCTTGGGACGCGACTGGTTCACGTGGAACGTTCCTCCATGTAAGTTAGGTGAGGCTTACCTTAGCGCGAGGAGAACGCATGTTTCGACCTGGGATCCCCCTGCCCAGTGCACACCGCACCGAGGCGGGTCAGCCGCGTCCCGTGGAAGGCGCCCAGCGGCCCTCCGCCGCCGAGCGCACACGAACCCTCGTCGAGTCCCATGCTATGGCGTCCTTGAGCATCCCCGGTGTCGAGGACCCCGACGAAGCCGGCCTCTCGGCTCCTGTCTGCCGGACCGTGACACCCGGTGGAGACGTGCTGTTGCTGGTTCCAGGGGACTCTGCGGCGGCTCGGGCGGCCGCGCACGCACAGGACGACGACCTCACAGCCGTGATGGAGATCACGGACGTCGCCCCGGTTTCGGTGCCCCATCGCATCCGCGGACGGGCCTGGGTGGCCGGCTGGCTGACCCCCGTACGCAATGACCAGCGCGCCGAGGCCGCCATGCTGCTCGCCGAGCGGCACCCGGTGGGCGAGCTGCTGGGCATCGGTGAGGCGCTGCAGCCGGACCCGGCACCGGGCCTGTACGGGCGGACCGCCTGGATGATGCTGCGCCTGGAGGTCGGCGAGGGCGCGGTGGACGATCTGTGGGGCGCCGAGCCCGTCGAGCCCGATGAGTTCGCCGTCGCGGCCCCCGATCCGCTGGCGACCCACGAGGCGGAGCTGCTGCAGCATCTGCACGCGGCGCACAGCGAGCAGGTGCGCGGGCTGTGCGCCCTGCTGGGCGACCGCAAGGAGGCCTGCGGGGTGCGCGACCGGGCCGTGCCGGTGGGCCTGGACCGCTTCGGTCTGCGGGTCCGCTTCACCGGCGCCGAGCAGCGGTCCTTCGACGCGCGGTTCGACTTCCCCGAGCCCGTGCGGGACGTGACGGAGCTGCGGCGGGCGATGCATCTGCTCTTCGAGGCGGCGGCCGAGTAGCCGGGGCGGGCGGAGCGGCCGGGGCTACTCCGTTGCGGCCTCGCCGGAGGCCGAGCGCAGGCGGGTGCGGACCCGCTCGGCCACATCGGCGTAGCGCGCCTCCGCGCCATGGCGGGTGGGTTCGTAATACCGCTTGCCGTGCACCTCGTCCGGTGCGTACTGCTGGGCCGCGATACCGCCCGGCAGGTCGTGCGGGTACTGATAGCCCTGGCCGTGGCCGAGCTTCTGAGCGCCCTTGTAGTGACTGTCGCGCAGATGCGGCGGTACCGCACCCGCCTGACCGGCCCGGACGTCCGCCAGGGCGGCGTCGATCGCCATATACGCGGCGTTCGACTTCGGCGCCAGGGCGAGCGCGATGGTGGCCTGGCTCAGCGTGATCCGCGCCTCCGGGAAGCCGATCATCGCCACGGCCTGGGCGGCGGCCACCGCGGTCTGCAGGGCCGTCGGATCGGCCAGGCCGATGTCCTCGCTCGCCGAGATCATCAGCCGGCGGGCGATGAAGCGCGGGTCCTCCCCCGCCTCGATCATGCGCGCGAGGTAGTGCAGCGCGGCGTCGACGTCCGAGCCCCGGATGGACTTGATCAGCGCGCTGGCGACGTCGTAGTGCTGGTCGCCGTCCCGGTCGTACTTCACGGCCGCCCGGTCGACGGACTCCTCCAGCGTCTGGAGGGTGATCTCCTTCTCCCCCTTGGACAGCGCGGATCCTGCACCGGCCTCCAGGGCCGTCAGCGCCCGCCGGGCATCGCCGCCCGCGATCCGCAGCAGATGCCCCTCGGTGTCCTCGGGGAGGGTGACCGAGCCCGCCAGCCCGCGCGCATCGCTCAGCGCGCGGTGCAGCAGCCCGCGCAGATCGTCGTCCGTGAGGGGTTCGAGGGTCAGCAGCAGCGAGCGGGACAGCAGCGGCGAGATCACCGAGAAATACGGGTTCTCGGTCGTCGCGGCGATCAGGGTGACCCAGCGGTTCTCCACTGCGGGCAGCAGGGAATCCTGCTGGGCCTTGCTGAAGCGGTGGATCTCGTCCAGGAAGAGGACGGTCTCCTTGCCGAAGCCGCCCGAGGCACGCCGGGCGCCGTCGATCACCGCACGGACCTCCTTGACGCCCGCCGTGATGGCCGAGAGCTCCACGAAGCGCTTGTTCGTCGCCTGGCTGACGACGTACGCGAGGGTCGTCTTGCCGATGCCCGGCGGCCCCCACAGGAACACCGAGGACGGCCCCGCCGGACCGCCGTTGCCCTCTCCCACCAACCGGCGCAGCGGCGAGCCCGGCTTGAGCAGATGCTGCTGGCCCACGACTTCGTCGAGGGTGCGCGGACGCATCCGCACGGCGAGCGGGGACCCCGCGGGGTCCTTCTCCTGACGGTCTTCGGCAGCTGCGGTGAACAGGTCGGGCTCCACGTCCACGAGCCTATGCCACCCCACTGACAACGCCCCGGGCGCCGTTGACGGCGGCCGGGGCGTGCGGTGGGTTCGTGCGGGCGACCAGGGCCCGTCGTGGGGATCAGGCCCTAGATCAGCGTGCTCCAGTACGACCACCACTTGGTGAGAATCAGCACCGCGATCACGCCGTACCAGAGCACGGGCACGACCCAGTGGAACTCCACCACCGCGCCGCGCAGCCCCCCGGGAGCCGGGATGATGCCGTGCTTGAGGTTGTGGGCGGTGGTGTACCAGAACATCAGGACGGTGACGCACCAGGTCAGCGTGCACCACAGGCACAGCGAGTTGATGCTGTACAGCGACTGGGACATCAGCCACATGCAGAAGACCGCGCCGAGGCCCGTGCCGATGTTCAGCCCGATCCAGTACCAGCGGCGGAAGCGGGCGCCGGCCAGCAGGGCCATACCGATCGCGATGACCACGCCGAAGCCGACCAGCCCGGCCATCGGGTTCGGGAAGCCGAAGACGTCTGCCTGCTTGCTCTGCATGATGTTGGTGCAGGAGATGATCGGGTTGAAGCTGCAGGCGGGCTTGAAGCTCGGGTCCTTCAGCAGCTCGAACTTGTCCAGGGTGATGATCCAGGCCGCCAGGATGCCCAGCGCACCGGTGATCACCAGAAGCAGCGCGAGGCCGCGGCCGGAACCGATGGTGTCCGCGCCGCTCGCGTGGTCGTCGTCGGTGGACACGTCGTCAAGCGCTGTCGTCGTCATATCGCCGTTCCGTCGATCCCTGGGGAGATGGGGCTGAAAACGGGTCCGCGAGCGCGGCACCGCCGTTCATTCTGCCCCAACTCCACCATGACCCACTGTGCGATGAACATAAAGGCGAAGCGGCCGTACACAGCGTTCTCTCAGGCTTCGCCCCGCTCCGGCCTGCCCGGCCGCCGGTCCGGGGGCGCGCCGTCGGCGGTGCGGCCGTCCCGGAATCCCTCCGCCGGGATGAATGCCCAGCCGGCATTGACACGGGACGCCCGGCAGCACGAGGGGCCCGGACGGCAGATCGCCGTCGGGCCCCTCACCCTCTCGCCGCGCGTCCTCAGCCCAGCCTGCGCCGGACCTCCCCGGCCACACCGTCCAGCGCCACCGCGGCCTGCTCACCGCTCTCCAGGTCCTTGAGCTGGACGACGCCCTCGGCCAGGTCCCGCTCGCCCGCCACCAGCGCCAGCCGCGCGCCGGAGCGGTTGGCGGACTTCATGGCGTTCTTCAGGCCCTTGCCGCCGAACGCGAAGTCGGTGGCGACACCGGTCCGGCGCAGCTCGGTGACCACACCGAACAGCACCCGGCGGGCCTCCTCGCCGAGCGGGACGGCGTACACGGCGGTGGCGGCGGGGATGTCGAGCGTGATCCCCTCCGCCTCCAGTGCCAGCACCGTACGGTCGACGCCCAGCGCCCAGCCGACGGACGGCAGCGCGGGCCCGCCGATCATCTCGGAGAGGCCGTCGTAGCGGCCGCCGCCGCCCACCGCGGACTGCGAGCCCAGGCCGTCGTGGACGAACTCGAAGGTGGTGCGGGTGTAGTAGTCCAGGCCGCGGACCAGCTTCTCGTCGTCCTCGAAGGCCACGCCCGCTGCGGTCAGCAGCTCGCGCACCTGCTCGTGGTACGCCTTGCAGGCCTCGCAGAGGTAGTCGCGGAGCCTGGGCGCCCCGTCGAGCTGCTTCTGCACCGCCTCGCGCTTGTCGTCCAGGACCCGCAGCGGGTTGATGTCGACCCGGCGCCGGGTGTCCTCGTCCAGGTCGAGTCCGCCCAGGAAGTCCTGCAGCGCGGCACGGTAGACGGGGCGGCACTCCTTGTCACCCAGGGAGTTGAGCAGGATGCGGAAGTTCCGCAGGCCCAGCGCGCGGTAGGCCTGGTCGGCCAGGATGATCAACTCGGCGTCCAGCGCCGGGTCTTCGGCACCGATGGCCTCGGCGCCGACCTGGGAGAAGTGGCGGTAACGGCCCTTCTGCGGACGCTCGTAGCGGTAGTACGAGCCGGAGTACCAGAGCTTGACGGGGAGGTTGCCGGCCTTGTGGAGGTTGGCCTCCAGCGCGGCCCGCAGCACGGACGCGGTGCCCTCGGGACGCAGCGCCAGGCGGTCGCCGCCCTTGGTCTCGAAGGCGTACATCTCCTTGGTCACGATGTCGGTGGACTCGCCGACCCCGCGCGCGAACAGCTCGACGTTCTCGAAACCGGGCGTCTCGATGTAGCCGTACCCGGAGTTCTTCAGCGGTGCGGCGATCGCCTCGCGCACCGCGAGATAGGTGGCGGACTGCGGCGGGATCAGGTCGTAGGTGCCCTTGGGGGCCTTGAAGGTGCTCACGGAAGCTCTCGTCACATTCCTCGTCGTGGAGCCGGGCTGAAGCCGTCTCCGAGGCCGGCGGCCACCTCCCACAGGAAGGGGTTGGTGGCGCGCTCGTGGCCGATGGTGGTCTGGGGGCCGTGGCCGGACAGGACGACGGTCGAGTCCTCCAGCGGCAGGCACACTCGCGCCAGCGACTGCAGGATCTCGGCGTGGTCGCCGCCCGGCAGGTCGGTGCGTCCGATGGAGCCGGCGAACAGCAGGTCGCCCGAGAAGAAGACCGGCGGAATGTCGGCCTGCTCGGGCATCCGGAAGGTCACCGACCCCTTGGTATGGCCCGGGGCGTGCGCGACGGAGAATTCCATCCCGGCGAGTTCCAGGGTGGCACCGTCGCCCAGCTCCTTGACGTCGTCCGGCTCGCCCACCGTGAGCTCACCCATGAGCTGCTGACCGATGGAGCGGCCGAGGGCCTTCTCCGGGTCGCTCATCATGTAGCGGTCCTCGGGGTGGATCCAGGCCGGGACGTCGTGCGCGCCGCACACCGGGACGACCGAGGCGACGTGGTCGATATGACCATGTGTGAGAACGACCGCGACGGGCTTGAGCCGATGCTTTGCGACCGCGTCCTCGACTCCTGGGGCCGCCTGGTGGCCCGGGTCGATGATGACGCACTCCTCGCCTGCGGCGGGGGCGACCAAGTAGCAGTTGGTGCCCCAGGCCCCGGCGGGGAACCCGGCAATCAGCACGTTCGTCCTTACGGTCGGTGTGGAGGCCGGCCCGCAAGGCCGCTCCTCCCGGACATCTCGGCAGCTCCAGAGCCTACCGGCGGGACTCCCGGCAGGGCGAACCCGTATACCGTACGGCCACGGCGCACGAGCGCGATCGATGATCGGACAAGGAGACGACCGGTGGTCAGCAAAGATCAGCGGCGGCGGCAGCTCGCCCGCGAGAAGTACGAGCGTCAGCAGCAACGGCGGTCCGCGGCACAGCGGAAGGCCAAACGCCGCAATGTGATCATCGCGTCCGTCGCGGCCGTCGCGCTGGCCGCCGGCGCCGTCGTCTACGTCTCCGCAGGCCTCGCGGGCGGCAGCGACCAGGAGGACCGGGCCGCGGCCCCGACGCCGTCCAAGGCGCCGGACCCGTGCGAGCGGCCCGCGAAGGGCAGCCCGTCGAAGAAGACCTGGGCCAAGGAACCGGCGATGTCGCTCGACACCTCGGCCTCCTACTCCGCGAAGCTGGCGACGACCTGCGGCACGATCGGCCTGAAGCTGGACGCCGGCAAGGCGCCGCACACGGTCAACTCCTTCGCCTTCCTGGCCGGCCAGGGCTACTTCGACCACAGCAAGTGCCACCGACTGATGGACGAGGGCATCTTCATCCTGCAGTGCGGCGACCCGAAGGGCACCGGCACGGGCACCCCCGGCTACACCATCCCGGACGAGAACCTGAAGGACCCACGGCTCAAGGGCGGCGTCTATCCGGCGGGCACGGTCGCGATGGCGAACCGCTACGACGGGGCGAGCGAAAAGACCCGCGACTCCGGCGGCAGCCAGTTCTTCCTCGTCTACCAGGACAGCAAGCTGCCGCCGAACTACACACCGTTCGGCACCGTCACGGGCGGTATGGACGTCCTGCGAAAGATCGCCAAGGCCGGCTCCACGACCGACCCGCAGACCCGCAACAGTGCACCCAACGCCACCGTCGTGATCGACAAGGCGTCCGTGAAGAAGTCCTGACCAGCCGGACGACCTGGGGCGGCGAGGCGGCGCCGCCCCGTGCGAACCGCGGAATTTCGTCGTGCTGGATGCGGACAGCGGACCGCCGGTCGCCTAGATTGGCGTTGGGTAGGGTGCCTGCTCCGACGGCTGCCACCCTCACCCGCAATGCAGCCCGTCGGACCGGCCAGGGCGCGGCTCTGCCGGACAGAAACTGTGGACGATGCCGGGGGGCCGCACGCCCCCGTCGGCATCATGTGGAGGAGGCGCTGTGAGCAGCGACCCATGGGGCCGCGTCGACGAGACGGGGACCGTGTACGTGCGTACCGCCGAGGGCGAACAGGTCGTCGGATCGTGGCAGGCAGGAACTCCCGAGGAGGCCCTCGCCTACTTCGAGCGCAAGTATGAGGGCCTGGTCGTCGAGATCGGCCTCCTCGAGCGCCGGGTCAAGACCACCGACCTGTCGGCGAAGGACGCGACGACCGCGATCGATCATCTGCGCACCCAGGTCGACGAACACCACGCGGTGGGCGATCTGGACGCGCTGCGCAAGCGGCTGGACAAGCTCGTCGAGGCCGTCGAGTCGCGGCGCGAGGAGCGCAAGGCGCAAAAGGCCAAGCAGAGCGACGAGGCACGGCAGGCCAAGGAGAAGCTGGTCGCCGAGGCCGAGGAGCTGGCGGCCAGTGAGCAGTGGCGGGCGGCCGGCGAGCGGCTGCGCGCCCTGGTCGACACCTGGAAGGGCCTGCCGCGGCTGGACCGCAAGGCGGACGACGAACTGTGGCACCGCTTCTCGCATGCCCGCTCGGCGTTCTCCAAGCGCCGCAAGGCGCACTTCGCGTCGCTGGACGCGCAGCGCGAGGAGTCCCGTAAGACGAAGGAGAAGCTGGTCGCCGAGGCCGAGTCGCTGTCGAACTCGACGGACTGGGGGGCCACCGCGGCCCGCTACCGCGAGCTGATGGCCGACTGGAAGGCCGCGGGCCGCGCCCAGCGCGAGCACGAGGACGACCTGTGGAACCGCTTCCGCGGCGCCCAGGACATCTTCTTCCAGGCGCGCGGTGAGACCTTCGCGGAGCGCGACGCCGAGCAGCGGGAGAACCTGACCCGCAAGGAGGAGCTGGCCGTCGAGGCCGAGAAGCTCCTCCCCGTCTCGGACCTGAAGGCCGCGCGGTCGGCGTTCCGCTCGATCAACGAGCGGTGGGAGGCCATCGGCCATGTCCCCCGGGACGCCCGCCCCAAGATCGAGGGCCGGATGCACGCCGTCGAGCGCGCCATCCAGGAGGCCGAGGAGAGCGAGTGGCGGCGGACGAACCCTGAGGCGCGGGCCCGCGCCGCGGGGCTGACCGGCCAGCTCCAGGACGCGGTCGACAAGCTGGAGAAGCAGATCGGCACGGCCCGGGCGGCGGGCAACAACGCCAAGGCCGACAAGCTCGGCCGGGAGCTGGAGGGCCGCAAGGCGCTGCTGGACCAGGCGCTGAAGGGCCTGGAGGAGTTCGGCGGTTGATTCTCTGATACGAGACGGGCCCCGGTACCTGCGTACCGGGGCCCTTTTCGTGCGCGGTTACGGCCGCCTGGCCGACGTCACCCGGTAGACGTCGTACACGCCCTCCACGCTCCGCACGGCCTTCAGGACGTGCCCCAGGTGCTTGGGGTCGCCCATCTCGAAGGTGAAGCGGGAGGTGGCCACCCGGTCACGGGAGGTCTGGACGGCGGCCGAGAGGATGTTGACGTGCTGGTCGGACAGGATGCGGGTGACGTCCGACAGCAGACGGGAGCGGTCCAGCGCCTCGACCTGGATGGCGACCAGGAAGACCGAGGACTGGGTGGGCGCCCACTCGACGTCCAGGATCCGCTCCGGCTGCCGGGACAGCGAATCGACGTTGACGCAGTCGGCGCGGTGCACCGAGACGCCGTTGCCGCGGGTGACGAAGCCGATGATGGGGTCACCCGGCACCGGCGTACAACAGCGGGCGAGCTTGACCCAGACGTCGTCGACGCCCTTGACGACCACACCGGGGTCGGCGCTGGAGCGGCGCTTGGAGCGCGGCCGGATCGGGGTGGACTCGGCGATGTCCTCGGTGGCCTCGTCCTGGCCGCCGAGCGCCTGCACCAGCTTCTGGACGACGCCCTGGGCGGCGACATGGCCCTCGCCGATGGCGGCGTAGAGCGAGGAGATGTCCGGGTAGCGCATCTCGTGCGCCAGGGTCACCAGCGAGTCGCCGGTCAGGATCCGCTGGATCGGCAGGTTCTGCTTGCGCATGGCCCGCGCGATGGCGTCCTTGCCCTGCTCGATGGCCTCGTCGCGGCGCTCCTTGGAGAACCAGCCGCGGATCTTGTTGCGGGCGCGCGGGGACTTGACGAAGCCGAGCCAGTCGCGGGAGGGCCCGGCGCCCGTTGCCTTGGAGGTGAAGACCTCCACCAAGTCGCCGTTGTCCAGGGTCGATTCGAGCGGGACGAGGCGCCCGTTGACCCGCGCTCCTATCGTGCGGTGGCCGACCTCGGTGTGCACCGCGTACGCGAAGTCGACGGGGGTGGCACCGGCCGGCAGCGCTATCACATCGCCCTTGGGCGTGAAGACGAAGACCTCGTTGCGGGACAGGTCGAAGCGCAGCGACTCCAGGAACTCGCCCGGGTCCTCGGTCTCCTTCTGCCAGTCCAGCAACTGCCGCAGCCAGGCCATGTCGTTGACGGTGTCCTGGCCCTTGCCGGCGTTCTTCGGGACATCCGTACGGATCTTGGAGGCCCCCGCCACCGCCTCCTGCTTGTACTTCCAGTGCGCGGCGATGCCGTACTCGGCGCGGCGGTGCATGTCGAAGGTGCGGATCTGGAGCTCGACGGGCTTGCCGCTGGGGCCGATCACCGTGGTGTGCAGCGACTGGTACATGTTGAACTTGGGCATCGCGATGTAGTCCTTGAACCGGCCGGGGACCGGGTTCCACCGCGCGTGGATGGTGCCGAGGGCGGCGTAGCAGTCGCGGACGGTGTCGACGAGGACGCGGATGCCCACCAGGTCGTAGATCTCGGCGAAGTCGCGGCCGCGCACGATCATCTTCTGGTAGACGCTGTAGTAGTGCTTCGGGCGGCCGGTGACGGTGGCCTTGATGCGGGCGGCGCGCAGGTCGGCCTGGACCTCGTCGGTCACTATGGCCAGGTACTCGTCACGCTTGGGCGCCCGCTCGGCGACCAGCCGGACGATCTCGTCGTACATCTTGGGGTAGAGGATCGCGAAGGCGAGGTCCTCCAGCTCCCACTTGATGGTGTTCATGCCCAGGCGGTGGGCGAGCGGAGCGTAGATCTCCAGCGTCTCGCGGGCCTTCTTCTCCTGCTTCTCCCGCTTGAGGTAGCGCATGGTGCGCATGTTGTGCAGCCGGTCGGCGAGCTTGATGACCAGGACGCGCGGGTCCTTGGCCATCGCGACGACCATCTTGCGCACCGTCTCGGCCTGCGCGGCCTCGCCGAACTTGACCCGGTCGAGCTTGGTGACGCCGTCGACCAGCAGCGCGACCTGGTCGCCGAAGTCGCCGCGCAGGGTGTCCAGGCCGTACTCGGTGTCCTCGACGGTGTCGTGCAGCAGACCGGCCATCAGCGTCGCCGGGTCCATGCCCAGCTCGGCGAGGATCGTGGTCACCGCGAGCGGGTGGGTGATGTACGGGTCGCCGCTCTTGCGCTTCTGGCCGCGGTGCCAGCGCTCGGCGACCTGATAGGCGCGCTCGATCTGGCGCAGCGTCCCGGTCTCGATCTTGGGGTCGTTGCCGCGGACGGCCCGCAGCAGCGGCTCCAGGACCGGGTTGTACGGGCTGGAGCGCTGGACGCCGAGCCGGGCGAGGCGGGCGCGGACCCGGTTGGGTGAGCCGGAGCGGCCGGCGGGGGCGTGGGCCGGCGGCTTGGGCGGGGCGGGCTGGTCGGCCTTGGCGGGCGGCTTGGCCGCGCGGGACGGCGCCGCCGGCTGGGGCGAGGAGGCCGCCGGGCCCGGCTTGGGCGCCGGACGGGGCCGCTCGGCGGGGGCCTGGGACGCGGTGGATCCACCGCCCGCCGTCCCGGGCGCGGTGGTGCCGTCGGACGCGCCCTGCCGCTCGGGCTGGGGCGCGTTCGAGGACGCCTCGGCCGCCGGCTTCGGCTCGTCCGGGCGCGCGGCGTCGGATCCCGCCGGACGCAGTCCGGGGGAGAGCGGCTGGGCCTCGTCTGGCAAGAGCACTCCTCAGGCGGTTCCGGACCCCAGGACCTCGAACGGGCCGGGGTGCCATGGTATCGACCTCGGGGCCACTGCTCCCCCGCGGCCAGGGTTCCGTACATGACACAGCAGCAGGGGCACCCGGATTCTTCCGGATGCCCCTGTTTGCGCGATGGTGCGGTGCGAGCGCGGCTCAGACCGTGATCAGGGCCTCCAGCGCAGCGCCCTTCAGGCCCGGCTCCAGCCGCTCCCGCCCGGCCAGGAAGCCCAGCTCCAGCAGGACCGCCACGCCCGCGACCTCGGCGCCCGCGCGGCGGATGAGCTGCAGCGAGGCATCGGCGGTGCCGCCGGTGGCGAGGACGTCGTCGATCACCAGCACCCGGTCGCCCGGGGCCAGCGCATCGGCGTGCATCTCGATCTCGGCCGTGCCGTACTCCAGCTCGTATGCCTGCCCGAACGTCGTGCCGGGCAGCTTGCCCGCCTTGCGTACGGGGACGAAGCCGACACCGGCCCGGACCGCGACCGGAGCGGCGAGTATGAACCCGCGCGCCTCCAGACCCACGATCTTGTCCACGCGGTGGCGCCCGCACAGCTCGGCGAACGCCTCGGTCAGCGCGCCGAAGGCGGCCGGGTCGGCCAGCAGCGGGGTGATGTCCTTGAACACCACGCCCGGCTGGGGGTAGTCCGGAACGTCCGCGATCCGGCTGAGCAGCAGCTCACGCAGCTCTGCGGGGGCGCTCACCGGCGCTTGCCCGACGGGCGGCCGCGTCCGCGGTTGCGGGAGGCGGGCTGGCGGCGGGGGCCGACGACCGCGGCGCCGTCGCCGTCCTCGGCGTCCGCCGCGCCGGCGGTCTCCTCCTGGGCGTCCTCCTGGCCCGCGGCCTTGGCCTCGGCCGCGGCGCGCTTTGCCTTGACCCGCTTGGCCAGTGCCTTCATCTGCGGCTCACGGCTCTTCAGGTCCGCGACCAGCGGGGTCGCGATGAAGATCGAGGAGTACGCACCGGCGGCGAGACCGACGAACAGTGCCAGCGAGATGTCGTTGAGCATGCCCGCGCCCAGGACGCCACCGCCGACGAACAGCAGACCGGCGACCGGGAGCAGTGCCACGACGGTGGTGTTGATGGAGCGCACCAGGGTGCCGTTGATGCTGCGGTTGGCGATCTCGCTGTAGGTGAAGCGGGTCTGCTTGGTGATGTCCTTGGAGGCTTCCTTGAGGCTGTCGAAGACGACCACCGTGTCGTACAGGGAGTAACCGAGGATCGTCAGCAGACCGATGACCGTGCCGGGGGTGACCTCGAAGCCGACCAGGGCGTAGATGCCGACCGTGATCGTCAGGTCGTGGATCAGCGCGACCAGGGCGGCCACCGCCATCCGCCACTCGAAGGCAATGGCCAGATAGAGCACCACGAGGACCATGAAGATCCCCAGGCCCAGCCATGCCTTGTTGGCAATCTGCTCGCCCCAACTCGGGCCGACCAGCTGGGTGTTGACGTCCTTGACCGGGACGTTCAGGTCCTTGGCGAGCTCTTCTTGGACCGGCACCGACTGCTTGGTGTCCAGACCGCTGATCTGGATGCGCAGCGCGCCGCCACCGAGCTTCTGCACCACGGCCTGGTGGCCGCCGGCCACCGACTCGGCCTTGTGCTGGGCCTCCGAGGCGGAGACGGAGGTCTTCGGAGTGGTGAAGACCGCGCCGCCGGAGAACTCGATGCCCATGTTCAGGCCGCGCACCCCGAGGCCGACGATGGCCACGATGGTGATGAGGATCGAGAGGCCGTACCAGATCTTCCGCTTGCCGATGAAGTCGTAGCCGACCTCGCCGCGGTAAAGCCGGGCGCCGATGTTGCCGAGCTTGGACATCTCACGCCTCCTTCGTGGTGGGGGCGGCGCCGCGACGACGGCGCAGCGGCGGCTTGGCGCCCAGGCGCTCGGGATCGAGGCCGGACCAGGAATGGCCGTCGGAGAAGAACTTCCGCCGGGCCAGCAGGGTCATCAGGGGCTTGGTGAAGAGGAAGACCACGACGACGTCGAGGACGGTGGTCAGGCCGAGCGTGAAGGCAAAGCCCTGGACCTTGCCGACGGTGACGATGAACAGCACCGCGGCGGCCAGGAACGACACGAAGTCGGAGACCAGGATCGTGCGGCGGGCCCGCGGCCAGCCGCGCTCGACGGCCGGACGCAGGGTGCGTCCCTCGCGGATCTCGTCCCGGATGCGTTCGAAGTAGACGATGAACGAGTCGGCGGTGATACCGATGGCGACGATGGCACCACAGACCGCCGGGAGGTTCAGCGCGAACCCGATGGCCGGGCCCAGCAAGGTCATGATCGTGTACGTCAGGACCGCCGAGACGCCCAGGCTCGCCAGCGCGACCAGCGCCAGCCCCCGATAGTAGGCGACGAGGTAGATGACGACCAGTGCGAGGCCGATGGCGCCGGCGATCAGACCGGCATGCAGCTGCTCGCCGCCGAGCGCCGCGGTGACCGTGGTCTCGTCGTCGATCTTGAAGGAGAGGGGCAGCGCACCGTAGGAGAGCATGTTGCCCAGGTCCTCGGCGGTCTGCTGGGTGAAGCCGCCGGAGATGGTGGCTCCGCCGCCCATGATGGGCTTGTCGACCGAGGGAGCGGACACGACCGCGCCGTCCAGGACGATCCCGAACCTGTTCTGCGGCGGCGCCTTGGTGGCGAGCTTGCCGGTGATGTCCCCGAACTTCTTGCCGCCGTCGGAGGTGAAGTCCATCTGGACGATCCAGCCCTGGCCCTGCTGGCTGTCGAAGACGGCCTTGGCGCTGCTGACGTCCGTGCCCTCAACGGCGACGGGGCCGAGTACGTACTTCTCCCTGCCGTCTTGGTTGCACGCCACGATCGGGTCGGACGGCTTGGTGCCCGCGGCCTTCTCACCTGCGGCGGCGCGGCTCGCCTTGGAGGAACAGTCCAGCGCGTTGAGCTGCTTCTGGAGGGCCGGCGGGATGGCCGCTCCGCCCGGAGGCGTCGGCTGAACCGGGGGCGCGGAGGGCTTGCCCGAGGGGGTCGGCTTGGCGGACGGCGCCTTCTTCAGCGAGGCGGTCACCGCGCGGCCCTGCGTCGTCGGCTTCGCGTCCGGCGACTGCGGGGAAGAGGCCTTCTGCCCACTGCCCGACTGCTTCCCGGCCGGGTCACCGGCGGCCTTGTCGCCCTTGCCCTTGCCGTTCGCACCGCTCTGGGAGGGGCCGGGCTTGGGCTGCTCGGGTGTCTTGGTTCCCGGGGCGCCGGTCAGCACCGGCCGGAACCCGAGCTGGGCGGTGGTGCCGACCTGCTGGCGTGCCTGCTTCGCGTCCGTCCCCTTGGGGATGTTCACGATGATGTGGTTGCTGCCCTGCGTCTGGACCTCGGACTCGGTCACACCGAGACCGTTGACCCGTCGCTCCATGATGCCGGCGGCGGTCTTCATGTTGGTCTCGTTGATCGCGTTGGGCTTGCCCGGCTGGTTCTGGGCCGCCAGCGTGAAGCTGGTGCCGCCCGCCAGGTCGATGCCCAACCGCGGCGTCAGCGTGCCGGAGTAGAACATGCCTCCGATCAGCCCTGCCATGGCGATCAGGACCAGGATCAGGGTGCGGCCCGGATGCCCCTGGCTCGCGGGCGCCCTGCGGCCCTTCTTCGGTGCTGCCACCTTCTCGTATCTCCCTGTCCAACCCCTCGGCCCGGGTTGCCGGCCGAGGAGCCACGAAGTCTTGTGGGGACGTGCCCCCGCCGGAGCCTAGACCGTCCCGGAACCGCGGCGCACGACACACGACGCGTGCTCCGCGGTTCCGTGGGGCGGACTACTTCGCTTCGTCGTCGCCGGACTTCTTGTCGTCCTTGGCGGTGTCCGCGTCGGCCTTGACGGTGTCCTTGGCGTCGCCGGCGGCCTTGGTGTCCCCCGCCTCGGCGGCAGGCTTGTCCGCGGCGGCCCCGTCGGCCGGGGTCTCGGCCTTGCCCAGGTCGATCTTGTCGCCCTTGTCACCCTTTTCGGTGGCCTCGGCGGCGGCGGTGCCGGTCAGCGAGGAGGCGTCGTCCGGGACGATCGGCCCGTCGCCGTGGATCGGGTCGGCACCGTCCAGGATGCGGTTGTACTCCTCGTCCGCGAGCACCGCGCCGATGGCGTTCTTGGCGTAGATCGCGTGCACGCCGGGGGCGACCTCCAGGAGGACGGTGTCCTCGTGGATTTCCTTGACGGTGGCGTACATGCCGCCGATCGTCCGGACGCCGGTGCCGGCCTGCATTTCGTTGCGCATCTGCGCGGCCGCCTGCTGCTTCTTCTTGGCAGACCGGGTCATCAGGAACATGGCCCCGATGAGGACGATGAAGGGGAGGAGAGTCACGATACTCACGGGACGGAAATCCTTCGCACGACCGCTGATGCGCGGTCTCTTATACGGGGGTGGGTATGCCGTCCATACGAACGGCATCGGCGGAGTCTAGGCGAGTCCCCACCAGTGGAACAACGCCCAGCATCCCACCGCAGTTCCTGGCCGGGCGAGTCCCCGCGCCGTCACGCCCCGAACAAGCCCTGCTGCCCGCTTCCGCCGGTTTGCTGCTGCGGCGGGACGAGGCCCAGATGAGTCCATGCGGCCGGGGTCGCGATCCGGCCCCTAGGGGTCCTGGCCAGCAGTCCTTCCCGTACGAGGAACGGCTCGGCGACCTCCTCGACGGTCTCCCGCTCCTCCCCCACCGCGACCGCGAGGGTGGACAGGCCCACCGGGCCGCCGCCGAACAGCTTGAGCAGGGCCGTGAGCACGGCGCGGTCGAGGCGGTCCAGGCCGCGGGCGTCGACCTCGTAGACCCCGAGGGCCTGGGAGGCGATCTCGCGGGTGATCAGGCCGTCGGCCTTCACCTGGGCATAGTCGCGGACGCGGCGCAGCAGGCGGTTGGCGATACGGGGCGTGCCGCGGGAGCGGCCGGCGATCTCGGCGGCGCCCTCGGGTTCTATGTCGAGGTCCAGCAACCCGGCCGAGCGGTGGATGACCCGCTCCAGCTCGGCAGGGGCGTAGAACTCCATATGGGCGGTGAAGCCGAAGCGGTCGCGGAGCGGCGGCGGCAGCAGACCGGCCCTGGTCGTGGCCCCGACCAGGGTGAACGGGGGGAGCTCCAGGGGAATGGCGGTGGCTCCCGGTCCCTTGCCGACGATCACGTCGACGCGGAAGTCCTCCATCGCCATGTAGAGCATTTCCTCGGCGGGCCGGGACATCCGGTGGATCTCGTCGAGAAAAAGGACCTCGCCCTCCTGCAGGGAGGAGAGGATCGCGGCGAGGTCGCCGGCGTGCTGGATGGCGGGCCCTGAGGTGATCCGGATCGGGGCGCCCATCTCGGCCGCGATGATCATGGAGAGGGTCGTCTTGCCGAGGCCCGGCGCTCCGGACAGCAGGACGTGATCGGCGGTGGCACCGCGGGCGCGGGCGGCGCGCAGCACCAGGTCGAGCTGTTCGCGCACCCGCTCCTGGCCGACGAATTCCCCGAGGTCCTTGGGCCGCAGCGCGGCCTCGACGGCGGTGTCCTCGCCATCCGCGTCGGCTCCGACCAGCCGGTCGGGCGCCCCCGGACCGGCGTCCTCGGCGGTGTGTGGTGCGGTGTCGTCCCAGTTCACTGCGGATTGCCTCGTGGGGTGGTCGGGGCGGCCGGGCCGCCTGCGTGGTCGTACGGTCGGGGGCGCGAGGCCCGGCCGGCGGCGGTCATCGCGCCCGGTTCAGAGTCTGCAGGGCCGCCTTGAGCAGCTGCGGGACCTGGGGGCTGCCGCCCTCGGCGACGGCCGCCTCGGCCTGCGGGGCGACCGCGGCGACCGCTTCGTCCGCCTCGCGGGTGGCGTAGCCGAGGCCGATCAGGGCGGCGTGCAACTGGTCGCGCCAGCCGGCCGTGACGGCGCTGCCGACGCCCGCGCGGCCGGTGCCCACCGGCTCGCCGAGCCGGTCCTTGAGCTCCAGGAGCAGCTTCTGGGCGCCCTTCTTGCCGATGCCGGGCACGGCGGTGAGGGTCTTCTCGTCGCCGGTGGAGACGGCGAGGCGCAGGGTGTCAGGGGAGTGCACGGCCAGCATCGCCTGGGCGAGCCGGGGGCCGACGCCGCTGGCGGTCTGCAGCAGCTCGAAGGTCTGCCGCTCGTCGTCGTCGGCGAAGCCGTAGAGGGTGAGCGAGTCCTCGCGGACGACGAGAGAGGTGGCGAGCTTGGCCGGCTGCCCGATACGCAGGGCGGACAGGGTGTTCGGCGTGCACTGGACGGCCATGCCGATGCCGCCGACCTCGACGACGGCGGTGTCCGGGGCGAGGGCCGCGACCGGGCCGGAGACGAAGGCGATCATCGGGTGCCCTTCTGGGGAGCCGTCCGGCGGGTGCCGGAGGGCGGGACGGTGGCGGAAGCGGCGCGGCGGGCCGCGGCATGCGCCTGCTGGAGGCGGTTGACCGCGGGGGCGCGCCAGATGTGACAGATGGCGAGGGCCAGGGCATCGGCGGCGTCGGCCGGCTTCGGCG
This sequence comes from Streptomyces sp. NBC_00400, assembly GCF_036048035.1. NCBI lineage: Bacteria > Bacillati > Actinomycetota > Actinomycetes > Kitasatosporales > Streptomycetaceae > Streptomyces > Streptomyces sp. NBC_00400. The sequence continues at coordinate 6,973,999 of NZ_CP107940.1, read as the reverse complement.
GCGCGTCCAGCCGCAGCAGACGCGTGACCATCGCCCCGACCTGGGCCTTGTCGGCCCGGCCCGATCCCGTGACAGCGGCCTTGACCTCGCTGGGGGTGTGCAGCGCGACCGGCAGCCCGCGCCGGGCCGCGCACAGCATGGCGACCGCGCTGGCCTGCGCGGTGCCCATGACCGTACGGACGTTGTGCTGGCTGAAGACCCGCTCCACGGCGACGTACTCCGGGCGGTACTCGTCGAGCCAGGCGTCTATGCCGCGCTCGATCTCGACGAGCCGGTGCGCGATCTCGGCATCCGCGGGGGTACGGACCACGCCGACGCCGACCATGGTCAGCGGGCGCCCCGCGACCCCGTCGACCACGCCGACCCCGCAGCGTGTCAGCCCCGGGTCCACCCCCAGCACCTTCATCGCTCCCCGCCCCTCGCACTTGTCGCCCGGCTGTTCCCGATCGGAGACGCACGCCCCCGAAGAGAGCGAATGCCCCCTGATCAGCACAGTAATGGCTGCCACTGACAAACGGACGGGCCGACGGGGTGTGTCCCCGTCGGCCCGTCAGTCGACCGAGCGTGCCACGCCTGTCAGGCGTCGACCTTGGCCATCACATCGTCCGATACATCGAAGTTGGCGAAGACGTTCTGCACGTCGTCGCTGTCCTCCAGCGCGTCGATCAGCTTGAAGATCTTGCGCGCGCCCTCTTCCTCCAGCTCGACCTGCATGGTCGGGACGAAGTTGGCGTCGGCCGAGTCGTAGTCGATGCCGGACTCCTGGAGGGCACTGCGGACCGCGACCAGGTCGGTGGCCTCGCTGAGCACCTCGAAGGACTCGCCGAGGTCGTTGACCTCCTCGGCGCCCGCGTCCAGCACGGCGCCCAGGACGTCGTCCTCGGTCAGTTCACCCTTGGGGACGATCACCACGCCCTTGCGGTGGAACAGGTACGACACCGAACCCGGGTCGGCCATCGAACCGCCGTTGCGGGTCATGGCGACGCGGACGTCCGAGGCGGCACGGTTGCGGTTGTCGGTCAGGCACTCGATGAGCACCGCGACACCGTTGGGGCCGTACCCCTCGTACATGATGGTCTCGTAGTCGGCACCGCCGGCCTCAAGACCCGCACCGCGCTTGACCGCGGAGTCGATGTTCTTGTTGGGCACCGAGCTCTTCTTGGCCTTCTGGATGGCGTCGAAGAGGGTCGGGTTGCCGTCCGGGTCGGCGCCGCCGGTACGGGCCGCGACCTCGATGTTCTTGATCAGCTTCGCGAAGAGCTTGCCGCGCTTGGCATCGATCACGGCCTTCTTGTGCTTCGTCGTAGCCCATTTAGAGTGGCCGGACATCCGCCTGTCTCCTTCGCGTAACCAACGTCTGAATGAACGCCTCAGATCCTACCGGGGCCGGATCACACGGTGTTACTCCCGCCCGTCGCCCGGCTACCACTCCGGACGGACCGCCAGGGGGTGTCTCCCCGGTCTCCGCGGGAGACACTCTTCAGGCGCGCCGGACCATGTCGACGAACAGGGCGTGGACCCGGTGGTCGCCGGTGAGCTCCGGGTGGAAGGACGTGGCGAGGACGTTACCTTGCCGCACGGCCACGGTGTGCCCGTCATACGTCGCCAGCACCTCGACCGCGCCGCCGACCGACTCGACCCAGGGCGCCCGGATGAAGACGCCCTCGACCGGCCCGCCGGGGATCCCCGCGACGTCGATGGCCGCCTCGAACGACTCGTTCTGCCGCCCGAAGGCGTTACGGCGCACGATCATGTCGATGCCGCCGAACGTCTCCTGGTCCTCACGGGCGTCCAGCAGCTTGTCCGCGACCATGATCATGCCGGCGCAGGTGCCGTAGACCGGCTTGCCCGCACGGACGAAGGCACGCAGCGGCTCCAGCATGCCGAAGACGACGGCCAGCTTGGACATCGTGGTCGACTCGCCACCCGGTATCACCAGGCCGTCGATCTCGGCCAGTTCCTCGGAGCGGCGCACCGGCCGGGCCTGGGCACCGGTGTCCGCGAGCGCCTTGAGGTGCTCGCGGACATCGCCCTGGAGGGCCAGCACACCGATGGTGGGGGTGCTCATCTGCCGTCCTACCAGCCGCGGTTGGCGTAGCGCTCGGTCTCGGGGAGGGTGTCGCAGTTGATGCCGACCATGGCCTCGCCCAGGTTGCGGGAGGCGTCCGCGATGACGGCCGGGTCGTCGTAGAAGGTGGTGGCCTTCACGATTGCGGCGGCGCGCTTGGCCGGGTCGCCGGACTTGAAGATGCCGGAGCCGACGAAGACGCCCTCGGCGCCGAGCTGGCGCATCAGCGCGGCATCGGCCGGGGTGGCGACACCACCGGCGGAGAACAGCACGACCGGCAGCTTGCCGAGCTCGGCGACCTCCTTGACCAGCTCGTACGGGGCGCGCAGCTCCTTGGCGGCGGCGAACAGCTCGTTGTGGTCACAGCCGCGCAGCTTGGCGATCTCGCCCTTGATCTGGCGCAGGTGACGGACCGCCTCGACGACGTTGCCGGTACCGGCCTCGCCCTTGGAACGGATCATGGCGGCGCCCTCGGCGATCCGGCGCAGCGCCTCGCCCAGGTTGGTGGCACCACAGACGAAGGGGGTGGTGAACGCCCACTTGTCGGAGTGGTTGACCTCGTCGGCCGGGGTCAGGACCTCGGACTCGTCGATGTAGTCGACGCCGAGCGACTGCAGGACCTGGGCCTCGACGAAGTGGCCGATCCGGGACTTGGCCATGACCGGGATGGAGACGGCGTTGATGATGCCGTCGATCATGTCGGGGTCCGACATCCGGGCCACGCCGCCGTCCTTGCGGATGTCGGCGGGGACCCGCTCCAGGGCCATGACGGCGACGGCGCCCGCGTCCTCGGCGATCTTCGCCTCTTCCGGCGTGACGACGTCCATGATCACGCCGCCCTTGAGCTGCTCGGCCATCCCGCGCTTGACGCGCGCGGTTCCGGTCTCGGGGTTCTGGGGCGTGGTGGGCGTGCTGGACACGGTTCGACCTCACTCAATCCGGGTGGCTGTACTGCTCCGCCCACACAACCGTTAGTGAGCGGCCCGGGAAAAGGGCCAATTAGAGGTCAGTGGCTCTTCACTACTGGGAGTCGCAGATTCCGGCACCCCCGCCCGGGTCCCGCTTCCCGCTCAGTTCCCGGCCGAGCGGTCGTCCAGGACGACCGGCGGCTCGTCGTCCATCTCGAAGGCCAGCGGGAACGGCGCATGGCCGGCCAGCCTCAGATAACGCACCACCCGGTGGCGGCGGACCGCGCGCGCGGCCCGTACGGCATCGTTGTGGAAGCGGCGGGCCATCGGGACCCGGCGCACGGCAGCGGTGAGTTCGGTGACCGTGCGCTCACCGCCCGGGGCCTCCCGTACGGCCTCCAGCTGGGTCTCCTCGGCGAAAATGGCCCGCAGCGCCTGGCTCAGCTCACTCTCCGCGACCTCGCGGTGGTCCTCCGCCGCCTGCCGGGCCTCGTGCGCGGCCTGGTAGAGCACGATCGAGGCGGCGGGATCGAGGATCCCCGAGGTCCCCACCTCCTGCGCGACGGACGCCCGCCGCAGCAGCTGGGCGTCGAGGGCCGCCCTGGCCGCGTCGATACGCGCGTGCAGGCGGTCGAGGCGGCCCGCCGTCCAGCTCAGATAGATACCGATGAGGACGATCGCGGCGGCGATCCAGATGAACGTGGTCACGGCGGGTCACGATACGCGGCTGCTGCGCTTTGCTTTGCTTCCCACGTTTTCGGCTGTCCCGCCGTGGGGGCTTCTCTTTGTTGCGCCTGGCGGGTCCGCTGCGCTTTGCTTCCGCCCCGTTTTTGGCTTTCTCGCCGTTGCGACTGCGCCTGGCGGCGGGCGGGGTCCGCTGCGCGGGGCGGGTCCGCTGCGCGGGGCGGGTCCGCTGCGCGGGGCGGGTCCGCTGCGCGGGGCGGGTCCGCTGCGCGGGGCGGGTCCGCTGCGCGGGGCGGGTCCGCTGCGCGGGGCGGGTCCGCTGCGCGGGGCGGGTCCGCTGCGCGGGGCGGGTCCGCTGCGCGGGGCGGGTCCGCTGCGCGGGGCGGGTCCGCTGCGCGGGGCTGTGGGTGCGGTGACGGGCCTGCGCGGGTGGGTGTCCGGACTGCTTCGCTTTACGTCCGGACACCCACCCGCTCCGGCCCGTCCCCTCCCGTTGGGGGTGGGAAGAAGGCCGGTGGGGGTGGGCGTGGATGGTCCGGTGCTGCTCGTGCAGCACGTGGAAATGCCTACGGCCGTGGCCCGCCCCCACCCACGTTCACTTACTCACCCACGGGAGGGGACGGGCCGGAGGGGCAGGGGTGTGGGACGTAAAGCGAAGCAGTCCCACACCCCTGCCCCGCAGGCCCGTCACCGCACCCACAGCCCCGCGCAGCGGACCCCGCCCGCCGCAGGCGCAACGGCGGGAAACCCGAAAACGGGCCGAGGCGAAGCACAGCGCAACGGCGAGAAGCCCCCACGGTGGGACAGGCAAAAACGTGGGCGTCAATCCTTCGCCGGCCACCGCCGGCCCCACAAACCCACCCTCTCGTCCGTGGCCACCGACGCCGCCCCGGTGGTGACCGTCTCGTAGACGGCGAGAATGTCGGCGCCGACAGTGGACCAGTCGAAGCGACGCACATGGCGGGCGCCGCGTTCCCGCAGCTCCGCGAGGCGTGCCGGGTCACCGAGGAGTCGTACCGCCGCAGCGGCAAGCGCCTCGGCGTCCTCGTTGGTGAAGAGTTCGCCGGCCTCGCCCTGGTCCAGGACCTGGGCGAAAGCGTCGAGGTCGCTGGCCAGTACGGGCGCCCCGGCCGACATCGCCTCGACGAGGATGATGCCGAAGGACTCGCCGCCCGTGTTGGGCGCGACATAGAGATCGACGCTGCGCAGCAGCCGGGCCTTGTCCTCGTCGCTGACCATGCCGAGGAATTCGACCCGGGAGCGCATCTCGGCGGGCAGCGCGGCGACCGCTTCCTCCTCGTCGCCGCGTCCGGCGACCAGCAGCCGGGCGTCCGGCACCTCGGCCAGGATCGCGGGCAGCGCCTTCATCAGGACCGGCAGGCCCTTGCGCGGTTCGTCGATCCGGCCGATGAAGCCGATCGTGCGGCCCTGCCACTCGGCCTTGGCCTCGGCCGAGCCGAAGAAGCCGACGTCCACGCCGTTGGGGATGACCACCGCATCGCCGCCGAGGTGTTCGACGAGGGTGCGGCGGGCGTATTCGCTCACCGCGATGCGTGCGCTGATCTTCTCCAGCGCGGGCTGCAGGATCGGATACGCGGCGATCATCGCCCGCGAGCGCGGGTTGGAGGTGTGGAAGGTCGCCACGATCGGGCCCTGGGCCGCCCAGCAGGCGAGCAGGCCGAGCGAGGGCGAGGCCGGTTCGTGGATGTGGATGACGTCGAAGGCGCCGTGCTGCAGCCAGCGGCGCACCCGGGCCGCGGAGAGGAAGCCGAAGTTGAGCCGGGCGACCGAGCCGTTGTACGGGACGGGGACGGCGCGGCCGGCGGAGACGACATAGGGCGGCAGGGGGGTCTCGTCGTCCGCGGGGGCGAGGACGGAGACCTCGTGGCCGAGGCGGATCAGGTGGTCGGCCAGGTCCCGGATGTGGAACTGCACGCCGCCGGGGACGTCCCAGGCGTACGGGCAGACGATGCCGATCTTCACGCCGTCTCCGTTCCGGACGCCGCGGTGCCGCCCGGGGCGCCGGACTGCTCGCGCGGCTCCAGGTCGGCGAGCCAGAGCCGCTGCAGCATGTGCCAGTCCTCGGGGTGGTCGGTGATGCCGGAGGCGAAGGCGTCGGCAAGCGCCTGGGTCATCTGGGCGGCCTTCTCGGCGCGGGTGCCGGTCTCCGGGGCCTCGATCTCGGGGTGGACCCGGCCGCGCATGACGGCGGTGTCGTCGTACCAGAGCGTGACGGGAAGCAGCATCGCACCGGTCTGGAGGGCGAGTACCGCGGGACCGGCCGGCATCTTCGCCGCCTCTCCGAAGAACTTGACCTCTATCCCCGAGGCGGACAGATCGCGGTCGGCGACCAGACAGACCAGGCCGCCGGCCCGCAGCCGCCGGGCGAGGGTGCCGAAGGCGGAGCCGCCGGTGTGCGGCAGCACCTCCATGCCCAGGCCTTCACGGTAGGCGACGAAACGGTCGTAGAGGGATTCCGGCTTGAGGCGCTGGGCGACGGTGGTGAAGGGAACACCGAGTTTGGTGGTGACCCAGGCACCGGCGAGGTCGTAGTTGCCCATGTGCGGCAGGGCGAGGATGACCCCGCGGTCGCTCTTGAGCCCGTCCACCAGGTGGTGCACGTCCTCGGGCGTGAAGCCGCCCCTTATCCGGTCCTTGCTCCAGGCCGGCAGGCGGAAGGACTCCATCCAGTAACGCATGTACGAGCGCATCCCGGCCCGGGAGAGCTCGGCGAGCCGCTGCGGGGTCGCGTCCGGGACGACCCGGGCGAGGTTCGCCTCCAGCCGCAGGACGCCCTTGCCGCGGCGCTTCCAGACGGTGTCGGCGATCCGGCGGCCGAGCCGTACGGCCGCGCCCTCGGGCAGCTTCTTGACGGTGCTCCAGCCCAGCGCGTAGAGCGCGTCCGCCAGTTTTTCGGTGTCCAGCCGCGGCCGGCGAATGCGGTGTGGACTCATACGCTCGTTCCCCCTTGTGCCATGGCGTCGGCCTCGGCCGACTCCCGTCGTACCGTGACCACACGCTGGCCGAGGGTGACGGCGCTGCCGATGCCGACGATCCACAGGGCGATCGGCAGCAGCACCTCGACACCGGGCACCCCGAAGGCGTGCAGACCCGACAGCCCGCAGGCGACCAGCGTGATGACCAGGCGCTCGGCGCGCTCCACCAGTCCGTTGACGTTCACCGGCAGCCCGATGGCCTCACCGCGCGCCTTGGTGTACGAGACCACCTGGCCGCTGGCCAGGCAGAAGATCGCCATCGCGCAGAGCATCAGGCTGTCGCCGCGCCCCGCGTACCACAGGGCGAGCCCGCCGAAGATCGCCGAATCGGCGACCCGGTCGAGGGTGGAGTCGAGGAAGGCCCCCCACCGGCTGGAGCGCCCCAGCTGCCGTGCCATGTTGCCGTCGACCAGGTCGGAGAAGACGAACAGGGTGATGACGATCGTGCCCCAGAAGAACTCTCCCAGGGGGTAGAAGACCAGGGCGCCGGCCACCACGCCCCCGGTGCCGACGAGAGTGACCGCGTCCGGGCTGACGCCGATACGGATGAGCAGGGCGGCGAACGGCGTGAGAACACGCGTGAAGAACGCACGCGCGTACTTGTTCAGCATGGCCTTCCCGGAGGTCGATATGGGCCGCGCGGTCAAGGGGCCACCGGCTGGCCCATCGTAGCCAGGAGGTCTTGGGCCACCACGAACGCATCGCGGCGCGGAGCGCATCCCACGGCTCGGGGACGCCGCCGCGCGCCCGTGGGCGCGCCCGCGGGCCCCACCGGGCGCCGCTTCAGGACCCTTGGGAGCAGCGGCGCCGTGCTCCATGTATGGACGCGGCATGGCCTCGGTGGAAAGCTCGAATCACCGCAAAGTGTCGACCTGGAGGCGAGACACATGAGCGAGAAATCGAGTACACACCCAGGAGCCGCCGGCAGGGCATCAACGGCCGACCAGCCCACGGCCCTGCGGAATGTGGTGTTGGTCGGCCACTCCGGATCGGGAAAGACCACCCTGGTCGAAGCCCTCGCGCTGGCATCCGGCGCGGTGAACCGGGCGGGCCGGGTCGAGGACGGCGGGTGTCTGTCCGACTACGACGAGATCGAACACCGCCAGCAACGCTCCGTACAGCTCTCCCTGGTCCCGGTGGACTGGGGCGGAGTCAAGATCAATATCTTGGACACCCCCGGATACGCCGATTTCGTCGGGGAACTCAGGGCCGGTCTGCGCGCGGCGGACGCGGCCCTTTTCGTTGTCTCGGCGGCGGACGGTGTGGCCGGTGCGACCCGGATGGTCTGGGACGAGTGCGCGGCCGTCGGCATGCCGCGCGCGCTGGTCGTCACGCACCTGGAGGCGTCCCGCTCCGACTTCGACGAGATGACCGAGCTCTGCCGGGCTTCGTTCGGCGGCGAGGACCCGGACGCCGTCGTACCCCTGTACCTGCCGCTGTACGGGACGCCGGGCGCCGACGGCCACTCCCCCGTGCACGGCCTGATCGGCCTGCTCACCCGGAGGGTCTTCGACTACTCCTCGGGCGAGCGCACCGAGCGCGCGCCCACGGAGGACGAGCTGCCGCTGATCGAGGCGGCCCGCAACCGCCTCATCGAGGCCATCATCGCCGAGAGCGAGGACGAGTCCTTGATGGACCGCTACCTCGGCGGCGAGGAGATCGACGTCAAGACCCTGATCGGGGACCTGGAGACAGCCGTTGCCCGCGGCACCTTCCACCCCGTGCTGGCCGCGGCACCGGCCGCCGAGGGTGCCAGGCAAGGGCTGGGCACCGTGGAGCTGCTGGAGCTGATCAGCGGCGGCTTCCCGACCCCGGCGGAGCGCGAGGCACCCGCCGTGACCAGCCCGGACGGCGCCGCGCGCCCGGCGCTGAGCTGCGACCCCGACGGCCCGCTCGCGGCGGAGGTGGTCAAGACCTCCTCCGACCCGTACGTCGGCCGGATCTCCCTCGTCCGCGTCTTCTCCGGCACCCTGCGCCCGGACGAGATGGTGCATGTCTCCGGCCACGGGCTGGAGGACCGGGGGCACGAGGACCATGACGTCGACGAGCGGGTCGGCGCGCTGTCCACCCCGTTCGGCAAGCAGCAGCGCCCGCTGTCCAAGGCCATCGCCGGCGATCTGGCCTGTGTGGCGAAGCTGACCCGCGCCGAGACCGGCGACACCCTGTCCGGCAAGGGCGACCCGCTGCTGATGGAGCCCTGGACGATGCCCGACCCGCTGCTGCCGGTCGCCATCCAGGCGCACAGCAAGGCCGACGAGGACAAGCTGTCGCAGGGCCTGGCCCGCCTGGTCGCGGAGGATCCGACGATGCGCCTGGAGCACAATCAGGACACCCATCAGGTGGTCCTGTGGTGCCTGGGCGAGGCCCATGTCGATGTCGCGCTGGAGCGGCTGCGGGCCCGCTACGGCGTCCAGGTGGACACGGTCGCACACAAGGTGCCGCTGCGGGAGACCTTCGGCGCCCCCGCCGCGGGCCGTGGACGCCATGTGAAGCAGTCCGGCGGTCACGGCCAGTTCGCGATCTGCGAGATCGAGATCGAACCGCTGCCGGGCGGCTCCGGCATCGAGTTCGTGGACAAGGTCGTGGGCGGCGCGGTGCCCCGGCAGTTCATCCCCTCCGTGGAGAAGGGGGTACGCGCCCAGGCCGAGCGCGGGGTCGCCGCCGGGCATCCGCTCGTCGACATCCGCGTCACGCTGCTCGACGGCAAGGCGCACTCGGTCGACTCCTCGGACGCCGCATTCCAGACGGCGGGCGCGCTGGCGCTGCGCGAGGCGGCCGGTGACGTCCGGATCGATCTCCTCGAACCGGTGTCCGAGGTGAGCGTGATGGTTCCGGACGATTTCGTCGGCCAGGTGATGAGCGATCTGTCAGGTCGCCGGGGCCGGGTCGTGGGCACGGAGCAGTCGGGGGCGGGGCGCACGGTGGTGCGCGCCGAGGTCCCCGAGATCGAGATCGACCGGTACGCCGTCGATCTGCGCTCCCTCTCGCACGGCACCGGGCGGTTCTCCCGCGCTCACCTGCGGCATGAGCCGATGCCGCCGCAGCTCGCCGACAAGTGGCGGGAACAAGCCGAGAACGGCGCATAGTTAACGGCGGATCAGCCGTTGGGGCGGTCGCTGTCCGGCTCAACTCCCCTGAGCCGGACGGCGGCTGTACGCTGAGTTCCGGTCCGTTGCCTCGGGGGTCCGGCGGCAGGATTCGAGGTCACGGGCTCGAACACAGGCCCTCAGCAGGTGTGCCGTCAGCGGAAGTCGGGAAGAGCCGCATCATCGGATACGTGGGGTGTGGGGGCGGTAGTGGCAGACGGCTTTGACTTCAGTCCCGGAGCGCAGGTGCCGCTCTCGGGGAGCGCCGGGCAGACGGCGGCGACCCAGGCGCTCGCCTCGGCCGCCTACCGGGACAGTCCACTGGCCGATATCTCCAAGGCCGACTCCGACTCCGGCAAGTCCGCGATCAAGAAGCCCAAGCTGTCGCTGTTCGCGCCCAACCTCGGCGAGGCGTTCTCGCGTGCCGTGCAGGTGCGGATGCTCGGCGGCGGGCGCGCCGCGCTCATCCAGTCCTTCGGGACCGAGCCGCAGACCATCGTCGAGCACTGTCTGTCCGCCACCCGCGTCCGCAAGCAGCGGGACGCCAAGCTGACCCTGCTGATGATGCTGTTCGGGGTGCTGTTCCTGCCGGGTGTGCTGGTGTGGCTGGGCGTTTTCCAGCTGCGGAAGATGCTCTCCAAGGACGGTGCGGGCAAGGGGCTTTCGCTGCTCGGCGGGCTGCTGCTGACGGTGCTGGCCGGCGTCGGCCTGTTCTTCATGATCAAGCTGCCGCTCACCGGTTTCTGGCCGCTGTACGCCCGCGCCATGGTCCTCGCCCCCGTGATCGGCTGGTGGTGGGCCAAGCAGATCTGCGAGAAGACCGCGGTGGCCATGCGGGAGTCCTGGAAGGGGCTGCTGGAGGGCGGCGGCGTGGCCGCGAAGATCCCCGAGGCGGTGCCGCAGGACCCGAACCAGACCGCCGCCGAGACCCTCCGGCAGAACCTCGCCAAGATCACCGCCGAGCAGACCAGCAACGTCGTCTTCTACGCCGGCCCCAAGGGCATACTCGGCATGGGCACCCGCTGGGGCAGCTGGCAGCTCGCCGAGGAGCTGTCGCCGGCGCCGGGGACCGCCGAGATCCACCCGTTCCGCAGCTGGGACGTGATCCGGGCGATCCACGACAAGCTGCGGCTGCTGGAGCGCAGTCCGCTGCACACCGGCGGCTTCCCCACGCCGTCCGTACGCCACTGGATCGTCTCCCCGGTCGGGGAGAAGGCCGCCGCCGTCACCCGCCCCGAGGGCACCCATGTGGAGGCGTACCAGATCCGCGGGCACGAGATAGAGCGGATCTGCAACGAGCAGCAGTTCGGCAGCGGCAACCGCCACTACCTCGGCGTCCAGTTCGTGCTGTGGGACGGCCAGTTGGTGATCACTCTGATGATCACGGTCACGGTGCTGCACGAGACCCTGCGCATCGAGGTGACCGGTCACGCCCTCGGCCCGGTCAACGGCCTGTTCACGACCAAGCCCGAGCCCAAGACCAAGGACGTCGCCAAGGTCATCAAGTTCTGGGAGACCAAGACCCAGAACCTCCCGCTCATCGAGCCGCAGGAGGTGGTCCGGCTCGCCGCGCGCGCCCCGCTGACCTGGTTCCCGCCGGTCCTGGACTTCCTCGGCGGCAAGCTGACCCTCCCCGAGCCGTTCGGCCTGCGGCACGTCTGGGCCGACAAGCCCTGGCGCCACCGCTTCATGGCCGATGACGCGCTGCGCGCCGCGACCCCGGTGCTGCGCACCGTCCACGCCGCCGCGATGAGCGTCCTCAAGGAGAACGGCGTGGACACCGAGCGCTTCACCAACCGTTCCCTGGTGCTCAGCGGCATGATCCAGGGAGTGGAGCCGCAGAAGGCGGACGAGTACAACGCGTAGAAGCGCCTAGGGGTCGTCCGACCGCAGGGCGTGCGGGCGGGGGCTGGGCCAGGCCCTAGCGGAAGATGCCCGTGTGCCCCAGGGAGTACCGCCCCGGCTGCGGGTAGACCGCCAGTCCGTGCGGGCCCTGGCCGACGGGGATCTTGGCCAGGGTCTTGCCGGTACGGGTGTCCAGCGCATAGACCTCGGAGTTGTAGCGGCCGGACAGCCACAGGACCTTGCCGTCGGTGGACAGGCCGCCCATGTCGGGGCTGCCGCCGCCGCGGATGTGCCATTTGCTGATGAGGGCGCCGGTCTTGAAGTCGAGCCGGGAGATGGAGCCTTCGCCGCGGTTGGAGACGTACATGTAGCGCGAGTCGCGGCTGACGTAGAGGCCGTGGGCACCCTTGCCGGTCGGCATGAGCTTGGGCTGTGCGAAGGTGTCGCCGTTGAGGATCCAGATGCCGTCGGCCATCATGTCGGCGACGTACCAGGTCTTGCCGTCCGGGGCGATCTTCACGTCCTGCGGCATCGCCCCCTCGAACGGCAGCTTCTCCTGGCCGATCACCTTCATCTTCTCGGTGTCGACCTTCAGCAGTTCACCGGAGAACTCGCAGGAGACGATGAAGTACCGCCCGTCGGGCGAGAAGTCGGCGTGGTTGACGCCCCCGCAGGTGACCGGCAGCGTCTTGCGGACCTCCATGGTGTGCGGGTCGCGGAAGACCAACTGCCGGTCCATCGAGGCCATCACGATGGCGTACTTCCCGTTGGGCGTGAAGTAGAGGTTGTACGGGTCGTGGACCTTGACCGGCTTGCCGGCCTTGCCGGTGGCGGGGTCGATGGGGGTCAGGTCGTGCCCCCGGTTGTTGTTGACCCAGAGCGTCTTCAGGTCCCAGGACGGCACGACGTGCTGCGGCTGTACGCCCACCGGAATGGTCTCGATGACCTTGTAGGTCTTCGGGTCGATGACGCTGACCGTGTCGGAGCCGGTGTTGGGGACATAGATCCGCGAGGGGAAGCCCCTGACCTGCGGGGCCAGCTTGCCCGGCCGGTCCGCCGCATAGAGGTCGTGCTCGTCCAGCAGCGGCGGCATCCCGGGCAGGCCGGAGGTGGCGGCCTTGACCGGCGCGCGTTCGACCGGCCGCGGGCTGTGCGCGGCCCGCCCGGTCTCGCCGCCGCCGCAGCCCGCCGCCGTCAGCGCGCAGGCAGCGGCGAGCAGTGCGGCCCGGTGACGCGCGCGCGGACGGGGACGGTCGTGGGTACGCTTCCGGTCAGCCATCAGGTCACCAGCTCCGTTGTCGTCACCGCGCGCAGACCGCGTCGGCGGAGGCCGTCGAGAATCGGAGGCAGCGCCGCCACCGTGCCGGCGTGCCCGAGGTGAAGGCTCACGATCGAGCCCGGCTCGACCGCGTCCAGGACCGTGCGCCGGACGGCCGGTGCCCCGGGGTCGTTCGCGTCCAGGGAGTCCACGTCGTAGGACAGGACATGCGGATAGCCGGCCTTGCGGGCCAGCCCGGTCACCAGGTCTGTGGCCCGCTGGGCCTGCGAGGGGCGGAACCAGCTGCCGATGGTTCCGGTGAGGGCGCGCAGCCGGTCGGCGCACCGGGTGATCTCGGCGTAGGCCTCGGCGGCCGGCAGGGCGCAGATATTGCGGTGGTGCATGGTGTGATTGCCCAGCTCATGGCCGCCGTCGAGGATCCGGCGGGCCATCGCGGGCTGCTCGTCGAGCCAGTCGCCGACGGCGAGCACGGTGACGCGGGCGCCGGCCCGCTCGGCCTCGCCGAGCAGGGCGGTCGCCATCTTGGGGTCGCCCCTGCCGTGGAAGGTCAGCGCGACCGCACGGCCGTTCCGCGGCCCGTGCGCGATCTGTACGGGCAGGCCGGGCACCCGGACCGGTGGGCGGGCGGTGCGGGCCCGGGCGGGTGGCGCATGCCCTGCCCCGGAAGAGCCCGCGCCGGAAGGACTCGGCCCGCCCGACCGTACGGCGCCGGAGTCGTCGTCCCGGTGCGGGTCGCAGCCCGACACCAGCGGACCGGCGGCCGCGGCTGAGGCGGCCGCGCGCAGCACGGAGCGGCGATCTAGGGAAGTCACCACCCCATTAGAGAGGCAACTAATCCGAATTGGGGAGATATGCCCGATTAGCTCGGGCGCGTGTCGCCTCGGATACCGGCCCCGGGCGAGGCCGGGCGGGCCTCAGACGGGCCAGGCGTCCGCGAGCATCGCCCGGGTGTCGGCGAGCAGTTGGGGCAGCACCTTGGTGTGACCGACCACCGGCATGAAGTTGGTGTCACCGCCCCAGCGCGGGACGACATGCTGATGGAGATGGGCCGCGATCCCGGCACCGGCGACGGTGCCCTGGTTCATCCCGATGTTGAAGCCGTGCGCTCCCGAGGCGGTGCGCAGCGCGGTCATCGCCCGCTTCGTCAGCTCGGCCAGCTCCGCGGTCTCCGGCCCGTCCAGCTCCGTGTAGTCGGCGACATGCCGGAACGGGACGATCATGAGGTGACCGCCGTTGTACGGGTAGAGGTTCAGCACCGCATAGACATACTCGCCGCGCGCGATCACCAGGCCGTCCTCGTCCGACTTCGCGGGGATCGCGCAGAACGGACAGCCGTCGCCCGCCCCCGGGCCGGTCGGTTTGTTCTCGCCCTGGATGTAAGCCATCCGGTGGGGCGTCCACAGACGCTGGAAAGCGTCCTGCGTCCCGACTCCGATCTGCTGCTCCGGCTCGCTTGTCATACGGGCCAGCATATGGCTTCGCCCGTTGGCGCCGTGTCGTTGGGGCACACACCGCGGTCCGCTCCGCGATGCTGGGCCGGTGGACAGGGAAGCGCGGCTGCGGGCCTGGGAACAAACCGCCCAGCCCTATCTCCTTGCCGCCTCGTTCCTCTACCTCGCCTCGTACGCGGTCCGGGTCCTGGTGCCCGGACTCTCCCCCGGCTGGCAGACCTGGTGGGAACTGGTCACCGTCGTCACGTGGAGCGTCTTCGTCCTCGAATATCTGGCACGGCTGGCGCTCAGCAACGACCGGCGGCGCTTCCTGCGCACCCGCTGGCTGGATCTGATCGTGACCGTGCTGCCGCTGCTGCGGCCGCTGCGGATCGTCGACATGCACGACCGGATGCTGCGGCGCCGGGACCGACCACGGCTGGCCCTCGAAGCACGGGTGATGGCGTACACCGGGCTCACCTCGCTGCTGCTGGGCTTCGCGGCCAGCCTGGCCGTCTACCACGACGAGCGCACGGCCCCGGGCGCGAACATCCACACCTTCGGTGACGCGGTGTGGTGGGCCTGCTCGACGCTGACGACGACGGGGTACGGCGACGCCACGCCCGTCACCCCGCGCGGCCGGGTGGTCGCGGTGGCGCTGATGTTCGTCGGGGTGGCGCTGATCGGAGCGGTGGTGGGCTCCTTCTCCTCCTGGCTGCTGCGCCGCTTCCGGCAGGACGGCGAGACATGAAGGAGCCCCGGAGAGCGGGTCGCTCTCCGGGGCCCCGGTGCTCATCTGCCAGGCGTCACACCTGGACGCGGCGCTCCACGACGTCGAGGATCTCGGCGATCGCCTCCTCGCGCGGGATGCCGTTCTTCTGCGTCCCGTCGCGGTAGCGGAAGGAGACCGCGCCGTTGGCGACGTCCTCGTCACCAGCGATGATCATGAACGGGACCTTGGCCTTCTGCGCGTTCCTGATCTTCTTCTGCATCCGGTCCGACGAGGAGTCCACCTCGATCCGCAGGCCCTTGGCCTTGGCCTGCGCGGCGAAGTCCTGCAGGTACGGGACGTGCGCGTCGCCGATCGGGATCCCGGTCGCCTGGACCGGCGCCAGCCACGCCGGGAACGCACCCGCGTAGTGCTCCAGCAGCACCGCGAAGAACCGCTCGATGGAACCGAACAGCGCGCGGTGGATCATCACCGGACGCTGCTTGCTGCCGTCGGCCGCGGTGTACTCCAGGTCGAACCGCTCCGGAAGGTTGAAGTCCAGCTGGACGGTCGACATCTGCCAGGTCCGGCCGATGGCGTCCTTGGTCTGCACGGAGATCTTGGGACCGTAGAACGCGGCGCCGCCCGGGTCCGGGACCAGCGGCAGCCCCTGCTTCTCGGCCACCTTCCGCAGCGTCTCGGTGGCCTCCTCCCACGCCTCGTCCGAGCCGACGAACTTCTCCGGGTCCTTGGTGGACAGCTCCAGATAGAAGTCGGTCAGACCGTAGTCGCGCAGCAGGTCGAGGACGAAGGTGAGCGTGGCGTCCAGCTCGTCCGCCATCTGCTCCTTGGTGCAGTAGATGTGCGCGTCGTCCTGGGTGAAGCCGCGGGCGCGGGTGAGGCCGTGCACCACGCCCGACTTCTCGTACCGGTACACGGTCCCGAACTCGAAGAGACGCAGCGGCAGTTCACGGTACGAGCGGCCGCGCGCGTCGAAGATCAGGTTGTGCATCGGGCAGTTCATGGGCTTGAGGTAGTAGTCCACGCCCTCGTCGAGCTGCATGGGCGGGTACATGCCGTCGGCGTACCAGTCCAGGTGGCCCGACTTCTCGAACAGCTTCCCCTTGGTGGCGTGCGGGGTGTAGACGAACTCGTACCCCGACTCCTCGTGGCGCCGGCGGGAGTAGTCCTCCATGACCCGGCGGATGATGCCGCCCTTGGGGTGGAAGACCGCCAGGCCCGAGCCGATGTCCTCGGGAACGGAGAACAGGTCGAGCTCGGCACCCAGCTTGCGGTGGTCACGCTTCTCGGCCTCGGCCAGGAACTCCAGATGCGCCTTGAGCTCGTCCTTGGTCGGCCAGGCGGTGCCGTAGATCCGCTGCAGCTGCTTGTTCTTCTCGCTGCCGCGCCAGTAGGCGGCGGCCGAGCGCATCAGCTTGAACGCCGGGATGGCACGGGTGCTGGGGAGGTGCGGCCCGCGGCACAGGTCCTTCCAGCACAGCTCGCCGGTCTTGGCGTCGAGGTTGTCGTAGATGGTGAGCTCGCCGGCGCCCACCTCGGCGGAGGCCCCCTCGGCGGCCTCGGCGGCCGAGCCCTTGATCCCGATCAGTTCGAGCTTGTACGGCTCGTCGGCCAGCTCCTCGCGCGCGGCGTCATCGCTGACCGCCCGGCGCGCGAACTTCTGCCCGCGCTTCTGGATCTCCTGCATCTTCTTCTCGATGCGCTTGAGATCGTCGGGGTGGAACGGGGTCTCGACGTCGAAGTCGTAGTAGAAGCCGTCCTTGACCGGCGGGCCGATGCCGAGCTTCGCCTCCGGGAACAACTCCTGCACGGCCTGCGCCATCACATGCGCGGTGGAGTGCCGCAGGATGTTCAGACCGTCCTCGGAGGAGATCTCCACGGGCTCGACCGCGTCGCCGTCGGCGACCTCGTACGCCAGGTCCTTCAGCTCTCCGGCGACCCGCGCGGCCACGACGCTGCGCTCACCCTGGAAGAGGTCGGCGGCCGTCGTGCCCGTGGTCACCACGCGTTCATCCCGCTCGGAATCGCGTTGGATGGTCACACGGACGTCTGACACCGGTCTCTCCTGACTCATGTCTCTTCACGGCAGCGATTGCTGCGCAGCCGAATCGTACCGAGCCACCGGACCCGACCGCTAAACGGTTTCACCACCCCTGGCCCGAAAGCCACTCCTGCGCCGCTATTCCCCGGCGCCGCACGCCTCCTCGAAGAAGTCGAGGTTTTCCTGGAGCGACTTCAGCAGCCGGTCCCGCTCCGCCTCGTCGACCTGTACGGGCGTGACATCGCGGCCGCCGGTGATCCGGCGGAAGCCGCCCCGGCTCTCCAGCCGGCCGCTCACCCGGATGGGCAGTCCCACCAGGTGCGCGTGTCCGGCGATACGGTAGTCCTCCTCCCCCAGCGCGACCCGCACCTGCACCACGTCCGCACCGGTGATCACCCGCAGCCGCACCGTGCCGGGCCCGCCGGGACGCTCCCTGCGCAGCCGTATCACCGCGCCGGTCACCCGCACCGGCAGCGACGGCTCGTCGCGTACGTAGCGCCGGGCCGCCTGCTGCAGCGCGGGCAGGTCGCCGGGCGAGAACTCCACCGGTTCGGGGCGTGCCGGGCAGCCGGCCGGGGCGCCGGCCCCCGGCGACCACTCGACCGCGATCCGCACCCCCTCCGCATCCCGCACCAGCGCGATCAGGGCCTGGACCAGCTCATGGCAGACCCCCAGCTCGACGGCCGCGTCGAAGGCCTCCATCCCGCCGGTGGCCCGCTGGTAGTCGGTGGCGTCCCGGGCCGCGTGCAGCGCCTGCTGCAGCCCGGCGACCGCGCCGCGCCCGCCGCGCACCGGGACGAACGCGGTCAGCCGGCGCCCGGCCGCCGCCGGGCCGACCAGCACCTCGCCCAGGAACCCCTCGGCCTGCCGTTTGTGCCGGGCGCCGTAGTAGCCGGCCCGGCCGTACGTCCCCAGCGCCCCGGCGATCAGCATCGAGCGGGCCGCACCGCGCAGCTGCTCCTGGGCGACCCAGTACGCGGCCCCCGAGCCGCCGTCGGGCACCTCGCGCTCCCAGCGCACCTCGTCGCTGGGCACCGCGAGCCCCACCAGCACCTCGCGGGCGGAGGCCGAGGAGCTCTGCGCCAGCGCCGCCAGCGCCTCCGCGAGCAGTTCCCCGCTGTCGGGGAAGCGGCGGTCGTGCGGCACCAGCAGGCTGGTGCCGGCCGCGCCGCCGGGCGGCGTCCACCGGGTGTAGTGGCCGGTGGCCCCGCCCCGGCGCCGCCAGCCGTGCCGGGCCAGCAGCGCGCCGAGCACCACCGGATCGAGCTGTGCGGGATCCAGGAGCCGCGCGTCGTATTCGTCGGTCGGCCGGTACATCAGGGTCTCCCTCCCGCCCCGACCCGCGTCATGATCTCGCAGAGCGCTCGGTCGTCGAAGATCCGCGCGGTCGGGATCCGCACGGTGGTCCTGCGCCGGCCGGTCACCGGATGACCGGCCAGGTTGATCCAGTAGCAGCAGTGCCGCAGTGCGAGACGGTCGTGCGAGGCCCGCAGCCAGTCCTCCTGGGTCCGCGGGACCAGCATCACGACCAGGATCTTGTGCACCGATACGGGCGTACGGGCCAGCTTCACCAGATGGTCGTTGTCGAGCGTGAAGGCGAAGGTCGGTCCCGGCGGGCGGGGGGCGGTCTGGTAGGTGCACTTGAGCTGCACCTTGATGGTGACTTCGTCGTCGACGGTGTGGCCGGCCGCGCCATGGCTGACGTGCCAGTCGATTCCGTTGTCCGGGAAGGGCTGCGCCAGCGAACATCCCGAGGCGGCGGCGACCGCGTGCAGATAGCCCACCTGAAGGGTCTCCATGCACGCAGTCGTGGCGAGTCCGCCACGCTGCGGTGTGGACAGCTGGGGCAGCAGCCCGCCCGGTTCGGGCTGCGCGAGCGTCATCGCGGGGGAGCCTTCCGGGCTGTGCCGATCGGTGCGGGTGGATGACGGGGAGAAGGCGGAACACGTCGGCCCGTCACTCTGGTTGTCTCCGCGTCAAGTGGTCCGCAAACAAAGACGGTTCGAGCACCGGGCGGCTCGGGTATCACCAGCTCGGGTGGTGTGCATGCCATCCCCCGTACGAGCGCGAGGAGTTGGGATGATGCCGTGCTGGTATGACGGACCGCTTGCCGCCTTCGACACCGAGACCACGGGCATCGACGTCGAGCGCGACCGCATCGTCTCCGCCGCCCTGGTGGTCCAGGAGACACCGCGTTCCGCGCCCCGGATCACCCGTTGGCTGATCAACCCGGGCGTCGGCATACCCGAGGCCGCCACGGCGGTGCACGGCCTGACGGGCGACCATCTCGCACTGCACGGCCGCTGGCCCGCGCCGGTGCTGGAAGAGGTGGCACGCGCCCTGGCCGCCCAGTCGGTGGCCGGCCGCCCGCTGGTCGTGATGAACGCCCCGTTCGACCTCACTCTCCTGGAGCGCGAGTTGAAACGGCACCGCGCCAGCTCACTCGACGCCTACCTGGGCGGCCATCCGCTGCGCATCCTGGATCCCCGCGTCCTCGACAAGCACCTGGACCGCTACCGCAAGGGACGCCGCACCCTCACCGATCTGTGCGCCCACTACGAGGTCGAGCTGACGGACGCCCACGAGGCGGCCGCCGACGCGCTCGCCGCACTGCGCGTCGTCCGGGCCCTGGGGCATCGCTACGCGGACCGCCTGGAGGGGCTGCACCCGGCGGAGCTGCACACCCGCCAGGCCGTCTGGTACGCCGCCCAGGCGCGTGGCCTGCAGGCGTGGTTCGAGCGCAGCGGCAACCCCGAAACCGTTGATCCGCATTGGCCGCTGCGTCCCGAACTCCCCGCCGCGGCCTGATCCCTCATCAGCAATTCCGGCCCGGCCGGCAAAGGCGCCGGGCTAAATTCCCGGGGCGGTGTTCTCCCCGCACGGTGCCGCCTTCTCCCAACAAAAAGAACCGGGCCGCTTTTTGCGGCCCGGTTCTTGATCCCGGTGGGCGATACTGGGTTCGAACCAGTGACCTCTTCGGTGTGAACGAAGCGCTCTCCCACTGAGCTAATCGCCCGGGTGTCGGCGAGGTTTCCCCCGCGAACGAGCAGAACAATACAGGCCGCGCGGGGCTTCCATCAAATTCCTGTTCCGCCGTGGCCCCGGGCCGCCCCGCCGGGGCACACGGGGCGCCTCATCCTCGGGCCAGCCAGGCGGCGAGCCCCCGGCGCCCGGACCGCATCATCAGCGCGTGATTGGCGACGAAGACCGGCCGCCCCAGCAGCGCGAACCGCCGCAGCAGCGGCTTGCAGACCTCGACGTCCTGCTCGAACACGGCACGGGTGCCGCCGGCGCCGGGCACCACCGTCCAGCGCGCCCAGCCGGCCAGGTCGCCGCGCATCCCTATCTCCAGCACCCCCGCGCCCGGGTCCCGTACGCGCTCGCTCGCCACGACCGTCAGGTCGTACGGCAGCACCGAACGGAAGCGGGCGATGCCGCTGCGGTCGTCGAGCGCATTCACCTCGCGGACCTGCGGCCACCACCGGGGGTAGGCCTCGGCGCGTTCGAGGACGGCGTAGACGACGGTCGGCGGGGCGTTGAGCTGCCAGACGGTGCGGAAGCGGTAGCGGTGCAGTCGGCGTGACCGGACGGGCATGGTCCCAGTGTGCGCCCCACGGCGGCGCATACGCGCAACAACTGCGACGGCCCGGAGACTTGAAGTCTCCGGGCCGTCGTCCGGGGTGGGCGATACTGGGTTCGAACCAGTGACCTCTTCGGTGTGAACGAAGCGCTCTCCCACTGAGCTAATCGCCCGGGCGCACCGCCAACATTACCCCACGTCGGCGGGCACTTCCGACCACTGCGGGGTCACTCGGAGACGTTCCACGGCATCGCGAGGCCGAACTTCCAGACATAGACCGCGAGCACCGCGGCGATGATCACCAGGCCGACGGCGGTCAGGATGATGTTGCGCCGCCGCACCTTGGGGTCGAGCGCCTTCCGGGCCGCTTCCGTGACCTTCCGCTTGGTCCAGCGCAGCACCAACTGGGCCCAGACGAATTCCGTCGCCCAGATCGCCATTCCGGCGAAGATCACCAGCCAGCCCGGTCCCGGCAGCGGCAGCATGATCACGCCGCCCACCACGACCGCGAGGCCGACGACGAAGACTCCGACCTGCCAGCTCACGTGCAGCGGCCGGGAGCGCTTGATGAAGTGCGGCGCTCTCGAACCGAGCGGCTGCTCGGCCGGAGCGGCGCCCTCCTCCGCCGTTCCCGGCCCCCCGTTACTCTGCGTATTCATACCCGCAAACTTACCGGACGGGACGGGTCCGGCGGAATTACCGCCGAGGACGATCTCGCAATCCGCCGGAAGAGGTACCTGAAGCCACACAAAACCGTCAGAGGGGTTTACAACGGCACCGTAGGTGGCATGTCGATTTCGCCGACGTGCGAATCCCCGAGCGCACACTGAGCGAAAGGCCCTGGCGCTTATGAACACCACGGTCAGCTGCGAGCTGCACCTGCGCCTCGTTGTGTCGAGCGAGTCCTCACTGCCTGTACCCGCGGGCCTGCGGTATGACACGGCCGATCCCTATGCCGTGCATGCCACCTTCCATACCGGAGCCGAGGAGACCGTGGAGTGGGTTTTTGCCCGCGACCTCCTCGCCGAGGGCCTGCACCGGCCCACGGGCACCGGAGACGTCCGCGTTTGGCCGTCCCGGAGTCACGGACAGGGCGTGGTCTGCATCGCCCTGAGCTCCCCGGAAGGCGAAGCCCTGCTCGAGGCGCCCGCACGGGCCCTCGAGTCGTTCCTCAAAAGGACCGATGCCGCCGTACCACCCGGTACGGAGCACCGGCATTTCGATCTCGACACCGAGCTCTCCCACATCCTCGCGGAGAGCTGAGACGCAGCACGGTTACCGAAAGCACCCACCCGCTCACACTTGCGTCCGTCCGACTCGGGGAGACGGCGCAGGACCGACAAGTTCATACGGCACACTTCGGCGTCGTCGCCGCGGACCCACCGCGGAGTCGGCGCTGAAGCTTGTTCCGGGCGCTGGATTCGGCGACCATGCGGCAACCACACCGGGGGCGGTACCCGTCCGGCCCCACCCTGCCAGGGAGCGGAACCGTGATGATCAGCCATGACACCCGGTGCGCACTGGACGCGGTCGTCGATCTGCTGAACACCGCTCCGGAGGGCGAATCGCCCGGAGCGCCGGACAGCCTGACCGGCCTCGCGACCCTCGAGGACTTCGTCCGGCGCCATGACGTCAGCGGCGTGGGGGCGCTCGGTGCGGGCGACCTGGCGGCCGTACGGTCCGTCCGCGCGCGGTTCGCGCGGATCTTCGCGGCCGACGACGACCGCACCGCGGCCGAACAGCTGAACTCGCTGGTCGCCTCGGCGGGCACCACACCGCAGCTGACCGATCACGACGGGTACGACTGGCACGTCCACTACTTCGCACCGGGCGCGTCGGTCGCCGAGCATCTGGCCGCGGACGGCGGGATGGCGCTGGCCTTCCTCCTCGTCGCCGGGGAGCGCGAGCGGCTGCGGCGCTGCGAGGCGCCGGACTGCCGGCATGCCTTCGTCGACCTCTCCCGCAACCGCTCCCGGCGCTACTGCGACAGCCGCACCTGCGGAAACCGGCTGCATGTCGCGGCCTACCGGGCGCGGCGGCGGGAGGCCGCGGCGGGCTGAGCACCGGTCGCGGCACCCCGGCAGGGTGCACAGCGGCGGGGTGCACGGCAGCGGGGTGCACGGCAGCGGCGCGTGGCCGCTTCACAGCAGGAAGAGGTCGTGCACCGCCCCGAGAAGGAGCAGAAAGCCGATGACGGCGAGGAAGAGCATCAGCGGCGGCTGGGACAGCGCGAACAAGCAGCCGCGCGGTTCGGGGGACGGGGCGTCGTCTTGGGCGAGGGCGCACTCATCGTTCATCTCGCGCGCATCATGACGCAGATGATCGTGCCAATGCGCCCGATATGCGCCTCAGCAGCGGTAGTTCATCAGATCCCGTGCTTTTTCAGGATCGCTTCGATGTCCGAGAAGTCATCCTTGGGTGCGCCGCCCTTGCCCTGAGCCGCCTTCCCCTTGGGCGCCGGCTGCGCGGTATCGCGGGCGGCGCCGAGGGAGGGCACGGAGGCGGCCGGAGCCACCGCGTCGGGCCGGTCGGCCGCCGCGGCCTTGCGCTCCTTGCGCTCCTTGCGGCTGCCGGTCCCGCCCCTGCGGCGCTCCACTCCCCTGCTGATCATGAACAGCACGGCGGAGAGCGCGAGCACACCGAAGCCGGCCCAGACCGTGGGCTTGAAGACGATGTTGGTGACCCAGTCGATGACGCCCGTCATCACCAGGCCGATGGGAATCAGGGAAAAAGCGGCGATGCGGGTCGCGGCCAGGAACCGCTTGCGGTATGCCGTCAGCGCGGCGATGCCCAGGCCCGCTGCCGACACCGCGGCACAGACGGTCGAGGTCAGCATCCGGTCCTCCTGCTGCTGAAAGGGCGAGCAGGCACTCTGCTCCCTTCCATCCTGCCTTGTCCGGCCGGGCGCGGGCCATGTTCCGGGACGGTTCAGGGACATCTCGGGGTCGTGCTCCTCCGCAGGTGCCGGTTCCGGTCACCGGGGCGGGGTACCACCGGGTGTCAGCCGGGGGCGGGCTGGGAGACTGGCCCCATGAACGACGCCACCACCTCCGCCGCCCGCCCCGACCGCCCCGTTCTGGACGTGTGGTGCGAATTGCAGTGCCCGGACTGCCGTACCGCCCTGGAGGACCTGCGGGCGCTGCGGGCACGCTACGGCGACCGGCTGGACGTCCGGCTGCGCCACTTCCCCCTCCCCAAGCACAAGCACGCCTACGTCGCCGCCCAGGCCGCCGAGGAGGCCATCGTGCAGGGCCAGGGCCGGCCGTACATCGAGGCGGTGCTGGCGCGCAGCGAAGAGCTCGCCGCGCGCGGCGAGAAACTTCTGCTGGAGGTCGCCGGGGAGCTGGGGCTGGACGCCGAGGAACTGGACACCGCGCTGATCGACGGGCGGCATCTGCTGATCGTCGACGCGGACCAGGCCGAGGGCAAGGCGATCGGGGTGACCGGGACCCCCACCTATGTGATCGGCGGCGAGCGGCTGGACGGCGGCACGAGCCAGGAGGGGCTGCGCGCCCGTATCGAGGAGATCGCCGACCGGCTGCTGGCCGGGCAGGGCTGAGCCGGGCCGCACGGGCGCAGGCGAGCCTCACGGGCGCCGCGCCTCACAGGGCGCCGGCCCCGGGCCGCCTCACAGGATCGGCTTCCACAACAGGTAGCCGGTGGGCCGGTACCCCAGCGAGGTGTAGAGGCCGAGCGCCGGCGCGTTGTCCGCGTAAACGTTCAGGCCGAGGGTGGCGTGACCGGCGGCCAGGCTCTCGCGCTCGGCGACCAGCATCAGGGTGCGGCCGTGGCCGTGCCCGCGGTGTGCGGGATCGACCAGTACATCGACGACATAGCCGCCGGGCTGGTCCGGCATCCGCAGGGCGATCCAGATGCTGCCGACGTCCGCGCCCCCGTGGGCCAGGACGCGCAGCGCCTGGTCGGGCGTGTCCACACCGTCCGGCAGCAGGGCGCGATGGTTCGCGGCCGAGGCCTCCTCGGCGCGTGCGCGGGGCATCCCCTGGTCCCGCTGCGTCCGGACGTACTCGGCGAGCGCGGCGTCCCGCCAGGCCGGGTACTCCGCCTCGCTCAGCGCACGGTCGCTGCTGTCCCCGGGCAGCCGGGGCGGGCCGTCGAGGGTTTTGCTCATCGTGCGGCCGCGCTCGGTGTAGCCCAGTGCCGCGGCGAGCCGGGCGGCCGCCTCCGCGTCGGCGGGGACGGTCACCTCGATCTGCCGGCAGCCCCAGCCGCGCAGCACCTCCTCGGCGGCGAGTGCGGCGACCGTGGCACGGCCGCGGTGCCGGTCCGGCTCCTCGACGGCCAGCTCCGTGATCCGGCCCGCCGTCGGGCCGAACCGGGCATCCGTCGTCAGCCGGATCCCCCCGACCCGGCGGCTGTTGACACAGATGTCGTACGGACGGGCCCGGCGCCCGTCGTCGTGTCGCTCTTCGGGTCCCGCGGGGCGCAGCGTTGTGGTCACGAGGACTTTCTACTCGCCCCTGCGCGGGCCCGTCATCACCGCGGATCGAAGTCGGCGGCGGACTGCTCGTCGAAGATCCGCATGGCTTCCGCGGTCACCGGGCCCGGGCCGTCGGCGAGTCGGCGGTCGTCGATACGGGTCACGGCCTGGACGTCGCGCAGGGTGGAGGTCAGGAAGATCTCCTCGGCCCGCTCCAGCGCGTCCAGGGGCAGATCGGTCTCCTTGGCGCCCGCCCAGCTGACGGTCAGGGCGCGGGTGATGCCCGCCAGGCAGCCGGAGTGCAGCGGCGGTGTGTGCAGTTCGCCGTCCAGCACGACGAAGACGTTGGAGCCGGTGCCCTCGCAGAGCGCGCCGACGGTGTTGGCGAACAGCGCCTCGGAGGCGTCCCGTTCACGGGCGCGGGCCAGGGCGACGACGTTCTCGCCGTACGACGTGGTCTTCAGGCCGGTGAGCGCCCCGCGTTCGTTACGGGTCCACGGGACCGTGACGGCGGCGGTGGTGTCGGGGCGGCGCGTGGTCTCGGAGAGTGCGATGACCAGCGTGGGGCCGGCGTCGCCGCGGTCCGAGCCGAGCGGTGAGACGCCGCCGGTGTAGGTGAGCCGCAGCCGGCCCAGGTCCATCGGGTTGGCGTCGAGGACCGCCGTGCAGCCGCGCCGCACCTCGTCGAGATCGGGATCGGGCAGTCCCAGTCCGCGGGCCGAGGTGGTCAGGCGCTCCAGATGGCGGGTGAGGGCGAAGGCACGGCCGCGCTCGGCCTTGATGGTCTCGAAGACTCCGTCGCCGACGGTCAGCCCGTGGTCGAAGACCGAGACCCGGGCGCCCTCGGCGTCCTGCAGCTTGCCGTTGAGCCAGATCTTCATCGCTTTCCTCCACTCGCCTCGTGCAGGCCCGACGCTACCGCGAGCAGCCTGCGCGCCTTCAACTCGGTCTCGGCCCACTCCCGCTCCGGATCGGAGTCCCAGATGATCCCGGCGCCGGCGCCGAAGCGGAGCACCGGGCCGCCGGGCGGGGTGCGGTCGATCCAGAACGTACGGATGCCGACCGCGAGCTCGCCGGTGCGGCGGTCCGCGTCGACCCAGCCGATGCCTCCGCAGTAGGGGCCGCGGGGTGCGGTCTCCAGCTCGTCGATGATCCGCAGCGCGCTGGATTTGGGGGCACCGGTGACCGACCCGGGCGGGAAGGTGGCGTCCAGCAGATCCGCCCAGGCGGTTTTCTCGTTCGCCCCGTCCAGTTCGCCGCACACGGTGGAGACGAGGTGGACCAGACCGGGGTGCTCTTCGACGGCGCACAGTGCCGGGACGGTCACGGAGCCGGTGGCGCAGACCCGGCCGAGATCGTTGCGGACCAGGTCCACGATCATCACGTTCTCCGCCCGGTCCTTCGCCGAGAGGTCCGCCGCGGTCCGGCCGGTGCCCTTGATGGGGCCGGAGGCGACGGTGCGGTCCTCGCGCCGCAGATACAGCTCAGGGGAGGCGCTGGCGATCTCGACGCCATGGCCGGGCAGCCGGATCGTGCCCGCGTGCGGCGCCGGGTTGCCGCGGGCCAGCACCGCGGACAGCGCGTCCACGTCGGCACGGCCGGGGTCGGGCAGCGGCGCGGTCAGCACCCGGCAGAGATTCACCTGGTAGACGTCGCCGGCCGCGATGTGTTCACGGATACGCCGCACACCGCCGGTATAGGCGTCGCGGTCCAGGGAGCTGGTCCAGGCGCCGGGAGCGGGGCCGCGCCAGCCGTCGGGGTCCGGACCGTCCGCCGCGGTGGCCGGCCGTACGTCGCCGAAGCGGGCGCAGACCACAGCGCCCTCGAAATCGGCGGCCACGGCCCACCAGCCCGTGGAGTCCAGAGCCGCGGGATCGCTGGTCACATCCAGCAGGTCGGTGGCTATCAGGCCGCCGAAGCGTGCCATCGGAGCGAAGTCGTGCACGTCAGCGAGTCTATGGCGGCGGCCCCGAGGCTGCCTGTGCCGAGCGAGCAGCGCAGCACGCTGCACAAACGCGTTTTTGTACTGGCCCCGGAATCCGCTAGAGTTCAACACGTCGCCGGGACGCACAAGCGCCCCGGAGGACACGTAGCTCCCGGACGTAGTCTGGGAGAGACACCTGCGGACGTAGCTCAGTTGGTAGAGCACCACCTTGCCAAGGTGGATGTCGCGAGTTCGAGTCTCGTCGTCCGCTCGATGTGGGGGATCTTCCCGAACCCCCTCACTCCTGGTGGAGTGGCCGAGAGGCGAGGCAACGGCCTGCAAAGCCGTCTACACGGGTTCAAATCCCGTCTCCACCTCCAAGGACGATTAGCTCAGCGGGAGAGCGCTTCCCTGACACGGAAGAGGTCACTGGTTCAATCCCAGTATCGTCCACTGGATCCCCGAATGTGCTTGACCGGGGTTTCCGTCCCGCGCGATTAGCTCAGCGGGAGAGCGCTTCCCTGACACGGAAGAGGTCACTGGTTCAATCCCAGTATCGCGCACGCAGCTGCGGATCTTCGCGATCCGCGGTCCCGCGGACGATTAGCTCAGCGGGAGAGCGCTTCCCTGACACGGAAGAGGTCACTGGTTCAATCCCAGTATCGTCCACACCTGATCCCGAGGGCCGGAGCATTTCGCTCCGGCCCTCGGTCGTTGTTCCGGCCCTGGGTCGTTGTCCGGCCAGAGACCGGTCAGGACGAGAAGAGCATGTGGCCGAAGCCACGGTGGCCGTGGTGTCCATGGTGGCTGTGATGGCCCTGGTGGCCGTGATGGCCCTGGTGCGGGGCGCCCCAGGCGGGGGCTGCCGGGTAGGCCTGCGGGGCGGGCGGCGGCGGGGGCTGCTGGGACCACTGTGACTCGAGGCGGGTCAGCGCCTCCAGCTCCCCGTAGTCCAGGAAGATCCCCCGGCAGCCGGCGCACTGTTCTATCTGCACACCATTGCGGTGGTATGTCTGCATCGGCGCATGGCACTTGGGACACTGCATCGTCGGCTCCACTCCTGTCATCCGGCACTGCT
The DNA here is from genome assembly GCF_036048035.1 of Streptomyces sp. NBC_00400. Taxonomy (NCBI): domain Bacteria; kingdom Bacillati; phylum Actinomycetota; class Actinomycetes; order Kitasatosporales; family Streptomycetaceae; genus Streptomyces; species Streptomyces sp. NBC_00400. The sequence goes on along the minus strand of NZ_CP107940.1, from coordinate 6,945,912 downwards.
CACTGCGGCGCCGCCGGAACGGCCGCCCGGCGGCAGGGTGTTCACCTTACGTCCGGGCCGGCGGGCGCAGGCCGGTCCGGCAGGGACGTCATCCGGGCACAGGCATCGACGACCGCCGCCTCGGACTCGTCCAGGAGGCGGGAGGCGGTGATGGCCTTGGCGACGGCGAGCGCGGCGGTCTGCACGGTCAGGGCACGGGCCGGAACCTCCAGGTCGGGCCAGGGATCGCCGGAGGGCCGGACGGCGGGGCCGCCGGCGGCACGGTAGGCGGCGAGGAAACGCGCCCAGAGATCCGGTGCGAGCAGGCCAGTGGCGAACCAGGCGGCGGGGCGGGCCAGGTCCCAGGCGCCGTCGCCCGTGCCGAGGTCGTCGATGTCGATGAGGAGCCAGGGGCCGCCGGTGGCCGGGTGGCGGACGAGCTGGCCCAAGTGCAGATCGCCGTGGCAGAGGGTGCCGGCGCGCGGCGACGGGGCGGCGCCCTGGGCCCACGGCGGCAGCAGGGCCCAGGCCCGCTCGACGGCCGCGGCGGCCGCGGGCAGCGGCCCCGGGCCGGGCCGGCATGCGGGCGGCGGGCCGCCGGCGGCGGCCAGGGCGGTGCGCAGGCGGGCCAGGGCGCGGGCGGCCTTGGCGGGGCCGCGCATCGGCGGTACGGGGCCCGGCAGTTGGCGCGGGTCGACGGTGTGCAGACGGGCCAGCAGGCGGGCGGTGTCCTCCCAGGGCGCGGCGCCCGGGTCATCGGGCGAAACGGGGCTGCCGTACGGCCAGCGGGTGAGGACGCGGCCCTCCTCGGTGAAGGTGAGGAAGCCGTCGGGGGCGGTGACCGGGAGCGGGGGCAGCAGGATGCCGTGCAGAAGGGGGTGGGCGGCGATCCGCAGCCGGGTGGCCAGGTCGTGCGGGTCGCCGTCGGGGGCGTGCGCCTTGGCGACCGTGGGGCCGCTGCGGACGACCGTGCCGTCGGGGCGGTCGGCAAGCACCTCGGGGGCGGTGGCGGTGGCCGGAACGCCGGGCCGGGCCGTCGTCGCGGACAGGGCGGCGAGGCGGTCGAGCAGTGAGGTGGCCATCGTTCCCCCTGGTCCTGCGCGCGCCGGACGGCGTCGTGCGCGACGGGCCGTGAAGGGTGCGCCGTGGGTGGTGGTGCGAGCCGTGGGCGGCCCGGAGGGGGATCGTACGCGTGGTCCGGGGGGCCGGGCAGGGCGGTGGCCGGGAAAACCCGAAGGCCGGGCATCTCCCCAGATGCCCGGCCGTCGTGCCGTCCGCCGCACCCCCGTCCCCACGGGGCTTTCAGCCGGAGGTCCCCGTCCCGGGCCGCTCTCCCGGGACCGGGGCGCCGCTCAGCGCCCCAACATTCCGACCACGGACGACGCCTGTGTCATCACGGCCTCCCAGCCGCCGAAGACCACGACGAGAACGCAGGCCAGCGGCAGCACCATGGCCACCGCGACGAGGGGATGGCGCGTGCCGGAGGGCTGCCGGCCGCCGGGCACAGCGGCTCGCCGCCCCTGCGCCCGAAGGGCCGCCCGCCCTGAGGTCTGCACCATCGTCCCGCTCCCGTCGTGACTGGGGGCGGCGGGCGTCTGACCTCGGGGGACGAGTGCTGCGCCCGCCGCTTGGAAACAACAGTAGGCACACGGCCGGCGGCGGGCGTCATGCCGTCGTACCGATTGGTCGGCCTCCGGGAGGATGACGGCCCGGCGCCCCGTGTACTCCCCTGGGTGGAGAGACGGCGCCAGGCCTTGGGGATCTCCCCCAGGGGGGACCGTTGCGCCGCCCTGGCCCGCGCACTCCTGAGGGTGACCTCGCTCACGTCGTCCGCTCCCCCACGCACCGCGGCCCCGTCCCTGCGGACCGTCGCGCACACCCCCGCTTTCCGCCCCTTGGCCGCATCCCCGGCATCCCCGACCAACTACACACGATCCCCTTTCATCCCGCCAATTTTCCTTCTACGGCGGATCATTGGGATCCCTCACGGTAAGCCGGGACGCCCGGCGGCCGGTTTTCCCCGCGCGCTGCGGGAATCGCACCCGCCACCGGCAATCCGGCTGCCGACGCATGCGCGGCCTCTCAGCACAGGGGGCCGTCAATCCGTAAGCTGTGCCACGTCAGACGGTTGGCAGCGGAGGGGGCTCCCCACCGCAGGTAGGGGACGGACATGGCGATGATGCGGCTCCGACGCGAGGACCCGCGTGTCGTCGGGACGTTCCGGCTGCACCGCCGGCTCGGCGCGGGCGGGATGGGCGTGGTCTATCTCGGCTCGGACAAGCGCGGGCAGCGGGTGGCGCTCAAGGTGATCCGGCCGGACCTGGCGGAGGATCAGGAATTCCGCTCGCGGTTCGCGCGGGAGGTCTCGGCCGCCCGGCGGATCCGCGGCGGCTGTACGGCCCGGCTGGTCGCGGCCGATCTCGATGCCGACCGCCCCTGGTTCGCCACCCAGTACGTCCCGGGCCCCTCGCTGCACGACAAGGTCAACGAGGGCGGTCCGCTGTCCCCGGCACAGGTCGCCGCCATCGGCGCCGCGCTGTCCGAGGGGCTGTTGGCCGTCCATGACGCGGGTGTGGTGCACCGTGACCTCAAGCCGTCCAACATTCTGCTGTCGCCCAAGGGCCCGCGGATCATCGACTTCGGTATCGCCTGGGCGACCGGCGCCAGCACGCTGACCCATGTCGGTACGGCCGTCGGCTCGCCGGGGTTCCTGGCGCCGGAGCAGGTGCGCGGGGCCGCGGTGACGCCGGCGACGGACATCTTCGCGCTGGGCGCCACCCTCGCGTACGCCTGTACCGCGGACTCCCCCTTCGGGCAGGGAAGTTCGGAGGTCATGCTCTACCGCGTGGTCCACGAGGAGGCACAGCTCGCCGGGGTGCCGGACGCCCTGGCGCCGCTGCTCGCCTCGTGCCTGGCCAAGGACCCGGCGGACCGCCCCAGCACGTTGTCGCTGTCGCTGCGCCTCAAGGAGATCGCGGCCCGTGAGGCGCACGGTCCGTCGGGCGGACCGCTGGAGAACGGCGCGGGCGCGGGCGCCGGTTGGCAGCGCGCGGAGCGCCGTCCTCCGGACCGGCCGACCGGGCAGCGTGCCGAGGAATACGCCCGCCAGCGCACCGAGCGGAGGACGGCCGGCAACTCCTCGCCTCGTCCGCACCCGTCCCGCCCCCCGGCTTCGCATGACGCGGTCTCCCGGCCGTCCGGCCCGGCCTCGGCCGCGGGGAAGAGTCCGCGGAGGACCGGCGGACGCACGGTGCGCCGCGTCCCGGCCGGCCGGCCCGCGGGGCCGGGCGGCAAGCGCACCCCGGTGCGTACGACGTCGGGCGGCCGGCGGCCCGGCCCCGACCGCCGGCTGCTGCGCCAGCGCGTCATTGTGTTCGTGGTGGTGACCCTGCTGGTGGCGCTCGGTATCGCGGCGGCCCAGGGGTGCCAGGGGCCGGCCCACGGTCTGGGCGTGGAGCGGCCGGCGCCGGCCGCCCCGGCCTGGGGTGCGGACGGGCCCTACGGGGCGGGGGGACAGAACCCCTGAGAGCCCGCGCGGACCGGCGGCGGGGCAAGCCTCGGCAGCGGGGTGCGCACAAGTCCCGGTGAAAGCGCACCTGCAGGTGCGGCGCTCTGCGACCGCCGGAGAGGCCTGCGCGCCTCCTTCGTTTCAGGTCGTCTGCCCGGCCAGCCTGCGCAGACTCCGCGCGGCAGGTGATCCGGGGTCGGCCGTGATCAGGACGACCTCCTGGTCGTCCTCGGGTACGAGCAGGACGTCGCAGTTCAACCGCAGGGCACCGGCCTCCGGATGGTCCAGGGTCTTGGTGCGGTGCCCGGGAGCGTGGAGGGGACGCGCCTGCCAGATCTGCCGGAACTCCTCGCTGCCGGCGTGCAGTTCGGCCAGCAGGGCGGCCAGCTGCGGGTCATGCGGGTAGCGGTCCGCGGCCCGGCGCAGCCGCGCCACCACGATGTGCCCGAATTCCTCGGCGCCGGCGCTCTCGTGCATCCGCTCCCGGCCCAGGAAGCGGCGTCGGGCCAGGTTTGTCCTCCCGCCTGCGGGGTCGGCGCGGAGCAGTGCCCGGGCCAGCGGGTTCCAGGCGATGACGTCGTACGCCGCGTCGGTGACGACGGCCCCGGTCTCCGGCAGCCGCTCCAGCATCCGGGCCACGTGCGGGCGCACCCGCCGCACGGCGCTGATGCCGGGCGGCGCGCTCGAACCCGCCAGGCGGAACAGGTGGCTGCGCTCGGCCGGCGTGAGCCGCAGTGCGCGGGCCAGCGCGTCCAGGATCCGGGCCGACGGCCGCGGCCCCCGGGCCTGTTCCAGCCGTGTGTAGTAGTCGACCGACATGTGCGCGAGCTCCGCCACCTCTTCGCGGCGCAGACCCGGTGTGCGGCGGTCGGTGCCCGTCACCGCCAGGCCGATCTCGTGCGGGCGCAGGGCCGCCCGGCGGTCCCGCAGGTAGTGGGCCAGCTCCTGCCGCGCCATGTCGGCTCCTCCCCCTGCCTGGTACAGGCTGTCCCTGGCAGGGCACCCACGACCAGGGAAGTGTGGTTGCCATGAAGGAACACACAGCTCTGGTCACCGGTGCCAACAAGGGCATCGGCAAGCATATCGCCCGGCTGCTCGCCGCCGAGGGCGTCACCGTGTACGTGGGCTCCCGCGGCCCCGGGCGCGGGCAGCGGGCCGTCGAGGAGATCGGCGCCGGGGTCCGTCTGCTGGTCCTCGACGTGACGGATCCCGGCGGCATCGCCCGGGCCGCGGCTCAGGTGGACCGCCTGGACGTGCTGGTCAACAACGCCGGCATCTCACCGTCACTCGCCCCGCCGGCCGACACCGGCGTCGAGGAGTACCGGCGCACCTACGAGACCAACGTGTTCGGGGTGGTGGCGGTGACCAATGCCTTCCTGCCCGCCCTGCGCCGGTCCCCGCGCCCGCGCATCGTCAACGTCTCCAGTGGCACCGCGTCGCTGACCTGGAGCACCGCCCCCAACCCCCAGTTCACCCCGGGAAGCGGCGCCGCCGCCTACCGCTCGTCCAAGGCTGCCCTCAACGCCCTCACCGTCCTCTACGCCCAGACGCTGGCCGAGGACGGCTTCAAGGTCAACGCGCTCGCCCCCGGCATACGGGCCACCGATCTCAACCCCCGGGCCGCCGCTGCCGGGGGCGACCCGGCCGAGGCCGCGCACGGTGCCGTCCGCCTGGCCCTGCTGCCGGATGACGGCCCCACCGGTGGCTTCTTCTCCTGGGACGGAACGCCCGTGCCCTGGTGATGCGTCGGGGGCGGCGTCGGGGACGGGTTTCCCAGCGGTGACGCGGGGCGGGGCCGACCGGCCGGTCCGACCGTGCGGGACCGCGGGGCGGGCCGGCCAACCGGGCGGGACGCCGACGCCGCCGAGGAGCGCGGGCGCGCCCCTTAAGCGGGCCGGCCCGTCGCCACCGCGTAGAAGGCCACCGCGGCGGCCGCTCCGACGTTGAGCGAGTCCACGCCGTGCGCCATCGGGATGCGGACCCATTCGTCGGCGGCCCGCAGCGCGCCGGTGCTCAGGCCGCCGCCCTCCGCGCCCAGCATCAGGGCGGCGCGCTCCAGAGTGTGCGGGGCGGCTTCGTCGATGCCGGTGGCCTTCTCGGCCGGGGTGAGGGCGAGCAGGGTGAAGCCCGCTTCCCGTACGGCGGCCAGGTCCCGGGGCCAGCTCTCCAGGCGGGCGTACGGCACGGAGAACACCGCACCCATGGAGACCTTGACCGAGCGGCGGTACAGCGGGTCGGCACAGTCCGGGGAGAGCAGCACCGCGTCCATGCCGAGGGCCGCGGCGCTGCGGAAGATCGCGCCGATGTTGGTGTGATCGTTGACCGCTTCCATGACCACGATGCGCCGGGTCCCGGCGAGGAGTTCGGTGGCGTCCGGCAGCGGCTTGCGCTGCATGGAGGCCAGCGCCCCACGGTGGACGTGGTAGCCCGTCACCCGCTCGGCGAGGTCCGGGCTGACGGCGTAGACCGGCGCCGGGACCTCGTCGATCACATCGCGCATGACGTCGACCCACTTGGCCGAGAGCAGCATGGACCGCATCTCGTAACCGGCCTGCCGGGCGCGCCGGATGACCTTCTCGCCCTCGGCGATGAAGAGCCCTTCCGCGGGCTCGCGCCGGCGCCGCAGCTCGACGTCGGTCAGGCCGGTGTAGTCGGCCAGCCGGGGGTCGTCCGGATCGTCGACGGTGATGATTTCTGCCACGGGAAGAGAGTGCCTTGTCGGTGTCGGGGTGCCAATGCCGCGTCGGGATCGGCTACCTGGGGGCAGGTGCGGGGGCGACGGTGACGACGTCGCCGACGACGATGACCGCCGGAGGACGGACGCCCTCGGCCCGTACGGTGTCCCCGAGCGTGGCGAGCGTGGCGTCGACCCGGCGCTGGGCGGCGGTGGTGCCTTCCTGGATGACGGCGGCCGGGGTGTCGGCGGGCCGGCCGTGGTCGATCAGCTTGGCGGCGATGGCGCCGCTGTTCTCCACGCCCATCAGGACCACGAGGGTGCCGCGCAGCTTGGCGAGCGACGGCCAGTCCACGAGCGAGCGCTCGTCGTCGGGGGCGACATGGCCGCTGACGACGGTGAATTCGTGGGCGACTCCGCGGTGGGTGACCGGGATGCCGGCGGCGCCGGGCACCGAGATGGTGCTGGAGATGCCGGGGACGACCGTGCAGGGGATGCCGGCCTCGGCGAGCGCCTGGGCCTCCTCCATGCCGCGGCCGAAGACGAACGGGTCGCCGCCCTTGAGGCGGACCACTGCCTTGCCGGCCTTGGCGTGCTCGATCAGCGCGTTGTTGATGGCCTCCTGTGCCATGAACCGGCCGTAGGGGATCTTCGCCGCGTCGATGACCTCGACGTGCGGCGGGAGTTCGGCGAGCAGATCGCGGGGGCCGAGCCGGTCGGCGATCACCACGTCCGCCTCGGCGAGCAGCCGCCGGCCGCGGACGGTGATCAGATCGGGGTCGCCGGGGCCGCCGCCGACCAGCGCCACGCCCGGGGTGTGCGGACGGCGGTGGTGCGGGGCGGCGAGGCTGCCGTCGCGCAGGCCCTCGACGATGGCGTCGCGCACGGCGGCGGAGCGGCGCGGGTCGCGGCCGGTGAGCACGGCGACGGTGACGCCCTCGCTGCGGCCGGTGGCCGGGGTCCAGGCGGTGGCCGCCTCGGCGTCGTCGGAGCGTACGCACCACACCCGGCGGTCCTCGGCCTCCTGGGACGCGGCGGCGTTGGCCTCCGGGTCGTCGGTGGAGATCAGCGCGTACCAGGCGCCGTCGAGGTCGCCGTCCCGGTAGCGGCGGCGCTCCCAGCGGATCTCACCGGCGTCGGCCATCGCCTCGACGGAGGGGGTCGCGGACGGGGAGATCAGCAGGACGTCGGCACCCGCGGCGACGAGGGAAGGGAGCCGGCGCTGGGCGACCTGCCCGGCGCCCAGGACGACCACCCGGCGGCCGGACAGCCGCAGTCCGACGGGGTAGGCGGCGTGTTCGGCGGCGTGATCGGCCATGGCGGTACGGCTCCTTGTGCGGATGCTGCGGGGTTCGGCGACCGGCTCAGCCGCTGCGGCTCTGGAGCGGCTGGTGCGGGGGACGGCCCGGGACGGCGGTACGGCCCCGGCCCACAGCCTATGGGGCTGTGGGCCGGGGGTCATGCGGAGGTCGGGCCTGATCAGGTCTTCTCGGTCACTCCGGCCGAGTCGAAGGTGGCGACCTCGTGCATGGCGCGGGCGGCGCTCTGCACCACGGGCAGCGCGAGCAGGGCGCCGGTGCCCTCGCCGAGGCGCAGATCGAGGTCGACCAGCGGGCGCAGACCCAGCTTGTTCAGGGCCGCGACATGGCCCGGCTCGGCGCTGCGGTGCCCTGCGATGCAGGCCGCCAGCGCCTCGGGGGCGATGGCACGGGCCACCAGGGCGGCGGCGCCGGCGCTGACCCCGTCGAGGATCACCGGCGTACGCAGCGAGGCGCCGCCGAGGATCAGTCCGACGAGGGCGGCGTGCTCCAGGCCGCCGATCGCGGCGAGGACACCGATGGGGTCGGCCGGGTCGGGCTGGTGCAGCTCCAGGGCGCGGCGGACGACATCGACCTTGCGGGCGTGTGTCTCGTCGTTGATGCCGGTGCCGCGGCCGGTGACCTCGACCGGGTCGACGCCGGTGTAGACGGAGATCAGCGCGGCGGAGGTGGTGGTGTTGGCGATGCCCATCTCGCCGGTGAGCAGCGCCTTGTTGCCGGCCGCGACCAGGTCGCGGGCGGTGTCGATACCGACCTCGATCGCCTGGAGCACGTCCTCCTGGGTCATCGCCGGGCCGGCCGTGAAGTCGGCGGTGCCGGCGCGGACCTTGCGGGGCAGCAGACCCGGGGTGGCGGGCAGGTCGCTCGCGACACCGACGTCCACGACACAGACCTCGGCGCCCACCTGGTTGGCGAAGGCGTTGCAGACCGCGCCGCCGCCCAGGAAGTTGGCGACCATCTGGCCGGTGACCTCCTGGGGCCAGGGGGTCACGCCCTGGGCGTGCACCCCGTGGTCACCGGCGAAGATCGCTACGGCGGCCGGTTCCGGGATGGGCGGCGGGCACTTGCGGGACAGTCCGGACAGCTGCGCGGAGATGATCTCCAGCATGCCCAGCGCCCCGGCCGGCTTGGTCATCCGCTTCTGCCGCTCCCAGGCCTCGCCGAGCGCCTTGGCGTCCAGCGGGCGGATGCCCTGCAGGGTCTCCTGGAGGAGGTCGTGCGGGCTCTCGCCGGGCAGCGCGCGCCGGCCGTAGGTCTCCTCGTGCACGACCCAGGACAGCGGGCGCCGCTTGGACCAGCCGGCCTGCAGCAGCTCGGGCTCCTCCGGGAACTCGTCGACGTAACCGATGCACAGGTAGGCGACGACTTCGAGGTGGTCGGGCAGGCCGAGTTCGCGGACCATCTCCCGCTCGTCGAAGAAGCTCACCCAGCCGACGCCCAGGCCCTCGGCGCGGGCGGCGAGCCAGAGGTTCTCGACGGCGAGCGCGGAGGAGTACGGCGCCATCTGCGGCTGGGTGTGCCTGCCGAGGGTGTGCCGGCCGCCGCGGGTGGAGTCGGCGGTGACGACGATGTTCACCGGCGTTTCGAGGATGGCCTCGATCTTCAGCTCGCGGAACTGCTTGGCGCGCGCCTTGGGCAGCGACTTGGCGTACGCCTCGCGCTGCCGCATGGCGAGCTGGTGCATCTTCTCGCGGGTCTCGTCCGAGCGGATGACGACGAAGTCCCAGGGCTGGGAGTGGCCGACGCTGGGGGCGGTGTGGGCCGCCTCCAGGACGCGCAGCAGCACCTCGTTGGGGATCGGGTCGCCGCGGAAGCCGTTACGGATGTCGCGGCGTTCGCGCATCACACGGTGCACGGCGGCCCGCTCGGAGTCGTCGTACCCGGCGGCCGGGGACGGCGCCTCGGCCGCGTCGGACGCTGCGGGGTCGCCGGCGTCGGGCTGCTCACCGGCCGGCTGTGGCTGGTCGTCGCCGAGCTGGACGAGTTCGGCGACGTCCTGCTGGTGGGGCGCCTCGTCGTCCTGCTGCTGGGGCGTCTCGTCGGCGGGGGCGTCGGCCGCGGGGGCGTCGTCGGGCGTGGGCCCGGCCGCCGAGGGCTCGGCGGCCGCGGCGCGCGGGGCCGGGCCGTCCGCGGGCGACGGCTCACCGGAGGCCTGGGCCGGGATGTGGACGGCCACGGGCGGGGTGTCCGCGGGCGACGGCTCACCGGAGGCCTGGGCCTCGGGGGCCTCGGGGGCGGTGGGCTCCGTGGGAGCGGCGGGCTCCGCGGCTTCCGCGGTCGTGGCGGTGTCCGCGGGTTCGCCGGTCGCCGGCTCCGCGGCGGGGGCGGTGTCCGGGGTCGTCCCGGCCGTCGGGTCTTCCGGCCGGCCGGGGGCGTCGGGGCCGTCCGCTGCGGGCGGTTCCTCGACGCTGGCGTCCGCGTCCTGCGGCGCGGCCTCCGCTGCGGGCGTCTGTGCGGTCTGCTGCCCGGCGGCGTCCACGGGGGCACCGGACTGCGGCTGTCCGGCGGCCGGTTCCTGCGCCTCGGGCGGCTCTATGACGGTCTGCTCCGCGTCCGCCTGCTCCGTGTCCGTCTGGTCCACGGGCGCGCCGGTCTCGTCGGCGGGCGGCGCGACGGGGCCCTGCGGGACGGCGACGGGCGCCGGGTCGACGGCGGGCTCGACGGCGGGCTCGGCCGCGGGGACGTCCGTACCGGCCTCGGCAGGGACGGCCTCGGCGGCGGGGGCGGCCTCGGGCGCGGCGGCCTCAGGAGCGGACTCGGACTCCGGCGCTGCGGTCTCGGGCGCTGCGGTCTCGGGCGCTGCGGTCTCGGGCTGCTGCTGGGCCTCGTCGGTGGCAGGGGCCGGGTCGGCGCCCTGTCCCTGGTCGGCGGGCTGCTCGTCCTGCGCTGCCGGGGCCGGACCGGCAGGGGCGTCGGCCGGCTGCACGGTTGCGGGCTCCGCCACCGGGCCGACGGCTTCGGGCTCGACGGGAGCCGGGGTGGCGGCGGGCTGCGCCTGCGCCTCCGGGTCGGCCACGGCTCCGGCTTCGGCTCCGGCTTCGGCTCCGGCTCCGGCTCCGGTGGGCAGGCCCTGCTCCACGGGCTGCTGCGGGTCCTCGACGGCGGCCGCCTCGGGCTGCTGGGACGCCACGGCGGAGTCGTCCACCGCGGGCGCCTCCGGCACGGCGGCATCCGGCACCACTGCTTCCGCCTCGGCCGTCTGAACGGACGCCGCCTCGGCAGACGCGGCCGCTCCGTCCTGACCGGCCAGGGCCGCATCCGGCAGAACGTCCGCGTCCACGCCCTGCGGCTGTTCCATCGCCGCCGCCCCGGCCGGCACATCCTGCCCGGCCTCGGTGGCTCCCGCGGCGGCCGCGCCGTCACCGGCCTCCGCCGCGCCCTCGGGCGGCAGCGGCGTGGGCTGGGGCTGCTCGACGGGCAGCGCTTCGACGGGCAGTGCTTCGACGGGCTGCGCGGTGTCCGGCAGGACGGGCGTCGCCTCGGCGGCAGGGGCGGCCGACGCCTCGGGGGCGACCGTTTCTGCAAGCGGGGCCGACGCCGCGGCCTGGGCGGCGGCCTCCTCCCACGACGGCACCTGGGACGGGATCTCGCCGAGCTGCGGGCCGGGCAACGGACCCTGGCCCGCGGCCCCATAGGTCTGCTCGGCGGACAACTGCCCGCCGTAGGACTGCCCGCCGTAGGACTGCTCGCCATAGGACTGCTCGCCGTACGGCTGCCCGGCATACGACGACGCCGCAAGGCCCTGTTCCGGCGCGGCCGCCTCCCCCAAGGGCTGCTCGGCGTACGGCAGGCCCGCGTCGGCCGACGGCACTTCGCCCGCCACGGCCTCGGGCGCCCCGGCCGGAACATCGAAGTATTCGGGTCCGCCGGTGGGCGGTCCCGCGTGCCGAGCGGCGGGCTGCGCGGGCGCTTCGGCCGGTCCGCGGTCGGCGAGCGAACGGACCACTCCGCCGGTCGCGTCGGGGACGGGCGGGCCCATGTGCAGCGGACGGCGCGGGGGCGTGGCGGGCGCCGCGGCACGGGGCTGCTGCGGTGCCGCGGGCTGCGGGATACGGACGGCGCCGAGGTCGACCGAACCGGAATCCCGGCCGCCGCTCTCGTGGTCACCGGCCGGGGCGGGCATCGGCTCGAAGCCGGTGGCCCCCTGGGCGGCCGGGTCGTACGGCGCGCCCTGCCGGTGCTGCTGGTCGGGACCCTGGTGGGTCTCCTGCGCCTGCGGGAGCGGCTGGGCCGCCGACTGCTCGCTCCAGGCGCCCTGGGCACCCGGCATCAGCAGCAGATCGTCGTCCTCGACGACGCCGTCGGCCTGGTCGGCATAGGGGTAGGCGCCGGGAGGGGGCACCAGGCCCGGCAGCTCCGTCGGTCCGGCGTCGGCAGGGGAGGGAGCGGCCGCCGGCTGCGGCTGCCCGGGATGTCCGCCTGCGTTCTCCGGCTGTCCCTCGCCCGGGACCTGGCCGGTGTCGGTCATGCGTACCCCTCGCCCATTGGTAGTGCTCCTTCCAACCGCTCGTGCGACGCGCTCGACCGGGGCGCGCCGACGCCCCGATAGCTAGAACGAGCGAGCACGCCTCGCGGCACGTCCGCTCTCCAGAGCTTCATATTCGGCCAAAACCACGGCATTTTCCGGATATTGGTGTACGAAGCAGAATGCGGAACGGCGGCGCAACGATCCGCCAGCCTACCTCGCGCGGGTTGCCGTGCTGGTCATGGGTGAGGAACGCGATAGCCGCTGAGCAAAAACACCACGGACCGCTCGCGTTCGACCCAGACGGAGGTGTCCAGGTCCACGGACTGCAGCAGCGCGCACTCGACTTCGTAGCCGCCGTCGGCCAGCGCCCGGCCCAGCGCTTCGGCCTCGTCGCGGGTGGCGGCGTGGGTGACGATGCGTTCGGGACGGCGGGCCGCGCAGGCGGTGATGACCTCCGCTCCCCCGCCGCCGACCCGGATCACATCGGGCTCGGGCAGGTCCTCCAGGACCTGCGGCGCCCGCCCGTGCACGACCTGGAGTTGGACGCCGTGACGGCGGGCGAGGGCGGCGGTGCGTCCGCAGGCGTCGGGATCGGCGTCCACCGCGATGACGGCGGCACCGAAGCGCCCGGCCTCCACCGCGGCGGCTCCGCTGCCCGCGCCGATGTCCCAGACGAGGTCGCCCACCTGCGGCCCCAGGCGGGCGAGTTGTGCGGTGCGCAGCTGGACGGACTCGCCCTCGCCCAGGGCGCCGCCGTAGGCGCCGGCCGGAAGTCCCCAGCCGCGCGCCCCCGTCGGATGGCCGACCTCGCGTCCGGCGATCCAGCCGGCGCCCTGGGCCGCGGCGCCGCCGGGCGAACCACCGATGACAATGACGACATTGGGGTCACGCCAGACATGGTCGGCGACCTTGTCCGATGTGAGTACCGTCACCCGCTCCCGGTCGGTGCCCAGGTCCTCGCAGATGACGAAGGTGCGGTGGACGCCGCCGAGCAGCAGGGCGAGTTCGGCGGGCCCGGCGCCGGGCGAGGTGAGCACCGCGACCTTGGTGTGGGCGCGGCAGACGTTCACCGCGCGGCGCAGATCGCGGCTGTGGGCGACGACGACCTGGGCGTCGTCCCAGGGCATACCGGCCCGGGCGAAGGCGGCGGCGACGGAGGAGACGGCCGGTACCACTTCGACTTCCAGGCCGTGCTCGGGTGCCCGCAGGGTGCGTACGACGCCGAAGAAACCGGGGTCGCCGTCGGCGAGCACGACGGCGGTGCCGCGGTGCTGGGCGATGCGGCGGGCGGCCAGGGTCACACTGCCGAGCCGGATCCGCTCGGCGTTCGGCGGGACTTCGGGCAGTGCGAGGTGGTGGGCGGCGCCGGCCACCAGCGTGGCGGCGCCGAGGGCGGAGCGGGCGGCGGCGGTCAGCGCGGAGCCGTCCCATCCGATCACCGTGACCCGGTCGGCCATGCTCGTCAGTCTCCTGGGGCAGCTGTGGTTGCGCGCGCGGGGCGGCAGGCAGGCCGGCTGCGGGCGGTCGCAGGCCGGTGAGGCGCCGCGAGGCAGACGGGACTGTGCATACAGGCCCTGGTCCGCGCGGGTCGCGCAGGTGCGCGGCAGGCTGAGGGTACCCCGAGAGGTACGGACCGGAGTGCGGGCGTGGGGTCAGTTCCACTCGGGGTAGGGATATGCGTCCGCCTCCGCCGGGCGGCCCGGGATCTGGTCCAGGTCCTCGGGCAGCAGGCTCCACACGATCAGATCGGTGCGGATGTCCGTCCAGCCACCGTCCTCGGTGCGGCTGCGGACGATGAAGGCGTTGCGCAGCACGCCCTCGCTGATACAGCCGATCTTCTGGGCGACCTGCTGGGAGGCGGTGTTGCCGGCGGCGGTGCGCAACTCGATGCGCTCGAACTTCTGGTCGTGGAAGAGCCAGTGGGCGACGGCGAGCGAGGCCTCGGAGGCATACCCCTCACCGCGGGCCCAGGAGGCGACGACATAGCTGATCTCGCTGGAGCGGATCCGCCAGTCGGTGTGCCGCAGTTGGATCACGCCGACCAGGCGCTGGGTGAGGAACTCGGTGACCGCGAAGTCGATGCCGTGGCCCGAGGCCCGTTCGGCGGGGGCGTTCTCGGTGGTCCAGGTACGCGCGGCGTCCTCGGTGTACGGCTGGGGTATCGCGGTCCAGGCGGCGACCAGCTCGTCGTTCATCATGGCGGTGAGGGAGGGCACGTCGGCCTCTTCGAAGGGGCGCAGCACCAACCGGTCCGTGCTGATGGAGATGTCCGGAAAGGTGGATGTCATGCCGCTGCTCCCACGCCGTTGACTGTGGTGTCCGGAACGTCGCGGGCTGTGAGACCGCGAGGTCACGGCCCGTCTTGACCGTCTTGAATGCACCAGCATGCAGCATCGGCCCGCGGGTGTGCACGCGCGTGGGCCCCGGCCGCGCGCGGGCACGGATCCGGGGCCCGGTGGCCGCGCCTGCGGACGGCCACCTTCCGGTGACCTGCGCAGGGGCGGCCGCACGTCCACCCGCCCACCCCTCGAAGGGGGTGGGCGGCGGGGAAGACGTTCAGGACAGCAGCGGCGGCGTCAGCTCTTGGCGGGGCCGAAGGCCGGGATGACCGAGCCGTCCGTGTACTTGTCCTGGATGAACTTCTTGACCTCGGGGGAGTTCAGGAGCTTGGCCAGCTTCTTGACCCGCGGGTCGTTCTCGTTGCCCTTCTTGACGGCGAGGAAGTTGGCGTAGGGGTTGTCCTTGGCCTTTTCCAGGGCGAGCGCGTCGGTGGAGGGCTTGAGGTGGGCGCCGATGGCGAAGTTGCCGTTGATGATCGCGGCGTCGACATCGTCGATGCGCGGCGCGGTCTGGGCGGCCTCCAGCTCGGTGATCTTGATGCCCTTGTCGTCCTTGACGTCGGTCAGCTTGGCGTCGGAGCCGACACCGGGCTTGAGGGTGATCACCCCGTTGTCGGCGAGCAGCTTGAGCGCCCGGCCCTCGTTGGAGGGGTCGTTGGGGACCGAGACGGTGCTGCCGGACTTGAGCTGGGACAGCTTGTCGATCTTCTTGGAGTAGACGCCCAGCGGCTCGATGAGCACGTTCTGGACCGGCACGATGTGCGTGCCGTTCTCCTTGTTGAAGGTGTCGAGGAACGGCTTGTGCTGGAAGAAGTTGGCGTCGACCTGGCCGTCGTCGGTGACCTTGTTGGGGATCTTGTAGTCGTTGAACGGCTTGACGACCAGCTTGAGGCCCGCCTTCGCCGCCAGCTTGTTCTTGACGAAGTCGAGAATGGCGCCGTGCGGGGTGGGGCTCGCGGCAACGACGAGGGGGGCGTTCTTGTCGCCCTTGCCGGTGCTGGCGGTGGTGTCGGAGGGGGCGCTGCAGGCGCTCGCGCCGAGGGCGACGGCGGAGGCGGCGGCTATGGCGACGGAGATCTTGACGGTGTTGCGCACGAAGAGTGCCTCTTTCTTGTTCCCACGCGCAGGTTCACGCGTGATGTCCGCCCGGCAAAGGGTCCGGGCTCGGGGTGGAGCGGTGGCTCCGGGGGTGGGTCAGGCCGCCTCGGTGACCGCGGCCGGTTCCTCGGCGCGGGCACGGCGCAGGCCGACCCGCAGCGAGGAGGTACGGGTGCCGCGCTCGGCGAGCCGGCGGACGACGAGGTCACCGAGCAGCTGGACGAGGGAGACCAGGACGATCAGCTCCACCACCGTGGCGATCATCAGTGAGGTCTCGTACTGCTGGTACCCGTAGGTATAGGCGAGGTTGCCCAGGCCGCCGCCGCCGACCGCACCGGCGATCGCGGAGTAGCCGATCAGCTGGATGACGAGCGTGGTGACGCCCGCGATCAGCGCGGGCAGCGCCTGCGGGAGGAGCACCTTGAAGATGATGGTCCAGGTGCCGCCGCCCATGGCGTGGGCGGCCTCGACCAGGCCGCCGTCGACCTCGCGCAGCGCGGCCTCCACCAGCCGGGCGAAGAACGGGATGGCGGCGAGGGCCAGCGGGACCACCGCGCCGGTCGGGCCGATCGAGACGCCGACGAGGAGGCGGGTGAAGGGGATCAGCACCACGATCAGGATCAGGAACGGGAAGGACCGCCCGATGTTCGCGATCACGCCGAGCACCTTGTTGACCACGACGTTCTGCAGGATGGCGCCCCGCTGGGTCAGGTGCAGCAGCACACCGACCGGGATGCCGATGAGCACCGCGTAGAACGTCGACCACCACACCATGAACAGGGTGTCGAGGGTGTTGTCGTACAGCAGCGGCTGCATCTCGGACCAGGTCACTTGGCACCTTCCTTCTCCAGCGGGGCGCCGGCCGCGACGACGCTCAGCGCGTCGTCGACGGCCTGGCCCGCAACATCCGCCACATCCACCTGGAGCCCCTGCTCGCGCAGGAATCCGATGGGCACGACGTTCTCCTCGAAGCGGCCGGGCAGCTCGATGCGCATCCGGCCGACCTGCTTGCCGCCGACCGTGTCCATGGCGGCGCCGAGGATCGAGATGTCGACGTTGTAGGTGCGCGACAGCTCGGAGATCACCGGGCGGGTGGCGGCCGAGCCGTGGAAGGTGACGTCGACGACGGTGCGGTCGTCGGCCGACGGTTCGCCGCCGACCGGGAACAGCTCCCGGGCCAGCTCGGAGCCGGGGGTGGCCAGCAGCTCGGCGACGGTGCCCTGCTCGACCACCCGGCCGTTCTTCATCAGCGCGGCCGAGTCGCAGATCGTCTTGACGACGTCCATCTCGTGGGTGATGAGCACGATGGTCAGGCCCAGCTTACGGTTGAGGTCGCGCAGCAGCTGGAGGATGGAGCGGGTGGTCTCCGGGTCCAGGGCGCTGGTGGCCTCGTCGGAGAGCAGCACCTTGGGGTCGCCGGCCAGCGCGCGGGCGATGCCCACGCGCTGCTTCTGGCCGCCGGAGAGCTGGGCGGGGTAGGCCTTGGCCTTGTCGGCGAGACCGACCAGGTCCAGCAGCTCCAGCGCCTTGCGGGAGCGCTCACGGCGGTCGACCTTGAGGATCTCCAGCGGCAGTTCCACGTTGTCCTGGACGGTGCGCGAGGACAGCAGGTTGAAGTGCTGGAAGACCATGCCGATGTGGCTGCGGGCGGCGCGCAGCTGGGCACTGGCGCGCTTGCCGCGCCCGGCGATGGACGTCAGCTCCTGGCCGGCGACGGTGACCGTGCCGGAAGTGGGGCGCTCCAGGAGGTTGAGGCAGCGGATGAGGGTGGATTTTCCGGCGCCGCTCTGGCCGATGACGCCGTACACCTCGCCCTCGCGGACGTGCAGATCGACGCCGTCCAGGGCGGTGACTTCGCGGTCTCCTGAACGGTAGACCTTGGTCAGGCCCGTTGTGGTGATCACTAGGGAATTCCGTCACTGTCGAGTGCTCGGCGGCTCGCCCGCCGGGCACGGGGCATTCTTGCGAGTGCGGCAGAGGGGAACAGGGAGCGGCGGCGGGCGCGGGGCCCGGCTCCGGGTTCCGGTGACGCGGGGCGGCCGAGGGCGTCGGGAGAACGACGTACGGCTCATGGCAGGGTCTCGCTTCGGGGCGCGAGGCTCAGGCGGGGGCCCTCAGCGGTCACACATTCGACACATGCAACGAGCACCGGGCGTCAGGTACGCCTCGGTCGCAGGGGTGCGGTTGCTCGTCGTGGTCATGGCGGCCAGTAAACCAGACAGCGGGACGGCCCCATCAAGCCAGTCCGGATGGCGGACATGGCCGACCAACCCGTGGACAGGGCCTCATGGCGCGAGAGTGATCTCCACTGCTGTGTCCGTGGCCTGCGCGGATACCTCCGAGAGCGTGCTGACGACGGCATCCGCCGACAGTTCTTCCGCCCGGTGGGTTGTGGTCAACGCCACGGTCACCATCCCTGCCGCGCGGCCCGCCGTCAGTCCGGCCGGTGCGTCCTCGAAAACCACACAGCGGGCCGGGTCCACACCGAGCCGCTCGGCGGCGAGCAGGAACGGCTCCGGATCCGGCTTGCCCCGGCTGATGTCATCGGCGGCTATCAGGGTCTTGGGGCGGATCCCGGCCTCGTCGAGACGGGCCCCGGCCAGCCGGCGGGTGGCGGAGGTCACCACGGCCCACCGCTCGGCGGGCAGGCTCTCCAGCAGGGCGAGCGTGCCGGGCAGCGCCACGACTCCCCCGGCGACGTCCTCGACCTCCAGGTGCTCGATCCGGGCCACCGCCTCGGCCACCCGGTCCGCGGGCAGCAGGTCGGCGACGATCTCCGCCGCCGGGCGGCCGTGCAGCTGGATCCTGGCGAAGTCCTGCTCGGTGAGTCCGTACTCCTTCGCCCACCGGGCCCAGCAGCGGTTGACGGACTCCAGGGAGGAGATCAAGGTGCCGTCATTGTCGAAAAGGAGCGCATCAGCGGTGATCTTCATGCTGCACGAGCGTACGTGCCACGGCGGGGCCGGACGCGGCCGCCCGCCCGCCGCCGATTAGCATCGCCCCATGCCCCACAACCCCACGGCGCGCAGCCACGTGGCCCGGAGGTCCCGGTGATCGACGCGCTGACGCTCGCGGTCGCGGTGACCGCTCTCGCCCTCGCCGCCTGGTGCGGCTTCGCCGCCTTCCGCGACCAGCCGACCAAGGACTGGCACTTCATCGGCATGGCCCTGGTGTCGGTTCTCGGACTGGTCCAACTGGTCGTCGCCGGCGTGCAGTTGGCGGGCGGAGCGACGCCGGACAAGGGCACCGCGCTCTTTGTCTCGTATCTGCTCGGGGCGGCCGCCTGTGTCCCCGCCACCGGGTTCATGTCGCTCTCGGAGCGGACCCGCTGGGGTTCGGCCACCGTCGCGGCGGGCGCCGTGGTGCTGGCGGTACTGGAAGTGCGGCTGTTCGACATCTGGGGAGGCGGCAGTGCCTGAGACCACGGCGACCACGGCGGCGGACGGCACCACGGCCACCGCCCCGGCGAGGCGTTCCCTGGGCACCGGCCCCGGGCGCCTGCTGGTCACCCTCTACGGCATCTTCACCGTCGCGGCCGCCTCCCGCTCGCTCTACCAGCTGATCGCCCAGTTCGACCGGGCTCCGCTGGCCTACAGCCTCTCGGCGCTCTCCGCGGTCGTCTACGGGTTCATCACCTTCTCGCTGGTGCGCGGCGGTGAGGGCGCCCGCCGGGCCGCGATCGCCTGCTGTGCGCTGGAACTTCTCGGGGTGCTCGGCATCGGCACCTGGACGCTGCTCGACCGGTCCGCCTTCCCCGACGCCACGGTCTGGTCGGACTACGGCATGGGCTACCTCTTCATTCCGGTCATCCTGCCCGTCACCGGCCTGCTGTGGCTGCGCCGGGCCCGTACGGAGCAGCCCGCCGCCTAGGGAACGTCTTCCCAGGGGGCGTCTTCCCGGAAGGGGGGTGCGGGTCCGGCCGCGCGGCCGGACCCGCACCCCCCTTTTCTCCTGCCGGGCGGCTTCACGCCTGGGCGGCGAACTCCCCCTGGCTCGGTTCGGCGGGCGTCCCCACGGCGGCGGCCTCCGTGCGGCGCTCCTTCTCCAGCGTGACCACGCTCAGCCGGGGGGTGCGCTGCTCGGTGCCCACGGGCGCATAGCCGCGGCTGCGGTACAGCCGCAGATTGCCCTCGCTGCGGTGGCCGGTGAACAGGCGGTAGCGGGTGGCCGACCGCTCGGCCGCCAGCCGCTGCTCGACGGCATCGAGCAGCCGCCCGCCCAGGCCGTGCCGCTGCATCCGCGGGTGCACGATGAGCTTGGCTATCCGCGCGGTGCCGTCCTCGTCGACCGTGCCGCGCACGGACCCGACCACCTCCTCGCCGAGCCTGGCCACCATGACGCAGCCCTCGCCCAGTTCGGCGCGCAGCGCCTGCAGCGTCTGGGTGAGTGGTTCGATGGCGTAGTCGTCGTACAGCGCGGCTTCCTGCTGGTAGCAGAGGTACTGGAGTTTGAGGATCTGCTCGGCGTCCTGGTCGGTCGCCGCAGAGATGGTCACGCTCGTGCCCATGCGCGTATGCCTCCCCTATTCGGTTCGTTGGTCCGGGCGCTCGAGGGTGAGAGGGGTGCGCCCGGAACGATGTGCCCTGACGGACGGCGCCGTGGGGTACCCGTCGCCGCCATGGCGTGGCTGACACTGCTTCTTCCGGGTTCCCCGGTATGTGGCAGCGGCAATCTCCGCCGCGAGCATTCTGCGCAGGCATATGGGGCAGACGGAACGGACCGGCACCGAGCTCTCCTGTGACATTCCCAACTCAGATGAGAATGCGGGGAAGTCACAGGAGAGCGCAGGGGAGGTGGTGCCGGTCCGGGCTCCGCCACGGCGGCGGTCAACCGCAAGGGTCACTCAAGGGCCGCTACGGGTCAGCGCTTGCGGAACTCCGCGGCCGCCAGCAGCGCGGTGTCGGGGTTGTCGGAGAACAGGCCGTCGATACCGGTGCCCAGGAGCGCCTTGAAGAAGCGGAGGGAGTCGCCGTAGGCGTTCGGGTCGGTGCCGCGGCGCATGTCGGTCGGCAGGAAGGTGTTCTCGTTGCGGACGGTGTAGGGGTGCAGCACCAGCCCGGCGGCGTGTGCGTCCTTGACGATGGAGGTGGGCTTGCCGAGCTTGCCGTCCTTGTCCCGGGGGATGATCGCGGTCAGGTCCGGGCCGATGCCCTGGGCGAACCCGGCGAG
Organism: Streptomyces sp. NBC_00400; assembly: GCF_036048035.1. Classification (NCBI taxonomy): domain Bacteria; kingdom Bacillati; phylum Actinomycetota; class Actinomycetes; order Kitasatosporales; family Streptomycetaceae; genus Streptomyces; species Streptomyces sp. NBC_00400. The sequence goes on along the minus strand of NZ_CP107940.1, from coordinate 6,925,358 downwards.
CCACTTCAGGCCCTCGGGCTTGATCAGATCGGCGACCTTGCGCGGGTCCCCTGCCTCGGTGAAGTCCCAGGGCCGGGTGTCGGGCGTGTCCAGAAGGACGATCTTGGGGCAGTCGACCAGCTTGTCCAGGCGCTGGATGCTGCTCGGCTCGAAGGACTGCAGGAAGTTCGGGGAGTTCTTCCGGTGCCGGCCGTGCGCCCGCAGCGCCTTGGCCAGCCGCTCCTCCAGGCCGAGGCCGAGCTTCCGGAAGTAGGTGGGGTGCTTGGTCTCGATGTGCAGCCAGACGCGGCGGCCCCGCTTGCGGCCCTCGCGCTCGGCCCACTGCAGGACCTCCTCGAAGGTCGGCACCTCCCACACACCGTCGTAGAGGGTGTTGTGCTGGCGGGTGCCCGGTATGCGCTCCTTGGCGCGCAGGGTCTTGAGCTCCGCGAGCGTGAAGTCCTCGGTGAACCAGCCGGTCAGCTTGGCACCGTCGACGGTCTTGGTGGTCTTGCGGTCCGCGAACTCGGGGTGCGCGGAGACATCGGTGGTGGCGGTGATGTCGTTCTCGTGACGGCAGACCAGATGCCCGTCCTTGGTGGGGACGAGGTCCTGCTCGATGACGTCCGCGCCCATGTCGAGGGCGAGTTGGTAGGAGCCGAAGGTGTGCTCGGGGCGGTAGCCGCTGGCGCCGCGGTGACCGACGATCAGCGGCACCGGCAGCTCCTGGGGCGCGCCCTCGCGGGCATGGGCGCTCGCCTGGCCGGCTCCGCCGAATACCGCCGCTCCCGCGCCGAGAGCCGCGGCGCCCAGCACCGTCCGTCGTCCCGGCTGCTGCCACTTGTGCATGCGCACACTCCTTGTCCGAGGTGTTTTGTGTGTTCACAGGTGCTTCCGGGTGTTTTCCGGCGTGCGGTGAAGCGTGTTGCACACCGGCCCACGGAACCGGGCTGATCGTAAGCACGGACGGGTCATGCCGGGGAGACGCCCACCAACATAGGGGGGAACATGGAGGTAACACACGTCAACCGTGGGTCAACTGTGCGTATCGACCTCGTGAACCCGATGTGCGAGTCGGCGTGACCCGCGAGTATTGTCCTGGGCTGCAGAGATCTGCGCCCGCTTGACGTTGACCAGTCGCGACCCGGAGGGCCCGTTGTCCCGCATTGTGCTGAAGGCGATTCTCGGATTCGTCATGCGTGTCCTGTACCGCCCGAAGGTCGAGGGCATGGAGCGCATTCCGGCGACCGGGCCGGTGATCCTGGCCGGCAATCACGTCACCTTCATCGACTCGCTGTTCCTGAGCCTGGTGGTCAAGCGCCCGGTGTACTTCATCGGCAAGGACGAGTACGTCACCGGCAAGGGCGTCAAGGGCCGGCTGATGGCCTGGTTCTTCACCAGCTCCGGCATGATCCCGGTGGACCGCGACGGCGGGCACGGCGGTGTCGCGGCGCTGATGACCGGCCGCCGGATCCTGGAGGAGGGCAGCGTCTTCGGCATCTACCCCGAGGGCACCCGCTCCCCCGACGGCCGTCTCTACCGCGGCCGTACGGGTATCGCCCGGCTCACCCTGATGACCGGCGCGCCCGTCGTCCCGTTCGCGATGATCGGCACGGACAAGGTGCAGCCCGGTGGCAAGGGCCGCCCGCACATCGCCCCGGTGACCGTGCGCTTCGGTGAGCCGCTGGACTTCTCCCGCTACGACGGCATGGACCGCGACCGCTATGTGCTGCGAGCGGTCACCGACGAGGTGATGAGCGACGTGATGGAGCTGTCCGGCCAGGAGTACGTCGACATCTACGCCACCAAGGCCAGGGCCGCCTGACCCGCCCCCCGACCGTACGCCGGGCCCCGTCCGATTCCCGGACGGGGCCCGTGGTGCGTGCGGTGCTCCGTGGTGCCTGCGGTGCTCCGTGGTGCGTGCGGTGCTCCCGCCCGGGTCAGCGGGCACCCGGCCCGCCCCGGGTCAGCAGGGCACCCGGAAGCCGCCGGGGGCGCGCTGGCCCTCGGCGCCGCCGGTCAGCGCCGTACGCAGCGCCGCCTCGGGCCGCGGTACCACACTGCCGTCGGCCTGCAGGAGTTGCTGGCGCTGGGTGACGGTGCCGGTGCGGGCGCCGGGCACCCCCGCGTTCTTGACCCGCACCCGGTTCAGCGGAGCGGGCGTGAGCTGCTTCTTGGTGCGGACGAAGGTGATGAAGCTCTCGTAGTCGCGGGTGTGCCGGACCGGTGCGGTGAAGCCGGTGAAAGCGCTGAAGCCGTCCTGGTTGATGAGGGTGTACGAGGGGGCGGCGAGGCGGTAGCGGCGGCCGGTGTCGAGTGCGGTGCCGTCGATGAAGACGTCGTCGGGGTCGATCCGCCGGCCGACCGGCCCCGCGGCGTCGAAGGTGTAGCGGACGTTTGCGGAGACCGCCAGCGGTGAGAAGCCGAGGCCGCCGCCGGCGGTCGGCGCCCACTGTTCCTCCAGCGCGTCATGGATCTGCCGGCCGGTGACGGTGACGGTCAGGATCGGGTCGCCGAAGCCCACGGAGTTCCAGGCCTGGGCAAAGGTGACGGTGCCGTCGGTCTCCTGGCTGCGGATCAGATCGCCGGCGATCACCGCCTGGCCGACGCGCGGGGCGACCGCGATCACGGCGAGGTCCGCGGGGGTGTTGGGGTGGTCGGCGGGGTCGTCCATCGGGCCGTGCGGCTGCCGGCCCGCCCACAGCGCCCAGTCGGCGACGAGGTTGCCCATGGTGGACTCCCCCAGCGTGTTGCGCCGCCGGGTGAAGGAGGCGGTCTGGGTGCCGATCTTGGTGCGGGCGCGGCGGGAGGCGTAGTCCGCCCAGTAGCCGGCGATCGAGCGCAGCTCGGGATCCGGCGTCACATCGCGGGTGTTGGGGTGGTTGGTGGAGGTGGTCAGCTCCCGGATCACCGCTCCGGTGTCCGGGTCGAGGCGGAGATTGATCTCGTTGATGATCTGCCCGTAGCAACCGGCCTCGACGAAGGGGCGGGGGTCGCCGTTGGGGTCGGGCAGCATCATGGTGAAGGCGCGGTGCCAGTGGCCGGTGACGATGGCATCGATGTCGGGCGAGACGCGCAGCGCCAGTTCGTAGGCGGGTCCCGAGGGGTTCTTGCCGCTGGAGAAGTCGCTGCCGGCCACCGCGCCGTCGTGCATGCTGAGCACGATCGCATGGACGCCGCGCTTCTTGAGCTCGGCGGCACAGCGGTTGGCGGTCTCCAGTTCGTCGAGGGTGCGCAGTCCCGGCTGGTAGGAGCCGGGGAACGACTCGGTGCCGATGGCGGTCAGATGGATGAAGCCGATCGCCAGCCGGCGGCCCCGGCCGGCGTCCACGTACTCGATGTTGTACGGCGCCAGTACGGGCTCGCCGGTCGTGTTCCACACCATGTTGGCGCAGTAGTAGGGGAACTTCGCGCCCTCGAAGCGGCGCCCGGTGGAGTCCTTGAAGTCGTCGTCCCGGCCGACGACCGGGAAGGCGTCGCCGTCGCCCATGTGCGAGGTCAGGAAGGCCGCCGACTTGTCGAACTCGTGGTTGCCGGTCGAGGCGAAGTCCATGCCCATGGCGTTGAGCGCCTCGATGGTGGGCTCGTCGGCGAAGGAGGAGGCGTCGAACTCCCAGCCGGAGAAGAGGTCGCCGGGGGCGAAGAAGAGCGAGTTGTCGCGGCCGTCTCTCAGCCGCTCCAGGTGGGCGGCCATATAGGCCACGCCGCCCACGGTGTACGTCTTTCCGCCGGCACCGGTGATGAGGGAGTTGGCGCCCGGGGCGCCCTGCAGGTAGCCGTGCAGATCGGTGATGTTGAGGAGCTGGACGTCGACGTATTCGTCGGCGCCGGCCGCGTCGCGGGCGTGGCCGGTGGCGTAGGCGTTGCTGCCGATGGCGCTCGCGGTGGCCAGGGCCCCCGCGGCGGTGATGAAGGAGCGTCGTCCGATGTCGCGCACTGCGTCACTCTCCTGAACGAGCCGTCCGTAGGGGGACGACGGGAGAGTCAAGCGAGCCGCGCCGGACGGCCGGTCACCAGCACACGTACCGGGCGTGAACAGGCGAGGGACAGTCGCCCCCAGGGCGTGTCCCGTGGATCATGGCCGGTGCACGGCTCCGTGATCCACAGGACACGCCCTGAGGCGCGGTGGGTGCCCGCCGTCCGGGGGATCGGCCCGGGGGTCCCCCCGGTCTCGCAGGCCCCCGGAGTGCGGGAGACGCCCCCTAGCTGTTGGCCAGCTCCTGGCCGCGGAGCAGGAACCAGGCGGCCACCGCGGCGGACAGCAGGACCGCCGCACCCACCGCGGCCGCGGCGTCCACCCCGGCGACGAAGGAGTGCTGGGCGGCCTTGACCAGTGCCGCGGCCTGGTCGGCGGGGAGGTGGCGGGCCGCCTCGAAGGCGCCGCCGAGCGATTCGCGGGCGGCGTCCGCGGCCTGGGCCGGGATCCCGGGCGGGGCGGCGAAGCCTCGGTAGATGCCGGTCACGATGGAACCCAGCAGCGCGATGCCGAGTGCGGCGCCCAGTTCGTACGCCGTCTCGGAGACCGCGGAGGCGGCTCCCGCCTCTTCCTTGGGGACGCTGGAGAGGATCACATCGGCGGTGACGGTGAACGAGAAACCGGCGCCGATGCCGACGACGAAGAGGATCAGGCACAGTGCGGCGGTGCCGGTGTCGCCGTGCAGGGTGGTGCAGCCGACGAGCGCGAGCCCGACCACGGCGAGGCCGCCGGCCACCACGATCCGTACGGACAGCCGGCGGGCGACCCAGCCGGCCGCCAGACCGGCGCCCACCGCACCGATCGCGGCCGGGAGTTCGGTGAGCCCGGCATTGAGCGGCGAGCGCAGCTGCACCATCTGGAGGAACTGGGAGAGGAAGAAGACCAGGCCGGACAGTCCGAGGATGGTCAGCAGGTCGGCCAGCACCGCTCCGGAGAAGCCGCGGTGGTGAAAGAGCTTCATGTTCAGCAGCGGCGAGGGGAGGGTGAGCTGCCGCCGGACGAACACGAACAGGGCGAGCACGCCGAGGACGGCGGCCAGCGCGATGTCCCAGCGGTAGCCCTCCACCGCTGCTTCCTTGATGGCGTAGACGACGGCGACGATGCCCACCAGGGTCAGCAGCACGCTGGGGATGTCCCACGGGCCGGGGTCCGGATTACGTGACTCCGGGATGACCCTGGCGCCGACGGCCACCAGGAGCGCCATCACCGGCAGGTTGATCAGGAAGACCGAACCCCACCAGAAGTGCCCCAGCAGAAAGCCGCCGAGGACCGGCCCCACCGCCATACCGGCCGAGGCCATCGCGCCCCAGATGCCGATGGCCAGGCTGCGTTCCCTGGGGTCGTGGAAGAGGTTGCGGATGAGCGCCAGGGTGGCCGGCATCAGCGTGGCGCCGGCCACGCCCTGCAGCGCACGGGCGGCGATCATCATCTCCGGCGTGGTGGCGTACGCGGCGAGCACCGACATGGCGCCGAAGCCGACCGAGCCGATCAGCAGCAGCTTCTTCCGGCCGATGCGGTCGCCGAGGCTGCCCATGGAGACCAGCAGACCGGCGATGACGAAGGAGTAGATGTCACCGATCCACAGCAGCTGCGTCCCGGACGGCTTGAGGTCTTCGCTGAGGAAGGGGGTGGCGAGGCCGAGGACCGTGGCGTCGACGCCGACCAGCAGGACGGCGAGGACGAGGACGGCGAGCGCGAGCCAGCGTCCCGGCCGGGGCTGGTCGTCCACATGAGCCGAGCCGGCCGGTTCTGACGCTATGGTCTCGGTCATTTCTCCATGCTCCGTCGGATGCCGCCGAGCAGCAGCTCGGCGATCGAGTGGTTGAGGTCATTGCGGGCGACCCGTCCTTCGTGGACGGCCCAGGCCCCGGCGCCGATCAGGCCGTAGAAGGCCTCGGTGAGCCAGGCGGCGCTCAGATCGATGCGGAAGCCGCCCTCTTCCTGGCCGCGGCGGAAGAGGGCGGAGATACGGGCGTCCAGCTCCGCCCAGCCGGCGTTGATCTCGCCGTCCTCGAAGAGCTGGTTCTCGGTGAAGAGGAAGGCCAGGACGGCGGCGACCGGTTCGGCCTCGGCGATCAGCCGGCGCAGCGCCTCGGCGGCGTCCCCCTCCTCCAGCCGCGCCGCGTCCATCGCCTGCACGAACTGTGCGATGCCGTGCTCCTCCAGCGCCCTGATCAGTGCGTCCCGGCCGGCGAAGTGCCGGTGGAGCGTCGCGCGGCTGATGCCCGCGGCGCGGGCGATCTCGTCCATCGGCGTCGACGCCCGGCGCGTGAGCAACGCGGCGGCTTCCTTGAGTACCCGTTCACGATCCACAGCCATGAGACACATAGTAGCTGAATGAGACGTTGATGTCTCACATGACCCTCGCCACACGCACGACGGCGGCCCGCCTCCGGGTCTCTCTCCCGGGGACGGGCCGCCGTCACACACTCCTGTGACCAGGAGGTGTCTCCCTCTAGGCCAGCTCGGTGGCTTTCTTGGCCGCAGCCCACTCCTGCTGCTTCACCAGATCGGCCCGCACCTCGGCGAGCTGAACCGCCACCGCGGAGGGCGCGGTGCCACCGCGGCCGCTGCGCGAGGCGAGCGCGCCGGGGACGTTGAGGACGCCGCGGACCTCGGGGGTCAGATGCGGGGAGATCTTGGCGAACTGCTCGTCGGTGAGCTGGTCGAGCTCGATGTCGTGCGCCTCGCACTCCTTGACGCACTCACCGGCGACCTCGTGCGCCACCCGGAACGGCACGCCCTGCTTGACCAGCCACTCCGCGATGTCGGTGGCCAGCGAGAAACCGGCCGGGGCCAGCTCCTCCATCCGCTCACGGTTGACGGTCAGCGTGGCCATCATGCCGGTGAACGCCGGGAGCAGCACCTCCAGTTGGTCACAGGAGTCGAAAACCGGCTCCTTGTCCTCCTGGAGGTCACGGTTGTAGGCGAGCGGCAGCGCCTTGAGCGTCGCCAGCAGACCGGTCAGATTGCCGATGAGACGCCCCGACTTGCCCCGCGCCAGTTCCGCGATGTCCGGGTTCTTCTTCTGCGGCATGATCGAGGAGCCGGTCGAGAAGGCGTCGTGGAGCGTGACGAAGGAGAACTCCTTCGTGTTCCAGAGGATGATTTCCTCCGCGATCCGGGAGAGGTTCACCCCGATCATCGCCGTGATGAAGGCGAACTCCGCGACGAAGTCACGGGAGGCCGTGCCGTCGATGGAGTTGCCGGCCGAGCCGTGCTCGAAGCCGAGGTCGGCCGCGACCGCCTCCGGGTCGAGGCCGAGCGAGGAACCGGCCAGCGCACCCGAGCCGTACGGGGAGACTGCGGTGCGGTCGTCCCACTGCCGCAGCCGCTCCGCGTCCCGGGACAGCGACTGCACATGCGCCAGCACATGGTGGGCGAAGAGCACCGGCTGGGCGTGCTGGAGGTGGGTGCGGCCCGGCATCGCGACGTCCGGGTGGGTCTCGGCGAGGGAGACCAGCGCCTCCTGGAGGTCGGCGATCAGCCCGCCGACGATCCGGGCGTGGTCGCGCAGGTACATCCGGAAGAGCGTGGCGACCTGGTCGTTGCGCGACCGGCCGGCCCGCAGCTTGCCGCCGAGGTCCGGACCCAGCCGCTCCAGCAGCCCGCGCTCCAGGGCGGTGTGGACGTCCTCGTCGGCGATGGTGCCGGTGAAGGAGCCGTCGGCGACGTCCGAGGCGAGCTGGTCGAGCCCGGCGAGCATGCGGGTCAGCTCGTCCTCGGTGAGCAGGCCCGCCTTGTGGAGCACCCGGGCGTGCGCACGGGAGCCGGCGATGTCGTACGGGGCCAGCCGCCAGTCGAAGTGGACCGACGCCGACAGCTGGGCCAGCGCCTCTGCCGGACCGTCGGCGAACCGGCCGCCCCAGAGCCGGACGTCACCGCTGTTGCTGCTCACTGCTGCTCCTCAAGGCTGCTTCGGATACGCGACCTCCCCCTGGGCCTGAGGACCAGGGGGTACCCCCGCCGCGGGGGCGGGGAGGCGGGCCGTCGTACGGAGATAACGAGACGGGCTCAGGCCAGGTCGCGCTTGGCCGCGATCTTGCTCGACATGCCGAAGAGCTCGATGAAGCCCTTCGAGAGCGACTGGTCGAAGGTGTCGCCGGTGTCGTACGTCGCGAGGTTGAAGTCGTAGAGCGACTGGTCGGACTTCCGGCCGGTGACCACCGCGCGGCCGCCGTGCAGGGTCATCCGGATGTCGCCGGTGACCTGCTGGTTGGCCTCGTTGATGAAGCCTTCCAGGGCGCGCTTGAGCGGCGAGAACCACAGGCCGTCGTAGACCAGCTCGCCCCAGCGCTGCTCGACCTGGCGCTTGTAGCGGGCCAGTTCGCGCTCGACGGTGACGTTCTCCAGCTCCTGGTGCGCGGTGATCAGCGCGATGGCGCCGGGCGCCTCGTACACCTCACGGGACTTGATGCCGACCAGCCGGTCCTCGACCATGTCGATCCGGCCGATGCCCTGGCCGCCGGCCCGCTCGTTGAGCTGCTGGATGGCCTGCAGGACGGTGACGGGCTTGCCGTCGATCGCGACCGGGACGCCCTCCTTGAAGGTGATGACGACCTCGTCGGCCTCCCGCTGGACGGCCGGGTTCTCCGTGTACTCGTACACGTCCTCGATCGGCGCGTTCCAGATGTCCTCCAGGAAGCCCGTCTCCACGGCCCGCCCGAAGACGTTCTGGTCGATGGAGTACGGCGACTTCTTGGTGGTCGCGATCGGGAGGTTCTTCTCCTCGCAGAACGCGATCGCCTTGTCCCGGGTCATCGCGTAGTCACGGACCGGGGCGATGCACTTCAGGTCGGGGGCGAGGGAGGAGATACCGGCCTCGAAGCGGACCTGGTCGTTGCCCTTGCCGGTGCAGCCGTGGGCGACGGTGGTGGCGCCGTGCTTCCTCGCGGCGGCGACCAGGTGCTTGACGATGGTCGGCCGCGAGAGCGCGGAGACCAGCGGGTAGCGGTCCATGTACAGGGCGTTGGCCTTGATCGCCGGGAGGCAGTACTCGTCGGCGAATTCATCCTTGGCGTCCGCGACCTCGGCCTCGACCGCACCGCAGTCGAGCGCACGCTTGCGGATGACGTCCAGGTCCTCGCCGCCCTGGCCGACGTCCACGGCAACGGCGATGACCTCGGCGCCCGTCTCCTCGGCGATCCAGCCGATACAGACAGAGGTGTCCAGGCCGCCCGAGTAGGCGAGTACGACGCGCTCGGTCACGGGTTTCTCCTTACGGTGCATACGCTGATGGGTATAAGTATGCACTCCACCGTATGTTTCGTCAACGGGACGATGAACACGCAGGTCAACGGGCGGGCCACCGGCGCGGCGGACCCCTCAGAACCCCTCTCGCAGCACCTCGATCAGGACGTTCACATGACTCACCGACACGTCTTTCGTGGCCGTCAGCAGCGTCAGCGGCCCCTGCGCGGCCCGCTCCCGCAGCCCCTCCAGCACCGGCTGCGCCGCCTCCCGCGCCAGCTCCTCGCGGTACCGCTCGGCGAACTCCGCGAACCGCGGTCCCTCGTGACGGAACCAGCGGCGCAGCTCCGACGAGGGCGCCACGTCCTTGCACCACTCGGTGAGCTGCGCATCCGCCTTGGACAGCCCGCGCGGCCACAGCCGGTCGACCAGCACCCGGGACCCGTCCGCCGGCTCCGGCGGCTCGTAGACCCGGCGCACCCGGAGGGCGTCCTTTGCCGACATATCACCCATATGCGTATCGAATCACGTAAGCGCACGCCCTGCAGGAGGCCCGAAAGGGCACGGTGAGGGACCCGCTTTGGATTCATGGCCCCGGACAGGGTATTTTTCTTCTGCACGCCCCGGCCGGGAGTCCTCCGGCCGGCACGAGCACCGGGACGTGGCGCAGCTTGGTAGCGCACTTGACTGGGGGTCAAGGGGTCGCAGGTTCAAATCCTGTCGTCCCGACGGTGCAGTAAGGGCTTAGAGCCCAGGTCAGGGCCTTGTCCCCGCTTCGGCGGGAACAAGGCCCTCGATCGTTTTCTGCGGGAGAGCGCCTTACGCGCGAGGGTCGGCGTAGTAGTCGGCCAGCATCTCCGAGGGCCAGCCGGGCTCGCGCACCTCGCCCTGCGGTCCCATCACGCTGAACCACGGCTTGATGTCCAGCACCGGTGTGCCATCCACGGCATCCAGCGCTTCCACGTGCAGATCCAGGCCATCCACCTTGACCAGGCGGCACCGCGAAACGCCCAGCCAATTCACTCGGCGCATGTTGCGGTGAGCGAAGATGCCGCCGGCCGGCCAGTCGGGGTTGCCGCGGGGGTGCCGGGGCTCCGGGTGCAGATCGGTGGGGTCGGTCAGGTGGAAGCGGAAGACGACCTCGAGGTGGGAGAAGGCATCCAGACCGACGACCGACTCCTCGGTGAACTGCTCCGGGTCGATACGGATGACGGAGCGGGTACCACCCCAGTAGTCATCCGTGGGCTCGGCGCGTCCACCCACCACGTGGGCGACGGGCACGACCTTGAACTCTTCTGTCATGGGGGCTGAACTCCTCGGAGAAGTGGACGGGACGGGCGGTCAGGCGGTCTCGGCAAGGTAAGCAGCAGCACGGTGATCGAGTTCGGCCACCGTGGGGATACCGCGCCCGCGTACGGGCGACAGGGCACGACGCATGTCCAAGGCAGTACGGCGAGCGCGCGCCGAACGAATACCGTCCATGGAGTCCAAGGCACGCGACCAGGTGGCGCAGGCTTCCTCCATGGCTCCCTGCCTCGCCTGGACGGCACCGAGATATCCAAGGGTCACGGCGTGCGTGCGGGTGAACGAGGAGGCAGCGCGGGTACGGACGCTGCGTCGGAACTGCTGCTGTGCGCCGTTCAGATCCCCGATGTCGCGCAGAGTACACGCGGTCTCATGCGCGAGGCTGGCCTCGCTGAAGAAAAACACCCTGGCCGGATCCTCGTCGCCGGGGCGAGCGGACGACAGGTCATCCTCGGCGCGGAGCAACGCGGCGACGGCGGCCTTCTTCTGTCCGGCAGCCGCCAGCGCGCGGGCATGGACGACACCCAGCAGTGCGCGCTCACGTGGGGTCGCGAGAACGTAGCGGGCACCATCCATCGAGGCCGCGGCAACGTTCAGGGCGTGGCCCGGGTGCCCGAGGTCCACCGCCTGGTGAGCCATGGCCCGGAGGACGTGCCCCGCCATAGGCGCGTCACCGGCCTCTGCCGCCAAGCTCACCGCAGTCGTGAAGTAGCGCTGCGCGAGCGAGTGTTCAGCGCTGTCGAATGCCATCCAACCGGACAGGTAGGCCAGTTCACCGGCGGCGGAGAACATCTCCCGCCGGACACTGCCGTCCGTGAAGTGGCCGTTCAGGTAAGCGGCAACATCGGTCGTGAGGTACTGGACCACTGCCGTGCGGGCGTGACCACCGCCGTGCCGCTGGTCGACGCGGGAAAACATGGCCGCCATGTCGCGGACGGCCACCAGGTCCCGGCGGCCGACCTTGGGACGGTTCGCCATGGAAGACACGGTGGAGCGCTCGGCCTTCTGCGTCCACCACGCGGGACCGGGCACAGTCAGCGCGGCAACTGAGTATGCGGCGGCGGTGAGGGCACGCCTGCGCCCTATGTCCAAGTCGTCTCTCCCCAACTCGTTGAGCGCTGCCAGCGTATCCAGACGCCAGGCGGGCGCGTCTTCCGAGGAAGTGACAGCGAGCCCGATCTCGCTCAACGTGACCGGTCTGCGGAGTCGACGCGAGAGGGCCTCGGCCAAGTAGCGCGCAGTGGGTTCGGAGGGCGTAGCCCCGGCCACCCAGTGGGCGATGGCGGAGCGGTTCGTACGCACACCGTCCCCGGCCTCACCTGCGATGGAACGCACCGAACGGGCCAGCGTCTCGTACGTCACCCCAGCCGCCTTGATCACGTCTTGGAGCAGGGTGTTACGCGTGCGTTGCCGTCCGCCTGAGTCACCCATCCGACCTCCTCCCTGATGACGCGGCCCCGCCCAACCCCAGCCAGGCGATGCGGCCAACGCCTAAACGCGTTAAACGCGTTGCTCCCTTGCACACCCTTGGACACGTGGCGTGACGCTCGTTGACTGGAGCGTAGCCGTCGTCCAGGACGTTACAGCGGCTCGAAGAAGATTGGCCCACCACCGACGAGGTCCCGATGGCCATGACCGCATCCCGCCCCACCGGACACCCCGGATACAGCGAAACGCTGCTGCGCAGACCCGAGAGCGTGGCCGTCGCCCGCCGTCTGGTGCGCTGCGCACTGACTGCCTGGGGCCTGGAGGAACTGGCCGACGACGGAGCCTTGGTGGTCTCCGAGTTGGTGACCAATGCCGTGCAGCACGCACGGAGCGAGGTGATCCGGCTGGTCGTCAGCCGCCCCGGCCCGGGAACGGTGCGGATCGGGGTGGTGGACAAGTCGAAGGCCCCTCCACGGCACCGCCCGCCGGGGAACGAGGACGACAGCGGGCGGGGCCTCGTGCTGCTGGCCGGACTGACGGCCGCCTGGGGTACCGACCGGCTCCCTTGGGGCAAGCGGGTCTGGGGCGAACTGCACAGGAAGGACGGCCGGTGAAGGGTGCGGACAAGCCCTGGGTGGGCGATCTGGTGCACGACGAGGGCACCGGCCGGACCGGCATCGTCAGCGATGTGCGCGGGGGCGTCTATGTGCTGCGGCCGGACAACGGGCCGGGCCACTGGCTCTGCGACGTCCCCGGGCGGCTGACGGTGGTCGTTCCGCGGGAAGAGCGACGTGACGGCTGAGCTGAGGCGAGGCCAGGCGAGGTGCGAGCCCGGCCGCCCCGGGGGGGGGAAGACCCGCGCGGGGCGGCCGGATTCGCGGCCGGGCTCGCGGCCGGGCTCGCGGCCGCGGGGCTACGGCACCGGCGGGACCGCGGCCGAGACATCCCGCTGGTGCGGTATCGCGATCTCTTCCGGCTTCTGCAGTGCCACGGTCCGGGCCGGGGAGGGGATGCGGATGCCCTCGGCCCGGTAACGCTGGTGCAGGCGCTTGATGAACTCGTGCTTGATCCGGTACTGGTCGCTGAACTCGCCGACGCCCAGGATCACCGTGAAGCTGATCCTGGAGTCGCCGAAGGTGTGGAAGCGGACGGCCGGTTCGTGGTCGGGGTCGCCGCCGTCGACGTCCTTCATCACGCTCTCGACGACCTCGGTGGTGACCCGCTCGACATGGTCGAGGTCACTGTCGTAACCGACACCCACCTGCACCAGGATCGTCAACTTCTGTTCCGGCCGGGTGAAGTTGGTCATGTTGGTGCCGGCCAGCTGGGCGTTGGAGATGATCACCAGGTTGTTGGAGAGCTGGCGCACCACGGTGTTCCGCCAGTTGACGTCGACGACATAGCCCTCCTCGCCACTGCTGAGCCGGATGTAGTCACCGGGCTGCACCGTCTTGGAGGCGAGGATGTGCACGCCCGCGAAGAGGTTGGCGAGGGTGTCCTGAAGGGCCAGGGCGACGGCGAGGCCGCCCACGCCCAGGGCGGTGAGCAGCGGGGCGATGGAGATGCCCAGGGTCTGCAGGACGACGAGGAAACCCATCGCCAGGACGATGATGCGGGTGATGTTGGCGAAGATGGTCGCCGATCCGGCCACCCCGGACCGGGACTGCGCGAAGGACTTCACCACTCCGGTGATCACCCGGGCCGCGGTGAGCGTGACGACCAGGATGAGCAGCACCATCAGCGTCCGGTTGACGGTGCGTCCGACCGCCTCCGTCAGCGGCAGCGCCGCGGCCGCCGCCGCCAGACCGCCGGTGACCGCCGCCCAGGGCACCACCGCCCGCAGCGCGTCGACGAGGATGTCGTCCCCGCTCCACCGGGTTTTGAGGGCGTGTTTGCCCAGCCACCGCAGGGCGACCCGCAGCAGCAGACCCGCCACGATGCCGGCCGCCAGCGCGGCCCCGGCCACGATCAGATCGTGCAGTGTCACAGCGCGGTTCACCGGCCGGCTCCCCCTGCGGCCGGAAGGAGCGGCCTTGCTATCAGCCGGATGTGATGTCTCGTCACCATGCCACCTGCTCGTCTCTAGGGCTGCGTAGGCGCCGGGACATCCGCGGACGTCCCGGCGCGAACTGCCATCCTGCCGTATGGGGTTCGGCAGGCAGCGGGTGGCTCGGGTGGGATGGTGCACGGTGCGCACGGCCGCCGCCGGGGGCGGGGCGGTTCGCTCCCCGGGGTGACGCGAGGCGCGGGGAGCGGCGCGGGCGGTGTCAGTGCGCCTTTTGCGCCAGGCGCAGCAGATGGTCGGCGAGGGCCTGGCCGCCCGCCGGGTCGCGGCTGATGAGCATCAGGGTGTCGTCGCCCGCGATGGTGCCGAGGATGTCGTGGAGTTCTGCCTGGTCGATGGCCGAGGCCAGGAACTGGGCGGCGCCCGGCGGGGTGCGCAGGACCACGAGGTTGGCGGAGGCCTCGGCGGAGATGAGGAGTTCGCCGGAGAGGCGGCGCATCCGCTCCTCCTTGGCCGACTCCCCCAGCGGCGCCCGCGGCTTGCGGTCGCCGCCCTCGCTGGGCACCGCGTAGATCAGCTCGCCGCCGGTGTTGCGGATCTTCACCGCGCCCAGCTCGTCCAGATCGCGCGAGAGCGTCGCCTGGGTGACGGACAGGCCGTCGTCGGCGAGCAGCTTGGCGAGCTGGCTCTGGGAGCGGACCGGCAGCCGGTTGAGGATGTCCACGATCCGGCGGTGGCGGGCGGTGCGGGTCTGCGGTACGGCCTGGCCGCCGTTCTGCGCCTCGTTGTCCTGCGCCTCGTTGTCCTGCGCCTCTTTGTCCTGCGGCTCGGTCATCGTTGTCGTCAGTCTCCGGCTCGTCGTTCCCCGTCGGCCCCTTGGAGGACCGTGTTCAGGACGCCGGGAAGCTTGTGGAGGAACACTTCCGCTTCGTCGTCGGAGACGATCAGCGGCGGGGCGAGCCGGATGACGTCCGGCGCGACCGCGTTCACCAGCAGGCCCGCGTCCTGAGCCGCCTGCTGCACCTGTGGCGCGAGCGGCTCCGTCAAGACGATACCCAGGAGGAGGCCCGCACCGCGGACCTGGCCGACCAACGGGTGGCCCAGGGCCTCGGTTCCGTTCCTCAGCCGTTCGCCGACCCGCTTGACGTTCTCCAGGACGCCGTCGGCCTCGATGGTGTCCAGGACGGCGAGGGCGCCGGCGCAGACGACCGGGTTGCCGCTGAAGGTCGAGCCGTGCGAACCGGGCGTGAGCAGGTCGGCGGCCGGGCCGAAGGCCAGCGTGGCGCCGATCGGCAGACCGCCGCCCAGGCCCTTGGCGAGGGTGACGACGTCGGCCTCGATGCCCTGCGCCTGGGACTCCAGCCAGTGTCCGGTCCGGCCGATGCCGGTCTGGATCTCGTCCAGGACCAGCAGGGTGCCGGTGGCGGCGGTGATCTCGCGGGCGGCCCGGAGGTAGCCGGGCGGCGGGACGATGACGCCGTTCTCGCCCTGGACGGGCTCCAGGATGACGAAGGCGGTGTCGGTGGTGACGGCGGCCCGGAGCGCGTCGACGTCCCCGTACGGGACGTAGTCGACATCGCCGGGCAGCGGTGCGAACGGCGCCTGCTTGGCGGGCTGGCCGGTGAGGGCGAGGGCGCCCATGGTACGGCCGTGGAAGCCGCCGGCCGTGGAGACCATATGGCGGCGCCCGGTCAGCCGGCCGATCTTGAAGGCGGCTTCGTTGGCCTCGGCTCCGGAGTTGGAGAAGTAGACCCGGCCGGGGCGTCCGGCCAGCGCGAGCAGGCGCTCGGCGAGGGCCACGGTGGGCTCGGTGACGAAGAAGTTCGAGACATGACCGAGGGTGGCGACCTGGTCGGAGACGGCGCGGACCACCGCGGGGTGGGCGTGGCCGAGGGCGTTGACCGCGATGCCGCCGAGGAAGTCCAGGTACTCCTTGCCGTCGGCGTCCCACACCTTGGCGCCCTCGCCCCGGACGAGCGGGATACGGGGGGTGCCGAAGTTGTCCATCATGGCGCCCTGCCAGCGGCCGGTGAGGCCTGCGTTGGTCACCGGGCCGTGGCGGTGTGCCGCGTCGCTCATGTCGCCCCCTCGATCGTGTTCGCGTCCGGCACGACCATCGTGCCGATTCCTTCGTCGGTGAAGATCTCCAGCAGAATCGAGTGCTGGACCCGCCCGTCGATGACCCGGGCGGTGTGGACGCCGTTGCGGACGGCGTGCAGACAGCCCCGCATCTTGGGGACCATGCCGCTGGCCAGGTCGGGCAGCAGCTTTTCCAGTTCGGTGGCGGTGAGGCGGGAGATCACCTCGTCGCTCTGGGGCCAGTCCTCGTACAGCCCCTCGACGTCGGTGAGCACCATCAGCGTCTCGGCGCCGAGGGCCGCGGCCAGCGCGGCCGCGGCGGTGTCGGCGTTGACGTTGAAGACACCGGAGGCATCGCCCTCGTCGCTGCTGCGGGCGATCGAGGAGATGACCGGGATCCGGCCGTCCTCCAGGAGGGCGTGGACGGCCCCGGGGTCGATGCCGGTGATCTCGCCGACCCGGCCGATGTCCACCTGCTCGCCGTCGATATCGGCGAAGTGCTTGGTCGCGGTCATCAGATGGGCGTCCTCGCCGGTCATGCCGACGGCGAGCGGACCGTGCTCGTTGAGCAGCCCCACCAGCTCGCGCTGCACCTGGCCGGCCAGCACCATCCGTACGACGTTCATCGCCTCGGGCGTGGTGACCCGCAGGCCGCCCTTGAACTCGGACTCCAGGCCGAGCAGGTCCAGCTGGGCGCTGATCTGCGGGCCGCCGCCGTGCACGACGACGGGGCGCAGTCCGGCGTGCCGCAGGAAGACCACGTCCTGGGCGAAGGCCCGCTTGAGCTCTTCGTCGACCATGGCGTTGCCGCCGAACTTGATGACGACGGTCTTGCCGTGGTGCCGGGTCAGCCAGGGCAGCGCCTCGATGAGGGTCCGGGCCTTGGGGAGCGCGGTGTGTTTGCGGGTACTCATGCGCCGGCCTCGCTCCGCTCGGCGGGCTGTGAGTACGGCACGCACCTTTGAATGATTCGCTCGCTCATGCTGCGGCCTCGCTTCTGGGGGCGTGCCGGGAGCCCGGCACGCGCCGGTGATGGATGCGCTCGCTCATGAGGAGTACGCGCTGTTCTCGTGGACGTAGTCGGCGGTCAGGTCGTTGGCCCAGATGACCGCGGACTCGGTGCCGGCCGCGAGGTCGGCGGTGATGCGTACCTCCCGGTAGCGCATGTCGACCAGGTCGCGGTCCTCGCCCACCGAGCCGTTCTTGCAGACCCAGACGTCGTTGATGGCGACATTGAGCTGGTCGGGCTCGAAGACGGCGGAGGTGGTGCCGATGGCGGAGAGCACCCGGCCCCAGTTGGGGTCCTCGCCGTGGATGGCGCACTTGAGGAGGTTGTTGCGGGCGATGGAGCGGCCGACCTCGACCGCGTCGTCCTCGCCGGCCGCGCCCACGACCTCGATGCGGATGTCCTTGCTGGCGCCCTCGGCGTCCCCGATCAGCTGCCGGGCCAGGTCGGCGCAGACCGTGCGCACCGCCTCGGCGAACGCGGCGGTGTCCGGTACGACGCCGGAGGCGCCCGAGGCGAGCAGCAGCACCGTGTCATTGGTCGACATACAGCCGTCGGAGTCGACCCGGTCGAAGGTGGTGCGGGTCGCGTCGCGCAGTGCCGTATCGAGGTCGGCGGCCGGCAGATCGGCGTCGGTGGTCAGCACGACGAGCATGGTGGCCAGGCCCGGGGCAAGCATGCCGGCGCCCTTGGCCATCCCGCCGACGGTCCAGCCTCCACCGGCCTGGGGCCGGGTGGTGTCCCCGACGGTGACCTGGGCGGTCTTGTGCACGCTGTCGGTGGTCTTGATGGCGATGGCGGCCTTCTCGCCGCCGTGTTCGGTCAGTTCCGCCGCGGCCCGCTCGACTCCGGGCAGCAGCTTGTCCATCGGGAGCCGCAGGCCGATCAGCCCGGTGGAGGCGATCGCCACCTCGCCGGCGTTGTGCCCCAGCACCTCGGCGGCCTTCTCCGCGGTGGCGTGGGTGTCCTGGAAGCCGAGCGGGCCCGTACAGGCGTTGGCACCACCGGAGTTGAGGACGACGGCGGAGACCGTGCCGCCCTTGAGGACCTGCTCGGACCAGACGACCGGTGCGGCCTTGACGCGGTTGGAGGTGAAGACACCGGCGGCGGCCAGTCGCGGCCCGTTGTTCACCACGAGGGCGAGGTCCGGGTTTCCGTTCTCCTTGAGCCCGGCGGCGATGCCCGCCGCCGTGAACCCCTGTGCTGCCGTGACGCTCACTGCTTCTTCTCCTCCGTCGCTTCGCCGGCCACCCCGCCGGTCACGCTGTGCTGGCCCGGGTCCGTCCGTGTCACGGAGCCACCCCGACCTTCGAAAGCCCGGTCTCCTCGGGGAGGCCGAGGGCGATGTTCATGCTCTGCACCGCGCCGCCCGCGGTCCCCTTGGTGAGGTTGTCGAGGGCGCTGATCGCGATGATCCGGCCGGCTGCGGCATCGAGTGTCACCTGGACCTGGGCGGTGTTGGAGCCGTACACGGCGGCGGTCGACGGCCACTGGCCCTCGGGCAGCAGCCGCAGGAACGGCTCGTCGGCCAGCGCCTTCTCGTACGCGGCCCGTACGGCACCGGCGTCCACACCGGGCTTCGCCTTCGCCGAGCAGGTGGCGAGGATGCCACGCGACATGGGGGCCAGGGTCGGGGTGAAGGAGACGCTGATCCGCTCGCCGGCCACCGCGCTCAGGTTCTGGATCATCTCGGGGGTGTGCCGGTGCCCGCCGCCGACGCTGTACGGGCTCATCGAGCCCATGACCTCGGAGCCCAGCAGATGCGGTTTGAGGGCCTTGCCGGCGCCGGAGGTGCCGGTGGCCGCGACGATCACGGCCTCGGGCTCGGCGAGCCGGTCCGCGTAGGCGGGGAACAGGGCGAGCGAGACGGCGGTGGGGTAGCAGCCCGGGACCGCGATGCGCCGGGTCCCCTGGAGCGCGGCGCGGCCCCCGGGCAGCTCCGGAAGGCCGTACGGCCAGGTCCCGGCGTGGGCCGAGCCGTAGAAGGCCTCCCAGTCGGCGGAATCGCTGAGCCGGAAGTCGGCGCCGCAGTCGACGACCAGCACATCCGGCCCCAGCTCCTCGGCGACCGCGGCGGACTGGCCGTGCGGCAGCGCGAGGAAGACGACGTCGTGCCCGGCCAGCACCTCGGCGGAGGTCGGCTGGAGCTCGCGGTCCGCCAGCGGGGCCAGATGCGGCTGCAGCCCGCCCAGGCGCTGCCCGGCGTTGGAGTGCCCGGTCAGCGCCCCGATCTCCACCTCCGGGTGCCCCAGAAGCAGGCGCAGCACTTCACCACCCGCATACCCGCTCGCACCGGCCACTGCTGCTCGTACCGTCATGGACCTCTCCTCCTTGATGGCATGACTATACGGATAGCGGCAGTTTTATGCAATGGGTCGGAGTGCGGATGCGGAAGGGCGTGCGGAGGGGATGCGGTGAGACCGGCCATGAATTGAGTTGCGGCGGGAGGTGTGCGCCCGGTGGGCTGCTTCCAGGGACGGCGCCACCGACGAGGAGCGACCGGCGAGGGACGGGAGGGTCCGGGCGATCACCGGGCAACCGGCTCCCTGGCACGGACCGGCGGCGCTCGTGGCCCTGATGCTGGCCGCCTTCACCTTCAACACTGCGGAGAACCTGCCGATCGGCCTCCTGGAGCTCATCTCCGAGAGCCTTCACGTGCCCCTGTCAGCGGTCGGCCTGCTGGTCACCGGATACGGCGTGACGGTGGCCGCCGCCTCTTTGCCGCTCGCCCACGCCCTGTTCCGGGCCGTGATGGGGCCGGTCGCGGTGGGCCTGTTCGCGCCCCGGGCCGCCCGGGCGGGCGGCCCGGGCGGCCCGCCGCCCTGTGGCGATCTTTGGTTTTCCGCTCAGCGGGCGGACCTCAGCTCTTGACGGCCTCCGCGACCTGCAGGGCGGCCTGGGCGGGCGTGAGGTGCGTGGTGTCGACGACCTCGGCCTCGCCGTGCAGCCACGCGCGGGCCGCCTCGGCGTAGGGCTCAAGGTACTTGAGACGGAACGGGGAGTCGGGGCCAAGAACAGTGTCGCCCGCGATGCGCCCGCGGAGGGTGTCCTGGTCGGCGTGGAGGACGAAGTGCCGTACCGGAATGGCATGGTGGGCGAGGCCCGTGCTGATCTCGCGCCAGTACTGCTCGACCAGGACGGTCATGGGCATCACCAGAGTGCCGCCGGTGTAGTCGAGTACGCGGCGGGCGGTCTCGACCACGAGCGGCCGCCACGGCGGCCAGTGCTGGAAGTTGTCCGTCCCGGGCAGCCCCGGCGTGATGTCCATGAGTGTCTCGCCGACCTTCTCGGCGTCGAACACCCGTGAATCCGGGATCAGCTGCTGCACGAGTGCACCGGTCGTCGTCTTGCCCACTCCGTGAGTGCCGTTGAGCCATACGATCATGGGCACAAAGCTAGCGCTGTGCGGCCGCGGGAACGGGCGTCTTCGCCGACGGGCTTGCCCTTCCGGCCTTCACCACCGGCACCGGCACGGGCACCGTCAGCAAAAGACAAAGGCAAGGAGATTTCCCACTCCTTGCCACTTTCAACTTATAGCGCACCGGGGGGCTTGCGGCAAGGCCCGGGGGGTGCCGCAGAATGTTCGGCCAAGGCCAGGACCTGCGGAAATCGTAGATTCGCGACGTGCGTGGGCGGTTGTCGGCGTAGGTCGATGCAGCGGTTCCGGGGACTCGGCGCGGAGGGGCGGAGGGGCGGGTGTGCGCGCCGCCGGACCGCGCGGGCAGTTGGCCGAAATTCCCTCTCGTGGAACGGGGCGTTTGATGATTGACGTGATCGTGGTCGGCGGCGGGCCGACCGGCTTGATGCTGGCCTGCGAGCTGCGGCTGCACGGCGTGCGGGTGGTCGTGCTGGAGAAGCTGGCCGAGCCGACCGGGGAGTCCCGCGGGCAGGGGCTGCACGCGCGCAGCGTCGAGCTGATGGACCAGCGCGGCCTCCTGGACCGGTTCCTCGCGGTCAGTGAGAAGTTCCGGGCCGGCGGGCTTTTCGGCGGCATCATGAAGGCGTGGCCGGACCGGCTGGAAACGGCTCACCCGTACGCCCTCGCCGTCCCGCAGCCGGTCACCGAGCGGCTGCTCCACGAGCGTGCCGTCGAACTCGGTACCGAGATCCGGCGCGGCTGCGAAGTGGCCGGGCTGAGCCAGGACGAGGACGGGGTGACCGTCGAGCTGGCGAGCGGGGATGCCTCCGCCCATGAGGGCCTGGCCGGTGGGGGGCTCCCCGGCACGGTGGGCGTGGCCGGTGGGGGTCCCCCCGGCCATGGGGGCGTAGCCGCCGGGAGAGGCAGGCACCTGCGTGCGCGCTACGTCGTCGGGTGCGACGGCGGCCGCAGTGCGGTGCGCAAGCTGCTCGGGGTCGGTTTCCCCGGTGAGCCCGCCACCACCGAGACGCTGCTGGGTGAGATGGAGGTGGCCGAGGATCCGGCGACGGTCGCCGCCGTCGTCGAGGAAGTACGCACGACCCAGCTGCGGTTCGGCGTCGCCCCCAGGCAGGACGGGGTGTGCCGCGTCATCGTGCCCGCCGACGGGGTGGCCGAGGACCGTGCGACCGCGCCGACCCTGGAGGAGTTCAAGCAGCAGCTGCGGGCGACCGCGGGCACCGACTTCGGGGTGCACTCGCCGCGCTGGCTGTCCCGGTTCGGCGACGCCACCCGGCAGGCCGAGCACTACCGGGTGGGCCGGGTCCTGCTGGCCGGCGATGCGGCGCACATCCACCCGCCGACCGGCGGGCAGGGGCTCAACCTCGGCGTGCAGGACGCGTTCAACCTCGGCTGGAAGCTGGCCGCCGAGGTCGGCGGCCGGGCGCCGGAGGGGCTGCTGGACAGCTACCACGCCGAACGGCACCCGGTGGGCGCAGCCGTGCTGGACAGCACCCGTGCCCAGATGACGCTGCTGGGGACCGGTCCGGGGGCGACCGCGCTGCGGGAGCTGTTCTCGAAGCTGATGGACTTCGAGGAGGTGAACCGGTACGTGACCGGGATGATCACCGCGGTCGGGGTCCGCTACGACTTCGGCGAGGGCCACGAACTGCTCGGCCGGCGGCTGCGGGACGTGCAGCTGAAGCAGGGGCGCCTCTACGAGCTGATGCACGGCGGCCGCGGACTGCTGCTCGATCAGACCGGCCGGCTGTCGGTGGCGGGCTGGGCGGATCGCGTCGACCACGTCGTCGACGTCAGCGAGGAACTGGACGTGCCGGCGGCGCTGCTGCGGCCGGACGGCCATGTGGCGTGGGTGGGTGACGATCAGCAGGATCTGCTCCGCCGGCTGCCCCGGTGGTTCGGCGCTGCCGCCGGTTGAGCGAGCGGCTGCGGCCCGAAGCGGCGGGAACTGTCTCCGGCCGGGTTCGCCGCGGTCCGGTGCTCTGCCTCCCGCTGCGTTCCACGCCACCGGGGCAGGCCGGCCACGGTACTCAGCGGGGCTGGGCCCTCCGTAGGCGGGGCCAGTCCTGTCGGCGCGCGAAGTCACTGCCGGAGCCGGTGCCGAACGCCGGCCCGGCACCCGCGCAGCATCACGGAGGCGCGCGCGTCAATGTCGTGTACAGATCCGCGATGCGACCGCCGGGGCACTTGGCGGACAGCGGATATAACGCAGGAATGAAAGAGAAGCCCGGCCTGTCGCCCAGCCTGCCACTGACCCTCTTCGGCCTGCTCCTCGCCACCGGCGTGATCGCCCTTGCTGCATGGCTGGTGTCCTTGGTCTGGGGCCCGTTCGCCTATCGCGCGGCCCTGGCCGGCACTCCGGGCACCCTCACCGCGGCCCACTGCCACGTCACCGTCAGCGGAAAGTACAGCAGACGCGATTGCACCGGCACGTTCGTCTCGCTGAAGGGCACCTTCACCGATACCTCGGCACGCGCCTACGAGGTCGCGCGCATCGACGACAGCGCCATACGGCTGCAGCGCCGGTCCGACGGCGGTTACACCCAGCCCCTTTCATCGCGTGCCGCGATGGATCTCGCGGTCCTCTTCGTCATCGTGAGCGGCGCGGCCGCGCTGTTGCTCTTCTTGTGCCTGATGCCTCTGCGGGTCTCCTTCGGGAAGGGCACACGGCTGGGCGCGAATCCGCAACCCTGGGGTGCACTGCTGTGGCTGCTCAGCAGACTGTCCGTGGGTGCGGCGGTCGCGGCAGCCGCCGTACTCGTGATGATGGTCGTCCTTCCGTTCGCCGAGCGGTTCCTTTGACGTCGGCACGCAGAGGGGCGGACAGGCGAGGGCCGCGGGGTTCCATCGAGCCGCAGTGGGCGCGGTACCACGACGTCGGTGCCGGCCGTGTGCCCACGTTCCCCGCGAACCTGGGTCTAGCCCCTGGGTCTCGACGGTCAGCCTGACTCGGCGACTTCGGCAGGGCCAGTGCGAGCCAGCCGCTTCGAGATGCCCGGGCCGGGCAATCGGGGTCAGGGCAGGCGGGTCGGAGCCGGCGGTCAGGGAGAACGGTCCGGCAGGCCGACGGTGTGCCGGGCGCGGGACAGCGCGACCAGGACTTCCTGGGCGGCTCGCTCGCCGGAGCGCACCGCTCCCTCCATCAGGCCGTGCATCAGCGTGGCCGACTCGGTACTGGCCCAGTGGATCCGGCCCACCGGTTCGCGCAGCGCGCTGCCGTAGTTGGTCAGGGTGCCCGGCGGGAAGTAGCCGATCATCCCGCCCAGTGACCACTGTTGGGAGGACCAGTCGGTCTCCAGGTACTGGGCGGGGTGACGTGCCTCCGGACCGAACCGCTCGGTCAGCGCGTCCAGCCAGATCTCCCGCCGCCGGGCCGGGTCCAGGCGCCCCAGGCGCAGGGCTCCGGCGCTGAACGCGTAACTGCTGAGCACTCCCGGCCGTCCCGGCCTCGGCGTCTGGTCGATGGTGATCGGGACGGGCGACCGGGGTGCGAAGGTCTGTCCCGACAGGTGCTGCTCGCGCCAGAACGGCTGTGGGTACACCGTGTGCACCCGGATGACCGCCCCCGGTACCACCCGCTGCAGCAGATGGCGGTGGCGCGCGGGAAGCGGCGGATCGAAGGCGATCCGCCCCGCCAGCACCGGGGGCGTCGCCACGATCACCCGCTGCGCCCGTACGGTGAGCGAGGGGGAAACCACCTCGATGCCGGTGGCGTCGTGGGCGATCCGCTGAACGGGGCTGGACAGATGCACCCTTGGCCCCAGGTGCGCGGCCATCCGCCTCGCCACTTCGGGTGCTCCGCCGTCCACGAGGTGGGATTCGGTTTTTCTGGTGTCGGTGTAGTAGCCGAAACCGCCGCCGCCCCGGGCCAGGGTGAGGGCGCCCAGCAGCGATACCTCCGCCGGGTCGGCGCAGAACAGCAGGTTCATGGTCGATCTGAGCAGGGTGCGGGCGGTGGCCGAGGGCACATTGCGCGGGTCGGAGAGCCACTGTCCGAGGGTGCGGGAGTCCCACGCCCGGGCGCCCCGGGCGGACCACGGGGCATCCGCCGGGAGGCGCCGCGTCATCAGTTGCAGCCGCGCCAGCGCCAGGCCGAGGGCGAGGAGGGTCTTGGGGCCGGTGGCGGGGAGGGCGCCGTGGTAGCGGTGGTTGACTCCGTCGAGGCGCAGGATGTGCTCGCCCTGCTCGTACTGGCGGTACACCTCAAGTCCCAGTTCCCGGCAGAGCTGGAACATCCGGTCCTGCCCCTTGCCCAGCCAGGTCCCGCCGGCCGACACCACGGTCCCGTCGGGAAGTTCACGGTTCCACACCCGCCCGCCCACCCGGTCCCTCGCCTCGACCACCACCGCCTCGTGGCCGGCCTGGACCAGTCGTCTCGCGGCTGCGAGTCCGGCGAACCCGGCGCCCACCACGCACACGTCTGCCCGCACCTGTTCCATGACCCACCTCCAGGCCCAGCCTCGCCCACCGGACCGTGCTCCGCCCGGCGGGTGATCCATCAGGGCGCGAACGGTGCGGGCCGGCGGCCCCGCACGTCGGCAGCCCGCCCGGCCCGGGAGCCGCACCGCCGAACGAGCTCAGTGCTCAAAGACGCTCACCTCTCCGGGCTCGGTCTCCAGCACCTCCCGGTCGAAGATCAGCATGCCCAGGAAGAAGAGCCCGCCCACGAGGAGCAGACCCACCACGATCAGGACGGGGACCAGCGCCTCCGGGGGCGCCACCAGCACGCAGAGCGAGACGACCGACCACAGCAGCGCGCAGATCGCGACCGGCAGTTCGAAGCACCCGAGGTGGAACGCGCCCTTTTTACGGTCCAGCCGTCGGCGCACCACCAGGTAGAGGACGATCGTCGAGCCGTAGATGGCCGCCGGGAGGATCGTCGACGCGGTGATCAGCTTCAGCAGTGCGGCGCCCGGCAGCGCGGCCATCAGGACGACTCCGACGAGGAAGATCAGGACCGTCGCCGGGACCGGCGTATGCGTGCGGGGGCTGACCCCTCGCATCAGCCCGTGGGCAGGGAAGCGCGCGTCGCGCGACATCGCGAAGACGATCCGCGAGCACGCGGCCATCACCACCATCCCGGCACCGAAGAACGCGAAGGCGATCGCGACCAGCAGCGTTCTCTCCATCACCGGACCGAGCTGTTCGCGCATGATCGCCGCGACCGGCGAACCGCTGACGGTGATCCGTGGGATGTCGTCGATCGCGACCGTGAGCGCGATCAGGAACAGCATGCCCAGCAGCCCGGCGGCCACGACGGATCCCACGATCGCGCGCGGGACACTGCGATAGGGGTCCTTGGCCTCCTCGGCCAGGTTCGCCGCGGCGTCGAAGCCGACGAGCGTGGCCAGGCCCATGATCATCGCGAGCATCAGCCCGCCGCCCACGGCGAAATAGTCCGGGGCGTTCTCGGTGACACCGCGCGAGGTGAGGTTGCCGGCCGTGCCGTGGCCCGTGATCGGCACGGCGATGAAGAGCGCGATCGCCACCACCACGACCAGCACCAGTTCGAGCCCCACGGCGCTCGCGTTGATCATGCTGACGATGCGCGTCGAGGCCACGGCGAGCACGGCCTGGAGGAGCAGCACCACCAGCGTGATCACACGCGCGGTGCCTTCGTCGGGCTGGATCCCGGCGAGCGGCATGAAGGCCTGGCTCGCGAGTGCGTTGTCGACCGCCACGACCGCGATCACCAGGTAACAGAAGGTCAGCCAGCCGAACCCCCAGCCGACCTTCGGGCTGGCCAGCCGCGAGGCCCATTGGTAGGACGAGCCGCTGAGCGGGATGCGGGCCGCGAGCTGGGCGACCACCAAGGCCACCAGCGTCTGTCCCACCGCCGCGATGGGCCACAGCCAGATCCCGACCGGCCCCGCGTTCTGCAGCACGTCGTCGTAGGTCCCGAAGACGCCCACCGCCACCGAGATGAACGCGAACGAGATCGCGAACACCTGGAAGGAGCCGAGCGTCCGCTTCAGCTCCTGCCGGTATCCCCCGAGCTCGACGGAGTTCTCGCCGGCCTGTGTGTCCTTCGCGGCCTCGGCCATCTCGGGCGCCTCACCTTCACCGGGCCCCGGCGGCCACCCGCCCAGGTATCTCATGGCGGGGGCCGCGTCGGCGTCGGGCATGCCCTGATCCGGGCGGAGATGGCTCGGTTGCGGGATGACGCGCTGGCCGGGCGGTGGGGTGCCTACGGGCCGGTGAGGTGCCTGCCTATCGGGCGGTGGTGCGCCCGGCACGGAGCACATGACCACTGAACGCATCGGCATCGGCATCAGGAGTGGCTTCGCCCAGGTATCGCGCGAGCAGTTCCGGCCCCGTGAAGTCCTCGATGTCGTCCAGCTTCATCGCGCGCAGCTCATCGGCGAGACCGTCCGGGGTGAAGTGGCTGAGCCAGGGTTCGCCGAACTCCGCCACCCGCCGTGTGGCCGCCTCGTACGCAGCGCGGAGCTCCGGCGCCATCGCCGGCGACGGTTCGAGGTAGTAGTCGAAGACCACTTCGACGGGCGCGGTGTGCCCGGCCACGCAGCGCAGTGTGGCGAGGACTGCCTCCCGGGTCAGGTAGGGCGTGACCCCGAGCCAGATGAAGAACGCCGGCCGGGTACGGTCCAGCCCGGCCGCGTCCAAGGCCTCGGCGAGGGTGTCGCGTTCGAAGTCGATCGGGGCGAAGGCCAGCGACGGCGGAAGGGCGATCCCGGCCGCGGCCATCTGCTGCCGCTTCCACTCCTGGGTGTCCGGATGATCGACCTCGAACACCGTCAGGCCGGCGTGGGGGTTGCGGCAGGCGAAGGTGTCCAGGCCGGCGCCGAGGACCACGGCCTGCCGGGTGCCGGCGGTCACGGCGGAGGCGAGCGAGTCCTCGGCGAAGCGGCTGCGCGCGGCGACGAACCGGATGTTGTGCCGGGCGACCGGGTCGTCGGACGGCGGCAGCAACGCGTCGGGGTCGAGGTCGAGGTGGAGGATCTTCGACGCCAGCGGGTCGGTGAAGACCCGCTGGGGATCGGCCTGGTGGCGCGCACGGGCGTGCGCTGTCCTCATCGCGGTACGGCTCGGCTGACCGGCTTCCATGTGTACCCCCAGTAACTTCCGGCTCAAGGGCCTCAGTTATTTCGTGTGTGACGCCGGAGTATTCCGTGTGTGACGCCGGCCCGTCCGGGATTCCCGGTCTTCTGGCCCCGCCAGGAGGTGGCCAGTCCTGGTCAGCCCTGGTCAGTCCTCGGGGTGGGTGGCCGTCCAGCCGTGTTCGAGCAGGGCGAAGGCTCCTTCGGCGGCGCGTCGCGGGTCGGCGTGCCGCTGGATGAGCCCACGGGTCTCCAGCGCGAAACGGGCGAGGGCGGCGCAGGTGACGTCGCCCTCGGGGGCGCCGGTCTCCTCGGTGATGGCCTGTGCCACGGCCGCTTCGTGGCGCATCCACATGCGGTGGGAGTAGTCGCGCAGCGTCGGGGTGTCCTCGACCATGCGCAGGAACGGGGCGCACCGCGGATCCTTGGCGAGGTCCCGCGTCCGCAGGATGTGCTCACGCAGCGCTTGCGGGATCGACTGTCCGGGGGCGCGTTCCCGCACGGCGGCGACGAGCCCCGCCTCGATGTCGTCCTCCTCGTCGAAAACCAGCGCTTCCTTGCCGGGGAAGTGCTTGAACAAGGTGGTCACCGATACGTCGGCGGCGTCGGCGACTTCCTTGACGGAGACCTGGTCGTAGCCGCGGTCGAGGAAGAGCTCCAGTGCGGCATCGGCCAGCGACTTGCGGGTTTGGGCCTTCTTGCGCTCACGGCGCCCGGTCGGTTCGGTCACCGTCGCAGCGTATCCCGAAGGGCATCACGAAGCGCACCCACTGCGAAAGTTAACTCATTGCACTTATTTAGTGAGTGTGCTTTCTTGGTTGTGCCGGACCTCCCGGCGGATCACCCACGTCCGAGGGGACAAGCCCCATGAACTCCACGCGTGACCCCCGCATCGCCGTCGTCGGCGCCGGCCTGGGGGGCCTTGTCTGCGCCCGCGTCCTGCAGCGCCACGGTCGCTCCGTCACCGTCTGGGAACGGGAGGCCGCCGCCGGCGCCCGCGCGCAGGGCGGCTCTCTCGATATGCACGCCGGGACGGGTCAGGCCGCCCTGCGCGCGGCGGGACTGCTCGACCACTTCCGCGCCCTCTCCCGTCCCGAAGGCCAGGAGTGGCGCCTGCTCGATCCCGCCACTGCCGCCGTCCTGCCCGCGCAGGGCCCGCCGGACGACCACGGCGAGGAGGACAGACCGGAGATCGACCGCGGTCAGCTGCGGGGTCTGCTGCTGGATTCCCTCACCCCGGGCAGCGTGCGGTGGGACCGTGCCGTCAGCTCGGTCACCCCGCTCGGGGACGGCACCGGCCGCCTGCTCTTCAGCGACGGCACCACCGAGGACTTCGACCTGGTGATCGGCGCCGACGGCGCCTGGTCGCGGGTGCGCCCGGCCCTGTCGGACGCCGTACCCGGCTATACCGGTGTCACCTTCGTCGAGGCCGGCTTCGACGACTGCGACACCCGTCATCCCGGTCTTGCGCGGATGGTCGGCGCCGGCACCATGGTGGCCATGGCCGACAGCAAGGTGCTGTTCGCCCAGCGCAACAGCAACGGCCACATCCGCGTCTACACAGGCTTCCGCGGACCGGCGGACTGGCAGGTGGCCGCGGGTGTGGAGCCCGGTGACACGGCGGCCGTGCGGGCGCACCTGCTGGGGATGTTCAACGGCTGGGACGAACGCCTGCTCGCGCTGCTGCGGGACAACGACGGCGACTTCGTCCACCGGCCCGTCTTCGCGCTGCCCGTCCCGCACACCTGGGAGCACGTCCCCGGTGTCACGCTGCTGGGCGACGCCGCGCACCTGATGCCACCGCTCGGGCTGGGTGCCAATCTCGCCATGCTGGACGGCACCGAACTCGCCCGGGCCCTCGTCGCCGAACCCGGCGTCGACGATGCCGTCCGTGCGTACGAAAGCGTCATGCTGCCGCGCTCGGCCGAGACCGCCAAGGACTGTGCGGAGGGGCTGGCGCACCTCCTTCCCCCGACGGACGCCTGAGCACGCCCCGCTGCCCCTACGGGCATGGGACCGGGGCGGCCCGGCGAGGAAGGAGGGGGTTCAGGAGCGGGATCAGGAACGCGGCGGGCCGGGCTGCTCGTCCCGGGCCGCGTTCTTCTCCTTGATCCGGGCCGCTTCCTTGCGGACCTCGGCCTGGGTGGCGCGCTCCTTCTGCAGCCACTCGGGGCTGTCCTTCTTCAGCGCGTCGATCTGCTCCGTGGTGAGGGGCTCGGTGATGCCGCCCCGCGCGAGGCCCGAGATGGAGATGCCCAGCTTCGCCGCGACCACCGGCCGGGGGTGCGGGCCGTTGCGCCGCAGGTCCTGCAGCCACTGGGGCGGATCGGCCTGCAGGGCGTTCAACTCGGTGCGCGAGACGACACCCTCCTGGAACTCGGCGGGGGTGGCCTCGAGGTACACACCCAGCTTCTTCGCCGCGGTTGCGGGCTTCATCGTCTGGGTGGTCTGGTGCGACGTCATGGTGTCCAGGGTATCGA
Organism: Streptomyces sp. NBC_00400; assembly: GCF_036048035.1. Taxonomy (NCBI): domain Bacteria; kingdom Bacillati; phylum Actinomycetota; class Actinomycetes; order Kitasatosporales; family Streptomycetaceae; genus Streptomyces; species Streptomyces sp. NBC_00400. Next base: position 6,895,476 of record NZ_CP107940.1, on the reverse strand, counting down.
TCGTGTGCGCTACCTCCGACCACGACCGGTAGCCTGTCCACGTGACTGGCTCGGAAGTATCCCCTTCGTTCCGTCTCGCGTATGTCCCGGGGGTGACGCCCACGAAGTGGGTGCGGATCTGGAACGAGCGGCTTCCCGACGTTCCCCTGACCCTCGTCGCGGTGTCCGCCGCGGAGGCGTTCGACGCCTTGCGGGGCGGCGACGCCGACGCGGGTTTTGTGCGGCTGCCGGTGGACCGGGCGGACCTCAGCGCGATCCCCCTCTACACCGAGACGACCGTCGTCGTGGTCCCGAAGGACCACCTTGTGACGGCCGCCGACGAGGTGTCCGCCGAGGATCTCGCCGACGAGATCGTGCTGCACCCCCTCGACGACACCCTCGACTGGGAGCACCGGCCGGGGCGGCCCGCGAACGAGCGCCCGGCCACGACCGCGGACGCCGTGGAGCTGGTGGCGGCAGGGGTCGGAGTCCTCGTCGTCCCGCAGTCCCTCGCCCGTCTGCACCACCGCAGGGATCTCACCTACCGGCCGGTGTCGGACGCCCCGGCGTCACGGGTCGCGCTGTCGTGGCCGCAGGAGGAGACCACCGACCTGGTGGAGGACTTCATCGGGATCGTCCGCGGGCGGACCGTCAACAGCTCACGCGGGCGCCGTCCGGACCCGGACCCGGCGCAGCCGAAGGCCAAGCGCAGCGAGACGGGCGGCGCGCGGCGGAAGCCCGCGGCCGGGAAGACGGCCGGGAAGACAGCCGGAAAATCGGCCGGGAAGCCGTCCGGCAGGAGTCCGCGGGGCGGTTCCGGCGGTTCCGGCGGTTCCGGCGGTGCGAGGGGCGCCAAGCGCGGTAAGCCCCGGCGCCGGTCGTAGCCCGCGGGGGCCGCCCGCGGCCCCCGCGCGCCGGCATCCGGACAGAACCGGGCGGCCGTCCCGCAGCCGGGAGGGCGTACCGCTGCCGCGCCTCAGGCGCCCCGCTCCCGCACCTCAGGCGTGCTGCGGAACCTCGTCCTTCATGGCCGTCCTGATCTGTTCCCGCAGCTCCGGGCCATCCTGGTGTCCGTGGACGGATACCGCGTGCTCGGTGGCGGCGCGGAGCACTTCTTCCTCCTCGCCGGCGATGACGAGGGTGCAGTTCATCTCGCTGGGCTGATCCCGGCAGTCGATCTTCTTGCGCATGGTGCACCTCCTCTCCCCCAGTGTCGGCCCGGTGTCGTCCGGGGTCACCACCCGCCGTATACGGCGAATCCCGTATGGCGCGCAGGGCGGCCGTCCTGCTGCAGTGAGATGAGGACGAGGAGGTGAGAGATGAGAGACATGACGGCCTCCGCCGATGTCACCCCCGGCACCGCGGTGGACGAGGCCCGGGTGCAGGAGTTCCTGGAGAGGGTGATCGCCGACAGCGGCGCCGCGGTCGCCGGCCTGTGCACCTCGCTCGGTGACCGGCTCGGCCTGTACCGGGCCATGGCGGGCGCCGGCCCCCTCACCTCCGCACAACTCGCCGCCCGTACGGGGCTGGTCGAGCGCTACGTCCGCGAATGGCTGACCGCCCAGGTCGCCGGCGAATACGTCAGTTACGCGCCCGGCGCCGATACCTACCTGCTGCCCGACGAGCACGCCGCCGTCCTGGCGGACCCGGATCTGCCGACGTACGCGGCGGGGTTCTCCACCGTGCTGCAGGCGATCTACGCCACCGAGGACATCCTCGTGGAGGCCTTCCGCACCGGTGAGGGCGTCGGCTGGGAGGAACACGGAAACGCGCTGTTCGCCGGCACCGCGCAGTTCTTCCGCCCCGGTTACTCGGCCGCGCTGGTACCGGAGTGGCTGACCGCGCTGGACGGCGTGGTGGAGAAGCTGGAGCGCGGCGCGCGCGTCGCCGACGTCGGATGCGGCTACGGCTACTCCACGACGCTCATGGCACAGGCCTTCCCCCGGTCGCGCTTCGAGGGCTTCGACTTCCACCGTCCGTCCATCGAAGCGGCCCGCGGCATCGCGGCCGAGCGGGGACTGGACGACCGGGTCAGCTTCCAGGTCGCCACCGCCCAGGACTTCCCGGGCGAGGACTTCGACCTGATCACGTTCTTCGACTGCCTGCACGACACCGGTGACCCGGGCGGCGCACTGCACCACGCCGAACAGGCACTGGCCGACGGCGGCACCTGCATGGTCGTCGAGCCGAACGCCTCGGCCAACGCCCAGGAGAACGCCAACCCCGTCGGACGGGCACTGACCGCAAGCTCGGTTGCCGTGTGTCTGCCGTCCGCGCTGGCCCAGCACGGTCCGCAGGCACTGGGAAACCACGCGGGTGAGGAGGTGATGCGGCAGCTCGCCGACGAGGCCGGACTCCATCACTGGCGACTGGCCGCACAGAGCCTCGTCAACCGCGTCTATGCCGTCGGGCGCTAGCCGCCTGACGCGCCCGGCCGGTCTTCCCCCGGCCGGCCGGGTGGGGCTCGTGTGAGCCGGATGGCCCGCGCGTGATCGGCCTGTCCCCCTCGGCACGCGTTTGACTGGCCTGGGCCCCCTCGGCACGCTGGAGGTATGAGCGCGGCCGCGGAGGCCGGCCTGCGGCGCATTCTCGCCGTCGTGGACCTCCTGATCGATGCCGTCGACGAGGACACCCTTGTTCCGGCGCTGCTGCCGTTGCTGCTCGGTGCCGTTCCCGGCGACAGCATCATCTGGTCGCCCCGCGCCGGCTCCGCCGACCGGCCGCTCACCCTGCCCGCCGGTCTGCTGACCCCGGACATCCGGGAGGCGTTCGCCCGCGAGTCGGCGGCCGATTCCCTCGTCACCCACACCACCCTCGGCCCCGGCACCCCGATGCGCCGCTCCACCCTGCAGACCCCCGGCGCCTTCCACGCCCTCGCCGCCTATGCCGACGTCTACCGGCCGCTGAACGCCGAGCAGCAGCTCGCGATGTCGTTTCCGGCGGGCTACGCGGCCGGTGTGCCGCGGAAGGTGTGTGTGGCGATCAGCCGCAGCGGCAGCGACTTCTCCGACGACGATGTGGCGGCCGCGGCCCTGCTGCGCACCCGGCTCAGCCGCGTCCTCAACCGGCTCGCCCCGCCCACGCCCGCACCGTCCCCCGTCACCCGCCGCGAGTCCGCCGTACTCACCCTGCTCGCCCGCGGCCTGACGAACCAGCAGATCGCCCGCCGGCTGGCGATCAGCCCGCGCACGGTCGACAAGCATCTGGAACACGCCTACGCAAAGCTGCAGGTGGGCGGCCGGGTCGAGGCGGCGAACGCCTGGCTGACCCGGGGGCCTGCGGCGCTGCGGCTCGCGCCGTAGGGCCAGGACCACGCACCGCTTTCCCCTCCCCCTCTTTCCCCTCCCCCTCCCCCTCCTCCCTCCTCGCCTCCGGCCGGGTGCGCGGCTCCGCCGATGAGTTTCCGTCCGCGGCGGCGTCTACCCGTTGCACGGACATTCCGTGCGCCACGGTGCTCCGGCGCCGTCCGACGGGAGGAGTCCTCATGGCCACCGACACCACACGCAGCGCCGACGAGGCGCTGATCCGGGAACTGCTGGAGGACCGGGCGGCCGCGACCGCACAGCGGGACGCGCGGCGGTTCCTCGCCGCCTGCGCGCCGGACCTGGTGGACTTCAGTCTCGCTCCTCCGCTGCAGTACACGGGGCCGCAGGCACTGGACCAAGGGGCCGTAGAGGCCTGGTACGCGACCTGGGAGGGACCGATCGAGGTGTCGCTGACCCAGGTCGAGATCACGGTCGGCGACGGGGTCGCCTTCAGCCACAGCATCAACCGGATGCACGGGACGAAGAAGGACGGCTTCGAGGTGGAGCTGTGGAGCCGGGCAACCGTCGGCCTCCGCAAGATCGACGGCACCTGGAAGATCACGCATACGCACAGCTCGGTGCCGTTCCTGATGGACGGGTCGGGGCGCGCTGCCCTGGACCTCAAACCGTAGGGCACGGGGCGTCGTTGCCCGCTCCGGCGGCCGGCGCCGGGCCGGCGCGCGAGGCACCGCTCAGCGCACGGGCGGCACCACTCACCGTGCCGGGCACCGCTCGGCGCGGCCGGGACCGCTCACCGCGGCAGGGCGTGACGCCGGTAGGTGACCTTGTTGTGGCGGACCTGGGTGACCTCGACGCTCAGGTGCCGGTCCAGGCCGAAGGGGAAGTGGGCCGTACAGCGCACCTCGTCATAGGGAACGGGCCGGAGATCGCCGGAGCAGTGCACCGCATCGGGCCCGTTGCGGAAGGGCAGGGTGAGCTGGCCGCTGAGCGTTCTGGCGATCTCGGTGCGCAGCACGGTGTGGGTACCGTCGTCGACCTCGCTGGTGGCGTCGCGGGCGCGGAGGTGGACGGCGGCGAGCGTGCACACGCCCGCCAGGGTGAGGGCCGTGGTGAGGGCGGTGACGAGGCCGATGACCGGGCCGCGCCGTGGTGGATCCGCGGTCACCGCCGTCAGCTCCCGGTGCCGCGGGGGTGCCGCCGGCGGGCGAGAGCTCCCCAGCCGGCCGCGGCCAGCAACAGCAGTCCGCCCGCGGTCGTGGCCGCCCGGCCGGTGCCGGCCGCGCCGCCGAGGCCGGTGTCCGCTCCGCCCTGGGGCACGACCTCGTCGGCACCGCCGGAGACGGTCATGGTGCCGGTGAGGGTCTTCCGGCCGTCGCCGGACTGCTTCCCGTACTCCTCGCCGCGTCCGCTGCCGTGGCCTTCGCCGCCCTCCGCACCGTCTTCCTGGTCGCCCCTCCGGCCGGTGTCCAGGGCGCTCTGCCGGGCCCGGGAGGTGCCGCCGCAGGTGAGGGTGACCCGGTAGGAGCCGGGCGTGGTGCTCTCCGGCAGGATCGCGGTGCCGCCGAGCCGCCCGCTCCGGTCGGAAAGCTCCAGCGCGGGGAGGTTCGCGTCGTCGAAGGTGGCCTCCGCGGTGTCACCTGAGCACTGCCCGCCGTCGGAGACGGAGAAGGCGGCGCCCGGTGCCACCGGGTCGGGCTGCACGACCACCGCATCCGCGGTGTCCGGCACGGAACCCGCCTCGGCGGCGGCTCCGGTCACCGTCCCGGCGGCGGCCCCGGCGGCGGCATCGGCACCGCCGTCGTCGCCGAAGAGCAGGACGGACACCGCCAGGGCGCCGGCCGCCAGCGCGTACAGAGGAATCTGACGTATGGGCATAACCCGAGAGAAGCGTCCGGCCCGGCGGCGCGCACCTCGATGGTGGGCCCCGGCAGGGCCAACTTCCGCGGGAGACACCGGCCTGCCGCCTCTTCCCGCAGGTCACAAGGGTGCGTACGCCCCGGACGGCGGAACGCGCCGGATGGGCTTTCCGGGTGGTGCCCGAGGGCTGCCCCCGGCACTTGAACCTCACGCCGCGTGAGGATGCATCGTTGCTCCATGAACGCCGCCACCTGGAAGGTCGGGGCCCTCGCCGAGGCGAGCGGACTGACCGTACGCACCTTGCACCACTGGGACACCATCGGCCTGCTGTGCCCCTCGCAACCGCGCACGGCTCCCCGGCGCACTACCTCCTGGAGGTGGAGTGGCCCGAGCTGTACCGCCGGGCGGAGCGCCTGCGCACCGGAGGGGTCGCGCCCGGCGATCCGCGGGTGCGGCGGCTGGTGGTGCGGATGGACGAGCTGAGCACGCTGTTCACCGGCGGTGACACGGCGGTGTCCGACACCGTCCGGACGGCGTGGCGTGAGGACCCGGTGGCCATGTCCGGGGACGGCACGGCACCGGACGGCGGTTGGCCGGACCTCACCGCTTACCTGGACCGGGCACGCGCCGCCGGGTCCTGACGGCAGGGCCGCCTCCTCGCCCGCCCCGCACCGCGTCCTGGCGCACCACGCCCTGGCCCGCCACACCCCTGCAAGCCGCATGCCATGAAGCCCACGCCGTGAAGCCCACACCCTGCAGCCCCACGCCCCTGAAGGAGCCCGTCATGCACCGCCGCACCCGTACCCGTATCGCCGTGGCCTCGACGCTGCCCACCCTGCTCGCCGTTGCGGCCTGCGGTGTGCTCGCCACGACCGGGGCCCTCGCCTGGCAGATCCCGTGCGCCGGGCTGGTCGCGCTCGTGTTCCAGGGGGTGCTGACCGCTGTGCGGCTGCGCCGCGGCCCGGCGGGCGGTGCGTCGTAGCGCGGGGCCGCCTCATGCCTCCAGTTGGAGGTCCCACTTCTTGCCGGACCGGCCGGTGAGGGTGGTCACCGAGAGCGGCTGGACGTCTATCCGCCAGTACGAGTGCGGGGGCGCCTGCAGCGCGTAGATCAGGGCGGCGCGGACGACACCGGGCTCGGCGACCGCGAGGAGTCCGTCGGCGTCCTCGACCGGCCGGGTGTCCAGCCAGCGGCCGATGCGGGTGATGAACGCCAGCAGGGACTCCCCGCCGTGCGGTGCCGAGCGCGGGTCGGCCAGCCAGGTTTCCACCGCGTGCGGTTCGTCGGTGGCCACCTCGCCCAGCGTGCGGCCGTGCCAGCGCCCCATGTCGCAGTCGCGCAGCGCCGGTTGCGGGAGCGGGCGCAGGCCGAGGGCTTCGCCGGTGTCCCGGCAGCGGGCCGACGGCGAGCAGTAGCGCAGTTCGGCGGCGGCGAGCCGGCACAGGACGGGCGCGGCCCGCTCGGCCTCGTGCCATCCCGCGGCGTCGAGCGGGCGGTCGTCGCCGAACCGCGTTCCGAGCAGCGAGGAACTGCGGCCGGCGGCGAGCAGCTTGAGTCGGACGCTCATCCGGCGATGGTACGAGCAGTAACGCCGGAACGGCCCTGGTTGATCAGATCTCGACAGGACCCGGATCGATCAGCCCGAGGGTCATCCACTGTTCCGGGGAGACCAGGGGGCGGAAGCCGACCTTTTCGTACACGCCGTGGGCGTCCTTGGTGGCCAGCGTCAGGCGGCTCGGACCGCAGGGCGCCATATGGTCGGCGATGGCCTCCACCAGGGCGGTTCCCAGGCCCTTGCCGCGGTCGTCGCGGCAGATGTAGACGTCGCAGAGCCAGGCGAAGGTGGCGTGGTCGGTGACCACCCGGGCGTAACCTGCCTGGCGGCCGGAACCGGTCTCGTACAGACCGAAGTTGAGCGAGCCCGCGACGGCGCGGTCGTGCAGCTCCCGGGACCGGCCCACGGCCCAGTAGGCGTCGGCGGACAGCCAGTGATGGACCAGACCGGCGTCCAGGCGCGCCGGGTCGGTGGAGATCTCGTAGCCGTCCAGGGCGTGATCGTTCATGCCGGGAGGTTCGCAGAAGGGCGGGGCGGCGTCGAGTCGTTACCGGCGGGGAGGATTCGGGCCGCCCCGCCGTACTTGCGGGGAGGGTTCCGGCGACCCGCTGTACTTGCGGGGAGGATTCCGGCGACCCGCTGTACTTGCGGCGGGGGGGAGCCGACGCCCCCTCCCCCGCCCTCGCCCGTTCAGCCCGCCGGGACCCCCAGCTCCTCGCACGCCGTGCGGAGCCTGCGGACGCCTTCCGTGATCTCGGCGGTGCCGGACGCGGCCGCGAAGCTCAGCCGCAGATGCGCGGCCGGCGGCTCGGCGGCGAAGTACGGCCGGCCGGCCGCGACCGCGACGCCCGCCCGCAGCGCCGCACCGGTCAGCGCCGCCTCGTCGGTGCCGTCCGGCAGCCGCAGCCAGAGGTGGTAGCCGCCCGCCGGGACGTAGAGGCCGCCCGGCCCGGAGCCGTGGCCGTACGCCGCTCCGTGCCCGCCGCCCGGCCCGGCGAGGGCCGGCAGGTACCGGTGCAGGGCTGCGGTCAGGGCAGTGCGGCGGACGGTCAACTCGCCGGAGACCAGCCGCAGATGGCGCGGCCAGGCGGGCGAGCCGACGAGTTCCAGGGCGGTTTCCTGGAGCGGGCCCGGCACGAAGAAGCTGTCGACGACCTGGATGGCGCGCAGCCGGTCGAGGACCGGGCCGTGGGCGGCCAGGGCGCCCACCCGCAGGTTGGGCGAGGTGGCCTTGGTGAGCGAGCGGACATGGACGACCGTGCCGTCCCGGTCGTCCGCCATCAGGGTCGGCGGCAGCGCGGGGGCGTCGCCGTGGACCAGCAGCCGTGCGAAGTCGTCCTCGACGACAAAGGCGCCCGCCGCGCGGGCCACCCGCAGCACCTCGCGCCGCCGGTCGTCGGCCAGCACCGCGCCGGTCGGGTTCTGGAACAGCGGCTGGCAGACGAACAGCCGCGCGCCGCTGGCCCGGAAGGCGTCCGCGAGCAGGTCCGTACGGACCCCGTCGGAATCCACCGGTACGGGCACCGGCCGCAGTCCGGAGGCGCGGGCCACGGCCAGCATGCCCGGGTAGGTCGGGGACTCGACGAGCACCGGGGCGCCGGGGGCGGCGAGGGCACGCAGGGCGGCGTTCAGCGCGCTCTGGCCGCCCGCGGTGATCAGGACGTCGCTGGCGGCCAGCGGGCCGCCGGGGCCGGCGATCTCGCGGGCGAACCAGGCCCGCAGCTCCGCGACCCCGCCGACCGTGGGGCGCCCCCAGACGCCCGGCCGCCGTCCGGCGCGGGCCAGCGCGGCGGCGAGGGCGCGCTCCGGCTGCAGATCGGGGTGCAGATAGCCGCCGATGAGTTCGATGACGCCGGGGGCCGGGGTGGCGAGCGTGGCGAGCACACCCGAGGCGTCGACACTGCGCGGCACCTGGTCGCCGGCCGGCTCGGCGCTCAGTGCGATCTCCTGCCAGGAGGTGTCGATCGGCCGGGGCGCCTCGCCGCGCGGCTCGGCCCGGAAGGCCCCCGCGCCCGGCCGGGTCACGACCAGGCCCTCCGCCGCCAGCTCGGCGAGCGCCCGGGAGACGGTGACCGGACTGACGCGGTGCCGCTCCACGAGGGCACGGCTTGAGGGCAGCTTCTCTCCTGGAGAGTAGCGGTTCAGCTCCGCCCGGAGGGTCGCGGCCAGTTCGGCGCCGCTGCTACGCTCTTGCATGAGAGACAACGATAGCGCTACCGGCACGGTGGCGATAGCGGTCAGCACTCCGGGCGCCCCGGTCACCGCCGCTCCGGAGAACCGGCGGCCGGCAAAAGCCCCGGAGATCCCGGAGGCCGCGGGCGGGGCCGCCGGCCGGGGCGCGCTGCTCGCCGCGCTGGGCGTCGCCGCCTTCTCGCTCACCTTCCCCGCGACCGCCTGGGCGCTGGAGGGCATGGGGCCGTGGACGGTCGTGATGCTGCGCAGTGTGCTGGCCACCGTGCTGGCCGGCGGCGCGCTGGCCGTGTTCCGGGTGCGCCTTCCCGAGCGGCGGCACTGGTCGGGCATCGCGGTCGTCACGGGCGGCGTGGTCCTCGGCTTCCCGCTGCTGACCACCCTCGCGCTGCAGACCTCCACCACCTCGCACGCGGCCGTCGTCGTCGGCCTGCTGCCACTGACCACGGCCGCCTTCTCGGCCGTACGGACCGGCGCCCGGCCCTCCCGGACGTTCTGGACCGCCTCGCTGGTCGGCGCCGTCGTGGTCATCGGCTTTGCGGTGCAGCAGAGCGGCGGGGCGCCGGGCCGCGGGGATCTGCTGCTGTTCGGATCGCTGCTGGTGTGCGCGGCCGGCTACACCGAAGGCGGCCGGCTCGCCCGCCACATGCCGGGCTGGCAGGTGATGGGCTGGGCGCTGGTGCTGGCGCTTCCGGTCACGATGACGGGCGCGGCGGTGGCGCTGTCCGCGGAACCGCTGCGACTCACGGCGCACTCGGTCGGCGGAGTGCTGTGGCTGGCGTTCGGCTCGCAGTTCCTCGGGATGGTCGCCTGGTACCGCGGGATGGCCGCGATCGGCATCTCCAAAGCGAGCCAGCTGCAGCTCGCCCAGCCGCTGCTGACCCTGCTCTGGTCCGTGCTGCTGCTGGGCGAACAGCTGCCGCCGGCCGCCCCCGCTGCGGCGTTCGCGGTCCTGGCGTGCATCGCGGTCACCCAGCGGACCCGTGGATGACCGCGGGGCACCCCGGTGCACACCCGGGCCACCGGGCCACCGGGCCACCGGGCCACCGGGCCACCGGGCCACCGGGCCACCGGGCCACCGGGCCACCGAAAGGGATGAACCCGTACTTTCCGGGGTGCGGCCGCGGCCCGCGGACGTAAACTTGCCGCGACGGCAGGTACCGCCGTCCGGGTCATCGTCAGACCCGTACACCGTGGAAATCGTTGGCCGTTCAACCGTCGGTCGTCGCACTGTCGGCCCGCGGGTCACACGGCCGCCCCGAGGCGGGGAGGACCCTGATGCACGCAAACAGGGGCGACCGGCTGGTGGTGCACGGCAGGACCGTCGGGCATCACGACAAGGTCGTCGAAATCGTCGAAGTACTGGGCCCGAACGGCGATCCGCCCTACCGCGTCCGCGCCGAGGACGGACATGAGGCGATCATGTCTCCCGGCCCCGACTCGGTCGTCCGGCACGGCAAGGCCACCGACATCAACACCGGCCGGTAGGCACCGGCACCGGCCGGCGGACACCGCTCCGGCCCGGCACCGGAATCGCCTCACACGCCGCGGTCCGCGCAGACCCTCCCGGTCGGCGCGGACCGCCGCTACGACCGCGCCGCGGCGGCGTAGTGGTCACGCACGACCCTCGCCATGGCACCCGCCCGGTCCTTGGCCACCTCCTTCGCCGAGAAGTAGACATGGCCACCCACCTGCGGATAGCCGCGGGCGAAGGTGAGGTGGCGGGAGAGTTCGGCCGGGTCCTTCCAGGCGGGGGGCTGTGCGTCGCCCGCCTTGTAAAGGGCCTCGCCGATGTAGAGGTCCACCCCGGTGCCGTTGACGGTCCGCGCCCACCAGGGCACGAGTTCGGCGTAGTCGGCGGCGCTGAAGCCGAGGGGCCAGTAGACCTGGGGCACGAGGTAGTCGAGCCACCCCTCGCGCACCCAGCGGCGGGTGTCGGCGTACAGGTCGTCATAGGTCTGCACCCCGGCCTGGGTGCGGGAGCCCTGCGGGTCGGTGGCGCGATTGCGCCAGACCGCGAACGGACTGACGCCGAACCGCACCCGGCGCCCGGCCCGCCCGTTCCCGTCCCGGAGCCTGGCCGCCGTCTCGGAGACCAGCCGGTCGATGTTGTCCCGGCGCCAGGCCGCCCGGCTCCGGAAGCCGCTGCCGAACTCGTCGAACGCCGCATCGTCGTCGAAGTGCTGCCCCGCGACCGGATACGGATAGAAGTAGTCGTCGAAGTGCACCCCGTCGATGTCGTAGCGCCGCACCGCGTCGAACATCGCGTCCTGGACGAAGCCGCGCACCTCCGGCAGGCCGGGGTTGTAGTAGAGCTTTCCGCCGTAGGGCAGGACCCAGTCGGGGTGCCGGCGGGCGGGGTGGTCCGCCGTGAGCCTGCCGGGGTCGGTGTGGTTGGCGACCCGGTACGGGTTGAACCAGGCGTGGAGTTCGAGATTGCGCCGGTGGGCCTCGCGGACCGCGAAGTCGAGCGGGTCCCATCCCGGGTCACGGCCCTGCTGCCCGGTCAGGCACTGCGCCCAGGGCTCGTACGGGGAGGGCCACAGGGCATCCGCGGTGGGCCGCACCTGGAAGAACACCGTGTTCAGCTTGCGGGCGACGGCCGTGTCGAAGTGGGCGCGCAGTTCGCGCTGTTGCGCGGCGGGCCGGAGCTTCGTGCTGGAGGGCCAGTCCAGGTTGGCCACGGTCGCCAGCCACATGCCGCGCATCTCGCGCCGCGGCGGGCCGTCCGCGGGCGCCGCCGCCCCCGTGGTGAGCAGCGAAGAGGCCGCGCCCAGCGCGGCCACCGCAAACCCTCTGCGTGTGATATGCCTCATCAAGAATTCCCCAGGTTGTCCGGTTCGTCCCATCCTGAGGGTTCACAATGCCCGCCCCGGCGCCCTTGGCGCGGCACCGCGCGGAGTAACGTCGGGGCCGAGGCGGCCGCCGGACCCTTACGGCGTAACGGCGTATCGCCGGTCCTGAAGATCAGCGAAAGGCACGATGTGACCGACATCGAACGCGTCGGAGTGGTCGGTTGCGGCCAGATGGGCGCCGGCATCGCCGAGGTCTGCGCCCGCGCCGGGCTGGACGTCATGGTCGCGGAGACGACCGGCGAAGCTCTGGAGCTGGGTCGTACCCGTTTGACCAACTCTCTCGGCAAAGCAGCCGAGCGCGGCAAGATCACTGCCGCGGAGCGCGACGCGACGCTCGACCGGCTCAGCTTCACCACCGACCTCGGTGAGTTCGCCGACCGCGATCTCGTCATCGAGGCCGTGGTGGAGAACGAGCAGGTCAAGACCGAGATCTTCCAGGTCCTCGACCAGGTGATCACCCGGCCGGACGCCATTTTGGCGTCCAACACCTCGTCGATCCCGCTGGTGAAGCTGGCGGTCGCCACCTCCCGGCCCGACCAGGTCATCGGAATCCACTTCTTCAACCCGGCTCCGGTGCAGAAGCTCGTCGAGCTGATCCCCGCCCTGACCACCGGTGAGGAGACCATCAAGCGCGCCGAGTCCCTGGTGCAGGACGTGCTGGGCAAGCATGCGATCCGCGCCCAGGACCGCTCGGGTTTCGTGGTCAACGCCCTGCTCATCCCGTATCTGCTCTCCGCGATCCGGATGTTCGAGTCGGGCATCGCCAGCCGCGAGGACATCGACAACGGCATGGAGATGGGCTGCGCCCACCCGATGGGCCCGCTCAAGCTGGCCGATCTGATCGGCCTGGACACCGTGTCCTCGGTAGCCGCCTCCATGTACGAGGAGTACAAGGAGCCGCTGTACGCCGCTCCCCCGCTGCTCGCGCGGATGGTCGACGCGGGCCGGATGGGCCGGAAGTCGGGGTCGGGGTTCTACGCGTACTGAGGGACGCGACGGCACCGCCAAGTGGCGCTGTTCCAGGGCGAGTTCACTCCGGAACAGCGCCGACGGCCGGCCCGCCCCGGGTGGCTCTCGCCACCCAGGAGATCTTCGACCAGGGTTTCCATCCACGCGACTCGTCCAACGCAGGCCTTTATGGCCATCTAGAGGGCAACCAGGCATCGGCCTTTGTGGGCACCACCAAGGCCGCCGATGCCAACTGGCTGGCCAACTAGGATCGACCCGATGAGTGGCTACCAGGTCCCGGACCGTTTCGAAGTCCTCGCCTTCAACAGCGACCAGCAGGCCGACGCCGTCCTGTGCTGGGAGGGCGACAACTACGATTTCACCGTGATCGCCGACGGCCCTTGGGGGCATGTCACCGGCAGAGCGGATGACTGCTTCGAGGCGCTCACCCGCATCCGCGAGCAGATCGAACCCCAGGGTTGGCTCCTGGGTGTCAACGGCTCGCGTCGCGACACCTGGCCCTCCGGGATGTGCCGTGAGATGGGGGGTTTCCTCGTCTACCTGCTCAGGCCCGGGCTTCGCCCCACCGGTGCCGATCGCATCCAGACATTCCACTCCGCACCCCGCGAGACGCTGGCCACTGTCGCCGAGCAGATCGCCTTCGAAGACCGGTGGAGCCAGTCGCTGTGACCACCCCGGCCGGCCCCGCGCACGCCTTTCCCCCGGTCACCGACGCTCTGCGCGCCCAGCCTTCCGCGACGCCCCGCTCCTCCTGTTCACCCAGGCCCGCTCCTCCTGTTCACCCACGCGGAGGGGCAGACCGGCCTCTACACCGTCGTCGAGGAGGACGGCAGCCGCTACATCCCGGCCTCGTCGGGCCGGCCCGCAAGCCGTACGCGATCTCGACCATGCCCTGAGGGCACTGGCGTCCGTCCGCCTTGACCGTCGCATCGCGCCCCCTGCCGACCGTCTACGTCTCCTGGCTCACCGACAGCGATCTCAGCATCCAGCTCGCCCATCCCGTAGGTAAGCCCCCAGCGCCATGGCAGCTCGGTCAGAACGAGACGACCTGGCGCATCCAACGAGCCCACATCCCGGTGCACGAAACAGACACCGGCACTGCCGCCCCCTACCCGGGCCTGATCAGCCTCGGCAGCCTCGACGGCGCGCGCCTGCTGCTGAACCTCGAAGCCGCCCCCGGACTCGGAAGCAGCGGCTCCGTACGCCCCTTCTCCCACACGACGAAGCCCGCCGGCCCGATCACGGCCAACACCAGCGAGATCAAAACCTGTGCGGCCCCAGCCGGCCTTCACTGCCCTCGTCACGCCGTACACGACCAGGCCCCTACCCAGGGCGACCAGGATCGCGCCCGGGACATCTGGGGGACGCGGCCGGCGCCGGCCCGCAGGAAGCAGTGCCCGGACCCCTGCCAGGAACAGATCTCCGGCGCCAGGTGCGGGCCGTATCCCGGGACACGGGGGTCGTGCGACCCGAGACGGCCCCGGGCACTACGGAGCGGACGCTATACCGTCAAGTCATCCGCGGAAAAAGGCAGTTCGGAATCATGCCAGGCACTACGGCCGCGCTGTTGCACTGCTCTTCGCGTCCGCACACTGCTGATCAGTTGGTTCCGTTACGAACGACCCGTCCCTCATAGTGATCTCTTGGAGCAAGATGCGCCGGCCCCCGCGCACGCCTACTGGACGCCCCCGACTGTCCGCCGCCCACAAGGCGGGACTCGCCGGCCTGGTGGGAACCACAGTCGAGTGGTACGACTTCTTCGTCTTCTCCACTGCATCCAGCCTGGTCTTCCCAGAGTTGTTCTTTCCCGGAGCACAGCAGGCCACCGGTCTGCTGGCATCGTTCGCGACGTTCTGGGTCGGCTTTCTGGGCCGCCCTGTCGGTGCAGCGCTATTCGGCCATTTAGGGGACCGGCTAGGACGAAAACGCAGTCTGGTGGGGACGCTTCTGCTGATGGGGGCGGCTACCACGGGCATCGGTCTGCTGCCTAGTTACGACGAGGCGGGGATCACCGCTCCGGTGCTGCTGTGCGTCCTGCGGCTCGTCCAAGGGATCGCAGTGGGCGGCGAGTGGGGCGGCGCAGTACTGCTGGCCGGTGAACACGCGCCGCAGGGACGGCGGGTGATCCTGACGGCCATGGTGCAGCAAGGGACCCCGCTGGCTTCAATCCTGACCAGCGCGGTCTTCATCCCGTTCTCGCGACTGGGCGACGGCGAATTCCTGGCCTGGGGCTGGCGGGTCCCCTTCCTGCTCTCCACCGTCCTCATGGCCGTCGGCCTGGTCATACGGCTGAAGGTGCCCGAATCCCCGGAGTTCGAGGGACTGTCGGCGCAGGGGCGGGTGGCGCCCGCCCCGGTGCGCGACACCTTGCAGCGACACTTCCCGAAGATGGCGGTGTGCGTCGGGGCCTGCGCCGTTCCGGTTGCCGGGACGTATCTGGCCGGCACCTTCGTGCTGTCCTGGGCGACCGTGCACATCGGCTTTCCCCGGGAGAAGGTGCTGGGCGTGGTGTTGTGCGCGGCTGTCGCCCGGTTCCTGCTCCAGCCCGTCGCTGCAATAGCCGCCCAACGCTTGGGGGCCGCAAGGATCTGCGCCCTGGGGCTGGCTATGTACTTGCTCGCCATTCCGCTCACCGTCCTGGCGTTGGGGAGCGGTTCGCTGCTCCGGATCGCGCTGGGGGTGTGCGCGTTGGAGTCCGCCAGCGCCGTCGTCTACGCGGTGGTCGCCGCCCTGCTCGTCGATGCCTTCCCGGTCCGTGTGCGCTACACCGCGATCTCCTTGGCCCAGCAGTTGGCTGGTGTGGTGTTCGGGGGCACGGCGCCGGCCCTGGCCCAGGCCCTGGTCACGGTGGGGCACGGCTCGCTGTGGCCGGTGGCCCTCTACCAGGCGTTCCTGGCCGCCCTGTCAGCCCTCTGTCTGCCGGCTCTGACGTCCGCCCGGCGCACTGCCACGGCGGCCGCAAACCCCCGCCAGGAGGTGGCCGATACGCCAAGTTAGTTTCCGTGGGGCAACACCATTGGCAGGGCTAGACTCTCTCCCCTCTTGGCAGACGCCGGGTTGGCTCCTGGCGGGGTTCAGCCGGTAGCTGGTCCGTATCAGCTCTTCCCAGTCCTCGACCGCGGTGTCGCCGACCGCGCCGCCCCGCCCGATTCCGGCATTGAGCACCACACCGTCGAGCCTCCCGTAGGCCGTCACCGTCGTCTCGACGAGCTCACGCACGGCCTCGGGATCGGCGGCGTCGGAAGGGTGGGCCAGCGCTCCGGTCTCCTCCGCCACCCGGCGCAGTGGCTCAGGCCGCCGCCCGGAGATCACGACCTGGTGCCCGGCAAGTGCCCAGCAGTTGGGCGGTGGCGGCGCCGATCCCCGTTCCCCCGCCCGTCACCAGGGCAACCCGCTGTCCCGACAGGGGCGTTCGCCTCTGAAGGTGGTCAGCTTCCGGTTTCCCGCACCGCGAGAATACGAAGCGCCGGCACCGCCAAGCCGACCGGGTACCGACGCCGTCGGCACCGCGACCGGGTGCGGGGCGAGGAACGACCGCGGCGAAGGGCAACGGCGAACAGCTCGCGAGCTGCCTCGGAGAGGGTCTTTCCGGCCGGCAGCTGCGGCCAACGCCCGTGCCCAGGGCATCACGTAGCCGGAGCCGCACGTGAGGGTGGCTGTCCGCCCGCCGCTCGGGGGAAATGCCGACGGGCGGACTCCGGGCCGGCGGGCGCCCGTCCGCCGGCATCGGCCCCCGTGGCAGCTCCGAGTCAACTCCCGTGCGGGCGCGAGCGGGAGCGTGTGAAACGGGTGGGTCGGGGTGCGTGTTTCACACCCCGTGCGAAGGCGGGCGCGCCGTCACCCCCCGTCACCTCACACGGGGTGTGAACCGCAGACCCGCATATCCCCGCCGCACACGCTCCCGCCCTTCACCGCAGCGCAGTTGACTGAGGCCCGTACGGACCACGAAGTCGCTGACCGAAGGAATGAGGAGCGGACCGTGACCGCCCACCCCGAACCCGATCTCGTCACCGCCGACTTAGCCGAGCTGAGGCGTCTCCTGGACGTCCGCACCGCCCGGGTCGACGGCCAACTCGCCCTGCTCGCCCAGCGCTCCGAGCAGCAGGCGCGGGACGCGGACGATGTGCAGGCCCGCGTCGCACGCATGGAGCACACCCGCTGGCCACTGCCGTCCCTCGCCGCGCTCACGGGGCTCGCGGCGCTGATGGTCACGCTGTGGCAGACGATCGGCCGGTGACCGCCGGCCGCGGTCACCGGCCGGGTCACCTCAGCCCAGGCGGAGGTGATGCAGCATCAGCAGCGCGGCGGCCATGCCCGCGGCCGGCACCTCCCCCCGTGCCACCATGTCGGGCACCAGCTTCAACGACACCCACTCCCGCCGCTCGGACTCGAAACCGTCCTGGGGCAGGCCGGTGTACTCGCCCTCCTCGGACCAGTAGACGTGATGCCGGGCGTCGGTGAGGCCGTTGGAGGGTTCCACCGTGAGGAGGTGGTGGAGGGGCCCCGGGCGCCACCCGGTCTCCTCCTCCATCTCCCGGGCGGCCGCCGCCGCGATGTCCTCACCGTCCTCGACGACACCGGCGGCCAGCTCCCAGCCCCAGGTGTCGGTGATGAACCGGTGCCGCCACAGCAGCAGCACCTCGTTGGCCTCGTTGACCACCGTGGCCACGGCGACGGGCCGCATCCGGATCAGATAGTGATCCAGGTGACGGCCGTCGGGCAGTTCCACATCGGCCAGATTGACCCGGAACCACGGATTCGCATAGACGGGCTTTTCGCTGAGATTGTTCCAACGCACGTAACTGCCACCTTCCGCTGAGGAGCCGGCAAGGTGACACGAGCCCGGTCACAGCGGAACGCGCAGCACCTCGTCGATGAGATCGGCAGCCTCGTCCGTCGCGGAGCTCCCGGTCTCCGCCAGATGCTCGCGCACCGCCCGCAGCCGGTCCCGCAGCCGTTGCGACTCCATGCCCCGAGCCTGCTCCGTCATCTGCGCGGCATTGGCCACGGCCCGGTCCGCATCGCCTTGACGCAGCTCGATATGGGTGAGCATGGCCAGCCGGTGGACCCGGCCGCGGTCGTGTGCGGGGGTGTCGACGGCGGCGTCCGCCTGCTCCCGGGCGGCCCGCAGGTCACCGAGGCTGAGCAGCGCCTCCGCCACTTGTACGTTCACCAGGCCGGGCTGGACATAGCCCGTCTCGGCCGGCTCCTGTCCGGGCCGGATGCGCTCCGCGGCCGCCTCCGCACGCCGGATGCACGACAGCGCACCGGCGCCGTCGCCGAGCCGGGCGTAGGCCTTGGCCTGCATCGCGTAGAGGTCCGCGGAGAGCGCCGGGGTGATCTGCGGGCCCGCGGCCCGCAGCGCCGCCTCCGCGAAGGCGACCGCCTGGCGGTACTCCCTCACGAAGAGGGACTGGTTGACCAGCAGCGCGATGACATACGCACCGAGGCCGCGGTCCCCGCTGGCCTTGGCCAGCCGCAGCGCCTGATGGAAGTAGCGCTGGGCCAGCCCGAGAGCGTCCGAGTCGTACGCACAGATGCCGGCGACCGCGACCAGTCCGCCGGTCGCCCGGTGGAGCTGACGCCCCGTCGCATCGCTGTAGCTGCCCCGCAGCAGCGGCGCCGCCTCGGCGTTGAGGAATCCCACGATGCGTGCTCTGGTAGCGACACCACCCGCCTTCCGGTACATCGTCTCGTAGTGCGTCCGCGCAGCGCGCAGCATCTCGATGTCGGCCATGCCGACCCGGGTCAGCCCGTCGCGCGAGACATCGGAGTCCTCGGGCGGGTTCTCCCACTCCCATACGGGGATGACCGCGGAGGTGCCGGTGAGCGCCGGGGCGTCGAGGATGTGCGGCCGTTGCTGCTCGTCGGACCGCCACAGCGCGGTGGCCCGCTCGACGAAACCGGAGAGCGGGGTGCCGGCGGCACGCCCCGCCCCCGGACCGCTGAGCCCGATGTCATCGAGCCCGACCGGCCGGTGCAGCCGTTCGCCGAGGATTTCGCAGATGAGGTCCGGTACCTGCCCGCGCGGCCGTTGGCCCTTCAACCACCGGGCCACCGCGGTGTGTTCGTACCGCAGCGCCAGGCCACGGCAGCGGCCGAGCCGGTTGATCCGCGCGGCGAGCCCGGCATGCGAGATGCCGGCCTCGTCGAGGATCGCGTCGAGCAGGGTGTTGGGCTCCATACCGGCCTCCCGGTGAGCCGGGCCCGCCCACGGACCATCAGCTCATGGCCTTGTCGACTTCACCACTGTGTCCGTCGAGCGTAGTGAAGCGCCCCTCACACGGGGTGTGAAGGGCGCCGGGTGTGAAGGCCGCCGGGTGTGAAGGCCGCCGGCCCCTCAACTCGGCGCGCAGCCCCGCACCATGTACGCAATGACCGCATCGAGGCCGGACTCGACCTGGTCGGCGGAGAGCACGCTGCTACCGCGAAGCTGGCGAAGCCGTGCAGGGTGGTGAACACCGGCATGCCGATGTCGTCGACGGGCCCCTCCCGCACCTCACCGCTGCGCTGCCCTTCCGCGACCAGCTCCGCCGCCATCGCGCCCAGCCGCTGCGCGGCCGTGATCAGCGCTTCGGACGCCGCCGGATCGTGCTTGACCGTGTACATGAGGTCAAGCAGCTCGGCGTTGGCGACGGCGAAGTCCACATAGGCGCGGACGAACCCGCCGAGCCGGTCGGCGAAGGTCTCGCCCGCCGCCGCCCGGGGCTCATGACTCACACCCGCACATGGAACGCCACCGACATCCCTGACCAGACCGGCCGCACCGCCGTGGTGACCGGCGCCAACAGCGGACTCGGCATCGCCACCGTCGACGCCCTCGCCCGGGCGGGTGCCCATGTCGTCCTCGCCGTACGGGACACCGCCCGCGGTGAGGCCGCCGCCGGCACCGTGCGGGGCGCCCGGGGCAGCGTCGAGGTCCGCCGCCTCGACCTGGCCGACCTCGCCTCCGTGCGCGCCTTCGCCGCCGCCTGGCACGACCCGGTCGATCTGCTGATCAACAACGCCGGCGTCATGAACCTCCCGGAGTCCCGCACCAAGGACGGCTTCGAGATGCAGTTCGGCACCAACCACCTCGGACACTTCGCCCTGACCAACCTGCTGCTGCCGTACGTCACCGACCGTGTGGTGACGGTGGCCTCCGGAGCCCACCGGATGCCCGGCAGCCGCATCCACTTCGACAACCTGAACCTGACGGGCGAGTACCGCCCCATCACCGCCTACAGCCAGTCCAAGCTGGCCAACCTGCTGTTCACCCTGGAACTTCAGCGCCGTCTCACCGCCGCGGGGTCGCCGGTGCGCGCCCTCGCCGCGCACCCGGGCTGGGCCGCCACCAACCTCCAGGGCGCCGACGTCAGCGCGGTGCGGCGCGTGGTGATGCGGGTGGGCAACCGTGTGATCGCACAGGACAACAGGGCCGGTGCGCTCCCCACGCTCTACGCCGCCACCCAGGACCTGCCCGGCGCCTCCTACCTCGGCCCCGACGGCCTCGGCGAGATGCCCGGCGCGCCGGCAATGGTCGGCAGGACGGCCGCGGCCTGCGACACCGAGAGCGCCGGCCGTCTGTGGCAGGCGTCCGAGGAACTGACCGGCGTCGCCTTCCCTCCGCTGAACAGTCGGCAGATCACCGCGTAAGGCGGGCGCCGGGAGGCGTGGTGCGGGCCCGCCGGGACGGCACCCGCACCCGGTCATTGCTCAGCATCACCAGCGCCACGTCATCGGTGAGGCGCCCGTCCGCATGCCGCAGCAGCGCCTCCCGCACGTCCCCGACCACCCCCGACGGCGAGGGCCCGCACGGCGCCGCGGCGGCCTCGACACTGCTGCGCAGCTCCTGGGCCAGCGGAAAGAACTCTCCCGCCGCATCCCGCGCGTCGGCCGCCCCGTCGGTGTGCAGGAACAGCCCCTCCCCCGGCCGCAGCTGCCCGCACCGCACCGCGGACAGCTCCTCGGGCAGCGGGAACAGCCCCAGCGGCGGCATCGGCTCGGCCGGCGCAACCGGGGCGACCGCCCGGCAGGCGACCCGGTACGGCCAGGGATGCCCGCAGTTCAGCGCCGTGACGGAGCCGTCCCGTGCCACCTCCAGAAGCAGCAGGGTCACGAACTCCTCGGCGAACCCGCTCACCGGGCCCCCGTCACCGGCCGCCGGCCGCTCCACGAGCGCCCGTTCCCGCAGGTGCCGCTGGTGCGTCCGCTCCAACCTCCGCAGCACGCCGCCCAGTTCGAGTTCGTCGTGCGCCACTTCGCGGAAGCTGCCGAGCATCGCGGCGACCGTGCCTATCGCCTCCAGGCCGTGCCCGCGCACGTCCCCGATCACCGCCCGCACCCCGTGCCGGGTCCCCACGACCTCGTACAGATCCCCGCCGACCATGGCCCCTTCGCTCGCGGAGAGGTGGTCGGCCGCCAGCAGCACCCCGTCGACCCGCCGGGGCAGTGGCCGCAGCACCACTCGCTGCGCGGCGACGGCGACCTCCCGGGTGCGCTCCAGCTCCCGCACCAGCCGCAGCCGCCGCCCGGCCGTCAGATAGCTGGCGCCGATCACGGCGAGGATCGCACCGCAGGTCATCACGCGCGTACCCGCCCCGGCTCCGGGCTCCACCGCACCGAACGGCACCAGCGCGATCAGCGCGCACACCCCGCCGAGCAGCACACACCGGCGGCGGCCGGTGCCCGCACAGGCGATGGCAGGTGCGGCCGCGAGCAGCTGCAGCAGCCGGCCACTGGTCGGACGGCACAGCTCCCAGGCCACCACACCGAACACCCACAGGCCGGGCAGAACGAAGACGAAGGCGCGCCGGACGGCCGCCGCTGCGGCGCCGCCTGCGCCCGGCGCCCAGGTTCGGATCATGCCGATGGTCCCCTTAGCCGGTCCGGTGGTCCCCCAGGGGGCTCGTCGCACTCCCCAGCAGGCGTTGAGCGGCCCGGCCGGGCCCACCGCCGCGCTCACACGGGCCGCCGCAACCGGATTGATTCTTGCGACGTTCCGTGTCCACCCGACGACGATCCGTACGCCGTCACCCGTTTGAGTGACGGCGTACGGGTCCCGTCGCCTCCCCGCGGTCAGCGGCACACCCACGGGCCGCCCCCTCAGGGCCTTTGGCCCGCCTCACCGCCCTCACCGGACCCGCCCGCCGCACACCGCACACCGCACACGACGAGGGCGCGGACGGTCTCACCGTCCGCGCCCTCAGCCTTCACGACACGCCGTCGCGGGCCATGCCCACGCTCAGCCGCGCAGCACCGCGCCCGTCCGCTCCACGGCCGCCGCAACCGCCGCGTCACGGGCCGCCGAGGCCTCCTCCGCGGTCAGCGTCCGGTCGGCCGCACGGAAGCGCAGCGCATAGGCCAGCGACTTCTTGCCCGCACCGATCTGCTCACCGGTGAAGACGTCGAACAGCCGCAGCGATTCGAGCAGTTCACCCGCGCCGTCGCGCAGCGCGCCCTCCACCTCCGCGCCCGGGACGGCCTCGTCGACCACGAGGGCGACGTCCTGGGTCGCGACCGGGAAGGCCGAGATCTTCGGCGCGCGCAGCGGGCCGGCCCCGGCCCGCTCCAGGCGGTCCAGGTCGATCTCCATCGCGCAGGTGCGCTCGGGCAGGGCCAGCGCCTTGATGACCCGGGGGTGCAGCTCACCGGCGTTGCCGACAAGGATCTCCTCGCCGTCGGCGACGGCGAGCAGCGCCGCACAGCGGCCCGGGTGGAACGGAGCGTGCTGGTCCTGACGGATGATCAGCTCCACACCCGCCTCCCGTGCGACGGTCCGGCCCGCCTCGATGGCGTCCGCCCAGATCGCGGGACGTGCGCCGCCCCACCAGCCGGCCTGCTCACGGCCTCCGGCGAGCACCACGGCGGCGCGCCGCGGCTGCTGCGGGAGGGACGCGTCCAGCGAGGCGATCTCGTCGTCGGTCGGCCGGCGGTCGACCACCAGCCGGCTGGCCGGCTGCTCGTCACCGGTCGCCCGGAAGACCGGTCCGGTCTCGAAGAGCGCCAGGTCGTGCGTGCCCCGGCCGTAGTTGCGGCGCAGCGCGTTCAGCAGCCCCGGGATCAGCGTCGTGCGGAGGTCGGGCTCCTCGTCGGAGAGCGGGTTGACGAGGGTGACCGCGTCGCGGCGTGGGTCGTCCTGCTCGATGCCGAGCTGGTCGAGGACGTGCGAGCCGGTGAACGGGTAGTTCAGGGCCTCGACGTAGCCCGCGCCGGCCAGCGCCCGGCCGACCCTGCGGTGCAGGCGCTGACGCTCGGTCAGTCCCCGGCCGGCCGGCGGCTTCGGGAGGGTGGACGGCAGGTTCTCGTAGCCCTCCAGCCGGATGACCTCTTCCGCCAGGTCGTTCGGCTCGCTGAGATCCGGCCGCCAGGACGGCACCGTCACCACCAGCTCGTCCTGGCCGTAGGCGTCGCAGCCGACCTGCTGGAGCCGGCGGACGACGGTCTCCCGGCCGTAGGCGACACCGGCGACCTTGTCCGGGTGGTCGGCGGAGAGGGTGATCGTGCGCGGCCCGCGGGGCGTGACGACCTCGGTGACGCCCTCCCCTGCGGTGCCGCCCGCGAGCAGCACCAGCAGATCGACGGTGCGCTGCGCCGCGGCGGACGCGGCTTCCGGGTCCACCCCGCGCTCGAAGCGCTTGGCGGCCTCCGAGGACAGCTTGTGGCGGCGGGCCGTACGGGCGATGGAGAGCGCGTCGAAGTGCGCGGCCTCGATCACGACGTCGGTGGTGCCGCGCTGCTCGCCGGTCTCCGGGTCGGTGACCCCGCCCGCGATCTCGGTGTTGGCGCCGCCCATGACACCCGCAAGGCCGATGGGGCCGCGGTTGTCGGTGATGACCAGGTCCGCGGCGTCCAGCACCCGCTTGGTGCCGTCCAAGGTGGTCAGCTTCTCGCCCGCGGTCGCCCGGCGGACGCCGATCGGACCGTCCACGCTGGTGCGGTCGTAGGCGTGCAGCGGCTGGCCGAGCTCCAGCATCACGTAGTTGGTGATGTCGACGGCCAGCGAGACCGGGCGCATCCCGGCCTTCTGGAGGCGGCGCTGCATCCACAGCGGGGTGCGCGCGCCGGGCTCCAGGCCGGTGACCGTACGGGCGGTGAAGCGGTCGCAGCCGAGGGGGTCGGAGACCTGGACCGGGTAGCCGGCGGAGTTCGGCGGCGGCACGTCGAGCAGCGCCGGGTCCCGCAGCGGCAGGCCGTAGGCGGTGGCGGTCTCGCGGGCGACGCCGCGCATCGACAGGCAGTAGCCGCGGTCCGGGGTGACGGCGATGTCCAGCACCTCGTCGACGAGCTCCAGCAGCTCGATGGCGTCGGTGCCGGCCTCGTACTCGGGCGGCAGCACGATGATGCCGTGCGTACCGTCATCGCCCATGCCCAGCTCGTCGCCGGAGCAGATCATGCCGTGCGAGGTCTTGCCGTACGTCTTGCGCGCGGCGATCTTGAAGTCGCCGGGCAGCACGGCGCCGGGGAGGACCACCACGACCTTGTCGCCGACGGCGAAGTTCCGCGCGCCGCAGACGATTTCCTGGGGCTCACCGGTGCCGTTGGCCCGGCCGACGTCGACCGTGCAGAAGCGGATCGGCTTCTTGAAGCCCTCCAGCTCCTCGATGGTCAGCACCTGGCCGACGACGAGCGGGCCCTTGAGGCCCTCGCCGAGGCGCTCGACGGTCTCGACCTCCAGGCCGACGGCGATGAGCTTGGCCTGTACGTCACGGCCGGTCTCCGTCGCCGGCAGGTCGACGTACTCCCGCAGCCAAGAAAGCGGGACCCGCATCAGATCTCCATCCCGAACGGCCGGGTGAACCGGACGTCGCCTTCGAACATGTCACGCATGTCTTCCACGTTGTGCCGGAACATCAGCATCCGGTCGATGCCGAACCCGAAGGCGAAGCCGCTGTACTTCTCCGGGTCGACGCCACAGGCGATGAGCACCTTGGGGTTGACCATGCCGCAGCCGCCGAGCTCGATCCAACCCTCGTTGGAGCAGGTGCGGCAGGGACGGTCGGGGTTGCCCACGGACTCGCCACGGCAGACGTAGCAGACCATGTCCATCTCGGCGGACGGCTCGGTGAACGGGAAGTAGTTCGGCCGCAGCCGGGTCTTCATGTCCGGGCCGAACAGCGCCCGGACCATGTGGTCGAGGGTGCCCTTGAGGTCGGCCATGGTCAGGCCCTCGTCCACGGCCAGCAGCTCGATCTGGTGGAAGACCGGGGAGTGCGTGGCGTCCAGCTCGTCGGTGCGGTAGACCCGCCCCGGGCAGACGACGTAGACCGGCGGCTCGCGGTCGACCAGGGTGCGGGCCTGCACCGGCGAGGTGTGGGTGCGCAGCACGACACCGCTCTCGTCGCCCTCGGTGCCTCCCCCGGACTCCGTCCGGGAGGTGCCCCCACCCTGGACGAAGAAGGTGTCCTGCATCTGGCGCGCCGGGTGGTCGGGCACGAAGTTCAGGGCGTCGAAGTTGAACCACTCCGCCTCGACCTCGGGGCCCTCGGCGACCTCGTAGCCCATGGCCACGAAGACATCCGCGACCCGCTCCATGAAGGTGGTCAGCGGGTGCCGGGCGCCGGCCGGGGTGCGGTCGTAGGGCAGCGTGACATCCACCGCCTCCTCGACCAGCACGCGGGCGTCGCGCTCCGCCTCCAGCTCCTCCTGGCGGACCTTGAGCGCCTGGTTCACCCGGCCACGGGCCTGGCCGACGCGCTTGCCGGCGTCCGCCTTGGCGTGCGGGGGCAGGGCGCCGATCTCACGGTTGGCGAGCGCGAGCGGCGAGCGGTCGCCGGTGTGCGCGACCTTCACCTCACGCAGCGCCTCCAGACCGTCCGCGGCGGCGATGGCGGCCAGCGCCTCGTCCAGCCGCGCGGCGATCGCTTCCGGTTTCAGGGCTTCGACCTCGACAGGGTCGTACGACTTATTGGGTGCGGACATCTCTTCCCGTGCTTCCGGTGGACTGGCTTGGCTTGGCTCGCGTCGCCTCGGCTTCTTCGCTCACAAACGTCGATGACGAACGTCGATCACGAACGGGGGATGCCGAGCCCGCGTGTGCCCGCGATGCCTGTGCGCCAAAGGTGCCAAAGGTCAAGTCTAAGGGGGACGGGCCGCGCGGCCGGTCCGCGCCCCCGCGGGGCGCCCGCCGCTGCTCGCTCAGCTCATGAAGGCCGGCGCCGCGACGGGCAGGCTAAATCGGAACTGCGCGCCGCCGGCCGGGGCGCGGCCGACCGTGATCGTCCCGCCGTGGGCCTCGACGATGCCCTTGACGATGTAGAGGCCCAGGCCGGTACCGCCGCGCTTGCTGCCCCGCCAGAAGCGGGTGAACACGCGGCTCATCGATTCCTCCGGGATGCCGGGGCCCTCGTCGCTCACGGTGACGCTCGTCCCCTCCCCGCTGGTCGTATCCGCTACCGGTCCGACCTCGATGGTGACGGTTCCCTCGCCGTGGCGCACCGCATTTTCCAGCAGGTTGCCCAGCACCTGGTCCACCTTGTCCGGGTCCGCCCACAGATCGGGCAGCGGTTCCAGCAGCCGGATCAGGAAGCGGTCCGGGCGCTGGCCGGCGGTGGTCTGCGCCTGGACGTGCCGGCGGACCGCGGCGCTCATATCGACCCGCTGGCGACGCACCTCCAGCCGCCCGGAATCGATCCGGGAGATGTCCAGCAGCTCGGCGATCAGGCGGGTGACGCGGTTGGCGTCGGCGTCCACCGTCTCCAGCATCAGCCGCTTCTGGTCGTCGGTGAAGCGTTCCCACTTCTGGAGGAGGGTGGCGGTGAACCCCTTGACGGAGGTCAGCGGGGAGCGCAGTTCATGGGCGACGGTGGCGATCAGCTCGGCGTGGCTGAGCTCCGTACGGCGCCGGGCCTCGGTGCCGCGCAGCGCGATCACCAGCCGCTGGACCGGCCCGGTCGGCCGGCTGCGGACATAGCGGACGGAGACCAGCACCTCGCGGCCGCCGAGCAGCAGGTTGCGCTCGGGCTGGCCGCGGCGGATGGCAAGCCCGCCGTAGGGGTCGGTGAGCCGCCACCAGCGGCGGCCCTCGATGTCCTGCAGCGGCAGGGCGTGTTCCAGGGGGCGGCCGAGCGCGTCCCCGGGGAGGATGTCGGTGATCTTGGCCGCCGCGGCGTTGAAGCAGATCACCCGGCCGGTCTCGTCGGCGACCACCAGGCCGTCGGGCAGATCGTCGGGATCCAGCCCGAGACCGGCTTCCACGGCGCCTGGTCCCGCGGCAGCTGCGGACGACGGCCCGCGTGCCGGTCCGCCGGACGGGCAGCTGTCAGCGGTCACTGCGGTGCCGGAAGTCCTCACATCCATCCCCGTTACCCCCTTCCGGGCCCCCGAGCACGCAAGCCTACTAGTTCGGCTCGATGGCGCCGTGGAGTTCGCGAGGACGCCCCTCAGGCGGGTGACACCGCGCGGCAGCCGCCGGGGCTGCGCTGGGCCCGGGCGGAGGCGTAGAGGCAGACCGCGGCCGCCGTCGCGAGGTTGAGGCTTTCGGCCCTGCCGTGGATGGGGACCCGCACCACCGCGTCCGCCAGCGCCCGGGTCTCCTCCGGCAGCCCCCAGGCCTCGTTGCCGAAGACCCAGGCGGTGGGTCCGCCCATCGAGCCGGTGTCGAGCTCGGCGTCCAGGTCACGGTCGCCCGCACCGTCCGCGGCGAGGATCCGTACGCCCGCGGCCTGCAGCCCGCTCACCACGCGCTCGACCGGTACGCCCACCGCGACCGGGAGATGGAAGAGCGAACCCACCGACGCCCGTACGGACTTGGGGTTGTACAGGTCCACGGAGGCGTCCGTCAGCACGACGGCGTCCGCGCCCGCGGCGTCCGCGCAGCGCAGCACCGTACCGGCATTGCCGGGGTCACGGACGTTGGCGAGCACCGCGATCAGCTGCGGGCGGGCGGCCAGGATCTCCTCGAACGGCGAATCGAGGAAGCCGCAGACGCCGAGCAGGCCCTGCGGGGTGACGGTCTGGGAGATGTCGGCGACGGTCCGGCCGTCGGCGAAGTGGACCCGCACCCCGGCCGCGCGGGCCGCCTCGACGATCTCGGTGTGCCGCTCGGCGGCCTCGACCGTGGCGAACAGCTCGGTCAGCGTGGGCACCCCGCCCGTGCGGTGCGCGATCGCCTCCCGTACGGCCTGCGGGCCCTCGGCGATGAACCGGCGCTCCTTGCCGCGGAAGGCACGGCGGGCCAGCCGCCGGGCGGCGGTGACGCGCGGGGAACGCGGGGAGATCAGCTCGGGGGTGCCCATGGGCGGCGGCTCGCTTCTGTGGTTCGGTGCGTGGGGGCCGGTCTGCGGACGAGACATGGCCGGTCCGGAAAAGCGGCGGACCCGCAGGCCGGGGCCTGCGGGTCCGCGTCATCACGTCGTCAGGCTGAAGTTCAGGCAGCCTTCGGGGCGTTGACGTCGCTCGGAAGCGCCTTCTGGGCGACCTCGACGAGCGCGGCGAACGCGTTGGCGTCCGTCACCGCGAGGTCGGCCAGGATCTTGCGGTCCACCTCGATGTTGGCGGCCTTCAGACCCTGGATGAAGCGGTTGTAGGTCATGCCGTTGGCGCGGGCAGCGGCGTTGATGCGCTGGATCCACAGCTGACGGAAGTCGCCCTTGCGCTTCTTGCGGTCGTTGTAGTTGTAGACGAGGGAGTGGGTGACCTGCTCCTTCGCCTTGCGGTACAGGCGCGAGCGCTGGCCACGGTAGCCGCTGGCCTGCTCGAGGATCGCCCGGCGCTTCTTGTGGGCGTTGACTGCCCGCTTGACGCGTGCCACTTGTTAACTCCTTGTAGCGGGGCCGTGGTTGTCGTCACACGGCCCGAATCGATTGGGTCCCGGTCCGAGTCGCGCGCCCCCTCCTGTTCCGTGGGGCGCGGCGGCTCACTTGCCGAGAAGCTTCTTGATCTTCGCGGCGTCGCCCGGGGCCATCTCGGCGTTGCCGGTGAGGCGACGCGTCACACGGGACGACTTGTGCTCGAGCAGGTGGCGCTTGCCGGCGCGCTCACGCAGCACCTTGCCGGAGCCGGTGACCTTGAAGCGCTTGCTGGCACCGCTGTGCGTCTTGTTCTTCGGCATGCGCCGTTCTCTCCTCGTCAGGGGCGCTCCCGCAGGCACGAACCGGCGAGCGGGAGCGTCATGTATATCGATTGCTGTCCGGGGCGGGGTGCCCCGGCCTGAACCGGGGCTCACGCCTCGGGGATCACGCCTGGGCGTGCTCCTCGGTGGGCTCCTCGGCGGGCTCGTCCACGGACTGGTCCGCGGCAACTCCGCCCTGGCGCTCCGCCTTGCGGGCGGCCTGCGCCTCGCGGGCCTCGGCCATCGCCTCGGTCTTCTTCTTGTGCGGACCGAGGACCATGATCATGTTTCGGCCGTCCTGCTTCGGATTCGACTCGATGAAGCCGAGGTCCTCCACGTCGGACGCGAGCCGCTGCAGCAGCCGGAAGCCCAGCTCGGGGCGGGACTGCTCGCGACCACGGAACATGATCGTGATCTTGACCTTGTCACCCTGCTTGAGGAACCGGACGACGTGACCCTTTTTGGTGTCGTAGTCGTGCGGGTCGATCTTCGGCCGGAGCTTCATCTCCTTGATGACCGTGTGCGCCTGGTTCTTGCGCGCCTCACGGGCCTTCATGGCCGACTCGTACTTGAACTTCCCGTAGTCCATGAGCTTGCAGACGGGCGGGCGAGCGTTCGCCGCCACCTCGACCAGGTCGAGGTCGTACTCCTGAGCAAGCTCAAGGGCCTTGGCAAGCGGAACAATCCCGACCTGCTCGCCGCTGGGACCGACAAGTCGCACTTCGGGAACGCGAATCCGGTCGTTGATGCGGGGCTCGGCGCTGATGGATCCTCCTCGGTAGCACCACGCGACGGCCTGGCGGACTGCCGCGTAACGTCTTTTCGGTGTGACCAACCGCGCGGTACATGAAAAATGCCCCGGACGGGACACAGGCGGGGCTCCACATAGATCTGGAGCACCGTCGCGAAGTCTCCGCGGGGCGCAGCCGGACCGTTGACCCGCCAACCTGAGGTCGGCCGGGTGGGAGATCGGAGCCTCCACTTGTGGGCCGGTCACATGCGTGTCCGGCCGGTCGGAACACCAGAATACACGAGTCAAGAGGTGGCACCCACTCCTGTGCCGGTACGGCCGCGCCCGGCGTCGGGGATGACACTCCCGGACGCGGGGCCCGGGCCCCCTGCCCATAGGCTGGAGCCGACCCCTCAGCAGGAAGAAGCCCGAAGACATGAGCGACCAGACACCGCAGCAGCCCGACGCGCCGGACGCGGCGAACCCTGACTTCGACTCCATGACCCGCGACATCGCCGAGGTGCCGGCGGTCGAGGTGATCACCACGGTCGCGGTGCATCTGATGAGTTCGGCGGCGGTCAACCTCGGGCTCGCCGAGGAGGGCGCGGCGCACAAGGACCTGGACGAGGCACGCAAGCTCATCCAGGCGCTGGCCGGGCTGGTCACCGCCAGTGCCACCGAGATCGGCTCGTACCACGCGGCGCCGCTGCGGGACGGTCTGAAGTCGCTGCAGCTGGCGTTCCGCGAGGCCTCGGTCGTGCCGGACGAACCGGGCCAGGGTCCCGGCGAGAAGTTCACCGGGCCGGTCTACGGCTGAGCCGCGCCACTACGGCATACCGACGACGAGCCCCGGCCCGGGAAGGGCCGGGGCTCGCGGTGTGTCCGGCTCGTTGCGCCGGGCGTGCGGGCCGTAGTGCGGCGGGCGGGCCGGTTCAGCCGGATTCCGTGGTGGCTTCGGGCGGCACCGCGTCGTCGGCGACGAGGACCGGCTCGTGCGGCGGGTGGGTGATCTGGTGCACCACCGCCGCGATGGCGCCACCGATCAGTGGCGCGATGATGAACAGCCACAGCTGGGTGATGGCCGCGCCGCCCGCGAACAGCGCCGGGCCGATGGAGCGCGCCGGGTTCACGGAGGTGCCGTCCAGGGGGATGCCGATGAGGTGGACGGTGGCCAGGGCCAGTCCGATCGCCATCCCGTTGAAGCCGATCACGGCCACCTTGTGGGTGACCGACAGCCACACGTAGACCAGCAGGAAGGTCATCACCATCTCGGCGACGAACGCGCCGCCGAGGTTGAGGTGCACCGCCGAGCGGTCGCCCCAGCCGTTCGTGCCGAAGGACCCGTGGGTCTGC
Source organism: Streptomyces sp. NBC_00400 (assembly GCF_036048035.1). Lineage (NCBI taxonomy): Bacteria > Bacillati > Actinomycetota > Actinomycetes > Kitasatosporales > Streptomycetaceae > Streptomyces > Streptomyces sp. NBC_00400. Next base: position 6,864,692 of record NZ_CP107940.1, on the reverse strand, counting down.
AGCCCCGGGACCTGCCGGGCCACCAGGAAGAGCAGCGCCGAGCCGACGATGGCGCCCACCACCTGGGCGATCCAGTATTCGGCGGCGGTCCGCAGGGTGAGTCTGCGGGCCAGCAGCATGCCCAGCGTCACCGCGGGGTTGAGATGGCAGCCCGAGATCGGGCCGAGGGCGTAGGCAAGCGCCACCAAGGTGAAGCCGAAGGCCAGGGCGATGCCGAAGGTGCCGATGTATTCGCCCGCCAGCACGGCCGAGCCGACGGCGAAGAACACCAGGAGCAGCGTGCCGAGGAACTCGGATACGACCGTGCGGGTCAGTACCTTCGAGATCTCCGTTTTCTCCATGGGGGCTCTCCTCGCGTGGATCTTGAGCTCTCCTCGCATTGTGCGTCCCTGGAGACGAACGCGCCCGTCGGCGGCCCGGGGCCCGCTCGCCGCACCCGGACCCCGGCGGTGGTGGGTCAGCGCCGGTAGAGGGGGTCTCCGGCCGTCGTGGCGCCGGGCGGCAGGAGGGCCAGGTCCAGGCCCTTCACGAGCCGGGCGCGCAGGATCTCGTCGGCGGCCAGCGACCGGGCCAGCCGCTGGGCGACCTCGGCGGCCGGGGCATCGGGGGCGAGGCCGAGGGCCAGGGTGGCGTCGGTTTCGCCGGACGGGGCGAGACGGGCGACGAGCACGCCGGGCTCGGCGTCGAGCAGGGCGCGCAGGGCGTCGGTGACGGCCGGGTCGGCGAGCGGATCGGTGCTCGTCCGGCCTTCGGCCAGGGCGCGCAGGGCCGGACCGGTGAGCTGGTAGGTGACCGGGCCCGCCAGGTCGACGACGACCGTGTCGGCCTTCTCGTGGGACGCGGCGAGCAGCGCCTGCTGCAGCGGGACCGCGACGGGGCGGGCGTCGGCACGCCAGCGCTGAAGTGACTCCATGCAGGTGAAGGCGGGCAGGGCGCGGCGTCCGTCGGGGGCCTGGAGGGTGGGGACGGCCATATCGCTGGTCTTTTCGCGGCGCAGACCGTCGGGGCCGGTCTCCACCTCGCCGAGGACCGCCACCACGGGCACCAGGACGCGTGCGCCGGCCAGCGCCGACAGGAGCTGGGGCTCGGTGGCCCGGTCCGACTCGTACGCCGCCAGGGCTGCCGCGAGCGCGGGGTCGGCGGAGCCGTCGTCGTCGGAGAAACCGGGGTCCGGGATGTTCTTCTGCACGGGGTGAGCGTATCGGCCGGTGGTGGTGCCTTTGACGTGCGGTCCGGTGGGGTCCGCGCGGTGGGCGGGTGCCGGTCAGTGGTGCGCGGGGCGGCGGCGCCAGAGGACGACGGCGGCCGTGAGGAAGGCCAGGCCGGCGGCGCCGGCGGCCCAGGGAAGCCAGTGGGTGGGGGTGTCCTCGGCGTCGTCGGCGGTGGGGCCGGGGCCGAAGTAGCGGGTGGCGTAGCCGGCGGGGGCCGGCTTCTGCGGGGCGGGCTTGAGGTCCGCCGCGGCATCGAGGGCGGCGGCCGCGTCGATCAGGCCGGCGCCGTAGTCGTCGTCGCGGCCGCCCTTGGGGCTGTCCTGGGCGGTGGAGGTCAGCAGCCGGCGGATCTGGTCCGGGCTCAGGCCGGGGTGTGCGGAGCGGATCAGGGCGACGGCCGCGGAGACGAACGCGGCGGCGGGGCTGGTGCCCCAGCCCGAGAGGTAGCCGTCGTCGTTGTCGGCCATGACGATGTCGAAGCCGGGCGCGCTGACCGTGGCGTACCAGTGCCGGGTGGAGAACCGGGCCCGGCCGCCCAGGTGGGTGACGGCGGTGGCCGCGATGACGCCCGGGTAGGCGGCGGGGTAGGAGACGTGGTTGCCCTTCTGGCCGCCGTTGCCCGCGGAGGCGACGACGGGGATGCCCTTGCCGAGGGCGTACTGGATGGCGGCGTCCTCGCGGGGTTCGGGGTGGGCGGATTCGCTGTCGTCGCCCAGCGACATGTTGATCACGTCGGCGCCGTGGTCGGCGGCCCAGCGGATGCCGTCGGCGAGCGCCCCCGCCTTCTCGGTCCGGGCCCGCTCGCGCTGGGTGTCGCTGTCTTCGAGGATCACCCGGACCGGCAGGATCCTGGCGGCCGGGGCGAGCCCGAGCACTCCGTTGTCGCGGCCGTTCGCGCCGTGGCCGTGCCCCGCGATGATGCTGGCCATGCCGGTGCCGTGCCGGGCCCAGGCGGAGTCTCCCGGCCCGGCCCCGAAGCCGACCAGGTCCTGCTCGGGCAGCACCTGTCCTTCCAGGTCGGGGTGGTTGGCATCCACACCGGTGTCCAGGACGGCGACGGTGACGCCCTCGCCCTTGGTGGTACGCCAGGCCTCCTGGGCGTGGACGGCCTGGAGGGCCCACTCCTGGGCGCGGACGGTGTCGGCCCGGGCGGGGACGGCGGGCAGTACGGCGAGCACCGCCGAGGCCAGCGCGAGGGCGGTGCCGCGCAGCACGGACTGCGTCATGACGAGGCCTGCCTTGTCGGTGTCGGGCTGCCGGCCGCCTTGCGGAAGTCCGCCTCGATGCGGTCCGCCAGGTCCTTCGCGTCGTGGCCCAGTCCGGATTCGGCCGGGGCGGTGGTGGTACCGGGCCGGACCGCGGCCTCGGCGGGCTGTGGCTCGGTGAACGTGCGGCCGTCGGCGAAACCGGAGACGGCGTAGACGACGGCCGGGATGTCGGTGAGCACCCGGACGGTCCAGCTGGCCCGCTGGGCAGGCCCGAAGTCCTCGGCCACGGTGCCCTTGGCCGCGTACGGCAGCGGCATCAGGTCCGTGCGGGTGCCCAGGTTCTTGCTGCTGAAGCGGGTGTTGAGCGCCATCATTCCGGCCGGGGCGGCCTTGGTGGTCTGCGCGCCGACCGTGATGACGGCGCTGCGGGTGGCGTCGACGTAGGTGGCGCGCAGCAGCCGGACGCAGCCTGCCGGGGCGAGCGCGGCGGCGAGCTTGGAGTCGTAGGCGCCGGAGCAGCCGGTGTCGGGGGCGACGGCGATCCGGGTCCAGGTCCGGTCGGCGCCGCCGGGGCCGGCGCCCAGGCCTTTGACGGTGCGGGGGAAGAGCGTGTCGACGGGGGTGTCGTGCCAGACGTCGCGGCCCTTGGTGAAGACGGCCTCGGCCGTGGGCGCGGCGCCGGAGGCATCCTCGGTGAGCCAACTTCCCGCCGCCGCACCGCCGATGAGGCCGATGCCGAGGATCAGGCAGGCCGCGGCGGTGAGCACCCGGGCGCCGGGGCGGCGGAAGGGGGCGGCCGGTGCGCCGGTCCCGTGCACCGCTCCCTGGCGAGGGAGGGGAGTACGGGGCCACGGCACCGGCGACGGGCGCCCGGCCGTGCGTGGACCGGGGCCGCTCCACAGGTCCTGGCTGCGGGCCAGGTGGAAGGCGGCGGTGTCCCGGAAGGCGGTGGGCTGCGAGGGGCCGGGGGCGGCCGGTCCGGTGGGGGCCGGGGAGCCGGGGGCACTCGGGGAGCCGGGGGCACGGTCCGGGCGGGGCGGCAGCGGCGCGCCGGCGGCGGGGGCCCCCGCACGCGGCGGGGCGGCGGGACGGGGCGGGACGGGGAGCGGGCCGGTGGCGGCCGGGGCGGCGGGCGCGGCCGGCGGCCGGGGTGGCAGGGGCGGCTCGGGCGGCACCCGGCGCAGCACGGCCGTCTGCGGGTCCTCGGCCGGCCGCGGCCCCGGTGCCGCGGCCGCGGCGGGCCGCCGGGGTGGCTTGGGGGGTAGGGGCGGGACGGGTTGCGCATCGGCGAATTCCGCGTCGGTGCTCACCCGCGCTCCCCCTTGCGCCGCTGACCTCCGGGCCCGATCCGCAATCGGGGCACGGTGGCTCGTATCCGGACAACACTCCGCTGACCTGCTGGTTGCGGTGTTCGAGTCACTGTAAGCGCTGACGCCGCCGGTGCTCCAACCCATGTCCGCTCTGTCGCAAACTCCCCTCTACCCACTGGTAGGGGCGCCTCCCACGCCCTTTTGGCAGGGGGGAAGCTCTGGCAGGCTGCGGCCATGCCCCCGCACACAGTCGATACCCATGGCGACACGGCCCCTCCCCCGGCCCTCCACCCGGCCGGTGAGACCCCGTTCGACCGGGCCACCGCCCATCTCGACGCGCCGCTGGCCGTCGTCGACCTGCAGGCCTTCGACGCCAACGCCGCCGATCTGGTGCGCCGTTCGAAGGGCAAGCCGATCCGGGTGGCGAGCAAGTCGGTGCGCTGCCGGGCGCTGCTGGAGCGGGTGCTGGCGCGCGACGGCTTCACGGGGATCATGAGTTTCACGCTCGCCGAATCGCTGTGGCTGGCGCGCTCGGGCTTCACGGACATCCTGCTGGCCTATCCGTCGGTGGACCGGGCGGGCTTCGCCGAACTGACCGGCGACGCGCACCTCGCGGGCGCGGTGACGGTGATGGTCGACGACCCGGCGCAGCTGGATCTGATCGATGCGGCCCGGCCGGCCGTCGGGGCGGGCGAAGAGGTGCGGGTGTGCCTGGAACTCGACACCTCCTACCGGCTGATGGGCGGGAAGGTGCGGGTCGGTGCCCGCCGTTCGCCGCTGCGGACACCCGACCGGCTGGCCGCGCTGGCCCGGGCGGTGGTGCGCCGCCCCGGTTTCCGGCTGGTGGGGCTGATGGCGTACGAGGGGCATGTGGCCGGTGTGGGCGACGACGTCGCCGGTAAGCCGGTGTTCTCACGGGCGATCCGGATGATGCAGGCGGCGGCGCGCAAGGAGTTGGCGCAGCGCCGCTGGGAGGCGGTACGGGCGGTGCGGGCGGTGGCACCGCGTCTGGAGTTCGTCAACGGCGGCGGCACCGGCAGTGTGCAGCACACCGCGGCGGAGGCGGCGGTCACCGAGGTCGCGGCCGGGTCGGGGCTGTATGTGCCCCGGTTGTTCGACAACTTCCGTTCGTTCAGCGGGCGTCCGGCGGCGCTGTTCGCCCAGCCCGTGGTGCGCCGCCCGGGCCCCGGGGTGGTCACGGTGCTGGGCGGCGGCTATCCGGCGTCGGGGGTGGCGGGTCCCGACCGGCTGCCGGTGCCGTACCTGCCGGCCGGGCTGCGCTACGACCCGCAGGAGGGCCCCGGCGAGGTGCAGACGCCGTTGCTGGGTCCGGCCGCCGACGGACTGCGGATCGGAGACAAGGTGTGGTTCCGGCACGCCAAGGCCGGTGAGCTGTGTGAGCGGTTCGACCAGCTGCAGTTGATCGACGGGGAGCGGGTGGTGGGGACGGTGCCGACGTACCGGGGAGAGGGGCACACCTTCCTGTAGGCGCGCTGTCCCGGTCACCGCGAGGAGGGCGTCCGGGACGTACGGCCGGCAGGCCCGTCCGGTGGGCCCGTCCGGGAAGAGCTCCCGGACGGGTTCCGTGCACGTCAGCCGTGCATCAGCCGTGAATGCGGTCCTGCTGGTCGGGCACCACGCTCCCGTCGGGGCGGCGCAGCGGCCCGAAGCTGCCGTCGGGGTTGTTGTGGCCCTCGGTGGCGCAGGGGTAGGCGCCGGTCTTGCGGGGCAGCGGGTCGATGAACATCGGGTTCACCACCCAGCGTCCGTCGGCGTTGTCCAAGCCGCGGCACATCAGCTCGCTCTTGTTGCGGTTGATGGCCAGGTGCGCGCCGGTCGCGTCGTTCACGAAGGTCACGTCGGTGTCGGCGTCGCCGCCGCCGAGCGCGATGCGGTGCTCCGGGTCCTGCTGCCGCCAGGCCTTGGCGCCCTTGATCTTGAAGATCTCCTGGTTGATCCAGCAGCGCTTGCCGTCGATGTACGGAATGACCTCGCCATGGCCGTCCTTGACATCGCCGCAGCCGCGGATGCCGGTGGTGAACCTGCCGTGGTGGACCATGCTGCGGACGCCGAGGGTGTGCGCCGCGTCCAGTCCGACGCCCCCGGACCAGGCCTCGGCCACGGTCTCCGCGGAGGCGGAGACGATGTAGACGTCGAAGCCGGCCGCCTTCAGCGTGCGGATCAGGTCCTTCTGCTGGTCGTAGTAGCGGATGTAGCCGGCCAGCTTGTGGGTGCCGACGGTCTGCTGGGTGCCGACCGGTGCGGCAAGGTTCTCGGCGCGGGCCTTCTTGGCGTACGAGGTGAGCTGGGCGGGCCGCAGGCCGGCGAACAGCTGGGGCACCCAGGCGTATTCGGGGACCGTTCGGCGGTGGTTCCAGTGGCCGGCGAAGGCCTCGGCGCCGCTCATGGTCTTCGCCTCGCCGCGGATCTCCATGATCTCGTCGGTGCAGGCGGTGTTCTCGGCGGTGGGCAGCGGGCGGCCGGCCGGGACGTCGGTGCCGCAGGCCTTGGTCAGCGCGCGGTCGGCGGCCGGGGTCAGCCAGGGGCTGGTGTCCCGCCAGCTCCTGGGCTGCAGGATCTTGTCGTGCCGCAGCGCCCAGGCGAGGGTGGCGTCGGAGATGTCGTTCTTGACGACGGTGTTGTCCCAGTCGAAGGCGGCGACCGGGCGGTGCGCGAAGCGGCCGTCCGGGTGCGAGCAGAGCCCTCGCTCGTCGATCATCTTCTGCAGCTCGGCGCGGTTGTGGCCGTACCAGGTGAAGTGCGGGGAGAGCTGGGGACAGGTGGCGCGTGCCGGGGTCTTGGCGGGGGCGGCAGCGGGAGTGGCAGCAGTGGCGGGCGCGGTGGCCGTGAGCGCCGAGAGGGTGGCGGCCCCGGCCAGTCCCAGGGCGAGGGCGTACCTCTTGGAGCCTGTGGTACCCAATGTGTCCTCCGTGGTGGGGTTCAGGAAGCACGCCGGGACCGGCACGCGGTGGTGCCGGTCCCGGTGTGGAGGTCGGACTTTACCTGCGGTTCCCGCCCGTTCCCGAGGGCGGGAGGTGCGCATCAGACGGGAGTGACGTAGGCGCCCGCGATACCGCCGTCGACCAGGAATTCGGCGGCGTTGACGAACGAGGAGTCGTCGCTGGCGAGGAAGGCCACGGCGGAGGCGATCTCCTCGGGCTCGGCGAACCGGCCGACGGGGACGTGCACCAGGCGGCGCGCGGCGCGCTCGGGGTCCTTGGCGAACAGCTCCTGCAGCAGCGGGGTGTTGACCGGTCCCGGGCACAGGGCGTTGACCCGGATGCCCTCGCGGGCGAACTGGACGCCCAGTTCACGGGACATGGACAGCACGCCGCCCTTGGAGGCGGTGTAGCTGATCTGCGAGGTGGCGGCGCCCATCACGGCCACGAAGGACGCGGTGTTGATGATGGAGCCGCGGCCCTGGTCGCGCATGTAGGGCAGCGCGTGCTTGCAGCAGAGGTAGACCGAGGTGAGGTTGACCTCCTGGACGCGCTTCCAGGCGTCCAGGCCGGTGGTGAGGATCGAGTCGTCGTCGTCCGGGGAGATCCCGGCGTTGTTGAAGGCGATGTCGACCGAGCCGTAGGTGTCGAAGGCGGTCTTGTACAGCGCCTCGACCTGGTCGGAGTCGGTCACGTCGACCTGGACGAAGAGACCGCCGACCTCGGCGGCCGCGACCTTGCCCGCCGTCTCGTCGATGTCAGCACAGACGACATTGGCGCCTTCGGAGGCCAGTCGGCGGGCGGTGGCCAGGCCGATGCCGCTGCCGGCACCGGTGATCACGGCGGTACGGCCGACGAGGCGGCGGCACACTGCGGTCTGGTCGGTCACTTGGTCTCCTCGGTGCTGATGAAGATGTTCTTGGTCTCGGTGAAGGCGGTCAGTGCGTCCGGGCCCAGCTCACGGCCGAGACCGGACTGCTTGAACCCGCCGAAGGGGGTCCAGTAGCGCACGGCGCTGTGGGAGTTGACGGAGAGGTTGCCGGCCGCGACGCCACGCGAGACCCGCAGGGCGCGGCCGACGTCACGGGTCCACAGCGAGCCGGCCAGGCCGTAGTCACCGGCGTTGGCGAGCCGGACGGCGTGCTCCTCGTCGTCGAAGGGGAGGACGACGGCGACCGGGCCGAAGATCTCCTCGACGGCCGTACGGTCCTCGGGGCGGCCCTCCAGGACGGTGGCCGGGTACCAGAACCCCTTGCCGGCGGGCGCCTCGCCGCGGATGGCGGCCGGGGCGTCCTCGGGGACGAAGGACCGTACACGCTCGCGCTGGGCGGCGGAGATCAGCGGCCCCATCTGGGTGGCGGGGTCCGCCGGGTCGCCGACGGTGAACGCCTTGACCGCGGGCTCCAGCAGCTCCAGGAAGCGGTCGTAGACGGAGCGCTGGACGAGGATGCGGCTGCGGGCGCAGCAGTCCTGGCCGGTGTTGTCGAGGAAGGAGCCGGGGGCGGCGGCCGCCGCGGCCTCGAGGTCCGCGTCGGCGAAGACGATGTTGGGGCTCTTGCCGCCGAGTTCGAGGGTGAGCCGCTTGGTCTGCGCCGCGCAGCGGGCGGCGATCTGCCGGCCGGTGGTGGTGGAGCCGGTGAAGACGACCTTGGCGACACCGGGGTGGTCGACCAGCGCGGTGCCGGTGACCGGTCCCTCGCCGGGCAGCACCTGGAACAGGCCCTCGGGGAGCCCGGCCTCCAGGGCGAGTTCGCCGAGCCGGAGTGCGGTGAGCGGGGTGGTCTCGGCGGGCTTGAGGAGAACGGCGTTGCCGGCCGCGAGCGCGGGGGCGGTGCCCCAGGCGGCGATCGGCATCGGGAAGTTCCAGGGCGCGATGACGGCGACCACGCCCAGCGGCTCCTGGACGGTGAGGTTCAGGCCGCCGGCGACCGGGATCTGGGTCCCGGTCAGCCGCTCCACTCCCCCGGCCGCGTAGTGCAGCAGATCGCGGACGTTGCCCGCTTCCCACCGGGCGTTGCCCAGCGGGTGGCCGGCCTCCTTGAGCTCCAGGGCGGCAAGCGGCTCGATGTGTGCGTCGACGACGTCGGCGAAGCGGCGCAGGATGCGGGCCCGGTCGCCGGGTGCCACCGCGGCCCAGGATTCCTGGGCGGCCGCGGCCCGGCGGACCGCCGCGTCGACCTCTTCGGGAGAGGTGGTGGGGACGGTGGCCACCACCTCCTCGGTCGCCGGGTTGAGAATCTTCAGCTCGTGCAACACGTGCGGTTCCTTACATGCGCTCGAAGGAGCGGAAGCGCTCCCAGTCCGTGACGGCGGCGTCGTAGGCGTCCTGTTCGACGCGGGCCATGTGGCGGTAGTGGTCGACGACCTCGTCGCCGAACGCCGCCCGGGCGATCGGGCTGTGCTCCCACCGCTCGGCGGCCTCGCGCAGGGTGGTGGGGACATGGGCGGCATCGCCGGTGTAGGCGTTGCCGGTGGTCGCCTCGGGGAGTTCCAGCTCGTGCTCTATGCCGTAGAGACCGGCCGCGACCATGCCGGCGACCGCGAGGTAGGGGTTCACATCGCCGCCGGGCAGGCGGTTCTCCAGCCGGTGGGCGCGGCCGTGGCCGACCACCCGCAGGGCGCAGGTGCGGTTGTCGGGGCCCCAGGCGACGGCGGTGGGCGCGAAGGAGCCGGGGCGGAAGCGCTTGTAGGAGTTGATGTTGGGCGCGTAGAGGAGTGTGAAGTCACGCATCGCCGCGACCTGGCCCGCCAGGAAGTGCTGCATGGTCTTCGACATGCCGTACGGGCCCTCGTCGTCGGCCAGCACCGGGCGGCCGTCCTCGTCCTGCAGCGAGAGGTGGATATGACAGGAGTTGCCCTCGCGCTCGTCGTACTTCGCCATGAAGGTGAGCGACATGCCCTCCTGGGCGGCGATCTCCTTGGCGCCGGTCTTGTAGATGGCGTGCTGGTCGCAGGTGGTGAGCGCCTCGTCGTAGACGAACACGATCTCGTGCTGGCCGAGGTTGCACTCGCCCTTGGCGGACTCGACGGTCATGCCGGCCGCGCCCATCTCGTTGCGGATCCGGCGCAGCACGGGCTCGACCCGGCCGGTGCCGAGGACGGAGTAGTCGCCGTTCCACTGGTTCGCGGGGTTCATCTCGCGGTAGCCGCGGGACCAGGCGTCCTCGTAGGAGTCCTTGAAGAGCATGAACTCCAGCTCGGTGCCGGCGTACGCGCTCCAGCCGCGCTCGGCGAGCCGGTCGAGCTGGCGGCGCAGGATCTGCCGGGGCGAGGCGACGACCGGCGAGCCGTCGTGCCAGGCGAGGTCGGCGGTGATCAGGGCGGTGCCGGCGTTCCAGGGGGTGCGGCGCAGGGTGCCGGGGTCGCCGTGCATGGCGAAGTCGCCGTAGCCGCGCTCCCAGGAGGACATCGCGTAGCCCTCGACGGTGTTGAGGTCGACGTCGACGGCGAGGAGGTAGTTGCAGCCCTCCGTGCCGTGGTCGAGGACGGTGTCGAGGAAGTATCGGGCCGCGAACCGCTTGCCCTGGAGCCTGCCTTGCATATCGGTGAAGGCGAGGACGACAGTGTCGATCTCCCCGGCGTCGACGAGGACCCTGAGCTCCTCGACGGAGAGTGGGGGCGTGCGGTCTGCCACGGTGTTGCCTCCTGTCACTGCATCCGGAGGTCATAAGGTAGGCACACGAACCATTGATTGGGAAGGGGTATCGATGGACGGTGCGGCGGACCGGCTGGCACCCGTACTGCGACCGGTACGGGCGGGCAACGGTTTCGAGGAGGCGCTGGAGCAGATACTCCAGGTCGTCCGGCTCGGCCTGGTACCCCAGGGCGAACGGCTGCCCGCCGAGCGCGAGTTGGCCGAGCGGCTGCAGATCAGCCGGGTCACCCTGCGCGAGGTACTCAAGGTGCTGCAGGACGAGGGCCTGGTGGAGAGCCGGCGCGGGCGCTACGGCGGCACCTTCGTCCGGATGCGCACGGAGAATCCGGGCGAGGCGGAGCTGCGCCGCAGGATCGGGAAGATCGACGTCGAGGACACCCTGCGCTTCCGGGAGGTGCTGGAGGTGGGCGCGGCCGGGCTGTGCGCCGCCCACGGACTCGGTGACCAGCAGAGCGACCGGCTGCGGGCGGCGCTCGCGGCGACCCAGGACGCACCGCTCGCCGACTACCGCCGGCGCGACACCCTGCTGCATCTGACCCTCGCGGAGCTTTCCGGGTCGGCGTCGCTGGCGGCGCAGTACGCGGCGGTGCGGGCGCGGGTGAACGATCTCCTGGACTGCATTCCGCTGCTGGTGCGGAACCTGGAGCACTCCCAGACCCAGCACACGGCGCTGGTCGAGGCGGTGCTGGAGGGCGATGCGGACGGTGCGCGCGAGGTGATGCGCGAGCACTGCTGCGGGACCGCGGCGCTGCTGCGGGGATTCCTGACCGCTCCGTCACCCTGAGCGCTCCGTCACCCTGAGCGCCCACCCGGGGACCGTGCGCGCGCGTTCACCATTCTTTTACGTACAGGCCTTGCGCCGAGGCGACCCGCCAGCAAAGGTATGCGGCTAAACCTTTGCTCGTTATCCCCTCGGCGAGGCAGGAGCGGCTCATGGCCGACAGCACGGAATCGCAGACCGCACCGCCCACCGCGTCCCCGGGCGGCGGCTCCCCGGACGGCGGCGCATCATCCGACGAGAGCTATCTGGAGCGGCGGACGCTGCGCCGCGGCAGCGCGGGGCCCCTGCTGCTGACCGGCCTGGGCGTCGCCTATGTCGTCTCCGGCGACTTCTCGGGATGGAACAACGGTCTGGCGCAGGGCGGCTTCGGCGGCCTGGCGATCGCCGCCGTCCTGATGGGCCTGATGTACACCTGTCTGGTCTTCGCGCTGGCGGAGCTGGCCTCGATCCTGCCGACCGCCGGCGGCGGCTACGGCTTCGCCCGGCGCGCCCTGGGCACCTGGGGCGGCTTTCTGACCGGCACCGCCATCCTCATCGAATATGTGCTGGCGCCCGCCGCGATCTCCATCTTCATCGGTGACTACGTCGAATCGCTCGGCCTCTTCGGCCTGCACTCCAGCTGGCCGGTCTATCTCGCCTGCTTTGTGGTCTTCATCGGGATCCATCTGTGGGGCGTGGGCGAGGCGCTGCGCTTCAGCCTGATCGTCACCGCCATAGCGGTCGCCGCGATCGTCGTCTTCGCGATCGCCGCCCTGACCGACTTCCATGTGGACACGCTCAACGACATTCCCGTCAAGGCCGGCGCGTTCGGGGCCAACTCCTGGCTGCCGTTCGGCATCCTCGGGATCTGGGCGGCCTTCCCGTTCGGCATGTGGTTCTTCCTCGGCGTCGAGGGCGTACCACTGGCGGCCGAGGAGACCAAGGACCCGGCCCGGTCGCTGCCCAAGGCGATGGCCGCCGCGATGGGCATCCTGCTGGTGCTGGCGCTGATCACCTTCGCCGCCGCCACCGGGGCACGCGGCTCGGCGGCGCTCCAGTCGGTGGGCGACCCGCTGGTCCAGGCGCTGCAGCCGCACGGCACACCGACCACCGTCAGCCGGATCATCAACTACGCGGGTCTCGCGGGCCTGGTGGCGTCCTTCTTCTCCCTCATCTTCGCCGGCTCCCGCCAGCTCTTCGCGCTCTCCCGGGCCGGCTACCTGCCCCGTTTCCTCTCCCTGACCAGCCGCCGCAAGGCCCCCTACCTGGGGCTGCTGGTACCCGGGGCGCTGGGCTTCGCGCTCGCCGCGGCCACCGGCGACGGCGCCCGGATGCTCAATGTCGCGGTCTTCGGCGCCACCATCTCCTATGCGCTGATGGCGCTCTCGCACCTCGTGCTGCGCCGCCGCGAACCCGGGCTGCCCCGCCCCTACCGCACCCCCGGCGGCATGCTGACCTCGTCCGTCGCGTTCGTCCTGGCCTGCTCGGCGCTGGTGGCGACGTTCCTGGTCGACAAGGAAGCCGCCTTCATCGCCCTCGGCGTCTACGTCGTCGCACTCGCCTACTTCGCCTTCTACTCCCGCCACCGGCTGGTGGCCACGGCCCCCGAGGAGGAGTTCGCGGCGCTCGCGGCGGCGGAGGCGGAGCTCGAACGCGGCTGACCGGCGCCCCCGGGACGCAGCCATGGCCGGCCGGGCATCCCCGGCCGGCCCCGTCCGTCCCCGCACCGCCCGCCCGCCCCCACTCGCTCACTCACCCGAACCCACCCACCGACCCACCGACCCACGGAGGACCGCACCCCATGTCCCAGCCGCTCATCGGCATCAGCACGTACCAGGAAGAGGCCCGGTGGGGAGTGTGGGCCCTGCCCGCCGCGCTGGTGCCCGCCGGCTATCCGAAGCTGGTGCAACGCTCGGGTGGGCTGGCCGCGCTGCTGCCACCGGGCGATCCCGACACGGCGGCCGCGGCCGTGGCGCGTCTGGACGGGCTGGTGATCGCCGGCGGGGCGGATGTGCAGCCGTCGCGTTACGGCGCGGAGCCGCACCCCAGGACCGGCCCGCCCGCCCTGGACCGGGATGCCTGGGAACTGGCCCTGATCGAGGCCGCCTTGGCGGGCGGCGTACCGCTGCTGGGCATCTGCCGCGGCCTCCAGCTGCTGAATGTGGTGCTGGGCGGCACCCTCGTCCAGCACCTCGACGGGCATGCCGGCGCCCCCGGAGTCTTCGACCGGCACGACATCAAACCGGTCCCCGGGACGCTGCTGGGCCGGGCGCTGCCCGAGCCGGTCTCCGTGCCGACCTACCACCACCAGGCCGTGGACCGGATCGGCCGCGGGCTGGTGCCGTCCGCCTACGCGGAGGACGGCACCATCGAGGCGGTGGAGCTCCCGGGCGCGTACGGCTTCACCCTCGCGGTGCAGTGGCACCCGGAGGCCGGGGACGACACCCGGGTGATGGAGGCCCTGGTGGCGGCGGCGCGCGAGGCATCCGCCGCCAAGTGACGGGGGCCTGCCGGGCCGCCGACGGCTCGCGGGTCCGGCACGCTCAGGACGCACCACGGGCCCGGCACGCTCAGGACGCACCACGGGTCAGCCCCAGCAGCTCGCGGGCCGGGCCCGCCGGCCGCTGACCGGCGGGCCACACCGCCCGCAGCTCGCGGCCGAGCCGCAGCTCACGCACCGGAATCTCGACCAGCCGGCGCGCGGTCAGCTCCTCACCGACCGCGAGTTCGCTCAGGACGGACGGTGCCGCCTCGCTCACCACGGCCGCCTTCACGGCGGTGGTCGAGGCGAGTTCGAGGAGCGGTTCGGCCAGCCCGCCGTGCCCGGCGAGCGCCGCATCCAGCACCTGGCGGGTCCCCGAGCCCCGCTCGCGCAGGATCAGCGGGGTGGCGGCGAGTTCGGCGACGGTCAGCTCCCCCCGGCGCCGGGCCCAGGGGTGCGACGGAGCAGCGACCACGACCAGCCGGTCCTGCCCGATGACCGTCCCGTCCAGCCCCGCCGGCACCTGCAGCCCCTCCACGAAGCCGAGGTCCGCGTCGCCGCCCAGCAGCCGCTCGGCCACCGCGCCGGAATTGCCCGCCAGCAGCGATACGGCGGTCCCGGGCCGCCGCGCGCGCAGGGCGATCAGCCATCCCGGCAGCAGATACTCGGCGATGGTCATGCTGGCCGCGACCCGCAGCCGGGAATCGCGCTGCCCCCGCAGCGCCTGCGCACCGGCGTCGAAGGCCTCGGCGGCCTCCACCACCCGGCGCGCCCAGTCCGTCACCAGGGCCCCGGCGTCCGTCAACCGGGAGCCGCGCGGCGAGCGTTCGACCAGCGCCACTCCCAACTGCCGCTCCATCGAGCGGATACGGCTGCTGGCGGCGGGCTGGGAGATGCCCCGCGCCCGGGCGGCCCGCCCCAGACTGCCGAGCCGGGCGACGGCGAGCAGCAGCTCCAGCGCACCGAGGTCCGGGACCCGGTGCGCCAGCGAAACGGCGACGGGCCCGGCCTCACCACTCATCAGTCCCCCTGCACATAACCCCAGCTTATGCCCTCATAGACACGAGGTCCCTGGTGGCGGCCCTGCCGGGCACCGACGCTGTTCTCATGGCATCTCTCGCGCAAGCACCTTCCCGCCCGGGCACCGACCCCGGGACCGGTCCCGGTCCCGGCCCCGGCACGCCCGATACCGCGCCCTCGGTCCGCCATCTCGGCCCGAACTGGTACGCCGCTGTCATGGGCACCGCGATCGTCGCCAATGCCGGCACGGTCCTGCCGCTCACCGCCCCCGGCCTGCACACCGTCCTCCAGGTCGTCTGGGCGCTGTCGGCGCTGATGCTGCTGACGCTGCTGGCCGCGCGGGCCGTGCACTGGGCCCGCCACGGCGACCAGGCGCGCCGCCATCTGCTCGACCCGGCCGTCGCCCCCTTCTACGGATGTCTGGCCATGGCCCTGCTGGCGGTCGGCGGCGGCACGCTCGCCGTGGGCCGCGAGGTCATCGGCGAACCGGCCGCGGTGGCCGCCGACGCCGCCCTGTGGATCCTGGGCACCCTCGTCGGCCTCACCTGCGCCGCCGGCATCCCGTACCTGATGGTGGCCCGGCACCGCATCGAGCCCGGCAGCGCCTCTCCCGTCTGGCTGCTGCCGCTGGTCGCTCCCATGGTGTCGGCGGCGCTGGGCCCGGCCCTGGTGCCGTATCTGCCGGCCGGCCAGTGGCGGGCGGCCCTGCTGTTCGCCTGCTATGCGCTGTTCGGCATGTCGCTGCTGGCCACGCTGCTCGTCCTGCCGCTCGTGCTGTCCCGGCTGATCCACCACGGCCCGCTCCCCCTCGCGCTCACCCCCACGCTGTTCCTCGTCCTGGGCCCCCTGGGGCAGTCCACCACCGCGGTGGCCAACCTCGCCCATGCCGCACCGGGCGTCGTGGACGCCTCTTCCGCACACGCCATGGGCGCCTTCGCGGTGCTCTACGGCGTCCCGGTCATGGGCTTCGCCCTCCTCTGGCTGGCGATCGCCACCGCGCTGGTGGTGCGCGCCGTCCGCAACGGCATGCGATTCGCCATGACCTGGTGGGGCTTCACCTTCCCGCTCGGGACCTGCGTCACGGGCGCGGCGGGGCTGGCCCGGCGCACCGGCCTGACCGTCTTCGACTGGCTCGCGGTGGGCCTGTTCGCGCTCCTGGTGACCGCCGTGGCGGTGGCCGCCACCCGCACCGCCGCCGGCCTGGCCCACGGACGCCTGCTCGCGCCGCCCCGGCCGGTCACCTCGTAGGGGCTGTTTCCCCCAGCCGCCGTGCGCCGCTCGACCGCGTAGCCGTCGTACGCCGCTTCCTCACCTGGCCGCGGCCAAAGCCTCACGCCCCCTCACCGCGCCGCGGCCAAGGCCGCGGCCAGTTCGGCCGGAGCGCGTACCAGGGACGGCCCGTACCAGGTCAGATACCGGCCGCTGACCAGCGCGGCGGGCAGGCCGGGGAACGCCTCGGGACCGTCCTCGGCGCTGAAGCGGTACGGCTCGTCGGGCAGCACCACGAGGTCGGCGGCGCAGGCGAGGAGCGCGTCGAGCGGGATACGGGGGTAGCGGTCGGCATGGTCCGCGTAGTGATGGCGGACGCCCAGCCGGGCCAGGAGGTCGCCGGCGAAGGTGTCCCGGCCCAGCACCATCCACGGGCGCCGCCAGACGGGCACCACCGCCGTCCGCTCCGCCGCCGGGACCGGCAGCTCGCACCAGGCGGCCTCGGCGGCATCCAGCCACGGGGGCCGGGCCAGCCCGCAGCCGTGGACGAGGACCCGCTCCAGTTCCCGGAACGCCTGCGGCAGGGTGCGTACTTCGGTGACCAGCACCGCGATCCCGGCGGCGCGCAGCGCGGCGAGATCCGGCTCCCGGTTCTCCTCCTCGTTGGCGAGCACCAGGTCGGGGGCGAGGGCGGCGATCCGCTCCGTGTCCGGGTTCTTGGTGCCGCCGATGCGTACGACATCGAGCCCGGCCGGCTCGCTGCACCAGTCGGTGGCCCCGACCAGCAGCCCGGGGGCGGTACAGGCGACCGCCTCCGTCAGCGAGGGCACGAGGGAGACCACGCGGCGCGGCGGGGTGCGGATCGTCATGGCGCCAGCCTCGCACGGACCGGCCCGACCCGACCCGCCCCGCCCGCCCCGCCCCGCCCGGACCGGGCCCGGCGCATGACGGGATCCGTGCGTACTGCATTCCGTACCGCATTCCGTACCGCGTTCCGTCCCGCAGGCCGGAGACCCCGCAGGCCGGAGACCCCGCAGGCCGGAGACGGCCGAGCCCCGCCACCGAAGGATCCGGTGGCGGGGCTCGCCGCGCTGACGTGGGCGCCGAGGGGGGCTACTTCACGGGTGCCATCTTGTCGACGATGCCCGGATGGGCATCGATCCACTTCTGGACGCCCTTGTTCTCGTTGCCCTTGCCGGCCGCCTGGATGTCCTTCTCCAGGCTGCCGAGCTCATCGGCGCTCATCTTCCAGTTCTTCAACCAGCGGTGGAACTCCGGGAACTTGTCCGGGAAGCTCTTGTTGCCGATCGTCTTGATCTGGTTGTTGGCGCCCCAGGTGCCCTGGGGGTCCTTGAGCTTGGTGAGGTGGTACTTGCTGTACGCCCAGTGCGGGGACCACAGGACCACCGCGATGGGCTCCTTCTTGGCGTAGGCCCGCTCCAGCTCGGTGAGCATGGCGCTGGTCCCGGCCTCGGTGACGTCGAAGCCGTCCAGGCCGTACGCGGGGGACACCACGCTCTTGAGGCGCTTCATCTCACCGGTGCCCGGCTCGATACCGATGATCTTGCCGTCGAAGGTGTCCTTGTGCTTGCGCAGATCGTCCAGGGTCTTCACGCCCTTGACGTAGGACGGTACGGCGATCTCCAGGGAGGTCTTGTCGTACCAGGCCCCGACATCGACGAGATCGTTCTTGTACTTGTCCCAGTACTGCTTCTGCGCCACCGGAAGCCAGGCGTCGGTTTCGACATCGATCTGTCCCGTCGACAAACCGGTCCACATCGGGCCGACATCGAGGTTCTGCAGCTTCGGCTTGTAGCCCCGCTTCTCCAGGATGTTCTTCCAGAGGTAGGTGGTGGCGATGCCCTCGTCCCACGCCGGGTAGCCCATGGTCGGGGTCTTGCCCGCGTCCTTGCCCTTGGCGTACTGGGCCTTGGCCGACGGCGCCAGCTTGTTGACCAGGCCCGGATGCTGCTTGAGCCAGGCGCGCACGCCCTCCTGCTCATGCCCCGTACCGGCGTTCTTGACCGCGCTTTCGAGGCTGGTGAGCTGCTTCTCGTCCAGGTGGAAGTTCTTCATCCAGCCGGCGACCTGCGGCTCGTCCTTCGAGAAGCCCTTGCGGCCCAGCATGTGCAGGCTGTCCCCGGAGCCGAAGGAGCCCTTGGGGTCCTTGAGCTTGGTCAGCTTGTACTTGTCGTAGGCCCAGTGCGGCGACCACAGCGTGACGGCGATCGGCTTCTTGTCGTGGATCGAGCGGTCCAGCTCGGTGAGCATGGACGAGGTGCTGGACTCCATGACCTTGTACTCGCCGCCCA
The DNA here is from genome assembly GCF_036048035.1 of Streptomyces sp. NBC_00400. Classification (NCBI taxonomy): domain Bacteria; kingdom Bacillati; phylum Actinomycetota; class Actinomycetes; order Kitasatosporales; family Streptomycetaceae; genus Streptomyces; species Streptomyces sp. NBC_00400. The sequence goes on along the minus strand of NZ_CP107940.1, from coordinate 6,846,586 downwards.
GGCCGTAGTCCTTGAGGACCTTGTCCTTGAGGATCTTCATCTCGCCGGCGCCCGGCTCGATACCGACGATCTTGCCGCCGAAGGTGCCGCCCTTGCCCTTGAGGTCGTCCAGGGTCTTGACGTCCTTCATGTAGGACGGGACCGCGATCTCCAGCGAGGTCTTGTCGTACCAGGCGCCCAGGTCCTCGAGCTTGTCCTTGTACTTCTTCCAGTACTCCGCGTGGGTCGTCGGCAGCCAGGCGTTGGTCTGTACGTCGATGTCACCACGGGCCTGGCCGGTGAAGAGCGGGCCGGCGTCCAGGGCCTGGGCCCGGGGCTTGTAGCCGCGCTGTTCGAGGATCTCCTTCCACAGGAAGGTCGTGGCCTTGCCCTCGTCCCAGTTGACGTAGCCGAGGCTGATGGGGCGGCCGTTGCCGTCGGTGCTGCCCGCGCCGCTGCCCTTGTCCTTGCCGAGGACGCTCATCCCGCCGGCGACCAGCGCGAGCACGACCACGGCGACCGTCGCCAGGGAGGTCGCGGGCTTCCACTGGAGGAACTTCAGGCCGCCGAGCGCGGCCTGCGCCTTGGCCAGCGCGCGCCGGCCGAGCGGGGAGACCCGCTGGTTGAGCGCGCTGGTCATCCGGTCCAGGTACACCGCGAGGATGACGACCGCGAGACCGCCCTCCGCGCCCAGCTTCACATCGACCGAGCTGAGCGAGAGGTAGACCGTGCCGCCGAGACCGGCCCCGCCGACCATGCCGGCGATGACGACCATGGACAGCGCCAGCATGATGACCTGGTTGATACCGGCCATGATCGTCGGCAGTGCGAGCGGCAGCTGTACGCGGAAGAGCGTGCGCCGCGGATGGGTACCGAACGCGTCGGCGGCCTCGACGAGTTCACCGTCGACCTGCCGGATGCCCAGTTCGGTCATGCGGACCGCGGGCGGCATGGAGAAGACGATGGTGGAGACGATGCCGGGGACGGCGCCCAGGCCGAAGAAGAGGATGCCGGGGATCAGGTAGACCATCGCGGGCATCGTCTGCATCAGGTCCAGGACCGGACGCACCGCTCCGCTGACGGCACGGTTACGGGCCGCCCAGATACCGAGGGGGACGGCCACCGCGACCGTGATGATGCAGGCCACCAGCACCAGCGAGAGCGACTGCATGGTCTGGTGCCACTGCTCGATCGAATCGATCAGGGCGAAGCCGGCGAACGTCAGCACGGCGGCCGGCAGACCCCGCAGCCACCAGGCGATCACCGCGAAAATGCCCGTCAGGAGCAACGGTGTGGGGCCGGAGAGGACCGCGAGGATGCCGTCGTAGAAGCCGCCCAGCACGGTCGTGACGAAGTGGAAAAGCCACTCGGCGTGGTCCCGCAGCCATTCGACCAGGCTGTCGGCCCAACTGCCTATCGGAATCCTAGGCACCGGCGTTCACCTTGTCCTCGGGGTCGTGGTCCGTGGACGTGTTCCCGGACGTGGGCTCGGAGGTCTTGTCCGCCGGTGTCTTGTCGGCCGGTGTCTTGTCGGCCGGTGTCTTGTCGGCCGGTGTCTTCTCCACCGATGTCTTCTCCGCGGCCGTCCCGCCGTCGGCCTCGGCCGAGACGGGGAGGGCCGGGGCCGGGCTCTGCTCCGCGGCCTCCCCGAGGACGGCCAGCAGCCGCTCGGCCGTGACGGCCCCGACCAAAGCGCCCTGCTCATCGGTCACGGCGACCGGAACGCTGCTGGTCGAACAGGGCGTGAACAGCTCGACCAGCGGGGTGTCGACCCCGACCGTGGCGGGCGCCGCGGCCCGGAACTCCGCCGCGGTGGTGAGCTTGCCGCCCTCCGGGGTCGTGGCGCCGAGCACGGTCCCGACCTCGGTCATGATCGCGCCCGCGGTCAGCACCCGGGTGCGGTCCACGTCCTGGGTGAAGGAGGCGACGTAGTCGTTGGCCGGTGTGACGAGAATGTCCTCGGCACTGCCGATCTGCACGATCCGGCCGTCGCGCATCACGGCGATCCGGTCGCCGAGCCGCATGGCCTCGTTCAGGTCGTGGGTGATGAAGACGATGGTCTTCTTCAGCGACTTCTGCAGCTCCAGCAGCTGGTCCTGCATATCGCGGCGGATCAGCGGGTCGAGCGCGCTGAAGGACTCGTCCATCAGCAGCAGATCGGCGTTGGTGGCCAGCGCACGGGCCAGTCCCACGCGCTGCTGCATACCGCCGGACAGCTCGTCGGGCCAGGACTTCTCCCAGCCCTTGAGCCCGGTGAGTTCCAGCGCTTCGGTGGCGCGCGCGATGCGCTCGGCGCGCGGTACGCCCTGCACTTCGAGGCCGTAGGCGGCGTTCTCCAGCACACTGCGGTGCGGGAAGAGCGCGAAGTGCTGGAAGACCATGGAGATCTTCTGGGAGCGGACCTTGCGCAGCTCCTTGTCGCTGAGCGACGTCAGGTCCTGGCCGTCGAAACGGACGGTCCCCGAGGTCGGCTCCAGCAGCCCGTTGAGCGTGCGCAGCAGGGTGGACTTGCCCGATCCGGAGAGCCCCATGACGACGAATATCTGGCCCTCGTCGACCTCGATCGAGGCGTCGATCACCGCGGCTGTCGTGCCTTCGGCCCGCAGCTCCTCCCGGTCGGCGCCGGCTTCGAGTTTGCGGACCGCGTCCTCGGGTCGTCTGCCGAACACCTTGTACAGGTGCTCGGCTTGCAGCCTGGCCACATATGCCTCTCTTGTCGATCGGAGGACGACCTGCCACCCCCGTAGCCAGGTCGCGGAGCGGCACGGGTTCCGCCCGCTTTACCGGTCGAAAGGTTGAATCTCGACCGGGTCCACTCCGGCTGCGCGCCTGCCCGTCTTTATCTGGCTCAAACAAGTCAGTGATTCAGCTCACATCTGCGTGACGTATGGGGCATACGGCAAGATGCGGGATGTGACTCGACGCCTGATGCTCCTCGACACCGCCTCTCTCTACTTCCGCGCCTATTTCGGGGTACCGGAATCAGTCAAGGCCCCGGACGGCACCCCGGTGAACGCGGTACGCGGCCTGCTGGACTTCATCGCCCGGCTCGTCCAGGACCACCACCCCGATGACCTGGTCGCGTGCATGGACTTCGACTGGCGCCCCCAGTGGCGGGTCGACCTGATCCCCTCGTACAAGGCGCACCGGGTCGCCGAGGAGGCTCCGTCGGGCTCCGCGGAGCCCGACGAGGAGGAGATCCCCGACACCCTCTCGCCCCAGGTCCCGGTCATCGAGGACGTCCTGGACGCCCTGGGCATCGCCCGCATCGGGGCGGCCGGCTACGAGGCCGATGACGTCATCGGCACCCTGACCGCACAGGCGAAGGGCCCGGTGGACATCGTCACCGGCGACCGCGACCTCTTCCAGCTCGTCGACGACCGCCGCGGCATCCGCATCCTCTATCCGCTCAAGGGCGTCGGCACCCTCCAGATCACCGACGAGGCCCTGTTGCGCGAGAAGTACGGGGTGGACGGGCCCGGTTACGCCGATCTGGCGCTGCTGCGCGGCGACCCCAGCGACGGCCTGCCCGGCGTACCGGGCATCGGCGAGAAGACCGCCGCCAAACTGCTGGACACCTACGGCGACCTGGCGGGCATCATGACCGCCGCCGACGATCCGGCCTCGAAGGTGACCCCCGCCCAGCGCAAGCGGCTGCTGGAGGCGCGTCCCTATCTGGCCGTCGCCCCCAAGGTCGTGAAGGTGGCCGCCGACGTGCCCGTGCCCGCCGTCGACCACACCCTGCCGGCCGAACCGGCCGACCCCGAGCGCCTGGAGGCACTGGCCGCCCGATGGGGCCTCGGCGGAGCCCTGCAGCGACTTCTCCTCACCTTGAGCCGATAACCTGTTAGGTTAGGTATACCTAATAAATATCGCCTCAGGGGAGATTGCCGTGGCAGCAGAGCGTCCGTCCCGCAAGAAGCCCACCCTGCACCGCGCCCGGGTGCAGCGCACCGAGCAGCTCACCCCGCACATGGTCCGCGTGGTGCTGGGCGGTGACGGGCTGGCGGAGTTCACGGCCGGCGAGTACTCCGACCATTACGTGAAGCTGGTCTTTCCGCAGCCCGGCGTCAACTACCCCGAGCCGTTCGACATCGCGCAGATCCGCGCCGACTTCCCGCGCCACCAGTGGCCCAGCACCCGTACCTACACCGTCCGCGCCTGGGACGCCGCAGCCCGCGAGCTGACCGTGGACTTCGTGGTGCACGGCGACGAGGGCCTGGCCGGGCCGTGGGCGGCCGCGGCGAAGCCCGGCGAGGAGATCCACCTGTCCGGGCCCGGCGGAGCCTACATCCCCGAGGCGGACGCCGACTGGCACCTGCTGGCGGGGGACGAGAGCGCGCTGCCCGCCATCGCGGCGTCCCTGGCCCGGATGCCCGCGGGGGTGCCGGTGCACGCCTTCATCGAGGTGGCGGGCCCGGAGGAGCGTCAGGAACTGGAGGTACCGGCCGGTGCCGAGGTCCGCTGGCTGTACCGCGGTACCGCGCCGGTCGGCCGTGAACTGGTCGCCGCCGTACGGGCGCTGGAGTTCCCGGCCGGCCGGGTCCAGGCGTTCGTGCACGGCGAGGCAGGGTTCGTGAAGGAACTGCGCCGCCTGCTCCGCGTCGAGCACGCGATCCCCCGTGAGGCCCTGTCCGTCTCCGGCTACTGGCGCACCGGCCACAACGAGGACGGCTGGCAGGCCGCCAAGCGCGACTGGAACCAGCAGGTCGAGGCCGAACAGGAGTCCGCGCCGGCGACGGCCTCCTGACCCCGCCCGTCCGCGGCGCCGGCCGGTTCAGTCGTGGTGGAAGACCTCCCGCATCGGTGTCCACCACTCCCCCGGTACGGCGCCGCCGGTCTGCTCCTGGCAGGGATCGGTGAGCTGCCACCACCGCCGGGTGGCGGGGTCGGCGGCCATCCTGGCCATATCGGCGGCATAGTCGTCGCCGACGTACTCGGCGTACGAGAACAGCACCTCGCCCTCGAGGAAGATCGAGTAGTTGCGGAGGCGGCAGGCGGTGATCATCGCCAGCACCTCCGGCCAGACCTCCGCATGCAGCCGCAGATACTCCTCGCGGTGTTCCGGGCGCAGCCTGATGAGCTTTCCGAAGCGCCGCACCGGAGCGGCGCCCTCGTCCCTGGTCGCACACATGGCGGCATCCTTCCCCGCCACCCCGGCGGCCGCACCCGGCTCCGTCCGGACCGCCGCGAACTCACCGCGTCGCGGCAGGAATTGATTGACGGCACCTGCATCCGCCTGTTCCACTGAGCGCATGCGTCCTCAGCAGCGGCTGGTCACCCGTGACCACATCGACTTCGGTCGGGTGTGGTCGGCCTCCTGTTGCCGCTGACTTCTCCGTAGCGCAGCACCCCCTCTCCGTACGGCGATTCCGTACGCCCGCATGCCCGACGCGCATGCCCCGCGCGCTCGCCCACGCGCGCACCCACGAACGCGCGACCCACGAGAAGACGAGGCCGCCCATGCCTGTCGAATTCCTCGGCATTGCCGCAACCCACGACGGTTCCGAAGTCACCCCCCGCTCCGGGGCGTCCTTCGACAAGGACTACACGCTGAAACTGGCCCGCGCCCACGAGGAGTACGGCTGGGACCGGGTGCTGTTCGCCTACGGTTCCGGCTCCCCCGACCCCTCCCCGGCCGCCGCCTTCGTCGCCGCCCGCACCGAAACGCTGCAGATCCTGGTGGCGCACCGCCCCAACGTCTCGTATCCCACCTTCGCCGCGAAGACCTTCGCGACGCTGGACCGGATCAGCGACGGGCGGCTCGCGGTCCACTTCATCACCGGCGGCAACGACCACGAGCAGGGCCGCGAGGGCGACACCCTCACCAAGGACGAGCGCTACGACCGCACCCGCGAGTACATCCGCCTCGTCAAGAAGATCTGGACCACCCATGAGCCCTTCGACCACGAGGGCACCCACTACCGCTTCCACGACTTCGTCTCGGACACCTTCCCCGTCCAACAGCCGCACCCGCAGGTCTCGTTCGGGGGCTCCTCGCCGGCGGCGTACGCGGCGGGCGGCGCCGAGGCGGACATCTACTGCCTGTGGGGCGAGCCGCTGGCGCAGACCACCGAGCAGATCACCTCGGTGCGGGCCGCGGCACAGGCGGCGGGCCGCACCGATGTGCCCAGGATCCAGGTCGCGTTCCGGCCGATCATTGCGCCCACCGAGGAGCTGGCCTGGGAGAAGGCGCACCGCACCCTGGAACGGATCAAGGCCCGCAAGGCGGGCGGCGCACTCAGCCGCCGGCATCCGCTGACGAACCCGCAGAACGCCGGGTCGCAGCGGCTGCTGGCGGTGGCCGCCGAGGGCGAGCGGCACGACCGGGCGCTGTGGACCCCGACCGCCGCGGAGACCGGCGGAGCGGGCAACTCCACCGCCCTGGTCGGCACGCCGGAGACCGTCGCGCAGGCCCTGCTCGACTACTACGACCTGGGCGTGGACATCCTCTCCGCCCGCGGCTACGACCTGCTGGACGACGCCATCGACTTCGGCCGGTACGTCATCCCGATCGTGCGCGAGGAGGTCGCCACACGCGATGCGGAGCGGGCGGCCGCCGACGGCCGCCAGGCGTCGTAACCCTCGTCCGCTCCTCCCCGACAGCAGTCGGCGCCGCACCCCGGAGAACGGGGGTGCGGCGCCGTCGCTCTGCCGGGCCGGTCCCGGCCCTGCCGCTCAGCCCACCGACGAATACGCCACCACGCCGCGCAGCACACCGTCCATGGCCTTGCGGGCGGTACGCGCCACCGTGCCGCCGGGCGGGGCCGCCACGGCGATCTGGCCGAGGACGTCGACCAGCTGCTTGCACCAGCGGACAAAGTCACCGGCGGGCATCTCCGCCTCCCGCAGGACCTCGTCGAGGCCGAAGCCGGAGGCCCAGCGGTACGCGGCCCAGGCGAAGCCGAGGTCCGGCTCGCGCTGGCCGACGCCCTCCGCCTGGTTGATCTTGTGGTCCTCCTCCAGGGCGTCCAGCCGGCCCCAGATGCGGACCATCTCGCCCAGTGCGTCCCTGGCCTTGCCGGCCGGCAGCTTGGGTGCCACCGCGTCGTCCGCCTGCCGTGCCTCGTACACCAGCGCCGAGGCGCAGGCCGCCAGCTCCGCCGGGCCAAGGCCCTCCCAGACGCCCTCGCGCAGGCATTCGCTCGCCAGCAGATCCAGCTCGCCGTAGAGCCGGGCCAGGCGGCGGCCCTCGTCGGTGACGGTGTCGCCTTCGAGGTAGTCCAGCTCGGTCAGCAGGGCGCAGATCCGGTCGAAGGTACGGGCGATGGTGTTCGTCCGCCCCTCGATCCGGCGCTCCAACTGGCGGGTGTCGCGCAGCAGCCGGTGATAGCGCTCCGCCCAGCGGGCGTGGTCCTCGCGCTCGGCACAGCCATGGCAGGGGTGCGCCCGGATCTCCGTCCGCAGCCGGGCGATCTCGCGGTCGTCGGCCGCCGCCGCGCGGGGCTTGCGGTGCCGCGACGGCACCCGGTGGCCGGCCTTCGTCCGCAGCGCCGAGGCAAGATCGCGGCGCGACTGCGGGCTGCGGGCGTTGAAGGACTTGGGGATCCGCATCCGGTCCAGCGCCTCGACCGGCACCGGGAAATCGATCGACCCCAGCCGCTTGACCTGCCGCTCGGCGGTCAGCACCAGCGGACGCGGGCCGTCCTGCGCCTCGAAACCGCGATGGCCGTTGGTCCGCCCCGAGGGCATACCGGGGTCGAGGACCAGCGCGAGACCGGCGTACTTGCCGGTCGGCACATGGATGACATCGCCGGGCTTCAGCTTCTCCAGCGCCGCCGCGGCCGCCACCCGCCGCTGAGCCGCGCCCTGCTTGGCCAGCTCCGTCTCCCGCTCCTTCAGCTCCCGCCGCAGCCGGGAGTACTCCTCGAAGTCGCCGAGGTGACAGGTCATCGAGCCGCGGTAGCCCTCCAGCCCCTCCTCGTTCTTCTGCACCTGCCGCGAGATCCCGACCACCGACTTGTCGGCCTGGAACTGCGCGAAGGACATCTCCAGCAGCTCCCGCGAACGGTGCCTGCCGAACTGCGAGACGAGGTTGACCGCCATGTTGTACGACGGCTTGAAGGAGGACCGCAGCGGATACGTACGCGTCCCGGCGAGCCCGGCCAGCGCGCCCGGGTTCATCCCCCGCTGCCACAGCACCACCGCATGGCCCTCGATGTCGATCCCGCGGCGACCGGCGCGGCCGGTCAGCTGGGTGTACTCACCGGGGGTGATGTCGGCGTGCTGCTCGCCGTTCCACTTCACCAGCTTTTCCAACACCACGGAACGCGCGGGCATGTTGATGCCCAGCGCCAGCGTCTCGGTGGCGAAGACGGCCTTGACGAGCCCCTTGACGAACAGCTCCTCGACGACCTCCTTGAACGTCGGCAGCATGCCGGCGTGGTGCGCCGCGATGCCCCGTTCCAGGCCCTCCAACCACTCGAAGTAGCCCAGCACATGGAGGTCGTCGTCCGGGATTCCGGCCGTCCGCGCCTCCACTATGCGGCGGACCTCCTCGCGGCCCTCCTGGTCGTTGAGCCGCAGGCCCGAATACAGGCACTGCTGGACGGCGGACTCGCAGCCGGCGCGGCTGAAGATGAAGGTGATCGCGGGCAGCAGGCCCTCGTTGTCGAGGCGGTCGATGACCTCGGGCCGGCTGGGCGTCCAGATCCGGGCACGCTGGCGCCGCTCGCGCTCACGGTCCGCCTCACGCAGATTGCGGCCCCGGCGCTTGTCCCGGCCGAACGTCGGCCGGCTGTTCTCCATCCGCGCCAGCCGCTCCAGATCGGGATTGACCTCGCGGCGGCCGCCGCTCTGCCCGTCCCGCTCCTCGAACAGGTCGTATATCCGGCGGCCCGCGAGGACGTGCTGCCACAGCGGCACCGGGCGGTGCTCGGAGACGATCACAGCCGTGTCACCACGGACCGTGTCCAGCCAGTCGCCGAACTCCTCGGCATTGGAAACCGTCGCCGACAGTGACACCAGCGTCACCGATTCGGGCAGATGGATGATCACCTCTTCCCAGACGGCGCCACGGAAGCGGTCGGAGAGGTAGTGCACCTCGTCCATCACCACATAGCCGAGGCCGGTCAGCGACCGGGAGCCGGCATAGAGCATGTTGCGCAGCACCTCGGTGGTCATCACGACCACCGGGGCTTCGGAGTTGACACTGTTGTCGCCGGTCAGCAGACCGACCTTTTCGGCGCCGTAACGCTTGACCAGATCCTGGTACTTCTGGTTGGACAGCGCCTTGATGGGCGTGGTGTAGAAGCATTTTCGGCCCTGCTCCAGGGCCAGGTGGACGGCGAATTCGCCGACGATCGTCTTTCCGGATCCGGTGGGGGCCGCGACCAGCACGCCCTTGCCGGCCTCCAGGGCCTGGCACGCCTCGACCTGGAACTGGTCCAGGCCGAAGTCGTACATCTCCCGGAAAGGGGCGAGTGCGGTGGCCTGCTCGGCCGCCCGGAGCTTGGCGGCGGCATAGCGCTCAGCAGGGGACATGTCCTCGGTCATCGTGCTTACGAGCCTACCGGCCACCTCTGACAACGACCGGATCTTTATGCGCAGCCTTTGCCCGCGGACGCATCTCAAGAAGTCTGCGATCGCGGCCACGACGAACGCGCTGTTCAACAACAAGTGGTGCGCCAACGTCAACGCCAACAGCGGCGGTCACACCGTCCTGTGGAACGAGCCGCTGAGCTTCGCGGCGGCCAAGGGCGGTCGCTGCTGACTCTGCCCGACCGCGAAAGAAGGCGGCCCCATCGGAGATCCGATGGGGCCGCCTTCTTGGTGCGTCACCGCTCCCGGCCACCGCAACAGGCCGCGCCCGGCGCGCGGCCGTCCGCCGGTCACGTCACGTCGTCGAATCCTCCGCGCCGGCCCGTGTCGCCGCTCTCCGCGTCGCCGCTCGCCTGCTCCGGCAGCATCCGGCCGGAGGAGACCGACTCGATCTCGCCGACCGCGGAAGGCGTCAGGTCGAGTTCCGAGGCCTCGTCGTCGCTCAGTCCCGCGTCCGGGTTGCCCCGCTTGCGGCGGCGGTCGTTGAGCAGGCAGATGCCGGCGGCGCCGAAGTACAGCACCACGATCGGAGCGGCCAGCAGCCCCATGGTCAGCGGGTCACCGGTCGGGGTGGCGACGGCCGCGAAGACCGTGATGCCCAGCACCATGAACCGCCACCAGCTCAGGATCCGGCCGCCGGTCAGCACCCCGCCGAAGTTGAGCAGCACCAGCAGCAGCGGAAGCTCGAAGGCGAGACCGAAGACCACGATCATGCGCGTGACGATGTCGAAGAAGTCGTCGGCCGGGAAGAAGTTGGCCCAGTCCTCCGGGGTCAGGCCGACCAGGGCGGCGGCCGTGGTGGGCAGCACCGCGTAGGCGAGGTAGGCACCGGCGAGGAAGAGCGGCACTCCGGCGCCGACGAAGCTCAGCGCGTACTTCTTCTCGTGGCGGTGCAGCCCCGGCGCGAGGAAGGCCCAGAGCTGGTAGAGCCACACCGGGCTGGAAGCGACGACACCTGTCGTGAGGGAGAGCTTGAGCATGATCGTGAACGGTGCGAGCAGACCGTTCGCGACGACCTGGGCACAGGGGTGGTCGCGCGGCCCGGTCGTGCTGCCCTTGGCGCAGCCGACCGAATGGATGACCGGCCCCGTGATGAAGTGGGCGATGGCGTCGTACTGCCACATGGCGATGACGGTGATCACACCCATCGCCAGCACCGACTTCAGCAGCCGGTTGCGCAGCTCGCGCAGATGCGCCGCCAGCGGCATCCGCCCCTCGGGGTCCTTCTCCTGCTTGCGGGCAGACTTGGGCAACCCACGTCCTCGTCTCGTGCGTCAGCCTTTCCCGAAACGGATCGGTGCGGCTGGATCGGTTCGGCTCAGCTCTGGGTGGTGCGGTGCGGCTCGGCCACCGGGCGGGAGCTGTTCACATCACCGGGCGCCGCCTGAATCGTACGAGGAGCCTGCTGTGCGGCGTCGGCGGGCGCCTCGGACGTGGCGCCGGTCGTGGCACCGCCCTCCGAGTCACCGTCCTTCTTCATCGCCTTGGCCTCACTCTTGAGAATGCGGGCCGACTTGCCGAGCGACCGCGCCATGTCCGGAAGTTTCTTCGCGCCGAAGAGCAGCACAATCACGACGAGGATCAGGATGATCTCGGGGGCCCTCAGGTTGCTGAGCATCTGCGACTACCTTCTCGCCGGGGCGGCGTCTGCTGTGGTGCCTGCCGATAGGGTCGGACTGGCTTCCTGGTGCTGGCACGATCGTAACGTTCGGTGGTGAACGCCGGGCAATCCCCTCGCGTACTCGCGATTGCCGCGGGCATCGTGCTGTCTGAACCGCTGATGCAGGGTACCTCTCCGCCCGGCGCGGCAGCAGAGCGCCGACGCCTCCGGCTACCTCTTCACTCCCGGCCCGCCTCGTGCATCCGGGACGCCAGCGGAACCGCCGCCCGCTCCAGGTCCTCGGCGGCCCGCTGGATCCGCTCCGAGGATGCACCGACCTGACGGGCCAGCCGCCGCACCTCGGCGAAGACACGTACGGCCAGGACACCGAGCACGGCGATCCCGGCGAAGCCGAGGGCGATTGCGATCATGGGCCAGAGCATGGGGACGAGCCTATCGGTCAGCCCGTGTGCAGCCGCAGCGTGCGGACCCCACCGCCGGTCAGCAGCTCGACGATCCGCTCGCCTGCCGGTTTGCGCACCGCACGGCGGCAGTCGGGGCAGGTGAAGGAGTAGAAGGTGGTGCGGCTGCTGGCGCCGATCGCCAGCCGGAAGGCGTCCGAGGCCAGCTCGAAGCGGCCCCGGCAGTCCGGGCAGGCAGCTTTGAAGAGCACCGGCGCGGCCATGCCCGCCAGGGTGGTGGTCACCATCGTGGTCGTCATCCTTCGCTGCCGTCTCCTGCTCCCTGCGCAAGGCGGTGCGCCGCCCGGCGCGCCCTCTTCACTCGCCGTACGCCGCGAGCGCCTGATCGGCGGCCTGCCGCGCACTGTCCGCGAGCTCCTGCGGCGCCACGATCCGGCCGTCCCGGCCCAGGCGCAGCGCCAGCCGCCGCAGCGACGCCGGATCCGGGGTGCGCAGGGTGATGCGCAATCCGCCGTCGGGAAGCTCCTCGGCGCTGTCGTGCGGGTAGTACTCGGCGACCCAGCGGCCGCCGGGCCCGACCTCGATGGACACCTCGGGGTCCTCGGCCGCGGGCTGCACCAGTCCCTCCGACAGATCGCGCAGCTCGACCGGCGGCGGGTCGGCGGGGGCGTCCAGCAGCTTGATCTCGGCGACCCGGTCGAGCCGGAAGGTGCGCCGGGCCTCGGAGAGCCGGCACCACGCCTCCATATAGGTGTGGCCGACGGCGAACAGCCGGATCGGGTCGACCTCGCGCTCGGTCAGCTCGTCGCGGGCCGGGGAGTAGTAGCGCAGCCACAGCCGCCGCCGCTCGGCGATGGCGCGGTCCACGTCGGCGAAGACCCCGCCCTCGGACTCGAAGGTCACCGACAGCCGGGCACTGGCACCGGCCGCCTCGCCGGCCGCCGCCTCCAGCTTGGCGGTGGCCCGCAGCAGCGCCTGCCGGTCGCCCTCGCGCAGCCCGGGCAGGGTCGCCACGGCCCGGGCCGCGACCAGCAGCGCGGTCGCCTCGTCGGCGGCCAGCCGCAGCGGCTCGGCGACATCGTCGGGGTTGTGCCACCAGATGCGGTCGCCGTCGGTGTCGATGTCGAGGAGGTCGCCGCCGCGGAAGCTCGTCCCGCACATCGGCAGGATGTCGAGATCGGCGATCAGCTCGTCCTCGGTGATACCGAAGGCGCGGGCGACGTCGCCGACGCGGGCGCCGGGGCGCTCGCGCAGATAGGTCACCAGGGACAGCATCCGGCGGGTCTGGTCGATCGCGTTCGTCGCCATGGGTCTCGTATCCCTCTCAGCCCTTGGCCACGGCACGCAGCCGGTCGATGACCTCGGCGCGCAGTTCCGCGGGTTCCAGTACGACCACATCGGGCCCGAACTCCACGAGCCAGGCGTCGAGGCCGTGGCCGTTGGGGATCTCCAGCTCGTCCCAGCCGCCGCCCAGCTCGCGGACGGTGAGCGCGCGGGCGCGCAGCGGATAGCCGTGCTCGGCGCGGAGCTTGATCCTGGCGGTGCCGGTCGCGGTCTCCCCGGCCCAGCTCTCGACGGTCTCGCGGACGGTGACGTGATCGGGCACCGGCGCGGTGAACGCCCCTTGCCGGGAACGGACCTTGCCGGTGATCCGGGAGAGCCGGAAGACCCGTTCCGCCTTGCGCTCACGGTCCCAGCCGGCGACGTACCAATGGCCCCGCCAGCACTCCAGGATCCACGGTTCGACCTGCCGCTGCTCGGGGCGGGCGGCGTTCGACTTGCGGTAGTCGAAGATGACCGGGCGGCGGTCCCGGCAGGCCAGCATCAACGGCTCGAAGGCGGCTTCATGGGCAGGGATACGGGGTTCCAGGGCGCTGTGCGGCTGCCCGGCGTCGTAGTCCGCTCCGTCCCCGGCCAGTGGCATACCCGCCGCGCGCAGCTTCTGGAGCGCGCCGCTGGCGGCACCGGCCAGCCGGGCCTGCTGCCAGATCTTCGCGGCGAGCCCGAGGGCGGCGGCCTCCTCGGCATCCAGGGTGATCGGGGGCAGGCGGTTGCTGTCGCGGCGGGCGAGATAGCCGATGTCGCCCTCGATGCCCTCGACGGTCTCGATGACCAGGCCGAGCTCGCGCAGATCATCCTTGTCGCGCTCGAACATGCGGTTGAACGAGTCGTCGCTGCCCGCCTCGATATAGGCCTCGATGGACGACCTCAGCTCACGCTTGGTCAGCGGGCGTCGCGTCCCCAGCAGGCACAGCGCCAGATTCATCAGCCGCTCGGCCTTGGCAATGGCCATCGACGCCCTTTCTCGTGGAACTCCCGATCGTTGACCGTACCGCTCGGGGAGGTCAGGGCAAAGCCGGACGGGGAAGCAGGCAGACAGCCCCGAGGGCCCGCGCCGGCACGGCACGGGCCCTCGGGAACGTCAGCGGCGGTCGCGCACCGCGACCGGCAACGGTCTCAGACGGAGACCAGGTCGCAGACGAAGATCAGCGTCTCGCCCGGGGCGATCCGGCCGCCGCCGGCACCGCGGTCGCCGTACGCGAGGTGCGCGGGGATGGTCAGCCGGCGGCGGCCACCGACCTTCATGCCCTGCACGCCCTGGTCCCAGCCGGCGATGACCTGGCCGGCGCCCAGCTGGAACTGCAGCGGCTTACCGCGGTTCCAGCTCGCGTCGAACTCCTCGCCGGTGCTGAACGACACGCCGACGTAGTGGACGGAGACGGTGTCCCCGGCCTTGGCGACCGGCCCGTCGCCCTCCGTCAGGTCCACGATCTCGAGCTCGGTGGGAGCCGGGCCCTCAGGAAAGTCGATCTCGGGCTTGTCGATGCTCACGAATGTGCTCCTACTTACGAATCTTTACGACTACGGCGTCAGTCTCGCAGATCGGCGTCAGCTGACGCTGAGCACGTCCACAGAGAACACCAGATCGGAGCCGATGGACTTCTGCTGCTGCTCGGTCAGCTTGCTCTTGGGCACCACGATCAGCACCCGGCTGCCGGCCTTCTTGCCCTTGAGGCCTTCCTTCCACCCCGGCAGCTGCGCGACCGGCACGTCCTGCGCCCCGGGCTGCCCCGGCGCCCAGGTGTCGGCGATCACCTTGCCGTCCTTCCAGGTGACCACCGTGTAGTTGGCACGCACGATGCTCTTGTCACTGATCGTCGCGCCCTTGCCCTGGATGATCGTCTCGCTCTTGACGTCCTTCGGCGCGTCCTGGCCCTTGGGCAGGGTGATCTTCGGCGCCTTGTCGTCGATGGCGGTCCCGACCTTGGGGAGATCGGAGTCGTTCTGCGCGACCGGCTTGCCCTCGATCTTGCTCGGCATGATCTTCTTGAGATCGACGACGAAGACCAGCGTGGAGTTGGCGGGAATGTTCTGCTGCGCCTGCGCGCCGTACCCCTTGTCCGGCGGGATGACCAACTCGACGCGGCTGCCGAGCTTCTGACCCACCAGGCCCTCGTCCCAGCCCTTGATGACCTTGCCGCTGCCGATCTCGAAGGTGGCCGGCGCGCCGCGGTCCCAGCTGTTGTCGAACGCCTTGCCGTCCCAGGTCTGGCCGAGGTAGTTGGCGTTCAGGGCCTCGCCCTTCTTCACCTCCGGCCCGTCACCCTTTTTGAGGACCTTGACCTGAAGCTTCTTGGGAGGGGTGCCCTCACCCTTGTCGACCTTGGGCTTGGCATCCGCCTGGCCGCTCACCGCCGGCACGGAGCCGGCCTTGGATGAGTCGTCATTGCCGCAGGCCGCTGCAGAGACGAGAAGCAGGGGCACGGCGATCATGGCTGCGATTGGGCGTCGGCGCACGTATATCCCTCAAAACGGGCTGCGATCAGTGAATGGACAGATCCACTCTAGCCACGCCACACAACAATGGCGGGCCCGTGTCACACGGACCCCGCCACTGTCCCATCCCACCGGCCCCTTCACCGGCACCACACGCCTGCGACGCCATTACTTGACCGGACCGGAGTCCCTACCGCGAGTGACGCAGGGACCCGGCCCGGCACCGGCGGCGGCATACTCCCGCATCCGGCGCATCCGGTCACATGCCGGCGATCAGTTTCTCCACCCGGTCGTCCACCGAACGGAAGGGGTCCTTGCACAGCACCGTCCGCTGCGCCTGGTCATTCAGCTTGAGATGCACCCAGTCGACCGTGAAATCACGGCGCTGCTCCTGCGCCCGGCGAATGAAGTCACCGCGCAGCCTGGCGCGAGTGGTCTGCGGCGGCACCGACTTGCCCTCGAAGATTTTCAAGTCGTTACAGATCCGCGCCGCTTGCCCCTTCCGCTCCAGGAGGTAGTACAGCCCCCGGCGGCGATGAATGTCGTGATACGCGAGGTCTATCTGCGCCACCCGGGGGTGGGACATGGTGATGTTGTTCTTTGTGCGATACCGCTCGATCAGCTGATGTTTCATCACCCAGTCGATCTCGGTGGAGATACGGTCGAGCTCTTCCTCCCGGATCGCCTCGAGCGTACGGCCCCACAGCTCCAGGACCCGCTCGACGGTGCCCGTACGGATTCCGCGGCGGTCGCAGAAATCCACGGCCTTTTCGTAGTACTCCTGCTGCACTTCGAGCGCCGATGCCTCGCGCCCGCTGGCCAGCCGCACCTTGCGCTGCCCGGTGATGTCATGGCTGACCTCACGGATGGCCCGGATCGGGTTCTCCAGCGTCAGATCCCGCATGACCGTGCCCGCCTCGATCATGCGCAGCACGAGATCGGTGGCCCCGACCTTCAGCATCATGGTCGTCTCGGACATATTGGAGTCACCGACGATGACGTGCAGCCGGCGATAACGCTCGGCATCCGCATGCGGTTCATCGCGGGTGTTGATGATCGGCCGGGAACGGGTCGTCGCCGAGGAGACCCCCTCCCAGATGTGCTCCGCGCGCTGGCTGACGCAGTAGACGGCACCCCGCGGAGTCTGCAGCACCTTGCCCGCGCCACACAGCAGCTGACGGGTGACGAGGAACGGAATGAGGATGTCCGCGAGCCGGGAGAACTCACCATGGCGGGCCACGAGGTAATTCTCGTGACATCCGTAGGAGTTTCCCGCCGAATCGGTGTTGTTCTTGAAGAGATAGACGTCGCCCGCGATTCCCTCCTCATGCAGGCGGCGCTCGGCGTCGACGAGCAGGCCTTCGAGAATGCGCTCGCCGGCCTTGTCGTGCGTGACCAGCTCGGTCACGTTGTCGCACTCGGGAGTTGCGTATTCCGGGTGCGAACCCACGTCCAAGTACAGGCGGGCACCGTTCCGCAGGAAGACATTGCTGCTGCGGCCCCATGACACGACACGGCGGAAGAGGTACCGCGCCACTTCGTCAGGCGACAGTCGGCGCTGTCCCCTGAACGTGCACGTGACGCCGTACTCGTTCTCCAGCCCGAAAATGCGGCGGTCCATGACTGAACATTACGCCTGACGGCCTGCTCTGAAACCGGGTTCGGCGGCCCCGTTTCGATCATTTTCCGCCGGGGCCGCACCCGCCGTGCGCGGCACGGGTTCCCCGAGAAATCGCTTCGTCGACAAAAGGACGAGCAGCGCGGCGAGCCCACCGGCGCCGGCCACCGCGAAACCCGCCACCGCACCACCGCCCTCCACCGCCGGACCCACCACGGAAGCACCCGCCGCCGATCCGACACCGAACGTCGTCACCAGCCAGGAAAACGCCTCCGTCACCGTCCCCCGGGGCGCATGACGGTCCACCACCACGAAGGCACAGGCCAGCGCCGGCGCCAGGAACACCCCCGCGACCCCGGTCAACACCGTCATTCCGGCCACCCCCGGAACCAGCACCAGCGGCAGATAGCCCAGCGCCAGCAGACCGATCAGCAGCCGCAGCCGGCTCTCCGGCCGCCCCGGCCACTCGCGCGCGCCGTAGCCGAGGCCACCGATCAGCGCGCCGACACCCAGCGCGGACAGCAGCCAGCTGGAGACCATCCCCCCGCCGCGCTCCTCCGCGTACGCCACCGCCGCGACCGCGATCGAGCCCAGCGCCAGCCCCACGAAGAAGAACGCCCCGATCAGCACCAGCATCCCGGCCGAACGCAACGCCCCCAGCCAGTGCGCCTCCCGCGGCCCGCTGCGCCACTGCCGGGACGGTTCACAGACCACTACGGAGAGCGCCCCGAGGACCCCGAGCAGGTTGATCACCAACAGCGCCGCACCCTCCGACCAGGCCGCCACGCACAGCGTCACCAGCAACGGTCCCACCGCGAACATGACTTCCTGCGCCACCGCGTCCAGCGCATAGGCGGCATGCACCCGGTCCGCGCGCTTGAGGACCCCGGGCCACAGCGCCCGCAGGCCGCCCTCCAGGGGCGGGGTGAAGAAACCGGCGATCACCATGGCGGCGCAGGCGAGCCACAGCACATCCAGGCCGACGGCCGCGAGCAGCGCCATACCGAGAGCGGAGAGCACCGCGGCGGGCAGCATCACCCGCGGCTGGCCGTAGAGGTCCACCGCCCGGCCCAGCAGCGGCTGGCCGATGGCGTTGCAGACGCCGTAGACCGCGGAGAGCGCACCGGCCAGGGCGTAGCTGCCGCCGTCGGCGCGTACGAAGAGGATCACGGCCAGCGCCGCGGTGGCGTTCGGCAGCCTGCCGACCAACGTCCCCGCCAGGAGCCGGGCCGCGTGCCGGGTTCTGAGCAACTCCGCATATCCCGCGGCCATCCCTGCCCCTTTTCCGTCCGGACCGGGCCGGACATGTTACGTATAACCTTCGCCGTTATACGTACCATGACCCTCATCCGCAGTCCACCCGCCATCGCCGTGCACAAGGAGCGAAACACCCGGTGACCAGCAACGAGACCAGCACACCCGGCCGGCGCCCGGCCGCCGCGCGCACGACCAGCCGGGACGTGGCCCGTGCCGCCGGGGTCTCCCAGGCCACCGTCTCGCTCGTCCTGGGCGACAAATGGCGCGGCCGGGTCTCCCCCGCCAAGGCCGAAGCCGTCCGCACCGCCGCCCGCGAGCTGGGCTACCGCCCCAATCTCGCCGCCCGCAGCCTGCGGATGGGCCGCACCCGCACCGTATTGCTGGTCGTCCCCGCCCTGACCACCGAATTCTTCGCCCGCGTCTACACCGGCGCGGCCCGGGTCGCCGCCGACCACGACTTCGGAGTGGTCCTCTACCCCTCCCCCGAAGGCATCGGCCCGGCCCGCGACCCCTTCGACTCCGCGGCGGCCACGCTGGACGGCGTGATCGCCTCATCGATGGCCGCCGAAGCCCTCACCGCGCTCCGCGACGCGGACCTGCCGCTGGTCATGCTGGACAGCGACCCCGACGACGACCGGGCCACCGCCACCGTCAACCTCGACATCGCCGACGGCGTCCAGCAGTTGACCAGCCATCTGACGGCCCTCGGCCACCGCCGCATCACCCACCTCGCCGCCGATGTGGACTCCTGGACCTTCGATCTGCGCGCCCTCGCCGTCACCGAAGCCCTGAAGGGCATCCCTGGCGCACTGCTGCGCCGGCAGCCGTCCGCCTTCGGTGTCGACGCCGGGCTGCACGCCGCCCACGCCGCCCTGACCGCCCCCGGCCCCCGCCCCACGGCCCTGCTCTGCGACGACGACATCATCGCCGCGGGCGCCTGCAAAGCCGTACGCCGACTGGGCCTGCGGGTCCCCGAGGACGTCTCCGTCACCGGCTTCGACGACCTGGCCCTGGCCCTCGCCGTCGAGCCGGAGCTGACGACCGTACGGCTGCCCGCCGAGGAGTTCGGCGAGGCCGGGATGCGGGCCCTGATGAGCGTGCTCGACGGCCGCCCGGCCGAAGCCCCCACCCTGCCGGTCGAACTGATCACGCGGGGCTCCACCGCCCCGGCCGCGGACGCCCCGTGAAACGCGGCGCGCCCCGGCGGGCAGTGACCCACCGGGGCGCGCGACCGGGGACACGCCCCGGAGCATGACGTCAGAGCAGCGGCTCCCCGTCGGAGCCCTCCCCGCCTGACGCTCCCTTGCCGTTGTCCGCCTTGCTTCCCTTGTCCTTCGAGCCCTTGCCGCCGGTTCCCCCGGCGGTGGTCCCGGACTCCCCGGCACCGGCGTCCGCATCCGCGTCCGCCGCCTCGCCGGCGTCCGCCCCGCCGCTCTCGTCCAGCAGCCGGGACAGCTGCCGCCCCAGGATCCGCTTGAACTTGCGCTGCTGGGGACGCGTACGGTCCAGCGTCGCGACCTCCAGCTGCTCGGCGGTCAGCCGGCGCTCGCCGCCGTTGTTGTCCCGCGACAGCGACTCCACGGCCAGCTTGAGCGCCTCGGCCAGCGTCATACCGTCGCGGTGACGCTGGTCGAGATAGCTGCTGATCTGGTCCGCGCTGCCGCCGACCGCCACCGAGCCGTGCTCGTCGACGATCGAGCCGTCATGCGGCAGCCGGTAGATCTGGTCGTCCTCGGGGGCCGCGCCGACCTCGGCGACGATCAGCTCGACCTCGTAGGGCTTCTCGGCGGCGCTGGAGAAGATCGTGCCGAGCGTCTGGGCATAGACATTCGCCAGGCCCCGCGCGGTCACGTCCTCGCGGTCGTAGGTGTAGCCCCGCAGATCGGCGTAGCGCACCCCGCCGATCCGCAGGTTCTCGAACTCGTTGTACTTGCCGACCGCCGCGAAGGCGATCCGGTCATAGATCTCGCTGACCTTGTGGAGGGCGCGGGAGGGATTCTCGGCGACGAAGACCACGCCGTCGGTGTACTGCAGCACCACGACACTCCGGCCGCGCGCGATGCCCTTGCGGGCGTACTCGGCGCGGTCCGCCATGGCCTGCTGGGGTGAGACATAGAACGGCGTCGACACCGGCTATCCGTCCCTTCCTGTCAAAAGCTCTCTCGGTAGCTGGGGGAGCACTGCGGATCGTCCGTCCCGTCAGAGCAGCGCGGCGCGCGGGCCGTCGGGCAGTTCGAGGCGGCGCTCGTGCACGGCACGGGCGATCTCCGAGACCTCGTCCCCGGTGAGCCTCTTGAAGCCGTCTTCGGTGATCACCGTGACGATGGGGTAGATCCTCCGCGCCATATCGGGCCCGCCGGTCGCGGAGTCGTCATCGGCCGCGTCATAGAGCGCCTGGACGACGGCGGTGGCGGCCTGATCCTCCGTGAAATCTTCCCGGAAGAGCTTCTTCAGTGCACTGCGCGCAAAGACCGAGCCGGAACCCGTCGCCGCGAAACCGTGCTCCTCCGACCGCCCGCCGGTCACGTCGTACGAGAAGATACGGCCCTTGTCGCGGTCGAGGTCGAAGCCAGCGAACAACGGCACCACGGCCAGGCCCTGCATGGCCATCCCCAGATTGCTGCGAATCATCGTCGACAGACGATTCGCCTTGCCCTCCAGGGAGAGTTGGGCACCCTCGACCTTCTCGAAGTGCTCCAGCTCCAGCTGGAAGAGCTTGACCATCTCCACCGCGAGGCCGGCCGTGCCCGCGATGCCGACCGCCGAATACTCGTCGGCCGGGAAAACCTTCTCGATATCACGCTGCGCGATGACATTGCCCATTGTCGCCCGCCGGTCACCGGCGAGCACCACGCCTCCGGGGAACGCCGCGGCAACGATCGTCGTGCCGTGCGGCGCCTCGATGGCACCCTGCACCGGCGGCAACGGGCGGTTGCCCGGCAGCAGAGCGGGCGAGTGCTCACCGAGGAAATCCATGAAGGACGAGGATCCAGGCGTCAGGAAGGCAGCTGGTAGACGCCCGGTGCTTCGAGTATTGGCTTCCACACGTTTCCTTCCAGATACTCGGCCGCCCGCCTCAATACGTCCGGCCGATCCTTGAATTGACCCAAGGCTGCATTGCAACTGAAGCACAGTACGCCTCGGACCCTACCCGTCTCGTGATCGTGATCCACCTGCACGGGGTCGGCATCCAGGCAGATCGGGCACATCCAGCGCTGCTCCGTGCAGCAGTGCTTGTCGCCTGCCGGCACCTCCACTCGCGGCCGAACGTTGCGCCCCTTGGCCACCTGACGAGCCTGGTGGTACACCGACGCGCAACCCCGGCGGCAGGCCCGCAGCCCGTCACCCATCGCCCTGTTCCTTGCGAAGGCTGTCCGCG
Source organism: Streptomyces sp. NBC_00400 (assembly GCF_036048035.1). Taxonomy (NCBI): domain Bacteria; kingdom Bacillati; phylum Actinomycetota; class Actinomycetes; order Kitasatosporales; family Streptomycetaceae; genus Streptomyces; species Streptomyces sp. NBC_00400. The sequence goes on along the minus strand of NZ_CP107940.1, from coordinate 6,825,014 downwards.
GCTTGTCCTCCTTGCACCGCGGACAGCGCTTCACACCCTGGCCTTCTGACACGCGAAGCCCCCACCGCCCGCAAGCCTTCGATTCCAAGGGAATCAGGCCTATTGCCCGCCCTTTTGCACGAAGGAGCGCACGAAATCTTCCGCGTTCTCCTCGAGGACATCGTCAATCTCGTCCAGTACCGAGTCCACGTCGTCCGACAACTTTTCCTGGCGTTCCTTGAGGTCTTCCGAGGCCTGCGCGTCCTCTGTCTGCTCCTCGACCTCTTCCGTGGAACGCGTGGCCTTCGCCTGTCCGCCGCCGCTGTCCTTGGTCGCCATGTCCCTCACCCCGCTCGGTTCGCCCCGCTCGATGTGACCTTCAAGATCCGACCCTACAAGCAGGGTCCGACATCGGCCCTGCAGTTGCTGCAACGCCCGGGAGTCACCTCATTGATTCCCGCACCGCGGCGATTTCAGCCGCGGATCGGCTGTGGATCTTGAGGAATTCTGTCGTGCACCTGCCGAAGCTCAGCGGCCGGACAGCGTCCTCACCAGCTCCTCCGCGGTACGGCAGCGGTCAAGAAGCTCCTTGACGTGCTTCCGGGTCCCCCGCAGTGGCTCCAGCGTGGGAACCCGTTGCAGGGAGTCACGCCCGGGCAGATCGAAGATGACCGAATCCCATGAGGCGGCCGCGACATCGTCCGCGTACTGCTCCAGGCAGCGGCCGCGGAAGTATGCCCGGGTGTCCTCTGGAGGCTTCTGCTCGGCCCGCTCGACCTGGGACTCATCCATGAGCCGCTTCATCTTCCCGCGGGCCGCCAGACGGTTGTACAGGCCCTTCTCGGGCCGCACGTCGGCGTACTGCAGGTCGATGAGGTGCAGTCGCGCCGCGTCCCACTCCAGGCCGTCGCGGCGCCGGTAGCCCTCCATCAGCTCCCGCTTGGCGACCCAGTCCAGCTCGCCGGACAGGCTCATCGGGTCGTTCTCCAGCCGGCCGAGCACGTCCTCCCACCGGGTCAGGACGTCCTTGGTCTGCTCGTCCGCATCCGCTCCGTAGCGGTCTTCGACGTATTTGCGGGCCAGCTCGAAGTACTCCATCTGGAGCTGTACGCCGGTGAGCGTACGGCCGCTGCGGAGCGTGATCAGATGTTGCAGGGAGGGGTCGTGCGAGACCTGGTGGAGGGTGCGCACCGGCTGGTCGACGGCCAGGTCGACGGCGATGAAGCCGTCCTCGATCATCGAGAGCACCAGGGAGGTGGTGCCCAGTTTCAGATACGTCGAGATCTCGGAGAGGTTCGCGTCCCCGATGATCACGTGGAGCCGGCGGTACTTCTCCGCGTCGGCGTGCGGTTCGTCGCGGGTGTTGATGATGGGCCGTTTGAGCGTCGTCTCCAGCCCGACCTCCACCTCGAAGTAGTCGGCGCGCTGGCTGAGCTGGAAGCCGTGCTCGTGGCCGTCCTGGCCGATGCCGACCCGGCCGGCGCCGGTGACCACCTGGCGGGAGACGAAGAACGGCGTCAGGTGCCGCACGATGTCCGAGAAGGGGGTCTCCCGCTTCATCAGGTAGTTCTCGTGCGTCCCGTAGGAGGCGCCCTTGTTGTCGGTGTTGTTCTTGTAGAGGTGGATGGGCTGGGCGCCGGGGACCTGGGCGGCCCGTTCGGCCGCCTCGGCCATGATCCGCTCGCCGGCCTTGTCCCACAGCACCGCGTCCCGTGGATTGGTGACCTCGGGGGCGCTGTATTCGGGATGGGCATGGTCGACGTACAGCCTGGCGCCATTGGTGAGGATCACGTTCGCCAGACCGATGTCCTCGTCCGTGAGCTGGCTGGCGTCCGCATTTTCGCGTGCGAGGTCGAAGCCGCGGGCGTCCCGCAGCGGGTTCTCCTCCTCGAAGTCCCAGCGGGCACGGCGTGCCCGGTGCATCGCTGCCGCGTAGGCGTTGACGACCTGGGACGAGGTGAGCATGGCATTGGCGTTCGGGTGACCGGGGACGGAGATCCCGTACTCCGTCTCGATTCCCATTACTCGCCGTACGGTCATGCGGCCCTCCTTGCCCGGCGGCGCCCCCGGATGGGGTCGGCGCTCAAGTACCGCGGTGCCTCCGGTCCGTGCGCGTGCCCCGGGCCCGCACAGGGTGACGCTGCGGTACCGAAGAGCCTAGAACGCCTTTGCGGCGCTGGGGAGATCATTACAGTCATTGCTCCAGTCCGGTTTTCCCTGGTCCACCGCGCCCTTATGGGGTGCGGTTCCGGCACCCCCGGAAAAGCGTCCGGCTGCGGACGCCCCGTGCAGGACATCCGCAGCCGGAGAGCGGTGTTACAGGTATTGGCCGGTATTCGCCACCGTATCGATGGAGCGACCGGTGTCCGCGCCCTGCTTTCCGGTGACGAGCGTACGGATGTAGACGATCCGCTCGCCCTTCTTTCCGGAGATACGGGCCCAGTCGTCCGGGTTGGTGGTGTTGGGCAGGTCCTCGTTCTCCTTGAACTCGTCCACGCATGCCTGGAGGAGGTGGGAGACGCGAAGCCCCTTCTGATTGTGTTCGAGGAAGGCCTTGATGGCCATCTTCTTTGCGCGTCCTACGATGTTTTCGATCATCGCACCGGAGTTGAAGTCCTTGAAATAGAGGACTTCCTTGTCACCATTGGCGTAGGTGACCTCCAGGAAGCGATTCTCCTCGGATTCCGCATACATCTGCTCGACGACGGATTGAATCATTCCGCTCACTGCGGCCTTCCGCGAGTCGCCGTGTTCGGCGAGGTCATCGGAGTGCAGCGGAAGATTTTCCGTGAGGTACTTCGAGAAGATGTCCTTGGCGGCCTCCGCGTCCGGTCGCTCGATCTTGATCTTCACGTCGAGACGGCCGGGGCGCAGGATCGCCGGGTCGATCATGTCCTCGCGGTTCGAGGCACCGATCACGATCACGTTTTCGAGGCCCTCGACACCGTCGATCTCGGAGAGCAGCTGCGGGACGATGGTGTTCTCCACGTCCGAGCTGACGCCGGATCCCCGGGTACGGAAGAGGGAGTCCATCTCGTCGAAGAAGACGATGACGGGGGTGCCCTCGCTCGCCTTTTCCCTGGCCCGCTGGAAGACCAGCCGGATGTGCCGCTCCGTCTCACCGACGTATTTGTTGAGCAGCTCGGGGCCCTTGATGTTGAGGAAGAAGCTCTTCCCCGCGGGCTGCCCGGTCACCTCGGCGACCTTTTTGGCAAGGGAGTTGGCGACCGCTTTGGCGATGAGAGTCTTGCCGCAGCCCGGCGGGCCGTAGAGCAAGACGCCCTTGGGCGGGCGGAGTTCGTGCTCCTTGAAGAGGTCGGGGTAGAGGTACGGAAGCTCGACCGCATCCCGGATCAGTTCGATCTGGCCGCCCAGACCGCCGATCTTGGTGTAGTCGATGTCCGGGACCTCTTCGAGGACGAGCTCTTCGACCTCGCTCTTCGGGATGACCTCGTAGACGTACCCGGAACGGGGCTCGAGGAGCAGGGCGTCGCCGGGGCGGATGGTGATGTCCAGCAGCGGCTCGGCGAGCCTGACCACCCGTTCCTCGTCGGTGTGCCCGATCACCAGGGCGCGCTCGCCGTCCTCGAGGATCTCCTTGAGGGTGACGATGTCGCCGGCGCTCTCGAACTCCATGGCCTCGACCACGTTGAGCGCTTCATTGAGCATGACCTCCTGGCCACGCCTGAGGTCCCCGGTCTCCACGCTGGGGCTGACATTCACCCGGAGCTTTCTGCCTCCGGTGAAAATGTCGACCGTGTCGTCCTCGTTCGCCTGCAGGAAGACACCGAAGCCGGCCGGCGGCTGTGCGAGCCGGTCGACCTCCTCCTTGAGCGCGACGATCTGGTCGCGGGCCTCGCGGAGAGTATTGGCGAGACGCTCGTTCTGCGCCGAGACGCCGGCCAGGTTGGTCTGCAGCTCGACGATCCGCTCTTCGAGAATCCTCGTGTGACGCGGCGAGTCGGCGAGCTTGCGTCGCAGGACGGCGATCTCCTGCTCGAGATAGGCAACCTGGCCGGCGGGATCTTCAGACCCCCGCCCCGGCCGGATGCCGCGGTTGATGTCGTCGTCGTGGGCTGCCACGGTCCTCACCTCCTCCAAGGAGCTGGACGCTTCCTGACCCTACCTGGGCCGGTGCAGGTTGAAACCCCTAGATCGAAAAGACTGTCGGGGCGTGTCCGATCTTCACCCTTGCGCACGTCCTCACGCCAAGGGAATACCCACCCAACAACATCGGAAAGCGAGCGGTTGTATGGTCGAGTCGGTCAACACCCGTCAGGGCTGGCGCCACTTAGACAAAAACGGTTCACGTACGCAGGAACGGCAGGCGAGATGACCGCGCAGGACGAAGCCCCAGAGCTGGAAGTGTGGATCGACCAGGATCTGTGCACCGGGGACGGCATCTGTGCGCAGTACGCGCCGGAGGTCTTCGAGCTCGACATCGACGGGCTGGCCTATGTGAAGAGCACCGAGGACGAGCTGCTGCAGGACAAGGGGGCCACAACCCCCGTCCCGCTGAAGCTGCTCGATGACGTCCGGGACTCCGCGAAGGAGTGCCCCGGGGACTGCATCCACGTCCGCCGCGTCAAGGACCTGGTCGAGGTCTACGGACCGGACGCGGAGTAGCCGGCGCGGCGCGGACCGCACCGGCCGGACACATGATGTGACAGATCACAGACCCTGGGTGCTCATGGCCGCGGGGAGTTCGCTCTGGACGAACTTCCCGCCCTTCCACTGCCACTTGACGCTCTGGTGCACATCGGGGCAGCAGCGCGGGACGTCGAGCGTGGAGTAGCCCAGCAGGGCCGCTGAGATCGCGCCGTTCTCGACCGTGAGGGTTTGGACCGTGCGGCGGCGGGCGGGGTCGAGGAGTGTCGCCACGATCCGGGGTGCGGCCTCGGGGTCGGACGGCTGCGCGAGGACGTAGACGCCGCTGGGCGGGGTGCCGGTCTGGCTGTGGCAGCGGACCACGGCAACGGTCTCGGTCGTCCCGTCGCCGTCGAGGTCGCCGGAGGCCTTCTTCACCACGTCGAGGCGGTGGGGGCCGCAGTCGACCGGAAAGGTCACCTTGCCCGGGTCGGGGGCCGCCACGGGGCGGGGGGCGGCCGCGGCGACGGGGGAGGTCGTGGCCTTGGCGTCGGGGGGCTGGACGAAGGACGCGGCCGCCATGACCGCCGAGATGGCGGTGGCGGTGGCGAGCCAGTGCATGGGGCGCGGCTGGGTGTGCAAAAGGTCCTGGCCTGCCATGGGCTGCACGCGGGGTAACTCCTGTGAAGTGCTGTACCGGTGGGAGTGCCCAGCATCGTTCCACAGGAGGGTGCGCCAAGGAACCGGCCGGGCCGGAGTTTTCCGTGCAGATCCGGTGGGGGAAACGAAGGAGCGCCGCCGGCGGTTCCCGGTGGGGAACTCGTCGGCGGCGCCGGGTGGTTCGGTGGCCGGATCCGGACGGTCAGCCGCGCTCGGCGGAGCTGCCCCTGGGGGCGGCTGCCTGGTCCTTGCCCGGTCCCGTGTAGTCCTCGCCGTAGGCGCCCTTGGCCGGACGGCGGCGGCGCAGCGGGGGCTCGACGCCGTCGGCGAGCCGGCGGGCGGTCAGCAGGAAGCCGGTGTGGCCGATCATGCGGTGGTCGGGCCGGACGGCAAGGCCCTCGACGTGCCAGGTGCGGACCATGGTTTCCCAGGCCGAGGGCTCGTTGAAGGTGCCGTGTTCGCGGATCGCCTCGACCGTGCGGGCCATCTGCGTCGTCGTCGCGACGTAGGCGCAGAGGATGCCGCCGGGGACCAGGGCCTTGGAGACGGCCTCCAGGCACTCCCAGGGGGCGAGCATGTCCAGGATGACGCGGTCGACGTCGGCGTCGGAGAGGTTGTCCTGGAGGTCACCGACGGTGAGCGTCCATGCGGGGTGCGGGCCGCCGAAGTAGCGCTCGACGTTCTGGGTGGCGATCTCGGCGAAGTCGGCGCGGCGCTCGTAGGAGTGCAGCATGCCGTCGTCGCCGATGGCGCGCAGCAGGAAGCTGCTGAGCGAGCCGGAGCCCACACCGGCCTCGACGACGCGGGCGCCGGGGAAGATGTCGGCCATCGCCAGGATCTGCCCCGCGTCCTTGGGGTAGACCACGGCGGCGCCGCGGGGCATGGACAGGACATAGTCGGGGAGCAGCGGGCGCAGCGCGAGGTAGGCGACGTTCCCGGTGGTACGGACAACGCTGCCCTCGGGAGCACCGATCAGCTCGTCGTGGGGGAAAGCTCCCTTGTGGGTGTGGAAGCTTTTTCCCTCTTCGAGCGTGAAGGTGTAGTGGCGTCCCTTGGGATCGGTGAGCTGGACCTGGTCCCCGACCTTGAAGGGCCCGCGACGGCGGGCGGCACCGGTCGGTTCGGACATGTGACCAGCCTACCGGCCCGTCGGGACGCCGCGGACCAGTGGGCAGGGCGAGTGACCCCGGAGGCGAACCGAGCCCGGTCAAGCAGCCTTGCGGGCCATGGCGGAGACGAAGGCCCGCTCGACGTCGGCGGTGGACAGGACGCCGTAGATCTCGCCGGTCTCCTCGATGACGAGGTATTCGGTGGCGGGGGTGGCGCGCAGGTACTCCAGAAGGTCCTCACCGGCGAGTTCGGCGGAGACCCGCATACCGTCCTTGAGGTCCTGGGCGAGGGTGCCGACGGCGACCCAGGGGCGGCGGTGGTCGGGGACGCCGATGATGGCGGCCTCGCGGACGAGGGCGGTGGGGGTGCCCTGGCGGTCGACGACGACCAGGGCGCGGGCGCCGGCGTCGTTGGCGCGGCGCAGCGCCTCGGAGAGCGGGGTGTCGGTCTCGACCGGGACGGCGCGCCGGGTCAGGGTGCGGGCGGTGAGGTCGGGGAGCCGTTCGCGCAGGCGGGCCATCCGCAGGCTGTTGCCGGCGCCGGTCCAGATGATCGCGGCGAGGATCGCGGCGAGCAGGGCGTCGGTGAGCGAGTCGGCGCCGCCGATCTCGGGGCGGGCGGTGCCGAGGACGCCGGTGTGGGTGAGCAGCGGCAGGCCGATGAGGACGGTGACGGCGAGTGCGCGGCCGACCCAGGCGGCGGCGATGGTGCCGCTCATGGGTTTGCCGGTGATCTTCCAGACGACGGCGCGCAGCATCCGGCCGCCGTCCAGGGGGAGCCCGGGCAGCAGGTTGAAGATCGCGACGATGAGGTTGGAGATCATCAGGCCGGCGAGCAGGACGCCGGGGACGGTGCCGGGTTCGACCAGCTGCATGCCGGCGTAGAAGACGCCGGCGAGGGCGAGGGAGAGCAGCGGGCCGACGAAGGCGAGGACGAACTCCCTGCCGGGGGTCTCGGTCTCCTTCTCGATCTCCGAGACGCCGCCGAAGAACTGCAGCTGGATGCGCCGTACGGGGAGCTTGAAGCGGAGCGCGGCAACGGTGTGGGCCAGCTCGTGGACGAGCACCGAGGCGTAGAAGGCGACCGCGAAGAACAGCGAGACGAGATAGCGGGCGGCGCCGAGCTCGGGCAGTACGCGCTCCAGCTGGCCGCCGAAGACCCAGGTGATCAGGGCGGCGACGAGGAACCAGCTGGGCGCGACGTAGACGGGCACGCCGAAGGGACGGCCCATCAGGATGCCGCCACCGCCGGGCTTCCTCTTGCCCGGCGTGGGTGCCTTGGGCCCGTTGCCGCCCTCGGGCGGCTCGGGCGGCTGGGGCCGCACGGACTCCTCGGGGTCCTGCGACTTCCCGCTCTCGTCCACGGCGTCCCCTCATCGAATACGGCATTCGCCCCTGCTCGGCCTGATATCTCGATCATGCAGGGCGCAGGGGTCCAGGGTCGATGGTATGCGGAGTGCCCCGGCCCGATCCGCTGCGGGGCCCTTGCGGCGGTGACCCGTCCGCGCCTGTCAGTGGCGGGCCGTAGGGTTTTGCGGCATGGGATGGAGCACGGAGCAGGCCGAGGCGGGCACACAGGGCGGGGAAGCCGGGGCGGGCACGGAGGCTGCCGGGTCGGGCACGGAGGCTGCCGGGTCGGGCACGGAGGCTGCCGGGTCGGGGGCGCGGAGCGGGGAGCAGCCGCGGCCGCCGGTGGCGCTGTCGCCGTCGCGGGCGAGCGATTTCATGCAGTGCCCGTTGCTCTACCGCTTCCGGGTGATCGACAGACTGCCCGAGAAGCCGAACCCGGCGGCGACCCGCGGCACGGTCGTGCATGCAGTGCTGGAGCGGCTCTTCGACGCGCCGGCGGCGGAGCGTACGGCCGTGGGGGCGCGGGCGATGGTTCCGGGCGAGTGGGAGAAGCTGCTGGCCAAGCGGCCGGAGCTGGCGGAGCTGTTCGCGGACGACGTGGCGGGTGAGCGGCTGGCACAGTGGCTGGCACAGGCCGAGGCGCTGGTGGAGCGGTGGTTCTCGCTGGAGGATCCGACCCGGCTGGAGCCGGCGGAGCGTGAGCTCTATGTCGAGACGGTGCTGGATTCGGGGCTGCAGCTGCGGGGGTTCATCGACCGGGTGGATGTCGCGCCGACGGGTGAGGTGCGGATCGTCGACTACAAGACCGGCAAGGCGCCGCGGCCGCAGTTCGCCGAGGGTGCGCTGTTCCAGATGAAGTTCTATGCGCTGGTGATGTGGCGGCTGCGCGGTGTGGTGCCGCGGCGGCTGCAGCTGGTCTATCTGGGCAGCGGCGATGTGGTGACGTACGACCCAAGTGAGGCCGATCTGCGGGCCGTGGAGCGGAAGTTGCTGGCCCTGTGGGAGGCGATCCGGCTGGCGACGGAGACCGGCGACTGGCGGCCGCGGCCGACGAAGCTGTGCGGCTGGTGCGACCACCAGGCGCACTGTCCGGAATTCGGCGGCACTCCCCCGGTGTATCCGCTGCCGATCCGCCCGCCGGAGGGCGGTGGGGTGCCGCAGGGCAGAATGGGGGACATCTAGCGCAGTTGCCCTACCAGGCGCCGTTCGCCCGGACAGGCCTATCAAAGGAGAGCTCGTGGCCATCCGCGTCCTGCTGGTCGACGACCAGCCCCTGCTGCGTACGGGATTCCGGATGATTCTGGAGGCGGAGCAGGATCTGGCGGTGGTCGGGGAGGCCGGTGACGGTCTGCAGGCGCTGGAGCAGGTACGGGCGCTGCAGCCCGATGTGGTGCTGATGGACATCCGGATGCCCCGGATGGACGGCGTCGAGGCGACCCGGCAGATCACCGGGCCGGCGAAGGACGGCCCGGCGAAGGTGCTGGTGCTGACGACGTTCGACCTGGACGAGTATGTCGTCGAGGCGCTGCGGGCGGGGGCGAGCGGCTTCCTGCTCAAGGATGCGCCGGCCCATGAGCTGGTGCAGGCGATCCGGGTGGTGGCGGGGGGCGAGGCGATGCTCGCGCCGAGCATCACGCGCCGGCTGCTGGACAAGTACGCCGGGCATCTGCCGTCGGGCGAGGAGCCGGTGCCGGACACGCTGCACACCCTCACCGAACGCGAGGTGGAGGTGCTGAAGCTGGTGGCGCGCGGCTTGTCGAATGCGGAGATCGCCGCGGATCTGTTCGTGAGCGAGACGACGGTGAAGACACATGTGGGTCATGTGCTGACGAAGCTGGGGCTGCGCGACCGGGTGCAGGCGGCGGTGTACGCGTACGAGAGCGGGCTGGTGCGCCCCGGCGCCCAGTAAGCAGCAGCCGGCGCGGGCCTGACGGTCCGGCAGACGGACGACGGCGGGGCCGGCCCGGGGAGATTCCCGGGCCGGCCCCGCCGTCGTGTGACAGGTCCGGTCAGGCCTCGGACGACTTGCTGATCTCCCAGAACCGGAAGACGGTCGAGGGGTCCAGGGTCCATTCCAGGCCGGAGACCCCTTCGCGGGCCACCGCGTACTGCTTGCCCTGCCAGAGCGGGATCATCGGCACGTCCTTCGCGACGATGTCCTGCAGCCGCCGGAATTCGTTCTTGGTGGCGCCCCGGTTCGGCTGGTCGGCCGTCTTGGGCAGCAGTTGCCCGGTGATGGTGGACGAGCTGTAGTGGTTGGCCACCACGCTGTCCTTGCCGAAGAACGGCGCGGTGAAGTTGTCGGGGTCCGGATAGTCGGGGACCCAGCCCTTGACGTAGACGCCGAACCGGCCGGAGGCCACGCCCTGCTCGTACTCCTTGGTGGGCAGGCTGCGCACCTTGGCGTCGAACAGGCCGCTGGCGTTGAGCTGTTCGGCGATTTTCTGGAAAGCGGGGACGGTGCCGGGGCCGAAGCGGTCGGGGGTGGCCCACAGCGTGAGCGGCACCTTGCCGTTGAGGCCGGCGGAGCGCAGCGCGTCCTTCGCCTTGTCGGGCTTGGGGCTGTCGCCGTAGGTGTCGAAGAAGGAGGTGCTGTGACCGGTGATGCCGGCCGGGACGATCGAGTACAGCGGCACCGCGGTGCGCTGGTAGACGTCCCGGACCAGGGTCGAGCGGTCCAGGAGGTAGGCGATCGCCTTGCGGACGCCCAGCTTGCCGGCGACCGGGTCCTTGAGGTTGAAGACCAGGTGCATGACCTCGGCGCTGGCGCCCTCGACGACCTGGGCGCCGTGCTGCTGCTTCAGCGAGGCGTTGTCGAGTGCCGCGATGTCCTTCATGGACAGGCCGCGGTAGGCGACATCGACATCGCCCTTCTCAACGGCCGTCTTGAGCTTGTCGGGGCGGTTGAAGAACTTCAGGGTCATCCCGGAGTTCTTGGCCTTGGCGGGGCCCTTGTACGAGCCGTTGACGCCGAAGACGGCCTTCTGGGAGCTGTAGTCCTTGAGGGTGTAGACGCCGGAGCCGGTGGCCTTGCCGTCGGTGCGCAACCGGTCGGCGGGGTAGTCGGCGTGATCGACGATCGAGCCGGCGCCCGAGGCTATCTTCATCGGGAAGGTCGCGTCGGGCGTCTTCAGCCGGAAGATCACGGTCTTGGCGTCCGGTGCCTCGACCGAGTTGAGCGCGGAGAACATCACGGCGGGGCCGTTGGGGTCCTTGATGCGCCGGGTGCGGTCGAAGGAGAACTTGACGTCCTTGGAGGTCAGCGCGTCACCGTTGCTGAACTTGAGGCCGTCCTTGAGGGTGCAGCGGTACACCTTGCTCTCGCCGTCGGTGAAACCGCAGCGTTCGGCGGCCTCCGGCTCGGGGGTGGTGCTTCCCTTGGGGAAGCTCAGCAGGGACTGGAAGACGTTGTTGAACAACAGCCATGATCCCGGCTCGTAGCCGGACGCCGGGTCGGTGGACTGGACCTTGTCCGTCATCCCCATCACCACGGGCTCGCCGGTGCCGGCCGCCCCCGAGTCGTCCGTGCCGCACCCGGCGACCGCGAGCAGGGCTGTGGTCAGCCCCGCTCCGATCGGGGCGGCCAGCCACTGGTCACGCTTCCTCACTAAACGGTCCTCACGTTCTGGGTGGTGCCTGTCGGGCCGTGGCGGGGAGGCCGCGGCGGGGTGTACTGCATCGGCCGGATCCGCGGGCTCAGTTGGCGACGCCGCGGCCGAGCTCCCAGATCTGCAGCGACGAGGAGGAGTTGAGGGCCCACTCGATGCCGGTGACGTCATCGCGGGCGACCACGTACTGCTTGCCCTGCCACAGCGGGAGGAGCGGTACGTCCTTGGCGATGATCTCCTGCGCCTGCTTGAAGTTGGCGGCGGCGGCGTTGCGGTCGGTCTGCTGCCGGCTGTCCGGGATCAGCTGCGTCTCGATCTTGGTGTTTCGGTACGGGGAGCCGAGGAAGTTCTGCTTGCCGATGAACGGCGCGAGGTAGTTGTCCGCGTCCGGGATGTCGGCGAACCAGCCCATGTTGTACACGCTGTACTTGCCGTGCAGGGCGTCGGTCCGGTACTGCTGCCAGCTGTCGACGCCCTTGACGCTGACGTCGAACAGCTTGGTGCTGTTGAGCTGGCTCTGCAGCGCACGGACTTCCTTGGCGGTGCTGGAGCCGTAGTGGTTCGTGGTGTACGTGAGGGTGAACTTCACCGGGGTGGAGATGTTCGCCTGCTGCAGCGTCTTGCGGGCCGCGGTCACGCTGGGGTTCCCGTACTCGGTGAAGAACGAGTTGACGTGACCGGTGAGACCGGTGGGAACCATCGAGTAGAGCGGGTCGCCGGTGTAGGAGTAGACGTCGCGCACCAGCTCCGAGCGGTTGACGATCTGCGCCATCGCCTTCCGCACGGCCGTGTTGGAGACCGCCGGGTCCTTGGTGTTGAAGGCCAGGTAGCGGATCTCCTGCCCCGGCATCTCCTGGATCATGACGTGCTTGTCCTGGGAGTTCTGCAGGCCCCTGATCTGGTCGGGCGACAGCCCGCGGTACATCAGATCGACATCACCCTTGCGCAGCGCCTGTTCCGTGGCCTTGGAGTCGGCGTAGAAGCGCATCTCGACCTTGTCGTTCTTCACGTTCACCCCGCCCTTGTAGCCGGGGTTCTTGGTGAAGGTGGCCTTGGTGATGCGGTTGTTCCTGCGCTCCGTCTTCACCGTGTACGGGCCGGAGCCGACCACGTCGAAGCCGCTGTAGAGACGGCCCTTGGGGTACACCTCGCTGTCGACGATGGCCGCGGCGGGGGTGGCGAGCTTCTGCGGGAAGGTGGCGTCCGGCTTGCGGAGGTGGAAGACCACCTCCTTGTCGTTGGGCGTCTCGACCTTGTCGATGTCGTCGAGCAGCGCGACCGGACCGTTGGTGTTGTTGATGGTCCGCATGCGGTCGAGGGAGAACTTGACGTCCTGTGCCGTCAGGGCGTGCCCGTTGGAGAACTTCAGACCGCTGCGCAGGGTGCAGCGGTACTGCTCGTTCTGGGTGTCGCGGAACCCGCAGGATTCGGCCGCCTCGGGTACCGGCGCGGTGCCGGTCCTGGGCAGCCGCATCAGCGTCTGGAGGGTGCCGCGCAGCATGTTCCACGCATCGACGTCGTAGGCCTGCGCCGGGTCGAGCGGCGCGGGCGCCGCCTTGGTCGCCTCGATCACGGTGGGGACGCCCACGACGATCGGATCGCCGCCTTCGCCCGCGCCGTCCGTGCTGCCACAGGCTGCGAGAACGGGGGCGAGGAGACCGGCCAGCGCCGGCAGCACCAGGGTCTTGCGATTCATCGTCGGCAGGTTCCTTATCAGCGCAGAGGTGTTGCTCGCGTCGACATTAGTAGGAACGGCCAGCCACTCTCAGACACAAAGGAGTTGCTTCGATATGGGCTCCGGATAACGACGGGCGGGTGATCGATATCCGGACGGCGGAACGATTCGCGCGTTGCTCCACCAATCCGGACACTTACCCCCGCCCAAACCCTCCACCGGACCCCCTGGAACACCCATGCGCCCCCTTGTCGACGGCCCAACACGTGAGAAACGTCACGCATTCAAGGGGTCATGGCGAAGCAACAATTCAGTCAGCGCATTCGTCACGGAAAATGAGCGGGCCGCTCCCCTCAGTCCCGGGGGCCTTTCTCCGGGACACGCTCAGTGCACGACTCCACGGCTTTCCGTGATGAGCGTTCGGAGAAATGGGAGATCGACTTCTTCCAGCGAGGGCACCACCGTACGGCCCGCGGCCGGCGGGATCGGCGTCACCGAGGGCACCGCGACGACCGGGCAGCCCGCGGCCTCCCCCGCGGTCACACCGGTCAGGGTGTCCTCGATGACCGCGCAGCACGCCGGGTCGGCCCCCAGACGCGCGGCGGCCGTCAGGTACGGGTCCGGGTGCGGTTTGGTGCGCTCCAGGTCGTCGCCCGCCAGGGTCAGCCGGAAGTTCTCCGGGCCCAGGGAGTGCAGCATCTGGTCGACGATCGCGCGGTGCGAGGCGGAGACCAGAGCGGTGGGCACCTCGTGGGCGGCCAGCTCGGCCAGCAGTCTGCGAGCGCCCGGCATCAGGGGGACGCCCCGCCCGATCCGGGCCAGGAAGGCGGCGTTGAGCAGCACACTGAGCTCGGTCAGGCTGATGTCGACACCGGTGGCCTGAATCAGATACCCGGCGCTGCGGGTCATCGGGCCGCCGACCACGACCTCGCGGTGGGTGTCGTCGAGGATGTGGCCGAGCTCGGCAAAGACTTCCGCCTCCGCCTCCCACCAGAATCCCTCGGTGTCGACGAGCGTGCCGTCCAGATCGAGGAATACGGCTTGGAGGGTCGCGGCTTCGGCCGTTCGGGTGCCGACTGCGGGGATGCTGCTGGTCATCCATCCACCTCCGTTGCGACGTCCCCGAAGGGACGAAAGGGCCGGTCGCCATCCCCGGCTGGGGAAACGACCGGCCACTACCGGACCGATAAGTGTACGACGGTACGGGCCGGAATGCGTGGTGACGGAGGTCAGGGCCGTCCCCGGGGGATCCGGGGGCGGCCCTGACCTCGGTCACGCGGGACCACCGAGCGTCACGGGGCGGCCCGTGTACTCCCGGGCCGCCCGGGTTCGTGCCGGGTCCGGCCCGGGTTCACCCCGCTACCGCGCGTTGAAGTACTTCGCCTCCGGGTGGTGGATGACGATGGCGTCGGTGGACTGCTCGGGGTGCAGCTGGAACTCCTCGGAGAGCTCGACACCGATCCGCTCCGGCTGCAGCAGGTCGGCGATCTTGGCGCGGTCCTCCAGGTCGGGGCAGGCACCGTAGCCCAGCGAGAAGCGCGCGCCGCGGTACTTGAGCGCGAACATGTCCTCGACGTCGGCCGGGTCCTCGCCCGCGAAGCCCAGCTCGGCGCGCACCCGCGCGTGCCAGTACTCGGCGAGGGCTTCGGCCAACTGGACGGACAGGCCGTGGAGTTCGAGGTAGTCCCGGTAGGAGTTGGCCTCGAAGAGTTCGGCGGTGGCGCCGCCGATCCTGGAGCCGACCGTGACGACCTGGAGGCCGACGACATCCCTCTCGCCGGTCTCCTCGGGGCGGAAGTAGTCGGCCAGGCACAGGCGCCGGCCGCGGCGCTGGCGGGGGAAGGTGAAGCGGGTGCGCTCGGTGCCGTCCTCGTGCAGCAGGATCAGGTCCTCGCCCTTGGACACACACGGGAAGTAGCCGTGCACGACGGCGGCTTCCAGCAGGTTCTCGGTCTGGAGCTTGTCGAGCCAGCCGCGCAGCCGGGGGCGTCCCTCGGTCTCCACCAGCTCCTCGTACGTCGGGCCGTCACCGGTGCGGGCCTGCTTGAGGCCCCACTGCCCCTTGAAGAGGGCGCCCTCGTCCAGCCAGGACGCATAGTCGGCGAGCTGGATGCCCTTGACGACGCGGGTCCCCCAGAACGGCGGCTCGGGCACCGGGTTGTCGATGGCGACGTCGGAGCGCACCGCGCCCTCGGGCTCCTCGACCTCCAGCACGGCCGTGTCCCGCTTGGGCACCCGGCGCTGCTTGAGTTCGGGGAGGGTGGCGCCGGGCACGCCGCGCTTGACGGCGATCAGGGCGTCCATCAGGCGCAGGCCCTCGAACGCGTCGCGGGCGTAGCGGACCTCGCCTTCGTAGATCTCGTGGAGGTCCTGCTCGACGTAGGCGCGGGTCAGGGCGGCGCCGCCGAGGATGACGGGGAAGTCGGCCGCCATCTTGCGCTGGTTGAGCTCTTCCAGGTTCTCCTTCATGATCACCGTGGACTTGACCAGGAGACCGGACATCCCGATGACATCGGCGCGGTGTTCCTCGGCGGCTTCCAGGATCGCCGAGACCGGCTGCTTGATGCCGAGGTTGACCACGTTGTAGCCGTTGTTGGACAGGATGATGTCGACGAGGTTCTTGCCGATGTCATGGACGTCGCCGCGGACGGTGGCCAGCACGATGGTGCCCTTGCCCTCGTCGTCCGACTTCTCCATGTGCGGCTCCAGGTAGGCCACCGCGGTCTTCATGACCTCGGCGGACTGCAGGACGAACGGCAGCTGCATCTGCCCCGACCCGAACAGCTCACCGACGACCTTCATGCCCTCCAGCAGGGTGTCGTTGACGATCTCGAGGGCCGGACGGTCCTGGAGGGCTTCCTCCAGGTCGGTGTCGAGGCCGTTCTTCTCACCGTCGATGATGCGCCGCTTGAGGCGCTCCTCCAGCGGCAGGGCGAGAAGTTCCTCGGCCCGCCCGGCCTTCATCGACTGGGTGTTGACGCCCTCGAACAGCTCCATCAGCTTCTGCAGCGGGTCATAGCCCTCGCTGCGCCGGTCGTAGACGAGGTCGAGGGCGGCCTTGACCTGCTCCTCCTCCAGCCGCGCGATCGGCAGGATCTTGCTCGCGTGCACGATCGCGGAGTCCAGGCCAGCCTTGACGCACTCGTCCAGGAACACGGAGTTGAGGACGATGCGCGCGGCCGGGTTCAGGCCGAAGGAGATGTTGGACAGGCCGAGCGTGGTCTGGACGTCCGGATGGCGCTTCTTCAGCTCGCGGATCGCCTCGATGGTGGCGATGCCGTCCTTGCGGGACTCCTCCTGGCCCGTGCAGATGGTGAAGGTCAGGCAGTCGATGAGGATGTCCGACTCGTGGATGCCCCAGTTGCCCGTCAGGTCCTCGATCAGCCGCTCGGCGATGGCGACCTTGTGCTCGACGGTGCGGGCCTGGCCCTCTTCGTCGATGGTCAGCGCGATCAGCGCCGCGCCGTGCTCGGCCGCCAGCGCGGTGACCTTCGCGAACCGCGACTCCGGACCGTCCCCGTCCTCGTAGTTGACGGAGTTGATCACCGCACGGCCGCCGAGCTTTTCCAGGCCGGCCTGGATGACGTTCAGCTCCGTGGAATCCAGCACGATCGGCAGGGTGGAGGCGGTGGCGAACCGGCCGGCCAGCTCCTCCATGTCGGCCACCCCGTCCCGGCCGACGTAGTCGACGCACAGGTCGAGCATGTGCGCGCCCTCGCGGATCTGGTCGCGCGCCATCTCCACGCAGTCGTCCCAGCGGCCCTCCAGCATCGCCTCCCGGAACTTCTTCGACCCGTTGGCGTTCGTCCGCTCGCCGATCGCCAGATACGAGGTGTCCTGGCGGAACGGCACCGTCTGGTACAGCGAGGCGGCGCCCGGCTCGGGGCGCGGCTCGCGGGGGGTGGGGGCGGTGCCGCGGACCCGCTCGACGACCTGCCGCAGATGCTCCGGAGTGGTACCGCAGCAGCCGCCGACCAGGGAGAGGCCGTACTCGGCGACGAAGGTCTCCTGGGCGTCGGCCAGCTCCGCTGCCGTCAGCGGGTAGTGCGCCCCGTCCTTGCCCAGCACCGGCAGGCCCGCGTTAGGCATGCACGCCAGCGGGATACGGGAGTGCCGGGCCAGGTAGCGCAGGTGCTCGCTCATCTCGGCGGGGCCGGTGGCGCAGTTCAGGCCGATCATGTCGATGCCCAGCGGCTCCAGCGCCGTCAGCGCGGCACCGATCTCCGACCCCAGCAGCATGGTGCCGGTCGTCTCCACGGTCACCGAACAGATCACCGGCAGGTTGGTGCCGGTCGCCTTGAGCGCCCGGCGGGCACCGAGAATGGCGGCCTTGGTCTGCAGGAGGTCCTGGGTGGTCTCCACCAGCAGGGCGTCCGCGCCGCCGGCGATCATGCCCTCGGCGTTCTGCTGGTAGGCGTCACGCAGCGTGACATACGGGGCGTGGCCCAGCGTCGGCAGCTTGGTGCCGGGCCCCATGGAGCCGAGGACGTAGCGCTGCTGCCCGGTGGAGGCGGTGAACTCGTCGGCCACCTCACGGGCGATCCGGGCGCCGGACTCCGACAGCTCGAAGACCCGCTCGGGGATGTCGTACTCCGCGAGCGCGGCGAAATTCGCACCGAAGGTATTGGTCTCCACGCAGTCGACGCCGACCGCGAAGTACTCCTCGTGCACCGAGCGCACGATGTCGGGCCGGGTGAGGTTGAGGATCTCGTTGCAGCCCTCGAGCTGCTGGAAGTCCTCCATGGACGGATCCTGCGCCTGCAGCATGGTGCCCATCGCCCCGTCGGCGACCACCACCCGCGAGGCAAGCGCCTCACGCAGGGATGCGACGCGAGACGTGTTGTCGGACGTTGGCGTGTTCGAGGCCATGGAGATGCTCCCGTGGTTGCGACGGCTGTCGGCTTTGCACCCTCCTTCAGAGGGCGCACCCGGCCAGCGTAGCTGCCGGTCCGGTACACGTGTTCCCCGTTCCACGCCGTGGACAGCCCTGCTCCGCCCCCCTTCCACCCCCCTGCGCGCACCGTCCTTGATCGTTGGCAGACTCCGTTCGCCCAGCAAAAGGTCGCGGAACGCTGACTCCAGTCGGCATGGACCGATATCGTTCAGCATTGTCGAACCGCTCACTTCGGAGGTTGCCCGATGGCACGCACCATCCAGTCGCTGGAGCGCGCCGCAGCGATGCTGCGGCTGCTCGCAGGAGGGGAACGGCGGCTGGGACTCTCCGACATCTCCTCCTCGCTGGGACTGGCCAAGGGCACCGCCCACGGGATCCTGCGCACGCTGCAGCAGGAGGGCTTCGTCGAGCAGGACGCCGCGTCCGGCCGCTACCAGCTGGGCGCGGAGCTGCTGCGGCTGGGCAACAGCTATCTGGACGTGCACGAGTTGCGCGCCCGGGCCCTCGTATGGACCGACGACCTGGCCCGCTCCAGCGGCGAGGCCGTCTACCTGGGCGTCCTGCACCAGCAGGGGGTGCTGATCGTCCACCACGTCTTCCGCCCGGACGACAGCCGGCAGGTGCTGGAGGTGGGCGCGATGCACCCGCTGCACAGTACGGCGCTGGGCAAGGTGCTCTCGGCGTACGACCCGGTGGCGCACAGCGAGATCGTCGAGGCGGACCGGACGGCGTTCACCCCGCACACGGTGACCGGGCTGGGGGACTTCGAGCGGCTGCTGGACCTGATCCGGGCGCGCGGCTGGGCCGCGGACGTGGAGGAGACCTGGGAGGGCGTGGCGTCGGTGGCCGCGCCGATCCATGACCGGCGGCGGATGCCGGTGGGTGCGGTGGGTGTCACGGGGGCGGTCGAGCGGGTCTGCCAGGAGGGCGATCTGCGGCCGGAAATCATCGCCGCTGTGAGGGATTGCGCACGCGCTGTGTCCCGGGATCTTGGTGCAGGGCGATTCTGACCGGATTCACCCCATAAGTTCACCTAAGTTTTTCGCCACGGAACCCTTGACGGGGTTCTACCGGTGAACAAAACTGCCGTTCGTCGGTCGGCATTGTCGAACACCTAACGGCAATATTCGCTATGGTGGGGCATTGCCGCGGGCCGACCATCGCCCTCTCGGAGGGCGCGGACCACCGGACGGGACCCGGGGTTCGTCTTCCCCTGGACGAAGGACAAAGGAGTCGCGGGTGTCCAGCTCCGACATCTTCATCAGCGAGACCATCGGTACCGCTGTTCTGATCTTGCTCGGCGGCGGCGTCTGCGCCGCCGTCACCTTCAAGCGCTCCAAGGCGTTCAACGCCGGATGGGTCGCCATCGCCTTCGGGTGGGGCTTCGCCGTCCTCACGGGTGCCTACATCGCCGTGAAGTCCGGCGCCAACCTCAACCCTGCGGTCACCATCGGTCTCGCCATCAAGGGCGGCATCGAGTGGAGCCAGGTGCCGGTCTACTTCGGCGGCGAGATGCTCGGCGCCATGATCGGCGCGGTGCTGGTGTGGATCACGTACTACGGGCAGTTCCAGGCCCATCTGAGTGACCCCGAGGTGCTGGCCGACCACACCGGCGAGGAGGGACTGGTCGACCAGTCGGCCGCGCCGTCGGCCGGACCGGTCCTCGGCATCTTCTCCACCGGCCCGGAGATCCGGAACGCGGTGCAGAACCTGGCCACCGAGATCATCGCCACCACCGTGCTCGTGCTGTCGATCCTCACGCTCGGTCTGAGCGACAACGGCAAGGGCGTCGGCGTCATCGGCACTCTGCTCGTCGCGCTGGTCGTCACCGGCATCGGCCTGTCGCTCGGCGGTCCGACCGGGTACGCCATCAACCCGGTCCGCGACCTCGGCCCGCGCATCGTGCATGCGCTTCTGCCGCTGAAGAACAAGGGCGGTTCAGACTGGGGCTACGCCTGGATCCCGGTCGTCGGCCCGCTCATCGGCGGAGCCATCGCCGGAGGCATCTACCAGGTGGCATTCGCCTGAGCCGCCTGACCGCCCCGACTCCGCCCGCACAGACTTCTTGGAGCACCCCATGAGCGACACCACCAGCGCTTCCTCCCACGGGCACGGCCCGTTCATCGCGGCGATCGACCAGGGCACCACGTCCAGCCGCTGCATCGTCTTCGACAAGGACGGCCGGATCGTCTCGGTCGACCAGAAGGAGCACGAGCAGATCTTCCCGAAGCCGGGCTGGGTCGAGCACGACGCCACCGAGATCTGGAACAACGTCCAGCAGGTCGTCGACAGCGCCGTCCACAAGGCCGGGCTGACCGCTGCCGACGTCAAGGCGATCGGTATCACCAACCAGCGCGAGACCACGCTCCTGTGGGACCGCACCACCGGTGAGCCGGTCCACAACGCCATCGTCTGGCAGGACACCCGCACCGACGCGCTCTGCAAGGAGCTCGGCCGCAACGTCGGCCAGGACCGCTTCCGCCGCGAGACCGGCCTGCCGCTGGCCTCGTACTTCGCCGGCCCGAAGATCCGCTGGCTGCTCGACAACGTCGAGGGCCTGCGCGAGCGCGCCGAGCGCGGCGACATCCTCTTCGGCACCATGGACTCCTGGGTCATCTGGAACCTGACCGGCGGGGTCGACGGCGGCGTGCACGTCACCGACGTCACCAACGCCTCGCGCACCATGCTGATGAACCTCCACCGCCTGGAGTGGGACCCGAAGATCCTGGCGTCGATGGAGATCCCGGCGGCCGTCCTGCCGGAGATCAAGTCGTCCGCCGAGGTCTACGGCCGCACCACCAGCGGTGTGCTGGCCGGTGTCCCGGTCGCCTCGGCGCTCGGTGACCAGCAGGCCGCGCTGTTCGGCCAGACCTGCTTCGAGCAGGGCGAGGCCAAGTCCACGTACGGCACCGGCACGTTCATGCTGATGAACACCGGCCACGAGCCGGTGAACTCCTACAACGGCCTGCTGACCACGGTCGGCTACCGCATCGGCGAGCAGCAGCCGGTCTACGCCCTGGAAGGCTCCATCGCCGTCACCGGCTCGCTCGTCCAGTGGATGCGCGACCAGATGGGCCTGATCAACAGCGCGGCCGAGATCGAGACCCTGGCCAGCACGGTCGAGGACAACGGCGGCGCGTACTTCGTGCCGGCCTTCTCCGGCCTGTTCGCCCCCTACTGGCGCTCGGACGCGCGCGGCGTCATCGCGGGCCTGACCCGCTACGTCACCAAGGCGCACATCGCGCGCGCCGTGCTCGAGGCCACCGCCTGGCAGACCCGCGAGATCACCGACGCCATGACCAAGGACTCCGGCGTCGAGCTGACCGCGCTCAAGGTCGACGGCGGAATGACCTCCAACAACCTGCTGATGCAGACCATCTCGGACTTCCTGGACGCGCCCGTGGTGCGCCCGATGGTCGCCGAGACGACCTGCCTCGGCGCTGCCTATGCGGCCGGACTGGCCGTCGGCTTCTGGTCCAGCACCGACGAGCTGCGCGCCAACTGGCGCCGGGCCGCCGAGTGGACCCCCCGGATGGATGCGGCCACCCGTGACCGCGAGTACAAGAGCTGGCTCAAGGCTGTGGAACGTTCCATGGGCTGGCTCGATGACAGCACTGTCGAGGAGTAAAAATGAGCACCCTGCAGAGCGCCCCGGCACTCGGGACGCACCCGGCCAGTGGTTCGCACGCGAGCCGCGCCGAGACTCGGGAGCAGCTTTCCAAGGCGACGTACGACCTCCTGGTGATCGGCGGCGGCATCCTGGGCATCTCCACCGCCTGGCACGCCGCCCAGGCCGGACTGCGGGTTGCCCTGGTGGACGCCGGTGACTTCGCCGGCGCCACCTCCTCCGCCTCCTCCAAGCTGCTCCACGGCGGTCTGCGCTACCTGCAGACCGGCGCGGTCAAGCTGGTGGCGGAGAACCACTTCGAGCGGCGTGCGGTGTCCCGCCAGGTGGCACCGCACCTCGCCAACCCCCTGACCTTCTACCTGCCCGTCTACAAGGGCGGCCCGCACGGTGCGGCCAAGCTCGGCGCGGGCGTGTTCGCCTACTCGGCGCTGTCCGCGTTCGGCGACGGCGTCGGCCATGTCATATCCCCGGCCAAGGCGCAGCGCGACGTGCCGGAGCTGCGGACGGACAACCTCAAGGCCGTGGCCGTGTACGGCGACGACCAGATGAACGACTCCCGGATGGCCCTGATGACCGTCCGTGCGGCGGTCGAGGCCGGCGCCACGGTCCTCAACCACGCCGAGGTCACCGGCCTGCGCTTCACCCAGGGCCGGGTCACCGGTGCGGAGCTCAAGGACCGGATGGAGGGCGAGGAGTTCGGCGTCAACGCCCGCCTGGTGCTCAACGCCACCGGCCCGTGGGTGGACCACCTGCGCACGATGGAGGACCCGAACGCGGCCCCCTCCATCCGGCTGTCGAAGGGTGCGCACCTGGTCCTCAAGCGGACCGCGCCCTGGAAGGCCGCGCTGGCCACCCCGATCGACAAGTACCGCATCACCTTCGCCCTCCCCTGGGAGGACATGCTGCTGCTGGGCACCACGGACGAGGAGTTCGAGGGCGACCCGGCGGATGTCTCCGTCACCGAGAAGGACACCGCCCAGATCCTGGACGAGGCGGCCTTCTCCGTCCGCGACCAGCAGCTGTCGCGTGATCTGATCACCTACTCCTTCGCGGGTCTGCGGGTGCTGCCCGGCGGCCCCGGCGACACCTCCAAGGCCAAGCGCGAGACGGTCGTCACCGAGGGCAGCGGCGGCATGCTGTCGGTGGCCGGCGGCAAGTGGACGACCTTCCGGCACATCGGCCGTACGGTCATGAACAAGCTCGCCGCGCTCCCCGGCCACCCGCTGGCCGAGGACATGGAGCCGATCGCGCACCTGCCCAAGAAGCTCCCGCTGCCCGGTATCGCCAACCCGAACGCGGTGGCGCACCGGCTGCTCGTCGACGGCGGTACGCCCGGTCCGCGGATGGCCCCGGAGACCGCGCGGCACCTCGCCACCCACTACGGTTCGCTGTCCTTCGACATCGCCCGGCTGGCGAACGAGAACCCGGCGCTGGCCGAGCGCATCCACCCGGACGCGCCGGAGATCTGGGCGCAGGTCGCCTACGCGCGGGACAACGAGTGGGCCGAGACGGTCGACGATGTGCTGCGCCGCCGCACCACGCTGATGATCCGCGGCCTGGACACGGAGGACGTGCGGACCAAGGTCAAGGACATGCTGGCCGGCTGACGGCGGCACACGGCCGCTGCCGGACGGCGGCCGGGGAGCTGACGGCGCCTCACGGTGACGTACAGCGCAGGACGAGGGGGCGGTTCACGGGGCCGCCCCCTCCGTCGTATCCATGGGCTAAGCCGCGTACGGGAGCGGACGGGGGCGGCGTACCGGGCCATAATGGGCCCAGACATCGGATGTCTGTGACGGCATCCGGGCGGCGGTATCCGGGCGGGTGCGAACGGGGAGGTCGGCATGGCGGTCACCGACGAGGCCATCGAGAAGATCAAGGGCATGATCGTCTCCGGCGCGCTGCGGCCGGGTGACCGGCTGCCGAAGGAGAGTGAGCTGGCGGCCGAGCTCGGCCTGTCCCGCAACTCGCTGCGCGAGGCGGTCCGCGCGCTCTCCCTGATCCGCATCCTGGACGTGCGCCAGGGCGACGGTACGTATGTCACCAGCCTCGATCCGCAACTCCTGCTGGAGGCCATGAGCTTCGTGGTGGACTTCCACCGCGATGACACCGTGCTGGAGTTCCTTGCCGTCCGCCGGATCCTGGAGCCGGCCGCCACGGCCATGGCGGCCGGCCGGATCGGCCTGGAGGAACTGAACGCCCTGGAGGCCCAGTTGAACGCGCTGGGGCCGAGTCCTTCGGTGGAGGACCTGGTCGCCTGCGATCTGGAGTTCCACCGCGGGATCGTCGCGGCGTCCGGCAACTCCGTGCTCTGCTCACTGCTGGACGGGCTGTCCGGGCCGACCACCCGGGCCAGGATCTGGCGGGGGCTGACGCAGAAGGACGCGGTGGCCCGCACCCTCACCGAGCACCACGCGATCCTCGGCGCGCTGCGCGACCGGGACGCGGAGGCGGCGCGGGCGTGGGCGACGGTGCATATCGCCAGTGTGGAGCAGTGGCTGCGCGCGTCGCTGTGAAGGCCGGTGCCGCCCGGCGGTTGCCGCCCCGCGGCGGGTGGGATCCGGACGCGGTTCAGCGGCCCGGCGACTCCTGCCCGGCCGGCGTCCCGACGCCGTACACCCGCCCCGCCGTTCCCCCGAAGACGTCCGACCGTTCCGCCGGGCCGAGGTGGGCGGTCGCCGACTCCGCGAGCGCCACGACGTCTTCGTAGCCGGCCGCCAGCGTGCACACCGGCCAGTCGGAGCCGAACATCACCCGGCCCGGACCGAAGGCCTCCAGGACGTGCCGGGCATAGGGCAGGATCTGCTGCGGCCGCCAGGCGTCCCAGTCGGCCTCGGTGACCAGCCCGGACAGTTTGCAGCTGACGTTCGCCGGCCCGGCGAGCGCGGTGAGGGCGTCGGCCCAGGGCTGCCACTCCCCCGTCGCGACCGCCGGTTTGGCGGCGTGGTCCAGCACGAAGGCCAGCTGGGGCACGGCGCGTACGGCGGCGTGCGCGGCGGGCAGTTCGCGCGGGGTGACCAGCAGGTCGTAGACCAGCCCGGCGTCGGCCACGATGGCCAGGCCCCGGAGCACGTCCGGACCAAGGAGCCAGTCGGGATCCGGTTCGTCCTGTACCTGGTGCCGGATGCCCACCAGTCCGGCGGGCAGCGCCGCGAGGACTTCGGCGAGCGCCGGGTCGCGCAGGTCGGCCCAGCCGACGACGCCGGCCACCGGCCCCTCCCCCGCCGCGAGGGTGAGCAGTTCGGCGGTCTCCTCGTACGAGGACGACGACTGGACGAGGATCGTGCCGTCGAGGCCGTGCGCGGCCAGATGCGGGGTGAGGTCGCTCAGCGCATAGCCGCGGCGGATGGGATCGGCCCACGGCCCGTCCATCCACGGCTGCTCGCGCCGGGTCGGATCCCACAGATGGTGGTGGGCGTCGATACGCATCAGGGGCGCGCTCCGGGGTCGGGTGCGGCGGGCTCGGGCCGTCGGGCCCGGGGTCGTCGGCATCGGCATCGGCGTCATCGGGCTCAGTCCTGCAAGGGCAGCGGCAGATCGGGGTCGAGCAGGCCGCGGGCGACGAGCGTATGCCACAGCTCGTCCGGGATGTGACGGGTGAACAGCGCGGCATTCTCGGCCATCTCCTCAGGCCCGGCGGCACCGACGACGGCGGAGGCGACGGCACGGTGCCCGAAGGGGAACCGGAGCGCGGCGGCCTTGAGGGGAATGTCGAACTGTGCGCAGACGGCGTCGAGTTGACGCGCCCGGTCGAGGAGGGCGGGCGGCGCGGGCGCGTAGTTGTAGGGCGCGCCGGGTGACGGGTCGGCCAGCAGACCGGAGTTGTAGACGCCGCCGACGACCACGGAGGTGCCGCGGCGCTCGCACTCCGGCAGCAGATCGTCGAAGGCGGTGCGCTCCAGCAGGGTCCAGCGGCCGGCGCAGAGCACCACGTCCACATCCAGGTCGGCGACCAGGCGGGCCAGCAGACCGCTGTGGTTCATGCCGAAGCCGATGGCGCGCACCCTGCGCTCGGCGCGCAGCTCGGCAAGGGCGGGGAAGCCGGTCTCGTACACCTCCCGCAACTGGTCCTCCACGTCGTGGAGGTAGACGATGTCGACGGCGTCCACGCCGAGCCGCTGCAGGGACGCGTCCAGCGTGGCGCGGATACCGTCGCGGGAGAGGTCCCGTACCCGGGCCCGGGCGGGGGTGTCCACAAAGCCCTCGCCGTCCGGCCGCTCCCCCGGTGCGAGCGGCCGCAGCCGGCGGCCGACCTTGGTGGAGAGGGTGTAGGCGGTGCGGTCGCGGCCGCACAGCGCCCGGCCGAGGCGTTCCTCGGACAGGCCCACGCCGTAGTGCGGGGCGGTGTCGAAGTAGCCGGCGCCGGTGGCGAGGGCGGTGTGGACGACGCGCTGCGCCTGCTCGTCGGGGATGGCGCGGTAGAGGTTGCCGAGCGGTGCGCAGCCCAGGCCCAGGGGCGGGACGGTGACACCGGTCCGTCCCAGCTCCCTCGGCCCCTGCGGGGGACAGTGCACGGCGGGCCTCAGTCCTGCTTCTCGCCGCCGGCGAACCGGGAGATGACCAGCGCGATGATGATGATCATGCCGTTGAGGAACTGGGTCCACAGCGGTGGCACGCCGCCCAGTGTCATGACGTTGATGACGAGCTGGAGCGTGAGGACGCCGGTGAGCGCGCCGAAGAGGGTGCCCCGGCCGCCCTTGAGGCTGATGCCGCCGATCACCGCGGCGGCGAAGACCTGGAAGATCCAGCCGTTGCCCTGGCTCGCGGAGACCGCGCCGTAGTGGCCGGTGTAGAGGATGCCCGCAAAGGCGGCGAGCACTCCGCCGACGGTCAGCACTATCCAGGTGAGGCGGTCCACCCGGATGCCGGCCGCGCGGGCCGCCTCCGGGTTGCCGCCGATGGCGTACAGCGCCCGCCCGTGCCGGAGGTAGCCGAGGGCCGCGCCGCCGAGCGCGAAGAGGGCGAGGCAGATCCAGACGGCGGCCGGGATGCCCAGCCAGTCGGCCTGGCCCAAGTAGGCGAAGGACGC
This sequence comes from Streptomyces sp. NBC_00400, assembly GCF_036048035.1. NCBI lineage: Bacteria > Bacillati > Actinomycetota > Actinomycetes > Kitasatosporales > Streptomycetaceae > Streptomyces > Streptomyces sp. NBC_00400. The sequence continues at coordinate 6,798,495 of NZ_CP107940.1, read as the reverse complement.
CGGGACATTGCCGATGGACCGGCCCTCCGAGAGGCCCACCTGGAGGCCGCGGAGCATGGTGAGCATGCCGAGCGTGGCGATGAAGCCGTTGACCCGCAGGGTGAGGATGAGGAAGCCGTTGGCGGCGCCGATCGCCGCGCCCACGGCCAGGCAGAGCGGGACCGCCGTCCAGGCGGGGAGGAGTTCCAGCCCGGCGAAGCGGCCGCCGTGTGCGGGCATCACCAGCCACAGGGCGACCACCGGTGCCAGGCCGATGGTGGACTCCAGCGACAGGTCCATCCGCCCGCTGACGAGGATGAGCGCCTCGCCGAGCACCAGCAGGCCCAGCTCCGTGGACTGCTGGATGACGCCGACGAGGTTGTCCTGGGTGAGGAACGCGGGCGACACGATGAAGCCGATGACGCCCAGCACGAAGATCACCGGCACCAGGGAGAGATCCCGCCAGCGGGCCGGATCGATCCGGGGCCGGCGGCGCGGTGGGCGCCGTGCCACGTCGGTGGTCGGCGGCGATACGGTCTCGGTCATGGCGCGGTCCCTTCCGTTCCGTGCGTGTTCCGGGCCCCGGGCGCGGGGTCGCGGCCCGTGCCGGACGGGGCGGCCCCGGCGTCCTCGACGGCGCCGGCCGGCATGCCCTCCATCGCGGCGACGAGTTCGTGATCGCGCCAGCCGGCGGCGAATTCGGCGGTCACCCGGCCGTGGAAGAGCGTCAGCACCCGGTCGCAGATCCGCAGATCGTCCAGTTCGTCGGAGACGATCAGGGCGCCGCTGCCGCTGTCCGCGACCTCCCGTACGACGCCCAGCAGCGCGTCCTTGGACTTGACGTCGACGCCGTTGGCGGGCCGGACGGCGACCAGCACGGCGGGCTCGCGGGCCAGCGCACGGGCGATCACGACCTTCTGCTGGTTGCCGCCGGAGAGCCCGGACACCGGCTGGCCGGGCCCGGTGGTCCGGATGTCCAGCGCCGCGATCATCCGGCGGGCGAACGCGCGGGTCCGGGAGGGCAGTACGGTGCCCATCGGCCCGAGCCGGCCGGCGACGGTGAGGGTGGCGTTCTCGGCGACGCTGCGGCCCGGAACGAGCCCTTCGCGGTGCCGGTCCTCGGGCACATAGCCGATCCCCGCGGCGAGGGCGTGCGGCACGCTGCCCGTACGGACCGGCCGCCCGCGCACCGTGATCCGGCCGCCGTCGGGGGCCCGCAGCCCCGCCAGCGTCCGGCCGATCGCGGTGTTGCCGCTGGCCGTGGCGCCCGCGAGTCCCACCACCTCGCCGGCCCGTACGGTCAGGTCGAGCGGCGCGAAGTGCCCTGCGGCGGCCAGCCCCCGGGTGCGCAGCACCGGCTCGCCGGGCGGGCGCGCGGCCGTCCGCGGCCGGCGCGCGGGGCCCGCCTCCTCGCCCGTCATCGCCGCCACCAGCGTGTCCTTGGCCAGCCCCGGGACGGGCGCGGTCAGCACATGCCGGGCGTCACGGAAGACGGTGACGGTGTCGCACAGCTCGTGGACCTCCTGGAGGTGGTGGGAGATGAACAGGAAGGCCACTCCCCGGTCGCGCAGCTCCCGCAGCTTGCCGAAGAGCCGGTCGATGCCGGCGGCGTCCAGCCGGGCGGTGGGCTCATCGAGGATGATCAGCCGGGCGCCGAAGGACAGCGCGCGGGCGATCTCCACGAACTGCCGCTGCTCGACGCCGAGTTCCTTGATCCGGGCGGCCGGGTCGACCTCGACGCCGTACCCGGCGAGCACTTCGCGGGCCCTCTCGCGCAGCGCCCGCCAGCGGATGGTGTGCCCGCCCTGGAAGCGGCCCAGGTAAAGGTTCTCCGCGACGGTCAGCTCCGGCACCGTCATCGACTTCTGGTGGACGCAGGCGGCCTTGCGCTGCCAGGCGGCGGTGTCGCCCCAGCCGGGCGCGGGCGCGCCGCCGAAGGTGACCCGCCCGGCGTCCGGGCGGGTCATGCCGGTCAGTACGGAGACCAGGGTGGATTTGCCCGCGCCGTTACGGCCGACGAGGGCGTGCGCCTCTCCGGGGCGTACGGTCAGCCGGGCGCCGTCGAGGGCGACGGTGGGACCGTAGCGCTTGACGATCCCCTCGGCGTGCACCGCCGCCGCGGGCCCGTTCGCCGCCGGCCCGGTCCCGTGTGCCGCCGCGGTCCGGCCGGACATCGTCTCGTCCGCCGCCACCGCTACTTCTTCTTCTCGAGCTGGTTGGCCCACAGCTTCTTGTCGTCGACGGTGTCCTTGGTGACCAGGGGCGCCGGCAGCTGGTCCTCCAGACCGTTCTTGATCTTCACGATGGTCGAGCCGTGGCCGGTGGGGCCCGGCGTGAAGGTCTTGCCCTCCAGGCCGGCCTCGGCGTAGTACAGCGCGTACTTGGCGTAGAGGTCGGCGGGCTGGGAGAGGGTGGCGTCGATCTTTCCGGCGCGGATCGCGTCCAGTTCGTCCGGGATGCCGTCGTTGGAGATGATGGTGATGTGCCCGTCGGTGCCGGCCGGCCGCAGGAGCTTCTTCTGTTGCAGGAGGGCGAGCGTCGGCTGCAGGAAGGCGCCGCCGGCCTGCAGGTAGATGCCGCCCACGTCCGGGTGCTGGGCGAGCAGGCTCTGCAGCTTGCCGGAGGCGACCTCGCCCTTCCAGTCGGTGGCCAGCTCGTGCACGGTGATCTTCGGGAACTTCTTCTTCATGCAGGCTGCGAAGGCCTCGGAGCGGTCCCGCCCGTTGATCGAGCTGAGGTCGCCCTGGAGTTCGGCGACCCGCCCCTTGCCGCCGAGTTTCCTGCCGAGGTAGTCGCAGGACTTCTCGCCGTAGGCGCGGTTGTCGGCACGTACGACCATGTAGACCTTGCCCTCGTCGGGGCGGGTGTCGACGCTCACCACCGGGATCTTCTTCTCCGCCAGGCGCCGCAGCGCTTCGGCGACGGCCCCGGTGTCCTGCGGCGCCATGACGATGGCCTTGGCGCCCTGGTCGGTCAGCGCCTGCACATTGGAGACGACCTTGGCGATGTCGTTCTGCGAGTTGGACAGCGGCAGCGCGGCCGGTCCGCCGTGGTCCAGGTCCTTTTCGAGGTACTGCTGGTAGGAGTTCCAGAAGTCGGTGTCCGTACGGGGCATATCGATGCCGATCCTGCCGCCCGCGGCGTCGCTGCCGCGGTTGCAGCCGGCGAGCGCGGCGGTGGCGAGCAGCGCGGCACAGGCCGCCGCGCCGGTCGTACGCAGTCTCATGGGTGGTCCCTCGGTCGTGGTGTGCGGCTGGTGCGGGGCGCTGTACGGGCCGGGCCGGATGCGGGTCGGGCCGGATTCAGGGCGTGGCCAGATGCGGGTCGTGACCGGTCAGGTGGCGGGCCGCAGCCGCAGCCCCTGCATCCCCCCGTCCACGGCGAGCGCCGTCCCGGTGATGCCGGAGGCGGCCGGGGACGCCAAGGAGGCGATGGCGGCGGCCACTTCGTCCGCGGTGACCATCCGGCCCATCGGCTGGCGGGCGTTGAGGGCGGCGCGTTCGGCGGCCGGGTCGTCGGCCCGGTCCAGCAGCCGGCCGACCCACGGGGTGTCGGTGGTGCCCGGGTTGACGCAGTTGACGCGGATGCCCTCCCGGAGGTGATCCGCGGCCATCGCGAGGGTCAGCGAGAGGACCGCGCCCTTGGCGGCGCTGTAGAGCGCGCGCTGCGGCAGGCCGGCGGTGGCGGCGATGGAACAGGTGTGGGTGAGGGAGACCCGGCCCGGGGCGCCGGCCGCGGTGCGGCGCAGCGCCGGGAGCGCGGCGCGGGCGGTGCGCACCAGGCCCAGCACGTTCACGTCCAGGACCCGGGCCCACTCCGCGTCGTCGTTGTCCTCGACCGTGCCGACGGCGCCGATGCCGGCGTTGCCGACGAGGGTGTGCAGGGCGCCCAACTCCCCCACCGCTTCGCCGACGGCGGCGCGTACCGCGTCGTCGGAGGTGACATCGGCCGTGACCGGGATCGTCCCGGGGGGCGCGCCGGAGGGGTCCCGGTCCAGGACGGCGACCTTGGCGCCGCGCGCCAGCAGCAGGGCCGCGGTGGCCGCCCCGATGCCGGAGCCGCCGCCGGTGACGAGCGCGGCCATCCCCGCGAAGTCGGCGGGCGGCCGGGCGTGGTGCGGTGCGGAACTCAGCGGTGCGGAACTCATGCGGAGACCTCCTGTTCGCCATGCCGAGTGTGCGGGGAGCGGCGGGCGCGCCACACCGGCCCGTCGGGGAAGCGGTGGGCGGCGATCGATGCCGGTTTCATCCGGGCCGAGAATCCGGGTGCGGCCGGGGCGCGGTAGCGGCCGCGCTCGACGACGACGGGATCGCTGAAGTGGTCGTGCAGATGGTCGACGTACTCGATCACCCGGTCCTCCCAACTCCCGGACACCGCCACGTAGTCGAACATCGCCAGATGCTGCACCAGCTCGCACAGCCCGACCCCGCCGGCGTGCGGGCACACCGGCACGCCGTACTTCGCGGCCAGCAGGAGGATCGCCAGGTTCTCGTTGACCCCGGCCACCCGTGCCGCGTCGATCTGGACGAAGTCCACGGCGCCGGCCTGCAGCAGCTGTTTGAAGACCACCCGGTTGGCGACGTGCTCGCCGGTGGCGACCTTGACGGGCTGGCCGGAGCGCACCGCGGCATGCCCCAGGACGTCGTCCGGGCTGGTCGGTTCCTCGATCCAGTGGGGGGCGTACGGCGCGAGCGCGGTCATCCAGCGCACCGCCTCGGCCACGTCCCAGCGCTGGTTGGCGTCGACGGCGATCCGTACGCCGGGGCCGACCGCGTCCCTCGCCAGCCGCATCCGCCGCTTGTCGTCGTCGAGGTCGGCGCCCACCTTCAGCTTGATCTGGCCGAAGCCCTCGGCCACCGCCTCCTTCGCCAGCCGCACCAGCTTGCCGTCGTCGTAGCCGAGCCAGCCGGGCGAGGTGGTGTACGCGGGGTAGCCCTCGGCCTTGAGGCGGGCGGCGCGCTCGGCCCGGCCGGGCGCCGCGGCACGCAGGATCGCCAGTGCCTCGGCCGGGGTGAGGGCGTCGGAGAGATAGCGGAAGTCGACGAGGGAGACCAGCTCCTCGGGCGTCAGCGCGGCAAGGAACTCCCACACCGGCAGGCCCGCCCGGGCGGCGGCCAGGTCCCAGGCGGCGTTGACCACGGCGCCGGCCGCCATCTGCATCACGCCCTTCTCGGGGCCGAGCCAGCGCAGCTGGGAGTCATGGGTGAGGTCGTGGTGAAGTGCGGCGAGAGCGGCGGCAGTGGTGGGTACGGGGCGGCCGACGACGTACGGGGCGAGGGACCGGATCGCGGCTGCCATGACATCGTTGCCGCGCCCTATCGTGAAGCAGAGGCCGTGGCCCCGCGGTCCGCTGCCGGTGTGCAGCACGACATAGGCGGCGGAGTAGTCGGGGTCCGGGTTCATGGCGTCCGAGCCGTCACGCTGCTCCGAGGTGGGGAAGCGGATGTCGTGGACCTCGAACCCGGTGACGGTGTCGGCCGCAGCCATGGGCATGCCCCCTGAGATGTTGCGGAAGAACATCGGACCTTTCCCGGTCATCCGATGTATAGACCCGCGCGTCGGGCACCGTCCAGACCCTGTACGGAAGTTGACCGAACGCCCCCGGCAACAGATCGGATGAATCTCGGCCCCCTCACGCAAAGGGGCTGCGAACCGGCACCACGGACGCCGTAGTCTGGGGAACGCACGCAAATGGAACTGCTGCCGGCGGCCGCCCCAGGTGGCCGGACCGGTCGGAAGGAGGCGCTGGGTGATCGAGCTCGAGGGGGTGCCCGAGCTGATCGACCCGGTCATGGTGGCCGCGTTCGAAGGCTGGAACGACGCCGGCGACGCCGCCTCCGCCGCGGTCGCGCATCTGGACCGGGAGTGGAAGGGCGAGGTCTTCGCCGCGCTGGACGCGGAGGACTACTACGACTTCCAGGTGAACCGCCCCACCGTCTTCCTGGACGGCGGCGTACGCAAGATCACCTGGCCGACGACCCGCCTCTCCGTCGTCCGCGTCGGCGACAAGAACGGCAAGGGGCGGACCCGCGATCTCGTCCTGGTCCGCGGTATCGAGCCCAGTATGCGCTGGCGCTCGTTCTGCAACGAAATCCTCGGCTTCGCCCATGAGTTGGGCGTGGAGATGCTGGTGGTCCTGGGCTCGCTGCTCGGCGACACACCGCACACCCGGCCGGTGCCGGTCAGCGGGGTCACCTCCGACGCGGAACTCGCGAGCCGCCTGGACCTGGAGGAGTCCCGCTACGAGGGCCCGACGGGCATCGTCGGCATCCTCCAGGAGGCCTGCACCCACGCGGGCGTTCCCGCGGTGAGCCTGTGGGCGGCGGTGCCGCACTATGTGTCCCAGCCGCCCAACCCGAAGGCCAGCCTCGCGCTGCTCAACCGCCTGGAAGACCTCCTCGACGTCCGTATCCCGCTCGGTGAGCTGAGCGAGGACGCGCGCGCCTGGCAGCTGGGCGTGGACCAGCTGGCGGCGGAGGACAGCGAGGTCGCCGAGTACGTCCAGTCGCTGGAGGAGGCGCGGGACACCGCGGACCTGCCGGAGGCGTCCGGCGAGGCCATCGCCCGCGAGTTCGAGCGCTATCTGCGCCGCCGTGACCCGCAGGCCCCGCCCGGTGTCGCGACCGAGGGCGGGCTCACCGACGGCCGCGACAGCTCCTACCTCCGCGACTCCGCCGGCGGCCGCGGCCGCCCGCCCCGCCCGGTGTCCAAGGAGCCGCGGGAGCCGAAGCCCGGCGACGACAGCGCCGCGGGGCCGAAAGACACCGGTACGGGCGGCGGCCCGAAGGACACCGGCAAGGGCACCAAGGGCTCCGGGGACGAGCCCGGCCCGTCGGCAGACCCGTCAGGAGGCTCGGACTCCGCCGACTCCGCGCGGCCGGAGGACGGCCCGGAGGACGCCGGAAGCTGAGCGCCCCGTGCTGCCCCTCGCGCCGAGGCGGGAGGGGCAGCACCTGCTCACCCCGAGCAGTGGAAACGCGCCCCCGCCCAGTCGCCGTGATCGCCGGACTTCTTGCCGTCCGTATCGGTCACCTTGAGGCGCACGTGCCGGACCCCGCCGAGCGGTACGTCCACCGCCACCGGTGCCGAGGTGCCGGTCATTTTCGGTGAGGTCCACAGCACCTTGCCGTCCCCCTCGACCGAGAAGGCGGCCTGCCCGTAGTCCGCGATCTCGTCGTCGATCCCGGCGTCCGCGGTGAAGGACGTACAGCGCCCGCCGGTGAAGAACTCCAGGTCCGAGTCGGCGTGCGTCCCGATGCCCTTGCCGTACGTCTTCCCGGCGAGGGTGAGCGGATGGCCGTCCGCCGCCCCCGACTCGCCGTTGCTGCGGTCCCGTTCGGCCGGCCCGTAGCCATTGGCCTGGCTCAGCCACTCCAGATCGCTCGCCCAGGTGTCGGCGGCGGGCGCCGGCGGTACGGCCCGTACCTCGAAGCGGTGCACCGCCGTCCGCGGCGCACCGGCCGAGCGGTAGCGGACGGTCGCGGTGACGGTGACCGGGTCCGCGCTCCTGGCGTCGCGGGGCGCGGTGAGCGTCAGCGCGTCGCGCCGGGTGGTTCCGGCGGCGAGCCGCGCATGGCGCACCGGCGCCGAGACGGTCCAGCCCTTGGGCGCGGACAGGGACACCGACACCTCGTGTGCCGCACGGGTGCCCGCGGTGAGCGCCGTCCGCACGGCCGTCGGCACGCCCTTGGTCACTTCCTGGCCGCCCGGCGTGGCCACCGCGACCGTCGCGCCCGGGGTCCGGCCGCCGACCGCGCTCGCGCCCTTCAGCACCAGGGTGAACGCGCGGCCGGTGGGGCGGGAGGCGGTCTTGATCCGGACGACGCCCGCGCGGTCGGCGGGGTCGTGGAACCAGCCCTCGTCCGCCGCCTCGAACGCGCCCGCGGACGGCAGCCGCCGCAGCGGACGGCCGTCCAGGGTGACACCGCGCGGCGCGTCCCCGGTGTGCACGGTGAAGCGGTACGGCCGGGCCGTCTGCTTGCCCCGGAACGCGCCCCGCAAGGCGCCGACGCCGATCCGTACCTCGCCGCCGCCGGAGCGCGGTGCCGCCACCTGCACCCGCTGGGTGGCGCTGCTGCCGTCCCGGTGCGCGCGGGTCACCCCGTCGTCCTCGTAGAGGGTGAACGAGGAACGGCCCTGCGGGTAGACGTCCCAGGCGAGCGGCGCATGTGCCGTCCGGTCCTGATAGGACCTGATGCCCGGCCACATGGGCACGGCGGCACCGGCCTTGACGAAGAGCGGCAGGGTGTCCAGGGGTGCGCTGTAGCCGTCGAGAGTGGCCGGTCCCCGGTAGGTGCGGCCGGTCCAGTAGTCGACCCAGGTGCCCTTCGGGAGGTAGATGCCGTCGCGGGTGCCGGTGTCCTGGTAGACGGGCGCCACGAGGAAGTCCTCGCCGGTCAGGAACTCGTACTTGGCGGCGTCGGTGGCGGCCTTCGGGTCGTCGGGGTATTCGAGCGACAACGGCCGCACCGGCCCCACGCCGGTCCGGGCCGCCTCGGCCGCGTAGGAGTACATGTACGGCAGCAGCGACTCCTTGAGCTTCAGGTACTTCCGGTTGATGGAGGTGTAGGGCTCGCCCTGGCGGTAGGGCTGTTTGTCGCTGTCCGCCCAGCCGTCCATCGTCATCATCGCCGGGAGGAAGGACTTCCACTGCAGGTCGCGGACGTAGGTCCGGGGGCTGCCGCCGAAGATGCCGTCCACATCGCCGGTCGTGTAGGCGAGTCCGGACATCGTCGCACCCGCGTAGGTGGGTATCTGCCAGCGGATGTAGTCCCAGGTGCCGCTCTGGTCACCGGACCACTGGACCCCGCAGCGCTGTGCGCCCGACCAGCTCTCGGGGGCCCAGGTGAAGCCCCGGGCATCGCTGTTGTCCTCGATGCCCTTGTAGGCGTCCTTGCAGCCGTCCAGGGCGAATTTGTAGCCGTCGCCCACCCAGGCGACATCGAGTTTGGCGATCCGCTGGCCCGCCTTGACCTGGTCGGCGAGCTTGCCGATGCCGTCCTCGGTCCACAGCCCCAGCTTCATCTTCCGCTCACCGAGGCCCTGGGAGGTCCCGGCCAGGTTCTCGTAGCCGCAGCCGTAGCCGTCGTTGACCAGCATCCAGCCGTTGGGAAGGTCGTGCGCGGTGTAGCCGTCGGCGACCTTCAGGGCGTCGAGGGTGTGCCGCTCCCCCCGGTTCGCATTGTGCAGATAGCAGTCCGAATCACCGATCTCCAGGCCGTACAGCGGCGGCAGGAAGGGCTTGCCGGTCAGCGAGGTGTACTGGCCGATGACGTCCTTGGCGCTCGGCCCGGCGAAGTAATAGGCGTCGAACCGCCGTTCCTTCGCGCGCGTCGTCACCGGCTGGTCGAAGGTGTACGTATTGGGCGCGTACGTATTGCGGAAGACCCCGTAGCCCGCGGAGGAGAGGTAGAACGGGACGGAGTTGGGGTGTCCGCCGTCGTCCCAGTGGTAGTCGACGCCGACCTCGACGGTGTGGCCGCGGTGTGAGGTGTTGCCGCGCCCGTTCTGCATCCCGGCGCCGTAGAACTGCTCGTCGCCGCCCCGCGCCAGGGTCTGGGTGGTGGTCGTGTCGTCCCAGCTCAGCCCCTTCGCCTCGGACCACACCAACGAGCCGTCGGCCCGCCGCAGTTCGAAGCGGAGCGGCGCCTTGAATGCCTTCAGGGTGACCTGCGAGGTGCTGAGTTCGTAGGCGTCACCGGCGTCCCGCCAGTGGGTGGCGGGCGGTGCGCCCTGGGGCAGCACGATGTCCTTGCCGGTCGGGTCGGTGAAGGTGCCGTCCGGGGCGAGTTCGATGCGGAAGGTCCGGTCCGTCACAAAGCTGACGCGTGCCTCGGCCGGGCCCGCGTGCAGATGGTAGACGGGCCCGTCCGCGGCGAAGCCGGTGATGTCGCCGACGGTCCGGCCGGGTGCACGGCCGTCCGCCCGTACGCTGCCCGCCGGCCCCGCGATTGCGGCCACGAGTCCGAGCAGCGCGGCAACGACCGCCACCCGCAGTCCTGTTGGTTTCCTCATGCCCGCAGCTCTAGTCCGCGCCCGGGCCGCGCCACCATGGACTCTCGGTCCGGGTTGCTGGATTTCTGCGCGCCCGCCGGCCGACGGGCGCGCAAGAACCGTGACAAGAGGGGCGCCCCCGCCGGTCGGCGAAGGCGCCCCTGAGGACGGGTGCGGCAGGTGGTTACAGGGCCACGCCGAGCAGTGCGTCGACCGCACGGGAGACGAGGCCGGGAGCGCCCTCGTCACTGCCGCCGCCGGACTCCTGCGCCGCGGCCCAGCGGTCCACGGCCGCGAGGGCCGCCGGGGAGTCGAGGTCGTCGGCCAGCGCCGTACGGATCTCCTCCAGGAGGGCGTCGGCGGACGGGCCGTCGGGACGGGAGACCGCGGCACGCCAGCGCGCCAGCCGCTCCACGGCCTCCTCCAGCACCGCGTCGGTCCACTCCCAGTCGGCGCGGTAGTGGTGCGCGAGCAGCGCCAGACGGATCGCGGCCGGGTCGGTGCCGCCTCGCCGCTCCGCGGAGACGAAGACGAGGTTGCCCTTGGACTTGGACATCTTCTCGCCGTTCAGGGCCACCATCCCGGCGTGCACATACGCCTTGGCGAAGGGGTGCTCGCCGGTGAGCGCCTGGGCGTGCGAGGCGCCCATCTCGTGGTGCGGGAAGGCGAGGTCGGAGCCGCCGCCCTGGATGTCGAAGCCCATGCCGAGGTGGTCCAGCGCGATGGCGACACACTCGATGTGCCAGCCGGGCCGGCCGCGGCCCAGCGAGCCGCCGTCCCAGCTCGGCTCGCCGTCGCGGGCGGCCATCCACAGCATCGGGTCGAGCGGGTTCTTCTTGCCCTCGCGCTCGGGGTCGCCGCCGCGCTCGGCGGACAGCAGCCGCATCGCCTCGGCGTCCAGCCCGGAGACCTCGCCGAAGTGCGGGTCGGCCTCCACGGAGAAGTAGGTGTCACCGTCCAGCTCGTAGGCGGCGCCGGCGTCGCGCAGCCGCTCCACCAGCGGGACGATGCCGGGTATCGACTCGACGGCGCCTATGTACTGGCGGGGCGGCAGCATCCGCAGGGCCGTCATGTCCTCGCGGAAGAGGGCGGTCTCACGCTCGGCGAGCGCCGTCCAGTCGTCGCCGGTGGCAACGGCCCGCTCCAGCAGCGGATCGTCGACATCGGTGACGTTCTGCACGTAGTGAACCTGGCGCTTCGTGTCGAGCCACACGCGCTGAACCAGGTCGAACGCGTTGTAGGTCGCCGCGTGCCCCATGTGGGTGGCGTCGTACGGCGTGATGCCGCAGACGTAGATACGGGCGACGGGACCGGGGTCGAGGGTTACCCGTCCGCCGGTCGCGGTGTCGTGGATCCTCAGGTCGCGGCCCTGGCCAGGCAGGGCGGGGACCTCAGAAGCGGGCCATGCATGCATGCCATGAGCCTAACCGGACGGATGTTCCGTCTACGAGCGGGACCAGAGGTCTGGCCGGAAAGGCGGTCTTGCGTTCGCCGGCCGAACATGCAAGCGGATCTGGCGGTGCCCGCCGCGCCCACGGCGGAACCTCAGACCGGCGGCCAGGGAATGGCGGGCCAATCGCCGCTCGGCTCCGGGTGCCGGCCGCTGCGCAGCAGCCCCGTCACCCGCGCCCGCAGCGCCGCGATCTCGTCGTCCGTGATCAGTTCGGCCAGTCGGGCGGCGAGCGGCCCGGCGTCCTCCAGTGCCTCCTGAAGGCCCCGCAGCACCTCCAGCGCCTCGTCGGTCAGCGGCTCCCCCGCCCACCCCCACAGCAGGGTGCGCAGCTTGTCCTCGGCGTGGAACGTGACGCCGTGGTCGATGGCGAAGAACTCTCCGCCGACGCCGGGCAGCAGGTGGCCGCCCTTGCGGTCACCGTTGTTGATCACGGCGTCGAGTACCGCGAGCCGCCGCAGCCGTGGATGGTCGGCGTGCACCAGCAGCGCGGTGCGGCCCTCGCCGACCTGCGCGAAGCCGACCGCCTTCCAGCCGGGACCCGGCTCCTCGTCCTCCACCAGGGCCAGCAGCTCGGGTACCTCGTCGCTGCTCTCCGGCGGATCGATCCACTCCTGGACCATGCCGGTGCCGTAGGGGCCGTCGCGCAGCACCGTCACCGGGACGAGGTCCCAGCCGCAGGCACGGGAGATCTCGTACGCGGCGACCTCGCGCTGGGCGAGCGTGCCGTCGGGGAAGTCCCACAGCGGGCGCTCACCGGCGACCGGCTTGTAGACACAGGCGGCGGTGCGGCCGTCCTGCGCGACCGTGCAGTAGAGCACGGCGTTGGACGCCTCCTGGATGCGGCCGCGTACGGTCAGCTCACCGTCGGTGAACAGTGCGTCCGGCCGGTCCCCGGCCGGTTCCGGCGCGGCCGGCGGCGGGTCCTGGGGTGCGACGGGACCTGGCAGCGGCGCGGCCTGCCCGGCCGCTTCGACGGGCACGGCGCTCAGGCGTCCCGTCGGTATCCGTTCTGGCGCGGGCATACGTGTCCCTCCGGGTCGAGCGGCAGGCTGCACAGCGGGCACGGCGGGCGGCCGGCATTGACCACTTCGAGCGCCCGCTTGGCGAACGCCCTGGCCATGGTTCCGGTGAGGCGCACCCGCAGCATCGGCGGGCCGTTCTCGTCGTCCTGGAGCAGCCGCTCCTCCGCGTCGGCGAGGTCCTCGTCGCTGTCCGCTTCCAGCTCGACCAGGGCCTGTGCCTCGACGATCATCCGCTCGTCCTCGCCGTCCCAGGCGAGCGCCATCGTGCCCACCCGGAACTCTTCCTCGACAGGCGATTCCAGCGGGGCGGAGTCGGCCAGCTCGGTGGGCGAGACGGCAGGCACCGGGGCGTTGCCGCCACTGCGCCGCACGACCTCGTCCAGCAGCTCGTCGATCCGCTCGGCGAGGGCTGCGACCTGGGTCTTCTCCAGGGCGACGCTGGTGGTGCGGCCGGAGGCGGTGGCCTGGAGGTAGAAGCTACGGCGGCCAGGCAGCCCGACCGTACCGGCCACGAAGCGGTCCGGCGCGTCGTAGAAGAACACCTGACGGGACAACGTCCTGCTCCGATTGCTCGACTGCGGGGTCACTGCGGTCGCTGCACGTCCTGCGGTCACTGCGCGGATCGCAGGGGCGTGGCGGGCAGCGCCGTCGCACCACCCTACTGCGCCGACTGATCACGCTGCTCCCGCACCACCGCCGACGGCCGCGTCCCGGTCGGCCGCCGCGCCACCGCCGTCCGCCCGGGGCACGAGTGATCCGAAGTCACCGGTGTCCCCGAGCCGTACGAGATAGGGACGCAGGCGGGTGTAGCGGATCGCGGTGACCGAACACGGCTCGACGGAGATCCGCTGGAAGAGGTCGAGGTGCATGCCCAGTGCGTCGGCGACCAGGGATTTGATGAGGTCGCCGTGCGAGCACATGAGGTAGGCCGCCTCGGGGCCGTGCGCCCCGTCGATACGGGCGTTCCAGTCGCGTACCGCGTCCACCGCCCTGGCCTGCATCGCGCGCATCGACTCACCGCCGGGGAAGGCGGCCGCTGAGGGGTGCTGCTGGACGACCTCCATCAGTGGCTCGTCGCTCAGCTCGGCGAGTTTGCGGCCCGACCAGTCGCCGTAGTCGCATTCGCTGATCCGGTCCTCGATGTGCGGCGTGAGCCACGGCCGGGCCTCCAGCAGCGGCGCCACGGTCTCCCGGCAGCGCTGCAACGGGCTGGAGACGACGGCGGTCAGCGGCACCTGGGACAGCCGTGTGGGCAGCGCGGCGGCCTGGGCGGCGCCGTGCTCGTCGAGAGCGACGCCGGGGGCCCGCCCGGCGAGCACTCCGGCGGTGTTGGCGGTGGAGCGGCCGTGCCGCACCAGGATCAGCGTGGGCATGAGCGCCACCCTACGTTCCCGCTCCGTGTTCCTGGCAGGCGGCGGCGTGACGAGCGAGAATGCCAGGTGTGATCGTGGACTGCGCCATCTACCGGGACGGCCGCCGCGCCGAGTGTGCGACCGACTTCTCCCACGCGCTGGAACAGGCGCGGGCCAAGGGCGACGCCTTCCTGTGGCTGGGGATGTACGAGCCGACGGAGCGGGAGTTCGATCTCGTCAGCAGCGAATTCGGGCTGCACCCGCTGGCCGTCGAGGACGCGCTCAAGGCGCATCAGCGGCCCAAGCTGGAGGTCTACGACGACTCGCTGTTCATGGTGCTGAAGCCGGTCACCTACGACGACGCGGCCGCCACGGTGACCGCGTCGGAGGTGATGGTCTTCCTGGGCGAGGCGTTCGTGGTCACCGTCCGGCACGGCGAGGCCAGCCCGCTGGCGGCGGTGCGCCGGCGGCTGGAGGAGCACCGGGAGATCCTCCGGCACGGCCCCGGCGCCGTGCTGTACGCGGTCTGCGACGCCGTGGTCGACCACTACATCGACGTGGCCTCCGAACTCCAGCTGGATCTGGAGGAGTTGGAGGCGGAGGTGTTCGCACCGGTACGCCGGGACACCCAGAACACCGCGGCCGAGATCTACGCCTTCAAGCGCGAGGTGCTGGAATTCCGGCGGGCGACCGGCCCCCTGGTGGCGCCGATGACCCTCCTGCAGAACCCCGGCGTGCCGTACGTGCACGACCACGCCCGGCCGTTCTTCCGCGACGTCGACGACCACCTCACCCGCGCCAACGAGTCGGTGGAGAGCCTGGACCGGCTGCTCTCGGACATCCTCGCCGCCCATCTGGCGCAGATGGGGGTGCGGCAGAACGACGACATGCGCAAGATCTCGGCCTGGGCGGCGCTGGCGGCCGTGCCGACCCTGATCGCCGGCATCTACGGCATGAACTTCGAGCACATGCCGGAGCTGAAGTGGCACCTGGGCTATCCGGCGATCCTGCTGGTGATGGTCGTCATCGAGGTCTCGCTCTACCGGCTGTTCAAACGCCGCGGCTGGCTGTGACGCGGGCGGTCCCGGCGGCCGGGCGCCCCGCAGGGCTCAGGCGAACTCCGGCGCCGAGGTGGCCGGGCCGCCCAGCGCGTCCCGGCGCTCGGGCATCCGGAGGCTGACCATCCGCCGCCAGCCGCCCAGCCGCTCATAGCCGTAGATCGCCCGGATCCCGGTGGTGATCCCGCCGTTTTTCGCCTTCGGCCACCGCAGGATGCGGCCCATGTGGTCCATCACGGCCAGGCTGACGTCCCGGTAGATGACGATCTCGGCATGGGCGCAGTCGTGCAGGATCCGCTGGATGGTCCGTCCGTGGCCGAGGCGGGCCAGCCGCAGCAGTTCCTCGTGGCAGTACGCCAGGTGGTTGTCCTCGTCGTGGGAGATCATCCGGATCGCCTTGCCCACCTCGGGGTGGTCGCCGAAGTACGTGCTGAGCATCACCATCTGGTCGGCGGCACGCTGTTCGGTGACCCGGCTGTGGGAGAGGTAGGTGATGATGTCGAGCTCGGTGAGCGGTTCGTCGCGGCGCAGCTTGTCGTGCGCCAGGCCGATGCCCCGCCGCTCCAGCAGCGCGGTGTAGTCGGTCTCCGCGGGGACGCCGGCGGGCGTCAGGCCGCGCTTGCGCAGCAGGGCGTGGAAAATCCGGCCGTGCTTGTCCTCGTCCGCGCCGTGCCGGGTGACCTTGGGCGCCAGCTCGCGCAGCGAGGCGGGCATGAGGGCGGCGATCCGGCCGTTCTCCCAGCCGCCCTGAGCCTCTCCGCTGGCCGCGATGGAGCAGAACAGGCGGTAGGAGTCGTCATTGTCGACGATCTCCTGGAACAGGCTTCGGGCCGAGATCATCTGCGCCACCTCCGAACGGACACACCCGTAGGAAAAGTCAAAGGGCGTGTTCCGCGGGAGGCAACCGGAGCGGCGGTCCGTACGGCCGTCCGGACGATGTCCGTCCTGGTCGCGGGCGTAACCCGGGCGCACATCACCGCGTTGTGCTGCCTGACGGCCGCGGCGGGGAAGATCCCCCGAGCCCCCGCCACGGCCGCGGGGCCGAGCGGCCCGGCGCCGCGGGCGCCGGGCCGTGTGCGGGGCTTTCGGACGGGTTCCGGTACGAGCGCCTGCCGCCCCTGTCGCCTACGCCAGGCCGGTCCGCTCCAGCGCCTCGGTGCCGGCCCGCAGGGAGGCGAGGCGGTCCTCCAGGGTGAAGCCCGCCGGGGCCAGCGTCAGCGTGGTCACGCCGGCCGCCGCGTAGGCCTGCATCCGCTCGGCGATCCGCTCGACGGAGCCGAGCAGCGTGGTCTGGTCGATCAGCTGCTCCGGGATCGCGGCGGCGGCGCCTTCCTTGTCGCCGGACAGGTACTTGCCCTGGATCTCGGCGGCCTCCTTCTCGTACCCCATCCGCTGCGCGAGCTGGTTGTAGAAGTTCTGCTTCGGGCTGCCCATACCGCCGACGTACAGGGCGGTGTACGGACGGAACATGTCGGCCAGCGCGCTGACGTCCTTGTCCGCGCCGACGGCCAGCGGCAGCGTCGGGCAGACGTCGAAGCCCTCCAGCGTCTTGCCCGCCTTCTCGCGGCCGGCCCGGAGGTGCGAGATCGCGGTCTCCTCCAGGTGGTCGGCCGAGGGGAAGATCAGCAGAGCGCCGTCGGCGATCTCACCGGTCTGCTGGAGGTTCTTCGGGCCGATCGCGGCGATGTAGAGCGGGATGTGCTCGCGCTGCGGGTGGACGGTGAGCTTCAGCGGCTTGCCGGGGCCGTCGGGCAGCGGCAGCGTCCAGTGCTCGCCCTGGTAGGACAGGCGCTCGCGCGACATGGCCTTGCGGACGATGTCCACGTACTCGCGGGTGCGCGCCAGCGGCTTGTCGAACTTGACGCCGTACCAGCCCTCGGACACCTGCGGTCCCGAGACGCCGAGCCCCAGCCGGAACCGGCCCCCGGAGAGGGAGTCCAGGGTGGCGGCCGTCATCGCGGTCATCGCGGGTGTACGCGCCGGGATCTGGAAGATCGCCGAACCGATGTCGATCTGCTCGGTCTGGGCCGCGACCCAGGAGAGCACGGTGGCGGCGTCGGAGCCGTAGGCCTCCGCGGCCCAGCAGACGGCATAGCCCAGGCGGTCGGCCTCCTGCGCCACCGCGAGATTGTCGGAATCCATCCCGGCGCCCCAGTAGCCGAGGTTGATGCCAAGCCTCATGCCGCTCCCCTTACCGATCAGTAACGTCGCTGTTCCGGGGACTGTAGCGCGCGCCCCCGCCGGCCGTCATCGGCGGGTTGTCCACAGGTCCCCTGTTCCCGGCTCGCGGCCAGTAATCTCAAGGCCCATGGAGCAAAGGCACCTCGGCCGTACGGGCCTTCGCGTGTCCCGCCTCGGGCTCGGCACCCTGAACTGGGCCCGCGACACGGACGAGCAGGAAGCCGCCGACCAGCTCAAGGCGTTCTGGGAGGCCGGCGGCACGCTGGTGGACACCGCCGACATCTACGCCGACGGCGGCGCCGAATACCTCCTGGGCCGGCTGACGGAAGGGCTCGTTCCGCGCGAGGACCTGGTCATCGCGACCAAGGCCGGCAGCGTCCTGGCCGCGGACCGCCGCGTCGACGGCTCCCGGCGCCATCTTCTCGCCGCCCTGGACGCCTCCCTGGAACGGCTGGGCACCGAGTACGTCGACCTGTGGCAGCTGCACGCCTTTGATCCGCACACACCGCTGGAGGAGACCCTGCAGGCCCTCGACCTCGCCGTCACCAGCGGCCGGGCGCGCTATGTGGGGCTGTCGAACTTCTCCGGCTGGCAGCTCGCCAAGGCGGGCACCTGGCAGCTGGCAGCGCCCGGTGTACGCAACCGGCTGGCGAGCACACAAATGGAGTACTCCTTGCTCCAGCGCGGCGTCGAGCGCGAGGTGCTGCCGGCGGCGCTCGATCTGGGTATGGGCCTGCTGCCGTCATCGCCGCTCGGACGGGGCGTGCTGACCGGTAAGTACCGCCATGCGACGCCGTCCGACTCGCGGGGCGCCTCGGAGCATCTGGCCCCGTTCGTCGCGCCCTACCTCGACGAAACGGCGGGCCGGGTCGTCGAAGCGGTCACCACCGCCGCCGACGGACTGGCCGTCACTCCGCTCCAGGTCGCGCTCTCCTGGGTCCGCGACCGCCCCGGAGTGACCGCGCCGATCCTGGGCGCCCGCACGGAAGCGCAGCTCAGAGCCGCATTGTCAGTGGAGACCCTTAGTCTTCCTGACGAGATCCGCCGGGCGCTGGACGATGTTTCGGCTCCGGTGCACCACTACCCCGATCACGACTGGAGCACGCTGTGAGTACCGACCGCCTCGCCGGCGAAACCCCGCCCGAGCAGGAGGCCGCGCCCGGGACTGCGGATGCCCAGACACCCGACGACCCCACGGCGCCGGAGGACCCTGCGGCACCGGAAGCCCCTGCGGCACCGCAGAACGACGCCACGGCGCCGGGCCCGGACGCGACGGCGCCGGAGCACACCACAGCACCGGACACGGACACGACAGCGCCGGAACACGCCACAGCACCGGACACGGACACGACGACGCCGGAGCAGGCCACAGGGCCGGACACGGGCACAGACCCGACGGCGCCGGAGCACACCGCAGCACCGGACAGGGACACGGACACGGACACGACGGCGCCGGAAGGCTCCCCGGCGCGGGCCGCGGACGCGACGGCTCCGGTGAGCGAGCCGGCGCCCGCGGCACCCGGCGCCGGGGACCGGGCTCCCGCCTCCGGCGCGGCGCGGGAGACCGCGGTGCCCGCGTCGGCCAAGGCGACCGCGGACGCGCTGGCCGCGGCGGTACGCGCGGTGGAGAGCGGCGAGCGCACGGCCGCTTCGTTCTTCAACGACGCGCCCCGCCCCGCCAAGAAGGCCGCACCCGCCGCCCGGCCCCGCGCGGACGGCCCGGACACCGCCGGCCGCGCCCCGCAGCAGGGCGCATCCCCCGGCCCCGTCCCGGAGGCCGCCCGGCCCGGCACCGCATCCGACGCCGGCGGTCCGGCCGCACGCCCCGCCACGGACACCGGCGCCATGGACCCGGCCGCCCCACCGGCTCCGGCCGGCCCGGCTCCCGCCCCCCGCCCCGCCGTGGCCGCGGCCCCCGGCATCGAGGGCGTACGGCAGGTCCTCACGGCGGGCGGCGCGCCCCAGGCGCTGGCGGAGTCCGCCGCGGAAGTGCTCGGGGAGCGGGCGGCCGAGGCGCTGAGCGAGGACCCCTGGCAGTTGCTCGGTGTGCCCGGGGTGCGCCCCGAACAGGCCGACGGCTTTGCCCGGGCGCTGCTCGGCCCGGCCTGCGGCCCTGGCGACGAGCGGCGCGCGCAGGCGTTGGTCGGCTGGCTGCTGGAACAGGCCGCCGTCGCGGGGCACTCCGCCCTGGAGGCCGCCGCGCTGCGCGCCGCACTCGCCCAGCGCTCGGTGCCCGACCCCGACGAGGCCCTGCAGACCGCCATCGCGGACGGTGCCGTGCTGGTCTTCCAGGACGCGATCGAGGAACCGGGCCGGGCACGTCCCGCCACGGGCGACGACGAGGACGAAGAACAGCCGGTCCGGATCCTGCTCGGCCTGGACCGGTTCGCGATGGCCGAGGAGAGCGTCGCCGACGGCCTGGCGCGGCTCCTGAACACCTTCGAAGCGGTGGCCGGGCCGGAGCAGGACGGCGCGGCGGACGCCGGGGAAGCCGGCGGCGGCACGGCAGCCGCGGAGCCCGCGGAAACCGACCGGAACCCGTCCGCGGAGGGTGCCGACGCCCCGGCCCCCGGCGCCGGAGGCACCGGTGCACCCGCCGACGCCGACGACACCGCCACCCCCCGGCCCGTACGCCCCTCCGCCGCCGCCTGGGAGGCCGCGGCGGCCACCGCACCGTCGCCGTCGGCCGCGGAGCTCATCCGCGCAGCCGCACACAGCGGCCTGGTGGCGCACACCGGTGCCGAGGCGGCCCGCGCGGAGCCCGCCGCGCTGATCGCCGCGGCCCGCTCGCTGGGCCTGCGGGCGTTCGGTGCCACGCACACCGAGAACGGCCGGCGGCGCCTGGCCGCACACCTCACCGCGAGCACCCCGGAGGCCGCCGACGCGTCCGGGGACCCCGGCGCGGCCGCGGTGACCGTGTCCGGTCTGCTGTCCGGCCGCCAGGGCCCCGGCCGCGACGCCGACGGCGCCCTGGCGCTCGATCTGCTGGTCGTGCTGGACGCCCCGCAGCTGGATCTGGAGACCGCCGCGCTGCTCGTCGAGTCGCTGACCGACGGGACCCGCCTGGTGCTCAGCGGCGACCCGGGCGTGTTGTGGTCCGCCGGTCCCGGCCGGCTGTTCGCCGATCTGCTCGCGGCCCGCTTCTGCCCCCAGGTCGCCTCCCGCACCCCGGACTTCGGCCCGATCGGCGAACTGGTGTCGGGCATCGGCATCGGCGAGCTGAGCCAGGTCGAGGCGCCCGGCAAGGAAGTGGTGATCGTCCCGGCGCGGGATGCCGGAGAGGCGGTGCACCGCACCGTCCAGCTGGTTGCCGACTCCGTGCCCCGGGCGCTCGGTGTCCCCGCGGAGCAGACCCAGGTCATCACCGTCGGCCACGGCGGAGCGGCCGGCACCCGCGCGCTCAACGCCGCCCTCAAGGAACGGCTCCATCCCGGCCCCGGCCGGTTCGGCGGTTTCGACGCCGGCGACCGTGTGGCCTACGCCCCGGCACCCGGCCGCACGGTGCCCGGCACGGTCACCGGCGCGGACGCATCCGGGCTGCATCTCGACTGCGACGGCACCGCGGCCGTGGTACCGAGGGAACAGGTCGCCGCGGGAGCCGTACGCCACGGCTGGGCGCTCACCGCCCACCAGGCGGCCGGGATGCGCTGGCCCGCCGCGGTGGTCGTGCTGCCCGGGGACGCCGCCGGCGGTCTGACCCGCGCCTGGGTCTACACCGCCTTCAGCCGCGGCGAACGCCACCTGTCGGTCGTCCAGGGGGTCGACCAGGCGCTGCCCCGCGCCGTCGCCGAGGTACCCGTCAAGGAACGCACCACCCGGCTGCGGACCCTGCTGCAGCACAGCGTCCAGAGCGCCGAGGAGCCGCCGGCGGCCGGCTGACCGGATCGCGCCCGCTCCCCCTCACCACACGCCCCACAGCCGCTGCCCCGATCCGTCAGCAGGAGGCTGCCGACGGACCGGGGCAGCGGTCGGTGCACACGGATCAGGGCGCTGTGGCGGGCCGGGGCAGCGGCTTGTGGGGCCGGGCGCGGTGGCAGGGCGGAGCCCGCCACCGCACCCGCCTCACCGTCCGCGGCCGGGCGCCTCCAGATCGTCGTCGTCGCCCAGTTCCTCGTCGAAGACCGCGCTGACATCGAAACGGCACACCACCCGCTGGGGGTCTGCCTGATCGAACGGCGCGGACAGCCACTCCCCCGGCTCGGCCGGGTCGTCGGCGGCCGCCACCCACAGGGTGGAGTCGCCCTCCTCCAGGCCGAACTCCTTGTGCCGGGAGGCGATCTCGTCCGGCTCGAACTCCCCGAAGAGCACGCCCAGCGCCGCATGCACGCTGGTACCGACGACCGCGGCGGCGTCGGCGCCGCTGCCCGCCGCCTCGTCGGCGGCGTCCGGATCGAGGTCGGCGATGCGCTGGGCCTGATGCAGCAGCCGCTGCGGTTCGGCGACGGTGTAGTCGCGCCGGATCAGCACACTCAGCGCACTCGGCTCCTCCGGGCCCGCGTAGGCGGGCAGTGCGTCGCTCCCCGGGATCTCGAAGGGGGTGACCTCGTCGTAGGTGTCGTAGAGCAGCTCGTCATAGACCTCTGCCGCCGCGGCGAGCTCGTCGAACGCGGCGTAGACGGCCGGATCGTCCTGCCCCGAGCGGCGTTCGACCGCGTCGAGGTGACGGTCCAGCGCGGCTTTGACCGCCTCGGCGGCGGCACGTACCTCGGCAGCGGAAGGCTGCGCAGCATCAGACATAGTGCAGACGCTATCCGTACCGGGGCCGGTCCCGCACAATAGATGCGATGCCGGAATACGAATTCTGCGATGTGTACGTGCCTCGGGGAGTGTCCCGGAAGGCCGCCACTCGCCTGCTGACCGACCATGCCGAGTACGGACACTGGGAGTTGGACCGACTGCGCCTGAACCCGGACGGGAGCCGCAAGGTGCGGCTGCGCCGCCGGATCATCCGCCAGCTCCGCGCCACATGGTGAGCGCCACCGGCGCCTGAGCACGGCAGAGCGGGCCCCGCCTGGGCAGGGCCCGCTCCGTGGAGCGCCGGTGCGCTATGTCGTGCTGCTCACCGGCGGGCGGCGCGCGCCTTGCGGTAGAGCAAGGCGCCCCCGAGCAGCAGTCCGGCGCTGGCCGGAATCGCGTAGCCGACCCCTCCGGCACCCGTCTGCGCGAGGTGACCGACGGGCTTGGGGGGCGTCACGATCTGGCTGTGCCCCCCGGTCTGCGGCTTCGTCCCCGGCGTGTGCGGCGACTGCTGGCTGGGCTTGCCCGGCTGATGGGGCTTGCCCGGGTGGTGCGGCTTACCGGGCTGGTGCGGCTTGCCCGGGTGATGCGGCTTACCGGGCTGGTGGGGCTTGCCCGGGTGATGCGGCCGGCCCGGGGCCGGCGCCGACCCATTGGCGCAGTGGTTGCCGAAGGCCGGGTTCAGCAGCCCGGCCGCCGAGACGTTGTTGCCACAGGCGTTCACCGGTACGTCGACCGGAGCCTGGACACTGTTGCCCGACGCGACACCGGGCGAGTTCGAGGCCCCGCCCGCGGCGTTCGCACCGCCCTGGTGCCCGGCCTGGTGTCCACCCTGGTGTCCGCCGACGTGCCGGCCGCCGCCGACGTTGGCGCAGTGGTTGCCGAACGCGGGGTTCAGCAGCCCGACGACATTGACGGTGTTGCCACAGGCGTTCACCGGTACGTGCACCGGTACCTGAACATTGTTGCCGGATCCCACGCCGGGAGAGTTCGCCGCGCCTCCGGCGGCTCCCGCGTCGGCCTGTGCATAGCCGGCGGCCATGGCGAGTACGCCACTGGCGGCCGCCATGGTGATCAGGCCCTTTCGTGCGACCTGTCTCATAGGTTGTTCCCCTGCCTAGTGCCTTACAGGAATACGGACAAGTGAGGATCCTCGGAAAGATCCACCGGCCCGCCGAAACCCAGCGGCTCCGGAATGCGTGGTGCGCCTTCCGGAGCCGGACCGAGTCAGACCCTTACCGGGTGCAAATACAACGCCAAAGGACGCCAGAAGGTCACTTGTTGACGCAGCCCGCGCCGAACGCGGGGTTCAGCAGCCCGATCACGGAGACCGTGTTGCCACAGGCGTTCACCGGAACGTGCACCGGAACCTGGATGGTGTTACCGGACACCACACCAGGAGAGTTCAGGGACGCACCCTGGGCACCCGAGTCAGCAACGGCCAGGCCCGCACCGGCGAGCACGACACCACCGGCCACTGCCGCAGCGGCGACGACCTTCTTGATCATTATTCCTCCTTGTAGGCAATACGATCCCAGCCGCGGACCGCACTCACTGCAACGAGAAAAATGCTGTTGAAGCTACGAACACATCGGCGCGTTCATCCTTTTCAGCGAAGCCGGCGCGAAAGGCAGGAAATCCGCGCCGAATTCAGCTCTGGTCGATGAACCGGTCGAGCACCCGGACCCCGAACTTCAGTCCGTCCACCGGCACCCGCTCGTCCACGCCGTGGAACATCCCTGCGAAATCCAGCTCCGGCGGCAGCTTCAGCGGGGCGAAGCCGAATCCGCGGATCCCGAGATCGTCGAACGACTTGGCGTCCGTACCGGCGGAGAGCATGTACGGCACGGCGCGCGCGATCGGGTCCTCGGCCTGCAGCGCCGACTGCATCGCCTCGACCAGCGCACCGTCGAAGGTGGTCTCCAGCGCCTTGTCCGCGTGGACGTCCTCCCGCTTCACCCGCGGGCCCAGGATCCGGTCCAGGTCGGCCAGGAACTCCTCCTCGTGGCCCGGCAGGAAACGGCCGTCGACATGGGCGGTGGCCTGCCCCGGGATGACGTTGACCTTGTAGCCGGCGCCCAGTTGCGTCGGGTTGGCGGTGTTCTTGAGCGAGGCACCGATCAGCTTGGCGATACCACCGAGCTTGGCCAGCGTGGCGTCCATGTCCTCGGGGTCGAGCTCGGTGCCCAGCGCGTCCCCGAGCTGGTCGAGGAAGGAGCGCAGCGTCTTGGTCACCCGCACCGGGAACTCGTGCCGGCCCAACCGGCCGACCGCCTCGGACAGTTCGGTGATCGCGTTGTCCTTGTGGATCATCGACCCGTGTCCGGCGTTGCCGTCCACCGTCAGCTTCATCCAGTGCATGCCCTTCTGGGCCGTCTCGATGAGGTAGAGCCGCACCTGCTCGTTGACGGTGAAGGAGAAGCCGCCGACCTCGCTGATCGCCTCCGTGACGCCCTCGAAGAGGTGCGGGTGGTGGTCGACGAGGTAGCGCGCGCCGTAGGTGCCGCCCGCCTCCTCGTCCGCGAGGAACGCCAGCACGATGTCGCGCGGCGGCTTGCGCCCGGTGCGCAGCCGGTCACGGACGACGGCCAGCGTCATTGCGTCCATGTCCTTCATGTCGACCGCGCCCCGGCCCCAGACGCAGCCGTCGGCGATCTCCCCAGAGAACGGATGGTGGGTCCAGTCGTCGGCGTTGGCCGGCACCACGTCGGTGTGACCGTGGATGAGCAGCCCGGGCCGCGAGCGGTCCTCGCCCTCGATCCGGGCGACGGTCGAGGCGCGGCCCTTGTGGGACTCGAAGATCTGCGGCTCCAGGCCGACCTCGGCAAGCTTCTCCGCGACGTACTCGGCGGCGGCCCGCTCTCCCGGGCCCGAGTGATCGCCGTAGTTGCTGGTGTCCATCCTGATCAGATCCCGGCACAGGTCGACGACCTCGTCCTCACCGGTCACCGTACGGCCCGACTGCGACTGGCTCATGCCGCGCCCTCGCTTCGCCCGGCCCCGCATGCGCGGGGCTCCCACCTCTCCATGGTTCGCTCGCGGAGCTGACTCACGGTGCCTCCTCTGGCTTCACGGCCGCGTCGCGCACCCTGAGGGCACGGCCCACGGCGGGGTCCACTGCCATCCTCCACCCGCCGCCCGCTGTGCCCAAGGCCGCAATACTCCCGACATGCGCTGGTCACAGCCCCGCTTCCGGCCGAATGCAGGGGTGATCGACCACCCGCGAACGTTTGCTATTGTTTTCCACGTCGGAACGGCCCAGGCCGCACCGGCAGACACCTTGTCCGGGTGGCGGAATGGCAGACGCGCTAGCTTGAGGTGCTAGTGCCCTTTATCGGGCGTGGGGGTTCAAGTCCCCCCTCGGACACTCACATACGCACATCAGCGGGTGGTGACCGGACGGTCACCACCCGCTGATGTGCGTGGTACCCCAGCTCAGGACCGAAGTCGGCGTACAGCGGCGCTCTGTCTTCAGGCCTGGCGGCCCGGAGCCGGCCCCAGGCCCGCCCGGCGGACCGCGGCGGCCGCCCACCTCCCACGAGAGTCTTGATCATGTGGTGGATCTGTTCCTCGGTGAGGATCTCCCGTTGCGGCGGCATCCGGTTGCCGCTTTCGGCTCTCACACATGGCCCGGACGGTGCGGCCAAGATGTCCGGGCGCGAAGACGCGGGCGAGCCATGTGGCGAACGTGTACTGCCGTTCGCGCTGTTCGGTGTCGCTGAACCAGCGTGCGCCAACTCCTCTGCGTCATATCCTGTTCGGAGAGGCGAGGTCGAGCGGGTCCACGACGAGTTCGTGGAGGCCGCATCTCAGGTACGCCTCGCCGGCCAGCGCGTCGACGCGGGAACGCCGGGCGCGATCGCTGTACTCCAGTGCCCGGCGACGTTCCTGCGGGAGGAAGCTGTCGCGCGAGGCTGATGTCTTTGGCTCCCCACTCGACCGAAGGCGCCTGGCGGGGCCATGCCCTGAATGAATGAGTCCGATGTTGCATGTGATTGTCAGGAGGCCTGGAAATGGGCGAGCTGCACCCGCCGGTGGAGCCGTACGAGAAGGGGATGCTCGACGTCGGCGACGGCAACGTCGTGTATTGGGAGGTCTGCGGCAACCCGGACGGAAAGCCCGCGCTCGTCGTCCACGGCGGTCCGGGATCGGGGTGCGGGCCCGCCGCCCGCCGGTACTTCGATCCGGAACGGTACCGGGTCGTCCTGTTCGACCAGCGCGGCTGCGGGCGCAGCACCCCCCACGCGAGCGAACCCACGACCGACATGCGACACAACACCACCCAGCACCTGATCTCCGACATGGAGCGGCTGCGGGAGCACCTGGGTATCGACCGCTGGCTGCTGTACGGCGGCTCGTGGGGATCCACGCTGATCCTCGCCTACGCCGAGACCTACCCGGAACGGGTGTCGGAGATCGTCATCTCCGCCGTCACCACCACCCGGCGCTCCGAAACCGACTGGCTCTACCGGGGCGTGGGCCGGTTCTACCCCGAGCAGTGGGAACGCTTCCTCGCCGGAGCCCCCGGCACACGGCGCGACGGCGACATCGTCGCGGCCTACGCGCGCCTGATGGAACACCCGGACGCCGCCGTAAGGGAGAGGGCCACGGCCGACTGGTGCGCCTGGGAGGACGCTGTCGTGTCCGGGGAGACGAACGGCGCCTCCAACCCGTACGGCGACCGCCCCCCGGCCGCACAACTGGCCTTCGTCCGCATCTGTTCCCACTACTTCTCCCACGGCGCGTGGCTGGAGGAAGGCGCCCTGCTCCGTGACGCCCACCGCCTCGCGGGTATCCCCGGCGTGCTGGTCCACGGCAGGCTCGACATGGGCTGCCCGCTCGACACCGCGTGGGAACTCGCCCGCGCATGGCCCGACGCGGAGCTGATCGTCGTAGGTAACGCGGGCCATCTGGGCAGCGACACGACACGTGCCCAGGTGCTCCGCGCCCTCGACCGGTTCGCTCGCCAGGAATGAGACGGGAGAAGTGACGGTACCGAGAGGCACCGGATGCGTGTCCGGGGCCTCTCGGTAAGGCCCAGGGGCCGCAGCTCAGGCACCAGCCGCAAAGTGGTTTGTCCGGAGCTCGGTGATCGTGGTCTTCTGGACCACGTTTCCGCCTCCGCACCGTCACCTCGGGAGACCCGAAACGCACACCACGATCACCGCCGCGGCGGCCTTCGCCGGCGTGGCCATGCTCATCAACATGGCACCCGGTCCCGACACGCTGCTCGTTGTCCGGACGTCCATGGCCAAGGGCAGGCAGGGAGGGCTGGCCGCCGCCCTGGGCATCCTCACCCTGCCGCCTCGGCGCTGAGCGAGCGCATCCAACGCCCCGCGTTCCGTCGTCGCCTCGAACAGATCACCGGCGTGGCCTTCTTCGGCTTCGCCGCCACCCTGCTCACCGACCACTCGTAGATCTCCAGCTCATCCCGCCCTGCAGTCATGACGTTCCCCGTCGCGGGTGACCGCATCCGCACCTGCGGGCCTGGCGCCCCGGTTGCCAGACACCCGCTCCCAGGCCACCGCTAAGAAGTCATCTCATTCGGAAGGACGGCAGGCGCGCCGCCGTACTCGTATCCGCCACATTCCGCACAGCGGCGTCAAGCCACCCCGACCTCGGGTCTCGCCATGGTCTTCCTCCCGCCGGCGCCGGTGCGGCGCGTGCGACGACCGGCGATCTCCTTACCCGTGGCAAATTTCTCCCACCGCGACCGCCGGGAGAAGTGGTTTTCGGCTTTGCCGACACCGGGCGGCGGTAGCGGATGAGGGTGCAGGTGAGGGCGGTGTACTGGTAGCAGCGCTGCTTGCGCCCGGTCCGGCCGAGAGGTTCGATGACCTTGGCGTCCAGCTGAAGCGCGGCCCGGGGGCGCTGCTTCTCGTACCGCTTCCAGCGGGTCGA
Source organism: Streptomyces sp. NBC_00400 (assembly GCF_036048035.1). Taxonomy (NCBI): domain Bacteria; kingdom Bacillati; phylum Actinomycetota; class Actinomycetes; order Kitasatosporales; family Streptomycetaceae; genus Streptomyces; species Streptomyces sp. NBC_00400. Next base: position 6,770,819 of record NZ_CP107940.1, on the reverse strand, counting down.
GGCCCTTCCGTATCCGCACGGATCAGCGTCGCCGCCGCAGACGCCCCCGGCGGGCCCTGCCGCGGGTGCGCAGTTCGAACCAGACGGTCTTCCCCGCGGCGGTGTGCCGTGCGCCCCAGCGGGTCGAGAGCTGGTCGACCAGGTGCAGTCCTCGGCCGTGTTCCTCGTCGGCGCGGGCGGGTGGGCGGGCTGCGGGCGGGGTGGCGGGGCAGCCGTCGGCGATGTCGCAGCGCAGCATCCGGCCATCAGCGGAGTGGGACATCCGCAGCTGGATGGGCCCCCTTGCGTGCCGGAGCGCGTTGGTGACCAGTTCGCTCACCAGGAGTTCGGCGATCTCGACATACTCGTGCAGCCCCCATCGGGCCAGCTCGGTCCGGATGATCCGCCGGGCCTGGGGCACGGCGCGTACATGGGAGTCGAGCGGCTGGGAGACCACATTGCGCGTCTTCCTCAGGCACCGGGACAGCTGAGTGACCCGTGCAGCGGTGGTCGCCGCCAGCCGCCCCAGCAGACGGCACAGCGGGAGCAGTACGCGATCACGTACGGAATCGCGGAGTGCGCGAGCGACGGTACTCATGACGATGTGGTCCAGCCGAGCGGAATCCGCTGCAGCGGGAAGCTGGGATCGATGGGGCTGAGGCTGCCGTACGAGAGCCCTCGCTCCGGGAACGGACCAGGAGAACGCGTACGGCGTCCCCTCTGGGTCCGCCGTAGGCTGTCGGGCCGTACCAGGGGGCCACGCCGGTTCCGGGAACATCTGTCTGCCCTCGCTTCTCGGAGGGACAGTGGGCGGCCGGGGGCGTCCGGAGGTCACACGGGCTCCGCTGGGGCACCCAGGAGCGCCGTGTCGTGCGAACAAGGACCCGGGGCATCGTCCACCCCACCTCTCATTCCCGTCCTCTCGGCTGGGACGGGGAGCTGACGTATGCCTTCACCGTGCGCTCGGTGCCGTACGGCAGTCGTTAGGGGAACCCCCCAGTACGCCCCCTAAACGGGGCGGCGGGTGCGGAGTGTGCTCCTCGCTCCGGGGTCACGACCGCGAGCTGCTGAAGCTGCCGTGCCAGACGGCCGACGGAGTCGGTCTGCCCGGCAACCTGGTCCAGGGCCCCGGCCGGGAGCGCGCCGCCGACCATGGCCTTCACGGCGTCAGCGATGTGGTCGAGCCCCTGTTCCACCTGTTCGAGCCGGATCTTCAGCAGGATGTTGTTGACCCTTGACGCCAGCAGGAGGTGGTCCAGGGGCTTCGGCAGATAGTCCTCGGCGCCCATTTCGAGACAGCGGATGACACTGTCCAGATCGCCGACGGCCGACATCATGATCACGGGCGTACGGCTGAGCTGCTGATCGTGCTTCATCAGATCGAGCGTCGCGTAGCCGTCCATCCCCGGCATGAGGATGTCGAGCAGCACCACATCGAAGTCGCTCTCCCGCAGCATCTGCAGGGCCTCGAGCCCGTTCTCGGACGTCGCGGTCTCCAGCCCCGCCATTTCCAGGCGGTAGGTGAGCATCATGCGGTTCGTGCGATCGTCGTCCACGACCAGGACGCGCCCTTTCCCTTCGGTTCTCTCCGTCACGGCATTGCTATCGGTCATGGCCAAGCTCCGCTCTCTGTGCGACCAGCCCGTCTCTCGCAGCGCGGTACTCCCCTTCGATCCGGGTCACCAGCGGTGCTGCTTCGCGCAGATCCCCGGTGGCGCCGAGGTCCTCCGCGTCCTGGCACGGCTGAACGAGCCGCGGGAATCCAAAGGTCTGTGCGTGGGATTTGAGCGTGTGAGCCGCTCGACGCAGTTCGCTGCCGTCCCCCTCGTCGAGGCTGCGGCGAAGGCTTTCGGTCAGTTGGGGGGAGTCCTCCAGGAAGACATCGATGAGTCGGCTGACGAATTCGTTGCCCAGGGAACCGATCAGGCGCTGGAAGGTGGGTGTGTCGAGGACCGGCAGGGCCGACGCCTCCGTTCCGGGGCCGGCCTCCGGCTCGCGCGGCGCCGTCTCCGGGCCGGGTGCGGGCGGCGCCGCTTCCGGTCCTCGTGCGGGCGCCGTCGTCTCCGGGCGCCGGGCAGGCCGCGCCGCGTCCGGACCCGGTGCAGGGGCACCGGGTGGCACACGGTCGAGTGCCTCGGCGAGATCGACGCCGCGCAGGGGCTTTCTGAGGTAGTCATCCATCCCTGCGGCGAGGCAGGCGTCGCGGTCCTCGCTCATCGCGTTGGCGGTGAGGGCGATGATGTACGGCCGATCCGCGGCGGACAGGGACCGGTGGATCCGTCGGGAGGCGTCCAGGCCGTCCATCACCGGCATCTGCACATCCATGAGGACCACGTCGTAGAGCTTGTGGCGCAGCGACTCCAGCGCTTCGGCTCCGTTGCCGACCGTCTCCACCGAGTGGCCGATCTTCCGGAGCATCCGGACGATCAGCTGCTGGTTCACCACGTTGTCCTCGGCCAGGAGGATGCGCAGGGGCGCAGGGCGGCTCTCCTTTGCCTCCGGCCGCTGCGCCGCGCGGGGCGTTTCGGCGGGTGCCGCGGCACCGAGCAGTGTGCGGCAGAGGTCCGCGTAGAGTTCGGCCGCCCGGATCGGTTTGGTGTGGTACCCGGAGAACTCCGCCAGGCTGTCGTGGGTCGCCATGGGGCGGCCGACGGAGGTCAGCAGGTACAACGGCAGCTCTTCCTTGCTCCGGCAGCGGCGGATTTCTTCCGCGAGCATGACGCCGTCCATGTCCGGCATCTGCATATCCAGAATTCCGATGTCGAACGGATCGCCTTGCCGGACCCATTCGAGGGCCTCCCTCGGGGATCCCGTGGCGCGTACCACCATTCCCCAGGCACTTGCCTGGCGTGTGAGAATCATCCGGTTCGTGGATTTGTCGTCCACGACCAGCAGGTGTTTTCCCCGGAGCTCGACACGGGAGACCACTTGGCCGGTGCGCATCGCTTCGGGAACTTCCCGCGTTTCTACCGTGAAGTGGAATGTCGAACCCACGCCCTCTTCGCTCTCCACCCACATCGTGCCTCCCATGAGCTCGGCCAGCCGCTTGCTGATGGCCAGTCCGAGTCCCGTTCCGCCGAAACGCCGGGTGGTGGAGGTATCGAGCTGCTCGAAGGGCCGGAACAGCTGGCCCAGGCGGTCCCCGGCCATTCCGATGCCGGTGTCGCTCACGGAGAAGTGGAGCCGGATGATGTCGTCCGCGTCCTCTGTAGCGGGCGGGTGCACCGTTTCCCGCGGCTCCCCGGTACCCGACTCCGGGTCGGCCAACCCGACCCTGAGGACCACCTCGCCGGTTTCCGTGAATTTCACGGCATTATTGAGCAGGTTGATGAGGATCTGCCGCAGTCGGTCGATATCTCCGATGATCTCTTCCGGCAATTCCTGATCGATGATGTATGCCAGGTCGAGGTCTCGCTTCTCCGCCGCCATCGGAGCAACGAAGTCGAAGGCTGACTCCACGCACTGGCGAAGCTCCAGCGGCTGGAGCCGGAGATCGAATTTCCCGGCCTCGAACTTGGAGAAGTCAAGGATATCGTTGATGATGGTGAGCAGGCTGTTACCGCTGTTCTGGATGACCTGAGCGAATTCGGCCTGTTCGGCATCGAGCGGGGTGTCGAGCAGTATTTCGGTCATGCCGATCACCGCGTTCATCGGTGTGCGGATCTCATGGCTCATGGTCGCGAGGAAGGCGCTCTTGGCCTGGGTGGCGACTTCTGCCGCCTCCTTGGATGCCTGGAGCTCCGCAGCGGCACGGGACCGTTCCAGTACCCGTCCGAGCTGGGTGCTGACGTCGAGCAGGAGCCGCAGCAAGGCATCATCCGGCTCCATGGCCTCGGGGGTCAGAAAGTCGAGGACCGCCGCGACATCCTTTCCGATGACGACCGGGACGGCGATTCTGCCGGTCACCCCGGCGCTCTCCGTGGCCGCGGGCGGCGTCTTGCCGGGCCGGGAGGAGCCCGCGGTGATGTCACGAGTCCAGGCGGGGCGGCCCGTGGCGCGCACGGTGGCGGGAAGGCCGTCCGGCTCGTACAGCCCGGCCGCTGCGGCGATGTCGTGCAGCGGCGCCCGCAGGTTCCGCTCATCGACGTGCCGGATGGGCGACAGGGTGAGCTCCGCGTCCGGGGTGGGCCGGCCGGTGCGGGAGCCCGAGCCGGAGGTGGGCTCGACGAGGTAGACGTGGCCGACCGGCCACCCCATGTGCCCGCACACCAGGTCCAGGACCGTCTGCGTCGCGTCCTGCGAGGTGTCCGCCTCGTTGGCGGCGGAGGCCACGTGCTGGAGCAGGCTGAGGGAGTCGGTCTTGTGGCGCAGCTCCGAGGTGCGCTGGCGGACCTCCTCCTCGACGGCGGAGTAGCTCTCCTGGAGCCGCCCGGCCATGACGTTGAAGGCGGTGGCCATCGCGCCGACCTCGTCGCGGCTCCGTACCGTTGCGCGGCGTGTGAGGTCGCCCGCGGCGAGAGCCCGCGCGGCGTGCACCACCGCCGCCACATTGCCGGTGATGCGTCGGGAGAGCAGCGCGGCCACCACGATGATCACGGCCAGGACTGCGGCGATGCCGGCCAGGACCCGCAGGTTGCGGTCGTGGAAGTTGTCCAGGCGGGTGCTCAGCATGTGGGCTTCCTGGTCGAACAGGGCTTTCCACAGGTTCGAGTTCGCCCGGATGGCGCCGGCGGCCCGGGCCGACCAGGCCGCCCGGGAGATATCGCTCCGGTCGCTGTTCGTGAACTGCCGGTTCACGGTGCCGGTCACCTCACGGACCGATGCGGTTGCCTTGGCCAGCAGGGGCTGGGTCGCGGGGCGGAGGCCGGCGTAGGAGGTGGACTCGAAGGCCCGGTTCAGATCGCTGTTGAGCTGGAGGACGTTCTGGTTGAGCACCGTGGTGTCGTAGGCGAGGCGTACCCGGTCAGCGCTGGACTTGCCGCCCTGGACAAGGATCGAGCTTCCCGTGTCCGCCATCCGGTAGAGCTGGTTCAGAACCTGTGGCTCGTGGAGCAGCAGGCCGGCCATCGTGTAGTACGTGTCGAGGTCGGGGTCGAGAATCAGCTTCGAAGTGTCTCCGACGTAGGAACCGAGCGCCAGCAGCTTCCCGATGAGCCGGTTGTACCGCGACACGAGGGCACGGACGTCGGACGGAGCCGACGACAGCTGTGCCCAGTCGTGGCGCAGGGCCGCGGGCGCCAGCGGGGCTTTCCCCTTGGCGGCAAGGTCGGAGACGGTCGTTCGCAGCGGCTCCCTCAGCCGTCGGTCGACCTTCGTGAGCGCCGTGAAGCCTTCGCTGACGGCATGGTCGGCTGCCGCGACCCGGCTCCTCGGTACGGACTCTCCGGTGCTCTCTCGGTGCAGCAGCGCACGGCGATCGGAGAGGTCCTGTATCAATGCGCTCACGGGACGCAGGTACTGAACGCCGCTCAGCTCGGTGCGAGTAAAATCGATCTTGCTGTTCTGCTGGTCGACCAGGTAGAACGTAGCCAGCCCGAGCGGGACCATAAGGGCGATGCAGATGGCCAGCAGCTTGTGCCAGATGCGGGGTGCAAAGCGCATTCGGTGGCCGCTGCGCGTTCCGCTCTGCAGTACGTCTGCCGCGCCGGGCGGCTTCGCATCGGGCGTGGCGGCCATGAGTCACTCCGGTTCTTCTGTCGCGTCGGTCTGCTCGGAGCGCCCGCCGAGCTGGCGCCGGCTGGTGACGCCGAGCTTCCGGTAGACGCTGGACAGGTGCACCTCCACGGTCTTGGCTGTGACGAACAGCTGCTGGGCGATCTCCCGGTTGGTATGTCCGGCGACGGCGAGGTCGTAGACCCTGTGCTCACTCGGTGTCAGCGACTGCAGACCGGTGACGGCGTGGCGCCGCGGGCGGATCCCGGCCACGTGCAGCTCGTCCTGGATCTGCTGGATGAGGGGTGCCGCGCTACGCGCCTCGGCGATGTCCAGGGCGTCGCTGAGCAGCGTCCGCGCCTGGCTCCGTACGCCGTGCCGGCGCAGCGCCGCCCCGTAGTCCGCCAGCGCCTTGGCGTACTCCAGGCGGGCCGGGGATCCCTTCAGCCGGGTAACGGCCTCGCGCAGCAGGCCGACGTCCGCGTCGCCCTCGCTCAGGGTGCCGGCGATGCGCAGAGCGCGGCCGAGGGCTCGGGGCGCGCTCCAGTAGCGGGCCAGTTTCAGCTCCGCGTCGGCCAGGGTCCTGGCTTCCTCGTCCCGGCCGAGCAGATGCAGGCACAGGGCGGCTTCCGACCGCCAGGGGACGATGGCGGGATTGTCCCCGCCGGCCGCGCTGAACGACTGGCCCGCGGCCAGCGCGGCGTGGAAGGCCTCCGTGGTGCGGCCCTGGAGGCGCAGCAGATGGGACCGGCTGTACAGCACGTAGTACATCAGCCCGGTGAGCGGCGCGGGATCGGGAACTCCGGTCCACTCCAAGGTGGCCTGCGCACGGGACAGTGCGCCCTGCTCCATCTGCACCTCGGCCTGGACGGGGCCGAGGACCAGCCGGCGCAGACCCAGCGAGGAGGTCTCGACGGCGTGCATCGCGTCCGCGGCGTCCGCAGCGGCCTCGTCGAGATCCCCCCGGTACAGCCGCGCCATCGCGCGGTAGGTCAGCGCCCCGGTCAGGTCGTTGACCGAGCCCTGCCGGTGCGCCTGCTCGACCGCGGCGTCCAGACTGCCCAGGACCTCTTTGCGGTCGGCACTGATGAGCACCAGCCAGCCGAAGGACAGCGAGGTCTGTCCGTCGGACGGCAGGGCCGGCGTGTCCTCGCGGAGCGCGCGCTGCGCCCGTACGACCGCCCGCGGGTCGCCGATGACGGCGTCATGGCCGGCGATGACGCAGTCCAGGTACCGGCCGCCCGTGCTCCCGCTCGGTTTCGGGGAGCGCAGTTCCCCAACGCGGCCGAGGATGTCCTGACGCAGATCCGGCCGACCGGGTTCGTAGAGCGGAATCGAGAGGATGCAGGCGTTCAGCTGGTAGAGCAGTTCGGTGTCCTCGGGCGCCGTACCGGCCAGGGCCTGTTGCCAGACCGCCCGGGCCTCTTCGGAGCGCCGGAGCGCGAGCAGCGCGTCACCGAGGGCCAGGGCGATTTCGACGCGCTGCCGTGACGGCCCGGTCAGTTCGTGTGCCTCCGTGAGGTACTGAACGGCTGCCGCGCTGTCCACCCGCCGCATGGTGCTGCCGAGTTCGAAGAGAAGGTCGCGCCGGTCCCCGGTCGGCGGGGGCTCGGCCAGGGCGCGGCGCAGATATTTCGCCGCAGTCTCCGGGGAGCCGCGTGCCAGGGCGCTCCGCGCCGCCGACCACAGCATGGCCACGGTCGCGGCGTCACCGGAGGGCAGAGTGCGCAGCAGGTGCAGGGCGACCTTCTCGATCTCGGCCTTGGAGTCTCGCAGCAGGTTCGCGGCGGTCTTGTGTGCGCGGTGGGAGTCGGCCGGTGTGATCTCCTCGTACACGGCGGCCCGCACCAGCGGATGCACAAACCCCATCCGGGATTTCGTGTCGTCCGACGGGACGGGGTGGAGAATCTGGGCGCGCTCGAGGCTCTTTGCCGCCTCCATCGCATCGTCCCGGTCAAGCCCCGCCAGCTCCGCCGCATGGCTCAGGTCCGCACCCTCCCCGAGCACCGCGATGGCCCGGGCCAGTGGGCCACAGCCCGAGGGGAGGCGGCGCATCCACATCGCCACCCGCCGGGCGATCGCGCGCGGGCCCAGGGCGTAGACCTGCGGAATGTGCGCGGCGGTGGGTTCAACGTGCTCGCCGTTGAGTGCTTCGCTGAGCTCCTTGAGCAGAAGGGGGTTCCCGCCGGTCGCGGACCAGCAGGCGGAGAGGAAGGCCTCGTCCTCCGGTTCGGGTGACCCGGCTTTCACGAATTCACTGATGATGAGCGAGGCCGATGCCTCAGCAGTCAATTTAGACGGGAAAACGAGCACCGCGGACGGTGCGGTGACAATCTGGTCAAGCGTATTCGATTCGGCATATTCCTCAAATGGTCTGAGGGTGCACACCACGCAGGCCGGGATGTCCTCGAGGCGCGGCATGAGATAACTGAGGAATTTCAGTGAATCGCTGTCCGCCCAGTGCAGATCGTCGACCGCAATGACCAGGGGCTGCTTTTCGCAGAGGTCTGCGGTCAGCCAATACAAACCATGAAGTACGGAGAAATCGCCGCCCGGGGAATGTTCGGGAACCACTCTCTGCAGCACGATCGCTGCCTGACCCGCGGTGCCGGACAGGATGCGCTGCGCATCTTCCGCGTCCATCCGTGCAAGGATCGGTTCGAAGAGCTGCCGCACCACGCCGAAGGGGAAGTCGCTCTCGAATTCCGATCCTCGCGCGCCGGCCACCTGAAAACCGGCGGACACGGCCATCCGCTTGGCTTCGGCGAGCAGACTGGTTTTGCCGATTCCGGGCGCACCCTCGATCATCACGGCTTCTCCATGGCCGCCATGGGTCGCTTCCATCGCTGCCCGCAAGACCCTGAGCTCGCCGCTTCGCTCGTACAGTCCGGCCATATGCGGCATACATTCCAGTATGCGCGTCAGGTCCATGGTGTGGCCCCTCCTGCCCTGGCCGCGGGTCTGTCGGCGGCGGCCGGGTCTTTGCGTTGCCGGCCCGGCTGGGGTTCTCTTGCCGGGTGAGACGCAGATCCCCGGTTCCGCCCGCCCCGCTCCCCCAGCGCGACGGTATCGATCCCGTACGGGTGCGGCTGCCCGCCGATCCGGACGGGGTGTGGGGCACGGTCCGGGAGCATCTGGTCGACCGGTTCCAGGGGGCGATCGGGGCGCAGCGGGTGGACGCGATGCTGGGCGCGGGGCGGTTCGTCGGGACCGGCGGTGCGCTGAGCGGGGCGGAGCCGTACGAGCCCGGACGGTATGTCTGGTTCCACCGGGACTTCGCGCCGGAGGTGCCGGTGCCGTTCGAGGTGCGGATCGTCCACCGCGACGAGCGGATCGTGATCGCCGACAAACCGCACTTTCTCGCCACGACGCCGCGCGGGCGGCACATCACCGAGACCGCGCTGGCCCGGCTGCGGCGCGAGCTGGAGCTGCCCGCGCTGCAGCCCGCGCACCGGCTCGACCGGCTCACGGCGGGGCTGGCGCTGTTCGTCGTACGGCCCGAGGACCGGGGCGCGTACCAGGGCCTGTTCGGCGGACGGCGGGTGCGCAAGGAGTACGAGGCGGTGGCGCCGTACGACGAGGCGGTGGCGCTGCCGGTGACCGTGCGCAGCCGGATCGTGAAGGAGCGCGGGGTGATGGCCGCGCGCGAGGAGGCCGGTGCGGCCAATGCGGAGAGCCGGATCGAGCTGGTGGAGCGGCGGGGCGGGCTGGGCCGGTACCGGCTGCTGCCCGCGACCGGCCGCACCCATCAACTGCGGGTCCATATGAACCGCCTCGGGCTGCCGATCCTCCACGATCCGGTCTATCCGGTGGTCGGGGACCCGGACCCGGACGACTTCGGCACGCCGCTCCAACTGCTGGCGAAGGTGCTGGAGTTCACCGATCCGGTGGACGGCAGGACGCGGCGGTTCGAGAGCGGGCGGCGGCTGGCGGCGTGGGACCCGGGCCCGGTGGTGTGATCGGGGGCCTGGCGGCGGGGCGCCCCCATGGCGCGTTCGGGCCGGTGGCCGCACGGAATTTGCGGTGCGGACGGCCGCCGGGTGTGCCTAAGGTGCGCCGGTCGGTGGAGTGAGTGCGGGAGAGGGACTGGCGGACGCATGCTGATTTTCGATGCAGATGACACGTTGTGGGAGAACAACGTGGTCTTCGAGCGGGTCATCGACGAGTTCCTGGAGTGGATGACCCACCCCGGACTCGACCGGGCCGGGGTGCGGGCCGTGCTCGACGGGATCGAGGCGGCGAACGCGGTGACCCTCGGATACGGCAGCAAGGTGTTCCTGCACAGCCTCGGCGAGTGCGTGGCGCGGCTGCGGGGCCGGGCCGCTACGGCCGAGGAGGCGGCGCGGATCTCCGGGTGGGCCGCGGCCTTCGACGGGGACCGCGTGGAGCTGATTCCCGGCGTCGCCGAGACCCTGGCCGAACTCGCCCGGCGGCACGATCTCCTGCTGCTGACGAAGGGCGACACCGAGGAGCAGCAGCGGAAGATCACGGCCTCCGGGCTGACCCGGCACTTCCGGGGCGTCCACATCGTGGCGGAGAAGAACACCGCCACCTATCAGGAGCTGACCCGCTCCTACGACCTGGAGCCGGGCTCGGCGTGGATGATCGGGAACTCCCCCAAGTCGGACATCCTGCCGGCCCGTTCCGCGGGCCTGAACGCGGTGTTCATCCCGCACGACCACACCTGGGTCCTGGAGCACGGGGAACTCGACCCCGTCGACGAGAAGGTGCTGCGGCTGTCGGCGTTCGGTGATCTGCTGCGGCACTTCTGAGAAGGGTGGGAGAGATGACGGTGGCGGGGCCCGGGGTGTCCTGTGTGTTCGTGTGCCATGACGGTGCCGGGCGGGTGTTGCTGGCCCGGCGGAGCGCGGGGGCCAGGGATGAGCCGGGGACGTGGGACTGCGGCGCCGGGGCGCTGGAGTTCGGTGAGTCCTTCGAGACGGCCGTGGCACGGGAGGTGCAGGAGGAGTACGGCGTGCGGCCGCTCGGCATCGAGCAGGTCGGGGTGCGCAATGTGCTGCGCGGTGACCCGGTCGATTCGCACTGGGTCGCGGTGGTCTTCGCCGTACGGGTGGAGCCGGCCGAGGTGACGATCGGCGAGCCGCACAAGTTCGATGCGCTCGCCTGGTGCGCTCCCCATGAGCTGCCGGTGCCGCTGCATTCCCAGTGCGGGGCGGCTCTGGAGCTGTTCGGCGCGGGGGCCGGTGCCCGGCGGGCCGGCCGGCCGCAGGACTGACGCGGGCCTGACGCCGGACGGGGGCCGCCGACGCGGGCGGGCGGGGCGGAGGGCGTCTCCACTCCCCCGCCCCGCCCGCCCCGTTCCGTCTACAGCGGTGCGATATCGGTCAGTTCACCGTCTTCCAGGGCGAGCCGGCGCGTGATGCCGATGTCCCTCAGGAACGTCGGGTCGTGGCTGACGACGAGGAGCGCGCCCTCGTAGGACTCCAGGGCCGTGACCAGCCGGCGGACCGACGCGAGGTCGAGGTTGTTGGTCGGCTCGTCGAGCATCAGCAGCTGCGGGGCCGGCTCGGCCAGCATCAGGGCGGCGAGCGAGGCCCGGAAGCGTTCGCCGCCGGAGAGCGTGCCGGCCTGCTGGTCGGCCCGTGCGCCCTTGAACAGGAAGCGGGCGAGCCGGGCCCGGATGCGGTTGTTGGTGGCGTCCGGGGCGAAGCGGGCGACGTTCTCGGCCACGGTCAGCGCGGGGTCGAGGACGTCCAGCCGCTGCGGCAGGAACCGGAAGGGGACATGGGCCTGTGCGGCGCCCTCCTGCGGGGGGATCTCCCCGGCGAGGGTCCGCAGCAGGGTGGTCTTGCCGGAGCCGTTGCGGCCGGTCAGCGCGATGCGTTCGGGGCCGCGCACCTCCAGCTCGGCACGGGCGCCGAAACGGGTGCGCAGGGCGTGCAGGGTGAGCACCGTGCGGCCGGGCGGCACGGCGGTGTGCGGCAGGTCGATACGGATCTCGTCGTCGTCCCGGACCGCCTCGGCCGCCTCGCCGAGGCGTTCTCTGGCCTCCTTGAGACGTTCGGTGTGCAGGGTGCGGTGCTTGCCCGCGGATACCTGGGCCTCCCTCTTGCGCTCGTTCATGACGATCTTCGGCTCGCGCTTGTTGGCGTTCATCTTGTTGCCGTAACGCACCCGGCGCGCCAATTTGATCTGGGCGTCGGCCAGTTCGCGCTTCTGGCGCTGGACGTCGGCCTCGGCGGCCCGCACCGTCCGCTCGGCCGCTTCCTGTTCGACGGCCAGGGCATGTTCGTAGGCACTGAAGTTGCCGCCGTACCAGTGGATCTCCCCGTCGCGGAGGTCGGCGATCCGGTCGACGAGTTCGAGGAGTTCACGGTCGTGGCTGACCACGACGAGCACGCCGGACCAGCCGGTGACCGCGTCGTACAGCCGCTGCCGGGCCGGTCCGTCGAGGTTGTTGGTGGGCTCGTCGAGCAGCAGCACGTCCGGCCGGCGCAGCAGCAGGGCCGCCAGCCGCAGCAGGACACCCTCACCGCCGGACACCTCGCCGATGGTGCGGTCGAGGTCGAGGCCGGGCAGCCCGAGCTGGTCGAGGGTGGCGCGGGCGCGCTCCTCGACGTCCCAGTCGTCGCCGATGACGGTGAAGTGCTCCTCGCTCGGGTCGCCGCCCTCGATGGCGTGCAGGGCGGCGCGCGCGGCGGCGATGCCGAGCGCTTCGTCGACCCGCAGGTGCGTGTCGAGCGAGGCGTGCTGCGGGAGGTAGCCGACCTCGCCGGCGACCTTGACGCTGCCGGCGGTCGGGGGAAGTTCGCCCGCGATCAGCTTCAACAGGGTGGACTTTCCGGCCCCGTTGGAGCCGATGAGGCCCGTACGGCCGGGGCCGACGGCCAGCGGGAGATTTTCCAGGACGGGGCTGCCGTCGGGCCAGCTGAAGCCGAGGCCGGTGCAGACGATGGCCGCGGAGGACGCGGAGGTGGGTGGCATGGACACAGGGGTCTCCTGGGCGCGAAGGGGGTGTGGGGAATGCGCTGGGAGACACCGCACCGTCGGCGCGTCATCAAAACGCCGGGATGCGTCGGGTACGCCGTACGTACGCCGAGGTCGCGGACGGGCCGCGCGAGGCATGAACCGCCGCTCCGGAAACCGGAAGCGCAGGGCGGATCACCGTCGCGGGCGCGGTGCCTCAGGACCTCAGACGAGCAACGGCCTTCTCCGATCGGCGGCAATGGGACCAGGAGTGACGATACGGGGGACGCCGCCGGAACGCAAACGCTATTTGCGTTGCATTTGTGGTGTGGCTTGTGGTGGCGTTCGTTTCCGCTGCGTGTGCGGCTTTGCGCTGTGCGTGCGGCTTTCCGCTGTGCGTGCGGCGTCCCCGGGCCCTCGGGCCCCTACTCCACGGCTCCGTCGCGCGGGCGCAGGCGCACCCGGGCCGGGCCGGTGGCCTGAAGGGTGATCCCGGCGGCGACCGGCACCTCCTGGTCCACGGCTTCGAGTTCGTACGTCCGCAGCAGCACGGCCAGCGCCAGCACGGACTCCAGCATCGAGAAGTGCTGCCCGATGCAGGCGCGCGGCCCGCCGCCGAACGGGAACCAGGCGTAGCGGTGCCGTTCCGCCTCCCGCTCGGGTGCGAAGCGCCGCGGATCGAAGCGTTCCGGGTCCTCCCACAACTCCGGACTGCGGTGGGTGACCCAGGGCGCGACGACCACATCGGCACCGGCCGGGATGCGGTATCCGCCGATCTCCGTGGCGGCCACGGCCCGGCGGCTGATGACCGGTGCCGCCGGATACAGCCGCATGGACTCCTTGAGCGCCTGGGTCAGGTACGGCAGACGGTCCAGGTCGGCGGCCGTGGGGGTGCGTTCGCCCAGCACCCGGTCGATCTCCTCGCGCACTCTGCGCTGCTCCTCGGGGTGCCGGGCGAGGAGGTGGAGGGTGAACGCGAGGGAGGTGGCGGTGGTTTCGTGCCCTGCCAGCAGGAAGATCAGGACCTGTTCGCGGACCTCGGTCGCGTCGAGGGAACCGTCCTCGTCGTTGCCGGCCGCGGCCAGCAGGGACAGCAGGTCGTCCCCCTCGCCCCTCTCGCCCTTCTCGTCCCCCTCGTCCCTCTCGTCCGCCGCGGCTGCCGCCTCCGTGGCCGCCCCGCGCGCCGCCCGCCGGTCCGCGATGATGCGGTCGCACAGGGCGTTCAGCTCGTCGGTGGCGGCCCGGGCCCGCAGGTTCGCGGGGGTGGGCCACTCCCGCGGGACCTTCACGGGTACGTAGGCACGCCGTACGACATAGGCGTTGATGACCGGGGCGCACCGGTGGAAGGCGTCCTCGGCCGCCGCCGCGTCCAGGCCGAACAGGATCCGGGCGACGGTGCGCAGCGCCAGCCGGTTCATCTCGAGGACCAGGTCGACGGTGTGGTCCCCGGCGGCGCGCCAGCGCTCGGCGAGGGTGCCGGCCTCGGTCGTGATCGCCGCGGCGTAGCTGTCGACCCGGCGCTTGGTGAACAGCGGCTGCACCAGCCGACGCTGCCTGAGGTAGTCGGAGTCCTGGCTGGTGAGCAGGCCGTTGCCGAAGGCCTGACGGACCTCCTCGTAGAGCGGGTGGTCCTTACGGAAGTCGGCGGCCTGGGAGGCGAGGATCTGTTGCACGCCCTCGGGCGCGAAGACCGCATGGAACACACTGCGCAGGCCGGGCGGGCCGGCCACCAGCCGCACCACATCGCCGTGCGTACGCCGTGCGTCGAGGAATGTGGTGAGGGAGTCGCGCCGCAGGTCGAGCATCGAGCCGAGCACGGGGAGACCGGCCGGGCCGGGTATCTCGCTCTCCGGTGCGGGGCCGGGGTGGGGGCCGGGGTGGGGGTGAGGCTGGGGGTCGGTGAGGGGCATGCCGGATGTCTATCCCGCGGAACCGGGTTCCTACCCCCGCCCGGCCCTCCCGCATCGGGGGCGAGGCGCCGGCCGTAGCATGAGCCGGATGATCGACAAGCATGCCGGACGGGCAGCCACCGCGGCCCCGTGCCGGGTCACCGTATGCCGCGGCTGCTGCTGCGGCGATGCGGCCAAGATCCCGGGCGTCGACCACACAGGGCAGATACCGCGGTTGCGCGCGGCGCTCGACGGCGCGGCGCCGGTGCGGGCCTCGGAGTGTCTGGACGTCTGTGACCAGGCGAATGTGGTCGTGGTCCAGCCCTCGCCCGCGGGCCGGGCGGCCGGCGGGCGCCCCGTGTGGCTCGGGCTGGTCAACGACGACGACGCGCTGGCCGATATCGCCGCGTGGATCCGGGCCGGCGGGCCCGGCCTGGCCGAACCGCCGGGCGTGCTCGACCTCTATGCGATCACGGTGTCGCGACGGGTACGGGAGGGGCTGGAGAGCTGAGGCGCCAGGACGGGGCTGAGCCGGGGCTACGACGGGGCAGCGGGGGCAGCGGGGCCGTGACGGCACCGCGCCCCGCATCGAGCCGCCCGCCGGCCCCCTGAAGTACACCGCCACCGGTTCACGGCCCGGGTACCGGCCACCGGCCACCGGCCATGGGTTACCGGAGTCTTACGACAGCAGGCCGGCCTGCCCGCCACCGCGCGTGCTGGTGTTGGCTGGACCCATGACGCCTCTCTCCAGAAGGGCACGCTGAGCCCGTGCACCGCGCAACGCCGCCCTCCGCGCCCCCGCCCGTCCCGCTGCACGGGCCGCCGCGCCGTGTCCTGGTCGTCGAGGACGATCCGACCGTCGCGGAGGTCGTCACCGGCTATCTCTCCCGCGCCGGCTACACCACCCGGCACGCCGCCGACGGTTTCGCCGCCCTCGACCAGGCCGCGGAGTTCCGTCCGCATCTCGTGGTGCTCGATCTGATGCTGCCCGGCATCGACGGTCTGGAGGTGTGCCGCCGGCTGCGCCGCGCCGACGACGGCCCGGCGGTCCCGGTGGTGATGCTCACGGCCCGTGGCGAGGAGGCGGACCGCATCCTCGGCCTGGAACTGGGCGCGGACGACTATGTGACCAAGCCCTTCAGCCCGCGCGAGCTGGTGCTACGGATCGGCTCGGTGCTGCGCCGTGCGGAGTCCGCGCCGCCGGCCGCGGCGCCCTCCGCCGTCCTGTGCGCCGGGGACCTCCGTGCCGACCCCGGCGGCCGGCGCGCCGACCGCGGCGGACGGGAAATCTCCCTCACCGCCCGCGAGTTCGACCTCCTCGTCTTCCTGATGCGCCATCCCGGACAGGTCTTCTCCCGGGAGGAGCTGCTGGCCCGGGTCTGGGGCTGGGAGTTCGGCGATCTGTCCACGGTGACCGTGCATGTGCGGCGGCTGCGCGAGAAGATCGAGGCGGATCCGGCCGCGCCACGGCTGGTGACGACGGTCTGGGGCGCGGGCTACCGCTTCGACCCCATGGAGGACGAACCCCCGCCGGAGCCCGGACCGCTGCTGGGAGGCGATCTGCTCTCATGACGGACTTTCTGGTCATCGTGGCGCTGGCGGCGCTGGGCGCGGCGCTGGCGGGCGTGCTCGCGGCGCCCGCGGTACGGGTGCTGCGGCGGCGCTCGGTCGCGCTGTCGCTGTTCGCGGTGGCGGTGCTGGCGGTGGCCGCGATGGCGGCGGGCACGGTGGCGGTCGCCCAGGCGATGTTCCTGTCCGGGCACGACCTGGGCGTGGTGATGGCCGTGGTGGCCGTCTCCGGGGTGGTGTCGCTGGCGGCCGCGCTGCTCTTCGGACGCCGGATCGCGGCGGGCAGCCGGGAGCTGGCACGCTCGGCCCGTACGGTCGGCAGCGAGGGCGGCTTCGTGGCGCCCGCCGAACCGCCCACCGCGGAACTGGCCGCGCTGTCGCGGGCCTTGGAGGAGACCAGCGGGCGGCTCGCCGAGGCACGGGAGCGGGAGCGGGCACTGGATGCCTCCCGGCGCGATCTGATCGCCGGGATCTCGCACGACCTGCGCACCCCGCTCGCCGGGCTGCGGGCGATGGCCGAGGCGCTGGAGGACGGGGTCGCCGAGGACACCGCGCGCTACCACGCACGGATGCGGGTCGAGGTCGACCGGCTGGCCGCCATGGTCGACGACCTCTTCGAACTCTCCCGGATCCAGGCCGGGGCGCTGGCCCTGACGCTGTCGCGGGTGTCGGTGTACGACCTGGTGGACGATGCCCTCGCCGGGGCCGGGCCGCTGGCGCGGGCCGGCGGGGTGCGGCTGGTGGACGGCGGGGTGGTACCGCTGCCGGTGCGGGTGGACGCCCAGCAGATCACCCGCGTCCTGGGCAATCTGCTGGTCAATGCGATTCGTGCGACACCGGCGGACGGCACCGTGGCGGTCAGCGCACGGCACGAGAAGGGCCGGGTGATCCTTGCGGTCGAGGACGGCTGCGGGGGCATTCCGCCGGAGGATCTGGCGCGGGTCTTCGACACCGGCTGGCGCGGCGGCGCGGCCCGCACCCCGCGCGCGGACGGCAAGGGCGGCGCCGGGCTGGGCCTGGCGATCGTCCGCGGGATCGTGGAGGCCCATGAGGGCCGGGCGACGGTACGGAATACCGGGGCGGGCTGCCGCTTCGAGGTCGAACTGCCGTCGGCGGACGTGCCGGTGGAGCTGTAGGCGGGGCGCGGACGGGGCCGCGGACGGTCCGGCGGGCGTGGGGCCGGGCCGTCCGCGGCGTGGGCGTACGGGTGTGGCTGACGGGCCTTGGCGGGGCTGGCGGGCCTGGCACCGTGGCGCGCCTCGGTGCCTTGGCGCGCCTGGGCACCCTGGCGCGCCTCAGCGCCGTGCCGCCGCTCCGTCCCGGCCCTCCGGATCCGCGCCCCGCTCTCCTGGCCCCTCGTGGCTCTCGGCCCGGCGCTCGGCCCGCTGCCCTTCCCTCTGCCCTTCCCTCTGCCCTTCCCTCTGCTCCTCCCGCCGCTCCTCCCTCTGCTCGTCCCGGCGCTCCTCTCGCCCCTCGTCCCCCGTCCGGCGCACCGGCAGGTCGCGGACGGCCCCGACCGGCGAGAAGAGCAGGATCAGGGCGGCCAGCGGCACCCCGGCGGTCATGATCCACATGGCTGTGCGGAGGCCGAGGGCGGAGCCGAGCGCACCGCCGAGCAGCGCGCCCAGGGGCAGCGTGCCGTAGTTGAGGAAGGAGCTGCCGGCGATCAGCCGGCCGAGCAGGGCCGGCGGGCAGTAGCGCTGCTGGAAGCCCACCTTGAGGGTGTTTCCGCCCACCACACCCGCACAGACGCCGAAGCTGCCCGCGACGTAGAGCAGCGCCCCGGCGCCGTGGGCGGCGAGGGGGATGAGCAACGCGGTGCCGGACAGGCCCAGTTCGCACAGCAGCATGGCACGGGCCGTACCGAACCGGTCGGCGGCCCGGCGCGCCAGGAAGGCACCCACGATCCCGCCCGTACTGGCCAGCGCCAGCAGCCCGCCGACCGCACCGGGCGGCAGACCGACCTCGCGGACCAGGAAGACCGCCGCAATCGACTGGTACCCCATGAGCGCGAGGTTGGAGGCGGCGCCGAAGAGCGTCAGGGTGCGGAACCAGACATCGCCGGTGACCAGCCGCAGCCCCTCGGCGATGTCCGCAAACAGGGTCCGTGACGCGCGGTCGCGGGGGTCCGGGCGTGGCTCGCGGTGCCGGATGCGGAGCAGGCACAGCAGGGATACCAGGAAGGTGGCCGCCTGGGCGGACAACGCGTTGACGGCGCCGGCCAGTTGGGCGATGAAGCCGCCCGCCCCCTGTCCCGCGATCTGCGCCGCCGAGGCGCTGCCGTGCAGCTTGGCGTTGCCCTCGGCCTGGTCGGCCGGTGCGAGCAGGCCGGGGAGGTAGGCGCTGTAGGCGGTCTGGAAGACCACCGCCGCCGCGCCGGCCAGCAGGGCCACGGTGATCAGCAGGCCGAGGCCGATCCCGCCGTACCGGGCGAGGACCGGTACGGCGGCGAACAGCACCAGTGACAGCCCGGCGGCGCCCAGCATCAGGGGCCGGCGGCGTGTCCGGTCCACCCAGACGCCCACCGGGAGGCCGATGAGCAGCCAGGGCAGCCAGCCGCAGGCGCTGAGCAGCCCGACCGCGAAGGTGGAGGCGTGCAGGGTGGACACCGCCACCAGCGGCATCGCCACGGTGGTGACCGACGCCCCGAACTTCCCCGCCGTCTCACCGCACCACAACAGCCGGAAGTCACGATGGCGGCGCAGCAGTCCGCTCATCGCTCGTGACGCTCCTTGCGCGGGAAGGCCTGCAACTGGACGACGACGGGCCGCTCCTCGGGGGCGTCCCCGCCGGGTCCGCCGTGCGCCGCCGCCCGGTGCCGTGCGACCACCTGCTCCAACTCCTCGTTCAGTGCGGCGAGCTGTCCGGGCGTCAGGCGCAGGTCGTGCCATTGGGAGAGGGTGCCGGCGTCCCGCCATTCCGGGGCCCAGTCCTCGGTGAGGTAGCTGACGACCCGGTTGAAGTGCTGCTGGACGATTTCGTGCACATAGAGCGCCAGCGCACCACGGGTGTCCGGATCGTCGCGGAATTCGGTGGTGTCGAGCCGGTGGGCGACCCGGACCGCCCGCCACCAGCGTTCGCGCTTGGTGCCGCGGCCGGTCTCCTCCTCGATGAAGCCGTGTTCGGCGAGGTGCCGCAGATGCCAGCTGACCGTGCCGGTGTTCTCACCGAGACGGCGTCCGAGTCCGGTGGCGGTGTCCGGGCCGTCGAGCCGCAGCAGCTCCAGGAGGCGCATCCGCAAGGGGTGGGCGACCCCGCGCAGACTGCGGGCGTCCATCCGGCGGGTCGGGGGCACGGCCGTCGGCGTCGGCGTCGGACGGGGCGGGTGCGGTGGTGTGGAGGCGTCAGGCATGAACGGCAGCCTAGAGTTGCCAAGACTCCTCTGCATAGAGGTCTCTGCAGAGGAGTCTTGGCAACGGACGGGAACGGCCCCGCCGTTGGGGGCTAGGACCTGTCGCCGAAGTCCCCGTTTGCGCTGTCCCGTGCCTCCCCGCCGTCTTCCCCGTCCCCCTCCCCCGGCACCCACAACGGATGCTCACGCCGTGCCCATTGCGCGTCGACGGAGCCGGTGCGCAGGCCGCGGCGTGACTCGGGGTCGCCGTACGCCTTCCCGACATGCCCGGCGATCACGATGACCACGGCGAGCGCGAGCCAGTCGTGGACGAAGGTGGCGCCGGTGCGCCAGACCAGGGGCGCGATGGGGGTCCCCCCTGCTCGAGCGAAGCCGAGAGCCTGGGGGAGGGTGAACCACATCAGCAGGCCGGTGCCGAGCATCACCAGGACCGCACCGGCGATCCAGGCGGCGTAGAGCTTCTGCCCGGCGTTGAACTTGCCGGCCGGGCGGCCCCCTCGGCGGCGCAGTGCGGCGCGCAGCCACTGGCGGTCGTGCGGGCCGTAACGGTTGAGGCGGGTGAGGTCGGCGCGCAGGGCACGGGAGCCGAGGCCCAGCAGCAGGGGGACGGGCAGCAGGATGCCGGACCACTCGTGGACGGTGACCATCAGATGGCGGCGGCCGACGAGTTCGGCGAGGAAGGGGAGGTAGAGACAGCCGGCGGTGAGGACACAGACGGCCATCAAGGTGGCGGTGGCGCGGTGCACCCGGTGTTCGGCGGGGGTGAAGCGCGGGACGCGGCGGCGTGCCGTGGTGGCCCCGGACCGGCTCTCAGGTGGTCGGGGCATCGTCGCGTCCGTTCGACCGGCCGACCCAGGCGTCGATGTCATATCCGAGGTTCTCCCAGTATCCGGGCTGGACATGGTCGGTGACGGTGATCCCGGAGAGCCACTTCGCCGACTTGTAGAAGTACATGGGCCCGACATAGAGGCGCACCGGACCGCCGTGGGCGTGGGCGAGCGGCTTGTCCTGCATCCGCAGGGCGACCAGGACGTCGTCGCGGCGGGCCTGTTCGAGGGTGAGGGATTCGCTGTAGGTGCCGTCGAAGCAGGTGAAGCGGACGGCCTTGGCCTCGGGGCGTACGCCCACGGCGTCGAGGAGGGCGGAGAGGCGGACGCCCTCGAAGGGGGTGGCGGGCACCCGCCAGCCGGTGACGCACTGGACGTCGCGGACGAGCCGGGTCTGCGGCAGCCGGCGCAGACCGGCGAGGCTCAGGGTGGTCCGGTGGCGGACCAGGCCGTCGATGCCGAGGCGGTAGGTGCGTGCGTCCTTGGCCGGTACGGAGCCGGTCACGGAGTAGTAGCGGAAGCCGCCGCCGCCCGGGAGCAGCCCGGTCAGGCCGGTGGGGTCCTGCTGTGCGGCGGCCCCGAGGGTGCTGTCGTAGGCGCTCTGCAGGAAGGGGGCTGCGGCGACGCCCGCGGCACCGGCGGCGAGCATGCCGAGCACCACGCGGCGGCCCACGGGGGTGCCCTGCCCGTCCTCGTCGCCGCCCGCCGGGCGGGGCCTCTTCGCGTCCTTGGTCACCCTTCGATTCGACCACCCCGCGGGCGCCGGGGCCAGCGTCCCGGCCCCGGCGTCAGACTTTCGTCATCAGCGCCGCCGGGTCACGGGGCGGCGGCGTCCCGGGCGCGGCACAGTGCGGTGGCCCGCGCGGCCCGGAACGCGCCCGTGCCGTCGCGGCCCGGGTACGACCACGGGGCGCGTGTGGCGTGCGGACCGATCCGCTGGAACAGCGTGGCGGCCTCGGCGGTCCGCCCTTGGTGGAACGCGGCATGGGCGAGGTAGTTGAGATCGATCTTGCGGCGGGGGTGTTCCTCGCCCTCCCATTCCAGCCACCAGTCGACGGCGGTCTGCAGCACCTGCCGGGCGCGCCGGGTGGACCAGTGGCCCCAGTCCGCGGGGTCGGGGGGAGCCAGGCCCGCGGCGGCGAGGACGCGGTAGCGCTCGGCGTACGCCACGACGGGGAGGAGGGCGAGCGGGGAGTCGGCGGGGGCACCTGCCGCCGCGCGGGCCGCGAAGACATGGACCGGGTGCCGTGGATCGTCGGTGACGCCCGGCAGTTGCTCGGCCAGGGAGGCCGTCATGAGGTGGTGTGCGTGGTGGTGGTCGCGGTGGCGGGCGCACACCTGGCGGAAGGCGTGAGCCCGTTCGCCCGGGGTGCCGGTGCGGCGGGCGAGGATCAGCGCGCCGAGCCAGGGGGTGGGGTCGTCGGGCAGCATCCGGGCGGCGGTGGCACAGGCCTCGGCGGCGGCCTCGGTGCCGCTCTCGCCGCGCAGGGCGAGATGGACGGTGGCGAGGGCCAGGAGGGTGGCGGCGTCACCGCTGTCCGGTTCGGCGAGCAGCCAGTCGCCGGCCCAGGCGGCACTGCCGGGGCAGGTGGCCAGGACGGTTAACCGGTGGCCGCGCAGATCCCAGTGCGCACCGGTCCCGGCGAGCAGGGTACGCACCCTGGCCCACTGGCCGAGCGTCAACGCCTCGGCTGCGAGAGCCAGTTGGGCGTCGTCCAGGGCCGGGGTGAGCGCCGGGGTGCCGGGGCGGCGGGCGCGTCGGAGGGGTGGCGGCATCGGTGGCGACATCGAAATCACGGGTCAGGGGCTCCATCAGGGGCTCCATGGCGCGCCGCACCGGCCGTCTCACCGCACCGAGTCGTCCTCGGCGGGCGGGGACCGGATCCGCGCACCTCTACAGAGGGTAATGACTTGGTCCGCACCAGTCATCACGCACAGCAAAGCGGCCCGCAGAGCTCCGCGTCAAGGCGCGAAGGGGAATGGCCGGATCCGCCCCCCTCTCTCTGCCGCACCACATGTCCCTCTCCCTCTCCCGCACCGCGTCCCGCCGTATCGCGTCACCCCCGCCCGGTCAGGACACCGCCCGCCCCGCCGCCCGCCCCGCCGTCCGGCCGGAGAAGAGACAGCCCCCGAGGAAGGTGCCCTCCAGCGAGCGGTAGCCGTGCACCCCGCCGCCGCCGAACCCGGCCGCCTCGCCCGCCGCGTACACGCCGGGCAGGGGCGCGCCACCGTCGGTCAGCACCCGTGAGGAGAGGTCGGTCTCCAGACCGCCGAGCGTCTTGCGGGTGAGGATGTTGAGCCGTACGGCGATCAGCGGGCCGGCCTTGGGGTCGAGCAGCCGGTGCGGCGCCGCGGTGCGGATCAGGCGGTCCCCGAGGTAGGCGCGGGCCCCGCGGATCGCGGTCACCTGGAGGTCCTTGGTGAAGGAGTGGGCGATCTCCCGGTCCCGCGCCACGATCGCGTCGCGCAGCGCCTCCTCGGCTATCAGCGGCTCCTTGGTCAGCTCGTTCATCCGCCGCACCAGATCGGTCAGCGAGCGCTCGACGACGAAGTCCGCGCCACGGTCCATGAACGCCTGCACCGGCCCCGGTGCGCCGGCCCTGGCCCGGCCCAGCACGCCGCGGATGCTCTTGCCCGTCAGGTCGGGGTTCTGCTCGGAGCCGGAGAGGGTGAACTCCTTCTCGATGATCTTCTGGGTGAGCACGAACCAGGTGTGGTCATGGCCGGTCCGCATGATGTGTTCGAGGGTGCCGAGGGTGTCGAAGCCGGGGAAGAGCGGCACCGGCAGCCGCTTGCCGCGCGCATCGAGCCACAGCGGGGACGGTCCGGACAGGATCCGGATGCCGTGCTGCGGCCAGACCGGGTTCCAGTTGTCGATGCCCTCGGTGTAGTGCCACATCCGGTCGCGGTTGATGATCCGGCCGCCCGCCGCCTCGGCGATGCCCAGCATCTTGCCGTCCACATGCGCGGGCACCCCGGACAGCATCCGCCGCGGGGGCTTGCCGAGCCGCTTCGGCCAGTTGGCGCGCACCAGCTCGTGATTGCCGCCGATACCGCCCGAGGTGACGATCACGGCCTGGGCCTTGAGCTCGAAGGCGCCGGCCACCTCGCGACTGCTGGGCCTGCCACGCTCGGCGTCCGAGGGCTCCAGGACCTCGCCGCTGACGGTGTCCACGCTCCCCGCGGTGCGCGACAGCCCGGTCACCCGGTGGCGGAAGCGCAGCTCCACCAGTCCGCGGGCCACCCCGGCCCGCACCCGGCGCTCGAACGGGGCCACCAGCCCGGGGCCGGTGCCCCAGGTGATGTGGAAGCGGGGGACGGAGTTGCCGTGCCCGGTCGCGTCGTAGCCGCCGCGTTCGGCCCAGCCGACGACGGGGAAGAGCCGTACGCCCTGCCGGTGCAGCCAGGAGCGCTTCTCGCCGGCCGCGAAATCGACGTAGGCCTCGGCCCAGGAGCGCGGCCAGTGGTCCTCCGGCCGGTCGAAACCGGCCGTGCCCAGCCAGTCCTGCCAGGCCAGCTCACGGCTGTCGCGGATGCGCAGCCGGCGCTGTTCGGGGGAGTCCACCAGGAAGAGACCGCCGAAGGACCAGTGCGCCTGTCCGCCGAGGGACTGCTCGGGCTCCTGGTCGAGGAGGATCACCTTCCGTCCGGCGTCCACCAGTTCCGCGGTGGCCGCCAGGCCCGCGAGTCCCGCTCCGATCACGATCACATCAGCGTCGTACGCCATCTCAGCAACTCCTCAACGGGGCACGCCGGGCGCCCCGGCCGCCTGGTGGAACGATCCTCAGCGCACCCGACTGCCGCGTCAACCACCTGGTTACCGCGCAGTACACCAAGGCGCGCGGGAGAATGGTCGGTGACGAGGGCCACCCCACGCCCGCCGCCTGGTGACTATCCTCAGGCGCATCCCCCGCCCCCCGATACGAGGTGCGACGTGACGGTGATACTGCTCGCCCTTGGAGCGGCCTGCTGTCTGGGACTCGGTTTCGTGTTTCAGCAGGCCGCGGCGCAGCACGCCCCGATGAAGGACTACCTCTCGGTACGTCTGCTGCTCGATCTGGTGCGGATGCCGCTGTGGCTGGCCGGTATCGGTCTGATGGTGGTCGGGATGGCGCTCGGCGCGATGGCGTTGGGGATGGGCGACATCACTCTGGTGGAGCCCCTGCTGGCGACCAATCTGCTGTTCGCGATGGCGCTGTCGCGGCGGCTGACCCGGCAGCGGCTCGGCCGGAGCGGCTGGGCCGGGCTGTGGCTGCTGGCGGGCGGGGTCACGGCCTTCATCGTGGCGGGGCGCCCCCAGGGCGGGCAGCGCAGCACGGATCATCTGTGGCAGTGGCTGATCATGGGCATGGTGCTGGGCACCGCGTTGCTGCTGGCGGCGGTCGCCAAGCGGGAGCGGGTGCATGTGAGCCTGGAGGCCGCCCTGCTGGGGATCGCGGCGGGCCTGATCTACGGGCTGCAGGACGCGCTGACCCGGATCAGCGGGGAGCACTTCAGCGAGGGCGGCTGGTCGGCCCTGGTCACCAGCTGGCAGCCGTACGCCATCGTGGTGCTCGGTGTGCTGGCGCTGGTGCTCGTACAGAGCGCCTTCGAGTCGGCGCCGCTGCGGCTCTCGCTGCCCGCGCTGACCGCCGCCCAGCCGCTGGCCGGCATCGCCTGCGGGGTGGGGTTCCTCGGCGACCAGCTGCGGGTGACGCCCGCGGCGCTGGCGTGGGAGGTGGCCGGGATCGTGGCCGTCGTCGCGGGCATCGTGCTGATCGGCAGCCATCCGGCGATGCCGCCGGGGTCCGGCCGGCGGGAGAACGTGCGGGAGCTGCAGCCGCGCTGAGGAGGGCGTCCCGGCCGCTCCCCCGCGGCGGCGACCGCCCTCGCAGAGCGCCGCCCGGAGACCGCCGCCCGGTGAGCTGTGCCCGGGGCCCGGGTGGTTGCATGGCTGCCATGACCGATCAGCAACCGCTCAACGCGGACGAAATCCTCGACATCGTCGATGAGAACGATCAGGTCGTGGGGCAGGCCCCACGCGGCGAGAGCTACGCCCGCAGGATGCGCACCCGCTGTGCCTTCGTCCTCGCCCGGGACGAGGCGGACCGGATCTTCGTCCACCGCCGCACCCCGCACAAGCTCGTCTTCCCCTCGCACTACGACATGTTCGTGGGAGGCGTGGTCGGCACCGGCGAGACCTACGACCAGGCGGCGCTGCGCGAGGCCGAGGAGGAGCTGGGGGTCCAGGGACTGGAGCCGCCCCGGCCGCTGTTCAAGTTCCTCTACGAGACGGCCGAGCACACCTGGTGGTCCGCGGTCTACGAGGTGCGCTGCACGCTGCCGGTCGCCCCGCAGGAGTCGGAGATCGACTGGTCCGCGTTCCTGACCGAGGAGGAGCTGACCCGGCGGCTGGACGAGTGGCCGTGGACGCCGGACGGGCTCGCCGCGTACCGGCAGCTGCTGGCCCGGCGGGAGGCGGGGGAGCTCTGATGCGCCCCGGGCAGGGCACCGGCCGGCCGATAGGGTTTCGGCCATGATCCTCACTGAGGGGCTGCGGTCGGCCGGCGCGGCCGTGCGGCTGTGGTTCTCGCCCGCGCGGATCCGCGAGGAGGGCACGACCCCCGACTACCGCTTCTCGCTCGCCAACGAGCGCACCTTTCTCGCCTGGCTGCGCACCGGGCTGGCGCTGATCGGCGGCGGTTTCGCGGTGGACCAGTTCCTGCCCCGGCTGCACCAGGGGCTGCGGGTCACCTTCACCGTCGTCCTGCTGGTGGGCGGCGCGCTGTGTGCGCTGCGGGCGGTCAACCACTGGGTGCGCTGCGAGCGCGCGATGCGGCGCGGCGAGGACCTGCCGGTCAGCCGCTTCCCCACGGCGCTGGCGCTGAGCGTCGGCGTCCTGGCGGTGGCGGTGGTCGTGCTGGTCCTCCTGGGCCGGACCACCTAGCCGATGGCGGGCGGAACACGGCCGGCGGCGGGGATGCCGCGGCCGGCCCCCGACCGGGACCCGGGGCTGCAGCCGGAACGGACCAGGCTGGCGTGGCGGCGTACCACGCTGTCCGCCACGGCGATGGCGGTGCTGGCCGCCCGTCAGCTGCTGCAGAGCGCCGCCCCCGGGCCGGTGGAGGTGGTTCTGGCGGCGCTGACCGGCCTGTTGTGGATCGCGTTCGTGGTGCTCGCGCACCACCGGATGCGGGCGATGGTCACCGGCCGCCCGCCGGGCCTGCCCCCGCGGACGGCCCTGCTGCTGGTCGGCTGCACCCTCGGGCTGGCGCTGTGCGGCACGGTGATCCTGGTACGGCCGGGGCACTGAGCAGGGGCCCTGAGCCGGGGTGCGGCGCCACCGCGGCGGGCGACAGAGGTACGGTGACGCGACCCCCGCCGTCCCGGGTCGGGACCGACTCCCGCCCCGGCAGCGGGAAATGAGGGACCACCGGACGAGGGGACACACCCGCATGGGCGACTCGACAGCACGGAACACGCGGGCGCAGGCCCCGGCAGCGCACACCTCGGCGGCACCGACCGCCGAGCCCTACCTCACCGAACTGGCCGCCGGGGTCCACGCCTTTATCCAGCCGGACGGCGGCTGGTGCCTGAACAACGCGGGCTTCGTCACCGACGGGGACGCCACCCTGGTCGTGGACACCGCCGCCACCGAGAGCCGGGCGCGCCTGCTGCGCCGCCGGATCGCCGAGAGCGGCGCACCCACGCCCCGCATGGTGGTCAACACGCACCACCACGGCGACCACACCTACGGCAACTGCGTCTTCGCGCCCGAGGCGACGGTCATCGGGCATGCCTCCTGCCGCCGTGAGCTGCTGGCCGCCGGACAGCAGCTGCACGCGGTGTGGCCCGAGGTCGAGTACGGCGACATCCGTCTGACGGCGCCCGAGGTCACCTACACCGACGAGCTGGCCCTGCACGTCGGGGACATCGAGGTGCGGCTGATCCACCCGGGCGTGGCACACACCACCGGCGACACCGTCGTCTGGCTGCCCCGGCAGCGCATCGTCTTCGCCGGAGACCTGGTCTTCCACGGCGGTACCCCGTTCGTCTTCATGGGGTCGCTGGCCGGATCGCTGCGCGCACTGCAGTTGCTCCGCACCCTGGACGCGGTCACCGTCGTCCCCGGGCACGGTCCGGTGACCGGCCCCGAGGTGTACGACGGCATCGAGCGCTACCTGCGGTTCGTCGGCCGGCTGGCGCAGGAGGGCCGGGCGGCCGGCCGTACGCCGCTGGAGGTGGCCCGGGAGGCGGACCTCGGCCCGTTCGCGGAGCTGGCCGAGAGCGAGCGGCTGGTGGCGAATCTGCACCGGGCGTACGCGGAGCTGGCGGGCACCGCGCCGGGTGCGCCGCTCGACGTGGCGGCCGGGTTCGGCGATATGACGGTGATGAACGGCGGAGTGCCGATGGCGTGTCACGCCTGATCACGGGCGTGAGGGCGGAGGCCTGAGAGAAGGCCGGGAGCGACGGGGGCCAGGGGCGGCCGGCGCCGGGGCAGCCCGAGCCGGCCGGGGGCAGCCCGAGCCGGCCGGGGGCGCCCGGGACCGCCGGTGTGGCGGAAAATCCCCGCGTGACCCACGCCCCACACCCCGGCACTGGACTCCATACCGACTAGTCGGCATGATCGTGCTGCGACCGACCGACCGTCCACTCCGTACGGAGGAGCACGATGAGCAAGGGCACCCCTCCCCCGCAGACCCAGGACCGGGAGGATCCTCCCGGCCTCGACCTGGAGCGATTGCGCGAGCATCTGGGCCGGGAGCGGCCGGGGCTGGCCGGCGGCCCGCTGCGGGCCCGGCTGATCGAGGGCGGGCGGTCCAACCTCACCTACCGCGTCACCGATGGCGCCGCCTCCTGGGTCGTCCGCCGGCCGCCGCTCGGCCATGTGCTGGCCACCGCGCACGACATGCGGCGCGAGCACCGGGTCATCAGCGCCCTGCACGAGACGCCGGTGCCGGTGCCCGAGGCCCTGCTGCTGTGCGAGGACGAGTCGGTCATCGGCGCACCCTTCTATGTGATGGAGCTGGTCGAGGGCGTGCCCTACCGCACGGCCGGCCAGCTGGCCCCGCTCGGGGCCGAGCGCACCCGGGCCGTGGTGCTCTCCCTGGTCGATACGCTCGTGGACCTGCACGCGGTGGACCCGGAGGCGGTCGGGCTCGGCGACTTCGGCCGCCCCGACGGCTTCCTGGAGCGCCAGCTGCGCCGCTGGGGCAAGCAGTTGAGCGCGTCGAAGAACCGCGACCTGCCGGGGATCGACGAGTTGCACGAGACACTGGGCCGGGCGCTGCCCGCCTCGCCCGCCCCGGCCGTCGTCCACGGCGACTACCGCCTCGACAACGTCCTGATCGGGGCCGACGACACCCTCAAGGCCGTCCTGGACTGGGAGATGTCCACGCTCGGCGATCCGCTGACCGACCTCGGTCTGCTGGCGATGTACAGCTCGGACCTGGGCCTGCCGCAGTCGCCGGTGAGCACCACCAGCGGCGCCCCCGGTCACCCCTCGCCGGGCGAGCTGATCGAGCGTTACGCCGCCCGCTCCGGCCGGGACACCTCCGCCATCGCCTGGTACACGGCGTTCGCCTGGTTCAAGCTCGCCGTGATCCTCGAGGGCATCCACTACCGCTTCACGCTCGGCCAGACCGTCGGCGCCGGGTTCGACCGGATCGGCGAGCTCGTCCCCGTCTTCATCGACCACGGACTCACCACCCTCAAGGAAGGCTGAGACGCCCATGGACTTCGCATTCGACGCCCGCACCGAGGAGCTGCGCGAAAAGCTCCTGACGTTCATGGACGAGCACGTCTACCCGGCCGAGCGGACCGCCCATGAGCAGCGGGCCGCACTCGCCTCGCCGTGGGACACCCCGGCGATCGTCGAGGAGCTGAAGGCCGAGGCCCGCAGGCAGGGGCTGTGGAACCTGTTCTTTGTGGACGAGCACAGCCTCCCCGACCCGGAGCACGGCGCCGGGCTGACGAACCTCCAGTACGCCCCGCTGGCCGAAATCACCGGCCGCAGCCCCCAGTTGGCACCCACCGCACTGAACTGCGCGGCACCGGACACCGGCAACATGGAGGTACTGGCGCAGTTCGGCAACGAGGCGCAGCAGAAGCAGTGGCTGGCGCCGCTGCTGGCCGGTGAGATCCGGTCGGCGTTCGCGATGACCGAGCCGGAGGTGGCCTCGTCGGACGCCACCAACATCGAGACCCGGATCGAGCGGGACGGCGACAGCTATGTCATCAACGGCCGCAAGTGGTACATCTCCGGCGCGATGAACCCGCTGTGCCAGATCTTCATCGTGATGGGCAAGACCGACCCGGACGGCGCGGACATCCGCCGCCAGCAGTCGATGATCCTGGTTCCGCGGGACACCCCCGGCGTGGAGGTCAAGCGCGCCATGCAGGTCTACGGCTACGAGGACCACTACCACGGCGGCCATGCCGAGGTGGTCTTCCACGACGTACGGGTGCCGGCGGGCCATCTGATCGGCGAGGAGGGCGGGGGCTTCGGCATCGCCCAGGCGCGGCTCGGCCCCGGCCGGATCCACCACTGCATGCGGCTGATCGGCATGGCCGAGCGCGCCATCGAGCTGATGTGCCGCCGTGCGGTGACCCGTACGGCGTTCGGCAAGCCGCTGGCCCAGCAGGGCGTGGTGCAGGAGTGGATCGCGGACGCCCGGGTGGCGGTGGAGCAGCTGCGACTGCTGGTGCTGAAGACCGCCTGGCTGATGGACACCGTCGGCAACAAGGGTGCCCACACCGAGATCCAGGCCATCAAGATCGCCACCCCGCGCACGGTCGTGGACATCCTCGACAAGGCGGTACAGCTGCACGGCGCGGGCGGCGTCAGCCAGGACTTCCCCCTGGCGGAGCTGTGGGCCGGCGCCCGCACGCTCCAGCTGGCGGACGGCCCCGACGAGGTGCACCAACGGTCCCTGGCGCGCCGCGAGTTGAAGCGCTACCTGTAGGGCCCGACGCCCCGGGGCCGCCCCGGTACCGCAGCCGTGACCGAGGGGGTGGGGACCTCGGGCACGGCCTGCGTACGACGCGAGCGGGGCCCCTTGTCCACCGGTCGGAGCGGGCCCCGGCCGGCAGGGCCCCGCCGTTATCCTCGGGGGATGCGTATCGGAGAACTGGCGCGGCGGACCGGGGTGCCGGTTCCGTCGATCAAGTACTACACCCGGGAAGGCATGTTGCCGCCGGGCGAGCGCATCAGTCCGAACCAGGTCCAGTACGCCGATTCGCACATCCGGCGGCTGAAGCTGATCCGGGCGCTGACCGAAGTGGGCGGCTTGTCCATCGCGGCGGCCGCCGAGGTACTGGCCGGCATCGACTCTCCGGGCACCACCCCGCACGGCATGCTCGGGACCGCGCAGTCGGCGGTCAGCAAGGTGGCCGCCGAGCGGGGCACCGACGAGATGTGGGAGCGCGCCGAGCGCGAGGTCGCGGAGCTGGTGCGGCGGCACGACTGGTCGGTACGGCCGGAGAATCCGGGGTGGCGGACGCTGGTGCAGGTCGTGGTGGCTTACCACGAGCTCGACCAGAGCGAGCTGCTGGGCCTGCTCGACCGGTACGCACAGGCCGCCGGGTCCCTGGCCGCCGCCGAGCTGGCGGCGTTCGACGGGGTCCCGAGCCTCGACGCCCAGATCGAGGGTGCGGTGCTCGGGACCGTACTGGGCGACACGGCGATGGCCGCGCTGCGGCGTATCGCCCAGGAGGACGTGGCCCGGCGGGTGCGGGCGCGGTCTCAGACGGGGTGAACGGGCTCGCCGGCCGGTACGAGGTGGTGCACCCGGGCCGGGGGCAGGTTGCCCAGCACCAGTTCGGTGCGGAAGGTGTGCCGGTCGAGTATGCGGCGCAGCGCGTTCTGGCCGTCGAGGACGTGGGCGCGGGCGGCTTTGCCGGTGAACGTGCGGCGCGCCGTGGCCCCGCCGACGTAGCCGAAGAAGGAGAGGGTGCCGCCGGGCCGCAGGGCGCCGAGCAGCCGGTCGAAGATGTCCGTCGTGGTCGGGGCGTCGAAGTTCGCGAACGGCAGGCCGCAGACGATCGTGTCGTAGGTGCCGAGTTCGTGCTCCTGCACCAGACCGGTGAGGAACTGCAGCCGGGGGTCGCCGCCGTAGGCGCCGTGCAGGATGTCGACGAAGCGCGGGTTGGCCTCGACCAGGTCGAGGGTGTCCTCGCGGCCGAGCGCGTCGGCGATATGGCGGGTCACCGCGCCGGTGCCGGGACCCACCTCCAGGACCGCGCGGGAGCGGCCGGGGCTGGGGATCAGATAGCGGGTCAGGGCCCTGCCGAGCCGGGGACTGCTCGGAGCAATCGCGCCCACCTCCCGGCGCGTCCGTGCGTACTCCCGGAGAAACAGCGTCACTTCAGCCACAAGGCCACCCACATCGGTAGTGATAGCAGAACTATCGATACCGTAAGTTACGGACGGCGGATGAGGACAGCCCCGAGCCGTAACCACCCCTTGAGTGTCGTTGCCCGGGAGCGCATTCCCACAGGCCTTGCGCGCAATCCAACAATTTCCTGAAGATGCGGTGAAGGCCCTCAGGAGCGCGCCGGGAGGCGGCCCGTCCCGCCTCGGTGTGGCCGTTCCGATACACAGGGTGAGGGTGTGTGAGGAACGCCACTCCCGCACATGTGGCCAACGGAACACCGCGGCGGGCCGGTACGGGCGGCGACCGCGGCGCGCGGTGCGCGCTACGGCCGCAGGGCCCGCAGCAGGAGATCCGCCAGGTGATCGGCGACCTGCTGCGGGCTGAGCGGTCCGTCCTCGCGATACCACGTGCCCAGGTGGTGCACGGAGCCGAAGTGGTAGTCCACGACCAGGTCGGCGGGGATGTCGGCGGCGAAGACGCCGGTGCGCTGGCCCTCCTCGACCAGGGCCCGGAACCGCTCGTGGTAGCGGCGCCGTTCGGCGCGTACCTGCTTGTCCTTCTCCGGGCTGAGCTGGTGCATCGAGCGGAAGAAGATCTTGGTGTCGTCGAGGTTGTCGATGGTGGTGACGACCACATCGGCGGCGGCGTCCCGCAGTCGCTGCTCCACCGGCGCGTCGGCACCGGCGAAGTGGTCCAGCCGCTCCTGCTGGAGTCGCAGGACCCGGCCGTAGACCTCGTGGAGCAGATCCTCCTTGGAGCCGAAGTAGTGGTACAGGGCGCCCTTGGTGACGCCCGCCGCATCGACGATCTCCTGGACGGAGGTGCGGTCGTAGCCCTGCTCGGCGAAGAGCCTGGTGGCGGTGGCCAGCAGCCGCTGGGCCACCGGCTTCGCACCGCCGTTGCCGTTGCCGTCCTTCGTGCCGGCCATCGCCCTCACCTGTCCTTCGTGCTAGTCATGCGCGGTGGCGCAGCTCCCGTCGGAGGATCTTGCCACTCGTGGTCTTCGGAAGCTCGGCCAGGATCTCCACCGCGCGGGGATATTTGTACGCCGCGAGCCGTTCCTTGCAGTAAGCGGCCAGCTCGGCGGGTTCCGGGGACGCGCCGGGGCGCAGGCTGACATAGGCCTTGACCGACTCGCCACGGTAGGCATCGGGCACCCCGACGACCGCCGCCTCGCGCACCGCCGGGTGGCTGTAGAGGACGTCCTCGACCTCGCGGGGCCAGACCTTGAAGCCGGAGGCGTTGATCATGTCCTTCTTGCGGTCGACGACGTACAGCCAGCCGCCGGCGTCCATGAAACCGATGTCACCGGTGCGCAGCTCGCCGTCCGGAAGGGCCTCGGCGGTGGCGTCGGGGCGGCGCCAGTAGCCGGGGACGACCTGGGGGCCGCGGACCGTTATCTCGCCCTGCTCGCCGAACGGCAGGTCCCGGCCCCTCTCGTCGGTGATCCGCACGACGGTGTCGGGGCCGGGGACGCCCACGGCCAGCGTGCCGGAGACCTTGTCGACCGGTGCCTTTCTGCCGGGCGGGACGCTGGCACAGGGGGCGGTGCACTCGGTCAGACCGTAGCCGTTGTGGAGGTACGGCCCGAAGTCGGTGCGGAACTTCTCGACGAGGGCGGGCGGCAGCGGCGCACCGCCCGAGGACATGGTCCGGAAGGACGCGAAGTGGTCACGGGTGACCTCGGGGTGGGCCATCAGCGCCATGTAGGCGGTGGAGGGCCCGACCGTATAGGCGGGGCGGTGTTCCAGGAAGGCGTCCAGGACGACACCGGCGTCGAAGCGGTAGGCGAGCGCGAGGGTGCCGGAGTTGGCGACGCAGGCGGCCAGTTCGCAGACCATGCCGGTGATGTGGAAGAGCGGGGCGAGCGCGAAGTAGGTGGCGCCCTCGGGCAGGCCCAGGCCGGTGCGCTGGCGTTCGGCGTTGTAGGTGATGTTGCCGTGGGTGTTGGTGGCGCCCTTGGGGGTGCCGCTGGTGCCGGAGGTGTAGCTGATCAGCGCGAGGTCGTCGGCGGTGAGCTCCGGGTCGGCGGGCACCGCGCGGATCCTCCCCGCAGTGCGGGCGGCGGTCAGCAGATCGTCGGCGCCCTCCTGCGGACCGAGCCGGTCACCGCGCAGCACCCGCCGGTCGTCGCGGGTCTGCAGGTCCCGTTCCCAGGTGGTGAGCGCGATCCGGACGGACGGCGCCTCGGCGGCGGTGGCCCGCAGAAAGCCGTCCCAGGTGCGGTCGGCGCAGATGACGGCGGTGACCTCGGCGTCGTCCAGGATGTGCCGCATTTCGGCGGACTTGTACATGGGGTTGACCGGTACCACCACACCGCCGGCCTTCCACACGCCGAGCAGGGCGAGCACGAAGTGCGGGGTGTTCTGGAGCATGACCGCGGCCCGGTCGCCGCGCCGGAAGCCGCGCCCGGCGAGGTGGGCGGCGATGCCGTCGGAGAGCGCATCGGTCTCGGCGTAGGACAGCCGGCCGTCGAAGTAGGCGAGCGCCGTACGGTCGGGGACGCGGCCGACCGCGGCCCGGAAGGCGTGCAGCGTCGAGGGGGGCGGCTGGACGGGGGCGCGCTGGGCATCGGTGAGCTGTGCCAGCCACGGCATGTCCTGGTAGGAGGTCATCGGGGTGCGGCCCTTTCTTCCTGATCGCCTGAATCATCCCTGCGGGGGAAACGCCCGGGTGACGCGGGGTGGCGGGTGGCGTGCGGTGACGCGCCGGGCCCGGCCGGCCCGTCACCCTGCACCCCGCTGCCGGGGCGGGTGCTCCTAGGAGCGGCCGCCCTCGGCCTGCTCCAACTTCCGCTGGAGGTGGTTCATCCCGCCGAGCCAGCGGTCGGGGTCCGCCGCCCGCGCGGTGTAGTAGTCCGCGACCTCGGGGTGCGGCAGCACCAGGAAGCGGCCCTCGGCCATCGCCGCGAAGAGGGCGTCGGCGACGTCCTCGGGTTCCACGGCCGTGGGCGTCAGGACCAGGTCCCCGGCGGCGCCGGTGGCGGCCAGCATGTCGGTGCGGACGCCCTGCGGGCAGATGGCGTGGACGTCGATACCGCGGTGCCGGTAGGTCAGCGAGAGCCATTCGGCGAAGGCGTAGGCGCCGTGCTTGGTGACGCTGTACGGGGCGGCGGCGACCATGGTGAGCAGGCCCGCGGCGGAGACCGTGGAGATGAAGCGCCCGCTGCCGCGCTCCAGCCACTCGGGCACCAGCTCCCGCGCGGCCCGGACATGTGCCATGACGTTGACGTCCCAGGCCAGCGTCCAGTCCTCGTCGGACGCCTCGGGCCCGCCGCCGGTCCCCACTCCCGCGTTGGCGCAGAAGATGTCGATACCGCCGCCGAGCGCCGCCCGTGCGGCCGGGACGACGGCGGAGGCGTCGCCGGCGACCGCGATCGCCCCGATCTCCCCGGCGGTCTTCGCCGCCTTGGCCTCGTCGAGATCGTTGACCACGACCCGGGCGCCCTCGGCGGCGAACCGGCGGGCCAGCGCGGCGCCGATCCCCCCGCCCGCCCCGGTCACGACAACGGTCTTGTCCCGTACGGCTTCCACCCTGGGTCTCCCTCGGTCGGGTCGGTGCGACGGAGGCAGACTAACCAGTCGGTATGTCCCGGCGGAAGAGTCCTTGCCGTACCGGCCGGGTCCATTCCGCCACGCCCCGGAGCGGGCTAGCGTGCACACGACACGTACCCGGTTGAGGTTGATTCCCTGATCACGGAGGTGTGCGGATGGCTCTGTCGAGACGCGTTCTGCTCGGGCGGCTGGCGACGGCCGGCGCGACCGGTGCGGCATGGGCCGCGGGCGCGGGGCCCGCGCAGGCGGTGCGTGCCCCGCACGGCGGCGGCCGGCGGGTACACACCGGCTTCGACCGGCTGTCCGCCGACGGCTACCGCCTGCTGGACGGCCACCGGGCCGGCATCGTCACCAACCCCACCGGCGTCACCCGGGATCTGCGGCACATCGTGGATGTGATGCACGCCGACGAACGGGTGCGGCTGACCGCCGTCTTCGGCCCCGAGCACGGATTCCGCGGCACCGCGCAGGCCGGCGGTTCCGAGGGCCGCTACGACGATCCGGCCACCGGACTGCCGGTCTACGACACGTACAACAAGAGCGGCAGGGAACTCGCCGGCATCTTCGGCGCCTCCGGTGTGGACACCGTCGTCTTCGACATCCAGGACGTGGGCGCGCGGTTCTACACCTACATCTGGACGCTGTACGACTGCATGGTGGCGGCGGCGCTCGCCGGCAAGCGCTTCGTCGTCCTCGACCGGCCCAATCCGGTCACCGGCCGCTCGGCCACCGGCCCCGTGCTCGACAAGGCGTACGCCTCGTTCGTCGGACGGGAGCCGATCGCGCAGGCACACGGGATGACGGTGGCGGAGCTGGCGCTGCTGTTCAACGGCGAGTTCGTGCCGCAGGCGGCCGGGCGCCCGGTGGAGCTGGAGACCGTGCGGATGACCGGCTGGCGGCGCACCGACTTCTTCGACGCCACCGGCCTGCCCTGGGTGCCGCCGAGCCCCAACATGCCCACGCCCGACACCACCCTGGTCTACTCCGGCACCTGTCTCTTCGAGGGCACCAACCTCTCCGAGGGGCGCGGCACCACCCGCCCCTTCGAGCTGCTGGGTGCGGACGGCATCGACCGCCGCTGGGCTGCTGCCGCCACCGGACTGGGCCTGCCCGGCGTCCACTTCCGGGAGGCCTACTTCGCTCCCACCTTCTCCAAGTTCCAGGGCAAGACGATCGGCGGCGTCCAGCTGCACGTCCACGACCGCGAGGCGTTCGACCCGGTGCGTACCGGCATCGGCCTCCTGGTGACCGCGAAGCGGGTCTGGAGCGGCTTCGCCTGGCGTCCCGACAACGGCATCGACCGGCTGACCGGCTCGTCGACCGTCCGGAAGATGATCGACGCGGGCGCGGATCCGGACGAGATCGTGGCCGCCTGGCGCGCGGGCCTGCAGCGCTTCCGAGCGGTGCGACGGCGGTATCTGCGGTACCCGTAACGGGCGTTGGCCCGGAGCGCGACCGGCTCCGGCCTGTCACGATCCGGGCCGGCCTCGATCCGGGCCGCCCCCGGTCCGGCCGACGCCTGTCCCGCCCGACCCCGGTCTCAAGAACCGAGACAGCCCATTTCGCCTCTTGACTGCCCCCTGCACCGGGCCGGAAAGTGCGCTGGTGAGTAGTGACGCGACATCAGCGCAGGCATCAGCGCAGACCCCGGCGGATTCTCCCCCGGAGACGAAAGGGGAGGCCGGCGGCGGTGAGAGCCTGCGCCGGGTGGCGGTGGCCTCCTTCATCGGGACGGCCATCGAGTTCTACGACTTCTACATCTACGGGACGGCCGCCGCGCTCGTCCTCAACCAGGCGTTCTTCCCGACGCTCAACCCGGTCAACGCGACCCTCGCGTCCTTCTCCACCTACGCGGTGGCGTTCGCCGCGCGGCCGCTGGGCTCGGTGCTCTTCGGCCACTTCGGTGACCGGGTGGGCCGTAAGTCCGTGCTGGTCGCCTCGCTGCTGCTGATGGGGCTCTCGACGGCGTGCGTGGGGCTGCTCCCGGGCTACGGCACCTGGGGCGTCTGGGCGCCGTTGCTGCTGCTCGTGCTGCGCTTCCTGCAGGGCATCGGCCTGGGCGGCGAGTGGGGCGGGGCCGCGCTGCTCGCGGTCGAGCACGCGCCGCGCAGGCGCCGTGGGCTGTATGCGGCCTTCCCGCAACTCGGCCCGTCCGTGGGGTTCTTCGCGGCGACCGGGGTGTTCTGGCTGCTGTCGTCGGTGCTCGATGACGCGGCGTTTGGCTCGTGGGGCTGGCGGGTGCCGTTTCTGCTGTCGTTCCTGCTGGTCGGGGTGGGGCTGTTCGTACGGCTGAAGATCAGTGAGACGCCGGTGTTCGCGAAGGTGCTGGACGCCCAGGAGGCGAGCAAGGTCCCCGCCGTCGAGGTGCTGCGCCGTCATCCGCGCGAACTGCTGCTGGGCGCGGGCGGAATGATCGTCGCGTACGGCCTCTTCTACACCGCGACGACCTACTGCCTGTCCTACGCCACCACCACCCTCGGCATCTCCCGCAACACCATGCTGGGGCTCTCCCTCGTCGCCTGCCTGTTCCTCGCCGCCGGTACCTGGCTCGCCGCCACCCGCTCCGACGCCGCCGGGCGCCGCAAGCTGATCCTCGCCGGGAGCGCCCTCGCGGTGGTGTGGGGCCTCGTGCTCTTCCCGCTGCTGGACACCGGGACGCCGGTGCTGATCGCCCTCGGCATCGGCGGCGCGCTGTTCTGCATGGGTGTGGTGTACGGCCCGATGGGCGCGTATCTGCCGGAGCTGTTCGGTACGCGGGTGCGGTACTCGGGTGCCTCGCTGGCCTACAACCTGGGCGGCGTCCTCGGCGGCGCGGTGGCCCCGCTGGTCGCCACCCGGCTCCAGTCGGCGTACGGGTCGGCCTCGGTGGGCTGGTACGTCAGCGCGATGGCGGTCGTGTCGCTGCTGTGCGTGCTGGCACTGCCGGAGACCCGGGAGCGGGAGCTGGTCTGAGCGGCCGGTGCCCCCGCGCGCTCACGAGCTCAGCCACCATCGCCCGCTCTCCCTGGACAGCGCGTCCCACAGGAGGTTGAGGGGGTGGCCGGGGGCGTAGGAGTCCCGCTCGCCGCGGCGGGTGAAGACGCCGACCAGCACCTCGGTCCGGGGGCCCACCTCCCCGACGATCTCCAGGGTGCGCAGCCCGCCGGCTTCCGGGAGGCGGCCGTCGGCGGCGGCCTCCCCGATGCCCCGGGTGACCAGCATCGCCCCGCTGACCACTCCCGACCGCAGCAGTTCGAAGCCGTAGTGCGCGGCCTCGATCTCGGCCGCCACGGACAGCTTGTGCCGGTAGTCGGGGCCGTACCAGGAGGTCAGGAAACGGCTGATCAGGCCGCGCGTCGAGACGACCAGCGGCAGCCGGGGCAGGTCGTGGGCGCCGAAGGAGGTGCCGGGGAGCCGTTCCGGCGGCAGGTTCGTGAGCAGGGAGAGCCCGCTGCGCCGCCATTCCATGACCTCGTACGGAGCCAGCAGCTCCGCTTCGTCGTCCTGGGTGACCACGACGCTGCCGCAGACCAGATCGAGTTCTTTGGTGCGCAGCTTGGTGAAGAGGTCGCCGGTGCGGACATGGGTGACCTTCAGATCGACGTCGTCGCGCTCATAGTCCTCCGCGACGCGTTCCACCGCGTCCAGCAGGAAGCCCAGGGTGTAGCGGGTGGTGCCGACGGACAGCGTCCGGCCGAGCCGGCGGCGGGCGTCGCGCACCCCGTCCGACCACTCCCCCAGCGTGCGCCGCGCCAGCTCGACCAGCGCCTCGCCGGTCGCGGTGAACAGGGCGTCCCGGCCCCGCCCTTGCTTGAGGACCAGCTCCTCGCCGCACAGCGCGGCAAAGGTGCGGTTCATGGTGTCCAGCTGCTTTTGCACACTGGACTGTTCGCGGCCCAGCCGCCGCGCGGCGCCCAGCGCGGTGCCCGCCTCGTGGACGACGATCAGCGTGCGCAGCTGGTCCATGGTGGTATCCAGCAGCTCCGTCGGGTACTGCTGCGGACCTGACAAGGCCATGCCTCGCTTTCCCAATCCCTGGAGTTCAGAACCCTGCAGCATAACCCCCGTGGAATTCCGGCCCGGAGGGCAGTCGGGCTTCCCGGTAAGGGAATTGGCACGGCAAGACACCCGGCGGGCGCGCGCGAAGGCCCCGGGGCGGTGGTGATACCCCGGGGCCTCGCCGTGCCGCGCTCCCCCTACCGGTGTGCCGGGAACTCCACGACCTGCTGGTAGGTCGGCCGGTTCTGCCAGCTGATGGTGTCGTGGGTCAGACCGCCCACCGCGCGGTGGATGATCGCGTCCGAGCACCACTGGTCGCCGGCCTTGCAGCTGTCGTCGCCGGGGTAGACCTGCTCGGCCGTTTTCCCGGTCGCCTGCTGGAGTGTGGCCAGCAGGGTGTCGCGGCAGGCGGCGAGTTCACCGTTGCCGCAGTACGGCTGCGCGAGCGGGCCGGCCACCTTGTCGCCGAGCACCGACCGCAGGTCCTTGTCCGCGTAGCTCCACCAGCCGTACTGGAAGGCCGATCCGGCGTGCGCCCCGGTCGGGCCGTGGCCGGCCGACGGGGATTCGTCGATGCCGAGATTGGCCCGCAGCGCGTCATAGAGGTCGCCGCCCAGCCCTGGCTTGAAGACCGCGTCGACCATCAGCGGCCACCAGGCGTCCATCAGGCGTACGGCGTCGGGGTGGGTGTAGGTGTGCGAGCCCGCGGCGGTCTCGCGGCGCTGGGCGCCGTCCTTGCGCCAGGCCTCCAGCTGCTGGACCGCGGTCTTCAGCTTCGGGTCGGTGACGGGCTTGCTCTGCAGGACCCGCAGGAGTTCGGGCAGCACGTCCTCGCCGCGCAGGTCGGTGACGGCGGCCTCGGACATGGCGCGGGTCAGCGAGGCCCGGGTCACCCCGCCGGCCTCGGTCAGCGCGCGCACCCGGTCGTCCAGCAGATTGCCGCGGTGCACCGACCCGTTGCCGAAGCCGGCCGAGTCGTAGTCCTTGGCCTGCTTGTTGTTCCACGAGATGTAGTAGTCCTGGTCGACGGACTGCGGATGCTGGGCGGGCGGGGTGTAGTCGGTGGTGTTGGTGTCCGGGTCGTAGCCCTTCCACTCGTAGGCGTCGTCCGCCTTGATGGGCAGTGCGGGATCGACGT
The DNA here is from genome assembly GCF_036048035.1 of Streptomyces sp. NBC_00400. Classification (NCBI taxonomy): domain Bacteria; kingdom Bacillati; phylum Actinomycetota; class Actinomycetes; order Kitasatosporales; family Streptomycetaceae; genus Streptomyces; species Streptomyces sp. NBC_00400. The sequence continues at coordinate 6,730,660 of NZ_CP107940.1, read as the reverse complement.
CGGGGTTGCGGACCGGATTGAGGCCGCTGTTGTAGAACGCGATGTCACGGGAGTCGGCGTAGAACCAGTTGAAGGCGTAGCCGATGTGCTCGGCGGCCTGCTGGAACGTCTTGGCGTCGCGGACGTAGGACGGGTCGTTGAACATCTGGAAGCCGATGATCGAGTCGGCCTCGTGGCGGTAGGTGGAGCGCTGCGCGGTGTAGGCGACGGGCTTGCCGTCGACGGTGGCGCGGTGGGTGACGGTCCCGTACTTCGTCCGGAAGACCTGCATCCGGTAGGAGCCGGCCGCCGTCGGGTCGGCGACGGTGGGCTTCCAGGAGTTGGTGCGCTCCAGCTTCTCCATGGGGACGCAGGCCCCGCGGTAGCGGTAGGAGGTGGAGTCCTTGGTGGCCGCGGAGCCGTCCGCGTTGCACAGCTCGACGGCGTAGGTGTCGGTGATGTCCTGGCCGGCGGAGGTGGCGCTCCAGGCGTAGTCCTGCCCGCGGCCGAGCTGGACGTACATCCCGACGCCCGCGAAGGAGGCGCCGCGGGCGCTGATGCCGGGCCCCTGGATCTCCTGGAGCATCAGGAGCTGGGGCGCGAAGTAGCCGGTCTGCGGGCCGAAGACGGCAACCGGGTGGCCGCTCGCGGAGTGCTTGCCGGAGACCAGCAGGGCGTTGGACATCCCGCGGTGCTGGGTGGGGTCGAAGCTCCCCTTGGGCAGCACCCCGTCCTTGAAGAGGCCTTCCAGCTTCTTGTACTTCCCGGGCGCCTTGACCGGGTCCCGCGGCGGTGTCCCGCTCTTGACGGTGGCCGCGCCGGTGCGGTCGAAGACCAGCGGCTCGGGGGTGACCGAGCCGCGGTCGGGCAGTGCGGTGCCCTGGGCCTTGGCCGGCTTGACCGCGTACGGGAAGCTGCTGCCGTCGTGCAGGGTCTTGGCGGCCTCGGGGTCGTTGCGCTCCCGGAAGGACTCCCACACCTGGGTGCCCTTCTCGACGCCGTACTTCTGCTGGGCGGAGAGCAGCGCGAGGGCCGAGGGGACCTCGCCGCCTCCCCCGTTGCCGAAGAGACCGCCGACGACGGAGGCGAGGGCTATCAGGTCGGTGAGCTTGAAGGGCTGGATCTCACCGGCGTTGGTGATCGCGTCGACATGGCCGGTGAGGACGTACTCACCGGGGAAGTAGCGGCCGTTCTTGGACTGTTCGCGGTAGGCGTTGATGCCGTCGACATAGGCCTGGGCGTCCTGCATGGCCAGTTTGCCGCGCTCTCCGTTGGAGTCGCGGATGTTGTCGACCTGGGCCTGGAGATCGGCCTCGGTGTAGGGCGCCTGCGGCCAGAACTGCTGCTCCAGGCCCTGGTTGGCGAGGGCCCCGCCGGCGAAGGAGGTCAGTTCGCCGCGGCCGATGTGGCGGAAGAGGTCCATCAGCCAGAGCCGGTCCTGGCCCGCGGCGTAGCCTGCGCCGAACTCGGTGCCGTAGCGGGTGGTGCCCTTGATGTGCGGCACCCCGGTCTTCTTGTCCCGGGTGATGGTCACGTCGTTGCGGGGCGTGGTGACCTTGCCGACCTGGTCCTGGGGGACGCCGAAGGAGGCGTCGTTGAAGAACTGGGTGAGGGTGTCGTCGGTGAGCGACTGGTAGCCGCTCGCCAGCGCGCCGTACGGGCCGAGTTGGTCGGTGGAGTGCTCGGGGTGGGTGCCGAACACCTTGTTGCCGAGGATCTCCACCAAGGTGGCGTTGCCGGTGGCGCCGGGCGGCAGGATGTCGGCGCACTGGCCCTGGCAGTAGTCGTGGGCGATGGGGGCACCTCCCGCTCGAGCGAAGTCGAGAGTGGGGGACGGTGCGGCGGCCGCGGCCGCGGTGGGGGGCGGTGCCAAGAGCGTGGCACCCAAGGCGAACAGGGCCGCCGCGACGGCAGTCCTGAGCCTTCCGGTACGTCGTCGCATTCCTGCTCCTCGCTGGGGGTCCCCTGCCCGTCACGAGCGAGGGGGAGGGCGGGCGGGACGTTACCGCCGGTTATCCCTGACCGGAAGATGAACAACAGTCAACTTTTCTCTCCGCAGCGGGAGTTTCCGCCGGGGCCGCCCCGGAAAGCCGCAACATCGCCCCTGAAATCGCAAGAAAGTTCGAGGGATCCAGTTGGTGATCGACTACGTCCCATCTCCGTTCAGTCGGATCCTCCCCACGGAGGTGGGATGAAATGGCCGGTTTCAGAGCCCTCGCAGAACAGGTCCGCAATCCACGACTCGTCGCGACCCAGCGACGCACGGCCCTGCGCAAGTGTCTTGAACGCTTCGCCCCTTACGGGCATCGGGCGACCTGGCACCACCTGTGCACCCGGGCCGGTATCGCGACCCAGGACCGCGACCCCGATCCGGAGCGGCTGATGGCCGCGCTCGCCGAGCTGGAAGAGGCCCGCACGCTCTGGCTCGCGTACGAGGAGGAATTCGCCGCCCGGCGCCGCAAGGAGAAACACGACGGCATCCGGCAGCCCGGCGCGATCGACGAATGGCACCGGCGGACCTGGGGCGGCTGCGACATCGTGCCGTGCGAGTCACCGCAGCGCCACCCCGCGGCCCGTCTCGCGGTGGTGCTGCGCCGCATGATCGTGGCGATGGAAGCGGGGCGGCCGCGCCGCGACTGCCCGGTGTGCAGCGGCACCCGCTTCGCCTGGCTCCCCGATGCGGTGGACGCACCGGCACCCGGGCCGGCCTGCCTGCAGTGCGGGGTGCTGGCCCCGCTGTCCGTGCTGACGCACGAGGCACTGACCACGGCGGGCCGGGTGCGGGTGCACGAGGCGGAGGCGTTCGCGGCGGCCTGAGGCGCCAGGCCGCGTCCCCAGCCTCACAGGGCGATACACCTAGGGGGTGTCGTACGGCCGGTGACACCGGAACGGCCGGAATCAGTGCCCCTGTCATACCCTGCTGTCATCATCGGGGCATGCTTCAGGTCTGTCTCAACGGCCCCCGTACGGCGGCCGATTCCGCGGCGGTTCCGGTGTCACCGGCCGCCCTCGCCGAGGCCGCGCAGCAGGCGGTGGCGGCCGGTGCCTGCGATGTCCATGTCCACCCCAAGACCCCGTGCGGCGAGGACTCCCTTGCGCCGCACGTGGTGGCCGCCGCCCTGGAAGCCGTCCGGGCGGTGGTGGATGTCCCGGTCGGGGTGACGACCGGCGCCTGGTGCGAGCCGGATCCCGCAGTCCGCGCGGAGCGGGTCCGCTCCTGGACGGTGCTGCCCGACCACGCCTCGGTGAACTGGCACGAGCCGGGCGCCGAAGCCGTCGCCGCCGCCCTGCTGGAGCGCGGCATAGGCATCGAGGCCGGCAGCTGGTCGGGCACGGACGCCGCGGAGTCGTTCGCCCGCTCCCCGCTCGCGCCGCGGGTGCTGCGGGTGCTGGCCGAAGTGATGGACACCGACGCCGGGTCCGCGCCGCCCCTCGCGCGTGAGCTGCTGACCGCTGTGGCCGGCGCCGCGCCCGGCCGCCCGGTGCTGCTGCACGGGATGGACGGCGGGGCCTGGCCCGTGCTGCGGCTGGCCGGCGAGCTGGGCCTGTCCACCCGGATCGGCATCGAGGACACCCTGCTGCTGCCCGACGGCCGGCCGGCTACTGCCAATGCCCAACTGGTGTCCGCTGCAGCGACCTTGCTGAGCGGCCTTCCCGGCGGATGACCGGCGAGGTACGTTCCGGCGATGACCGGCGAGGTGCGTTCCGGCGGATAACCGGCGAGGTGCCGCCGCATGATCGCGCTCGCCCGCTCCCGCATCGTCGCCCCTCCGGGGTGGAGGCCGCCGGCTCGTCCTGCCCGCCGCGCCCTCCTGTCCGCCCTCGTCCGGCTCCGGGTCGGCATCCCGTTCCGCTACGGCCTTTACGAGCCGGCCCTCAAGCTGAAACAACTGTTCACGGGCTGACCACCCATACCGGCATCGCGCCCGCCTGGTGTCGTCGGCCCTCCTGCCCGTACGGCACAGGGCCGTACGGGCACCCGTAGGAGAGGGTGGACGTCCATGGCCGAACTGCACGATCTGACCGCGGTCGAACAGGCCGAGGGAATCCGGACGGGTGAGCTCTCCCCCGTGGAACTCACCGAGCACTACCTGACACGGATCGAGCGGCTGGACGACTCCCTCGGTGCCTTCCTCACCCGCACCCCGGAGATGGCCCGCAAGCAGGCCTCGGACGCCGAGAGCGAGGCCACCGCGGCCCGCCGGGAGGGCCGTGCGCTCCCGCCGCTGCACGGCGTCCCCGTCCCCGTGAAGGACCTCAACCAGGTCGCCGGGGTGCGCTGCACGATGGGTTCCCGGGCGCTGGCCGGGCATGTGCCGACCGTCGACGACCATGTCGTCCACAAGCTGCGGGCGGGCGGCACGATCCTGCTCGGCAAGACCAACACCCCCGAATTCGGGCTGCCGTGCTACACCGAGAACGACCTGGCACCGCCCGCCCGCACCCCCTGGGACCTGGCACGCTCGGCGGGCGGCTCCAGCGGCGGGGCGGCCGCGGCCGTGGCCGGCGGCCTGGCACCGCTCGCGCACGCCAGCGACGGCGGCGGCTCGGTCCGTATCCCGGCCTCCGTCTGCGGACTGTTCGGCATCAAGCCCAGCCGCGGCCGGATCAGCGGCGGCCCGCTGCTGCACGACATCTCCGGCCTGGCCACCTCGGGACCACTGGCCCGTACGGTCGCGGACGCGGCCACCCTGCTGGACGTCATGGCGGGCGCGATGCCCGGCGACCCGTTCGCCGCGCCGCCTCTGCCGCCCGGGGAGACCTTCGCCACCCACGCCCGCCGCGACCCCGGACGGCTGCGGATCGCCTGCCTCACCGAGCCGCCCGTCCCCGGCCTCACGGTCCACTCCGACTGCCGCACCGCCACCACCGACACCGCCGCCCTGCTGGCCGGGCTCGGCCACGAGGTCGAGGAGCTGTCGCTGCCGGCCGACGACGGCATCCTGCTCGCCTTCACCCGTGTCTGGTCGGTGCTCGCCGCGAGCCGCCCCGTGCCGCCGGAGCGGGAGGAACTGCTGATGCCGCTCACCCGCTCGCTGCGCGCCCGCGGCGCCGAGGTCTCCGGTACGGACTTCGCACGCTCGATGTACGCGTTCCGGCTCCTCGCCCAGTCCGTCGCGGACGGCCTGATGCCGCCGGGCACCGGCTATGACGTGATCCTCTCGCCCACGGTGGCCGCGCCTCCGGTGCCGGTCGGCGGGCTGCGCAACGACGCCGATCCCGAGGCCGAGTTCGCCGCCATCGGCGCCTTCACACCGTTCACCGCGCTCTACAACGCCACCGGCCAGCCCGCGGTGAGTGTCCCGCTGCAGTGGAACGCCGAGGGACTGCCGATCGGGGTGATGCTGGCCGGGCGCTACGGCGACGAGGCCACCTTGATCGCACTGTCGGCACAGCTGGAGCAGGCCCGCCCGTGGGCCCACCGCACCCCGTCCATGTGGTGACGGAGCCGGCATACCTGCGCCCGCCCCGCTGTGGGGCGGGCGCATCCGCGCTCACGGCTCGTCCGTACAGCACCCCTGCGCGTCGTCCCGCTCGCCGCGCCGGACCCCCGTATGCCGCTGTTCGCCGCCCGCGCGCTGCTGCGCCCCCTCCGGGTCCTTGACGCTCCGGTCGACCCGCAGCCGTCGCGCGCCGGGCCCCTGCTCACCGAGGTTGTCGTACGGGTTGGACAGCGCACAGGTCTCCAGCGAGAGGCAGCCACAGCCGATGCAGTCCGTCAACCGGTCACGCAGCTCGACGAGTTGGGTGATCCGCTCGTCCAGCTCGGCGCGCCAGACCGCGGAGAGCCGGGCCCAGTCGGCGCGGTTGGGCGTGCGTTCGTCGGGCAGCTCGGCCAGCGCGTCACGGATCACCGCGAGCGGGATCCCCACCCGCTGCGCCGCCCGCACGAACGCGACCCGGCGCAGCGCGTCACGGGTATAGCGCCGCTGGTTGCCCGCCGTCCGGGTGCTGCTGATCAGCCCCTTGGACTCGTAGAAGTGCAGCGCGGAGACCGCGGCACCGCTGCGCGCGGAAAGCTGGCCGACGGTGAGCTCGTGAACCTTGTACGGAAGCTGGGGCACGGTTCAACCCTAGGCGACCCTCCGTGGCGTCTTCCCGGACTCCGCGGCTCGCCGGACCGTTGACAGCGGGCACCCGCACTCAGCATGCTGAGCAAGCGCTTAGTAAGCATCGGCCGGTGCACCACAGCGGCGGATGGATCCCGAGGAGGCGGACGAAAATGGCACAGCCCCGAGTGTTCGGATCGCTCGACGAACTGCGCGACGCAGTCGGTGAGGAGCTGGGCACCAGCGACTGGCTGGAGATCGACCAGAAGCGGATCGACCTGTTCGCGGAGGCCACCGGCGATCACCAGTGGATCCATGTGGACCAGGAGAAGGCCGCGGCCGGCCCCTTCGGCACCACCATCGCGCACGGCTACCTGACGCTGTCGCTGCTGCCCGCCTTCGTACCGCAGCTGATGCGGGTCGACAACGTGAAGATGGGCATCAACTACGGCACCAACAAGGTCCGTTTCCCCGCCACCGTCCCGGTCGGCTCACGGCTGCGCGCCACCGCCAGGATCGCGGAGGTGACCGAGGTGCCCGGCGGCGTCCAGCTCGCCACGGTCGTGACCATCGAGCGCGAGGGCGGCGACAAGCCGGTCTGTGTCGCGGAGTCGGTCAGCCGCTTCTACCTGTAGCCGGGGCCGCCGCAGCCGGACCGCCGTGCCGGGGGCGCGGCGTCGGGCGCGCGCACCCGTCGCGGGGCCTGACGCGGCGCGGCCGCCCGCCGGGAAGATGTCCTGACAGCGCGCCGACCAGGGCGGCGAAGCGCCACGACGCCACTAGGGTGCTCGGATGCGCAGTGCGATATCGCGTAAGGCGAGCAACAAACAGCAGAAGGAGCCGAAGCCGGCACGGGGATGGCGGGTCACCGGGCTGTTGCTCGGCTTCGTGCTCACCCTTGTCGGTGCCGGGTCTGTCGTCCTCAACGGCGTCCAGGGTGTGCAGGCCACCGGCCTGGTGGGCACACGCGGCACCTTCAAGGTCGATTACTGCACCGACACCAACCCCCACGGGAAGAATGCCGACTACGAGTGCGGTGGCGACTTCGCCCCTCGCGGCGGGAATTTCGACGACGGGTGGAGCGGGAGGCTGGAGAACGCGGAGGACTATCCGGCCGGCGAGAAGCTCGACGTGGCCGAGTCCTGGATCGGCAGCGGGTCACGCTTCCGGGAGACCGGTGTCGGGGCGACCTTGTGGTCCATGTGGTGGTTCTGCACGGGAGTGGGGATCTTGGCGATGGGTGCCTCCACATCCCGGAAATGGGCGAAGAGCTTCAAGAAGTAGGGGTGCCGTCAGCCGAGAGGCGCTGACGCCCGGGAAAGACCGGCAAAGGCCGCTCACCGGGGCATGCCGGCAGGGGTTGCACGTCAACCGGCCACCACACGCGTCAGGCGACCGGCGCACCCACCATGCGCAGCACGAGGTCGGCATAGAGGGTGCCGACCTCGTCGGGTGTCCGCGGGCCCTGGGCCGTGAACCAGCGGGCGACGTCCACGCACAGCGACAGCACCGCGAGGGTGGTGCCCGGCACGTCGTCGGCCTGGAACTCCCCGCTGTCCGCGCCGTCCTGGATGATCTGCCGCAGCACCCGGTCCGTACGGCGGCGCAGACCGGTGATCTCGGTGTAGTGCTCGGGGCTCAGCGCCTGGAGCTCGTACTGGATGACCCGGGCGGTGGTGTGGTGCTCGGCATGCCAGCGGGCGAAGGTCCGCACGGCGTCGCGAAGGCGCTCGGTGGCGCTGCCCTCGGCCTCGGCGGCGGCGTCCATGATGCGCAGCGCCTTCTCGTGGCCGATGCCGCTGATGCGGTACAGCAGCTCTTCCTTGGTCTTGTAGTGGATGTAGAGGGCGGCCGGGCTCATACCGGCGCGGCCGGCGATGTCACGGGTGGTGGTGGCGTGGTAGCCACGCTCGGCGAAGGCCTCGACAGCGGCACTGACCAGGCGCCGCGCGGCGTCCGGGGTCACCCCGGCCCACTCCTGGTTCTCCTCTTCGGCCCGCTTTGCCGCCGCACCCATCGCCTACCCCGCTCCTCGATCCGCCAGGGACCCTCCTCTGACGGATCGAACACCATATCGCGCCGCTGAGCAAGCGCTTAGGGCCCGGCGGCAGGCAGCCGGGACGCCCGCGGACGGACCGGTCAGCGCCCGCGGGCGGGCGGCTGAGCACCCGCGGACGGACCGGTGCACGCCGAGCTCGCGCTCGCCCGCGTAGCCGAGTGCGGCGTCCAGGGCGGCCTGGGCGATGCCCACACAGCCGGCCGCCACCGACATCCGGCCCTTGGCCGGCGCGGACATCGCGACCGAGAACCCCTTGCCCTCGGGGCCGAGCATGGCGGTGGCCGGGACCCGTACGCCGTCCAGGACCAGCTCCGCGGTGGCCTGGCCGCGCAGCCCCAGCTTGCCGTGGATCTCACGGCGCTCCGGGCCGGGGCTGTCCGCCGGGACGAGAAAGGCACTGATGCCCTGGTGCCCCGGAGCGCCGCCGGTGCGGGCGAAGAGCAGCACGACATCGGCCCAGGTGCCGTTGGTGATGAACATCTTGGTGCCGTCGATGACGTACGAGTCCCCGTCGCGGACCGCCCGGCGGCGAGTTTCGCGGCGTCGGAGCCGGTGCCCTGTTCGGTCAGGCCGAAGCAGCCGGTGGACGGGCACCTGGACAGCAACAGTTAATGAGCACTGCTAGTTTTCGATGGGCAGCCCCTACTATGTGCGTCATGGCCCGACCCCGCAAGCCTCTGCTGAGCCGCGAGCGCATCGTCTCCACGGCGCTGGCGCTCATCGACTCCGAAGGGCTGCCGGCGCTCTCCACCCGGCGCCTGGCGGCGGAGCTGGGCGTGAGCGGGCCGTCCCTGTACAACCACTTCACGACCAAGGACGAGATCCTCGACGCGGTGGCCGACACGGTCATCGCCCAGGTCGATGTGTCGGGCTTCGAGACGGGCACGGACTGGCGCGCCGGGCTGCTCGCCTGGGCCCGCTCCTACCGCGCGGCACTCGCCGCGCATCCGCAGATCGTGCCCTTCCTCGCCCAGGGACCCGGCCGCCGCCCGGCCGGACTGAAGATGGCCGATGCGGCGTTCGGCGGGATGGTCGAGGCGGGCTGGCCGCCCGCCCAGGCCACCAGGGTCTGCGCAATGGTCCGTTACTTCGTGGCCGGCTCCGCGCTGGGCTCGTTCGCCCGCGGCTTCGTGGACGACCCGAGCGCCTACGACCCCGCCGACTACCCGCACCTGGGCCAGGCCCACCTCCTGGCGGAGCATCAACGCCAGGTCGACGAGGGCGCGTTCGAGACCGGACTGCAGGCGCTGGTGGACGGCCTGGCCCTGCAGCACCCGGAACTCGTACCGCCGAACGGCGGCTGAGCAGGCGGGGACCAGCCGCCTCCGCTCTCTGCCAACTGCCAACTGCTGACTGCTGACTGCTGACTGCTGACTACCGCCAAGGTTGTCAGCGGTGCGTCGTAAGCTCCTGGATCATGAGCGAGAACCGACTGGGCACCCTGCTGCGGGCCGGATTCACCGACCGGCTGGGAGAGCGGGACAGGAAGCTGCTGGCGCGCCGCGCCCAGCTCAAGGCCGGCGGCGAGAAACCGCCGTTCCACCTCCCGACCTGCTGGTGGTACGTGGTGCCCGGTGAGAGCTACGAGGGCTTGTTCGCGGCACTGGACCTCCACGACCGGGTCCCGGTCACCTTCCGCGAAGGACTCGACGTGGCCGACCTGCCGGCCCGGCCGAACGCCGACCCCGTCTTCGTCACCCCTGAAATCGACGGCTGGCGCCTGATATTCGGCAACCTCGACAGCGTCATCGGCCGGGGCTGGGACGGCATGATGGGGGCCCTGGAGCGGCTGAGCGCCCACTGCGGCGAGGCGCAGATGTTCTATGAAGACGTCGCGGGCGGAGCGGATATCTGGGCGGTCGCCGAAGCCGGCCGCATCGCGCGCCGGTACGCGCTGGAGAGCAATCCCGAATGGGTGGGCGAGCCCCTGCCCTGGGAAACACGTGCCATCGACGACGAGGACTTCGACCCGGAGTTCGACGAGGCCGAGCCCGATGAAGGCACCGCCGGCGCCATGGAAGCGTGCGAGTACCTGTCCGTGCACCCGCGCCCGGTTGACGCCGACGCCGAGATACGCGGCCACGGCTGGCTGGCCATGAGCGCCCCGCACGTAGGCCACAAAGCACTGGACGAACTGGCCCGCACGCAGCCGTAGTTCTACGGCACCGTAGACCTGTTGTGCAGATACCCGGGTATCCCTGTGCCAGAGCATCGACGGCCGCCGCGAAGCGGGGTCTCTTCTTTGCACCCTGGCCGGGCCGGACCTGCTGCTGCACCCCTGTAGTGAGGATCACCGCCGCAGGCGCCAAACGAGTCTCCATGGCTGCACTGATCTGCACCAAGGCCGGCCACCGGTCCCGGCTGATCTACCGCATCCGCCTCGACCGAGGTCCTGCCAAGGGCCGCCGCAACGGCTTCACCGAGACCGACTACGCACGCCGGCAGACCTGGACATTCGCCGTACCGCCGGCAGGGGACTGCAGGGCGCCGCGCTCGAACCGCTGTAACCACAGCCGTTGAAGACCTCTAGAAGCAACGCCGTTCAGTTAGGCGCGGAGGTCGTTCGTCAAGGCTGGTGAACGAGGCAGCGGAGCTGCTGTAGAAGAGGGCTGTCCTCCAAGACATCCTCACTACGGGAGCTCCGCTGTTGGAACAGGCTGCCATAACCAGGACGGCCCGGGTAGCGGCCGGGGTGTTCGCGCCGGGGCATATCGGTGAGCTGACCCGGATCGTGCCGTTCGAGATGGTCGATGCGGTGCTGGCGGAGACCGGTGCGGTGCAGCGCAGGGTCCGGCTGGTGCCGGCGCGGGTCACGGTGTACCTGCTGCCGGCCGCGGCACTCTTCAACGGGCTGGGCTACCAGCAGGTCTTCGACCGGCTGTGCGCCGGGCTGGCGGGCCTGCCGCTGCTCCGGCCCAGCGGCAGTGCTCTTCGCCAAGCCCGCCAGCGGCTGGGTCCGGCACCGATGAAGGCGCTGTTCAACCTGGTGAGCGGACCCGCGGCCACGACCGCTGCCGCCGGGCGGTGGCGGGGACTGAGGGTCGTCGCGGTTGACGGCACCCTGCTGCCGGTCCCGGACTGCCCGGCCAACCTCGCGGTGTTCACCCGGCAGCGGCTCGGCAACGGGACCTCGGGCTACCCGCAACTGCGTCTGGCCGCGCTGGTGGCCTGCGGCACCCGGTCGGTGATCGGGGCCGTGTTCGGCCCGGCCACGCATGGCGAGCTGGAATACGCCCGCTGCCTGGCAGACAGCCTGCGGCCCGGAATGCTGCTGCTGGGCGACCGGAACTTCTCCTCCGCCGCCCTGCTGAACCAACTGGCCGCCACCGGCACCCATCTGCTCGTCCGCTGCAAGGCCAACCGGAGACTGCCCGCGGTGGCCCGCTGCCACGACGGCTCGGTACTGACCCGGATCGGACCGCTGACCATGCGCGTCATCGACGCCGAGATCACCATCCGCACTGCCCAGGGCACCCGCACCGGCCACTACCGGCTGCTGACCACCCTTACCGACCCGGCCACCCACCCGGCTGGTGAACTCGTCCGGCTCTACCACGAGCGCTGGGAGATCGAGACCGCCTACGCCGAGCTGAAGTCGACGACTCTGGGCGGACGTGTCCTGCGGGCCCGCACTCCCGACGGCATCGAACAGGAAGTCTGGGCCCTGCTGACCGCCTACCAGGCATTACGCACTGCGATGACCGACGCCACCGACAGCGCCCCGGGCACCGACCCGGACCGGGCCGGCTTCACCACGGCCCTCGCCGCTGCCCGAGACCAACTTGTCCTGGCCGCGGGCGTCATCACCGGCACCGACATCGATCTCGTCGGCACCATCGGCCGTCACGTCCTGGCTCACCTCCTGCCGGCCAGGCGGGTCCGCACCAAAGACCGCATCGTCAAACGCGCAATCTCCAAATACAACGCACGCGGACCCGCCATCGACCGCACCACCTACAAGGCCACCATCAGCATCACCATGCTCACAAGCAGCCCTTGACACCACCGAGCCCGCCCTAACTGAACGGCGTTGCCTCTAGAAGACCACCAACGCCCGCCCGCCCCTGCCCGCCAGCATGGCGTCGAAGGCGGAGGGGATGTCGTCCAGGGTGATGCGCTCGGTGACCAGGGCGGACAGGTCGAGGGCGCCGGAGCGGACGTGTTGTGCAATGGCGGGCAGGTCGCGGGCGGGGTCGCTGTTGCCGTAGACGCAGCCGGAGAGGGTCCGGCCGAAGTAGAAGAGCTCCAGGGCGGAGAAGGTCACCTGCTGGTCCTGTCCGCCGATGCCGACGACCGTCGTGCGGCCGCCGCGGCGGGTCGACGACCAGGCCGTGCGGATGGTGTCGGCGCGGCCCACGCACTCCACGGCGACATCGGCGCCCATGCCTGAGGTGAGCTTGCGGATGCGCTTGGCGGTGTCGTCGCCCGCCACCACGAACTCGGTGGCGCCCGCGGCGCGGGCCAGCTCCTCCTTCTCCGGTGAGACGTCCACGGCCACGATCGGGCCCGCGCCGGCGATCCGCGCGGCCTGCAGCGTGGCGAGGCCCACCCCGCCGACGCCGAAGACCGCGACCGACTCCCCCGCTCGTACCCGGGCGTTGTGGTGCACGGCGCCCCAGCCGGTGAGCACCGCGCAGCCCAGCAGCGCCGCGTCGGCGAGCGGCACCCCGTCGGGCAGCGGCAGCGCGGCCCGCGCGGGCACCACGGTCTCCTCGGCGAACGCGGCGGTGCCGAGGCCGGGGTAGAGGTCGGTGGCGTCGGCGGCGAGGGTGGCGTACGGAGCGTCCGCGGCGTGGCCGGAACGGGCGCACAGCCAGGGCTCGGCCAGGCCGCAGAAGTGGCAGTCGCCGCAGGACGGCGCCCAGTTGAGGACGACCTGGTCGCCTGGGGCCACCGTGGTCACCCCGTGGCCCACCGCGGTGACCGTGCCCGCGCCCTCGTGACCGAGGACGGCCGGGGCCGACTGGCGCAGGGTGCCGTTGGACAGGGACAGGTCGGAGTGGCAGACGCCGACGGCGGCGGGCCGGATACGGACCTGGCCGGGGCCGGGCTCGGGCAGGTTGATCTCGGTGACCCGCAACGGGGCGTTGACGGCGGACAGTACGGCGGCGCGGACCACGGAAGGAGTCTCCTCGGTGCGGAGTCGGAGTACGGAGTGCGGTACTGGCGGGGGTGGTAAGGGTGGTGGGGCCGGCGAGGGAGGGCGAGCAGCGCGGCCGGATGCGGCACCGGCCGGGCCCTGCCCCGCCGGGCCTGGCCCCGCACCGCCCGCCCCGCCCCGCCCCCGGATCAGAACTGCAGCGACTTGGTCTGCAGGTATTCGGTCAGCCCGTGCGGGCCCAGCTCGCGGCCGATGCCGGACTGCTTGTAACCGCCAAAGGGGGCACGGGGGTTGAACCGGCCGCCGTTGATGTCGACCTGGCCGGTGTCCAGGCGGCGGGCGAAGGCGACCGCCTCGGCGTCGTCGCCCGCCCAGACCGCGCCGGCCAGCCCGTAGACGGTGTCATTGGCGATCCGGGCGGCGTCATCCTCGTCCTCGTACTTCAGGATCGACAGGACCGGGCCGAAGATCTCCTCCTGGGCGATGGTCATCTCCGGGGTGACATCGGCGAAGACGGTCGGTGTGACGTAGAAGCCCGTCCCGGCGGGTGCCTGCGGTCCGCCCGCCGCGACCCGTGCGCCCTCGGCAATGCCCTGCTCGATGTAGCCGCGCACCCGGTCCCGCTGCTTGGCGCTGACCAGCGGGCCGACCCGCTCCCCCGGGACGTACTTGGCGGCCGCCGCGGTCGCCAGCTCGACGGCCTCGGCGTACCGGTCCTTGTGGACCAGCATCCGGGTCCAGGCGCTGCAGGTCTGGCCGGAGTTGGCCATGACATTGGCGACGCCGACCGCGACCGCCTTGGGCAGGTCGGCGCTGGGCAGGATGACATTGGCGGACTTGCCGCCCAGTTCCAGCGCCACCCGCTTGACCGCGGCGCCCGCGAGGGCACCGATCCGCTTGCCGACGGCCGTCGAGCCGGTGAAGGAGACCAGGTCGACCCCCTCGTGCTCGGCGAGCGCCTGTCCGGCGACCGGGCCGAGTCCGGTGACCAGGTTGAAGACACCGGCGGGTATCCGGGCCGCGTCGACGCACTCGGCGAAGAGCTGGGCGACCAGCGGGGTGTCCTCGGCGGGTTTGAGCACCACCGTGCAGCCGGCCGCGAGCGCCGGGGCGACCTTGGCGACGACCTGGTGCAGGGGGTAGTTCCAGGGCGTGATCGCGCCCACCACACCCACCGGTTCGTGCAGCACGGTGGAGTTGCCGATCTTCTCCTCGAAGGAGTGGGTGCCGGCCAGTTCGGCGTACGAGCCGCAGACCGCGAGCGGCACCCCGGCGTGCACCGTCGTGCTGAAGGCGAGCGGCGAGCCGAGTTCGGCGGTGACGGTCTCGGCGATCTCCTCGGCGCGCGCGGCGAGTTGGTCGCGCAGCGCGGCCAGGTGGGCCGCGCGCGCGGCGGGCGGGGTGGCGGCCCAGCCCGGCAGCGCCCCGCGCGCGGCGCGGACCGCGGCGTCCACGTCCTGCGCCGAGCCGGCCGGGACGGTGGCGATGACCTGCCCGTCGGCCGGGTTGACGACCTCGATCGTGCCGCTGCCCTCGGCGGGCCGCCAGCTTCCGTCGATGTACATCGCGTCGTGCTGCTTCACGTCGTGGTCCTCCCGAGCCGGCTGCTGGTCGTCCACCCAAACTAGCGCCGGTAGTTTTGTGCGTGCCAGGAATCCGCCACACGTGTGGGGTGACGGTGACCACGGGCCCAGGGCGAGCCCGTCACCTCCCGCCTGGACGGTCACCACGACCCTAGGGCGCGCCCGCACTCTCCCGCCTTGGTGGATGGCCCCCATGTTTCCCGGGTCATGTGGGGGAATCCCGCCTTGCCGTGCACCGCGCCCGCTCTCCGGTCCGCCCGTCCCGTGACGGCGCGACCGGTCCGCCGGGCGCCCGCCCCGTACGGGCGGCCATCGCGCCGGAGGCCAGCAGCAGCGCGCCGAGCAGGACGAAGGGCGCGGCGGTGCCCGCGAGTCCGGCCAGCAGGCCGGCGCCGGCGGGGGCGGCGACCTGGCCGAGCCGGTTGCCGGTCAGGCGGAGCGCCAGCGCCGTGCTGCGGGCCCGGTCGGGAGCGGCCTGGACGACCGTCGTCATCGACAGCGGCTGGCCGACGCCGAGACAGAAGCCGAGTGCGAGGAGCATCGCCGCCAGCGCCGGCACCGGAATCGGCAGCACCAGCCCCACGCACAGCAGACCGGCCAGCGCGCAGCTGCCGGCCATCAGCGCGGTGCGCCCCAGCCACCGGATCATCGGCGTCATCACCAGCCGGCAGGCGATGGTGGCCGCGGCCCGCAGGCTGAGCAGCAGACCGATGGCCGTGGGGGCGATGGCGCGGTCCTCGCCGATGACGGGGAGGTAGGCGGTGAGGATGTCGGTCGCGGAGAGCACGGCCAGGCTCATGAAGATGCCTGCCGGGACGCCACGGGTGCGCAGGATGCCCCGCACCGGGACCGGTGGCCCCGCCGTACGGCCCGTGGTGCCCCGAACCGCGGCACCGGGGCGCTGTTCGAGGCGCCAGAGCGAGGCGTAGGAGACGGCGGCGACGACGCCGGAGACGAGCAGGGCGGTGGCGCTCGTCGGGGCCATCCGGCCGTCGCGCTCGGAGATGACGAGCCCGGCGGCGACCGGGCCGATCAGCTGGCCCAGGGAGGCGCCGATGGTGAAGTGGCCGAAATTGCGGTCGCGGTCCTCGGGTGCGCTGCGGCGGGCGACGATCGACTGGGCGCCGATGACGAAGCAGAGGTGTCCCAGCCCCATCACCCCGCTCCAGGCGGCCATCACGGGCAGCGAACCGGCCAGACCGCTGAGCGCACAGCCACCGCTGATCAGCGCCACCCCGACGACCAGCAGCGGGGCGCAGCGGCCGTGGTCGGTCCGGCGGCCGAGCGGGACGGCGACGAGCAGCGGCAGCAGTGCGTAGACGGCCGTGATCACGCCGATGGCGCGCCCGTCGGCACCCAGGGCGAGGGCCCGGTAGGAGACGGCCGGCCTGGCCATGCTCACCGCTCCTTGGGCGAAGGAGAAGGTGACGACCAGGCGCAGCAGCCAGCTCCTGCCGGGCCTCGCGGTGCCGGTGCCGGTTTCGGTGCCGTCGTCGGTGCCGGTCATCTAGAGGATGCCGAAGAGCACACCGGCGCACAGCACCACCAGGGAGGTCAGTGCGGCCCACTTGACGGTGAACTTGGTGTGGTCGCCGAACTCGACCTTGGCCATGCCGACGAGGACATAGACGGCGGGGACCAGCGGGCTGGACATGTGCAGGGCCTGTCCGACGAGGGAGGCACGGGCGATCTCGATGGGGGCCACGCCGTGGGCGGCGCCGGCCTCGGCGAGGATCGGGACGATGCCGAAGTAGAACCCGTCGTTGGACATGAAGTAGGTCAGCGGGATGCTGAGGACGCCGGTGACGATGCCCATGTGCGGGCCGAGGGCGTCGGGGATGCCGCTGACCAGCCAGCGGGCCATGTGCTCGACCATGCCGGTGCCGGTGAGCACACCGGTGAAGACGGCGGCGGCAAAGACCATTCCGGAGACGTTGAGCACGTTCTCGGCGTGCGCGGCGACGCGGGCCTTCTGGTCCTTCATGTGCGGGAAGTTGACGGTCAGGGCGAGGGCCGCGCCCAGGAGGAAGAGGACCGGGATCGGCAGGGCCTGCAGGATCAGCAGGATGAGCAGCGCGACGGTGAGCGCGGCGTTGAACCAGTAGAGCTTGGGGCGCAGGGTGGCGCGTTGCGGGTCCAGGACCTGGAGGCCGTCGTCGGTGTCTGTGTCTGTCTCTGTGTCGCTGTCGCTGTCGCTGTCGCTGTCGCTGTCGCTGTCGCTGTCGCTGTCGCTGTCGGCATCAGCGTCGGCGTCGGGCTGGCCTCCGGAGCCCGTGCCCGCGCCGCCGGTGCCTCGCTGCGCACCGTCGCCGACGGTCCCCGTGCCACCGGCGCTCCCCGCGCCACCGGCACCCGCGCCGACCAGCACCTGTTCGGTCTCCCTCTCCGTCTCGTTCTCGTCCGCGGCCCCGGGCACCAGCCGGGTGTCGCCGAGGGTCAGCATGCCGAGCCGCTTGCGCTCGCGCCGGCCGAGGACGTACGCGAGGGCGAACACCGCGACCAGGCCGACGGCCAGGGCCGGGATCATCGGGACGAAGATGTCGCCGGCGTCGAGCTTGAGGGCGGTGGCGGCGCGGGCGGTCGGTCCGCCCCAGGGGAGGGTGTTCATCACGCCGTTGGCGGTGGCGGCGACACCGGTCATGACCACGAGGCTCATCTTCAGCCGCTTGTAGAGCGGGTAGAGCGCCGAGACGGTGATCATGAACGTGGTGGAGCCGTCGCCGTCGAGCGAGACGATCGCGGCGAGCAGGGCCGTGCCGAGCACCACCCGCACCGGGTCGGCCTTGCAGAACTTCAGGATGCCGCGGACGACCGGGTCGAAGAGCCCGACGTCGATCATCACCCCGAAGTAGATGATGGCGAACATCAGCATCGCGGCCGTGGGGGCCAGGTCGCCGATGCCCTTGAGGACGTAGTCGCCCAGGTGCGCGCCCTGTCCGACCAGGACGCAGAACAGCGCGGGGATGAGCACCAGCGCGGCCATCGGTGACATCTTCTTCATCATGATCAGCGCCAGGAAGGCGGCGATCATGACGAATCCGAGGATTGTCAGCATTAGGGGTACCTCACGTTCGCCCTTGAACATCTGCCGGGGGGTGGCAGTTCAGGCGACGGTAGGTCCCCTTAACTTTTGTTAACAAGGTCTTGACACGCGAGCAATACGAGCAAAACCCCAGGTCAATACGGATCTCACTGGACGGGCGTGCGCACAACCGGCAACCTGCCGCCGACCGGGGCCCCGGGACGCGGGGCCGCCGAGCCCGGCCGGCCGCTCACCCCTCCCCCGAGCCCGCGCCCGAGCCCGCCCCGTCCAGATAGCGCGCCAGATAGGCCCGGAGCAGTTCCTTGGTCTCCGTGACGATGGCGGGATCGCCGGCCGGGTCCGTGCGGAAGGCGAGCTGGAGCAGCGCGTCGGCCGTCTCGACGCCGACCAGGAAGGCGGTGCGCAGCCGCTCGTCGGCGGTGTCCAGACCGAGCGGGCCGGCGAGGAGGGCGCGCAGCCGGTCGGCGACCTCGTAGTTGGCCTGCCGGGAGGCGTGCGGGGCGGGGACGGTGAACTCCACCAGGGCGAAGCCCGGCATGGTCCGCTTCATGGCGAGGTATTCGTCGACCACCACGTCCATCGCGTGGCGCCACTGGAGCGGCCGGCCGGCCGGGGCGGTCAGCCGGGCGGTGATGCGGTCCGTGTAGGCGTCGAGATTGCGCCGGGCAAGGGCCTCGGCCATGGCGCGCTTGTTGGGGAAGAAGCGGTAGACGGAGCCGATCGGGACGCCGGCGCGGCCGGCCACGGCCCGGGTGCTCAGCTCGTCGTACCCGGTCTCCTCCAGGACTTCGGCACACGCATCGAGGATTCTGGCCAGACGCCGGGCGCTGCGCTGCTGGACGGGTGCACGGCGCAGGGAGGCGGGCGGAGGGCCGGGGCGGGAGGTCGGCTGCTGCACCCGTCCATCCTGCCCGCCGCCGCGACGGGCATGAGCGCCATCGCCGCGATCCGGCCCGCCGAAGCCGGCCGCCTGCTGACCGCCGTGAACAGCCCTTGTCCGACCGACTCCCACGATCCGACCGACTCCCGCGATCCGGCCGAACTTCCGCGATCCGGCCGACCGCCGCGATCCGGCCGACCGCCGCGATCCGGCCGACGCGGCCGGGAGCCTCCGTTGACGCCCCCCGACGGCAATCCTAAGGTCATGCATAGGATTCCTTGAGTGGCGGGAGCACGCGATGGCAGGCACGGGCAACGAGCAGGCGAGGAAAACGGCCGAAGGGCTGGCGTACAGCACCGGCTTCGGCAACGAGCACAGCTCGGAGGCCGTCCCCGGCGCGCTGCCGGTGGGCCGCAACTCCCCCCAGCGCGCACCACTCGGCCTGTATGCCGAGCAGCTCAGCGGGTCCGCTTTCACCGAACCGCGCGGCCACAACCACCGCTCCTGGCTCTACCGCATCCGCCCGTCGGCCGCCCATCCGCCGTTCGTCCGCGCCGGGCAGCGCGCCGTCCGCTCGGCGCCGTTCACCGACTGCACCCCCGACCCCAACCGGCTGCGCTGGAACCCCCTGCCCGAACCCGCCGGCCCGGCCGACTTCCTGGACGGGCTGTGGACGCTGGGCGGCAACGGCGACGCCACCCAGCGCACCGGCATGGCCGTCCACCTCTATTGCGCCAACACCTCCATGGAGCGGCGGGTGTTCGGCAACGCGGACGGCGAGCTGCTGATCGTGCCGGAACGCGGCGGGCTGCTGCTGCGCACCGAACTCGGCCTGCTGCACGCCGAACCGGGCGAGGTGGCGTTGATCCCGCGCGGCATCCGCTTCCGCGTCGAGCTGCTGGACACCGCACCCGACGGCGGGCAGAGCCCGGCCGCCCGCGGCTATGTCTGCGAGAATTACGGCCGCCCCTTCCAGCTCCCCGACCTGGGCCCGATCGGCGCCAACGGCCTGGCCAACGCCCGGGACTTCCGCGCACCGGTCGCCGCCTACGAGGACGTCGAGGGCCCCGTCGAGGTCGTGAACAAGTTCTGCGGCCACCTCTGGACGGCCACCTACGACCATTCGCCGCTGGATGTCGTCGCCTGGCACGGCAACCACGTCCCCTACGTCTATGACCTGCGCCGCTTCAATGTCATCGGCTCGATCAGCTACGACCACCCCGACCCGTCGATCTTCACCGTGCTCACCGCCCCCTCCGACACCCCGGGGCTGGCCGGTGTCGACTTCGTGGCCTTCGCGCCGCGCTGGCTGGTCGGCGAGGACACTTTCCGGCCGCCGTACTTCCACCGCAATGTGATGACCGAGTACATGGGGCTGATCGAGGGCGCCTACGACGCCAAGGCGGAGGGCTTCGTGCCGGGCGGCGGCTCACTGCACAACATGATGTCGGCGCACGGGCCCGACCGGGAGACCTTCGACCGGGCGAGCGCCGCCGAGCTGCGGCCGCAGAAGATCGACGACGGACTGGCCTTCATGTTCGAGACCCGCTGGCCGCTGACGCTGACCGAGCAGGCCCGGGACGCCGGCCATCTGCAGCGCGGCTACGACGACGTATGGCAGGGTCTGCAACGTCATTTCCGCCTGTGACACCGGGGAACGCCTCGTGACCACCTTCGCTCCCGACTCGCTCGCCCTGAACCGCAAGCTGCCGCTGTGGTACCAGGTCTCGCAGTCGTTGCGCGCCTCCATACTCGGCCGCTCACCCGAGGCACCGCTGCGGCTGCCCACCGAGGACGCACTCGCCGCGCACTACGGCGTGAGCGTGCTGACCATGCGCCAGGCCCTCAAGGAACTGGAGGCGGAGGGCCTGATCAGCCGCCACCGGCGCCGTGGCACCTTCATCGAGCCGGGCGCCCGGCGCGGTGCGCCGGTGCGGCTGCTGGGCTCGGTGGACACGATCGTCGCCCAGCAGTCCGGGATGAGCACCGAACTGCTGGAGCACGGCCCCACCGCCGTACCGTCCGAACTGTCCGAGTACTTCCCGGACATGACGGAGGTGACAGGATTCCGCCGGCTGCGCAGCGACGAGGAGACCGGCGAGCCGACCAATCACGCACACAACTACGTACGCCCCGAGGTCGCCGAGCTGATCGATCCGGCGGATCTGCTGCGCTGGCCGATGACGAAGGTGCTGCGGGACGGGGTGGGCATACGGATCAGCCGGATCACCGACAGCGTCGAGGCCCGGCTGGCCGACCCGGAAACCGCCCGGCTGCTGCAGGTTCCGCTGCTCAGCCCGATCCTGCACTACACGGGTGTCACCTACGGTGAGGACGGCGGCGTGGTCGATGTCGCCCGGATCCATTACCGGGGCGACCGCTTCTCGTTCACCGTCACGCTTGAGGCGTAGCCTCTGCCCACGTTTTTGCCTGTCCCGCCGTGGGGGTTGCTCGCCGTTGCGCCTGCGGCGGGCGGGTCCGCTGCGCGGGGCTGTGGGTGCGGTGACGGGCCTGCGGGGCCTGGTGTGTGGACTGCTTCGCTTTACGTCCACACACCAGGCCCCTCCGGCCCGTCACCTCCCGTGGGTGAGTAAGTAAATGTGGGTGGGGGCGGGCCGGCATGGCCATTTCCCGTGCCGACGAGGCGCACCGGACCACCCACGTGCACCCCCACCGGCCTTCTCCCACCCTCCAACGGGAGGGGACGGGCCGGAGCGGGTGGGTGTCCGGACGTAAAGCGAAGCAGTCCGGACACCCACCCGCTCCGGCCCGTCACCGCACCCCGACAGCCCCGCGCAGCGGACCCGCCCCGCGCAGCGGACCCGCCCGCCGCCAGGCGCAGGCGCAACGGCGGAAAAGCCCAAAGCGAGGCGGAGGCAAAGCGCAGCGGATCGGCCCGCCGCCAGGCGCAACGGTGAACAACCCCCACGGCGGGGCAGCCAAAAAAGAAGAGCTCAAATCCTTTCAAGGCTCCGCCCCGTACTTCGCGGCCCCAGCAGCGCTACGTCCACGCACAGCAGCAGCATCAGGCCCGCCGACCCGGCGAACACCGCGACCGCCCCGAGGTCGGTCAGCACGCTGAGCGCGACGAACGGCAGCACGACCGAGGTGAGCCGGGACAGCGAGTAAGCGATGCCGATCGCGCTGCTGCGCAGGCCGGTCGGGAAGATCTCGGTCTGGTAGACGTGGAAGGCGTTGGAGAAGACATTGCTGCAGACCGTCAGCAGGAAGCCGAAGGTGACGATGGCCCAGGAGGCGGTGGCGAAACCGAAGGCCAGACCGCAGCCGGCGATACCCAGCGCCGAGGCGATGATCAGCGTCCGGCGTTCGATCCGGTCGATGAGCGGGACGGACAGCGCGGACCCGACCGGATAGCCGCAGAAACTCAGCGCCGCGTACAGCAGCGATGCGGTGACGGTGTGGCCCTTCGCGGTGAGCACCACCGGCGCCAGCGACCCGAAGCCGTAGTAGCCGGCGGTCTGCAGCACCTGGAAGATCCACCACATGACGGTGCGCCGCCGCTGGTCACCCCGGAACATCTCGGCCAGCGGCACCTTCCGCTCCGGTACGGTCTCCGCCTCCGGTACCGACGGCAGGCTGCCGCCGCTCTCCCGGGCCACCCGCTCCTCCAGCCCGGCCACGATCCGTTCGGCTTCCTCACCACGTCCCTGCACCACCAACCACCGGGGGGATTCCGGGAGTTGGCGGCGCATCACCTGGAGGAACCCGGCGCCCAGCGCACCGGCGACCAGCAGCCAGCGCCACCCCTCGACGCCCAGCGGCTGATGGGCGGCCACCAGCCGGGCACCCAGCAGCGCGGCGACCGGAACACCGAGGAACCCGAAGGTGTACGCATGGGCGATATAGCGGCCGCGTACCGCCCGGGGCAGGAACTCCGCGAGATAGGTGTCGACCAGCACGAGTTCGGCGCCCAGCCCCAGACCGGCCAGGAAGCGCAGCACGAGGAACCAGGACAGGTCCGGGGCAAAGGCGCACAGCAGCGAGAAGAACGAGTACGCCGCCAGGTTGATCAGGAACATCCGGCGCCGCCCGAAGCGGTCGGCGAGCACCGAGAGCACATTCGCGCCGACGAACATCCCCAGGAAGCCGGTGGCGATCACCCAGGATTTCGCGGTGGGCCCGAGGTGCCACTGTTCGGCGAGGGCCGCGGCCAGCACCCCGCCGAGGAAGATCTCATAGAGGTCGAAGAAGGCCCCGATGCCGACGACGAGGGTGATCCGGCGGTGCCACCGGGACGGCGGCAGCCGGTCCAGCCGTGCGGCGGCCCGGATGCCGGTGGGGGTCCCCCCGCGCCGTTCAGGCGTGGGAGAGGTGGTGTCCGTCATGGCGGTCCTCCCCTGAGCAGGTCCCGGCGCGCAGGACGGAGCCAGGTCCGCACCGCGTGGTCGGGCGTACGGCGAGGACCGTACTCCTCCAAGATCAGCAAGCGGAAGACCGCCTGCCCGGCCGCCCCCGAAGGTGAAGGCGGCCTGCGGATTCGATGCCGGCGCCGGCCCGGTGGATACCATGCCGGGGTCAACCGAACGGTCCGGGAGGGGCTCCGCGTGACGGCGAAGCAGGACGCGCCACGGCTGTCCGATCTCATGCCCTGGTCCGTGGCGCCGCTGCGGCTCGGCCGCTCCTGGGTACTGGCGCCGGATCCGGCCACGCTGCGGGCCCGCTGGGCGGCGCTGGTGGACGCCGAGGACGCAGCGGCCCGCGAGCGGCTGTTCCGGCCGTCCCGGGCCCGGACCCTGCACTCCGCCGTCGGCCAGCTGCCGGGCCAGGCCACGGCGACCGAGCGGCTGTACCGTGCGGGCGGCCCGTGCCCCGAGCCGGTACGGGTGGTGCACGGCCCGTTCGACCAGCAGTGGCTGCTGCCCGATCACCGGCTGATCGACGGCGCGCGGCCGGAGTTGTGGCGGGTGGCGGACGAACGGCAGCTGTTCGTGGTCGAGTGGGGGCAGGTGCCGCAGGTGCCCGGCCCCGCGGTGGTGTGCTCCGCGCTGCTGCCCGACGGGCGTTCACCGGCGGGCCGCCCCGGACGGATCCGCCCGTTCTACCGGCGGCCCGGCGGACACGAGCCCAATCTCGCCCCGGGCCTGCTCGCCCTCCTCGGCCGGCGCCTGGACCGCCCGGTGGCGCCGACGGACCTGCTGGCCTGGCTCGTCGCGAACGCCCGGCACTCCCCCGAGGGCTGCACGGTGCCGCTCACCGCCGACCCGGAGCTCTGGGACCGCGGCGTCGCACTCGGCGAGCGGCTGCTCTGGCTCGCCACCCGGGGCGCCTACGCACCCGGGGCGGACGGCGGGCGCGGCGGCGAGCGGCCCCGGATGCCGGGCGGCCGGCGCCCGTACGTACGCTCCGCACTCCCCGCCCGCGGGCTGCCGCAGGATGTCGGCTACGACCCGGCGGAGGAGGCGCTGCTGCTCGGCGGCGGCCGGATCTCACCGGTGCCGCCGGGCGCCTGGGACTTCCACGCGGGCGGCGCACGTGTCCTGGAGGCGTGGCTGGCCGAGCGCACCGGCACGGCCGCGGCGGGCACGGACGCGCCCGAGGCCGGTTCGCTGGCGGCGCTGCGCCCCGCCGACTGGCGACAGGAGTGGACCTCGGAGGTGCTGGAGCTGATCACCGTACTGGCGCTGCTGTCCGAACTGCAGCCGCAGTGCGAGGAGTTGCGGCGGTACACGGAGGACGGCGGTCCGCAGCTGACGGCCGGCGAACTGCGGGCAGCCGGTATCCTCCCGGCGCCGGTCTCCGCACACCGCCCGGCCTCGGTGCTCGACCACCACGAGGAGGGCCCGGAAGGGCAGTTCGCGCTGCTGTGAGCCCCGAAGGGGCGCGGCGCGGCGCTTCCGGAGGAAGCCGCCGGCCCGGCCCGGGTCTTGCGGAGGCACCCGGACGAACCCGGCCCCGGAGGGCACACAAAACCACCCGTTGCCGGGCAACGGGTGGTGGGGAATGCTGCGCCGGCCGGGTGGGGGACGGGGCCGGAGCAATCGAGCGGGTGCCTCACGGCATCTTCGGGACAGGGATTCCCGCCCCGGCGAGCACACCGACGAGCTGCCGGCGCCCTGGGCCTGCCGAGCGATCGGACCGCGGTGCCGCGCCGGGACGGTGTGATCGCCCGAGATGCCGCTTCAGCAGCGGATCAGCCGTGACCCCCGAACAGCGAGCGCCGCAGCCTGCGCAGCGGCGCGAACAACGACACCCTGGCGCCGCGGCTGTTCCTCACACGCGAGCGATCGCGCGCGGTGAGCTCCTGCATCAGCGAAGTCGCGCCCTCCACCTCGCGCTGCGGGATGGCGGGACCACCCAGCACCGCGAAATGGCGGTCGAGACGCGCACTGGACGCACCGCTCCCGCAATTGATGGCAGGGACTCGCGCCCTGCTACGCACTGTTATCTGTTCCATGACTCTCCCCACCCTACGAGGGCACCCGGCCCGGGCAGGGTAACCCTATCTCTCTCGGAGGACACGCGTGCAGACCGGTCAACGGATTCACCTGCCTCGCCTTGACGTTGACAAACACCATACGGAATGTCACGTACACCGCATGGGCCAGGGCGAGTTGAGCGTCATCGGGCTGCCGCGGGGGCCGCACGGGGCGCCTGACGGGCCGTCGGCGCGCACGGGGAGAGACCGGGATCTCACTGCCTCTCCCCGGCGGCCGGCGAGCGGATGATTACGCAGCGGAGGCGAACACCGGCAGATAGCCGCCGGACTGCCCGGTGACGGTGGGGTGGTAGGACTCCAGAACGGGGAGGGTCACGCTGTGCAGCCAGGCGCTGCCGGAGCACAGCTCATGGCCGGAAAAGGTGGCGTTGACATCGGCGAAGGTGAAGCCGTGGTCGGCGGCCCGCTTGGCGGTGACGCCGTTGATGTCGTCGGCGGCCGCGTTGATCGCGGCACGGGACCTCTCGGAGAGGCCGGCGATGCAGCTCCCGCGGAGCTTGTAGAAGCGGGGGTAGCCCACCACCACCACATGCGCGGCCGGAGCCTTCTGGGAGATGGCGTTGTACACCCCGTCGAGCTGAGCGGGCAGGCTGGTGTCGATGTAGGCCCTGGCCTGCGCCACGCGGGCCAGACAGGCGCTCTCGCCCTGGAGCGCACAGGCCGTCATGGTGTCGGCGAAACCTGCATCGTTGCCGCCGATGGTGATGCTGACCAGGCCGGTGGAGCTGTTGAGCGGGGCGAGCTGACCGCTGAGAACGTCACCCGTTCGGGCGCCGGAACAGGCGGTGAAGTGGAAGGAGGAGGGGGAGTGGGCGGCGGCCCACAGGGCCGGGTAGGCCTTGGTGCTGCGCTTGCAGGAGCCGCTGGCACTGTCGTAGCTGCCGGCTCCCACACCGGAGGAGTAGGAGTCGCCGAGGGCCACATAGCCCGTGGCGGTGGGGAGTTGTGCCGATACGGCGGCGCTCGCGCCGGTGAGCGCGAGCGCCATGGTGACGAAGAAGGCGGATGCCAAGGCCGCACATCGGGACAGTCTCATGGAACCTCCCTTAGCAGGGTCTCTGCCACTTTTGTGGTAGCAAAACTCGCGGGTAGCCGGAAGTGTCCATGCCAAAAGTCATCGACAGTTCACGGCAAATATCCCGATACGACGGAATGTTCACCCTTCCTCGGTGGGTCCCAGGCGGCCGGCGAGGCCGGGAACGAGGAAGGCGGTGGCCGCGATGACGAGGGCCACCAGCAGGATCACCAGCGTCGGACGCGTCCCCAGACCGAGCAGTCCGGCGCCGAGCAGACCCCCGGCGAACATCGCGGAGACCGAGACCAGCCGGCGGCCCGCCACGTGACTGCCGTACCCCAGGCGCTTGTCGTGCCCCAGCGGTGACCCGCTGACCAGGGCCGTCATCGCCCGGGTCTCCACCGTCGTCGTGAAGTCGGGGGCGGCGGTCCGTATGGCGGTGACATTGCGCATGCCCATCGCCACCGCCATCAGCCCGACGACCACCAGGCGCCGGCCCTGCGGCAGGCCACGGACCGGCCCCCACTCCCATGCGGCCACCGCGGCCCCGGCCAGCAGCGTCGCCTCCGTGGCCAGCGCGACCGGGAACCACTGGCGCCGCCGCACGGCCAGCGCCGATTCCCACCGCGCCCCGAGCGCCGCGCCCAGGGCGAAGGCGCCGAGCGACACCACCGTCGCCAGGACCGGCAATCCGCCCTGACCGGCGATACCGAACCCGAGGAAGAGCAGATTGCCGGTCTGGGTGGCGGTGAAGACCTGACCGAGCGACAGAAAGCTGACGGCGTCGAGCACTCCGGTGGCCACGGTCAGACACACCATGATCACCGTCAGGGCGATTCCGCTCGGCGGCTCCACGGGCACGGCTCCTTCCGGCGGTCACCTCACCTCGCGGCACGTCCCCCCAGTCTCCGGACGGCCGGCCCACGCTGCCGCCATTGCGCCGTCCGAGGGCGGCCCGGCGCTGCGGCCCGGCGCTGCGGCCCGGCGCTGCGGCCCGGCGCTTCCGCCCCGCACGGTTGCGTAGGTTTCCGGCCTTCGTCATGTCTTGACGGTGCTCCGGGCGTTGCGCGACATTGAGGCCCGGCATCCGGCGCTTATGGGGGGCAAAGCTGCCAATGCACACCGAGACCATCGCTCAGCACGGCCCGCACGACCTGCCACCACCCGGGAAGCGCCCGGCGAGCGCCACCGCGTCGCTGGTCGCGGGAGTGGCGGTCGGCATCGGCATCATGGGCGCCGTCCTCGCGCTCGCCGATATCGGCTCACCCCTCCGCGCGCCGTTCACTCTCTTCTTCCTTCTGATGGCACCCGCCGGCGCGCTCGCCGTGGCGCTGGGCCGGATGGATCCGCTCGGCCGCGCGGTCGCTGCCGGGGCCGGGGCACTGGCCATCGATCTGCTGGTGGCGCAGACCATGCTCGCGCTGCATCTGTGGTCCCTGCGCGGCGGCGTGCTCGCGGTGGCGGGGCTCAGCGGCGCCCTGCTGCTGGCCGGCGCGGTACGGCGGCGCACGGGCCGGGCCCCTGGAAGCCGGGCAGGCTGAGATGGACGTGGCGGTGTACCGCCCCGGCGAACTGACCGGGGCCGACCGGAGTGCCTGGACCGCCCTGCAGTCCCGGGCACGGTCCCTGGGGACGCCGCAGCTGGCGAACCCCTTCCTCTCCCCCGAGTTCACGCTGGCCGTCGGCCACTGCCGGAGCGGCGTACGGATCGCGGTGCTCCGCGAGCACGGCGAGCCGGCCGCGTTCCTGCCCTTCCAGCGCTCGGCGCTCGGGACCGGGCGGGCGGTCGGCCTGGGCGTCTCCGATGCCCAGGGGCTGGTGCACCGGCCCGGGTTCCGCTGGGACGCCCGGGAGCTGCTGCGGGCCTGCGGGCTGTCGGTGCTGGAGTTCGATCATCTGGTGGACGGCCAGAAGCCCTTCGAGGCGGCCTCGTTCAGTGGTCATGCCTCACCCGTCATCGATGTGGACCAGGGCTTCGAGGCCTATCTGGCGGGGCTGCGGGCCCGGTCGCCGAAGTTCGCCCGGACCACGCTCGCCAAGGAACGCAAGCTCGGCCGGGACATCGGGCCGCTGCGCTATGTCCACGACGAGCGCGACCCGGCGGCGCTGCGGACGCTCATGCAGTGGAAGTCGGCGCAGTACCGCAGGACGGGGCGCAGCGACCGCTTCGCGCACCCCTGGATCGTCCGGCTCGTGCAGCACCTGTTCCATACCCGCAGCGCTTCCTTCGCGGGGCTGCTGTCGGTGCTGTACGCGGGCGAGCGGCCGGTCGCGGCGCACTTCGGGCTGCGTTCGGAGTCCGTCCTCGCCTGCTGGTTCCCGGCCTACGACCCCCGGTTCGCGAAGTTCTCCCCCGGGCTGGTGCTGCATCTGCGGATGGCGCAGGCGGCGGCCGCGGAATCCCTCGGGTATCTCGACCTGGGGCGTGGTGCGAAGGACTACAAGGACTCCCTCAAGACCCGTGAACTCCTGGTGTCCGAGGGGTGGGTGATGCGGCGGCATCCGGTGGCGCTGGGGCACCGGGCGCGGCGCGCGCCGGTGCGTGCGCTGCGTCATGCGGTGCTGGCCAGGCCGGAGCTGTTCGCGCCCGCCGACCGCCTGCTCAAACGGGTGGGCCGGATCCGGTCGCATCGGTGACGCATAACCCGGCAGCGGCGGTCCGTGCCGGGGTTTTGCGGAGTTCCGGAGGGCGCAACGGGGCGTGCGCCGGTGCATCAATACGGGCGTGCCCCCGAGTGCACCGGCCAGTTGCCGCAAAGGGTATTTGACGTGGAAGGGCGTGCCCTACAGTCCCTGACATCAATACCGACGCACATCCACCCGCACCGGACGATCATCGCAAGACGGCTCTGGGGAGAGCCCGCGCGACACGATGCAGCGACCGGTGCGGTGCGCGGTGGGGGGGTCCCGTGCGCACGGTCTTCGCTTGCCGATCACAGCTTGCCGAGGGCCGGAGCACGAGCCGCGCAGCCGGAATCACGCGTGTCTGCTCGCCCTGTCCGCACGGTGAACCCTGCCGTGCGACCGGGGTGTGAACCCCCCTTTCGACCCGGATAACCACACGGACCGCCCGGGGGTGGGCGGTCCACCGGACGAGAGGGCAAGAAACCCGATGAGCTCGTTCCTTCGCCCGGCCGATGCGGAAGAACCGCCGCTGACGCTGCTGCCGGACCAGGCCGTCTACCGTCCCGTTTCCTCGCATCTGGCCATTGCTCCACCGGTCAGTGTCGTCATCCCGGCGATGAATGAAGCGGAAAACCTCCCGTATGTCTTCAAGACCCTGCCGGACTGGATCCATGAGGTGATCCTGGTCGACGGGAACTCCACCGACGACACGGTCCGGGTCGCCCGTGACCTGTGGCCGGACGTCACGGTCGTACCGCAGCGCGGCAAGGGCAAGGGCGACGCGCTGATCAGCGGTTTCGCGGCCTGCACCGGCGAGATCATCGTGATGATCGACGCGGACGGGTCGGCCGACGGCGGCGAGATCGTCAGCTATGTCTCGGCACTGGTCTCCGGGGCCGACTTCGCCAAGGGCTCGCGGTTCGCCAACGGCGGCGGCACGGACGACATGACGCCCGTCCGCAAGCTCGGCAACCGCGTACTGACCGCCGTGGTCAACACCAAGTTCGGCGCCCGCTACACCGATCTCTGCTACGGATACAACGCCTTCTGGCGGCACTGCCTGGACGAAATAGCCCTGGACTGTGCCGGGTTCGAGGTCGAGACGCTGATGAACATCCGGGTGGTCAAGGCCGGGCTGCGGGTGCAGGAGATCCCCAGCCACGAGTACAACCGCATCCACGGCGTCAGCAATCTGCGGGCGGTGCGGGACGGGCTGCGGGTGCTGAAGGTGATCCTGCGCGAGCGGGGCTCCAGAAGGAACCGGCCGGCCCGGCCCGCGCTGATCACCGGGAACGCCCGATGAGCGCGGCGAGTCCGGCGGCCGGCCCGGCACCACGGATCTCCGTCGTCATCTGCGTCCACACCGAGGACCGGTGGGACGACATCCTCGCCGCGGTGGCGTCGGTGGACGGACAGTCCCATCCCGCCCATGAACTGCTGGTGGTGGTGGACCATCACCCCGCGCTGCTGGCCCGGCTCAGGGAGCACTTCGAGGGCGCTCACGCGGGCGCACCCGCTTCCCGTGCGCCCGCAACTCCCGTGCGGATCATGGCCAATTCAGGCCCCCAGGGACTGTCCGCAGGGCGTAACACCGGCGTTGCCGTGGCCGGCGGCGAGATCGTCGCCTTCCTGGACGACGATGCGGTGGCCGAGCGGGACTGGCTGTGCCACTTCGCCGCGGCCTACGCCGACCCGGCGGTGATGGCGGTCGGCGGGCGCACCGAGCCGGTCTGGGCGTCCGGCCGCCGGCCGGCGTGGTTCCCCGAGGAGTTCGACTGGGTGGTGGGCTGTACGTACCGGGGTCTGCCGCCGGGCAGGGTGCGGGTGCGCAACGTCCTGGGCGGCAATGCCTCCTTCCGCAGGGTGGCGTTCGATCTCGTCGGCGGATTCGCCGTCGGGATCGGCCGGGACGCCGGGCGGCGCCCGCTGGGCTGCGAGGAGACCGAGCTGTGCATCCGGATCAGCCGCTCGCTGCCGGACGCCGTGCTGCTGATCGACGACCGGTCGGTCATCCACCACCGGGTCCCGGCCGCACGGGAGCGGTTCGGCTACTTCCGCAGCCGGGCGTACGCCGAAGGCCTGTCCAAGGCGCTGGTGACCCGCAGTGTCGGCGCACGGGACGGGCTGTCGGCCGAGCGGCGCTATACGACCCGGGTGCTGCCCGTGGGCGTGCTGCGCGGGGTGCGCGACGCGCTGCTGCGCCGGCCGGGCGGCGCCGGGCGGGCGGGCGCGATCGTGGCCGGCGTGACCGCCGCCGCAGCCGGTTATGCGTGGGGCACCGCACGGGCACGGCGGGCACGGCGGGCACGGGCAAATTCCTCTGAACGAGGGGGAGTTGACCGTCCGGCGGACGGTACGGCCGCAGGGGCGGCACCGGAGCGCGAGGGGGCGGCGGTATGAGCGAACGGCCGCCTGTGGTGCCGATATTGATGTACCACGCGGTGACCGCGGCTCCGGCACCCGCCGTGCGGGAGCTGTCCGTGCCGCCCGAGGCCTTCGCCGCGCAGCTCGCGGTGCTGGCCGACGCCGGTTTCACCCCGCTGACCACCGCCGCGCTCGCGGCGGCCTGGCGGGGCGGCGGTCCGCTGCCGGCCAAGCCGGTGCTGATCACCTTCGACGACGGCTACGAAGGCGTGTACCGGCACGCACTGCCCGCCCTCGCCCGGCACGGCTTCCCGGCCACCCTCTTCGTCTCGACCGGCTGGCTGCCCGGCCCGTACGACACCGGTGGCGCCCTGGACACCATGCTCGGCTGGGACCAGGTGCGGAAGCTGGCCGCGGCGGGTGTGGAGATCGGCGGGCACAGCCACAGCCATCCGCAGCTGGACGGCCTCGGTGACGCGCGGCTGCGGCACGAGGTGCTGCGGTGCAGGGAGATCATCGCCGAGCAGATCGGCACACCGCCGGAATCCTTTGCCTACCCCTACGGTCACTCCAGCCGGCGGGTGCGGCGGACGGTGCGCGCTCTGGGGTTCTCGCAGGCGCTCGCGGTGGGCAATGCGCTCGCGGCCCGCCGTCAAGGGCCGTACGCCCTGGCCCGGCTGACGGTGCGGCGCCGTACGGGCACCGAGGAGTTCGCCCGGATCATCGAGGGCCGCGGGCTGGTCCGCGCCTTCGCCCGGGACCGGGTGCTCACCAAGGGGTACGCGGTGGTCCGCAGAGCGCGGCAGGCGGTCCGGCTGTGCACGCCGGGCGGCTGAGCGCGCCGCGGCACGCCCGCGGCGGAGGAAGGGGCAACCAAGCCGGTGTCTGACACCACCACCAAGACCGAGGAGCACACGGAACCGGAGCCCCGGGGAGGCGGTGGCCGCGCGCGCCGGCTCCCCGGGCGGGGCGGCGGGAGTCCGCTGCTCCGCAACGCCTATGCGCTGATGCTCAACACCGGCGTCTCCGGGCTGCTCGGCCTGGGGTTCTGGCTGGTCGCGGCCCGCTACTACACGGAATCCGCGGTCGGCCAGGGCTCGGCGGCGATCGCCGCGATGAAGCTGCTGGCCGGGCTGACGGCGGTGACCCTGACCGGCGCGCTGGCCCGCTTCATCCCGGTCGCCGGGCGGGGCACCGGCCGGCTGGTACTGCGGACCTACGCGGGCAGTTCGGCCGTGGTGGCCGCCGCAGCGGCCGTCTTCCTGCTCACCCTCGGCCTCTGGGGGCCCTCGTACCGCTTTCTGCACGGCCCGCTGAACGGCCTCGGCTTCCTGCTGGCCGTGGTCGCCTGGTCGTTGCTCACCCTGCAGGACGGGGTGCTGACCGGACTGCGCAGTGCCCTGTGGGTGCCGGTGGGCAACCTCTCCTTCTCCGCGGTGAAGCTCGGGCTGCTGGTGGTCTTCGCCGCGGCGCTGCCCACCGCCGGGGTCTTCGCCTCCTGGGCCGCGGCGATCGCGGTATCGGTGATTCCGCTGGGCTGGCTGGTGTTCCGGCGGCTGGTGCCCCGGCACGTACGGGCCACGCACCGCACCGCACGGCCGCCGTCGCTCCGGGTGATGGGCCGCTTCCTGGCCGGCGACTCCACCGGGTCGCTGTTCTCGCTCGCCGTGGTCTATCTCGTGCCGGTCCTGGTGGCCTCGCAGGTCAGCGCGGCGGACAATGCGTACTTCTACCTCACCACCACCATCGGGGGCACGGTCAATCTGCTCGCCCTCAACATGGGCGTCTCGCTGACCGTCGAGGGGGCGCACGATCCTGCGCAGCTGGCCCACCACACCCGCGCCGCGCTGCGGCGGATGGCCCGCATCATGCTCCCGGTCTGTGCCGCCCTGTTCCTCGGCGCCCCCCATATTCTGGGGATCTTCGGCCCGGGGTACGCACAGGCGGCGACGCCGCTGCTGCGCTGGTTCGCGGTGGGGGCGGTACTGCGGGTCGTGATGGAGGTCCATTTCGCGGTACTGCGTGCCCAGAGCCGTACGTCCGGACTGGTCGCGCTGCAGGGCCTGTTGTGTGTGCTGGTGCTCGGGCTGACACTGGTGCTGCTGCCGCGGATGGGGCTGACCGGCGCCGGTGTCGCCGAGATCTCCAGCCTGGCGGTGATCGTCGCGATCGCCGGTGTCCGGCTGAGCCGGGTACTGCGCGGGACGGTGCCCGCGCCGGCCCCCCGCGCACCGGCGGGCGGACCCGCCCCCGACGGGGCTCCGGCGGGCCTGTCCGTCCACGGGGAGCTGGGGGATGCGGTGGAAGGGGACCAGGCGCAAGGCCAGCCGGCGGTCACCACCCTGCCCCGCTCGCAGCCCGGGGGCGGGCCGCCGGGCCGCCGCGCGCTCCTCGTACGCCTCCGAAGCCGCCCCGACCTCGCCGTCTGGGCGCTGCTGGCCACCGCGCTCGCGCTGTTCTGGCTGCCGCTGCGCCAGATGGGCGACGCCGCGCTGGACCGGATGAACGGGCTCGGGCTGATCTCGGTGCTGCCCGTGGCGACGCTCGCCGGGACCGTCTTGCTGGTGGCGGCCTTCGGCGCGGCGCTGTCGCTCTCCCGGCCACGGCGGGCGCTGCTCGCCGCGGTGCTGCTGCTGACGGTGGTGGCGCTGCATGCGCTGCCGGCCGTACTGGAGACCGAGCCGCGCTTTCCGACGGCCTGGCAGCATCTGGGGTTCCTGGACTACCTCGGCAGAACCGGCTCCGCGGTACCGGACCTGGACGCCCGCTGGAGCTGGCCCGGCTTCTTCGCCGCGGTCCAGTTCGTCGCCGGGGCCTGCGGGGTCACGGACTTCACCGAAGTGCTGCGCTGGTGGCCGCTGACCGTAGAGCTCCTCTACCTGGCGCCGCTCTTCCTCCTCCTGCGGGCGGTACGGGCGAGCTGGCGGGCGAAGTGGTGCGCCCTGTGGCTGTTCGCGCTGTGCGGCTGGGTCGGCCAGGACTACTTCTCCCCTCAGGGGTTCACCTACCTCCTCTACCTGGCCTTTGTGGCGATCCTGTTGGTGTGGTTCCGCGACCCCCGGCCGACGTGGGGTATCCGGCGGCCGGGCGAGGCGGAGGTGCGGCCGGCCGGCCGCGGTCAGCTGGTGACGCTGCTCGGTGTGCTGACCGCCCTGTTCACGGCGTCGGTGGCGGGCCATCAGCTCACCCCGTTCGTGATGCTCGGTGTGCTGACCTTCCTGGTGCTCGTCCGCCGCTCCAGCCTCCACGGCCTGCCGCTGCTGTGCGGCGTCCTGGTCCTGGCCTGGATCGGGTTCCTGGCCGAGCCCTACTGGTCGGGCCACTTCGACGAGCTGTTCGGCGGGCTCGGCGGCATCGGCGGCAATGTCGCCTCGTCCGTCACGGACCGGATCGGCGGCGGCGGCGACCCCACCCACAAGCTGGTGCTCTACACCCGGGTGGCGCTGGCGGGCGGGGTCCTCACGCTGGCCTGCTGGGGAGTGCTGCGGCGGCGGAGGGCCGGCTTCACCGAACGCGCGCTGCCGGTGCTGGCCTTCGTGCCCTTCCTGGCGTTCGGGATGCAGTCCTACGGCGGTGAAATGGCGCTGCGGGTCTTTCTGTTCGCACTGCCCGGCGCCGCGGTGCTGGCCGCGCTGGCGCTGTTCCCGCGCGAGGGCGGCACCCGGCGCGGTCTCGGTCCGCTCGCCGCGCTGCTGACGGGCCTGCTGCTGGCCGTCGGCTTCCTCGTCGCCCGCTGGGGCAACGAGCCGTTCGAGCGGATCCGGCCGGGCGAGGTCGCGGCGATGGACTACGTCTATGCGCACGACCGGCCGACCGCGCGGCTGCTGTGGCTGAGCAGTGATCCGGTCAACAGCGTCACCCCGGCGATGCCCTGGGGCGCCAAGGACATGGAGCGGGTGCAGTACGAACCGGTCCTGGCACCCCGTGATCCGGACCGGGTGAGCCCGGTCGTGACCGCCCTGCGGGAGGCGGGGCCGCAGTCGTACCTCATCGTGGGCCATGGCCAGTCGGAGTCGCTGCGACTGGATTCCGGATACCGCAAGGACTGGGAGGCCCGGCTGCGCGCCACCCTGGACCGGCGCCCCGAGCTGCGGCGGGTGCTGGCCAACCGGCATGCGGCGGTGTACGAGCTGACGCGGCGCCCGGCGGGCAAGGTCCCGCCGCCCCGGCCCGGCAGGGCCGGTCCGCAGGTGACCTGGACGCCGTGGTCGGTGCTCGGTGCGCTGGCGGCGCTCGCGCTGATCGTGGTGCTGGCGGCCCGCGAGGTGCTGCGGGTCGCGGTGGCCCCCGGCGTGCGCCAACTGCACTGGATCCAGGGGCTGTTCTGGTTCTCACTGCCGCTGCTGGCGGTGTTTCTGGCGTCGCTGGTGCAGCGGTTCCTGACGATGTCGTGAGGGGTGGCGCGAGCGCGCCGGGAGCCGTCCCGGAACGCGGCGCCCGCAGGTCAGGAGCCGTCCGGGAACGCAGCACGCGCGGGTCAGGTGCGGGTCAGGTGCGGTCGATCCACCGCACCTGGTATCCGTCGAGCGTGACGTCCTTGCCGTCCACTCTCGCCACGGCGCGGCGGTCCCTGGTGTTGACCAGCAGCGCCGTCCGGTCATCGGCCAGCCCCCGGACCGTCGTCCCGCCGGTGTCGAGGTCCTGCGGCCGATCCCCCGGCAAAAAGGCGCGGGAGAAGTGGGACAGCAGGTCCATCATGGGCAGCCCCGTTCCCCCGTCGTCCCGTTCCGTGCTGGTCCACAGGCATCCGGGGCAGTGCGCTCCCCGGGTCTCCGGGTTCCAGTAGAACCCGCTGCCGGCGCCGCCGGCCGCCATCTCGATCAGCGCGGTGGCCTGTACGGCGGTGCGGCGGCGCTCGCTCCAGCCGGCCCGGTCGTCGTGGGCGTCCGGGACCTCGACGTACCACTCCGCCCACCACAGCGGCAGCCCGCTCTCCTTGCGCAGCCACCGCCCCACGTCGGCGAATTTCCGGGTGGCGGCGAACGCATCCGGGACGTACCGGTTGTCCTTGCTGTAGCTGGAGCCGTCGACGACCAGGAAATCCGCGCCGGCCTTGTGCCGGTTCCAGTAGGCGAAGGCGTCGAGAGCGCGCCGGTCGATGCTGCCCCAGGGGCCCTTGAGGCCGGAGGCGTAGGTGTCGTCGCCCGGGGCATAACTGTCCATCACGAGATAGGGGCCGCCCACCTGATTGGCGCTGTTCACCTTCTTCACCGCGCGGTAGACCAGGTTGTACAGGCGGGTATACCCCTCGTAATTCCAGCGGCCCTTGGCGTCGTCGAAGAATCCCTTGAATTCGTTCCAGACGACGAAGTGCCGTACGTCCGGATAGCGCTGGGCCACCTTTCCGGCCAGCGCGGCGAAGTCCGCGTAATGCGCCGGTCCTGGCGCCTTTTCCAGGGTGCTCCAGTCGGTGTGCCCTGCCGGGCCGCCCTTCATCCAGTCCGGTGCGCAGCACAGGGTCAGCACGGGGGTGCCGCCGGTCTGCCGGATCAGCGCGAGCCGGCGGTCCAGGCCGGCGAAGTCATAGCGGCCCGGACTCGGTTCGGGGTTGTCCGCGCCCCAGCCCATCAGGTGCTGGTTCTGCGGCATCGGGTGGGCGGACAGCAGCCGCGCGGCCCGTGCGGTGGCCGCATCGGTGCCGTCGTCCGCGCTGAACTGGGTGTGGGTGAACCCCCAGCCCACCGCGGGGCCGGCGACGCGCGGGCGCGCGGGCCGCTTCGCATCCCCGCCCTCGTCGCCCGGAAGGGAGCAGAGGGCCAGCAGTATCGCCAGCACCGCCACCCCGGCCGCGATCGCAGCCCCCCGGCCCTGACGTTCCCCACCATGGCGTCGCACAATGGGCAGATTAGCCAGCGAACCACCCACTACGCCCGAGTTTCTGGGTAACAGTTCTGTTCTGGTGCAGGGAAAACGCCGGGATAATCCGTGTACGTGGCGGACGGCTGTGACAGATCATGGCGGCATGTGTGCCGATCACGTCCAGCCGTCCGCCGCCGAGGAGTCCCTTCCGCTCCGGCTGACCATGGACGACAGCGATGCGCCCGCCGATGTCGTCGACGCGCTCTTCCTCGGGCGATTCGCGAAGGGAGAACAGCCGTACGCCCGCAGCCGGTCCTTGGACCGGGTGAAGTCCGGCCTGACGCTGCTGCCGCCGGGCGCGCGGGTCCTGCGCTCGGCGAAGGACGAGGACCGCAGCGCCACGCTCGCCGAGGGCGACGGTTTCACCCTGCTGGTCTCCCGCTGGAACCGCGGCGCCGATGTGACGGTCACCGCCGTCACCGACGAGCTGGCCGAGAAGGTGCTGGGAGCGGCCACCGACGGTGCACAGGACGAACCGGAGCCGCAGCCGGAGAACGTGGCGATGGGCTTCTGGTACTTCTCGCCGCGTCGCGGACCGCACCGCACGTCCCGGCAGATCTCGGCCGGCACCTGGGAGGAGATCCGGCCCAACTACACCGCGCCGGTGGCCGAGGCCATGGACCGGCTGATGAAGGTGGCGCCCGAGGAGATCGCCGGACGGCTGCTGTTGCTGCACGGCCCGCCCGGTACGGGCAAGACCTCCGCGCTGCGCACGCTCGCCCGCTCCTGGCGCGACTGGTGCCAGGTGGACTGCGTCCTGGACCCGGAGCGGCTGTTCCACGACGTCGGCTATCTGATGGACATCGCGATCGGCGAGGACGACAGCACCGGCAAGGGCCGCTGGCGGCTGCTGCTCCTGGAGGACTGCGACGAACTGATCCGCAGCGAGGCCAAGCACGCCGCGGGCCAGGCGCTGTCGCGGCTGCTCAATCTGACGGACGGACTGCTGGGCCAGGGCCGTAACGTCCTGGTCGGGGTGACCACCAACGAGGATCTGGAGCGGATGCATCCGGCGGTGGTCCGCCCCGGCCGCTGTCTGGCCCGGATCGAGGTCGGGCCGCTGACCCGCCCGGAGGCCGTGCGCTGGCTCGGCACGGAGCAGGGCATCGGACGCGAGGGCGCCTCGCTCGCCGAACTCTACGCACTGCGGCGCGGCACCCGGCCCGCTTCGGTCCCGCCCCAGGACTCGGGTGCCGATGCGGGGCTCTACCTGTGAACCTCCGACTCCGTGAACCTCTGGCCCTGTGAACCTGCACCCTTGCGCCCTTGCGCCCCTGTGAATCTCTGCACGTCCGAGCCCCCGGCCCCGGTCGTCTGCCCTACGAGCCTCCCTCCGGTACCACCACCGCCCGCCCCGTCAATGCACCCGTCCCCGCGGTTTCATGGGCACCGCCGGAAGGTCGGGGGCCGGCAGCCGCTCCCCGTCGTAGCCGTGCACCTCGCCGAAGCGGGACCCCGACATCCAGGCGTCGCGGGCCTCCTCGATGTCCTGCTGCGAACGCCCCACGAAGTTCCACCACATGAGGATCTGCTCCTCGAACGGCTCGCCGCCGAGCAGCATCAGGCTGCTGTCGGAGCCGGCGCGCAGGGGCAGTTCGCTGCGTCCGCAGCCGAGGTAGAGGAGGGCGCCGGGGGCGAGGCGTACCCCGTCGACCTCGCTCTCGCCGGAGATGGCCAGCGCCGCGTACTCGAAGTCGGGGTCGACCGGCAGGCGGGCGTCCGTGCCGGCGGCGAGCGTGAGGTCGGCGCCGGCCAGCGGGGAGTAGGTGGTGCCGGGTGAGGTGGCGCCGGCCAGCTCACCCAGGACGACGGTGGCGGACAGTCCGCCACCGCCGGTGATCACCGGCAGCTCGGTGTGGTGCTCGAAGGCCGGGGCGGTGTCGCGGTGTCCGCCGGGCAGTGCCACCCACAGCTGGGCGCCGTGCAGGATGCGGCCATGGCCGGACGGTGACTCCTCGGAGTGGGCGATGGCCCGGCCCGAGGTCATCAGGCCCAGCTCCCTGGGCCGTACGGTCTGCAGGCTGCCGAGGCTGTCGCGGTGCAGCACCTCGCCCTCGCGCAGCCAGCTGACGGTCTGCAGGCCCATGTGCGGGTGCGGCGGCACCTGCATCCCGGGCTCACCGGCGATGTCGTCGGGACCGTAGTGGTCGACGAAGCACCAGGCGCCGACCATCCGCCGGCCGAGGTTCGGCAGCAGTCTGCGGACGACGGTGCTCTCGCCGAGCGGCATCTGCTTACCGGGCTGGACGTCGCGGACCGGGCCCGTACGGCCGTTGCCGCCGCACGGATGGGGCGCGGGTCTGAGGTCGAGGTTGCTCATGGCGCCACGATAGGCACGGCCGGGGGTACGGCCCGGGCAGGCACACGAGCTGCCCGGGGTGACGCGCCGTCAGGCATACAGCTCGCGCAGCCGTACGGACAGGCAGGTCACGCAGCCCTCCAGCTTCTCGAACTCGCTGATGTCCACGACGGCCGGCTGATACCCCAGGTCGGCGAAGAGTTCCGCGCTCCTGGGTGCGGAGGCGGCCATCAGCAGGGTGCCGCCGCCGAGCAGCACGACATGGGCGCCGGATTCCTCGGGGACGGGCAGGAACCGGGTGAACGCGGCGGGGTCGTCGACCAGGGGCGGATGGCCGATGACGGTGCCGTCCGGGAGGGCGGTCACCGCGGATTTGAGGTGCAGCACCCGGCTCACCGGTACGGCGATCACGCGGGCGCCCAACGGTTCGAAGGCGGCGCGGAGTTGGCGTATGCCCTCGGCGTTGGTGCGGCCGCCGCGGCCGACGTAGAGGGCGTCGCCGACCTTCAGGACATCACCGCCGTCAAGGGTGCCGGGCTCCCGGATCTCGTTGACGGAGCAGCCGAACGCCTCCACGGCCGCGCGGGTGCCGGGCACCTCGGCCCTGCGGACACCGGCGCCGGGGCGGGCGAGCAGCGCCACATTGCGGAACATCACCACGGCGTCCTCGACGAAGACCGCATCGGGGCAGTCGTCGGCGGGGGCGGCCTCGACGGTGTGCCAGCCGTGGTCGCGCAGCACCTGGACATAGGCCTCCCACTGGCGCAGGGCGAGCACGGGGTCGACCGGATGCCGTTCGATATGGGTGACCAGCCCCTCGGCGAGGCGGGGTCCTGGACGGCGGACGAGCGCGTGCTTGCTGGGCATGCGGATCCTTTCGGGCGTGGGGCGTGGGGCGTGGGGCGTGGTGGCTGCGGCTCAGGCGTCGGGGTAGGCAGCGCGCAGGGCGTTCTCGACGGCGGCGAGCGCGGCACGGTGGTCCAGGCCCAGGCGCCGGGCCCGGTGGGCGTAGCTCTCGGCGGCCGCGGCGGCTTCCTTGTCCGCGGCCTCCCCGGCCGCCGCGATGAAGCTGCCGTTGCGGCCCCGGGTCTCGATCACCCCGTCGGTCTCCAGTGCGCGGTAGGCCTTGGCGACGGTGTTGGCGGCCAGGCCGAGGTCTTCGGCCAGGCCGCGGACGGTGGGGAGTTTGTAGCCGACCGGGAGGCCGCCGTCCCTGGCCTGGTCCGCGATCTGGGTGCGTACCTGCTCGAACGGCGCGGCGGCCGCCGCCGGATCGATGGTGAGGGTCAAGGTCTGCGGGGACACGGTGGCGCTCCTGGTGCGGTGGGTGGGGCGGACGGATGCGTGGCGGCTCGTACCCCCGGGGCCTCGGCCCCGGGACACCTGCCGTGCTCGTACCCGTCCGTCGGTGCGCGGTTTTGTCGCATCCATTGTGCGTCAGGAGCCCGGGGCGTGCGGGAAGGTGTCACTCCTCGGAGGGATGACACCGATCGGGGGTGACAGCGATCGGGGGTGACAGCGACCGGGAACGGCACCGACCGGGAGCGCACGCCCGGGCGAGCGATCGAGGGCGCGGAAAAGGAGCGGCACGACGGCGCACCGGCGCGTACCGTGCGCCGTCATGACACTTACCGTTACCGTGCGCGACTACCGCCCCGCCGACGCCAAGGCCGTCGCCGACCTGCGGCGGGCCGTCCTGCCCTACCGGCTCTCCACCCCGCAGGGCATCGCCTGGGAGGTCTCCACCGCCCCCGCGGCGCAGCGCCTGCGGCTGTGCGTCGCGCAACTGGGCGGCAGGATCGCCGGCGCGGTCCAGGCAGGGGTGCTGCACGACGCCGAGGTCCCCGGCCAGGCCACGGTGTCCCTTCAGGTCCATCCCGGGCACCGCGGCCGGGGTGTCGGCCGTGCCCTGCTGGCCTCGGCCGAGGAGCACCTCTTCGGGGCCGGTGCCGACCGGATCTTCGTCTGGGCGGCCGACGAGCCCGGCACACCGGACTTTGCCCAACGTCACGGTTACCGCCGTGCCCGCCCGGCCCACTACCTGCGTCTCGACCTCACGGCCGGCGGCCTGCCGCCGCTCCCCTCCGCGCTGCCCTCCGGTGTCCGGCTGCACACCGGCGCGGACTTCGAGGCCGACCCGCGCCTGCTGTATGCCGCGGATACCGAGGTCAGCGCCGACGAACCGGGCGAGGTGGCCATCGACGCCATGGCCTACGAGGACTGGCTGCTGCATGTCTGGGAACATCCCCATCTCGATCCGGACCTGACCTCGGTGGTGACCGTGGACGGGGAGATCGCCTCCTTCGCCCTGGCCGCAACGGACGGTGACACCCGCTACTCCTCCGCCATGACCGGCACCCGCCGCGCCTTCCGCGGCCGGGGCCTGGCCGGGCTGGCCAAGGCCTTCTCCCTCCACCGCGCCCGCGATGCGGGCTGCACCGAGGCCTTCACCCACAACGACGCCGGCAACACGGCGATGCTCGCCGTCAACCGCTCCTTCGGCTACCGGCCGTTCGCCACGACGTGGCGGTGTGTGCGGGAAAGGGCGGCGGACTGACCCGCCCTGACACGCCGCTCGGTCACTGCGGTATGCCGGGCGGGAACTCGGCGACCAGCGCATACCGCTCGTCGGTCACCTCCTTGCCCCACAGCACCGGATCGTGCGAAAGGTTCTCCACGCGGGCGTGTGCCGCCAACGGCTCGACCAGGGCGGTGAGTTCGCCGGCCGGGATGCCGATCGGCTCGGCCTCGCCCCAGCGGCCCTCGACCAGCACCAGCCGCCCGCCGGGAGCGAGCAGCCCGGCCCAGTGGCGCAGGACGGCCGAAGGGCCGGGCAGCGCCCACAGGACATGGCGCACCAGGACGGCATCGAACCGCTGCTCCCCCACGGGTGGTTCGGCGGCCTCCCCGACCAGGAACGCGGCGTCGTGGCCCGCGAGCTTGCCGCGCGCCTGCGCGATCATGCGCGGGGAGCGGTCGACGCCCGTGACCCGGTGGCCCTGCTCGGCGGCGAGCAGGGCCAGGCTTCCCGTGCCGCATCCCAGGTCGAGGACGGTGGCGGGAGCGGACGGGAGCCAGGAGCGCAGCCGGGCGGCCCAGGCGGAGCGGACGGCGGGGTCGCGAAGGCCGTGGTCGGGCTCGTCGTCGAAGGAGGCGGCGGCCTGTTCCCAGTAGGCGGCGTCGGCGGTCGGCAGGGCCGATTCCCCCTGGCCGGCAGGGGGGTTGGGGAGGTCGGCGGAGGGCTGGAGGGCCGGGTCGGCGAACGCGTCGCTACTCATACGCCGAGGGTGCCAGGGACCACTGACAACGCCGGGTGGGCGCATTTCGGCCCGGGCCGGGAGCGCCCTGCAGCGGGCGCCGGGAAGAGCGCCCGGACAGGGTGAGGGAGTACCGTTGTAGGGGCCGGTCGGATGCGGCGGCGCCGCCCCGGACAGAGCGCCTGCCGCATGGTGCGACCGGCATTGGACCGGTCAGATGAGTGCTTCTCAGAGCAGCCGTCTCTCCGGAGACGGGGTCTTCGACCTCACACGGACGGCCGTGGTGATGGCCGATCGCGCAGGGGTGGCGCAGGGCTGGACCGCGGGCGCCGAGCGGCTTCTCGGCTATCCGGTGTCCGAGGCCGTCGGCCGGCCGCTGGCGGACCTCTTCGCCGGGGTGGGCGCCGGCGCGGATCAGGACAGCAGGTGGGAGAGCCGGCTGGCGTCGGCGGACGGCTGGAGCGGGCTGGAGGCCGTACGCCACAAGGACGGGCACCGGCTCGACCTGGAGTTCCGCGTGCTGCCGGTCATGGACGCCCACAACGGCTTCTCGCGCCTTGTCCTTGCCGCCGAGATGGCCCGGACGCCGTGGTCAGGGGCGAGCCGGTCGTTTCTGGAGGGCATCCTCGGCATGTCACCGATCGGTGTGGCCATGGTCAACGCCGATCTGCAGTTCGTCTGGCTGAACGACGCCCTGGAACAGATGGGCGGTACCAGCCGCGAGCAGCGTCTCGGGAAACGCCTGGCGGAAGTGCAGCCGGGCCTGGCCGTGGAGGCCATCGAGGCGGAGATGCGCCGGGTGCTGCGTACCGGCACCCCCTCGGTCGGCTACGAATACCTGGGGCGCCCGCAGTCCGATCCCGAGCGGGAGCACGCCTACTCCACGTCGTTCTTCCGGCTGGAGGACGAGGCAGGACAGGTGCTCGGCATCTGCTACATGGTCCTCGATGTCACGGAGGGTTACCGGGCCCGGCAGCGGATGGCGCTGCTGAACAAGGCAGGGGAACGCATCGGCAGCTCACTGGACGTCTGGCGGACCGCACAGGAACTCGCCGATGCGGCGGTGCCGGATCTCGCCGACTTCGTCACCGTCGATCTGCTCGATGCGCTGCTCTCCGGGGAGGAGGCGGCGGCCGGCCCGTTGGATGCGGCGGATCTGCTGACCATGCGCCGGGCGGGAGCGCAGTCCGTCCACGAGGGCTGCCCCGAGGCGGTGGTCGCCATCGGGGAGCCGGTCGCCTATCCCCCGTCGGCGCCCGTGGTGGCGAGCCTCACCAAGGGCGATTCCACGCTGGTCCGGACGCTGGATCCCGCCGACGGCGACCCGTCGGCCGAGGACCCGGTCCGGGCGGCGCACCTGCGAGCTCTGGGCTTCCACTCGCTGATGGTGGTGCCGCTGCGGGCCCGGGGCGTCTTCCTGGGAGCGGCCACGTTCGCCCGCTGGCAGGCCACCGGGCCGTTCCAGCCCGACGACCTGGTGCTCGCCGAGGAATTC
This sequence comes from Streptomyces sp. NBC_00400, assembly GCF_036048035.1. Classification (NCBI taxonomy): domain Bacteria; kingdom Bacillati; phylum Actinomycetota; class Actinomycetes; order Kitasatosporales; family Streptomycetaceae; genus Streptomyces; species Streptomyces sp. NBC_00400. The sequence goes on along the minus strand of NZ_CP107940.1, from coordinate 6,686,594 downwards.
GTCGCCCGCGCCGCGATATCCATCGACAACGCCCGCCGGTACACCCGCGAACACACCGCGGCCCTCACCCTCCAGCACAGCCTGCTGCCGCGTGATCTGCCCGAGCAGTGCGCGGTGGAGGCCGCCTACCGCTATCTGCCGGCCGATTCGCTCAGCGGGGTCGGCGGCGACTGGTTCGATGTGATCCCGCTGTCCGGGGCCCGGGTCGCGCTGGTGGTCGGTGATGTGGTCGGCCACGGGATGCATGCCGCAGCCACCATGGGGCGGCTGCGCGCCGCGGTACAGGCGCTCGCGGACCTGGACCTGTCCCCGGAAGAGGTGCTGGCGCATCTGGACGACATGCTCAACCGGGTCGCCCACGACGCGAACGCCGACGACGGGGTCATCGGAGCCACCTGCCTGTACGCGGTCTACGACCCCGTCAGCTGCCGCTGCACCCTGGCCCGCGCCGGTCACCCCGCGCCGCTGCTCGTCGGCCCCGACGGCGCGGGCAAGCTGCTGGATCTGCCGACCGGCCCGCCGCTCGGGCTGGGCGGTATGCCCTTCGAATCCGTCGAACTGCCGTTGCGGGAAGGGAGTCTGCTGGCCCTGTACACCAACGGACTGCTGCTGGGGAAGGCCCTCGATCTCGACGGGGGGATCACCAGGCTGCGGCAGGCGCTGGCCGATCCACAGGCTCCGCTGGAGGACATCTGCGAGACGGTGATCGGTGGTCTGCCGGGCGGGCGGCCGGTCGACGATGTGGCGCTGCTGCTGGCACGTACCCGGGCCCTGCCCCGGACCCGGCTGGCCACGTGGGAGATCCCCGCCGACCCGTCCGCGGTCGGCGAGGCCCGCCGGACCGCGGCCCGCCTGCTGCGCGAATGGGGTCTGGAGGAACTCGGCTTCTCCACCGAGCTGATCGTCAGTGAACTGGTCACCAATGCCATCCGGCACGCCTCCGGGCCGATCGGCCTGCGGATGATCCGCGCGGGGGAACTGATCTGCGAGGTCTCGGACGCCAGCAGCACCACCCCGCACCTGCGCCATGCGCGGACCACCGACGAGGGGGGCCGCGGGCTGTTCCTCATCGCCCGCTACGCCCAGCGGTGGGGCACCCGCTACACCGCCCAAGGAAAGATCATCTGGGCCGAACTGCCGCTCGGCCCCACCACCGGGACCGCCCCGCCGGCCGACCTCGGCACGCTCCTCGAAGACCTCGACGACCAGGCGGACTTCACGGGCGCGTAGGGGCGGTGAGGACGGGGAGCCGGGGCCGGAGGAGCCACCCGAGGCGGACCGGCCCGGACACTCACGGACCGCTGACGCAGCACTCCCCGCTCCCGGTGCCCGTTTCCTCCCCGCCTGCCTGTGCCCCCGCTTAGTGGCTCCTTAAGCCCGTCATAAAGATCCTCAGGAACCGCTCTCCAGGGGTAAATCCGCTGTTCAGCGGGGCTAGCGTGCTTCTCGTAAGGCGGCGCTGCGGGCCGCCGGCGCCGCTCTCCGGGGGACGGCGCCGTGGTCCGCGTCCCGACCCCCCACCACAGTGCTGCCTCGCGCCCCGCTCGATGCAACGGATGAAGGAGACCCCCACCATGACCGCTCGTCGCAAGGCCACCGGGATCGCACTGGCCGGTATCGGCCCGCTCGCGCTCACCCTGCTCGCCGCGAGCCCGGCCGCCGCGCACGGCTCGATGACGGACCCGGTCAGCCGGGTGTCGGCATGCTTCGCGGAGGGGCCCGAAAGCCCGAAGTCCGCGGCGTGCAAGGCGGCCGTGCGGGCCGGTGGCACCCAGGCGCTCTACGACTGGAACGGCGTACGGGACGGCGAAGCGGGCGGCCGGTCCAAGGCCCGTATCCCGGACGGCAAGCTGTGCAGCGCCAACAACCCCGAGTACAAGGGCCTGGACCTGCCCCGCGCCGACTGGCCCTCCTCCAGGATGCGGGCGGGCAGTCACACCTTCCACTACAAGGCCACCGCGCCCCACAAGGGGTCGTTCGAGCTGTACCTCACCAAGAGCAGCTACCACCCGGCCAAGCCGTTGAAGTGGTCCGACCTGGAGTCGAAGCCGTTCGCGAAGGTCACCGACCCGAAGCTGGCCAACGGGGAGTACGTCTTCAACGGGAAGGTGCCGGCCCGGTCCGGGCGCCATCTGATCTACAGCATCTGGCAGCGATCGGACAGCCCCGAGGCGTTCTACACCTGCTCGGACGTCGTCTTCGGGAAGGACAGCGGCCAGGTGGCGGCGAAGCCCGCGCCGACCGCCTCGGCGCCGACCGCCCACCAGCTCGCGGCGGGCGCCGGCAAGTCGTCGATGGACATGAGCGGGCACGACCACCAAGGCAGCGGCACCGGCACCCACACCGATGCCGCCCCCCACATCGGTGCCGTCACCCCGGCGGACGCCGATGCCCCCGCGCCGGGCGGCAGTTCGCAGAGCGGCGGCAACGCCCCGCAGGCCCAGGGCGGCGGCAAGCCGGCCGGCGGGCAGCAGCTGGCGGAGACCGGTGGCGACAGCTCCACCGCCCCGTTGGCCATCGGCGGCGCCGCCGTCCTGGCCATGGGCGCCGGGGTGCTGCTCGCCACCACCCGCCGCAAGGCCGCCCGGCACCGCGGCTGACGACCGCGCCGGGCTGACGACCGCACCGCGGCCGTCCCGGAAACGACGCCGCCCCCTCTTCGCCCCGGGGGCGGCGTCGCCGCGCGCCGGGCCGTCCGCCCCGCTCCGGAGGATGCTCTCCCTCATAGTGGAGAGTACCCTCTAGAACATGGCCAGGCCCTCCCGCTTCGCTACCTCGCAGCTCCTCGACGCCGCCGTACGGCTGGCAGCCGAGTCCGGGCCGTCGGGCGTCACCATGTCCGCGGTCGCGGCGGCCGTCGGCGCGCCCAGCGGCTCGCTCTACCACCGCTTCGCCGGCCGCCCGGCACTGCTCGCCGAGGTGTGGCTGCGTACCGTCGAGGACTTCCAGGAGGGCTACTTCGAGGCCCTTGAATCGTCGGAGGACCCGCGCGCCGGGGGCCGGGCGGCCGCCCGGCACATCGTGGCGTGGAGCCGCACCCACCCGGCGAAGGCCTCGCTGCTCCTGTACGGGGAGCACGACTTCGGATGGGACGACTGGTCCGACGAGCATCTGCTCCGTGCGGAGGAGGGGAACATCCAGGTGCGGGCGGCCATGGCGGCGCTCGCGGGGGCACTGGGGCTGCACGGCAGGGCGGGCCTGGACCGGGTGACGCTCGCCGTCATCGATCTCCCGCTGTCGCTGGTACGCCGCCATCTGCGCGGCGGCTGCCCGCTGCCCCCGCACGCCGAGGACCTGGCGGAACAGTGCACCGACGCCCTGCTGGCGGGCGACTGAGGACAGCGGCCCACCGCCGTACGGGACGAGCCCACCACCCGTACGGCGGTGGGCCGCACCGGCCCCCGGTCAGCCCGACACGCAGGTGGTCGGGGTGGCGTGCGCCGGGTCGAGGGCGTTCGCCGTCTCGTGGAAGGCGACGCGGTCGACGAGGCCGATGGCCACATGCTCGGAGATGTCGACGGCGCACAGGTCCTGGAGCACGACGTTGTGCACGTCGGGGCCGTCCAGGAACTGGGTGCGGTAGGGGGTGACGACCTCGTCGTACTTGGTCGCGATCACGGTGTAGTGCACTCCGGGGACGGTGTCGCCGCCCTCGTTGAGGCGGTTGAGGATGTCCGAGCCGACGATCTGGTCGGACAGGCCCGGGGTCGCCTTGTCGAGGTACTGCTTGGCACCGGGGAAGTAGGGCAGCAGGCGGGTCAGCCCGTCCAGGTCGGTGCCGTGGTTGTCGGGGGCCAGCCCGACCAGCGCGTTCACCTTGCCCGCGCCGCCGTGGAACTTCATGTAGACCCGCGGCATCATGCCGCCCTGCGAGTGGCCGACGATATCGACCTTCGAGGTGCCGGTGGCGGCCAGCACCCGGTCGACGTAGTCGGCGAGCTGCTGGGCGGAGGCGTCGACCGGCCCCAGCCCGTGGAAGAACGGGACGCCGGGCAGCTGCCCGTAGTCCAGGGAGAAGACGCAGTAGCCGCGGGCCACCAAATAGGGCGCGAGACCGAGCCAGTTGTCGATGGCGTTGCCCAGGGTGCCGTGCACCAGGACCACCGGGCGCGGGTGGTCGGCGGAGGGCTTGCAGGAGTAGTTGTTCCAGCCGCTGCGGACGGCGGAATGAGAGAGGTGGCGCGCAGCGTCTCCGGCCGGGGTGGTGGTGGGCGACGCATGAGAAGGGTGGCGCGCAGCGTCTCCGGCCGGGGTGGTGGTGGGCGACGCATGAGAAGGGTGGCGCGCAGCGTCTCCGGCCGGGGTGGTGGTGGGCGACGCATGAGAGAGGTGGCGCGCAGCGTCTCCGGCCGGGGTGGTGGTGGGCGACGGGTGGGCGTCCGCAGCGGCGGGCGCGGTGGCGGTGAGACCGAGGGCCAGCGCGAGGGCGGGAAGGAGGGTGAGCGTTCTTGACCAGCGCAGCTTCATACGATGCTCCTTGCGGGGTGAGGGGACTCCGAAGTGCTCGGTGAGCCGTTCACGCGATCCGGATCGCAAGGGTCAACGCAGTTGACTGGCAAGTAAGTTACGGCTGGGTAAGCACGGCGTGCCAGCGGTGCGACGGTGAAGGAAGCCACACATGACCCTCACCGGACGTCCGGGACGCAGAGCGCCGGCGGTATGCCGGTGCCCGGTTCCGTCCGTGCGGCCGCCAGGGACCGGAGCCGTCCCGTACAGTCGGTAAGGCCTTGACCAGTGACATCACGGCCGACAGCGCCTTGACCAGCGACCGCGGCACAAAGGGCATGAGGGGAAACCGATGGCACCGATGACACCGATGACACCGACGGAGACGACGGGGACAGCGGATCTGACCGGCATGGTGGAGGTCTCGTCGGAGGGGGAACTGCGCGAGCTGGTCGGCGAGCCCAGCTCCCATGCGGCGAACAAGACCCGCCATCGGCTGCACGACCTGGACCGCCGGTGGCTGGCCCGCTCGCCGTTCTGTGTGATCGCCACCGCGGATGCGCAGGGCCGGTGCGACGTCTCGCCCAAGGGCGACCCGGCGGGATTCACCCATGTCCTGGACGACACCACGCTGGTGATCCCGGACCGCCCCGGCAACAAGCGCCTGGACGGCATGAGGAACATCCTCGGCAATCCGCATGTCGGCCTGGACTACTTCCTCCCGGGGCGCGGTGACACCCTGCGGATCAACGGCCGCGCCCGACTGCTGCGCGACGCCCCGTTCTTCGACGCGCTGATCATGAAGGGCAACCGCCCGCGGCTGGCGCTGCTGGTGGAGGTCGAGGAGGTCTTCTACCACTGCTCCAAGGCGTTCCTGCGCTCGGAGCTGTGGAATCCGGAGACCTGGCAGCCCGACGCCCTGCCCTCGCGGGCCCGGATCGTCAAGGGCGTCGAGCTCCAGGACATGCCGCTGGAGGAGCTGGAGCGGCACTACGGCCCGGAGTACGCAAAGAAGCTCTACGGCTGAGGCACCGGGGGCACACCCTCGGGGAGATGCCCCCTACGGGCGGACGGCCCCGGGGCCGAGGGGCTTGGTGCCCGGGGGCGGGGGCTTACGGCCGTGCGGGCCGAGTGTCGCCGCGGGGCGTACGCTCCCGGCACCGAAGCGCGCCCTGGCCCGGTCGACGGCCGCCTCGACGCGGTGCGCCTTGTCGTCGGACGGGTCGAAGGTCAGCTGCCGCGCGGCGAGTTCGGCACGGCACAGATCCTCCGCGCGCAGCGCCACGGACCGTACCCGCGCCCGCTGCAGCCCGAGCGCGGCATGCAGCGCATAGGCCGCCCCGGTCAGCGCGGGCCCGTGCGCGGTCGGCCCGTCCAGCCGCCGGGTGCGGGTCGTGGTGGAGCGGTCGGCGTAGCGGACGGTGAGGGTGAGCGCACGGGCCACCTGCCCGCTCGCGCGCATCCGGGCACCGAGGTCGTCGGCGAGCGAGAGCAGTGCCCGGCGGCGCCTGGCCGGGTCCAGTTCGTCGTGGGCGAAGCGGTGTTCCGCGCCCATCGAGCGGGCCGCGGCGTTGGGCGTCACCGGCGTCGGGTCGATGCCGCGGGCCCGCTCGTACACGAGGCGGCCGGTCTTCGCGCCGAGGATCCGCTGCAGGGTCGCGGGCGGTGCGGCGGCGATCCGGCCGACGCTGTCGAGCCCGTACGCGCACAGGGCGCGGGCGGTGGCCGGGCCGACGCCGTGCAGTGCCGAGGCAGGGCGTCGGTCGAGGAAGGCGGCGACGGCCTCGGTGTCCTCGGGGACGGCCCGGATCTCCCCGGGTGCCGCCGCCTGCGCCGCCATCCGGGCGAGCAGCGGGTTGGCGCCGATCCCGATCGTGCACCGTACGCCGTGCCAGGCCAGCGCGCGCAGCCGCACCAGTTCGGCGATGCCCGCCGCGTCCCGGTCGAAGTAGCGCAGCGCACCGCGCACATCCGCCAGCGCGGCGTCCGGCGGCAACGCCTCGATCACCGGGGTGAACCGCGCGAGGAGCCGCAGCAGTTGCTCGAACTCTCCGGCGCTCACGGGGGTGCCGTCGGCGGCCCGGAAGCGTATGTGGAGCATGCCCGGCTGCCGCGGGGCGCCGGGCGGCTCCGGCGGTGCGGCGGGCGGCTCCGGCGGGGCACCGGGCGGCTCCGGCGGTGCGGCGGGCGGCTCCGGCGGTGCGGGGGTCATCCCGCGCTCCCCGGGCTGGAGTGCCACAACTTGCGTCCGGTGGCGGCGCGTTCGCCCGCGGGCTGGAGGTCGGCCCACGGGTGCAGCTCATAGCCGGTCTCCAGCCGGATGGTCCGGCCCGGGGCGGCGCCCGGGGCGGGTTCCCGGCCCGCCCCGTGTCCCTTCGGCCCCTCCCCCGGCCCCTTGCCCGCCCCGTCCTGCCCGTCGTCCGCCCCGGCCGCCGGCTCGTGCCGCCCCTCCTGCCCCTCCTGCCCCTCCGGCTTCTCAGGTCCCGTCGCGAGGCGGGCGGCGACCGCCTCCAGCCCGCCCTCGCGGCGGAGTTCGGCCAGCTCGGCGAGGTTCCAGGCGGCGGCGCCGACCACGCTGAGGCTGCGCGGGCCGCGCCGCTGGACCGTACCGCGCACCAGCAGCAGCCAGGAGTGGAAGACGGTGTGCGCACACGCCTCGTGCGAGTCGTCGAAGAAGGCACAGTCGACCAGACCCGTGCTGTCGTCGAGCGTGGTGAAGATGACCCGGCGGCCGGAGCGGATCGGTGGCGTCTGGGTGGCCGCCTTGGCCCCGGCGACCAGCACCGTCTCGCCGTGCCGGGCGCTGCGCAGCAGCCGGGCCGGCAGCGCGCCCAGCTCGGCGAGGAAATCCCGGTGGTCGGCCATCAGATGGCGGGAGGTGTCCATGCCGAGGACGCCCAGCTCGGCGCTGAGCCGTTCGATATCGCTGAGGTCGGGCAGCCCCGCCGGCTCGACCTGATCGGCCGGCGCCGCCCGCTGTGCGCCCGCGCCGTCCAGGGCCCCGGACGGCAGCGTCAACTGACCGCCGGACGCCTGCCGTCCGTGGCGGTGCAGCTCGGCGAGGTACAGCAGCAGATCCCGCCGGTTCGCGCCGAAGGCGTCCAACGCGCCGACCCGGGCGAGGCGTTCGGCCACCGGGCGGCTCGGCCTGGCCCGCTGCCACAGGTCCTGGAGGGAGTGGTAGGGCTGCCCGGCCGCGATCCGCCGCGCCTCGGCCTCGCTCATACCGTGCACATCGCAGAGTGCGAGCCGCAGGCCCCAGACCGCACCGGAGCGGGGTCCGCCACCACCGGAGCCGGACACCAGTTCGATCCGGTGAGCGACCGCCGACCGGTTCACGTCCAGCGGCAGCACCGGCACCCCGCGCCGCCGCGCGTCCGCGAGCAGCAGCCGCTTCGGATACATCCCGGGGTCATGGGTGAGCAGCCCGGCGTAAAAGGCCGCGGGGTGGTGCGCCTTGAGCCAGGCGGACTGGTAGGTGGGCACCGCGAAGGCCACCGCATGCGCCTTGCAGAAGCCGTACGAGCCGAAGGCCTCGACGATCTCCCAGGTGCGCGCGATCACGTCGGGCGGATAGCCGCGCCGCTCGGCGCACCGGGCGAACCAGGCGCGGAGCCGGCCCTGCAGCTCGGGGTGCGACAGGGCGCGCCGCTTCTCGTCCGCCTCGTCCCGGGCACAGCCCGTCATGATCCGCAGCAGCTCGATGACCTGCTCGTGGAACACCACCACCCCGTAGGTCTCGCGCAGCGGTTCCGCCAGGTCCGGGTGCGGATAGCGGACCGGCCTGCGGCCGTGCCGGGCCTCGATGAAGGGCCGCACCATATCGGCGGCGACCGGCCCCGGCCGGAAGAGGGAGATGTCGACGACCAGATCGTGGAAGGTGGCGGGCTGCAGCCTGCCGACCAGGTCGCGCTGGCCCGGCGACTCGATCTGGAAGCAGCCGAGTGTCTCGGTCGAGCGGATCAGGTCGTAGGTCGCCCGGTCGCCGGGCGGCACCTGCGCGGGGTCGTCGAGATCGATCCGGCGCCCGGTGGCCCGGCCGATCTCGGCGACCGCATGCGCCATCGCGGACTGCATCCGTACGCCCAGCACATCGAGCTTGAGCAGCCCCAGGTCCTCCACGTCCTCCTTGTCGAACTGGGACATGGCGAGCGGGCCGGCTTCCCCGCCCCCGGCGTGCGGGACCTCGGTACTGGTGGGCACGACGGGCGTACGGTCCAGCAGCGTGGCGTCGGAGAGCAGCACCCCGCACGGGTGCATGGCGATCCCGCGCGGCAGCGCGTCCAGCGCCTCGACCAGCTGCCACAGCCGCTCGTCGCCGGCCTCCCGCACCCCGCGCAGCTCCGGCAGCTCGGCCAGCGCCGCCCGTGCGTCGCGGGCGCGGATGTGCGGGAAGGCCTTGGCGAGGCGGTCCACCTGCGCCGGGTCCATGCCCAGGGCGGCGCCCACATCCCGTACGGCGTGCCGTACGCGGTAGGTCTCGGGCATCGAGACGGTCGCGACCCGCTCCGCGCCGAAGCGGTCGAAGATCGCGCGGTAGACCTCCAGCCGGCGGGCGGACTCGACATCGATATCGATATCCGGCAGCGCCGCCCGGCGCTCGGACAAGAAGCGCTCCATCAGCAGCCCGTGCTCGACCGGGTCGGCGTGGGCGATGCCGAGGAGGTGGTTGACCAGGGACCCGGCGCCGGACCCGCGGGCCGCGACCCGGATGCCCATCTCCCTTATGTCGTCCACCACTTGAGCAACCGTCAGGAAGTACGAGGGGTAGCCGAGCCGTTCGATCGTGCGCAGCTCGTCGTCCAGCCGCGCCCAGCGCGCGCGGTCGCGGTCGTAGCCGCGCAGCACCATCCGGGCGGCGCAGCGCGAGCGCAGTACCCGGGCGGCGGTGCGGTGGCCGGCCCCGACCAGCCGCGGCTCGGGGAAGTGGACCCGGCCGAGCCCGATGTCGTCCTGCGGGTCGACCAGGCACGCACCGGCGGTCTCCTCCGTCATGGTGAGCAGCCGGTGGGCCAGGCCGCGCCGGAATCCGGCCGCCTCGGCGATCCGCTCGGCGGTGTGGCGCATGGTGGCGGCGTCCTTGAGCCAGCGCTCGCCGCTGTCCCAGGACTCGGGCCGGTGCCGGTCCACCGGCACCAGGCGGCGGGCGGAGTCCAGGACATCGGCGACCGGCCCCTGACCGGGATCGGCATAGCGGACCGCGTTGGTCAGGACGGCGCGGACGCCCTGGTCGACGGCGAAGCCGAGGGTGCGGGCGGCCAGCCGCGGGGAGCCCGGGCCGCTGCCGGGCCGCCCGTGGTCGACGACCTCCAGGCACAGCGCCTCGCCGTAGAGCTCGCGCCAGGGAGCGAGGAGCCGGGCGGCGCGGTCCGGGCGGCCGGCGGCCAGCGCCCGGCCGACCTCGGAGTCCGGCCCGAGCAGCACGGTCAGCCCGTCCGCGGCGGATTCCAGGGCGCTCCACGGGAGGACGGGCCGCTCGGCCCGGCCGGCGTGGGCGGCGGAGACCAGCCGGCACAGGGCGGCCCAGCCGGCCGCTCCGTCGCGGGCCAGGAAGACGGCGCGGGCGGCGGACTCGTCGAGGAAGGCGCCACCGCGCACCGGGGTGCGCCGCCGCGCGGTAGCGGTGCCGACGGGGCCCGCCTCACACTCCGCCACGGCGAGTTCGGTGCCGAACAGCGGGCGGATTCCGGCCTCGGCGGCGGCCTTGGCGAACCGTACGGCCCCGGAGAGCCCGTCCCGGTCGGTCAGCGCGAGGGCATCCATCCCGCGTTCGGCGGCGCGCTCGGCAAGCCGCTCCGGAGGGGAGGCGCCATAGCGCAGGGAGAACCCCGAAGCGGTGTGCAGATGCGTGAACCCGGGCATCCGCACCTCCTGCACCTCACCCGCCCCCGGCTGACCTTGTTTCCCTTGTGTCCCTCGTTCCTCCCCTCCACCATAACCCGCCCATCGAACATTCGTACGAAGACGTGCCGAGGGCCACCCCCGCCCTCCGCCGATCAGCCCCACCCGCTCTGCGCACCCCCACCCCCCATCGGAAGATGGCGAGCAAAAGCGTCCGCAGCACCCTGCCCGGCGCCTTCCTCGGGCTGTGGGGGCTGAGCGCCCCAGTCGTCTTCGCGGTGGGCGCCACCACCCCGGCCTGCCAGGACCTGCCGGGCACCTTGATCACCCCGGCACTGTCGATCTTCCGCAAGAAGGGCGGGAACCCCTCATGACCATCTCCCCCAACCGGCTCTCCCACCCCGCGGTACGCGCCCTGGTCACGGCCCTCAACGGCAATGACGAGCAGGCGTTCTTCGCCACCCTCACCCCTGACGCCACCATGTCCGACGACGGATCCGACCGGGATCTGCGCGAGTGGTGCGAACGGGAGATCTTCACCACCCGAGGACACATGGACGTGCAGTCCGAGTCACATCAGGGCCTCTCCCTCGTGGCGGACTACCGCAACGACACCTGGGGCGAGATGCGTACCCGCTGGCACTTCACGGTGGAGGACGGAAAGGTGAGCCGGTTCGAAACGGGGCAGGCGTGATGCCCGGCGGGGCGTAGGGGCCCGCGCTCCCGCACGTCATCGGAGCCGATCTGCGACACTGGGAGAAACATGCCTGCACAAGCAGTCGTTGACCTCATCGGCGTCACGGCTCGCCGGAAAGAGCGGCATGACGGCCGGATCTCACCATCACGTGGGAGGCATCCGATGCCCTTCATTGACATCAAGGTGATCGCAGGGGTATTCACCCCCGAAGAGAAGCAGAAGATGGTCGAAGATGTCTCCGAGGCGTTGATCGCCATCGAAGGCGAGGCACTGCGCCCGGTGACACATGTCGTGGTCACCGAGACGCCCAGCGGCGCATGGGCAATCGGCGGTAAGGCCCTGACGGCCGAAGACGTCCAGGCCAAGAGGGCCGGTTAGCGCAGACGGCATCCGCTTCGGTCTGCGGCTCATGGGGTCTGCTCGTCCCGGTCCAAGAAGTCCCCCCTTGCGGCTGCAGTTCTGCACGGCGCGGGCACCAGTGGCAAAGAGACGCCACACCGCTCCGCTGACCGACTTTGCCGCCCGCGGACACCACGCTCTCGCCTGCGGCTTCCCCAGGCCCAGGATCGCCTGTTGGCACTGATGGAGGCGGCATGAACGACGAGCAGACGGTCACGGACGTGGACCGCGAGAAGCAACAAGTGCGCGAGCGCGTATGGGACATCCTGGACGCCAACGGCGCCAGCCACGATGCCACCACGCACGGCCGCATCCCGAACTTCGTCGGATCGCAGGAGGCAGCCGCCAGGCTGGGCGAGCTGCCCGCCTGGAAGCACGCGCGGGTGGTCAAGTCCGTTCCCGACAAGGCCCAACTCCCCGTGCGCGCGCTCGCGCTCTCCGAAGGCAAGACCGTCTTCATGGCCGTGCCCAAGCTCGCCGACCCCCGCCCCTTCTACCTGCTGGACCCCGCGGCCCTCACCATCCCTCCAACCGAAGCTGCCTCCAGCCGGATTGCTGCCGACATCGCCCCCAAAGTGGGCGTGGAGGCACTCCAGCCGGTGGACATGGTGGTGCTGGGCAGCGTCGCCGTGAACCGGGCCGGGGTGCGTATCGGCAAGGGGGCCGGCTACTCCGACCTGGAGTTCGCGTTCCTCACCGAGGCCGGGCTCATCGGCGAGCACACCGTCGTCGTCACCACTGTGCACGGGCTGCAAGTCCTCGACGAGGAAATGCCGGCGACCACACACGATGTCGGCGTGAATGTGATCGTGACGCCCGAAGAGGTCATCACCTGCCTGTCGCCCCATCGCCCCTCCGGGCTGATGTGGGAGCACCTGAACGCGCGGAAGATCGCCTCCATCCCCGTTCTCGCGGCACGAGCCCCGGGGCGCTGAGGCCCGGTGTCCCCCGCAGAGCCAAGACCGGAGACAGTCCGCCTCGCTGAGGTCGAGTAGTCGGGCCGGCGGCTCGGCCACCGGCAGCCCCCCACCGCCCCACGGCTCACATATGCGTGCCGCCGTCGATCCGGATCTCCGTGCCGGTGATGAACGCGCCGTCCTGTGAGGCGAGCATCGCGATGACGCCCGCGACCGTGTCCGGGCTCGCGAAGCCCTCGCCGAGGGCCGGGGTGAGCTTGTCGAACAGGCTCGTATCGGCGTCCTCGGGCAGGCCCGGGACGCCGCCGTTGGTCATGCCGCTGGCGATGGAGCCCGGCGCCACGCAGACCGCGCGCAGCCCCTGCTTGCCGTACTCGCTCGCGATGGCGTGCGTCATGGACTGGATGCCGCCCTTGCTCGCCGCGTACGCCGACATGTACGGGTGCGCGAACGAGGCGGAGGTGGAGCTGAAGTTGACCACGACCGGCGCGCGGCCTTCCAGGAGCGCGGGCAGCGACTCACGGATCATCAGAAAGGTGCCGGTCAGGTTGATCGAGATGACCTGCTGGAAGTCGGCCAGGGCGGTCTCGTGGGTGTGCGAGGCGCGCAGGATGCCGGCCGCGTTGACCAGGACGTCCAGGCCGCCGAGGCCGGCCACCGCGGCGGGGACGGCGGTGCGGACCGCCGCCTCGTCGGCGATGTCCAGCACTGTGGTCTCCAGCCGTCCGGCGGCGCCGTCCGCGGCCGCACGGTCGGCGGTGGCCCGCAGACCCGCCGCGTCGATGTCCGCCGCCACCACCCGGCCGCCCTCGGCGAGGATCCGGTGGACGGTGGCCCGGCCGATGCCCGAGCCGGCTCCGGTGATCAGGGTGCGGCGGCCGTCGAAGCGGTTCATGGTCCGGTTCCGTTCTCGATGTGCGTTGGTGCGTTGAGGTGCGTCGGTACGTGAGCGCATTGGCACAGTACGTCTGACTGGCACATCGTGCCAATCTCACGTTACGTGCCACTACGGCGCGGAGTTCCGTAGGCTGACGCCATGCCGACCTCACCCCGCCCGGCCCCGCTCCCCCGCGCCTCGCTCACCGAACGGCGCAAGGCCGAGACCCAGCTGGAGATCGCCCGTACCGCGGCGGCGCTCTTCGCCGAGCGCGGCACCGCCGTCACCGCCGACGACATCGCCCGCGCCTCGGGAGTCGCGCTGCGCACCTTCTACCGCTACTTCCGCACCAAGGAGGAGGCGGTGCGGCCGCTGCTCGCCGACGGGGTGCGGCAGTGGACCGACGAGCTCGCCGCCGCATCGGCCGGGCCGGGCGCACCTCCCGTACGCGAGGTGCTGGAGCGGTCGGCCCGCCGGGCGCTGACCCCCGCCGACGAACCGGCCGCGGAGGCCCTGCGCTGGACCCGCGGACTGCTGCGGGCGATGCCCGGCGATCCCGCGCTGCGCGCGGTCTGGCACCGGGTCCACCACGACGCCGAGGAGGCGCTGGTGCCGCTCCTGGCACGGCTGACCGGCGCGGAAGGTCTGGAGGTGCGACTGGCCGCGGCCGCCGCGAATACCGCGATGCGGGTCGCGGTGGAGGAGTGGGCGGCGGGGGACGGGGCGCCGGACGGCCCGCGGGGGCCCGGCGAGCTGGTGGTGCGGTGCCTGCGGGCGCTGACGGCCGGACTGCCGCAGCTCGACGAGGCACACGACCGGGAACACCGGCCCCCGGCCCGGTAAGCCGAGCCGCCGGTGGCCGGTTCTTACCTCAGCGGGCGCCCCGGGCAGCACGGAGGGCGCCTCGGGCCCTCCTCTTCGGCCAATCGCCGGAGATCGAAACCCGCCCGAACGGCCGGTCGGCGGCCGGATTCTTCCCTTCCGGGTGCGGGTGACCTTTGCCAGGGGCATGACCGGCGCCGCATCCCCGCTGGCCGAACCCGCCTTCCCTCCGGGCGACCCGCACCGCCTCCGGTTGCGTTCGCGCCATTACTCTCAGCTTTCGCCTAATGACTCAAAGCGATCGCCTTATGCACACTCAGGATGCTTTCGGGGTGCGGTTGGGCCAGACTCCCGTCCGGTATCTGCACCTTCGAGCAAGGGAGTGTTCGTCATGCGGTACATCACTGGGGCGGTCGCGCTCGGCGCGGCACTGGTCCTGGGCACGCTGGCCACCACCGCACAGGCCGCCGCACCGGCGCAGCCGACGCGGACCGGTGGTCTGTACGCCCCGACGGAACTGGTGCTGACGGTGGGCCAGGGCGAAAGCCGTGCGACCGCCACGGTGCAGCGCGCCGTGACGCTCAGCTGTATGCCCGGGGCCAGGGGCAGCCACCCCGACCCGAAGGCCGCCTGTACCCAGCTGCGGGCAGTGGCCGGCGACTTCACCGCGATAACCGGCGCCACCTCGGAGCGCCTGTGCACCAAGGAGTGGAACCCCTTCGTGGTCACCGCGGACGGCGTGTGGCAGGGCAAGCGGGTCTCGTACAGCTACACCTTCGCCAACCCCTGCGCGATGAGGAACGACAGCGACGCGGTCTTCGCGTTCTGAGCTGATCCGATCTGAGCTCGGCCGAGCTGCTTCAGATCCCCGGGCACCGGTGGATGGTGCCCGGGGATCGTCGTGTGCGGCGGGCACCGTGGGCCGGCGCCCGCTCCCGGACGCCGAGCATCCGGGAGCCGGTGCCGTGCGCCTGGAGGGGTGCCGTGCGCCGGGAGGAGCGCGCCGCCGCGCGGGGTCAGCCGATCTGCGCGCCGTAGGCCTTCAGGGCCTCCGGGACCGGCTGGAAGAAGGTTTCGCCGCCCTGGGAGCAGTCGCCGCTGCCGCCGGAGGTGAGACCGATCGCGGCGTCACCGTCGAAGAGCGCGCCACCGCTGTCACCGGGCTCGGCGCAGACATCGGTCTGGATCAGACCCTCGACCGTGCCCTCCTGGTAGTTGACGCTGGCGTTCAGCGCCTTGACGGTGCCGTCGTGGACCTGGGTGGTGCTGCCGCTGCGCTGCACCTTCTCGCCGACGGTGGCCTCCGCGGCCTTGGTGATCTTCTGCGTGCTGCCGTTGTAGAGGTCGACCTCGCTGGGGTGCGCGGTGTCGCCCGTGTACTTGGCGAGGGAGAAGTCGTCGCCCGGGAACTTGGAGTCCTCGGTGGTCGCGATCGCCGAGCCGCCCTGCTTGTCGGACCAGCTCTTGATCTCGTTGCCGCAGTGGCCGGCCGTCAGGAAGTACGGCTTGCCGTCCTTGACGACATTGAAGCCGAGCGAGCAGCGGGCCCCGCTCCCCCAGATCGCGTCGCCGCCGCCGATGAAGGGTTTGAACTCACCCTTGCTGTGGCGCACCTCGACCTTGTCGCCGAGGGCCTTGGCGACCTTGGTGAGCCGGTCCAGCTTGGTGCCCTTGACCGTGCGGTCGGCGGTGACCACGACCTTGTTGCTCTGCGGGTCGATGCCCCAGGACGTGCCGGGGATGGTCGCCTTCGACTTCAGCGTCCGCCGGGCCGAGTCGAGCTGGGCGAAGGTGTGCTTGACGAGTCTGGCTTCCGCCCCCTTCGCCCGCACGGCCTGGGCCTGCGCCTTGTTCACCACATTGACGACCAGCTTCTTGGCCTTGGCGTCGTAGAAGGAACCGGCCGTGTCCGTCTTGAGGTGGGAGGCGAGGGCCGACGCCGCGGTGGAGGTCAGCTTGGCGAGCGCGGGGGTGCGCGCGGGGGCCGTGGACGCGTTGGCGTTGGCGAGGGTGACAGTGGCGGTGGCGGCGAGCGCAAGGGCTCCCGCACCTGCGACGATGACGCGCCGGTTGGGTATGCGACGGTGCTTCAAGTCAGAGCCTCCGTGGGGGGAAGAGCCCGGAAACTGTGGGGAGTTGTCCGGGCCCGGAGAGTGAGGAATCGGGGCAGGAACGGATCTGCCCGGGGAGCGGATCCCGGGAGGCGCGTCCATGCCCGCGTGCGGAGCCGAGTATTGCCATCCGCCTCACTCGCGCACAAGACCGGGTTCCGGTCTCACATACGGGAGTTCACCATTTCGCCACACGACGGTCACACCGATGTCCGCACGCCTCGGCCCCGAGTGCGGACATCAGCGGGCACACCAGGCGCCCGGCGGACGGCAACGTGTGAGGACTATAGCTGGCCGGAAAACGGCAGCCGGGAACCGGCCCCCGCGCAGCAGAGAACGCCGCAAGTGACCGCATAAGAAGGCATATACGGCGACCGGACGGACATCAGGGACGAACTGCCCACTCCGCCGCTACGACAGGTCCTCGGCGTCCGGAAGGTCTTCCAGCTCCGGGGGCGGCGCGCCCCCCTCGCCGCCCTCGACGGCCGCTCGCGAGACCCCGGGCTTCGCCGGACCGGCCGGCCGCCGCGCGGCCCCTCGCTCCGCTTCGGCCGCCGCGGTCTCCGCCTGGGCCTGCAGCCCGGAGCGCTCCAGGAACCGCAGCAGTTCGACCGGGAAAGGCAGGACAAGGGTGGAATTCTTCTCGGCCGCGACCGCCACCACGGTCTGCAGCAGCCGCAGTTGCAGCGCCGCGGGCTGGTCGGACATCGCCTCGGCCGCCTCGGCCAGCTTCTTGGACGCCTGCAGCTCGGCATCGGCGTTGATCACCCGGGCCCGCCGGTCCCGGGTCGCCTCCGCCTGGCGGGCCATCGACCGCTTCATCGTCTCCGGCAGCGAGACGTCCTTGATCTCGACCCGGTCGACGGTCACCCCCCAGCCGATGGCCGGGCTGTCCATCATCAGCTCCAGGCCCTGATTGAGCTTTTCCCGGTTGGACAGCAGGTCGTCCAGTTCGCTCTTGCCGATGATCGACCGCAGTGAGGTCTGCGCCATCTGCGAGACCGCGAAGCGGTAGTCCTCGACCCGGATGACGGCGTCCGCGGCGTCCACGACCTTGAAATAGACGACCGCGTCGACCCGGACGGTCACATTGTCCCGGGTGATGCCCTCCTGGGCGGGCACCGGCATCGTGACGATCTGCATGTTGACCTTGCGCATCCGGTCGATGCCCGGAACGATCATGGTGAACCCCGGCCCGCGCACCTCGGAGGCCAGCCGCCCCAGCCGGAGCACCACACCCCGCTCGTACTGCTTGACCACCCGCGCCGCGGCCACGAGATACACGGCCCCCACGGAGGCCAGCGCCACCCCGGCCGTCACCAGTTCTTCGACCATCACGGCTCCCTGACGTGTGCCGCGCGCCGTCCGAATCGCGCTGTTTCCCATGGTATGCCCGGCCAGGGGAGGCGGGCGAGGAGGCTCACAGCGGGCGCTGCCGGGCGCCGCCAGGCGCGGGCGGCACGGGCGAGCCCCCGTCCACCGGTGGACGGGGGCCCTTGTGCTGCCGGAGCCGGGTCCGGCGATCGGTTCGGTTGCCCCCGTACGGTCCCGGTGCGCGCGGACCGGTCCGTACGGTCGTCAGCCGGCCGGCGTCAGTAGACGCTCACCCCGTAGGCGCTCAGCGCCTCGGTGACCGGCTGGAAGAACGTGGTGCCGCCGGACGTGCAGTCGCCGCTGCCGCCGGAGGTGAGGCCGAGCGCCTTGGTCCCGGAGTAGAGCGGGCCGCCGCTGTCGCCGGGCTCGGCGCAGACGGTGGTCTGGATCAGTCCGGAGACGATGTCGCCGCCGCCGTAGTTGACGGTGGCGTTCAGCGCGGTCACCTTCCCGCTGTGGATGCCGGTGGTGGAGCCCCGGCGGGTGACCGACTGGCCGACGGAGGGGGTGCCGGCGCTGGTGATGTCCTGACTGCCGACCGTGCCCTCGTGGGAGACCGAGCCGGTGTACTTGATGATGCCGTAGTCGTTGCCGGGGAAACTGCTGCCCGCGGTCGGGCCGATGCTCGCACCGGAGCCGGTGGTCCACGGCGGATTGCCGTCGGTGCAGTGACCGGCGGTCAGGGCGTAGTAGGTGCTGCCGCTGCGGACGTTGAAGCCCAGTGAGCAGCGCCAGCCGGGAGCGTAGATGGCGTCGCCGCCGGAGATGAACTTGCGGAAGGTGCCCGCGATCCGGTCGATGCGGACCGCATCGGCGTTGCTGCCCGCGGCCCGCTCGACCCTGGCGATCTCCGCCTGGGAGACCGTGCGGTCCGCGGTGACGACCAGGGTGTGGCTCTTGCTGTCGACCCGCCAGGCGGTGCCCGCGACATCCGCGCCGCGTATCGCCCGGCCGACGGCGGTGAGCTGGGTGGCGCTGAACGTCCTTGCGGGGGCGGGGTCTTGCGCGTTGGCGGTGGGGATGGCGATGGCGCCGACGGCCACCAGTCCGGACGCCACGGCGATCAGCCGGGTGCGTCTCGCTACGCCGCTGCGGGGGGTGGTGCGCTCGTTCCTCACTGATTCCTCCGAGGGGGATCGGGGGGCCGCCGGTGGGCAGCCCGTGAGGCGCAGCCGAAGGGCACGCGAGAATCCGCACGTTCATTTTCAGCGTGCCCCTGACAAGCGCTGAGCGGAGTTTCGGGCGCGCCACCCCCGCAGCGCAAGAGGTCCACACGATTGTCTTGCGCCGGATACACGTGCTTCATGGCCGCATCACCGCAACACTCCGCCCCGGCAGCCTCGTTGACGGCTGCCGGGGCGGCGCTGACCCCCTCGGTCGGGGGTGGGACGGATCAGCGGACGACGCGGTTCCGCTCGCCGGCCGGCGGAGCGACGGGCAGGGTGGTGCCGGGCGGCGGGAAGGGCCGGTGTACGGGCTCCGGCAGCCCGAGGTGGGAGCGCAGCGTCGTACCGGCGTATTCCGTGCGGTGCACACCGCGCTCCTGGAGCAACGGGACGACCCGGTCGACGAACTCGTCCAGCCCGCCGGGGGTCAGATGGGGCACCAGGATGAAGCCGTCGGCGGCGCCGGTGCGCACATGGGTTTCCATCTCTGCCGCGACGGCCTGCGGGGTGCCGATGAAGGACTGCCGGCCGGTGGTCTCGATGACCGTCTCGCGCAGCGACAGCCCCTTGGCCTGCGACAGCGCCCGCCATCTGGCGGCCACGGCCTTCGGGTCGGCGATCTTGACGCGGCCCTGCGCCAGCTCGCTGCCGGGGACCGGGTCGAGGTCCGGGAGCGGCCCGTCGGGGTCGTACGAGGACAGGTCGACACCCCAGATCTGCTCCGCCGCCAGCAGCGCATTCTGCGGGGAGACCTGCTGCCGGCGGATCTCGGCGGCATGTTCCCGGGCCTCGGCCGCGGTGTCGCCGAGGACGACGGTGACCCCCGGCATGATCTTGAGGTCGCCGGGCTGCCGGCCGTACGCCGCGAGCCGGCCCTTGACGTCGGCGTGGAAGGCGCGGCCCGCCTCCAGGCCGCTGTGCCGGGTGAAGATCACGTCGGCGGCGGAGGCGGCGAACTCCCGGCCTTCGGGCGAGTCCCCCGCCTGGATGACGACGGGGTGGCCCTGCGGGCTGCGCGGCACGGTGAATTCACCGCGGACGGTGAAGTGTTCCCCGCGGTGATCGACCGGGCGCGGCTGTCCGTCCTGTGTCCAGGAGTCCCACCACTCCCGTGCCGTGGCGACGAATCCGGCGGCTCTGGTGTACCGGTCCGCGCGGTCGAGGTAGCCGCCGCGGCGGAAGTTCTCGCCGGTGAAGGCGTCGGAGGTGGTCACGACGTTCCAGGCGGCCCGGCCGCCGCTGAGGTGGTCGAGGGAGGCGAGACGGCGGGCGAGTTCATACGGCTCGTTGAAGGTGGCGTTGACGGTGGCGGCCAGGCCCAGCCGGTCGGTGACCGCCGCCAGGGCGCTGAGCAGGGTGATCGACTCGGGCCGGCCGACCACGTCGAGGTCGTGGATGCGGCCCTTGTGCTCGCGCAGCCGCAACCCCTCGGCCAGGAAGAAGAAGTCGAACAGTCCGCGTTCGGCGGTGCGGGCGAGACGGGCGAAGGAGGAGAAGGCGATCTGGCTCTCCGACCGGGGGTCCGCCCAGACCGTGGTGTGGTTGACGCCGGGGAAATGCGCGGCCAGATGGATCTGCGTGCGGGCCGGAGCGTCCGGTGCGGCCGGGGACATCAGGAGGCCTCCCGGGCGGGGGCGTAGCGGCTGGCGGGGCGCGGCAGGCCGAGGTGCTCGCGCAGCGTGGCGCCGGGGTCGAAGCGGCGCAGCAGACCTCGGTGCCGGAGCACGGGGACGGTGCCGTCGACGAGCAGCGCGAGGTCGCGGGCCGGGTCGGCGGGCCGCAGATGGAAGCCGTCGGCGGCGCCGGCGGCGTGCCAGTCGCCCAGCAGCTCGGCGAGCCCCGCGGCGTCGGCCGGGCTCTCCAGGTCGACCGGCAGCGAGGCCAGGACGAGCAGGTGGCCGGGGTCCCGGCCGTGTCCGCGGGCACGGGCGCGCAGTTCGGCGCGGGCGGCGCCGGCGGTGCCCGGGTCCTCCGCGCGGACCAGCGCGACATCGGCGTGGGCGGCGGCCACCTCCCCCACGACCGGATCCGTCGGCGCCGCGGCGTCCTCCCCCGCAGCGGTCATCTCGACCACGACGACCGGCCGGCCCTGTGGGGGCCGGGGCACGATGGAGGGGCCGCGGACGGAGAAGGAGCTGCCGGTGAAGTCGACGTGGTGGAGCTTGTCCCGGTCGATGAACCGGCCACTCGCCCGGTCGCGGATCTCGGCGTCGTCCTCCCAGCTGTCCCACAGCCGGGCGGCGGCATCGGCGACTTCACCGGCCTCGCGCCAGACCTCGGCGGGCGGGGCCGCACCACGGCGGCCGAAGAGCGCGGCGTCGGCCTCCGTCGTGGACACCTCGACGCTCCAGCCGGCCCGGCCGTGGCTGACCCAGTCCAGGGTGGCGACGGCCGTGGAGACATGGAACGGCTCGGTGTGGGTGGTGGTGACGGCGGGGACCAGGCCGATCCGCTCGGTGGCGGGCGCGACGCGGGCCAGGACGGCGAGCGCGTCGAGTCCGGGGCGGGCGAAGCTGTCGCCGAGGGTGACGAAGCCGAGGCCGCCGCGCTCGGCGAGTCGGGCGAGCGCCACGAAGTGCGCCGCGTCGAAGTGCGCTGTGTCGGAGGGGGCCGGGGCGTAGGCGGCCGGGGCGTAGGCGGCCGGGGCGCCGGGCCGTCGCGGGGCGTCCAGCGCGACGGCCAGATGCAGGGGGCGCGGGGGCAGGGACATGGGCAGGGACATGGGCGGGGCTTCCTTTCTGCGCCGGGCGCCGGTCAGTTGGCGGTCCTGGGCAGGCCGGGCGGGTTGACCTGTGAGGTCGTCAGCCGCTCCCCGGTCAGCCCCCAGCGCGCCAGCACCTTGCCGTAGCGGCCGTTGTCGATGACCTTCTGCAGGGCAGCGGCACAGGCCTTGACCAGGCCGCTGCCCTTCCTGGTGGTGGCGGCGATCTTGCCCTGGACGCGGTCGCCGCCGCCGGAGAAGGTGCCGGTGATCTGAGTCTGTCCCGCCGTGTTCACGTGGTACGCCGCGGTCGGATTCGGGCCGAAGAAGCCGTCGATACGGCCCGACTGGAGCGCGAGGTAGGTGTCGGAGGGCTTCTGGAAGTACTTGATGCCGACCGGTTTGCGGCCGGCCTTCTCGTTCTCCTTGCTCCAGTCGACCAGGATCTTCTCCTGGTTGGTGCCGGTGCCCACCGCGATGGTCTTCCCCGCGACGTCCTTGGCGCCCCGTACCTTCCAGCCGCTGCCCTTCTTCGCCTCCATGGCCGGCTGGTCGCGCCGGTAGGTGGCGAAGTCGTACTTCTCCTTGCGCTCCTCGGTGACCGTGACGTTGGCGAAGACCGCGTCGAGCTTGCCGCTGTCCAGGCCCACGAAAAGGTTCTCCCAGGACAGCGGGTCGAAGCGGGGCTCGAGGCCGAGGGTGTCGGCGACGAGGGTGGCGATGTCCTCCTCGACACCGATGAGGGTCTTGTCATCGGTGGCGTAGAAGCTCAGCGGCGGGCTGGACTCGGCGCCCACGCCGATCCGCAGGAAGCCGGCCTTCCGGACCCGGGCGGGCACCAGCGCGGCGCTCTCGGGGTCCTCGGCGCCATGGATGCGGTGCTGGTCGGGGCCGATATTGATCTTCGGTCCCCGGCCTCCGGCGGCGGCAGGCACGCTGTTGTGGCCCGACGCCGCGGTCCCGCCGCAGGCGGTGAGCGCTACGGAGCCGGCGGCGAGCATCACGGCGGCGGTCAGGGTACGGCGGCGGTTCAACGGATGGCTCCTCATGTTCACAGGACCTTGGAGAGAAAGGACGCGGTGCGCTCATGGCGCGGATGGTCGAGGACGTCACCGGGCGGGCCCTGCTCGACGATCCGTCCGCCGTCCATGAAGACGACGGTGTCGGCCACCTCACGGGCGAAGCCGATCTCATGGGTGACGACGATCATCGTGGTGCCCCGGTGCGCCAAGTTCCTGATGACCTCCAGGACTTCGCCGACCAGCTCCGGATCGAGCGCGGAGGTCGGCTCGTCGAAGAGCAGCAGCTTGGGCTCCAGGGCGAGCGCGCGGGCGATGGCGACGCGCTGCTGCTGGCCGCCGGAGAGCGTCCGCGGGTAGGCGTCCGCCTTGCCGGCGAGCCCGACCCGGTCGAGCAGCGCCCGGGCGGACTCGGCGGCCTCCTTCTTCGGGCGGCCCAGCGCGGCGACGGGGGCCTCGGTGATGTTCTCCAGCACGGTCAGATGCGGGAAGAGACGGAAGTTCTGGAAGACGAAGCCGATCTCCGTGCGCTGCTTGAGGATTTCGCGTTCGCGCAGCTCGTAGAGCCTGCCCGGCCGTCGCCCACCGCCGGCCTTGCGGAAGGCCCGCCACACCGCGGCCTTGTCCTCGCGCCGGTAGCCCACCAGCGCGCCGTCCACACTCACCGAGCCGCTGTCGGCCTTCTCCAGGTGGTTGACGGTGCGCAGCAGGGTGGACTTCCCGGAGCCGGACGGGCCGAGGATGACGGTGACCTCACCGGCACGGACCTGGAGGTCCACCCCGCTCAGCACCTGGAGCGGGCCGAAGCTCTTGTGGACGGCGCGGATGTCGACCATGGCGCTCTGCGTGCTCATCGGGTGGCTCCCTTGGAGAAGTGGCGTTCGACGTAGTGCTGGAGGACGGAGAGCACGGTGGTCAGCAGGACGTACCAGGCGGTGGCGACCATCAGCAGGGGCACGACCCGGCCGTTGCGGCCGTAGATGACCTGGACCTGGTAGAAGAGTTCGCCGATCGCCATGACCGAGACGATCGAGGTGCCCTTGAAGAGGGAGATGACCTCGTTGGTGGCGTTCGGCAGGATCGAGCGGGCCGCCTGCGGCAGCACGATGCGCCGCAGCTGCCGCAGCCGGGGGATGCCGAGCGCCGCGGCCGCCTCCAGCTGTCCGCCGTCCACGGCCAGCACCCCGCCGCGCACGATCTCGGCGGCGTACGCGGCCTGGTGCAGCGCCAGCCCGAGCACCGCCGCGCCCATCGCACCGACCAGGCCCATGGTGTCGACGTGGACGAAGCCGGGGCCGAAGGGGATGCCGACGTCCAGGCGCTTGTAGAGGTAGGAGAGGTTGAACCAGAACAGCAGCTGGACGATGAGCGGGATGGAGCGGAAGGCCCAGATGTAGCCGAAGGCGGCCCAGCGCAGGAAGGCACTCGCGGACAGCCGCATAAAGGCCAGCACGATGCCCAGCGCAAAGCCGAGGGCGGTGCCGTAGACGGTGAGCTGAAGGGTCACCCCGACCGCCTTGAGCACGGTCTGCGCGGTGAAGAACTGGGCGAACACCTCCCATTCCCAGGCGGGATTGGTGACCAGACCGTGCACGAACTGGGCGATCAGCACCGCCGTCACCACGATCGCGGCCCAGCGCCAGGGATGGCGGACGGGCACGACCTTCAGGGCCGCCGGGTCGTCCGCCGGCGGTGTTCCGGCCTGCTGGGCAGCCGTCTGCCGGGGTGTGGCCGGCTGGGGTGCGGCCTGTCCGACGGGTGGGTCACTGGTCAGCGGCATGGGTGTCCTCGGGGGTGGGAGCGGGGCGGACGAGAAAGGCGGCGGGCCGGGGCGCGGCCGGGGCGGCCCGGTCCCGCAGGAAGGTGAGCAGCGCCCGCGCGGTGGCGTCGTTCTGCCGGAAGGCGGGCGCGTTGGTACGGGGCCGGGCGAAGGCGCCGCCGGAGCGGGCGTCGGTGTGCGGGCCGAGGGCGAAGCGGCGGGGGTACGGAAGGCCGCTCCGGTCCAGGATCCGGGCGTCGGCGGGGGCCACCGCCAGCAGCCCGGTGGGGGTCGCGGCCGCGCCGTCGGCGTACAGGGCGCGCAGCAGGGCGTCCCGGGTGCGCTCGACGGTCGCCTGCGGCAGCCGCGCCTCGACCAGCGCCCGGGCCTCGACCGGCTTCCCCGGCACACTGGCGCTCTCGGCGCGGAAGACC
The DNA here is from genome assembly GCF_036048035.1 of Streptomyces sp. NBC_00400. Classification (NCBI taxonomy): domain Bacteria; kingdom Bacillati; phylum Actinomycetota; class Actinomycetes; order Kitasatosporales; family Streptomycetaceae; genus Streptomyces; species Streptomyces sp. NBC_00400. The sequence goes on along the minus strand of NZ_CP107940.1, from coordinate 6,662,031 downwards.
CCGCGCCGCGGGTCGGCGGTGACGGTGGTGCCGGCGCCGAGGAAGCGGACCACCCCGGCCCGGGAGAGGGCGAGCAGCTGCCGTAGCCGCGGTCCGGGCGGGCCGGAGGCGAGATAGCTGAAGAACCCGTGCCACCACGGGCCGCGGTCGCCGATCCGGACCAGTTGCCCGTAGACCGACAGCAGCGCAAGGAAAACCGCCAGGTCGGGGCTGTGCGCGGGGTCGTGACGGCGGGCCAGGTCGGCCTCGATATAGCGGCGCAGTCCGTCCTGCAGCGCCTCGGCGCCGGGGTAGCGCAGGCCGTCCAGCGGATGGTCCAGGGCTTCGAGGTCGAGGCGGTCGGCGGGGTCCGGGACCGCGGCGGTGACCAGGGCCTGGAGGGCGGCGCTGCCCGGGTCGGCGGCGGCGTACTTCTCCTCGAAGTCCGGCCAGTGCATCCGGGTGCGAGCGGGGTGGGCGGTGAACAGCCGGTGGTAGTGGGCGAAGCCCAGCTCCTTGTCGATCAGCGGCCAGACGTCACGGCGGAAGTCGAACCCGTCGGGCCGGGCGAGCAGCGCATCGACCTGCTCGGGCCCGAAGAAGCGGGGCAGCGGCGGCCGTTCGCCCTCCGGTTCGTAGCCGATCTTGGAGTGGTAGGGCACGCCGCGGCGCGATCCGACGTGCAGGACGGGCTCGCGCCCCGAGGGCCGGTAGACCGGCTGCCCGTCGGCGCCGGTCGTGTAGGTGCCGCCGCGGCCCTCGGTCAGCAGCACCATCAGATCGACGAAGGCCAGCCCGAAGCCGCGCACGAGCACCGGCTCACCGGGCCCGAGGGCGCTCAGCTCGCTGTCGGCGGTGAACGCGGGCGGCAGGTACGTCAGCCCGTTCCGGGCCGCGAAGTCCGTCAACTCCCGTTCCTCTGGCGTAAGTTCGGCCTCCAGATGCCCCAGCGTGAGCACCACGAGGTCGGCCGGGAGCGGGGTGGGGCGGCCCGCCAGGTGCACCTGCTGCCGGCCGTCGCGCGGGCCCGAGACCCGTACGGCCCGCTGCCGGTGCTCATGGACGGCGACGGTCGGCGGCAGTGCGGCCACCGACCGCTCGTACACCCAGCTCAGATAGGCGCTCTGCAGCCGCCGGCCGGCGAAGTCGCGGGGCCCGAGCTCCGCGAGGGCATCGGCCAGGCCGGGCGCGACGGGGATCTCGCCGTCGCGCACCGCGCGGGCCCACTCGGCGAGCGAGGGTCCCGGCCGCACCGGCCCGTCCAGGTCGACGCTCTCGTCGGTGAACATGGTGACGTCCTCGGCCGTGGAGTTCATCCACAGCAGGGGCGACTGGCCGGCGCGCCAGATACGGCCGCCACCGGGCGGGTGGGGATCGACGAGATGCAGATCGAAGGGCAGGTCGAAGGGCAGGTCGCCGAGGACTTCAGGGGCGTTGGCGGCGATCCGCTCGATCAGCCCGGTGCCGCGCGGCCCGGCTCCCACGATCACCACGGACGGCCGCCCGGACGGGTTCGCGGACCGGTTCATCGGGCACCGGCCGCACCGCGGGCGTAGTGCCGCTCCAGGTAGTACTGGCCGACGCCGAGCACCGAGGTGACCGCGACGTACCAGAGGGTGGCGACCAGCAGCAGCGGAATGACCTGGTAGGTGCGGTGGTAGACCAGCTGGACGGAGTAGAGCAGGTCCTGGACGGCGATGACGCTGACGATGGAGGTGCCCTTGAGGGTGCCGATCAGCATGTTGCCGGCCGGCGGCACGATGGCGCGCATCGCCTGCGGCAGCACGATGCGGCGCAGCCGCCGCCAGGCGCCGAGCCCCAGCGACTGGGCCGCCTCCAGCTGCCCCTTGTCGACGGAGAGGATGCCCCCGCGGACCACCTCGGCGGCGTGGGCGGCCTCGTGCAGGGTGAGGCCGATCAGGGCGATGGCGAGCGGGCCGAGCAGATGGACGGTCTTGATGCCGAGGATCGTCGGGTACAGCGCCCCGATGTTGAACCAGAACAGCAGCTGCACCAGGACCGGCATCGACCGGAAGAGCCAGACATACCCCCAGCTCACGCCGCGCAGCACGGGGTTGGCGGACAGCCGCATCGTCGCGAGCAGGGTGCCCAGCGCAAAACCCGGCACCATGACGAGCACGGTCAGCCACAGGGTGAGGCCCAGGCCGCGCAGTACGGCGGGGGTCAGGAAGTAGTCGGCGACCACGTCCCACTGGAAGGCGTCGTTGCGTACGACGGACTGCAGGGCCAGTGCGAGCAGGACCAGGACGGCGGCGGCCGCGGCCCACTGGCCGGTGCGGCGGCGCGGCACGATCCGGGGGGCGGGGTGGCCGGTGACGTCGTCGGGCGGAGCCGCGGCGGTCGCCGTAGAGGTGTCGGCCGTAGGGGTGCCGAGGGTGTCGGAAGGCATGCGAAGGCTCCGTGGATACCGAGCGCGAGCACGGGAGTGGAGCGCCTTCACACAGGCGGAAACGGGCCGTGCCCCTCAGCACGACCGGCCCTTGAGGCTATGGGGTGAACACGCCTGGCTGTCAAGGCCGTCCGGACTGTGAGCCGTGGATCACTTCATGGTTGACGCGGAAACGGATGCCTGTTCCACTTGCTCGCATGTATCTCCGGCAGCGGCTGGTCACCCGCGACCACATCGACTTCGGTCGTGTGTGGTCGTCGTCCTGTTGAGCTGACGCCCTGCCCTGAAGCCCGTCGCCCCCAAGGCCGGGCCGTTCCGCGGTTCTTTCTCCCCGTCAACCGCGCGCCTTCACACCTCGCGCCGCCGTCCGGCGCACCCCCCTCCCCTCGCCCCACCCGCACTACCCGTACGCAGCGGTCCCTTTCACCTCTCCTGTCCTATTCCCCTCCCCTGTCCTGTTGTTCCTTCGGCATGCTCGAAGAAGGGCGCAGTATGCGCTTCGGCATCACGACGTCGACCGACCACGTCCCGCACGCGCGGTCCGCCGCCGTGGCACCGGTGCCACGGCCCGTCACGGCGGCGGCCCGGTGAGCGCCGCGCCCGGCCCGCCGCCGACCACCCGCCTGACGGTCCGGCACACCACCGTCCACGATCCGCTGGCCCGCCCCCTGCTGGACGAACTCACCCACGAATACCGCACCCGGTACGAGAGACCCGTCGATCTGGGCCTGGAGTACCCGGCCGAGGAGTTCGCCCCGCCCGGCGGCACGTTCCTGCTGCTCCTGGCGGACGGCAGCCCGGTCGCCGGGGGCGCCTACCGCCGCTATGACGCACAGACCGCCGAGTTCAAACGGATCTGGACGCACTCCGCGCACCGCAGGCGCGGGCTGGCCCGGCGGGTCCTGGACGCCCTGGAGCGGGATGCCGCCGGCCGGGGCTACACCCGCGTCTTCCTGACGACCGGCCCCCGCCAGCCGGAGGCCAAGGGCCTCTATCTCGCGGCGGGTTACCGCCCCCTGTTCGATCTGTCCGCCGCCCCGGAGTCGATCGGCCCGCTGCCGTTCGAAAAGCACCTGGAGAGCCCGCACCCATGAGCCCGGCCACGCCCCGCACCATCGCCCTGCGTACCGCCGGCGTGCGCACCACCGCCCGGCGCACCACGGCCCGGCGCACCACCGCCCTGCGCACCGCCGCGCTCCTGGCCGCCGCGGCCTGGGCGCTCACCGCCTGCGGTGCCGGCGGCCCGCCCGGCGCGGCCGGAGCCGCGGGCGCCCCGGCCGCCGACGACAAGATCCCCACTGCCGGCCCTCGGCAGCGGCACATACGACATGGGCACCGGCAACTTCGGCGTGACCGACGAGCGCCGCAGGACCCTCGACTTCGTGACGTACATCAACGACGGCCAGGGCTTCGCGGTCCGCAAGGACAGCCCGTTGAAGAAGGTCGGCTCGCTGCGGCAGCTGTGCGGACTGACGGTCGCCACCGGCGCCGGCACCACCTTCGAGGCGACGCTGGAGGAGAACCGGCACCGGTGCGCCCAGGCGGGCAAGAAGCCCTACGACGACAAGACCTATGCCGAGCAGGGCGCACTGTGGATCTCGCTCCGGCAGGGCCGCACCGAGGTGGTGATGAGCACCGTCAACGGGCTGCGCTACGCCGTACGGCAGCAGCCGGGCCTGCGCTTCCTCAATGAGTTCAAGCGGCTGGACGTCGGCTTCGCGTTCAGGAAGGGCACCCCGCTGGCGCCCGCCGTGCAGGCCGCGGTGGGCCGGCTGCAGAAGGACGGCACCTACGGCCGGATCCTCAAGAAGTGGGGCACCGGGCCGTCCGCCCTGACGGCATCGCGGATCAACCCGCCCGAGATCCGCTGATCCGGGGCCGTCGAACGACGGGGCATGTGTGCTGGTCCCGCGCATGAACCTACCCGCCGGTCCGGTCCGCCTGCCGCTGACCGCTTCCCGTCACCGGAGGGTCAGGTACCGACCGTGAGGTTCTTCATACTGTCAGTTTCCTTACGGGGCGCGAAAGGTGATGACGCGCCACCCTCTTTGCACCAGATGTGTCACGAACCCCCCGTGCGGCGGCTATCCACTTGGCACACTGTCGGCCTGATGGACGACGATAGGGGTACACACACAGACACCGCGGGTGAGAGGAGGCGTCAATGGGATCGGTGCGCAAGGCGAGCGCCTGGCTTGGCCTCGTCGACGACAGTGATGACGAGCGCTACTACGACGACGACTACGCCGAGGGACCCGATGCCGGCGACTCGGGCGACGGCCCCTGGGTCACCGACCCCCGGGTCCGGGTGGCCGACGAGACCGCCCAGGACCAGGGCACCCGCATCGCCACGGTCACCCCGGAGAGCTTCCGGGACGCCCGCGGCATCGGCGAACTCTTCCGGGACGGCGTCCCGGTGATCGTCAACCTGACGGCGATGGAGCCCTCCGACGCCAAGCGGGTGGTGGACTTCGCGGCCGGCCTGACGTTCGGTCTGCGCGGTTCGATCGAGCGGGTCGCCACCCGGGTGTTCCTGCTGACCCCCGCCGACTACCAGGTCGTCAGCGGCGAGGCCCGCGCCCACCGCAACGGCGGTTTCTTCAACCAGAGTTGAGCGCGACCCGCGTGCTTCCGGCCGGGGGCCCGGGGCTCGCGGCGGCAGCCGCCGGTGTGCGGGCCCCCGGATCACACAGCGACCGGCCTGAGCGGGCGGGGCCGCTCACCGGAAGGCGTCCAGACCGGTGAGCGCCTTGCCGAGCACCAGCTGATGCATCTCGACGGTGCCCTCGTAGGTGAGCACCGATTCCAGGTTGGTCGCATGCCGCATGACGGGGTACTCCAGCGAGATCCCGTTGGCCCCGAGGATCGTCCGGGCCGTGCGGCAGATCTCGATCGCCTCCCGTACGTTGTTCAGCTTCCCGAAGCTGATCTGCTCGGGGCGCAGCCGCCCCGCGTCCATCCGCAGCCCCAGATGATGGGCCAGCAGGATCCCCTTGTGCAGTTCGACGGCCATGTCGGCGAGCTTGGCCTGGGTGAGCTGGAAGCCGCCGATGGGCCTGCCGAACTGCTCCCGCGTCGTCGCGTAGTCCAGCGCCGCCTCGAAGCTGGTGCGGGCGGCCCCCATGGAGCCCCAGATGATGCCGTAGCGGGCGTGGCTGAGGCAGCCGAGCGGGCCGCGCAGTCCGGTGACCTCCGGGAGCACCGCGTCGGCCGGCAGCCGTACGTCGTCCAGGACGAGTTCGCTGGTCACCGAGGCCCGCAGGGACCACTTGTGCTTGATCTCGGGGGCCGAGAACCCAGGGGTGTCCGTGGGGACCAGGAAGCCGCGGATGCCGTCGTCGGTCCGGGCCCAGACCACCGCGACGCCGGCCACCGAGCCATTGGTGATCCACATCTTGCGTCCGTTGAGCACCCAGTCGCCGCCACTCCCGCCCTCGCGCTTGGCGTGCGTCCGCATCGCGGCGGGGTCGGAGCCGACGTCCGGTTCGGTCAGGCCGAAGCAGCCGATGATCTCGCCGGCCGCCATCCGGGGCAGCCACTGCTGCTTCTGCTCCTCGGAGCCGAAACGCCAGATCGCGTACATGGCGAGCGAGCCCTGGACGGAGACCAGGGAGCGGATACCGGAGTCGGCGGCCTCCAGCTCCAGGCAGGCCAGGCCGTACTGGACGGCGGAGGTGCCCGCACAGCCGTAGCCGGTCAGGGACATCCCCAGGGCGCCCAGGGAACCGAGTTCGCGGGCGAGTTCACGGATGCCGGGAAGTTCGCCGCGCTCGTACCAGTCGGCGATGTGCGGCAGGACGCGGCCTGCGGCCCACCCCCGGACGGTGTCCCGGACGGCACGGTCCTCGTCGGTCAGCAGGTCGTCGAGGCCCAGCGGGTCGCCGGGGTCGAACGGCGGGACCGCCGAGGGCACCGGGGACGTGGCGGACGGCTTTGCGGGCATGGCGGGGCCTCCGGCGGGTTCAGCGCTCGCGAAAAACTAGCAGCGGTAGTTATTCGCTTCCGACGGTACGGCGCGCGGTGCCGCGCGGCAAGGGTCACCGCCGCGCGGCGGGCAGGCACACACCAGGCGGGGCAGGCACGCGCACGGCCGGGCGACGGCACCCGGAGGGAGCAGCGCCGGTCAGCGGCCGGAACTCGCCGGGGCGGGCTCCCCGCTGCCGCGGCCGGCGCCGGCCGTGCCGGCGCCCGGAGCAGGCTCCCCGTCCGCTTCCGCCCGCTCCGTGGACTCCGCCGCCCGGCGCGGCAGCCGCAGCGCGATCCCCGCACCGACCAGCAGCAGCACGGCGCTGGCGACGAGGGTGACGTGCAGCCCGCGGACGAAGGACTCCCGGGCGGCCTCACGCAGCGCCGCCTTGGCGCCCTCGCCCAGGCCGGCGGCCACCTTGTAGGCCTCGCCGAGGGAGTGCGCGGCCGAGGCGGAGGCCCGCCCGGAAACGCCGTCCACATGCGTCAGGCCCGGGGCGTAGGCGGCGTTCATGACGCTGCCGAGCAGGGCGACACCGATCCCCGCGCCGAGTTGGTAGGAGGTCTCCCCGATCGCGGCGGCCCCGCCCGACTGTTCGGCAGGCGCCTCGCTGAGCATCGACTCGTACGCCCCGAACAGCGTGGACTGGAAGCCGAAGCCGAGCAGGACGAAGCCCGCGGACAGCAGCCAGGGGCGGTCCTGGCTGCTCATCGCGGTCAGGCAGAGCACCGCGACGGCGGTCAGTACGAAGCCGAGGGAGACCATCGCGCGCGGGCCGAGGGCCTGCAGCATCTTCGAGCCGGTCAGGCCGGCGGCCATCGCGGCGAAGACCAGCGGCAGCATCCGCAGACCGGTCTGCAGCGGGCTCAGTCCGAGCACGAGCTGGAGGTACTGGACGGCGATCAGCTGCAGGCCCACCAGGGCCAGCATGGCCAGCACGATGCAGCCGACGGAGGTGCCGAAGGCGGGCCTGGCGAACAGCCGCATATCGATCAGCGGGTGCTTGCGCCGGCGCTGGCGGCGTACGAACAGCACCAGCAGCAGCACGCCGAGGACGATGGGCAGGAGCGTGGTCGGGCCCAGCACCGCCGCGCCGCTGCCGATCCGCTTGACGCCGAGGACGATGCCCAGCACGCCGAGCGCCGCGACGATCGCGCCGGTCACGTCCCAGGGGCCGTTGCGCTCCCCCCGCGACTCGGGCAGCAGCCACCGGCCTATCAGCAGCATCGCGGCCATCATCGGGATGTTGATGAGGAAGACCGAGCCCCACCAGAAGTTCTCGACGAGGAAGCCGCCGAGGACCGGGCCGACCGCGGCGCCGACCGCGGCCACCGCGCTCCACACGCCGATGGCGACCGCGCGCTCGCGACGGTCGGGGAAGACCTGCCGCAGGATCGACAGCGTGGCCGGCATGATCATGGCGCCGCCGATGCCGAGCAGGGCGCGGGCCACCATCAGGATCTGCGGGTTGGGCGCGAGCGCGGCGGCGGCCGAGGCCAGGCCGAAGAGGCCGTAGCCGAGAAGGAGTATGCGGCGGCGGCCGACACGGTCGCCGAGGGTGCCGAACAGGATCAGCAGCGAGGCCGCGATCAGCGGGTAGACGTCGACGATCCAGAGGAGCTCCACCGGGCCCGGTCGCAGGTCCTCGGTGACGGAGGGCACGGCGACGTACAGGATCGTGGTGTCCAGTGCGACGAAGAGCAAACTGACGCAGAGCACGATCAGCACGGTCCAGCGGTTCGCGCCGCCGCCTGTGAGCCGGGGAACACCAGCCGTCCGTCCACTGCCGGACGCGGTCGTCCCGGACATGCAGCACCTCCAGTCATGCTCTCGCGGCCACGGATCAGGGCGCGAAAACGCCCCGGTGGAACCGGCGGCACAAGCGAGTAAGGACGTCAGACTACGCGAGTCCCGGTGAGTGCCGCGTGGCTCACCTCACGAAGAGACGCACATCGCAGCGCCGTGCGTTCCCCACCCCGCCGTCGGCCCTCGTTCTTCGGCCACCTGGATAATCTTCCGGATGAACGATCTTGCCTCCGCGGCCGTTCCCGGCCGTCCCCTGTGCGAGGCCCCCGCCGCGCGGGCCACGCTGCGCCGGGCCGCGCCCGCGCTGGCGGCCTTCGCGGCGATCCGGCTGCTGGGGCTCGTCGTCCTCGGGGTCTGGTCCACGGTCAACGGCAAGGACTGGCACACGCTGCTGGCCGCCCGCTGGGATGCGCTCTGGTACACCCGGGTCGCCGAGCAGGGCTACGGCTACACGGTGCAACTGCCGCACGGCGCCGTGCACTCCGACCTGGCGTTCTTCCCGCTGCTGCCGTCTTTGGAGCGGGGGCTGTCGGCCGTTCTGCCGCTGTCGCCCGCCGACGCCGGGCTGGTGGTCTCCTGGCTGGCGTCGGCGGCCGCCGCCTGGGCGCTGTACGCGACCGGCGAGCGGCTGCACGGGCACCGGACCGGGGTCGCCCTGGCGGCACTGTGGGCCGCGGTGCCGGTCGGGATCGTGCAGTCGATGGCGTACTCCGAGTCGCTGTTCACCGCGCTCGCGGCCTGGGCCCTGTATGCCGTGCTGACCGGGCGCTGGGTGTGGGCGGGGGTGCTGGCCTCGCTGGCCGGGCTGACCCGGCCGGTGGGTGCGGCGGTGGTCGCGGCGGTGTGGGCCACCGCGGCGGTGACGCTGTGGCGGCAGCGGGCCGGCGGCGTACGGGGGCGCGCGGCGCTGCGCGCGCAGCCGGGCCTGCTGCCCGGTGTGCTGCTCGCCCCGCTCGGCTGGTGCGGGTACTTCCTGTGGGTGGCGGCGCGGCAGGGCTCGTTCACCGGTTATCTGGACGTCCAGGGGGGCTGGGGCAACGGCTTCGACGGGGGGATCGCCTTCGGCACCTTCATCGGGGACCTGCTGTCGGGCCCCTCGTTCGCGGCCGGACTCGGGCTGCTCCTCGGCGTCGGGCTGGTGATCTGGCTGTATCTGTGCGGCGTACGGCAGGGCCAGCCGCTGCCGCTGGCGGTCTACGGCGGCACGGTGCTGCTGCTCGCCCTGACCGCCAAGGGCTACTTCGGGTCCAAGCCGCGGCTGATACTGCCGGCCTATCCGCTGCTGCTTCCGCTGGCGGCCGGGCTCGCGCGCCGGCACCCGGTCCGGTCCTGGCTGGTCGTCGGCCTGGCGGCGGCCGGCTCCGCGGCGTACGGGGCGTTCTGGCTGAACGGTTCGGGTCCGCCGTGACCCCCCGGAAACGCTTCGTAATCGAACGAACGCTCTCCGTGACACCTCTCGGGGGAACGCCGCGCGACCCCTGGACGACGAGCGGATAAACTCCGCCGGGGAAAAGCAGATAAGGCGCTCACGGTGACGACACGCGGACCTCGGGAAGCGATTGAGAATCGCCGGGAATTCCCCGCCAAATCCCAGCTCCGAAGCCCCGATTGAGACACATTCCACATCACATCGTCATTACAAAGCGCACAGTTTGACCAAGCACCTACATCACACGCGGTAACGTCGATTGAGTGCGTACCGATGACAAGCTCGACCAGATGGAGGAGCAGCGCCCGACCGATCGCGTCCGACCGCCCCGCATGACCCGGACCCGCCTGTGGCTGTTCTGGGGAACGCTGGCGGTGTACCTCGCGATCGTGGCCGGGGTGCTGGCTACTACATGGCTGGTCACGTTCGACTGGCAAGTCATGTTCTTCAGGCCGTACAAGCAGTGGCCCGAGATCCATGCCTTCCTCGACTACTTCGTTGTACTGGGCCAGCGCGGACCGACCGCGGTGGCGGTGGCGGCATGGCTGGGCTGGCGCTGCTGGCGCCAGCGCAACCTCCACCCGCTGCTGGTGCTCGGCGCCTCGCTGCTGCTGCTGAACGTCACCGTGGGCGCCGCCAAGCTCGGCATGGGGCGGCTCGGACCGCACTACGCGACCGTGGTCGGCGCCAACGAGATGGGGCTCGGGGGCGACATATTCCCCTCGGGTCACACCGCGAACGCCGTGGTCACCTGGGGCGTGCTGGCCTACCTGGCGACCACCTCGCTGCGCCGCCGCACGCTGTCGGTGATCGCCGCGCTGGGCGCGCTGGGCGTCGGCATGACCACCGTCTACCTCGGCACCCACTGGGTCAGCGATGTGCTGCTCGGCTGGGCCGCGGGGCTGCTGGTGCTGCTGGCGATGCCCTGGCTGGAGCCCGGGATCACCTGGTTCGAAGACCGCCTCATGGGCATCCTGCTGCGGCTGTGGCTGCGGCTGCGCCCCGATTCGCTGCGCGGCCCGCTGCCGGTCGGCTCGCTGGCTCCGGGGGTTTCCCGGCAGCGCATCGCCCCCGATGGCGAGGTGCTCGTCCGCGAGACGATCTCCGCCGGTACGGGCGGCCGGTCCGCCGCCCACACCCCGGACGCCTGGCCGCACCACCCCTCGCGCCCGCACACCATCCGTTCGGAGCGTGCCCCGGTCACCCCGGCGGGCAGCCGGCGGCCGCCGCACGCGGACCGTTCGCGCACCACGCCGCTCAGCCCGGTCACCGGGCGCGGCCGCAACGCGAACGGCTGAGCGCGGCGCAGGCGGCGGGGCCGGTACGCACACCCCCACCCCGCGGCGAAGGCCCCGGCCGCTCCCCTCGGAGCGGCCGGGGCCTTCGTCGTACGTACGTCGCTCAGCCCTGCCAGGTGCGGTGCACCGTGCCGTCCTTGACCTCGAAGTTGAGCCGGCCGGCCAGGTACTCCATGGTGATGATCGCGCCCGGCGGCAGCGAGCGGACCGTGGTCCAGCCTCGCCCTCTGGCCTGCTCTTCGGCGTCCTGCTGGGCAAGGCCGGCATACGCCTCGATGTCGTCCTGAGGGTTGTCCGGAAGGTTCGGTACGTCAGCCATGACAGCCACCGTAGGCGTCCGCGGCGGCCCGCGGAAGCCCGGCCCTCGCACACCTCGGTGACCTCACGGTCCGGCCTTGGTCACACTTGTGTCACAGCGAACACTGGTGCGTTTGCCGGAACTTCCGTCACCCTTACGCGCCGTGTGATGGCGCAACCGGGTGGAAAATTAAGCAGCCGGAATTCCGCCTTGATCAAATGCGAAACGGGATTGGCCACCCGGCGCATCGCGGCAAGCCGTCCGAAAATAATCCCCGGCAAGTTTCGGATTCCCCGCACCTGACGCTCTTTATCGGCCGCCGGGAAATTGTCCAACGAGACACACTCCGCACACATTTTCCGCACATCGCCCCGCTTGCCGCTTCCGCGCCCGCTCCGGCACCGCCGGCCGGGCCGTCCGCCGGACCGTCCACCGGGCCGTCCACCGCCTGATCCCACCGGAACGGACCGGAGCGCCACCTCGCTCTGCGCCCCCCGCGCGAGCATCATGTGCCGGGCCCAGTACACCTTCGAAGAACGGGGCGCAGCGGATGGTTACCGACACCGGCCAGGCGGACCTGCGGCCCCCCAGGGCGCGGCACCGCGGGTCGGTGCTGGTCGACTGGCTGACGACCACCGATCACAAGAAGATCGGGCACCTCTATCTGATCACCGCATTCGGATTCTTCCTGGTGGGCGGTCTGCTGGCACTGGTGATGCGTGCGGAACTGGCCCGTCCGGGGCTGCAGATCATCGACGCGGAACAGTTCAACCAGGCGGTGACCATGCATGGCACGATCATGCTGCTGCTCTTCGCCACTCCCGCATTCGCCGGTTTCGCCAACGAGATCATGCCGTTGCAGATCGGCTCGCCCGATGTGGCCTTCCCGCGGCTGAACATGTTCTCGTACTGGCTCTTCCTCTTCGGCGGCCTGATCGTGCTGGGCAGTTTCCTCACGCCGTTCGGCGGCCCGGCCTTCGGGTGGACGGCCTACGCCCCGCTGAACTCTATGGTCCGCTCCCCCGGTGTCGGCGCCGATATGTGGATCATGGGGCTGGCGCTGGCCGGCTTCGGCACCATCCTCGGTGCCGTCAACTTCATCACCACGATCATCGTGCTGCGGGCGCCCGGGATGACGATGTTCCGGATGCCGGTGTTCACCTGGAACATCCTCTTCACCTCGATCCTGGTGCTGATGGCGTTCCCCGTGCTGGCGGCGGCGCTGCTGGTGCTGGAGGCGGACCGGCAGTTCGGGTCGGTGGTGTTCGAGGCGCAGTGGGGCGGTGCGCTGCTGTGGCAGCACCTGTTCTGGTTCTTCGGCCATCCCGAGGTCTACATCATCGCGCTGCCGTTCTTCGGCATCATCACGGAGATCATCCCGGTCTTCTCCCGCAAGCCGATCTTCGGCTACGTGATGCTGATCGGGGCGACGATGGCCATCACGGCCCTGTCGGTGATGGTCTGGGCGCACCATATGTTCGTGACGGGGGCGGTGCTGCTGCCGTTCTTCTCCCTCATGTCGTTCCTGATCGCGGCGCCGACCGGGGTGAAGTTCTTCAACTGGATCGGCACCATGTGGCACGGCTCGGTGTCCTTCGAGACGCCGATGCTGTGGTCGGTGGGGTTCCTGGTGAGCTTTCTGTTCGGCGGGCTGACCGGCGTCATCCTCGCCTCCCCGCCGATGGACTTCCACGTCACCGACTCCTACTTCGTCGTCGGCCACTTCCACTACGTCGTCTTCGGGACGGTCGTCTTCGCCACGTACGCGGGCTTCTACTTCTGGTGGCCGAAATTCACCGGCAAGATGCTCGACGAGCGGCTGGGAAAGATCCACTTCTGGACATTGTTCGTCGGCTTCCACACCACTTTCCTCGTCCAGCACTGGCTGGGCGCGGAGGGCATGCCGCGGCGCTATGCCGACTATCTGGCCGCCGACGGCTTCACGGCCCTCAACACCCTCTCCACCGTCGGCTCCTTCCTGCTGGGCCTGTCCACGCTGCCGTTCCTCTACAACGTCTGGAAGACCACCCGCCACGGCTCCCGGATCACCACGGACGACCCCTGGGGCTTCGGCCGCTCACTGGAGTGGGCGACCTCCTCGCCGCCGCCGCGGCACAACTTCACGACTCTTCCGAAGATCCGTTCCGAGGCCCCCGCCTTCGATCTGCACCATCCGGAGGTGGGGAAGCAGCCGACGGCGGCGCCGCCGCCAGTGCCCGGGAGAGCCGGTCCCTGATCTCCCGTATGCGGCTCTGCAGTTCCGGCGGCTCGCGGACCTCGAAGTCGAATCCGGTCAGCACGATGTGGAGCACCATCAGCTCCAGGCTGTGCGCCCCCGTACGCAGCAGACAGGACTGCTCGTCGACGGCTTCGAGCGTCCCGGCGGCCGGGCCGATGCGCTCCGCGGCGCGCTCCAGCGGGGCGTGCAGCAGCACGGTGGCCTGCCGGGCGTAGACCCGGGTCGAGATGCCCCGGGCGACGTACTCGGCGAGGTCCGGGGCCGGGGGCGGGCGGGGCGTGAAGCGCGGCCCGTGCGGCGGGGTGGGGGTGAGGCGGTCGACCCGGTAGGTGCGCCAGTCCGCGCGGTCCACGTCCCAGGCGACGAGGTACCAGTGGCGCCGGGCACAGACGAGGCGGTGCGGCTCCACGATGCGGCGGGAGCAGGTGCCGTCGTGGGTGGTGTAGTCGAAGCGGAATTGCCGGCAGTCCCGGCAGGCGTGCGCGAGCTCGGTGAGGACGTTCGGGTCCACCCGGGGGCCGCCGCTGCCGGGCAGCGGGACCGTGAAGGCGTTCAGCGCACCGACCTGGCGCTGCAGCCGGTGCGGCAGCACCTGCTCCAGCTTGGCCAGCGCGCGTACGGAGGACTCCTCGATGCCCTCGACACCGCCCACCGCGGCGGTGCGCAGCCCGACCGCGACCGCCACCGCCTCCTCGTCGTCGAGCAGCAGCGGCGGGAGTTCCGCACCGGCGCCGAGCCGGTAGCCGCCGGCCGTCCCCGGCGCGGAGTGGACGGGGTAGCCCAGCTCGCGCAGCCGGTCGATGTCCCGGCGTACCGTGCGCGGGGTGACGTCGAGCCGGTCGGCGAGCTCCGCGCCGGACCACTCCCGGTGGGCCTGCAGCAGCGAGAGCAGGCGGAGCAGACGTGCCGAGGTCTCCAACATGGCCCGAGTCTCGCAGCCTTTGCGGACAGCCGCGGTCCTCGATGCGTCACCGGGACCGCGGGCGCCGCTCCGTCAGTCCCCGGCGGGTCCCGCGACCCGGACGGCCAGGTCGTTGTCGAGCGTGTAGTACGGGCCGATCCGCAGCTGTTCCGCCGCGGCCGGCACCGGCAGCGCGGGGTAGCTGAAGACCTGCTTCTTGTCGGCCACGTCGTCCAGGAGGCGGGCGATGCGCACCGGCCGGGCGCCCTCGGCGGGGCGCAGCCACAGGTCCCAGGGCTCGCTGCCCTGCTGCCACCGGCCGGCCAGCTCCTCGTAGGGCAGCGTGAAGGTGAACCGGGAGCCCTCGACGGTCAGCGGGACGGTGACCGTGGCCGGTGCGGCGCCCGGGGAGCCCGGGGCGCGGCGCGACCGTGCCTCGGCACGGGCGCCGGAGCCCGGCACGGTGCCGTAGAGCCGCCCTGAGACCGTCATGCCGTCGGGCGTGACAAGGATGTCACCGGCTTCGGCGTGCGGACCGCGCAGCCAGCTGCGCAGCGCGAGGTTGCCGAACTTGGTCGCGTACGGGATGCGCACACCGAGCCGGCCGATGCCCGCCAGCGGCCTGCGGTCCACCAGTGACCGCAGGTCGTTGACGCCCGGCAGCAGGCGGCGCGGGTCCCGGCCGTCGCCGAGGTCGGCGTAGGCGTTCCAGCGGCCCTCGGCGAGGGAGACGGTGCTGGGCAGCACGGCGCGCAGGCGTCCGGCGCCGTTCGGGCCGAGCGGCAGCCGCACTTCGTCGTCCGCACCGTCGCCGCCGCGCAGCCGCAGCACCAGCGCCGCGCTCCAGGCGGTGGGGGTGTCCTGGGGGACGTTCAGGTCGAAGGTGAGGCCGCCCGCGGAGTCCGCGATGCAGTCGGCCCGCAGTTCGGCCGGCTCCGTCTCCGTCCCCCGCTCCCCCGCCCGTTCGGGGCCCGGGGTGTGCGCGCTCACCGGAACTCCGGCTTCCTGATCGATGGCAGAGGGCCCCTTCATCTCGTCTCCGGTCACGGTCAGTTGGCTCGACGCCGTCATACCGTCCGCACCCCTCTCATCGCGGCGCGGGCCGCATCCTTGGTGGCGTATGCGCCGCCGAGCAGGGCTCCCCGGGCGCGATGCAGACTGCCGTGCAGCCGGTGGCCCCGCCTGCGGGCGAGCAGTTCGGCGAAGAGCTCTTCATAGCGTTCCGCCACCGTGGCGGGGTCGAAGCGGGCCGACGAGGCCAGCGCGGCCCCGCCCATCCGCTTGCGGGCGGCGTCGTCGTTGATCAGCGAGAGCAGCGAGCCGGCCAGCGCCTCCGGATTGCCGACCGGAACCAGCTTGCCGTCCACCCCGTCGTCGATGATCTCGCCGGGCCCGTGCGGGCAGTTGGTGGCGACGACCGGCAGGCCGCAGCGCATGGCCTCGACGATGGTCATCCCGAAGGACTCCAGGCTGGAGGAGACCGCCGCGATCGAGCCCTTGGCCCACTCGGGCTCCAGGGGGTTGGCCGGGCCCATCAGGAAGACGTGGTTGTACAGGCCGAGTTCGTCGATCAGGGCGCGCAGCGCGGCCTTCTCGGCGCCGCCGCCGTATATCCGCAGCCGCCAGTCGGGGCGCTCGGCAACGACGTGGGCGAAGGCGCGGATGAGGACGTCATAGCGCTTGACGCGGGTGAGCCGGCCGGCCGCGACGACCCACTTGCCGCTGCCGTCGGCGGGCGCGAGAGCGGGCGCCGGCACGCTGTTGGGCACCGACTCGACCCGCACACCGGGCAGCCGCAGCGTGCGGCGGTAGGCACGGGCGTCGGCCTCGGTGACGGTGGTGACCGCGTCGAGGCGCGGATAGGCGCTGCGCAGCGCGAGTTTGAGCGCCTTGCTGTGGGTGTCCAGGGTCAGGTGCTCCTGGCCTATCCGGACCGGGCCGCGGCGCGCCTGCTTGGCGATGTGCACATTGAGGCCGGGCCGGGTGCCGACCACCACGTCGGTCTCCATCCGGCGCAGATGCTGGGCTATCCGGCCGTCGGTGAGCTCGCTGTACTGGCCGAACCGGTTCTCGGCGGCGGGAAATATCCTGGCGGGGCGGGCGTGCGCGGGATCCGCGCCCTCGTAGGCGGAGCTGTTCTCCCTGAGGTCCACGAGATGCCGCAGCGCGACACGCGGGCCGAGGTCGAAGACCGGGGCGTCGCGGTGGCGCAGTACGGACACGATCTCGACGTCGTGCTGCTCGGCGAGCGTACGCGCGAGGTTGAACGTCGTCCGGATCGTCCCCCCGATGCCGTAGGCATTGTGAATCAGGAATGAGATGTGCATCCGTCCCCGTGTCCCCTGGTCTTCCGTTCCGGTCTCCCCGTGGGATGCGTCGCGCCCCCCTCCCGATGGCGCGACGCATCCCCCTGCGAACGGTAGGACCGCGAAAACGGGTTCCCGGTTGGGCCTTTCGCCAACTTGTTCCGCAAAAGTTAGGTCATCGGTAGCCGGGACAGGGAACCTCCCGCTCCTGGATTCCCTCCGCCTCCGCCGCGTTCACCAGGCCTTCCGGCGGACCGGGCCCGGGCCGCCGGCACGGCGCTCCCGCCGCCGGACTCCCGCCGCGCGCCCGTCAGTCGTCGCGCGCCGGACGGGAGTGCTTCTTCGGGCTCTCGGGAAGCCGCAGCTCGGTGCCGGCCAGGAGCTTGCCGGGGTCCGGTCCGATGGTCGAGCGGTTGGCGCTGTACAGCGCCCGCCAGCCGCCCTTCACCCGGTACTTCTCGGCGATCTCGCCAAGCGTCTCCCCGCGCCGTACGACATGGGTCCGCGCGGGGGCGATCAGCCCGTAACGCCGGGCGCACACCGGCCAGGCGCCCCACCCCTGGGCGGCCTGCACCCGCTTCGCGATCTTGATCTGGTTCTTGCGGGTGGCGAGGTCGGCCCGCTCCGCGAAGTCGAGGCCGCCGAAGGCCTCCCAGGTGGGCTGCCAGAACTGCAGCCCGCCGTAGAAGGTGTTGCCGGTGTTGACGTGCCAGTCCCCGCTGCTCTCGCACTCCGCGAGGCAGCCCCACGGCCACTGGTCGGCGGCGCAGGCGTGCGTGGCCTTGCCGCCGGGGCCGCCGCCGGTCCCGTCGGCGGCGGCGTCGCCGGGCAGGCAGAGCACCAGGGCGGCGGCCGCAGCGGTGAGCAGCCCGACGGATCCCACGAAGCGCCGAGGCGCCGAAGAGTTGTCCGACATAGCCGGTGACGGTAAGCAGCCGTCGGCCGCTGACCAGCGCGCCACGCCCCGAGGACCCCGCCCCCACCCGGTCCGGTGTACGGAACACCGCCGACTGCACCAGGTTCTGCGCAAGAGTTGGCGTTATGTGACCGCTTCTGGGACGGCTTTCCACGGTTTTCCGCTGTGCGGGGATTGGTTCGATTCCGTTCCCGCCCTCGCGTGACTCCTGCCGCAGGTCACCCGTTGTCCTTGTACGAGCCGGGAGACCACCCGGCAGACGCACAGAGATCGAGGAGCCACCCGTGCCGCGCATGCTCGACGTCAGCGACGACGTTCGCGCCGAGATCGGCGATGAAGAAGCCGACCGCCTGCTGGCCGGTGGCGACGCCCCCGGCAGCTACGACTGCACTTCCTGCCGGACCCCCGGGGACAGCGAGCAGGAGCGCACCAGCACCGTCCTGTTCGTGGGCGAGGAGACCGCGGTGCTCGCGTTCGCCCATGCCACCTGCATCCCCTCGCAGGTCGTCCCGGTGTCGGAGGAGCAGCTCCAGGGAGCCGTGCGCTCCATCACCGGCGAGGACGCCGCCCCGGAGACTCCCGCACCGGCCGTCCCGCTCCCCACCACCCCGCGCCAGGCGACCCTCGGGATCACCTGCGGTCTGGTGCTGGTCGAGGGCGACCTGCGCCCCGCCCTGGTGGTGGAGCCGGACGGCCCGATCGCCCGCCCCGGCTCGGTCGGCCCGGACGACGACTTCCTTCCGCTGCTCCTGGAGCAGGGCTTCCACCCGGTGCCGGACATGAACCAGCTCCCCGGCCCGAACCCGGGCTGGTCCGCGCTGCTGGCCATGGGCAAACTGCACGCCGTCCTGCAGCCGGGCGGCGCCGGCCAGCAGGCCGCCTGGTGGCAGGCCCACCAGCCGCTGGCCGTCTCCGACGGCTGGCGCGCCGCGGCCAACAAGGCGCAGTCGGTGCTGATGTACGCGGCGCCCGCGGGCTCCATCGGCCACCAGCCCCGCGAGGACCTGATGCGCGAGGCGCTGGAGAAGGCCGCGGCCAAGGGCACCCTGGTCGCCGCGGAGATGCCGCTGGCCGGCACCTGACAGCCCCCGGCACCCGATCGCGGGGGCGGGACCGCCATTCCGGACGGTCACGCCCTCGCGATCAGCCATTTCCGCACGAAAGCCGCATCCCGCAGCCGTCGAGGTCGTTGGCACAGACGTGCACGCATACGACCCCTCCTCCCGCGCCCCGTACACCCACCCGATCCCCGGCATGCGCCCGTCCTACGAACACCGGACGACGCACACCACGGACCACGGTTCGGCCACGCCGATCTATGACGCGCTGTACGCCGAGTACCGCCGCGCCTTCCGGGCCCTGCCCGGGGACCGTACGGACGAGCCGGAGCTCCCGGAGTCGCTGCGCGGTGCCGTGAACTGGAACCGTACGGCGGCGTCCGCGGGCCACTGGGAGGTCGTGAGCCGGCAGCCGTACCACCCGCGGGGCCATGTCCCGGCGGCGCTGCCGCCGGCCCAGCGGGACGCCCGGCCGCACGGACACTGAGCGGTCCGCGCGGCCCGGGCCGCCGCTACTTCTTCTTGCTGCGCTTCTCGCGCACCCGCACGGAGATGTGGATCGGCGTGCCGTCGAAGCCGAACTCCTCGCGCAGCCGCCGCTCGACGAAGCGGCGGTAGCCGGCCTCCAGGAAGCCGGAGGCGAACAGGACGAAGCGCGGCGGCTTGGTGCCGGCCTGGGTGCCGAAGAGGATGCGGGGCTGCTTGCCGCCGCGGATCGGGTGCGGGTGGGAGGCGACGATCTCACCGAGGAAGGCGTTCAGCCGCCCGGTGGGGATCCGGGTCTCCCAGCCGTCCAGCGCGGTCTCGATCGCCGGGACCAGCTTCTCCATGTGGCGGCCGGTGCGCGCGGAGACGTTCACCCGCATCGCCCAGGGGATCTGCACGAGGTCCCGCTCGATCTCCCGCTCCAGGTAGAAGCGGCGCTCCTCGTCGAGGGTGTCCCACTTGTTGTAGGCGATGACCAGGGCGCGTCCGGCCTCCACGGCCATCGTGATGATGCGCTGGTCCTGCACGCTGATGGATTCGGACGCGTCGATCAGGACGACCGCGACCTCGGCCTTCTCGACGGCCGCCGCGGTGCGCAGCGAGGCGTAGTAGTCGGCGCCTTCCTGGAGGTGCACCCGGCGGCGGATACCGGCGGTGTCCACGAACTTCCAGGTCTTGCCGCCGAGTTCGATCATCTCGTCGACCGGGTCACGGGTGGTGCCGGCCACCTCGTTGACGACCACCCGCTCCTCGCCGGCGACCTTGTTCAGCAGCGACGACTTGCCGACGTTCGGGCGGCCGATCAGCGCGATCCGGCGGGGGCCGCCGAGGGCCGTGCCGAAGGTCTGCGCGGGCGCCTCGGGCAGCGCCTCCAGCGCGGCGTCGAGCATGTCGCCGGTGCCCCGGCCGTGCAGCGCGGAGATCGGGTGCGGCTCGCCGAGGCCCAGCGACCACAGCATGGCGGCGTCGGCCTCGCCCGACGGGCCGTCGACCTTGTTGGCGACCAGGACCACGGGCTTTCCGGCCCGGCGCAGCAGCTTGACGACGGCCTCGTCGGTGTCGGTCGCGCCGACCTTGGCGTCGACCACGAAGACCACCGCGTCGGCGGCCTCGATGGCGAACTCGGCCTGCAGCGCCACGGAGGCGTCGATGCCGAGGACGTCCTGCTCCCAGCCGCCGGTGTCGACGACCTTGAAGCGGCGGCCGTTCCAGTCGGCCTCGTAGGTGACGCGGTCGCGGGTGACGCCCGGCTTGTCCTCGACAACCGCTTCCCGGCGGCCGATGATGCGGTTCACCAGGGTCGACTTGCCGACATTGGGGCGGCCGATGACGGCGAGGACGGGCAGCGGGCCGTGGCCGGCCGCGGCGATGTCGCCCCCGACCTCCTCGAGGTCGAAGCCCTCCTCCGCGGCGAGCTCCATGAACTCCGCGTACTCGGCGTCGCCCAGCGCACCGTGCTCGTCGCCGGCGGGGATCTGGTCGTTCATGAAGTCCGTTCCTCGTTCATCATCGTGATCGGTGGGCCGCTCGTCCGCGGCCCACTACTCAAGTCTCTTCAGCGCCCGGTCAGGCGCCTGGCCTGTGCCAGGTGGGCGGTCAGCCGCTCCTGGATCCGTACGGTCGCCTCGTCGAGCGCCTTACGGGTGCGCCGCCCGCTGCCGTCGCCCGCTTCGAAGGCGTCCCCGAAGACGACATCGACGCGGGAGCGCAGCGGCGGCACGGCCGACGTCAGCCGGCTGTGCCGCTCCGTGCTGCCGAGCACCGCCACCGGCACCACAGGGGCGCCGGAGCGCACCGCGAAGTACGCCAGGCCCGCCCGCAGGGAGGCGAAGTCGCCCTCGCCGCGGGTGCCTTCCGGGAAGATCCCCAGCGCTCCGCCCTGCTGGAGCACCCCGAGCGCGTCGGTGATCGCCTTGCGGTCGGCGGTGCTGCGGTCCACCTTCACCTGCCCGATGCCCCGCAGGAACGGGTCCAGCGGGCCCTTGAAGGCTTCCTTCTTGATCAGGAAGTGCACCGGCCGCGGCGCGGTGCCCATCAGCATCGGGCCGTCGATGCCGTGCGAGTGGTTGACGGCGAAGATCACCGGGCCGGCCGAGGGCACCCGCCAGGCGCCCAGCACCCGCGGCCGCCACAGCCCGTACATCAGGCCGATGCCGATCCGCCGGCCGACCGCGGCGCCCGCCTCGCTCGGGGCCCCGCCGCTGTCGGTCACCGGGCGACCCGCCCTGCCTTCTCGGCGCCGGCGCCCTCGATGAGGGTGACCACGCACTCGATGACCTGCTCCAGCGTGAGCTCGGTGGTGTCGACCTCGACGGCGTCGTCCGCCTTGGCCAGCGGGGAGGTCTTGCGGCCGGAGTCGGCGGCGTCCCGCTTGATCAGCGCCTCGCGGGTGGCGGCCAGGTCGCCGGCCTCCTTGCCCTTGAGCTCGCCGCTGCGGCGGGCCGCCCGCGCCTCGGGGGAGGCGGTGAGGAAGACCTTGAGGTCGGCGTCGGGCAGGACGGTGATGCCGATGTCCCGGCCCTCGACGACGATGCCGTTGGGGGCCTCGGCGGCGATGCTGCGCTGCAGATCGGTGATCAGGGTCCGCACCTCGGGCACGGCGCTGACGGCGCTGACCGCGGCGGTGACCTCCTGGGTGCGGATCGGGCCCGCGGCGTCCAGGCCGTCGACCGTGATGGTCGGGGCGGCCGGGTCGGTGCCGGAGACGATCACGGGCTTGGCAGAAGCGTCGGCCACCGCGGTCGCGTCGTTGACGTCGATGCCGTTGGTCAGCATCCACCAGGTGATCGCGCGGTACTGGGCGCCGGTGTCGAGGTAGCCGAGGCCCAGCTTGGCGGCGACGGCCTTGGACGTGCTGGACTTGCCCGTGCCTGCGGGGCCGTCGATGGCGACAATCACTGCTGCCGGGGCGGTCCGAGCGGCGGTTTCCACGGTGACGAACACCTTTCTTGTACACGGGGCGGGGGTCCAAGGGCCACAATGGCCTCGGACAAGGTTACTGGCTCACCCGCACGGCGCCGTCCACGGTGTCATTGCCGGATCGACCAGCCCCGCTCCCGCAGCTCCGCGGTCAGTCCCGGAACGGCCTGCGGCTCGACCATGAGCTGGATGAAGCCGGCCTGCTGGCCGGTGGCGTGCTCGATGCGGACGTCCTCGATATTGACCCCGGCCCGGCCGGCGTCGGCGAAGATCCGGGCCAGCTCGCCGGGCTGGTCGCCGATGTGCACGGCGACGATCTCATAGGTGGCCGGGGCGGCGCCGTGCTTGCCGGGCACCCGCTCCCGCCCGGCATTGCCGCGGCGGAGCACGTCCTCGATGCCGCCGGCGCCACCGCCGCGCTTCGCGTCGTCGGCGGACTCCAGGGCGCGCAGGGACCGTACGGTCTCGTCCAGGTCGGCGGCGATCTCGCCCAGCACATCGGCGACCGGACCCGGATTGGCGGAGAGGATGTCGATCCACATCGCCGGATCCGAGGCCGCGATCCGCGTCACATCGCGGATGCCCTGGCCGCAGAGGCGTACGGCGGTCTCGTCGGCGCCCTTGAGCCGGGCGGCCACCAGGCTGGAGACCAGTTGCGGGGTGTGCGAGACCAGGGCGACGGCGCGGTCGTGCGCGTCCGCGTCCATCACCACCGGGACGGCCCGGCACAGGGCGACCAGCTCCAGGGCGAGATTGAGCACTTCGGTGTCGCCGTCGCGGGTCGGGGTGAGCACCCAGGGCCGGCCCTCGAAGAGGTCGGCGGTGGCGGCCAGCGGGCCGGAGCGCTCCTTGCCGGCCATCGGGTGGGTGCCGAGGTAGCCGGACAGCTCGCAGCCCATCGCCTCCAGCTCGCGGCGCGGGCCGCCCTTGACGCTGGCGACGTCGAGGTAGGCGCGGGCCACCCCGCGCCGTATGGCATCGGCCAGCGCCGCCGCGACATGGGCCGGCGGCACGGCCACGATGGCCAGGTCGACCGGGCCCGGGGGCGCCTCGGTGGTGCCCGCGCCGAGCGCGGCGGCGGTGCGGGCCTGGGCCTGGTCGTGGTCCTCCAGGAAGACCTGGACGCCGCGGGCGCTCAGCGCCAGCGCGGCGGAGGTGCCGATCAGGCCCGTTCCGATGACGAGTGCGCTCCTCACTGCGCGATGTCCTTTCGCAGCGCCCCGGCCGCGCCGAGGTAGACATGGGCGATCCCGGCCTTGGACAGACCGGTCTCGACATGGGCGAGCACCCGCACCACGCGCTCCATGGCGCCGGTGATGTCCAGCTCCTGGGCGCAGATCAGCGGCACGTCCGTGATGCCCAGGGCGCGCGCGGCGGCGGCCGGGAAGTCGCTGTGCAGATCGGGGGTGGCGGTGAACCACACGCTGATCAGGTCGTCCGCGCACAGGCCGTTGCGTTCGAGGAGGGCGGTGAGCAGTTCGCCGACCTGCTGCTGCATATGCTCCGCGTCGTCCCGCTCCAGCTGGACGGCCCCGCGGACCGCTCGTACCGCCACGTCGCTGCTCCCCTTGCGTTCTGTGCCGCGTCACGCACCTGTGCGCGCACTGATCAGCGTAACCAGCCGCACCGACAATCCGTACGCGGCGGCCGTCCGGCGAGAAGGCCGCGGGCGCACGGGCGGCGGCCCCTGCGCGTCGCGACCGGCCGCCCACCGACAGTGAGCACGCTGCCGGAGTTGGATATTCCGCTTCCAAAACCTGGTGACATTCACCATCCCACCAGCGACAATCGCCGCCATGTCCGAAGCCGCCGAAGGTCACACCCTGGTCGCCGAGCACACCGTCTACGCATGTGTGATGGGCTCACGCGCCTTCGGTCTGGCCACGGAGACCAGTGACACCGACCGGCGCGGGGTGTATCTCGCGCCCACCCCGCTCTTCTGGGGCTTCGAGAAGCCGCCGACCCATGTGGAGGGGCCGCGCGAGGAGGAGTTCTCCTGGGAGCTGGAGCGGTTCTGCCAGCTGGCCCTGCGCGCCAACCCCACCATCCTGGAGTGTCTGCACTCCCCCCTGGTCGAGCGGGTCGACGCCACGGGCCGGGAACTGCTCGCGCTGCGCGACGCCTTCCTGTCCCGGCAGGCCCACCGCACCTTCACGGGCTACGCCGGCGGCCAGCTCAAGCAGCTGCGGGCCGATGTGCGCCAGCACGGCGCGCCCCGCTGGAAGCACGCCATGCATCTGCTGCGGCTGCTGGCCTCGTCCCGCGATCTGCTCCGTACCGGCAGGCTCACGCTGGACGTCGGGCAGGACCGGGAGGAGCTGCTGGCGGTCCGGCGCGGTGAGGTGGCCTGGGACACCGTGGAGCGCCGGATGGCGCGGCTGGCCGAGGAGGCGGAGGCCGCGGTGTCCGGCTCGCCGTTGCCGGCCGAGCCGGACCGGGGCCGGGTGGCCGACTTCCTGTTCCGGGCCCGGCGGGCCTCGGCGCTCGGCTGAAGGCCGGCCGCTCCGGTCGCTGCCGGGTACTCAGGCATCCCAGGCCTCCCCCAGTGCCAGCAGTTCCTCGCGGTACTCGATACGGGAGGCCCACTCCTCGGGCCAGGCGCCGGCGCCCAGGTAGGCACCCGCGAAGGCGCCGGTGAGGCAGGCGATCGAGTCGGAGTCGCCGGAGGTGCAGGCGGCCCGGCGCAGCGCGGTGAGCGGTTCGTCGGGGAAGAGCAGGAAGCAGAGCAAGCCGGTGGCCAGCGCCTGTTCGGCGATCCAGCCGGCGCCGGTGGCCAGGCAGGGGTCGGCCTCCGGGTCCGGGGCGCCGAGCGCCGCGTCCAGCCGGTCCAGGACACCGAGGCATTCGTCCCAGCCGCGGGCGGCGAAGGCCGTCGCGGAGGGGTCCTGGGTCCGCCGCCACAGGTCGCCGAGCCAGTCCTCCGGGTAGAGGGTGCGATGGTCCTCGGCGTACGCCCGCAGCCGGCCGGGCAGCTCGGCGGGGGGCGTGCCGTCGGCGAGGGCGCGTACGGCGTAGGCGGTCAGATCGCCGGCGGCCAGCGCGGTGGGGTGCCCATGGGTCAGCGCGGACTGCAGCTGCGCGGCGCCGGAGCGCTGCCGGTGGCTCAGCCCCGGCGCCAGCCCGATCGGCGCGACCCGCATATTGGCGCCGCAGCCCTTCGACCCCATCTGGGCGGCCCCGGCCCAGGGCAGATCCCGGTCACTGAGCAGTTCACAGGCCCTCAGGCACGTCCCGCCCGGTGCCCGGTTGTTGTCGGGCGAGCGCCACCAGGCCACGTACTCCTCGCGCACGGGACCCACGAGACCGGCCGGCGTGAGGTCGCCGCGCCCCATGGCGGTGCGCAGCCCGCGGCCCAGCGCCAGCGTCATCTGGGTGTCGTCGGTGACAAAGGCGGGATCGGGCAGCGCCATCTCCCGCCACGGGCCGCACTTGGCCAGGATCGACGGCACATCGTTGAACTCGGTGGGAAAGCCGAGCGCGTCACCGAGAGCGAGCCCGATCAGCGAGCCGGTAGCGGCGGACCCCGTGGACACCATCAAAAAACCACCCCTTAATGTCACCATGACATTAAGGGGTGGTGCGACGCCGTCGCAAGGCCTTTACCTGCCGTGCGGCGGCTAGAGCTCGACCTCGCGCATCAGCATGCCGACCTCGGTGTTGGTCATCCGGCGCAGCCAGCCCGACTTCTGGTCGCCCAGGGCGATCGGGCCGAAGCTCGTCCGCACCAGCTTGTCGACCGGGAAGCCGGCCTCCGACAGCATCCGGCGCACGATGTGCTTACGGCCCTCGTGGAGCGTGACCTCGACGAGGTAGTTCTTGCCGGTGTTCTCCACGACCCGGAAGTGGTCTGCGCGGGCGTAGCCGTCCTCCAGCTGGATGCCGTCCTTGAGCTGCTTGCCCAGGTCGCGCGGGAGGGGGCCCTGGATCGCGGCCAGGTAGGTCTTCTTGACGCCGTAGCGCGGGTGCGTCAGACGGTGGGCCAGCTCGCCGTGGTTGGTGAGCAGGATGATGCCCTCGGTCTCGGTGTCCAGCCGGCCGACGTGGAACAGCCGCGTCTCACGGTTGGTGACGTAGTCGCCCAGGCACTGGCGGCCGTCCGGGTCCTCCATGGTGGAGACCACACCGGCCGGCTTGTTCAGCGCGAAGAAGAGGTACGACTGGGTGGCGACCGTGAGGCCGTCGACCTTGATCTCGTCCTTCTCCGGGTCGACCCGGACGCCCTGCTCCATGACGATCTGGCCGTTGACCTCGACCCGCGCCTGGTCGATCAGCTCCTCGCAGGCCCGCCGCGAGCCCATACCGGCCCTGGCCAGCACCTTCTGCAGGCGCTCGCCCTCCTGGTCGCCGAACGTCTTGGGCGTCTTGACCTGCGGCTTGTCGTGGCGGGCGCGGTTGCGCTCCTCCACCTGGGCGTCGTACTCACGGGGCCGTGCGGGCGCCTGGCCCCGGCCGCGCTGCGGGCCGCCCTTGGCGCCGGGGCGGGATCCCTTGGACGCGGCGCCGGTACGCGGGCCGCCCTTGGCGCCGCCACGGGCCGCCGCGCCGCGGCTGCCGCCGCTCTTGGGACTGCCGCTCTTGGGACCACCGCTCGTGGCGCCGCCGCGCTCGTCCTTGCGGTCCGAGGAGCCCCCGGTGCCGCCGGATCCGCCCACGTCGTAGCGGCGCTCCTCGGGACGGGGACGGCCCGAGCGCTGCTTGTCGTCCCTCTTCCCCCCGGCCTTGGGGCGCGGGGTGCCCCCACCGGCGCCGCGGTGGTCGCCCCGGCCGCTGTCCCTGTTGTTCCTGCCGCTGCTTCGCATCAATGATCCGTCTGAGAGTCGCCGCTGTCGTCTACGTCGAACGACGGGATACCTTCCGGGGAGTCGCCCTCGACCGCCTCCGCCTCCGGGAGGAACGGTGCGAGCTCAGGGAGCTCGTCCAGGCCGCGCAGGCCCATCCGCTCCAGAAAGTAATTCGTCGTCCTGTACAGGATCGCACCTGTTTCAGGTTCCGTCCCCGCCTCCTCCACCAGGCCGCGCTGGAGGAGCGTGCGCATCACACCGTCACAGTTCACGCCGCGTACGGCCGAGACACGGGAACGGCTGACCGGCTGACGGTACGCGACCACGGCCAGAGTCTCCAAAGCCGCCTGGGTGAGCCGGGCCTGCTGCCCGTCCAGGACGAAGCTCTCCACCGCGTCCGCGTACGCGGCACGGGAGTAGAACCGCCAGCCCCCGGCCACCAGCCGCAGGTCGAATCCGCGCCCCTGGCGGGCGTAGTCGTCGGACAGCTCGCGCAGCGCCAGCGCGACCGCCCGGCGGGGCCGCTGCAACACCCTGGCCAGGTGTTCCTCGGTCGCGGGCTCGTCGACGACCATGAGGACCGCCTCCAGCGCGGGCTTCAGGGCCAGTTCGGCCACGCCCAGCGCCCCGGCCGGTGCCCCGGACCGCTCCCCCGCGGCCTCGCCCGCCACCTCGCCCGGACCGGACGCCGCCTCCGTGATGTCGTACGCCCCGTTGCCGGCCACGCCGCTCATGCCCGCTCCTTTGCTGTGTGCGCTCCCTGCTCCGCCTCGGCGGCGCGCTGCCCCGGTTCCTGGTCGAACTCGTCCGTGACCACCGGCTCGGCCCCCTCCGTGCCCGTCCACCGGACCGTGAGCGCCCCCAGGGCCTCCTCCTGCTCCAGGACCACCACCCGCTCCCGGTAGAGCTCCAGCAGGGCCAGGAAGCGCGCCACGACGGTGAGGGTGTCCGGAGCGTCCGCGCACAGATCCTGGAACCCGGCCTCGCCCGCCTCCCGCAGCCGCGCCATCAGCACCTCGGCCTGCTCCCGCACGCTCACCAGCGGCGCATGGATGTGGTCGATGTAGACCTGCGGCCGGGCCTTGGGCTGCATCGCCTTCACCGCGAGCTTGGCGAAACCCTCCGCGCCGGTGCTGATGACCACCTCGGGCAGCAGCTCGGCGAGGTACGGCTCCAGCCCGACGGTACGGGGACAGCGCCGGGCCTCGTCGGCCAGCCGGCCGCTGAAGATGTCCGCGATGCGCTTGTAGGCGCGGTACTGCAGCAGCCGGGCGAAGAGCAGATCACGGGCCTCCAGGAGCGCGAGATCGGCCTCGTCCTCCACTTCGGCCGCGGGCAGCAGCCGGGCCGCCTTCAGATCCAGCAGCGTCGCCGCGACGACCAGGAACTCCGTGGTCTGGTCCAGATCCCAGTCCGGCCCCATGGCCCGGATGTGCGCCATGAATTCGTCGGTCACCTTCGACAGCGCGACCTCGGTGACGTCCAGCTTGTGCTTGGAGATCAACTGCAGAAGGAGGTCGAAGGGGCCCTCGAAGTTCTCCAGCCGGAGGGTGAACGTGCCGTCGCCGGCCCCGGGGGACGTCCCGCCGGGAGAGGCATCAGGAGTGTCCTCGGGGGTGCCCGCGGAGGTGTCCGCGGGGACGTCGTCCGGTGGCGCCGGCACATCCGGTGCCACCGGCCCCGCGGCGGCCCCGCGCCCGAGAGGTCTGCGGGCGCGGGGCGCGGGGGCGTCGTCGTTGGTCGTCGGCATCGCGGTCGGTCCATGGTGCTGTGGTCCCGTGCCGGGGGCGACGGGCTGGTCACGGGCGGGACAACCCGCCGAGGAGGCAGGCTATCCCGCGGCACCCGCGCGAGCGCCGACCCCGGCGCGGCCGGTCCCGCGCGGCGTGACGTTTCCGCACCGTTTCGGCACCACGGCACCCCGCCATCCACGGCAACCGCCACAGGAAAGCGCCGCCACCACGGCGAGCGGCCACCTCGCAGGCACCCGGTGGTACCGGACCGGCCGCGCCCCATGCATGCGCC
Source organism: Streptomyces sp. NBC_00400 (assembly GCF_036048035.1). Classification (NCBI taxonomy): domain Bacteria; kingdom Bacillati; phylum Actinomycetota; class Actinomycetes; order Kitasatosporales; family Streptomycetaceae; genus Streptomyces; species Streptomyces sp. NBC_00400. The sequence continues at coordinate 6,633,213 of NZ_CP107940.1, read as the reverse complement.
GGGACCGGGCGTCAGCGCCCCCGCAGCCGCCGCACCAGAATGCTGGCGTCGCCGCGCGACTCCAGGTCGGCGAGGACGACGGCGACCGCCTCGCGGACGATCCGGCCGCGGTCGACGGCGAGACCGTGCTCACCGCGCAGCACCAGCCGGGCGTGTTCGAGGTCCATGAGCTCCTCGGCGGAGACATAGACGGTGATCTTCTCGTCGTGCCGCTCCCGGCCGCTGGGGCGGCGGTTGGCGCCGCGGGAGCCGCCGCGCCGGCGACCCTGGCCACCGGCCTGTGCCGTCGCCGCGGCCGCATCGGAAGCCGCCTGGCCGCCCTGGCCCGCCTGGGTCCGGTGGCCCTTGGCGGCGTCGCCGTCGTTCTCCCGGCCGCCGTGCTCGGCCGGCGGGCCGACGGCGGGTACCCGGGGCGGTGTGGCCGGTCCGCCGTCACCGGCCGTCGCCGCCGGGGCATCCCAACCGCCGCCCCCGGGCCGTCGCTGCCGTACCGCGGTGGCCGTCTCCGGCTCCTCCTCCGCCGTATCGGGCTCACCGGCCGGTGCCGGTACCCGGGGCGCCTCGCCGCCGGCCGTGGAGCCGTTCGCCGAGCGGCGGGGGCTGGAGGGCTGCAGCCCCCCTCCCCCGGTGGTACGGAACAGTTCGTCGGCTCCCGGCAGACTCACTCGGCGTGACACCGGGCGAGCACCTCCCTGGCGAGCTGGCGATAGGCGGCGGCGCCGACGGAGTTGGAGGCGTACGTGGTGATCGGCTCGCCCGCGACGGTGGTCTCGGGGAAGCGGACCGTACGGCCGATGACGGTGTGGTAGACGTGGTCGTCGAAGGCCTCGACGACGCGCGCCAGCACCTCACGGCTGTGCACCGTGCGGGAGTCGTACATCGTCGCCAGGATGCCGTCCAGCTCCAGTTCGGGGTTGAGCCGTTCCTGAACCTTTTCGATCGTCTCGGTGAGCAGCGCGACACCGCGCAGCGCGAAGAACTCGCACTCCAGCGGCACGATGACCTTGTGAGCCGCCGTCAGGGCGTTGACGGTGAGCAGACCGAGGGAGGGCTGGCAGTCGATGACGATGTAGTCGTAGTCGGCCAGCAGCGGCTTCAGGGCGCGCTGCAGGGTCGACTCGCGCGCGACCTCACTGACCAACTGCACCTCGGCAGCTGACAAATCGATATTGCTGGGCAGCAGGTCCATGTTGGGGACCGCGGTCTTCAGGAGCACTTCGTCGGCCGCCATGCCCCGCTCCATGAGCAGGTTGTAGACCGTCAGATCGAGCTCCATCGGGTTGACGCCGAGTCCGACCGACAGGGCACCCTGGGGGTCGAAGTCGACGAGCAGCACCCGTCGTCCGTATTCGGCAAGCGCGGCACCCAGGTTGATGGTCGAGGTGGTCTTGCCGACCCCGCCCTTCTGGTTGCACATGGCGATGATTTTGGCGGGGCCGTGGTCGGACAGCGGTCCCGGGATGGGGAAATAGGGAAGCGGGCGTCCGGTCGGGCCGACGCGCTCCCGGCGCTGGCGCGCGGCGTCCGGCGCGAGCGTCGCGGCGTATTCGGGGTCGGGCTCGTACTCCGCGTCCGGATCGTAGAAGTGCCCCTCGGGCAGGTCGTCGTAGTCGGCGAGACGGGCGGGTTCTCCACTGCCCCGGTCGCCGGCCATGGCGTTCACGTGATGGCCGTCCATGCTCTGGTGGGCTGTCGTGGAAATGCTCTGATGGGCTGCGAAGGTGTGGACCGCAACGGAGCCGACAGCCTCGCGCCCCGAGGGACCCTGGTCCCCTGCAACCGCTCCTGGTTGACCACCTCCGGGAGAAAATGTCGACTCATTCACAAGTCGTCTTACCTCCTTGGATGTGACCAGGAAACTTTATCGATAGGTCAGCGTGGCACCATGCCGACGGTTGGCGACTCTATGGCGTGTCGGGCGTCCGCAGCAACACAATCCACCGGACCCGGCACGATGTGTCGGTAACCGGACCCCCGATGTCAAGGGCGCAAGTGGCGTCGGACCGAAGTTTCCGGGGTGCGCGAAACGGCTAAAGGGTCACGTTCGCGGCGAGTTGGGGGCCGGCGTTCCGGAACGCGGCGTTCCGCGCGCCACGCATGCAACCGGCCGGGCCTTGTCGACAAGGCCCGGCCGGATATACAGCGTTGACGCGCTTCGTTGACGTCTCAGCCGAGGAGCGTGCGCAGTTCGACGTGCTCCAGGCCGTGCGCCTCGGCGACGGGGCCGTAGACCACCTTGCCGTCGTGCGTGTTCAGGCCCTTGGCCAGCGCCGGGTCACGGCGCAGCGCCTCGACCCAGCCGCGGTTCGCCAGCTCCACGATGTAGGGCAGCGTGGCGTTGGTGAGCGCGTGGGTGGAGGTGTTCGGCACCGCGCCGGGCATGTTGGCGACGCAGTAGAAGACCGAGTTGTGGACCGCGAAGGTCGGCTCGGCGTGCGTGGTGGGACGGGAGTCCTCGAAGCAGCCGCCCTGGTCGATCGCGATGTCGACAAGAACACTTCCGGGCTTCATCTTGGCGACGAGCTCGTTGGTGACCAGCTTCGGCGCCTTGGCGCCGGGGATCAGGACGGCACCGACGACGAGGTCGGCCTCGACGACGGCCTTCTCCAGCTCGTAAGCGTTGGAGACGATCGTCTGCACCTTGGTGCCGAAGATCTTGTCGGCCTCGCGGAGCTTGTTGATGTCCTTGTCGAGCAGGGTGACGTGGAAGCCGAGGCCCACGGCGATCTGCAGCGCGTTCCAGCCGGAGACGCCACCGCCGATGATGACGGCCTTGCCCGCGTGGACACCGGGGACACCGCCGGGCAGCACACCGCGGCCGCCGGCCTGGCGCATCAGGTGGTAGGCGCCGACCTGCGGGGCGATCCGGCCCGCGACCTCGGACATCGGGGCGAGCAGCGGCAGCTGGCGGCCGGCCGTCTCGACGGTCTCGTAGGCGATCGCGGTGGTGCCGGACTCCAGCAGCGCGTCGGTGCACTCCCGGGAGGCGGCCAGGTGCAGGTAGGTGAAGAGCGTCTGGTCCTTGCGGAGGCGGTGGTACTCCTCCGCGATCGGCTCCTTGACCTTCAGCAGCAGGTCAGCGGTGCCCCAGACCTCATCGGCGGTGTCCAGGATGGAGGCACCGGCGGAGACGTACTCCTCATTCGTGATGGAGGAGCCGGCGCCGGCGTCCTTCTCGATGAAGACCTGGTGGCCGTGGCGGACGAGTTCGTTGACTCCGGCGGGCGTGATAGCCACGCGGAACTCGTTGTTCTTGACCTCGCGGGGGATGCCGACCTTCACGTCGATCACGGTCCTTGAAAGAGAGGGTGCAGGAGGAATTATCCCCTCATGCGTTGCATGACGGAACTGACCGCGCCGAACGCGGCCCGGCCAGTCTATTGAAGGAGCTCTCGTTGTCTAGCCTTGCAAAGCATTAATTCTTGCGAGAAGCACCACCGATTTCGCAGGCTACTGGGAGTGATCTTCGAGGAGACGCTCCCCCACGGCCCGATGGAGCCGTGCCGCTGCCGGGTCCCCGAGCCGCTCCAGGGTGTCCGCAATCCGTAGTTGCAGTGCCGCCTCCAGTCGTCCGTCGACCGCTTTCCTGGCGATGCCGAGGGCTTCGAGGCAGGTCCGCAGCGCCTCCTCGGGCCGCCCCGCGTACTCCTGCACCCGGGCCAGCTCACCGGTCGCCCTCGCCTGGCCGGCCACATCGCCGGTCCTGCGGTACGTGCCGACCGCCGCCCGCCAGGCCTTGAGCGCTTCGCCCCACCGGGCCGCGTAGGTGTGCGCCCCGCCGATCCGGCCCTGCAGCCGCGCCGCGTCCCCGCTCTCGCCGCGGGCCAGCCGCAGCTCCAGCGCCCGGCCGTACCAGTCGGCGGCCCGCTGCCAGTCACCCAGCGTGGTGTACGTACCGCCCAGCGACTCCAGCGCCCGGCCGGTCGCCACCGGGTCCTGCACCGAGCGGGCGGCCTCCAGCGCACCCCGGTAGCGGGTGAGCGCCTGGGTGCTGCGGCCCGCCTGCCCGTCCAGGTCCGCGAGGTTCAGCAGAGCAGCGGCCTTCTCCCGTGGCAGCTCGCGCCGCTCGGCGACCTGGAGCACGAGTGTGTGCAGCGCATAGAGGTCCGGGGCGGCGGCCTCGGGGCCCTGGTGCGCGAGCAGCGTGCGGGTCAGCGCGGCCATCAACCGGCGGTCCAGAGTGTCGAGTTCACCGTCCGCGACGGCAATGGCGGCGGCGTCGAGCAGCGCGCCGCGGCGGGTGTGCAGCCAGTGCGCGGCAGCGGCCCGTGAGGAGAAGCGCAGCGAGCGCGGCAGCCCGGCGACCTTGTGCCGCGCGGGCGAGTCGGCCGGCTCGGCCATCGCCCGGCAGGACTGGAGCAGCCGTACGGTCCGCTCCAGCATCCGGGCGCGGGCCAGCTGGATGTCGGCCGGGCGCTCGTGTTCCCCGAGCAGGTCGCGCGCCAGCGGGGCGAGGCAGCCGGGCAGGCGGTACTGCGGCCGCAGGGCCGGGTCGGGCGCACCGTCGCCGGCGGCGGCCCCGTCGTCCTCGGCGCCGGCCGGCCGCAGCAGGCCCAGCGCGGTGAAGTCGCCCAGCGTCGTGGCAGCCGCCGCCACCGAGCAGCCGGCCAGGGCGGAGGCGATATGCGCGTCCACGAGACCGGCCGGCGCCAGAGTGATCAGCCGCAGTATGCGGGCGGCGGGCGGCGGCAGGGCGTCGTGGACCAGCCGGAAGGCGCGGTACAGCGGGCGGGCGCCGGTGGGCAGGTCCTCGGGCAGCGGGACGGCGTGCAGCGCCTGGTACAGATCGGCGACCGAGGACATGGGGCGGGCGGCGAGCCAGGCCCCGGCCAGCACCAGCGCGGCGGGCTGGCCGCCGCACTCCTCGGCGACGCTGTCGGCGGTGCGCGGGTCGACGGTGATCCGGGTCGGCCCGGCGTACCGGCTGAGCATGTCGACACCGGCCGCGCTGTCCAGGCCGCCCAGGGCACACGGCCGGACGTCCGAAATGCCGGTCAGCGGCCCCTGTGAGACCACCACGACCAGGCAGTCGGGGGCGTCGGGGAGCAGCGGTTCGACCTGCTCGGCGCCCGGCGCGTCATCCAGGAAGAGCAGCGCGCGACGCCCGGCGAGGGCGTCGCGCAGCTGCCCGGTGAGCTCGTCCTCGGCGGCGCCCGGCACGGCGCCTCGGCCGAGCGCGGCCAGCAGCTCCCGCGCGGTGCGGCCGGTGTCGGCCGGTTCGCCGCCCGGCCCGGTCAGTGTGGCCCGCAGCACTCCGTCGGGGTGGCCGTCCGCCAGCTCGTGCAGCAGCTCCTCGGCCAGGGCCGTACGTCCGGAGCCGGGACGGCCGGCGATCAGCAGCACCCGGCTGCGGGCGCCCTTGCGGCCGGAGAGGGTGTCCAGGCCGGCCCGGGCGATATCGGCGTGCAGCGCCTTGAGCTCGCGGCGGCGTCCGGCGAACCCGCCGGTGGCGGGGGCGGCGGCAGTCGCACGGGCGGCGGGGCGGGCGGCGGCACCGTCTCTGCGGACCCCCGGCGCCCGCTCTCCGGGTGCCGCCGTGGCAGGCCCGTCCGCCATCTCCGGCGGGAGGTGCCCCCCGCCCACCGCCTGATCCGTCACCGGTCACGCTCCCGTCCACCTGCACGTACGTGTCCGCCGCTGGGACGGAACGCTGCCGAGCGTAGTTCACGGGCCGTCACCTCCCCTGCAGAGCAGGGCGGTTGCGTCACCCGATCGGATCGGTGGATCATCCGACCGGCTCGTGGCGGACGGGGCGGCGGGCCCGGCGGCTCAGGCCTCGAAGGGGCGGGCCGGCCACGGGGCACCGGCCGGCCGCAGCGCGTCCAGGCCCTCGCCGCCCTGGGCGGCGGTCAGCGCCAGCGCCCCCACGACGAGACAGTTGTTGTGCAGATCACCGGCGAGCACCAGGCGGACCAGCTCGTCGTGCGGCACCCGGGCCAGCTCCATGTCGGCCTCCTCCTCGGAGACCTCGAACCGCTCCCCCTCGGCCTCGGACAGGCCACGGGCGAGGAAGATCCGTACGGCCTCGTCGCAGCCGCCGGGCGTGGTGTAGACATCGGTCAGCACCCGCCAGTCGTCGGCCTTGACGTGTGCCTCCTCGTACAGCTCGCGCTGCGCGGCGTGCAGCGGGTTCTCACCGGGGACGTCGAGCAGCCCGGCGGGGATCTCCCACAGCCGCTGGCGTACCGGGTGGCGGTACTGGCGCAGCACCAGCACCCGGCCCTCGTCGTCGAGGGCGAGGACGGCCACGGAACCGGGGTGGACCTGGTAGTCGCGGGTGACGGTGGAGCCGTCCGGCATGACGACCGTGTCGGTGCGCACGCTGGTCTTGTTCCCGGTGAACGGCGTCGTGGTCGCGGTGACCGTCCACTCCTCGGGGGTGTCCTTGATCGCCATGGCGCGTCCTCCTGTGTGTTGCCGATGCCAACGCAGAAACCGGGGTACGACCTCGAAGAGGCCGTACCCCGGCAACCGTATCCGCCGTGGTGTCCCTTACTTCGCGGTGCCCGTCTTGCGCGCGACCGCGGCCTTCACCAGCCCGGCGAAGAGCGGGTGCGGGCGGGTCGGACGGGAGCGCAGCTCCGGGTGCGCCTGGGTGGCGACGAGGTAGGGGTGCACCTCGCGCGGGTACTCGACGTACTCGACGAGCTTGTTGTCCGGAGAGGTGCCGGAGAACTGCAGCCCGGCCTTCTTCTCCAGCTCACCGCGGTAGGCGTTGTTGACCTCGTAGCGGTGGCGGTGGCGCTCCTCGACGTAGGGCTGGTCGTCGTAGACCTCACGGACGATGGAGCCCTCGGCGAGCTTGGCCGGGTACATCCCCAGTCGCATCGTGCCGCCCATATCGCCCTCACCTGCGACGATGTCCATCTGCTCGGCCATCGTGGAGATCACCGGGTCGGCGGCGGCCGGGTCGAACTCGGTGGAGTTCGCGCCCTCGATGCCGGCCAGGTTGCGGGCCGCCTCGATGACCACGCACTGCAGGCCCAGGCACAGGCCGAGCAGCGGGAGCTTGTGCTCCCGGGCGTAGGTGATCGCGCCGACCTTGCCGTCGACACCGCGGTCGCCGAAGCCGCCGGGGATGCAGACGGCGTCACAGTCGTCGAGCTGCTGGGCGGCGCCGGCCGGGGTCTTGCAGTCGTCGGAGGTGACCCACTTCAGCTTCACGCGGGTCTTGTTCGCGAAACCGCCGGCCCGCAGGGCCTCGGTGACCGAGAGGTAGGCGTCCGGCAGGTCGATGTACTTGCCGACCAGCGCGACCTTGACCTCGTGGTCGGGGTTGTGGACGCGGTCGAGCAGGTCCTCCCACTGGGTCCAGTTCACGTCGCGGAACGGGAGGTCCAGCTTCCGTACGACATAGGCGTCCAGGCCCTCGGTGTGCAGGACCTTGGGGATGTCGTAGATCGACGGGGCGTCGATCGCGGCGACGACCGCGGCCTCGTCGACGTCGCACATCAGCGAGATCTTGCGCTTGATGGCGGTCGGCACCTCGCGGTCGGCGCGCAGCACGATCGCGTCGGGCTGGATACCGATATTGCGCAGCGCCGCGACCGAGTGCTGGGTCGGCTTGGTCTTCAGCTCACCGGACGGGCCGATGTAGGGGAGCAGCGAGATGTGCACGACGAAGACGTTGTCCCGGCCGACCTCGTGGCGGACCTGGCGGACGGTCTCCAGGAACGGCAGCGACTCGATGTCGCCGACGGTGCCGCCGACCTCGGTGATGACGACGTCGACATCCTCGGTCGCCATCCGCCGGATGCGGTGCTTGATCTCGTTGGTGATGTGCGGGATGACCTGCACGGTGTCACCGAGGTACTCGCCGCGCCGCTCCTTGGCGATCACGGTGTTGTAGACCTGGCCGGTGGTGACGTTCGCGCTGCCGTCGAGATCGACGTCGAGGAAGCGCTCGTAGTGGCCGATGTCCAGGTCGGTCTCGGCGCCGTCGTTGGTGACGAAGACCTCACCGTGCTGGAACGGGTTCATCGTTCCCGGGTCGACGTTCAGGTACGGGTCGAGCTTCTGCATCGTGACCCGCAGGCCCCGCGCCTTGAGGAGAGCACCCAGGCTGGAGGCGGTGAGCCCCTTGCCCAGCGAGGAGGCGACGCCCCCGGTGACGAAGAGGTGCTTGGTCGTCGTGGCTGCATTCATTCGAGAAGCAGTGGGCGGCATGGCCAAGAGGGAGCTCCCGTGGTCGCGAGGTGGAGAGGTGCGAAGCGGCGTGGGGCCTGGGATTCAGGTGCCGTCGCTGCGGTTCGGGGGTGCCGTGACTTCTGCCGTGACATCTATCTGCGTCCCACCGGTCCACGGGGTACCAGGCTATCAGCGACCGGGCATGGTCGTGTCCGGCCGCACGGGGAATCCGGCGGCGGCGGTTCCGGATGACGCTGTCACGTGACGGAGGCCACCCATTTGGACCGCTTCACTCGTTGCGAGGGGCGCGCGGATCACCCACGTGCGTCGTATCCTGCTCGGACACTCGCAACGAGCCGTCCGGGAGGCACCACCCTCCCCCAGCTACCGCTGGGCGGTGCCCCCAGCCCGATTTCCGGTCCCGCTGCTCGGCGACGTTTCATGGGCAGGACGGACAGATCACAACGTCCCATGGGGGGCGTGACTCCAGTTCGACGGGAGATGCACGTGGCCGGGCGCATCGAGGACTACGCACTTATCGGCGATATGCAGACCGCCGCTCTAGTGTGCAGGGACGGCACGGTCGACTGGCTGTGCCTGCCGCGCTTCGACTCCCCGGCGGTCTTTGCAGGGCTGCTGGGCACGGAGGAGCACGGATTCTGGCGGATGGGGCCGGTCAACGGCCCCGGGGGCCGGCCCGCGCCGGCCGACCGCCGGCGCTACCGGGGCGATTCGCTCGTCCTGGAATCGGAGTGGGACACCCCGCGCGGCACGGTCCGCGTGATCGACTTCATGCCGCCCCGTGACGGGGCGCCGCAACTGATCCGCATCGTGGAAGGCGTCAGCGGCCGGGTCCCGATGCGCTCACAGCTGCGGATGCGGTTCTCCTACGGCTGGGTCGTGCCCTGGGTGCACAAGGTCGACGACCGTACGGTCGCGGTGGCGGGCCCCGATTCGGTGTGGCTGGACACCGAGGCGGAGACCTACGGCAAGGACCTGACGACGTTCTCCGACTTCACCGTCTCACCGGGTGAGCGGATCGCGTTCACGATCAGCTGGGAGCCCTCCCACAAGCCGCCGCCGGCCGTGGCGGAGCCCGAGGCGTCGCTGGAGGCGACCGAGGAGTTCTGGCGCGAGTGGGTCGAGCACTGCACGTACCACGGCCCCTACCGCGATGCGGTGGTGCGCTCGCTGATCACGCTCAAGGCGCTGACGTACGCGCCGACCGGCGGGATCGTGGCGGCGCCGACGACCTCCCTGCCGGAGTGCATCGGCGGCGTGCGCAACTGGGACTACCGCTTCACCTGGCTGCGGGACGCCGCGATCACCCTGTCCTCCCTGCTGCGCACCGGCTACCGCGAAGAGGCGCGGGCCTGGCGGGAGTGGCTGCTGCGGGCGGTGGCCGGCGATCCGGAGAACCTGCAGATCATGTACGGCATCGCCGGTGAGCGCGAACTCGGCGAGAACGACCTCACCTGGCTTCCCGGGTACGAGAATTCCCGTCCGGTGCGGGTCGGCAACGGCGCCGCAGGACAGCTCCAGCTCGATGTCTACGGCGAGGTCACCGAGGCGCTGCACCTGGCGCACATGACGGGCCTGGCGCGCAACGACTACGCCTCGCTGCTCCAGCTCAAGCTGATCCAGTGGGTGGAGAAGCACTGGGACGAGCCGGACGAGGGGATCTGGGAGGTCCGCGGCCCGCGCCGGCACTTCGTGCACTCCAAGGTCATGACCTGGGTCGCGGTCGACCGCACGGTCAAGCTGATCGAGGCCGGGGACGTCGACGGGCCGCTGGAGCGCTGGAAGGACCTGCGCGAGACGATCCACCGGGACGTCTGCGAGAACGGCTACGACAAGGAACGCAACACCTTCACCCAGTCCTACGGCTCGCAGGAGCTGGACGCCTCGCTGCTGCTGATCCCGCAGATGGGTTTCCTGCCGCCGGACGACAAGCGCGTCATCGGCACGATCGAGGCGATCCAGCGGGAGCTGTCCACCGAGGACGGCTTCGTGCTGCGCTACCCGACGTCCGGTGCGGACGATCTCGGGGTGGACGGCCTGGAGGGTGAGGAGGGCGCCTTCCTGGCGTGCTCGTTCTGGCTCGCCGACGACCTCGCGATGATCGGCCGGGTCGACGAGGCCCGCAAGCTCTTCGAGAAGCTGCTCTCGCTCCGCAACGACCTGGGCCTGCTCGCGGAGGAGTGGGACCCCAAGGCCCAGCGGCAGGTGGGCAACTTCCCGCAGGCGTTCAGCCATGTTCCGCTGATCGACACGGCGCTGCGGCTGACGGCCAGCGGGGCCTACGGCGGTTAGCGCCCCCCTTCGGGGCGCCAACCGCCCGGAGTTCTGTGGTGCCGTCCGGCTTTCGGGCGGCACCTTCTCCTTGTCAGATTCTCTTTCTCGGATGTCTTTGTCAGAAGGGGGTCAGGGTGAGGGTGATCTCCTTCGGGGCGCCGTCCTCGATGTACGAGGCGAAGCCGGCGACGTCGTCGAAGGCGAAGCCGTAGGCCTTGCCGTCCCGCGTGGCGGCGTGCATGGCCCTGGCGTAGTGATTGGTCAGCCGCTCCCGGTAGAAGGCGGCCGGATCGGTGGTGGGCTGCTGCGCCTGCGAGGTGAGGGTGGAGCGGTTGAGGGCGGCGCCCAGGACGGCGGCGACCGGGCCGCGGGTGCTGTCGTTGGGCGCCGCGAGGGTGCCGTCGCAGAACAGGACGTCGCGGGTGGACGGCTTGTCGAAGGAGACCGTCCCGGTGGGGGCACCCTCACCCCGGCCCTTGAGGCCTTGGGGGACGGTGAAGGAGAGCTTTCCGCCGCTGACCCGGCCGGTGAAGGTGCCCGCGTCGGTGGTGACGGTCAGGTCCTTGCCCGCGTAGGCGGACCAGGCCTCGTCGATGGCCGGGGCGAGGTGGTCCGCGGCGAACAGCCCGCTGTCCAGGCCGTGGCCGGGGGCGATCACGCGCCGGTCGCCGATGACCAGGCGGTCGAATCCCTCGGCCGCCCGGACGTCGGAGAAGACCGTGGCGCGGGCGCCGTCCTTGAGCTCACCGGTGGTCTGTTTCCTGGCCCCGGTGAGCTCGATCGCCAGCGGGACGCTGAACATGTCGACCATCGTGGTGTTGCAGAACATCCCGCCGGAGCTGTACGTGAACTCGGCGCAATCGTGGAGAACGTCGTAGTTGGGGTCGGAAGCGACCCAGCCCGCCGGGTAGGCGAGCGCGGCCTTGCCGTTGCCGTCCTCGACCGCCTTGAACTTGAGCTTGCCGCCCAGCGCGGTGTAGATCCGGCCGGACATCTGCGGCAGCCGAAGGGTGGTGGTGCCGCTCGCGGCGAGCGGTATCGCGTAGTCGGTGTAGCCGTCCGGGCCGTTGTCGGCGAGTGCGACGGGCCTGAGCTCGCCGTCCGGGGTGACGTGCACCTGTTGGGTGCCGTCGTTGCCGACGAGGTAGAGCCAGACCGAGGAGTTGGCGTAGGCGCCGGAGTGGTTGACGACGTGCAGGGGCATCGAGGCGGCGGCCCGGCCGGTCCGGGCGGGCGACACGGGGGCGGGGGCGCCGAAGGCACGGGCGGCCGACGCGATGCCGGAGGCGGTGGCGGCACCGGCGGCGAGGCCGCCGAGCAGGCCGCGGCGAGTGATCACGAGGCGGCTCCTCGTGGGGCGGGCTTTTGCCGCCTTGCCGCCGCTTGTACACAGGACTTCCCGGGCCGATATCTCATGCTCATGACACTCTTTCCGGCAGTGGGGGGTGGGGAGTTCCTTGGGCCAGCCAGCGTGAGAGCGCTCTCATATCGTGCGCAGTGAACCCTGCCGACTCGACGGGACACCGTCAAGTCATCGTGAGGAAAAAGGAGTTGAAGGAGTGGAGAGGAGTGGATGGTGGCTGAGCCGAACGGTCCGGGTCCGCGCCCGACGCTGGAGGCGGTCGCCGCGCTCGCCGGGGTCTCCCGCGCCACGGTGTCCCGCGTGGTCAACGGCGGTACGGGCGTACGGGCCGCGGTCCGCGAACGGGTCCGCGAGGCGGTCGCCGCGCTGGGGTACGTACCGAACAGCGCGGCCCGCTCGCTGGTCACCCGCCGCACGGGAGCGGTCGCCGTGGTCATCGCGGAGCCCGAGGCCCGGGTCTTCAGCGATCCGTTCTTCGGGCGCCAACTGCGGGGCATCAGCCGCGAACTGGCCGCGGCCGACACCCAGCTCCTGTTGATGTTCGTCGAGCGGCGCGCCGACTACGACCGCATCGGCCGCTATCTGTCGGCCGGGCATGTCGACGGCGCGCTGATGTTCTCGCTGCACCGCGACGACCCCCTGCCGGCCATGGCCGAGCGCGCCGGACTGCCCACCGTCTACGGCGGCCGGCCCGGCTGGGCGGGCGCCGACCGCGCGCCCCGGCCGCTGTACGTCGACAACGACAACCGCGACGGCGCCCGCCAGGCCGTACGCCACCTCCTCGGCCGCGGCCGCCGCCGGATCGCCGTGATCACCGGACCGCTCGACCAGACGTCCGCGGTGGACCGTCTCGACGGCTACCGCGATGCGCTCGGCACACCGGAGCCGGACCCGCGGCTGATCGCGGACGGCGGCTTCACGGCGCAGGGCGGTGAGCGGGCCATGGCCCGGCTCCTCGATGCCGTACCGGACCTGGACGCCGTCTTCGTCTGCTCCGACCTGATGGCGAGCGGCGCGCTGCGCACGCTCCGGGCCCGCGGGCGGCGGGTGCCGGACGATGTGGCAGTGGTCGGCTACGACGATCTGGAGCCGGCGGCCTGGGCGGATCCACCGCTGACCACGGTGCGGCAGGACGTGGAGGAGATGGGGCGGCTGATGGCCCGGTTGCTGCTGAGGCTGCTGGATCCGCGGAGGTCCGCGGGGGCGGATGACACAGACGGAGCGGACGGGCCGGATGGCGCTGACGGGGCGCCGGGAGGGGGGCACGGGCCCGGGGCCGGTCCGGCGGAACTCGCGCCGGTGATCACCCAGGCGCGGCTGGTGGTGCGGGAGTCGGCATGAGGGCGGCGGTGGGCGCGGTCCTGGCCGGGACCGTGCCCCTGTCCCGCTCTGCCCCTGTGCGGCGCGGCACCGCCGTCCGGCCACGCAGCTCCACCGCCGTACAGCGCGGGCACCGCCGTCCGGACCGCGCTGCTCCGCACCGCGGAATACGGGTACCGTTCCAGGTCATGGGGCCGGAAGCGAACATCGAAGCCGAGATCACGGTACGCAGGGCACTGGAGCTGCCCGCGCTGCGACGGGGTCTGCCGGAGGTCCTGGCCGGCGAGGACCGGCTGGACCGCCCGGTGCGCTGGGTGCACGCGGGCGAGGTCCCGCATATCGCCTCGCTGCTCAAGGGCGGCGAGCTGCTGCTGACCACCGGACTCGGACTCGGTGCCCGGCCGTCCGAACAGCGCGCCTTCATCCGTAAGCTCGCGGACCGCGAGATCGCCGCTCTCGTCGTGGAGCTGGGCTCCCGTTTCGCGTCCCTGCCGGCCGCGCTGGTCGACGCCGCACGGGACTGCGGACTTCCGCTGATCCAGCTGCACCGCGAGGTCCCGTACGTCACGGTCACCGAAGCGATCCACACCGAGATCATCAACAGCCACTACGCGCTGCTGCGGCGCGCCGACGAGATCCTGCGGCGCTGCACGGATGTGCTGCTGCGGGGCGGTGGCGCTCCCGAGGTGCTGCGGCTGCTGGCCGTCTTCACCGGCAACCCGCTCTGTCTGGAGGCCCCCGACGGCAGCCCGCTGTACGCGGCCGGCCCGGACGCCGATGACGGCCCGGCGGACGCCGACCCGCTGCTGGCCTGGGAGGGCCTGCGCGACACCGGCGTACGCATCGACGTTCCCGGATGGGGGTCCCCCCGCTTGAGCGGAGCCGAGAGCGGGGGAGGCCCCGGCCCGGACGCGGTCCGCGCCCGGCTCGTCCTGCTGCCCGTCAACGCCCCTTTGGCGCCGGTGCACCGGATCGCCGCCGAGCGCGCGGCCGACCTGCTGGCCGTCGTCATGCTCCAGTCCCGCCAGGAGGAAGTGCTCGCCGCGCGTGGCCGCGGCGACTTCCTCGCCGACCTGGCGGAGGGCCGGATCTCCGCCGCCGAGGCGCCCGGCCAGGCCCGCCTGCTGGGCTTCCGCCCCGGCACGGACCCCGTGCTGCCGGTGGTGATGCGGCTGCCCGCCGGCCTTCCCTCCCCCGGCAGCTGGGCGCTGCTCGCCCAGGCGCTGCGCGAGGAACTTGCCGCCCCCGGAGTGCCCGTGCTCCTCGGCGTACGCCCCGTGGAGGGCCGGGTTCCGATGCTCATCGCGCTGCGCGCGGGCCAGGACCGCGATGCGCTCGCCGACCGGATCGCCGACGCGCTGCGTGCCGGAGTCGTCCGGACGGGCCTGGACCGGCCGGCCGCCCACCGTCCGGTGGTCGTGGTCGGTACTCCGGGCGACTGGGCGGCGGCGGGCCCCGGCCTGCGGCATGCCGCGGAGGCGGCGGCCGCGGCCCAGGGGCTGCCGGAAGCGCCCTGGTACGACGCGCGCCGCTTGGACATCGAGCTGCTGCTGTGGCGGATGCGCGAGCACGGCGAGCAGGGGGTGCTCACCGACTTCGTGGAGCGCGCCATCGGGCCGCTGCTCGCCCATGACCGTGGTGCCCGTCAGCCGCTGCTGCCGACGCTGGAGGCCTATCTGGCCAGCGCGGGCCGCAAGGCGGAGACCGCCCGCGACCTGAATGTGAACCGGCAGACGCTGTACGACCGGCTGGCCCGTATCGCTCAGCTGCTGGGCACGGACCTGGACGATCCGCAGACGGTCCTGGGCCTGCGCCTGGCCCTGCGCGCCAGGCGCCATACGGACAAGCCGTAACGGGCGGCGGGCCCGGACGCATCCGACAGCGCCCGACCGTGCCCCGCCGCGCCCGACCGTGTCCGGCCCCTCGATACCTCGATACCTCGATACCTCGATGCCGCGACGCCCCGGCTACGCCGGCTGAACCGGCTGGGTCAATTCGTCGTAGACGCTGAGGACCTGGGTGACGGTGTCGTTCTCGCTGGGCCAGCCGGCGGCTTGGTGGCGGCCCGCCGCGGCGAGTGCGTCCCGCCGTACCGGATCGGCAAGGAGCGCGAGCACCGTACGGGCCAGGGCGGCGGCATCGCCGTAGCGCACCAGTTCCGCGGCGCGGCCGACCAGTTCGCGGGTGCCTCCGGTGTCGGTGGCGACCAGCGGCACCCCGGCGCGCAGCGCCTCCTGGGCGATCAGCGAGCGGGCCTCCCACCTGCTGGGCAGCACCACCAGGTCGGCGGCGGCGAGGAGTTCGGGCACATCGTCGCGGCGCCCGAGCAGCTGGACGGGCAACTGCTCGGCGTCGATCCGCCGCTGCAGTGCCGCCCGCTGCTCGCCCTCCCCCGCGATGGCAACCAGGGGCTGCGGGTCGAGCGCGCACCAGGCGTGCGCCGCGTCCAGCAGGAGGTCATGCCCCTGGCTCGGGTCGAGACGGCCGACCGCGAGCAGCAACGGGCGGTCCACCGCGCCCAGTTCGGCCCGCTCCTTGCGGAACATCCGGTCGTGGCTCCCGGGATCGGCCGGAGCACCGCCCGCCCGGGGGCGGGGAATCGCGACCGGCGCGAGCCGGGCATCACGCGCGCCCCGCTCACGCGCCCGGTCCACGAGGTCGGAACACGCTCCCAGTACGACGGCCGCCGCCCGCGCCACCCGCCGCTCCATCAGATGCACCAGCCCGGCCCGTGCGCCCTCGATGTGCGCCTTGGTGTGCCAGGTGATGACCAGGGGAACCCGCCGCCCGCCCCGGGGGCCGCGCAGTCCGCGCAACGCCATCGAGGCACGCAGCCCGGCCCGCAGACCGTGCGCATGCACGAGGTCGGCATCCCAGCAGGCGCTGCGCAGCGAGGCCACGCTCGCCGGATCCGTGCGCGGAGGGACATGCACGAACCGCGCGCCCGTGCCGGTGAAGTCGTAGGCCTCCTCGGTTTCCGGGGTGGCGCACACGGTCACCCGCACCCCGCGTGCGACGAGCCCTTCGGCCAGCGAGCGGACGTGCGCGGCGCTGCCGGCGCTGCCGTGCCCCAGCACCTGGACCGTACGCAGCGGCGACAGCCCGTGCGCGGAGGTCGGGGTGCTGATCACGTGGTCGGGCTCCTGGGTCGGGGCGGACGGGCCGTACCGGTGGGTCGGTCCGTTTACTGCGGGGCGCCCGCGACGCGGACAAGCGGCCGCCCGCCTGCCCGGCGGACGGGCAGGACGGGCAGGACGGGTCGAGCACGCCCGACAGGACGGGGCGAGCACGCCCGCGACTGCGCACCGCGCCCAGGATGCCAGCCCGGCGATGTCAATTCGGCACCGTCAGCCTGCCGTTCCGGTGGGAAGTCTCACCCCGGCACCCACCAGATCACCCACATGGGCGACAAACCGCCCGCGCGGATTAACGGCTCGTTCGAGTGAGTCCACCTCCTGGAGTGCGCCTGCGCCACGGTAAGGGGCGCGTACGCCGTCGGCCGGAGCGCATGGGTGTGTGGCCGGATCGGCGGGCTGGGGGAGGTGGTGTTCGGGAGGCTCGGGGGCTCCGGCCCCTCCCCCTGGCGGCCTCAGACCGCCGCGGCCGCCCGGCTGACGCGGTCCCCCGCGGCTGCGGCGGCGACCAGCGCCGCGGCGTGTGCGGCCAGTCCCCGGCGGCCGTTGCCCGTGACGATGGCGAGGCCGAGCGCCGCGCCGAGGGCGTGCGCCCCGGAGTCCCCGATCATCGTGCGCTCCCCGAGGTCATCCCCGATGACGGCCGCCGCGGCCCCCAAGGGCGCCGCGGACAGCGGGCCCGCCGGACCGCGGCGCAGCAGCCCGGGTGCGCCGATGGCCAGGACGGCGGCGGCCGCCCGGCCCGGCCGGACATCCAGGAGGTTGACCAGGTGGGCCGAGCCCGCGATCACCACACCGGCCAGGAGCTTGTCGGCCGGACGCTCCTTGAGGAGGGCCCCCGCGGCGAGCCCCGCGGCGCCGATCCCGAACAGCTTCACGGCGCCGCTGGTGACTTCCTTGTCCCGGAGTGCCGAAAGATGCGCCCGGAATCCGCGGCGGGGGTCATCCGCGCCGCACACGTCGTCGTACGCCCCGCAGCCCCCGGCGGCCAGTACTGCCAGCGCCGTGGCAGCCCGGGTCCGGGCGGACAGCCCCGGTGCGGTGGCGGCGGCGAGCGCGGTACCGGTGGCCGTGGCGAGCCCGGCGTGCAGGTCGACGGTCCGGCCGGCGTAGTTCTTCCGCTCCCACCGGGCGGCACCACCCGGCGGCCGCTTCCTGAGCGCCGTATACGCGGCCCTGGTCACCCCTGCCGCCCCCAGGAGAACCGAGATCCGCCCCAGCACCCTGGTACCTGCCACCACCACCATGTCGCTCCCCTCGCCCGGCACCGTGCCGCACTCAACTGCCGTCACCCTAGGGCGCTTCACCCGTCACCCGGCGGACGGGACGGCCCGCTCAGGGGGAGACATCCCCTGAGGCTTCCGGCCCTTCGCCCCGGCCGTCACCGGCCGTCACCGGCTGATCGTTGTGCAGTTCCGCGAAGAGCTGCTTCGCCCGCGGTGTGTCCCACTTCACGGCGCTGCCCTTGGGGGTCTTGAAGCCGAGGCTGGAGACGGGGACACGGACGCGGGCGCCGTTGCCGGCCGAGACGCTCTTCATCGCTTCGAAGAGCGAAGTGAGGTTCCACAGGCTCATGCTCTTGTCGACGATGAGCGTGTCGAGGCCCGCGTTCAGGGTGGGATAGATCTTGGACGGGCTGAGCAGGGTGCCGGGTCTGGCTGCCTTGTGGGAGAGCGCGGCCAGGAACTTCTGCTGGTTTTGGCTGCGGCCGAGGTCACCCTGAGCCTCTTGATGACGCTGGCGGACGAACGCGAGCGCGGCGCGGCCGTCGAGCGTATGGCAGCCCTTGGTGAGGTTTTCGCCGGACTTTTCGTCCTTGACGCCCTTGTCCAGACACATCGGCACTCCGCCGACCGCGTCCACGATGCCGACGAAACCCGCGAAGCCGATCTCCGTGTAATGCCCGATGCGCAGGCCCGTGTTGTGCTCGATGGTGCGTACGAGCAGTTCGGGACCGCCGCGCGAGAACGCCGCGTTGAGCTTGTCCTTGGAGGCGGCGTAGTGCTTGCCGGTCTCGGGGCGGGTGTACGGCGGGATGGTCACCCAGGAGTCGCGCGGCAGGCTCATCATCGTGGTGCCGTGGGCGCCGGTGTGCAGCAGGATCATCGAGTCGGTGCGGCGGCCCGCGGCCGCCGAGCCGCCGGTGTGCAGGTCCTTCAGCTGCTTTCCCGACAGGCCCTGGCGGCTGTCGGAGCCCACGATCAGATAGTTGGCGCCCTTGCCGGGAGCCGCCCGGCCGGCGAGCTTGCCGAGGTCGACCTCGCGCTCCAGCTTGGTGTCGGCCCAGGTGTAGGTGCCGACGGAGGCGAGCAGGGCCACGGCGGCCAGGAGGCCCGCGAGCCGCAGGATCCGGCGGCGCCAGGTGGGGCGGGTGGCCGCGGGCCGGGTGCTCCTGCGTACGGGCCCACCGCGCCCGCCGTACGGGCCGGGCAGCCGTGGCTCGATGACCGGCTGCGGTGGAGACGGGTCGTGCTGCCGTACCTGCCCGGTGACGGGATGCACCGGCTGCCCCGCACCACCGTAACGGTGGGCGTCAGGGACCCCGGCCGGCCAGTCACTCATGGGCGGACAGTCTGCATGCTCACGCGTCCTTCACCAAATGTTCCGCTATCCCGCACTACCGGATGGCGCCCAGAGGGGAGAAAGCGGACTTTGAGGTCACCTCGACGACAGCCTCCGGTACGCCACCGGCTGCCCGATCTGCTGTGCGGCCGTCCCCGAGCGGTGCATCCGGTGCCACTTCAGGCGGGTGCCGAGCAGGAAGGCCACCACGGACTGGATGACGACGAGATACATCAGCTGCCGGTAGACCAGGAGCTGGAACGGCATCGCCCACAGCGACCGCAGCTTCTCCCCGTCCAGTCGCAGCGCATATCCGGCGCAGAGCAGTTGCACGAGCAGGAAGCCGCACCAGACGCCCGCCGACTGCCAGGGGCCGAGGAAGAGCAGCCCGTACAGCGCGAAGATGTCGACGACCGGCGCGAACAACGGCAGCGCGACCTGGAACAGGACGAGATAGCTCAGTCCGCGGCGGCCGGAGCGCCCGGCCGGGCCCGCCTGCACGACGACCCCGCGGTGCTTCCACATGGCCTGGATCGTGCCGTAGCACCAGCGGTAGCGCTGCCGCCACAGCTGCCGCAGCGAGCTGGGCACCTCGGTCCAGGCCACGGCGGACTCCTCGTACAGCACCCGCCAGCCCGCCTGCCACAGGGCCATCGTCAGATCGGTGTCCTCGGCGAGCGTGTCCCCGCTGACGCCGCCGACGCCCATCAGCGCATCCCGGCGGAAGGCCCCGATGGCGCCGGGGACCGTCGGCATGCACTCCAGCACCTCGAACATCCGCCGGTCGAGGTTGAACCCGAAGACGTACTCCAGGTGCTGCCACCTGCCCAGCAGGCGACGGCGGTTGCCGACCTTGGTGTTGCCGCTGACCGCACCCACCGCCGGGTGGGCGAGCGGCTGGATGAGGTGGTGGATGGCGTCCCGCTCGAAGACGGTGTCGGCGTCGACCATGACCACGATCTCGTACCGCGCATGGGCCAGCCCGGTATTGAGGGCGGCCGCCTTGCCCGCATTGGCCTGGCGGATCACCCGCACCCGCGGATCGCCGATCCGGGCCGCGATGTCCGCCGTACCGTCCGACGACCCGTCGTCGATCACGATGATCTGCAGCTGCCGGTGGGTCGAGGCGAGCAGCGAACGGACGGTGGACTCGATACCCGCTGCTTCGTTGTACGCCGGGACCAGCACCGTCACCGGATCGGTGACCTCCCGCAGCACGGTCGATCCGGGACGGATACGGGTCAGCCGCCGGACGTGGGTACGGGCGAAGAACACCAGCATCGCCAGCCGCAGCAGCCCCAGTCCGCCCGCAATCGCGAGCACCCAGGCCATCGCGCTGATGAAGGCATGTCCCAGGGCCTTGGCCCAGATCAGGGCCGTACCCGACCAGCGCTCGACACCGGAGGCCGGCTCGTCGGACGGAGGCTGCCCGACCCCCGCCGTCACGGTGGTGAACTTGGCGGCCTTCGGGTTGTCGAGCAGTTCCTTGGTCCCCAGGTACGCGAGATCGTTCTGGCCGAACTGCCGGATCACGCCCTGCGACGGATTACGGAACCACCGGTCGGCGGCGACCAGGGTGTACCCCTCCGCGCCGGCCTTCCGGGCGGCCTTCCATTCGGCGCCGCACATGGTGTCCACCGCGGTGGTCTGCGGCAGCCGCAGCAGCTTGGTGTGGAGGCCCGCGCTGCCCGCCAGCACCTTCTGGGTGAGCGACTGCTCCAGCGAGGCGCGCAGCGGCGAGGAAGCGCCCATGGCGGCGCCGGTGTAGGTGTTCGAGCCGATCTCATGGCCCTCGTCCCTGATCCGCCGCACCAGATCCGGGTGCTGGGCCGCCTGCGCGCCGCGGAGGAAGAACGTGGCATGGGCGTGGTATTTGCGCAGCAGGTCGAGCAGCCGGGGTGTCCATACGGGGTCGGGCCCGCCGTCGTAGGTGAGCGCCACCGTACGGGCCGGCACCGCGGACGAGACCGCCTTGCCGTCGTGGAACCGGAGCACCGGGCCGCCCTTGTCGACGGACCTGGGCACGGGGCTGGTGCAGTCCTTGCGCGTCTTCGCGGCATCCACCTCATGGGTGGTCCAGCCCTCGAAGAGCAGGGCGCCGAACATCACCGGGAGGATCAGGAGCAGCAGCAGCCAGTGACCGCGCGGGTCGCGGGACCGCCGGTGCCGGGCCCGGTTCGCGCGGCGTCTCACACGGCCCCCGGGGTGCCGCGGACCGGCGCCGAGGGGGTGCTGTTGCGGACGGCGGAGGTCCGGTACGGGGCAGCCGTGAGGGTAGCGAGCAGGTTCCGCGCAGCCCCCGCGCGCCCGGCACAAGCAGCGGCGCACAGTCGGCCGCCGCGTCTCTTGTGCCGGTTTGCATACCGTCTGGGCTCGCACATGGTGGGCGAGTGTAGTCATGGCCGAAGGGGGCCACGCCGCGAGGACCAGCAGCGCCCGGCCCGCCGCAGGGGGCACCTGACCAGCGCAAACGGCGGCGCGGAGAGAGCGGGCGACCGACGTCGCGGCGGGCACGCCGTGAGCGATGCCACTCCGCGGGCGAGCGTCGGCTCACCGGCCGGCGTCGGCTCACCGGCTACCCTCGGCTCCCGGCCGCCGTCCACTCACCGACCGCCGTCGGCCTGCGGTCAAAGACAGGCCCTAGGGGTGTCCCCCTCTAACTCCCCGTGCGCGCCGTCTCCAGCAGCTCCTCGGCGTGCGCGCGGGCCGTTTCGGAGTCCTCCTGGCCGGCCAGCATCCGGGAGAGCTCGCGGACCCGCTCCTCACCCTCCAGGACCGTGACGCCGCTCCTGGTGACCGACCCGTCGTTCGTCTTCGCCACGAGCAGCTGGCGGTCCGCGAAGGCCGCGACCTGCGGGAGGTGCGTGACGACGATGACCTGCGCCGACTTCGCGAGCCTGGCCAGCCGCCTGCCGACCTCGACGGCCGCCTTGCCGCCGACCCCCGCGTCGACCTCGTCGAAGAGGTAGGTCGGTACGGGGTCGGAGCCGGCGAAGACCACCTCGACGGCGAGCATCACCCGGGAGAGCTCACCGCCGGACGCCCCCTTGGCGATCGGCCGGGGCGGTGCGCCCGGGTGGGGGGCCAGCAGGAGTTCGACCTCGTCGGCGCCGGCCGGTCCGTAGGCCACGGTGCGGCCGCCGACCTCGATGCCGTCGGCGTCCTCGGCGACCTCGGTCTGGCGGATCTCGACGGTCACCCGGGCGTGCGGCATCGCGAGTTCGGCGAGCTCGGCGGTGACCGCATCGGCGAAACGCTTCGCCGACGCCGTACGGGCATCGGTCAATGTTTGTGCCAGTTCGCCCAGTTCTGCGCGCAATGCGTCCCGCTCGGCGGCCAGCTCGCCGATCCGGTCGTCGTCGCCGTCCAGTTCGGCGAGCCGGGCGGCGCTCTCCTCGGACCAGGCCAGCACGGCCGCGATGTCCTGGCCGTACTTGCGGGTCAGATGGTTCAGGGCGGCGCGGCGTTCCTCGACCGCGGCGAGCCGCAACGGGTCGGCGTCCAGGCCGTCCGCGTAACTGGCCAACTCGCCCGCCACGTCCGCCATCAGGATGCCGATCTCACCGAGCCGCTCGGCGAGCGAGGAAAGCTCCTGGTCATGACTGCGCACGGCCTCCAGCGCACGGTGCGCGCCGGCGACCAGGGTCGTGGCGTCGACGCCCTCGGGGTCCTCGGGGTTGCCGGCCAGCGCGGCGTGCGCGGCACTCGCCGCGGAGGCCAGTGCCTCGGCGTGCCCCAGCCGCTCGGCCTCGGCGGCGAGGTCGGTGTCCTCCCCGGGCTGCGGCTCGGCCTCCGCGATCTCGTCGAGGCCGAAGCGCAGCAGATCGGCCTCCTGCGTACGCTCACGGGCCTGCGTCGTCAGCTCGTCCAGCTCGGCGGCGACGCCGCGCAGCCGGCGATGGGCGGCGGTGTACTTGGCGAGCGGAACGGCGACCGTGTCCCCGGCGTAGCGGTCCAGCGCCTGGCGTTGGCGGGCCGGCCGCAGCAGGCCCTGCTGGTCGGTCTGGCCGTGCACGGCGACCAGGTCGTCAGCCAACTCTGCCAGCAGGCCGACCGGTACGGAGCGGCCGCCGACGTGGGCGCGCGAACGCCCCTCGGCGGAGAGCGTGCGGCTGATCAGCAGCGCGCCGTCGTCCAGCTCCGCGCCGGCCTCCTCCGCCCGTACGGCAGCGGGAGCCCGGGGGCCGACGCCGATCCGGCCCTCCACGACCGCCGACTTGGCGCCGATCCGCACCAGCGCGGGATCGGCACGCCCGCCGAGCAGCAGGCCGAGGCTGGTGACGACCATGGTCTTGCCCGCGCCCGTCTCGCCGGTCACCGCCGTGAAGCCGGGGGACAGCTCGACAACGGCGTCGTCAATGACACCCAGGGACCGGATCCGCATCTCCTCCAACACGGATACGACCTTACGAGGTCCAGGGGCCGCCCCGCGACGGCCTCCCCTCACTCCTGCCACCGGCACCGCGGAAAACCTCCGCGCAAAGCGGAGGAATTCCCCGTGGTACGCGATCACGCTCTGCCGTCGGGATGGTCACAGACCGGAACGAAAGGTGCGCCCATGCCGAGAGCGGCGGCGCATGCGGCACCGCGTGGCCGGCGCTCCGCCTTCACCGGCACGGGGCCCGCATTCACCGGGACGGGGCCCGCCTTCACCGGCACGGGGCCCGCATGCGCCTCGATGAGGGACCGTCCGGTGCCGGGTGGTCAGGTGCCGGGCGCCGGCTCCGACGGGACCGTACGGCGCAACAAGGCCGTCCACAGGAACGGTTCGCCGAAGCACGCGGACTCCGGTCCCTCGTCGTGCATGCGACGCAGTTCCACCTCCGACAGACCGGAGAAGATCCAGCGCAGGGACTCCGCGGTGTAGGCGAGGCCGCCGTGGAGGCGGGCCTGGCGGTAGAAGTCGGTGTCACCGAGTTCGGAGCCCATCCCGCCCGCCGCGAAACAGGTGAGGGCGAGATGCCCGCCGGGCGCCAGGGCCCGGTCGAGGAGGGCGAGGTAGCTGATGCGGCGGTGCGGCGGCAGGTGGTGGAAGCAGCCGGAGTCGTAGATCAGGTCGTACGGGCCGGTCAGTGCGGTCTCCGCAAGGGCGAAGGCGTCGCCGCACAGGAACCTGACATCGGCTCCCGCTTCGTGGGCCCGGCCCTGGGCCCAGGCGATGGCGGCCGGCGAGAGGTCGACGGCGTCCACCGCGAAGCCCGCGGAGGCGAGGTGCAGTGCGTTGCGGCCCGGGCCGCACCCGAGGTCGAGGGCGCGCCCTGGGCTGATCAGTCCGCGTTCGAGGTAGGAGACCAGGTTCTCGTCGGGCTTCGCCACGAAGAAGGGCACCGGCTTGGAGCGGTCCGCGTAGAAGTCGTCCCACCAAGAGGCCCCTTCGGCCGTCCAGCGGTCCGCCTCCGGCGCGAACAGACCGTCCAGGAGCCTGAGTACGTCCTCCACACTGCGCATGTTCCGGTCCATCCGCTCCCCCTTCTCCATCCCCGCCCCTGCCCTTTCCGCCCCGTTTTCCCCTTTCACGGATCATAGGACCGGATGTCGCCGCGGCCCGGATCCAGAGGTGCGGCCGGACGCCGTGACGGACCGTGTGAGCGGTGCGGGCGGAGGCGGGAAGGCGCCGTCACGGCCGGAGGCGAACCACCGCCCAGGTCCCCGGCAAGGGGCGGCACGGGGGCATTCCCCGCCGCGCCGGCCCCTGTTTCTCCGGCGGAGAAGGCCGTCGGCAGTTCCTAGTGCGGTGCTCCCCGCCACCCCGCCACCGGGAGGGCGAACTTGGCGACCAGGCGGTCCGTGAAGGAGGCATGATGCAGGCGGGCCAGGCGTACGGGCACGGCGCCGCGGCGGACCTCGACACGGGCACCGGCCGGGAGTTCGATGCTGCGGCGGCCGTCGCACCACAGGACGCCGTGCGGGGTCTTGGGCTGTACCTCGACCGCCAGGACGGAGCGCGGCGAGGTGACCAGTGGCTTGGCGAACAGGGCATGGGCGCTGATCGGGACCATCAGCAGGGCCTCGACCTCGGGCCAGACCACCGGGCCGCCGGCCGAGAAGGCATAGGCGGTGGAGCCGGTCGGCGTCGCACAGACCACCCCGTCGCCGCCGAAGCGCGAGACGGGCCGGCCGTCGACCTCGGTCACGACCTCCAGCATCCGCTCCCGGGCGGCCTTCTCCACCGATGCCTCGTTCAGGGCCCAATCGGTGTAGACGACACTGCCGTTGTTGCGTACGAGGACATCGAGCGTCATCCGCTCCTCGACCTCGTACGCGCGGGTGACGACCCGGTCCACGACCTTGTCGAGGTCATCGCGTTCGGCCTCCGCGAGGAAGCCGACCCGGCCGAGGTTGACGCCGAGCATCGGGACACCGGACGTCCTGGAGAAGTCCGCACCGCGCAGCAGTGTGCCGTCCCCGCCCAGGACCACCAGCAGTTCGCAGCCCTCGGCCGCGCACTGCTCCGACTCGACGCGCTCGACCGACGGCGGCAGCGGCAGATCCGCGGCCTCCTCCGCCAGCACCCGCACTCCGATGCCGCAGCGCAAAAGCCCCTGGACGACGAGCTCGGCGCTGCGGATGGCCGCGGGGCGGCCGGTGTGAGCGAGCAGGAAGACCGTCCGCCCGGCTCCGGTGTTCCCGTGTGCTGCGCTGCCTTCAACTGCCTGGGTAGTGGTCAACGAGGCCCCTCCGCCACTGCACGGTCGACGTCCGCCGGGTCGAGTGCAGGCGCCCCGGCGCGGAGCCACAGAAAGTACTCGACATTCCCCGAAGGTCCGGGCAGCGGGCTCGCAGTTACGCCAAGTACGCCAAATTCCAGTTCCGCGGCGCGCTGCGCGACCGCCCGTACCGCGTCGGCACGCAGCTCCGCGCTGCGCACCACCCCGCCGCTGCCCAGCCGCTCCTTGCCGACCTCGAACTGCGGCTTGACCATCAGCACCAGGTCCGCGTCGGGCGCCGCACAGCGGGCCAGCGCGGGCAGCACGAGCCCCAGCGGAATGAACGAGAGGTCGCCGACGATGAGATCGACGGGCCGGGAGTCGATCTGTTCGAGGGTCAGCTCGCGCACGTTGGTGCGGTCCTTCACGGTGACCCGCTCATCGCTCTGCAGCGACCAGGCGAGCTGTCCGTATCCGACGTCGACGGCCACGACGTGACCGGCACCGGCCCGCAGCAGGACATCGGTGAAGCCACCGGTCGAGGCGCCCGCGTCCAGCGCCCGCCGGCCCTCGACCTTCAGGCCGAGCGGTACGAAGGCGGCGAGAGCTCCGGCGAGCTTGTGCCCGCCGCGCGAGACATAGTCCGGATCGCTCTCGTCCTCGCGTACGACCACGGCCGCGCTGGTCTCCACCTGAGTGGCCGGCTTGGTTGCGGTCGCCCCGCCGACGGTCACCCGGCCCGCGGCGATCAGCTGGCTCGCGTGCTCGCGGGAACGGGCCAGCTTGCGGCGCACCAGCTCCGCGTCGAGTCGGCGTCGTGCCACTCCTGCCACCTGTGGTTCAGCTCCTGTTGTCGTGCGTCTTGTCGTGCGTCGTCGGGGAAGGGGCGGGCGGCCCGGGGTGCTGGTCGAGACCGGCCAGCACATCGCGCAGCCCACGGTGCACATCCTCGTACACCTGCAGGTGTCCGCTCGCCGGGAGGTGGTCGGCATCGGCGAGGCGGCGCAGCGTGGTGTCGACCGCGGCCTGGCCGGTCGGGGTCGTCCCCACCCCGACCGGCTGCGGCTCGGCATGACCGGCCGGCGCGGCTCCCGCGGCGCTCGCGCCCCCGTTGCCCTCCTGCTGTTTCCCGGACGGCACGGGCTCCGCCGGCGCGGCTTCCGCGGGCGCCTCCGGCTCCGGGCCGGGCATCGGCTCTTCCATGCCCCCGACGCTACCTTGGCGAAGGCTGACAAGGACGAACGAGCCGTCCCCGACCTGGCGTATCGTCGCTCACGATGGCAACCCTCGACCAGTGCCGCGCCGCTCTCGACCGGCTGGCCCAGAATCTGTCCTCGGCGGATGGCAACGTCCGGCGCGCGGCCGCGTTCGACCGTTCGCTCAGCTGCCGCATCACGGACCTCGATGTGACCTTCCTCGGGCGGCTGTCCGACGGCTCCGTCCAGGAGGTGACCCATGTCCCCGGCCCGCCTCCGCACAAGGCCGAGATCCGCCTGTCCATGGCCGGCGACGATCTGGTCGCCCTGGTGGACGGGAAGCTGAATTTCGCCAAGGCCTGGGGCAGCGGTCGCGTCAAGCTGGAGGCCGGCCTGCGCGACCTGCTGCGCCTCAGGACGCTGCTGTAGTCGCCGTCTCGGCCTTCGTCTTCCCGTCGTCCGGGTGCCCGTCGGCCGAGGCACCACCCGTGGCGGCTCCGTCGGCCCGGCCCCCGTCCTGCCCCGTGCGCGGCTTCCGCGCCGCGCCCCGGCCCGCTCCGCTCCCGCCGTTACGGGGCTTGCGCGCGGCCGGGACGACCAGCGGGGTGCCGGTCTCCGGGTCCTCGATGATCTGGCAGCTGAGCCCGAAGACCCGTTCCACCAGCTCCGCCGTGACGATGTCGCCCGGCGCGCCCTCGGCGAGGACCGCGCCGTCCTTCATGGCGATCAGATGGGTCGCGTAACGGGCCGCGTGGTTGAGGTCGTGCAGCACCGCGACCAGCGTCCGCCCCTGCTCCTCGTGCAGCTCGGCGCACAGGTCCAGGACCTCGATCTGATGCTGGATGTCCAGATACGTCGTCGGCTCGTCGAGCAGGAACAACGGCGTCTGCTGGGCGAGCGCCATCGCGATCCACACCCGCTGGCGCTGCCCGCCGGACAGCTCGTCGACATAGCGGTCGGCCAGCTCGCCGACCCCGGTGGCCGCCATCGACTCCTGGACGATCCGCTCGTCGTCGGCCGACCACTGCCGCAGCAGGCCCTGGTGCGGATAGCGGCCGCGTGCCACCAGGTCCGCCACGGTGATCCCGTCCGGGGCGATCGAGGACTGCGGCAGCAGCCCGAGCGTCCTGGCGACCTTCTTGGCCGGCAGGGAGGAAATCGCGGAGCCGTCCAGCAGCACCGATCCCGTGGACGGCTTGAGCATCCGCGAGAGCGCGCGCAGCAGCGTGGACTTACCGCAGGCATTCGGGCCGACGATGACCGTGAAGGAGTGGTCGGGGATGGCCACCGAGAGGTTCTCGGCGATGACCCGCTGGTCGTAGGCGAGGGTGACCTTCTCAGCCGCAAGACGGCTCACTTCGGAACTCCTGAGGTTGTCGTATGCATGCTGTTGCCCGGCGCGTTGGTCCGTTGCGTCCGCCATCTCATATCCGCCCCGCCTTGCGCTCCGTGGCCAGCAGCCACAGCAGATAGCCACCGCCGAGGACACCGGTCAGCACGCCCACCGGCAGCTGGTCGGCGCCGAAGAGCCGCTGGGCGGCCCAGTCGGCGGCGACCAGCAGCACGGCGCCCATGAGGGCGGACAGCAGCAGATTGGGGCCAGGCAGGGGTGCGCCTCTGCCCGTGCCCTTGAGGAAGCGCGGGAGGGACAGCCGCCGGGCCAGCTGGGGGGCGGTCAGCGCCACGAAGGAGATCGGCCCGGCCGCCGCGGTGGCGGCGGCGACGAGCACGACCGCCGCCGACAGCACGACGATACGGACCCGCTCGGCCCGTACGCCCAGGGCGCTCGCGGCGTCATCGCCCATCTCCAGCATGCGCAGCGGGCGGCCGTGGAACAGCAGCAGCGGGACGAGGACGACGCAGACGGCGGCCAGCGGCCACAACTGGTCCCAGCCGCGGCCGCTCAGGGAACCGGTCATCCAGGTGGTGGCCCGGGTCGCGTCGACGATGTTCGCCTTGGTCAGGAGGTAGAGCACCATCGCGTAGAGCATCGCACTGGCTCCGATGCCGACGAGCACGAAGCGGTAGCCGTGGATGCCGCGCTTCCAGGCGAGCAGGAAGATGGCGACGCCGGTGATCACGCCGCCGACGACCGCTCCGGCGGCGACCGCGAAGGTCCCGGCCTGGAAGTAGACGAGGGCGACCAGCGCGCCGACGGACGATCCCTGGGCGAAACCGAGGACGTCCGGACTGCCCAGCGGATTGCGCGAAACGGACTGGAAGACCGCCCCGGCGATCCCGAACGCGGCGCCGACCAGCAGCCCCACCAGCACCCGCGGCAGCCGCAGGTCCTGCACGATGAACTCCTGGCCGGCATCGCCGCCGCCGGTCAGCGTGGCGATCACCTCGGCCGGGCTCATCGGGTAGTCGCCGGAGCCGATCAGGGCGATGGCGGCCGCCAGCGCGACGGCCAGCAGCACCAGCCCGGCCACCACGGCGGGCACGTCCAGGCGTACCGAAAGCCCGCCCCTGGTCCGCACCACCGTGACCCGCCGGGCCCTCCCCGCCCGGCCGCGCGCGGCACCGGCCGCCGCGACCGCCTCGACGCCCGGCTCGGCGCTCTCCTCGGCGCTCGGCCCGCCGCTCGGCCCGCCGCTCGGCTCGGTGTTCTCCTCGGTGCCCTTCCCGGGCCGCACACTCGCGCTCACAGCTGGGCCATCCTCCGACGCCGTACGAGAGAGATGAAGACCGGGCCGCCGACAACGGCCGTGACGATGCCGACCTGCAGCTCACCGGGCCGCGCCACCACCCTGCCGAGCACATCGGCGCCGAGCAGCAGGACCGGCGAGAGCACCGCGGAGTACGGCAGGATCCAGCGCATATCGGGCCCGGTGATGGCCCGTACGACATGCGGAACCATCAGGCCCACATAGACGATCGGGCCGCAGGCGGCGGTCGCCCCGCCGCACAGCAGGGTGACCGCGAGCATCGCCAGTACCCGGGTGCGGGTCAGCCGGGCGCCCAGCGCCCGCGCCTGGTCGTCGCCGAGCGCAAGGGCGTTCAGCGGCCGGGCGAGCAGCAGCGCGAGGACACCCCCCACGGCGAGAAATGGCGCGATCCGGCCGACCGTCGGCAGGGTGGCCGAGGCCAGCGAACCCACCGTCCAGAAGCGCATCTTGTCCAGGGCCGCGGTGTCCATCAGGTTGACGGCGTTGATGTAGCCGACGAGGACGGCGGTCAGCGCGGTGCCGGCGAGGGCGAGCCGTACGGGTGTGGCGCTGCGGGTGCCGCCGAGGACGTACACCGCCACCGAGACCACCGCGGCGCCGGCGAACGCGAACCACACATAGCCGTCCAGCGAGGTGACGCCGAAGAAGCTGATGGCGGAGACGACCGCGGCCGAGGCGCCGGCGTTGATGCCGAGAACTCCCGGGTCCGCCAGGGGATTCCGGGTCAGCGCCTGCATGACCGTGCCGGCCAGGCCGAGCGCGGCGCCGATGATCAGGCCGAGCAGGGTGCGGGGAAAGCGGACATCGCGGATGACCACGTCGGTGTCGGAGCCGGAGTAGTGGAACACCCCGTGCCACACCTGGTCGAGGGGGATCTGTTTCGCGCCGACGGCGATACCGAGGACAGCGATCACGGCCAGTACGGCAAGGGAGGCCACCAGCCCCGCGGAGCGCAGGAGATGCCGTCTCCTGGGGGTCACGGGGGCCGGGGCCGCTGTTGCTTCGGGGGGACTGTCAACCAACACGATAGTTAGGTTAGCCTACCCTCATGTTGACCAGCCGCCCCTCCCAGAGAGAAGCACCGTCATCATGAGCACCTCCCGTAGCGTCACCCCGTCCCGTCGCGGCATTCTGGCCACGGGCGGCGCCCTCGGCATCGGCGCCCTGCTCGCCGCATGCGGCGGGAACAAGGACTCGGGCGGCACCAACAGCGGCGCCGGGACGGGCCCTTGGTCGTTCACCGACGACCGTAAGCAGAAGGTCTCCCTGAAGAACACCCCCCAGCGCCTCGTTGCCTTCACCGGCACCGCGGCCGCACTGCACGACTTCGGGATCGACGACCAGATCGTCGGCGTCTTCGGCCCCACCAAGCTCAAGAACGGCAAGCCCGACCCGCAGGCCGGTGACCTGGACGTCGACAAGGTCACCCTCATCGGCAACGCCTACAACCAGTTCAACGTCGAGAAGTACGCGGCGCTGCGCCCCGATCTGCTGGTCACCAACATGTACGAGCCGGGCGCGCTGTGGTTCGTGCCGGACGACAGCAAGGACAAGATCACCAAGCTCGCCGAGTCCGTCGCCCTCACCTCCTCCCGCACCCCGCTCATCAAGATCATCGAGCGCTACGCCGAGCTGGCCGGGTCGCTCGGCGCCGATCTGAAGGCCAATAAGGTCACCGACGCCAAGGCCCGCTTCGAGAAGGCCTCCGCGGCGCTGCGCAAGGCCGCCAAGTCCCACCCGGTCAAGGTGCTCGCCTGCTCCGGCAGCCCCGACCTCTTCTACGCCTCCAACCCCGGCATCAACGCCGACCTCATGTACTACAAGTCCCTCGGCGTGGATCTGATCGTCCCCGACCACCTGGACAAGGGCGGCTACTTCGAGAGCCTGAGCTGGGAGAACGCCGACAAGTACCGGGCCGACGTCCTCCTGCTGGACAACCGGACCGCGACCCTCCAGCCCAAGGACCTGGCCGCCAAGCCCTCCTGGTCCAAGCTGCCCGCCGTCAAGGCCGGCCAGATCACCCCTTGGTCGAGCGAGCCGCGCTTCTCCTACGCGGGCGCCGCGCCGCTCATCGAATCGCTCGCCAAGGCGATCGAGGGCGCCAAGAAGGCCAAC
Source organism: Streptomyces sp. NBC_00400 (assembly GCF_036048035.1). NCBI lineage: Bacteria > Bacillati > Actinomycetota > Actinomycetes > Kitasatosporales > Streptomycetaceae > Streptomyces > Streptomyces sp. NBC_00400. The sequence goes on along the minus strand of NZ_CP107940.1, from coordinate 6,601,785 downwards.
TGACGTACGGCCGCGGCGATCGGCGCCCGCCGGCCGCAGGACCGCTCTCCACCGCCCCGGCCGCCTCTCCGGGCGGACGACGGGACGGTGAAGACCGGCCCGCCGTCCGCCGCCCGCCGCGGCCTCCCCCGCCCCCACCACCGTTCCGGGAGGTTCCCGTATGACCACGACCGTCGCCCCGTCCACCGCACCGTTCCGCTTCTTCGATGTGCACGTCGTCCGGTCGCAGCGGCTGAGCCCCTCCATGGTGCGGATCACCTTCGGCGGCGAGCGGCTCACGGAACTGGCCTCCGGCGGTCGCGACCAGCGCTTCAAGCTCTTCCTCCCGCAGCCCCACCAGGACCGGCCGGTCTTCGACGACACCGGCGACGGCTGGTACACCGCCTGGCGGGCACAGGATCCGGCCGAGCGTGCGGTGATGCGCTCGTACACGATCCGCGAACAGCGCCATGAACCGGCGGAGTTCGATGTCGACTTCGCGCTGCACGGCGCCGGTCCTGACACCGCCGCCACGGCGGGCGGCCCCGCCTCCCGCTGGGCGGCCCGGGCCCGGCCCGGCGACCGGCTGACCGTCCTCGCCCCGGCCGTCGAGGACAACGGCGGCGTCGACTTCCGGCCACCGGCCGGCACCGACTGGATTCTGCTCACCGGCGACGAGACGGCGCTGCCCGCGATCGCCGGCATCCTGTCCTGGCTCTCCCCCGGCACCCGGGCCGAGGTCTGGATCGAGATCACGCACGAGGACGACCGGCAGCGGCTTTCGACCTTTGCCGATGCCGGCATCCGCTGGCTCGTCCGGGACGAGGCGGCCCCCGGGCGCGACGAGCCGGTGCTCGACGCGCTGCGCACCGCCGAGCTGCCCGAGGGCACCCCGTACGCCTGGATCGCCGGCGAGGCCGGGACCGTCAAGGCGGTGCGCAGGCACCTCGTCCGCGAACGCGGCATCGACCGCAGGGCGGTGAAGTTCACCGGCTACTGGCGCCGCGGCGCCACCGAGGAGGACCTGATCGCGGAGCTGACCGCGGCGGCCGCGGCGACGACGACGGCGGCCGAGGAGAGCTGACAGCCAGGGCCGACGGCGAGGGCTGACGGCGGTAACTGACGGCGAGGACCGGCGAACCCGCCGGCGCCTTGGGGCAAAAGACCCGGACCGCAAGGCCCGGGCCCCGCCCCGCCTCACCCCCCGATCCGCCCCAGCGCCTTCCCCGCATCCGCCCCGCAACTGCCGTCCCCGGCAGCCGTCCAGGCCGCCGCGCACAGCGCCCGCAGCCCGTCCAGCGGCGTCCCCTCGCCCGTCACGGCCAGCGCGTCACCGGCCGCCTCGGCCCGCCAGCCGCCGCACCGGAACCCGCCGTCGTCCGCGGTGACCTCCGGCTGCGGTGCCAGCAGCCCGCGCAGATCCTCGGCCACGTACGCGGGACGGTGCTGCGGCGGGGCGGCCAGCAGTTCGGCGGGGGTGGTGACGCCGGTGAGCACCAGCAGCGAGTCGACCCCGCCGTTGCAGGCCCCCTCGATGTCGGTGTCGAGCCGGTCGCCGATCACCAACGGCCGCTGCGCACCGGTGCGCAGCACCGTCTCCCGGTGCATCGGCGGCTGCGGCTTGCCCGCCACCTGCGGCGAGCCGCCCGCGGCGGTCCGCACCACCTCCACCAGCGCACCGTTGCCGGGGGCGATCCCCCGCTCCTTGGGGATCGTCAGATCGGTGTTGGACGCGAACCACGGCACCCCGCGCTGCACCGCATACGCGGCCTCCGCCAGCCGCTCCCAGTCCAGCGTGGGGTCAAAGCCCTGCACCACCGCCGCCGGGTCGTCGTCCGCGGAGCGGACGGGTTCGAGACCGCGCTCGCGCAGCGCCACCCACAGCCCCTCGCCCCCGACGGCCAGCACCCGCGCGCCCGCCGGCACCTGCTCGGAGATCAGCCGTGCCACCGCCTGCGCCGACGTGATCACATCCGCCGGACCGGTCGGCAGCCCGAAGCCGGACAACTGGCCGGCAACGGCCTGCGGGGTACGGGCGGCATTATTGGTCACATAGGCGAGGTGCATCCCGCCGTCCCGTGCGCGCGTCAGCGACTCCACGGCATGGGCGATGGCCTGCCCGCCGGCGTAGACGACCCCGTCCAGATCCAGCAGCGCCGTGTCGTACGCCTCGCTCAGCGGGCGCCGGCACCCGTCGGGCCGCCTGCGAATCTGCTCGTTCATGCCGTCTCGCTCCTCGCTCCCACACACCGCACGACGAGATCCGCCGGGCACCGGGCGCGCGCGCACCGCGCCGCCCGGTACACCGTTCTCCCCCTCGCGCATACCGATATTTCCAGCCACGCACGGGCTGTCCCCCGATCTTCCCTCATCGGCCCGGCGGCATAGCATTCTTCAATGACCAGTACCGACGGCCTCCGCCTCCTCCCGTTCCGCGGACTGCGATACGACCGCGACCGGGTCAGCAGCCTGACCGCTGTGATGTCCCCGCCGTACGACGTGGTGGTGCGGCCGGACGGCGTGCGCCACTTGGAGACCGCCGACCCGTACAACATCGTCCGGCTGATCCTGCCGCACGCCGCGGACCCCACCACCCGCCACCGCCAGGCCGCCGACACCCTGCGCCGCTGGCGGGCCGAGGGCGTGCTGAGGCAGGACGCCGAGCCCGCGCTGTACGTCTACGAGCAGCGCTCCGGCGAGGTGCTGCAGCGCGGACTGATCGGGGCGCTGGGCCTGGACGGCCCGGTGCTGCCGCACGAGGGCGTCATCCCGGAGGTGGTCGAGGACCGGGCCGCCCTGATGCGCGCGGCGGCCGCCAATTTCGAGCCGTTGCTGCTCTCCTACCGCAGCCAGGGCGCCGCGACCGGCGCCGCCGCGGTCATCGAGCGCACGGTGGAGCGCGACCCGCTGCTGGCCACCACCACCGAGGACGGCTTCGCGCACCGCCTGTGGGCGGTCACCGACCCCGCCGACCTCACCGCCGTCGACGACGACCTCACCTGCCGGCAGGCGCTGATCGCCGACGGCCACCACCGCTGGGCGACCTATCAGCGGCTGTACGAGCAGCAGCCCGGCGCCACCGCCGCCTCGCCCTGGGCGTCCGGCCTGGTGCTGCTGGTGGACACCGCCCGCTACCCGCTCCAGGTCCGGGCGATCCACCGGGTACTGCCGCATCTGCCGCCCGCCAAGGCGCTGGCGGATCTGGCCGGCGCCTTCCGGGCCCGTACCCTGCCGGGCGAGCTGTCCACCGCCCTGGAGGCCCTGGAGGAGACGCCCGGCACCGCCTTCGTCCTCGCCGGCGGGCCGGACTCCTTCCACCTCCTGGACCGCCCCGACCCTTCCCTGCTGGACCGTACGATCCGCCGGGACCGGCCCGAGGCCTGGCGGCGGCTGGACGCCACGGTGCTGCACTCCGTCCTGCTGGACGAGGTCTGGAACATCCCCGACCACCCCTCCGACATCAGCTATCTGCATCACACCGCCGCCGCCGTCGAGCAGGCCGCCCGGCACGGCGGCACCGCGGTCCTGATGCGCGCCACCTCCGAGGAGACGGTCCGTCAACTCGCGGAGCACGGCGTGACGATGCCGCGGAAGTCCACCTCGTTCGGCCCCAAGCCCGCCACCGGTCTGGTCCTGCGCACCCTGGACGACCACCGGAACTGAATCTTCCGGGCCGCCGCCCCTCCCCGGCACCCCACACCCCACTCCGGGCGACATTAGGTTAGCCTTACCTAACCACGTCGCACGGGTGGGTCTCCCTGCCCCTGCGCGCCCTCCAGCCTGCGCAGGACGTGGTCAAGTCCGCACCAGGGAGGACCCCTTCATGGATCTCCTCGCGCGCCCCGCCGAGGACCCGGCCGACAGCCGGACATACCTGCTCAACGAGAAGACGGCCCAGCGCTACCACAGCGCGGTCACCGAGAGCGTCACCCGGATCGGCGCCAAAATCGCGGGCACCACCCGCCCGTTCACCGGCATCACCGTCGACGACCTCACCCCCGCCGTCATGGGCGTCGACCTCGACGCACCGCTGCACGACGTGGCCGCCGCGCTCGACGAGCTCGAAGAGGTCTACCTCCGCGACGCCGTCTACTTCCACCACCCGCGCTACCTGGCGCACCTCAACTGCCCCGTGGTGATTCCCGCCCTCGTCGGCGAGGCCGTGCTCTCCGCCGTCAACTCCTCCCTGGACACCTGGGACCAGAGCGCCGGCGGCACCCTCATCGAGCGCCGGCTCATCGACTGGACGGCCGAGCGGATCGGCCTGGGCGAAGCGGCCGACGGGATCTTCACCAGCGGCGGCAGCCAGTCCAACCTCCAGGCCATGCTGCTCGCCCGCGACGAGGCCTGCCGCCGCGCGCTGACCGCTGACGGCGCACCGTCCGCCAAGCTCTCCACTCCGTTCGAGCAGGGGGGACCCCCAGCCGCCCGCCGCACGGACGTCCTGCCCCGGCTCCGGATCCTCACCTCCGAGTGCAGCCACTTCAGCATCCGCAAGTCGGCCACCCTGCTCGGCATGGGCGCGGAGGCCGTCATCACCGTCCCCACCGACGAGCACAAGCGGATGCGCACCGACAGCCTGGCCGCGGAACTCGCGCGCTGCCACCGCGACGGCCTGATACCCATGGCCGTCGTGGCCACCGCCGGCACCACCGACTTCGGCTCCATCGACCCGCTCCCCGAGATCGCCGGCCTGTGCGCCGGCTACGGCACCTGGATGCATGTCGACGCCGCCTACGGCTGCGGCCTGCTGGTCTCCCGCCGCCGCGCCCTGCTGACCGGCATCGAACTCGCGGACTCGGTGACCGTCGACTACCACAAGTCCTTCTTCCAGCCGGTCAGTTCGAGCGCCGTCCTGGTCCGCGACCGCGCCACGCTGCAGCACGTCACCTACCACGCGGACTACCTCAATCCGCGCCGCATGGCGGAAGCGCGCATCCCCAACCAGGTCGACAAGTCGATCCAGACGACCCGCCGCTTCGACGCCCTCAAGCTCTGGCTCACCCTGCGCATCATGGGCGCCCGCGCCGTCGGGGAACTCTTCGACGACGTCATCGACCGCGCCGCGGAGGCCTGGAAACTCCTCCACGACGACCCCCGCTTCTCCGTCGTCGTCGAGCCCCAGCTGAGCACCCTGGTCTTCCGCTACGTCCCCGGCACCGACCAGGACCCCGAACTCGGCGACCGGGTCAATCTGCACGCCCGCGAGGCCCTGGCCGCCTCAGGTGAAGCGATCGTCGCGGGCACCGTCGTCAACGGCCGCCACCACCTCAAGTTCACCCTGCTCAACCCGGAGACCACGGTGGAGGACATCGCCACCGTCCTCGACCTGATCGCCGAACACGCCGGCACCTTCCTCGCCGAGCAGCCGCGGCCGGCGCTCAGCGCACGCTGACCCTCCTCACCGCAGACCTCCCCCATCGGAGACCTCGTGTCCGCCCCTTACGACTTCATCGCCATCGGCCTCGGCCCGTTCAACCTGGGCCTGGCCTGTCTGACCGAGCCGATCGACGGACTCGACGGCCTGTTCCTGGACGACAAGCCGTCCTTCGACTGGCACCCCGGCATGATGCTGGACAGCAGCCACCTCCAGGTGCCGTTCCTGGCCGACCTGGTCACCCTCGCCGACCCCACCTCGCCCTTCTCGTTCCTGAACTACCTCAAGGAATCGGGGCGGCTGTACCCGTTCTACATCCGCGAGAGCTTCTATCCGCTGCGCGCCGAGTTCAACGACTACTGCCGCTGGGCGGCCGGCAAACTCGACACCGTCCGCTTCGCCCACCGGGTCACCCACGTCGAGTACGACCCGGGCGCCGAGGTCTACGTCGTCCACGCAGAGCACCTGCCCACCGGCGAGCGCACCACCCACCGCGCCCGCAAGCTCGTCCTGGGCACCGGCACCCCGCCCTACCTCCCCGACGCCTGCCAGGGCCTGGGCGGCGACCTGCTGCACAACGCCGGCTACCTGGACGCCAAGCCCGCCCTCCAGGCCAAGGAGAGCATCACCCTCATCGGCAGCGGCCAGAGCGCCGCGGAGATCTACTACGACCTCCTCCAGGACATCGACAGCCACGGCTACCACCTGACCTGGGCCACCCGCTCCCCGCGCTTCTTCCCCCTCGAATACACCAAGCTCACGCTGGAGATGACCTCACCGGAGTACGTGGACTACTTCCACGCCCTCCCGCCGGCCACCCGCGACCACCTCAACGCCACCCAGAAACACCTCTACAAGGGCATCGACTCCGCCCTGATCAACGACATCTTCGACCTGCTCTACCAGAAGAACCTGGCCGGCCCCGTCCCCACCCGGCTGCTCACCAACACCGCGCTGCACCGGGCCGGCTACGACGAGGCGAGCGGCACCTACACCCTCGGCCTGCGCCAGGAGGAACAGCGCACCGACTTCACCCTCGACACCCAGGGTCTGGTCCTCGCCACCGGCTACCGCTACCGCGTACCGGACTTCCTCGCCCCCGTCCACGACCGGATCGCCTGGGACGACGCCGGCCGCTACGACGTGGCCCGCAACTACAGCATCGACACCACCGGCCACGGCATCTATGTGCAGAACGCCGAGCTGCACACCCATGGCTTCGTCACCCCCGACCTCGGCATGGCCGCCTACCGCAACGCCTGCATCATCCGCGAACTGCTCGGCCGCGAGTACTACCCGGTCGAAAAGGCCATCGCCTTCCAGGAATTCGCCGCCCCGGCCGGCCCGCACCACCTCATGGAGACCCCGGCATGAGCACTGTGCTCTTCACCCGTACCGACCCCGCGCTGGGAGAATTCTCCGTGCGCCCGGTCGACCCGTCCGCCGACGCCGAGCTGCTGCACAGCTGGGTCACCCACCCCAAGGCCGTCTTCTGGCTGATGCAGGAGTGCGACCTCGCCGCGGTCGAGAAGGAGTTCACGCGGATAGCCGCCGACCCCTTCCACGACGCCTTCCTCGGCCTGCACAACGGCACCCCGGCCTTCCTGACGGAGCGCTACGACCCCGCCCACCGGGAGCTGGCCGGCATCCACACCGCCGCCCCCGGCGACGTCGGCATGCACTTCCTGGCGGCCCCCACCGACACCCCCGTCCACGGCTTCACCCGGGCCGTCATCACCACCGTCATGGAGATGCTTTTCGCCGACCCGGCCACCCGCCGGGTGGTCGTCGAACCCGACGCCGGCAACACCGCCGTCCACGCCCTCAACAAGGCCGTCGGCTTCGAGATCCAGCGCACCGTCTCGCTCCCCTCCAAAGACGCGTACCTCAGCACCTGCACCCGCGCACAGTTCCTGGCCACCCAAGGAGACCACCGATGACCGCCGGCAACGGGCCGACCGCCCAGGACGCCGTCGCCCACCTCACCCCCGCGCTGTGGGCCCGTGCCAACCGCCTGCTGATCCGCAAGGGGCTCGCCGAGTTCGCCCATGAGCGGCTGCTCACCCCCCGGCGCCTGCCGCAGGACGACCACTACACCGTACGCAGCGACGACGGCACCACCGCCTACCGCTTCGCCGCCCGCCGGCAGGCACTGGATCACTGGCAGGTCGACGCCGACAGCATCACCCGCCACCGCGGTGACACCGAACTCCCCCTGGACGCACTGGAGTTCTTCATCGAACTGCGCGAAGCCCTGGGCCTCGGCGAGGACATCCTGCCGGTCTACCTGGAGGAGATCAGCTCCACCCTGTCCGGCACCGCCTACAAACTGGCCGCCGGCCTGCCCGGCGCCGCCGAGCTCGCGACATCGCCGTTCCAGGCCATCGAGACCGGCATGACCGAGGGCCACCCCTGCTTCGTCGCCAACAACGGCCGCCTCGGCTTCGGCATCCACGAGTACCACGCCTACGCCCCGGAGACCGCGAGCCCACTCCGGCTGATCTGGCTCGCCGCCCACCGCGGCCACGCCACCTTCACCGCCGGCGCCGGCCTCGACTACGACACCCTCATACGCGACGAACTCGACGACACCACCCGCACCCGCTTCACCACCACCCTCACCGGCCTCGGCCTCGACCCCGACGACTACTACTTCTTCCCCACCCACCCCTGGCAGTGGTGGAACAAGCTCTCCGTCACCTTCGCCGCCGAGGTCGCCCAGCAGCGCCTGGTGTGCCTGGGCCCCGGCGACGACGACTACCTCGCCCAGCAGTCCATCCGCACCTTCTTCAACACCACCAACCCCGCCAAGCACTACGTCAAAACGGCCCTCTCCGTCCTCAACATGGGCTTCATGCGCGGCCTGTCCGCCTCCTACATGGAAGCCACCCCGGCCATCAACGACTGGCTGGCCCGCCTGATCGCCGCCGATGACACCTTCCGGGCCGCCCGCTTCTCGATCATCCGCGAGCGCGCCGCCATCGGCTACCACCACCGCCAGTACGAGGCCGCCACCGCCAAGGGCTCCCCGTATCTGAAAATGCTCGCCGCCCTGTGGCGCGAAAGCCCGGTACCCACCGTCGAACCGGGCCAACGGCTGGCCACCATGGCCTCGTTGCTGCACCTCGACGACGAGGGCGGCTCGTTCGCCGCCGCCCTGATCGAGGAGTCCGGCCTGGAGCCCGCCGTCTGGCTCCGCCGCTACCTCGACGCGTACCTCACCCCCGTCCTGCATGCCTTCTACGCGTACGACCTGGTCTTCATGCCGCACGGCGAGAACGCCATCCTGGTCCTCGAGGACGGCGCCGTGGACCGCGTGATCTTCAAGGACATCGCCGAAGAGATCGCCGTCATGGACCCGCACGCGGTCCTGCCCCCGGCCGTCGAACGCATCCGCGCCGACGTCCCCGAGGACAAAAAACTCCTCTCCGTGTTCACCGACGTCTTCGACTGCTTCCTCCGCTTCCTGAGCGGCACCCTCGACGACCGCGGCATCCTCGACGAGGACACCTTCTGGCGCACGGTCGCCGCCTGCGTCACCGACTACCAGGCCACGGCTCCCCACCTGGCCGACAAGTTCCGGCAGTACGACATGTTCACCGACGAGTTCGCCCTCTCCTGCCTCAACCGCCTCCAGCTGCGCAACAACCAGCAGATGGTCGACCTCCAGGACCCCGCCGGCGCCCTCCAGCTCATCGGCACCCTCCGCAACCCCCTCGCCCCCTACGCACCGGCCCCCTGACCCGCACCGCAAAAAAGAAGAAGGGCGGGCCCCCCTCACGGGGACCCGCCCTTCTTCTCACGTCAGCTCATCACGCAACGAGCCGCGGGCTCAGTCCTTCGCCGGACCCTCGTCGTCCCGTGCACTGTCATCGTCACGTGCACCGTCGCCCTCGGCCGCCTCATCCACCTCGTCGGCCTCGTCCAGCGCATCGGTGAACTCCACCCCGTCCAGCTCGGCGAGCCGGTCCGAGGCATCCGTGGTGCCGCCCTGGTCGGCCTCCAGCGCCCTGGCGAACCAGTCGCGCGCCTCGTCCTCGCGCCCGACCGCCAGCAGCGCATCCGCGTACGCATACCGCAGCCGCGCCGTCCACGGGTGCACCGCACTCGACGCCAGCTCCGGGCTCTGCAGCGTCACCACCGCGGCGTCCGCCTGCCCCATGTCCCGCCGGGCACCGGCCGCGACCAGCCGCATCTCGACCTGTCCGGCCCGGTCCAGCTTCTGGACCTCGGGCTCACCGGCCATCGCCATCGCCTTCTCGGGCCGCCCCAGACCGCGCTCGCAGTCCGCCATGACGGGCCACAGCTCCACGCTGCCGGTCATCCGCCGTGCCGCCCGGAACTCCGCCAGCGCCTCGCTGTACTTGCCGACCGCGTACGCCGCAAAGCCCGCGGCCTCGCGCACGGCCGCAACCCTGGACGCCAGCCGCAGCGCCACCCGCGAGTACCCGTACGCCTTCTCCGGGTCCTCGTCCAGCAGCTTCGCCACCATCACCAGGTTCTTGGCGACATCGTCGGCAAGCGTCTTCGGCAGGCTCAGCAGCTCCTGACGCACATCCTTGTCAATCTCGTCACCGGTGACATCCTCCGGAATCGGCAGCCGCTTGATCGGCTCCCGGTCCCGGTCCCGCCGGTCATCGCGCCGGTCGTCCCGGCGGTCATCCCGCCCGCGCCCCGCACCATACGGCCGACGCCCACGCTCATCGTCCCTGCGGAACCCACCACGGTCGTCCCGCCGCGGCCCACGCTCGTCCCGCCGGTCGCCACCGCGGTACCCACCCCGGTCACCACCCGACGGCCGATCGTCCCTACGGAACCCACCCCGGTCGCCACCGGACGGACGGTCGTCCCGCCGGAAACCACCACGGTCCCCGCCACGGTCGTCACGACGGTCATCCCTACGGAAACCGCCGCGGTCCCCACCCCGGTCATCCCTACGGTCGCCACCGCGGAATCCACCGCGCTCGCCGCCGGACGGACGGTCGTCCCGCCGGAAACCACCACGGTCCCCGCCACGGTCATCGCGACGGTCGCCACCACGGAATCCACCCCGGTCGCCACCCGACGGACGATCATCGCGACGGAAACCACCACGGTCCCCGCCACGGTCATCGCGACGGTCGCCACCGCGGAACCCGCCCCGCTCGCCGCCGGACGGACGATCATCGCGACGGAAACCACCACGGTCCCCGCCACGGTCATCGCGACGGTCGCCACCGCGGAACCCGCCCCGCTCGCCACCCGACGGACGATCATCACGACGGAAACCACCACGGTCCCCACCCCGGTCCCCACCGCGGTCGTCACGACGCTCGTCACGCCGGAATCCACCGCGCTCGCCGCCGGACGGACGGTCATCACGACGGAACCCGCCACGGTCCCCGCCCCGGTCGTCACGACGGTCATCCCTACGGAACCCGCCCCGGTCCCCACCGCGGTCGTCACGACGCTCGTCACGCCGGAATCCGCCGCGCTCGCCGCCGGACGGACGGTCATCGCGACGGTCGCCACCGCGGTACCCACCACGGTCACCACCCGACGGACGGTCGTCCCGCCGGAAACCACCACGGTCCCCGCCACGGTCATCCCGCCGGAATCCACCGCCGCGCTCATCATCGCGACGCGGCCCACGCGGACGGTCGTCACGGCGGTCTCCGCCACGGAAACCACCCCGGTCACCGCCGGACGGACGATCATCACGACGGAAACCACCACGGTCCCCGCCACGATCCCCACCGCGGTTGTCCCGCCCCGCATAACCGCCACCGCCGCCGGCCGGGCGACCACCGCCGTCGTTGTCACGACGCGGCCCCCGGTCGTCACGCCGGAAACCACCGCGGTCACCGTCGTCGCGCCGCTGCGGCCGGCGCTCCGAACGATCGTCGGAAGAGTTGGTGGACATCGACGTGACTCCTGTCTTCGGTACTGCATTCATTCTCACGCACCGATGACTTCGGCGCGCTTCGGCATAAAAACAAAAAGGACCCTTGGTCCCAGCGTGAACGCTGGGACCAAGGGTCCTGAAAGATTGTTCGGCGGCGTCCTACTCTCCCACAGGGTCCCCCCTGCAGTACCATCGGCGCGGAAAGGCTTAGCTTCCGGGTTCGGAATGTAACCGGGCGTTTCCCTAACGCTATGACCACCGAAACCCTATCGGGTTCTAGCGAACAAGCACACTCTTCAGTTAATTGAAGTGAAACTTGGTTCAACCAGCGATTGCGACTGTTCGCAACCCGGGAACCACACAGTGGACGCGAGCAACTGAGGACAAGCCCTCGGCCTATTAGTACCAGTCAACTCCACCCGTTACCAGGCTTCCATATCTGGCCTATCAACCCAGTCGTCTACTGGGAGCCTTAACCCCTCAAAGGGGGTGGGAGTACTCATCTCGAAGCAGGCTTCCCGCTTAGATGCTTTCAGCGGTTATCCTTTCCGAACGTAGCCAACCAGCCATGCCCTTGGCAGGACAACTGGCACACCAGAGGTTCGTCCGTCCCGGTCCTCTCGTACTAGGGACAGCCCTTCTCAATACTCCTACGCGCACAGCGGATAGGGACCGAACTGTCTCACGACGTTCTAAACCCAGCTCGCGTACCGCTTTAATGGGCGAACAGCCCAACCCTTGGGACCGACTCCAGCCCCAGGATGCGACGAGCCGACATCGAGGTGCCAAACCATCCCGTCGATATGGACTCTTGGGGAAGATCAGCCTGTTATCCCCGGGGTACCTTTTATCCGTTGAGCGACGGCGCTTCCACAAGCCACCGCCGGATCACTAGTCCCTACTTTCGTACCTGCTCGACCCGTCAGTCTCACAGTCAAGCTCCCTTGTGCACTTACACTCAACACCTGATTGCCAACCAGGCTGAGGGAACCTTTGGGCGCCTCCGTTACTCTTTAGGAGGCAACCGCCCCAGTTAAACTACCCACCAGACACTGTCCCTGATCCGGATCACGGACCCAGGTTAGACATCCAGCACGACCAGAGTGGTATTTCAACAATGACTCCACCATGACTGGCGTCACGGCTTCAAAGTCTCCCACCTATCCTACACAAGCCGAACCGAACACCAATATCAAGCTATAGTAAAGGTCCCGGGGTCTTTCCGTCCTGCTGCGCGAAACGAGCATCTTTACTCGTAATGCAATTTCACCGGGCCTATGGTTGAGACAGTCGAGAAGTCGTTACGCCATTCGTGCAGGTCGGAACTTACCCGACAAGGAATTTCGCTACCTTAGGATGGTTATAGTTACCACCGCCGTTTACTGGCGCTTAAGTTCTCAGCTTCGCCACACCGAAATGTGACTAACCGGTCCCCTTAACGTTCCAGCACCGGGCAGGCGTCAGTCCGTATACATCGCCTTACGGCTTCGCACGGACCTGTGTTTTTAGTAAACAGTCGCTTCTCGCTGGTCTCTGCGGCCACCACCAGCTCAGGAAGTAAATTCCATCACCAGCAATGGCCCCCTTCTCCCGAAGTTACGGGGGCATTTTGCCGAGTTCCTTAACCATAGTTCACCCGAACGCCTCGGTATTCTCTACCTGACCACCTGAGTCGGTTTAGGGTACGGGCCGCCATGAAACTCGCTAGAGGCTTTTCTCGACAGCATAGGATCATCCACTTCACCACAATCGGCTCGGCATCAGGTCTCAGGCTTCATGCTGTCCGGATTTACCTGGACAACGCCCTACACCCTTACCCCGGGACAACCACCGCCCGGGCTGGACTACCTTCCTGCGTCACCCCATCACTTACCTACTACCACCTTGGATCAGCGGCTCCACCACTCCCCTTTGTCCGAAGACTCCAGGGCGGCTTCACGGCCTTAGCATTAATGGATTCGATATTGGGCGCTTCAAAGCGGGTACCGGAATATCAACCGGTTGTCCATCGACTACGCCTGTCGGCCTCGCCTTAGGTCCCGACTTACCCTGGGCAGATCAGCTTGACCCAGGAACCCTTAGTCAATCGGCGCACACGTTTCCCACGTGTGTATCGCTACTCATGCCTGCATTCTCACTCGTGAACCGTCCACAACTCGTTTCCACGGCTGCTTCACCCGGCACACGACGCTCCCCTACCCATCACAACGGACGTTGGTCCTCATGCTGCAATGACACGACTTCGGCGGTGTGCTTGAGCCCCGCTACATTGTCGGCGCGGAATCACTTGACCAGTGAGCTATTACGCACTCTTTCAAGGGTGGCTGCTTCTAAGCCAACCTCCTGGTTGTCTCTGCGACTCCACATCCTTTCCCACTTAGCACACGCTTAGGGGCCTTAGTCGATGCTCTGGGCTGTTTCCCTCTCGACCATGGAGCTTATCCCCCACAGTCTCACTGCCGCGCTCTCACTTACCGGCATTCGGAGTTTGGCTAAGGTCAGTAACCCGGTAGGGCCCATCGCCTATCCAGTGCTCTACCTCCGGCAAGAAACACACGACGCTGCACCTAAATGCATTTCGGGGAGAACCAGCTATCACGGAGTTTGATTGGCCTTTCACCCCTAACCACAGGTCATCCCCCAGGTTTTCAACCCTGGTGGGTTCGGTCCTCCACGAAGTCTTACCTCCGCTTCAACCTGCCCATGGCTAGATCACTCCGCTTCGGGTCTTGGGCACGCTACTCAACGCCCTATTCGGACTCGCTTTCGCTACGGCTTCCCCACACGGGTTAACCTCGCAACATACCGCAAACTCGCAGGCTCATTCTTCAAAAGGCACGCAGTCACGACGCAGAGACAAGTCTCTGCGCGACGCTCCCACGGCTTGTAGGCACACGGTTTCAGGTACTATTTCACTCCGCTCCCGCGGTACTTTTCACCATTCCCTCACGGTACTATCCGCTATCGGTCACCAGGGAATATTTAGGCTTAACGGGTGGTCCCGCCAGATTCACACGGGATTTCTCGGGCCCCGTGCTACTTGGGTGGTTCTCAAACGAGCCGCTAATGTTTCAGCTACGGGGGTCTTACCCTCTACGCCGGACCTTTCGCATGTCCTTCGCCTACATCAACGGTTTCTGACTCGTCGACCGGCCGGCAGACCGATCAAGAGAACTCCCACAACCCCAACCACGCAACCCCTGCCGGGTATCACACGTGACTGGTTTGGCCTCATCCGGTTTCGCTCGCCACTACTCCCGGAATCACGGTTGTTTTCTCTTCCTGCGGGTACTGAGATGTTTCACTTCCCCGCGTTCCCTCCACACTGCCTATGTGTTCAGCAGCGGGTGACAGCCCATGACGACTGCCGGGTTTCCCCATTCGGACACCCCCGGATCAAAGCTCGGTTGACAGCTCCCCGGGGCCTATCGCGGCCTCCCACGTCCTTCATCGGTTCCTGGTGCCAAGGCATCCACCGTGCGCCCTTAAAAACTTGGCCACAGATGCTCGCGTCCACTGTGCAGTTCTCAAGCAACGACCAGCCACCCACCACCCCAACCCGAAGGCTGAGTTCACTGGGGCCGGCATCGCGAAGGTCCAGACTCAACAGTCCGTACCCTCAGATACCCAACAACGTGCCCGGCCCACTCCATCAATCCCCACGTTCCACGCCGAAGCAGTACTAGTGACAACCAACCGAGTGTGCCGAATAGTCAACGTTCCACCCATGAGCAACCAGCATCAGACATTCGCTGATGTACTGGCCTCTGACCCGGACAAGTCCGAGTAAGAAGTGCTCCTTAGAAAGGAGGTGATCCAGCCGCACCTTCCGGTACGGCTACCTTGTTACGACTTCGTCCCAATCGCCAGTCCCACCTTCGACGATTCCCTCCCACAAGGGGTTGGGCCACCGGCTTCGGGTGTTACCGACTTTCGTGACGTGACGGGCGGTGTGTACAAGGCCCGGGAACGTATTCACCGCAGCAATGCTGATCTGCGATTACTAGCAACTCCGACTTCATGGGGTCGAGTTGCAGACCCCAATCCGAACTGAGACCGGCTTTTTGAGATTCGCTCCACCTCGCGGTATCGCAGCTCATTGTACCGGCCATTGTAGCACGTGTGCAGCCCAAGACATAAGGGGCATGATGACTTGACGTCGTCCCCACCTTCCTCCGAGTTGACCCCGGCAGTCTCCTGTGAGTCCCCATCACCCCGAAGGGCATGCTGGCAACACAGAACAAGGGTTGCGCTCGTTGCGGGACTTAACCCAACATCTCACGACACGAGCTGACGACAGCCATGCACCACCTGTACACCGACCACAAGGGGGACCCTGTCTCCAGGGTTTTCCGGTGTATGTCAAGCCTTGGTAAGGTTCTTCGCGTTGCGTCGAATTAAGCCACATGCTCCGCTGCTTGTGCGGGCCCCCGTCAATTCCTTTGAGTTTTAGCCTTGCGGCCGTACTCCCCAGGCGGGGAACTTAATGCGTTAGCTGCGGCACGGACGACGTGGAATGTCGCCCACACCTAGTTCCCAACGTTTACGGCGTGGACTACCAGGGTATCTAATCCTGTTCGCTCCCCACGCTTTCGCTCCTCAGCGTCAGTATCGGCCCAGAGATCCGCCTTCGCCACCGGTGTTCCTCCTGATATCTGCGCATTTCACCGCTACACCAGGAATTCCGATCTCCCCTACCGAACTCTAGCCTGCCCGTATCGAATGCAGACCCGGGGTTAAGCCCCGGGCTTTCACATCCGACGTGACAAGCCGCCTACGAGCTCTTTACGCCCAATAATTCCGGACAACGCTTGCGCCCTACGTATTACCGCGGCTGCTGGCACGTAGTTAGCCGGCGCTTCTTCTGCAGGTACCGTCACTCTCGCTTCTTCCCTGCTGAAAGAGGTTTACAACCCGAAGGCCGTCATCCCTCACGCGGCGTCGCTGCATCAGGCTTTCGCCCATTGTGCAATATTCCCCACTGCTGCCTCCCGTAGGAGTCTGGGCCGTGTCTCAGTCCCAGTGTGGCCGGTCGCCCTCTCAGGCCGGCTACCCGTCGTCGCCTTGGTAGGCCATCACCCCACCAACAAGCTGATAGGCCGCGGGCTCATCCTTCACCGCCGGAGCTTTCCACCACCAGACCATGCGGTCGGTAGTCGTATCCGGTATTAGACCCCGTTTCCAGGGCTTGTCCCAGAGTGAAGGGCAGATTGCCCACGTGTTACTCACCCGTTCGCCACTAATCCCCTCCCGAAGGAGGTTCATCGTTCGACTTGCATGTGTTAAGCACGCCGCCAGCGTTCGTCCTGAGCCAGGATCAAACTCTCCGTGAATGTTTACCCGTAATCGGGTGAAACACACACGAGAGCGGAACAACCAGACGGAATAGGTCCGGTCGTTCACAGCGTCCTCGCTGTGTGTGCCACCCCGACCGCATGGGCCGTGGTGGACTTTCAAAGGAACCTCATCCCCCGGATATTTCCGGTGGACGGGGTATCAACATATCTGGCGTTGACTTTTGGCACGCTGTTGAGTTCTCAAGGAACGGACGCTTCCTTTGTGCCTGTTTCACCAGGCTCTCCGGGCGCTTCCCTTCGGTCTTGCGTTTCCGACTCTATCAGATCCTTGCGGGCCCGATTTTCGCCGGTGCGTTTCCGCCTTTCGGCTTCTTCGCGTTTCCAACCTTACCAGATCCGTTTCCGTCTCTGGCTCCCTGTTGGAGCGGGTCGGCCGTTCGGCTTTCGCTTTCCGGCCTTTCCGAGTCTAACAGATCCGGTTTCTATTCGATTCCGGTTCCGATATCCGTCGGAGGTCCGCCGTGGGGCAGTTATTCGCTGCTGCCCTTTCGGCGTGGTTACTACTTTAGCGGCTTTCCCTGGCGACTCATAATCGAGACGGCCGGATCGAATTTCGGCAACGCGAAAACAGGACCCGTAAGGGAGCCGATCGGAGTAGTTGGTTGTGCCGCCTGGCGGTCTGCGCAAATAGCGCTGCCCGTCTCCAGCGGCTCGGGCCACGTTAGGCGGTCGGCGACACCGAGTCAAGTAGCGGTGGTGGTGCGGCGCCGGGGGGTGTGGGGTCGGTAGGGGCTGACCGTGGGGTCGTCGGCGATCCAGTAGCGCCAGGGGTGGTCGGCTCCGCCGCCTACGCCGGTGCGCGGACCGCTGCGTACCAGCTCGGGTGCGGGCGGGCGGCCGTGCAGGAGGGAGAGGGGGGCGGTGGCTGCGCTGCACAGGTCGGTGCCGTCGAGGGTCCGGTCGATGTCGAGGGCGGTGGCCAGGCGGGCCGGGCCCTTCGCCAGTTCGTTGGTGTTGCGGGCCTTGGGGCGGCGGGTGGCCGCCAGGGACGCGCCGGTGAGGATCTCGCCGGCGCGCAGGAGGACACCGCTCGCCTTGTCCTCGGGGCCGCAGACCGCGTTGAGGCTGAACCACATCCCGTAGATGAAGTAGACGTACGCATGGCCGGGCGGGCCGAACATGGTGGCGTTGCGCGCGGTGCGGCCACGGTAGGCGTGGGAACCGGGGTCGGTGTCGCCGTCGTACGCCTCGACCTCGGTGAGACGGAGTTCGATCGGACCGTCCGGGGTGTTGCGGCACAGGATGCGGCCCAGCAGGTCGGGAGCCACGTCCACCACGGGACGGTCGAAGAAGTCGTGGGCGAGCGGCATACGTTCCGGTACGTCGGTCATGCGGACCGAGAGTAGTGCAGCCGTTGGGGAGGCCGGCTGGCCATGGGGACGTGGGGGTTGGGAAAGTGTGGGCCGTGGAACCGCGTCGTACGGTTTCGCGTTCGTAGGGATCAAGCCGAGAGCTCGGCGCGCAATACACAGCACAGGCACTGTGCCTGGGGAGGACGAGCATGGGATTCAAGAAGCTGCTGGCGAGCCTGGGCGCCGGGGGTGCGTCGGTGGAGACGGTGCTCTTTGAGGAGAACGTCGTTCCGGGTGGGGTCGTACAGGGTGAGGTGCGGATCCAGGGCGGGTCCGTGGCCCAGGACATCCAGGGGCTGTCCGTCGGACTGCAGGCGCGGGTCGAGGTCGAGAGCGGCGACGAGGAGTACAAGCGGAACATCGAGTTCACCAAGGTGCAGCTGGGCGGTGCCTTTGCGGTGCAGCCGGGGGCGGCGCACACCGTGCCGTTCGGGCTGGAGATTCCGTGGGAGACGCCGATCACCACGTTCCTGGGGACGCATCTGCACGGGATGAACGTCGGGGTGACGACGGAGCTGGCGATCGCGCGGGCGGTGGACTCCGGTGACCTGGACCCGGTGAATGTGCATCCGCTGCCGGCGCAGCAGGCGATCCTGGACGCGTTCGGGCGGCTGGGGTTCCGTTTCAAGGCCGCTGATCTCGAGCAGGGGCACATCAGGGGAACGCGACAGCGGCTCCCCTTCTACCAGGAGATCGAGTTCTACGCACCGCAGCAGTACCGGGGCCTGAACCAGGTCGAGCTGTCGTTCGTGGCGGACGACCGGGAGATGGACGTCGTCCTGGAGATGGACAAGAAGCCCGGTCTGTTCAGCGAGGGGTCGGACACCTACCGGTCGTTCACGGTCGGGCTGAACGACTTCGAGGGGACCGACTGGGCGGGTTACCTCAACCAGTGGCTGGCGGAGGTCGGCGGTAAGCGGAACTGGCTCTAACCTGGCCGGACAGGTGTCAGCAAGCGACCAGGAGGTGTTGCAGTGTCCGAGCTGAAGCGGCGGCCGCTCCCGCACGATTTCCATCCGCCGGTGCCGGAGTTCACGGTGCTGAGCGACGAGGTGGAGCCGGGCGGGACGCTGCGGCCGGAGCAGGTGTTCGCCGAGGGGAACCGTTCGCCGCAGCTGCGGTGGGAGGGTGCGCCCGCGGGGACGAAGAGCTACGCCGTCACCTGCTACGACCCGGACGCGCCGACGGGCAGTGGTTTCTGGCACTGGTCGCTGTTCGACATTCCGGCGTCGGTGACGGAGCTGCCGGCCGGTGCCGGGTCCGGGGAGATGAAGGGACTGCCCGAGGGCGCCGTGCACGTCCGTAACGACTACGGGACGCGGGACTTCGGGGGCGCCGCGCCGCCGCCCGGGGACGGTCCGCACCGCTATGTGTTCACGGTGTACGCGGTGGACCAGGAAAAGCTCGGTCCCAACGCCGGGGCCTCGCCCGCGGTGGTGGGCTTCAACCTGCGGTTCCACACGCTCGGGCGGGCTCAGCTGATCGCCGAGTACGAGATTCCCGCGACGGGCTGAGCGCCCTAATTCCGTTGCGCCCCGGCGCTTCCGGCACACACAGTGGTTCCCGTGCCGCCGCCCCGTAAAAGGGGCGTCGGGCAGCAGGTACCGCAGTGGCGGGAGCGGCGGGGCGCAGGTGTGTCGCCCGCTGTTCGCCGGAGCCCGTATGTGTCTCGGGTGTCCTCATCGGCTGCCGTTCGCTCCGGGTCCCGGTAATTCACGGGGGTGGGACCCGGAGCGCACTCTTTTCCGTGGCCCGTGGGGCGCCGCCGGTCCTTCCTTTTCATCTGCTGATCCCTCTCCATTTCCCTTGTGGCATGCGGAAATTGCGTTGTTCGGGGAATACCTGCCGCTGCACAGTGGAGCAGCTTCGCCGCGGGGGCGGAGCGGGTCCGGGAGGTGGGCGGGATGCGCGAGACGCTGGTGCTCAATGCGAGCTTCGAGCCGCTGTCGACGGTGTCGCTGCGGCGTGCGGTGGTGCTGGTCATGCAGGACAAAGCGGTCATCGAGCACGCTCACCCGGGGCTGCGGATCCGTGCCGCCGCGGTGGACGTGCCGGTGCCGCAGGTGATCAGACTCTGCCGGTACGTTCGGGTGCCGTTCCGACAACGGGCGGCCTGGTCGCGGCGCGGGGTACTGGTGCGTGACCAGCACCGGTGTGCGTACTGCGGGCGCCGGGCGACGACCGTGGACCATGTCGTGCCGCGGTCGCACGGCGGTGGGGACACCTGGCTGAATACCGTCGCCTCGTGTGCGGAGGACAATCACCGCAAGGCGGACCGTACGCCCGAGCAGGCGGGGATGCAGCTGCTGCGGCGGCCGTTCGAGCCGACGCCGGCCGATGCGCTGCTGTCGACGCTGGGGGTGTCGGTGCGGGAGGGGCTGCCGGAGTGGCTGGCGCTGCCTGCGTAGGGCGCGGCCGGCCGGGCCGTCGGATTCCGGGCCGTCTCCCGACTCGCCTTATTTGAGGACGAGTTGGGCGATGGCCAGCAGGCCGACGACGACGATGACGGCCCGCAGGGCGGTGGGCGGCAGACGGCGGCCCACCTTCGCGCCGACCTGGCCGCCGAGGGCTGACCCGACCGCGATCAGGCCCACGGCGGCCCAGTCGAAGTGCGCGACGAAGAGGAAGAAGACCGCGGCGACGCCGTTGACGATCGCGGCGAGGACGTTCTTGAGGGCGTTGAGGCGCTGCAGGTCCTCGGGGAGCAGCAGCCCCATCAGGGAGAGGTAGAGCACGCCCTGGGCGGCGCCGAAGTAGCCACCGTAGGCGCTGGCGAGCAGGAGTCCGGCCGGCAGCACGATGCCGCCGTCG
Organism: Streptomyces sp. NBC_00400; assembly: GCF_036048035.1. Classification (NCBI taxonomy): domain Bacteria; kingdom Bacillati; phylum Actinomycetota; class Actinomycetes; order Kitasatosporales; family Streptomycetaceae; genus Streptomyces; species Streptomyces sp. NBC_00400. The sequence continues at coordinate 6,581,025 of NZ_CP107940.1, read as the reverse complement.
CGGTGGGGGGTGGTGCCGTTGCGCTCACGGCGGGCGCGGAGCGCGGCGGCCAGCTTCGGCTGGACGATGACGAGTACCAGCGCGACGGCGATCAGGGCGGGGACGATCGCGTCGAAGGCCTTCGAGGGCAGTGCGAGCAGCAGGATCGCGCCGGCCAGACCCCCGATGAGGGCGACGACGCCGAAGCGGAGGATCCGGCGGCGCTGGCCGGCGAGCTCGCGGCGGTAGCCGATGGCTCCGCTGATCGAACCGGGCACCAGGCCAAGGGTGTTGGACACATTGGCGGTGACGGGTGGCACGCCGAAGGCGAGCAGCACCGGGAAGGTGATCAGGGTGCCGGACCCGACGACGGTGTTGATCGTGCCGGCGCCGATTCCGGCGGCGAAGATGGCGACGGCTTCCCAGATGGTCACGCGGATCCCCCTGTGCATGAGCGGTGCGGTTGCGCCCGATCATGCACCAGGGCCCGGCGGTGTGGGTCGGTCGGGGGTGTCAGTCGATCGGGGGTGCTTCGCGGTTCGGCGAGCTGGGCTTGGGGATGGAGCCGCCGCCGGTCGGCGGGGTGAAGTTGCCGAGGGCACCGCCGAGGCCCTTGAGGGCGTCGCCGATCTCGCTGGGCACGATCCAGAGCTTGTTGGCGTCGCCTTCGGCGATCTTCGGGAGCATCTGGAGGTACTGGTAGGAGAGCAGCTTCTGGTCCGGGTCGCCGGCGTGGATCGACTCGAAGACCACGCGGATCGCCTGGGCCTCGCCCTCGGCGCGCAGGGCCGCGGCCTTGGCCTCACCCTCGGCACGCAGGATCGAGGACTGCTTCTCACCTTCGGCGGTGAGGATCTGGGACTGCCGGACACCTTCGGCCTGGAGGATGGCGGCGCGCTTGTCACGGTCGGCGCGCATCTGCTTCTCCATCGAGTCCTGGATGGAGGTCGGCGGCTCGATGGCCTTCAGCTCGACGCGGTTGACGCGGATGCCCCACTTGCCGGTGGCCTCGTCGAGCACGCCGCGCAGCGCCGCGTTGATCTCCTCGCGGGAGGTCAGGGTCCGCTCCAGGTCCATGCCGCCGATGATGTTCCGCAGGGTGGTGACGGTCAGCTGCTCGATGGCCTGGATGTAGCTGGCGACCTCGTAGGTCGCGGCGCGGGCATCGGTCACCTGGTAGTAGATGACGGTGTCGATGTTCACGACCAGGTTGTCCTGGGTGATCACCGGCTGCGGCGGGAACGGCACGACCTGTTCGCGGAGGTCGATGCGGTTGCGGATGGAGTCGATGAACGGGACGACGATGTTCAGGCCCGCGTTGAGGGTGCGGGTGTAGCGGCCGAAGCGTTCGACGATGGCGGCGCTGGCCTGCGGGATGACCTGGATCGTTTTGATGAGTGCGATGAACACGAGCACCACCAGGATGATCAGGACGATGATGATCGGTTCCACAGCGGCTCCCGTGCCCTTCGTTGCTGGTCCGCGCCGGCCGGTGACCGGCTTGCCATTGATCAGTCTTTCAGAGTCCTGGCTCGTCGCGCAGCGTGTTCGGGTCAGATGACGACGGCGGTGGCGCCTTCGATCTCGACGACGTCCACCTGCTGGCCGGGCTCGTAGACCTGATTGCCGTCCAGGGAACGGGCGGACCAGATCTCACCCGCGAGTTTGATGCGGCCGCCGACCCCGCCGTCGACCCGCTCCAGGACCGTGGCGCTCCTGCCCTTGAGCGCGTCGATGCCGGACGCCAGTTGGGGGCTCTGACCGCGGTGGCGGTTGGCGAGGGGGCGCACGACGGCGATCAGCGCCACCGATACGGCGGCGAACACGAGGAATTGCGGGACGGTGCCGCCACCGAGGCCTGCGGTGACGGCACCGGCGACGGCACCGACCGCGAGCATCCCGAATTCGGGCATCGCGGTCACGACGAGGGGAATGCCCAGTCCTACGGCGGCGATCAGCCACCACACCCATGGATCCACGGGTTCATGGTAGGTCCGCGCGGCGGCCCGGGACAGGGCGCGATCGGTCAGCGGCCGGAAGCGTGCGGTGCCGCGACCGGGTCCCCCGGACGGAGTCCGGGGGACGGCCCGTTGAGGAGGGCGGTCCGGTGGCGGACGGTCAGGTCAGGGGCAGGCCCTGCGCGGTCCAGCGGTCGTTGCCGTTGCGCTCGACGACCAGCGGGAGGCCGAAGCAGTGGGAGAGGTTGCTGGAGGTGAGTTCGAGCTCCAGGGGGCCGGCGGCCAGCACCTTGCCCTGACGGATCATCAGGACGTGGGTGAAGCCGGGGGCGATCTCCTCGACGTGGTGGGTGACCATGATCATCGAGGGGGCGTACGGGTCGCGGGCGAGGCGGCCGAGGCGGCGGACCAGGTCCTCGCGGCCGCCGAGGTCGAGACCGGCGGCCGGCTCGTCCAGCAGCAGCAGCTCGGGGTCGGTCATCATGGCGCGGGCGATCAGGGTGCGCTTGCGCTCGCCCTCGGAGAGGGTGCCGAACTTCCGGTCGAGGTAGTCGTTCATCCCGAGGCGGTCGAGGAAGGCACGGGCGCGCTGCTCGTCGATGTCCTCGTAGCTCTCCTGCCAGCCGGCCGTCATGCCGTACGCGGCGGTGAGCACGGTCTGCAGGACGGTCTGGCTGCGGGGCAGCTTGTCGGCCAGCGCGATGCCGGCGATGCCGATGCGCGGGCGCAGGTCGAAGACGTCGACCCGGCCGAGCTGCTCGCCGAGGATCGAGGCGCTGCCGGAGCTCGGGAAGAGATAGCTGGAGGCGAGGTTGAGCAGGGTGGTCTTGCCGGCACCGTTGGGGCCGAGGATCACCCAGCGCTCCCCTTCCTTCACCGACCAGGAGACCTGGTCCACCAGAGCCCGTCCTTCGCGGACCACGGATACGTCCACCAGCTCCAGCACATCGCTCATGAGCGCGTTGTCTCCCATTGCTTCTCGGTCGTCGCGTACACCTGTAGGCGCAGCCCCCCTGCAAACCTACGCCACTCGTTGTCGGTGCTCTTCCCTAGGCTGGGGGCCATGCTCGATGAACCACGTTCAGGACGGCTTGCGGCATGGGGAAATGCCCTTTTGGCCGGACTTGTCTCACCTGATGAAGCCGCGCACCGGATCGCGGACGACGATGCGGTGCACCGCGTGGAGGGCCTGCCCGGGGAGGAGGCGCCGGTCGGTCTGACGCTCGCGCTGGGGCGGCTGCGGACGCTGGGGGCGAGGGGCCTGCGGGTGGCCCTGCCGGCTCCCGGGCATCCGCTGGGACTCTGCGGACCGCCGGAATTCAATGCGCGGGCGCTGGAAGCGGAGGAGGCGGTGCTCGCCCCGGGCGCCGGTCTGGGACTGATTCCGGAGCGGTACGAGGCCGGGCCGGAGGGTGGCACCGGACCCGATGTGCATGTGGAGGTGGTCTGGCACTGCCTGCCGGTGCGGGAGGCGCCGCCGGCCGACGTGCCGTCGCTGGGCGAGGCCGAGCGGGAACTGGCGGAGGCCCTGCGGGAGGCGACCGAACTGCTCTCGAAGCTGGATGTGGCCGGGGCCGGCCCGGTGGCGCAGGCGGCGCTGGAGGCGTACCGGGCGCGGGCGGAGGCCGGCCGGCAGGTGCTGGCTCCCGGATACCCGCCGCGGGCGGTACGGGTATTGGAGCTGGCGCAGCGCGTCGGCGCGCTCATCGATATCGCGCAGCAGGCCGGCGGGGACGGCAGGGAGCACGGTGCGGCGGTGAGTTCGTCCGAGATCGCGGCCCGCGCCGAGGCGCTGCGGCCGGTGGAGCGGACGGCCCGGCGGGCGCAGGTGGCGGCGTACAACTCCGCGGTGGAGGAGAGGGAGCGGCACCGCGGGTGAACGGAAGCGGCCCCGCCGACCATTGTGTGGTCGGCGGGGCCTTTGCCGAACGGGCCGGACGCCTCTGGGCAGGCGAAGCCGGCCGGCCCGTTCGGACAGCCTCAGTTGTTCGAGGTGGCGTTGCCGAAGGCAGGGTTGAGCACGCCGATGACGTTGGCGGTGTTGCCGGTGGCGTTCACGGGGACGTGCACGGGGACCTGGGCGAGATTGCCCGAGCCGATGCCGGGGGAGAGCACGGCCGTGCCGTCGGCCTGCGCGCCACTGGTCGCGAAGGCGGATCCGGCGGCCGCACCGAGGGCGATCCCGGTGGCGGCGAGGACGAGTGCGGCCTTCTTGGCGGTGTTCATGGGGGCGTGTTCCTCACGTGGTGGCACAGGGCCGTAAGACGATGGCGGAGGGTGGGGGACCGGCCGCGCGTCCGAGACGGGACGGGGCCGGTCCGGTCCGGCCCGCGCGGACCATGGCATCGCGGGGGTCGGACGAGGTCCTGCGGGCGCCTTGGGGTCAGACGTTGACGCAGGGGTTGCCGAAGGTGGGGTTGAGCGCGCCGATGACGGTGGCGGTGACGCCGCAGGCGTTCACGGGGACGTGCACCGGGGCCTGGATGACGTTGCCGGAGACGATTCCCGGGGAGTGCACCGCACCGCCCTGGGCCTGCGGGGAGTGGGCCGAGGCGACGCCGGCGCCCGCGAGGGCGAGACCGCTCGCCACCATCGTGATGGCCGCTGCGCGCTTGATGTTCTTCACTTCTCTAGCTCCTCGTTGCCGTTGCCGTGGCCAGCCGCCACGACTGCACTGGACAACGGCCCGGGCCGAGAAGGGATACGCCGAATGGGCTACGGCTACACGACAGTATGAATCTCGGATCTGAAGACGACATTCCGCTTGTGTCGGCGGTAGAGGAGCCCCGTCGTGCCCGGCGCTCCCCCACGAGCGTTCAGGCCCCGATGCCGTGCCGTACGGCCCACAGTGCGGCCTGCGTCCGGTCGGCGAGGTCGAGCTTCATGAGGATGTTGGAGACATGGGTCTTGACGGTCTTCTCGGACAGCACCAGCGCACGGGCGATCTCGCGGTTGGAGCGGCCGTCCGCGATCAGGCCGAGGACCTCGCGCTCCCGGTCGGTGAGGGAAGTGCCGCGCCCCTGGCCGCCGTTGTTCTCCTCCTGGGACAGCAGTGCGCCGGCCACCTCGGGCTGCAGCAGGACATGGCCCGCGTGGACCGAGCGGATGGCGCCGGCCAGCGCGTCCGGGTCGATGTCCTTGTAGACGTAGCCGGCCGCGCCCGCGCGCAGCGCCGGGACGACGGTGCGCTGTTCGGTGAAGCTGGTGACCACCAGCACCCGGGCGGGGTTGTCCAGTTCGCGCAGCCTGCGGAGCGCCTCGATGCCGTCCATGCCGGGCATCTTGACGTCCATCAGGACCACGTCCGGGCGCAGCTCTTCGGCGGCGGCGATGCCCTCGGCGCCGTCGGAGGCCTCGCCCACCACCTCGATGTCGTCCTGGACCTCCAGGAACGTCCGCAGCCCACGGCGCACCACCTGGTGATCGTCGACGAGCAGTACGCGGATCACCTGCCCGCCGCCCGCGGGCCGCCCGGAGGCCGCCCCTGCTCCGTCCGCGGGATTCCCCATTGCGCCGCTCCTGTCCCTGTCAGCCACCGGGCACCTCCATCTCGACAGTGGTGCCCTTACCGGGCTCCGATTCCACGGTGAGCTTTCCGCCGACGCCGCTCGCGCGGTCGTGCATCGAGACCAGGCCCAGGTGGCGGCCGGCCCGGCGGACCGCGCCGGGGTCGAAGCCGCAGCCGTCGTCGGCGATCCGCAGCAGCGCGCCCTGGCCGCTGCGGGTGAAGGTCACCTCGACCAGCTCGGCGCCGGAGTGCCGCAGGGCGTTGTGCAACGCCTCCTGGGCGACCCGCAGCAGCGCCTCCTCCTGGGCGGCGGGCAGCGCCCGGACGCTGTGGGCGGCGAAGGTGACACGTGCGGAGTGCGCCCGGTCCAGGACCTGGACCTGCGAGCGCAGGGTGGCGACCAGGCCGTCCTCGTCCAGGGCGGCGGGGCGCAGTTCGATGACGGCGGCCCGCAGTTCGTCGGCGGCCTCCGCGGCCAGCGCGGTGACCTGGTGCAGCTCGTCCTTGGCACGTGCCGGGTCACGGTCGACGAGGGCGGTGGCGGCCTGGGCGGTGAGGCGGAGCGAGAAGAGTTTCTGGGCGACCGCGTCGTGCAGCTCGTGGGCGAGCCGGGCGCGCTCCCCGGCGATGGTCAGTTCGCGGCTGCGCTCGTAGAGGCGGGCGTTGGTCAGGGCGATGGCGGCGTGCTGGGCGAGTATCCCGAGCAGCCGCTCGTCCTCCTCCGTGAAACCGCAGCCGCCGGACGGCTTGGGGCAGCGCTTGTTGGCCAGGAAGAGGGCGCCGAGGATCTCGTCGCCGTCGGCGACCGGCAGGCCGAGGAAGTCGGACATGTCCGGGTGGGCCGACGGCCAGCCGCCGAAGCGGGGGTCCGCACGGACGTCGGCGAGCCGTTCCGGGGTGGCGTTGTGCAGCATCGCGGCGAGAATGCCGTGCTGGCGGGGCAGCGGGCCGATGGCCTTCCACTGCTCGGCGCTGACGCCGTCCACCACGAACTGGGCGAAGCCGCCGTGGTCGTCGGGCACGCCCAGGGCGGCGTACTCGGCGTCCAGCAGCTCGCGGGCCGAGGCCACGATCGTCTTGAGGACGTCGCGCACCTCCAGATGCCTGCTCATCGCCAGGATCGCGGTGCTCACCGCGGGGATTCCGGCTCCCGGTCCGTTGGTCATGGGCACACCGTACCGGCGGTGCGACCAGCGCGTATCGGTCCGGCGGCGGCCGCCGCCTACGCCGCCGGGCCTAGGCCGAATGCCCTGGCCACGGCCGGTCCGGCGGCCGACGTCCGGGGGCTCGCGGCGTTCCTACGGTGAGGGCGGGGCCGGGATCCCGGTCCGGACCGAAAGGGGACGCGATCATGCCGGTGGCGGTCATCACGGGGGCATCGAAAGGACTGGGCCGGGCGCTCGGCGCGGCGCTGGCGGCACGGGGGTGGGATCTGGTCGTGGACGCCAGGTCGCCCGGGCCGCTGGAGGACGCGGCGCGGGAGCTGCGCGGGACGGGGGTGCGGGTGGTCGCGCTGCCCGGGGATGTGACGGACCACGGGCACCGGGCGGCGCTGGTGGCCGCGGCCGGTGCGCTGGGCGGGCTCGATCTGCTGGTGAACAACGCGAGCGCGCTGGGGGCCGAGCCGCTGGCGCGGCTGGCGGACCATCCGCTGGACGGGCTGCGGGCGGCACTGGAGGTGAATGTGGTGGCACCGCTCGGACTCGTCCAGGAGGCTTTGCCGCTCTTGCGGAATTCCTCCTACCTGTCCTCGTATGAGGAAGTTATCCCCTTCATAGGGAACGCTCCTCATATAGCGGATGCCGGAAATAACGCGGCATACGATTCACGCCCTTACACCGAGAATGCCCGAAATGCCGGATCGCCCGATTTGCCCATCTATGGATCGGTAAGCGATGCGGCTATCGGGGCGAAAGGGGCATTTGCCCGGGCGGGTGGGGCGGTGCTCAACATCAGCTCGGACGCGGCCGTCGAGGCGTACCCGGCCTGGGGCGGGTACGGCGCCACGAAGGCCGCGCTGGACCAGCAGTCGGCGGTGCTCGCGGTGGAGGAGCCGGAGCTGCGGGTGTGGTGGGTGGACCCCGGTGACATGCGGACCGATCTGTACGCGGCAGCGGTACCGGACGAGGACACCTCCGGGCGGCCACTGCCCCGGGCCGTGGTCCCCGGGCTGCTGCGCCTGCTGGACGACAAGGCCCCCAGCGGGCGGTATCACGCGGCGGCCGGGGCGGAGCCGTCCGACGGGGCGCCCGCGTCCGACGGGGGGAGCTCCCGGTGATCACGGAGGCGGTACAGGTCCCGGCGGAGCTGTCGGCCGGGGTTCCGGCCGAGCAGCGGGGGCCCGGCCTCGGCCGGGACGCCGTACGGCTGATGGTGAGCCGGGGTGCGGCGGCGAGCGGCCACCACGGCTTCGGCGAGCTGCCGGATCTGCTGGCGGCCGGGGATGTCCTGGTGGTGAACACCTCGCGGACGCTGCCGGCCGCGGTGGACGGCCGGGTCGGCGACGGCCGGGGGCGCGGTGAGCCGGTGGTGGTGCACTTCTCCACGCGGGCGGACCGGTGGCACCCGGCGGGCCGGGCGGTGGACGGCTGCTGGGCGGTGGAGCTGCGGAGTCCGGACGGGCGGGGCAGCACCGTGCCGCGGGCGGGCGGCCCGGCCGGCACGGTGGTGCGGCTGCCCGGCGGGGCGCGGCTGGCGCTTCAGGCCCCGCTGGACCCCGGGAGCGCCCGGCTGTGGTGGGCGCGGGTGACGGGCGCGGAGGTGCACGGGCTGATGCGGCGCCACGGGCGGCCGATCCGCTACGGCTACACGGACCGGGACCAGCTGCTGGAGGCGTACCAGACGGTGTTCGCGGTGGACTCCCCCGGCGCCGGCAGCGCGGAGATGCCGAGTGCCGCCCGGCCCTTCACCGCCGCGCTGGTGGCGCGGCTGGTCAGCAAGGGGGTGCAGTTCGCGCCGGTCTCGCTGCATACGGGGGTCGCCTCGGCGGAGGCGTTCGAGCCGCCGTATGCGGAGCGGTTCGTGGTGCCGCCGGTGACGGCGTGGCTGGTGAACGCCGCGCGGGCCCGGCGCAGGGCGGCGGCGCGGCGGCAGCGTCCGGGCGCCCCCGCCGGGCGGATCGTGGCGGTGGGGACCACGGCCGTACGGGCCCTGGAGTCGGCGACCGGCACGGACGGGCGGGTGCGGGCCGCGGCCGGCTGGACGGAACTCGTGGTCACGCCGGAGCGCGGAGTGCGGGCGGTGGACGGCCTGCTCACCGGGTTGCACGAGCCCACCGCCTCCCATCTGCTGATGCTCCAGGCGGTGGCGGACGACGGGGAGGCGCTGCGCCGGGCCTACGCGGCGGCGGTGCGGCGGCGCTATCTGTGGCATGAATTCGGCGATCTGCATCTCGTGCTGCCCGACTGAGTTCCGGGTGCGGAGGATGTGCAGCGGCGCCCCGGCCCGGGCCGTGTGGCCGGGCCGGTCCAGGATTCCGTCGCAGGGTTCGGGCGGGGATATGACGCATACGGACTGTGCGTTTGCAATTACGTCCGGCGAGACAAACACCGTTGCACTGTGACGCCGCGCATAGGACGCAGGTCACTTACGAGCCGGGTTAGTGGACCGCCCATTACTGCGTGAGCTGGGAAAGTCCTCTTCGGGACGCAATATCCGCCGCCAGGGTTCCACTAACCCGGATCGTACGTCACACCTTTGCCGGGGGAATTTCCGGCCGCTAAGAATGGCCCCGTCGCTCGGCGCCGTGAAGGGAATTACGGCGTTCGCCACCATTCCGGGCCCGTGCGGCGTCCCCCCATCGGAAGGTCTGTCCCGCCATGCCTCAGCACGCCACTTCTGGTCTCCGCCGCCTGACCCGGACGCAGAAGCTCTCCGTCGCCGGTGTCGCCGCAGCCGGTGCCGCAGCTCTGGTCTTCACCGCCGTTCCGGGTGCGGGCGCCGATCAGGGCGGGGCGCAGGCCACCGCTGTCGAGAACGTGAAGCCGGTCGCCTTCAGCGCGGTCGGTACCGCCGCCGAGGCCCAGCAGGCCACGATCGCCAAGCAGGCCGACAGCTCCGCCGCCAAGGGCCAGGCCGAGGCCGCCGCCAAGAAGGCCGCTGCCGTCAAGGCCGCCAAGGCGAAGGCCGCCGCCGTGGCGAAGGCCCAGGCCGAGAAGGCGCGCGCCACGAAGGCCGCCGCGAGCCGGTCCGCCGTACGCACCGCGATCCCCGCCGCGGCGAAGCCGGCCGTGAAGCCGGTGCCCGCGAAGACCGCCGCCAAGCCGGCCGCCAAGACCTACCCGGACAACCTGGACGGCTGGATCCGCGAGTCGCTGGCCATCATGGCCAAGAAGGGCATCCCCGGCTCGTACGAGGGCATCCACCGCAACATCATGCGCGAGTCCAGCGGTAACCCGATGGCCATCAACAACTGGGACATCAACGCCATCAACGGCACCCCGTCCAAGGGCCTGCTGCAGGTCATCGCGCCGACCTTCAAGACGTACCACGTCGAAGGCACCTCCTGGAACCTGTACGACCCGGTCGCCAACATCACCGCCGCCTGCAACTACGCGGCCGCCAAGTACGGCTCGATGGACAACGTCAACTCGGCGTACTGAGCCGCCGGTTCAGGCAGTCCGCCGTCGCGCACACCGCCGAGGGGCGGCACCCGGTCCCGGGTGCCGCCCCTCGGGCGTGCGGGTGCGGTGCGCGGCGCGGCGCACGGTGCGGTGCTACTTGCGCATGACCTCGGGTTCGTGGCGGCGCAGCAGCCGTGCCACGACGAAGGCGAGCGCGACACCCAGGCTGATCAGGATGATCATGTCCATCACATAGACGCCGGTCTGGTGCTTCCACAGCGGGTCCGGGTTGCCCGGCTCCCAGGGCAGCAGGGTGTTCATGTCGGCGGTGGCGCCCATCGCGGCGACGGCCCAGCGCGACGGCATCAGCCAGGCGAACTGTGCGACGCCCGGGGTGTCGAAGAGCTGGAAGAGCACGCCGGTGAAGACCACCTGGACGATGGCGAACATGACCAGCAGCGGCATGGTCTTCTCCGCGGTCTTCACCAGCGAGGAGATGATCAGGCCGAACATCATCGAGGTGAAGCCGAGCGCGATGATCGCCAGCGCCAGTTCGATCTGCGGGGCCTTCGCCAGGATCAGGCCCTCGGAGGGCAGGTTCCGGGTCGAGAAGCCGATCGCCGCAATGATCACGCCCTGGATGGCCGTGACCACCCCGAGCACGATCACCTTGGACATCAGATACGCCGACCGCGACAGGCCGGTGGCCCGTTCGCGCTCGTAGATCACCCGTTCCTTGATGAGTTCGCGCACCGAGTTGGCGGCGCCCGAGAAGCACATGCCGACCGCGAGGATCAGCATGATGGTGCTCGCATCGCGGTTGGTGCGGCCCTTGGTCATCGGGCCGTAGCCGAGGCCGTAGTCGCTGGGAATCAGCATCGAGACCACGCCGAGCACCGCGGGCAGAATCACCATCAGCCCCAGGAATCCCCGGTCGGACGCGAGCACCGAGACATAGCGGCGCATCAGCGTCCACAGCTGCGAGCCCCAGCTCTGGGACTTGTGTATCCGGGCCGGCGGCACCTGGACATTGACCGACTGCGGGGCGACGGCGTCGAAGTCCGCCGCGTACATCTGGAAATGCGGGGAGCCGCGCCAGCGTCCCATCCAGTCGTAGTCGCGGTAGTTCTCGAACGCGGAGAACACATCCGCCCAGGTGTCGTACTGGAAGAAATTGAGCGCCTCCTCGGGCGGGCCGAAATACGCCACACCGCCGCCCGGGGCCATCACCAGCAGCTTGTCGCACAGGCCGAGTTCGGCCACCGAGTGGGTGACGACCAGGACCGTACGGCCGTCGTCGGCGAGGCCGCGCAGCAGCTGCATGACATCGCGGTCCATGCCCGGGTCGAGACCGGAGGTCGGCTCGTCCAGGAAGATCAGTGACGGCTTGGTCAGCAGCTCCAGGGCCACCGACACCCGCTTGCGCTGGCCGCCGGAGAGCGAGGTGACCTTCTTGTCCTTGTGGACGTGGAGCTTGAGCTCGTGCAGCACCTCGTCGATCCGGGCCTTGCGCTCGGCGTCCGCGGTGTCACCGGGGAAGCGGAGCTTGGCCGCGTACCTGAGGGCCTTCTCAACGGTCAGCTCCTTGTGCAGGATGTCGTCCTGCGGGACCAGACCGATGCGCTGGCGCAGTTCGGCGAACTGCTTGTAGAGGTTCCGGTTGTCGTAGAGGACATCGCCCTCGTTGGCGGGGCGGTAGCCGGTCAGCGCCTTGAGCAGCGTCGACTTGCCGGAGCCCGAGGGGCCGATGACCGCGACCAGGGACTTCTCGGGGACGCCGAAGGAGACGTCCTTGAGGATCTGCTTGCCGCCGTCGACGGTGACCGTGAGGTGGCGGGCCGAGAAGGAGACCTCACCGGTGTCGACGAACTCCTCGAGGCGGTCGCCGACCAGCCGGAAGGTGGAGTGACCGACGCCGATGATGTCGTTCGGGCCGACCGGCGCCTTGCCGGACTTGGGGACCGGCTGGCCGTTGATGTAGGTGCCGTTGTGGCTGCCGAGGTCGTGGATCTCGAACCGGCCGTCGGGGGTGGCGCGGAACTCGGCGTGGTGGCGGGAGACCTGGAGGTCGGAGACGACCAGCTCGTTTTCCAGCGCACGGCCGATGCGCATCACCCGCCCCGAGTCGAGGCGGTGGAAGGTGGTCGGGCTGCGGTCGCCGTGGACCGGGGTGCCGGCCTGCGGGGACTGCCGGGCCTGCTGCGGGGGCACGGCCTGCGAAGACTGCTGGGCCTGTGGGGCCTGCTGGGCCTGCTGCGGTGGGACGTACGCCTGCTGCTGGTCCTGCGGCGGCGCCTGCCAGCCCTGCTGGGCGGGCGGCTGGTGGCGGCCCGGCGACTGCTGCGCGGGGGGCGCCTGCCAGCCCTGGGCGGGCTGCTGCTGCGGCGCCATCGCGGCCTGCGCGGCCTGCGCGCCGAAGGCGTCGGCGGCCGGCGCCCCGGCGGACAGGGTCACCCGGGGGCCGTCGGTGGCGTTGCCCAGATGCACGGTCGCGCCGGGGCCGATCTCCATCTGGTGGATCCGCCGGCCCTGGACATACGTGCCGTTGGTGCTGCCCTGGTCTTCGATGATCCAGCTGTGGCCGGCCCAGCGCACGGTGGCGTGCCGCCAGGAGACCCTGGCGTCGTCGAGCACCATGTCGCCCTGCGGATCACGGCCCACGTTGTAGGACCGGGACGGGTCGAGCGTCCAGGTCCTTCCGTTCAATTCGAGTACGAGTTCAGGCACTCCACGCCCCATTACATAGTCCCCCGAGTGACGCCCTGTATGGGAAGTCCAGGGATGGTGAACATCGTGAGGAACTATTTCAGGCTCGGCCCCTGGACCGGTAACCGGGACGGGGCCGGGGTGCAGGTGTGTGCGCCACTGCCCGTCAAAGGCCCCCGGAGCGCGGGAAGCACCCACGGATACCCAGAGATCACCGGATAACGGGCGTTCCGGTCGGAAGGGGCTCGGGCGGGAGCGGCACGGCCCGCCGTCGACGCCCTGCACGTCCGCGGCGGAGGCCGCATTATGGGAGGAAGCGGATACGCATCTGACCGACCGCTCGGTCTGCCACGTCTGCGTACCGCCGGTGCGCCGAACCCGTCGCCCCGGCAGGCGGGTTGGCGTGCCGGGGCAGATGTCCTGGTCGGGCGGCGCGGAGTGAGCCGGACACGACTCGATAACGATCGACGGGCCGCCGGGGGCCAAGGCACAGGGGTGCGGGCGCGGCGGGACCGGGCCGCGCGGGTCCGAACGCCGGACACCCGTACGGACGCGACCGCCCGGCGGTTACCGTAAGGGCACCATGAGCGCATCGCAGATCCCGCCTGCCACCGCCGTACCGGGCGATGACCTACCGACCCTTCTCGTGAAGATCTTCGGGAAGGACCGGCCGGGCATCACCGCAGGTCTCTTCGACACCCTCGCTGCCTACTCCGTCGATGTCGTGGACATCGAACAGATGGTGACCCGGGGGCGCATCACGCTGTGCGCGCTGGTCACCGCCCCCTCCCCCGCCGAGGGCTCCTCCGGCACCTCCGAAGGCGACCTGCGGGCCACCGTGCACAGCTGGGCCGAGTCGCTGAACCTCCAGGCGGAGATCATCTCCGGCCGCGGTGACAACCGCCCGCGCGGCACCGGGCGTTCGCACGTCACCGTGCTGGGACACCCGCTCACCGCGGAGACCGCCGCCGCGATCGCCGCCGCCATAACGGCCACCGGCGGCAACATCGACCGCATCTTCCGGCTTGCCAAGTATCCGGTGACCGCCGTCGAGTTCGCGGTGTCCGGTGCGGCGACCGAGGCGCTGCGCAGCGTGCTGGCCCCCGAGGCCGCACGGCTCGGCGTGGATGTCGCGGTGGTGGCGGCCGGGCTACAGCGCAGGGCGCAGCGGCTGGTGGTCATGGACGTCGACTCGACGCTCATCCAGGACGAGGTCATCGAGCTGTTCGCGGCGCACGCCGGCTGTGAGGCCGAGGTCGCCGAGGTCACCGCCGCCGCGATGCGCGGTGAGCTGGACTTCGAGCAGTCGCTGCACGCCCGGGTCGAGCTGCTCGGCGGGCTCGACGCGTCCGTGGTCGAGGCCGTGCGCAAGGAGGTGCGCCTCACCCCCGGGGCCCGCACCCTGGTGCGGACCCTCAAGCGGCTCGGCTATCAAGTCGGCGTCGTATCGGGCGGTTTCACGCAGGTCACCGACGCGCTCCAGGAGGAGCTGGGGCTGGACTTCGCCTCGGCCAACACCCTGGAGATCGTCGACGGGAAGCTCACCGGGCGGGTCACCGGCGACATCGTGGACCGGGCGGGCAAGGCGCGGCTGCTGCGGGAGTTCGCGCAGCAGGCCGGGGTGCCGCTCGCGCAGACCGTGGCGATCGGGGACGGTGCCAACGACCTCGACATGCTCAACACGGCCGGGCTCGGTGTCGCCTTCAACGCCAAGCCGGTGGTGCGGGAGGCGGCGCACACCGCGGTGAACGTGCCGTTCCTGGACACCGTGCTGTATCTGCTGGGCATCACCCGCGAAGAGGTCGAGGCGGCGGACACCCTCGTCGGCTGAGCGGTCCGGCACGGCCTGGCCCGGTCCGGTGGTCCGGCCCGGCCCGGTCGGCCCGGCCGCGGCACGGAGCGCCGCCCGGCGAAGGGCGACGACGGACAGAAGAGGGCCCCGGCACCTGTGTGCCGGGGCCCTCTCGCGTGCATCACGCTTCCCCGCACTCCGGGCGCGCGGGGTCCTCAGCCTTATCCGTGGGGGGTCCAGTAGGCGACCAGGCGACCGACGCCGTGCTCGACGGACTTCCAGGAGCCGTTGAAGGCGAGCACCGCGAGCGAGGCCGTCGGGAAGCCGCTGCGGTTCATCCGGGGCAGCAGATCACCCTCGGCGTCGCCGGAGAGCGCGTCGGCGAGGGCGTGCACGCCGGGGTTGTGCCCGACCAGCATCAGGTCGGTGACGTCGTCGGAGGTCTCGTTCAGCAGCGCGATGAGCTCGCCCAGGGAGGCTTCGTAGATCCGCTCCTCATAGACGGTCTTGGGTCGCTGCGGGAGCTCGTGGACGGCGAGCTTCCATGTCTCACGGGTACGCGCTGACGTCGAGCACAGGGTCAGATCGGGGGTGATCCCGGCTCCGGCCAGCCAGCGGCCGGCGACCGGGGCATCCTTGCGGCCGCGCTCGGCGAGCGGACGCTCATGATCGCTGGTCTCCGACCATTCGGCCTTGGCATGTCGGAGGAGGACAATCCGGCGGGGTGTATCGGCGCTCATGCGTCCCAGCTTCGCACGAAAGGCGGCACGGGGCGCGGGGTGTTGAAGTGCTCCCTCCGCGAGATGAGGCGCGGGCGGCGGGCGGGCGTCAGACACCGCCGCGCACCATCCGGGCCAGGAGTTTCACCAGCGCGACCAGGCCCTGCGGTGCGCTCGCGGCCCTCGCCTCGGCGGGACTGGCGACGAGTATCAGCAGGACCACGAAGGAGATCACCGGCAGGGCCAGTGCCCACCACGGCAGGTGCACCCGCAGGCGGGGACGGCGGGCCTTGGCGGCGGCCGGCCGGCTGGACGCGGCGGACATGCGCATCGCCTCCGTGGCGCATCGAGGGGCGGCGCTACCGCGGGCCGCGGCACGCCCACCGCTGTGTGCGGTGCTCTTCGAAGCTACGGATTCCCGGCGGCCGTTCCTATCCGGGAAGCCCCCCACTCGACCCTGGCGCCGGCCCCCTAGGGGACGGGGGCACCCCACCACGCCCGGGCCGCCCCCACCCACGCCCCGGCCGGCCTCGGCCCGGCCGCGCCCCGGCCGGGACCGGCCCCTTGGCCGAGTACGCCCAGGGGGTTTCCCTACGGCGCCGCGATACTCGCAATGATCGCGACGAGGACGGTCACGCCGAGCATGACGCCCAGCACGAGGAGCAGCTTCTTCTGGCTGCCCTGCGGATTCGGTTCGAGCACTGGCATGCGCCCAGTGTCGCACTCAGGTCTCGTCCTCGATCCGGCGGTCCCGCCCGGCCAGCACACCCACCGCGATCTGCGGCACCATCAGCCCCGCCATCAGGGCGATCGGCAGCCCCCAGCCACCGCTGTGCTGGTAGAGCGTGCCGACCAGCAGCGGTCCGGGAACGGAGATCAGATAGCCGACGCTCTGCGTGAAGGCCGAGAGCTTGACGACCCCGGCGGAGCTGGTCGAACGCATCCCGATCATCGTCAGGGCCAGCGGGAAGGCGCAGTTGGAGATGCCCATCAGCAGCGCCCAGGCCCAGGCGCCGGCGGCCGGCGCCAGCCACAGCCCGGCGTAACCGGCCAGGCCGCACAGACCGAGCAGCACCGCGATCGGACCCTGATGCCGCATCCGGGCCGCCAGCCGCGGCAGGACGAAGGAGAGCGGGACGCCCATCGCCATGGTGACCGCCAGCAGCACTCCCGCGGTGCCCGCCGAGACCCCGGCGTCGCGGAAGATCTGCGGCATCCAGCCCATCGTGATGTACGCGGCGGTGGCCTGCAGACCGAAGAAGACGGCCAGCGCCCAGGCGGTCGGTGAGGAGGTGATCCGTACGGTGGCTTCCCCCGTATGTGCCGCGCCGCCCGCGGCAGGCCCGGCGGCGGCCCTGCGCTGCCGTACCACCACGAGCCAGGGCAGCACGGCGACCGCCGCGAGCAGCGCCCACACCGCCAGGCCGGTCCGCCAACTCCCGCCGAGCGCATCGGTCATGGGCACGGTGAGCGCCGCGGCGAGCGAGGTGCCCAGGGCCAGCGCCATGGAGTAGAGCCCGGTCATCGGGCCGACCCGGTCGGCGAACCAGCTCTTGATGACCACCGGCATCAGGACGTTGCTGACCGCGATGCCGGCCAGGGCGAGCCCGCTGGCGGCGAGGAAGCCGCCGGTGCCGCCGGCGTACGGGCGCACCACGACGCCCACGGTGATCGCGACCATACCGGCGCAGACGATCGCGCCGGGCCCGAAGCGCCTGGCCAGACGGGGTGCGGCGATGCCGAAGGCGGCGAAGCACAGCGCGGGTACGGAGGTCAGCAGGCCGGCGACGGTGCCGCTCATGCCGAGACCGTCGCGGACCTCTTCCAGCAGCGCGCCGAGGCTGGTGATGGCCGGGCGGAGGTTGAGCGCGGCGAGGACGAGACCGGCGATCACGACCCACCGCAGCCGGTGACCGGCCTGCCCGCCCGCCTGGTGGTGGCTCTCCGGAGCGGCTTCCCCGAGGCCCGGCTGCGGGCGTCCGGTGCCGCCGGCGGGCCGGTCGGCGAGGGTCGTGGGGGGCTCGGCGGCGGGGCCGAGGGTCGCGAGGTCGTCGTCTGCCATAGGCGCCATCATAGAATCATGGGATGAATGCCTGTCCAGCCGATATCGATAGCCTCTGCCGGCCCGGCCGGCGCCGACGGCCACAAGGCTCCGCCGGGCGCGGCACCGCCCCCGTCCGTCGTCTCCTTCACCCCGGAGTGCAGCCATGCCTCTGACCTCGCCCCGCCGGTCCGCGCTGGCCGACCAGGTGATCGCGCAGCTGCGCGCCCAGATCACGTCCGGCGAGTGGCCGGTGGGCTCCCGTATCCCGACCGAGCCGGCGCTCGTCGAGCAGCTGGGGGTGGCCCGCAACACCGTCCGCGAGGCCGTACGGGCGCTGGCGCACAACGGGCTGCTGGACATCCGGCAGGGCTCGGGCACGTACGTGGTGGCGACCAGTGAACTGGCCGGGGTGATGAACCGCCGGTTCGCCGCGGCCGAGCCGGGACACGTCGCCGAGCTGCGCAGTGCCCTGGAGACGTCGGCCGCCCGGCTCGCCGCCGAGCGCCGCACCACACAAGACCTGCGGCAGATCGACGCCCTGCTGGAGCGCCGCGAGCGGGCCTGGGAGTCCGGCGCGGCGGAGGCCTTCGTGGAGGCGGACGCGACCTTGCACATGGCGATCGTGGCGGCCTCGCACAACGAGGTGCTGGCCGAGATCTACGCCGACCTCGGGGGCGTGCTGCGCGACTTCCTGCGGGCCGATGTGGGCGAGGAGCTGCGGCCCGAGGCGCATATGGACCATGCCCGGCTGGTCGAGGCGATCCGGGCGGGCGACGGCCAGCGGGCCGCCGCCGAGGCGAGCGCCCACCCCTTCGGCTGCCGGCTCGGCCTCCCGGACCGCGGCTGACCCGCGGAACACCGCACGCACCACACGCAGCGCACACACCGCACGCACCACATCCCGGTGGGCCCCGCCGGCTCCCGCCCCGCAAACCCGCGCCGCCGGCCCGCAGACGCGCTCTGCCTCGCCCGTGAACGCGTACTGCCCGCCCCGGCGGACCGGAACGGGCAGTACGGACGAGCAGCACGGACGGGCAGCGCAAAAGGCGCCGGTGCGTCAGGCGCCCATCATGTGCACACCGCCGTCGACGTGGACGATCTCGCCCGTCGTCCGCGGGAAGAAGTCGGACAGCATGCCGACGACGCCGCGGCCGGCCGGCTCCGGGTCGGCCAGGTCCCAGCCGATCGGGGCGCGGTGGTTCCACACGTCCGCCAGCTCCTCGAAGCCGGGGATGGACTTGGCGGCCATCGACTTGATCGGGCCCGCCGAGACCAGGTTGCAGCGGATGTTCTTCGCGCCGAGGTCACGCGCCAGGTAGCGGTTGGTGCTCTCCAGCGCCGCCTTGGCCACGCCCATCCAGTCGTACTTCGGCCAGGCGATCTGCGCGTCGAAGGTGAGGCCGACGACCGCGCCGCCGTGCTCCATGAGCGGCAGGCAGGCCATGGTCAGCGACTTGTAGGAGTACGCCGAGACCTGCACCGCGGTGCCCACGTCCGACCACTCGGCCTCCAGGAAGTTGAAGGCACCCTGCGGGCCGAAGGCGATGGAGTGCACGATGCCGTCAAGACGGGCCCCCTCGCCCTGGTGCTCACGGATCTTGTCGGCCAGCCCGTCCAGGTGCTCCTGGTTGGTGACGTCCAGCTCGATGACCGGGGCCGGCTTGGGCAGCCGCTTGGCGATCCGCTCGACGAGGGAGAGCCGGCCGAAGCCGGTGAGGATGACCTCGGCGCCCTCGTTCTGGGCGACCTTGGCCGCCTGGAAAGCGATCGACGACTCGGTCAGGACACCCGTGACCAGGATGCGCTTGCCTGCAAGGATTCCACTCATGCTGATCAGTGACCCATGCCCAATCCGCCGTCGACAGGAATGACGGCTCCGGTGATGTACGCGGCCTCGTCGGAGGCCAGGAAGCGGACCGAGGAGGCGATCTCCTCGGGCTGCGCATACCGCGCGAGCGGCACCTGCTTGACGATGCTCTCCCGCTGCTCATCGGTGAGCACACGGGTCATGTCGGTGTCGACGAAGCCGGGGGCGACGACGTTGACGGTGATGTTGCGGCTGCCCAGCTCACGGGCGAGCGAGCGGGCGAAGCCCACCAGGCCGGCCTTCGACGCGGCGTAGTTCGCCTGGCCCGCGCCGCCGGTCAGGCCCACCACGGACGAGATCAGCACGACGCGGCCCTTGCGGGCCCGCAGCATCGCCCGGTTGGCGCGCTTGACCACCCGGAACGTGCCGGTGAGGTTGGTCTCCAGGACCGAGGTGAAGTCCTCCTCGGACATCCGCATCAGCAGCTGGTCACGGGTGACGCCGGCGTTGGCCACCAGCACCTCGACCGGACCGTGCTTCTCCTCGATCTCCTTGTACGCCTGCTCGACCTGCTCGCTGTCCGTGATGTCGCACTTCACGGCCAAAAACCCCGCGGGCGGCTCGCCCGAGCGGTAGGTGATGGCGACCTTGTCGCCTGACTCGGCGAAGGCACGGGCAATGGCGAGGCCAATGCCGCGGTTACCTCCGGTGACCAGAACCGAGCGGCTCAAGAGATCACCCTTTCCGTTTCCTGTCCGTCCTGCGTTCGATACGAAACTATCGGTCACGGAGCCTTTAGGTGGAATCCAGCACGGACAGGCACGGGCGCCGGTCACTGTCGGGTCTCCACAGAACCACCACCGCGACGCGCCCCCTCGGCGGCCACCGTGCGTGCCCGCGGCGCGCCCCCGGCGGCCACCGGCCGTGCCCGCACCGGCGCCCGGCACCTGCGCACGCCCTGGCTGACTCCCGGCGCCGCGCACCGCCGTACCCTGGGCCACAGGCGCCCGGCAGGGCATGATGCAGGCGCCGACCACGGGAGGACTCCTTGCCTGCACTCCATGCCGTTGACGAAACATTCCTGGCGCTGCCGTTGCACGCGCTGGCCGATGCCGCGCTGGCCCGCGCCCGCGCGCTGGGCACCGACCATGCGGACTTCCGCCTGGAGCAGATCCGCAGCGCGTCCTGGCGGCTGCGGGACGCCCGTACGTCCGGGACCTCGGACACCACCGACCTCGGGTACGCGGTCCGGGTGGTGCACGGCGGGGCCTGGGGCTTCGCCTCCGGGGTGGATCTGACCATGGACGCGGCGGCGCGGGTGGCCTCGCAGGCGGTGGCGATGGCCAAACTGTCGGCCAAGGTCATCCGGGCCGCCGGCTCCGACGAGAGGGTCGAGCTGGCCGACGAGCCCGCGCACCCGGACCGCACCTGGGTCTCCTCGTACGAGATCAACCCGTTCGACGTACCGGACGCCGAGAAGAGCGGGCTGCTGGCCGAGTGGAGCGCCCGGCTGCTGGGCGCCGCGGGCGTGGCCCACGCGGACGCCTCGCTGCTGACCGTCCAGGAGAACAAGTTCTACGCCGACAGCGCGGGCACCGGCACCACCCAGCAGCGGGTGCGGCTGCACCCCGAACTGACCGCGGTCGCGGTGGACCCGGTGACCGGCGACTTCGACTCGATGCGCACCCTCGCCCCGCCGGCCGGCCGCGGTTGGGAGTACCTGACCGGCGACCACTACGACTGGGACGGTGAACTGGCCCGTATCCCGGATCACCTCGCCGAGAAGATGCGCGCGCCGCGCGTCGAGGCCGGCACGTACGACCTGGTGGTGGATCCGTCCAATCTGTGGCTGACGATCCACGAGTCGATCGGGCACGCGACGGAGCTGGACCGGGCGCTGGGCTACGAGGCGGCCTACGCGGGCACTTCGTTCGCCACCTTCGACCAGCTCGGGAAGCTGGCGTACGGCTCCGCGCTGATGAACGTCACGGGCGACCGGACCGTCGAACACGGGCTCGCGACCATCGGCTACGACGACGAGGGGGTGGCCGCCCAGTCCTGGGACCTGGTCAAGGACGGCACCCTGGTCGGCTACCAACTCGACCGCAGAATCGCGAAACTGACGGGCTTCGACCGCTCCAACGGCTGCGCGTACGCGGACTCCCCCGGCCATGTGCCGGTCCAGCGGATGGCGAACGTCTCGCTGCAGCCGGCCCCGGACGGACCGTCCACCGAGGAGCTGATCTCCGGGGTGGAGCGCGGCATCTATGTCGTCGGCGACCGGTCCTGGTCGATCGATATGCAGCGGTACAACTTCCAGTTCACCGGGCAGCGCTTCCACCGGATCGAGAACGGACGGCTGACCGGGCAGCTGCGTGATGTCGCCTACCAGGCGACCACCACCGACTTCTGGGGCTCGATGACCGCGGTCGGCGGTCCGGGGACCTATGTCCTGGGCGGCGCCTTCAACTGCGGCAAGGCCCAGCCGGGCCAGGTGGCCTCGGTCTCCCACGGTTGCCCGTCGGCTCTCTTCGAGGGCGTGAACATTCTGAACACCACGCAGGAGGCCGGTCGATGAGCACGCGTACACCGCGCAGGAACAGGCCGCACGAGATCGTCGAGCGGGCCCTGGAGCTCTCCCGGGCCGACGGCTGTGTGGTCATCGCCGATGAGCACTCCGGCGCCAATCTGCGCTGGGCGGGCAATGCGCTCACCACGAACGGCGTCACCCGCGGCCGTACCCTCACGGTCGTGGCGACCGTGGACGGCGGCCAGGGCACAGCGTCCGGTGTCGTCTCGCGCTCCGCGGTGACCGCGGACGACGTGGAGGCGCTGGTACGTGCCGCCGAGGCGGCCGCCCGGGACGCCGGGCCCGCCGAGGACGCCCAGCCGCTGGTCGGCGGCGAGAAGGGGTCCGCCGACTTCACCGAGGCGCCCGCCGAGACCTCCTCGGAGGTGTTCGCGGCGTTCGCCCCGGCGCTGGGTGAGTCCTTCCGGCAGGCCCGCGCGGGCGGCCGTGAGCTGTACGGCTTCGCCCGGCACGATGTCGTCTCCTCGTATCTGGGCACCTCGACCGGGCTGCGGCTGCGGCACGACCAGCCCACGGGGACGCTGGAGCTGAACGCCAAGTCCGCAGGTACTGGCGCGGCCGGACCCCGCTCTGCCTGGGCCGGCCGGGCGACCCGGGACTTCGCCGATGTCGATCCGCGGGAGCTGGACGGTGAGCTGGGGCGGCGGCTGGGCTGGGCCGAGCGGCGGATCGAGCTGCCCGCCGGGCGGTACGACACCCTGCTGCCGCCGACCGCCGTCGCCGACCTGCTCGTCTACCAGATGTGGTCCTCCGGGGCCCGGGACGCCGTCGAAGGCCGCACGGTCTTCTCCCGGCCGGCCCACGACGGTGCGGCGGACCGGCCCGGGGCGGGTACCCGGCTGGGCGAACGGCTCAGCGAGCTGCCGCTGACGCTGCGCAGCGACCCACGGGCGCCCGGTCTGGAGTGCGCACCGTTCGTGCTGGCGCACTCCTCCGGCGACGATGCGTCGGTCTTCGACAACGGGCTGCCGCTGACGGCCACCGAGTGGATGCGCGAAGGCGTGCTGAACCGGCTGCCGACCACCCGGCACAGCGCCGGGCTCACCGGCCTTCCGGTGGCGCCGGGCATCGACAACCTCCTCCTGGAGGGCGGTGGTTCCCGCTCGCTGGAGGAGATGGTGGCCGCCGCCGGGCACGACGGCCCGGCGCTGCTGCTGACCTGCCTGTGGTACATCCGCGAGGTCGACCCGGCGACGCTGCTGCTGACCGGGCTGACCCGGGACGGGGTCTACCTGGTCGAGCAGGGCGAGGTGGTCGGCGAGGTGAACAACTTCCGGTTCAACGAGTCGCCGGTGGACCTGCTGTCCCGGGCGGTGGAGGCGGGCCGTACGGAGCGGACCCTGCCGCGGGAGTGGGGCGACTACTTCACCCGGGCCGCGATGCCGGCACTGCGCGTCCCGGACTTCCACATGAGCTCGGTCAGCCGCGGGGTGTGAGGCCGCGGGCGTCCCGCCCGGCCGGTGATGTCCGCCCCGCCGGTTGCGGCGGGCAGGCCGGCGGGCGGTGGCAGGCGGACGGCGCGGGTGCGTCCTCCGGGACCAATAGACTGTCCGCTTGTCCACCCGTTCGGGAACCACGATCGATCAGGAACGCCATGACACGCCTCGGCGAATCCGTCGCCCGCGCCACCACCCTGCTCTCCGCCGACCTCTCCTCGGACGCCACGGTCCGGGAGCTGCTCCAGGAGACGGGCGCGCGGCGTTATCTCGACCTGACGGACCTGCCCGCCAAGGAGCAGGCCGAGCTGATCGCGGCCCGTACGGTCGAGGTCCTGCCGGGCGTGGAGAAGCTGGCCGAGCGGATCGAGGAGCGCCGGGCGGCCGGCCAGGGTCTGCACATCAAGCTGGGCATCGACCCGACGGCCACCGATGTCCACCTGGGGCATGCGGTGCCGCTGATCGTCCTGAGCCGGTTCCAGCGGCTGGGCCATGACGTCACCCTGATCATCGGTGACTTCACCGCCAAGATCGGCGACCCGTCGGGCCGTACGGCCGAGCGCCCGCCGCTGACCGACGAGGACATCGCGCACAACCTCGCCACGTACCGCGAACAGGTGCGGCCCTTCTTCGACTTCGAGAAGGTCAGCTTCCGGCAGAACAGCGAGTGGCTGGCGCCGTACACCTTCCCGGAACTGCTCATGCTGCTCGCCCAGGTTCCGGCCTCCCAGCTGCTGCAGCGCGAGGACTTCCGCAACCGGTTGGCGGCCGGCTCCGGTCTGACCATGACGGAGCTGCTGTACCCCATCGCGCAGGGCCTGGACTCGGTGGCGCTGGAGTGCGATGTGGAGCTGGGCGGCTCCGACCAGCTGCTCAATCTGCAGATGGGCCGCAAGCTGATGGAGCTGCGCGGGCAGCGGCCGCAGCTGGTGGTGACCATGCCGCTGATCGAGGGCACGGACGGCACCGGCGCCAAGATGTCCAAGTCCAAGGGCAATTACGTCGGGCTGAGCGCCCCCGCCGACGATGTCTTCGGCAAGATCATGTCGGTGCCCGACCGGCTGATGGAGCCGTACCTGAAGGCCTGGACGGAGTGGACGGACGGGGAGATCGCGCTCGTCCTGGGCCGGGTCACGGACCGCTCGCTGCACCCGATGGACCTCAAGAAGGTCCTGGCGGGCGAGGTCGTGGCGGCGCTGTACGGCATGGAGGCGGCGATGGCGGCGCGGGCCGGTTTCGTCGCGCAGTTCTCCAAGAAGTCGTTCTCCGATGTGGACTCGCTCCCGGTCGTCGATGTCGCCGCGCACGGCGCGGAGACGGTGGCGACGGTGCTGACCAAGATCCTGGAGTTCACGCCCAGCGCCTCGGCGGCGCGGCGGCTGGCCAAGCAGAATGCGCTGCGGCTGGTCGTGGAGGGCGAGGACGGGCAGCAGACCGTGACGCTCGCGGAGGCCGATTCGGTCCGGCCGCTGGGTGAGGTGCTGGCCGAGAAGCTGGCGGACACGGCCGGGGTCGCATACCTCAAGGCCGGACGGAAGCTGGCTCAGCTCGACGGCCGCTGAGACGGCAGAGGACACGGGCGGCCGGTGCGCATCGCTGCGCGCCGGCCGCCCGTGTTCGGGGGCGTCTAGGCGGCATGTTTCTTGCGGCCGCGCATGGAGGCCCAGATACGGTCACCGACGGCGACGACGACGATCGCGCCGGCCAGCTGCAACAGGTGCCGGATCCAGTCGATGCCCTTGGTGTCATTCACCCCGATGCCGGTGGCCACCCAGTTGCCGAGGACGCTGCCCAGCATGCCGAAGATCACGGTCAGCCAGAGCGGGATCTGCTGCTTGCCCGGGATGATGGCCTTCGCGATCAGGCCGAGCACCAGGCCCACGATGATGGCCCACAACCACGTCATGTCGACTCCTCCTGCGGCACGGTGCAGATGACACTCGCCCGCTCAGTGTCGCCCCGCATCGGCTATGGCGCACGCCGGGAACCGTCGTACGCACCAGTGCGGTGACAGACCCCGCCGGAACGGGGTGACAGACCCCGCCGGAACGGGGCATGACCCGGTCTCGAAGGCGGCGCGGCCGCGGCGTACCGTGGAAACCGACCGGATACCGGGGAGAATCCGGCACGACTGAGCAGGCGGTGGAACGTGATGCGGAAGCAGAGCAGCGGCCAGGCCTTCCGGATCACCGGGGCACGGCAGGGCCTGTCCGAGGATGTGCGCGGACGGCAGCGGCGGTACGTGATCTCGATGGCGGTGCGGACGGTGGCCGTCGTGCTCACCGTCGTGCTGTGGAACATCGAACGGCCCGTCGCCATTGCGACGTTGGTGCTCGGTTTGACGCTGCCCTATATCGCGGTGGTGATCGCCAACGCGGGCCGGGAGAACGCCCCTTCGCTCCCGAAGACCTTTGTCGCGGGCCCGACCCGGCCGATGCTGACGCCGGGAGCCGGCGACGCTCCCACGGAATCCGTTCCGGAGCGGCCGGCGGCGGGTTCCTCCGCCTCGCCACAGGACCCCAGCTGATCATCACCCGGTCTGCAAAGCTCAAGAAAAGCTCAGATCAATCATGGAGTTCCAGTGCACTAGGCACCCTCCCCCGTGACATACTGCGTACGCGCTCCGCATCCCCCGTCGGAGCGACGGACCGACGCCGGGCGGCTCCCCCCGTGGCTGCCCGGCGTCGTCATGTCCGCAGGTCCGCGAGGTGCGGTGGCCGGGCCCGGGGCCGTGAGCGCAGGACGTAGGGTTGAGGCCGTGAACTCCCCGAACCCCCAGGACCCCGCCGAGGACACCGTCATCTGTTCCGCGAAGGGCTGCCGCGCCGCCGCCGTATGGGTGCTGGCCTGGAACAACCCGAAGCTGCACACTCCGGACCGGCGCAAGACCTGGCTGGCCTGCGAGGAGCACCGGGAGCATCTGTCGCAGTTCCTCGGCGTGCGCGGTTTCCTCAAGGATGTCGTGACGCTGGAGGAGTGGGAGGCGTCGGCCGCCGGTCACTGACGCCGGCCGCTGACTCAGTCACTGACGCCGGCCACTGACTCGGGTCGCCGGCGCCGGACCGGCTCAGCCGCCGATCGAGGACATCGGACGCTCCGGCTGCAGGAACGAGGGGTCGTCCAGGCCGGAGCCCGCCTTCTTGCCCCACATCGCGTGCTGCCATATGCGGGCGATCTCGTCATCCGGGGCACCGGAGCGCAGGGCGGTGCGCAGATCCGTCTCCTCGGTGGCGAACAGGCAGGTACGGACCTGGCCGTCGGCGGTCAGTCGCGTACGGTCGCAGGCCCGGCAGAACGGGCGGGTGACGGAGGCGATCACACCGACGCGGTGCGGCCCGCCGTCGACGATCCAGCGTTCGGCGGGCGCGGAGCCCCGTTCGTCCTGGCCCTCGGGGGTGAGCGTGAAGCGGGTGCGCAGCGAGGAGAGGATGTCGCCCGCGGTGATCATGCCGTCGCGCTTCCAGCCGTGCTGGGCGTCCAGCGGCATCTGCTCGATGAAGCGGAGCTCGTAGTCATGAGCGATGGCCCAGGCCAGCAGGTCGGGGGCCTCGTCGTCGTTGAGCCCCGGCATCAGGACGGTGTTGACCTTGACCGGGGTCAGACCGGCCGTGCGGGCCGCCTCCAGGCCGCGCAGGACATCGTCGTGCCGCTTGCGGCGGGTCATGGCCTGGAAGACGTCGGGCCGCAGGGTGTCGAGGGAGACGTTGACGCGGTCCAGGCCGGCGTCGCGGAGTGCGGCTGCGGTGCGCTGCAGGCCGATGCCGTTGGTGGTCAGCGACATCTGGGGGCGCGGGGCGAGGGCGGCGACGCGCTCGACGATGCCGGGCAGGCCGGGGCGGAGCAGCGGTTCACCGCCGGTGAAGCGGACCTCTTCGATGCCCAGGTCCCGCACGGCGATGCCGATCAGCCGGACGATCTCGTCGTCGGTGAGCAGGTCAGGCTTGGCCAGCCACTGCAGCCCCTCTTCCGGCATGCAGTACGTACACCGCAGATTGCACCGGTCGGTGAGTGAAACGCGCAGGTCGGTGGCCACACGGCCATAAGTGTCGATGAGCACTGGGCCCCCTCCCCAAGAGTGTTGGCTCGGTACCTCTCCTTCGGTGGATCAGTACGACTTCGAGCCTACGCGATGGGTGTGACAACGGGCAGGGAGGAGAAGCACGAGGTGGGCGGGGTGGAGTCGTAGAGATCTACGATGCCACCCCGCCCGGGCCCTGTAGGGACGGCTCAGCCGGGCCGCCTCAGTGGGCTCCGGTCCCGGTCAGCGAGCGGACCTCCAGTTCGGCGTACTTCTGCGCGTCCGGCTCCTCCTTGGACAGCAGGGACCCGAGCCAGCCGAGCAGGAAGCCCAGCGGGATGGAGATCAGGCCCGGGTTCTCCAGGGGGAAGACGGCGAAGTCGGCGCCGGGGAACATCGAGGTCTCCTTGCCGGAGACGACCGGGGAGAAGAGGACCAGGAGGACGGAGGAGACGAGCCCTCCGTAGATGGACCACAGGGCGCCCCGGGTGGTGAAGCGTTTCCAGAACAGGCTGTACAGGAGGGTCGGGAGGTTGGCGGAGGCGGCGACCGCGAAGGCGAGCGCCACCAGGCCGGCGACGTTCAGGCCGCGGGCGAAGACCCCCAGGACGATGGCGACACCGCCGATGCCGACGGTCGCCCAGCGGGCCGCGCCGACCTCTTCCTTCTCGGTGGCCTTGCCCTTGCGCAGGACATTGACGTACAGGTCGTGCGCGAAGGACGAGGACGAGGCGAGGGTGAGGCCGGCGACCACCGCGAGGATGGTCGCGAAGGCGACGGCGGAGATGACGGCGAGCAGGATCGCGCCCCCGGTGGAGCCCGCGCCGCCGCCGATCTCCTGGGCGAGCAGCGGGGCCGCGGTGTTGCCCGCCTTGTTGGAGGCGGTGATCGTCCCGGGCTTGATCAGGGCCGCGGCGCCGAACCCGAGCGCGATGGTCATCAGGTAGAAGACGCCGATGATGCCGATCGCCCAGTTCACGGACTTCCGCGCGGCCTTGGCGGTGGGGACGGTGTAGAAGCGGATGAGGATGTGCGGCAGGCCCGCGGTGCCCAGGACGAGGGCGAGGCCCAGCGAGATGAAGTCGATCTTCGAGGTGGCGGTGGCGCCGTACTTGAGGCCGGGCTCCAGGAAGGCGGCTCCCTTGCCGCTGTTCTCGGCGGCGGCGCCCAGCAGCTCGGAGAGGTTGAAGTGGAACCTGAGCGCCACCAGGAAGGTGATCAGCAGGGTGCCGGCGATCAGCAGGACCGCCTTGACCATCTGGACCCAGGTGGTGCCCTTCATCCCGCCGATGGTGACGTAGAGGATCATCACGACGCCGACGAGGACCACCACCAGGATCTTGCCCGCCTCGCTGGTGATGCCCAGGAGCAGGGTGACCAGGGCGCCCGCGCCCGCCATCTGGGCGAGCAGGTAGAAGATCGAGACGATGATGGTGGAGGTGCCGGCGGCGGTGCGGACCGGGCGCTGGCGCATCCGGTAGGCGAGGACGTCGCCCATGGTGAAGCGGCCGGAGTTGCGCAGTGGTTCGGCGACCAGGAGGAGGGCGACGAGCCAGGCGACGAGGAAGCCGATGGAGTAGAGGAAGCCGTCGTAGCCGAAGAGGGCGATGGCGCCGGCGATGCCCAGGAAGGACGCGGCGGACATGTAGTCGCCGGAGATGGCCAGGCCGTTCTGGAATCCGCTGAACTGCCGGCCGCCGGCGTAGAAGTCCTCCGCGCCCTTCGTCTGCCGGCCCGCCCAGACGGTGAGGCCGAGGGTGGCGGCGACGAAGACCGCGAAGAGGGTGACGATCAGGGCGCGGTGCTCGCCCGCGCCGCCGGCCGCGAGGTCGAGCGCGAGGGGACGGTGCAGAGGGGTCATGCGTCACCTTCCAGGCGGGACTTGATGGCCTCGGCCTTGGGGTCGAGCCGGGTGGCGGCGTGCCGGGAGTACCACCAGGCGATCAGGAAGGTCGTGGCGAACTGGGCGATGCCGAGGACGAAGGCCACATTGATATGGCCGAGGACCTTGGTGCCCATGAAGCCGCCGGCGTAGCTCGACAGCAGCACGTACCCGAGGTACCAGAGGATGAAGGCGACGGTCAGCGGGAAGGCGAACGAGCGGTGCGCACGGCGGAGTTCATCGAATTCCGCACTCGACTGCACCTGGATGTAGTCGGGCGGCTCATGCGTCCCCGGGTCGAGGGTCGGTGCGGCGCTCACGGAATCTCCTGACGCGAAGGGGCGGGCCCGGGCCGGTCCGGCGGATCGGCCCGGGGAGGGCCCGGCCGGCGGTAAAGCTCACGTAAGTGATCTGGATCACGCATGGTAGAGGCGCATCAGACGATACGACAGGGGTTCGTTGGTTGAATCCCAGAAGAAACCGGGGGAATGCCCGCGCCGGACCGCCACCGTGCGCGGGGCGCTTCGTTGAGCCCGGTGTGAACCCGCCGCCACAGCAGGCCCCGCAGCCCCCCGTCCCCCGCCGGCGCCCCTACGGCAGCATCCGGCTGCCGGCGCCGCTCGCCCTCGCCCCGTCGGAAAAACCGCGGCCGGGGACGGCCGCCACCGCGCGCCGCTGGTACGGACCGCGAATCGCGCTGCCCCCGCTGAGCATCACCACCCTGCGACGCGACGGCTGACCGGACCTGAAGGCGTCCAAGACGGCCGAAATCGGCTGACGCACTATCAATTTCACACTCCTGGCGGGTTTTCTCCCCGTTTTTTCTCCGAAGTCCATTGCTGCACACGAGTGGTCGCCGATAACTTCACTTCTCATTGCAACCGCCCGTGCGCAACCCGCGCACGGGCGGTCTCACGGATGATGTGGAGTATCCATGGCACATCCCCGATCCAGACGCATGCGGGCGCTGGCCGTACCGCTCGGACTGGCTCTGACCGCGTCCCTCGGTTTCCTCCCGAATGCGGCCACCGCCGCGTCCCGGGACTCCGCCCCGGCCGCAGCGGCCCCGGCCGACGGCCCGCTGCTGTCGTACGTCGTGAACACCACGCCCGGCCACGCCGTGGTCGGCAAGGTGGAGAAGGCGATAGCCAAGGCCGGCGGGAAGGTGGTCATCGCCCATGAACGGATAGGCGTGATCGTCGTCCACTCGGCCAACCCCCAGTTCGCCACCACCCTGCGCACGGTGCCCGGTGTGCAGTCGGCGGGCGCGACCCGCACCGCGCCGCTGAAGGCGCAGGGCACCACCGACATCGGCAAGCCGCAGAAGATCGACCTGCCGAAGTCCCAGCTGGCGGCGGCCGGCAAGGCGGCCAAGGCGAACGGCGAGGAACCGCTCGAACCGCTGCAGTGGGACCTGCCCGCCATCAAGGCCGACCAGGCCGCGAAGGTGAACCCCGGCAGCAGGAACGTCACCGTCGGCATCATCGACACCGGCGTGGACGACACCCACCCCGACCTGAAGCCCAACTTCTCCGCGAAGCAGTCCGCCAACTGCGTGGGCGGCGTGGCCGACACCTCCAAGGGCGCCTGGCGCCCCTGGAACCCGGACGAGGACTACCACGGCACCCATGTCGCGGGCACGATCGCCGCGGCCCGCAACGGTGTCGGCGTGGCGGGTGTCGCGCCGGGCGTGAAGATCTCCGCCCTCAAGGTCAGCGAGCCGGAGACGAGCCTCTTCTACGCCGAGAGCGTGGTGTGCGCCTTCGTCTTCGCGGCCGACCACGGCGTCGAGGTCACCAACAACAGCTACTACGTCGACCCGTGGATGTTCAACTGCAAGGACGACGCGGACCAGGCCGCCATCATCGACGCGGTCGGCCGTGCGGCGAGCTACGCCCAGCGCAAGGGCGTACTCAACATCGCCGCGGCGGGCAACTCCGGCCTCGACCTGGCGGCTCCCCAGCTGCCCGACGCCTCCAGCCCGAACGACTCCACCCCGGTCGAGCGCACCATCAACCCGAAGACCTGCTGGGACGTTCCCACCCAGCTGCCGGGCACGGTGACGGTCGCGGCGGCGGGCGTCAACAAGCTCAAGTCGTACTACTCGAACTACGGCCTCGGCCAGATCGATGTGGCGGCACCGGGCGGCGACTCGCGGCAGGTGCCCGAGCTGCCCGCCAAGAACGGCAACATCCTCTCCACCATGCCGGGCGGTGACTGGGCCTACCTGGCCGGCACGTCCATGGCGACCCCGCACGTCGCGGGCGTCGCGGCGCTGCTCAAGAGCACCCACCCGAAGTCCAGCCCGCAGGAGATCCAGTGGCTCCTCAAGGAGCAGGCGGACAACCCCGGCTGCCCCACGGGTGACGCGACCTGCACCGGCACCAAGCATGTCAACAGCCACTTCGGCTACGGCATCGTCGATGCGCTGGACGCGGTGAAGAAGTAACTCCCGGTCATTTCCGGGTAGTTGCGGGGGAGGGCCGGGTGGTGCGTCACCCGGCCCTCTGCCTTGCGGGGCGGGCGGACCCCGGGGCGGGCGAGCCCCGGGACGGGCGGGCCGGTCAGGCCGGGTCGCGGCCGAGGAAGGCCGCCAGCCGGTCCGTGGCGTGCGCGCCGGGCGGGGCGGGGCGCTCGGGGGCGAACGAGCCGCCCTCGGTGCGCGGTGCGGCGCCGTAGATCCGGCGGGCCGCCGCCAGGGTCTCCTCGGCGACCGTGGGTGCCAGACCGGTCGGCGCGCCCGTCGCCCGGGCCAGGTCCCAGCCGTGTGCGAGGAGTTCGACCACCACCTGCTGGACGAGCATCGCGCCGGGCGCGTCGTAGGGACCGTAGGTGCGCCGGAGCATCCCGCTGTGGGTGAAGGCGGCGAGGGCGGCACGCGCCGAGTCCTCGAAGGCGGCGCGGTGATCGTCGCCGAGGTGGTCGGCGGTGTGGTCGGTGCGCGGGGCGTCCTCGGCGACCGAGGCGGCCATCAGGTTCTCCCACACCATGTGGTCGAGCAACTGCCGTACGCTCCACCCCGCGCACGGTGTCGGCAGGCCGAGGTCCTCGGGCCGTACGGCGGCGACCACCGCGGACACGTCCCGGATCACCTGCTCGTAGGCGTGCATCACCCGGTCCGGGTCGGTGCCGTCGAACGCGGAGCGGTCCAGCTCGTACGGCCGGGGGTGGGCGCGCAGCGCGGCCGCGGTCCAAGTGCCCGCGAGGTCCCAGCGGGGCGGGGCGGGCCGGCCGGTGACGGTGCACAGCAGCTGCCAGTAGCGCTCGACGGCCGGCTCGGCGGCGGTCTCCAGTTGCTCCAGCAGCCGGCCGCGGGCCTGCGGACCGTCCCCGTCGGGCGGGTCGGGGGTGCCGGCCTGAGTGGGGAGCCAGGCGGCGATCAGCTCGGCGATGAAGGGCTCCGCGGCCGGGGAGTCGGGGGCGATACCGGCCGTGACGGCCTCCTCTCCGCGCAGCCGCATCAGCTCCGCGACGCGCACTGCCGCCTGTTCCTGTGCGGCCTGTTCGTGCTCGGCTTGTTCCTGTGCGGCTTGTTCCTGCGCGACCTGTTCCTGCGCGGCCGGGGTCGTCTCGCCCGCGGTGTGCGCCCCGCTCGCAGCGCGCGGCTCGCTCGCGGCCGGCCCGGTACGCGCGCTGTACTCGGCCAGCCGGCGCAGCGCCGCCCGTAGTTCCGGCCCCCGGACCAGGGCGGTCAGTGCGGTCCAGGCGTCGACCTGCTCGGGAGTGGGGTCGTCGGGCAGATCGGGGACGGCGGCCAGCAGACCGCTGCGGTAGGCGGGGGCGTGCACGCCGTCGAGGGCGTCCTCGACGAAGTCCGTGATGATGCGGCGGCGTTCTTGGTCCGACAGGCGGGCCAGTTCGGTCATGCTAGGCAGCTCCTCTGCTGCGCTCCCCCGCGTGGCCACCGAGCGCAGCACGGCGCGCTGCAGTTGCAGAGTGCGGATCTGTGCGTCGAGCGCGTCCGCCCACTGCGCGGCCGTCTCGGCGATGGTGCTCTCGCGGTGCAGCACGGAGCGGATCGCCGCCAGCCCGATGCCCAGGTCGCGCAGGCTGCGCACGATCTCCAGGCGGGCCGGGGCGTCCGCGCCGTACAGCCGGTAGCCCGCGGGGGTGCGGGCGGCGGGCGGCAGCAGGTCCTGGTCAGACCAGTTCCTGATGGTCTTGACCGGAATGCCGGTCAGGCGCGCCAGCGCGCCGATGGTGAGCAGGCCTGTGCCGTCCTCGTACATGCCGTCCACTGTCGGGGCTCCCACGGGGGGAGACTCAAGCGGCGGTGCGTCCGGCCACCTCGGCCCGCGGTGCACCGGCCTCCGGTGCGGGCCGGGGAGCGGTGCCGGCCGCCCGCAGCACACCGCCGGCCAGCGCGTACTGGGCCGCGAGATAGGTGAGCATGATGCAGAACTGCGGGGCGGGCAGCTGCGGCCAGTGGGCGATGCCGCTCGCGATCAGGGTGTCGGAGAGGAGGAAGAGCAGCCCGCCGGCGGCGGCCAGGGAGCCCGCCCGGAGCGCGCCGAACGCCATCGCGGTGAGCAGCAGGCTGTAGCCGGCGACCGGGATCCGCAGATCGGCCGGGAGGTCCGGCCACAGGAGCACCACCGTGCCGGCGAGCAGCACGGCATACGCAGCGGCGGCGGCGACCGTCCGCCCCCGCCGTCCGGCCTCCGGCGCCGCCCCGTGCCGGGCGAACAGCAGCAGATAGCAGACGTGTCCGGCGGCGAACGAGCCCATCCCCACCAGGAAGGCGATGTCCCCGCCGATCTGGAGGAAGGTGTCCCCGCCGCAGCCGCACAGCAGCGCACCGGCGAGCAGCGGGGGGCCGCCGCGCGCCAGCGCGTAAGCGGCGAGCACCGGCATCAGCGCGGGCTTGGTGAGCTGCCCGACGGCCGGGACACCGGCGAGCAGCGCCCCCAGGTGCACGACGGCCAGTACGGCGAAGACCCACAGCAGGGGCCGGACGGCCCGCGGCCACCGCGCCCTCATGCGGCCGGCTCCCCGACGGAGGGGCGCGCCTCGGCCTCCGGCCGGCCGGCCGTCGGGGCCTGCCCCGCGGCGGCCCGCCCGGCCGGCTGCCAGCCCGGTCCGCGGAACACCCGCCCGGCGCGCTCGCGCCAGCTGTCCGCGGCCCGTATGTCGCGCGCGATGGCGGCGTACTCATGGGTGGCCACCCGCAGCGGGTTGAAGGTCTTGATGTTCTTGGTGAGCCCGTAGACCGGTCGCTCGACCTCGGCGGCGAACGAGCCGAACATCCGGTCCCAGATGATCAGGATCCCGCCGTAGTTGCGGTCCAGGTAGCCGCCTTGCGAGGCGTGGTGGACCCGGTGGTGGGAGGGGGTGTTGAGCACGAACTCGAAGGGCCGGGGCAGTGTGCCGATCCGCTCGGTGTGCACCCAGAACTGGTAGACGAGGTTGGCGCCGGAGGTGAAGGCGATCACGGCCGGATGGACACCGAGCGCGATCATCGGGACGTAGAAGGGCCAGACGGTCCAGGTCGTCCAGGGCTGCCGCAGGGCGGTGGTGAGGTTGAACTTCTCGCTGGAGTGGTGCACCACGTGGCAGGCCCACAGGACGCGGATGACGTGGTGGCCGCGGTGCGACCAGTAGTAGAAGAAGTCCTGGGCGAGCTGCATCAGGGGCAGCGTCCACCACACCACGGGGATCCGCAGCGGGGTGATCGCGTAGACCGCGGCGTAGATCGCCACGATGGGGATCTTCCACAGTGCGTCGAACACG
The DNA here is from genome assembly GCF_036048035.1 of Streptomyces sp. NBC_00400. Taxonomy (NCBI): domain Bacteria; kingdom Bacillati; phylum Actinomycetota; class Actinomycetes; order Kitasatosporales; family Streptomycetaceae; genus Streptomyces; species Streptomyces sp. NBC_00400. The sequence continues at coordinate 6,546,294 of NZ_CP107940.1, read as the reverse complement.
AGGCTGCCCAGGCCCATGCCGACGCTGGTGGCGGCGTCCTTGGTCTCGTAGCCCGCCGCCTCCTCGTCGGGATGGAGGCGGTAGCTCACCATCTCGATCACAGCGAGCAGGACGAAGGCCGGTATGGACCACAACAGGACATCGGGCAGGTGCGGCATGTCCCGCACCATAAAGGCGTGGACGGCGGTGCCGCTAGGGGTTGTTACCGAGAAGTATGTAAGACGCGCCGTCAGCTGCGCCACGACGACGGCCCGGCGACGGCCCGGCGGCAGGTCCCCACGACGACCGGAATCGAGGTTCCATGACCCGCCCACCCACCATCGCCCTGCTCGGCGGCGGCTTCTCCGACGATTCCGACACCCTGCTGGACGACTTCGTACTGGAGAGGGCCGGACGGCCCCGGCCGAAGGTCTGCTTCCTGCCGACCGCGAGCGGTGACGCACCGGGGTACATCGAGGGGTTCCACGCGGCGTTCGCCGGGCGCGGGTGCGAAACGGGCCATCTGGAGCTGTTCCGGCGCACCGTGACCGATCTGCGGTCCTTCGTCCTCGCCCAGGACATCGTCTATGCCGGCGGGGGCAACACCGCCAACATGCTTGCCGTCTGGCTGCACGGCCTGGACGCGATCCTGCGCGAGGCGTACGCGGCAGGGGTGCTGCTGTGCGGCATCAGCGCCGGGGCCTGCTGCTGGTTCGAGACCGCGTTCTCCGACTCCTTCGGCCCGCCCGTGCCGCTGACCGACGGGCTGGGACTGCTGCCGGGCAGCCTGTGCCCGCACTACGACGGGGAACCGGAGCGCAGGCCCGGCTATCTCGCGGCGGTCAACGACCGTGCGCTGCCCGCAGGTTGGGCGGTCGACGACGGCGCCGCCGGGGTGTTCGCCGACGGCCGCCTCGTGGAGGTCGTCACCCGCAGACCGGGCGCCACGCTCCACCGGGTGAGCGTCGGCGGGGACGGCTCGGTGACGGAGGTGGCCCAGCCGGCGCGGCAGCTGGGGGCGTAAGGGGTGTAAGGGGCGTCAGGGGTGCCTTCCCGCCAGTACCGGTGACCGGCTTCCGGCCCGCCGTCAACTTCGCTGCCCACCACGGGAACAGGGAGGGTCCGAAGAGCGCCGTCGGCCTCCCCGCTGCCCGCCGCGGGCGCCGGCCCCCACGCCGCGTGGGGCGTGCAACTGCCCCCGCGCGCCCCACGCCGGTTCGGTGGCTGTCAGTGGTGGCCCGTATCCTCAGTGACCATGCTCGAAGACCGCATGGCAGCAGCCGACCCGATCGCGCCGAAGATCGGGCAGCAGCCGGGCCCGCAGACGCCGCCGGCTCCCTGGCCGTCCGCATATCCCGAGGGATACGCGGTGGTCGACGTCGAGACCACGGGCCTGGCCCGCGACGACCGGATCATCTCCGCCGCGGTGTACCAACTCGACGCACAGGGCGAGGTCCAGGACCACTGGTACACCCTCGTCAACCCGCAGCGGGACCCGGGGCCGGTCTGGATCCACGGTCTGACCAGCGCCGTGCTGGCCGACGCCCCCCTCTTCCCGGAGATCGTCCCGGAGCTGTCCCGGCGCCTGGCGGACCGGGTACTGGTCGCGCACAACGCGATGTTCGACTGGTCGATGATCGCCCGCGAGTACGCCCGCGCCGCGGCGACGGCACCGGTCCAACAGCGGCTGTGCACCATCGCCCTGTCCAAGGAGCTGCAGCTCCCGCTGCCCAATCACAAGCTGGAATCCCTCGCCGCGCATTACGGCGTGGTGCAGGAGCGCGCGCACCACGCGCTGGACGACGCCCGGGTGCTGGCCGAGGCGTTCCGTCCCGGTTTGCGGCGGGCCGCACAGGAGAATCTGCGGCTGCCGCTGATGAACTGCCAGCCGCTGACGGAGTGGTCGGACACCCCCGCACCCCGGCAGCACGCCACCGCCTCGGCGTACCGCCCCACGTCCTGGCGGCCCTCCCGTAAGCGCCCGGCATGCCCGTACCCCAACCCGGGGCGCTACAAGGCGGGTGGCCGGCTCGTCCAGGGCATGCGGGTCGCCTTCTCCGGCGACACCTCCGTGGACCGCGAGCTGCTGGAGGACCGGGCCATCGAGGCCGGGCTCCATGTCGCCACGAGTCTGTCCCGGCTGACCAGCCTGCTGGTGACCAACGACCCCGATGCCCGGACCTCCAAAACGGCCAAGGCCGCCTCCTACGGCACGGTCGTGATCGACGAGGCGGCCTTCATGCAGCTGCTGCAGGATGTCGAGCCGGCGGCATCGGCGCCTGCGTCCGGGTGAAGCCCGTCCAACACACCCGTCGGCACCTCGCCCCGCAGGGGCACCGCCCGCACCCTGTGGCGCATGGCACGTTGTGAGGTCTGCGGAAACGAATACGGCATGACATTCGAGGTGCACGCGCAGGGCGCGGTGCACGTCTTCGACTGTTTCGCCTGCGCCATCCACCGCATGGCGCCGATCTGTGAGCACTGCCGGTGCCAGATCATCGGCCAGGGCGTGGAAGCCGACGGGCAGTGGTACTGCGGTGCGCACTGCGCCCGGTCGGACGGGAGGGTGGGCATCGTCGACCGGGTCTGAGCCCACCCGGCCCCGCCTGGTGCCACCCGGCCGGCCCCTCCCCCGGCACGCTACCGGGGACCCCCGGCTCGGGTGCGGCACAGGCCCGGGTACCGTCGAAGCCGTGTACCGCTTCCTGTTGTCCCGGCAGTGGGTGATCCTCACCCTCGTGGGTCTCGTGCTGATCCCCGTCATGATCAAGCTGGGCTTCTGGCAGCTCCACCGCCATGAGCACAAGGTGGCGCAGAACCAGCTGATCGCGAGCAGCCTGGCCGCCAGGCCGGTCCCGGTCACCGAACTGACCGCGCCCGGCCGGAACCTGCCCCACCACGACATGTGGCGCACGGTCACCGCCACCGGCACCTTCGACACGGCGCACGAGGTCGTGGTCCGTCAGCGCACCGCCGCCGACGAGCAGAGCATCGGCTACTACGTCCTGACCCCGCTGGTCCTCGGCGACGGCAGGGCCGTACTGGTCAACCGCGGCTGGATCTCGGCGGGCAACGACCTCACCCGGTTCCCGGACGTCCCGGCCGCACCCCGGGGCAAGGTCACCGTGACCGGCCGGATGATGGCCGACGAGACCACCGCGGTCAGCGGCATCAAGGACACCAAGGGCCTGCCCGCCCGCCAGATCATGCTGATCAACAGCAAGGAGCAGGCGAAGCAGGTCGGCCGGCCGCTGCTCGGCGGCTATATCGAGCAGACCGGGCCCAAGCCGCCCGGCGGCAAGCCGGAGCTGGTCCCCGAGCCGGACCACGACTCCATCGGGCCGCACATGGCGTATGCGGTCCAGTGGTGGCTGTTCGCGGCGGCGGTGCCGGTCGGCTGGGTGATCCTGGTCCGCCGGGAGCGCCGCGACCGGGTGGAGGCCGCCGCCAAGGAGAAGGAGGCAGCCGAGGCCGGACCGGACCCGGAGGCTCCCGAGGCTCCGGAGGCCGACGACACGGCGCCGGTGGCGGCCACGCCGTAGCCCGTACAGCCGCCACAGCGCGTGGCGCCCGCGCCGTGCGGGAAAAGCCGCTGAGTGCACCCACATATCGAGGACTATGCGCTCATCGGCGATCTGCAGACCGCCGCCCTCGTCGGCCGCGACGGTTCCATCGACTGGCTGTGCCTGCCCCGCTTCGACTCCGGGGCCTGCTTCGCCGCGCTCCTGGGCCACAAGGACAACGGCCACTGGCGGCTGTCCCCCCGCTCCTCCGAGGCCCGCGCGGAGCGCTCCTACCGCGGTGATTCGCTGATCCTCGACACGGTGTGGGAGACCCCCACGGGCAGCGTCCGGGTCATCGACTTCATGCCGCAGCGCGACCGCCAGCCCGATGTCGTACGGATCGTCGAGGGCCTGAGCGGCAGCGTCGAGATGCGGGGGGTGCTGCGGCTGCGGTTCGACTACGGCCGGGCGGTGCCCTGGGTGCGGGCCACCGAGGGCTCTCGGGTCGCGGTCGCCGGGCCGGACTCGGTATGGCTGCGCACCCCGGCACAGAGCACCACCTACGGCAGGGACTTCAGCACCCGCTCGGACTTCACCGTCACCGCGGGCGAACGCGCCGCGTTCGTGCTGACCTGGCACCCTTCCCACGAGCCCCGGCCGGTCCAGATCGACCCGTTCGAGGCGCTTCAGGACACCCTGGACGACTGGCACACCTGGTCCGGGCGCTGCCGCTACCACGGCCCCTACCGCGAGGCCGTGATGCGCTCGCTGATCACCCTCAAGGCGCTCACCTACGCGCCCACCGGCGGCATCGTCGCGGCCCCCACCACCTCGCTGCCCGAGGAACTGGGCGGGGTACGCAACTGGGACTACCGCTACTGCTGGCTGCGCGACGCCAGCCTCACCCTGAACTCGCTGCTCTCCGCCGGATACCTGGAGGAGGCCGGCGCCTGGCGGGACTGGCTGTTGCGCGCGGTGGCCGGCGCCCCCGACGATCTGCAGATCATGTACGGGCTGGCGGGTGAGCGGCGGCTGCCGGAGGCCGAGCTGCCGTGGCTGTCCGGATACGCCGACTCCGTGCCCGTACGCATCGGCAACGCCGCCGTCGAACAGCGTCAGCTCGACGTCTACGGCGAAGTGCTCGACTCCTTCCACATCGCGCGCACGGCCGGGCTGCCGTCGGAGCCGCACGCCTGGAGCATCCAGCGCGCGCTGGTCGACTATCTGGAGTCCGCCTGGCGCGACCCCGACGAGGGGCTGTGGGAGATCCGCGGGCCGCGCCGGCACTTTGTGCACTCCAAGGTCATGGCCTGGGTGGCGGCCGACCGCGTGGTGTGGGCGCTGGAGGCCAATCCCCAACTGGGCGGGGACGTCGACCGCTGGCGGGCGATGCGCGACGAGGTGCACCGGGAGGTGTGCGAGCGGGGCTATGACGCCGGCCGCGGCACCTTCACCCAGTTCTACGGGTCGGCGGAGCTGGACGCGGCGACCCTGCTGATCCCCCGGGTCGGCTTTCTGCCGGGGGACGACCCGCGGGTCGCCGGCACCATCGACACGGTGCGCCGGGAACTGAGCCACGGCGGTCTGGTCCGCCGCTACAGCACCGAGGGCGGCTCGGTCGACGGGCTGCCCGGCGACGAGGGCACCTTCCTGGCCTGCTCGTTCTGGCTCGTCGACGCGCTGCGGATGAGCGGACGGCGGCACGAGGCCCAGGAGATGTTCGAGCGGCTGCTGGACCTGCGCAACGATGTGGGGCTGCTCTCCGAGGAGTACGACCCGGCGGCCGGACGCCAGCTGGGCAACTATCCGCAGGCGTTCAGCCATATCGGGCTGGTGGGGACCGCCTTCGGGCTCCAGGAGGGGGCCGGGGCAGACTAGGGCCATGGATCTTGGACTCACCGACCGGACGTACCTCGTCACCGGGGCGACCCGCGGCCTCGGCTTCGCCACCGCCCGTGAGCTGGTCGCCGACGGCGCCAACGTCGTGCTCACCGGACGCACCGAGGAGAGCGCGGCGGCGGCCGCGGCCTCGCTCGGTGAACGTGCCCTGGGGGTGGCGGCCGACAACGCCGACCCGGAAGGCCCCGACCGCCTGGTGGCCGCGGCCCGGGAGCGCTTCGGCCGCCTGGACGGCGTGCTGATCAGCGTGGGCGGCCCGCCGCCCGGCGGCGCCCTCGACAACACCGACGCACAGTGGCAGCAGGCCTTCGAATCGGTCTTCCTCGGCGCGGTACGGCTGGCCCGCACGGCCGCCGCCGAGCTGGCGGAGGGCGGTGTGATCGGCTTTGTGCTGTCCGGCTCGGTGCACGAGCCGATCCCCGGGCTGACGGTCTCCAACGGGCTCCGCCCCGGCCTCGCCGGCTTCGCCAAGTCGCTCTCGGTCGAACTCGGCCCGCGCGGCATCCGGGTCCTCGGCGTCCTGCCCGGCCGGATCGCCACCGACCGGATGACCCAGCTCGACGCGCTCTCCGGCGACCCGGAGGGCAGCCGCGCCCGTAACTCCGCGGCGATCCCGCTGGGCCGCTACGGCACACCGGAGGAGTTCGGCCGGGCCGCGGCGTTCCTGCTGTCGCCGGCCGCGTCGTATGTCACCGGGGTGATGGTGCCGGTGGACGGCGGGGCCCGGCACGGCTTCTGACGGGGAGTCCCCTGGCCGCACTGACCCGCTTGGCCCTAACTGACCCGCTCGGGCCGGTGCTTGACCGCGCGCAGCCGGACGTCCCCCGGCAGCCGGTCGAGCCCGGCCGAGCGGCGGGCGTGGGTCACCGCCTCGTCCGACAGGCGGCGGACCACGGTGCCCGGGTCGGCGTGCGGGGCGAGGGACAGCAGGGCCCGGATCCGCGGTTCGCTCCGGCGGCCGGTCAGCAGTACCCCGGCCCGGTCGACGCCTTCCAGCGACTCGGTTTCGGCCGCGAGGACGCCCTCCAGCGCCCGGCCGCGCAGGGTGGCGCCCTCGCCGTCGCCGCTGTCGACGAGGAGGTCGTTGAGCCGGTGGCGCCGCAGCTGGGACAGCAGCCACCACAGCATCAGCAGCACGAAGACGGCCAGGGCGGCGATCACGGCGGGCCAGAACCAGCCCTGGCCACTCCAGCGGGTGCGCTGCTGCGCGGAGAGCAGGACGTCGCCGGGGCGGGACCAGGGCCAGTGGGCGGGCAGGCGCACCCGCCATCTCGCGGGCAGGTCCAGGCCGCCGAACAGCACCAGGCCACCGGTGCCCAGCAGCACCGCACCGGTCACGCCGAGCAGTACCCGGTTGATCGCTCTGCCGACCCTGCGCATCGCTGCCTCATCCCTTCTTCGGGCGCCGGACGTGCACGGTCAGGCCGAGCCGGTGCGCGAGCCCCAGCTGCCGCAGGCCCTCGCCCAGCGCGACGTCGAGGTCGGCGCGGACCTCGTCCAGCTCACGGAAGTGCGAGACGGCGTGCGCCTTCGCCTTGCGGCGGCCGACCTTCATCCGTACGGACTGGACACCGGCCACCTCCATGGCGCGGTCGCGCAGCACCAGCGCGGCGGCCGCCCGGTCCAGCCCGGCCCGGAGGTCCGGCGCCGTCGGCCGCATCGGCAGCACCTGGCGCAGTCCGGGGGTGAGCGCCAGCACGATCAGCCAGATGCCGAGCACCACCGCGAGAGCGGCGGCGGCCAGCACCCAGGGGTTGTCGAGGTGACGGGTGGCCAGTTCGCGGGCGAGCCACCGGCGCCAGGCCATCGCGGGGTGGTGGGCGCGCACCGCGACCACGTCGTAGAGCAGCAGTCCGGCGGCGGCCAGCAGCACCAGCGCGACCACCGCGGCCGGGACCCGGCGGGCCGACCAGAAGCGCCCGCTGCGGCCGTGGTCTCCCTCGTCCGTCGCGGCCGGGTCCGGGGCGGAATCGCTCCGTCCGTCCGTGGCGTCGGGTGTCTTGTCGAGGGTGGGCATCCGCCGGGTGTCCGGCTGCTCCGCGTCGTCGCTCATCGCACCCTCCCGCGGCCCGTACGCTCCTCCAGCGGGGAGTGCAGCCGCTCGACCTCCACGGCGACCTCGGGCACGTCCATGCTCGCCAACGCCTTGACCCGCTCGGTGACGTGACGGCGTACCGCCCGGCACTGGGCGCCGATGTCGGAGGGGTAGCCCAGCTCCACGGCGATCCGCACCCGCGCCTCGCCGAAGTGCCGGCGGTCCTCGCGCCGGTGCACGGTCACCGTCGCATGCGCCTGCGTGCGGGCCTGCGGGGACTGCCGGCGCAGGGCCTCCCGGGCCGCCTGTGCGGCGATCTTCGCCACCACCCGGTCCGCGATGCTGGTCGCGCCCCGCTCGCCCGCCGCCACGCCGGCGGCAGCGGCGGCCGGGGACACCGTCGCCACCCGGCTTCACCGCCGCCGTTCGTCGCGGTCGCCGCGGCGCGGACGGAAGAAATCGCCGGCTTCCAGATCCCCGTCCAGGAGTCTGCCGGCCACAAACCCGATAGCGCCCAGCGCCGCCACCAGGACAAAGGCGCCGAAGCCACCGAAGTATCCGGCGAAGCCCAGCGCCATACCGGCCAAGAGGCCGACCACGGCCATGCTCATCGTGCGCTCCTTCGCTACCCCTCCGGACGGACGCGGCTACTGGAGCCGCGGCTCCGCTCCCTCTTCTTCGTCTTCCTCGTCGGGCAGCTTGACGTCGCTGACCGCGATGTTGACCTCGACGACTTCCAGGCCCGTCATCCGTTCCACCGCGGAGATGACGTTCTCCCGCACGGAGCGCGCCACATCGGCGATGGCGACGCCGTAGTCGACCACGATCTCCAGGTCCAGCGCGGTCTGCACCTCGCCGACCTCGGCCTTGACCCCGCGGGTCACGGTCGCGGACCTGCCGCCGCCGGGCACCCGGTCGCGTACGGCGCCGAGCGTACGGGCGAAGCCGCTGCCCATGGCATGCACGCCCAGGACGTCCCGGGCCGCCAGACCGGCGATCTTCTCGACCACACCATCGGCGATGGTGGTCCGCCCACGGGTCGCGGGGTCGCCGCCACCCCGCTTGGCAGGAGTCCGGGGCCCCTCTGCCTGCTGCTGGCTCTCGCTCATCGCCGTCGTCCCTTTCCGCGAGGAGAAGCGGTCCGCTTCCGCGAGGAGAAGCGGTCCGCCCGCTCCGTTGCCCACAGTAGGTCCGCATCCCCCGGGCCGCTCCGGGGACGTGGCAGCGGAGTGCTCCGCACGGCGACGCCCGGCACACCGCCCTGCCGTACGGGCCGTGGGGGCCGGTCTGCGGCAGGCTGGTGGAGTGGTGCGGGAGGTGTCCGGAACGGGTCCGGGGACCGCCGGGAAAGGGGTGACGCGGTGGCCGCGAACCAGTGGGCGCAGGCGGTGCGGGTACAGCTCGGGATCGGCCGGGTGCTGCCGCTCGGCGGGCCCGCGGACGGATCATGGATCACCGAGCAGGCGGCCGCCGGGACGTTGCGGGCGGCCGCCGGGACACCGGCCGGGGTGCGCCTCGGCACGCTGCGGCTGTCCGTCGCCGACCCGGACCGGGCCCCGCAGCCCGCGGTGCCGGCCCCGCCGAGCGCGCTGCCGCCCGGCCCGCTGCGGATCGAGGCGGATTTCGCCACGGTCGCCGGCCGGCCGCTGCCCACCGTCGCCGACCAGGTGCGCACCGCGCTGCTGGAGGCCTCGGTCCGGGAGCTGGGGCTGGTGGTGGGTGTGGTGGATCTGCAGGTCAGCGAGCTGCTGGACGAGGGCGAGGCACCGTCGTCGCCTGCCGACCGTACGCAGGGGCCGTCTGCCACTCCCCCGGGGGATGAGGGCAGCGGTGCGACGCAGGAGGACCCGGCGGGGCTCACCGCCGTCGCGCGGGGCGTACCGGGGGTGGCCCGGCTGGCACCGGTGCTCGGCGGGGCGTCCCGTGCGGTGCGCTGCACCGACGGCCATGTGCTGATCCAGCTGGCGACCGCGCCCGGCTACCGGGCCCTGGACGTCTCAAGTGCCGTACGGCGGGCGGTGGCCGCCGCGCCGGCGGCGCCGTCGACGGTTGCCGTGCTGGTCACCGCCGTGGAACGGAGCTGACGGGCACCCCCGGCCGGAAGGGACGCCCGTCGGTGAAGGAGTGCAGCGGGGGCTACTCCCCCACGCCCGCGAGGTCGCGCAGCCGGCGTGCCTGCGCGGCCCGTTCGGCGGTGCGCTGTTCCTCGTACGTACGGCCCGCGGCGCCGGCCAGCAGGGCCTTGGTCTCGATGACGGCGTCCCGCGGCGGGGCGGTGAGCGCGGCGGCCAGGTCGGTCACCGTGGCATCGAGTTCGTCCGCGGGCACCACGAGGTTGGCGAGGCCGATCCGCTCGGCCTCCTCGGCATGCACGAAGCGGCCCGTGGCGCAGATCTCCAGCGCCCGGGCGTAGCCCACCAGCCCCACCAGGGGGTGGGTACCGGTCAGGTCCGGTACGAGTCCCAGGCTGGTCTCGCGCATGGCGAACTGGACGTCGGGCGCGACCACCCGCAGATCGCAGGCCAGGGCGAGCTGGAAGCCCGCGCCGATGGCGTGGCCCTGCACGGCGGCGATGGACACCAGGTCGTTGCGCCGCCACCAGGTGAACGCTTCCTGGTACTCGGCGATCGTGGCGTCCAGCTCGCTGTCCGTGCCGCGCGCCAGATCGATGAACGACGGCTCGCCGTCGAAGCCTTCGGGCGTGAACGCCTGACGGTCGAGGCCCGCGGAGAAGGACTGGCCCTCACCACGGAGCACCGCGATCCGCACGTTTCCCGGCAGCAAGGAACCCGCCTCGGCGAGCGCCCGCCACATGGCCGGCGACTGCGCATTGCGCTTCGCTGCGTTGGCGAGGGTCACCGTGGCGATCGCACCGTCAACGGCGAGTCGCACACCGTCCTTGTCGAGCAGAGTCATCAGCGCCTCCGAGTCAGCCGTCCGCACCTGCGTGCGTAAGTGACTGAACGGTAACCTCCCGGTCGACCGCTCGGTCGACCGGGGGGACACCGTTTGCACCCGGAGTCGCAGCCGTCAGGCCGATGCGGCCTTCTTGCCCCTTGTGGCTCCGCCTCGACCGCGCAGGACCACACCGGATTCGCTGAGCATCCGGTGCACGAATCCGTAGGAGCGGCCGGTTTCCTCGGCCAGCGCCCGGATGCTCGCACCGGAGTCGTACTTTTTCTTCAGGTCTGCCGCGAGCTTCTCGCGCGCGGCGCCGGTTACCCGGCTGCCCTTCTTCAGAGTCTCGGCCACCCGTGCCTCCTCGTGGGAAGTGCGCTCTGGACTCTCATGATCACCCCTCTCCGGCTTCCTGGCCACCCATTCCGCAGGGTCAGTACGACATCCATTGCCGTCCGGCGGGCGCTCACGCGGACCGGAATGCCACATTCCGACTCTGTGGACGGCCGCCCGGCCCCGGCTTTCCGCGAGAAGGGGCAGGTCAGGCGGTATGCCGACGAAACGGCGAAGGCCGGGCCCCAAGGGCCCGGCCGGATGCCGCAGACTCGCCGGTGTACGAGCCGTTCTCACTCAGATGATGGATCACACATCGGCCGAATGATCCATACGGCATGATCCATACGCCGTGATCAGGCCAGCGCGACCAGGTCCGCGTAGTCCTGGCCCCACAGGTCCTCGACGCCGTCGGGCAGCAGGATGATGCGCTCGGGCTCCAGCGCGTCCACCGCTCCCTCGTCGTGCGACACCAGGACCACCGCGCCCGTGAAGGTGTGCAGCGCGCCCAGGATCTCCTCGCGGCTGGCCGGGTCGAGGTTGTTGGTGGGCTCGTCGAGCAGCAGCACATTGGCCGAGGAGACGACCAGCGTCGCCAGGGCGAGCCGGGTCTTCTCGCCGCCGGAGAGCACCCCGGCGGGCTTGTCGACGTCGTCCCCGGAGAAGAGGAAGGAACCCAGCGTCTTGCGGATGGCGACCAGGTCCATGTCCGGGGCGGCCGAGCGCATGTTCTCCAGGACCGTACGGTCCGGATCCAGGGTCTCGTGCTCCTGGGCGTAGTAGCCGAGCTTGAGGCCGTGCCCCGGGCGGACCTCACCGGTGTCCGGTGTCTCGACGCCGGCCAGCAGCCGCAGCAGGGTGGTCTTGCCGGCACCGTTCAGACCGAGGATGACGACCCGGGAGCCCTTGTCGATGGCCAGGTCGACGTCGGTGAAGATCTCCAGGGAGCCGTAGGACTTCGACAGGCCCTCGGCGGTGAGCGGGGTCTTGCCGCACGGCGCCGGGTCCGGGAAGCGCAGCTTGGCGACCTTGTCGGCGGCGCGCACCTGCTCCAGGCCGGCGAGCAGCTTGTCGGCGCGCTTGGCCATGTTCTGGGCGGCGACGGTCTTGGTGGCCTTGGCCCGCATCTTGTCGGCCTGGGTGTTGAGCGCCGCGGCCTTCTTCTCGGCGTTCGCGCGCTCGCGCTTGCGGCGCTTCTCGTCGGCCTCGCGCTGCTGCTGGTAGAGCTTCCAGCCCATGTTGTAGATGTCGATCTGCGAGCGGTTGGCGTCGAGGTAGAACACCTTGTTGACCACGGTCTCGACCAGGTCGACATCGTGGGAGATCACGATGAAGCCGCCGCGGTAGGTCTTGAGGTAGTCCCGCAGCCAGACGATGGAGTCCGCGTCGAGGTGGTTGGTGGGCTCGTCGAGCAACAGCGTGTCGGAGTCCGAGAACAGGATCCGGGCCAGCTCGACGCGGCGGCGCTGACCGCCGGAGAGGGTGTGCAGCGGCTGGCCGAGGATGCGGTCGGGCAGGCCCAGGCTGGCGGCGATGGTCGCGGCCTCCGCCTCGGCGGCGTACCCGCCCTTGGTCAGGAACTCGGTCTCCAGGCGCTCGTACTTCTTCATCGCCTTGTCGCGGGTGGCGCCCTTGCCGTTGGCCATCCGGTCCTCGTTCTCGCGCATCTTGCGCAGCACGCTGTCGAGGTCACGGGCGGACAGGATGCGGTCGCGGGCCAGCACGTCCAGGTCGCCGGTGCGCGGGTCCTGCGGCAGATAGCCGACCTCGCCGGCGCGGGTGACCGAGCCGGAGGCGGGGATGCCCTCGCCCGCCAGCACCTTGGTGAGGGTGGTCTTGCCGGCGCCGTTACGGCCCACCAGGCCGATGCGGTCGCCCTTGGCGATACGGAAGGAAGCGGACTCGATGAGGATGCGGGCGCCGGCGCGCAGCTCAAGGCCGGAGGCGGTAATCACGGAAAAACTCCAGGGCAGGAAGACGGCGGATTGGACGGACGGTCCGAGAGCGGGCTGCGCCGTCTAATGAACCCGGGGGAGAACTGCCATGGGAGGCAGTCTAACGGCCCCGTGCAAGTCGATTTCCCTCCCACGTTTTCGGCTCTCCCGCCGTGGGGGTTTCTCGCCGTGGCGCCTGGCGGGTCCGCTGCGCTTTGCTTCCGCCCCGCTTTGGGCTTTCCCGCCGTTGCGCCTGCGGCGGGCGGGGTCCGCTGCGCGGGGCGGGGTCCGCTGCGCGGGGCGGGGTCCGCTGCGCGGGGCTGTCGGGGTGCGGTGACGGGCCGGAGCGGGTGGGGTGCCGGACTGCTTCGCTTTACGTCCGGCACCCCACCCGCTCCGGCCCGTCCCCTCCCGTTGGAGGGTGGGAAGAAGGCCGGTGGGAGTGAGCGTGGGTGGTCCGGTGCTGCTCGTGGAACACGTGGAAATGCCTACGCCCGTGGCCCGCCCCCACCCACGTTCACTTACTCACCCACGGGAGGGGACGGGCCGGAGGGGCAGGGGTGTGGGACGTAAAGCGAAGCAGTCCCACACCCCTGCCCCGCAGGCCCGTCACCGCACCCACAGCCCCGCGCAGCGGACCCCGCCCGCCGCCAGGCGAAACGGCGGGAAAGCCAAAAACGGGGCGGAGGCAAAGCGCAGCGAAACGGCGGGAAAGCCAAAAACGTGGGCCAGGGGCAAAGCGCAGACGAACAGTCAAACCCCACCGGTGTGGACTTGGAACGCCGCGCGCCGCACCGCCTTGGCCAGTGCCGGGTCGGGGTGGGCGGCGGCCAGTGCCACCAGGACCTGGACGGTGCGGGGGTGGCCGATGGCGCGTACCTCCTCCAGGAGGCGCGGGACCGAGCCCTGGACCGCCGAGTCGAGGTGCCGTACCAGCAGTTGGGTCTCGCCGTGGTCGGCGACGGCCGCCGCGGTGTCCACCCACAGCCAGGTCGACTCCTCACGGGTGAGCACATCGGGCGCGGTCTCCGGGTCGCCGCCCTCGTGCTCGACCAGCCACAGCAGGGCGTACGGCCGCAGGGCCGGCTCGTCGGCCGCGGCGCGTACGGCGGCCTCGGCCGGGGCGCCGACCGCCCGCAGCGCCTCGAAGGCCAGGCCGCGCAGCAGCGCGTCCTCGCCGCGGGCCACGGTCAGCAGCTCCTCGACGGCCGCGCCGACCGAGCGGGCGGCGAGCCAGGCGCGGTACTCGGCGCGGGCCGGGCCCGGGGTGAGCCGGGCACAGCCGCGCAGCATCGCCTCCGCGGACTGCTCGATATGGCCGGCCGGGCTCTGCGCGGCGACGCAGATCTGCTCCAGCTTGACCCATACCGACCAGTTGCCGAGCGGCGTCAGCTGTGCCTCGGACGCGTCGTGGAAGGCCTCGTGGACGCCGTCGCGCGCACCGTCCGGCGCCACCAGCGCGCCGACCGTCAGCAGGGCGTCCAGCGCCCAGCCCAGCAGCTCGGCCAGCGACGCCCCCGCGGCGTCGTCGGCCGCCGGCGCGGCATGGTCGGCGCTGCCCGGGGCCGGGTCCTGGCCGTAGGGGACCTCGCAGCGCTCCGTGCGCAGCTCGGCGACGCGCTGGTCCAGCATGTCCAGCAGCACCGGCAGCCTGACGGGCCCGGCCGACAGGTGCAGCAGGGACAGCAACTGCGGCAGCGCCTCGACGACTTCGGCGACTATCGCGGGGCCGGCGGTGGCCGGCGCGGGGCGGGCCAGCGACCAGGCGTCGAAGAGGGCGACCCAGCCGCGCAGCACGGCGGTGTCGTCGCGGTCCCAGGCGCGCAGCCGCCAGCCGGGGCGGGCGAGGCCGTCGTGGAGTTCGACGAGGCCGGCGAGCCGGGCCCGGTCCCAGTCGGTGCGGACCTGCTGCGGTGTCAGGCGCAGGGCCTCGGCGGCGCGTTGTGCCGCGGCCTTCGGCAGCGCCCCGTCCGCTCCGGCGCGCAGCGCGGCGCCGTCGGCCCAGCGGGCGAGGCGGGCGGCGCCGGCCAGCACGGTCCGGGCCTGCCGGGCCAGTTCCGCGGGCGGCGGCGTGCCCTCGGGCGGGCGGGGCGCCGGACGCTTGGTCCGGGTTGTCACCGCCCGGCGGGCGGCCGCAACCGGTTGACGGGGGACGATGCGGAGCCGGGAGTCGCGCGGGGTACGGGACGTCACAGGAGCAGTGTTGCCGCTGTCGGCCCGAAAGCCCAATCGGAACCCTGCCTGCGACCTGCCGGGGCCATGTCATCTTGGCGGCCCGTCCCTGATGAGGGGAGTTGTCGCCCCGTATGCCCGGGCGTCATCGGGCGCCGGCTCCCGGCGGGGCCGGCGGGGCGGGTGTCACATGAGCGGGGTGAGGAAGCGCCGCAGCGCCTCTTCGCAGCCCGTCGGGTCGGCGTTCCACATCGCGGCGTGCGGTGCGTGCGGGACCGGCTGAAGGGTGACCAGGTCGGCGCGGCGGGCGGCGAGGGAACGGGAGGCCGACCAGGGGGCGATGAGGTCGTTGGGCCCGTGGAAGAGCAGGATGGGGACGTTCAGCCCGTCCGGGTCGACGGCGTCGGGCCGGTCGACGGGCATTCCCGTGGCGCCCTCTGCGGCCCGTACGACCAGCGGCAGCAGGACGCGCGGGACCCGCCGGGCGGCGGCCAGCGCCCGGATGGTGGCACCCCGGTCGAGGACCGGGGAGTCCAGGACCAGGCCGCTGATCCGGGCGCGCAGCGCGGAGTGGGCAGCGGCACGCAGCGCCATGGTCGCGCCGGTGGACCAGCCGTAGAGGACGATGTCCTGGGCGCCGTAGCGGACCGCGTAGCGGATCGCGGCGTCGAGGTCGCGCCATTCGGTGTCGCCGAGGTGGCTCAGGCCGTCGGCGGTGCGCGGGGCGCCGACGTCGTTGCGGTAGGCCAGGTCGAGGACGGGCAGCCGGTGGCGGTGCAGGAACGGCATCACCACCATCGGGTGTTCACGGGTGGTGCCCAGCCCGTGGACGGTGATGACCCAGGTGTCGCGTACGCCGGGGAGGAACCACGCCGGGAGGGCGCCGAGTTCACCGGGGACGTCGACATCGGCGCAGTCCAGGCCGAGGGCGTCACGGGGGTTGCCGAGGTGCACCTGCGGGGTGAGCCGCATCCGGTTGCCCGGTTTGAGGGTGCCGTGGGTGACCCGCACCAGGCGTCGTACGACCGCGTCGGCGGGGTGCGGTACGCCGTGGATGACATCGCCGACCACCGCATGGCAGCCGGAGCCGGTGAGCCCGTAGGTGCCGGGCCGCAGGGTCGCCAGACTGCGGGTGAGGGCGATGCGGTTCTCGGTGGCGGAGTGCACGGTGAGACGGGAGTCGCCCGGGAAGGGGTCGTCGGGCGACGGTTTCAGGGCAATGTCGCCGGCGTACCGGCCGACCGCCACGGCGGCCGCCCCGGCACCGATCACGGTGGTGGCGGCCACGGCCGCCGCGGTAACCAGGCGCACCTGTTCAGTGTGCGCAGCGGCGGCGGGCGCGGCCACTTGGCGGTGCCGGGCGGGTGACCGGGGCAGCCGGGTGGACGGCGGCCGGGTGGACGGCGTGCGGGCCGCGCCGCCGTCCACTACGGGTGCTCAGCCCTGCCGGCCGTAGTCCCGCAGCTGTGCGGCGGCCGCGTCGAGCTGTCCGGCCGACAGCAGGTTCGGCGTGTGCCCCGGCACGGAGCTCGCGGTCAGCCAGACCCGGCACATCCACTCCAGCTGGGCGGTGCGGTCCAGCGCCTGGCCGAGGCTGTCGCCGTGGGTGAGGGTGCCGTGGTTCTGCAGCAGGCAGCCGGTGCGGTCGCGGAGCGCGTCGAGCATGTGGGCGGCGAGCTCGTCGCTGCCGTACAGGGCATAGGGGGCGACGCGCACGGGGCCGCCGAGCGCCGCGGTCATGTAGTGGACCGGCGGGAGTTCGGGGACGAGGGTGGAGACGGCGGTGGCATACGGGGCGTGGGTGTGGACGACGGCGGTGGCCGTGGTGCTGCGGTAGACCGCCAGGTGCATCGGCAGTTCGCTGGTCGGCCGGAGCGTGCCGATGATCTGGCGCCCTTCGAGGTCGACCGCGGTGGTGTCGCCCGGCCCGAGCCGGTCGTAGGGGACGCCGCTGGGGGTGACCAGGACCAGGTCCTTGATGCGGCGCGAGACATTGCCCGAGGTGCCGACGACCAGTCCGTCGGACACGGTTCTGCGGGCGGTGGCGACCAGTTCGCCCCAGGCTTCGGCGAGGCGGTCGGCGTGGTCCTTCATGGGTCCTCCGGCGCGGTGCGGCGAGTGGCGGGTTGCGGTGCGCGACACCGTACGAGCAGGCCGGGGCAGAGTACGACGGGGCCCGACCATCCGGAATCCGCCATATAGGGATATCTGCCTCTCTGCGGAGGATTGCCCGGAGACGGGTCACCTTGTGTTGGTTCTCCGTTAACGTCGCCGGGGAGCCGGCGCGCGACGCTCCCGCGGGGAGGGCCCGCCCGCACAACGCATCAAGTTCGCCAACGGATGAGGCGGAAGTGACGCGGGAGACACCTCCCTGTGAACACTGCGGGGGCGTCATCACCGCGCCCGCCCCAGTTCACTTTCCGTTCACCCACTCTCCGTACGGTCCCAACGACGCTGACCTCCGAACTGATTGCCTGGGTGAATGGAACACATCACGCTTCTCATCGGGATCGTGATCGTCACGGCCTTGGTGTTCGACTTTACGAACGGCTTCCACGACACGGCCAATGCAATGGCCACCACCATCTCCACCGGGGCATTGCGACCCAAGGCCGCGGTGGCGATGTCGGCAGGGCTCAACCTCGTCGGTGCGTTCCTGTCCGTGGAGGTGGCCAAGACCATCTCCGGCGGGATCATCGACGAGAGCGCCGGCATCAGACCTGAAGTGATCTTCGCCGGCCTGGTCGGCGCCATCGTCTGGAACCTGCTGACCTGGCTCGCGGGTCTCCCCTCCAGCTCCTCCCACGCCCTCTTCGGCGGTCTCATCGGCGCGACCCTGGTGTCGGTCGGCACCCACGGGGTGCACGGCGAGGCCGTGGTGATGAAGGTCCTGATCCCGGCGGTGGCCGCCCCGGTCGTGGCCGGCCTGGCCGCGATGGCGGCGACCCGGCTCACCTACCGGCTGACCCGCAACCGCGACGAGGCGGACACCGCCAAGGGCTACCGCGCGGGGCAGATCGCCTCCGCCGCCCTGGTCTCCCTCGCCCACGGCACCAACGACGCCCAGAAGACGATGGGTGTGATCACCCTCGCGCTGATCACCGGCGGTGTGGTCGCCCCGCACGCCGACCCGCCGCTGTGGGTCATCGCCTCGGCCGGTCTCGCCATTGCGCTCGGTACGTACCTGGGCGGCTGGCGGATCATCCGCACGATGGGCAAGGGCATCACCGACATCCAGCCGCCGCAGGGCTTCGCCGCCCAGACCGGCGCGGCGGCCACCATCCTGGCCTCCTCGCACCTCGGCTTCGCGCTCTCCACCACCCAGGTCTGCTCCGGTGCCGTGATGGGCTCGGGCCTGGGCCGCAAGGGCGGCGTGGTGCGCTGGTCCACGGCCGGCCGGATGGTCCTGGCCTGGGGTCTGACGCTGCCGGCCGCGGGTCTGGTCGCGGCGGGCGCCGCGTTCCTCGCGGGGCAGGGCGACTGGGGTGTGGCGGCGGTGGCCGTGCTCGCACTCGGCATCTGCGGCGCGATCTGGGCCGCCTCCCGGCGCAAGCCGATCGACCACACCAATGTCAACGAAGGCCCGGCAGCGGAGCCGGTGGGCGTGGTGACCGCCGCGCTGCGCACCGTCTCCCCTCCCCCGGCGGGCCAGCCGGCCCCGGCGACCGAAGTCCCGGCGGCCGACGCCCCGGCGGCCGACGCCCCGGCGGCTGATGTCCCGGTGACGGACGCCCAGCCGGCCGACGCCCCGGAGGCCGCCGGGATCCCGGCCCAGGCATCCGGCCCCGGCACCCCCGCGACACCCGCCCCGCGCCCCAAGGCCGCGACGGTCTCCCGCTAGCTGTCATCACCTGATAAGGAACTCCATGAGCATCGACTGGGCAGCTCTCGGCCAGGTCTTCGGCGTCACCCTCGCGGTCACGGTCGGGATCGTGGGCCTGTTCACCGTCGGCATCGTCGGTACCTCCCGCAGGCCGCAGCCGGAAGGCGCCGCGGCCGCGGTCGCCGCACCGGGTGCGGGGGCGCGGGCCGGCGCGGTGACCGCCTTCGCCCTGTGCGCGGCGGCGGTGGCCTATGGCATCTATCTGATCGTCGCCGCCTGACCTCCACCGGAGGCGGCACCGGACAGCGCGCGGCGCCCGGCGGACCACGGCATCAGCCGTCGTCCGCCGGGCGCTTCGTCGTCGGTGTGCCCCGTCCGCCGAGCGCGTCATCGGCCTCCCGGGCCAGCCGGTCGGCGATGGCCGTGCCGCCGCGGCCGTTGAGAAAGGCGGACACCCCGAGCTGAACGACCTTGCTGAAGGTCTGGTAGTGGGCGCTGCGCGGGCGCGGTTCGGCCGCCAGCAGCGCCTCGTGCAGGGTGCGGGGGTCGGGGCGCGGCTCCGGCGCTCCCGGGCCGCCGCGCTCCGCGTCGCGGGGCGGCAGCGGGCAGCGCGGTGCCGTGGGCCCGTCCCGGTACGCCGAGTTGCGGGTGGCCGCGAACCCCCGCTCCAGCAGACAGCGTTCGCTGCCCGCACCGGTCAGCGCCTCGATCAGGGACCGGGCGCCGGCCGGCCGCTTGCTGCCCGCGGAGATCGCGAGGTTCTGCCCGCCCAGCACGGACATCCGCTTGCCGTCGCTGGGACGGGCGGGCAGCTGGGTGACGTCGAACTCCTTGCCCGGCGTGAGCTTCCGGGCGACCGAGGCGTACTCGACCGGCCAGTTGCGCATGAACAGCGCGCGGCCGTCGGCGAACCAGCGGCGGCTCTCCGTCTCGTCCATGGCCGTGGCCTCGTGCGGCATGATCGTATCGAGCCGGTTCTTGAGCTCGGCGACGCCCAGTTGCAGCGCGCCGACCTGCTCGCCCTTGGTGAAACTGGTGGCCTCCGGGTCGCCGCCGTAGACCCAGGCCGACTCCAGGGTGTTGACGGTCAGTCCCTCGTAGGGCCGCAACTGGGCGACCATGCCGTACATCGTGGGCCGCTTCTTCTGGCCGGCGGCGGCATCGTGGGCCGCCTTCCGGTTGTAGTCCTTGGTCACCTCGCTCGCCACGTCCTTGAGTTCATCCCAGGTGGACGGGGCGCCGTGGTGGTACGCGTCCAGGATGTCCTTGCGGTAGTAGAGCAGCCCGGCGTCGGTGTTGAAGGGCACGCCCCACACCTTGCCGTCGTACTCCACGGTCTTGGCCACGCTGCCGAGGAAGTCCCCGTCCAGGCTCGCGGGCCAGGGGCGGATCACGCCCGCCTCGGCGAACTCCGCGGTCCAGGCCACATCGAGGTTGAGCACGTCGTAGCCGCCGTTGCCGGACTGGCCCGCGGCCAGCAGCTGGCTGCGCTGGCCGTCGGCGGTGTCGGGGAGTTCGACGATCCGGACCGTGCGGCCGTGCTCCTTCTCCCAGGCGTGGATCAGGTCCTGGCGGATGCCGGAGCTGCTGAGGTCGCTGCCGGTGGCGAAGACGATCGCGCCCTTCTCCGGGACGTCCTGCTCCCCCGGCGTACAGCCGCTCACCGCCAGCGTCAGCAGCAGACACAGCGCGGCGGCGGGCGCGGTGGTGCGCACAGCGGTCATCGGTCCCCCTTGGCGGCCGTGCCGATGGAGGCGATCCGGCCGGCCAGCGTGTCGACGGCCTGCGGTCCTGCGGGCACGCACTGTCCGTGCGAGGCGCCGGCCAGCTGCCGGAAGGCGAAGGTGTCACAGCCGGACCGGCCCAGCACCAGCGCCAGGATGGGCACGTCGGGCTTCTCCTCCAGGAGGGTGCCAAGCGTCCGCTCCACGCTCGCCGCACGGCGGCCCGCGCCGTCGTCCTGGTCGAGCAGGAGCACGATGGCCTTGTTGGTGGCCGGGGACTTCTTCATCGTGCGCAGGGCACGGGTCAGCGCCTCCTCCATCGCGGCGCCGTGCTCGACCAGTTCGCCGCCGGCGATCCGGTCCAGCGCCGCCTTGCCCGGGGCCGGGTCGGCGCTGCCCAGCCGGACCAGCTCGCGCACCGCGTCGGCGTCGGCGGGGTGCGCGCGGTCCGGGAAGGCCCACAGGCCGTAGGTGTGGCGCGGGCCGGCCATCTCCAGGGCGCGTCCGGCCGCGCTCAGGGCGACCGGGAGCCTGCCGCCGTCCGCCATGGAGGTGGAGGTGTCCATGAGGATCAGCACCTGGCTGGACTTCTGGGCCTTGTCGTAGCCGTCCAGCACCTGGGAGACCTGCTCCGGGCCGGCGGTGAAGGGCACGACCGGCCCGACGGGGTCGACGTCCGCGCGGCTGTCCCGCAGCGGTGAGCCCGGTGGGGGGCTCGCCTCCCGCACCCCGCGGTAACCCTGCGCGGTGAGGGTGCGCTGCCCGCCGCCGGGGGCGCGCAGCCAGCCGGCGAAGCTCGCGACGGCGGCCTTTCGCACGGTGGCGTCCGTGGCGCCCTGCCAGTCGACACGGACCAGGGGATGGTCGAGCGCGGGGACGTTCTCGGGGTAGTAGGCGAGGTAGCGGTTGCGGAACGGGAGTGCGGACGGGCGGGCCGGGCAACTGCCGATGGCGTGGCCGAGGTTGTAGTCGGCGAGGGACTTCTCCGACACCAGGGGCGCGGACTTCGCGCGGTCGACGGAGCCGGCGGCGTCGGTGCCGGTGTCGGGCCGCAGCGAACACAGCAGTTCGGTGCTGCCCGCGTACTGGCTGCCCGGGGCGGACAGCCGCTCCTCGGCCTGCCGGGCGAGGGTGAGGTCGGGCGCTCCCGTCGCGGTGCCGCCCGGGCCGACGTGGGCGAGGTAGAGGCCGAGGGTGTGCAGCAGCCCGGTGCCGGACAGCACCGGGCTGGGCCGCAGGAGTCTGAGGTCGTGGTGGCTGCCGTCGGTCTGGGTGAGCAGATCCGGCCAGGAGGCGTCGGCCGGTTCGACGTCGTCCAGCCGCCGGCTCTCCGGGATGCCGACGACCAGCGGGGTGTAGGCGACGGGGGCGCTGTAGTGGAGGGTCGCCGGGGAGGTCGTGGCGGGCATACCGCGGCGGGCCTCGTAGTAGTCGGCGGTGGACTCGGGGATCCAGACGTCGGGCTGTGGTCCGGGCCGGCCCGGGGGGTCGAGGCCCTTGTCGGCCGGCCGGGTCTGCCCGGTCCCCAGGGCCTCGCCCTGCCAGCGTGCGGCGGCGGCGAAGCCCTGGTCGACCTGGTCCCGGGCGGCGGAGTAGACGGTGATCTGGGCGCGCCGGCAGCCGTCGGGGAGGTTGCCCTCACCGGTCAGGGGCCGGGTGTTGGTCTCGGACATCTCGTAGTCGAAGGCGGCCTGGCGCAGCGCGGGTTCGGCCTCGGGGGCGGTGAGCAGCCGCAGTTCGAGGGCGGGCGGACAGGGCGCCCCGTCGTTCGGGAGCCGGAGCAGGACGACGCCGGTGACGGCCGGTACGAGGATGATCGCCAGGATCAGCAGGAGTCCGGTCCAGCGCCGGAAGGACGACTTCAGGCGGCGGCGTAAGCGGATCCGCAGCGGGGTCGGCGGGCGGGCCTCGGGGGTGGCGAAGGACAGGATGACGTCGTCGACGGTGTTCTGCTTCGCCGAGCGCGGCTCCCAGACGTCGCCCATCGGGGTGCGTTCACCGGCCAGTTGTTCCCGCAGTGCCCGGACCAGGTCCTCGAAGGTGACGAACCGTTTGCCGGGGATGCCCCGTTCCAGGATCTGGACCAGGGCACGGTTGAAGACGCTGCCCCCGGTGGGTTCCTCGCCGCTGAAGATCCGGCGGTTGGGCTGCGCGGCCATCAGCAGCGAGGTGGGGTTGCGGCAGGAGTGGAAGGCCTCGCTCGCGTTGCCGGCGTAACAGCACTCCAGGACGATCACGATGCGGTCGGCCCGGGCGTTGTCCAGATAGGACAGCACCGTGTCCTGCCAGGAGACGGTCTTGTGCCGGCGTTCCGAGGCGCCGACCATGAGGTGCAGATTGCCGCCGTCGCTGCCCACCCGGCCGTGGCCGGAGAAGTACACCAGCAGCAGCCCGCGCGCCTCCTGGACGACGGTGTCCAGCGCCTGTTCCACCTCCCAGGGCTCCTGGGGCCGGCAGGTGACGACCTCGCCCTTGGTGAACAGATCGGTGCCGGGGGCGAGCAGGGCCTGCTCCAGCTTCCGGACGTTGTCCTTCACCGCGGGCAGCGGGCGCAGCGTGCGGTAGTCGTCGACGCTGATCAGCAGCGCCCGGTTGACCTTGCCCCGTGCGTCGTATTCGGACATCCGGCTCAGTCCCCGGCGGTGCTGCCGCTCCCGTCCGCCGGGCTGCCGGGATCGGGGTGTTCGGGGGCCGCGGTGGCCGGGCCCGGGTCGCCGAGCGCGCGCAGGTCCCCGTCACCGGCCCCGACCGCGACGGCGGGCCGCTCGCCGGTGTCGCGTTCCTCCCTGCGCCGTCGCAGCCACTCCTGCAGGGCGATGGTGAGACTTTTGGTGATCTCGCCGGTGACGGCGCCGATGATGACCAGGATCAGGTCGTCGAGGCCGGCGGCCATGTCACCGGGGCCGTCGTCGCTCTCGTTTGCCGGCCGCGGCCGGAGCTGCCAGTCGTGGCCGTGCCGGTCCAGCCACGGCTCGCGCTCCAGCCAGGCCCTGAGGTCTTCGATGTCCTGGTCCGGATTGTTCGTGCCCGTGATCCTGAGGCGGATCTCGTGGCGGTCAGCACTCTGCGGCATCCCCCGGCCCCCTTCCGGCGGCCCCGTCGCCACCGTGCACCACCAGATAGTGACGTGAAATCAGGGGCATGGGCAACCGTCTGTGACCTTCCTGCCACGCTGTGGCGTGCACCACAGCGCGTGCCACAGGGCAGCGTTGCAGGTCAAGGGCGAGTTGACGGGCATCGCGGGGCGTGGTGGACTGCCGGAGCCATTCGGCGACAGCTGAGGAAGTCCGGTGCGAATCCGGCGCGGTCCCGCCACTGTCACCGGGGAGCGTTCCTCCAGCGAAGGCCACGGTCCGCCTCGCGTACGTCGGATGACGTACGCAGGGACTGGAAGGCCGGAGGACTCGCCGATCCGGGAGCCAGGAGACTCTTGTCGCCGTCACGTCGAGCCAGGGCGCGGACCCTGAGTGAGGACACACCGCCATGCCCGGCCGCCCTTCGAGATCTCCACTGCCCGCCGCCACAGGGCCCGTTGGACACGCCGCAGCGGCGGTCTGACCGGTGCGCGGCGAACACGCGGGATATGCGTGCGGCGCGGCCCTCGGCTTTCTCGGCGACCTGATCGCGGCGGACCCGCGGCGCGGCCATCCGGTGGCCGCCTTCGGCCGGGCCGCGAGCGCCGTCGAACGCCGGCTGTGGCGCGATCACCGCGGATACGGAGCGGCGCACGCCGTGCTGTGTGCGGGCGGTGCCGCCGCCGGGGCCGCGCTGCTGGAGCGCGCCGTACGGGCCGTTGCCCCGGCTCCCCTGCGCGACGGCGCCCGGATCGCGCTGACCGCGGCCACGGTCTGGGCGGTGCTGGGCGGCACCTCGCTCGGCCGGGAGGCCCGGGCCGTCGGCGGTGCGCTGACGGCGGGTGACCTGGACGTGGCGCGGGAGCGGCTGCCGCATCTGTGCGGCCGCGATCCCCAGGCCCTGGACGGGGCCCAGATGGCCCGCGCGGTGGTGGAGTCGGTCGCCGAGAACACCTCGGACGCCGTGGTCGGCGCCCTGGTGTGGGGCGCGCTGGGCGGGGTGCCCGGCCTGGTGGCGTTCCGGGCGGTGAACACCCTGGACGCGATGGTGGGGCACAAGTCGCCGCGCCACCGCCGCTTCGGCTGGGCCTCGGCCCGGCTCGACGACCTCGCCGGCTGGCCCGGCTCCCGGCTGACCGCCGCCCTCACCGTGCTCGCGGGCCCCGACCGGCGCGGTGCGCTGCGGGCCTGGCGGGCGGACGGCGGCGCCCATCCGAGCCCCAACGCGGGCCCGGTGGAGGCGTCGTTCGCGGGCGCGCTGGGCGTACGGCTGGGTGGCACGCTGGCCTATGGCGGGCGGGTGGAGCACCGGCCGGTGCTCAACGACGGGGCGCCGCCGGTCGCGGTGCCCGACATCGAACGGGCCGTGCGGCTCTCGCGCCGGGTGAGCGTCCTTGCGCTGGCGACGACGGTGGCGGCGCGGCTGGCGGCCGGGGCGCTGCGGCGGGCCCCGGTGGCTGCCGCCCGCCCGGCCGCGGGTGCGGTATCGCGCAGGACCGTGCGTGCACTGGCGCGTACGGCTCACGACAGCCGGGGGCCCGGCGCATGAGGAGGACCCGGTGAACGGGCGGTTCAAGGGATCGGGCGGGGCCGTCGGCGGTGGCCTGTTGGTGGCCGGTACGACGTCCGACGCCGGCAAGAGCGTGGTGACGGCGGGCATCTGCCGCTGGCTGGCCCGGCAGGGGGTGCGGGTGGCGCCGTTCAAGGCGCAGAACATGTCCCTGAATTCGTTCGTCACCCGCGAGGGCGCGGAGATCGGACGGGCCCAGGCGATGCAGGCCGCCGCGGCGCGGGTGGAGCCGACCGCGCTGATGAACCCCGTCCTGCTCAAGCCCGGCAGCGATCGCAGCAGCCAGGTGGTGCTGCTGGGGAAGCCGGTGGGCGAGCTCAGTGCCCGGGGCTACCACGAGGGCCGTCAGGAACAGTTGCTCGGCACGGTCACCGACTGCCTGGCGGAGCTGCGGCGTACCCACGACGCGGTGATCTGCGAGGGCGCCGGAAGTCCGGCCGAGATCAACCTGCGGCGCACCGACCTCGTGAACATGGGTCTGGCACGGGCCGCCCGGATCCCGGTGGTGGTGGTCGGTGACATCGACCGCGGCGGGGTGTTCGCCTCCTTCTTCGGCACCACCGCGCTGCTGTCCAAGGAGGACCAGGCGCTGGTCGCGGGGTATCTCGTCAACAAGTTCCGCGGCGATGTGACGCTGCTGGAGCCGGGCCTTGAGATGCTGCGCGGCCTCACCGGGCGGCGGACGCTGGGTGTGCTGCCCTTCTCGCACGGCCTCGGCATCGACGAGGAGGACGGAATGGGGGTCCCCCCTGCTCGAACGAAGTCGAGAGCTTGGGGGAGGGTGTCGCTGCGCGGTGCGGTGCGCGAGAGCGTGGTGGCTCCGCCGCACGGCGCCCAGGTGCTGCGGGTGGCGGTCTGTGCCGTCCCGCTGATGTCGAACTTCACGGACGTGGACGCGCTGGCCGCGGAGCCGGGCGTGGTGGTGCGGTTCGTGGACCGGGCCGAGGAGCTGGCCGACGCGGACCTGGTGGTGCTGCCGGGGACCCGGGGCACGGTCCGGGCGCTGCAGTGGCTGCGCGAGCGCGGGCTGGCGGACGCGGTCGTGAGGCGGGCCGCCGAGGGCCGCCCGGTGCTGGGCATCTGCGGCGGCTTCCAGATGCTGGGCGAACGCATCGAGGACGACGTGGAGTCAAAGGCCGGCACGGTCGACGGGCTGGGACTGCTGCCCGTGCGCGTACGGTTCGCGGCGGAGAAGACCCTGGCGCGGCCGGTCGGCGAGGCGCTGGGCGAGCCGGTGGCGGGCTACGAGATCCACCACGGGGTCGCCGAAGTGACCGGCGGGGACGAGGCGTTCATGTCCGACGGCGAAGGGCGGAGCCTGGACGGGTGCCGGGCCGGCTCCGTATGGGGCACGCACTGGCACGGCTCGCTGGAGAGCGACGGCTTCCGGCGGGCGTTCCTGCGGCGCGTCGCGGCGGATGCGGGCCGGGCGTTCGTCCCGGCCCCCGACACCGCCTTCGCCGCCCTGCGCGAGGAGCAGCTCGACCGGCTGGGCGATCTGATCGAGGAGCACGCGGACACCGGCGCGCTGCTGCGGCTGATCGAGGAAGGAGTACCGGAGGAGCTGCCGTTCGTGCCTCCGGGGGCGCCATGAGGGTACGCAACGGAGGACCGCTGCCGACGCGGACAACACAGCCGCCCGACGACCTGGAGGACGACACAGCATGACAACCGCTCACCACACCGCCCCGCAGTACCCCTTCACCGCGGTGGTCGGCATGGACGATCTGCGGCTGGCGCTGCTGCTGAACGCGGTGAGCCCCGCGGTGGGCGGGGTGCTGGTCCGCGGGGAGAAGGGCACCGCCAAGAGCACCGCCGTCCGCGCGCTGTCGGCGCTGATGCCGCAGGTGGACGTGGTCAGCGGCTGCCGCTTCGCCTGCGCCCCGGCCGCGCCCGACCCCGGCTGCCCCGACGGGCCGCACGAGAGGGCTGCCGCCGAGGAGCGCCCGACGCGGATGGTCGAACTGCCCGTCGGCGCCTCCGAGGACCGGCTGGTGGGCGCGCTGGACATCGAGCGGGCGCTGTCCGAGGGCGTGAAGGCCTTCGAGCCGGGCCTGCTGGCGGACGCACACCGCGGGATCCTCTACGTCGACGAGGTCAACCTCCTCCACGACCACCTGGTGGACCTGCTGCTGGACGCGGCCGCCATGGGCGCCTCGTACGTGGAGCGCGAGGGCGTGTCCGTGCGGCACGCGGCCCGCTTCCTGCTCGTCGGGACGATGAACCCCGAGGAGGGGGAGCTGCGGCCGCAGCTGCTGGACCGGTTCGGGCTCACGGTCGAGGTGGCCGCCTCCCGGGAGCCCGACGAGCGGGTGTCGGTGGTCCGGCGCCGACTGGCCTATGACGCCGATCCGGCGGGGTTCGCGGCAGGCTGGGCGGCCGAGGAGGACGCGCTGCGCGGGCGGATCGCCGCCGCCCGGGAGCTGCTGCCGCGGGTGACGCTGGGCGACGGGGCGCTCCGGCAGATCGCCGCGACCTGCGCGGCGTTCGAGGTGGACGGGATGCGCGCGGACATCGTGATGGCGCGTACCGCCACCGCGCTGACCGCGTGGGCGGGGCGGACCGACGTCCTGGAGGAGGACGTACGCCAGGCGGCGCTGCTGGCGCTGCCGCACCGCCGGCGCCGTAACCCCTTCGACGCGCCCGGCCTGGACGAGGACAAGCTCGACCGAACGCTGGAGGAGTTCGGCGGGGCGGACGAGGACACGGACGGCCCGGGCACGGACGGCGAGGACGATCCGGACCCGGACGGCCCGGACGGCGGCCCCGGCGGGGGCGGTCCGGACGGCGGCGGAGCGCCCCCGCAGGACAGCGGGGACGGCGGTCCGCAGGAGTCGTCCCCGGCGCAGAGCCCCGAACTCCCGCACCAGCAGGAGCGGGAGAGCGCCGAGGGCCCCGAGCGGCCTCAGGAGCAGCCCGCGGCCCCGGAGCAGTCCGAGGAGGGCGCCCCCGCCGCGGGCGGCGAGAAGGCCGCGGTCGGCGCCGGCGAGCCGTTCCGCACCCGGCGCCTCGACGTCCCGGGCCTGGGCGAGGGCGCGGACGGCCGCAGGTCGCGGGCGCGGACCGCGCACGGCCGGACGACCGGGGCACGGCGTCCGCACGGCGCCCTGGGCAAGCTGCACCTGGCGGCGACCGTGCAGGCCGCGGCGCCGCACCAGCGGGCCCGCGGCCGCCACGGGCGGGGTCTGGTGGTGCGCCGGGACGATCTGCGCGAGGCGGTACGCGAGGGGCGGGAGGGCAATCTGGTCCTGTTCGTCGTGGACGCGTCCGGTTCGATGGCGGCGCGCAAGCGGATGAGCGCGGTCAAGGGCGCGGTGCTCTCGCTGCTGCTGGACGCCTACCAGCGGCGCGACAAGATCGGCATGATCACCTTCCGGGGCACCGGCGCCGAGCTGGCGCTGCCCCCGACCTCGTCGGTGGAGGCCGGCGCGGCGCGGCTGGAGCAGTTGCCGACGGGGGGCCGTACGCCGCTGTCGGAGGGGCTGCTGCGGGCCCATGAGGTGTTGCGGGTGGAGCGGATGCGGGATGCCTCGCGGCGGCCGCTGCTGGTGGTCGTCACCGACGGACGGGCGACCGGCGGCCCGGAGCCCGTCGTACGCGCCGCCCGCGCGGCCCGCCTGCTGGCCGCCGAGGGCACCGCCTCGGTGGTCGTGGACTGCGAGGCGGGCCCGGTGCGGCTGGGTCTTGCGGGCGAGCTGGCCCGTGATCTGCAGGGCACCGCGGTCACCCTCGACGAACTGCGCGCGGACAGCGTCTCCGCGCTCGTACGGACCGTACAAGGCAACAGGAAGGCCGCGTAATGCCGCAGGGACAGCCGTCCGTCGTACCGAACGACGGGCTCACCACCCGCCAGCGCCGCAACCGCCCGCTGGTGTTCGTCCACACCGGCCAGGGCAAGGGCAAGTCCACCGCGGCCTTCGGGCTGGCGCTGCGTGCCTGGAACCAGGGCTGGCCGGTCGGGGTGTTCCAGTTCGTGAAGTCGGCGAAGTGGAAGGTCGGCGAGGAGCGGGCGCTGAAGGTGCTCGGGGAGTCCGGCGAGGGCGGCACCGTCGCCTGGCACAAGATGGGCGAGGGCTGGTCCTGGGTCCAGCGCGACATCGCCTCCAGCGAGGAGGCGGCGCGCGAGGGCTGGGAGCAGGTCAAGCGGGACCTCGCCGCGGAGACGTACAAGCTGCTGGTGCTGGACGAGTTCGCGTACCCGCTGAAGTGGGGCTGGATCGACACCGAGGAGGTGGTGTCGGCGCTGCGCGACCGTCCCGGTACGCAGCATGTCGTCATCACCGGGCGCAACGCCCCCGAGGCGCTGCTGGACTTCGCCGATCTGGTGACGGACATGACCAAGGTCAAGCACCCGATGGACACCGGCCAGAAGGGCCAGCGGGGCATCGAATGGTGAGCCGGGTGAGCGCGGCATGAGCGGCGGTGCGATCCCCCGGCTGGTGATCGCCGCGCCGTCCTCGGGCGCGGGGAAGACGACGGTGGCCACCGGCCTGATGGCGGCGTTCGCCGAGGCCGGGCTCGTGGTGTCGCCGCACAAGGTGGGCCCGGACTACATCGATCCGGGCTACCACTCCCTCGCCACCGGCCGTCCCGGCCGCAATCTGGACGCCTATCTGTGCGGGCCCGGCCGGATCGCGCCGCTGTTCCTGCACGGCGCGGCCGGCGCCGATCTGGCGCTCGTCGAGGGCGTGATGGGGCTGTTCGACGGGGCGTCCCAGATGGGCGAACTGTCCTCGACGGCGCAGGTGGCGAAGCTGCTGCGGGCGCCGGTGGTGCTGGTGGTGGACGCGTCCTCGCAGTCACGGTCGGTGGCCGCGCTGGTGCACGGCTTCGCTTCCTGGGATCCGGAGGTGCGGCTGGCCGGGGTGATCCTCAACAAGGTCGGCTCGGACCGCCACGAGGAGCTGCTGCGGGAGGCGATGGAGTCGTCCGGGGTGCCGGTGCTGGGCGCGCTGCGCCGGGACGGGCGGGCCGGTACGCCGTCGCGTCACCTGGGCCTGGTGCCGGTCGCCGAACGGCGGGCCGAGGCGGTGGAGTCGGTGGCCGAGCTGGCCGCGCGGGTCCGCGAGGGCTGCGACCTGGAGGCGCTGCTGGCGCTGGCGCGTACGGTGCCCGAGCTGCCGGACGCCCCCTGGGACCCGGCGGTGGAGCTGTCCGTGGCCGAGGGGGTCACCGCCCCTCAGAAGCCGCTGATCGCCGTCGCGGGCGGCCCCGCGTTCACCTTCTCGTACGCCGAGCACGCCGAGCTGCTGGCCGCCGCGGGCGCCGAGGTGGCCGCCTTCGACCCGCTGCGGGACGAACAACTGCCGCCCGGCACCCGGGGGCTGGTGATCGGCGGGGGCTTCCCGGAGATGTACGCACCGGATCTGTCGGCGAATGCGCCGCTCCGCGCGGCGGTGGCCGCCCTGGCCGCGTCCGGGGCGCCGGTCTCCGCCGAATGCGCCGGGCTGCTCTACCTGTCCCGGTCGCTGGACGGGAAGCCGATGTGCGGGGTGCTGCCCGCCGAGTCCCGGATGACCGAACGGCTCACCCTCGGCTACCGCGAGGCGGTGGCGCTGCGGGACAACGCGCTGGCGGCGGCCGGGACCCGGGTGCGCGGCCACGAGTTCCACCGCACGGTGCTGGAGCCGGGCGCGGGCGCGGACCCGGCATGGGGGCTGACCCACCCGGAGCGGCGGGTGGAGGGCTTTGTGTCCGGCGGGGTGCACGCCTCGTACCTGCATGTGCACTGGGCCGCCGAGCCGTCGCTGGCCGGGCGTCTGGTGGCGAGCGCGGCGCGTGGCGCCGTGGCCCGGAGCTCGGCGTGAGGATGCGGGTGAGGACCCGCCTGACGACCCGCGGGAACGGCAGCGGGGAGCCCGGGGGCCCCGGCGCCTTCCCCACGGTCCCGGCGGGCCGGCCCGGGCCGGCCGCTGTCGTCCTGGGGGCCGCCGGCCGGGGAGCCGTCGCGGCATGAGGGGCCGGGCGGCCGACGACGAGGCCGGCGAGGCCGGGGCACCGCCCCCGCCGCCCCTCGTGCCGCTGGTCGCCGGGGTGGGCGCGCGCCGTGGCGTCCCGGTGCCGGAAGTGCTGGACCTGATCACGGCCAGTTGCGCGGCGGCGGGGTACGCCGTCCGCCAGGTCGTCGCCCTGGCAACGGTGGCCGCCAAGGCGGACGAGCCGGGGCTGACCGGGGCGGCCCGGGAGCTGGGGGTGCCGTTGCGGTCGTTCCCGGCGGCGGCGCTGGCGGCCGTACCGGTACCGGAGCCGTCCGCGGCCGCAGCGGCCGCCGTCAACACGCCGAGCGTGGCCGAGGCCGCCGCACTGCTGGCCGCGGGGCCGGGTGCCGCACTGGCCGCCGGCAAGCGGACATCGCCGCCGCCGGCCCGGGCGACCTGTGCACTCGCCGTACCGGCCGTAGGCGCCGGGCCGGCTGTAACGGACAGCGGCACCCTTACCGCTGGTAGGGAGGGAGCGCCCGTCGTGCCCTCCGCCGGGACGGTTATCGTCATGGCCTCCCCCAACCCGCCCCGCCGTGGCCCGGATCGGCGGACGGCGGACGCCGGCGACCCGGCGCCCGGCAGCGCACCCCCCGGTAGCAAGGAGACCCAGTGACCACTCCTCCCGCACTGCTCATCGCCGGTCACGGCACCCGTGACGAAGGCGGGGCCGAGGCGCTGCGCGCACTGGTGCGCATGCTCGGCGAGCGCCACCCCGACGTGCCCGTCGCCGGCGGGTTCTTCGGCGTCCCGGACTCGCCCCTGCCGCTGGACGACGCCGTCGACGAGCTCGTCGCGCGGGGCGCGACCCGGCTCGCCGTCATACCGCTGCTGCCGGCCCCTACCGGCCCCCTACCGGACGCGCTGCCCTCGGCGCTGGAGCGGGCGGCGGAGCGTCACCCGGGGCTCGGCTACGCCTGTGACGCCGAACTGGGGCCCCATCCCAAGGTGCTCGACGTACTGGAACGACGGCTGGACGAGGCGCTGGCCGCCGGCGCCCGCAGGCCCGGGGACCGGGCGCGCACCACGGTGTTGCTGGTGGGGCGCGGCGCGGCCGATCCGTACGCCAACGCCGAGGTGGCACGGGCCGCACGGCTGCTGTGGGAGGGGCGCGGCTTCGCGGGTGTGGAGACCGCGTTCGTCTCCCAGGCGGCGCCCGATGTGCCGGCGGGCCTGGACCGGTGCCGGGCACTGACGGTCGCGGCGTCGCCCGGCCGGCCGGGCCGGATCGTGGTGCTGCCCTACTTCTTCTTCCCCGGCGGTCTCTTGGCGCGGCTGCACCTGCAGGCCGAGGGCTGGGCCGCGGCACACCCCGGTACGGAGGTGTTCGGCGCGGAGGCGATCGGCCCCGCGGCCGAGGTGGCCGAGGCGGTCATGGAGCGCTACCGCGCGACGGTGGCGGACGATCCGCTGCTCGGCGGTGCGGCGTGCGGTTGCCGGGCGGCGGCGGAGGACGCCCGGGGGACGGACGGCACGGCGCGACGGACCGCTGCGGTGGCGGCGGACGCCGGGGAGCGGTGAGCATGCCGGCACACACCGGGCCCGCCCCTCTCCTGCCGTCCGGCCAGGACACACCACCGCCCGGCCAGGACACACCACCGCCCGGCCGGGACACGCCGTCCCACGGCCGGGACGCACCGTCCCCCGGGCCCGGCCCGCGGCACCCCGAGCCCGACCGCGAGCCCGACCTGCGCCACCACGGCGATGCCGAAGTGCGGGGTGCGGAGGACGGATTGACGGATTTGGCGGTCAATGTCCGTACCGGCACTCCCCCGGCCTGGCTCAAGGCCGAGATCGCCGCCTCCCTGGACGGCCTGGCCGCGTACCCCGACGGCCGCGCGGCACGCCGGGCGGTCGCGGCCCGGCACGGCCTGCCCGTGGAACGGGTGTTGCTGACATCGGGGGCCGCGGAGGCGTTCGTGCTGATCGCGCGCGCCGTGCGGGCCCGCCGGCCGGTCGTGGTGCATCCGCAGTTCACCGAGCCCGAGGCGGCGCTGCGGGACGCGGGGCACGACGTCGGGCGGGTGCTGCTCGACGCGCACGAGGGCTTCCGGCTGGATCCGGCCGCCGTGCCGGAGGAAGCCGATCTGGTCGTCGTCGGCAACCCCACCAACCCCACCTCGGTCCTGCACCCGGCGGACACCCTGGCCTCCCTGGCGCGGCCCGGCCGGACGCTGGTGGTGGACGAGGCCTTCATGGACGCGGTGCCCGGTGAGCGGGAGACGCTGGCCGGGCGCACCGACCTGCCGGGTCTGGTCGTGCTGCGCAGCCTCACCAAGACCTGGGGGCTGGCCGGGCTGCGGATCGGCTATGTGCTGGCCGCCCCGGACACCATTGCCGCCCTGGAGCGCGCGCAGCCGCTGTGGCCGGTCTCCAGTCCCGCGCTGGCCGCCGCCGAGGCGTGCTGTACGCCGCGGGCGCTGGCCGAGGCGGAGGCGGCGGCCGGGGAGATCGCCGGGGACCGGGCGCATCTGCTGGCCCGGCTGGGCGAGTTCGGACAGATCCGGGCGGCGGGCCCGGCGGCGGGTCCGTTCGTGCTGATCCGGCTGCCCGGCGCGGACGCGGTACGCGCCGCGCTGCGGACCCGCGGCTTCGCGGTACGCCGCGGTGACACCTTCCCCGGCCTGGGCCCCGGCTGGCTGCGCCTGGCGGTACGGGACCGGGCCACGACGGACCGGTTCGCGGCGGCGCTGGCCGAGGTGCTCCGCTGAACCCTGCCGTCAAGGTCCCGTCTCTGCCTTGCGAGAGGGATAACCTTCACCCAAATAACCGTTAAGGCAATGCCCTGAGTGGCGAATGGGACATTGCCGCGATCTCCCGTGACTCATCGGGTCATATCGACAGCGATGCCCGTCAACATGTCAACGTAGGCTCTGAAGCCCACAACCAGATCTTGAGAAACGGCGTCACGCACAGCCCGAATTGACCAACAGCACCCCCTCCCAGTTGCCAGTCCCGTGTGCGACCAATTCCCCTCATCACGCCTCGGATGTGACGCGCCGCCGCATGAATGCCGGGGATCTCACGGCCACGTCCAGCCAACTTCCCGCATCGCCCGGGCCCGCTGTATTCCTGCTCCTATGCGCGTCGCTGCCTCTGCCGGGTTCCAGTAGCGATCCGCCGCGGTGGTCTGGTCGGGGTGCTTCCGGTAGAGGAGGCTCGGCTCCGCGATGAATTCACCGGGTGCGACAGCCTCCGCGGCAAGCAACAGGGCCACTCCTTCGGCTCCGGTCAGCGCATGCCAACCACCCAGCGCGAGCACCAGAGGGCGGCGCGCGGCGAACGTCGCAGCCTGCACGGACAGACGCTGTTCCACCACCTCGTCGAAGAACCTGCCGGGCTCGACAGGGCCGCCCGGAGGGTCGTACGGGCCCGGTGACGTACTGCCGTCCTCGTGGAGGTCAAGGCACGCGGATACGCACCACGGAACGCGTTCCAATGTCTCGATGTCGCGCTCGAGGGCTCCCGGCAGCAAGACGTCGTCCGCGTCCAGTGTCCGGACCAACTCGCCGGTCGCACGTGCGAGGGCGTGCGTGCGTCCCACCGCGGCGCGCGCCGGCAGGCCCGACTCGACCGAGATCCTGGAATCCTGGGGAAAGATGCCGTCGGTGATTCCGGTGTGGCCGTCCTCTTGGACGTACCAATGCCATTCCCAGTCGCCGGGAAGTTTCTGCTCGCGCAGAGATTGATACGTCTCATCAATATAATGATGGCCGCCGTCGTGCACAGAGGTAATTATGCTGATCGTTGACATGGGGAACTCCCTCTCCAAAGGCCGCCGGCGTGACCGCAACTGATCATGGTAACCGGGGCATGGGAGCTGACAAAGCGTCAATTTCTTTGCCAGTGAGGGATGGGTGATCTGGTTCCTCAGGGGTGGTGGTAATTGGGCCGAAGCCGTGGGAGATGAGACAAGAGCCGCGGCGGTACCCGGCACAAGTGAGGTGCGCCGCACCCGGCCGTCTCCGGCCCGGTACGGCGCACCTCGGGCCGTACTCCGCGCGCGACGCCCCCACAGCACCGGCGCGGTGTACGGGGTCCGTCAGCCGCGGCCGCCCTGCGCGGCGTTGCGGCGCCGTCGGGCATAGCCGACCGCCCCGGCGCCCGCGGCGACCAGCAGGGCCGCGCCCCCGGCGAGATACGGGGTGGCCGAACTGCCGCCGGTCTCCGCGAGGTTCTGGGTGCCGGGCCGCGAGCCGGTCTGCTGCACCTCGGTGCCCTTGCCCTCGGCCGGCTTGCTGCCACCGTCCGGCTCGGTACCGCCGCCAGTGCCGCCGGAGCCGTTGTGCTCGGGCGCCTTGACGCCCGGCGCGGTGCAGGTGGCCCGGGCCAGCGTGACCCCGCCGCGCACCTCGGCAACGCCGAGCTTCAACGGGTTGAGGGAGACCTTGAGGTCGAGCGCGGTGGCCGCGGCGCTCTTGGACAGGACGTTCTTGCGGGACAGGTCGAGCCGCACCTCGCCCACGCCCGG
This sequence comes from Streptomyces sp. NBC_00400, assembly GCF_036048035.1. Classification (NCBI taxonomy): domain Bacteria; kingdom Bacillati; phylum Actinomycetota; class Actinomycetes; order Kitasatosporales; family Streptomycetaceae; genus Streptomyces; species Streptomyces sp. NBC_00400. Next base: position 6,510,901 of record NZ_CP107940.1, on the reverse strand, counting down.
CACCTCGACGTGTGTCGTCCCGCCCGCCGTGAGCCCGACCCGCTTGCCCAGGACGAGGACGTCACCCAGCACGTTCGCCTCGGCCCGGGGCCGCTCGCCCGCCTCGCACACCGCCTTGGCGGTGACCTGCCGGACCTCGACCAGGGACCGCAGCGCCAGACCGGGCACCTGCACCTTCGCCTTCACGAGGTGGGCGTAGCCCTCGGCCTTGTGGCGGTCGGCGGTGGCCCGTGCGGTGGCGGCATCGGCGCGCAGCACGCTGAACGGCTTGCCGTGGTCGATGCCGTCGAGGCGAACGGTGAGGGCGGTCCTGGAGGCCGAGGCCGGGGCGTGCACCTCGTTGAGGACGGCGTTCAGCGGGACGTCGAGCGTCTTGTGGAGCAGCCCGACGTTCAGGCCGGTGCGCAGCACGACCGCGTCGGCGGTGCCGCGGGCCGGGCCGTGGTCTCCGGTGGCATGCGCGGGCACGGCGCCCAGCAGGAGGGCGGGACCGGCCGTGAGCGCGGTGGCGACGAAGGTCGCGGCGAGGCGTCGGGGCATGCCGAAGGAGCGGGCGGGACTGGTGGACACGTGTGTGGAACCCTCACAGGAGAAATGGAGCCGCCGGCCGCGCCATGGGGGACATCACGCGGGCCGACGACCTCGACCCGCACATCGTGTCCGCACGGAGGGTGAACGGGGAGCCACGTGGCGTCAGTTCATCCCAATGGGTGGTTTCCGCGTATTTATTCGATTCTTGCGGCACGGGGCACCACACTCGCCCCAGCGGCCCCACCGCCCGGGTGACCCGGGTTGACCGGGCCGGATGACGCCGGGACACCCGCTCGGGACCCCGGCGCCACCCGCTGCCGGGCGGCTACCCCACGACCTGCCCGCGCAGCACCACCCGCCGCGGCGCGGCCAGCACCCGGACGTCCTCGCGCGGATCGCTGCCGTAGACCACCAGATCCGCCGGAGCGCCCTCGGTGAGGCCGGGGCGGCCCAGCCAGTCCCTGGCCCCCCAGGTGGTGGCGGAGAGGGCCGCCACGGCGGACAGACCGGCCTTGGTGAGCTCGGCGACCTCGTCGGCGACCAGCCCGTGGGCGAGCGCGCCGCCGGCGTCCGTGCCGGCGAACACGGGCACACCGGCGTCGTAGGCCGCCCGTACGGTGTCGTAGCGGCGCGCGTGCAGGCGCCGCATGTGGTCCGCCCAGCGCGGGAACTTCCCCTCGCCGCCGGCCGCGAGCCGCGGGAAGGTGGCGATGTTGACGAGCGTGGGAACGATGGCGACACCACGCTCCGCGAACAGCGGGATGGTGTCCTCGGTGAGTCCGGTGGCGTGTTCGATGCAGTCGATGCCGGCCTCGACCAGCGGGGCCAGGGATTCCTCGGCGAAGCAGTGGGCCGTCACCCGGGCGCCCAGCCGGTGGGCCTCGGCGATGGCCGCCTCGACCGCCCCCTGGGGCCAGCAGGCCCCCAGATCGCCCGTGGAGCGGTCGATCCAGTCGCCGACGAGCTTGACCCAGCCGTCGCCGCGGCGGGCCTCCTGGGCGACATAGGCGACCAGGTCCTCGGGCTCGATCTCGTGCGCGTAGTTGCGGGTGTAGCGCTTGGTGCGCGCGATGTGGCGGCCGGCCCGGATGATCCGCGGCAGGTCCTCGCGGTCGTCGACCCAGCGGGTGTCGGACGGGGAGCCGGCGTCACGGATCAGCAGCGCGCCGGCGTCACGGTCGGTGAGCGCCTGCTTCTCGCTGGTGGCGTCGTCCACCGGGCCGTGCGCGTCCAGGCCCACATGACAGTGGGCGTCGACCAGGCCGGGCAGCGCCCAGCCCGTCACGGTGATGGCATCCCGTGCCATCACCGGCCGGTCGAAGGTGACCCGGCCGCCAACCACCCACAGCTCGTCGCGCACCTCGTCCGGCCCGACGAGGACCCTCCCCTTGAGGTGCAGCACCGCACCTTCACTCATGGACGTCATAGGGGCACTGTAGGCGGCGTCACCGCCGCTGTGACCCGTACGGCCACACCGGCCGCAAGGCGGCATTCCCCCGCCGTTTCCCGGGATTGCCACAGCGCGTGCCGCGCTTTTCACCCCGGTCGCTCTCCGTACATCTTCCGCACGTTCTGCGCACGCTTCCGCCGACGTTCTCCGCGCGCTTGCGGACATCGTCTCGCGCATGTTCTTACGGGTCTTGCCATCGATGTGCCGAGCAGGTTTCGATGGGCCTTACGCCCAGCCTTCGGGGGGCGAATTCCCAATTACTCGTGCGTACAGCTTCCCGTATTCTTCTGCCCGCTTTTCCGCACCCCAAACGCCAAGATTTCGCTAGTGGCAAGTTCCGCAATTCGGACGGATCTCATCGGTGTTACGGAGCTGTGACCGACTACACAACGTGTCCGTTTCGCCCCGAACATCCCCGTCAAATCGGGACATCTCGCGGTGGGACCGCGCGTACGGGCGCCCCCGCGCGATAACACATCTTCGGCGCTTCTGTAACCCCTGCCCACGATGCAATTTCCTTTTTCCCTGGGTAAATTTAATTTCTATGACCGCCGCACAAGCAGACCATGCAGGTGCCCGAAGCGATATCAGAGAATTGCCGGAGGGCTTCAAGCTCGACACCCCACGCGTGGAGGACGGAGCCGCGATCTGGCGTATCGCCCGCGACTCGAAGACGCTGGACCTCAACTCCTCGTACAGCTACCTCCTGTGGTGTCGCGACTTCGCCGCCACCTCTGTCGTCGCCCGCGACACGGAGGGCGAGCCGGCCGCTTTCGTCACCGGATACATCCGCCCCGAGCGCCCGGAGACCCTCGTCGTCTGGCAGGTAGCCGTCGACGACGCGCACCGTGGCCAGGGGCTGGCGGCCGCACTCCTGGACGGGCTCGGCGCCCGTGCCAGGGACGAGCTGGGCATGCGCTTCGTCGAGACCACGATCACCCCCGACAACGCCGCATCCAACCGGTTGTTCGCGTCCTTCGCCGAGCGGCACTCAGTGCCGATCAAGCGCGAGGTGCTCTTCGACGCGGGGCTGTTCCCCGAGCAGGGCCACGAGCCGGAGGTGCTGCACCTCATCGGCCCGTTCCGTCCACCGGCCCGCCCGGAGCACTGACGCCACCCAAGGACCGCGCGGCCACCGCGCCGCAGCGGCCATGCGGGACCCGGCACCACACCCACGCGACACCGCCGGCACCGCCCAGCCCCACAGACTTCCTGATCCTTTTCGCCACTCATCTCCCAGGAGCATGTTGTGACCATCACCCAGCCCGATCTGAGCGTCTTCGAGACCGTGGAGTCGGAGGTCCGCAGCTACTGCCGTAGCTGGCCCACCGTCTTCGACCGCGCGCAGGGCAGCCGCATGACCGACGAGGACGGCCACACCTACCTCGACTTCTTCGCCGGGGCCGGCTCGCTCAACTACGGCCACAACAACCCCGTGCTCAAACGCGCTCTGATCGACTACATCGAGCGGGACGGCGTCACCCACGGCCTGGACATGTCCACCACGGCCAAGCGGGCGTTCCTGGAGTCGTTCCAGAACATCATCCTGCGGCCCCGTGACCTGCCCTACAAGGTCATGTTCCCGGGCCCGACGGGCGCCAACTCCGTCGAGGCCGCGCTCAAACTGGCCCGTAAGGTCAAGGGCCGCGAGTCGATCGTGTCCTTCACCAACGCCTTCCACGGCATGTCGCTGGGCGCGCTCGCCGTCACCGGTAACTCCATGAAGCGGGCCGGTGCCGGTATCCCGCTGGTGCACGGCACCCCGATGCCGTTCGACAACTACCTCGACGGCACCTACCCGGACTTCCTGTGGTTCGAGCGGCTGCTGGAGGACCAGGGCTCCGGCCTGAACACCCCCGCCGCCGTGATCGTCGAGACGGTCCAGGGCGAGGGCGGCATCAACGTCGCCCGTCCCGAGTGGCTGCGTGCCCTCGCCGACCTGTGCGAGCGCTGGGACATGCTGCTCATCGTCGACGACATCCAGATGGGCTGCGGCCGTACGGGTGCCTTCTTCTCCTTCGAGGAGGCGGGCATCGTGCCGGACATCGTCACCGTCTCGAAGTCCATCAGCGGCTACGGCCTGCCGCTCGCGCTCACCCTGTTCAAGCCTGAGCTGGACATCTGGGAGCCGGGCGAGCACAACGGCACCTTCCGCGGCAACAACCCGGCGTTCGTCACCGCCGCCGCGACGCTGGACACCTACTGGGCCGACGGCCAGATGGAGAAGCAGACTCTCGCCCGCGGTGAGATCGTCGAAGCACACCTCAAGGCCATCGCCGAGGAGCACCCGGACGCCATCGCCGAGTACCGCGGCCGCGGTCTGGTGTGGGGCATGGAGCTCAACGACAAGCCCGTCGCCGACAAGATTGCCAAGCGCGCCTTCGAGCTGGGTCTGCTGATCGAGACCTCCGGCCCGGAGAGCGAGGTCGTCAAGCTGCTGCCCGCACTGACGACCACCCCCGAGGAGCTGGACGAGGGCCTTCGGATCCTCGCCCGCGCGGTCCGCGACTGCCTCTGACCACTCCAGAGCCCCTTACCGTTCCACAGAAAGGCACCGAGTCACCGTGATCGTCCGATCCTTCAAGGACATCGAAGGCACCGACCGCCACGTCAAGGCCAAGTCGGGCACCTGGGAGAGCAAGCGCATCGTGCTCGCCAAGGAGCGCGTCGGCTTCTCGCTGCACGAGACCACCCTGTACGCCGGTACGGAGACCTCGATGTGGTACGCGAACCACATCGAAGCCGTACTCTGCGTGGAGGGCGAGGCCGAGCTCACGAACGACGAAACCGGCGAGAAGCACCTCATCACGCCGGGCACGATGTACCTGCTCGACGGGCACGAGAAGCACACCATGCGGATCAAGAAGGACTTCCGCTGTGTCTGTGTCTTCAACCCGCCGGTCACCGGCCGCGAGGACCACGACGAGAACGGGGTCTACCCGCTGCTCACCGAGCCCGAGCCGGAGTCCGAGACGGTCTGAGGCGATCGGCACCCGCCTGCCCCGTCCGGCAGATGAGGAAGGCACGCCCACACGCAAGGAAGCCAGAGCCCGTACGAGAGGAGAGGAAGGCAACACCATGACCACCGCACCCGAGCGCACCGCCGACCTGTACCCGACCCGTGGGACCGCTGAGGTCATCACCCCGCGGAAGGACCCGGTGGTGTGGTCGCAGCCCGGAGCGGCCGGCCCGTTCGCGCCGTCCGAGCTGAGCGACTTCGAACGTGACGGCTTTTTCGCCATCGGGGAACTGCTCACGGCGGAAGAAGTCGCGGTGTACCGCGCCGAACTGGACCGTCTCGTCCTCGACCCGACGATGCGCGCCGACCCGCGCTCCATCGTCGAGCCGAAGTCCCAGGACGTGCGGACCGTGTTCGAGGTGCACAAGATCAGCGAGGTGTTCGCCAACCTGGTCTCCGACCCGCGTGTGGTCGGCCGTGCCCGTCAGATCCTCGGCTCGGACGTCTACGTCCACCAGTCGCGGATCAATGTGAAGCCGGGCTTCGGTGCCTCCGGCTTCTACTGGCACTCGGACTTCGAGACCTGGCACGCCGAGGACGGTCTGCCGAATATGCGCACCGTGTCGGTCTCGATCGCCCTGACGGAGAACTACGACACCAACGGCGGCTTGATGATCATGCCCGGCTCGCACCAGCACTTCGTGGGCTGTGAGGGCGAGACGCCGAAGGACAACTACAAGCGGTCCCTGCAGATGCAGGACGCGGGCATCCCGTCGGACGAGGTGCTGACGAAGATGGCGGACAAGCACGGCATCCGTCTCTTCACCGGCAAGGCCGGCTCGGCGACCTGGTTCGACTGCAATGCCATGCACGGCTCGGGTGACAACATCACGCCGTACCCGCGCAGCAATGTCTTCATCGTCTTCAACAGCGTGGACAACGAAGCGGTGGAGCCGTTCGCGGCGCCGGTCCGGCGCCCCGAGTACATCGGAGCCCGGGACTTCACGCCGGTGAGGTAGTCACGGCGGAGTACGGGTGGCGCGGCTGCCGCACAGCAGGGTCTGTGCGGCGGCCGCGCTGGTGTGAGCGGGGGCCGGTCCGGGCTACCCCAGCAGGGCCAGCAACCGGTCCACGTCGTCCGTCGAGTTGTAGAGGTGGAAGGCCGCACGGAGCAGCCCGCCGCGCACCGAGACCCGCACTCCCGCCTCGGTCAGCCGCTGCTCCGCGTCCGCGATCCCGGGGGTGGAGACGATCGCCGAGCCGGGCGCGGGGCAGGGCGTCAGACCGCGGTCGGCCAGGCCCGCGCGATAGTGGTCGGCGAGCGCGGTGTTGTGGGCGTGGACGGCCGCCACACCCAGCTCGCCGAGGAGGCCGAGGGACTGCTCGGCGCCCACATAGGAGAGGTAGGCGTGCGGTTCGTCGAAGCGCCGGGCGTCGGCCGCCGGCCGGATCGGGCCGTAGGTGGATGTACCGATGTCCTCGCCCGCGACCCAGCCGGCGTGCAGGGCGGCGGGCCACTCCCCGCCCCGCCCGATGTCCCCTCCGAACGCCATGAAGGTCGTCCCGCGCGGGCACAGCAGCCACTTGAAGGCCCCGGCGACGACGAAGTCGAAGTCGGCGGCACGCAGCGGCAGCCAGCCGGCGGCCTGGGTGATGTCGAGGTAGGTGCGCGCCCCGTGGGCCCGCGCCGCCTCGCGGACCGCCGCCATGTCGGCGATCCGCCCGTCCAGCGACTGCACGGCGCTGAAGGCGACCAGCGCGGTGCCGGGGCGCACCGCATCGGCAAGCGCCTCCAGCGGCACGGTGCGCAGCTTGATCCCGGGGTGGGCGGCGAACGGATTGAGCAGGGAGCTGAAGTCGCCCTCGGGAGCGAGCACTTCGGCACCGGCCGGGAGCGAGGCGGCGACGAACGCGGACTGCACCGCGACCGAGCTGCCGACGGCGACCCGCTCGGCGGGAACGTCCAGCAGCCGGGCGAAGGCGGCACGGGAGGCATGGGCGGCGGCGAAGTAGTCGCGGCCCATGGTGCCGTGGGAAACGGATTCCCCGACGGCGGCGCGCAGGGCGGCGGCACTGCGTGCGGGAAGGAGCCCGCTGGAGGCGGAGTTCAGATAGGTCGTCCGGGGCTCGAACTCGTCCCCGCCGAGTGACGCACGTCGCTGCATGCCCCCACTGTGCTCGGTGATCCCCCGGCGCGTCCATGACCGGGGCCGTATCGGCGAAGTTGGCGCGGTAGAAGGCGTCCAGCACGGCGTTCTGGCGCCGGGCGCGCCGCTTATTCACTCTTGGGGAGCGCCTTTAATCCCTGGTAGGCCTCTCGCAGGTCGGGCGCTTCCGGCAGCTGACGCTGCTCCACAGCCATAACGACTTCAAGAGCGCGCCAGTGATTCGACGGAACAATGCGGCCGGACAGTATGGCCCGCTGCGCTGCGTTGCAAGCCTCATCCAGCCGATCACTTCCGAGCAAAGCCAGCGCCAAATCAATATTTGCCGAGGCCACTCGACGCGGCCATTTCTCCACATCGTCAGCGGGTGCGAGTCTGGCGATTACCTGACGTGCGTAGTCTTCCGCTGCGGGATCACCGACCCACGCAAGCGTCGTCGCTGTGTAAGCCAGGGCCTTACCCGGATCGTATTGGTAATGATGCTCGGTGCCCTTATGTGGGACCATCCCGGCCGACATCCGATGGACTCGCTCTATGGCCGCGTAGGTTTCCGGCCCTTCTCCGAGTCGCGCTCTGACCCTTCCCTCTTGCGCTGTGGCTTGAATGGCAGCGGAAGTTCCGGCCGGCGCCAATTCCTGTGCAATCAGTGAGAGGTCCAGGGCGCGGGCGTAATCACCTTCCGTAAGGACTCGCCAGGCGTCGGTCTCGTAACACCACGCCTCAATCTCTCGGTGCTCCGCGTGCTGTGCGAGAGTGGCGGCTGTCTGCAAGCGGGCTGTCGCTGCGTGGTCCTGGTGCAGGTCGATATGCAGTGTGGCGCCCAATAGCTGAAACCAGCCTCCGACTAAATAAAGGCGGCGCTGTTCTGCAAGAGTCATGCGTGCATTCATGAGGTGGGCCACGTATGCGGCATGCTTGCGCACTCGTTCGAGCAGGTCTCGCGGAGGGGAAGCAGGGTATTTCATAGCGAGTTCATCGAATGTGCGTTCGAGGTGATTCAGCGTCTCTTTGCCCACGTCACTGGCTGATACTCGCCGCGCTAGTTCGAGCGCATCGAATTCATCGTCGCTGTTTGGTGACGGGGTAATGAGCCACCCATCACGTGACGGCGGCGCGTATGCGTCGGGCACCAGCAGTGCGTCAAGTTCCACCGATGTGATCGACAACGCCTTTGCGATCTTCGGGCGCTGCCAAGGTTGAGGGTCGTTTTTCCCGTTCTCCCAGCGCTGGACGGTTGAGCGGTCGACGCCGACCGCTTCCGCGAATTCCTCTTGGTTGAGCCCGCATGCTTTCCGGCGCTCCGCCAGCCCCCGCCGCCGACTGGCCATCGTGGCCCTTCCCCTCTCGCGCCGGTGCGTCTTCCCTGGCCAGCGTAGCCAGTGAGGCCAGGCTGCGGCAGGACTGCGGCCTTTCTGCTGTGGCGGTAGACGACTGATGGCGCTTTTGTGGGTCATCGCCCAACAACAGACGCAGACTTGATCGGACGAGCAGGTTGGCGACCATGGCGAGCCAGACCACAGCGCAGACGAACACCGTGCAGGAGAAGCCTGTCGATCTCCCGTTGACGCTGGAGCCCGACCCCAAGCCCACCCCCGGCTGTGCCCACTGCGACAAGGTGGCCATAGACCGGGACCGGGCCAAGGCGAACGGCGACGGTAGCCGTGTGAGTGACTGCAACGTCCGCTTGCGTCGGCACTTCTCGGACGCACACTGATGGGCACGGTGCCCGCGCGGCGTCAGGAGCGCCCCACGCGCCCGCTCCCGGCCCCGGAACTGGTCAGCCTCATAGGCAAACCCGGATGGCGAGCACACGGCCTCTCCGACTGGTTGGTGGGAACGGTACGGCGGAGCGCTGGACATGGTCTCGGGGGTGGTCTGCCTCCCAGGCCCGACGCATCCCCCGTCGCCTTTCCACCCCGAGGACTGCCCGAACTGCGTCCCGCCTCTGTCGGGTCCGTAGAAGCTCGGGCGTGACCCACACCCCAAGGCATAGGTTGTGCCAGCGTCGCAAGCGTCTAACCCGCTTGCCCTGTCGAAAGGGTGCGTATGAAGCGAATTATTGCCCGAATGTGGAAGCTCATTCGCGGTCCTCTGCAATGGCGCGTCCTGTGGTTCGCTCACGCCAAGTTCATGATTGGCGTAACGGGCATCGTTCGCAGCGAGGCGGGCGAAGTCCTTCTTCTCAAACACCGGATGTGGCCCGCTGACCGGCCATGGGGACTTCCGACCGGCTACGCGGTCAAGAGCGAGGAATTCCCGAAGACCATTGTTCGGGAGGTCCGGGAAGAAACCGGCCTTGAAGTTGTGCCGGGGCGACTGGTGCAGGTGACCAGCGGCTACAAGCTCCGCGTGGAAATCGCGTACGAGGCACTTCACGTGGGTGGAACTCTCAAGCTCGACGGCTTCGAGATCCTGGAGGCGAAATGGTTCAGCCCGGATGCGCTCCCGGATGGGATGCAAGACAGTCACATTCAGCTCATCAAATCAGGAACGTCGACTTAGCGGAACTCGCCCCGAACGAGTCCGTAAACGGCGCTGAGACAATGGCAGCGCTGGCGGCCATGCGTGCTGACGTGTCCCCCCTCACGGGAAAGCACCCCGCCCACGTGTTCCGGCCCCTCTCGGAAGTGCTCAGCCGGTGGGCGGCCGACGGAATCGACACCACGCCTTTCCATGTCGGCGTCGAAAACGCCGAACGACGGTACGCGATATGGGCTGACGGTGATGCTGCCGCTTGACCGCGTGTTGGTCGGCTGCGAATCCTCGCGCGCTGGCGCCTCCGGCGGATTCCACCACCCGGACCAGGGATACCGGCACCTTCAAATGGCGGCCGTCATCACCATGTTCGGACCCATGGAACACCCGAATCCCGAATGCCCTGCGTTGGCACTTCTCGACCTGCTGCGTGCGTACGCCCATGACTGCCTTCACTACGGGTCGCGTCGGCGGTATGTGGAAGTGGCAGGCGCGCCCGTCCGCACTCAGTACGGGATTAACTACCGCCGAACAGGCGGACAGTGCTACTCGGCTGCTGACAAGCGCGGAAGCCGCCACACGCGAAACCTCGGGGTCGTTATGGAAGGCGCGTGCGACAGAGAGGCGCGCGCCATCACCCGGCAGACGGCCGAACGCTTCGGCGTGACGGAACCCTCGGACGTTCTCGGCGCACTCGCGTTCCGGGATGTGACGGGGACGCTGACCGAGGAGGACACCGGGCGCGTGGTGGACCTGCTGGAAAGTACAGAGCAGACGCGGTACGCGGCGGCGCTCAACGGCTACGAGCGTGGCGTCAATCGCCGGTACGCGGTGTTCCTGGAGGAGTACGCCCCGGGGAAGAAGACGACTTCCACGCCATCCTTCTCACGGCCATCATCAGCGGTGATATGGGGGCGCTGGGAGCGTGGTTGGACGATCGGCACGGCCCTGGAACCTTCATGGGCCTGTTCCGTTCCCCCGGCTACTTCGAACCCATCCTGACCGCGTAGGCGGCCCCTGATCGGCCCCGTCCGTGCGCTGCCCCCGTGGCGCACGGGCGGGGCTCCGTCGTTGCCTGGTCATGGCCGCTGGTCAGGCATGCGCGGGAACCTGGCGTTCCCATGGTTCACGGGCAAGCGATGTCGGACCAGATTTCGACGCGCATGAGCTGACTTTCCTCGTGAGGGTGGCTCTATCGCAAACTCGTCGACATCACCCATCCGTGGATCCGGGCGCCTCCCAAACCCATCGACAAGTGACTTCACTACGCCGGCGAGCTGGTGACCTGCTACCCCGGTCAGGGCCAGCTGACCCACAGAACTGCCTGCCTCGATTGCCGGCCGCCTTCGCAGGCGGCCGGTAATCCCATATTCGCGCTGCTACCACCAGGCACTTCGGGTCCAGGGCACGCTCGGCCGTCGCGTCGTGTGAATGGACCTCAAGAGTCGAGCACGGCGGCGACGGCCTCAATCTCGACGAGCTGGTCCTTATAGCCGAGGACGGTGACGCCCATCAAGGTGCTGGGGACGTCGTGGTCAGCGAACGAGTCCCGGACTACCTCCCAGGTAGACACCAGGTCCTCCCGCCGGGCCGATGCGACGAGAACCCTTGTACTGATGACGTCCTGGAGTGACGCGCCGGCGGCAGCGAGAGCAGCCCGCATGTTCTCGACGGCTTTCAGCGCCTGGCCCGCGTAGTCCCCGATCGCTGCCGTCGAGCCGTCGTCGTTCAGGGGACACGCCCCGGCGAGGAAGATCAGGCGGGAGTCGGCGGGAGCCGTAGCTGCGTAGGCGTATTCGGCGACGTCGGACAGGGAGGCGGAGCGGATCAGAGTGATGGCACGAGCCACGGTCGTCGGGTCCTTTCCCCTTGAGTCTTGAGCGCGGACATCCTGCCAACGGCCCGTCGACACCCGCCTCCCGTTTTCGCGCCGGGCCCACGGCAACGCCGTCAATTCTGGTCGACACTCGTGGACCCGGTGATCACCAACTGACTCCGGAATCCCTCGAGAAACGCTGTTCCTAGAGATCAACGAATCCATGAGGGATGTGTCCGCGTGCACCGCCGGGCGACGGCGGGGTATTCCCGGGGCCGTCCCGCTCCAGCGGCCCGTCCCAGCGGTTTCCCCGGGCGCCGGCAGGCTGTTTCGTGGGTAGCGTCCCGGCATGACCTCGCCACAGGGATTCCTCGGGTTCTGGGAGACGACCGGGTCCGCCAAGACCTTCACCCATCCGCTCGATCCGGCGCTGCTGGACGCCTGGGTGCCGCGGAGCGCGCGGGTGCTGGACTACGGCTGCGGCTACGGGCGGCTGACCGCCGAGCTGGCCGGGCTCGGGTACGGGGCGGTCAGCGGGGTGGATGTCTCGGCGGCGCTGATCGCGCGGGGCCGGCGGGAGCATCCGGAGCTGGCGCTCATGCGGTGTCCCGGGTTCCCGCTGCCGTTCGAGGACGGCAGTTTCGACGCGGCGCTGCTGTTCGCGGTGCTCACCTGCGTTCCCGGGGACGCGGACCAGACGGCGATCGCCGGGGAGCTGGGGCGGCTGGTGCGGCCCGGTGGGGTGGTGTACCTCAGCGATGTGCCGTTGCAGGGCGATGCGCTCAACCGGGAGCGGTATGCGCGGTTCGCGGAGCGCTACGGGACGTACGGGGTCTTCGAGACGCCCGATGGCGGGGTGTTCCGGCACCATCCGCCCAAGCGGCTGCGCGGGCTGCTGCGGGAGGCCGGTTTCTCGGTGCGGAAAGAGCGGGCCGGTGTGGTGGACACGCTGGACGGGCGGACGGCGGAGCGGCTGCAGATCATCGCCCTGAGGGAGCCGGACGCGGCGGGGCCGAAGCCGTCGCCGGGGCCGGCATCAGGGTGAGGGGGAAGGCGGCCTCATCGGTGGGCCGGGAGCGCGGTGTCTACGCCCCCTCGGCGCGGTCGTCGACGCGGCGCGGGAGACCGAGCGGGTTGTCCTCGCGCAGCTCGGGCGGCAGCAGCGCGGGCGGGGTGTTCTGGTAGGCGACCGGGCGCAGCCAGCGCTCGACGGCGGTGCCGCCCACGGAGGTCGAGGTGGAGGTCGTCGCCGGGTAGGGGCCGCCGTGGTGCTGGGCGGGGGCGACGGCGACTCCGGTGGGCCAGCCGTTGACGACCACCCGGCCAGCGAGCGGGGTGACCTCGGCCAGCAGCCGGGCGCCGCGGCCCCCGTCGTCGCTGCCGGCGCTCTCCGCGTCGCCGATCTGCAGGGTCGCGGAGAGGTTGCCGGGCAACCGCGCGAGTACGGCGCCGATCTCGGCCTCGTCGGCATAGCGGGCGACGACGGTGACCGGGCCGAAGCACTCCTCCAGGAGGAGGTCGTGCGGCCCTTCCGCGGCGAGGCGGGCGGCCGGCACGGAGAGGAAGCCGGCACTGACGGTGTGCTCGCTGCCCGCGCCCGGCGTCACCGGCACCTCGACGTCGGGGAGCTCGGCGCGGGTGCGGACACCGTCGAGGAACGCCTGCCGCATCCGGTGGTCGAGCAGCACCCCGGCCTCGGTGTCGCTGACCGCGTCGGTCAGCGCCGTCAGCAGCCGCTCGCCACCCTCGCCCTCGGGCGCCAGGACCAGGCCCGGCTTGACGCAGAACTGGCCCACACCGAGCGTCATCGCACCGGCCAGTCCGGCGCCGATCTGCTCGGCGCGCTCCGCGGCCGCGGCCTCGGTGATCACGACGGGGTTGAGGCTGCCCAGCTCGCCGTGGAAGGGGATGGGGTGCGGGCGGGCCGCGGCCGCGTCGTACAGGGCGCGGCCGCCGCGCACCGAGCCGGTGAACCCGGCCGCGGTGATCAGCGGATGGCGCACCAGGTCGATACCGGCCTGGAAGCCGTGCACCAGGCTCAGCACGCCCTCCGGCAGGCCGGCCTCGGCGGCGGCGCGGCGCAGCAGCGCGGCGCACAGCTCGGAGGTGGCCGGGTGGTCCGGGTGCGCCTTGACGACGACGGGGCAGCCGGCCGCGAGGGCGCTGGCGGTGTCGCCGCCCGGCACCGAGAAGGCGAGCGGGAAGTTGCTGGCGGAGTAGACCGCGACGGGGCCCAGCGGGATCTTGTAACGGCGCAGGTCGGGCCGGGGCGGGGTGAGGCCGGGGTCGGCGTGGTCGATCCGTACGTCGAGGAACGCGCCCTCCTGTACGAGGTCCGCGAAGGCCCGCAACTGGTAGGTGGTGCGGCCGAGTTCGCCGGTGAGCCGGCCGGGGCCGAGCGCGGTCTCGGCGTCGGCGGCCTCGATGACCGCCTCGCCCGCGTCGTCGAGCAGATCGGCGGCGCGGCGCAGCAGCGCGGCGCGTACGGCACGGTCGGCGAGCGCGTCCCGGGCCGCGTGGGCGGCACGGACCACGGTGTCCACCTCGTCGGCCGTGGCCTCCACCGCAACCTGTTCGCGCTGCTTCCCGGTTCGGGGGTCGACACTCCAGACTGGTGCTGCTGCTGCCACCGTGCATTCCTCCCGGGCGTGCCTGCCGAGTCTTTCCGAGTCCTGCCGCACCTCGGATGGCGTTCGATATGCTGAACACTGTCCCACATGGTGAACAACCGGGACTCTATGGCGGTCCGAACAGGGGGGTCAAGGGCGATGTCAGCTGCCGAGACCGGTGGATCTCAGGTCAAATCCGCGGTGCGGACGGTGGAGTTGCTCGAGTACTTCTCAGGTCGCCCCGGTATGCACAGTCTGTCCTCCGTCCAGGAAGCCGTCGGCTACCCGAAATCCAGCCTCTACATGCTGCTGCGCACCCTGGCCGACCTGGGCTGGGTCGAGACCGACGCCACCGGCACCCGCTACGGTATCGGTGTCCGCGCGCTGCTGGTCGGCACGTCGTACATCGACGGCGACGAGGTGGTGGCCGCGGCCCGGCCGACGCTGGACCGGCTCTGCGACGACACCACCGAGACCATCCACCTCGCCCGCCTGGACGGCACCAACGTCGTCTACCTCGCCACCCGTCAGTCGCAGCACTCTCTGCGCCCCTTCACCCGTGTCGGCCGGCGGCTGCCCGCGCACTCCACCTCGCTGGGCAAGGCGCTGCTCGCCACGTACACCGACGACCAGGTGCGGGCGATGCTGCCGCCGGCGCTCGCGCAGCTCACCGAGCACACCCTCACCGACCGCGAGCAGCTGATCGAGGAGCTGCACGCGGTGCGCGAGCAGGGCTATGCGGTCGACCGCGAGGAGAACACCCTGGGCCTGCGCTGCTTCGGCGTCGCGATCCCGTACCGCACCCCGGCCCGGGACGCGATCAGCTGCTCGGTGCCGGTGGCCCGGCTGACCCCGGCCCATGAGCAGATGATCAAGGACACCCTGTTCGACGCCCGCGACCGGCTGACGCCGGCCACCCGGCGGCTGTGAGCCCCCTGTGCCGGTCCTCTTACGCGTCCCCCTCCCCCGTACGGCGGAGGGGGATCGTCATCGGGGCCGAGGCGCACCGGGGACGGCCCGCGGAAGGCTGGACGCCATGAACACCCGCACCGGCCGCCCGGTGCGACGGGCCGGCCGGCGCTGGGTCCATCTGGTGCTGGGCGGCGCACTGTTGATGCCGTTCTATCTGCTGGCGTCGGTCGTGATCCCGCTGCTCGTGGACGGGGCCGACCCGCTGCGCCGAGTGGGCTGGCAGTTCGTCGCGTTCGGCGGTGCGCTGCCCCTGGCCGCCCTGGCCGCGCTGCTCTTCCCGCTGCTGCGGCCGCTGGAAGTGGCGGCCGTACGGTCGCTGTGCGCGGTGCCCGCGGAGCGGCTGGCCGAGGGGCCGGCTCTCTCCTGGGCGGCCCGGCGGCGGACGGCGCTGTGGTTCGTGGCGCATCTGCTGGCCGGGGGGATCGTCAGCGGGATGACGCTGGCCGCCCCGCCGGCCGCCGTCCTGCTGTTGATGCTTCCGTTCTCCGACTCCCTGCGGCACCCCCCGCCGGGCTGGCCGGACGCCTTCCACGGTGCGCTGGGGCCGCTCACGGGGCTGGCGCTGCTGGCGCTGGTGACCGGCACCGCCTGGGGTGCCGGAGCGCTGCTGGGCCGCTGCGCCCCGGTGCTGCTGGGGCCGACGCCCGCCGACCGGCTGGCCGCCGCCGAACGCCGGGCGGCCGATCTGGCGTCCCGCAACCGGCTGGCCCGCGAGCTGCACGACGCCGTCGGACATGCGCTGAGCGCGGTCACCCTCCAGGCGAGTGCGGCCCGCCGGGTGCTGGATGCGGACCCGGAGTTCGCCCGCGGGGCACTGGCCGCCATCGAGGAGACCACCCGCGAGGCGGTCGCCGAACTGGACACCGTACTGGGCCTGTTGCGCGAGGAGGACGGCGCCGGTCCGGCCGCGCCCGCGCCGACCCTGGACGGCCTGGACGCGCTGCTCGCCCGGACCCGGGCGGCGGGCCTGGCGGTCGAGGCGACGGTCGAGGGGCGGTGCGCGGGGCCGGCACCGGTGGTCTCGCGGGAGGCCTACCGGATCGTGCAGGAAGGCCTCAGCAATGCGCTGCGGCATGCCGGGCCGGTACCGGTACGGCTTCAACTGCGTTGTGATGAGCGGGAGTTGACGATCCGGGTGGAGAATCCGGTGACCGGTCCTGAGGACGGTTCCCCCGCGGCGACGGACCCTTCGGGCGGGGGCCGTCCGTTCGGGGGCCGCGGATTGCGGGGAATCGCCGAGCGGGCCCGGCTGCTGGGCGGCGAGGCGACGGCCGGGGCCCAGGACGGCGTGTGGCGGCTGACGGCCCGGCTGCCGTCGGCCGGGGCGACGGGACGACGGGACGACGGGGCAACGGGACGCCCCGGCGACAGGGCGACGCGGCGATGAGCAGCGGGACGCGAGAGCACGGGCCGGGAACGGGGGCAGGGCGAGTGAGCGGGGACAGGGTGAGTGAGGGGGAGAGGGTGAGTGAGGGAGGAGAGGTGAGCGGGGCATGACCACGCGTCAGGACGACGACCAGCGGTCCGGCGACGGGGGTGACGGGGGCCTTGCCCGCCCGCTGCGCCTCGTCCTCGCCGACGACGAGCGGATGGTGCGCACGGCGCTGCGCGCGATCCTGGGCGCCGAGGCGGACATGGAGGTCGTCGGCGAGGCGTCGACCGGTGCCGAGGCGGTGCCGCTGATCCGGGCACTGCGCCCGGACATCGTGCTGATGGATGTCCGGATGCCGGAGATCGACGGTATTCGCGCGACCGAGCAGGTGCTCGCCGGGATGCCGGATCCGCCCCGCATCATCGTGGTGACCACCTTCGAGAACGACTCGTACGTCTATGACGCACTGCGGGCCGGCGCCAGCGGGTTCCTGCTCAAGCGGTCCGGTGCACAGGACCTGGTCCAGGCCGTACGGCTGGTGGCGCGCAGCGACTCGCTGCTGTTCCCCGCTGCGGTGCGGCGGCTGGCCGCCCGGCACGCCGGGGAGCGGGCGGCGGCCGACGCGGTGCGGGCGCTGCGGGCCCGGCTGTCCGAGCGGGAGCGGGCGGTGCTGCGGCTGATGACGGCCGGGCTGACGAATGCGGAGATCGCGGACCGGCTGGGGGTGGGCCCGGCCACGGTCAAGACGCATGTGGCGGGGGTGCTGGCCAAGCTCGGGGTGCGGGACCGGACCCAGGCGGTGATCGCCGCGTACGAGTGCGGGTTCGTCCGGCCGGGGTGATGCGTCCGGCCGGGGGTGATGCGTCCGGTCGGGTGATCAGGCGCCGGCCGCTGCCGCGCCACCAGCGGATTCACCAGCCCCGTCAAGCGTCTTGACCGGCCGTGAACCAGCTCCTTTAGCGTGTCCACACAGCTGCATGCTGTCCGCGCATACAGCCCTGCTGTTCGGCCGGAGGAGTCCCCGCCCATGACCGCACCCCGCACCGCCCCCCGCACCGTCCTGCTCACCGGCGCCGCGGGCGGGCTCGGCACCCTGATGCGTGAGCTGCTGCCGCCCTACGGGTACCGGCTGCGCCTCTTCGACCGGCGGCCCGTCGACACCACCGCCGGCGAACCGGACGCGATCACGGCCGAGTTGGCCGACACCGAGGCACTGCGCGAGGCGGTGCGCGGGGTCGACGCGGTGATCCACCTCGCCGGCATCTCCCTGGAGGCCGGCTTCGAGCAGATCCTGCGCGCCAACATCGAGGGCACCTACCGCCTGTACGAGACGGCGCGCGAGGCGGGCGTCCGCCGTGTCGTCTTCGCCTCCTCGAATCACGCCGTCGGCTTCACCCCGCGCCCCGCGGACGGCTCCGGCGCCATCCCCGTCGGCACGCCCCGCCGCCCCGACACCTACTACGGGCTGTCCAAGGGATTCGGCGAGGATCTGGCCTCGCTCTACTGGGACCTGCACGGCATCGAGACCGTCTCGGTCCGCATCGGCTCCTGCTGCCCGGAGCCGGCCTCGGTACGGATGCTGTCCCTCTGGCTGAGCCCGGCCGACTGCGCACGGCTGCTGCACGCCGCGCTCACCGCGCCGGACGTGGGCCACACCGTCGTCTACGGCTCCTCCGCCAACACCCGCCTGTGGTGGGACCTGTCGACCGCCCGCGCCCTGGGATACGCGCCGCAGGACGACTCCGAGCCGTACGCGGAACGGCTGATCGCCGCGCAGGGCGCACTGGACCCGGAGAACCCCGAACACGCCTTCCTCGGCGGCACCTTCTGCACCGACCCGCCCCGGTGGCCGCACTGACGGTCCCGCACGGTGGTCATGCCGGGGGTCCCGCACGCAGGGGCCCGCACGTGGCCCCTGCCACGCCGCGGAACCCCCGCCGCCCGGGTGGCGTCCTGGTCTGTGTACCCACCCACCGCTCAGGAACGAGGAACGCATCATGGGCATCGTCAGCTGGCTCGTACTCGGGCTGATCGCGGGCATCATCGCGAAGGTCCTGCTGCCGGGGCGGGACCCGGGCGGCATCGTCGGCACGACCCTGATCGGCATCGTGGGGTCCTTCCTCGGCGGCTGGCTCTCCACCAAGTTCCTGCACCGCCCGATCCCCAAGGACTTCGGCGAACCGTCCATGTGGATCGCCTCGGTCGCCGGGGCCCTGGTCCTGCTGATCGCCTACCGGCTGCTCTTCGGCAACTCCCGCGAACGCCGGTGACCGGGCCCGGCGGCCATCGGACCGCAGGTAATGGAACCGCAAAGGCGGGCCGATCGTTGAGCCCGGCATGACCGCTATGACTCCTGGCTCGAACCTCCCGCTCAACGCCGTGCGGGTGGCGGTGGACGTCACCGCCCCCGTGCGGCTGGACGTGTCGGGCCTGCTGCTCGCCGCCAACGGCAAGGTGCGCTCCGACGACGACTTCGTGTTCTACAACCAGCCCGGCGGACCGGGCGTGACGCACTCCGCGGGGGCCGGCGGCGGCGACACCATCACCGTGGACACCGCCGCGGTACCCGAGGGCATCGAGAAGATCGTGGTCACCGCGAGTCCGGACGCCCCCGGCGCGACCTTCGCCGGCACCGAGCCGACCGGCACGGTCCGCAACGCCGACGACGGCAGCGTCATCGCCTCCTTCACCCCGCCGCAGCTGGGCCCCGAGACCGCACTGGTGGTCGTCGAGATCTACCGCCGGGGCGGTGCCTGGAAGGTCCGCGCGATCGGCCAGGGCTACGCCAACGGCCTGGCGGGGATCGCCACCGACTTCGGCGTCAGCGTGGAGGAGCCGGCCGCGCCCGCCGCCGCCCCCCAGGCGCCCGCCGCCCCGCAGGCACCCGCCGCACCGCAGGCACCCGCCGCACCGCAAGCGCCCGCCGCTCCCCCGGCGCCGCAGGCCCCCGCAGGCCAGTGGGGACCGCCCGCGGGCGCCCCCGCCCCGGTCGCCCCGCCGCCGGCCGCCGCGGCGCCGGCCCCCGCCGCTGCGGCACCCGGCTCCGGCAAGGTCAATCTCGACAAGGGCCGGGTCAGCCTGCAGAAGAACCAGACCGTCTCGCTGGTCAAGGGCGGCCGTCCGCTGCTGACCTCGGTCACGATGGGCCTCGGCTGGGAGCCGGCCTTCCGCGGCAAGACCATCGACCTGGACGCCTCGGTCATCGCCTACGGCCCGGACCGCAAAAAGGTCGACAACTGCTTCTTCGGGAAGCTGATGATCCTGGGCGGTGCGATCCAGCACTCCGGCGACAACCTCACGGGCGAGGGTGCCGGCGACGACGAGGCGATCACCGTCCACCTCGGCGGAGTGCCCCAGGAGGTGAGTGGCCTGGTCTTCGTCGTGAACTCCTTCTCCGGCCAGAAGTTCTCCGACGTCGCCAAGGCGTACTGCCGCCTGGTGGACGCCCAGAGCGGCGAGGAGCTGGTCCGCTTCGACCTCACCCACGCCGAACCGCGCACGGGCGTGATGATGGCCAAGCTCATCCGCCAGTTCTCCGGCGAGTGGGAGATGACCGCACTGGGCGAGTTCGTCGACGCCCGTACGGTGCGCGGCATGGTCAAACCCGCCGCACAGGCCCTGTGAGCCGCTGACGCCCACGGTCCCTGACGCCCACCGTCCCTGACGGGCCACCGTTCCCTGACGGCCCTCGCGCCCGTCAGGGACGGCACTACGGCCCGGGACCGAAAACTCCCCTGGTGCGGGAACGGGCCCAGGACCGAAAATTGTGCCGTCCCCCTTCCCGCCACGCCCTTTGGCCCCGCCCCGTCACGGCCGCCCCGTCCGGCCCGTCGCGGCGCGTCCCCCACGGCACGCACGAGGAGCGTTCGATGACGCAGCAGCAGCCGTCGCCGGCCGGACCCGCGGATCCCCCGGACGGTCCAGCACCCCCGGACCTTCCCGACCGGGTCGCGCTGACCTACGGCGAGCTCGACCTCAGCACCGTCCCCGCCTTCGCCGGCGGCTTCATCAATTTCGGCTACTGGACGGGCCTGCCCGGCCCCGCCGGCCGGCCGCTGACCGAGGCCGACCGGGTGCGCAGCGAGCAGGATCTCTACCGCCTGGTGCTCGGCACCTTCGACCGGCCGCAGGGCCGCACCGCCCTGGAGGTCGGCTGCGGACGCGGGCTGGGCTCCGCGCTGGCGCTGCGGGAGTTCGGCCTGGGCACGGTCCTGGGCATGGACGCGCACCCCGACCAGATCGTCCGTGCCCGGGAGGCGAATGCCGCGCTGCTCGCCCCCTCCCCGGACTCCTCCGGGCGGCTGACGTTCCTCCAGGGCGCGGCCGAGCGCATCCCGCTACCCGACGGCTGTGCCGACTTCCTCTTCTCCGTCGAGGCGGCGCAGCACTTCCGCGATCTGGCCGGTTTCGCCCGGGAGGCGGCGCGGGTGCTGCGCCCGGGCGGCCGGCTGGCGCTGACGACGTTCTTCGCCCGCACCCGTGCGGCCGCCCGGACACTGCCCACCGTGCTGCCCCCGTACGCCGACGGCCTGGACGTCCCGCACGTGATCGACGAGGTCGCGGCGACCCTGACCGCGGCGGGGCTGCGCGAGGTCCGGGTCCGGTCCATCGGCGACGGCGTCTGGGAGTCCTACGACCGTTATATGGCCCAGCACCCCGAGCTCCGCGACGAGTGGCCGCGCCGCTACCTGACGGCGTACGAGACCGGGCTGCTGGACTACTACGTGCTCACGGCCGGGGCCGACTGAGCCACCCGTCCCGTGCGCGCCGGGGTACGGCTACGGCTCACGGAGCGCTCGCCGCCGGGGTGACGGCTGCCGCTGACCGCACCACCACTGACGGCGCTACCGCTGACGGCACTACCCCTGACGGCGCTGCCGCTTCCAGGGACCGGTGATGGCCAGCATGATGCCGGGCTCCTGGATGTTGGCGAACAGCGTCCGCCCGTCCGGGGAGAACACCGGCCCGGTGAACTCGCTGAACTCCGGCTCGTCCGCGGTGCCGATGTTGAGGTCGTTGCGGGCGATCGGGTAGGTCCGGCCGTCCTCGGTGGCCCCGAAGAGGTGCTGGACGCCCTCGCCGTCCTCGGCGATGATCAGCCCGCCGTAGGGCGAGACGGTGATGTTGTCGGGTCCGTCCAGGGCGCCGTCCTTCGACGGTTCCTTGTTGACACCCAGCAGCACCTTCAGCGTCAGGGTCCGCCGCCGCGGGTCGTAGAACCAGACCTGGCCGTCGTGCTGGACGGGGCTCTCGTCACGGGCGAACGAGGACACCACGTACGCGCCGCCGTCCGCCCACCACAGCCCCTCCAGCTTGCGGGCCCGGGTGACCTCACCGTCCTTGAACTGCTTGCGCACCGAGACCTTGCGGGCGTCGCGGTCGGGGACCTCGACCCAGTCGACGCCGTAGACGGTGCCCGCCTTGGTGGCGCGCGAGAGGTCGTCGACGAAGCGGCCGCCGGAGTCGAAGCACTTGAAGGCCTCCAGCACGCCGGCGTCATCGGCCAGCGTGCGCAGCGCTCCGCGGCCGTGCCGGAATCCGTGCGGCGGGGTCCAGCGGTAGAACAGGCCGTTGGGGGTGTCGGCGTCCTCGGTCAGGAAGAGGTGGCCGCGCTTGGGGTCGACGACCACGGCCTCGTGGGCGTAGCGCCCCAGCGCCTTGACCGGCTTGGGGTTGCGGCCGGCCCGGAGGTCGTGCGGGTCGACCTCGAAGGCGTAGCCGTGGTCCTTGGTCATGCCGTGCTGGCCGGCCTTGTCCTCGTTCTCCTCGCAGGTGAGCCAGGTGCCCCACGGGGTGGTTCCGCCCGCGCAGTTGGTGGAGGTACCGGCGATGCCGACCCACTCACCGACCGGCGTACCGTCCTTGGCCACCTCGACGACGGTGCAGCCGCCGGCCGCCGCCGGGTCATAGACCAGCCCCTCGGTCAGCGGCACCGGGTGCGGCCAGTCGGCGCGCGGGCCCTTCAGCTCGTGGTTGTTGACGAGGAGGGTGGTGCCACGGCGGCCCGCGAAGGTGCCGGTGCCGTCGTGGTTGGAGGGGGTGGACTCGCCGCTGTCCAGCTTGGTGACGCCGGTCCGCGTGATGATCTTGTACGAGAACCCGGCGGGCAGCGCGAGGATGCCGTCCGGGTCCGGGACCAGCGGGCCGTAGCCGATGCCGTGACCGTGGCCGTCCGCCGCGTCGCCCCGGCCGGCGTCCGGTACCTCCTCGGCGAGGGCTCCGGGCGCGGTGGCCAGCACCCCGACGCTCCCGGCCAGCGTGACCCCCGCGCCGGCGAGGGCGGAGCGCTTGGCGAAGTCTCTGCGGGTGAGCGGCATTGTCATCTCCTGGATGGCCGGTTTCTACATCCCCTGTGCCTGCGCCGCACACGCTCTCGTGCGTCGTCGAACTCCAGTTGAACGCCGTGCGACATCCAGGAAGCAGTTGGGGCCGGTCCGGCGGATCACGACCTTTCGCGGCCCTGTTCCGCCGGACCGGCCCCGGGTGCAGGGGGGGTGTCTCCCCGCAAGGTGGTCCGCTCCGCCCGTGCCCGGTTCCTCCGGCTAGCCGGACTGCCGCGAGCGCGCCTTGAAGGCCGCCTTGCGGGCCTCCTTGGCCGCCTTCTTGTCCGGGTGCAGCCGGCCCATGGTTTCCAGGACGTCGGCGGTGGCCGGGTGGTCCACCCGCCAGGCCGTGTCGAAGAACCCGCTGTGCTGCTCGGTCAGGCCCTGCACCAGGTCGCGCAGCTCGCCCGTGGCGTCCTCCTCGGCGCTCTCCAGCTGCGCCGCGATGGTGTCCACCGTCAGCCAGAAGATCATCTCCTGGGAGGGCTCGGGGATGCCGGGCAGCGCCCGCTCGGCGAGCCAGACCCGGGCCAGGCCGCCGAGCTGCCGGTCGTCGAGCACGTCGCGCAGCGCGGCCTCGGCGTCCGGCGAGACCAGCGAGAGGGTCTGCTGGGCGGCCAGCCGGCGCCGCGGGGCGCGGTCGTCGTCGCCGCGGGCGGCGGTGAGCAGGTCCCGTGCGGCGTCCAGGGGCGTACGGGCGGCGAGCCACAGCTCGGACTCGGCCTGGGCCAGCGCCTCGGGGTAGTCGGGCAGCGCCTCCAGGAGGACGTCGGCGCCCTTGTCGGCGAGGTCGCCGACCGCCGGGGCGTCCACCCCCGCGTCCCGCATCCGGGCGCGTACCGCGTAGACGCCGAGCGGGGTGAGGCGGACCAGGCCGTAGCGGGAGACGTCCTCGTCCGTCAGCGGCCCCGCGGCGGAGGACCCCTCGGAGGAGCCCGGGGCAAGGACCGTCTCGCCGTCCTCGTCCAGCTCCTCGATCAGCGCCTCGTCGACGGGCTGGTAGGCGACCAGACCGATCGGCTCCAGCACCCGGAACTGGTCGTCCAGGCGCATCATCGCCTCGGAGACCTCTTCGAGGACGTCGTCGGTGGGCTCGTCCATATCGTCCGGGACGATCATGGAGGCGGCCAGCGCGGGCAGCGGAACCTCCTGGTCGGGGCTCTCGTTCAGGGCCGTGAGCAGGTAGAGGTTGCCGAGGATGCCGTCCAGCAGCTCGGCCTCCTCCTCCGGGTTCCAGTCGATCGCGTCCAGGTCGAGTTCGCCGCCCTCGGTGAGCCGGTCGGCGAGATCGGCGAGGTCGGGGGCGGCCGCATCGGCGAGCACGGTCTCCATGCCGCCCAGCCAGATGTCGAGGATGTCCTGCGGGCTGCCGGAGGTGAGCAGGTCAAGCTCCTCACCGGGGGTGGCGAGGCCGGCGGCGGCATCGTCGGGGAGGTCGGCGCCGTCCTCGCCGTCGGCGCTCTCCTCGATCTCCACGAGTCCGGTGTCCACCGCCAGCTGCCAGGCCTCGGCGGTGTAGGCGGCGCCGTCCTCGTCGCCGGCCAGGCCCAGGTGCTCGGTGGCGGCGGCCAGCGGCTCGTCGAGGATCTGGCCGCCGACGCCGACCGGGACACCCCGTTCGGCCCAGCGGGCGAGCTTCGCGGCCCGGGCCAGCAGGGGGGCGCTCAGCGCGTCCCTGGCCAGCTCCGCTTCGGAGTGCAGCCGCACCGGCGGCAGGGTGGGGCGGTCTGCGGACATCGGGTGCTCAGCTCCTCGGACGGACTACGGCTGGGGTACCTCCCAGCCGTAGCTGGGGGAGTGCGCCGCCCAAGCGTAGACGGAATTCGCCGTAACCCGGACGGTTCACCTTCGCACCCCCTGCCGGTCACCGGGAGAAGCTTGACAACTCCCCTGTGTGCGCAAGAGATTGACGCAGATCGACGCGCGTAGCGCGCACCGGTCCGGCTCCGCACGCACCTTCACCGGCCACCCCCCATATACCTCGGAGGCATCCATGCCGTCCCGTCGTTCACTCCGCAGACCGGTCACTCTCGGCGCGGTGATCTGTGCCGCCCTGGCCGGCGGACTGCTGACCGCCACGCAGTCCGCCTCCGCCGCCGGCACCCGGATCCACGACATCCAGGGCAGCACCCGCATATCCCCGCTGGCCGGACAGCAGGTCAGCGAGGTGCCCGGCACCGTCACCGCGATCCGCGCGTTCGGCTCGGCGCGCGGTTTCTGGGTGCAGGACCCGCACCCGGACAAGAACCCCGCCACCAGCGAGGCGGTCTTCGTCTTCACCGGAAAGGAGACGCCGAAGGTCGCCGTCGGCGATGCGATCACCTTCTCCGGCACGGTCAGCGAGTACTACCCCGGCGGCAAGGACGCCGGCCTGCAGTCCGTCACCGAGATCACCGGCGCGACCTGGAAGGTGGACTCCTCCGGCGCCCCGCTGCCGGCCGCCTTCAAGCTCAACCCGGCCTCGGTGCCGAATCGTTACGCCCCCTCCGCGGGCGGCAAGAGCATCGAGTCGCTGAAGCTGCGCCCCTCGTCGTACGCCCTGGACCGCTACGAGTCCCTGGAGGGCATGCGGGTCTCCGTCTCGAACGCCCCGGTCGTCGGCCCGACCAACAGCTACCACGAGCTGTGGGTGACCGCCGAGCCCGGCCACCACCGCACCGCCCGCGGCGGGACGCTCTACGGCTCGTACGCGGACCCCAACGGCGGCCGGGTCAAGGTGGCGTCCCTGATTCCCCCGGCGCAAGCACCGGCTCCACCGGAGCTTCGCACCCCTGACCCGCAGCCGTTCCCGGTCGCCGACGTCGGCCAGGCGCTGTCCGGCACCACCGCCGGGCCGCTGGACTACGACAACTTCGGCGGCTACACCCTGCAGGCCACCGAGCTGGGCAAGGTCACCGGTCAGAGCCCCACGCCGGAGACCACCCGCAAGCAGAAGTCCGACGAGCTGGCGGTGGCCACCTACAACGTCGAGAACCTGTCCCCCGCCACCCCGCAGGCCAAGTTCGACCGGCTGGCGAAGGCGCTGGTGCAGAACCTGTCCTCGCCCGATGTCGTGGCGCTGGAGGAGGTCCAGGACGACAGCGGCCCCAAGGACAACGGCGTGGTCACCGCCGGGGAAACCCTCAAGAAGCTGACCGACGCCATCAAGGCGGCCGGCGGTCCGGCGTACGAGTGGCGGCAGATCGACCCGGTCAACGACCAGGACGGCGGCCAGCCCGGCGGCAACATCCGCACGGCGTTCCTGTTCAACCCCGGGCGGGCGTCCTTCACGGACATCAAGGGCGGCGACGCCACCACCCCGGTGAAGGTGGTCGACGACCACGGCAAGGCCTCGCTGTCCGCGTCCCCGGGCCGGATCGCGCCCGCCGACGAGGCGTGGAAGACCAGCCGCAAGCCTCTTGTCGGCCAGTTCTCCGCGAAGAGCCGTCCCGGCAGCCGGGTCTTCGTGATCGCCAACCACTTCAACTCCAAGGGCGGCGACCAGGGTCTGGACAGCCGTTTCCAGCCCCCGGCCCGCAGCTCCGAGACCCAGCGCACCGCCCAGGCCCACCTGGTCAACGCGTTCGTCAAGGACCTGCTGGCCAAGGACCCGAAGGCCGGTGTGGTGGTGGCCGGTGACCTCAACGACTACCAGTTCTCGCCGGCCCTGAAGGACCTCACCGCCGGCGGTGTGCTCACCGACCAGGTGGGCCGGCTGCCGGCCGCCGAGCGCTACGGCTATGTCTACAGCGGCAATTCACAGGTGCTGGACCACATGCTCACCAGCCGTCCGCTGACGCGGTCCGACTACGACATCGTGCACCTCAACGCGGAGTACGCCGACCAGGCCAGCGACCACGATCCGCAGGTGCTGCGCATCAAGCCGTAGTCCGCGGCATGTCACCCCGTGTGACACTCCCGTCACCTGCCTGGCCCACGCCGGGGGGCCAACTGCCGCGGGGGGTGCGGTACTGGGCATGTAAGAAACATTCGGCGAGACATTAGGGAGTCATCATGCCGAAGTCCCAGAACCGTAAGTCGGGCAACAAGGACCGTGCCGCCGAGCGGCGCACCGACCAGCGGAAGCCGAAGTCGTCGGAGGAGTCCGCTTCCGAGCGGACCCAGGACCTGAAGCGTTCGCGGAATGGCCTGACTGGCGCGTGATGGGCCTGTGATGCCCGAGCGGCCGTCGCACCGGAAGGCGCGGCGGCCGCTTCGCGTTCCGGCCCCAGGGCCGGACGGAGCGCCGCTTGACACACCAGCCGGCACAACCAAGTGGACGTGACATATGAGGCGCCACCAGACCCCTGGCATGGAGACCATGACCACTCCCCTCACACCCCCGGCAGCCGCATCGCCTTTCGGCCGGGTCGCGACGGCCATGATCACCCCGTTCACCCCCGACGGAGCGCTCGACGCCGACGGCGCTCAGCGGCTCGCCACCCATCTCGTCGACGACGGCGGCTGCGACGCACTGGTACTGAGCGGCACCACCGGGGAGTCCCCGACGACCTCGGACGCCGAGAAGGAGACCCTGCTGCGGGCCGTCGTCGAGGCCGTCGGCGACCGGGCCCGGATCACCGCCGGGATCGGCACCAGCGACACCCGCCACTCCGTCGCCCTGGCCCGCAGCGCCGAACGGGCGGGCGCCCACGGCCTGTTGGTGGTCACGCCCTACTACTCACGGCCCACCCAGGAGGCCGTCACCCACCACCTGCGGACGGTCGCGGACGCCACCGGACTGCCGGTGATGCTCTACGACATCCCGGGGCGCACCGGCACCGCGCTGGCCGCCGGAACGCTGCTGCGGCTGGCCGCCCATCCGCGGATCGCGGCGGTCAAGGACTGTGCCTACGACCCGCTGAAGTCGGCGAAGGTGCTGGCCGCAACGGGCCTGGCCTACTACGCGGGCTGCGACGAACAGATCCTGCCGCTCCGTGCGCTCGGCGGCTCCGGCTGCATCAGCACCGCCGGCAACGCCGCGCCGCGGGCGGTGCGCGCCCTGCTGGACGCCTTCGACGCCGGCGACACGGCCGGGGCGACCCGCCGTCAGCTCGCGCTGATCCCGCTCATCGAGGCGGTGACCGGCGGTGAGAACCCCGGCGCGGTCACCGTGAAGGCGCTGCTCAACCACCTCGGCCTGCCCGCGGGGCCGGTCCGCGGCCCGCTGCTGGCGGCGGATGCCGAGCTCACCAGGCGGCTGGCGGACGCGCTGCAGACGACCCTGGACCGGACTGCGGACGGGGATACTGCTGCGGTGCCTGCGGCTGTCCCTGGTTAGCGGGGTAGGGCGCGGGCGCCGCCCCGAAGCCGCCCGGGGCTCCCGGCTGCGCGTACGGCGCGCCCGGCTGTCCGTACGGTGCGCCCGGCTGTCCGTACGGTGCGCCCGGCTGTCCGTACGCCGCACCGGCGGCCGGGTCGTGCCCCGCCGCGGCTCCGTCCCGGTCCGGCGCGGGCGGCTCCTCCTCGTCCGCCACCAGGTCCCGTACCAGCAGCGTCGCGCCGGCCACCGCGCCCGGCATCAGCGCCACCGCGACGAACGGGATCAGGAACAACAGCACGACCGGGGTGCCGAAGCCGACCGCGAGCGCCTTACGGCCCCGCAGCAGCCGCAGCCGCTCCCGCACCGGTATGTCCCGGCGCTGCAGGGCCACCGAGGTCAGCTCGACGGTGAGGAAGAAGCCGGAGACGCAGAAGCCGACGGCGGGGACCACGGTCTGCCCGAGGAAGGGCACGAACCCGAGGACGAACAGCAGGATCCCGAAACCGGCGGCCCGCAGCAGCACATGGACGCTGTCGCGCAGGGCGATCCCGATCTCCTGCCACAGCGGGCGGTCCGGGGACGGCGGGCAGTACCCCTCGGACTCCTCGACCTTCTCCGACAGCGACTCGTAGAAGGGGTCGCCGATCAGCAGGGTGACGGCGGTGAACGTCAGCACCGACAGCATCAGCCCGCCGGCGATCAGCAGCGCCACGAAGACTCCGCGCAGCAGCCCCTGCCAGGGCGAGCCCCAGTCGTCGGCGAACGGCGTCGCCCAGGCCGCGATATCGCCGGACCAGAGGGCGAGCACGGTGAGCACCGCGGCGTACAGCACCAGCGCGATCAGCGCCGGAATCAGCCCGAATCCCCACCACCGGCCGTGCCGGGCGACCCAGCGCTGCCCCTTACCCAGATACCGCATCCCCGCTGCAAGATCACGCATGGCACACAGCCTATCGGCGGCCCGGCGGCGCGGGGACCGGGACGGCGGGGGCGGCTGGGACAACAGGGGCGGCTGGGGCGGAAGCCGAAACGGCCCGGCGGGTCCCCCCCGCCGGGCCGCTGACGCTGCCGTGCCGGGCCGGCCGCACGACGACCGGCCCGCCCATGGCCTCAGTTGTGGCTGTGCAGCACCTCGTTGAGGCCGCCCCAGGTCGCCTTGTTCGGGCGGGCCTCGACGGTGCCGGTGGTGGAGTTGCGGCGGAAGAGGATGTTGTCCGCGCCGGAGAGCTCCAGGGCCTTGACGATCTGGCCGTCGGGCAGCGTGACGCGGGTACCGGCGGTCACGTACAGGCCCGCCTCGACCACGCACTCGTCGCCGAGCGCGATGCCGATGCCCGACTCCGCGCCCAGCAGGCAGCGCTCGCCGATGGAGATGATCTGCTTGCCGCCGCCCGAGAGGGTGCCCATGGTGGAGGCGCCGCCGCCGATGTCGGAGCCGTCGCCGACGACCACGCCCGCGCTGATCCGGCCCTCGACCATGGAGGTGCCCAGCGTCCCGGCGTTGAAGTTGACGAAGCCCTCGTGCATGACGGTGGTGCCGGCCGCGAGGTGCGCACCCAGACGCACCCGGTCGGCGTCCGCGATCCGGACCCCGGTGGGCGCGACATAGTCGGTCATCCGGGGGAACTTGTCGATGCTGGTGACCATCAGATGCAGGCCCTCGGCGCGGGCGTTCAGCCGCACCGTCTCCACCTGGTCGACGGCCACCGGGCCCAGGGAGGTCCAGGCGGCGTTGGACAGCAGCCCGAAAAGGCCCTCCAGGTTCTGTCCGTGCGGCTTGACCAGCCGGTGGCTGAGCAGGTGGAGGCGGAGGTAGGCGTCGTGCGCGTCCAGCGGCTTGTCGTCCAGGGAGGCGATGACCGTACGGACGGCGACGACCTCGACACCACGGACCGGGTCGGGGCCGATCGCCTTGAGCACGGCGGCGCCCAGCAGTTCGGTGGCGCGCTCGTCGTCGAGGTGCTCGGTGCCGGCCGGGCCGGGCGCACCGACCAGCTCGGGCGCCGGGAACCAGGTGTCGAGAACGGTGCCGTCGGAGGTGACGGTGGCGAGCCCGGCGGCGACGGCGCCGGTAGTACGGGAAACAGCAGCATCGGTCATGTCCGAAACCTAACCGGAGGGCGCCCGCCGAGGCGAACCGGTCTCAGCGGCCGGGCCGGGCCGTGGGGCACCGCAGCCCGTCTCCCGGGGTCCGTACGACGGCCGGCTCAGCCCAGCACTCCGGCCAGCCCGGCCCGCACCGCCTCGGGATCGAAGGGCTGCCCGGTCAGCAGATGCTGCAGCACCAGCCCGTCGGTGAGCGCCACCACCGTCCGCGCCGTGCGCATGTCGCCGATCCGCGCTCCGAGCAGCCGCACCATCTCGTCCAGGCATGCGGCGGCGATCGGCCGCACCGCCTCGTGCCGCAGCGCCGCCAGATACAGCTCGTACTCCAGCTCCATCCGCCTGCGGTCACCGGTCAGCGTGTCCTCGACCAGCCTCGCGACCTCCTCGGCGAGCGGTGCCGACGGGTCGATGCCGTCGACCCGGCGCGCGAAGTCGGCCAGCCACCCGACGTTGGACTGCCGCAATGCGGCGACCAGCAGCTCGTCCAGGGTCGCGAAGTGGTACGTGGTCGAGCCCAGCGGCACATCCGCCGCCGCGGCCACGGCGCGGTGGCTGAGCCCGGCGATCCCGCGCCCGCCGACCACGGTGATCGCCGCGTCGATGATCCGCTGCCGGCGGTCCGGGTCGTAGCGCCGGGCCATCAGTGCGCCCCGTCCAGATTCAGCACGATGACACCCGCGATGACCAGCAGTACGCCGAGGATCTTCAGCGCACCGGTGCTCTCCCCCAGGAACACCATCCCGATCGCGGCGATCAGCGCCGTGCCGACACCGGCCCAGATGGCGTACGCGGTGCCGACGCTCATCGATGTGAGCGTCTGGGCGAGCAGCGCGAAGGCGAGCAGATAGCCCAGCGCGGTGGCCAGCGAGGGCCACAGCTTGCTGAAGCCGTCGCTGTACTTCATCGCGGTGGTCGCAAGCACCTCGGAGAGGATCGCGCCGGCGAGCGTCAGATAGGCCATGCGTACGAGCGTACACAGCGTTGCGTACGAGCGTACATATGCGTGGCGGCCGGTCCGCCCGCCACGCGATACGGCCGTGCCCGCCAGTGGTGACTGGCGGGCACGGCCGTATCGCTCAGGAGATCTCGTCAGACGTTGAAGCCCAGCGCGCGCAGCTGCTCGCGGCCGTCGTCGGTGATCTTGTCCGGGCCCCACGGGGGCATCCAGACCCAGTTGATCTTCAGTTCGCTGACGATGCCGTCCGTGGCGGACTTCGCCTGGTCCTCGATGACGTCGGTCAGCGGGCAGGCCGCGGAGGTCAGCGTCATGTCGATGGTGGCGATATTGGCGTCGTCGACGTGGATGCCGTAGATCAGCCCCAGGTTGACGACATCGATGCCCAGCTCGGGGTCGACGACGTCGTACAGCGCCTCGCGGACCTCTTCCTCCGAGGCCGGCTTGGTGGTGGTCGGGGTGTCGGTCATGCGGTCTTCGCCTCCTCGGAGAGGGCCTTGGCCGTGGCGTCCTTCCAGGCCATCCAGCTGAGCAGCGCGCACTTCACACGCGCCGGGTACTTGGAGACACCGGCGAACGCCACCGCGTCCTCCAGGATCTCCTCCATCGCGTCATCCGGCTCCACCTGGCCCTTGGACTGCATCAGCTCCAGGAAGGTCTCCTGGATCTTCTGCGCCTCGCCGAGCTCCTTGCCGACCAGGAGGTCGTTGAGCACCGACGCGCTGGCCTGGCTGATGGAGCAGCCCTGGCCCTCGTAGGACACATCCGCAATCGTCGAGCCGTCGAGCCGCACGCGCAGCGTGATCTCGTCACCGCACGTGGGGTTGACGTGGTGCACCTCGGCGTCGCCGTCCCGAAGACCGCGCCCGTGCGGGTGCTTGTAGTGGTCCAGGATGACGTCCTGGTACATGGAATCCAGCTTCACGGCTCAGTCAGTCCTCGTCCTCATCCGCTGTGCTTGTTAACCGGCTGGGTCTTTTTAACCGAAGAAGTTGCGGACGTGCTCCAGGCCCCCGACCAAGGCGTCGACCTCGGCGGGCGTGGAGTACAGATAGAACGACGCCCGCGTGGTCGCAGGAATTCCGAAGCGCAGGCAGACCGGCCGTGCGCAGTGGTGCCCCACGCGGACCGCTATGCCCTGCTCGTCCAGCACCTGGCCGACATCGTGCGGATGGATGTCACCGAGCGTGAAGGAGAGCGTCGCCCCGCGGTCCTCGGCCGTGCTCGGGCCGATGATGCGCAGGTCGGGGACCTCCAGCAGCCGCTTGACGGCGTACTCGGTGATCGCGTGCTCATGCGCGGCGATGTTGTCCATGCCGATCGAGGTGAGGTAGTCCACGGCCGCGCCGAGGCCGACGGCCTGGGCGATCGGGGGCGTACCGGCCTCGAACTTGTGCGGCGCGGGCGCATAGGTCGAGGAGTGCATCGAGACGGTCTCGATCATCTCGCCGCCGCCGAGGAAGGGCGGAAGGTCCTCCAGCAGCTCCTGGCGGCCCCACAGCACACCGATGCCGGTCGGACCGCACATCTTGTGACCGGTGAAGGCCACGAAGTCGGCCTGCAGCGCCTGCACGTCCAGCACCATGTGCGGGGCGGCCTGCGAGGCGTCGATGCAGACCAGCGCGCCGACCTCCTGGGCACGGCGGATGATCGTCTCGACCGGGTTGATGGTGCCCATGATGTTGGAGACCAGCGTGAAGGAGACGATCTTCGTCTGCTCCGTGATGATCTCGTCGATGTTGGACAGGTCGAGACGTCCGTCGTCGGTGATCCCGAACCACTTCAGCTTCGCGCCGGTGCGCTGCGAGAGCAGCTGCCACGGGACGATGTTGGAGTGGTGCTCCATCTCCGTGATGACGATCTCGGTCTCGCGGTCCACGCGGTAGGGCTCATCGGCCCAGCCGAGCATGTTGGCCACGAGGTTCAGCGACTCCGAGGCGTTCTTGGTGAAGATCACCTCATCGCGGCTCGGGGCGTTGATGAAGGCGGCCACCTTGTCACGGGCGCCTTCGTAGAGCGCCGTGGCCTCCTCGGCGAGCACATGCACGCCGCGGTGGACGTTGGCGTTGTGGCGTTCGTAGTAGGCGTTCAGGGCGTCGAGGACCTGACGCGGCTTCTGCGAGGTCGCCGCGTTGTCCAGGTACACGACCTTCTTCCCGTCATGGATCTGACGGTCCAGGATGGGGAAGTCCTTACGGATCGCCTCTGTGTCGAGGAGGCCCGGCAGCTGTGTCACGCGGTTGCGCCACCCTTCGTGTACTCCTCGTAGCCCTCGGCTTCCAGCTTGTCGGCGAGCTCGGCGCCGCCGGACTCGGCGATCCGGCCGTTGGCGAAGACGTGGACCTGGTCGGGCTTGATGTAGCGCAGGATGCGCGTGTAGTGGGTGATCAGCAGCGTGCCGACCTCGCCGGTCTCGCGGACGCGGTTGACGCCCTCGGAGACGGTGCGCAGCGCGTCGACGTCCAGACCGGAGTCGGTCTCGTCGAGGATCGCGATGGCGGGCTTCAGCAGCTCCAGCTGAAGGATCTCGTGGCGCTTCTTCTCACCGCCGGAGAAGCCCTCGTTGACGTTGCGCTCGGCGAAGGAGGGGTCCATCTGCAGGCGCTCCATGGCCTCCTTGACCTCCTTGACCCACAGCCGCAGCTTGGGGGCCTCGCCGCGGATCGCGGTCGCGGAGGTCCGCAGGAAGTTGGAGACCGAGACGCCGGGCACCTCGACCGGGTACTGCATGGCGAGGAAGACGCCGGCGCGGGCGCGCTCGTCGACGGACATCTCCAGGACGTTCTCGCCGTCGAGGGTGACGGTGCCACCGGTGATCGTGTACTTGGGGTGACCTGCGAGGGAGTAGGCGAGGGTCGACTTGCCGGAGCCGTTGGGGCCCATGATGGCGTGCGTCTCGCCCTGCTTCACGGTCAGGTCGACGCCCTTCAGGATCTCGCGCGGGCCGTTCTCGGCCTCGACGGAGACGTGCAGGTCGTGGATCTCAAGCGTTGCCATGGGGAACTCAGGACTCCTGGGTGACGGAGACGAGCACGTCGTCCCCTTCGATCTTGACGGGGTATACGGGGACGGGGCGCGTGGCGGGAAGGCCGTTCGGCTTGCCGGTGCGCAGGTCGAAGCTCGAACCGTGCAGCCAGCACTCGATCGAGCAGTCCTCGACCTCCCCCTCCGAGAGGGAGACGTTCGCATGCGAGCAGATGTCGTTGATCGCGAACACCTCGCCCTCGGTGCGGACCAGGGAAACGGGCGTGCCGTCGAGCTCCACCCGCTTGGGGGTGTCCTCCTCCAGCTCGCTCAGCGCCGCTGCGCGTACGTACGTCATGCCGCGGACGCTTCCAGCTCGGCCTCGATCTTGCTCATCAGACGCTCTTCGACGTCCGGGAGGCCGATCTGCTGGACCAGCTCGGCGAAGAAGCCGCGGACGACCAGACGGCGGGCCTCGTCGGCCGGGATACCGCGGGCCATGAGGTAGAAGAGCTGCTCGTCGTCGAAGCGGCCGGTCGCCGAGGCGTGGCCGGCGCCGACGATCTCGCCGGTCTCGATCTCCAGGTTGGGGACCGAGTCGACCCGCGCGCCGTCCGTGAGGACGAGGTTGCGGTTGAGCTCGTAGGTGTCGGTGCCGGTGGCCGAGGCGCGGATCAGCACGTCACCGATCCACACGGCGTGCGCGTCGTCGCCCTGCAGCGCGCCCTTGTAGACGACGTGCGAGCGGCAGTTGGACGCCTCGTGGTCGACGAAGAGCCGGTGCTCGTGGTGCTGGCCCTGCTCGGTGAAGTACAGACCGTAGAACTCGGCCTCGCCGCCGGGGCCCGCGTAGGTGACGCGCGGGTGCAGCCGGACGAGGTCGCCGCCGAAGGTGACGATCACGGACTTGAAGCCGGCGTCCCGGCCGACCAGGGCGTTGTGCTGCCCGGTGTGGACGGCGTGGTCGTCCCAGTCCTGGACGGAGACGACGGTCAGCTTGGCGCCGTC
The DNA here is from genome assembly GCF_036048035.1 of Streptomyces sp. NBC_00400. NCBI lineage: Bacteria > Bacillati > Actinomycetota > Actinomycetes > Kitasatosporales > Streptomycetaceae > Streptomyces > Streptomyces sp. NBC_00400. The sequence continues at coordinate 6,475,954 of NZ_CP107940.1, read as the reverse complement.
ACCGAGGAGGTAGTCGACATTGGCGGCGAGCACCGCGTCACCGGTGTGGTCGATGACCACGACCGCCTCGGCGAACGCGCCGAGCTCGATGACCTGGTGGCCGTAGGCCGTGCCGCCCTCGCCGTGGACGGTGATCCGGATCGGCTCGGAAAGCTGCGCCTCCTTGGGGACCGAGATCACCGACGCCTTCTCGAACGAGCTGTACGCCTGCGCGGCGACCCGGTCGACGGGCATGCCGGCCTTGCCGACCCGCGGGTCCGCGCGGTCGACGAGCTCGTGCGTGACACCCTCCGGAGCGGTGATGTCGATCTTCAGGTCGGGACCGCCCGCCTCGGCGCTGCCGTCGTGCAGGCCCTTGAGGCGCGCGAGGGGCGTGAAGCGCCACTCCTCCTCGCGGCCGTGCGGCACCGGGAAGTCCGCCACGTCGTAGGACGGCGGGGCGCTCATCCGGGTGGCGACGGTGGACTCCGCGGCCACCGCGAGAGAGCCGGTGGTCGTGGAACCGGCCGCTGGGGGTCCCCCCGCTCGAGCGGAGCCGAGAGAGGGGGAGTTCTGAGCCTCAGCCATGGCTGTTGTAGTGCTCGCTTTCTGCAATCAGAGAGTCAGTCGCTGCTGGGGGCCGGGCGTCAGCCGACCGAACCTTCCATCTGCAGCTCGATCAGCCGGTTCAGCTCCAGCGCGTACTCCATCGGCAGCTCGCGGGCGATCGGCTCGACGAAGCCGCGCACGATCATCGCCATGGCCTCGAACTCCGTCAGGCCGCGGGCCATCAGGTAGAAGAGCTGGTCCTCGCTGACCTTGGAGACGGTCGCCTCGTGGCCCATGGAGACGTCGTCCTCGCGGACGTCGACGTAGGGGTAGGTGTCCGACCGGGAGATGGTGTCCACCAGGAGGGCGTCGCACAGCACGTTGGACTTGGAGCCCGCGGCCCCCTCGCCGATCTCGACCAGACCGCGGTAGGAGGTGCGGCCGCCGCCTCGCGCCACCGACTTGGAGACGATGTTGGAGGAGGTGTTCGGCGCCATGTGGACCATCTTGGAGCCGGCGTCCTGGTGCTGGCCCTCGCCCGCGAAGGCGATGGACAGGGTCTCGCCCTTGGCGTGCTCGCCCATCAGGTAGACGGCCGGGTACTTCATCGTCACCTTGGAGCCGAGGTTGCCGTCGACCCACTCCATGGTCGCGCCCTCGTAGGCGACGGCGCGCTTGGTGACCAGGTTGTAGACGTTGTTCGACCAGTTCTGGATGGTCGTGTAGCGGCAGCGGCCGCCCTTCTTCACGATGATCTCGACGACCGCGGAGTGCAGCGAGTCCGACTTGTAGATCGGCGCCGTGCAGCCCTCGACGTAGTGGACGTAGGCGTCCTCGTCGACGATGATCAGCGTCCGCTCGAACTGGCCCATGTTCTCGGTGTTGATCCGGAAGTAGGCCTGCAGCGGGATGTCGACGTGGACACCCTTGGGGACGTAGATGAACGAGCCGCCGGACCACACCGCGGTGTTCAGCGACGCGAACTTGTTGTCGCCGACCGGGATGACCGTGCCGAAGTACTCCTGGAAGAGCTCCGGGTGCTCCTTGAGCGCGGTGTCGGTGTCCAGGAAGAGGACACCCTGCTCCTCCAGGTCCTCACGGATCTGGTGGTAGACGACCTCGGACTCGTACTGCGCGGCGACACCGGCGACCAGACGCTGCTTCTCCGCCTCGGGGATGCCGAGCTTGTCGTAGGTGTTCTTGATGTCCTCGGGCAGGTCCTCCCAGGAGGCGGCCTGCTGCTCCGTGGAGCGGACGAAGTACTTGATGTTGTCGAAGTCGATGCCCGACAGGTCCGAGCCCCAGTTCGGCATGGGCTTCTTGTCGAACAGCTTCAGACCCTTGAGGCGGAGCTTGAGCATCCACTCCGGCTCGTTCTTCTTCGCCGAGATGTCGCGGACGACGGCCTCGGAAAGACCGCGCTTGGCGGAGGCGCCGGCCACGTCGGAGTCGGCCCAGCCGTATTCGTACTTGCCCAGGCCCTCGAGCTCAGGGTGAGCAGTCTCCGTGGGGAGCGTCATGCGGGGTTCCTCCCGGCCGTGCTTGCAGATGCTGTGGTGGTCTTGGTGGTGCGTGCGGTGCTGTGAGCGGCCTTGCCGGCACCGGCCTTCGGGACGAAGGTCGTGCACACCCCGTCGCCGTGGGCGATGGTGGCAAGCCGCTGTACGTGGGTCCCGAGCAATCGGGAGAAGACCTCGGTCTCCGCCTCGCACAGCTGCGGGTACTGCTCGGCGACATGGGCGACCGGGCAGTGGTGCTGGCAGAGCTGTTCACCGAGCTGGGGATTGGGGGCGCTGCGCGCCGTAGCAGCGTACCCGTCCGCGGTCAATGCCTTCGCCAGGGCCTCGGTACGGGCCTCCGGCTCCGCGCTCTCCACCGCCTTGCGGTACCCCTCGGCCTGGGCGGCGAGCCGCGCGCGGGCGAATGCCGCGACGGCGGCCTCGCCCTGCTCGCCGCCGCCCGCGCTCTGCGCGATCCAGCGCAGCGCGTCGGAGGCGAGCTGGTCGTAGGCCTGGTCGAAGGCGTCCCGCCCGCAGTCGGTGAGGGCGAAGGACTTCGCCGGGCGGCCGCGGCCACGCGCGCCGTAGACGCGCTTCTCACGGGGCTCGACGACGCCCTCGGCGGCCAGCGCGTCCAGATGCCGGCGCACGGCGGCCTGGGTCAGCCGCAGCCGCAGGGCCAGCTCGGCCGCGGTGGACGGACCGTGGTCGAGGATGGAGCGGGCGACCCGGTTGCGGGTGCCCTGCTGTTCGTCGTGCGGCGCCGGGGCGGGCGCGGCGTCCGTTGCACGCTGCCCGTCCTGCTCGGGCGCGGAGGCGGCCGGCCCTGCGGTCGGATCGACCGCGGGCCCTTCCTGATCCTCGCTCGCGTATTTCACAACGTCATTGTTGCGTAATTCGCCGAAGCGACACAAGCCTCGTCCGGATCACGGACGGGTGGCCTCTATCACTTAGGCTGCCCTAAATTCAAGTACCTTCCGAGCCCCGGAAGCGCTGCCGACCTGCGACGGGGCGGTCCCGCACGGTGGGGCGCACCAGGGCGCGCGGGGCGGTGGAATCAGCAGGGCCGCATACCGCCGTTCGCGTACCCGGGCGCGGAAATGCACCGGCGCCCCCGTTGAAGAGCCCCCCGCCACTCTCCGTAGACTGCCCGCCATGCCCAGCACCTCCCCGGGGGGCGCCCCCCGGCCCCCCGGACGAGAGCCGGCCGTCGAGATCGTCGGCCTGGTCAAGCGATACGGGACCAAAACCGCCGTGGACGGCCTCGACCTGACCGTCGCACGCGGCGCGGTGACCGCCGTGCTCGGCCCCAACGGCGCGGGCAAGACCACCACGGTCGAGACCTGCGAGGGCTACCGCCGCCCGGACGCCGGCCGCGTCCGGGTCCTGGGCCTGGACCCGGTCGCCGACGCCGCGGCACTGCGGCCGCGGATCGGCGTGATGCTGCAGTCCGGCGGCGTCTACGCGGGCGCCAAGGCGGAGGAGATGCTGCGGCACACCGCCACCTTGCACGCCCACCCCCTCGACGTCGGCGGGCTCATCGACCGGCTCGGTCTGGGCAGCTGCGGCCGGACGCCCTACCGGCGGCTGTCCGGCGGCCAGCAGCAGCGCCTCGCGCTGGCGATGGCCGTGGTCGGCCGCCCCGAACTCGTCTTCCTCGACGAGCCGACGGCCGGCCTCGACCCGCAGGCCCGGCACGCCACCTGGGACCTCGTACGGGAGCTGCGCACCGACGGCGTCAGCACCGTACTGACCACCCACTTCATGGACGAGGCCGAGCAGCTGGCCGACGATGTCGCGATCATCGACGGCGGCCGGGTGATCGCCCAGGGCACCCCGGACGAGCTGTGCCGCGGCGGCGCGGAGAACAGCCTGCGCTTCACCGGCCGCCCCGGCCTCGACCTCGCCTCGCTGCTCAAGGCGCTGCCCGCCGACAGCGCCGCCACGGAACCGGCCTCCGGCGTCTACCGCATCCACGGCAAGGTCAACCCGCAGCTGCTGGCCACCGTCGCCTCCTGGTGTGCCCAGAACGGCGTGCTGCCCGACGCGATCGCTGTCGAGCGCCACACCCTGGAGGACGTCTTCCTGGAGCTCACCGGTAAGGAGCTGCGCGCATGAATCACGGCCACACGGTTTTCGGCCGGGGGTCCGGGGGGCGCCCCCCGGGCAGGCACAGCCTGGAGCTCACCGATAAGGAACTGCGCGCATGACCGCTCTGGAGGCCGGAAACGACACCGCCGCCGGCACCGGTACGTTCGCCCCGCGGCCCGGTGCCGCCCCGCTGCCCCGGATGATCCGCGCGCAGGCGGCCCTGGAGACCAGGATGCTGCTGCGCAACGGCGAACAACTGCTGCTGACCGTCATCATCCCGACGCTGCTGCTGGTGCTGTTCTCCGCCGTCGACATCATCGCGGTGCCCACCGACACGGCCGGCGGCGCGGGCAGCTCCGTGGACTTCCTGGCGCCCGGCATCCTGGCGCTCGCCGTGATGTCGACCGCCTTCACCGGCCAGGCCATCGCGACCGGCTTCGAACGACGCTACGGCGTGCTCAAGCGGCTGGCCGTCTCGCCGCTGCCGCGCTGGGGGCTGATGACCGCCAAGACCTGCGCGGTACTGGTCACCGAGGTGCTGCAGACCGCGCTGCTGACGGCCGTGGCCCTGGCACTGGGCTGGTCCCCGCACGGCAACCCGGCCTCGGTGGTGCTGCTGCTCGCGCTGGGCACCGCCGCCTTCTCGGGCTTGGGCCTGCTGATGGCCGGCACGCTCAAGGCAGAGGCCACCCTCGCGGCGGCCAACCTGGTGTTCCTGCTGCTGCTGGTCGGCGGCGGCGTGATCGTTCCGCTGGACAAGTTCCCCGAGGCCGCACAGAGCGTGCTCGGACTGCTGCCGATCGCGGCGCTGTCCGACGGACTGCGCGACGTCCTCCAGCACGGCGCCCAGATCCCCTGGCGGGACCTGGGCATCCTGGCGGTCTGGTCGGTGCTGGGCCTGGGCACGGCGGCCCGCTTCTTCCGCTGGGAGTGAGCCGCCGGGCGGCCGTGCCCCCGAGCGGTTCCGCGTGCGGACCGCCGCCCGGCGCACCCCTCGTGAAAACTTGCACAAGGGCCCGCCTACGATGTCTCCCGTGCCGAAAACGCTGAATCCCCTCGAGCTGATCGCCCGCCGCTGGCAGCCGTCCGCGGCCTTGGTGCGACGGGCCGCGCTGGCCACCGTCGTGATGGCCGTGATCATCGTCGTCACGGGGGGCGCGGTCCGGCTCTCCCAGTCCGGACTGGGCTGCTCGACCTGGCCCAAGTGCACGCCGGACAGCCTGACGCCGACCGCCGCGATGGGCATCAACGGGCTCATCGAGTTCGGCAACCGCATGCTGACCGACGTGCTGTGCGTGGTCGTCGGGGTGTTCATCATCGCCGCCCGCGCCCGCCACCCCCGGCGCCGCTCGCTCACCCGCCTCGGCTGGGCGCAGTTCTGGCTCGTCATGACCAACGCCGTCGTCGGCGGCATCACCGTCCTCACCGGCCTGAACCCGTACATCGTCAGCTCACACTTCCTGGCGGCAACGGGGCTGCTCACGGTCGCCGTACTGAGCTGGCGGCGCGCGTGCGAGGGCGACGAGGCGCCACGTGACCTGGTCGCCCGTCCGGTGCGGCAGCTGGCCTGGCTGCTGGTGGGGGCGACCGGCGCGCTCACGGTCATCGGCACGGTCGTCACCGGCACGGGCCCGCACGCGGGCGACGCCAAGAAGGTCCACCGCATCCCGCTGGACTGGCAGGAGATCACCCAGCTCCACGTCGACTTCGTCTACATCGTCGTCGGCCTGACCGTCGCCCTGTGGTTCGCACTGCGGGCCGTCAAAGCCCCGGCCGCCCCGCGCCGGATGGTCCTGGAGCTGCTTGCCTGCCTCGCCCTGCAGGGCGTCATCGGCTATGTCCAGTACTTCATGGGCCTGCCCGAACTCGTCATCGGCTTCCACATGCTGGGGTCGGCCCTGGTGTGGCTCTGTGTGCTGCGGGTCTGCCTGTCGTTGCGCGACCGCGGGCCGCTCCTGGAGGGGGACCCCGGCGAGCCCGCCCTCACGGGCGGGCACGAGGCACCGGAACCTCAGCCGGCCTCCGCGCTCAGCCGGTAGATCCGGCGCGCGGTCCCCGACCCGACCATCTCGGTGATCCGGCGCCCGTCCTCGGCGCCGCACAGCCCCTCGTCGGCCCACTCCCGTACGAGGCGGCCCATGGCCCGCAGGAAGAACCGGGCGCCGGTCACATACAGCTCGGGCAGCCCGCGGGCACCCGAGGAGAACAGCAGCTTGCCGAACGGCGCCCGGCCGAGCGTGTCCTCGGGGCGGGGCCCGGCGTCGGCGTACACATGGGCGTGCGCCGCGGCGAGCTCCGCCGCCCGCCGGTGGTGCGGCGGCCGCGGCAGCAGGACGAGAGCCGAGCCGATGCCGGTCGTGGCACGCAGGAAGCCCGCCAGCGGCCGCGGATCGGGGCAGTGCAGCTGCACCGGGAGACCGGTCGCCACCGCGCTCCACAGCAGATGCCGTACGAGCACGGGCTCCCCCAGCCGCTCCCCCGGACGGCGGCCGCACAGCCAGCGGTCCGCGGCGCGCCGTACCTCTCCCGCTTCGGGCGCATGCCCGTCGCAGTAGGTGGCGCCGGAGGCGAAAGCGGCGGTGTGCTGGGCCGCGGCGTACAGGGCCTCGGCGGTGTAGCCGAGGAAGGAGTCGACGCTGCCGGAGGTGTCGGCGACCTGCTCGGCGAGCGGTTCGAGCCGGACGACCTCGTGAGCTCCGGCTTCGGCTGCGGTGGCCAGTTCGCCGGCCGAGGTCAGGGCGCCGGGGGTGCCGGCCTCCAGCAGAAACGTGCCGATGCCGGAGCCGCGCAGCAGCAGACGGCCGGCCCGGTAGGCGCCGACCTCGCGCCGGCGGGCCAGGTAGCGGGCGGGCGGGCACTGCGGTTCCAGGCCGAGCAGCGGAGGGCACCAGCGGCGTATCGCAAGGCCCGTGAAGCTGTCGAAGTAACTGGTGCCTGCGGGGGCCGGGCCGTGGGCGCCGACCGCGGCGGCGAGGTGGGTCTCGAAGGAGCCGAGACCGAGCTCACCGTGCACCGCGCCATGGCTGTGCTGATCGATGAGCGGCGGAAGGCCGTCCATCCGCTCCTCCTCGCCGTAGGCCCGCCGGGCGCGGCCCGAGCGCCACACCTGGTGGGCTTAACGGGCGAGGAGGTGGTGAGGTATCGGGCTCCGCTTCCGGCGTGCGCTCCGGCGCACGGCGCGCGGGCGCCGGACCGTCAGCCGTTGGACGGGCCGCCCACCTGGATGCCCGCCATCCGGGACCACTCGTAGCGGCCGGTACGGACCTTGGCGGCGAGGTCGCCGTCGAAGTCGTCGTGGAGCGTGAGGCCGGCCTTGTCGGCGGCGTCCTTGGCGGAGCCGAAGGTGTCCGCGACGAGGTTGCCCCACTCGCCGTCGGCCCCGACGAGCGCGATCCGGGTGCGGCCCCGGCCGATGTGCGCGAGCTGGCCCTCGGCGCTGCCGCCGTGCGTGGCGGCGAAGGCGCGGATCTGCTTGGCGAGCCGGTCCGCGCGCTTGCCGGCCCTCTTGTCGGTGCGTGCCGCGGTCTTCACGCCGGCCGCCGTCTCCGTCTGCTCGTCCGCCTGCTGGGTGTCTGCCATACCGACATGCTACCCATCGGTAATCAGCGAAGGAAGGGATCCACGGCGACGGCGACGAACAGCAGCGACACATAGGTGATGGACCAGTGGAACAGCCGCATCTCCTTGAGCTTGGCGCCCGTGATCCCGGCCTTGGCGCGGGACTGCAGACCGTGCGCCTCCTTGAGCCAGAAGGCGCCGCAGACGACCGCGACGACGGTGTAGAACCAGCCCGTGTAGCCCAGCGGCTGGAGCAGCAGCGAGACGGCCACCATCACCCAGCTGTAGGCGACGATCTGGCGCGCGACGACCTTGTTGCCCGCGACGGCCGGCAGCATCGGCACCCCGACGCGCTCGTAGTCTTCCTTGACCTTCATCGACAGCGGCCAGTAATGCGGCGGCGTCCAGAAGAACATGACGAGGAAGAGGATGAACGAGGCCCAGGAAACGGAGTTCGTCACCGCCGACCAGCCGATGAAGACCGGCAGGCAGCCCGCGATGCCGCCCCAGACGATGTTCTGGGAGGTCCGCCGCTTGAGGATCATCGTGTAGACGACGACATAGAAAAGCAGCGCACCGAGCGACAGCATCGCCGACAGCGGGTTGACGAGGAACCAGAACAGGGCCGTGGAGCCGACCGCGAGCGCGGTCGCGAAGACCAGGCATTCGCGGGGGCTCACCATGCCGGTGACCAGGGGCCGCTGGGACGTACGGTCCATCAGCGCGTCGATGTCGCGGTCGAGGTACATGTTGAACGCGGCGGCGCCGCCGGCGGAGAGATAGCCGCCGATGCAGGTCACCAGCACCAGCATCAGATCCGGCACGCCCTTGGCCGCCAGGAACATCACCGGCACCGTCGTCATCAGAAGCAGCTCGATGACCCGCGGCTTGGTCAGCGCCACGAACGCCTTGACGCGGGCCCCGAACGGCCGGTCGCCAGGACTCCCGGGGACCGGAGAAAGCGCCCCCACAGGACGGGATTCGACGGCCGTCACGCACACCCCTGGAAGTAACATCAGCGGCCTCTGCCGCGGAAGAGATAAGGCCTGCAAGCCCGTCCGGCCGTGATTACCCGGTGAAGGGCTTGCGCGTACCACGCCACTTTAGACGTTGGCCATAAGGCGATCTTCGCGGGGGTGGGGTCGTGTTGGGCGTCGGGCCGTGAGGGGGCGGGGCATCTGCACCCCGGCGGCCGCCCGGCGTTCGGGAGGCGAATGCGACCGGCGCCCGGCAGTCTGGTCGTAGGGCCGTCGCCTCAGGGCCGGGAATGCCGCCGGTGGCGAGGTGGTTGCCCAAAGCGACGAGCTGCCGTGACACCTACGCACCGACTGAGCGCCGAAAACACCGACTGAGCGTCGAAAAGACGCACGCACTTGCGGGGGTAGGCTCGACACCGCCTGGCGGACATACCGTCCGCGGCATTCGACATGTGGAGAGGAGCCCTGACTCAGGGTGAGCACCAAGCCGACCACCACAGACCTCGAGTGGACCGAACTGGATCAGCGGGCAGTGGATACGGTCCGTGTCCTGGCCATGGATTCCGTGCAGAAGGTCGGTAACGGCCATCCGGGTACAGCCATGAGCCTGGCTCCGGCCGCCTACCTTCTCTTCCAGAAGCTGCTGCGGCACGACCCGGCGGACGCGAACTGGACCGGACGCGACCGGTTCGTCCTCTCCGCGGGCCACTCCAGCCTGACCCTCTACATCCAGCTCTACCTCGCCGGTTACGGCCTGGAGCTGGACGACCTGAAGGCGTTCCGCACCTGGGACTCGAAGACCCCGGGCCACCCCGAGTACGGCCACACCACCGGCGTGGAGACCACCACCGGCCCGCTGGGCCAGGGTGTCGCCAACGCGGTGGGCATGGCGATGGCCGCCCGCTACGAGCGCGGTCTGTTCGACCCGGAGGCGCCCGAGGGCAGCTCGCCCTTCGACCACCACATCTACGCCATCGCCGGTGACGGCTGCCTGCAGGAGGGCATCTCCGCCGAGGCCTCCTCGCTCGCGGGCCACCAGAAGCTCGGCAACCTCATCATGCTGTGGGACGACAACCACATCTCGATCGAGGGCGACACCGAGACCGCGGTCTCGGAGGACACCTGCAAGCGCTACGAAGCCTACGGCTGGCACGTGCAGCGGGTGGCGCCGAAGGCGAACGGCGACCTGGACCCCGAGGCGCTGTACCACGCCATCGAGGCGGCCAAGGCCGAGACCGGGCGCCCGTCGTTCATCGCGATGCGCTCGATCATCGCCTGGCCGGCCCCCAACGCCCAGAACACCGAGGCCGCGCACGGCTCGGCGCTGGGCGAGGAGGAGGTCGCGGCCACCAAGCGGGTCCTCGGCTTCGACCCGGAGAAGTCCTTCGAGGTCCCCGAAGAGGTGCTGGCGCACACCCGCGCCGCCCTCGACCGCGGCCGTGACCTCGAAAAGGAGTGGGGCAAGAGGTTCGCCGACTGGCGCACCACGAACCCCGGGCACGCCGCGGAGTTCGACCGGGTCGCCGCGGGCGAGCTGCCCGCGGGCTGGGAGGACCACCTCCCGTCGTTCGAGACCGGCAAGGCCGTGGCCACCCGCGCCGCGTCCGGCAAGGTGCTGCACGCGCTCGGTGCGGTCATCCCCGAGCTGTGGGGCGGCTCCGCCGACCTGGCGGGCTCGAACAACACCACGATCGACAAGACGTCGTCGTTCCTGCCCGAGGGCAACCCGCTGCCGGGCGCGAACCCGTACGGCCGCACGATCCACTTCGGTATCCGTGAGCACTCCATGGCCGCGGAGATGAACGGCATCACGCTGCACGGCAACACCCGGGTCTACGGCGGCACCTTCCTGGTGTTCTCCGACTACATGCGCAACGCCGTCCGGCTGTCCGCGCTGATGCACCTGCCGGTGACCTACGTGTGGACGCACGACTCCATCGGCCTGGGCGAGGACGGCCCGACCCACCAGCCGGTCGAGCACCTGGCCTCGCTGCGTGCCATCCCGAACCTGAACATCGTCCGCCCGGCCGACGCCAACGAGACCGCCCTCGCCTGGCGCGAGATCCTCAAGCGCTGGACGAAGGAGTACGGCGTGGGGGCCCCGCACGGCCTCGCGCTGACCCGTCAGGGCGTGCCGACGTACCCGGCCGACGAGAACACCGCCAAGGGCGGTTACATCCGGTTCGAGGCCGAGGACGCCGACGGCAGGAGCACCACGCCGCAGGTCGTGCTGATCGGTACCGGCTCGGAGCTGCAGCTCGCCGTCGAGGCGCGCGAGCAGCTGCAGGCCGAGGGCGTGCCCACCCGCGTGGTGTCGATGCCGTCGGTCGAGTGGTTCGACCAGCAGGACCAGGCCTACCGCGACAGCGTGCTCCCGCCGTCCGTCAGGGCCCGGGTCGCCGTCGAGGCCGGCATCGGTCTGACCTGGCACCGCTTCGTCGGTGACGCCGGGCGCATCGTGTCCCTGGAGCACTTCGGTGCCTCGGCCGATGCCAAGACCCTGTTCCGCGAGTTCGGCTTCACCGCCGACGCGGTCGCCTCCGCCGCCCGCGAATCGGTCGAAGCCGCCGCGCGCTGACGCCCGTACACGACTAGTAGGAGATGCAGAACCCATGACAGACGCACTCAAGCGCCTCTCCGACGAAGGCGTCGCGATCTGGCTGGACGACCTGTCGCGCAAGCGCATCACGTCCGGCAACCTCGCCGAGCTGATCGACCAGCAGCATGTCGTCGGCGTCACGACGAACCCGTCGATCTTCCAGAAGGCGATCTCCTCGGGCGACGGCTACGAGCAGCAGCTCGCCGACCTCGCCGCCCGCAAGGTCACCGTCGAGGAAGCCATCCGCATGATCACGACGGCCGACGTCCGCGACGCCGCCGACATCCTGCGCCCGGTCTTCGACGCCACCGGCGGCCAGGACGGCCGGGTCTCGATCGAGGTCGACCCCCGTCTGGCGCACCACACCGTCCCGACCATCGCCGAGGCCAAGCAGCTGGCCTGGCTGGTGGACCGCCCCAACACGCTGATCAAGATCCCGGCCACCAAGGCGGGCCTCCCGGCGATCACCGAGGTCATCGGCCTGGGCATCAGCGTCAATGTCACGCTGATCTTCTCGCTGGAGCGCTACCGCGAGGTCATGAACGCCTACCTGGCGGGCCTGGAGAAGGCCAAGGCCGCGGGCCTGGACCTGTCGCTGATCCGCTCGGTCGCGTCGTTCTTCGTGTCCCGGGTGGACACCGAGATCGACAAGCGCCTGGAGAAGCTGGGCACGGACGAGGCCAAGGCCCTCAAGGGCAAGGCCGCGCTGGCCAACGCCCGGCTGGCCTACCAGGCGTACGAGGAGGTCTTCTCCTCGGAGCGCTGGGCCGCCCTCGACAAGGCCGGCGCCAACAAGCAGCGTCCGCTGTGGGCCTCGACCGGTGTCAAGGACCCGGCCTTCAAGGACACGCTGTACGTGGACGAGCTGGTCGCCCCGGGCACGGTCAACACCATGCCGGAGGCCACCCTGGAGGCCACCGCCGACCACGGCGCGATCACCGGTGACACCGTGCGCGGCACGTACGACGCCGCCAAGGCCGACCTGGAGGCGACCGAAAAGCTCGGGATCTCGTACGACGAGGTCGTACAGGTCCTGGAGGACGAGGGCGTGGAGAAGTTCGAGGCGTCCTGGAACGACCTGCTCAAGTCCACGGAGGCGGAGCTCAAGCGCCTCGCTCCCTCGGAGGGCTGATCTCCCTTGTCTGATGCACACGGAGCCAACCCGCTTCGTGACGCCCTGGACCGACGGCTCCCGCGTATCGCGGGGCCGTCGGGCCTGGTGATCTTTGGCGTCACGGGCGATTTGTCCCGTAAAAAGCTGATGCCCGCCGTCTACGACCTGGCCAACCGCGGTCTGCTGCCGCCGGGTTTCTCGCTCGTAGGGTTCGCCCGCCGCGAGTGGGAACACGAGGACTTCGCGCAGGAGGTGTACGCGGCCGTCAAGGAGCACTCGCGTACGCCGTTCCGCGAGGAGGTCTGGCAGCAGCTGGTCCAGGGCTGCCGCTTCGTCCAGGGCAACTTCGACGACGACGAGGCCTTCGAGACGCTGAAGGAGACGATAAGCGAGCTCGACAAGGCCCAGGGCACCGGCGGCAACTTCGCCTTCTACCTGTCCGTACCGCCGAAGTTCTTCCCCCAGGTCGTCCAGCAGCTCAAGAAGCACGGGCTGGCCGACCAGAAGGAGGGCTCCTGGCGGCGCGCGGTCATCGAGAAGCCCTTCGGGCACAACCTGGAGAGCGCCAAGGAGCTCAACCGGATCGTCCACGAGGTCTTCCCGCCCCACGAGGTCTTCCGGATCGACCACTACCTGGGCAAGGAGACGGTCCAGAACATCCTGGCGCTGCGGTTCGCCAACACGATGTTCGAGCCGCTGTGGAACCGCAGCTATGTCGACCACGTCCAGATCACGATGGCCGAGGACATCGGCATCGGCGGCCGGGCCGGCTACTACGACGGCATCGGCGCCGCCCGTGACGTCATCCAGAACCACCTCCTCCAGCTGCTCGCGCTGACCACCATGGAGGAGCCCGCCTCCTTCGAGGCGGATGCGCTGGTCGCGGAGAAGACCAAGGTGCTGGGCGCGGTCCGGCTGCCCAAGGACCTCGGCAAGGAGACGGTCCGCGCGCAGTACGCGGAGGGCTGGCAGGGCGGCGAGAAGGCCGTCGGCTACCTCCAGGAAGACGGCATCGACCCCAAGTCGAAGACCGACACCTATGCCGCGATCAAGCTGTCGATCGACAACCGCCGCTGGGCGGGCGTCCCCTTCTACCTGCGCACCGGCAAGCGCCTCGGCCGGCGCGTCACCGAGATCGCGGTGGTCTTCCAGCGTGCCCCGCACTCCCCCTTCGACCGCACCGCCACCGAGGAACTGGGGCAGAACGCCCTGGTCATCCGGGTGCAGCCGGACGAGGGCGTGACCGTCAGGTTCGGCTCCAAGGTCCCGGGCACCTCGATGGAGGTGCGGGACGTGTCGATGGACTTCGCCTACGGCGAGTCCTTCACGGAGTCCAGCCCCGAGGCCTACGAGCGGCTGATCCTCGATGTGCTGCTCGGCGACGCCAACCTCTTCCCGCGTGTGGAGGAGGTGGAGCAGTCCTGGCGGATCCTCGACCCGATCGAGGAGTACTGGGAGAAGCACGGCAGGCCCGCGCAGTACCCGGCGGGCAGCTGGGGCCCCGCCGAGGCGGACGAAATGCTCGCACGAGACGGACGGAGCTGGCGTCGGCCATGAAGATCGATTTGACGGAAACCACGTCCAGCAAGATCAACAAGGCGCTGGTCGAGGGACGCCGCGCGATCGGCACCCCGGCCATAGGCATGGTGCTCACCCTCGTCATCGTCACCGACGAGGAGAACGCCTACGACGCGCTGAAGGCGGCCAACGACGCGTCCCGTGAGCACCCCTCGCGCACCCTCGTCGTCATCAAGCGGGTCAGCCGGTCGCCGCGCGACCGCGCCAAGGCCCGCCTCGACGCCGAGGTCCGGCTCGGCACGGACGCCGGCACCGGCGAGACGGTCATACTCCGCCTCTACGGCGATGTGATCGACCACGCCCAGTCGGTGGTGCTCCCGCTGCTGCTGCCGGACGCACCGGTCGTGGTCTGGTGGGCGGTGAACGCCCCGCTGGACCCGGCCAAGGACCCGCTCGGCGCGCTGGCCCAGCGCCGGGTGACCGATGCCTACGCCGCCGAGCAGCCCATCGAGGAGCTGGCGGCGCGCGCGGACACCTACACCCCGGGTGACACCGATCTGGCCTGGGCCCGCATCACGCCCTGGCGCTCGATGCTGGCGGCGGCGCTCGACCAGGCTCCGTGCACGGTGACCTCGGCCGAGGTCACCGGTGAGGAGTTCAACCCCAGCTGCGAGCTGCTTGCCATGTGGCTGGCCGACCGGCTGCAGGTCCCGGTCACCCGCAAGGTGTCCGGCGGCCCGGGTCTGACGGCCGCACGGATGGAGTCCAGCACCGGTGCGATCGTGCTGGACCGCCCGGACGGTTCGCTGGCCACGCTCTCGATCCACGGCCAGCCCGACCGTGCGGTGGCGCTCAAACGGCGGGACACCGCCGAGCTGCTGGCCGAGGAGCTGCGCCGGCTCGACCCGGACGAGATCTACGCCGGCGCTCTGAAGTACGGCGTGGACCGGATCGGTGACGGCGTCGGCGGGCAGCCGGCGGGCGGGCAGCCGCCGGCCGGGGAGCCGGAGGCCGGGGAGCCGGAGGCCGGCAAGGACGCACCGGCCAAGCCCGCGGCCAAGAAGGCGGCCAAGAAGGCAGCCGCCAAGTGAGCGCTCCGCAGGTCGTCGTCCACCGCGACAAGGAGCTGATGGCCAAGGCCGCGGCGGCCCGGCTGATCACGAAGATCGTGGATGCCCAGGCCGCCCGCGGCTTCGCCTCCGTGGTCCTGACCGGCGGGCGCAACGGCAACGGGCTGCTCGCGGCCCTCGCCGAGGCGCCCGCCCGCGATGCCGTGGACTGGTCCCGCCTCGATCTGTGGTGGGGCGACGAGCGGTTCCTGCCGGACGGCGATCCGGAGCGCAACTACACCCAGGCCCGGCAGGTGCTGCTGGACAGCGTCCCGCTGGACCCGGCCCGGGTGCATCCCATGCCCCCGTCGGACGGCCCGTACGGCAAGGACGCCGACGCCGCCGCCGAGGCGTATGCGGCCGAACTGGCCGCCGCGGCAGGCCCCGAGGACCACGGTCCTGTGCCCTCCTTCGACGTCCTGCTGCTGGGCGTCGGCCCGGACACCCATGTGGCCTCGCTCTTCCCCGAGCTGCCTGCCGTCTACGAGCAGGAGCGGACGGTGGTGGGGGTGCACGGTGCCCCCAAGCCGCCGCCCACCCGCACCTCGCTGACCCTGCCCGCGATCCGCGCGGCACGGGAGGTCTGGCTGCTGGCGGCCGGTGAGGACAAGGCCAACGCCGCGGCCATCGCCCTCTCCGGCGCCGGGGAGGTCCAGGCTCCGGCGGCCGGCGCACGGGGCCGCAGCCGGACCCTGTGGCTGCTGGACGGGGCGGCGGCGGCGCAACTGCCGCGCGGCCTCTACCCGCCGGCGTCGGCCTGAACGCCGCAGCAGGAGCCGATACCGAAGGCCCCGCGCCCTGAAGGGTGCGGGGCCTTCGGCGTCGCCGTGGTCACCGGGCGGCGCTGCCGGTGATCCCGGCGACCCCGGTGATCCCGGCGACCCCGGTGATCCCGGCGATCTCGGTGACCTCAGTGATCCCGGCGATCAACGCCCGCGCAACTCCCGGTACTTGGCGACCAGGCCGGCCGTGGAGGCGTCGAGGCCCGGCACCTCCGCGCCGTCCGTCAGGGCCGGTTCGACGCGCTTGGCCAGGACCTTGCCCAGCTCCACGCCCCACTGGTCGAAGGAGTCGATGTTCCAGACCGCACCCTGGACGAACACCTTGTGCTCGTAGAGCGCGATCAACTGGCCCAGCACGGACGGGCTGAGTTCACCGGCCAGGACGGTGGTGGTGGGCCGGTTGCCCGGGAAGGTCTTGTGCGGCACCAGTTCCTCGGCCACGCCCTCGGCACGCACCTCCTCGGGTGTCTTGCCGAAGGCCAGCGCCTGGCCCTGGGCGAAGAGGTTGGCCATCAGCAGGTCGTGCTGGGCGACCAGGCCAGGCCGCAGGTCGTCGACCGGCCGGGCGAAGCCGATGAAGTCGGCCGGGATCATCTTCGTGCCCTGGTGGAGCAGCTGGTAGTAGGCGTGCTGGCCGTTCGTGCCGGGCGTGCCCCAGACGACGGGTCCGGTCTGCCAGCCGACCCGATGGCCCTCGCGGTCCACGGACTTGCCGTTGGACTCCATGTCCAGCTGCTGCAGATAGGCGGTGAACTTGGAGAGGTAATGACTGTAGGGCAGCACGGCATGCGACTGGGCGTCCCAGAAGTTGCCGTACCAGATGCCGAGCAGGCCCAGCAGCAGCGGGGCGTTCTCCTCCGGCGGGGCGCTGCGGAAGTGCTCGTCGACGAGGTGGAAGCCGGCCAGCATCTCACGGAAGCACTCCGGGCCGATCGCGACCATCAGCGACAAGCCGATGGCGGAGTCGTAGGAGTAGCGGCCGCCGACCCAGTCCCAGAACTCGAACATGTTGTCCGTGTCGATACCGAACTCCGCGACCTTCCCGGCGTTGGTCGACACCGCCACGAAGTGCTTGGCGACGGCCTCTCCCCCGGCGCCGAGACCGGTCAGCAGCCAGTCGCGGGCCGAAGTGGCGTTGGTGATGGTCTCGATGGTGGTGAAGGTCTTCGAGGCGACGATGAACAGCGTCTCGGCCGGGTCCAGATCGCGGACCGCCTCGTGCAGATCGGCGCCGTCCACATTGGAGACGAAGCGGAACTGCATGTCCCGGTGGGTGAAGGCGCGCAGCGCCTCGTACGCCATCGCCGGGCCCAGGTCCGAGCCGCCGATACCGATGTTGACGACGGTCTTGATCCTCTTGCCGGTGTGGCCCTTCCAGTCGCCGGAGCGGATCCGGTCGGCGAAGGTCCCCATCCTCGTCAGGACGTGGTGCACCCCGGGGACGACGTTCTCGCCGTCGCTCTTGATGGCCTCGGAGGCGGGGGCGCGCAGCGCGACGTGCAGCACGGAACGCCGCTCGGTGATGTTGATCTTCTCCCCGCGGAACATCGCGTCCCGCAGCTCGGCCACCCCCCGCGCCGCGGCCAGGTCGCGCAGCAGCTCCAGCGTCTCGTCGGTGACCAGATGCTTGGAGTAGTCCAGGTGCAGATCGCCGACCTGAAGGGTGTAGCGCTCGGCGCGCCCCGGATCCCGCTCGAACAGCTCGCGCAGATGCACCTGCGCCATCTGCTCCCGGTGCTTGCTCAGCGCGGTCCACTCAGGCAACTGATCGAGCCTGCTGCGGCCTTCTGCGTTCATCTCGGACATCAGCCTTCTTCATCTCGTACCGGCCCCGCCGCCTCCCAACCTAATTGATCAGCGCGCGGTGGGAGCACCTCCCACTCGAGCGAAGCCGAGAGTGGGGGAAGGTATCTGTCCACTGCCGGACCAGGTGCTGTCGGGGGCCTGAAGAACAGGTATCAGCGCGACGGAGCCCAGGGCCAGCAGCGCGGCGGCCAGCAGCGCCGGGCTGCGGGGGCCGTACAGCCCGGCGACCGCGCCGCCGAGCAGCGCGCCGAGCGGTGTCCCGGCGACGGAGACCGTACGGAAAGCGGCGCTGATCCTCCCGGGCATCCCGGCCGGGCTGCGCTGTTGTACGACGGTGGCCTCCAGGACGTTGATCACCATGGAGGCGAAGCCGAACAGGCCCAGGAAGACGGCCGCGGCCGCCGGTGAGCGCAGCGTCCCGAGACCCACCAGCACCACGGTCTGGAGCACTCCGGCGATCAGCAGGGCAGGGCCGCCGCCCCTGGCTGCGGCGATCGCCCGCCGTGCGAGGAGGCCGCCCAGCACCATCCCGATGCCGTACCCGGTCGTCACGGCCGCATAGCCGAAATCCCCGGCGCCCAGCCACCCCTTGACGACCACCACCAGGGTCGCGATCAGCGCGCCGAGGCCGATATTGCCCAGCGCCACCGACAGGCAGAGGGCACGCAGCACCCGGTCGCGCCACAACTGCCGTATCCCGTCGGCGATGTCGTGCCGCAGGGTGCGTCCCGCGACGGCCGGGCGGGCAGCCGGCGGGCCGGTGCGCAGGGAGGCGACGAGAGCGGCCGCAAGCACGTAGGTGGCCGCGTCGGCCAGGAACGGGAGCGCGGCGCCGAGCGCGATGAGCGCCGGAGCGAGCGGTCCGCCGATGAACCGCCCGGCCACCTCCTGACAGGTCATCAGGCGCGCGTTGGCGAGGCCCAGCTTCTCCTGGGGCACCACCACGGGCAGCAGGGCCGTGGCGGCGTTGTCGAAGAGTGTCTGGAGGGTGGTGAGCGCGAAGGAGAGGGCGAGCAGCAGCCCGATGCTCACCCGGTCGAGCGCCACGGCCAGGGCGAAGCCGGCCATCAGCAGCCCGCGCAGCACATCGACCGCCCACATCGCCCGCCGCTGGTCCACCCGGTCCGCCACCGCGCCGCCCAGCAGCCCGAAGAGCAGCCAGGGAACGAAGCCGCAGGCGGTGACGAGTGAGATCAACAGCGGGGAACCGGTCAGGGTATAGGCGAGCAGCGGCAGCGCCGTGCCGCGCAGGGCGTCACCGAAGCGGGAGACGGCGGCGGCGCCGCATAACCGGCCGAAGCCACCGCCCAGGACGAGCGCGCCGACTCCGGCCGCACGTCCCCTCTCCGTCCCTGTACCCGCCTCCGCGCCTGCTTTTCTGCGTGCCATCCCGCCCGTCCCCCGTCCGCAGCGTGCGCCTACGAAAACAGTACGGGCGACCACTGACAGCGATCCTCGGGCAACTTCCCCATCCGCTGCCTCAGATGCGCCCGGTGCAGCCGGTGCGGCAGGTGGCAGGTGGCAGGTGGCAGGTGCTGCCGGTCGCGGAGCGGACGTGGAACGGTCACGGAACGGGCGCGGCTCGCGAAGGCGTACCCACGCGGTCGGCCCGGCCGGAGGGGGTGTGGTCCCCTCCGGCCGGGCCGACCGAGATGAGCTGGCTGGTCCGTCAGATTTCGCCGCGGAGCTTGGCAAGCGCCTCCGCGAGGATCGCCTCGCCATCGGCGTCGCTGCGGCGCTCCCGGACGTAGGCGAGGTGGGTCTTGTAGGGCTCGGTGCGCGGCGGGTCCGGGGGGCTGTCCCGGTCCTTGCCTGCCGGGAAACCACAACGCGGGCAGTCCCAGGTGTCCGGAACCTGCGCGTCGCCGGCGAAGCTGGGCTGCGTCTCGTGCCCGTTGGAGCACCAGAAGGAGATGCGGGTGCGCGGCGCGGACTCGCCGCGCTCGGCCTCCCCCATCGGCCCCGCCCCGACCCGACTTCCTCGGATCGCGTTGCCACTTGCCACGGTTGTAACTCCCTGCGTCATGGTGCTGCACAGCCTCTCGCAGCAGCTGGGCTGCGGAACGCCCCAGTCTACGTAAGGCCCAACGCGCGTCCAGTGGCTGGAGTTACCCGTCCGAGGACGCCACCCTCATGATAGGCCGCGCCTCCGACGCATTGTCAGTTGCCGAGCTTCATCAGGATGCCGAGCACCACGATGCAGGCAAACCACAACAGCGCGATCACGATGGTGATGCGGTCGAGGTTGCGCTCGGCGACCGAGGAGCCACCGACCGAGGACTGCATGCCGCCACCGAACATGTCGGACAGGCCGCCGCCCTTTCCCTTGTGCATGAGCACCAGCATCATCAGCAGCAGGCTGAAGACGATGAGGGCGATCGAGAACCCGATGACCACGGCTGGACCAACTCTCTAGGACTGACGGACGGAGGTATGGATCACGATATCGGTAACAAATGGTGCGGGGCCGGGGGCGGTGCTGCTGCACCGGTCCCGGCCCCGACAGGGTACGACGAGGGCTCCCCCTCGTCATAGCTGCTACTGGTCGCGGAAGCGGACGATCTTCACAAACTCGTCCGCGTCAAGCGCCGCGCCGCCGATCAGCGCGCCGTCGACGTCGGGCTGCGCCATGATCGCGGCGACATTGCCGGACTTGACCGAGCCGCCGTACTGGATGCGGACCTTGTCGGCCAGCTCCTGGCTGTAGAGCTCGGCGAGGCGGCCGCGGATGGCACCGCACACCTCTTGCGCGTCCTCGGGGGTGGCCACCTCGCCGGTGCCGATGGCCCACACCGGCTCGTAGGCGATCACGATCGTCTCGGCCTGCTCGGCCGGGACGTCCGCCAGACCACCGTCGACCTGGGCGAGGGTGTGCGCGACCTGGTTGCCGGCCTTGCGCACGTCCAGGCCCTCACCGACGCACAGGATCGGGGTGATGCCGTGCTGGAAGGCGGCCTTGACCTTGGCGTTGCAGATCTCTTCGTTCTCGCCGTGGTACTGGCGGCGCTCGCTGTGGCCGACGGCCACGTACGCGCACTTGAGCTTGGACAGCATCGCGCCGGAGATCTCACCGGTGTAGGCGCCGGAGTCGTGCGCGGAGATGTCCTGGGCGCCGTACTTGATCTTGAGCTTGTCGCCGTCGACCAGCGTCTGCACCGAACGCAGGTCGGTGAAGGGCGGCAGAACCGCGACCTCTACGGCGTCGAAGTCCTTGTCGGCGAGGGCGAAGGCGAGCTTCTGGACGTGGGCGATGGCCTCGAGGTGGTTGAGGTTCATCTTCCAGTTGCCCGCCATCAGCGGGGTGCGGTCAGTCACGTTGTTCAGTCCTCCAGAGCGGCGAGGCCGGGCAGCGTCTTGCCTTCGAGGTATTCGAGGCTGGCGCCGCCGCCGGTCGAAATATGGCCGAATGCATTCTCGTCGAAGCCCAGCAGACGCACGGCGGCGGCCGAGTCACCACCGCCGACGACGGTGAAGGCGTCCGAGTCCAGCAGCCCCTTCGCGACGGCCTCGGTGCCGCCGGCGTAGTCGGGGTGCTCGAAGACGCCCATCGGGCCGTTCCAGAAGACGGTGGCCGCGTCGGCGAGCTTCGCGGCGTAGAGCTCGCGGGTCTTCGGGCCGATGTCCAGGCCCTCCTTGTCGGCCGGGATGGCGTCCGCGGCGACGGTCTCGGGGTGGGCCGGGGCCTTGGTCTTCAGGTCCGGGAACTCGGACGACACCAGGACGTCGACGGGGAGGACGAACTCCACACCGCGCTTCTCGGCCCGCGCCAGGTACTCCAGGCAGGCCGGGACCTGGTCCTCCTGGAGCAGCGAAATGCCGACCTCGTGGCCCTTGGCCTTGAGGAAGGTGTACGCCATCCCGCCGCCGACCAGGATGCGGTCGGCCTTCTCGATCAGCTGGTCGATGACGGCGAGCTTGTCGGAGACCTTGGCACCGCCGAGCACGACGGCGTAGGGGCGCTTGACGTCCTCGGTGAGCTTCTTCAGGACGCGCACCTCGGTGGCGATCAGATCGCCGGCGGCGTGCGGAAGGCGCCGGGGCAGGTCGTAGACGGAGGCGTGCTTACGGTGCACGGCACCGAAACCGTCGCCCACGTACAGGTCCGCGAGGGCGGCGAGACGGTCGGCGAAGGCGGCGCGCTCGGCGTCGTCCTTGCTGGTCTCGCCCGCGTTGAAGCGAAGGTTCTCCAGCACGGCCACCTGACCGTCGGCCAGCGCGGCCGTCACGGACGCGGCGGACTCACCGACCGTGTCGGTCGCGAACGCCACGGCCTGCCCGAGGATTTCCCCCAGTCGCCCGGCGGCGGAAGCCAGCGAGAAGGCCGGGTCCGGGGCGCCCTTGGGACGGCCCAGGTGGGAGGCGACGATCACCTTGGCGCCGCGCTCGACGAGCTTGGCGATCGTCGGGGCAACGGCGCGGATCCGGCCGTCGTCGGTGATGGTGGTGCCGTCCAGTGGCACATTCAGGTCGGCGCGGACAAAGACCCGCTTACCGGCTACCTGGAGGTCGTCGATCGTCTTCATGAGGAATGACTCCATCACATGGGTCGGTCGGTCGCGGAACGGGGCTCGTGCGACGCCTCATCGCGTCACACGAGCCCCGTCCCCACATCTCGGTGTCCCGGGCGTCAGCCAGGGATCAGAGCTGGCCGCCGACGAAGGTGGTCAGGTCCACCAGGCGGTTGGAGTAGCCCCACTCGTTGTCGTACCAGCCGACGACCTTGACCTGCTTGCCCTGCGACATGGTCAGCTGGGAGTCGAAGGTGCAGGAGGCCGGGAAGTTCACGATGTCCGAGGAGACGATCGGGTCCTCGGTGTACTCGAGAACGCCCTTGAGCTGACCCTCGGCGGCCTTCTGGAAGGCGGTGTTGATCTCGTCCTTGGTGACCTCGCGGTCGAGCTCCAGGACCAGGTCGGTGACCGAGCCGGTGGGGACGGGCACGCGCATGGCGATACCGTCCAGCTTGCCCTTGAGCTGCGGGAGGACCAGGGCGGTGGCCTTGGCGGCACCCGTCGAGGTCGGGATGATGTTCTCCGCGGCGGCGCGGGCGCGGCGCAGGTCGCTGTGCGGGAAGTCCAGGATGCGCTGGTCGTTGGTGTAGGCGTGGACCGTGGTCATCATGCCCTTGACGATGCCGAAGTTCTCGTCGAGAACCTTCGCCATCGGCGCCACACAGTTGGTGGTGCAGGAGGCGTTGGAGATGACGTGGTGCTGAGCGGCGTCGTACTTGTCCTGGTTGACGCCCATCACGATGGTGATGTCCTCATCCTTGGCGGGCGCGGAGATCAGGACCTTCTTGGCGCCGGCCGCGAGGTGCTTCTCGGCGTCGGCCTTCTTGGTGAAGATGCCGGTCGACTCGATGACGATGTCGGCGCCGAGCTCGGCCCACGGGAGGTTGGCCGGGTCGCGCTCGGCCATCGTTTTGAAGGTCTGGTTGCCGACCGTGATGCTGTCGTCGGTGTGGCTGACGGGCTGCTTGAGACGACCCAGGATGGTGTCGTACTTCAGCAGGTGAACCAGGGTGGCGTTGTCGGTCAGGTCGTTGACACCGACGATCTCGATGTCCGCGCCCTGCTCCAGGAGCGCGCGGAAGTAGTTGCGACCAATGCGGCCGAATCCGTTAATGCCTACGCGGATCGTCACGAACCGATCTCCTCGTTGGTACGCCGGCGCAGTTACCGGCGAGCTGTATGGGATGTCCCCGACCGCCTCCGACCCTACCCCCTGCAAGAGACGTACGTGACATTGACATCGACGCCGAAAGATGCTCAAGTGAGCGCCCTTCAGCCCCTCTGACGCCCGCCTTTACGCGCCTCCTCCGCACCTCTGTACAAAGAGGCGCCCACGGCGCCCCATACGGGCGCCGAGGGCGCAGACGAAGAAGGACCGGGCTTCCGTTTCAGCCCACCATGCCCTCGGCAAGTTCCTCCGTGAGGTTGGACTCGGTGCCGGGGATGCCCAGGTCCTGAGCCCGCTTGTCGGCCATCGCCAGCAGCCGGCGGATCCGGCCGGCGACGGCGTCCTTGGTCAGCGGCGGGTCGGCGAGGGCACCCAGCTCCTCCAGGGACGCCTGCTTGTGCTCCATGCGCAGACGGCCGGCCGCCGCAAGGTGCTCGGGGACCTCCTCGCCCAGGATCTCCAGGGCCCGCTGGACCCGGGCGCCCGCGGCGACCGCGGCGCGCGCCGAGCGGCGGAGGTTGGCGTCGTCGAAGTTGGCGAGACGGTTGGCGGTGGCCCGCACCTCGCGGCGCATCCGCCGCTCCTCCCACGCCAGCACCGACTCATGCGCGCCGAGCCGCGTCAGCAGCGCGCCGATCGCATCACCGTCACGGACGACGACGCGGTCCACACCGCGTACCTCTCGGGCCTTGGCGCCGATACCGAGCCGGCGGGCCGCGCCGACCAGTGCGAGCGCCGCCTCGGGGCCGGGGCAGGTGACCTCCAGGGACGAGGAGCGGCCGGGCTCGGTCAGCGAGCCGTGGGCCAGGAAGGCGCCACGCCAGGCCGCCTCGGCGTCGCAGGTCGCGCCGGAGACCACCTGCGGTGGCAGCCCGCGGATGGGGCGGCCGCGGCCGTCGACCAGACCGGTCTGGCGCGCCAGCTGATCGCCGCCGGCCACGACCCGTACGACATAGCGGCTGCCGCGCCGCAGGCCGCCGGGGGCCATCACCACCAGGTCGGAGCTGTGCCCGAAGATCTCCAGGATGTCCTTGCGCAGCCGCCGGGCGGCGATGCCCGTGTCCAGCTCCGCCTCGATCACGATGCGCCCGCTGACCAGGTGCAGACCGCCCGCGAACCGCAGGATCGACGAGACCTCCGACTTCCGGCAGCAGGTCCGGGTGACGGGGAGCCGGGAGATTTCATCCTTCACCGCTGCCGTCATCGCCATGGGCCGATCCTTCCATGCATCCGAAAAATACGGTCGTACGCGGCTGCCAGCAGCTCCGGGTCGTGCCGGTCGGGGGCTCCCCCGGCGCTCGACCGGGCGTCGTCTCCTTGTGCGGCGACCGCCGCCAGCTCGACCTCGCTGCCGACCAGCTGCTTCGCGGCAACCGTCAGACCTTCGATGTCGGGCACGGCGGCCTTGTCGGCCAGCACCACGTCGAAGGCGAGTTTAGGGGCGTGTCGGGCCAAAACCTCCAAATGACGCTGCGGGGAGAAGCCATCGGTTTCGCCCGGTTGGGGCGCAAGGTTGAGCGAAAGGACTTTTCGGGCCTTGGTCTCCTCCAGCGCCTCGCGCAGCTCAGGCACCAACAGATGCGGGATCACGGAGGAGAACCAGGAGCCCGGTCCGAGCACCACCCAATCGGCGTCACGTACGGCGGCGACCGCCTCGGGGACGGCCGGCGGGTCCGCGGGGACCACATGGACGGACTGCACCTCGCCGCGGGTGAGCGCGACGGTGGCCTGGCCGCGGACCGTGGTGATCGCGTCCGGTCGGCCCTCTTCATGGCCCTTGACCTCGGCCTGGAGTTCCAGGGGCACCGCCGACATGGGCAGTACCCGGCCGTGCGCGCCGAGCAGCCTGCCGACCAGGTCGAGCGCCTGGACATGGTCGCCGAGCTGTTCCCACAGCGCGACGATCAGCAGATTGCCGACCGCGTGGTCGTGCAGCTCGCCCTCGCTCGTGAAGCGGTGCTGGATCACCCGGGACCAGGTCTGGCCCCAGTCGTCGTCGCCGCACAGCGCGGCCAGCGCCTTGCGCAGATCGCCGGGCGGCAGGACACCCAGCTCGTCACGGAGGCGCCCGCTGGAGCCGCCGTCGTCGGCGACCGTGACGACCGCGGTCAGGTCACCGGTGATCCGGCGCAGCGCCGTGAGCGAGGCGGACAGGCCCATGCCGCCGCCCAGTGCCACCACCTTGGGGGTGGCCCCCTTCGTCATACGGCCGCTGGGGACGAAACGCCGGACCCTGCGCAGCCGTGGCGCACGCCCGCTCACTCGCGCCCCATGTCCCGGTGGACGACGACGGTTTCCACCCCTTCGGAGACCAGCCGGCGGGCAAGCTTCTCGGACATCGCGACGCTGCGGTGCTTGCCGCCCGTGCAGCCCACGGCGATGGTCACATAGCGCTTGCCCTCACGGCGGTAGCCCTCGGCCACGATCCGCAGCAGCTCGGCGTAGCCGTCCAGGAACTCCTTGGAGCCCGGCTGGCTGAAGACGTAACTGGAGACCTCGTCGTTGAGACCGGTGAAGGGGCGCAGCTCGGGGACCCAGTGCGGGTTGGGGATGAAGCGGCAGTCGATGACCATGTCGGCGTCGACCGGCAGGCCGTACTTGAAGCCGAAGGACATGACCGTGGCGCGCAGCTCGGGGACCTCCTCGCCGGCGAACTGGGCGTCCATCTTGGCGCGGAGTTCGTGGACGTTGAGGCTGGAGGTGTCGATGACCAGGTCGGCGTCGCCGCGCAGCTCGCGCAGCAGGTCCCGCTCGGCCACGATGCCGTCGACGATCCGGCCGTCGCCCTGGAGGGGGTGCGGGCGGCGCACCGACTCGAAGCGGCGCACCAGGGCCTCGTCGGAGGACTCCAGGAAGACGATGCGGCGCTTGACGTTCTGCGCGTCGAGGGTGGCCAGCGACTCCTTGAGGTGGGCGAAGAAGCGGCGGCCGCGGACGTCGACGACGACCGCGATCCGGGCGACATTGCCCTGCGATCGGGCGCCCAGCTCGACCATCGGCGCGATCAGCTCGGGCGGGATGTTGTCGACGACGAACCAGCCGAGGTCCTCCAGACACTTCGCGGCCGTACTGCGGCCGGCGCCGGACATCCCGGAGATGATCACCAACTCGGGGATCGCGGCGCTCTCGCCCTGGTCGGTCGTGCCCGTGCTCACCTGTGCACCGTCTCTCTCGGTTTCCTGCGCTTCGTGCGGTGTACTCATCGTTCCTGCCCCCGTTCTGCCGACAACGCGGCCGGTGGGGCCCCGTCATCTTCCATGATCTCTCCTGTGGCGGTGTTCACCGCAGGGGCGGACGGCGCCGCCCCCGCCAACGCCGCGGCGACCGTCTCCGCGGTCTTGCGGCCGACGCCCGGGACCTCGCAGATCTCGTCGACGGTCGCGGCCCGCAGCTTCTTCACCGAGCCGAAGTGCTTGAGCAGCGCCTGCCGGCGGGTGTCGCCGAGGCCGGCGACGGCGTCGAGCGGCGAGGACTTCAGCCGCTTGCCGCGCTTGCTGCGCTGGTAGGTGATCGCGAAGCGGTGCGCCTCGTCGCGGACGCGCTGGAGGAGGTAAAGGCCCTCGCTGCTGCGCGGCAGCACGACGGGGTCATCGTCCTCGGGCAGCCAGACCTCTTCGAGGCGCTTGGCCAGACCGCACACGGCGACATCGTCGATGCCGAGCTCGTCCAGGGCCCGGCGGGCGGCCGCGACCTGCGGGGCGCCGCCGTCGACGACCACGAGCTGGGGCGGGTAGGCGAAGCGCTTGGGGCGGCCGTCCTCGTCGGTCGGGCGGCCGGCCATGGGGTCCGGCTCCGGCTCGTCCGGGCGCGTGGTGACGGTGCCGGGGCCGGTGACGGGGGTGATGCCGGGGCCGGGGGTGATGCCGCCGGGGCTGTCCGTGGGCCCGGTGCCGTCCGTGGCTCCGGGGCCGTCCGTGACCCCGGTGCGGTCCGTGGTCCCGGCGCCGGCGGTGACGCCGTTGTCGTCCACGCGGGCGTCGGCGGACGGCTCCTCCGTCCACTCACCGGTCTTCTGCTTCTCCTGGAGATAGCGCTTGAAGCGGCGGCCGATGACCTCGTGCATGGACCGGACATCGTCCTGGCCCTGGAAGGTCTTGATCTGGAAGCGGCGGTATTCGCTCTTCCGGGCGAGACCGTCCTCGAAGACCACCATCGAGGCGACCACGTCATCGCCCTGGAGGTGGGAGATGTCGAAGCACTCGATGCGCAGCGGCACCGCATCCAGGCCCAGGGCCTCGGCGATCTCCTCCAGGGCGCGGGAGCGGGTGGTGAGGTCGGAGGCGCGCTTGGTCTTGTGCAGCGCCAGGGCCTGCTGGGCGTTGCGGCCGACCGTGGCCATCAGGTCCTTCTTGTCGCCGCGCTGCGGGATGCGCAGCGAGACCTGGGAGCCGCGACGCTCGGAGAGCCACTGCGCGATCGGCTCGACGGGCTCGGGGAGCGCCGGGACCAGGACCTCCTTGGGGACGGCGTCGCCCCGCTCCTCGCCGTAGAGCTGCTGGAGGGCGTGCTCGACGAGACCGCTGGTGGTGACGGCCTCGACCTTGTCCGTCACCCAGCCCCGCTGGCCGCGCACCCGGCCGCCGCGGACGTGGAAGATCTGGACGGCGGCTTCGAGTTCGTCCTCGGCGAGGGCGATCAGATCGGCGTCGGTGGCGTCGGCGAGCACCACGGCGCTCTTCTCCATGGCCCGCTTGAGCGCCCCTATGTCGTCCCGCAGCCGGGCGGCGCGTTCGTACTCCATCTCCTCGGCGGCCTCCTGCATCCCGCGCTCCAGGCGGCGGAGGTAGGCGCCGGTGCGGCCGGCCATGAAGTCGCAGAACTCCTCGGCGAGTTCGCGGTGTTCCTCGGCGGAGACCCGTCCGACGCAGGGGGCCGAGCACTTGCCGATGTAGCCGAGCAGGCAGGGGCGGCCGATCTGGGCGGAGCGCTTGAAGACACCGGCGGAGCACGTCCGTACCGGGAAGACCCGCAGCATCAGGTCGACGGTCTCGCGAATGGCCCAGGCATGGCCGTACGGACCGAAGTAGCGCACGCCCTTCTTCTTGGCGCCGCGCATGACCTGGGCGCGCGGGAACTCCTCGTTGAGGGTCACCGCGAGGTACGGATAGCTCTTGTCGTCGCGGTACTTGACGTTGAAGCGCGGGTCGAACTCCTTGATCCAGCTGTATTCGAGCTGGAGCGCCTCGACCTCGGTGGAGACGACGGTCCACTCCACCAAGGCCGCGGTGGTGACCATCGTGCGCGTACGCGGATGGAGGCCGGCCAGGTCCTGGAAGTAGTTGGCCAGGCGCTGGCGCAGGCTCTTGGCCTTGCCGACGTAGATGACCCGGCCGTGTTCGTCGCGGAACTTATAGACCCCCGGCGAGTCGGGGATCTGTCCCGGCTTGGGTCGATAGCTGCTGGGGTCTGCCATGCCCACCACCCTACTGACCGGGACCGACAATCACCGTTCCCAGGCCACCGCCGATCCCGGCCCGGCGGCGCGGGCGCCGGGCGGCGGGCCGGGGGGCGGGCCCAGGAGGGGGCGGGGGGACGGCCGGCGCGAGGCGGCCTGCCCGCCGCACCGACGGCATGTGACGGTCAGGCGGGCCGGGCAAGGGACCGGTCAGGCGCTGCGCCGCCTGCGCAGCGCCGCCGAGGCGGACAGCCCCAGCGCGAGCAGGGCGGCGGCGCCCGCCACGCTCGTGGCGGCGGTCACCGGCAGGCTGTCGCCCGCGAACGCACCCGCCGTGACGGGGCGCGGTGCGCGGGGCCCCCGGTCCTCGGCCGGGGCCGCGGCCACCGGCCCGTAGCCGCCGGCCGCGCCGCGCCGGTCGTACGCGGAGCCGGGGAGGCTGTCCCCGTATGCCCTCGCCGTCTTCTCCCGGTAGGCGGCGACGGTGGTCCCGTGCGCGCCGACGGCCCTGCGGGCGTCCGCGTCCAGTGGCTCGATGCGGTCGCCGTGCTGCACGTACCAGGCGCCGGTCTGCGGCTCGTGGAAGACCGTGCCGCCCTTCGCCCACGCGGCCCCGGCCGCGGCATAGCGGGTCTCGTCGTCGCCGGTGGCGAGGGTGACGACCTTCCAGGCGGCGCCCCGCCGTGCGGTCCACACCGTCGCCGTGCGGCCGTCGCCCGCGACGGCCTTGTGGGCGAAGAACTCCAGGCGGGCGACCGGGGCGCCGGGCCGGCCGCGGACGAAGTCCGGTGACAGGACGTGGACGGGGACGGCGGCGCCTTCGATGTGCGGTGCGGCCTGCCCGGTGCCGGGGGCCACGGCGCGTCCGCCGCCGCGCTTGCGTTCGGCCGTGAAGAACCGGGCGAGGCTGTCCAGGGTCGCGGGGGCGGTGGCCGCCGCGCGGGCGGCGGTGACGCTCGCCGGGGCCGGGGCGGCCGGCGCCTGGGTCCGGGGCACGGGGACGGACGCGGGGGCGGCCAGGGCGAGGTGCGGGGTGAGACCGAGGAGGGCCGTGAGGGACGTGCCGGTGGCGACGGCGCGAAGGGTGGTGCGGACGGCGGTGCGCTTCGTCATGCCCCCAGGCTCCTATCCGGTACAGGGAGTGTGTCCAGGAGAAGGAGCTGCCGTTCACGTAGTAGTCGAAATCGCCCCAGTTGTAGCGATTATTGGTCGACCATGGATCATCCCGGTACACCCAGTGGCGATCCGTGTCATATCCGTAGATCACATGCATGAGGCCACTGCCGGAGGCCATGGGGCCCGGGTCTCGGTGGGCCGGCAGGCGTCGGTCTCGTCCCGCATGCTGCCGTAGCCGAGCCAACTGGCCACGTAGGAACCCGAGTTGATGCCCCCAGTCGGAGGCGTGCTGCGCGAGGCCGAAGGCGGCGTTGCAGCCCGGATGCCGCCCAGGAGCATCAGGTGTTGTCGCAGGCAGGTCAACACGCTTCAATGCGGGGTGGCATGAGGGGTGTGGACGGACCGCCCCGCATGTGAGCGGCCGGTGCCCGGCGTACTGAAGTGAACGGGCAGGCAGCGCGTGCAGCGTGCGATCCGGTTGTGAACGTTCACCTCGCGCGCCGGAGGATTGAGGCAATGGCACAGGACACCCCCCGGTCGGCGGAGCTGGCCCAGCTGCTGCGGACCGGGCCGTTCCATCTCGCGCTGCGCTCCGCGCTCACCGAACGGGGGCTCGCCCTCACCCGCGTCCAGCACAAGCTCGCCCAGCGCGGCGTCACCATCGGGGTGACCAGCCTGAGTTACTGGCAGCAGGGCGCGCGGCGGCCGCAGCGCCCCGAGTCGCTGCGGGCGGTGCGGGCCCTGGAGGAAGTCCTCGACCTGCCGGCGCACTCGCTGCACCGGCTGCTGGTCCCGGAGGGCGGCGCCCGCCCCGCGGCCGAGCGGCCGCCCGCCCGCTCGTACCGCTCGCTGGTGGCGCCCGCCACCGCCCTGCAGCGGCTGTTCGCCGAGCTGGAGGCCCCCGCGGACGGCGGACTGCACACCATGGGCCATCACGAGCGGGTCCGCATCGGCCCCGGGCGCCAGCTCCTCGCCCGTGAATCGCTCCAGGTGGTCCGCGCCCACCGGGACGGCGTGGACCGCTATGTCGCCCTCCACCGGGGCGAGGCGGGCTGCGATCCGTCCGGGGTGCGGGTACGGGCCGCGGAGAACTGCCGCCTGGGCCGGGTACGCGGGCACGCCGAGGCCGGAGTGGTCGCCGCCGAGCTGCTCTTCGACACCCGGCTGCGGGCCGGTGACACCCATGTCTTCGGCTATGCCTTCGAGGACGGCAGCGGCGGCCCGAGCGCGGAGTATCTGCGCGGCTTCGGCTTCGCCGGCGGCCAGTACGTCCTGCAGGTGCGCTTCGACGAGGCCGCGTTGCCGGTGCGCTGCACGCGTTTCGCCCAGGCCTCGGCGGGCGCCCCGCGCAGCGGCCGGCAGGAGCTGACGCTCAGCGGGCGGCACCGCGCCGTGCACCTCGTGGAGCAGGGCGTCCGTCCGGGGATACTGGGCATCGCCTGGGACTGGGGGTAGGCCCTCGGCCGTCTCCTGGACCGGGGGTGAGCCCCGGGCGGTGCCGGCGGGCCGGGGCCTCAGCCCGCGATCAGTTTGCCGCCCTCGGCCTTGACCGGAATCTCGGGCAGCGGCTCGGACGCCGGGCCCTGGATGACCTTGCCGGTGGTGACGTCGAAGCGGCTGCCGTGGCAGGGGCAGCTGCCCTCCTTCTTCTCGACCTCGGCCAGGATGCAGCCGGCGTGGGTGCACTTGGCGCTGAAGCACTTGTAGGTGCCCTTGGCGGGCTGCGAGACGACGAGCCGGTCCTCTCGGTAGAGCTTGGCGCCGCCGACCGGCACCGCGGTGGCGGATCCGAGGTCGACCGGTTCGGCGGGCACCGCCGAGGCGTTGGCGCCCGAGTCACCCGGCGAGCAGGCCGCCAGGCCGAAGCCCGCGGCCCCGGCGAGCGCGGCCCCCCGCAGCACGGTCCGGCGGGCGAAGGACTGACTCATGGCTGCTCCAGAGGTCACGGCATCAGTGGGGGGCGGCTCCCGACGATACCGGCACAGACCGCTCCGCTTCCGGCCGGGCCGGGCGTCCCCGCAGCAGGTCCTGCTCGATCTCCTCCAGGCTGCGGCCCGCCGCATCGCCGGGAGCGTCATCACCGTGTTGAGCAGGCCGATGCCGACGTTGGCGAGGATCGCGCCGCCGGCGCCCCCAGGCATCGCTCAGCCGCCCCGAGAGACCCGCGCCGAGCATGGCGCCCACCAGGAGGCCCGAGACGACCAGGCCCTCCAGGAGCGGGGTGAGGGCGATGTCGTTCTTGATGAAGAGCATGGCGCCGGAGAGGACTCCGGTGTCATAGCCCCACAGGATGCCGCCGAGGGCCCCGAAGCCCCAGATCAGCGCGTTCTTGATGCGTGCGGGCACGGCGTTCAGCCCTTCTGCGGGGCGATGTGGATCTTGCGGCCGGTGCCCGCGCGGAACCGGGCCACCGCCTCGTCGAACCCGTCCGGGCCGTAGACGTCGCTGACCAGCGAGTCGACGGGGACGCCGCCGAGGCCGGCGGCGAGCACATCGGTGACGGGCTGGAAGCTGTGGTGCACCGCCATCGAACCGATGATGTCGATCTCGTGGTGGTGGACGCGGTACGGCGAGAAGGAGGCCGCGCGCACCGGGTCGGCGACGCCGAACTGCAGGAAGGTACCCCCGCGGCGCACCCGGCCCAGCCCGTCCTCGATGGCCGCGACGGCGCCGGTCGCATCGACCACGACCTCGGTGCCGCACAGCCCACGGGACGTGACGCGCACGACCACCTCACCGGGCTCCGGGCGGGGGTCGGGCAGCTCGGTGACAGCGGTGCTGCCCCCCTTGCCCGGTGCGGTGACCACGAGAGCGCGCATCGGCGCCTCCTCACGACGTCGTGCGGGATGGCGATGCCGGGAAGGCAGCTTGGACGTAAACGCTTGCGCAAGCGTTTACGTTTGCGGTCGAGTACTCGTAATGTGGTGGACTTCGCGGGACGGGGCCGTGGGAGGCCGCGGTGCCGACGGGGCGCCGCACGCTCGGGGAGGAAGAGCCGGATGACGACGATGACGGATGTGGCACGGCGCGCGGGGGTCTCCGTCGCCACGGTCTCGCATGTGCTGAACGACACCCGTCCGGTGCGGCCCGGCACCCGTGCCGCGGTGCTCGGCGCCATCGACGAGCTCGGCTACACCCCCAACACCCTGGCCCGCTCCCTGGTCACCTCCCGCACCCGCTCGATCGGCCTGGCGGTCTCCGCGATCAGCAACCCGTACTTCACCGAGATCCTTCAGGGGGTCGAGGCGGGCGCCCTGGAGGCCGGCTACAGCCTGCTGATCACCGATCCGCACGACGACCCGCGGCACGAGCGCAAGGTCGTCCAGCTGCTCCACGAGCGCCGTGTGGACGGCATGATCGTGGCGCCGTCCGCGGAGCCCGCCGGGATGGTGGAGTATCTGGCCCGCCGTGAGGTGCCCACCGTGTTCCTGGACCGGCTGGTCGGCGACGACCACGACCAGGTGTGCGCCGAGAACACCGGCCCGGTGCGTCAACTGGTCGGGCATCTGGCCGAGTCGGGGCACACCCGGATCGGTCTGATCGCCGGTCTGCCCGGCCTGAGCACGACCACCGAGCGGGTCCAGGGCTACCGCGAGGGCCTGCGCGCCCACGGACTGCCCTTCGCGCCCGAACTCCTCGCCGGCGGCAACTCCGAGGCGGCGGGCGCCCAGGACGCCACCCGCCATCTGCTGGCCGCCCCCGAACCGCCCACCGCGATCATCACCGCCAACAACGCGATGACCATCGGCACCCTCCGGGCCCTGCGCGAACTCGGCCTGGAGGTACCCCGCGATATCGCGCTGGCCTGCTTCGACGACTTCTCGTGGGCCGATCTGTTCACGCCGCGGCTGACCGCGATCGCCCAGCCCAGCAAGGACATCGGGGCGGCGGCGGTCCGGCTGCTGCTGGAGCGCCTGGCGCAGCCGGAACGGCCCCCGCGCACCGTCCGCCTCCCCTGCACCTTTGTGCACCGTACGTCGTGCGGCTGCGCCGAAACCGCCCCGGCCACGCCCCCGGCCGCCCAGGAAAGGAACCCCATCCCGTGATCGTCGTCGCCGGCGAGGCGCTGATCGACCTCGTCCCCAGCCCGCAGGACACTCCCCCCTCCCTGGAGGGCACGGGAGCGAACCCCACCTCGGACGACCGGTTGCCGGCGCTGCTGCCGCGGCGCGGCGGCGGCCCGTACAACACCGCGGTCGCGCTGGGACGGCTCGGCTCGCCGGCCGCGTTCTGTTCCCGGATCTCGACCGACAGCTTCGGCGAGGCGCTGCTCCAGGGGCTGGTGGGCGGCGGTGTCGACACCTCCTTGGTGCAGCGCGGCAGCGAGCCGACCACCCTCGCCGTGGCGGACATCAGCCCGGACGGGTCAGCGGGCTACGGCTTCTATGCGGACGGCACCGCCGACCGGCTCTTCGCCCTGCCGCCCGCGCTGCCCGCCGGGGTCCGTGCGCTCTCCCTGGGCACCTGCTCGCTCGTCCTGGAACCGGGCGCGAGTGCGTACGAGTCCCTGCTGCGGCGCGAGGCCCGGCGCGGTGTCTTCACGGCGCTCGACCCCAACATCCGGTCCGGTCTGATCCCGGACCCGGACGCCTACCGGGCCCGCTTCCTCTCCTGGCTCCCCGACCTCGCCCTGCTGAAACTGTCGGAGGAGGACGCCCTGTGGCTGGCCGGGGCCGGGGCCGGTACCGGGGACGGCGCGGCGCCGGGCGGCGCGTGGGAGGCGGTCGCCGCGGCGGCGCAGGGATGGCTGGCGGCAGGGCCGGCCGCGATCGTGCTGACCCGTGGGGCCGACGGCCTGACGGTGCTGAGGCGCGGCGGCGGTGAGCTGACGGTCCCCGGCGAGCGGGTCACCGTCGTCGACACCATCGGAGCCGGCGACACGGTCAACGCCGCACTCCTGCACCGCCTGGACGCCCATGACGCCCTCTCGTACGCCGCCGTAGCCGCCCTCGGCGACGACGACTGGCGCGACATCCTGCGCTTCGCCGCCCGCGCGGCCGCCGTCACCTGCTCCCGTGCAGGAGCGGAACCGCCCTTCGCCGCGGAGTTGGCGGCGTAGGAGAGACATTGGCGGCGTAGGAGACGTTGGCGGCATAGCAGCGGGCCGTCACCGCGTCCCTGTACGGGGAGCGATGACGGCCCGGCGGGAACCGTCCGGCGGTGTCAGGTGGCCTTGCGGGCCCGGGCCGTCGTCTTCTTGGCCGCGGTCGCGGTCTTCTTGGCGGCCGGCTTCTTCGCCGCGGCCTTCTTGGCCACCGGCTTCTTCGCGGTGGCCCCCACCGGCGCGGCATCGCTGACGCGGTCGCCGAGGATTTCCCGCAGGAACTTGCCGGTGTGGCTGGCCGGGATCGAGGCGACGCCCTCCGGGGTGCCCTCGGCGACGACCAGACCGCCGCCGTTGCCGCCTTCGGGGCCCATGTCCACGACCCAGTCCGCCGTCTTGATCACATCGAGGTTGTGCTCGATGACGATCACCGTGTTGCCCTTGTCCACCAGGCCGGACAGCACATTGATCAGCTTGCTGATGTCGTCGAAGTGCAGGCCGGTGGTCGGCTCGTCGAGGACGTAGACCGTGCTGCCCGTCGAGCGCTTCTGGAGCTCACTGGCCAGCTTGACGCGCTGCGCCTCACCACCGGAGAGCGTCGGCGCGGACTGGCCGAGCCGGACGTACCCGAGGCCGACCTCGTTGAGCGTCTTGAGATGCCGGGAAATGGTCGGCACCGCCTCGAAGAAGCTCAGCGCCTCCTCGATGGGCATGTCCAGCACCTCGGCGATGGACTTGCCCTTGTAGTGGACCTCCAGCGTCTCCCGGTTGTAGCGCGCACCGTGGCAGACCTCGCACGGCACATACACGTCCGGCAGGAAGTTCATCTCGATCTTGATCGTGCCGTCGCCGGAGCAGTTCTCGCAGCGGCCGCCCTTGACGTTGAAGGAGAAACGCCCCGGCAGATAGCCGCGGACCTTGGCCTCCATCGTCTCCGCGAAGAGCTTGCGGACGTGGTCGAAGACGCCGGTGTAGGTGGCCGGGTTGGAGCGCGGGGTCCGGCCGATCGGCGACTGGTCGACATGTACGACCTTGTCCACCAGGTCGTCGCCGGCCACCCGGGTGTGCCGGCCCGGGACCGACTTGGCGCCGTTCAGCTCGCGCGCCAGGTGGGTGTAGAGGATGTCGTTGACCAGCGTCGACTTACCGGATCCGGAGACGCCGGTGACGGCGGTGAACACTCCGAGCGGGAAGGAGACGTCGATGTCGCGGAGGTTGTTCTCCTTCGCGCCGTGGACCGTCAGCTGCCGCGACGGGTCGGCGGGCCGCCGGACGTCCGGGGTCGCGATGACCTTCTTGCCGGAGAGGTACTGGCCGGTGATCGACTCCTTGGTGGCCAGCAACTGCTTCATCGGACCGCTGTGCACGACCTTGCCACCGTGCTCGCCCGCGCCGGGGCCGATGTCCACCACCCAGTCCGCGACCTTGATGGTGTCCTCGTCGTGTTCGACGACGATCAGGGTGTTGCCCATGTCGCGCAGCCGCACCAGGGTCTCGATCAACCGGTGGTTGTCGCGCTGGTGCAGGCCGATCGACGGCTCGTCGAGGACGTAGAGCACCCCCACCAGACCCGAGCCGATCTGGGTGGCGAGGCGGATGCGCTGGGCCTCGCCGCCGGAGAGGGTGCCGGCCGCGCGGTTCAGCGAGAGGTAGTCCAGGCCCACGTCGACCAGGAACTTCAGCCGCTCGTTGACCTCCTTGAGGACCCGCTCGGCGATCTTCCTTTCGCGGGCGGTGAGCTTCATCTCCCGCAGGAAGTCGGCGCAGTCGCTGATCGACATGGCCGCGACCTCGGCGATCGACCTCTCCTGGACCGTCACGGCGAGCACGATCGGCTTCAGCCGGGTGCCCTCACAGGTCGGGCAGGGCACCTCGCGCATATAGCCCTCGAAGCGCTCCCGGCTGCTGTCGCTCTCCGCCTCGGAGTGCCGCCGCTTGACGAACGGGACGGCGCCCTCGAAGGGGGTGGTGTAGGCCCGCTGGCGGCCGTACCGGTTGCGGTAGCGCACCTCGATCTGGGTCTTGTGGCCGTTCAGCAGCGCCTTCTTGGCGCGGGCCGGCAGCCCGGCCCAGGGGATGTCCGTACGGAATCCGAGGGCGTCCGCCAGCGCGCCGACCAGACGGCCGAAGTATTCCTTGGTGTGGCCGTGCGACCAGGGGTGGATGGCGCCCTCGTCGAGGGAGCGGTCCTCGTCGGGGACGATCAGGTCGGGGTCGACCTCCATGCGCGTACCGATGCCGGTGCAGTCCGGGCAGGCACCGAAGGGCGAGTTGAAGGAGAAGGAGCGGGGCTCCAGCTCCTCGAAGGAGAGGTCGTCGTAGGCGCAGTACAGGTGCTCCGAGTACATCCGCTCGCGCTGCGGGTCGTCCGCGTCCAGATCGACGAAGTCGAGGATGACCATGCCGCCGGAGAGCCCGAGGGCGGTCTCGACGGAGTCGGTGAGCCGGCGCTTGGCGGAATCCTTGACCGTGAGGCGGTCGACGACCACCTCGATGGTGTGCTTCTCCTGCTTCTTCAGCTTCGGCGGCTCGGAGAGCTGGATCGTCTCCCCGTCGACCCGGGCCCGGCTGTAGCCCTTGGTCTGGAGGTCGGAGAAGAGATCGACGAACTCGCCCTTGCGCTCGCGCACCAGGGGGGAGAGCACCTGGAAGCGGCTGCCCTCGGGGAGTTCGAGCACCTTGTCGACGATTGCCTGCGGCGACTGCCGGGCGATCGGCCGCCCGCACTCGGGGCAGTGCGGCTTGCCGATACGGGCGAAGAGCAGACGGAGGTAGTCGTAGACCTCGGTGATCGTGCCGACCGTCGAGCGGGGGTTGCGCGACGTCGACTTCTGGTCGATCGACACCGCGGGGGACAGGCCCTCGATGAAGTCCACATCGGGCTTGTCCATCTGCCCGAGGAACTGCCGGGCGTAGGAGGAGAGCGACTCGACATAGCGCCGCTGCCCCTCGGCGAAGATCGTGTCGAAGGCGAGCGAGGACTTGCCCGACCCGGAGAGCCCCGTGAAGACGATGAGGGAGTCGCGGGGGAGGTCGAGCGAGACGTTCTTGAGGTTGTGCTCGCGAGCGCCACGGACGATGAGACGGTCGGCCACGCCGGTCGGCACCTTTCTTGGAAGGGGGCGGGGGCCGCGGCTCTGCGTCCGCCGCGCGGTGGGTGAGCAGAGGCGACGGAGCGGAGCGGAGCCCCCGCCCCAGGGTATGGGGCCCGCCGCGGCACTGTCTTTGGGATGCCACACACGAGCTTATAGCACGCGCATTCGATTTAGGGGGTTCGCAAGCCCTCTTCACCCGAACGTGTGGCGGCCCCGCAATCTTCCCGCCCCGCCGCGCACCCCGCGCTCGTCGTGCTCCCCGCACGACTCCCACGCCCCGTACACCTCCTACACCCCGCACGCCGCAGGGACTCCCCCGTCAGGCGACACCGGGCAGCGCACGCTCCAGCGCATCGAAGGTGCGCCGCAGCACCTCCGCCTGCTCAACGGCCACCTCCTCCACCGGGTCACCCCCGAGCTGCCGGGCCAGCGCTTCGGCACCCGCCGCCCGGATCCCCGCGACGATCAGCGCCGCGGCCAGCCGGGCGTCCGGGCCCGGGCGGTCCGCCGCACCGCCCGCCGCCTCGGCCAGCAGCGCGGCCAGTGTGTTCTCCATCTCCTCGAGCGCCTCCCGGCCCCGCGCACGCAGCGCCGGCGAGTCCAGCACCGTCCGCCAGAAGTGCTCGAACCCCTCCCCCACGGCGGCCAGCGGATGCCGCTTCGCCAGCAGCCCCAGAACGAGCCGGCGCAGCGCGGCGAGCGGTGACTCGTCCGCACCGCGCTCGCGGACGGCGCGGATGATCAGCTCCCGGGCCTCGGGGACCCGGTCGAGGAACAGGTCCTCCTTGCGCGGGAAGTAATTGAAGACCGTCATCGTGGACACTTCGGCGGCGCGGGCCACCTCGGCGACCGTCACGTTGTCGAAGCCCCGCCGGATGAACAGCAGCGTGGCCTCGCCGGAGATCCGCTGCCGGGTGCGCAGCTTCTTGCGCTCGCGCAGCGTCAGCCGCCCGTCGTCCGCGGTGAAACCGGTCTCCTCCCACCGGTCGCGCGGACCCGCCGCGTCACCGCCGCGCCGCTCTTCGTCCGTCACGCCATCCTTCATGGCCGGAATGTTAGACCTGATTTTAGTCGCAATAAAATTATAGTGACTACACTTACCGCCATGAAGCATGACGCAGACGTAGTAGTGGCAGGGGGCGGCCCGGTGGGGCTGACGCTCGCCTGCGAACTCGCATTGGCAGACGTGTCGGTCGTCGTCCTGGAGCGGCTGACCGACGTGGATACGACCATCAAGGCGGGGGCGGTCAACTCCCCCACGGCAGAGGCCTTTTACCGGCGCGGGCTGCTGCCCGGGCTGGCGGCGGTACAGCGCGACGCCTACGACAGGGTCAGCTCGTTCATGCGGCAGCGCCAGGCCGCCGGCGCCACCGGCGTGAAGCAGCCGCCGAGGTTCGCCGGGCACTTCGCGGGCATCATGCTGCGCGGTGACCTGCTGGACGAGTCCGACCCGGACTTCGACGGCCCCGGGCCCGCCGCCGAGGTCGGCCTCGTACCCCAGGAAGCCCTGGAGCGGCTGCTCGGCGCCCGCGCCGCCGAGCTGGGGGTCGACCTGCGCCGCGGGGTGACCCTGACGGGCTTCGACGCCGGCGAGGACGGTGTGCACGTCCACACCTCGGACGGGTCGCTGCGCACCGGCTGGCTGGCCGGCTGCGACGGCGGCCGCAGTACCGTCCGCCGGCTCGCCGGCTTCCCCTTCCCCGGTACGGCCCCGGAGATCACCGGCCGTCAGGCCCTCGTCGAGATGACCGGAGCCGATGCCCTGGGCGCCGGCTGGAATTTCACCCGGACGGGGACGTATGCCCACGGTCCGGTGCCCGGCCGGATCCTCACCGTGGAGTTCGACGGACCGCCCGCGGACCGCGAAGCCCCCGTCACCGCCGAGGAGTTGCAGGCCTCCTTGCGCAAGGTGTCCGGGGTCGCGGACGTCACGATCCACGCGGTGCACTCGGCGACCCGGTTCACCGATAACGCGCGCCAAGTGCCCGATTACCGGTCGGGGCGGGTCCTGCTCGCCGGTGACGCGGCGCACGTCCACTCGCCGTTCGGCGGCCAGGGACTGAATCTCGGCATCGGCGACGCCATGAACCTCGGCTGGAAGCTGGCCGCCACGGTGCACGGCTGGGCACCTGAGGGGCTGCTCGACAGCTACACGGCCGAGCGGCATCCCCTGGGGGCATGGGTGCTGGAGTGGACCCGGGCCCAAGTGGCGCTGATGCGGCCGGAGTCGCACGCCCGGGCGCTGCGCGGGGTGATCGCCGAACTGACGGAGACGGTCGCCGCCACCACCTTCTTCGCCAAGAAGATCTCCGGCGTCCGGCAGCGCTACGACCTGCCCGGCGACCATCCGCTGACCGGCCACAGCGCGCCCGACCTGGAGCTCGGTGACGGCACCCGGCTCGCGGACCATCTGCACGGCGGGCAGGGGCTGTTGCTCGATCTCGCCGGGGACGCCGAGGTGCGCAGGCCCGCCGCCGGATACGGCGACCGGATACGGGCGCTCACGGTGGACTGCCCGGGGCGGCCCGGTCTGGCCGGCCTGCTGGTGCGTCCCGACGGCACCACCGCCTGGGCGGTGGACACTCCCGGCGGCCCGGACGGGCTGGACGCCGCGCTGCGGCTCTGGTTCGGGACGCCCGGCGAGGCGACGGTCTGACCTCCAGGCGAACGACGGGCCAGTGAAGACAGGCCCTGGCTGTAGGGGTCACGGCTGTTGACCACGCTCGTGATCCATACGCCTGGCGGGCGGCGCAGACCGGCGGATCCTTCCGGCTGCCGCGCGCCGCCCGCTCCGCCCGCGTACCCCTCGATCGGAGCCGGCCCACTCCCGAACCCGCGCCGACGGCGCTAGCGTCGGACCATGACCCTCACCCCGCCCGACTTCCCGCACGATGTGGCAGCGGTCCGAGAGGCCACCGACCGGCTCCTCGTCTCGGTGAGCAAACTCGACGACGCGGCGATCGGCGAGCCGTCGCTGCTGCCCGGCTGGACCCGCGGCCATGTCCTTTCCCATCTGGCCCGCAACGCGGACGCGCTGGGCAACCTCCTCACCTGGGCGCGGACGGATGTGCCCACACCGATGTACGCCGGCCCCGAGGCCCGTGCCGCCGATATCGAGCGGGGCGCCGACCGCCCGCTGGCGGCGCATCTGGAGGACCTCAGGGAGTCCGCGGCGCGGTTCGACAAGGCGATGGACGACCTGCCGCGGGACCGCCGGGCCTACCAGGTCGAGATGCGCAACAACGTCGTCGAACGGGCCGACCGGCTGCCGCTGCGCCGGCTGGCCGAGCTGGAACTGCACCATGTCGACCTCGGCGTGGGCCACACCCTCGACCAGCTCTCCCCGGACTTCGTCGAGCGCCAACTGGCCTTCCTGGCCACGGTCAAGTTCGCCGGTCACCCGGATCTGCCCCCGCTGGAACTGCGGTCCGACGACGGCCGCCGGTGGCGCACCGGCCGCCTCGCCACCGGGCCGGGCGCCGGGGACCGGCCCGTGGTGGTGACGGGCTCCGCGGTCGCGCTGGTGGGCTGGCTCACCGGACGCGGCGGGGGTGGCGCACTCGACGGTCACGGCTCCGGCCTGCCCGCGGTGCCGCCGCTCTAGAGTGGTCCCATGGGCTACAGCGGAGCAGTGAAGGTCGGCGGACCGGCCGACGTGCACGAGCTGACCGACCTGATGATCTCGAAGGTCGCGGTCGGTCCGATGAACAACAACGCCTATGTACTGCGGTGCCGGGCGACCGATGAGCAGTTGCTGATCGATGCGGCCGCCGAACCGCACACCCTTCTCGCGCTGATCGGCGACAGCGGCATCGGATCCGTGGTCACCACGCACCGGCACGGCGACCACTGGGGCGCGCTGCGCGAGGTCGTCGATGCGACGGGTGCGCGGACCTACGCGGGGCGGTACGACGCCGAGGGCATTCCCGTCCCCACGGATGTGCCGGTCGAGGACGGCGACACCCTCACCGTCGGCCGGGTCGAGCTGACGGCGCGCCATCTGGTCGGACACACACCGGGCAGCATCGCGCTGGTCTACGACGACCCGCACGGTGCCCCGCATCTGTTCACCGGGGACTGCCTGTTCCCCGGTGGCGTCGGCAACACCTTCGGCAGCGCCGAGAACTTCACCCACCTGATCGACGACGTGGAACGCAAGCTCTTCGGCGAACTCCCCGACGAGACCTGGGTGTATCCGGGCCACGGCTCCGACACCACGCTCG
Organism: Streptomyces sp. NBC_00400; assembly: GCF_036048035.1. Classification (NCBI taxonomy): domain Bacteria; kingdom Bacillati; phylum Actinomycetota; class Actinomycetes; order Kitasatosporales; family Streptomycetaceae; genus Streptomyces; species Streptomyces sp. NBC_00400. The sequence continues at coordinate 6,433,821 of NZ_CP107940.1, read as the reverse complement.
GCGCGGAGCGGCCGCACCTCGCCGAGTGGCACGAGCGCGGCTGGTAACGCAGGGAACGGCACAGCGCGGGCCCCGCGGGTACTCCCCCAGGGCCTACCACGAACGACGGCGCCCGGTTCGCGCTCCGATGGGGAGCGGGAACCGGGCGCGCGTGCGCCGTGCGGACCGGCCTCAGACGTCGATGCGCTCCTTGGCCGCCGCGTCGGCCGCCGCCTGCTTCTTCGAGGCACGCAGGCTGGTGATCGTCGTGACGATCAGCACGGCACAGATGACGCCCAGCGAGACCGGAATATCGATCTCCGGAACGGGCACCCCGGACTCGTGCAGGGCGTGCAGCACCAGCTTCACGCCGATGAACCCGAGGATGACCGACAGGCCGTACGAGAGGTGGACCAGCTTCTTGAGCAGCCCGCCGATCAGGAAGTACAGCTGCCGCAGACCCATCAGGGCGAAGGCGTTGGCGGTGAAGACGATGTACGGGTCCTGGGTGAGGCCGAAGATCGCCGGGATGGAGTCCAGCGCGAAGAGGACATCGGTGGTGCCGATCGCCAGCATGACGATCAGCATCGGCGTCATCAGCCGCTTGCCGTTCTCGACCACGAACAGCTTGGTGCCGTGGTAGGCGTCGGTCGACGGGAAGCGCTTCTCGACCATCTTGAGGAAGCGGTTCTCCTCGAACTCCTCGTCCTCCTCCTCGGCGCGGGCCTCCTTGATCAGCTTCCACGCGGTCCAGATGAGGAACGCGCCGAAGATGTAGAAGACCCAGGAGAAGTTGGCGATGATCGCGGCGCCCGCGCCGATGAAGCCGGCCCGCAGCACCAGCGCGATCAGCACCCCCACCATCAGCACCCGCTGCTGGTAGATCGCCGGGACCGCGAACTTCGCCATGATCAGCACGAAGACGAAGAGGTTGTCGACGCTCAGGGACTTCTCGGTGATGAAGCCCGCGAAGAACTCGCCGGCCGGCGCGGCACCGCCGAACAGCAGCAGCCCGAGGCCGAAGAGCCCGGCGAGCGCGATCCAGACACCGGTCCAGATTCCGGCCTCCTTGAGGGAGACCTCGTGCGGTTTGCGTCCGCCGATGAAGAAATCGGCGGCGATCAGGGCGCACAGACCAAGGATGGTCAGCACCCACAGGTTCAGGGAAACGTCCACTGCTCCTCCGGCAGAGTCGTACGGCACTTACAGCGTCGTCGCTGCCGGAGGTCTCTTCCGCCCCGCTCCGCCGTATGGAGGAACGGGGCCGACGCCCCGGGACCGCGTCACACTCCCGGTCCGTGATGACGGGTACGTCGTAGCGGGAATACTCCCCTCCGCACCAAGAAGCGTAAAGGAAAGGCAATGAATAGTAAAGAAAAATACAAAAGGCCTGGTCAGGATGGCCGGCGAGCGGCCGCTACCCGGCCCAGCACCTGGCGCACCACCTGACTTCCCCTGGGGGCGAGCGGTGGCTCGTACGTCCAGGCATGACCGACCCAGGGGTCGGCGAGATGGGCATCGGGCACCGGTGTGATCCGCAGCAGCGAGCGCCACAGCGGGTCGAGGACCGGCCCGTGGTCCCGGGCCTGGGCGCGGTCGGCGACCAGCATCAGGTGCACGCCGACGGCCGGCCCCTCGTCGGCCAGGTAGCGCAGCCGGGTGAGGGCGCGGTCGTCGAAACCGTGCGGGAAATCGTGCACGATCAGCAGCTGGCCGGCGGTGTCGAGGTCCGGCGGGAGTGAGTCCGCCGCGCGGTGGCGCACGGCCATCTGGACGAGGTCCACCCGTCGCGTCAGCGCCTCCAGCACCGCGGTCACACCCTGGGCGCCGGGCACCGGGGCGGCGGGCAGCACACCGCTCTCCACCAGCGGCGCGAGTGCGGGCGCGGCGGTACCACCCGGGTCGATGACCTGGACCGCGAAGTCACCGGCGGGGTGGATGGCGAGCAGCCGGGCGGCGATCGCCACGGCCGTCTCCATGGCCAGCCGGCGCAGTCCGGCCTCGTCGGGCGGCCCGTCCGTGAGCGCGCTGCCCAGTTCCCGCCGGGGGATGTCGCGCCCGGGGTCGGGGCCGGTGCCCGCGGCGTAGGAATCGGGCCCGCTGTCGATCCACAGCCCGCGCTCCAGGGGGAGGCGTACGAGCATGGGAATGCGCAGGTCCAGCACTTCGGGAAGGTGCACATCGCCCAGGCGCAACGCCATCGGACGCGTGGACGGGGCGTGGTGGCCCTGCCAGACGGGGTTGTCCCAGCGGGCGAAGGCGGGCGGCAGGGCGGGCTCGACGACCGCCGACTCGGCCGCGAGCTGTGCGAGGTCACGGTCGAGGGCGGCGCGGGCCTGGGTGACGAGGGCGGCGTGCTTGTCGCGGGCGGCGGCACGGGCGTCGTCGGCGGCCGTACCGAGGCGGTTGCGCGGGTCGGACAGGGCCTGGTCGAGCTCCTGCTCCAGGCGCGACTCGGCGAAGCCGGAGGCGCTGCGGTAGGCCGCGACCGAGCGGGCCAGGTCCTCGAACATCCCCCAGACCTGGTTGTAGAGCCGCTCCTCCATGCTCCAGCCGGCGGCGTCACCGGCCACGGGCAGCGGGGGGCCGTCGGGCGTCGCGGGGCTGCCGGCCGGCGAGGGAGCGGGGGCGGCAGGGGCCGGCCCCCCGGCCGGGGCGGGACCGGCCGGTGCGGGGGTGCTGCGGCGCTTCGGGTGGCGGTAGTCGACGGGGCCGCCGCCCACGGGTGCGGGCGCTGCGCCGGTGGTTCCGGTTCCGGTCTGCGCTCCGGCACCGGGGTCCGTTCCAGGGGCGGTTCCGGGTCCAGTTCCGGGGCCGGTCCCGGAGGGTGCCGGGCCGTCAGGTGCGGGAGGGTGCGCGGGGCACGGTCGGTCCGCGGCGGCCGGGCCGGCCCCGGGCCGTTCGGACCGGCTCGCCGCCACGGGGGCGGGCGCCGGGACCGCACGGGCCTGCCCCCGGCTGACCGCTTCCTCGATCTCCGCGGCCAGCTCCGCCGCCTGCGGCAGGCCCTGGTCGCCCAGCATCGCCGTGAGGCCGCCGGCGTACCCCTGGCCCACGGCTCGTACCTTCCAGACACCCTGCCGGCGATAGAGCTCCAGGGCGACGACGGCGGACTCGGCGCCCAGGCCGGTGACGGTGTAGCGGGCGAGGCCGGTGCCGTCGAGACCGGTGACCGTGACGGCGGGCGCGGCGGCCGAGCCGAAGGCGGTCAGGGCGCCGGTCCCGCCGGGCAGCGCCAGCAGCACGCTCACCCGGTGGACGGCGGCGGGCAGCGCGTCGAGGTCCACCGCGATGCGGTGCTCGGCGGCCGCCTGACGGGGAACCTCGATGCCGGTGCGCCGCGGCGCGCCCGGGTGGGCCACCGCCTCGGCGCCGGCGAGCCTGCCCTGCTCGTCGCCGAGGGTGACCCCGGCCACGACGGGAGAGCCCGCCGTCACCCGGACCTCGATCCGCGTCCGGTCCAGTGGATGGTTCTGCCCCCGGACCAGCTCGGCCGTCATCGTTGTTCCCCCTGGTGGTTGTGGCATGCCCGGGCCCTGCCCCGGGCGCGGGCCCAGGGGTTCGACGGCGCGGCCCGGTGCGCGCCGCCGCGACGGTGACGGCCGGACGGTGGTGGCTACAGGTGCGGCAGGATCGCCGGCACGAGGTCCTGGAACGTGCGGCCGACGGAGGGCTCACCGATGGCGGTCATCTGCCAGCCGTTGCCGACGCGGTGCACCTTGGACATGACCTGTGCGGTGTAGTTGCCGCCGCCCGTGAGGGTGTACCGGGCCAGCTCCTGGCCCGTGGTCTCGTCCACCAGGCGGCAGAAGGCGTCCTGCACCTCGGCGAACGTCTGGCCGGTGAAGGAGTTGACGGTGAACACGATCTGGTCGATGTGCACCGGCACCCGCGCCAGGTCGACCAGGATCGCCTCGTCGTCGCCGCCCTGGCCCGCGCCGCCGACCAGGTTGTCACCGGTGTGCCGGACCGCGCCGTCGTCGCTGACCAGGTGCTGGAAGAAGACGACGTCTATCGGCTTCTTGTCGGCGAAGAGCACCGCCGAGGCGTCGAGGTCGATCTCGCTGGTCCGCCGGCCGAACAGGCCACGGCGCGGCGCCGAGCGCCACCCCAGCCCCATCCGCACCGCGGTCAGGCTTCCGCCGTCGGACTTCTGCAGGCTGATGCCCTGCCCCTTGGACAAATTGACCGACACGCCCGTCCCCTCTCTGTACTGTCCCCGCCCAGCTTTCCGGCGGCCCCTTCGACCCTACGCACGACGACGGGACCGGGGCGCGCCGGACCCGCGTTTTGTGGCGCTTCTGCAACACACCGGGCACCGCCGGCCGACCCCCGTTCACGTGCGGCGATGCCGGACCGGGGCGGGCGCGGCGGCCGACCCTGCGGGCGGTCCCGCACCGCCCCCGTACTCCCCCTCAGCTCATGCCGCTGCAGCTCATGCCGCTCCGCCCGTGCCGCTTGTGCCGCTCCGCTCGTGCCGTTCCCCCTTACTTCACCCCGGCCTCCCTCATTTGCCGCAGTTCCTTCTTCAGTTCGCCCACCTCGTCGCGCAGCCTGGCGGCGACCTCGAACTGCAGCTCCGCCGCGGCGGCCCGCATCCGCTCCGTCATCTCCTCGATGAGCGCGGCCAGTTCGGCGGCGGGACGGTCCGTCAGATCCGCACCTGCCTTGCCGCCCTTGCCCTTCGCGGCCTTCCCGGCCTTCCCGGCCTTCCCGCCGAGCGCCGGGACCGGCGCCTTGCCCTGGGTCTCCTTGGTCTCGGCGCCCTTGCGGTACCCCGTGCCCAGCAGCTCCTGGGTGTCGATCTCCTCGCGGGCGAGGGTGGCGACGATGTCGCCGATCTTCTTGCGGAGCGGCTGCGGGTCGATGCCGTTCTCCTTGTTGTACGCCAGCTGCTTCTCCCGGCGGCGGTTGGTCTCGTCGATGGCCTTCTCCATCGCCGGGGTGACCTTGTCGGCGTACATGTGCACCTGTCCGGAGACATTGCGCGCCGCACGTCCGATGGTCTGGATGAGCGCCGAACCGGACCGCAGGAAGCCCTCCTTGTCGGCGTCCAGAATGGCCACCAGGGAGACCTCGGGCAGGTCAAGGCCCTCCCGCAGCAGGTTGATGCCCACCAGGACGTCGTACTCACCCGATCGCAGCTCCCGCAGCAGCTCCACCCGGCGCAGGGTGTCCACGTCGCTGTGCAGATAGCGGACCTGGATACCGAGCTCGAGGAAGTAGTCCGTGAGGTCCTCGGCCATCTTCTTGGTGAGGGTGGTGACCAGGATGCGCTCGTCCTTCTCCGTGCGCGTACGGATCTCGTGCACCAGGTCGTCGATCTGTCCGTCGGTGGGCTTGACCACCACTTCCGGGTCGACCAGACCGGTCGGGCGGATGATCTGCTCCACGAAGCCGTCGCCGCGGGAGAGCTCGTACTTCCCGGGGGTCGCGGACAGGTAGACGGTCTGGCCGATGCGCCCCAGGAACTCTTCCCACTTCAGCGGCCGGTTGTCCATGGCGGACGGCAGCCGGAAACCGTGCTCGACGAGGGTGCGCTTGCGCGAGGCATCGCCCTCGTACATGGCACCGATCTGCGGGACCGTGACATGCGACTCGTCGATGACCAGCAGGAAGTCGTCGGGGAAGTAGTCGAGGAGGGTGTTGGGCGCGGAGCCGGGCTCGCGGCCGTCCATGTGCATCGAGTAGTTCTCGATGCCCGAACAGGAACCGATCTGACGCATCATCTCGATGTCGTAGGTGGTGCGCATCCGCAGCCGCTGGGCCTCCAGGTGCTTGCCCTGCTTCTCCATCGTGGCGAGGCTGTCCGCCAGCTCGGCCTCGATCCCGGCGATGGCCCGCTCCATGCGCTCCGGGCCCGCGATGTAGTGGCTGGCCGGGAAGACGTACAGCTCCCGGTCCTCGCTGATGACCTCACCGGTGAGCGGATGGAGGGTGGACAGCGCCTCGACCTCGTCGCCGAACATCTCGATCCGCACGGCCAGCTCTTCGTACACCGGGAAGATCTCGATGGTGTCGCCGCGCACCCGGAAGGTGCCACGGGTGAAGGCCACGTCGTTGCGGGTGTACTGGATGTCGACGAAGCGGCGCAGCAGCGCGTCGCGGTCGAATTCGTCGCCGACCTTCAGCGGCACCATCCGGTCGACGTACTCCTGCGGCGTACCCAGGCCGTAGATGCAGGACACCGAGGCGACCACGACGACATCACGCCGGGTGAGCAGCGAATTCGTCGCGGAGTGACGCAGCCGTTCGACCTCCTCGTTGATGGAGGAGTCCTTCTCGATGTACGTATCGGACTGCGGGACGTACGCCTCGGGCTGGTAGTAGTCGTAGTAGGAGACGAAGTACTCGACGGCGTTGTTCGGCAGCAGCTCGCGGAATTCGTTGGCGAGCTGGGCCGCGAGGGTCTTGTTGGGCGCCATGACGAGCGTCGGGCGCTGCAGCTTCTCGATCATCCACGCGGTGGTCGCCGACTTGCCGGTGCCGGTCGCACCGAGCAGGACGACGTCCTTTTCACCCCCGCGGATACGCCGGTCGAGTTCGGCGATGGCCGCGGGCTGGTCGCCGTTGGGCTGGTAGGGGCTGACGACCTCGAAGGGCGCCACCGTGCGTTCGATGTTTGATACGGGCCGCATGCCACCCACCGTACGACTCGGCACTGACAATCGATGTGACCAACGCTCTGACCTGCGGTTTCGGGGGTTGTGACGGGGGCCGCTTGCCGGACGTCAGGCGGTGTACGACGAGCGGCGGGGCGGGCCGGGACCGACGGGCGGCACGGAGCGGCGGGCCGACGGGCCGGCGGGACAGCGGGACGGCGAGCCGGTAGGACGGCGGGACACACCGGAGCGTGGGACACCGCAGGCCGGCCGCGCCCCTCGCGCGCAGGAGACGTGCGGAACACGTGGGGCACCCGGGACACGAGGGAAGGCGGCCCTGCTTCCCTCCGCGACCGGGGCCAGGTCCGGGTTCGGTGCCCGGGTTCGGTGCCCGGGCACCGTGAGCACGACGCGCCCACGCACGGAGCCGGCGCGGCCGGCTGCCCCGCAAGGTGTTCGACCAAAACCGTTCAGGCGCACGACGGGTGACGCATCATCGGTCAAGATGCGCGGATGCCGAGGCTCCGGCAAGTTGGACGGCGTCGGGGCGTACGTCTGTGGCACGGCCCATCCGGGCATCCTGCAACTGCGTGTCGCTCCGCAACGGAAAACCGGCCACTCCCCGTTCAGCGCCCGGCCACCACACGACCGCCTCCCGCTACGGCACAGCTGCGAGCCTCTGCCCGTCCGACCCGGTTCACGTCACTTCACGTCAGCTCACGTCCACGACGCCACGAGGAGTCCGTATGCGTATTCGCCCCGTCGCCACCGTTGCCGCCGGTGCGCTCATGGGTCTGTCCGCGCTCGCCCTCTCCACAACCGTCGCCCAGGCCGCACCGGACGGACGCCCTCCGGTGACGATCGCTCACCGCGGCGCCTCGACGTACGCGCCCGAGAACACCCTCGCCTCGATCGACGCGGCCGACCGGCTGGGCTTCGAGTGGGTCGAGAACGACGTCCAGCGCACCAAGGACGGCGAGCTGGTCATCCTCCATGACAACTCGCTCGCCCGGACGACCAACGTCGAGCAGGTCTTTCCCGGCCGCTCCCCGTGGAACGTATCGGACTTCACGCTCCACGAGATCGAGAAGCTGGACGCGGGCAGCTGGTTCGGACGGAAGTTCCGCGGGGAGCGGGTGCCGACCCTCGAGGACTACATGGACGAGGTCGAGCACAACGACCAGAGTCTGCTGATGGAGCTGAAATCGCCGGAGCTCTACCCCGGCATCGAGCGGCAGACCCTCGCCGAGCTGCGCCGGGCGGGCTGGCTGGACAAGGGGCACGTCAAGGGCCGTCTGATCATCCAGAGCTTCAATGCCGACGCCCTCAAGACCGTGCACCGCCTGCGGCCGGACATCAAGACGGGCTTTCTCGGCAACCCGTCCGTCGCCGACCTCCCGAAGTTCGCGAGGTACTGCGATCAGATCAACCCCGTCCACACGGCGGTCACCCCGGAGTACGTCGCCGCCGTGCACGGCCTGAAGGGCCCGCACCGCCGGCCGCTGGACCTGTACACCTGGACCGTCGACGACGCGGCAACCGCGGTCAAGGTCGCCGGTCTGGGCGTCGACGGCATCATCACCAACAAGCCCGACGTGGTGCGCGGCGCGGTGGGGGGCGACGACGACTGAGCCGGAGCCGGCCGGGGAACGGGCTCAGCTGCCGGCAGCCGGTCCGTTCCCCGCGGCGTTGTCAGTGGTGCGTCCTACCCTGATCAGGTGACGAATTCCGAGCAGGCCGCGCGTCCGCAGGAGCCGCCTCACGCCGCACCGGAGGCTGGGGCGGCGGCCCGGCGCGACTGGGCCTGGACGCGGCTGGAAACCCCGATCGGCCCGCTGCTGCTCGCCGCGACCCGGGAGGGCCTGGTCCGCGTCGTCTTCCACGCCGACGGGCAGACGGCCCGCCGGGAGCTGACCCGGCTGGAGCAGTTCTTCGGCGGGGCGCCGACGGCCGCGCTCCCTCATCTGGCGACGGCCACGGCCGAGCTCACCGCCTATTTCGCCGGAGAGCTGCAGTCCTTCACCGTCCCGCTGGACTGGTCGCTGTCCGCCGGCTTCTCCGCCCGGGTCCTGCAGGCCCTGGCCGCCGGGGTCCCCTATGGCGGCGTCGTCGGCTATCAGGACCTCGCCGACCGGGTCGGGGAACCGGGTGCCGCCCGTGCGGTGGGCGCAGCGATGGGCGCCAATCCGCTTCCGGTCGTCGTCCCCTGCCATCGTGTCGTCGCCAGCGACGGCGGCATCGGCGGCTTCGGCGGAGGTCTGGAGACCAAGCGTCTGCTGCTGGCCCTCGAAGGGGTGCTGCCCGCTCCGCTCTTCTGATCGTGACCGTCGTCCGTCCTCGCCGAGGCCGGCTCCTACGAAGGGCAGCCCATGTCCCGTCAGATCGCTCTGCTCCGCGGCATCAATGTCGGCGGCCACAACTCCTTCCCCAAGGCGAAGCAGCTGGAGCTCGCCGAGTCCCTGGGCTTCCGCGAGGTCTCGGTGCTCCTGCAGACCGGCAATATCGTCTTCGCCGACCCCGGTACCTCACCGCAGGAAACGGCCCGGGTGTTCCACGACCGGATCACCGCCGAACTCGGCCTGACGGTGCCGGTCGTCGTCCGGACCCGCGACGAGCTGGCCGCCGTCGTCGCCGCGAATCCGTTTCCCCAGGCGGTAGCGGATCCCAAGAGCCTGCATGTCACGTTCCTGTCGGAGGTGCCGGCCGACACCTCCCGGCTGGACGGCCTCGACGCGGCCGCGTTCGCGCCCGATCAGTACCGGCTGACCGGACGCGAACTGTATCTGTGGTGCCCCGGCGGCATCGGCCGCTCCAAGCTCGCCCAGGTGGTGAGCCGCGCCCGGCTCGGCGTGACGGCGACGGCCCGTAACTGGAACACCGTCACCAAGCTCCTGGCCCTGGCCGACGTCTGAGTCCCGGAACCCTGAGTCCCGAAACGCCGGAGTCCGGCGCCCCGGAGCTTCGGCACACCCGAGCTCCGGCGCCCCGGAGTCCCGCCGTCAGCGCCAGCCGTAGCGCTCGCGCAGCCGGTTGACGACCAGGTTGAAGCGGCCCCGGTCCAGCGCACAGGCCTCACGCCGCATCCCGGCCGGGTGCACCCGCAGCACCCGGTCCACGGCCACCCACGAGTCCCGCCCCGCGCGGTCCCACGGGCCGGCCCCGAGGGGGACCCACTCCCGGTCGTTCTGGTGCCGCTTGCTGGACAGCTGCACGGCCAGCAGCGTTCCGCCGGTCTCGCGGGCGACGACCAGCACGGGGCGGTCCTTGCCCCGGCCGTCGTTCTCCTCGTAGGGCACCCAGGTCCACACGATCTCGCCGGGGTCCGGGTCGCCGTCGGGGTCGGGCGCATAGGTCATCGTCACGGTGCCGACGGACTGCGGACGGGCCTCCACCGTCGCGGTGGGCCCCTGGCTGCCGGGCAGCACGGCGGACTCGTCGGATGCATTGAATGAAGTGGTCACGGAGTCACGCTAACCGCCGCCGCCGGCACGGTGATCAGCGGTCCGCGTGCAGCGGTCCGGGCTCGATTGTCAGTGGTCGGCCGTACGGTTTTTCCACGGGTTCTTCCAACGGGGAGGGGGCGGCTGTGGGGCCGAGGACGCAGGCCGTGTCCGGGCGTTCAGAGCGGGCCGCTCCAGGCCGGCCGGCGGGGGTCGTCGGCCCGTACGACCACGTCCGCCGCCTCCTCGGGCCGGGTCTCGGCCTCGTAACGCGCAAACGCGGGCAGGGTCCAGCGCTCGCCCTGCGGAGTGCGGCGGGCGAGCGCGGCCGGAGACAGCTTCAGATGCACGGAGAGATCGAAGGGGAACCAGTGGCCGAGCAGCAGAGGGCCGTGCAGCAGCAGGACACCGCCGGGTGGCAGCTCCACGTACGCGCTGCGCGTCGCCCGGTCCGCCGCGGGGTCCCACAGGTCCGGCAGCACCCGCCCGGTGCCGCCCACGTCCAGCGGCTGGAACACCTCACGCCACAGGGCCTGCCGGTCGAACCACTCGTCGTGGTAGGCGTCGGGATCCTCGCGGCCGTATTCCAGCCGCAGCGAGGCGGGGCGCAGAAAGCCGAAGGTGCCGGCCTGGTGCACCGCCCGCCCCCGGACCCGCAGCGCCTCGGCGAGCCGCCCGGCCAGCTCGCCCGGCGCGGCGGCGGGCGCCCCGTCGAGGGCCACCCGCAGCCAGGGGCTCCCGTCCTTCGCCGGCATCGTGACGATGCGCTCGGCGAGCGCGTCGGTGAGCCGTTCCCAGGTGATCGCTTCGAGCCGCACCCCGCCATTGTGCCCGGCAGCCGGCGCGGGACGCCGAGCGCCGGTCGCCGCGGCTCAGGCCTGGTCCGCGGACGGCCGGGCGGCGCCGTGGCGGCTCAGTTCGGCCGCCGCCTCCTTCGTCGCCTCGATGACGCCGTCGGGGGCCACCGGCATCACGGACTTGACCTTGAGGAGCAGCACCGCTCCCATGATGGAGCCGTCCCACATGATCGGCGCCGCACAGGAGTTCCAGCCGGCCATGCACTCCTCGTACCCGAGGGCGTGTCCGAGGTCGCGCACCTCGGCCAGGGACTCCACCAGCGCCTCGTTGTCCCGGTAGACACCGGGTCCCGCCTGGTCGGGGACGGGCTCGGCCAGCACCCGCTGCTGCAGCACCTCCGGCAGGTAGGCGAGGATCGTCCGCCCGGAGGCACCGGTGCGCAGCGAACGCGTCACGGACAGCACATCGCGCGGCGTCATCCCCAGCTCCGCGAGGTCGGAGTCGCCCACGGCCATGTCGACGCACTGCCGTTGCGCGCCGGAGAAGGGCGCCACCATGTAGAGGAACGCCAGCCCGTCGTCGGTGGCCGTCCGCAGTTCGCTCAGCACCGTCTGCGAGGCCGCGCCGTCGAGCCGGTGGTCGAGCGCGGTGAAGGCCAGCTGGGCCGCCGAGGTGCGCAGCCGGTAGAGGCCGCGGTCCACCCGCTCGAAGATGCGCTGGTAGATGCCGGACTGCAGGATGCGGTAGACGACGGAGTCGTCCAGGCCGGTGAACTCCGCGATCTCACCCGGGCCGTGGGCGGATCCGCCCAGTTCGGCGAAGGCCGTCTGGACGAGGAAGACCCGCTCGGCATGGCCGGATCCCGATGCCCTGGAGCCCGCGGACGACGTGCCCTTGGCGTCCTGGCGCGCCTTCTTGGCGTGGCCCACGGAACGCGGCGCCGTGCCGGTGGCGGGCACGGCGGCCGAGGCCGACGCTCCCGTGGCTGCGGTGCTGTTGCCCATCGTGTGTTCTCTCCCCTGGCAGTGGTTGGCGCCCGAAGGCGCACGGCAGGTGCGCTGCGGGCCGCCGCCCCCGTCGGCCGCGCCTCCCGGCGGCCGGTCCCGGGGACCGCTCCCGCAGGCGTGGTGCCCGTCCGGCACCCCGGGTCACCGGAGTTACCGGGTGACGTCGAGGGCCAGTTTTCCGGTCGGGGTGCGTGCGGCCAGATCGTGGTGCGCCCGTGCCGCCTCGCCGAGTGCGTAGGCGGTGCCGGTGAGCGGCTTGAGGGTGCCGTCGGCGACCGCGTCGAACAGCGCCCGCATGGACGTCGGCAGGGCCGTGCGGTCCGCGTAGAGCTGCGGCAGCCAGAAGCCGGAGACGCTGATGCTCCGCTCCATCAGCTCCCGGGTGGGCACGCTCGCCAGGTCGCCGCCGGCGAACCCGTAGACGGCGAGGCGGCCGCGCGGTGCGACCGCGGCGAGGGTCCGCTCGAAGGTGACCCCGCCGGTCATCTCCAGCGCCGCCGCGACCGGCCCGCCGGCCGCGTCCAGGATGCGCTCGGTCAGGTCCTCGGCGGTCGAGTCGACCACCGCGTGGGCGCCCAGTTCCCGGGCCAGTTTGCGCTTTTCCGGGGAGCCCGCGAGGCCGATGACCCTGGCTCCGGCGTGCGCGGCGAGCTGGACGGCCAGCGAACCGACGCCACCCGCCGCGGCCGGTACGACGACGGTCTCGCCCTCGGTGAGGCGCAGCGAGGTGAACAGCAGATGCCAGGCGCTGTTGCCCTGCAGCGCCAGCGCAACGGCCTGTTCATCGCCGATGGCGTCGGGGATGTCCCAGGTCACGCGGCGGTGCAGCAGCGTCCGCTCCGCGTATCCGCCGCCGCGGCACAGCCCGACGACGCGCCGGCCGCCGTCCACCGTCCCCACGACCTCGTTCCCGGGTACGTACGGCAGCTCGACGGGTGCGAGGTAGGAGTCCCCGCGTACGTGCACATCCGCGTAGTTGATGCCGGCCAGGGACACCTCGACCAACGAGTGGCCGGCGCGGGCCTCGGGCTCGGGAACGTCTTCGAGCCGCAGCACGTCCGGGCCGCCGAATTCTCGCATCACAATCGCGCGCACGACTCTCCCTCGGGTTCTCCAGTGCGGTGCCCGCACAGGGTAGGCAGGCCGGCCATCTGTCCGCCGGTACCCGATCATTTCCCGCCAACCCTGCGCGACTTCGTGTGCCGCCGTTCCTCCCCTCACGAGATATTCCGGCCCGTCTTTCTCGCGTCGCGAGAAAGCGCCACAGAGGTTTCCGCCCATTGCACCGTTTTGCTGCAGATCTACCCATCGGTATCTCCGGGGTGGCCACCACGCGTCCCTCTCTCACACCCGGCTGTCGGATGTGATCGGCGCCGCCTACGATCCGGAAGGGTGTCCGCCGTTGACCGGATGTGACGGCTGCGTCCCCCGGGCAGAGCGCATTCCACGAGGCAGTTGTGCTCGCCCGCCCCACCCGGTGATACGGGCGGGTGGCGAAGGGGGACGTGACGGTGCGCGGGGCGATGCGGGCACGGCCTGAGGGGGAATCATGATGGGGAAATCGGGGGGCGGCAGGCCGGCGTTCGCGTCGGCCTGCCGGGACCCACAACGAGCGCAACCGGTTCCACCGGCACTTCTGCGCATACTGCGGACCGCATCCGCGTCCCTGCCGTTCTCGTTGACGGCTTCGTTCACCGCCGTCACCGACGCCGTCATCGCCGCCGCGCGCCGGCGTTCCCGGCCCTATGCGGCACCGCCCTTTCTGGACGTGACCCGCACCCGCCGGGGATCCGTGCTCCGCCGCCGAGAAAGGGACTGCTCATGAACGGACCGAGCACGACGAGCAGCAACGGGCTCCAGTTCCACCACCCCTACCTCGCCGTGGTGCTCGGCGGCAGCTTCACGGGCATGCTCGCCGCCGCAGCACTGTCCGAACACGCCGACGTCATCGTCGTCGAGCGCGACCGGCTGCCCCGGACCCCCGCCCTGCCCACGGACCTTCCGCGGGCCCGGCACGCCCATCTGCTGACGGCGGACGGCGCGCGGGTGGTCGACGCCCTGCTGCCCGGCAGCCTCGAACGCTGCCTGTCCGAGGGCGCCCGCAGGATGCCGAACCCGGCGGAGTCCGCGGACCGGCGCCCGGCGGGCCGGTCGGTCCGGCGGGCACGTCCGGAGCATCTGATCGCCTGCTCCCGCGATCTGCTCGACCGGGTCATCCGCCAACAGGCGGCGGCCCTCCCGGGGGTGAGCGTCCTCGACGGCACCGAAGCGGCCGGGCTCACCGGCACCGCGGAACACATCACCGGCGTGCGCGTCCGGGACACCACCACCGGCGCCGCGTACCTTCTGGATGCCGACCTCGTCGTCGATGCCACCGGCCGGCACTCCACCACCCGGGACCGGCTGGCCGCGCTGGGGCTGCCCACCGCACGCGAAGACCTCGCGGACTGCGACATCGTCTCGGCGACCCGTATCTTCCGTGCCCCCGACGGCATGGAGAACTGTCCGGTGCTCACCACCCGTTCGGCGTTCATCGCCCCGGCTCCCGGTGCTGTCGCGCCGCGGCGCCCGGTTCCCGGCAAGACCGCGACACTGGTCCCCATCGAGGGCGGGCGCTGGCTGGTCACGCTCACCGGCACCGGGGACGACCGGCCCTCCGAACACGCGGGCCGGTTCGTGCCGTTCGCGCGCCGCACGGGCAATGGGGACATCGGCGACCTCATCGCGGACGCCGAGCCGCTGAGCGAGGTGCGGCTGTCCCGGGACACCACCAGCCGGCGGCGGCGCTATGAACAACTGCCGTCCTGGCCTACGGGATTCATCGCCCTCGGCGGTGCCGTGGTCTCGCTCGCCCCCGACTGCGGTCAGGGCCTGGCCCTCGCCGCCCATGGTGCCGCCGTGCTGCGCGGGGCACTGCGGCGGCACGGGATCGACGAGCCGGCGCTCGCCCGGAAGGTGCAGCGGAGCCTCGGACGCCTCGCCCGGGCACCGTGGTCCCTGGCCACCGGCACGGTGCTCCCCTCCCCCGCCGCCGGCCGGCCCGCCGTCAGCCGTGCCTACCTCGATGTCGTCACGCCCTTCGCTCCGACGGCCCCGGTCCTGCGCCCCTTCGCCGTACTCGGTCTGCTCCGGAACGCGGCACGGACCGGCCCGGCGGCAAGTGGCGCGGCGGGCGGGCCGGTCGCACCGCGGGCGCTCCCGCCCCCGCGGCCGGCGACGGCCGGCCCCGCGTCGTCCGCCGCCCCGCTTCCCCCGGCGGCGGCCGGTGCCGCCGCCCTCGCGGCGACGCCCGCGGCCACGCTCTCCGCCGCGCCGCCCGCTCCGGGGCAGCCCGCGGCACCGCCCCGGCCCCACGGCTCACAGCCCACCCCCAGACGCCTCCCGCGCCTCGGCTTCGGGCCGACCGCCCTGCGCCGTATCGGCGGGGCCGGCCGGCGGAAACCGGCGGACGGCTGAGGCCGCCACCACGTATCCGGCGCGCCGCCTGGTGCCGGGACAGACCTCCGCGCCGCCCCCGCAACGGGTCACCTGGCACCGGTCGTGGTGGCCTCCGGTGAGGGTGCCGGCAGCCCCAGGAGGCGGTGGGCGAGGGCGAGCGGTGCGTGGGCATTGCGGGGAGGGGCGGGGGCCTTCGTCCGGTGGGCCGGGAGGCGTTCGACGGTCGTGGTGCCGGTGTCGGATTCCAGGGCCGGCGCATAGCCCGCGGCGCGCAGCGCGTCCAGGGTGGCGGCCGGCGGCCGGCTGCTGACCAGGACGGTCGGGGCGATGACCCGCAGCCCGAGGTCACGCAGGGCGCGGTGCGCGGCCAGCTCTTCGACCAGGGCCTCGTCGTCGGAGCGGATGCAGCAGGCGGCGGGCACAACACGCATCCGGCCGTGGGAGCGGGCGGCGTCCCGGACGAGGTAGCCGAGCGGTTGCGGCAGGGTGCCGGTCGCCGAGGCGCGGGCGAGGTCGTCGAGGAGGGTTTCGGCGCGGTGGCCGGCGTCCAGCGCGCGGCGTACGGAGCGGGGGGTGAAGCGCCAGGTCACGGCGTGGCCTTCGGATTCCCGGTCGGCCGCTGCGGTCAGCAGTGCCTGGAGCGCGGCGGTGGGACGGCCAGGCACGACGGCGGTCAGGTCGGCCTGGAAGTGGGCCTGTTCGAGGGGTGGCGGGAGCAGATCGCCCAGCGGCTCGTCGAGGGAGCGCGGGTCGGCGAGCAGCCCTCGGCCGAGGGGGGTGAGGGTGCCGTGGGCGACCAGCCCCAGACAGGCGGCCTCGTGGAGGGTGTGGGCGGCGCGTTCCCCGGCCATCGGCTGGCGGGTGACGGCGAGGGGGCGATGCCAGTCCGCGGCCCCGAGCAGGTCCTCCCACGGGGTACGGGTGCCGGTCTCCTGCCGTGCGGGCTCCGTGAACGGCAACGGCGGAAGAGGGGTGCCCCCGTCGAGGGGGACGGCGGCCAGGGCGGCGAGGAGCGCGTGCCGGAGGGCGGGGGCGTGCCGGTCGTGGCCACGGACCAGTGCGGTCGGGGTCTCGCCGGCCGGGGTGTGGGTGGGGATGTCCCACAGTCCCGACCAGGCGGCCAGGAGCGGGGCGAGGCGGGCGCCGGGCGGGCGGGTGAGCCAGTCGTCGTAGGCGCCGGTGGGCAGTGCGGTGATGCCGGACGGGCTGCGGGTCAGCGCGATCAGGTCGGCTGCCAGCGCGAGGTCGAGGAGGAGGCGGGTGTGCGGTTCGGTGGCGCCGGCCGCCTTGGCCAGCCGTTTGATCTCCCGTACGGCCAGCCCGCCCGACTTGCGCAGCGCGGCGGGCTGCGTCGCCAGGGCGGCCAGCAGCCGGTCGGCGGTGGCGGCGAGGGTCGCCGCGGCGGCCCGGGATTCGTCGTGCGGCGAGGTCGGGGGGACGGTGGCGGCGGGCGCTCCGGGGGCGGCGGTGTTGTCCGGAGCGGGCTGCGGGGCGTGTGCGAGGAACGGGCCGAGGTCGTGGGCGGCCAGGAGCTGTGGGGCGCGCGGCGGCACGACGATCGTGCCGTCCTCGGCCGGCGCGGCGAGTCCGTCGTCGCAGAGGTGGCGCAGTGCGGATTCGGCGGCGGTGCGCGCGGGGCCGGGTGAGGCGGCCCCGAGGGCGGCGTAGACGTCCTCGGGCGGGACGGGTTCGGTGGCCAGATGCGCGAAGGACAGCCGGTGCGCCATCAGGGACTGGTAGTCGGCGCCCGGGGCCGGGGCGGCGGGGCCGGGGGCGTCACGCCCGGCCCGCTCCTGGCTGATGCGGGCGGTGGCGGCGAGCACCTGGAGCCGGGGGTGGTCGAGATGCAGCACCAGGTGGTGGAGGGTTTCGTAGGACCACAACGCCTGGGCCAGGCCGCGCAGTTCGGTGGGGGCGGGCCGGCGGGCGAGCGGTTCGGCGTGCCGGGTGAGGAGCGCGGCGAGCTGCTCGGGGGTGCGCCGGGCGAGGGATCGGGTGACAGCATCGAGACCTTCCACGGCGTCGAGGTTAGTCATCGCGCGAGCAGCGTGGTGAGGGCGCCCACGGGGTCGGGGTCCGCGGGGCCGGTGGGCCACCAGTCCTCGGCGCCGGGCTCGGATTCGTACGGATACCAGCGGTGGTCGTGGCCGAATCGGAGCTGGATGCCGCGCTCCGCGTCGGTGAGGTGGTTGTGGCGCGGGCGCAGGGCCGGGAGGTCCGCGGCGAGGAGGGCACTGCGGGCCCGGTCGAAGTCACCGGCCGGCGGGTTCCAGGCGGCTTCGAGGAGGGCGAGGCCTTCGCGGCCGCCCTGCCGCCAGGCGGCGACGGAGCGGGCCACGTCCGTGGTCGTCCGGCCGGTTGCCGCGGCGAGGTCGCGGTAGAGGGCCCGGGTGGCGGAGGTCAGGCCGGCGGTGGGATGGGCGGTGGCCGCCAGGCGGACGGCGTCCTCCCATACGGGCAGCGCCGGGAAGGGGCTGCGGACGGGCGGCCGCCCGTCGCCGGGGTGCCGCCCGTCCCCGGGGCGCCGCCCGTCCCCGGGGCGCCGCCCGTCCCCGGGGCGCCGCCCGTCCTCGGGCCGCGCGGATCCGGCGGCGGAGACGCAGGCGTGGGCACGGGCCACGGCGTCGGCTGCCAGGAATTCGAGGGCCGCGGGGTCGAAGGGGAGGTGGTCGGCGTCCGGCAGGGCCGGCGGGTGGCCGGGGCGGGGTGGGGCCGGCAGCGGTGGAGGGAGCGGCGGACGGGGGCGGTCGGCGAGCGCCGCCCTGGCGAGGACACCGGGGAGAGCCTGCGGCCCGGCCGCTTCCGCGGACTCCCCCGGGTCCGCGCCGGCGGCCGTCGCGGCGCTCGGTGCGGTGACGGTGTGGGGGATTCCGCCTTCGGGCGCGGGGCGGTGCGGGGGCGGCTGGGCGGTGACGGGCCGGTGGGCGCGGGCCTCGCGGGCGGTGAGGGCGGCGTTGCGGCGGGAGAGCGCGTCGAGGAGTTCGCGTTCGCCGCGGCCGCGCATCAGCAGCAGGACGAACGGGTCGACGTCCAGGAGGCGGGCGGCCTGGAAGCAGAGCGCGGCGGCGTGTTTGCAGGGCCTGCCGTGGTCGGGGCAGGAGCACCGGGGGACGAGGTCGCCCGGCCCCGGGAGGAGCCGCACCTCGCCCTCGGCCAGGGCTTGGGGCAGCTTCTTGGCCAGCAGGGCGGTGAGCTGTCCGGGCTCCGCGGCGACGGCGTCCAGGAGTCCGTCCCACTCCTGGTCGGTGAGGGTGTTGAGGCGGATTTCCGCGCTGTAGGGGCGGGGCCTGCTGCCGCGTACGGTGGCGACGATGCGGCCCGGGGTGACGTTGATGGTGTCGACATGGCCGTCGCGGGCGTAGGTCCGGCCGCGGGCGAGCCGGGCGCTGTCGAGGGCCGTGGTCTCCAGCGCGTCCAGCCAGGCGCTGCCCCACCAGGATTCGGCGAACAGCCCGCGGGCTCCGGTCCGGGCCGGCAGGGGCGGGAAGGTGCGCGAGCGGTCCGCGCGGGCCAGCCGGTCCGCGGCGGCGGCGCGCCCGGAGGCGGGGCGGGGAGTCATCCGGGCCTCCTGAGGGAGACGAGGTCGGCCAGTTCGGCATCGGACAGTTCGGTGAGCGCACTCTCGCCACCGGAGAGCACGGCGTCGGCGAGTGCCCTTTTGGCGCTGAGGAGTTGGGCGATGTTGTCCTCGACCGTGCCCTCGGCGATCAGCCGGTGGACCTGGACGGGCCGGGTCTGGCCGATACGGTACGCCCGGTCCGTGGCCTGCTCCTCCACCGCCGGATTCCACCAGCGGTCGTAGTGGATCACGTGTCCCGCACGGGTCAGATTCAGGCCGGTGCCCGCCGCCTTCAGGGACAGCAGGAAGACCGGGGCGTGGCCCGACTGGAAGCGGTCGACCATCTTCTCCCGTTCGGCGACGGGGGTGCCGCCGTGCAGGAGCTGTACCGGGATGCCCCGGTGGGTCAGATGGCGTTCGAGCAGCCGCGCCATGCCCACGTACTGGGTGAAGACCAGGGTGGCGCCGTCCTCGGCGAGGATGGTGTCCAGGAGTTCGTCGAGGAGTTCGAGCTTCCCGGAGCGGGCGGCGAGACCGGGCGCGGCCTCCTTGAGGTACTGCGCGGGGTGGTTGCAGATCTGTTTGAGGGCGGTGAGCAGCTTCATGACCAGACCGCGGCGGGCGATGCCCTCGGCCGTCTCGATCCGGGAAAGGGTCTCGCGGACGACGGCCCGGTACAGCGCGGCCTGTTCGCGCCCCAGCGCCACCGGGTGGTCCGTCTCGGTCTTGGGCGGCAGCTCCGGGACGATGCCCGGATCGGACTTCTTACGGCGCAGGACGAACGGGCGCACCAGCCTGGCCAGCCGCTCGGCCGCCCGCGCGTCCTCGCCCCCCTCGACCTCCCGGGCGTGCAGCGCACGGAACGTCTTGAGGGAGCCGAGGAGCCCGGGGGTCGTCCAGTCGAGGAGAGCCCACAGCTCGGAGAGGTTGTTCTCCACGGGCGTGCCGGTGAGGGCGATCCGGGCGGGGGCCTTGATGCTGCGCAGCGCCTTGGCCGTCGAGGAGCGCGGATTCTTCACATGCTGGGCCTCATCGGCGACGATCCAGGCCCATGGGTGTCCGGCCAGCTGGGGGGCGCTGCTGCGCATCGTCCCGTACGTCGTCAGCACGAAGCCGCCCGCCAGGCCGTCGAGGCTGCGGCCGGTGCCGTGGAAGCGGCGTACGGGGACACCGGGGGCGAAGCGTTCGATCTCGCGCTGCCAGTTGCCGAGCAGGGAGGCCGGGCAGACGACGAGGACCGGTGCGGCGGGCCGGCGGTGCAGATGGAGCGCGATGACGGTGAGGGTCTTGCCCAGTCCCATGTCGTCGGCGAGGCAGCCGCCGAGACCGAGGGAGGTCATGGTGTCGAGCCAGGCCATGCCCCGTAGTTGGTAGTCGCGGAGGGTGGCCCGCAGTCCCGGCGGCTGGGGCAGCGGCCCCGCCTCGGCGGTGAGACGGCCGCGCAGCGCGGCGAGGGCGCCCTCGGGCACCACGTCGACTTCCTCGCCGTCCACCTCGGCGGTGCCGTCGAGTGTCGTGGCAAGGGCCTCGGCCGGGTCCAGGTAGCCCAGTTCGCGCTTGCGGGCCTTGCGGACGAGACCGGGGTCGACCAGGACCCACTGGTCGCGCAGCCGGACGACGGGGCGATGTGCCTCGGCGAGGGCGTCCATCTCCGCCTCGCTCAGCGGCACCCCGTCCATCGCCACCTGCCAGCGGAACTGCAGGAGTTCACGGGTGTCGAAGAAGCCGAAGCCGTCCGCGGCGGAGCCCGGTGCCGGGCGCAGCACCGCCGTCGCGGTCAGGCCGCGGGCCAGTTCCCTGGGCCAGTGGACGGCCACTCCCGCGGCGCCCAGGCGGGGTGCGGCTTCCCCCAGCAGCGCGTACAACTCGTCCTCGCTGAGCGCCAGTACGTCGGGAACGGGCTGCTCCAGGAGGCGGGTGAGCGGGGGCCAGATGCGGGCGGCGCGCCGCAGGGCGAGCAGGGTGTCGACACGGGAGCGCGGCCCGAAAGGTGCGGGCTCCTCGCCGTCCCACAGTTCGCGGGCGTCCGTCACCAGGGTGGGGTCAGTGAGGCTGTGCACCTGGAGGACGGCGGCCGCCGCACTGCGCTGTTCGGCTCCGTCCGCCCCGCTCTCCTCCCTCCGGTCGAAGAGCTTGTGCGGGGCGAGATCGAGGCGCAGGGAGAGGCGTACCCCCGCGTCGACGCCGGCCGCGACCTCGGCGGCCCAGTCCCGGGCGCCGGGAAGGTGCTGGGGCGCGGTCGCGGCGAACGGGGCGCCGGCGACCAGTGCGGCGGCAGGGGTACGCGGCAGCGCATCGGCGACCGCGTCCACGTAGAGCCGTACCAGGGCCGCCGGGTCGTACACCTGGAGCGGGCGGCTGCCGGCGATCGGCACGGCGTGGGCCTCGCCGGGCATGGCGGCGGCGATGGCCCGGAGATGTGCGATGTCGTCGGGGTCCAGCGGCCCGGCGCGCCAGGCGTCGGTGTCCTCGGCGGTCAGCCCGGGGAGCAGCCTGCCGCGGGCGGCGAGATGCAGCGCATGCAGGGTGGCCGCGCCCCAGCAGGCGGCGGCCGGGTGGGCGGCCGGGTCGTGCCGGGCACGGACCAGCAGGGGGACGGCCTCGGCCAGGGGAAGCAACACGGCAGGGACCGTGCGGCTACGGGCGCCGTTCCCATGGCGTCGGACGATTGTCAGCTGCCCCGGCCCGGCGGTCGCGTCGCCGCCCGGCACGGTCCCGCCGCCCGGCGCGGCCCCGCCGTCCTCCCCGGTTCCGACGTCCGGGAGGGGGCCGCCATCGGGCCGCCACAGAGCAATCTTCCCGGCGCGCGGTGGCCGGCCGGGCACAGCGGGCAGGAAGACCGCGGCGCAGCGAGACGCAGCGCCGGGTTCCCCGCTCTCTCCCATGCCCCCGGATCCGGTCGTGGGCGGGCCGTGCAACGGCCGGGCCTCCCCTGCCGCCTCCCGCCGCCCGGTCATCCCATTCCTTACTGCTCGGTCGTTCCTTGCGTGGTCGTGCACCGCTTGATCGTCTGCTGCGCGGTCGTGCACGGCTCGATCGTTCACGGCGTGGTCGTGCACTGCTCGATCGCTCACCGCGTGGTCGTTCCACCCCGGCCGCAGCGCCCGCAGAACCTGCCGCGACCGGCCTGATCCAGCGCCCCCGACCTGCGAGTCTACGGTCGCACGCACCACGTCTTCCGCTTCCCTCCCCAGCGTTCACCCCTCCCTCGGAGCGCCGGGCACCGAAGCCCCCGCCGCGCACCATGACCACACCGGCACCTCTCGTCCGCGCGCACTCCACGCGGCACGTCGCAGGAGCCGAACGAGAGCGGACCCTGCCTCCTCGCCCCGCTCCGCCGCGGTCCCGGCCCTTCCCGACCGATGGAAGCAGACAGCACTGACAATGCGTCCCGACCAGGCCTTCCGCGCGCGGGCCCGGAGGTTATCCACAGGCCACAGCAATCCCTCTCGCCCTCGGCCCGAAATCCGCTACGGTGAGGAACGTCGTCACTCTCAGTAATCACCCAGCGTCGATGAGGAGCACGGCATGCACATCCCCACGCCCGAACAATCCGCAGCGGCGGAGGCCTTCCCGACCGGCGCACACCTGGTGATCCAGGCCGGCGCCGGCACCGGCAAGACGACCACCCTCGCGATGCTCGCCCGCACCGCGCGGCGGCAGGGCCGAGCAGGCCGGTACATCGCCTTCAACAGAGCGGTCGCGCGCCATGCCGCGCGGACATTCCCCGCCGAAGTGTCCTGCGGAACCGCCCACTCCCTCGCCTACACCGCCGTGGGCAATCGCTACCAGGCACGTATGAACGCCCCTCGGCGAGCAGGATGGCGCACGGGCGCCGCCCTGGGCATCGACGAGGGCATGACCGTCCCCATCGGCGCACGCAAGGTGACCCACAAGGCGCTCTCCTACACGGTCCTGCGCACCGTCACCCGCTTCTGCCAGTCGGCCGACCAGGAGATCGCGCCCCATCACGTCCCGCCCCCGCGCGGAGCCGAATCCGCGCCGCTGCACGCACAGCTCGCCGCTCTCGTCCTGCCCTACGCGCGCAAGGCCTGGGCGGACCTGCAGCATCCGGACCAGGGCGTCGTCCGCTTCGAGCACGACCACTACCTCAAGATGTGGGCGCTGCGCGAGCCCGTCATCCCGGTGGATTTCCTGCTCCTGGACGAGGCGCAGGACACCAGCCCCGTGGTCGAGCAGGTCTTCACGGCCCAGCGCGACCACGCACAACTGGTGCTGGTCGGAGACTCGGCCCAGGCCATCTACGGCTGGCGCGGCGCCCGCGACGTCATGACCGGGTTCGACGGCAGACAGCTCAGCCTCTCCCGGTCGTTCCGCTTCGGGCCGGCTCTTGCGGCCGAGGCCAATCGCTGGCTGACCATCGCCGGCGCCCCGATCCGGCTCACCGGTTCGCCCTGCCGGGAGACGGAGTTACGCAGGGTCCCCTTGCCGGAGGCGATCCTGTGCCGGACAAATGTGGGAGCGATGGCGGAGGTCATAGGGCAGCTGGAGGCGGGCCGCCGGGTCGCCCTCGCCGGCGGCGGCCACGCACTCAGCGCTCTCGCCCGCGCCGCATACGATCTCGAGGCCGGCCGCCGCACCGGCCACCCCGAGCTGATGCTTTTCGAGACCTGGGCCGAACTGCGCGAGTACGCGGAGTCCGACCCGGCCGGGCGGGACCTGCTCCCCTTGGCGGAGCTCGTCGACGCGCACGGCACGGAGGCACTGCTCCACGCCCTGGATCAGCTCTCACCCGAGGGCTCCGCCGAGGTGACGGTGTCCACGGCGCACCGGGCCAAGGGCCGGGAGTGGGCAAGCGTGCGCATCGCGGACGATTTCACGGGGCCCGACGACCTCGACGAGCCCGGCGAGGACGGGACCCCGCTGCCCGGCCCGGTCGACCCCGACGAGGCGCGCCTGGCCTACGTTGCCGTGACCCGCGCCCGCTCACTCCTCGACATCGGCGGACTGTCCTGGATCAACAGCCACCCCGCCGGCGACCCGCCCCCTGCCCCGTTCCCCGACCCGTGCACCACCGGAGAAAAGCCCACGGAACAGCCGGCGGAAGGAGCGGACAGAGCGGCGCACAGCAGGGAAATAAGTGCCGGAGACAGGTGACTGGCCGGGCGATCGGGAGGATCCTGGAGGTAGGAGATGGGTGCCGATGCGTACGGGAAATGAGCCCCTTCAGGCACGTAGCCCGCTGAAAATCCGCTGCGGACTGGCGCTGTGGGGGTTGCTGTGGGCAATCGCCGGAACCGTGGCCTTCGTCGATACCGGGCGACCGGAGTGGGCGGCGGCCTGTGCCGCGCTGGCCATGGTGGCGGCCACCGACCTGGCCGTGGTGATCCGCCACATCCACCAGGGACCGCACTACCAGCCGGGAAAGGACATACCGCCGTACGCCCCCGACCGAGGGCGCAACGACGCATACGGCATACGGAACGGCCCCGGCAGGAGACGGGACAGGAGACCGTAGGCACCGCGGCGCGGGCCGCAAGGTAACGCTGACGACGAAGGCGGGGCGCCGTGCCGGCCGCGATCGGCTCGGGCGGCGCGGCTACTTCGGACCGGCGTCCGGGTGTCCCCGATCATGGTCGCCATTGCCCCCACCGTCGCCGTTGGCCGTACTCGGTGGGAAGCGGGCGGCTTCGATGAACTCCGGGCGCGGTTCGAGCGCTGCTGCCAGCCGGAAGTGGCGCAGCGCCTCCTCGGCGCGGTCGGCACGCTCCAGGGTGCGGCCGAGCGCGAAGTGTGCGAAGGCGTTGTCCGGCTCGCGTTCCAGCACGATCTGGAACTCGAGTTCCGCGGGCCGCAGTTGAGCGGCGAGGAAGAAGGCACGGGCGCGCAGCAGTCGGGCCGCGGTGTTCTCGGGGTGCGCGGTGATGACCGAGTCCAGCAGCCGGATCGCCCCGCGCGGGTCGCGGGCCGCCAACAGCTGCTCCGCCGCGCGGAAGTCGATGACATGCGTCTCGGGGCTGCTCTCGGGCACGGCTGCTCCTCTCCGTCGCCGTCGGCGCATGCACCGTCCACGGACCGTACGGCGTTACCTGCTCCACAACATTCGCGTCGGCCGCGGCATTCCCCGGTCGGCATGGCTTCAACCGGGGCTCCCGGCCTCCC
Source organism: Streptomyces sp. NBC_00400 (assembly GCF_036048035.1). NCBI lineage: Bacteria > Bacillati > Actinomycetota > Actinomycetes > Kitasatosporales > Streptomycetaceae > Streptomyces > Streptomyces sp. NBC_00400. The sequence goes on along the minus strand of NZ_CP107940.1, from coordinate 6,408,875 downwards.
TGTGCGAGCCCAGCCGACCAGGCCGGCGGAGGAGGAGCACCGCCGGCCGCCCGCTACCGGTCCGCTTTCCTACAGGCTGATGTGGTACGCCTTGCGCAACGTCTCGTGCACGGTCCACCGCGTGCGGTCGCCCTCGCGCAGCACGCAGGCATCGCCGGGGCCCACCTCCAGCACGGAGCCGCCCTCGACCTCGATGGTGGCGCGCCCGCTGACGACCACGAACAGCTCATTGGCCTCGGTGTCCGTCACCACACCCGGTGTGATCTGCCAGATTCCGCGGATCTGCTGCCCGTCGGGGGACTCCCACAGCACCTTGCCCGTCACCACCGGCTCGCCGGCGACGATCTGCGAGGGGTCCAGCGGGTCAGGTTCCAGTTCGGCATCCGCGATGCCGGGGATGTTGACCACGAACGAGGCGGGCGCCGGGTCACCGGCAACGGGCGGCGCGGCGGCAACCGGGCCGGGGCCGGAGCCCGGCTCCGTGGTGCGGGCGGGCCCTGTCGCGGAGTTCGTGGCGTCGAGGTCGGAAGCAGCAGTCATGGCGGCGAGGTTACCCTCCGGCCTCAGGCGCTCCGCAGCCGCTCCCATACGGCGCGGACCTGGGGTTCCAGCGCGTCCAGCGGCCCGTCGTTGTCGATGACGAGATCCGCGACGGCCAGCCGCTGTTCGCGGGTGGCCTGGGCCCCCATCCGTGACGTGGCCTCCTCCTCCGCCATACCGCGCAGCCGCACCAAGCGGTCCAGCTGGGTCCGCGGCGCGGCGTCGACCACGACCACCAGGTCGTAGAGCGGTGCCAGGCCGTTCTCCGTCAGCAGCGGGACATCGTGCACCACCACCGCGTCCGGCCCGGCCGATGCTTCGAGTTCGGCCGACCGCGCCCCCACCAGCGGGTGCACGATCGCATTCAGCGCCTTCAGCTTCCCTGGGTCGGAGAACACGATCCGGCCCAGCTTCGGCCGGTCCAACGTGCCGTCCGGCGCGAGTACGTCGCTGCCGAACTCCTCGACCACTGCCGCCAGTCCGGGCGTACCCGGCTCGACGACCTCGCGTGCGATCTTGTCCGCGTCCACCACCACCGCACCGTACGACGCCAGCAAGCGCGAAACTTCACTCTTGCCCGCACCGATTCCGCCGGTCAGCCCCACCTTCACCATGGGCCCACGCTATACGCTGCGCCCGGACGACAGGGAGCGCAGGAGGCTGCGGACGACGGGCGCGCAGCAGATGGCCCCGGGCTGCCCCTCCCCGCCCTCCCTCAAGCCCGGCCTGCTCAAGCCCGGCTCCCCTCACGCCCCGGCTCACTCACCCCCCGCCCCTCACGCTCCGGCAGGTTTGCGGTCGCTCAGGCCCCGCCCGCGCCGCCGTCGCCCTCGCGCTCCGCCAGGAAGCGCTCGAACTCCCTGCCGATCTCATCGGCCGACGGCAGTTCCACCGGTTCGGCCACCAGGTTCCCCCGGCTCTCCGCCCCGGCCACCGCGTCGTACTGATGCTCCAGCCCGCTGACCAGCGCGACCAGTTCCTCATCGCCCTCCGAGATCTGCCGCTCGATCTCCTCCTGCGTCCGCAGCGCCTCCGTACGCAGCGAATGCGCGGCGCCCGGCAACACCAGCCCGGTCGCCGCCGTCACGGCTTCCAGCGCTGTCAGCGCGGCATCCGGATAGGCGGACCGTGCGATGTAGTGCGGTACGTGTGCCGCCACGCCCAGGACGTCGTGTCCCGCCTCCGCCAGCCGGAACTCGATCAGCGCCTCCGCGCTGCCGGGCACCTGAGCCTCGTCGAAGAAGCCGCCGTGCCCGGGCATCAGATCGGTGCGGTTGCCGTGCGGGGTGATGCCTACGGGGCGGGTGTGCGGCACGCCCATGGGGATGCCGTGGAAGTTCACCGAGAGGCGTACGCCGAGGCGCTCCACGATCTCCTTCACCGCGGCCGCGAAGCGCTCCCACTCGACGTCCGGTTCGGGTCCGGACAGCAGCAGGAACGGCGCGTCCGTGGTGTCCCGTACGAGCCGCAGCTCGATGCTCGGGGTCTCGTAGGCGGTCCAGCGGTTGCGCTCGAAGGTGAGCAACGGACGGCGGGCGCGGTAGTCGACGAGGCGGTCGTGGTCGAAGCGGGCGACGACCTGGTTCGGCAGGCCGTCCAGCAGCCGTTCCACGATCTGGTCGCCGGTCTCGCCGGCGTCGATGTACCCGTCGAAGTGGTACAGCAGCACCAGTCCGGCGGAGTCCCTGGAGGCAATCGCCTCCACCTCCGCGAGCCCGCTCGGCTCCCATTCGTACATACCCTGGGGATCCAACACAGTGACTGCTCCTCCTCGTTCTCCTCAGCGGCAACGCACGATCCCGCGCGGGCATTCCCGATTCCCGATGACGCGGAAGCCCCTGCCTCGCACATGCCCCGGCTCCGGCCCGGCCGACAGTCCCGATCCGGCCCCTCTCCCGCTCCCTCTCCTGCTCCTGCTCCTGCTCCCGCTCCCGCACCGGTCCCCCGCGCCCCGGCTTGGGCCGAGGTCCCCGGCCCCCGGGCCCCGGGCCCCGGTCCCGATACGGCCATCCCCGACCCGCAGCGATCCCGGCCCGCGCCTCACCCGCCTACAGAAACCCGAACTCGCCTGAAGGAACCTCAACTCGCCACTGGATAGGGCGGGTTCACCTCCACACCCCACTACACCCCCGGCCGGAGCGCCGTCACCGGCCCCCGGCCCCCTACGCGCCTGCCGCGCCGTCCGCACCGCCCGCGCCTGCCCCCGGACACGACGAAGGCCCGCTCCCTTCCGGGAACGGGCCTTCGTCTATCGGCTAGTGCCTATCGGCAAGAGCTCAGCTCTGGCCGCCGGCCAGCTTCTCGCGGAGCGCGGCAAGGGCCTCGTCCGACGCCAGGGCGCCGGAGTTGTCCGCCGACTCCGAGGAGTAGGAGCCGCCGCCGCCGGCGTTGCCGCCGCCGGTCTGGCCGCCACCCTGCGCCGCCGGCGCCGCAGCACCCTCGGCCGCAGCCTGCTCGTCGGCCTCGCGGGACTTGATGACCTGAGCCTGGTGCTGCTCGAAGCGCTGCTGCGCCTCGGCGTACTGGTTCTCCCAGGCCTCGCGCTGGGTCTCGTAGCCCTCGAGCCAGTCGTTGGTCTCGGGGTCGAAGCCCTCGGGGTAGATGTAGTTGCCCTGGTCGTCGTAGGACGCGGCCATGCCGTACAGGGTCGGGTCGAACTCGACGGCCGACGGGTCGGCGCCGAAGGACTCGTTGGCCTGCTTCAGCGACAGCGAGATCCGGCGACGCTCGAGGTCGATGTCGATGACCTTGACGAAGATCTCGTCGTTGACCTGGACGACCTGCTCCGGGATCTCGACGTGGCGCTCGGCCAGCTCGGAGATGTGGACCAGGCCCTCGATGCCCTCGTCGACGCGCACGAACGCACCGAAGGGAACGAGCTTGGTGACCTTACCCGGGACGACCTGACCGATCTGGTGGGTCCGGGCGAACTGCTGCCACGGGTCTTCCTGGGTCGCCTTGAGCGACAGGGACACGCGCTCGCGGTCCATGTCGACGTCCAGGACCTCGACCGTGACCTCCTGGCCGACCTCGACGACCTCGGACGGGTGGTCGATGTGCTTCCAGGACAGCTCGGAGACGTGGACGAGACCGTCGACGCCGCCCAGGTCCACGAAGGCACCGAAGTTGACGATGGAGGAGACGACGCCGGAGCGCACCTGGCCCTTCTGGAGGGTGGTGAGGAAGGTCTGGCGGACCTCGCTCTGGGTCTGCTCCAGCCAGGCACGGCGGGACAGGACCACGTTGTTGCGGTTCTTGTCCAGCTCGATGATCTTGGCCTCGAGCTCCTTGCCCACGTAGGGCTGGAGGTCGCGGACGCGGCGCATCTCGACCAGGGAGGCCGGGAGGAAGCCACGGAGGCCGATGTCGAGGATGAGACCACCCTTGACGACCTCGATGACGGTACCGGTGACGATCCCGTCCTCTTCCTTGATCTTCTCGATGGTGCCCCAGGCGCGCTCGTACTGGGCACGCTTCTTCGAGAGGATCAGGCGGCCTTCCTTGTCCTCCTTCTGGAGGACAAGGGCCTCGATCTCGTCGCCGACGGCAACGACCTCGTTGGGGTCGACGTCGTGCTTGATCGAGAGCTCGCGGCTCGGGATCACACCTTCGGTCTTGTAACCGATGTCGAGCAGGACCTCGTCCCGGTCGACCTTCACGATGACGCCGTCGACGATGTCGCCGTCGTTGAAGTACTTGATCGTCTCGTCGATCGCGGCGAGGAAGGCTTCCTCGTTACCGATGTCGTTGACCGCAACCTGCGGGGTGGTGGCGGTGGTCTCGGTGCTGCTCGTCATGTGGGTAAAGGCTCCGGTGCGGACATTGAAGTCGTAGGTACTGCTACGCCGAGAGCCCGTATCGCCTCTGCATAAGCCGGACAGTGTCAAAGACGTATTCACCGGAAGCCCGCGGATGCCTGAGCATCCTGAGCGACCCGAGATCGCCTCAAAACCGAGGGGACATACATACAGATGCGAGCGCGGCCTGCTACGTCTGAGGCGCGCAAGCCCGCAGCGCAACTTGTAGCATACGGGGGCAGCCGGACCCGGTCAATGCGCGAACGCGCACACCGGGGGCAAACGCCCCATAACCGGCACACACGATGTTCCGCGAGGTCGAACGGCCTCACAGTCCCTGCAGCGACAAGCAGAGCGAACCTTACGACGACGGGCGCGATGAACCAAGAGCACGAGCCGGAGGCGACTCGCCGTGACGCCTCGGACACCGAAAGCAGCCGGGCCAGCCGGGGCTGGTGGGACAGCAACGCGGACGAGTACCAGAGCGAGCACGGTGCCTTCCTCGGGGACGACCGGTTCATCTGGGGCCCCGAGGGGCTGGACGAGGCGGACGCCGCGCTGCTGGGGCCGGCGGCCGAGCTGAAGGGGCGCCGGATCCTGGAGATCGGAGCCGGTGCGGCGCAGTGTTCCCGCTGGCTGGCGGCGCAGGGCGCGCTCCCGGTGGCGCTCGACATCTCCCACCGGCAACTGCAGCACGCCCTGCGGATCGCCGGCGGGCCGGGCGGGGACGCCCTCGGTCTGGTCGAGGCGGACGCCGGGGCGCTGCCGTTTCGCGACGGCGGCTTCGACCTCGCCTGTTCCGCGTACGGGGCGCTGCCGTTCGTCGCCGATCCGGTGCGGGTGCTGCGCGAGGTGCGCCGGGTACTGCGGCCGGGCGGCCGGTTCGTCTTCTCCGTCTCGCACCCGATCCGCTGGGCCTTTCCCGACGAGCCGGGACCCGAGGGGCTGTCGGTGGGGGCTTCCTACTTCGACCGCACGCCGTACGTCGAGCAGGACGAGTCCGGCCGGGCCGTGTACGTCGAGCACCACCGGACGCTGGGCGACCGGGTGCGGGACCTGGTGGCGGCCGGATTCCGGCTGGAGGACCTCGTCGAGCCGGAATGGCCCGAATGGAACACCCAGGAGTGGGGCGGCTGGTCCCCGCTGCGCGGGCATCTGATCCCGGGGACGGCGATCTTCGTGTGCTCGGCGGTGGCTCCTTAGCGGACCGGTGGTGCCCGGCTCAGGGACCGGTGGTGCGGCGTGGTGGTGCGGCGTGGCGGACCGGGGGTGCCGGTGGGGAGCAGGCGGCCGGCGGGGCAGGCACGGGTGCCCGGGCAGCGCGGTGCCCCCGGGGCGGCCGGCCGGCGGGCCCGGCCGGGGCGGCAGACTGGGGGCGTGATCCGCCGTGACGCCCTTGACCAGCTGCCCGTGCGCACCGCGCTGCCCGCGCTGCGCGCCGCCCTCGACGGGCCCGGTGCCGCGGTGCTGTGCGCGCCGCCGGGCACCGGCAAGACGACACGGGTGCCGCTGGAGCTGGCGGGCCTGACCGGCGAGGGGCCCGAGCGGCGGGTGCTGGTCGCCGAGCCGCGGCGGATCGCGGCGCGTGCGGCCGCGCGGCGGATGGCCTGGCTGCTGGGCGAGAAGACCGGGGACCGGGTCGGGTTCACGGTGCGCGGGGAGCGCCGGGCCGGGCCCCGCACCACCGTGGAAGTGGTGACGACCGGGGTGCTGCTGCAGCGGCTGCAGCGCGATCCGGAGCTGGCGGGCGTCGATGTGGTGGTGCTCGACGAGTGTCACGAGCGGCATCTCGACGCCGATACCTCCGCGGCGTTCCTCCTGGACGTACGGGAGACCTTGCGGCCCGAGCTGCGGCTGGTGGCGGCGTCGGCCACGACGGATGCCGAGGGCTGGGCACGGCTGCTGGGCGGCTCGGAAGGCACAGCGCCGATGGTCGAGGCGTCGGGTGTGTCGCATCCGGTGGAGGTCGTGTGGGCGCCGCCGGAGCGGCCGGTGCGGCCGGCACACGGGATGCGCGTCGATCCGGCGCTGCTGGCGCATGTGGCGGCGGTGGTGCGGCGGGCGCTGCGCGAGCAGACGGGTGATGTGCTGTGTTTCCTCCCCGGAGTCGGGGAGATCGGGCGGGTCGCCGGGGAGCTGGCCGGGGCGGACGCCGAGGTGCTGCAGGTGCACGGGCGGGCCCCGGCCGAGGTGCAGGACGCCGTACTGGCGGGCGGGGGCGGCCTGCGCAGAGTGGTGCTGGCCACCTCGGTGGCGGAGTCCAGCCTGACCGTGCCGGGCGTGCGGGTGGTGGTGGACAGCGGGCTGGCGCGGGTGCCGCGGACGGATCATGCACGGGGGCTGAGCGCGCTCACGACCGTGCGGGCCTCCCGGGCCGCGGGCCGTCAGCGCGCCGGCCGGGCGGGGCGTGAGGCGCCGGGGGTGGTGTACCGCTGCTGGTCGCAGGGCGAGGACGGGCGGCTGCCGGCGTTCCCCGATCCGGAGATCAAGGTCGCCGATCTGACGGCGTTCGCCCTGCAGGCGGCCTGCTGGGGCGATCCGGCGGCCGCCGGTCTCGCACTGCTCGACGCGCCGCCGGCCGGTGCGCTGGCCGCGGCACGGGAGGTGCTGACGGCGATCGGTGCGGTGGACGGGACCGGCCGGGCAACGGCGCGGGGGGTACGGATGGCACGGCTCGGACTGCACCCCCGGCTGGCGCGCGCCCTGCTGGACGGCGCACCGGAGGTGGGTGTGCGGCGCGCCGCCGAGGTGGTGGCCCTGTTGAGCGAGGAGCCGCCGCGGGCGTACGGGGACGATCTGGCGGGTGCGTGGCGCACCGCACGGCGAGGCGGGGATGCGTACGCGGCGAGGTGGCGGCAGGAGGCGCGGCGCTTGGCGTCGGCGGCCGGGGAGCCGCGGGCCGGGTCGGGCGCGGACGCCCGCGCAGGATCCGGGGCCGGGACGGGCGCGGGGCCCGGTGGCGGAGGAGCGGGCGCGGAGCCCGGTGGCGGAGGAGCGGGCGCGGGGCCCGGTGGCGGGCAAACGGGCGCGGGGCCCGGCGCCGGACGAAGCCGGAACACCGCCGAGAGCGGGGGCGGCCAGGCCGCTGCGGTCGCCGGCGGCAGCCGGAGCGGAGCCGGGAGCGGGGGCGGCACGGCGGCAGCGGTCACCGACGATGCGGTCGCCGGGCTCCTTGCCGCGTTGGCCTTCCCGGAGCGGGTGGCACGCGCCCGCGGGGGCGGGAGTTATCTCATGGCGTCGGGGACCGGCGCCGAGTTGGCGGGGGCAGGGCCGGGTCCGGGGGCGCAGGCCGGACGGGGGCACCGCCCGGGTCCTTCGGACGGGGGCGGCGGATCGGCGCTGCGGGATGCGGGGTGGCTGGCGGTTGCGGTGGCGGACCGGCCGGTGGCGGCGGTGTCCGCGCGGGTACGGCTCGCGGCGGTGATCGATGAGGAGACGGCATGTGCCGCGGCGCGGGCGCTGTACTCCTCGGGTGAGGAGGTGCGCTGGGCGGACGGTGACGTGGTGGCCAGGAGCGTCACCCGGCTGGGGGCGATCGAGCTGGCGTCCCGGCCGCTGGCCGCGCCCGGCCCCGGGCTGCTGCGCGACGCGGTGCTCTCGGGCCTGCGGCGGGAGGGGTTCGGTCTGCTGCGGTGGCCGCCCGGAGCGGTGTCGCTGCGGCAGCGGCTGGCGTTTCTGCACCGGGAGCTGGGCCCGCCGTGGCCCGATGTGTCGGACGCGGCGCTGCTGGAGCGCGTCGAGGAGTGGCTGGGGGTGGAGCTCGGACGGGCGCGGCGGCGGGCCGACCTGGCACGGATCGATGCGGGGCAGGCGCTGGCCCGGCTGCTGCCCTGGGCGACCGGTGACGCGGCGCGCTTCGACGAGCTGGCACCGGAGCGCATCGAGGTGCCGAGTGGTTCGCGGGTGCGGGTGGACTACGAGGGTGAGCAGCCCGTGCTGGCCGTCAAACTCCAGGAGTTGTTCGGCTTGCAGGAGTCGCCGCGGGTGGCCGGCGGGCGGGTTCCCGTGCTGGTGCATCTGCTGTCCCCCGCGGGGCGTCCGGCTGCCGTCACGGCGGATCTCGCCTCGTTCTGGCGGGACGGATACCGGTCCGTACGCGCGGAGTTGCGCGGGCGCTACCCCAAGCACCCCTGGCCACAGGATCCTTCGGCGGCCGAGCCGACCCGGCACACCTCGGCGCGGCTCAAGCGGGGCTGAGCGCGGGGCCGGAGGGGCGCGGAGGCGGCTCGCTGACGTCATGTGTCCACGTTACGGGCCGGCACTGACAACGCCGCCGCCGGACGACGGCGGCACGGGGGCGGGCGCCTTGCCGGCCGGGGCGCGGGGGCGGCGGCCACGGGCTTCGCAGTGCAGGCTCAGGGCGAGCAACGCGGCGCCGAGGACCAGGAACCCCCAGGGGAGGTAGCGGGTGAGCAGCAGGACGAGGGTGCGCTGCGAGGCCACCAAGGCCACGGTGGAGTCGATGTAGTCGTCGCGCATCTTCACATGGCCGGCGAACGCGGTGACCTTGCCGCCCCCGGGCAGCAGTTGGCCGCCGCGCAGCTCCTCCCGGTGGATCTCCTGGCCGTTGACCGGCGCGCCGGTGACCGGCTCCACCCAGAACATCCGCTTGGTGGTGTACCAGCGGGTGGTGCCCGTCTTCTCGACGGACCGGGGGGTGATGCCCTTGACCGGCATCTTCTTGGGGAAAGCGACCTTGGTCCAGGGGACGGTCTGCTCGAAGTAGTAGACCTCCAGACCGCGGAAGGTGCGGGTGCCCCTGTAGTGGATGGGGGCCGAGGTGCGGGTCTGGGCGTCGAAGTAGGCGTAGTCGCGCTTCTCGGTGAGGAACGGCCACTTGTACTCGATGCCCTCGCGGTGCACCGGGTCGCCGTCGACCATCTCGCCGGTGGCGTGCACGGGCTCCTGGGAGTGTGCGTCGAAGAGGTAGCGCTCGGGGATTTCGGAGACCATCTTGCCGTCGGGGCCCACGATGTAGGACAGCGCGTCCCAGACGACGACGTCGCGGCCCGCGGACTGCTCGATGCGCTCGGAGGCGGCGACATCGCCCTTGAGGGTCTGCACGATGGTGACCGCGGGGACGCGCTCGGCCTTCATCGTCCCGTAGTTGAGGAGGGTGGCGGGCCTGGCCTCCAGGACCATGCCCTGGTACTGGCCGGGCGGGATCTTGGCGAGCCGCGGAAAGGCGTACCACCGCATCAGCGGGGACAGGGCGGTGAAGAAGACGGCGAGGGCGAGCAGCACCAGGCTCGCCGGGCGGCGCATCCCTCGCGCTCCCCTGCCCCGGCCGGGGCCTGCGGTGCCGGAGCCGGCCGGGGGCGCGGGGGTGGTCCCCCGAGTGGGCACAGTACGGCGCATGGCGGTGGCGTCCCTTGCTCAGGGGTGCTTGGGGACGGTGGTCAGCAGCGGCTTGGGCGAGGTCGTACCGCGGGGTGCGCCGATCGCCGCGAGGGTGAACACGAGGGCGAGCGCCGCGGCCAGTCCGGCCGCGGCTGCTGTCAGGGCGCGCATGGTCGGCCTCCCGGGAGCTGATACAGCGTCAGGGCTGGGGCACCGTAGCAACGGGCGGCCGAGATGAGAACACGTGACACCGCCGTCCTGCCCTGGACGGAGGGCAGGACGGCGGTGGCGGGCCGGCGCGGCGGCCGGCCCGGATCGTCGGCCCGGCCGGCCGGCCCGGTCGTGGTGCCGGGACCGGCCGGAGCGATGCCGGGCCGGGAGTGGTCAGGAACCGGCCGGGGCGGCGACCTTCAGCTCGATGGTGAGTACGGCGCCGTCGGCGGTGGTCAGCCGCAGCAGGAACGTGCCGGCGTGCGTATCGGTGTAGATCTTCGGGAGCTTCAGCAGGCCGTGGGCGTCGGTGGTGAGCCCGGTGAGGGTGCGGACCGGCTTGTTCTTGCCCTCGCCGGTGGCCGCGGGGTCCCTGAAGTAGGGGCCCTTGTCGTTCTCCTCGGGCTGCTTCGGGTCGTCGGTGACCATGGTCGCGGTGACCGCGGCGCCCGGCGCGACCTTGCCCTGGTAGGTCGCTTCGACCTCGACCGCGTCCTCGGCGAAGGCCTGCCCCGCGGTCGCCGTCAGCTCCTTGTCCGAGGTGCGGAGGAGCTTGTCGGCCTTCGGGGCCGGCTTGGCCTTGACGGTGGCGCCGAAGGCCACGGCGGGGGCGGTACGGCCCACGGCGGTGGCCCGGATGGTGAAGGCACCGGCCGTGTCGCCCGCACGCAGCGTGGGAGCGGTGGCGAGGCCGTCCTTGTCCGTCGGGACGGTGACAGAGGTGGCGTTACCGGGGAAGCGGGCGCCGGTGGTCTTGGGCAGGGTGAAGCGGACGGGGGCGCCGGCGACGGCCTTGCCGGCGGCGTCCTTGGCGCGCACCCGCGGCGACGCGGCGAACTCGGTGCCGGCGGTGGCGCTCAAGTCCTTGTCGCCGACCCGTTCGAGAGTGGTGAGCCTGGCGGGCTCGGTGGGCGGCTTCGGGGTGGGCTTCGGGGTCGGCGTCCCCGTATGGCCGCCCGGGGTGTGGCCGGTGCCGTCCGAACCCCCGGGCCTGCCGGGGCGGTTCGGTGTGCCGGTGCCCGATCCGCCGGACCCCGGATGCCGGCCCGGTGCGGGAGAGCTGTGGCGGGGGCGCGTGGCCTCGCCGGTACGGCCGCCGCTGTGGCCGCCGGACGTGCCGGTGCCGTCGCGGTGCACCGGAAGGACGCCCCGGCCGTCCGGGACCTCGTGGGTGCCCTTGCGGTAGAACGCGTACCAGGACAGCACCGTCCGCAGATAGTCCTCGGACGCGTTGTAGCCGAGTATCGCCCGGTCCAGGTCGCCCTGGACCGACAGATCGCGGCCGCCGGCGCAGAGATAGCGGCCCGCGGCGAGGGCCGCGTCGAAGACGTTGTGGGGGTCCTTCTTGCCGTCGCCGTTGCCGTCGGCGCCCCAACCGGTGCCGTCGGGGCCGCCGTTGGACCAGGTGGAGGGGATGAACTGCATCGGGCCCACGGCACGGTCGAGGGTGAGGTCGCCGTCGTAGCGGCCGCCGTCGGTGTCCTTGATCAGGGCGAAGCCGTGGCCGTTGAGCTGCGGGCCGAGGATCGGCTGAAGGGTGGTGCCCTCGGCGTCGACGGCGCCGCCGCGTGCCTGTCCGGACTCGACCTTGCCGATTCCGGCGAGCAGTTGCCAGGGCAGCCGGCAGCCCGGATCGGACGCGCCGACCGCCGAGGCGGCCTTCTTGTACGCGGCCAGGACGGTGGCGGGCAGGCCGGCTTCGGCGGGCCCGGTGCCGAGGACGGGGCCCTGGCCGGTGTGGTGCGTATCGTGCGGCGGCGCCGGCCTGTGGACGGGCGGCCGGTCGGTGAAGTACGCGGAACCCCCGTCGATGGGGGTGTCGGCGGGCGGGGCGGACTTCGACCCCTTGGCGGCCGAGTCCTCGGTGGCGGCAGGTGCCTGAGAGGCGGTCAGGGCGGCGAGCACCACGGCCGCCACCGCTGTCGAGGCCGCTCCCCTCCGGAGCCGCCTTCGGAATGTGGCTGCCATACGTGGTTCCCCTCCGCGTTGCCCTACCGCGCCCCTGACGCGGTGTTGCGCTCCCCAGCGCTCCAACTCAGGCGAGACTACGACAACTCGGGCCCGGCATCTACCACCAACATCGGACACATAATGATCCGAATCGATCCGGGAGAGGCGCCACGCCGTTTACGCTCAGCCATGCCGCTGCCGTGCTTCCCGCCATCCGGTGGACCTGTGCGGCGCGTGGTCCGTTGGCCGCCCCGGCGCTCGTGGCGGGGTCGTTCGCACCGGACGTGACCTCCTACGCGGTGGCTGTACGACGGCTGCACCGCCGCACCCGGGCGGCCGACGCCTTGGGCCGGCCGCCGGCGCCCATGGCGCGGACCACGCCCCGGGCGGTGCCGCCGTCGGGCGCTGCGGCGTCACGGAACACGTCGCCCGGCGCCGAGTGACGGCGCCCGGGGCGCCTGTTGGGTACCGCGCTCGCGGCACTCGTCGGGCTACTCGACCAGTGCCGGGCCGGGGTGCGGCACCGGGGCCGGGGCGGCGCGCCGGGCGGCCCGCAGCAGGCAGGCTGCGCAGACGAAGCCGATGGCGGCCGCCAGCAGATGTCCGACGGTGGTGAAGTCGGGCAGCTCCCCGCTCCAGTCGCCGCCGAGCACCGGCCAGGCGACGACACCGGCCGCCGCGAGCCACCGCGCCCGGCGCAGCAGGAGCGCCCCCGTCGCCAGCACCGTCTCGGCCCCGTAACTGATGCCGAAGTCGGTGGCGTGCCGGACGCTGTCCGGGTACCAACCGTGGGCGAGGGCCACATGGATCAACGGCACGGTCAGCAACGTGGCACCGAGATGCCCCAGCACGAAGAGGGCGTAGGCACGCCCCGCTCCGTACCGTCGCTCCAGCCACGCCAGGCACACGATGACGCCGAGACCGAGCGTGATCAGCGTGCCGGCGAAGGCCTCTGAGGTGATCTCGGTCAGCGTGCCGTCGAAGAACAGCATGCTGCCCGCCAGCACACGGACCGGACGGTCCTGCAAGTTGTCCAGATTTGTACTGACGCCGAGCACCACACGCTGTGCCTCCGCGGTGGACAGCACCGCAGCGCACCACAGATGGGTCGACAACAGCAGTCCGGCGTAGCCGGCCGTGACCGGGCTGCGGGAGACATAGGTGCCCAGGGCTCGGGCCACACGGCGTATCACGCAGTGATCAAAGCAGAGCGCTTTCGCGGTGAACAAGATCCATGACGCGTCGGGCGACGACCGTGTTCGGGCCACACGTCGAGCAGGCCGGAAGCGGCCGCAACTCGGTGCGGTGCGGGCCGGGTTGCGGCCTGGCTGCGTGGCCGGAGGCGGCGCGGGGCGCCCGCGCCGTCACCGGCCCGCTTCCCGGCTCAGTGCGCCGCCGACTCCCAGTCCTTGCCGGAGCCGACCGAGACATCCAGCGGGGCGCTCAGCTGGACCGCCGCGGCCATCTCCCGGCGGAGCAGTTCCTCGACCTTCTTGCGTTCACCGGGGGCGACCTCGACGACGATTTCGTCATGGACCTGGAGCAGCATCCGCGACCGCAGCTCGGCGGCCCGCATCGCCGCGTCGACCCGTAGCATCGCGATCTTGACGATATCGGCGGCGGTGCCCTGGATCGGGGCGTTCAGCGCCATCCGCTCGGCCATTTCGCGGCGCTGGCGGTTGTCGCTGTTGAGGTCGGGGAGGTAGCGGCGGCGGCCGAGCATGGTCTCGGTGTAGCCGGTGGCGCGGGCCTCCTCGACGACGCGCTGAAGGTAGTCGCGCACTCCGCCGAACCGCTCGAAGAAGTTGTCCATCAGCTTGCGGGCCTCGTCGGGCTGGATGCCCAGTTGCTGGGAGAGGCCGAACGCCGACAGGCCGTAGGCCAGGCCGTAGGACATCGCCTTGATCTTGCGGCGCATCTCCGGGTCGACCTGGTCCGTGCCGACCGAGAAGACATGGGAGGCGACGGTGGTGTGCAGGTCCTCGCCGGAGGTGAACGCCTCGATCAGGCCCTCGTCCTCGGAGAGGTGCGCCATCACCCGCAGCTCGATCTGGCTGTAGTCGGCGGTCAGCAGCGACTCGAAGCCCTCGCCGACGACGAAGCCGCGGCGGATCGCCCGGCCCTCGTCCGTACGCACCGGGATGTTCTGGAGGTTGGGGTCCGTGGAGGACAGCCGGCCGGTGGCCGCCACCGTCTGGTTGAAGGTGGTGTGGATCCGGCCGTCGGCGCCGATGGTCTTGATCAGACCCTCGACGGTCGTCCGCAGCTTGGCCTGCTCACGGTGCCTGAGCATGATCACCGGGAGCTCGTTGTCGGTCTGCGACGCCAGCCAGGCCAGGGCATCGGCGTCGGTCGTGTAGCCCGTCTTGGTCTTCTTGGTCTTGGGCAGGCCCAGCTCACCGAAGAGGACTTCCTGCAGCTGCTTGGGCGAGCCGAGGTTGAACTCGTGACCCGCGGCCTCATGCGCCTCCTTGACGGCCTGCTGCACCGCCCCCGCGAACTGCTGCTCCATCCGCTCCAGCCAGCCCCGGTCGGCGGCGATACCGGCCCGCTCCATCCGGGCCAGCAGCTCGCTGGTCGGCAGCTCCACCTCGCGCAGCAGCTCGGCCGCGCCGACCTCCGCCAGCTTCGCCTCGAACGCCGTCCCCAGGTCGAGGACCGTACGGGCCTGCCCCATCAGGGCGTCCGCCTCGGCCTCCTCGTCCGCGCCGAAGGCGAGCTGGCCGTCGCCGGCCGCGGCCGGGGCGAGATCACGCCCCAGGTATTCGAGGGAGAGCGCGTCCAGCGCGAAGGAGCGGCGGCCGGGCTTGACCAGATAGGCGGCCAGGGCGGTGTCCATGGTGACGCCCTCGATGCGCCAGCCGTGCTCGCCGAAGACCCGCATCAGGCCCTTGGCGTTGTGCATCACCTTGGGACGGTCGGCATCCGCACTCCAGGCGGCGAAGGCCTGCTCGTCGGCCTCGTCGAGCTGGGCGGGGTCGAACCAGGCGGCCGCGCCCGCGGGGGCCGCCAGCGCCACCTCGGCGACACTGCCGCTGCCCAGCGTCCATACGTCGACCGTGGCCACACCCAGCGGGCCCGTGCCGTGTTCGGCCAGCCACGGAGCGAGTTCGCCGGTGCCGAGGACCGTGCCGTCCACCTCGACGCCCGGGGCCGGGGCGGCCTCGTCGGCGGCCTCGGCCGCTCCGGGATCGACGGCGTGCAGCCGGTCGCGCAGGCCCTGGTTGCGGATCTCCAGCCCGTTGAGGAACACCGTGAGCGCATCGCGGTCGTACGCCTCGCGGGCCAGCTCCGCCGGGCCGCACGGCAGCGCGACATCGCGCACCATCTCCGTGAGCCGGCGGTTGAGCTTCACCGCTTCCAGGTGCTCGCGGAGGTTGACGCCCGCCTTGCCCTTGACCTCCTCGGCGCGCTCCACCAGCTCGGCGAACGAACCGAACTCGTTGATCCACTTCGTGGCGGTCTTCGGGCCGACGCCCGGGATGCCGGGGAGGTTGTCCGACGGGTCGCCGCGCAGCGCGGCGAAGTCCGGGTACTGGGCGGGGGTCAGGCCGTACTTCGCGAAGACCTCCTCCGGGGTGAAGCGGGTCAGCTCCGAGACGCCCTTGGTGGGGTAGAGGACCGTGACGTCGTCGGAGACCAGCTGGAAGGAGTCGCGGTCGCCCGTGACGATCAAGACCTCGAAGCCCTGGGCGGTGGCCTGCTCGGTGAGCGTGGCGATGACGTCGTCGGCCTCGAAGCCCTCGACCGCGAACCGCTTGACGTGCATCGCGTCGAGCAGTTCGCCGATCAGCTCGACCTGGCCCTTGAACTCGTCGGGGGTCTTGGAGCGGTTCGCCTTGTAGTCGGCGAACTCCTCGGACCGCCAGGTCTTGCGCGAGACGTCGAAGGCCACCGCGAAGTGCGTGGGCGCCTCGTCGCGCAGGGTGTTCGCGAGCATCGACGCGAAGCCGTAGATCGCATTGGTCGGTTGTCCCGTGACGGTCGTGAAATTCTCCACGGGCAGGGCAAAGAACGCCCGGTATGCCATGGAATGCCCGTCCATCAGGAGCAGACGGGGACGGCCGCCCGCCGCCGCCTCGGTGCCGGTCGCTTCGCTCTTCTTCGCTGCCTTTGCTGCCACGCCCCCGATCCTGCCACGCCCCACTGACAATCCCCGCCGCGACGGTCACGGCTCCTCGACCGCAGACCGGCCCCGGACCACGCCGGACCGGCCCCGGCCACCACCTCCGACCACTTCCGCACACGCCCCGGACCGCCTCCGCACACCGCCCCGGACCGCCCCGGCCGCCCCACCGCGGACGCACCCCCCACTCGCCCCTACACCACCCCCGGCGTCCGTGACAGGATCAGATGCGTACAGCAACGATCCGCCGCACCCGGCGGAGCGAGCAGCAGCTCAGGCTCAAGGGAGAGCGCCATGGCAGGCAAGCCGCCCGCGTCGGACCCCGTCCAGGACGCGCCCCAGGTCAGCGAACCCCAGCACTCCGCCGTAGGACTGCCGGCCATCGCCCACGCCCTGCGCATCTCCCAGCAGCAGATGGGCGTGCGCCGCACCGCCCTCACCCTGCTGCGCGTCAACCAGCGCGACGGCTTCGACTGCCCCGGCTGCGCCTGGCCCGAGCCCGACAAGCCGCACACCGCCGAATTCTGCGAGAACGGCGCCAAAGCCGTCGCCGAAGAAGCCACCCTGCGCCGCGTCACCCCGGACTTCTTCGCCGCCCACTCCGTCGCCGACCTCGCGACCCGCAGCGGCTACTGGCTCGGCCAGCAGGGCCGCCTCACCCACCCCGTGTACCTGGCCGAGGGCGCCGACCACTACGAGCCGGTGACCTGGGAGCGGGCCTTCGACATCGTCGGCGAGGAGCTGACCGCCCTCGGCTCCCCCGACGAGGCCGTCTTCTACACCTCCGGCCGCACCAGCAACGAAGCCGCCTTCCTCTACCAGCTCTTCGCCCGCGAATTCGGCACCAACAACCTCCCCGACTGCTCCAACATGTGCCATGAGTCGTCGGGCTCCGCGCTGACGGAGACCATCGGCATCGGCAAGGGCAGCGTCCTGCTGGAGGACCTTTACCAGGCCGACCTGATCATCATCGCCGGGCAGAACCCGGGCACCAACCACCCCCGGATGCTCACCGCCCTGGAGAAGGCCAAGGCCGGCGGCACGAAGATCATCTCGATCAACCCGCTGCCCGAAGCCGGTCTGGAGCGCTTCAAGAACCCGCAGACCCCGCGCGGCCTGGCCGGCGGCGGCACCGCGCTCACCGATCTCTTCCTCCAGGTCCGCCTCGGCGGCGACCAGGCGCTCTTCCGCGCCCTCAACCGCCTCCTCCTCGACACCGACGGCGCCCTCGACGAGGACTTCATCCGCACCCACACCCACGGCTTCGAGGAGTTCGCCCAGCAGGCCCGCGCCGACAACGACTGGGACGAGACGCTGCGCGCCACCGGCCTGACCCGCGCGGAGATCGACCGCGCCCTGGCCATGATCCTCGACTCGCGCCGCACCATCGTGTGCTGGGCAATGGGCCTGACCCAGCACAAGCACTCCGTCCCCACCATCCAGGAAGTCGTCAACTTCCTCCTGCTGCGCGGCAACATCGGACGCCCCGGGGCCGGCGTCTGCCCCGTACGCGGCCACAGCAATGTCCAGGGCGACCGCACCATGGGCATCTTCGAACGCCCCGCCCCCGCCTTCCTCGACGCCCTGGAGAAGGAGTTCGGCTTCGCCCCGCCCCGGGAGCACGGACTCGACGTCGTCCGCGCCATCCGCGCACTGCGCGACGGGCAGGCCAAGGTGTTCTTCGCGATGGGCGGCAACTTCGTGGCCGCCACCCCCGACACCGACGTCACCGAGGCCGCCATGCGCCGCGCCCGGCTGACCGTCCACGTCTCCACCAAGCTCAACCGCTCGCACGCGGTCACCGGCGCCCGAGCGCTGATCCTGCCGACCCTCGGCCGCACCGAACGCGATGTACAAACCGGGCCGGACGGGAAGCGCACCGAACAGTTCGTGACCGTCGAGGACTCCATGGGCATGGTGCACGCCTCCCGGGGCCGCCTGGCACCCGCGAGCCCCCAGCTGCTGTCCGAGACGGCCATCGTCGCCCGCCTGGCCCGCCGCGTCCTGGGCGAGGAGAGCCGCACCCCCTGGGAGGAGTTCGAGAAGGACTACGCGACGATCCGGGACCGCATCGCCCACGTCATCCCGGGCTTCGAGGACTTCAACACCAAGGTGGCCCGCCCCGGAGGCTTCGCCCTCCCGCACGCCCCCCGGGACAGCCGCAGCTTCCCCACCGCCACCGGGAAGGCCAACTTCACCGCCGCGCCCGTGGAATACCCCACCGCCCCCGAAGGGCGGCTGCTGCTGCAGACACTGCGCTCCCACGACCAGTACAACACCACCATCTACGGCCTCGACGACCGCTACCGCGGCATCAAGAACGGCCGCCGCGTCGTCCTCGTCCACCCCGACGACGCCCGCGAACGGGGCCTGGCCGACGGGGCGTACACCGACCTGGTCAGCGAATGGACGGACGGCAGCGAGCGGCGCGCGCCCGGCTTCCGGGTGGTGCACTACCCCACGGCCCGCGGCTGCGCGGCCGCCTACTACCCCGAGACCAATGTCCTCATCCCGCTCGACCACACCGCCGACACCAGCAACACCCCTGCCGCCAAGTCGCTCGTGATCCGCCTGGAGAGCCCCCGCGAGGACTGACCGCCACCGGGCCGGCCGGCGGGAACAACAACCCCGCGCTGAGCGCTTGCTCAGGGGCCTGATAGGAACAGGCACGGATCGACGACGATCACGGGCGAGCGAACGGAGCCGTAGGCATGGGTGAGCAGAGCACGACCAAGTTTCCGCAGGAGGTCCTCGACCAGTGGGCCGGCCTCGGCCTCGACCTGCCGTCCTTCTTCTCCGCCGGGCACCTCGGCGAACGGATGAGCGTGCAGGTCACCGAAGCCGCCCCCGAGCGCGTCGTCGGCACCATGCCCGTCGAGGGCAACACCCAGCCCTACGGACTCCTGCACGGCGGCGCCTCCGCCGTCCTGGCCGAAACCCTCGGCTCCGTCGGCTCCATGCTGCACGGCGGCCCCACCAAGATCGCGGTGGGCGTCGACCTCAACTGCACCCACCACCGCGGCGCCCGCTCCGGCCTGGTCACCGGCGTCGCCACCCCCGTACACCGCGGCCGGTCCACGGCCACCTACGAGATCGTCATCACCGACGAGCACGACAAGCGGGTCTGCACCGCCCGCCTGACCTGCATGCTGCGCGAGACGGACGCCGACGTCTACCGCAGCTGACCCGCACCGGCCGGCGGACCGCCGGCCGCACTCAACGGCCCCGCACCCGGCCCCGGGAGCGGGGCCGTACGCATTGCCGTAACCCTGCGTCACACGCGCGCCCCACGGCGAGGGCACCAACTCCCGTCCCCCGCACGGCCCCCGGCGCCCCCGCGCACACCGCATCCGCTATCCGGACGCTCCGCCGTCACCGCACGCCCCATCCCCCCGTGGAAGTGCGAGTTCACCCTCCGCACCGCGTTCGCCCTCCGGTGTAAGGACCATAACGGCAAAACGCTCATCGAAGGTCATAACAAGAGCGTCACATCCTGCTCAGCGCCTCTGCCGGTGCGCCGAACACCGCTCTAGAGTCACCGCCAGTCACCGCGCCGCCGGGCGCGCTGCAAGCACGGACCCTGTACGGCCCGTACAGCCCGGCGAGCGAAACGGCCATGCGACAGTCGTGGCCGCGCCAGGGAAAGGACTGATCGTGCGTCACCGTTCCTTGCTCATCCTCACCACCGCAGTCACCACCGGCGCCCTCACGCTCTCCGCGTGCGGCTCGCGCGGCGACGACAACCAGAGCGGCGAAGGAAAGTCCACGGTCGTCATCGGCCTCGACGCCCCCACCACCGGCGAGCTCTCCGCGCTGGGCCTGGGCATCCGCAACTCCGCCCAGCTCGCCGTCAACACCGCCAACAAGGCCGGCGAGGTCAAGGGCGTCACCTTCACACTCGAAGCCCTCGACGACAAGGCCCTGCCCAACGTCGGCCAGCAGAACGCCACCAAGCTCGCCGGCGACAAGGACGTCCTCGGCGTCATCGGCCCCCTCAACTCCGGCGTCGCCCAGTCCATGCAGCAGGTCTCCAAACAGAACAACCTCACGCTGATATCCCCGGCGAACACCACCCCCGACCTCACCCAGGGCAAGGACTGGAAGCAGAACAAGCGCGTCCGCCAGTTCCCCACCTACTTCCGCACCGCCACCACCGACGAGGTCCAGGGCGCCTTCGACGGCCAGTACGCCTGGGAGAAGATGAAGGCCAAGAAGGCCTACGTCATCGACGACCAGAAGACCTACGGCGTCGGCCTCGCCTCCTCCTTCAAGGACCAGTTCGCCAAACTCGGCGGCAAGATCGTCGGCACCGAGCACGTCAGCCCCGACGACCGCGACTTCAAGGCCGTCGTCTCCAAGGTCAAGTCCGCCAAACCCGACATGGTCTTCTACGGCGGCGAATACCCCGCCTCCGGCCCCCTCAGCCAGCAGCTCAAGGACGGCGGCGTCACCGCCCCCGTGATGGGCGGCGACGGCATGTACAGCAGCGACTACATCAAGCTGAACAAGAAGGCACAGGGCGACTACGCCTCCTCCGTCGGCAAGCCCGTCGAAGAGCTCCCCTCCGCCAAGAAGTTCATCGCCGACTACAAGGCAGCCGGCTTCAAGGAGGGCTACGAGGCCTACGGCGGCTCCACCTACGACGCCACCTGGGCCGTCATCCAGGCCGTCAAAAAGGTCGTCGAAGCCCACAACGGCAAGCTCCCCGACGACGCCCGCAAGCAGGTCGCCGACGCCATGAACAAGGTGACCTTCGACGGCGTCACCGGCCCCATCGCCTTCGACAAATACGGCGACACCACCAACACCATGATCACCGCCTACCAGGTCGAAAAGGGCGCCTGGGCCTCCCGCTTCAGCGCCGAATTCAAGAAGTTCGACAAGAGCTGACCGACCGCACCGCACCACCTCACCCCGGGCCGCGCCAGGACGCACCAATGACCCTGGCGCGGCCCGTGGCACACCACCGGGGGACTTTGGGGCACACCGGAATCCGCTCCGCCCACTCCTGCGCCCCGGCCTGGATCTCGCATTGCCGGGCGGTCCGCGGACCGCGCTCCCGGCCCGGCTTCGATCCCTCGTTCCCGGCGGCCCGGACGCCTCACACCCGGCCGGCCCGGCCCCCCCCACAGCCGGCCGTCCTGGATCCTCACAGCCGGCTGACTCCGGCCCCTCAACCCCAGCCGTTCTGGATCCCTGAGACCAAGCCGGCCCTGATCCCTCACACCCCAGCCGGCTCTCATCCCTCACACCCCAGCCGGCTCTCATCCCTCAACACAACTGGCTCTGACCCCTCAACCCCACCCAACGGAGGCCCGCGGTGAGCGAACTGCCGCAACAGCTGGCCAACGGACTCATCCTCGGCGCGATGTACGGACTCATCGCGATCGGCTACACGATGGTCTACGGAATCGTCCAGCTCATCAACTTCGCCCACGGCGAGATATTCATGGTCGGCGGCTTCGGAGCGCTCAGCGTCTTCCTCGCTCTCCCCGCCGGCACCTCTCTCGCCCTCGCCCTGCCGGTCATGCTGCTCGGCGGCATCGCCGTATCCGTCCTCGTCGGCATCGCGGCCGAACGATTCGCCTACCGACCGCTGCGCGGCGCACCCCGCCTCGCACCCCTCATCACCGCCATCGGCCTGTCCATCGCCCTCCAGCAAGCCATCTGGAAGTGGTACCCCGACGGCAAACAGGCCCGCGTCTTCCCCCAGTTCAAGGGCCACGCCTTCGACATCCTGGGAGCCACCGTCCAGCGCGGCGACCTCTTCGTCCTCATCGCCGCCCCCACCTGCATGATCGCCCTCGGCTTCTTCGTCGCCAAAACCCGCAGCGGCCGCGCCATGCAGGCCACCGCGCAGGACCCCGACACCGCCAAGCTCATGGGCATCAACACCGACCGCATCATCGTCCTCGCCTTCGCCATCGGCGCCGCCTTCGCCGGCGTCGCCGCCGTCGCCTACGGCCTGCGCACCGGCGAGGTCCAGTTCCGCATGGGCTTCATCATGGGCCTCAAGGCCTTCACCGCAGCCGTGCTCGGCGGCATCGGCAACATCTACGGAGCCATGCTCGGCGGCGTCGTCCTCGGCATCGCCGAAGCCCTCGCCACCGCCTACATCGAGGACATACCCGGCATGGAGCAATTCGGCGGCGGAGCCTGGAAGGACGTCTGGGCCTTCGTCCTCCTCATCCTCGTACTCCTGCTCCGACCACAAGGCCTCCTGGGCGAACGCGTCGCGGATCGGGCGTGATAACGATGACCACGAACACCACCACACCCCCCGCCCGCGGCCTGCTCCCCCTCCCGGAACGCACCGCGCGCCTCCTCACCGCCGCCGGCGCCCTCGCCACCGCTGCCACCACCGGCCTCGCCTGGACCTGGAGCAGCGACTTCCCCGGCGACCTCACCTACTACTTCTCCCCCGCCGGACTGCAGGTCGTCACCCTCGCCGGCGGCGTCCTCACCCTGCTGTTCGCCCTCGCGGCACTCGGCATCCGCGGCCTGCAATGGCTCACCCCCGCAGGACGCAACGCCCCCACCCTCCTCGCCGCCCTCGCCACCTTCGCCGCCACCTGGTTCACCCTCATCGCCATCGCCGTCCACCTCCACGGCCTGGTCAACCTCGAACCCGGCGGCGCCCTCGCAGCCGCCACCTCCCTGCTCACCCTGGCCGGCGCCCTCGCCCTGCCCCCCGACCGAGCCGCCGACCGGCCACCCTCGGGCCCCTGGCAGCGCTTCACCGCCACCCTCACCCCCGGCCCCCTCCGGCGCCCCACCCGCGCACTCCCCTCCTGGGCCGAGATCCTGATCATCGCCGCCGCCTTCGCCGCCGGACTCCTCGCCTTCACCTACGGCATCGACACCGACGACGGCGCCCCCTTCGTCGGCTACCTGATCTTCACGGCGCTCGCCGTCCCCGCCCTCCACCGGGCCGGACTCATCGCCCGCCTCACCGCACTCACCCACACCCACCGCACAGTCGCCCTCGGCGCGGCCTTCCTCTCCGCCGCCTGCTTCCCCTTCACCCAGGACACCGACCAGTACACGATCGTCGGGGCCAACATCCTGATCTTCGCCACCGTCGCCCTGGGCCTCAACGTCGTCGTCGGCCTCGCCGGCCTCCTCGACCTCGGCTACGTCGCCTTCCTCGGCGTCGGCGCCTACGCCGCCGCCCTCGTCTCCGGCTCCCCCGAATCCGCCTTCGGGCTCCACTTCCCCTTCTGGGCAGCCCTCCTCACCGGCGCCGCCGCCTCCCTCGTCTTCGGCGTCCTCATCGGCGCACCCACACTGCGCCTACGCGGCGACTACCTCGCCATCGTCACCCTCGGCTTCGGTGAGATCTTCCGCATCGCCATGCTCAACCTCAACGGCACCACCGGCCCCGACATCACCAACGGCGCCATGGGCATCCCCAACATCCCCAACCTCGAAATCTTCGGCTTCAACTTCGGCGAACCCCACGTCATCCTCGGCATCCCCCTCGCCACCTACGGCAACTACTACCTGCTGATGATCCTCGTGACGGCCTTCGTCGTCCTCGTCTTCCGGCGCGCCGCAGCCTCCCGCATCGGCCGCGCCTGGATCGCCATCCGCGAAGACGAAACCGCCGCCATCGCCATGGGCATCAACAGCTTCCGCCTCCGCCTCCTCGCCTTCGCCCTCGGCGCAGCCCTCGCCGGACTCGCCGGCACCGTCCACGCCCACGTCGTCACCACCGCCACCCCCGAACAGTTCCAGTTCGCCGGCCCCCAGCCCCCCAACTCCGCCTTCCTCCTCGCCGCCGTCATCCTCGGCGGCATGGGAACCCTCAGCGGCCCCCTCGTCGGCGCCGCCCTCCTCTTCCTCATCCCGGCCAAGCTCGACTTCATCCAGGACTACCAACTCCTGCTCTTCGGCATCGCCCTCGTCCTCCTCATGCGCTTCCGCCCCGAAGGCCTCATCCCCGACCGCAGGAAACAACTCGAATTTCACGAAACCGGCCAACTCGACGTACCCGACCAGCGCCTCCCCGACGCAGACGCCACCCTCGGCGCCACCCAGGCAAAGGCGTGACGACCATGACCACACCCACCAGCCTCGCACCCGCCACTGACACCGACACCGTCCTGCGAGCCGACGGCGTCACCATGCGCTTCGGCGGACTCACCGCCGTACGCGACGTCAGCCTCACCGTCGGCACCGGCGAAATCGTCGGCCTCATCGGCCCCAACGGCGCCGGCAAAACCACCTTCTTCAACTGCCTCACCGGCCTCTACGTGCCCACCGAAGGCACCGTCAGCTACCGAGGCACCCGCCTCTCCCGCAAACCCCACCTCGTCACCCAGGCCGGCGTCGCCCGCACCTTCCAGAACATCCGCCTCTTCGCCAACATGACCGTCCTCGAAAACGTCCTCGTCGGACGACACACCCGCACCAAAGAAGGCCTCTGGTCCGCCCTCCTCCGCGGCCCCGGCTTCAAAAAGGCCGAACGCACCAGCGAACAACGCGCCATGGAACTCCTGGAATTCACCGGCCTCGCCCACAAACGCGACCACCTCGCCCGCAACCTCCCCTACGGCGAACAACGCAAGCTCGAAATCGCCCGCGCCCTCGCCAGCGAACCCGGCCTGCTGCTCCTGGACGAACCCACCGCCGGCATGAACCCCCAGGAAACCCGCGCCACCCAGGACCTCGTCCTCGCCATCCGCGCACAGGGCACCGCCGTCCTCGTCATCGAGCACGACATGCGCTTCATCTTCAACCTCTGCGACCGCGTCGCCGTCCTCGTCCAAGGACAGAAACTCGTCGAGGGCACCGCCGAAGTCGTCCAGGCCGACGAACGCGTCATCGCCGCCTACCTCGGCACACCCGTCGAGGACATACCGGCGCCGGACGACACCACGGACCCGGACAGCACAACGACCCCGGACAGCACCACAACTCCGGACGGCACAACAGGCCCGGCAGCCGGGACAGAAAAACCCGACGGGCCAGGAAAGCCCGAAGGAGCAGGAGAACCCGACGCAGCAGACGGGCCTACCCCACCAGACCAGCCGGCCCAGGGACAGACCGGAGACACCCCATGACCGCACTGCTCCAAGTCGAGGACCTCCGCGTCGCCTACGGCAAGATCGAAGCCGTCAAAGGCATCTCGTTCTCCGTCGAAGCAGGACAGGCCGTCACCCTCATCGGCACCAACGGCGCCGGCAAAACCACCACCCTGCGCACCCTCTCCGGCCTCCTCAAGCCCCTCGCCGGCAAGATCACCTTCGACGGCGAACCCCTCGACGGCGTCCCCGCCCACAAAATCGTCGAACGCGGCCTCGCCCACTCCCCCGAAGGCCGCCGCCTCTTCCCCCGCCTCACCATCGCCGAAAACCTCCAGCTCGGCGCCTTCCTCCGCAAGGACGCCGACGGCATCGAAAAAGACATCCAACGCGTCTACGAGCTCTTCCCCATCCTCGGCGAACGCAGCAAACAAGCCTCCGGCACCCTCTCCGGCGGCGAACAGCAAATGCTCGCCATGGGCCGCGCCCTGATGTCCCGCCCCAAACTCCTCATGCTCGACGAGCCCTCCATGGGCCTCTCCCCGATCATGATGCAGAAGATCATGGAAACCATCCGCGAACTCCGCTCCCAAGGCACCACCATCCTCCTCGTCGAACAGAACGCCCAGGCCGCGCTCTCCCTCGCCGACCAAGGACACGTCATGGAAATCGGCCGCATCGTCCTCTCCGGCAGCGGCACATCCCTCCTCCACGACGAATCCGTCCGCAAGGCCTACCTCGGCGAGGACTGACCCACCCGCACCGACGCGAGCGGCCCCGCACCGACGAAGATCGGTACGGGGCCGCTCACACGCTCGGGACCAGCCCGGCTGCCGCCGGCTACTGCTCCTTCTGCTGCTTCTTCTCCTCGGCGTCCTCGATGACCGCCTCGGCCACCTGCTGCATCGACAGCCGACGGTCCATCGACGTCTTCTGGATCCACCGGAACGCGGCCGGCTCCGTCAGCCCGTACTGCGTCTGCAGAATGCTCTTCGCCCGGTCCACCAGCTTCCGGGTCTCCAGCCGCTGCGTGAGGTCCGCGACCTCCTGCTCCAGCGTCCGCAGCTCGGTGAACCGGCTCACCGCCATCTCGATCGCGGGAACCACATCGGTCTTGGAGAACGGCTTCACCAGATACGCCATCGCGCCCGCGTCCCGCGCCCGCTCCACCAGCTCACGCTGCGAGAACGCGGTCAGCATCAGCACCGGCGCGATGCTCTCCTCAGCGATCTTCTCGGCCGCCGAGATACCGTCCAGCACCGGCATCTTCACGTCCAGGATCACCAGATCGGGACGGTGCTCCCGGGCCAGCTCCACGGCGGTCTGGCCGTCCCCGGCCTCACCGACGACGGTGTAGCCCTCTTCCTCCAGCATCTCTTTGAGGTCGAGACGGATGAGGGCCTCGTCCTCGGCGATCACGACGCGCGTGGTCAGCGGCGGGACGTGCGACTGATCGTCATCGGCGACGGGCTGCTCGGGCTCGGCGGCGCTCACGGGACTCCTCATTCCAGGCAGGTGGTGCCCCATGAGCCTACCTAGCTCCTGTAGGGTGGGACCACGCAGGGCAGCAGGTATCCTCCCTTTCTAAGGCCCCAGTACTCCAACTGGTTAGAGAGGCGGCTCTCAAACAGCCGAAAGTGTGGGTTCGAATCCCACCTGGGGCACTTTCTCTTCGATTCGAAGATCGCGTTAGCGACATCCACTGTCACCCTTTCCGGTGACGGTACGGCGAAATCCCACCACTGGGCGCCACCGCTATCACGCTCGTATGCATGTACGACATCGCAACGCGTGAGCGCGCGCTCGCCCTTGTCGCCCACGGCCACAGTCTCAACTCCGTGAGCATGCAAACCGGGATATCCCGCTTCGCCATCCGATCCTGGCAGACCAGGATCGAACCGCTCTCACGCAAGACGGAATGCCCGCGATGCAGGACAGTTCCGCAACCGCCTGAGGCAGCTACGGCCTATGCCTACTTACTCGGCCTCTACCTCGGTGACGGGTGCCTCAGCAGGCAGCCTCGACGGCACGGATATGTGCTGCGCATCGCCTGCGCAGATGCCTGGCCGGGGTTGATCGTCGCGTGCCGCAAAGCGGTAAAGGCCGTCCGACCGACGAACAGCGCGTGCATCGTCCAGCGCGAGGGCTGCGTCATGGTGACGAGTTACAGCCACCATTGGCTTTGCCTCTTCCCTCAACACAGCCCCGGCAAGAAGCACGAGCGACCCATCGTCCTCGAAACCTGGCAGCAGCAGATCGTCGACGCCCACCCCTGGGAGTTCCTTCGCGGACTCATCCACTCCGACGGCTGCCGGATCACCAACTGGGCCACCCGCACGGTCGCCGGACAGCGCAAGCGTTACGAATACCCGCGGTACTTCTTCACCAATAGGTCCGCCGACATCATCGGCCTCTACACCGACACCCTCGACGCAGTCGGCGTCGAGTGGAAACCCGCCCGGCAATCCCGCAGGGCACAGAACATCTCCGTAGCCCGCAGAGCCTCCGTCGCTCTCATGGACCGACACATCGGGCCGAAGTACTGACGGGGACGGCAGTCAGGTACCTCGGCCCAGCGGAATCGCGGTGCGGGTGGGGCTACTTCGGGGAGTCGTCCTCGCCGATGTGGTGGACGCGGACGAGGTTGGTGGAGCCGGGGACTCCGGGCGGGGAACCGGCCGTGATGATCACGACGTCGCCCTTCTGGCAGCGGCCGAGCCTCAGAAGCTGCTCGTCGACCTGGGCGACCATCTCGTCGGTGGAGTTGACGGTCGGGCCGAGGAAGGTCTCCACGCCCCAGCTGACGTTGAGCTGGGAGCGGGTGGCCGGGTCGGGGGTGAAGGCCAGCAGCGGGATGGGCGAGCGGTAGCGGGAGAGGCGGCGGACGGTGTCGCCGGACTGGGTGAAGGCGACGAGGAACTTGGCGCCGAGGAAGTCGCCGATGTCGGCGGCGGCGCGGGCGACGGCGCCGCCCTGGGTGCGGGGCTTGTTGGCCTCGGTGAGCGGCGGGAGGCCCTTGGCGAGGAGGTCTTCCTCGGCGGCCTCGACGATGCGGCTCATCGTCTTGACGGTCTCGGTGGGGTACTTCCCGACGCTGGTCTCGCCGGAGAGCATGACGGCGTCGGTGCCGTCGATGACGGCGTTGGCGACGTCGGAGGCTTCGGCGCGGGTCGGGCGGGAGTTGTCGATCATCGAGTCGAGCATCTGGGTGGCGACGATGACCGGTTTGGCGTTGCGCTTGGCGAGTTTGACGGCGCGCTTCTGGACGATCGGGACGGTTTCGAGGGGCATTTCGACGCCGAGGTCGCCGCGGGCGACCATGATGCCGTCGAAGGCGGCGACGATGTCGTCGATGTTGTCGACGGCCTGGGGCTTTTCGACCTTGGCGATGACGGGGAGGAAGCGGTCTTCCTCGCGCATGATGCGGTGGACGTCGTCGATGTCGTGGCCGCTGCGGACGAAGGAGAGGGCGATGATGTCGGCGCCGTAGCGCAGGGCCCAGCGGAGGTCGTCCTGGTCCTTGTCGGAGAGGGCGGGGACGGAGACGGCGACGCCGGGGAGGTTGAGGCCTTTGTGGTCGGAGACCATGCCGCCTTCGACGACCCTGGTGCGGACGTGGGGTCCGTCGACGTCGGTGACTTCGAGGGTCACCTTTCCGTCGTCGATGAGGATGCGTTCGCCGGTGGTGACGTCGGCGGCGAGGCCGTGGTAGGTGGTGCCGCAGATCTGGCGGTCGCCTTCGACGGCGGGTTCCACGGTGATGGTGAACTCGTCGTCGCGTTCGAGAAGTACAGGGCCTTCGCGGAATCGGCCGAGTCGGATCTTCGGGCCTTGAAGGTCGGCGAGAATGCCGACGCTGCGGCGGGTTTCTTCGGAGGCTTTGCGGACCCGGTCGAATCGTGCCTCGTGTTCGGCGTAGGTGCCGTGGCTGAGGTTGAAGCGGGCGATGTCCATTCCGGCGTCGACGAGGGCTTTGATCTGCTCGTACGAGTCGGTGGCGGGTCCCAGTGTGCAGACGATCTTTGCTCGGCGCATGCTTCGACTCTATGACTTACCGGGCGGTAGGGAACGGTAGGGAAGTGACTGCTCAACGAGCGCTTGATGAAAGGCTGTTGACAAGTAATGGAATGGGCGCGATGGCGCTCCGATGAGCAGAAATTCATTCCGTGCGCGCGGTCTCACAATACGGGGCGGGTCATCGTGAAGCGTGCGTTGACATGGGCATGGACGGCTTGGCGCTGGGGTTCGAGGTCGAGGGCGGGGGCGGATTCCTGGACGGCGGCGCGGCCGTAGCCGGCGAAGCCGCGCATGCCGGGGGCTTGGGCGGGGGCGGTGTTCTCGGCGCCGAGGTCGGCGATTTCGAGGAGGGCGTCGAGGCGGGCGCCGACGGCCTCGGCGTATTCGCGGGCGCGCTGGACGGCTTCGCGGACGGCCTGGGTGCGGGCGGCGCGGTGGGCGGGTGAGTCGGGGCGCAGGTCCCACCACGGGCCGTCGACGCGGGTGAGGTCGAGGTCGGCGAGGCGGGTGGTGAGTTCGCCGAGGGTGGTGAAGTCGTTGAGGGTGGCGGTGTGGGTGACGCGTCCGTGGTAGGCGCGGACGCGTTCGTGGCGGCCTTTCTCGGTGAGCTGGGGGGTGAGGCTGAAGGTGCCGGTTTCGAGTTTTTCGATGGCGTCGCCGTAGCTCTTGATGAGGGTGAGGGCTTGTTCGTTGCGGCGGGTGAGGTCGGTGAGGGCGGTGGTGCGGTCGGTGCCGCGGGCGCTGACGGTGACGGCGATGCGGGCGATTTCCGGGTCGACGTCGAGGCGGGCTTCGCCGCGTACGGCGAGGCGGGGGGTGTCGGGGGTGCCGTACGGGAGGGCGGTCGGGGCGCCCGCGGGGGTGGGGACGGCGGAGGCGGGGACGGCGGAGGTCGTGGCGGCGGGGTCGGTCATGGTGTCTCCCGGATTTCGGGGTCGGTGGCCGGTGTGTCCGGTGTGCTCGGTGGGGCGGGCCTCGGGTGTGGGGTGCGGGGCGTGTGGTCGTGCGGTGTGCGGGTGCGGGGCGTGTGGGTGCGGGGGCGCGGGTGGTGAAGGGTCGCATATCGGGGCCGGTCGGGGTGGGGCATCCGGGGGAGCCGCGTGAGGGGTGTTGCGCGGGGTGCGGCTGCGCCAGAATCTACGCGCGTTGTCCCGCTGTGTGGCGGCGCGCATCGGCGTTTTGGCGTTCATCCAAGGGAGTTGGCATGTCGCTCGACCGTAGGAAGTTCTTGGGGCGTTCCGTGGTGACGGGGGCCGGGATGGCGCTCGCGGGGGCGGCGGGCGCGCCGGCGGCCGGGGCGGTGGAGGCCCGGGGGTCCGGTGACCACGGTGGCCGCGGTCACCGGCGGGAGCGGTACGCCTTCACGGTCATGGGCACGACGGATCTGCACGGCAATGTCTTCAACTGGGACTACACCACCGACGCGGAGTTCGACGACGCGGCGCACAACGACGTCGGTCTGGCGAAGATTTCGACGCTGGTGACGCAGGTGCGGCGGGAGAAGGGCCGGCGGCACACGCTGCTGATCGATGCGGGTGACACGATTCAGGGGACGCAGCTGGCGTATTACTACGCCAAGGTGGATCCGATCACGGATCCGGGCGGGCCGGTGCATCCGATGGCGCGGGCGATGAATGCGATCGGCTATGACGCCGCGGCGCTGGGGAATCATGAGTTCAATTACGGCATTCCGGTGCTGCGGAAGTTCGAGGAGAGCTGTGATTTTCCGCTGCTGGGGGCGAATGCGGTGGATGCGAAGTCGTTGCGGCCGGCGTTCCGTCCGTATGTGCTGAAGCGGTTGCGGTCACCGCGCGGCCGGGAGGTGACGGTGGCGGTGCTGGGTTTGACGAATCCGGGGATCGCGATCTGGGACAAGGCGCATGTGCAGGGGAAGCTGGCGTTTCCGGGGCTGGTGGAGCAGGCGGCGAAGTGGGTGCCGAAGCTGCGGTCGATGGGCGCGGATGTGGTGATCGTGGCGGCGCATTCCGGGATGAGCGGTACGTCGTCGTACGGGGATCAGTTGCCGTATGTGGAGAATGCGGCGGCGTTGGTGGCGGAGCAGGTGCCGGGGATCGATGCGATCTTGGTGGGGCATGCGCATGTGGAGGTTCCCGAGCGGCGGGTGGTGAACAAGGAGTCGGGCCGGGAGGTGGTGCTCTCCGAGCCGTTGAAGTGGGGGCAGCGGCTGACGCTCTTCGATGTGGCGGTGGAGTGGCATCGGGGGCGCTGGGAGGTGGCGTCGGTCGCCTCGCGGGTGCTGAACTCGAATGCGGTGGCGGAGGATGCGCGGATCACGGGGTTGTTGCGGGCGGAGCACCGGAAGGTCGTGGCGTATGTGAACCGGGTGATCGGCCGGTCGAAGGCGGAGATGACGGCGGCCGAGGCGCCGGTGAAGGACACGCCGGTTTTGGACTTCCTTGCGTTTGTGCAGGCGGAGGTGGTGCGTAAGGCGCTTGTGGGGTCGGCGTATGCGTCGTTGCCGGTGTTGTCGCAGGCGTCGTGTTTTTCGCGGACCGCGAGGGTGCCGGAGGGGGATGTGACGATCCGGTCGATGGCGGCGCTGTATCCGTTCGACAATACGCTGGAGGCGCGGGTGTTGACGGGTGCGCAGGTGCGGGCGTATTTGGAGTTTTCGGCGCGGTATTACGTGCGGACGGCGGCCGGTGGTCCGGTGGATCCGTCGAAGGTCACGAATGCGGACGGTACGCCGGATTACAACTATGACGTGGTGAGCGGTGTCTCGTACGAGATCGATATCGCGAAGCCGGCGGGGCAGCGGGTCGGGAAGCTGATGTTCGGCGGGAAGCCGTTGGATGATGCGGCGCGGTTCGTGCTGGCGGTGAACAATTACCGGGCGAGTGGTGGGGGGAATTTCCCGCATGTGGCGGCCGCGGAGCAGGTGTGGTCGACGTCCGACGAGATCCGGAATGTGATTATCGGGTGGGTGCAGGAGAGTGGGCAGATCGATCCTGCCCGGTTCGCTTCGGTGGACTGGAAGCTGACGCGGGACGGGGTGCCGGTGTTCTGACTTCCGGTGGACGGCCAGGGGCCGCGCGGGGGCGGAGGGGCGCGGTCCGGGGGGTGGCCGTGGTCTCTTCCGGGCCCGGCGCTCCCCGGTCCCGTGGGCCTGGTGGCGCGTGGTGGGCGGATGTGAGTGGCGGGGCCGGGGTCAGCGGCGGGGGACGAGGGTGGAGCCCTGGCGGGGGACCATGCCGGTGCGTCCCGTCGACGGCTGCGGGAGGCCGAAGCTGGTGAAGGCGGTGCGGCTGGGGAGGGGGTAGGGGGTGTTGCCGGTGAGGGAGTTGAGGATGGTGGCGCTGCGCCAGGCGGCGAGGCCGAGGTCGGGGGTGCCCACGCCGTGGGTGTGGGTTTCGGCGTTCTGGACGTAGACGGAGCCGGTGAGGGCGGGGTCGAGGACGAGGCGGTGGTCCGCGTCGATGCGGGGGCGTGCGCCGGAGTCGCGGCGTACGTAGGGGTCGATGGCGGCGAGCAGGGTGTCCATGCGGCGTTCGCGGTAGCCGGTGGCGAGGATGACGGCGTCGGTGGTGAGGCGGGTGCGGGTGCCTTGCTGGGTGTGGTCGAGGTGGAGTTCGACTTTGGTGGTGCCGACGCGGCCCGCGGTGCGGACGAAGACTCCGGGGGTGAGGGTGGCGTCGGGCCAGCCGCCGTCGAGGGTGCGGCGGTAGAGCTCGTCGTGGATGGCTCCGAGGGTGGCGTGGTCGATGCCTTTGTGGAGCTGCCACTGGCCGGGGACGAGGTCGTCGCGGACGCGTTCGGGCAGGGCGTGGAAGTAGCGGGTGTAGTCGGGGGTGAAGTGTTCGAGGCCGAGTTTGCTGTATTCCATGGGGGCGAAGGCGGGGGTGCGGGCGAGCCAGTGGAGGCGTTCGCGGCCGGCGGGGCGGGCGCGGAGCTGGTCGAGGAAGATTTCGGCGCCTGACTGGCCGGCGCCGATGACGGTGACGTGGCCGGCGGCGAGCAGGGTGTCGCGGTGGTCGAGGTAGTCGGCGGAGTGGATGACGGGGACGGTGGGGGCCTCGGCGAGGGGGCGGAGGGGGACGGGGATGTGGGGTGTGGTGCCGATGCCGAGGACGAGGTTGCGGGCGTAGGTGCGGCCCAGGGCTTCGGCTTCGCCTTCGGTGTCGAGCTGGGTGAAGTCGACTTCGAAGACTTCGTGTTCGGGGTTCCAGCGGACGGCGTCGATCTGGTGGCCGAAGTGGAGGCTGGGGAGGTTTTCGCTGACCCAGCGGCAGTAGGCGTCGTATTCGGCGCGGTGGAGGTGGAAGCGTTCGGCGAAGTAGAAGGGGAAGAGCCGTTCGCGGGTTTTGAGGTAGTTGAGGAAGGTCCAGGGGCTGGCGGGGTCGGCGAGGGTGACCAGGTCGGCGAGGAAGGGGACTTGGAGGGTGGCGCCGTCGATGAGGAGGCCGGGGTGCCAGTGGAAGGCGGGGCGCTGGTCGTAGAAGGCGGCGCGGAGGGGGGTGAGGGGGTGGGCGAGGGCGGCGAGGGAGAGGTTGAAGGGGCCGATGCCGATGCCCGCGAGGTCGAGGGGTTCGCCGGGGCTCGTGGTGTGGGTGGTGTGGGGGGTTTCCGGGTGCGGGGTGGCGCTCATCGAGGCGTGTGGCCTTCCACGAGTTTGAGGAGGGTGGTGAGGTCTCCGGGTTGGGTGTGGGGGTTGAGGAGGGTGGCTTTGAGCCAGAGGCCGGTGGGGGTGGTGGCGCGGCCGAGGACGGCCTGTCCGTCGGTGAGGAGGGTGCGGCGGATGGTGGCGAGGGTGGTGTCGTCGGCGCCGGTGGGGCGGAAGAGGACGGTGCTGAGGGCGGGGCGGGAGTGGAGATCGTAGCGGGGGTGGGCCTCGATGAGGTCGGCGAGGGTCTGCGCGGCGGCGAGGGTGCGGTCGACGAGTTCGCCGAGGCCGTGGCGGCCGAGGGCTTTGAGGGTGACGGCGATTTTGAGGATGTCGGGGCGGCGGGTGGTGCGCAGGGAGCGGCTGAGGAGGTCGGGGAGGCCGGCTTCGGTGTCGTCGTCGGCGTTGAGGTAGTCGGCCTGGTGGGTGAGGGGGGCCAGGGTGGCGGGGTCGGGGACGGCGAGGAGGCCGGCGGCGACGGGTTGCCAGCCGAGTTTGTGCAGGTCGAGGGCGACGGTGTGGGCGCGGGCGAGGCCGTTCAGTGCGCTGCGGTGGGTGTCGCTGAAGAGGAGGGCTCCGCCGTAGGCGGCGTCGACGTGGAAGCGGGCGCCGTGCCGGTCGGCGAGGTCGGCGAGGGCGGGCAGGGGGTCGAGGGCGCCGGAGTCGGTGGTGCCTGCGGTGGCGGTGAGAAGGACGGGGCCGGTGCGGCCGGCGATGTTGGCGAGGCAGGTGTGGACGGTGTCGGGGGTGAGGATGCCGTCGGGGGTGGGGAGGGTGAGGGGTTCGGGGAGGCCGAGGAGCCAGGCGGAGCGGTGGATGCTGTGGTGGGCGTTGGCGCCGCAGACGATCTGGAGGGGCGGGGTGGGCCGGTGGGGGTCGGTCGCGGTGCCTTCGGAGGCGGCTGCTTCGCGGGCGAGGAGGAGGGCGAGCTGGTTGGATTCGGTGCCGCCGGTGGTGATCAGGGCGTCGGGGCGGGTGGCCCGGGGGTAGACCAGCGCGGCGAGTTCACGGCTGGTGAGGGCTTCGAGGGCGGAGGCGGCGGGGGCCTGGTCCCAGGAGTCCATGGAGGGGTTGAGGGCGCCGGCGGCGAGGTCGGCGGCGGCGGCGAGGGCGAGCGGCGGGCAGTGCAGGTGGGCGGCGCAGTGGGGGTCGGCGGGGTCGGCGGCGCCGGCGGCGAGGGTGTGGACGAGGGTGCGCAGGGCGGTGTGCGGGCCGGTGCCGTGGTCGGGGAGCAGGGGGTGGCAGGCGTCGCGTACGGCGCGGGTGACGGTGGCGGGGCCGCCGGGTGGGAGGGGGCCGGCGCGGTCCTCGGCTCCGGTGGTGAGGGCGTCGAGGACGGTGTCGAGGAAGGGGCGGAGCGCGCGGGGGCCGTTGGTGCCGCCTGCGAGGGCGGTGCCGGCAGGGGGCACAGGCATCAATGTGCTCTTCTGTCAGGGGAGTTGGGGCGTCGGTCCCGTGGGGATCAGCCCTCAGGCAGCGCTAAGTTACTTTCCCTGTACAGTCTGTATCCACTGGTTGCGCGGTCATACCACCCGTAAGTGGTACGGGTGCACCGCAGGTGTTCGGGTGCCGTCGGCCGGCCGCGGCGGCTTTCCGTCCGGGGCGGGGCGGCACCCGTCTCACGGTGGCCGCGAGGGCCTGCCAGGGGTGCCGCCCGCCGGATCAGGTGCCGACGTAGGCCGCGAGGTGCTCGCCGGTGAGGGTGGAGCGGGCGGCGACGAGGTCGGCGGGGGTGCCCTCGAAGACGATCCGCCCGCCGTCGTGGCCGGCGCCGGGGCCGAGGTCGATGATCCAGTCGGCGTGCGCCATGACCGCCTGGTGGTGTTCGATGACGATGACCGATTTGCCGGAGTCGACGAGGCGGTCGAGCAGGTCGAGCAGCTGCTCGACATCGGCGAGGTGGAGGCCGGCGGTCGGTTCGTCGAGGAGGTAGACGCCGCCCTTCTCGGCCATGTGGGTGGCCAGCTTGAGCCGCTGCCGCTCGCCGCCGGACAGTGTGGTGAGCGGCTGGCCGAGGCCGAGGTAGCCGAGCCCGACGTCGGCGAGCCGGCCGAGGATGCGGTGCGCGGCCGGCGTGCGTGCCTCGCCGTCGCCGAAGAACTCCTCGGCCTCGGTCACCGACATCGCCAGCACTTCGCTGATGTCGCGGCCGCCGAGGTGGTGGTCCAGGACGGATGCCTGGAACCGCTTCCCCTCGCACTCCTCGCAGGGGGAGGCGACGCCGGCCATCATCGCCAGATCGGTGAAGGTGACGCCGGCGCCGTTGCAGGTGGGGCAGGCACCCTCGGAGTTGGAGCTGAAGAGCCCCGGCTTCACGCCGTTGGCCTTGGCGAACGCCTTGCGGATCGGGTCGAGCAGCCCGGTGTAGGTTGCCGGGTTGCTCCGTCGTGAGCCGCGGATCGGGGCCTGGTCGACCGACACCACGCCCTCGGCGGTGCCCTGCGCCCGTCCCGGCAGCGACCCGTGGACGAGTGAGCTCTTTCCGGACCCGGCGACGCCGGTGACGACGGTCAGCACGCCGAGCGGGATGTCGACGTCGACGCCGCGCAGGTTGTGCGTGGTCGCGCCGCGGATCTCCAGTCTTCCGGTGGGGGTGCGCACGGTCTCCTTGACGGCGGCCCGGTCGTCGAAATGGCGGCCGGTGACGGTGCCGCCGGCCCGCAGCCCCTCGACGGTGCCCTCGAAGCAGACCGTGCCGCCCGCCGCACCGGCGCCGGGGCCCAGGTCGACGACGTGGTCGGCGATCGCGATCGTCTCCGGCTTGTGCTCCACGACGAGCACCGTGTTGCCCTTGTCGCGCAGCCGTAGCAGCAGGTTGTTCATCCGCTGGATGTCATGGGGGTGCAGGCCCGTGGTGGGCTCGTCGAAGACGTAGGTGGTGTCGGTGAGCGAGGAGCCGAGGTGGCGGATCATCTTGACGCGCTGCGCCTCGCCGCCCGACAGGGTGCCCGAGGTCCGGTCGAGGCAGAGGTAGCCGAGGCCGATCTCGGTGAACGAGTCGAGCGTCTGCTGCAGCGCGGTGAGCAGGGGCGCCACCGAGGGCTCGTCGAGGCCGCTGACCCATGCGGCCAGGTCGCTGATCTGCAGGGCGCAGGCGTCGGCGATGCTGATGTCGCCGATGCGCGATGACCGGGCTGCCTCGCTGAGCCGGGTGCCGTCGCACTCGGGGCAGGTGGTGAAGGTGACCGCCCGCTCCACGAACGCCCGGATGTGCGGCTGCAGCGCCTCCTTGTCCTTGGACAGGAACGACTTCTGGATCTTGGGGATCAGCCCTTCGTAGGTGAGGTTGACGCCCTCGACCTTCACCTTGGTCGGCTCCCGGTGGAGGAAGTCGTGCATCTCCTTCTTGGTGAACTTGCGGATCGGCTTGTCCGGGTCGAGCAGGCCCGACTCGGCGTAGACCCGTACGGTCCAGAAGCTGTCGGACTTCCAGCCGGGGATGGTGAACGCGCCCTCGGCGATCGACTTGGAGTCGTCGTAGAGCTGGGTGAGGTCGATGTCGGAGACCGTGCCGCGGCCTTCGCAGCGCGGGCACATGCCGCCGGTGCGGGTGAAGGTCGCCTTCACCGCCTTCCGGGCTCCGCGTTCGACGGTGATGGCACCGCTCGCCCGGACCGAGGGGACGTTGAAGGCATACGCGCCGGGCGGGCCGATGTGCGGCTTCCCGAGCCGGCTGAAGAGGATGCGCAGCATTGCGTTGGCGTCGGTGACGGTGCCGACGGTGGAGCGGGCGTCGGCCCCCATCCGCTGCTGGTCGACGATGATCGCGGTGGTCAGCCCTTCGAGGACGTCGACCTCGGGCCGGGCCAGGGTCGGCATGAAGCCCTGCACGAAGGCGCTGTAGGTCTCGTTGATCAGCCGCTGCGACTCCGCGGCGATGGTGTGGAAGACCAGCGAGCTCTTGCCCGAGCCGGAGACGCCGGTGAACACCGTCAGCCGGCGCTTCGGGATCTCGATGCTGACGTCCTTGAGGTTGTTCTCGCGCGCGCCGTGCACGCGGATCAGATCGTGACTGTCGGCGGCGTGCGGCGCGGGCGATTGCGGGTCCGTCCTCGTGACCTTGCTCATCGTGTCTCCCTCTGTGAGGACGGCCGCCTTCGCAGTCTCCGTCGGCGTCGCCTGGTGCGGTCTGACCGGCTCCGAGCGTAACGTCTGATTTTGCTGTGCCGGAGGGGTCGTGCCACGGGCGGTGTCCACCGCGTCCGCCTGGTCGGCGGCGCCGGCCGGGGTGGCGCGCTGCCCGCCCGCTCGGCCGGTGCGCCCGTCCGGCCGACGCGTCAGCCCGGCCGGCGGCCGTTGCGCAGCGGCGCGCGGCCGGGCATCCGGTTCACCTTGCGCCCGGCCCGGAGGCGGCGGGGAGCGAGAGGGGGACGGGGGGCGAGAGGGCGGCCCTCACCGGTCCTGAAGCAGCCCGAGGACGTTGCCGTCGGGGTCGGTGACGGTGGCCACCAGGCGGCCGCCGCCGACCTCGTGCGCGGGCTCCTTCACGGTGGCGCCCGCGGCGGTCACCTCGGCCAGCTTCGCCTCGATGTCCGGCACGTGCCAGTAGGCCACCGGTGCGGTCATGCCCTGCGGGCCGCCGCCCGGCACCAGCCCGATGTGCTGGCCCGCGGCCTCGAAACCGACGTAGTAGGACTCGTCGGCCTGCGGCGGTACGCCGAGCAGGGCGGCGTACACCGCCTTGGCCGTCGCCAGGTCGGACACGGGGTGCAGCACGGTCTTGATTCCCTGGGTGGCAGAGCCGGTCATGATCACTCCTGAACTCGTGGGGCAATGTGCCTGGTATGTCCCATCGAGCTTAAGGATGAACGGGATGCCCGGGCCTCGACACGCTAGGCGCCCCCGGCCGCGGCACGTACCTTCAGCGCCCTGCGCAGATCGTCGAGCTGGTCGATGAGTTTGCGGCGCAGGGCGGGTGTCGGGTCGCCGTCGGTGAGGCAGGCCTCGCCGCGCCGGAGGGTGTCCTCCTCGACGAAGACGGCGGGGAAGGCGTAGCGGCCGGCGGCATCGGCGAGGGCGGGGCCGCGGGCGGCGGCGAGGGCGGGGACCTCCGTGAAGTAGCGGGCGGCGTACGGGCGGAGCAGGTCGTGCTGCTCGGGTGCCCAGAAGCCGGTGGCGGTGGCGGTGAAGAGGTAGTTGGACAGGGCGGCCTTGCCGTCGGTGGTGAACAGGGCGTCCCAGGCGGCTTGTTTGGCGGCCGGGTCGGGGAGCGCGGCGTGGCAGCGGGCGGCGCCTTCGCGGCCGGTGGCGCTGGGGTCGCGGGCGAGTTCGGCGTCGATGGCGGCACGGAGTTCGTCGAGCGGCGCCGCACCGAGGGTGGCGAGCCGGCCGAGGATGCGCCAGCGCAGTTCGGGGTCGAGGCGGGGGCCGCCGGGGACGCTGCCGTCGTCGAGCCAGTCCTGGATGCCTTCGGGGGTGGTGGCGCTGTCGATGAAGGTGCGGACGGCGGTGAGCCGCAGCCCCGCTTCCGCACCGTGTTCGGGGCCTTCGGTGCGGCGGAGTATGTCGCGGCTGAGGGAGGTGAGGGTGGCGAGGGCGGTGCGGCGTTCGGTGCGGGGGAGGTAGCGGTCGGCGATCTGGGTGCGGGCGAAGGCCAGGACGCCCTGGACGACGGCGAGGTCGGTTTCGTACGGGAGGTGGGTGCGGGCGGCGTCGAGGTAGGCGGCGGGGGCGAGTTCGCCGTCGCGGACCATGTCGCGGGCGGCGTTCCACACCACGGCGCGGGTCAGCGGTTCGGGAAGTCCGGACAGTGCGCCGAGAGCGGTGTCCCAGGAGACGGGGTCGAGGCGGACCTTGGCGTAGCTGAGGTCCTGGTCGTTGAGCAGGAGCAGGGCGGGGCGGCCGCCCGTGGCGGAGTGGCCGCCGCCGTCGGGTACGTCCCAGGACAGCGGCTCGCGCGGGACGAGGCGGCCCGGGGTGGTGCGGTCGTGGTCGTAGAGGCCGATGGTGAGCCGGTGCGGGCGGGTGCCGTCCTGGCTTCCGGTCTGCTCGACGGACACGCTCCAGTGGCCGTCCGTGCCTTCCTGTACGACGGGGGTCAGGGTGTCGACTCCCGTGGTGCGTAGCCAGCGCTCGGCCCAGGCGTGGACGTCGCGGTCGGTGGCGCGGGAGAGCGAATCGATGAAGTCGGCGAGGGTGGCGTTGCCGAAGCGGTGCCGGGCGAAGTGGTCGTTGATGCCGGCGAGGAAGTCCTTCTCCCCCATCCAGGCGACGAGTTGGCGCAGTGCGGAGGCGCCCTTGGCGTAGGAGATGCCGTCGAAGTTGGTGAGCGCCGAGGTGGTGTCGGGGACGTCCTCGGGGGCGGGGGCGACGGGGTGGGTGGAGGGGCGCTGGTCGGCGTCGTAGCCCCAGCCCTTGCGCGCGATGGCGAAGTCGGTCCAGGTGTCGCTGAAGCGAGTGGCTTCGGACAGGACCTGGTAGCCCATGTATTCGGCGAAGGACTCGTTCAGCCAGATGTCGTCCCACCATTGGAGGGTGACGAGGTCGCCGAACCACATATGGGCCATTTCGTGGGAGACGACCATGCCGCGGGTCTGGCGTTCGGTGTCGGTGACGGCGGAGCGGAAGACGAATTCGTCGCGGAAGGTGACCAGGCCGGGGTTCTCCATGGCGCCGGCGTTGAACTCGGGGACAAAGGCCTGGTCGTAGGAGTCGAAGGGGTACGGCTCCTCGAAGATCTGGTGGTAGCGGTCGAAGCAGCGCCGGGTGAGGTCGAGGATTTCGTCGGCGTCGGCGTCGAGGTACGGGGCCAGGGAGCGGCGGCAGTGGAGGCCGAAGGGCAGTCCGGCGTGTTCGGTGCGTACGGAGTGCCAGGGGCCGGCGGCGACGGCGACGAGGTAGGTGGAGATCAGCGGGGTGGGGGCGAGGATCCAGTGGCCGGGGTCGCCTTGGGTGGCGATGCCGTTGCCGAGGACGGTCCAGTCGGTGGGGGCGGTGACGGTGAGGGCGAAGACGGCCTTGAGGTCGGGCTGGTCGAAGGCCGCGAAGACGCGCTGGACGTCCTCCATGAACAGCTGGGTGTAGACGTAGGTCTCGCCGTCGGCGGGGTCGGTGAAGCGGTGCATGCCTTCGCCGGTGCGGGAGTACCGCATGGTGGCGTCCAGGCGCAGTTCGTGGGCGCCGGGGGTGAGGCCGGTGAGCGGGAGGCGGTTGTCCTCCAGGGCCGCGGGGTCGAGCCGGTGGCCGTCGAGGGTGGCGGAGTGCAGCTCGGCGGGTTTGACCTCGATGAAGGTGTCGCCGTCTGCGTGCGCGGTGAAGTGGATGACCGTACGGGAGGCGAAGTGGTCCTCGCCTCGGGTGAGGTCGAGGGCGATCTCGTAACGGTGGACGTCGATGAGCCGGGCTCGGGTCTGCGCCTCGTCGCGCTGCAGTGCGGGCATGACGTCATGCTGCCGTAA
Source organism: Streptomyces sp. NBC_00400 (assembly GCF_036048035.1). Taxonomy (NCBI): domain Bacteria; kingdom Bacillati; phylum Actinomycetota; class Actinomycetes; order Kitasatosporales; family Streptomycetaceae; genus Streptomyces; species Streptomyces sp. NBC_00400. The sequence continues at coordinate 6,367,851 of NZ_CP107940.1, read as the reverse complement.
TGCCGGTGGGGGGTGCATCCCTGTTCTGGGGGCGTTGTTTGTCTGCGGGTGCGTTGTGGCTGGGCGCGCAGTTCCCCGCGCCCCTTTGGGGCGCCGTGGCGCCGGCCTCGGTGTCGCCGGTTGGCTCGTGGGGCTGGCGCCTTTACGGGGTCGGTGAGTGCCGCTGGGGCCGGAGGGGACGCACCGGAACCCTCCCCCAGCCTTCGGCCGGGAGGTGCCCCCACGGCGCGGGCGGCCCTGGTACGTGCGATTGGTTGCCCCGGCGTTCGCTCCGGTCCTGCGGGCGGGTCCCGGTACATCCCCTCCGGCCTTCGTTCGTTGCCGACTGCCGGCCGGTGGCACCGTCCGTCACCGATCACAAACGCACGCACGCCTCCGGCCAAGGAACGCCCAGTGCCCTGCCAAGGGGTGAGCTGGTGGTGGTCGTAACGGTGATCGGTACGGCGGGACAGTCGCCAACGTGCGGCGGTCGGAGGGGATGTCCGGTGCCCCGCCCGCAGGACCGGAGCGAACGCCGGGTCAGTCTTTCCCACGTACCAGGGCCGCCCGCGCCGAGGACGGGGTACCGGGCGTCCCCTCCGACCCACCACCCACAACGAAAAGGCGCACCGGCCCCAGCCACAGACAACCCGCCCCCCAGCCGAGCCGAAGCGGCCCCAACCCACCTCAGCCGTTGCACCCGCTGACCAGCGGCGGGTCATCCGGATCCGGGACCTGCGTGGACCAGCCGCCCGGTACGTTGCGGACCTGGCGGTCGCGGAAGCGTACGGGGGCGGTGCCCACCCGCCGGGTGAACAGGCGGCTGAAATAGGCCGGGTCGTCGTAGCCGACGCGGCGGGCCACCGCCGCCACCGGGAGTTCGGTTCCCACCAGGAGTTCCTTGGCGCGGCCCAGGCGTATGCCCAGCAGGTAGTCCTTGGGGCTGCAGCCGGCCCCGCGGCGTACGGCGGTGCGGAGTTCCGCGGGGGTCATGCCGTGCCGGGCGGCGTGTTCGGCGACCGAGAGGGGGAGGAAGGCGTCCCGGGCGAGGGCCTGGAGGACCGGGTCCCCGTCGGCGTCGGTGTCGGCGCGTGCCCTGCGCAGGGCGACGAGGAGTTCGTGGACCGCGGCGGAGGTCTCCACCTCCAGCAGGGGGTTGCCGCGCCGCGCCGCGCGGGCGATCCGTCCGATGGCGGTGCGGGCCGGCCCGGTGTCCGCGAGCGGTACGAGCGGGCGGTCCGGTTCGATGTAGCCGAGTTCGGTGTAGGTCGCGGCGGCCGGCCCGGTGAAGTCGACGAAGCTCTCGTCCCAGCCGGTCTCCGGGTCGGCGCCGTAGTGGTGCGGCACCCCCGGCATGATCCACAGGAGGGCGGGGGCGGTCACCGCGCGGCGCCGGCCGTCGGGGGCGGTGAACCAGCCGCGGCCGGCGCTGATGACGATGGCGACATGGTGGTCGAGGGTGCGCGGGCCGACCGTGGGCAGGGAGCCGTGCTGGAGGCCGACTCCCAGGCACACCAGGCCGAGCCGGTGGTGGACCGGGCTCGGGGTGAAGTAGCGCATCCAGGTGTGGTACACGTCCGGGCCTCCCGTCGCTCCGTACCGCTGCGTCGGACCGTCGAACCGTCCAAACAGATCCGATCTTTGTCCATGGACCGTCACACCGCCAGAGGGCAAGGGTGACCGGTGACCGGGTGCGCCCGGCCGGTGGCGCACGGGAGACGACACAGGGGCGGGTGACGTGACGCAGTTCGAGGCGGGCGAGCGGGACTTCATGCTGGACGGGCGGCCGGTGCGGCTGCTGTCCGGGGCGATGCACTACTTCCGGGTGCACGAGGCGCAGTGGGACCACCGGCTGGCGATGCTCCGGGCGATGGGCCTGAACTGTGTGGAGACCTATGTGCCGTGGAATCTGCACGAGCCGCGGCCCGGCGAGTTCAGGGACCCGGAGGCGCTGGGGCGGTTCCTGGACGCGGTGCAGGCGGCGGGGCTGTGGGCGATCGTCCGCCCGGGACCGTACATCTGCGCGGAGTGGGAGAACGGCGGGCTGCCGCAGTGGCTGACCGGGCCGCTCGGGCGGCGGGTACGGACGCGGGATGCGGCGTATCTGCGGGCCGTGGACGCCTGGTTCGGGCGGCTGCTGCCGCAGGTCGTGGCGCGGCAGTGCACGGCGGCGGGGCCCGGCGGCGCGGGCGGCGGCCCGGTGATCATGGTGCAGGCGGAGAACGAGTACGGCTCGTACGGCAGCGACGCCGGGTATCTGGCGCACCTCGTGGAGCGGCTGCGGGCGCTGGGGGTGCGGGTGCCGCTGTTCACCTCGGACGGGCCCGAGGACCACATGCTCAGCGGTGGTGCGGTTCCGGGCCTGCCGGCCACCGTCAACTTCGGCTCGGGGGCCGGGGAGGCGCTGGCGGCACTGCGGCGCCATCAGGCCAAGGGTCCGCTGATGTGCATGGAGTTCTGGTGCGGGTGGTTCGCGCACTGGGGGCAGGAGCAGGTGGCGCGTGCTCCGGAGGATGCCGCGGCGACGCTGCGCGAGATTCTGGAGTGCGGGGCGTCGGTCAATCTCTATATGGCGCACGGCGGGACGAATTTCGGCGGGTGGGCGGGGGCGAACCGCGCGGGCGAGCTGCATGACGGGGCGCTGCGGTCGACGGTCACCTCGTACGACTACGGGGCGCCGGTCGATGAACGCGGGCGGCCCACGGAGAAGTTCTGGCGGTTCCGGGAGGTGCTTGCCGAGTGGGCGGACGGGCCGTTGCCCCGGGTGCCGGAGCCGCTGCGGGTGCTGGCGGAGCCGGTGCGTGCGGTGGTCGGTCAGTGGGCGTGTGCCGGGGAGGTGATGGAGGTGCTGGGGGGTGCGGAGAGGGAGGGGGGCGCTCCGGCGACGTTCGAGGAGCTGGGGGTGGACCGGGGTGTGGTCCGCTACCGGGTCGAGGTGCCGGGGCCGCGTGGTCCCCGTCCGCTGCGGGTGAGCGGGCTGCGGGACCGGGCGGTGGTGTGGGTCGACGGAGTGCGCGGGCCCGTGGTGGACACCGAGGACGCCGTGCTCGGGGAGGTGGCGGGGCCGGCGTCGGTGGAGTTGTGGGTGGCGTCGCTGGGGCGGGTCAACTACGGTCCGCGGCTCGGTGAGTCCAAGGGGATCACGGGCGGGCTGCTGCACGAGCGGCAGTTTCTGCACGGCGTACGGTCACGGGGGCTGCGGCTGGAGGCGATGGAGGATGCCGGGGCGCTGGCGAGGGTGCCGTTCCGGGCGGTGGAGGAGGCGGGCGGGGCCGCGGGGCTGTACCGGGGGACGGTGACGGTGACCGGGCGGCCCGGGGACGCCGATCTCGCGCTGCCGGGGTGGCGCCACGGTTTCGTCTGGATCAACGGTTTCTGTCTGGGGCGCTATTGGGATCTCGGGCCGCAGCGGACCCTGTATGTGCCGGGCCCGGTGCTGCGCGAGGGCGCCAACGAGCTGCTGTTGTGGGAGTGGGAGGGCGCCCCGGCCCTGGTGGGGGACGGGGCGGGGGCGCCCGGTCTGTATCCGTGCGCGGGCGGTCGTTGAGCGGTCCGTGGGGCGGCGGGCCGCCCCGGGGCGCGTCAGATCTCGCGTACCTCGAAGGAGTCCAGGACGAACTCCGCGGTCGCGTCGTCGGCCACCTTGCGCAGCCCCACCCATGCCTCGCCGTCGGCCGGTGCGGTGAACTCGTAGGCGTGGGTGGCGGGTTGGACGGCGACGGGCAGCGGGGTGCGGGTCAGTTCGCGGGGTGCGGGGGTGTCGGCGGCGGTGACCCAGGCGTACTGGCCGGCCTGCTCGTTCTCGTAGCGGAAGGTGACGCGGTAGCGGCGGCCGGGGGTGAAGCGGACGGTGTGCGGAACCGTCCGGTAGACGAGTCCGGTGTTCTCGCCGCGTGACTTGAGCGACTGGCCGCCGTCGATGACGTCGTCGATGGCCTTGCCGTTCCAGCCGCGCCGGGTGAACGGGGCGTGCCGCTGGGCGATATGGGTGCGGGGGTCGGTGCTGCCGCCCGCGTCGCCCTTGACGAAGACGCCCCAGCCCTGGGGCACGTGCTCGAAGTCCTCGTAGGCCAGGGTGCCCGGCTTGGCGGTGGGCCGGGCCGGTACGACGCGGAGGTTGTCGAACCTGATCCGGGCCCGGCCGGCCGCCGCGGTGAGGGTGAGGGTGACCGGGCCGCCGCCCTCGGGGACGGTGAAGTGGGTGAAGAGGCGCTGGAAGCGGGTGCCGGACTTGCGGTCGGCGGCGACGTAGTTGCCTGCGGTGGAGGTGTCGGTCCAGTTGGCGGCGGTGACGCCGTCGGCGGTACGGACCTCCAGGGCGGCCCGCCGCCGCTCCCCCGCCGTGGCGCCGACCTCGGCCTGCACGGAGGCGGCGTAGCTGCCGGGGGCGAGGCGGTCGAGGCGTTGGGCGACGGTGGCGGCGGCGCCGGCGTCGATGACCAGCTCGTAGTCGCCCAGCTTGCTGAGCCGGACGGAGGCCGGGCCGGTGACCTGCCGGCCGGCCAGGTTCCCGGAGTGGAAGCCGGGGTCGGTCAGGGGTGTGCCCTCGCCCCAGCCGGGGTCGCGCTGCGCCGGGGCCTTGGTGCGGTGGACGACGTAGGCGACGCCGGGCCGGGCGGTGAGGGTGATCCTGCCGCCGCTGACGGGGAGCCGGGTTTCCTGGGTGCGGCCCTGGTCGGTGAGCCGGTAGGCGTAGACGGCGGCGGTGCCCCTCCAGCCGCGCGGCAGCGTCCAGGTGGTGGTGCCGCCGTGGGGGTTGTAGTGGTAGAGCCGGTGCGGGTCGGTGGCCCGGCGGGGTTCCCAGGGGAGCAGGTAGGTGCCGTCGTCGTAGACCAGCCGGCCGTCGGTGGTGATCTTGCGGGTGCCCTCGGCGTCGCTGACGGAGGTCTGGGTGGGGCCCTCGAAGGTGATCTCGTGCGCGCCCCAGGTGCTGATCGGGTACGCCTGGAGGTATTTGGCGGGCAGGGCGTCGGTCCAGATGATCGTGTGGAACGCGTTCCAGTCGGTCTTGCCGACCCAGCCCTCGAAGTTGCCCATCCGGGCGTTGCCGAGCAGGGTGGGCCATTTGTCGGCGAAGACGTCCTTGTGGTGGTGGCGCAGGAAGCGGATCAGCCGGGAGTTGATGCCGCGGGAGGTGTCGGGGCCGTAGTCGGTCTCGTTCGCCCAGTGCGACCAGAGGGCGGAGCGCTCCAGGCCGTGGCCCCATTCGGTGGCGATCTGCCAGCCCTGGTCGCGCAGATGGCGCTGCAGCTGGTCGGAGTTCCAGCCGGACTCTCGGAAGACGTCGAGGTAGAGGGTGGTGAGGGCCGGGTCGGTCTCCTTGCGCAGGCGCGCGAAGCGCCGGGCGATATCGCCGGAGACCAGGTCGCGGCGGGCGTCGATGCGGTAGGACTGGTCGAGCCAGTCCCACTGTTCGTCGTGCTTGTCGACCAGCTGCTCGGAGAAGGCGTGGGCGACGGGGTAGGACTCGGTGGCGTTGACGTGCACCGCGAAGTCGCTGTTCCACTTCTTGCCGGCGCGGAGCAGTGTGTTGAGGTCGGCGAGGCCGCCGGCCCGGGTGTTGTAGTTGCCGCCGTAGTCGGGGTGGGCGGAGTCGTGGCCTTCGGACTGGTAGCCCTTGAGGAGGGTGAACTGCCGCAGTCCGTCGGTGGCCAGGGCGATCCGTTTGATGTGGTCGAGGGTGGCGAGGAACGGGTTGGTGGCCTGGCTGGCGAAGTTGAACGGGATGTGCGGGACGACCCGCAGGTGCTGTTCCCCGGCGCCCAGCGGCATGACCATGATGTCGCGCAGCGCGATGGCGGCGTCCTGCCAGTCGGTCCTCCCGTCGCCGTTGCGGTCGCCGGTGACGATGACGGTCGCGTACGGCAGCGGGTCGGTGGCGGTGGGGGCGCCTTCCGCCCGGTGGGTCCACCGGCCGCAGGACAGCTGGGCCTTGACGAAGCCGTCGCCCTTGACGGTCTGCCGCCAGAGGCGGCCGTTCTCCCAGGTGGTGGCCCCGGTGGGCTTGTCGTAGCAGGTGTTGGTCTCAACGGCGCCGGCCAGCGCGTCGGTGGCGACCACGGCGTAGGCGCATCCGGTGGGGGCGGCGTCGGCGGGGGTGTCGTCGGTGACCTGTACCAGGGTGTCGCCGCTCTTGGCCTTGTCCAGTTCGATCCGGGCGGCCAGCAGGGCGGCGCCGGGCTGGTCGCTGCGGACGCTCAGCAGGGCGAGGCCGGGAATCTCCAGGGTGCCGATGCGCAGCGCCGGGGTGTCGGTGATGCCGGTGACCCGCCAGGTCGTGCGGTGGTCCCGGACGGCGATCTCGACGGTGATGCGGGTGCCGCCGTCGAAGGCGAGGGTGTAGGTGGCGCGGTCGGCGCGGGTGCGGTGGGTGACGCGGGGGGTGTGGGCGGTGCCGTCGAGGAGGACCTGGGTGACGGGGGTGTCCTGGCCGTGCAGGACGGCGCCGGTGCCGCGGTCGGTGTAGGAGACGATCCGGGGGAAGGCGGTGTCGACCCGGACCTCCAGCGCGTCGGACCGGAGCACCGCCTCGCCTGCACGGGGTGCGGCGGTGGCGGGGTGCGCGCCGAGTGGGAGGGCGCCCGCCGCTCCGGCGAGCGCGGTGGCGGCGACGACGTTTCTGCGGCTGGGCCCGCGCGGGGCGCCGGTCTGTTCGTTCACGCGCGCTGTCCTCCTTCGTGCCTGCACTGCCTGTCGGCGGACAGCGTGCTGCGCGTGCGGGTGGTGCGCCTATGGACAAAGGAGGGGCAGGTGTTGGACAGATGTGGGCGGCGGGGCGGGGGCGGTTGCGGCGAACACCTCGTTCAGCGCCGCCTGGGAACGGACCAGCTGCACCGGCTCGTCGACGAGGACGATGAGGTGGTGATCCCGGGCTACCGGCCGGTGGTGTCCAGCTCAAGGCCGAACGGTGTGCTGGATGGCGTACTTGAGGGCGCGTTCAGGGTCGACGCCGTTGCTGTAGTCGACGGGCTCGACGCTCATGGGTTCCGTCCTTCGGCCGGCCGCGGGGCGGTAGGGGTGCTCACGGGCTCTTCAACGCCACGGAGGGCCTGCACGGCACGACAACGACCTGACAGGTGGGGCGCGCCAGGCAAGGCATCTTCCTTCGCGGGCGCGTGGGCGCAGGAGCTCGTCGGTGGTGGCGAGCAGGGCGCGGCCGACCGGTGGCGGCCGGTGCGGCCCGGGTGGCCTCAGGCCGTCGCCCCGCTGTCGAGGGGCAGTACGGCGGTGAGTTCCCAGCCGCCCTCGGCCGCGGGGCCGGCGAGGAGCCGTCCGCCCATCGCCTCGGCCCGTTCGGTGAGCCCGGCCAGTCCGAAGCCACCGCCGCGGGCCTGTTCGCCGAGGCGGGCCGGCCGGCCGCCGTCGTTGGCGATGCGCAGCTCCGCCCCGAAGGGGACGGACCGCAGGCCGATCCGTACCGCCGTGGCGTCCGCCGCGTGCTTGCGGACATTGGTCAGTGCCTCGCGCACGATGCGGTAGACCGCCGCGGCGACATCGTCCGGCAGCGTCTGTGCCAGGCCGGTGTCGACGGAGAGGACGACCGGCGGGCCGGTGCGGGCGAACGCCTCGGTCAGCGCCCGGACCTCGGCGAGCCCGGCGACCGGGTGCGGGTGTGCCCCGTCCTCGCGCAGCACCCGCACCAGCCGGCGCATCGCGCCCAGCGCCTCGCTGCCGGAGGCCTCGATCCGTTCGAGGGTGGCACCGGCCGGCCGGCCTTCAAGAGCGGTGAAGCGGGCGGCGCGGGCCTGGACGACGATGCCGGTGACATGGTGGGCGACCAGGTCGTGCAGCTCCCGCGCCAGTTCCAGGCGCTCGGCGGCCCGCACGGCCGCGAGGTCGCGCAGTCGCCGGGCGTCCTGCCGGCGCAGGATCGCCGCATACGCGGCGACGACCACGGTGAGCACGGCGGAGACGACGGTGAACAGCCCCGGTCTGACGTCCCGCAGCGGGGCGAGGACGCAGGCCAGGCCCAGCAGCGGGCCGAGGACGGCGGCGGTGCGGCCGGGCGCCCGGCGGATCACGGCGGCGAGCAGGACGAGCAGGGCGATGCCCTCGCCCAGGCCCCACACTTCCCGTGCGTGCTGCCCGGCGATCAGCGCCGCCGACGCGGTGAGGGAGACCGCGGCCGCGGTCCACCCACGGCCGGTGAGCGGGATCCGCTCGGAGGGCACCGCACACAGACAGACCACGATGCCGGCGGCCACCACGATCAGGTGCGGCCGGGCGGGCTGACGGGCCGTCGCCAGCGCCTCGGACCCGACGAGGAGCAGCAGTGCCACCGCGAGGGCGGCCCGGGCGGCGACGGCTTGCCGCGGAGGGTTCTTCGCCCACCGTGCCGGCCGGCTGCCCGGCGCGGCCCACCGGGCGCACACCGGGACACGGCCCGGGATACGGCGCATCCCGGGCCGCGTCCGAGTGCGCTCGCCGTGCTCGCTCACGGGCCGCCGGAGGACAGACCGCTCTCCCAGGCCCAGAAGGCGATCTCGACCCGGTTGCGGGCGTCCAGTTTGATCTGCACGTTCGCCAGATGGGACTTGACCGTGGACAGCGACAGATACAGGGCGCCGGCGATCTCGGCGTTGGTCCGGCCGCCGGCCAGCGCCCGGACGACATCCCGTTCGCGGCCGGTCAGCGGCTCGGACGGGGTGCGGGCCGCCGCCCGGCCCTTGCCGCCGGCCGGGGACAGCTCGCGCAACAGCCGGGCGGCGACCGACGGCGAGAGCACGGAGTGTCCGACGGCGGCGGCCCGTACGGCCTCCACGAGCAGCGCGGGGCCGGCGTCCTTGAGCAGGAAGCCCGAGGCGCCGCCGTACAGCGCGGCGTGCACATATTCGTCCAGGTCGAAGGTGGTGACGATGACGATCCCAGGGACGGTCCCAGGGGTGTGCCGGTCCTCGGGGCGGCCGGCGGGGCGCCCGGTCAGCCGCCGGGTGACCTCCAGTCCGTCGGTCCCGGGCATCCGGATGTCCAGCAGCAGCACATCGGGGCGCAGCCGTTCGACGGCCGCGAGGGCGGCCTCGCCGTCGGTGACCTCGGCGACGACCTCGATGTCGGGCAGGCTCTCCAGAACCGTCCGGAAGCCCATCCGGACCACTTCCTGGTCGTCCGCGATCACCACACTGATCGGCATGTCGTTCCTCCTGGGCGCCCTCGGGGTGGCGGGCCCGTATCGGTCTCCCCCGGCGGCGTGACCGTCTCCCCTCCGGACGGCGTCGACCCTCCGGACGGCGTGGGCGGTCTCCCTCCCTCCGGGTGGCGGCGTGCGGGCCGCCGCCGCGCCGCGGCCGGGGACGGCCCGGTGCACCGGCGGCGGGGGCCTGCCGATCAGCCCTGGGCCGCGTTCGGGCGGTCGTCGGCCGGCAGCTCGACGGGGTCGTCCGGGCCGCCGAGCAGCACATAGACGAGGGTCGCCGCGGAGGCGGCGAGGAGCAGCGCGGCGAGGACCGTCGCTCGGTGGCCGCGGTCGCGTGCCGGGGGTCGGGGGCGGGGCTCGGTGCTCATACGGTTCACGGTAGGAAGCCGTCACGGGGCCGCCCATAGGCCGTCCGGTCATCCCTGACGGCACAAGGCCCGGCCGCGAGCACGCGTTTGGTCCCGCGGCGGCCGGACCAACGGCCGTGGCGCGAAGGGACCAAGGTCCCGGACCGAGGCCGGGGACGTCGGACCCGGCGAAGGGCCCGGGGATCCACCACGGATCCCCGGGCCCTTCGTGTACGCGCTGCGGTTCTCGTGCGTGGTGCGCTTCTTGTGCGTGGTGCGCTTCTTGTGCACGTGGTACGGGCCGCGTATGCGGTACGGATCACGTACGAGGCGCGGATCGCTGACGAAGCACGGACCACTGACGAGGCGCGGTCAGCCGCCCAGTTCGCCCGCGGCCTTCTTGATGTTCGCGGCGAAGGTGCTCACCTCGCTGTAGACACCGGGCTTGCCGGGGCGTGCACAGCCCTCGCCCCAGGAGACGATGCCGACCTGGAGCCACTGCCCGGCGTCGTCCTTGCGGAACATCGGGCCGCCGGAGTCACCCTGGCAGGTGTCGATGCCGCCGGTGTCCAGCTTGCCGGCGCAGATCTCGTCGCCGGGCGTCAGCTGGTCGCCGTAGGCCTTCTGGCAGGCGGCGTCGTCGACGAACGGCACGGTGGCCTTGAGGAGGTAGCGCTGCTGGTCGCCGCCTTCCTTGTCGGCGCCCCAGCCGGCGATGGTGAAGTCGCCGTTGTTGAGCTTGTCGTCCTCGGCGATCTTCAGCGTGGGCTGGTCGATCGGCTTGGCGAGCTTGATGAGCGCCCAGTCCTTGCCCTTGCCGTTGTAGCCGGGGGCCTGGAGGACCTGCGTGGAGTTCACCTTGACGGCGTGGGAGTCCTCCAGGTCGGCCACGCCTGCGGTGGCCGTGATGGAGGTGTTCGCGCCGCTGCCGTCGACACAGTGCGCGGCGGTCAGCACGATGTCCTTGGTGTACAGGGCGCCGCCGCAGCCCATCGACAGCCGGACCATGAACGGGAATTCACCCTGGTCGGCCTTGGTGCCGCCGACGACCTTGGTGTGGACGGAGCCGGACGGGGCGGGCGAGGGGGCGGCCGAGGCCGAGCCGGGCTGGAGGCTGACGGCGGCCAGGGCGACGGCGCCGAGGGCAAGGGATCTTCTGAGGGGCTTCCGGTAGCTGCGCAACGGGCTTCCTTTCGTGGGGGGTTGCACGTCGATGACGAGCCCATGCCAACACCGGAGCCGGACGTGGCCGCCGCAAAAGGTGTGTGGAGGACGACCGCACGCCGCAAGGCGACCGGACCCAGTGGGGGATGAGTCCGTAAAGCGCTCTGTGATTATGTGGAGTGGCCGCTCGGGGTGACAAGAGTGCGCATCCGGCCAACTCGCGTGCCCCACAGGCCCCGTACGGCCCATACCGGACCTTCCCGGCCCCCCGTACAGTGGCCGGGTGACCACCGGCGGCAGTGAGATCGAGCACGGATACCCGCATCTCGACACGGTGCGCGCGGCCGTCCACGCGCTGTTCAAACGCCTGTCGTACGACACGGTGAACACCTTCGCCACCAGCGTGCTGCCGGTCGATGTGGCCTTCGACGAGACCGAGGATCTGCACCTGGGGGCGCAGCGGGTCGCGCGGGCCATGCTCCGCCATCTGCGTCTGCCGGACGCGCGGACGGTCATCACGTTCCGGGAGATGGAACACGCCGCCACGGTCGAACTCACCGCGGGAACCGCGTACTTCATCGAGCTCAACGACCGCTTCAGGAAGCACCGCAAGGACATCGGCGCCGCGCTGGCCCATGAGGTGATGCACCTGTATCTGCACCGTCTGGACCTGTCGTTCCCCGGCACCCGGGACAACGAGATCCTCACCGACACCGCGGCCGCGTACCTCGGCGCGGGCTGGCTGCTGCTGGACGCCTACCGCGAGCACGGCCCTCTCTCGCAGAAGCTCGGCTACCTGACGCCGGAGGAGTTCGGGTATGTCCTGGCCCAGCGGGCCGAGTTCTTCGGCGAGGACCCGTCGCCGTGGTTCACCAGCCCGCAGGCGTACGACGCGTACACGGCGGGCGCGGCACGGGCCCGCCGGGACGCCCGCCGGCCGCCGCTCGCCGCCGCCGGCTGGGCCGCCCGCCTGCGCTACGCCAAGGACCGCCGGGCCGCGCAGGATCCGCGGCGCACCGGCCGCCCGCCCGCCACCGGCGACTACGCCTTCGAGGGCCCGCCTCCCCTGCGGGTGTCCTTCCCCTGCCCCGCCTGCCACCAGCGGATCCGGGTCCCGGTCCGTGGCCGGCTGCAGGCCCGCTGCGGGCTGTGCAAGACGCTGCTGGACTGCGATACATGACCGAGCGGCGGCCGGCGCCCGGGCTCCCTGCCGGATCCGCCGGGTTCACCGCTGCTCACCGCTGCTCACCGCCAGGCGTGCGGAGCGAGGTGGTGATGGCGATGGCCGGCCTCGAGGGCCTGGTGCAGTTTCGTCAGATGCTCGGTACCGGCCGGGAGGTCCAGTTGCCTCAAGAGGGCGACGGCGGCCTCGGGTTCGAGGTCTCCGTAGACATCGTGGTAGCTGCCGAGGAGCCCGCGGAACAGCGCGGGGTGAAGTTCGGGCATCCCCGCCGCCGTCCGGTAGGCCGGCTGCTTGACCGGCCAGGGCACGGGTCCCGAGGCTTCGAGAACACGCCGGGCGCGGCGCAGCGACGGGCCGCGGTCCGGGCCGGCAGGTACCTCGTGGGCCGGCAGCGAGGCGAGGTCGTTGCCCAACACCTCGGCGAACGCCGTCGCCGAGGTGTCCCGGTCCTCGAACCAGTCGACCCAGAGCGAGTAGAGCAGCGCCTCGGGCTCGGCCTCCGCCTCCAGCCGCAGCCGGCAGGCATCCCAGAATGCCTCCGCCGGCAGGGGGTTGTGCTGGTCCGCGAGAGCAAGGCGGATCTCCCTCGTCACCCAGTACTCGCCGAGCAGATCCAGCAGGCCGAAGGCGGTCCGCAGCCGGGCGGTCGCATCCAGCGCGGGATCCTCCAGCGCCACACCCGTCCAGGTGTGTGCCACCTCGTTCGGCGTCAGCAGCGCCTCCGGAGAATCGTCCCGCCGCCAGGCGTCACTGCTGACTTGTGTCACACCTGCCTCTGCCAGCCAGCGCCGGGCACGCTCCGCGTCCTCGTCCTCGCTCATCACACGGCAAGTATGGGGCTGCACACGACAAGTAGGGAGCGGCAGGACGCCTCCCGGCGCACCGGAGGAGCCACGCTGGAGGACTGTCTCCCCCTAGACCCACCCCTCCAGCCCCGCCATGAAACCGTCGAAGTCGTCGCGGTGGATGGTGTGTCCGACGCCGGGCACCGTACGGACCTCGAAGCCGCGGCCGGTCAGCTCGTGTGCCGCCTGCTCGGAGTGGAGGAAGCCCTCCCCCGCGAACTGCACCAGCGACGGGACGACCGGCTTCTCGGGCACATGGTCCTGCCGGTGCACGGCGGACAGTGCGAGGGCGGTGGCGGTGTCCCACTGCGCGATCGTGGCCAGCTCGATGTCGAGATCGGTGTCGTTCCAGCGCGGGTTGAAGGTGCGCAGCATCGCCCGGTCGGCCCGCTTGAACGTGACGAACAGGGCGGGGTCGACGGGCTCCTGGAACCTCGGGAACTGCCAGGCGGGGTCGCTGTAGACGGCCCGTCGCGGCTGCAGCCGCTCCACCGCCAGGGACAGTGCCAGGCCGCCCAGTGAATGCCCGATGACGACCTCGGGGCCGGCGGGCAGGGTCTCCACGAGGTCTTCCGCGTACAGCTCGGTGTCGTAGTCGCCGCGCGGGCTGCGGCCGTGGCCGCGCAGGTCGACGGCGATGACGCGATAGCCCCGGTCGGCGAGTGCCGGAGCGACGCGGTGCCAGGTGCGGTGATCGGACATCAGTCCGTGGACCAGCACCGCGGTCCGCTCGCCGGTGCCCCACTCGTGGGTGTGCAACTGCATGCCCGTGTCTCTCCTCGCATCCCGCGCTCGCCCGCCTGCCGGTGTTCGCCGGGCCGGTTCGCCGGGCCGGGGAACACCCGCGCGAGATTACCCGTGTCACCAGGCGTGGCGGACGCGCCGCGCCCCGCGCGGGCACCCGTTCAGAGCCAGTCCTTCTCCGGCGTGGCCGCGGCCAGTACGTCCCGGGCGCCGGTGCGCAGGGGGATGCCGTGCGGTACGCAGACCGTGTCGACGTCTTCGAGCGCGGCCAGGCGCCGGAAGGACGCGATGGCCTCCTCGCGTGCGACGTTGAAGGGGCCGAGCACCGCGCGGCGGCCGTCGGGGTCGGTGGCGATGAGGTCGCCGGGGAAGAGCAGCCGGCTCGCGGGGAGGTGCAGGGCGATCCCGCCGGGGGTGTGGCCGGGGACGTGCAGCACCCGTACCTCTTCGCCCCAGCCGTCGAGGGTGTCCCCGTCGTGCAGGACGGTGTCGACCTCGGTATGGCGCAGCGGCGGGACCCCGGCGGCCGCCAGGCCCGCCATGACCCCTTCGTGCAGGGACCGTTCCGCGGGGCTGAGCACCGGCGCGGGCTCGGGGGCGGTGCCACGGATGTACGGGGCGTCCAGTGCGCCGGCCAGGACGCGGGCACCGGTGGCGGCGGCCAGCTCGGCGGCGGAGCCCATGTGGTCCAGGTGGGAGTGGGTGAGCACGATCTGCCGCAGCTGCTGTGGCCGGCCGCCGAGCCGGGCGAGGGCGTCGAGGATGGCGGGGGCCGAGCCGGGGACGCCGGTGTCGACCACCGCGTAACCGTCGTCGGCGAGCGCGACGACGTACACGTGCCCTACGGGGAACGGGACTTGCCAGACGGTGGGGGTGAGCTCGGTGAGGGTGTCCATGGTCCGGACGCTAGCGGGCGGACGGTCCACCGCCGCCGCTGGTTCACCGTGGGCGGAACGGGCTTCACGGTGGGCGGACCGGACGGCTGACAAGCGTCTCCCCGGCCCCGGCGGCATCCACGGCAACGGCGGAAAGCGGCCGGAACCTGTCTTGCGCCTGGCACGTCCCATCCGTGACACAAGGAGGCAATGTCATGCGAGGATCCCACCTCTCCCGCACCCGTACCTTCACCGCCGTGCTCGCGCTGGCGGCGGCCGGCGCCGTCACGCTGTCCGGCTGTGGCCAGAGCGAGCAGAAGGTGACCCCCGCGGCACCGCCGAAGAAGCAGGATGCGTTCGAGCAGCGCGCGGATCAGATCGTGCGGGACTGGCCGAAGGTCTCCCCCGTGCACGGCCGCCGGCAGGCGCTGCTGCCGCTGGTCGCCGCGGAGCGCCCCGGCAAGAAGGGGGCACGGGAGATCACGGTCACCGTCGGGCACAGCGCCTGCGACGTCCATTTCGGCGCGCGCAGCCATGAGTCGAAGGACCTTGTGGTGATCACCGGCTGGGGCAAGCGGAAGAGCGCCAAGGGGATGTGCACCGAGCAGCTGGCCACCGACAAGGTGACCGTGCACCTCAAGAGTGCGCTGGACGGCCGCAAGGTCGTGGACGCGGCGACCGGCAAGCAGCTCGTCAAGGGCTGACCGGCGGGTGCGGCGTGAGCGCGCGCCCGCTCCGCGGTTCGCGCGCACGCGCACTCCACCCCCTAGGCTCGCCCGTATGAGCCCTTCCATCGCCCGCAACACCCGTGTCGACCTGCCCGGGCTGCTGGAGTTCGTCCGCCCCCGTCACCGCGCGATCCTGCTCACCCGCCGCAGCGACGGCACCCCGCAGGGCTCGCCGCTGACCTGCGGGGTGGACGACTCCGGACGGCTGGTCATGTCGACGTATCCGGAGCGCGCCAAGGTCCGCAACGTCCGCCGGGTCTCCTCGGTCAGCGTCATCGTGCTGTCCGACGAATGGAACGGCCCGTGGGTGCAGATCGACGGCGAGGCCGAGGTCATCGACGCCCCGGATTCGGTCGAGCCGCTTGTCGAGTACTACCGCAACATCGCCGGGGAGCACCCGGACTGGGACGAGTACCGGGAGGCGATGCGCACGCAGGGCAAGTCGCTGATCC
This sequence comes from Streptomyces sp. NBC_00400, assembly GCF_036048035.1. Lineage (NCBI taxonomy): Bacteria > Bacillati > Actinomycetota > Actinomycetes > Kitasatosporales > Streptomycetaceae > Streptomyces > Streptomyces sp. NBC_00400. Next base: position 6,352,401 of record NZ_CP107940.1, on the reverse strand, counting down.
GGGTGACCCCGCTGCGCTGGGGGCCGGTGGCGACCGGCGGTTTCCCGGCCCGGCTCGCGGAGGACGGCGACGGCGCGTAGCCCGGCCCGCCACGGCCCGGCGCGCGGGCCGGCCGGGCCGGGGAGGCCTCAACGGGTGCCGCGGGTACCGCCGTTGACGTTCAGCACCTGGCCGGTGATGTGCCGGGCCGCCGGTGAGGCCAGGAAGGCCACCGTGCCGGTGATGTCGGCGGGGGACCCGGCGCGGCCCACCGCCGAGGCGGCCACCAGGTGGTCGCGGCGCTCGTCGGTGAGCTGGTCGCGGAAGAAGTCGGTGCCGGCGATATAGCCGGGCGAGACGACGTTGGCGGTGATGTCGCGGGGGCCGAGCGTCCGGGACAGCCCGATGTTCCAGGAGGCGAGGCCGGCCTTGGCCGCTCCGTAGGCGCCGTTGCCGTGGTCGGCTGCGATCGATCCGAGGTGCACGACCGCGCCGCCGGCCGCGAGCCGGCCGTCCAGCGCCCTGGTGGTCAGCGCGGCGCTGAGCAGGTTGGCGTCGAGGTTGGCACGGAAGGTGCGGGCATAGGACGCCAGGTCGGTGGCGTCGTCCGTGTCGAGGTCGGTGTTGCCGCCGGCGTTGTTCACCAGGACGTCGATCCGCCCGGGGAGCCCGGCGAGCAGCGCGGTGAGAGCCCGGGGGTCGGTGTGGTCGCACACCAGGGGGCGGACGGCCGGGCGGCCCGCCGCCGTCTCGTCGAGCGGGCCGGGGCGCCGGCCGGTGACGATGACGTCGTCGCCGGCGTCCGCGAAGTGGTGGGCGACGGCGCGTCCGATGCCGGTGCCGCCGCCGGTGACCAGGATGGTGCGTGACATATGCTGAGCTCCGTCCATCACGTTCAGGTCTAAATTTAGAGCTGAACGTACCACCGCCGGGAGGGCCCGTGGCAAGAGATTCCGAGGCGAAGGACGGCTCCGACCACCCGGCGCCCCCCGCTCCCCCGTATCCCGTCGAGGAGATCGCCGCCGCCTGGGAACGTGAACGCCCCGGCACCCCGGTCTCCTCCATCGGCATCGTGACGCCGATCTGGCAGCTGGCGAAGCTGCTGGGCGACGACCGGCGCCGGGTGCTGGCCGGCGCCGGGATGGACCCGGCCACCCTCGACCTGCTCAGCGTGCTGCGCCGCAGCGGCGCGCCGTACACCCTGACCACCCGCGAACTCAGCCGCCGCTCCCTGGTCACCGCGGGGGCGATCTCCCAGCGGGTGACCCGCGCCGAGCGCGAGGGGCTGGTCACCCGGCGGCCCGGCGAGGACCGCCCCCGCACGGTCCTGGTCGAGCTGACCCCGGCCGGCCACGAGAAGGTCGAGGCCACGGTCGGGCAAGTACTGCACCGCGAGGCCGAGTTGACCGACGGCCTGACGCCCGCACAGCAGAAGCAGCTCGCCGGGCTGCTGCGGATCCTGCTCCAGGACACCCAGCGCAAGCTCGGCGACGACCGGATCAGCCAGGTCGGCGAGGGCTGAGCATCCCGGGGCCGCCGCGCGGGGGCGGAGGCGGGGCGAAGGTGAGGGAGGGGAACAGCGCCTCGTCGGGCAGCCCGAGCTGCGCACGGAAGGCCGTACGGCCCGCCGCGGTGACGGTCAGGATGCGGGTGGCGACGGCCTTGACGACCCAGCCGTGCTCCAGGGCGTGCCGGTAGAGGGCGGCGCCGACCGCGCCGGAGAGATGGCGGCGGCGCACCGTCCAGTCGAGGCAGGTGCGGACATGCGCCCGGTGGGCCGCCGAGGGGCCGGCGTCGGGGATGCCGAGGGCGGTCAGCCAGCCGGCCCCGTCCACGGTCAGCACCGGGCCGTAATCCCGCCCCAGCAGGCCGCGTTCGGTCATCGCCTCGACGATGGCCACGCCGAGCGCACCGGCGATGTGGTCGTAGCACGTCCGGGCGTGGTGCAGCGCCCTGCGGTGATTGGCCTCGGCCAGGGAGCGGACCGGGACCCGGCGGTAGGGGGCGAGGCCGGCAAGGTTCTCCAGGGTCTCCGCGGCCTCCGGCCCGGCCAGGCGTACATAGCGCCGCCGCCCCTGCCGCTCCTCGGCGAGCAGGCCTCCGGCGACCAGGAGGTTGAGGTGTTCGGTGGTGGTGGAGGGCGCCACCGCGGCATATGCGGCCAGTTCACCGGCGGTCCAGGCGCCGCCGTCGAGCAGGGCCATGCAGATGGCGGCACGGGTGCGGTCCGCGAGCAGCGCCGCAAGGGCGGCCAGATCGGGGGTTTCCGCGACGCTTTCCTGATCGGCGTCCCATCGTTTCATGTACACAGAGTAACCTCTGATCACATTTCGGTGAGCACCGAATCAACCGGCTTCTATCCTCGGAGCCATGAAAGTCGCGCTGGAGAAGAGCAGTTCGGTCGCCCCGGCGCTGCTGTCCACGGAGAACGACGACGGGACATTCGTGCTGGTCGAGCTGCGCATCCGGTGGGAGCTCGGACCGGTCGTCAGCGTCTGGCTGCCGGCCCGCGGCCGGACCGCGCGGAATCTCGCGGTGCGCCCGGACGTGGTCTTCAATCTGCCGCCGGACGGAGCGGGGACCGGGGAGGGGACGACGGGCAGCATGCCCTGCGCCACGGATGCGCCCTGGACGGAGCCGTCCGAATTGGTGCGGCCGCCCCGACTGGCGCACTGCCCGGTGCAGTTGGAGGCCCGCCGGGTCGGGGAGCGGACGGTCACCGACGGGGCGTGGACGCAGGTCGAGGCGCAGGTGCTGCGGGTGCATGCCGATCCGCGGTGGGTGGTGCCGCTGAGCGGCCCGGTGACCGGGCCGGCGGCGTGGCATCCGCCGGTGCACGATTTCCGGCCGTCGGGCTCTCCCCCGCCGCAGGCCGTGCCGGCGCCCGCGCGGGAGATGGCACGGCAGCGGGAGCGGCGCTTCCCGGCCGGGAGCGGTGGCGCGTAGGGCGCCGGGCTCGGTTCCGGGGACCGGGCGTGCCGGCACAGGCCCGCGGCGCCTGCCCTCCCGGTCGGGGGAGGGGGACAGGCGCCGCGGTTGTTCCGTACGACGTTGTACGGGACATCGGGGGACGGATCACACGGTCAGTGCGCGATCCGTCGGCTTGATGGGAGCCGGCAGGGCGCTGACTCCGGTCAGGAAGCGGTCCACACCCTTGGCCGCGGAACGGCCCTCGGCGATGGCCCACACGATCAGCGACTGGCCGCGGCCGGCGTCACCGGCGACGTACACGCCGGGGACGTTGGTGGCGAAGTCCGCGTCGCGGGCGATGTTGCCGCGCTCGTCGAGCTCCAGGCCGAACTGCTCGACCAGGCCGTTCTCCCGGTCGGTGCCGGTGAAGCCCATGGCGAGGGTGACCAGCTGGGCCGGGATCTTCCGCTCGGTGCCGGGCTTCGGCTCCGGGCGGCCGTCCTTGAACTCCACCTCGGTCAGGTGCAGCCACTGGACGTTGCCGTCCTCGTCGCCCTCGAAGTGGGTGGTGGACACGGAGTAGATCCGGTCGCCGCCCTCCTCGTGCGCGGAGGTGATCTTGTAGAGCATCGGGAAGGTCGGCCAGGGCTGGTTGGCGTTCCGCTCGTCGCCCGGCTTGCCCATGATCTCCAGCTGGGTGACCGAGGCCGCGCCCTGGCGGTGGGCGGTGCCGACGCAGTCCGCGCCGGTGTCGCCGCCGCCGATGACGACCACGTGCTTGCCCTCGGCGCTGATCGGGGCGACGGTCAGGTCGCCCTCCTGCACCTTGTTGGCGAGCGGCAGGTACTCCATCGCGAAGTGGATGCCGTTCAGCTCGCGGCCGGGCACCGGCAGATCGCGGGAGGTGGTGGAGCCGGCGGCGATGACCACGGCGTCGTAGCGCTTGCGCAGCTTCGTGGCGTCGAGGTCCCGGCCGATCTCCACCTCGGTGCGGAACTTGGTGCCCTCCGTGCGCATCTGCTCGATGCGGCGGTTGATGTGGCGCTTCTCCATCTTGAACTCGGGGATGCCGTAGCGGAGAAGACCGCCGATACGGTCCGCGCGCTCGTAGACGGCGACGGTGTGGCCGGCCCGGGTCAGCTGCTGGGCGGCGGCCAGGCCCGCGGGGCCCGAGCCGATGACGGCGACGGTCTTGCCGGACAGGCGCTCGGGCGGCTGCGGGGTGACGTCCCCGTTGTCCCACGCCTTGTCGATGATGGAGACCTCGACGTTCTTGATGGTCACCGGCGGCTGGTTGATGCCCAGCACACAGGCGGCCTCACAGGGCGCGGGGCACAGCCGGCCGGTGAACTCCGGGAAGTTGTTGGTCGCGTGCAGCCGCTCGCTGGCCTCGGTCCAGTCCTCGCGGTAGGCGTAGTCGTTCCACTCGGGGATGAGGTTCCCGAGCGGGCAGCCGTTGTGGCAGAACGGGATACCGCAGTCCATGCAGCGCGACGCCTGCTTGCTGATGATCGGCAGCAGGGAGCCGGGCTGGTAGACCTCGTTCCAGTCCTTGACGCGCTCCTCCACGGGGCGGGTCTTGGCGACCTCGCGCTCGTGGTTCAGGAAGCCCTTGGGGTCAGCCATTGGTCGCCGCCTCCATCATCTTCTCGTGGGTCTCGGACTCGGAGAGTCCGGCCTGCTCAGCGGCGTCCTTGGCGACGAGCACTGCCTGGTAGGTGGGCGGGATGACCTTGGAAAAGCGCGCGGCTGCGGCATCCCAGTCGGCGAGGAGCTTGGCGGCGACGGTGGAGCCGGTCTCCTCCTGGTGGCGCTGCACGACGTCGTGCAGCCACTGCTTGTCGTCGTCGTTCAGCGGGTTCACCGCGTCGACGAGCTCCTTGTTGACGTTGGCCGGGTCGAGGTCGATGACGTAGGCGAAGCCGCCGGACATACCGGCCGCGAAGTTGCGGCCCGTCTCGCCCAGCACGACCGCGTTGCCGCCGGTCATGTACTCGCAGCCGTGGTCGCCGACACCCTCGGAGACCACCGTGGCACCGGAGTTGCGGACGCAGAAGCGTTCGCCGACCCGGCCGCGGAGGTACAGCTCGCCGCCGGTGGCGCCGTAGGCGAGGGTGTTGCCGGCGATGGTGGAGTACTCCGCCAGGTGGTCCGCGCCGCGGTCCGGGCGGACGACGACCCGGCCGCCCGACAGGCCCTTGCCGACGTAGTCGTTGGCGTCGCCCTCCAGGCGCAGCGTGATGCCGCGCGGCAGGAACGCGCCGAAGGACTGGCCGGCCGAGCCGGTGAAGGTGATGTCGATGGTGTCGTCGGGCAGACCCGCACCACCGAACTTCTTGGTGACCTCGTGGCCGAGCATGGTGCCGACGGTCCGGTTGATGTTCCGGATCGCGATCTGTGCCCGGACCGGCTGGGCGTCCTCGGCGGTGTCCGCGGCCAGGGCATCGGCGGCGAGCTTGATCAGCTCGTTGTCGAGCGCCTTCTCCAGGCCGTGGTCCTGCTCGATGGCCTGGTGGCGCACGGCGCCCTCGGCCAGCTCGGGGACGTGCAGCAGCGGGGCCAGGTCCAGGCCCTGCGCCTTCCAGTGGTTCACGGCGCGGGAGGTGTTCAGCAGCTCGGCGTGGCCGATGGCCTCGTCGAGGCTGCGGAAGCCCAGCTCGGCGAGGAGCTCACGGACCTCTTCGGCGATGAACTGGAAGAAGTTGACGACGTACTCGGCCTTGCCGCTGAACCGCTCGCGCAGCGTCGGGTTCTGGGTGGCGATGCCGACCGGGCAGGTGTCCAGGTGGCACACGCGCATCATGACGCAGCCGGAGACGACCAGCGGTGCGGTGGCGAAGCCGAACTCCTCGGCGCCCAGCAGGGCGGCGATGACGACATCGCGGCCGGTCTTGAGCTGGCCGTCGGTCTGCACCACGATGCGGTCGCGCAGGCCGTTGAGCAGCAGCGTCTGCTGGGTCTCGGCCAGGCCCAGCTCCCAGGGGCCGCCCGCGTGCTTGAGCGAGGTGAGCGGCGAGGCGCCCGTACCGCCGTCGTGGCCGGAGATCAGGACCACGTCCGCGTGCGCCTTGGAGACACCCGCGGCGACCGTGCCGACGCCGACCTCGGAGACCAGCTTCACGTGGATGCGGGCCTGCGGGTTGGCGTTCTTGAGGTCGTGGATCAGCTGAGCCAGGTCCTCGATGGAGTAGATGTCGTGGTGCGGCGGCGGGGAGATCAGGCCGACGCCCGGGGTGGAGTGCCGGGTCTTGGCGACCCACGGGTAGACCTTGTGGCCGGGCAGCTGGCCGCCCTCGCCGGGCTTGGCGCCCTGGGCCATCTTGATCTGGATGTCGTCGGAGTTGACCAGGTACTCGGACGTCACACCGAAGCGGCCGGAGGCGACCTGCTTGATGGCGGAGCGGCGCGCCGGGTCGTAGAGACGGTCCGGGTCCTCGCCGCCCTCACCGGTGTTGGACTTGCCGCCCAGCTGGTTCATGGCGATGGCCAGCGTCTCGTGCGCCTCCTGGGAGATGGAGCCGTACGACATGGCGCCGGTGGAGAAGCGCTTGACGATCTCGGACGCCGGCTCGACCTCCTCGATCGGGATCGAGGAGCGCTCGGAGGCGAAGGAGAACAGGCCGCGCAGCGTCATCAGCCGCTCGGACTGCTCGTTCACCCGGTCCGTGTACTGCTTGAAGATGTCGTAGCGGCGCGAGCGGGTGGAGTGCTGGAGCCGGAAGACGGTGTCCGGGTCGAAGAGGTGCGGCTCGCCCTCGCGGCGCCACTGGTACTCGCCGCCGATGTCCAGCGCACGGTGGGTGGCGGCGATGCCGGAGGCCGGGTAGGCCTTGGCGTGCCTCGCCGCGACCTCCTTGGCGATGACGTCCAGGCCGGCGCCGCCGATCTTGGTGGCGGTGCCGTGGAAGTACCGGGCGACGAACTCCTCGTCCAGGCCGACGGCCTCGAAGACCTGTGCGCCGCGGTAGGAGGCGACGGTGGAGATGCCCATCTTGGACATGACCTTCAGGACGCCCTTGCCGAGCGCCTTGATCAGGTTCTTGATGGCGGTCTCGGCCTCGACGCCCGGCAGGAAGGTGCCGGCGCGGACCAGGTCCTCGACCGACTCCATGGCCAGGTACGGGTTGACGGCCGCGGCACCGAAGCCGATGAGCAGCGCGACGTGGTGCACCTCGCGTACATCGCCGGCCTCGACGAGCAGACCGACCTGGGTGCGCTCCTTGGTGCCGATGAGGTGGTGGTGAACCGCGGCGGTGAGCAGCAGCGACGGGATCGGCGCGTGCTCGGCGTCGGAGTGCCGGTCGGAGAGCACGATCAGCCGGGCGCCGTCGTCGATGGCGGCGTCGGCCTCGGCGCAGATCTCCTCGATCCGGGCGGCCAGCGACTCGCCGCCGCCGGAGACCCGGTAGAGGCCGGAGAGGGTCACGGCCTTCATGCCGGGCATGTCGCCGTCGGCGTTGATGTGGACGAGCTTGGCCAGCTCGTCGTTGTCGATGACCGGGAAGGGCAGGGTCACGCTGCGGCAGGAGGCCGCGCTCGGCTCCAGGAGGTTGCCCTGGGGGCCGAGGGAGGAGATCAGCGAGGTGACCAGTTCCTCGCGGATGGCGTCCAGCGGCGGGTTGGTGACCTGCGCGAAGAGCTGGGTGAAGTAGTCGAAGAGCAGCCGGGGGCGCTCGGAGAGCGCGGCGATCGGCGAGTCGGTGCCCATCGAGCCGATGGGCTCGGCGCCGGCCTTGGCCATCGGGGCGAGGATGACGCGCAGCTCTTCCTCGGTGTAGCCGAAGGTCTGCTGGCGGCGGGTGACCGAGGCGTGGGTGTGCACGATGTGCTCACGCTCGGGCAGGTCCGCGAGCTCGATCAGGCCGGAGTCCAGCCACTCCTGGTAGGGCTGCTCGGCGGCGAGCTGCGCCTTGATCTCGTCGTCCTCGATGATGCGGCCCTCGGCGGTGTCCACCAGGAACATCCGGCCGGGCTGCAGGCGGCCCTTGCGGACCACCTTCGCGGGGTCGATGTCCAGGACGCCGACCTCGGAGGAGAGCACGACCAGGCCGTCATCGGTGACCCAGTAGCGGCCGGGGCGCAGACCGTTGCGGTCGAGGACCGCGCCGACCTGGATGCCGTCGGTGAAGGTGACGCAGGCCGGGCCGTCCCAGGGCTCCATCATCGTGGAGTGGTACTGGTAGAAGGCACGCCGGGCCGGGTCCATGGAGGGGGAGTTCTCCCACGCCTCGGGGACCATCATGAGCACCGAGTGCGGCAGCGAGCGGCCGCCGAGGTGGAGCAGCTCCAGGACCTCGTCGAAGGAGGCGGAGTCGGAGGCGTCCGGGGTGCAGACCGGGAACAGCCGCTCCAGGTTCTCGGCGTTCTCCTTGCCGAAGAGCTTGGTGGCCAGCTGCGACTCGCGGGCCCGCATCCAGTTGCGGTTGCCCTTGACCGTGTTGATCTCGCCGTTGTGCGCGACGAAGCGGTACGGGTGGGCGAGCGGCCAGCTCGGGAAGGTGTTGGTGGAGAACCGCGAGTGGACCAGCGCGACGGCGGTGGCGAAGCGGCGGTCGGACAGGTCCGGGAAGAAGGGCTCCAGCTGGCCGGTGGTCAGCATGCCCTTGTAGACGATCGTGCGGGCGGACAGCGAGGGGAAGTAGACCCCGGCCTCCCGCTCGGCGCGCTTGCGCAGCGCGAAGGCCTTGCGGTCCAGTGCCAGCCCGGTGTTCTCTCCGTCGCCGACGAAGATCTGGGAGAAGGCCGGCATGGTGGCGCGGGCGCCGTTGCCGAGCAGCTGCGGGGCGACCGGGACCACCCGCCAGCCGATGACGTTCAGGCCCTCTTCGCCGGCGATCGTCTCGATGCGCGAGACGGCGTCGGCCGCTTCCTGGGCATCGGACGGCAGGAAGGCGATGCCGACGGCGTAGGCGCCGGCCTCGGGGAGCTCGAAGGTGACGTTCTCGCGAAGGAACGCGTCCGGCACCTGGAGCAGGATGCCGGCGCCGTCACCCGAGTCGGGCTCGGAGCCGGTGGCACCGCGGTGCTCCAGATTCGTCAGGACGGTGAGTGCCTGCTCGACCAGTGCGTGGCTGGCCTCGCCGGTGAGGGTGGCCACAAAGCCGACGCCACAGGCGTCGTGCTCGTTGCGCGGGTCGTACATGCCCTGCTGGGCAGGGCGGCCGTCCATGGGCGACCAGGCGGCGGCGCTGGCGCTGCTGGTGGTCGCGGAGTGCGTGGACGCGAGACGCATCGGCTCTCCCAACGTCGTCGTGGCATAGGCATTGCCGAGGGACGACGTTGGCCCTCCGCGAAATTTCGTGCAGGTTACAGGATGACTCCCTTCTCAAAAAGCGAAAAGGGGCTTCCAACATGCGGACACCGCACGGGCGGCGAGTCAGTGCACGGACGGAATCCAGGCCGTCCCACAAGGCGGCGTTCGGCGAGCGACGTTGCCCGCGACGCCTGGGCCTTATGCCCGGTCGTCAACAAACCGAAACCGCTGGGTAACGCGGTAATTATGCAGTCACCCGTATGACACGTCAGCCTACGACGGTTCCGAACAGTGCTCCCAGGGCGTACGTCACACCCGCGGCCGCGCCGCCGAGGGCCAGCTGCCGCAGCCCGCTGAACCACCAGGAACGTGCCGTCACCCGCGCCACCACGGCCCCGCAGGCAAAGAGTCCGACCAGCGCGAGCAGCACCGCGGGCCAGATCGCGGACGCCCCCAGCAGGTAAGGAAGGACAGGCAGCAGTGCGCCCAGCGCAAACGATCCGAAGGAGGAGACCGCGGCGACGGTGGGCGAAGGAAGGTCGGACGGGTCGATGCCCAGCTCCTCGCGGGCATGGATCTCCAGGGCCTGCTCCGGGTCCCGGGACAGCTGGGCCGCGACCTGCCGGGCGAGCGCCGGCTCGACCCCGCGGGACTCGTAGAGCGCCGCCAGCTCCTCCAGCTCGTCCTTCGGGTGCTTGCGCAGCTCGGACCGCTCGATGTCCAGCTCGGCCTGCACCAGCTCACGCTGCGAGGCGACCGAGGTGTACTCCCCCGCGGCCATCGAGAAGGCGCCGGCGGCCAGCCCCGCCAGGCCGGTGATGATGATCGTCTGCTGCGACAGCGCACCGCCGGCGACACCGGTCATCAGGGCGAGGTTCGAGACCAGCCCGTCCATCGCGCCGAAGACGGCGGGGCGCAGCCAGCCGCCGTTCACATCGCGGTGGGTGTGGTTGTCGCGGTGGGCCACATGCGTCGGCGCCGCGGCATCCATGATCTCCATGACGGACATATCGGTACCTACTCCCTGCAGCGAGGTGTGGGCCGATGGCGGCGCTTCCCCCTCCAACACCTCGAAGCTATGCGCGCAGCACCCTCCGCCGCTAGCAAGGAAGGCCGAACTTACCGCGCTGACCTGCGGTTTTTCCCTGAACTTGGCGATGAGATCCGGGTCACACCCCGTTTTCGGGCCTTCGGGAGGTCCCGTGCCGGGTGCCCTCCGGGGGAGTCGACCGGGTGACCCTGCCGCCCGGGACAGGAGAGCCGGGCCGCCGCGTGGCACGGATACAGCGCAGCGGTCCAAAACCGGCCGGCGCCCCCGAGCCACCGGGACGGCTGTCCCGCCGGCCCTCCCCGATGCCGTCCCCGGCGCCCTGCCGGCCGCCTCCCCCACCGTGGAAGGACTCACCCGCAGATGACGTACGCAAGCGAGCAGACACCGGCCGCGACGCCGGAGGCGACGCCGACCGCGACACCGGATACGCCGGATGCGTCGGATGCACCGGGCGCCTCCGACGCGGGGGCCGTCCGGACCCTCCCGGCCCGCGCGGTCCCCCCGGTCGCCGAGCCGTCGCCCGCGGGTCCGGTGCCGCCCGCCGTCTCCGCCCCGCCCTCCCTGGAGGACCGGGCGGCCGGATGCCTGGTCGGCGCCGCCGTCGGCGATGCGCTCGGCGGGCCCGTGCAGGGCTGGTCGCCGGAGGAGATCGTCAAGCGGCACGGCGGCCGGGTCGAGGGCATCGTCGGACCGTTCCACGACAACTGGCGCACCGCCCGCCCGCTCACGCCGTACCACAAGGGCGACGGCCACGTCACCGACGACACCTTGATGACGCATGCGCTGGTGCGGGTCTACGAAACGGTGCGCGACCACCTCGACGCCTATGACATCGCCGACCACCTCGTGCCGGACCTGATCGGCACCCCGCGCTGGATCCCGGAACTGGAGACCGAGGCGCTGCCGCTGCAGCGGATCTTCCTCGCCGAGAAGTGGATCGTGGCGCGGCTGCACTACGGGCACGCGGACCCCCGCGAGGCGGGCGTCGGCAACATCGTCAACTGTGGTGCGGCGATGTACATGGCTCCGGTCGGCATCGTCAACGCCGGCAACCCGGACCGGGCGTACGCCGAGGCGCTGGACATCGCCGGTGCGCACCAGGCCTCCTACGGGCGGGAGGCGGCGGGGGTGTTCGCCGCGGCCGTGGCCGCCGCGTTCCTGCCGGACGCCACCCCGTCCTCGGTCGTCGTCCAGGCGCTGCGGCTGGCCAAGGACGGCACCCGTGCCGCGATCGAGGCGGTCTGCGAGGCCGCGGCGTCGCTCACCGACACCGCGTCGGCGCCGGCGCCGCTGCGTGCGGCCGTCGCCCCCTTCGACACGGTGGGCCCGGACTACCGCAACCCGTCGCTCGGCGCCCGGCGCCCCTCCCGGCTGCACGCCGTCGAGGAACTTCCCATCGCCCTGGGCATGTTGCTGACCGGTGGCGGCGACTTCCGGGCCACGGTCCTCGGCGCGGTCAACTACGGCCGCGACTGCGATTCGATCGCCACGATGAGCGGCGCGCTCGCCGGCGCGCTGCGTGGCGCGGCGGCGGTACCGGCCGAGTGGAGCGAGGAGGTCGCCCGCGCCAGCCGTCTCGATCTGCAGGCGCCCGGGGCCGCGCTGGCCACCGTCGCCCGCGAGATCTTCACCCGTGACCGGGCCCGCGCCCGCACCCACGAGCAGGCCTTCACCGCGATCTCGGCCATCCCGGCGTTGACGGAGGCGAGCGGACGGTGACGGCCACGGCGGCCGGCGACCGGCCCGATGGTGCGGCTCCCTCCCCCGGCCCGCTCGCCGGACTGCGGGTGCTCGATCTCGCCACGCTGTTCGCCGGTCCGCTCGCCGCCACCCTGCTGGGGGACTACGGCGCCGAGGTGATCAAGGTCGAGCATCCGCACCGTCCCGACCCGTCACGCGGCCACGGGCCCGCCAAGGACGGCATCGGCCTGTGGTGGAAGCTGCTGGGCCGCAACAAGAAGACCGTCACGCTCGACCTGTCCCACCCGGAGGGCCGGGAGGTCCTGCTGCGGCTGGCCGCCGGCGCCGACGTCGTCATCGAGAACTTCCGGCCCGGGACCCTGGAGCGCTGGCGGCTGGGCTGGGACGAACTGTCCGCGCGCCATCCGGGGCTGGTGCTCGCCCGGGTCACCGGCTTCGGGCAGTTCGGCCCGTACGCCCGCCGCCCCGGGTTCGGCACCCTGGCCGAGGCGATGAGCGGCTTCGCCGCGATCACCGGCGAGCCGGACGGCCCGCCGACCCTGCCGCCGTTCGGCCTCGCCGACGCGATCGCCGCGCTGACCACGTCGTACGCCGTGATGGCCGCGCTGCACGCCCGGGCGGCGACCGGCCGCGGCCAGGTGATCGACCTGGCGCTGATCGAACCGATGCTGACCGTCCTCGGCCCCCAGCCGCTCTGGTACGACCAGCTCGGTCACGTCCAGCCGCGGACCGGCAACCGCTCCCCCAATGTCGCGCCGCGCAACACCTACCGCACCGCCGACGGCTCCTGGGTGGCGGTCTCCACCTCGGCCGAGTCGGTCGCCGCGCGGGTGATGCGGCTGGTCGGCCGGCCCGAGGTGATCGACGAGCCCTGGTTCGCGACCGGCGAGGGGCGTGCCCGGCACGCCGATGAGCTCGATGCAGCGGTCGCCGGCTGGATCGCCCGGCACGACCGGGCCGAGGTGCTGGCCGCCTTCGAGAAGGCCGAAGCGGCGGTGGCACCCGTCTACGACATCCGCGAGGTGATGGCGGATCCGCAGTACCAGGCGCTGGGAACGATCACCGAGGTCCCGGACGACGAACTCGGCACCGTGAGGATGCAGAACGTGCTCTTCCGGCTCTCCGCCACGCCGGGCGCCATCCGCTGGGCGGGGCGCCCGCACGGCGCGGACACGGACGAAGTGCTCACCGGGATCGGCCTGACCGGTCCCGAGATCGACGGGCTGCGCGCGGCGGGTGCGCTGTGACGGCGGCTCCCCCGCCGGCGGGGCCCGGCGGGTGCTGGAGCTAGCCGAGCGACGGCGCTGACGGCGCGGCAACGCCCCGGGACAGCACAGCGCCGGGCGGACCCGACGTATCGGGTCCGCCCGGCGCGGTCGGCGGCCGGTGGCTGCCTCAGGACTTCTTGGTGCTGCCGCTTCCGGCGGGCTTGGCGGCATCCGCCGCGGGGGCGTCCACCGCTTCCTCGGCCTTCTCGCCCGCGGACTCGTCCTTCGCGGACTCCGCGGGCTTCCCGGCCTGCGCGGTCCCGACGGCGCCCGGCTCCGTCCCGTCGGCGGCAGCCGACTCCGGCGAGGGCTTTACGGCCGCGGCGTCGGCGGTGGCATCGGCGTCGGCGTCGGCGTCGCTCTCAGCGCCCTTGGCGCCGTCCGCGTCCTTGGCGCCTTCGCCGCCCTCATCCGCGCCCTCACCCTCGGCGAGCTGCGCCCCCGGTTCGACGACCGCTTCCCGGCCGGGTGCCTTCTTGGCGGAGACCACCAGGTAGCCGATGGCGAGGACGAAGACGATCAGCGCGGTCCAGACGTTGAGCCGCAGGCCCAGGATGTGGTGCGCCTCGTCGACCCGCATGTACTCGATCCAGGCGCGCCCGGTGCAGTAGGCGGCGACGTACAGCGCGAAGGCCCGCCCGTGGCCGAGCCGGAAGCGCTTGTCGGCCCAGATCACCAGCGCCGCCACGCCGAGGCACCACAGGCTCTCGTAGAGGAAGGTCGGGTGGTAGGTGCCGCCGATCCGTCCGATCGCGGGGTCGGAGCTGATCTTCAGCGCCCACGGGACATCGGTCGGCTTGCCGTACAGCTCCTGGTTGAACCAGTTGCCCCAGCGGCCGATCGCCTGCCCGATGGCCAGACCGGGCGCCAGCGCGTCGGCGTAAGCGGGCAGCGGGATGCCCCGCCGCCGGCAGCCGATCCAGGCGCCCACGGCCCCGAGCGCGACCGCGCCCCAGATGCCGAGGCCGCCCTCCCACACCTTGAAGGCGTCGAGCGGGTGGCCGTTCGGGCCGAAGTACGGCTCGTACGTCGTGATGACGTGGTAGAGGCGGCCGCCGACCAGCCCGAAGGGCACGGCCCACACGGCGATGTCGGCGACGGTGCCGGAGCGGCCACCGCGCTGTACCCAGCGCTTGTTGCCGAGCCAGACGCCGACGAAGACGCCGATGATGATGCAGAATGCGTAGCCGCGCAGCGGGATCGGGCCGAGATGTACGACGCCGACCGACGGGCTGGGAATGAATGCGAGGTCCATGGCAAGGTCGACGCTACCGCGCCGGGCGGGGTCGGCGACAACCCACCCGGCAACGGCTGCGTAACGACCCCGCTGTCGTGCGATGACGCTGTGTGTACGGGAGGACCGCGGCGCCGCCGGTGCGGAGCCCGTCAGGACCGCCAGGACCGCCAGGACCGCTAAGTCCGCCAGGGGGTCTTCCCCTGAGTCCCCAGCGCCCCGGCCGAGTCCCCAAGTCCCCCTAAGTTCCCGGCGTGGCGCTCATGCCGTGCTGCTTCCCCCGGGGCGAAGCGCTCCGGGCGGCGTGTTCTCCCCGGGGCGGGGTGCTCCGGGCGGCCTGCTTCCCCCGGGTCGAGGTGGTCGGGTGCGGCGAGGCGCCGGAGTGGGGCGAGGCGCCGGTGTGCGGCGAGGCGCTTTTCCCCGGCTGCTTGCCCTTGTTGGCGTCCTGCACCATCTTCTTCAGGTCCGCGGGGGTGAGGCGGCCGCCCTTCTCCTTCGCGAGGTCCTTTCCGTTGAGCAGGACGGTCGGGGTACCGCGGTATCCGGACTTGGCGAAGGCGTCGGTGGACTTCTGCGCGAAGCGGTCGTATCTGCCGTCGTTGACGCACCGGGTGAAGGCGGGGGTCACCAGTCCCTTGACCTTGCCGGCGAGTTGGAGGAGGTACTGCTTGTCGGCGAACTTGTCCTGCTCCTCGGGCGGCTGGTGGGAGTAGAGGACGTCGTGGTACTCGCGGAACTTCCCCGCGTCCTGGGCGCAGAGGGCGGCGTTGGCGGCGTTGAGGGACCCCTTGCCGCCGGCGTTCCCGTCGATGATCGTCACGAGGTGGTACTCGTTCTTGAGCTGACCGGAGTCCTGCAACTCGTGGATGGCCGGGCGGAAGCCGGTCTCGAACTGCTGGCAGGCGGGGCAGCGGAAGTCCTCCCACACCGTGAGTGTGGAGGGGGCGTGGGGAGCGCCGACGGGAATGGCGGGGCTGCTGCCGCCGCCGGCCTGTTTCGGACGGGCGGTTTCGTTGTCGGAACTGCTCTTGCCGCTGCCGGCCGAGGTCGCCCAGACGGCGATGCCGCCGGCGACCGCCAGCGCCACCACCACCGCTCCGGCGACGACGGCCTGCCGGCCGCGCCGGGCACGTGCCTTCTCCTTTTCCCGCTGTTCCTGCAGCCGCTCGCGGGCGGTTCTCTTACCCTCATGGTTCTTCTGGCTCACGCCCCTGGACAACGAAGCGGAGGGGTGCCGCCGCACCCCTCCGCACCGATGTTCGCCCTATCGAGGGACAGCGCGCCGGTCTCCCGTCCCTGCCGGACCGGCGGCGCGCACCGCGCTAGGCCCGCTGTCGCACGCCCTCGGCCAGCTCGGCCGCCAGGGCGCGGATCCCGGCGAGACCGTCCGCCAGGTCGCCGTCCGCCGCCAGCAGCCGCTTGACGAACGCCGAGCCGACAATCACTCCGTCCGCGAACCGGGCCACCTCGGCGGCCTGTTCGGGGTTGGAGACGCCCAGGCCGACGCAGACCGGCAGGGCGGTGGTCGCCTTGGTGCGCCGTACGAGGTCCTGCGCCTGCGCCCCCACCGACTCACGGGTGCCCGTGACGCCCATCAGCGAGGCGGCGTAGACGAAGCCGGAGCCCGCGGCCGTGATCTCGGCCAGTCGCGCGTCCTTGCTGCTGGGGGCGACGACGAAGACGGTGGCGAGGCCGTGCTTGTCGGCGTGCTCCCGCCAGGTCGCGGACTCCTGGACCGGCAGGTCGGGCAGGATGCAGCCGGCGCCGCCCGCCTCGGCGAGCTCGGCGGTGAACCGCTCGATGCCGTAGCGGTCGATCGGGTTCCAGTACGTCATGACGAGGACGGGCTTGCCGGTGGCCTCATGTGCCTCGCGCACCGTCCGCATGACGTCCGCGATCTTCACCCCGCCGCGCAGGGCGATGTCGTCGGCGGTCTGGATGACGGGACCGTCCAGGACCGGGTCGCTGTGCGGCAGCCCGACCTCCACGACGTCCGCGCCGCCGTCGAAGACGGCCTTGGCCGCCTCGATGCCGCCGTCGACGGTCGGGAACCCGGCCGGCAGGTAGGCGATGAGGGCGGAGCGGCCCTCTGCCTTGGCGGCGGCGAGGGTGTCGCTCAGCAGCTTGATGTTCCCGCTCACTTGACGTCCCCTTCGATCTCCGCGTCGGCGGCGGCGTTGTCCGCCTCGACGGCGGCGTCCGTGTCGTACAGGTCGAAGTAACGGGCGGCGGTGTCCATGTCCTTGTCGCCGCGCCCGGACAGGTTGACGACGATCAGGCCGTCCGTACCGAGCTCCTTGCCGAGGTCCAGGGCGCCGGCCAGCGCGTGGGCGCTCTCGATGGCCGGGATGATGCCCTCGGTCTGCGAGAGCAGGCGCAGCGCCTGCATCGCGGCGTCGTCGGTGACGGCACGGTACTCACCGCGGCCGCTGTCCTTGAGGTAGGCGTGCTCGGGCCCGATGCCCGGGTAGTCGAGGCCGGCCGAGATGGAGTACGGCTCGGTGATCTGGCCCTCCTCGTCCTGGAGGACGTAGCTGCGGGAGCCGTGCAGGATGCCCGGTTCACCGGCGCTCAGGGTGGCCGCGTGCTCGCCGGTCTCGAGGCCGTGGCCGGCCGGCTCGCAGCCGACGAGCCGGACGCCGGCGTCCGGGAGGAAGGCGTGGAAGAGGCCGATGGCGTTGGAGCCGCCGCCGACACAGGCGACGGCCGCATCCGGCAGGCGGCCCGCGCGCTCCAGGATCTGGCGGCGCGCCTCCACGCCGATGACGCGGTGGAAGTCGCGCACCATCGCCGGGAAGGGGTGCGGTCCCGCGACGGTCCCGAACAGGTAGTGGGTGTGGTCGACGTTGGCCACCCAGTCGCGGAAGGCCTCGTTGATGGCGTCCTTGAGGGTGCGGCTGCCGGACTTCACGGCGATGACCTCGGCGCCGAGCATCCGCATCCGGGCGACGTTGAGGGCCTGCCGCTGGGTGTCGATCTCGCCCATGTAGATCGTGCATTCGAGGCCGAAGAGGGCGCAGGCGGTGGCGGTGGCGACACCGTGCTGGCCGGCGCCGGTCTCGGCGATGACCCGGGTCTTGCCCATCCGCTTGGTGAGCAGCGCCTGGCCCAGCACGTTGTTGATCTTGTGCGAGCCGGTGTGGTTGAGGTCCTCTCGCTTGAGGAACACCCGGGCCCCGCCGGCGTGTTCGGCGAAGCGCGGCACCTCGGTGAGCGCGCTGGGGCGCCCGGTGTAGTTGACCATCAGGTCGTTGAGCTCGGCGGCGAACGCGGGGTCCGCCTTGGCCTTCTCGTACTCGGCGGCGACCTCGTCGACCGCGGCGACCAGCGCCTCGGGGATGAACTTGCCACCGAAGGCGCCGAAATAGCCTTCGGCGCTGGGCACGCGCCCCTCGGGGTCGGGAAGGAAGAAATCGGAGGACATCAGACGCACTCCTCGGCCGGGGCGGGCTGCCCCGGAAGTCCGGTTGTGTCGGAGATATTCGGGATTCGGGATACGGGCATCACGGTAGGCGGCGCGCGCCGCACGGGCCGGTGCCGCCGCGGAGCCGCACGGGGCGGCTTTCGCGGAGGGCCGGACGGCGTCGTGGGGCCCGGTCGCGGGTGGTGGGATCCGGTCGCGGGCCTGGAACCCGGCCGCGGGCTGTGGGGCCCGCGGCCGTGGGACCCGGTCGCGCGGGCCGTGGGACCCGGCCGCAGGACCCGGCCGCGGCGCTCCCCCGCCCCCCTCGGGGGGGGGCGGGGGTGGGTTCGGGGGTGGGGGGGGTGAGCAAGCGGTCAGACGACCGCCGCACCCACCGGCACCCCGGCGCCCGGAAGGGGCCGACGCGTCAGCGCGCGGACCCCGGTCGCCATCGCCTGCCGTTGATCTGTCCCGGCTCGGATCCGATGTGGTACCTGACCCTGCGCCCGTGGACCCGTCGTGCGGGCGCCCGGCAGCCGCGGTGCCACGGCGGCAGCGCGCAGCGCTGCGGCTCGGGGCGGCGGTGGGCGGCGGGCGGGAAGCCGGGGACCAGCGCCGGGCGCGGGACGCGGGTGGCCCCCGCCGCGGCGCGCGCGCCAACCTGACCCGGGTACGGAACCCGGGCCCGGCAGCTGAGCCTCGCGGCGGTGGCGGTCATGTCGGTGTGTGCCGTTCCCTGGCGCTCAGGACCGGCCGTGCCGGATCGCCGGGTGGGAGCCCGCGGCGACCAGGTCGGCGACCGCGGTCCTGGGGTCCTTGCCGGTCACCAGCGACTCGCCGACCAGCACCGCGTCCGCGCCGTCATTGGCGTACGCGATCAGGTCGTGCGGTCCGCGCACCCCGGACTCGGCGATCTTGACGATGTGGTCGGGGATCTCGGGGGCGACCCGGGCGAAGTTGCCGCGGTCGACCTCAAGGGTCTTCAGATTGCGGGCGTTGACACCGATGATCTTGGCGCCGGCGTCCACCGCGCGGGCGACCTCTTCCTCGTCGTGCACCTCGACCAGCGGCGTCAGCCCGATCGACTCGGCCCGCTCGATCAGCGAGACCAGCGCCTCCTGCTCCAGCGCGGAGACGATCAGCAGCGCGAGGTCGGCGCCGTAGGCACGGGCCTCCCACAGCTGGTAGGCGGTGACGATGAAGTCCTTGCGCAGCACGGGAATGTCGACCTTGGCGCGGACGGCCTCCAGGTCGGCCAGCGAACCGCCGAACTTGCGCTGCTCGGTCAGGACGGAGATGACCGCTGCGCCGCCCGCCTCGTAGTCGGCGGCCAGACCGGCCGGGTCGGCGATCGCGGCGAGCGCGCCCTTGGACGGGCTGGAGCGCTTGACCTCGCAGATCACCGTGACGCTCTCGCCCTTGAGCGCGGCGACGCCGTCCTTGGCGGGACGCGCCTTCTGGGCCCGCTCCTTGAGCTCGTCGAGGCCGACGCGCGCCTGCCGCTCTGCGAGGTCGGCACGGACGCCGTCGATGATCTCGTCGAGCACACTCACGCGAGCGGCCTCCTTCTTGAGCGGTGGAGGTGGACAGTGGCCTGTGGGACGAGCTGTCCCATCCGGCACTCCGATGGTATCCGCCAAAGGATCCAGGTCTCACATCCGGTGGACCGTGGTCCCACGACCTGGACATCCCGGAGCCCCGGACGGGCGGGCGCGGCCGGCCCGCGCGGCCTGCGGATCACGGTGCCAGCCCGCTGCCGAAGGGGAGATTGCGGACGACCGTGAAGACCAGCAGCAGAGCGCCCAGCGCCCACCAGTGGGCGGCTCGCGGCCGCGGGCCCGCCGTACGGCGGCCGCGCACCGCACGCCCCAGCCAGCGGGCCCAGAGGACCGCACAGGCGGCGTACCCGGCCACCGCGAAGGCGTTGGCGCCCAGCGCCGCCACGAGATCGCCGTGGGCGACGGCATGGGCGCTGCGCAGGCCGCCGCAGGCCGGGCACAAGAGGCCGGTGAGGTGCAGCAGCGGGCACACCGGGTAGTGCCCGGGCTCGTTCGGGTCGACGACGCCGAGGCAGGCGAAGGCGGCGGTGGCGGCGGCCAGGACGCCCAGGGGCGTTGCCAGACGGCGGGGCAGCCCGCCGTGGAGTCGGGCTTCGGGCCGGGGCCGCGCCGCGGGTTCGCTCACGTGCCGATTGTGCGGCCGTACGCGCGAAGGCGCAGCTTCTCGGCCGCCGTACGGAAGAGGCACGGACGGCTGGTACGGCACCAGGGGTGCGTACGGACCGGGAAGCGGCGCCTTCGAGGGGTGCCACGAGGGTGGCGCCGGGTCGCGGCGCCACGGGAGCGGAAGGCCGAGCCCTCCTGCGGCCGGCTCAGCCCTCCTGCGGCTGCGCCTTCGCCTGGGTGCGCGGCTTGGCCGAGCGCTTGGGCTCCTGGCCCAGGCCGGCCGCGCGCATCAGACCGCCCGCCAGGGCGCCGAGACCGATCAGCACGATGCCGGCCCAGAAGCCGGGCACGTTCCCCAGCACGATGAAGGCTCCGGAGACACAGAAGCCGATGAACGAGATGATGACGCCGGTCCAGGCGGCGGGGGTGTGTCCGTGGCCACTGCTCGACATGAATGCTCCTCGTTGCTCTCTCGCGCCGGGGTCGGGGCGCGGTGATCCTCAGCGCCCATTGTCACCGATGCCGGGTGGAGCACCGTTACCGGGTGGGGTCCTCACCGCGGTCCAGGGACTTCCAGATCTCCTCGGGGCGGTCCAGATCCGGCGCGGGCGGCGTCCGCCGCGGGCCGCGGCCGCCCCCGGGCGTGCGCTCGTAGCGGCCCGACATGGCAGGCCAGTGGCGCCCGCAGACCAGTGCCAGCAGCCCGGCGAGCAGCAGCAGCAGACCGCCGGCGGCGGCCACCCACGGCCATCCGGTGTGCGTGACGTGATGCACACCGGCGTCGGTCAGTCCGACCGCGGTGGCGGCCTTCTCCCGCAGCGCCGAGGTGTCGGAGTTGCCCAGCACCGCGGCGACGGCGATGCCCACGCCGCTGAGCGTGAGCAGAACGGCGACCGCGATCCGGCCGGCCTTGCGCACGGCGAAGACGGCGACCAGCGCGGCCAGCCCGACGACGGCCAGCGCGCCGGGCACACCGGTCACATCGGCGCCGGTCACGCTGCGCGGCAGCTCGCCCTGGGCCAGCACCGCGGTGCCCTTGGCCCAGGTGCGGCCGGAGGCCAGCAGCGCCAGGGCGGCGCCGACCGCACCGGCCGGCAGCGCCAGGGCGAGACTGCGCTTGGCACGGGACGCGGGCCTGGCCGGCGGGGGCCCGGGCGTGACCGAGGGCTGGGTCTCGGCAGGGGTCTGGGGTACGGCACTCACGGGTACCACTATCGCGCACCGGCCGGCGGGGCCCGGCGCGCGGGGGTGGCACCCCAGGCGCGGGGGCTACCCGCCCAGGTGGTTCGCGGTGTTCACGGCCCGCAGCACCGCGGCCGCCTTGTTGGGCACTCGGGGCACCCCGCGGCCGGGTGGACCGGGGCAGGGGCCGTTGGTGGTCCCGCCCGGTGGACCACCCCTCGGCGGCTACCCGCCCAGGTGGTTCGCGGTGTTCACGGCCCGCAGCACCGCGGCCGCCTTGTTGGGCACTCGGGGCACCCCGCAGCCGGGTGGACCGGGGCAGGGGCCGTTGGTGGTCCCGCCCGGTGGACCACCCCTCGGCGGCTACCCGCCCAGGTGGTTCGCGGTGTTCACGGCCCGCAGCACCGCGGCCGCCTTGTTGCGGCACTCGGTGTCCTCGGCCACCGGGTCGGAGTCGGCGACGATCCCGGCGCCCGCCTGGACGTAGGCGGTGCCGTCCCGCAGCAGGGCGGTGCGGATCGCGATGGCGGTGTCGGAGTCGCCGGCGAAGTCGAGGTAGCCGACGCAGCCGCCGTACAGACCGCGCCGGGTCGGCTCCAGCTCCTCGATGATCTGCAGGGCGCGCGGCTTGGGGGCGCCGGAGAGCGTGCCCGCGGGGAAGCAGGCGGTGAGCACGTCGAAGGCGCTGCGGCCCTCGGCCACCTGCCCGGTGACCGTCGAGACGATGTGCATCACATGGCTGTAGCGCTCGACGGACATGAAGTCGACGACCTCGACGCTGCCCGGCTCGCAGACCCGGCCCAGGTCGTTGCGGCCCAGGTCGACCAGCATCAGGTGCTCGGCGCGTTCCTTGGGGTCGGCCAGCAGCTCGTCCGCGAGGGCCTGGTCCTCCTGGACGGTCGCGCCGCGCGGGCGGGTGCCGGCGATGGGGTGGACCATGGCCCGGCCGTCCTCGACCTTCACCAGCGCCTCGGGGCTGGAGCCGACGACGTCGAAGCCGGTCCGCACACCGTCCTCGCCCTCGAAGCGGAAGAGGTACATGTACGGGCTGGGGTTGGTGGCCCGCAGCACCCGGTAGACGTCCAGCGCGCTCGCCGTGCAGGGGGTCTCGAAGCGCTGGGAGGGCACGACCTGGAAGGCCTCGCCGGCCCGGATGCGCTCCTTGATGTCCTCGACGGCCTCCCGGAAGGCCGGGCCGCCCCATTCGGCGGTGTACGGCGGGACCTCGG
Source organism: Streptomyces sp. NBC_00400 (assembly GCF_036048035.1). Lineage (NCBI taxonomy): Bacteria > Bacillati > Actinomycetota > Actinomycetes > Kitasatosporales > Streptomycetaceae > Streptomyces > Streptomyces sp. NBC_00400. The sequence goes on along the minus strand of NZ_CP107940.1, from coordinate 6,330,026 downwards.
AGGGCGGCAGCGCGGCGGCACCGGCGGGCGCGGGCCGGGCGAGGTCGTCGGCCATGGTGTCCAGGCGGGCCACCGCGTCCGCGTAGGCCTCGTCGATACCGGTGTCGAGGTCGTTGTGGTTGATCGCGTTGGCGATCAGCAGGACCGTGCCGCTCCAGTGGTCGAGGACGGCGAGGTCGGAGGTGAGCAGCATGGTCAGCTCGGGCAGCTGCAGGTCGTCCTCGGTCTGCTCGCCGATCTTCTCCAGCCGGCGCACGATGTCGTAGCCGAGGTAGCCGACCATGCCGCCGGTGAACGGCGGCAGGCCCTCGCCCTCGATGAGGTCGCGGGGGGTGTGCAGCGCCTCGACGGTGTCGCGCAGCGCGTCGAGCGGGTCGCCGCCGGCCGGCATGCCGACGGGCGGGCTGCCCAGCCAGTGCGCCTGCCCGTCGCGGGTGGTGAGCGTGGCGGCGCTGCGGACGCCGATGAAGGAGTAGCGCGACCACGTACGGCCGTTCTCGGCGGACTCCAGGAGGAAGGTGCCGGGGCGTTCGGCGGCGAGTTTGCGGTAGAGCCCGACCGGGGTGTCGCCGTCCGCGAGCAGGCGCCGGGTGACGGGGATGACCCGCCGGTCCTTGGCGAGGGTGCGGAAGGTGTCGAGGTCCGGTGTGGCGGTGCCGGTGGTTCCCGTGGTCATGGCAGCGGAGCCTACTGGTCCTGACCGGCCCGGGTGGTCAGTACGTCCGCATCGAAGCAGGTCCGGTCGCCGGTGTGGCAGGCGGCGCCGACCTGGTCGACCCGGACCAGGAGGGTGTCGGCGTCGCAGTCCAGTGCCACCGACTTGACGTGCTGGACGTGGCCGGAGGTGTCGCCCTTGACCCAGTACTCCTGGCGGCTGCGGGACCAGTAGGTGCAGCGGCCGGTGGTGAGGGTGCGGCGCAGCGCCTCGTCGTCCATCCAGCCGAGCATCAGCACCTCGCCGGTGTCGTACTGCTGGGCGATGGCGGGGACCAGGCCGTCGGCGCCGCGCTTGAGGCGGGCGGCGATGGCGGGGTCCAGGGCGGGGGTGGTGTCCGGGGTGGCGGCGCGGCTGCTCATGGTGTCCATTGTGCCGTGCGGCATCCTGCAGGCATGCATCATCAGCAGCCGCCCGCGCCGCCACCGCCGCCGGACCCGGACCGCGCCGCGCGGGTGGCGGCGCGGGTGCTGGGGGCGGTGTTCGTGGCGGCGGTGGTGGTCGGCGTGGTGGTCGTGGCGGTGGTGTTCCGGTCGTGAGAGGGCGTGCTCCCGTCGTGCGACGGCGGCGGGCCCCCGGCTTCACGGACGCGGAGGGACGGGCTCACCCCCGGCTTCCCGGAGGGCCGGGCTCACACCCCCAGCTTCGCCGCCCGCAGCCGGTCGAGGGCGTCCTTGTCGCCGTCCAGCTCCACATCGGCGGCCTCCTGCCGGCCGAAGGCGAACATCGTCAGCTCGCCCGGCTCGCCGACGACCGTGACCACCGGGGTGCCGCGATGGGCCACCGCCGTCCGCCCGTCCGGGCGCCGCAGCACCAGGCCGACCGGCGACTTCCGGCCCAGTACCCGGGCCATCCGCTCGATCCTGGACCACAGCGCGTCGGAGAACACGGGGTCCAGCTCCCGCGCGGTCCAGTCCGGCTGCGCCCGCCGTACGTCCTCGGCGTGGACATAGAACTCGACGGTGTTGGACGCCTCGTCGAGCTGCTTGAGCGCGAACGGTGACAACCGCGGCGGCCCGGTCCTGATCAGCCGGATCAGCTCCTCGTACGGCTTGCCGGCGAACTCCGCCTGCACCCGCTCCAGCCGGGCGGCCAGCGGCTTGACGAGCAGCCCGCCGGCCGCGTCGGCGCGCCGCTCGCGCACCACCACATGCGCGGCCAGGTCCCGCGCGCTCCAGTTCTCGCACAGCGTCGCCGCCTCGGGGCCGGCGCTCTCCAACAGGTCGGCGAGAAGGAGCCGTTCACGCTTCGCATGGGTCGACATGCGGCCAGCCTACGACCGGCCACGGCCCCCTGCCACGGGGCCGCGCCCGGCCCCGCCCGGTGATCCGCCCCTCTCCCCCGTCCACCGGGGTCCTGCCCGCTCAGGGGCCGTCCGGCTCCAGGTGCTCCCGCAGGATGCGCTCCAGTTCCCGGGCGGCGCGCGGCGGGGAGACATCGCCCCGGTGGGCGACGGAGACCACACGGTGCATACCGGGCGTCGAGAAGGGGGTGACGCGCAGTCCGGAGCGTTCGGCGACCATGCTGGGGACCACGGCGAGGCCCAGCCCGGCACGGACGAAACCGAGGACCGCGTCCATCTCACCGCCCTCGACGGTGAAGGCGGGCTCGAAACCGGCCGCCCGGCACGCTGCGGTGGTGAATTCCCGCAGGTCGTAGCCCCGTCGGAACATGGCCAGCGGCCGGCCCTGCAGATCCTCCACCCGGATGCGGGTGCGCCGGCCGACGGGGGCCGGGCGGTCGGGAGCGGAGACCACGACCAGTTCCTCGCGCAACAGGTCGGAGGTGGTCAGGGCGGGGGCCTGGAGCGGGAGCGGGGTGATGACCAGGGCCAGGTCCAGTGCGCCGTCGGCGAGCGCCCGGACGAGGTCCTGCGAGCCGTCCTCGGTCACCAGGAGGTCCACCCCCGGATATGCGGTGTGGAAGGCCCGCAGGACGTCGGGGACGAGGCTGGCGCACAGGCTGGGCGGGGCGCCGAGGCGCAGCCGGCCGCGGCGCAGCCCGGCGACCTCCTGGACCTCGCGGCGGGCGGTCTCGGCATCGGCGAGGATCCGCCGGGCGAGCGGCAGCAGCGTCTCGCCGGCATCGGTGAGGGAGATGTGGCCGCGGGCGCGGTGGAAGAGCTCCGCTCCCAACTCCCGTTCCAGTGAACGGATCTGCTGGGAAAGGGAGGGCTGGGCAACATGTTCGCGCTCGGCGGCGCGGGTGAAGTGCCGGGTGTCGGCCACGGCCGTGAAGTAGCGGAGCTGCTGCATCTGCATACGGGGAAGGGTAGACGGCGATAGGCCCAGCCTATGGAGATGAGCCGGACCATGTCTTGGACCGATCGGAGGCCGGTCCCTACCGTCGGGACCCATGGCACTGGACACACGGACGGGCCGACGGCCGTCCTTCGCGGGCCTCCTGTGGCGCTCGACCATCGGCAAGAAGACGGCGATGGCCGTCAGCGGCCTCGTGATGCTGCTGTATCTGGTCGTCCACATGCTGGGCAACCTCAAGATCTTCTTCGGCGCGGCGGACTTCGACGCGTACGCCGCCTGGCTGCGCACCATCGGCGAGCCGTTCCTGCACCACGAGTGGTTCCTGTGGATCGCGCGGGTGGTACTGCTGGCCGCGGTCGTGGTGCATGCGGTGGCCGCGTACCAGCTCAGCCGGCGCGACCTCGCCGCCCGGCCCACGAAGTACGCCCGCCCGTCGCACGGCCACCACCCCCGGCGGGGGCGCTTCGCGCCGCACCTCCTTCTGCGCCGCCGCGCGAGCTACGCAACCCGGACGATGCGCTGGGGCGGCGTCATCCTCGGCCTTTTCCTCGTCTGGCACCTGCTGGACCTGACGACGCTGACGGTGAATCCGCGTGCCGAGGCCGGCCACCCGTACGCGAACGTGGTCGCCACCTTCTCCACCTGGTACGGCAACGCCGTCTACGTCGTGGCGATGCTCGCCCTCGGCCTGCACATCCGGCACGGCTTCTGGAGCGCCGCGCAGACGCTGGGCGCAGGCCGGGCCGGCCGCGACCGGACGCTCAAGGCCCTCGCGAACGCCCTCGCCGCCGTCCTGACCGCGGGTTTCCTCGCCGTCCCCGTCTCCGTGATGACCGGAGTAGTGAGCTGACATGACGCCGACCACCGATCCGACTTTGACCGCCGATGCGACACCGTCCGCCGGCCCGACGCCGGCCCCCGGCACGACGCCGTACGGCAGCTACGCCGACTACCCGACCGGCGCGCCCGTCGCCGACACCGCGGCCCCCGGCGGGCCGGTCGCCGAGCGCTGGGACCGCCGCCGCTTCGAGGCCAAGCTCGTGGGCCCGGCCAACCGCCGCAAGCACACCGTCATCGTCGTCGGCACCGGACTCGCGGGCGGCGCGGCCGGTGCCACCCTCGCCGAACAGGGCTACCACGTCGAGCAGTTCTGCTACCAGGACTCCCCGCGCCGGGCCCACTCCATCGCCGCCCAGGGCGGGATCAACGCGGCGAAGAACTACCGCAACGACGGCGACTCCGTCCACCGGCTCTTCCACGACACCGTCAAGGGCGGCGACTTCCGCGCCCGGGAGTCCAATGTGCACCGGCTCGCGCAGATCTCGGTCGAGATCATCGACCAGTGCGTGGCCCAGGGCGTGCCGTTCGCCCGCGAGTACGGCGGTCTGCTCGACACCCGCTCGTTCGGCGGCGTCCAGGTCTCCCGTACGTTCTACGCCCGCGGCCAGACGGGGCAGCAACTGCTGCTCGGCGCCTACCAGGCGCTCTCCCGGCAGATCGCGGCCGGGACGGTGCGCCTGCACGCCCGTACCGAAATGCTCGACCTGATCGTCGTCGACGGCCGGGCCCGCGGCATCGTCGCCCGCGATCTGGTCACCGGCCGGATCGAGAGCCACCTCGCGGATGCGGTGGTCCTGGCGTCCGGCGGCTACGGCAACGTCTTCTACCTGTCGACGAACGCCATGCACTCCAACGCCACCGCCGTGTGGCGGGCGCACCGGCGCGGGGCGTACTTCGCCAACCCCTGCTTCACCCAGATCCACCCCACCTGCATCCCGCGCACCGGCGACCACCAGTCCAAGCTCACGCTGATGAGCGAGTCGCTGCGCAACGACGGGCGCATCTGGGTCCCAAAGGCCCGGGGCGACGTCCGCCCGCCCGACCGGATCCCCGAGGAGGAGCGCGACTACTACCTGGAGCGCCGCTACCCCTCCTTCGGCAATCTCGTCCCCCGCGACATCGCCTCCCGGGCCGCCAAGAGCGTCTGCGACGAGGGCCGTGGCGTCGGCCCCGGCGGTCAGGGCGTGTATCTGGACTTCGCCGACGCGATCGCGCGGTGGGGCAGGGGCGCGGTCGAGGAGAAGTACGGCAATCTCTTCGACATGTACGCGCGGATCACCGCGGAGAACCCGTACGAGACGCCGATGCGGATCTACCCGGCCGTGCACTACACGATGGGCGGCCTGTGGGTCGACTACGACCTGCAGACCACCGTCCCCGGCCTGTTCGCCATCGGGGAGGCCAACTTCTCCGACCACGGCGCCAACCGCCTCGGCGCCTCCGCCCTGATGCAGGGCCTCGCCGACGGCTACTTCGTCCTCCCGCCGGCCCTCAACGACTACCTGGCCCGCCATCCGCAGCACGACACGCTCACGGCCGAGCACCCCGTCGTACAGGAAGTGCTGGCCGAGACCGAGGACCGGCTGAACCTGCTGCCGGCTGTCGACGGCGACCGCACCCCCGACTCCTTCCACCGCGAGATCGGCGAGCTCATGTGGGAGTACTGCGGGATGACCCGCACCGACGAGGGGCTGCGCAAGGCTCTCGACCGGATCCCGCAGATCCGCGAGGCGTTCTGGCGCCGCATCAAGGTGCCCGGCACCGGCGAAGAGTTCAACCAGTCCCTGGAGAAGGCCCACCGCATCGTCGACTACCTGGAGCTCGCCGAGCTGATGTGCCTCGACGCCCTGCACCGCGCCGAGTCCTGCGGCGGCCACTTCCGCGAGGAATCGCAGACCCCCGACGGCGAGGCCGCCCGCCGGGACGAGGAGTTCTGCTACGCGGCCGCCTGGGAGTTCACCGCCACCGGCGAGGCCCCCGTCCTCCACAAGGAAGACCTGGTCTTCGCATACGTCCACCCCACCCAGCGGAGCTACGCATGAAGCTCACCCTGCGCATCTGGCGCCAGCCGAACGCCGACGCCCCCGGCGCCCTGACCACGTACCAGGTGGACGGCATCTCGCAGGACATGTCGTTCCTGGAAATGCTCGACACCCTCAACGAAGAGCTCATCCTGAACGGCGACGATCCGGTCGCCTTCGACCACGACTGCCGCGAGGGCATCTGCGGCGCCTGCTCGCTGGTCATCAACGGCGAGGCGCACGGCCCCGAGCACACCACCACCTGCCAGCTGCACATGCGGTCCTTCCGGGACGGCGACACCCTCGACATCGAGCCGTGGCGGGCCGCCGCCTTCCCGGTCGTCAAGGACCTGGTCGTCGACCGCTCCGCCTTCGACCGCATCATCGGGTCCGGCGGCTACATCACGGCCCCGACCGGCGCCGCCCCCGAGGCCCATGCCACCGCCGTGCCCAAACCGGCCGCCGACACCGCCTTCGAGCACGCCGAGTGCATCGGCTGCGGCGCCTGCGTGGCGGCCTGCCCCAACGGCTCGGCGATGCTCTTCACCGCCGCCAAGGTCGTCCACCTCAACTCCCTGCCCCAGGGCGCCCCGGAGCGGGAGAGCCGCGTCCTGGACATGGTGGGACAGATGGACGCCGAGGGCTTTGGCGGCTGCACCAACACCGGGGCGTGTGCGACGGCCTGTCCCAAGGGGATTCCGCTCTTCAGCATCGCCACGATGAACCGGGAGTTCGTCCGGGCGGCGCGGAAGGGGCGCTGAGCGGGACGGAACGCCGTATCGGACCGCGGCCCTCCGGCGGTCAGCGCACCGGGTGCCCCGCCCCCCGGAGGGCGTCCTTGACCTGGCCGATGCGCAGGTCTCCGAAGTGGAAGACGGACGCGGCCAGGACCGCGTCGGCGCCGGCCGCGACGGCCGGGGAGAAGTCGTCCAGCTTGCCGGCGCCGCCGGAGGCGATCACCGGGACGGTGACGTGCTTGCGGACGGCCTCGATCATCTCGACGTCGTAGCCGTCCTTGGTGCCGTCGGCGTCCATGGAGTTGAGGAGGATTTCGCCGGCGCCCAGTTCGGCGGCGCGGTGGGCCCATTCCACGGCGTCGATGCCGGTGCCGCGGCGGCCGCCGTGGGTGGTGACCTCGTAGCCGGACGGCGTCCCCGCGTCGGTGCGGCGGGCGTCGACCGAGAGGACCAGGACCTGGCTGCCGAAGCGTTCGGCGATCTCGCGGATCACGTCGGGGCGGGCGATGGCGGCGGTGTTGACGCCGACCTTGTCCGCGCCGGCCCGCAGCAGCTTGTCGACATCCTCGGGGGTGCGGACGCCGCCGCCCACCGTGAGGGGGATGAAGACCTGCTCGGCGGTGCGGCGGACCACGTCGTAGGTGGTCTCACGGTTGCCGGAGGAGGCGGTGATGTCGAGGAAGGTCAGCTCGTCGGCGCCCTCCTCGCCGTAGATCTTCGCCATCTCGACGGGATCGCCCGCGTCGCGCAGGTTCTGGAAGTTGACGCCCTTGACGACCCGGCCGTTGTCGACGTCCAGGCAAGGGATGACTCGGACCGCCAGGGTCATGTCGGTTCAGGCCTCTCTGACAGTTCTCGGAAAGCTTCCAGTTCCACTTCCACCAGGACGCGGGGGTCGACGAATCCGGAGACCACGACCAGGCTCGAAACGGGCGGCGCGGCCTCGAAGAGCTCCCGGTGGGCGCGGCCGGCCGCGTCCACGTCACGCAGGTGGGTGAGGTACACACGGGTGCGCAGGACCGCGTCGGCGCCGAGGCCGAAGGGTTTGAGCGCATCCAGCGCGTGGGTGAAGGCGGCCTTGGTCTGTTCGTACGGGTCGCCCTCGCCCACAAGGACGCCGTCGACCAGTGGCATCGTCCCGGCGACCAGGACCCGGTCGCCGGCCGCCACGGCGCGTGCGAAACCGATCTTCTCTTCCCAGGGGTTGGGGGTCCGTACGCGCTCGATGGTCATCATGCGGCCTTTCGTTCGCCGTTACGACACTTACGACACTGCTGCCAGCGCTTCTTCGAGGGTGAACGCCTTCGCATAGAGCGCCTTGCCGACGATCGCCCCTTCCACACCTTCCGGTACCAGCGAGGCCAGCACCCGCAGGTCGTCGAGCGAGGAGACACCGCCGGAGGCGACCACGGGCCGGTCGGTGGCCGCGCAGACGTTCCGGAGCAGTTCGACGTTGGGGCCCTGGAGGGTGCCGTCCTTGTTGATGTCGGTGACGACGTAGCGGGCGCAGCCCTCGGAGTCGAGGCGGGCCAGCGTCTCGTAGAGGTCGCCGCCGTCGCGGGTCCAGCCGCGGCCGCGCAGCGTCGTGCCGCGGACGTCCAGGCCGACCGCGATCTTGTCGCCGTGCTCGGCGATGACCTTGGCGACCCACTCGGGGGTCTCCAGTGCGGCGGTGCCGAGGTTGACCCGGCGGCAGCCGGTGGCCAGGGCAGCGGCGAGCGTGTCGTCGTCGCGGATACCGCCGGACAGCTCGACCTTGATGTCCATGGACCGGGCGACCTCGGCGATCTGTGCCCGGTTGTCACCGGTGCCGAAGGCCGCGTCGAGGTCGACGAGGTGCAGCCACTCGGCGCCGGACCGCTGCCAGGCGAGGGCGGCCTCCAGCGGGTCGCCGTAGGAGGTCTCGGAGCCGGACTCGCCGTGCACCAGGCGGACGGCCTGGCCGTCGCGGACATCGACGGCGGGGAGGAGTTCGAGCTTCGCAGCGTTCGGCATTACAGGGTCTCGATCCAATTGGTCAGGAGCTGGGCGCCGGCGTCGCCGGACTTCTCGGGGTGGAACTGGGTGGCACACAGCGGGCCGTTCTCGACCGCGGCCACGAACCGCTCGCCGTGCGTGGCCCAGGTGACCTTCGGCGCGGCGAGGTGCGGGTTGCCGACCTCCAGCTCCCAGTCGTGCACCGCGTAGGAGTGCACGAAGTAGTAGCGGGCGTCGGCGGGCAGCCCGGCGAAGAGCTGCGAGTCCCCGGCCGCTTCGACGGTGTTCCAGCCCATGTGCGGGACGACCTCGGCCTTGAGCGGGCCGACCGTGCCGGGCCACTCGTCCAGGCCCTCGGTCTCGACGCCGTGCTCGATGCCGCGGCCGAAGAGGATCTGCATGCCGACGCAGATGCCCATCACGGGGCGTCCGCCGGCCAGCCGGCGTCCGATGAGCCAGTCGCCGCGCGCCTGCTTGAGCCCGGCCATGCAGGCGGCGAACGCGCCGACGCCGGGGACCAGCAGGCCCTCGGCGTTCATCGCCCGGTCGAAGTCCCGGGTGATCTCCACCTCGGCGCCGACGTGTGCCAGGGCGCGCTCGGCGGAGCGGACGTTGCCGAAGCCGTAGTCGAAGACGACGACGTTCTTACGGGATGCCGAGGGGGTCAATTCCATACCTCCAGCCGCAGCACGCCGGCGAGCAGGCACAGCGCCGAACCGACGGACACCAGCACGATCAGGCCCTTGGGCAGCTGCTGCTTCCAGAACGAGTAGACACCGCCGAGGAGAAAGAGCCCGAGCAGGATGAAGACGGTGGACAGACCGTTCACGGGCTACAGGGCTCCCTTGGTCGAGGGGATGATCCCGGCCGCGCGCGGGTCACGTTCGCTGGCGTAGCGCAGGGCGCGGGCCAGCGCCTTGAACTGGCACTCCACGATGTGGTGGGCGTTGCGGCCGTACGGGACGTGGATGTGCAGTGCTATCTGGGCCTGGGCGACGAACGACTCGAAGATGTGCCGGGTCATGGTCGTGTCGTAGCTGCCGATCATCGGCGCCATGTTCTCCGGCTCGGTGTGCACCAGGTACGGGCGGCCGGAGAGGTCCACGGTCACCTGGGCGAGCGATTCGTCCAGCGGGACGGTGCAGTTGCCGAAGCGGTAGATGCCGGACTTGTCACCGAGGGCCTGCTTGAACGCGGCGCCCAGGGCCAGCGCGGTGTCCTCGATGGTGTGGTGGGTGTCGATGTGCAGATCGCCGTCGGTCTTGACCTTGAGGTCGAACAGGCCGTGCCGGCCGAGCTGGTCGAGCATGTGGTCGTAGAAGCCCACACCGGTCGACACGTCCACCTCGCCCCTGCCGTCGAGGTCGATCTCGACGAGGACGGAGGTTTCCTTGGTCGTGCGCTCCACGCGTCCTACGCGGGTCATCGCTTGCTCTCCTTCAGTACTGCGCGAACCGCGTCGAGGAACGCGTCGTTCTCGGCCGGGGTGCCGGCGGTGACCCGCAGCCAGCCCGGTACGCCGTTGTCCCGGACCAGCACGCCGTGGTCGAGGATCGCCTGCCAGGTGGCGTGCGCATCCTCGAAGAGGCCGAACTGCACGAAGTTGGCGTCGGAGTCGACGACCTGGCAGCCGGCCGCCCGCAGCTCGGTGACCAGGCGGTCCCGCTCGGTCTTGAGCTGCGCGACGTACTTCAGGAGGGTGTCGGTGTGCTCCAGCGCGGCGAGCGCGGTGGCCTGGGTGACGGACGAGAGGTGGTACGGGAGCCGGACCAGCTGCACCGCGTCGACCACGGCGGGGTCGGCGGCGAGGTAGCCCAGCCGCAGTCCGGCGGCGCCGAAGGCCTTGGACATGGTCCGGGAGACCACCAGGTTCGGCCGGCCCTCGATCAGCGGCAGCAGCGAGGGCCGGTGGCTGAACTCGCCGTAGGCCTCGTCGACCACCACCAGGGCGCCGGCCTCGTCGGCCCGGGCCGCCTGCGCCGCTTCGTACAGCGCGAGCACGGTCGCTTCCCCGACGGCGGTGCCGGTGGGGTTGTTGGGCGAGCAGATGAAGACGACATCGGGCCGCTGCCGGGCGATGACCGCCCGGGCCGCCTCGACGTCGATGGTGAAGTCGTCGTTGCGGGGGCCGGAGATCCAGCCGGTGCCCGTGCCGCGGGAGATCAGCCCGTGCATGGAGTACGACGGCTCGAAGCCGAGGGCGCTGCGGCCGGGGCCGCCGAAGGTCTGCAGCAGCTGCTGGATGACCTCGTTGGAGCCGTTGGCGGCCCAGACCCGGTCGGCGGTGACCTCGTGGCCGCCGGTGCGGGTGAGGTAGCGGGCCAGCTCGGTGCGCAGCTCGACCGCGTCCCGGTCGGGGTAGCGGTTGAGCCGGCGGGCGGCCTCGGTCACCCGCTCGGCGATCCGCTCGACCAGCGGCTCGGGCAGCGGATAGGGGTTCTCGTTGGTGTTCAGACGCACCGGGACGTCCAGCTGCGGTGCGCCGTAGGGGGACTTGCCGCGCAGCTCGTCCCGGATGGGGAGATCGTCGATCCTGGTCACGTGCCTGCTCACTTGCTCTGCGGGACCTTCCATTCGAACCTGGCCTTCAGCGCGGCGCCGTGGGCCGGGAGGTCTTCGGCCTCGGCGAGGGTCACCACATGGTGGGCGACCTCGGCCAGCGCGTCGCGCGAGTAGTCCACGACATGGATGCCGCGCAGGAAGGACTGCACGGACAGGCCGGAGGAGTGGCAGGCGCAGCCGCCGGTGGGCAGGACGTGGTTGGAGCCGGCGCAGTAGTCGCCGAGCGAGACCGGGGCCCAGGGGCCGACGAAGACCGCGCCGGCGTTGCGGACCCGGGCGGCGACGGCGGAGGCGTCGGCGGTCTGGATCTCCAGGTGTTCGGCACCGTAGGCGTCCACGACCTTGAGGCCTTCGTCGATGCCGTCGACGAGGACGACGGCGGACTGCCGTCCGGCCAGCGCCTCGGTGATCCGCTCGATGTGCTTGGTGGCCGCGACCTGCTGCTTGAGCGCGTCCTCGACGGCGTCGGCGAGCTCGGTGGAGTCGGTGACCAGGACGGCGGCGGCGAGGGTGTCGTGCTCGGCCTGGCTGATCAGGTCGGCGGCGACGTGCTCGGGGTCGGCGGTGGCGTCCGCGAGCACCGCGATCTCGGTGGGCCCGGCCTCGGCATCGATGCCGATCCGGCCCTTGAGGAGGCGCTTGGCGGAGGCGACGAAGATATTGCCGGGGCCCGTGACGAGGTTGACCGGCAGGCACTCCTCGGTGCCGTACGCGAACATCGCGATGGCCTGGGCGCCGCCGGCGGCGTAGACCTCGTCGACGCCGAGCAGGGCACAGGCGGCGAGGATGGTCGGGTGCGGCCGGCCGCCGAACTCCTTCTGCGGCGGGGAGGTGACGGCGATGCCCGTGACGCCGGCCTCCTGCGCCGGGACGACGTTCATGACCACGGACGACGGGTAGACCGCGAGGCCGCCGGGGACGTACAGGCCCACCCGCTCGACGGGGACCCAGCGTTCGGTGACCGTGCCACCGGGCACGACCTTGGTGGTGACGTCGGTGCGGCGCTGCTCGCGGTGGACGATCCGGGCACGCCGGATGGACTCCTCCAGGGCGGCGCGCACGGCCGGGTCCAGCTCGTCGAGGGCCGCGCGCAGTGCCGCGGCGGGCACCCGCACGCGCTCGATCTCCACGCCGTCGAACCGCCGCGCATAATCGATCAGCGCCGCGGTGCCGCGATGGCGTACGTCCTCGCAGATGGGCCGCACCTTCTCCAGGGCGGCTTCCACGTCGAACTCGGCACGGGGCAGCAGGTCGCGCAGGGCGCCGCCCTCGGGGAGGGCGTCACCGCGCAGATCGATTCGGGAGATCACCCTCCCAGTGTCTCAGACCCGCTCCTGGGCCCGAGCGGCCGTATCACTCAGTGATACACAGCGGCACACGCACTCCACACACCGTGATACGGCCCCGGAAGTTGACCGGAGTTGGCCCTGACCACGCGTGTTCAAGCAGTCACGGGGCGGGCAAGGGCCACGTGACGGCGTACGGGGACGCCTGTGGGACGCCGCACGACCGGTGCACGCCATGCGTCCGAACAGGTTGCGACACACCACGGGAGAGCAAGGGGGATCCACTGTGACCGAGCCCGGGGACGGCGACGCGCCCGCCGATCTGCAGCTGACATCGGCGGAATGGAGCATGTGGCAGGCCTTCCGCAACGGCAGCACCTGCGATCTGCACATCGGCGACCCGGCCCGCGACGATCCGCACGGGCAGCATCTGTGGGGCCCGGAGCGCCGGGTGCGGGCCAGGGTCGTGGCGTTACTGCTGCTCGACGGGCCGTCCCCGCAACCGGGCCGGGTCTCCGCGCTGCAGCTCACCGGTGCGTACATCACGGACACTCTCGACCTGGCGGGCGGCACGATCAAGCCATTCGTGGAGCTGCGGGACTGCCGCTTCGAGGCCGAGGTGGTGCTGCCGGAGAGCCGGTTCACCACGTTGCGGCTGGTGAACTGTGCGATACCCCGGCTGGAGGCGGCCCGGCTGCACACCGAGGGCGATCTCCATCTGCCGCGCTGTGTGGTGGCCTCCGGCGTCCGGCTCACCGACGCGCACATCGGCACGGACCTGATGCTCAACCAGACCGTGGTGCACAAGGACCGGCAGGGCCGGTCCATCACGGCGGACGGGATGACCGTCGCCCAGGACCTGCAGGCCGAGATGATGGAGTCCTACGGCGAGCTGTCGCTGCGCGGCGCCACCATCGGCGTGTCGCTGAGCCTGCGGGGCAGTCATCTGAGCAACCCCTTCGGCCGGCGGGCGCTGAACGCCCCGCAGCTGACCGTCGAGCGCACCCTCTATCTGACCGCCGCGGGCCTGGCCAACTCGCCGTTCTCCAGCAGCGCCACTCCCCCGTACGGCATCGCCCACACCCCCTCGCGCGGCACCCGTATGCAGCGCTTCGAGTGCGAGGGCGGGATGCGGCTGGACGACGGGCGGTTCGGCGACGCGGTCGACTGTGAGCACGCCCGGTTCATCATGGAGTCCGACCAGGAGCTGTCGCTGCGCCGCATCCAGACGCCCGAGCTGCGCTTCCTGTGCGACCGGCCGCAGCGCGGCCGGGTGATCCTCTCCGGTGCCCGGGTCGTCAATCTCATCGACAAGTCGGCGAGCTGGCCGGGGCTCGGCGGACTGTGGATGGCCGGCTTCGCCTACGAGACGCTGATCCCGCGCGGCCCCTTCCCGCTGGCGCTGCGGCTGCAGTGGGTGGCCGCGGCGACCCCGGAGTACGCGCCCGAGCCGTACGAGATGCTGGCCGCCTCGCTGCGCACCACCGGCGAGGACGCGGACGCCCGCGAGGTGCTGCTGGCCAAACAGCGGCGGCGCCGCGAGACGCTGCCGCTGGCGGCCAAGGCCTGGGGGTTCCTGCAGGACTGGACGGTGGCCTACGGCTACCGCCCGGGGCGGGCCGCGGTGTGGATGGCCATCCTGTGGGCCATCGGCACGCTCTACTTCTCGATGTCCCCGCCCCCGCCCCTCAAGGCGGGCGAGGCACCGCCCTGGAACCCCTACCTCTACTCCCTGGACCTCCTCCTGCCGGTGATCGACCTCAATCAGGGTGCGGCGTGGAAGCCGGGCGGCGCCGCGCAGTGGGCGGCGGCCCTCCTGATCCTGGCGGGCTGGGTCCTCGCCACGACGGTGGCGGCGGGCGCGTCGCGGCTCCTTCGGAGGCAATAGCTGAGGCTGCCCACGTTGTCGGCTGTCCCGCCGTGGGGGTTTGTCGCCGTTGCGCCTGCGGCGGGCGGGGTCCGCTGCGCGGGGCGGGTCCGCTGCGCGGGACGGGTCCGCTGCGCGGGGCGGGTCCGCTGCGCGGGACGGGTCCGCTGCGCGGGACGGGTCCGCTGCGCGGGGCGGGTCCGCTGCGCGGGGCTGTCGGGGTGCGGTGACGGGCCTGCGCGGGTGGGTGTCCGGACTGCTTCGCTTTACGTCCGGACACCCACCCGCTCCGGCCCGTCCCCTCCCGTTGGGGGTGGGAAGAAGGCCGGTGGGAGTGAGCGTGGGTGGTCCGGTGCTGCTCGTGGAACACGTGGAAATGCCTACGGCCGTGGCCCGCCCCCACCCACGTTCACTTACTCACCCACGGGAGGTGACGGGCCGGAGGGGCAGGGGTGTGGGACGTAAAGCGAAGCAGTCCCACACCCCTGCCCCGCAGGCCCGTCACCGCACCCACAGCCCCGCGCAGCGGACCCGCCCGCCGCCAGGCGCAACGGCGGGAAAGCCAAAAACGGGGCGGAGGCAAAGCGCAGCAGTCCGCCGCCAGGCGCGAGGGCCGGCAACCCCACGGCGGGGGCGGGCCGCCGAGGAATACCCGCCCACATGGGAGCACAGCCAAGCGCAGCGTCTAGGCTTACGGGCTGTGACCTCCCTGCGCCTACCGCTCTTCCCGCTGAACTCGGTGCTGTTCCCGGGACTCGTGCTCCCGCTGAACGTCTTCGAGGCGCGGTACCGGGCGATGATGCGTGATCTGAGCGCGGTGTCCGAGGACGACCGCCGCTTCGCCGTGATCGCGATCCGGGACGGCCGCGAGGTCGCCCCCACCGCGCAGGGCATGCCGGACGATGCCACCCTGCCGTCCGCCGACGGCCCCGCGGCGGGCTTCGGCGACGATCCGATGCAGGCGTTCCACACCGTGGGCTGTATCGCCGACGCGGCGACCATCCGGGAGAAGTCGTCCGACGACGACACCGGCTACGAGGTCCTGGCCACCGGCACCACCCGCTTCCGGCTGTTGTCGGTGGACGCCTCGGGGCCGTATCTGACCGGCGAGCTGGAGGAGCTGGAGGACGGCGAGGGAGAGGGCGCGGGCGTGCTCGCCTCGGGCGTCGTACGGGCCTTCCGTACCTACCAGAAGCGGCTGGCCTGGGCGAACGAGCGGACCCTGTCGAGCGGGCAGGACCTGCCCGCCGATCCGTCGGTGCTGTCGTACCTCGTCGCCGCGGCGGCCGTGCTGGACGTCCCCGCCAAGCAGCGGCTGCTGGAGGCGCCGGACACCGCGTCCCGGCTGGGACAGGAGCTGAAACTCCTTCGTCAGGAGTCGGCGCTGCTCGGTAAGCTCCCGTCGCTGCCGGCCGTGGATCTGACCCGGCAGCCGACCAGTCCCAACTGAACGACCCGCCGGCACCGCAGGGCCGGTCCGACCGACGCGAGGCACGAAGACGGTGGCGAAGAAGTCCAGGAAATCCGTCGGCACCCCTGCCACGGTCGCCCTCACCACGGCGGGCGTCCCGTTCACCACGCACTCCTACGAGCACGACCCGGCCGCCCCGTCGTACGGCGAGGAAGCCGCCCAGGCCCTCGGCGTCGCGCCCGAGCAGGTGTTCAAGACGCTGCTGGCGGATGTCGACGGGGCGCTGACGGTGGCCGTGGTCCCGGTGTCGGGGTCGTTGGACCTCAAGGCGCTGGCGGCGGCGGTGGGCGGCAAACGGGCCACGATGGCCGACCCGGCGGCGGCCGAACGCAGCACGGGCTACGTCCGGGGCGGGATCTCCCCGCTGGGACAGCGCAAACGGCTGCCCACGGTCGTGGACGCCTCGGCCGAGGGCCGGCCGACGGTCTGTGTGTCGGCGGGGCGGCGGGGGCTGGAGGTCGAGCTGTCGCCGGCGGATCTGGTGGCGCTCACGGGGGCGCGCCTCGCGCCCATCGCCCGCGGCTGACGGCACCTCGGCAGAAGGCACCTCGGCTGACGGCACGAACGCAGGCGGCACGCACGCACGGCGGGGCGGCCGGATCGGCGGCCGCCCCGGAAATCCGCGCAGGTCAGCCCGCGGCAGGCGGCTGCTGTCCGGGGTGGCTCCCGTGAGTGTTGCGGTGATCGTCGCGATGGCCGCCGCCGTGATCGTCGCCGTGGGCGTCACCATGAGGGCCGTCGCCGTGGCCGTCACCGTGCTGGTCGTCGCGCTGGTCGTCACCGTGCTGGGCGCCGTGAGGGTCCCCGTGCTGCTCCCCGGGCCAGTGCGGCGCCTCCGGCTCCGGGTCGCGCGGCCCGAACAGCCCGGTCAGCGCGAGCTGGGTGAGCATCGCGGCGATCGGCCAGGCCAGCAGCGCGCCCTTGGCCTGCAGCCGCAGCGGGCCGCTGAAGGCCACCCCGGGGCCGACCTGCTTGGCGTGCGCGGCGACGTCCGGGGTGGGGCCCAGCCACATGCCCGTCACCCAGCCCAGCACCGCGCCGAGCAGTCCGCCCACGACCAGCGCCACGACCAGCGGAATCCCGCCACGCCGGCGGAAGAGGAAGACCGCGGCGGTGGTGAGCACACCGAAGCCGAGGGACAGCAGGACGAAGGTGCCGTCCGCGCCGATCGCCTCTTCGCCCTCGGTGTTCTTGAGGTAGACGTTGCGGGTGTCCGCGATCAGCGGGATGTGCGGCGCGAGCCAGTTCCACAGCAGGCCGAGCAGCACACCGGTCACCGCGACCACCAGCGCGATCAGTGCGCCCTCGCGCAGTTCACGGGCCAGCTCGGGGCCGCCGAGGCCGCCGTGGTCGGCGACGGGCGCGGCCTCGGGGTGCTGCGGCTCGTCGGGCGGTTGGTTGTCGGGGGGCGTCAGCGGTGCGGTCACCCCGTCATCGTGCCAGGTGGGGCCGGTGGGACCGGAAGCAGGACGGCCGTTCGGTGTGGTGGACCCCGTCATCGGGCCGCCGCCCGGCGGTACGCCCAGGTGGCAACGGCCAGCGAGAGCACCCCGACGGCCGCACAGACGCCCAGGTCCACGCCGACCGCGACCCAGTCGGGATGCGGGTCGAAGCTGCGCGCCATCGCCTCCACACCGTAGGTCGAGGGCAGCAGATCGCGGGCCCAGCCGATCACCGCGGGCATCCGTTCGGCCGGCAGCACACCCAGCAGCAGCGCCGCCGACATGCCCAACTGGCCGCAGAGCGTGGCGAGTTCGGGGCGGGGGGCGAGCAGGCCGAGGGCCGCGCCGAGACCGGCCAGCGCCGCCCCGGCGAGCGGGAGCACGGCGGCCAGCACCCACAGGTGGGCCATCGGCAGCTGGAAGAGCACACAGCCGGTGACCGCGGTGACCACCGTCCCCGGCACGGTGAAGGAGGCGTACGCGGCGGCGGCGCCGAGTACCACGGCGGCCGGCGGCACCGGCAGCGTCGCGTAGTGGTCGAGCCCCCCGCCGGCCCGCAGCTGCCCGAAGTACTGGGCGAGGAGATTGAGCGCCACGAAGGCGACGACCAGCACGCTGGAGCCGGACACCACGGAGCGGGCCGGTTCGCCGCCGTCGACCACCCCGCGCAGCAGGACCATGATCCCGATGGACTGGAAGGTGGCGACGAACAGCAGCGGGATCCGTGCGACCCGGGCCCGGGAGAGCTGGGCGCGGTAGACGGCCGCCAGCGCGGGCACCAGGCGGGCGCGCGGTGCCAGCGGCGCGGCAGCCTCCTCGGGCCGTGCCCCGGCTTCCGGGGCCGCCCCGGCCACCGCCTGCACCGGAACCACACTCACGCTGTCACCACGCCTTCCTCGCTGCCCCCGTGGTACTCCATACGTCCGCCGCACCGGTCCCCGTTCACATCCGTCACGCCTTGACCAGTCCCTCCGCCCGGCCCCCCAGGGCGAGGTACACATCCTCCAGGCTGGGCGTGGCCAGCGTGAAATCGTCCAGGGCCGCGAAGGCGGGGCCCGCGGTGACCGCGGCGACGGCGGAGCGGGCCCGGTCGGCGGGCAGGCGCAGGGTCCAGCGGCGCCCCGAGGTGTGCGCGTCGGCTTCGAGGGCGGCGACCTCGGGCACCTCCAGCGGCGGGCGGTCGCGCCACACCAGCTCCAGCCGGACCTCCTCGCTCACCATTTCCTTCAGCCCGCCGGGCGTGTCGCAGGCGATGACCCGGCCCCGGTCGATCACCGCGACCCGGTCGAGCACGCTCTCGGCCTCCAGCACGTTATGGGTCACCAGCACCACCGTGGCGCCGCGCTCGGCGCGGCGCCGGTCCACCGCGGCCCACACGGCGCGCCGGGCGACCGGGTCCATCCCGGTGGTCGGCTCGTCCAGCACCAGCAG
This sequence comes from Streptomyces sp. NBC_00400, assembly GCF_036048035.1. Lineage (NCBI taxonomy): Bacteria > Bacillati > Actinomycetota > Actinomycetes > Kitasatosporales > Streptomycetaceae > Streptomyces > Streptomyces sp. NBC_00400. The sequence goes on along the minus strand of NZ_CP107940.1, from coordinate 6,311,416 downwards.
CGGCCGCTCGCCGATCAGCGCGGTGGCCAGGCAGGCCAGCCGCCGCTGCCCGCCGGACAGCTTCTTCAGCGCCCGTCCGGTGAGGCCGTCGAGGCCCAGCTCGCCGATCACCGCGTCCCGCTCGGCGCGCGCCTCACGGGCACCGAGGCCGCGCAGCCGGCCGGTGGTCTCCACGGCCAGCGCGACGGTCATCTCGTCCAGGGCGGTGGACTCCTGCCCCAGGTAGCCCAGCAGCCGGGCGGCCCGCTCCGGGTGGCGCACCAGGTCGTGGCCCAGTACGGAAATGCTGCCGGAGTCCGGGCGCAGCAGTCCGGTCAGCTGGCGGACCAGGGTGGACTTGCCGGCTCCGTTGGGGCCGAGCAGCCCGAAGATCTCGCCGCGGTGCACGTCCAGGGTGATGCCGTCGTTGGCGCGTACGGCGGATGCCCGTGCCGCCCCGCGGCGCCCGCGCATCGCGGGGTACGTCTTGACCAGGTCCCGCACGGCGCACACCGGCACCCCGCGCTCCACCTGTTTTGCGCCCGTCCTCACGAGCTATGAGGGTACGCGTCCCCGGCCCGCCTCCGGGCCGCGGGGCTCGGCGAGCGGGCCGGCGCAGGGGCTCCGGGGGCCGTCAGTCCCCGGCCGGGGCGTGCTCGGCGGCCGTCCGCAGATCGACCTCGCGCCAGAATCCGGCCCGGATCGCATACCGGTCGTGCTCGTCGATCTGGTCGTCCTTGTGGGCCAGCAGCCCGAACCGGGCGGCGTAGCGCAGCAGTTCGCCGTCGATGCGGTGCGGGATGCGCGGGTACTCCGTCGACAGCTGCTGGAGGTGGGTGGTGTCGGAGAGCCGGTCGGTCCAGCGGCGGGCGAAGACCTGGCCGACCTCGAAGGGGTCGCCGCTGACGGCGGTGATGTCCTCCTCGCGGTCGGCCCAGCGCTGCTCTGCGCTGGTGAGCTGGGCGAGGGTGGGCAGGGCCGCGGTCTCGGAGGGCTCACCGACCGGGCCGCCACGCTCGACCCAGCCCTTGTCGGACGACCAGCGCAGGGTGGCACCGGCCGCGGGCGCCTGTGGGGCGGAGCCGCCCGGGCCCGCGGGTCCCTGGCCCGCGGCGTGGGCGCGGCCGAGTCCGGCCAGGTCCTTGGGGGTGGGGACGCCCCGGGAGCCCACGGCCCCGGGATCGTCCGCGGTGGCCGGGGCGCTCGCGGTTCCCGCCGGCGGCCGGGAGACGCCGCCTGCGCCGTTGTGCTCGTGGGCGTGCTCGGCGGCTTCCGGGCCGGAGGCGGCGGCTGCGGCGGCGGCCGCGGCCGCCGCCGCAGCGACCGCGGACTCGGGCAGCGGGGCGGAGAGGATCGCGGCGATCTCGGGGCGCGGCACGGGCGGCGGGGCGCAGGGGCCGCCGAGTTCCTTGGCCCGGACCGCGCGGGTGATCCAGGTCCGGTCCAGTACCCGCCGCTCGTCGGCCTCGGCGACCAGGTCCTCGGACTGGTTGTAGTCGCCGTCGGCGGCCTGGACGGCCCACAGGTGGACCGCGACGCCGTGCTCCTTGGCGGACATCAGGCCGGGCAGGAGGTCGCCGTCGCCGGTGACCAGGACGATGTCGGAGCAGGCGCGGTTACGGGCGAGTTCGGTCAGCTCGGCGTGCATGGCGGCGTCCACGCCCTTCTGCGCCCATCGCCCGTCACTGCGGGTCAGGGCGCCGAGCCGGACGGTGACCCGGGGCATGACCCGCAGCCGGCGGTGCTCGGGTTGCGGGACGCGGTCGGGGGCGCCGTCGAACCAGTAGATCCGCAGCAGCGGGCGTTCGGTGTCCGCCTCGGCGCGCTGCCGCAGTCCCTGGATGAGGGCGGCGTGATCCACCGTGATCCGGGAACGGGCGGGCTCTCCGGCGAGCAGGCTCGCCGCGGCGCCGAGCAAATACCCGGCGTCCACCAGGACGACACAGCGATCCACGATCCACCCTCTTCCCTGAGGTGCTGATGTCCGGTCGCCCCCCGGCTCGGCCCGTGGCACGAGTCTTTCTTCGGTTGTCCTTCGAGTCTGCCCGACCCTGCGGGCGTTAACTGCCCGAACTCGATCTTCGGCGTGGCGGATTCGGCAAGAATCTTGAGTACAGCGTGTGATCAACCCTTTAACGCAGGGTAATTGCCCGAAATGCAGCGCTCTGTCCGGCGTGTAAGTCTGGTTCCGGCCCCGATCCCGGATTCCCCCCTCAGGAGGCACGATCATGGCCAAGGACAAGAAGCGGGACCGCAGTCAGCAGCAGAAGACGGCATCCGCGGCCGAGCGTGGCCAGCAGGAAGCCCAGAAGTCGAGCCTGGAGGCACAGTCCCAGTCGCGGTCGCAGGCGCAGGGCAGCCCGGCAGATGTTGCACGTAAGCACCAGCGGCGCTTCGGTCACAACTGATCTCAACTGATCCACGCCACACAGAGGTTGAGGGGCGCGTCCACTACGGGCGCGCCCCTCGGGGTAGGGCCTGTCGTCCGGGGCCCGGCCGTCTCGCGGCGTCTGCAGGCCGGCGGCCGGTGGTCAGCCCGCCAGGCAGGACGGGCCGAGCAGCACCTTGAGGTCACCGAACAGCGACGGGTCGGGCGTGACCCGGTGCCGGTCCAGCCGGAGCACGGTCGTCTTGCGTGCCCCCTGCAGCTTGATCCGCACCTCCGTGGAGCCGCGGTGGCTGCTCAGCACCTCGCCCAGCTTCTCGACCATCGGCGGGGTGACCTTGACCGTCGGAATGGTGATCGTCACGGGGGCGTTGGTGCCGGCCTCCGAGAGGTCGGGGACCATCATCTCCATGGCCACCAGCCGCGGGATGTCCTCCCGCTTGTCGAGGCGGCCCTTGACGAAGACCACGGTGTCCTCGACGAGTTGGGTGGACACCAGCTGGTAGGTCGCCGGGAAGAACATGCAGTCGATGGAGCCGGCCAGGTCCTCGACGGTGGCGATCGCCCAGGCGTTGCCCTGCTTGGTCATCTTGCGCTGCAGGCCGGAGATGATGCCGCCGATGGTGACGATCGAACCGTCGGAGTAGTCGCCGCCGGTCAGCTGGGCGATGGCGGCGTCCGCCTTGTCGGAGAGCACGTGCTCCAGGCCGAAGAGCGGATGGTCGGAGACGTAGAGGCCCAGCATCTCGCGCTCCTGGGCGAGGAGGTAGGTCTTGTCCCACTCGATGTCCGAGAACTCGATGTCCAGCCCGAAGCCGGGTCCCTCGTCCGCGCTGTCGTCACCCATGCCGCCGAAGAGGTCGAACTGCCCCTCGGCCTCCTTGCGCTTGACCTGGACGACGTTGTCGATCATCGGTTCGTAGTGCGCCGTCAGCCCCTTGCGGGTGTGGCCCATCTCGTCGAAGGCACCGGCCTTGATCAGCGATTCGGTGGTGCGCTTGTTGCAGACGACCGCGTCGACCTTGTCGAGGTAGTCGGGGAAGGAGGAGTACTTCCCCTTCGCCTTGCGGCAGCGGATGATCGAGTCGACGACGTTCTGGCCGACGTTGCGGACCGCGGTGAGGCCGAAGAGGATCACCTCGTCACCCTGGGCGGCGAAGTTGGCCTCGGACTCGTTGACGTTCGGCGGCAGCACCTTGATGCCCATGCGGCGGCATTCGTTCAGATAGACCGCCGACTTGTCCTTGTCGTCGCGCACGGAGGTCAGCAGCGCGGACATGTACTCGGCCGGGTAGTTGGCCTTGAGGTAGGCGGTCCAGTAGGTGACCAGGCCGTACGCGGAGGAGTGCGCCTTGTTGAAGGCGTAGCCGGCGAAGGGGACCAGGACGTCCCACAGGGCCTGGATGGCCTGGTCGGAGAAGCCGTTCTTCCGGGCGCCCTCCTGGAAGAGGACGAAGTTCTTCGCCAGTTCCTCGGGCTTCTTCTTGCCCATGACGCGGCGGAGGATGTCGGCCTCGCCGAGGGAGTACCCGGCGATGATCTGGGCGGCCTTCTGCACCTGCTCCTGGTAGACGATCAGGCCGTGGGTGAGCCCGAGGACCTCCTTGAGGGGCTCCTCCAGTTCCGGGTGGATCGGGGTGATCTCCTGGAGGCCGTTCTTGCGCAGCGCGTAGTTGGTGTGCGAGTCCATGCCCATCGGGCCGGGACGGTACAGGGCCGAGACGGCGGAAATGTCCTCGAAGTTGTCGGGCTTCATCAGCCGCAGCAGCGAACGCATCGGGCCGCCGTCGAACTGGAAGACGCCGAGCGTGTCACCGCGGCAGAGCATCTCGTACGTCTTGGGGTCGTCCAGCGGGACGGTGAGCATCTCCAGCTCGACGCCCTTGTTCTTCCGCACCATCTTGACGGCGTCGTCCATGATGGTGAGGTTGCGCAGGCCCAGGAAGTCCATCTTGAGCAGGCCCAGCGACTCGCACTGGGGGTAGTCCCACTGCGTGATGGTGACGTTGTCGGTGTGCCGGACCCAGACCGGGGCGTGGTCGACGATGGGCTCGCTGGACATGATCACGCCGGCCGCGTGCACACCCATCTGCCGGACCAGGCCCTCGACGCCCTTGGCGGTGTCGATGACCTTCTTCACGTCCGGTTCGTTCTCGTACATCCCCCGGATCTCGCCCGCCTCGCTGTAGCGCGGGTGCTGGGGGTCGGTGATGCCGCTGAGGTCGATGCCCTTGCCGAGGACGTCGGCGGGCATGGCCTTGGTGAGGCGGTCGCCCATGGCGTACGGATAGCCCAGGACGCGCGCGGAGTCCTTGATGGCGTTCTTGGCCTTGATCTTGCCGTAGGTGCCGATCATGGCGACCTTGTCGGCGCCGTACTTCTCCGTGACATACCGGATGACTTCGACGCGCCTGCGCTCGTCGAAGTCGATGTCGACATCGGGCATGGAGACACGCTCGGGGTTGAGGAACCGCTCGAAGATCAGCCCGTGCGTGATCGGGTCGAGGTCGGTGATGCCCATGGCGTACGCCACGATCGAGCCGGCCGCGGAGCCACGGCCGGGGCCGACCGCGATGCCGTTGTTCTTGGCCCACATGATGAAGTCCGCGACGACGAGGAAGTAGCCGGGGAACCCCATCTGGATGATGATGTCCATCTCGTACTCGGCCTGCTTCTGCCGGTCCTCGGGGACACCGCCCGGGAAGCGGCGCTGCATGCCGACCCGGACCTCCTCCTGGAACCAGGTGACCTCCGTGAAGCCCTGGGGGATGTCGAACTTCGGCATCAGGTCGCGCTTCTCGAACATCCCGGAGACGTCGATCTGGTCGGCGATCAGGCGGGTGTTGGCGCAGCCCTCCTGCCAGGCGTCCGAGGAGTCGATGGCGTACATCTCGTCGGTGGACTTGAGGTAGTAGCCGGTGCCGTCGAAGCGGAAGCGGTCCGGGTCGGAGAGGTTCTTGCCGGTCTGGATGCACAGCAGGGCGTCGTGCGCCGTGGACTCGTGGGCGTAGGTGTAGTGCGAGTCGTTGGTGACCAGCGGCGGGATGCCGAGCTTCTTGCCGATCTCCAGCAGGCCGTCGCGGACCCGGCGCTCGATCTCGATGCCGTGGTCCATCAGCTCCAGGAAATACCGGTCCTTGCCGAAGATGTCCTGGTACTCGGAGGCGGACTTCAGCGCCTCGTCGAACTGCCCGAGCCGCAGCCGGGTCTGCAGCTCACCGGACGGGCAGCCGGTGGAGGCGATCAGACCCTCGGACCACTGGGCGATGGTCTCCTTGTCCATCCGCGGCCACTTCTGCAGCCAGCCCTCGGCGTACGCGTCCGACGACAGCCGGAAGAGGTTGTGCAGACCGGTCTTGTTCGCCGCCCAGATCGTCTTGTGGGTGTAACCACCGGAACCGGAGACGTCATCGCGCTTCTGATGCGGCTGGCCCCACTGGACCTTGCGCTTGAGCCGCCGCGACTCCGGCGCCACGTACGCCTCGATGCCGATGATCGGCGTCACCCCGGCCTTCTGCGCCGAGTGGAAGAAGTCGTACGCGCCGTGGAGGTTGCCGTGGTCGGACATGGCGATATGCGTCATGTCCATCTCGTTGCACGCCTTGAACATGTCCGACAGCCGCGCCGCACCGTCCAGCAGTGAGTACTGGGTGTGGACATGCAGGTGCGTGAAGGGGGGCCTGGACGGGGCTGCCACGGCGGGGGACCTCCGAAAGTACGAAACGGCGCGAAGCGCCTCGGCGGGGGACGGCGGCCGGACGACCGGTGCACGGTCGGCGACGGATGGGTGAGACGGTCTCGAAGTCTACGACTCCCCACTGACAATCGGCGGGCACCGACGAGTAGCCTCGCGCGTTGTCAGTGGCAGATCCGCGACGGGCTCCGCCACGGCTCTCCGTACCCCTTCCGCACTTCAGGAGGCACCCAGCGATGCCGTCCCAGCACGCCCCGGCGCAGGACGCCGAGCAGCGCGGCGAAGAAATTCTCGCCGTCTTCGACACCGCCTTCGGGGAGCTGCTCGCCGCCGACCCCGCAGCCTTCCGTGTGAAATTCCGGAAGATGGCCGCCTCCGCCTTCGCCTTCTACCGGGGCACGGCCTGCCTGTTCTACCGGGACCTGGAGGCCGCGCAGGACGACGGCGGCAAGGACGGCGGCCCGTATCTGGACGAGCAGACCGGCCGGGTGTGGATCCACGGCGATCTGCACGCCGAGAACTTCGGCACGTACATGGACTCCACGGGCCGGCTGATCTTCAACGTCAACGACTTCGACGAGGCGTACGTCGGGCCGTTCACCTGGGACCTCAAGCGGTTCGCCGCCTCGGTCGCGCTGATCGGCTACGCCAAGGCGCTCAGCGACAAGCAGATCACCGACCTGGTGCGCACCTACGCCGCCGCCTACCGGGAGCGCATCCACGCGCTGGCCTCGGGGACGAAGAGCTCCGACCGGGACGAGCTGCCGCCCTTCACCCTGGACACCGCCGAGGGACCGCTGCTCGGCGCGCTGCGCGACGCCCGCTCGCTGACCCGGTTCGGACTGCTGGACTCGATGACCGAGATCCGGGACTTCGAGCGGCGCTTCTCGGCGGGCGGCGGCAGTGTCGAACTGGACGCGGCGACCCGCTACAAGGTTCTCGCCGCCTTCGACGGCTATCTGGAGACGCTGCCGGAGTCGAGCCTGGACCGCCCGGACTCCTACCGCGTCAAGGACGTGGTGGGGCGCCGGGGCATCGGCATCGGCTCGGCCGGTCTGCCGTCGTACAACATCCTGCTCGAGGGCAACAGCGACGCCCTGGAGAACGATGTGGTGATCTACATGAAGCAGGCGCAGACCCCGGCCGTCTCCCGGCACGTCACCGACCCCGCGGTCCGCGGCTACTTCCAGCACGAGGGCCACCGCACGGTGATCTCACAGCGCGCCCTGCAGGACCACGCCGACCCGTGGCTGGGCTGGACCGAACTGGACGGCGCGGGCCAGCTGGTCGCCGAGATCTCGCCGTACGCGGTCGACCTGGACTGGTCGGACATCGACGACCCGGAGGAGATCGCGGCGGTGGTGGCCGACCTGGGCCGGGCCACCGCGACCATGCACGCCGCCGCGGACGACGAGAGCGGCCACTCGCTGGTGCCGTTCTCGACGGAGCGGGCCATCGACGCGGCCATCGCCGCCGACGAGGACGGCTTCGCATCACTGCTGGTCGACTTCGCGCACTCCTACGGCGCCCGCGCCCGCCGTGACCACCAGATCTTCGTGGACCTCTTCCGCAACGGGCAGATCCCGGGGCTGTAGCGCGGGCCCCGGTCCGCAGGGCGGGCAGGACGAGAGGGCCGGCATATGCCGTACGCACCGTATGCACCGGTGCGTACGGCTTCGGACCCCCTTAGCCGCCGCTTACCCCGGCCCATGGCACACTCGGCTGCAATGGACATCTCGGCGGCACACCTGCGGGCACTGCGCGCAGCGCTTTTCACGGCGCTGTGCGTGACGCTCTCCGCGGGGTCGCACGTCCTGCTGTCCCGTATGCCGCTGCCGCTGAGCCTGGTCACCGCGCTCAGTGCTGCCGTGTTCGCCCTCGCCTATGCACTGGCCGGGCGGGAGCGCGGCTTCTGGCGGATCGCGTCGCTGCTGGTCCCCCTGGAACTGGCCGCCGATCTGGCCTTCAGCCTGGGGCAGCACACCTGTTACGGAGAGGCCGGCGGCCCGGTCGCCGGCCCGCTGCGCTCACTGGGCGTGGATCTGCTGTGCGGTGGCGATCCCGTCGGCGCACCGCTGACGCGGCTGTCCCCGGAGGACACCGCGCCCGTGGTCACCTGGCTCGTCCTGCTCGCGGCACATGTGGGCACCGGACTGCTGGCGGCGGGCTGGCTGCGCCGCGGCGAGAGAGCGCTGCACCAGCTGCTGGGCGCGGTGGCGGGCTTCGCCTTCCGCCCGCTGCTGATCGCCGTCGCGGTCGTCGTCGCCGGCGCCGCGCCGCGCCGCCCGGTGCCCGCCCCCGTACGGCCCGGGCGCCCCGCCCGTGCCGTCCCCCTGCTCGTGCACTGTGTCGTGCGCCGTGGACCGCCCTGCGCACTGGCCGCGTAGGCCTTCGGCCGCGCGCGGCCCGCGTACGCCCGCGCCGCGTGCGTACGCCTTCGACCGCACATATCTCCCGCCTCACGGATCTTCACAGAGCAGGAACAGTCATGAGCAACCGCAACAACCAGGCCAACAAGCAGGCAGCCCGCGAGCGGCTGCGCGCCGAGCGTGAGCGGCAGGCGAAGAAGGACAAGGTCCGTCGGCAGCTGATCGTCGGCGGTGCGATCGTCGCCGTCCTGGCGATCGCCGGCGGGATCGGGGTGGCGGTCTCCTCCATGGGCGGCGACAGCGGCTCCGCCGCCGCCGGGGACAGCACCGACTGGGCGAAGGCCGCGAAGGCCCCGCTGACCAAGCCCCAGAACACCAGCGGCAAGAACGGCACCACGGTCGTCGTCGGCAAGAAGGACGCCAAGAACACCCTGAACCTCTTCGAGGACCCGCGCTGCCCCGGCTGCGCGGGCTTCGAGCAGACCGCCGGGGCCACCGTCGAGAAGGACATCAAGGACGGCAAGTACAAGGCGTCCTACCACCTGGGCACGTTCCTCGACGCGAACCTCAGGGGCACCGGCTCCAAGAACGCGCTGAGCGCACTGGGCGCCGCCCTGAACGTCAGCCCGGACGCCTTCTTGAAGTACAAGTACGCGCTGTACTCGAAGGAGTTCCACCCGGACGAGACCGGGCCGGACAAGTTCGCCGACGACAGCTACCTGATCAAGGTCGCCGACACCATCCCGGCACTCAAGGGCAACGCGGCCTTCCAGAAGAACGTCAAGTCGGGCACGTACGACCGGTGGGCGCTGGAGATGTCCGACGCGTTCAGCGCGGTCAAGGACGTCACCAGCACCCCGACGATCAAGCTCAATGACACGGTGCTGGGCACGGACAGCCCGCAGGGCAAGGTGGCACCCTCCAGCGTGGCCGCCTTCAACTCCATGGTGGACAAGGCACTGAAGAAGTGACGCGGGCGGCCCGCCACCGGCCGGGCCGTGCGCCGCACCTCTCGGCCGGCGTGCTCCGTGCGCGCCGGCCGATGCCAAATCTTGACCCGGGCCCGTGCCGTACACATGGCAGACTCCCGCTCATGCAGGCGACGGGAGTACGCCGCCCCGGGGCCCGGCCGGCGGCTGCGCCGGGGGTTCAGCTCAGGGCGGTGCGGGCGGCACTGTTCGCTGCGCTGTGCACCACCCTGTCCACGGCCTCCCATGTGCTGTTCTCGCACCGCCCGTTACCGCTTGCTCCGGTCGTCGCGATCTGCGCCGGTGCCTTCGCCGCGGCCTATCTGCTGACCGGCCGGGAGCGCGGATTCGGCGCCGTCGCCGCGCTCCTGGTACCGCTGGAACTGGCCGCCGACACCGTCTTCACCGCCGGGCAGCACACCTGTTACGGGCCGGCCGGCGGCCCGGTCACCGGCCCGCTGCGCTCGGTCGGCGTCGAACTGCTGTGCCGAAGCGGCGAATGGGGCACACCGCTGGCCCGGGCGGCCGCCCATCCGGGTGCGCCGCTGCCGCCGGCCGTCCCGGCGGCGGCCCCCTGGCTGCTGCTCGCCGCCCATGTCGCGGTCGGCCTGCTCGCCGCGGCCTGGCTGCACCGCGGGGATGCCGCCCTGGACGCCCTGCTGCGCGCCGCCGCGGCCGGTGCCTTCCGTCCGCTGCGCACCGCGGTCGCGGTGCGCAGCGCCGCCCCTCCCCGCCCCGCCGGCGGATCCGGCCGCTGCACCCGCTGCCGCCGGCCCGCCCGCTCCCCCTCCTCGTGCACTGCGTACGGCGCCGCGGCCCGCCCCGCCCGGCCAGCGCCTGACCAGCACACAGAAGCCGGCACGACCTTGAGGGGACCACACCACCCATGAGCAACCGCAACAACCTGGCCAACAAGACCGCGGCCCGCGAACGCATCCGGGCCGAGCGGGACCGCCAGAAGAAGAAGGAGAAGCTGCGCCGCCAACTGACCGCGGCGGGCGCGGTGATCGGCGTCCTGGCCGTGGCCGGCGGCATCGGCTACGCCGTGATGAAGGCCAACGAGCCCAAGGGCTGGGAGGCCGCCAAGGAGGCCAAGCTCGTCACGCCCGCGCACACCCAGGGCAAGAACGGCACCGAGATCCTGATAGGCGACAAGAACGCCAAGCAGACCCTGGAGGTCTTCGAGGACATCCGCTGCCCGATGTGTGCGACCTTCGAGCAGAGCAGCGGCAAGGCCCTGGCCAAGGACATCGAGGACGGCCGGTACCGGGTCCGCTTCACCATGTACACCTTCCTCGACGGCATGGGCGGCGGTGAGGGCTCGAAGAACGCGCTCAGCGCGCTCGGCGCGGCGCTGAACGTCAGCCCGGAAGCCTTCTTGAAGTACAAGTCGGCGCTGTACTCGGCCAAGTACCACCCCGACGAGCGCGAGGACCTCTACGCCAAGGACGCCGAACTGCTCAAGGTCGCCGGCGAGGTGCCGGAGCTGAAGAACGACAAGGCGTTCGCCTCGGCGGTCAAGAAGGGCACCTACGACCGCTGGGCGATGGAGATGACCGCGCTGTTCGGCCGCAAGGGCGTCAAGGGCACGCCCACGTTCCTGCACGGCGACAAGAAGCTGGAGCTGCCGCAGGTCCCGCGGCAGCAGATGACGCAGGCGCAGTACATGCAGCTCGCGCAGGCCAACTTCAAGAAGATGATCGACAAGGAGTTCGGCCCGGCGAAGGGGCCGGCCGGAGGAGACCCGGGCAAGGGCGGCAGCACGGGCGAAGGCGGCTCGAAGGGCATTCGCGAGGGCGAAAAGGACCCCACGGGCGCGCACTGAGTGCCTTTCGGACAACGGGCGGGCGAATTCTCGGAGTTATCGGAATTCGCCCTCCCGGCGCCGTTTACCGGCCAGTAAGGTGATCGGCCGTGACCGATCATGACCAGATCTCGCGCCGCACTGCCGTCACGGCCGTAGCCGCCACCGCCGCTCTTCTGCCGTTCGCCGGCGCCGCCACCGCACACGCCCAAGGGGCCGCGGACCAGGACTCGTTCTTCCAGCACGGAGTCGCCTCCGGGGACCCGCTCCCGGACGGCGTCCTGCTGTGGACCCGGGTCACGCCGACCGCGTCGGCGACCCCCGGCTCCGGCCGCGGACCGGCCACCAAGGTGAGCTGGCAGGTGGCGAGCGACAAGAACTTCACGTCCGTTGTCGCCCGGGGGAACCTGACCACCTCCGCCGCCAGTGACCACACGGTCAAGGCGGACGTCCGCGGCCTGCACCCGGCCACCCACTACTACTACCGCTTCACCGTCGACGGACAGCACTCCCCCGTCGGCCGGACCCGTACCGCCCCCGCCCCCGACACCGCGGCCGGCAACATCCGCTTCGGCGTGGTCTCCTGCGCCAACTGGGAGTCCGGCTACTTCTCCCCCTACCGGCACCTGGCCGCCCGCACCGAGCTGGACGCGGTGCTCCACGTCGGCGACTACCTCTACGAGTACAAGTCCGGCGAGTACCCGGAGTTCAAGTACGTCGTCCGCCCGCACTCCCCGGCCCACGAGCTGCTGACGCTCGCCGACTACCGCACCCGGCACGGCGTCCACAAGACCGACCCGGACGCGATGGCCATGCACGCCACCCACCCGGTCATCGCCATGTGGGACGACCACGAGTTCGCCGACAACGCCTGGAAGGGCGGCGCGGTGAACCACACCCCGGAGACCGAGGGCCCCTGGTCCGCGCGGATGGCCGCCGCGAAGCAGGCCTACTTCGAGTGGATGCCGGTGCGCCCCTCGATCGCCGGGACCACCTACCGCAGGCTGCGCTTCGGTACCCTCGCCGATCTGCACCTGCTGGACCTGCGCTCGTTCCGCGACGCCCAGGCCAAGCCGGGCAGCGGCGCGGTCGACGACCCCAGCCGCACGATCACCGGGCGGGCCCAACTGGACTGGCTCAAGTCCGGACTGGAGCGCTCGGACACCGCCTGGCGGCTGGTCGGCACCTCGGTGATGATCTCGCAGGTCGCCTTCGGCGCCGTCCCCGCGAAGCTGCTGGGCCCGCTCGCCGAGATCCTGGGGATACCCAAGGAGGGCCTGGCGATCAACACCGACCAGTGGGACGGCTACACCGACGACCGGCGCGAGCTGCTGAGCCACCTCAGCGACCGCGGCATCGACAACACGGTGTTCCTGACCGGCGACATCCACATGGCCTGGGCCAACGAGGTGCCGCTCCAGGCGGCGACCTACCCCGCCGACCGCGCGGTGGCGACGGAGTTCGTGGTCACCTCCGTCACCTCCGACAACGTGGACGACTTCCTGCACGTCGCCCCGCACACGGTCTCGCTGGCCGGGGTCGCCGCCATCAAGGCCGCCAACCGGCATGTGAAGTGGCTGGACATGGACTCGCACGGCTACGGGGTCCTGGACATCGACGCCGAGCGGACGCAGATGGATTATTTCGGCATCTCCGACAAAACCGATCCGAACGCCACCAGCACCCTGCTGCGCTCGTACCTGACCCGGTCCGGCAGCCAGCAGGTGGAGCGCGCGGGCCAGCCGCTCGTCTAGGGGACGCCGGCCCGGGCCCGCCCGGCCTGCCGGCTCACAGCTCGGCGAGGAAGCCCAGCGCCACCTTCCAGGCGCTCTCCGCGGCCTCCTGGTCGTAGTCGGGCAGACCGGGATCGGTGAAGAGATGGCCGGCGCCGGCGTAGCGGAAGACCTCTACGTCCGCGCCGGCCCGGCGCATCTGCAGATACCAGGCGTTCAGCCAGTCGTGCGGCTCGTACGGGTCCGGGTCGGCGACATGCAGCTGCACCGGCAGGTCGTCGGCGACGGTGCCGTCCGCGATGTCCGAGGTGCCGTGCAGCAGAAGCAGCCCGCGGGTCCGCTCGTCGCCGAGCGCGAGGTTCTGCGCGACGGAGCCGCCGAAGGAGAAGCCGGCGTAGACCAGTCCGCGGTCGGAGTAGGGCGCGACGGCCGTGATGGCCCGCTTGAGCAGTTCCTCCTTGCCGATCTCGTCCTTGATGAGAATGCCGTCCGGGACGGAGTCGGCGGTCCGGCCGTCGAAGAGATCGGGGACGATCACCTCGTACCCCGCGGCGCGCAGCCGGTCCGCCGCCGCGTGCACCGCGGGACGCAGCCCGCACACCGAATGGAACAGCACAATCGTCGAAAGTCCGCTGGTCGGGGACTCGGAGGCGGCCGGCACTGACATCACTTCCCTGGGGTTGGATCGATCTCGCCCCATCCTGCCAGTTACGGTCACGGGGACCGGGTACCAGCACACCACAGCCCCTCGTACCCCACGGAGGAGGAGTCCCGTGTCCTTGGAGGACGTCCTGCGTCCGGTCGTCGTCATCGGCGGCGCGGTCCTGCTCGCGCTCATCCTGGTCTGGCTCGCCGACCGGGCACTGCGCCGGATCGATGCCGGCCACCCGGAGACCCCCTTGTGGGGCCTGCTGCGCCGCTGCCGGATACCGCTGCAAGTGGTGCTCTGCGCGGCCCTGTTGCGCGGCTCGTTCAACCATACGGGGCTGGAGTCCGTCAAAAAGCATGCGGCGGGCATCGGGCAGGCGCTGACCCTGGTCCTGATCGCGGCCACCGCCTGGCTGGTCGTCCGGGCAGCGGCGGCCATCGTCGAGTCCTCGTACTCGCGCTATGCGGCGGGCGCCCGGGACGCGGCGCGGGTGCGGCGGGTACGGACCCAGGTGACGCTGATCCAGCGGGTGGTGACGGCCGTGGTGATCGTCGTCGCGGCCGCCTCGATGCTGCTGACGTTCCCGGCGATGCGGGCAGTCGGTACCTCCATGCTGGCGTCGGCCGGGCTGCTGGGCATCGTCGCCGGTATCGCCGCCCAGTCCACCCTCGGCAACCTCTTCGCGGGACTGCAGATCGCGTTCGGCGACATGGTGCGCATCGGGGACACCGTCGTCGTGGACGGCGAGTGGGGCACCGTCGAGGAGATCACGCTGACCTTTCTGACCGTGCGGACCTGGGACGAGCGCCGGATCACCATGCCGGTGTCGTACTTCACCGGCAAACCCTTCGAGAACTGGTCGCGCGGCGGTGCGCAGATGACCGGCACGGTCCTCCTCCACCTCGACCACAGCGCGCCGGTGGAGAAGATGCGCCAGCGGCTGCTGGAAATCCTCCAGGAGTGCCCGGAGTGGGACGGCAGGTCCCAGAGCCTGGTGGTCACCGACACCACACCGTCCACGATCGTGGTGCGTGCGCTGGTGACCGCCCGGGACTCGGACACGCTGTGGACGGTGCGCTGCGAGGTCCGCGAGCGGCTGCTGGAGTGGCTGCGGACCGAACACGCCTACGCACTGCCACGGATCACCACGGCGACGGCGCCGCCGGACAGCCCTTAGGGGGAGACACCCCCTAAGGCGCACCCCGCAGGCTGCGCATGTCCAGATGGCGCAGCACCCGGTCGACGATCTCCGGGTCCGCGCCCGGTTCGCTGCGCGCCGCCAGTACCTCGTGCCGGGCGGCCGACAGCATCTCGCCCTGGATGCGGTGCACCTTCTTCAGCCGGGTGATGCGCTTGTCGAAGAGCTCGCGCCGCTCGTCGTCGACGATGTCCGGCGCGATCCGGGCGCCGATGTCGTGCGCGCGGCGGGCCAGTTGCTCGCTGACCTCGTCGGGCAGCTCCTCGACCTCCAGGATCTCCTTCAGCCGCCGCTTGGACGCCTTGATCACCCGGAGCGCCAGCTCCCGCTCCAGCGCGTCGACGGCATCGGTGTCGGCCCGTACCCGCAGCCGGCGCACCAGCCAGGGCAGGGTGAGGCCCTGGATGAGGAGCGTGCTGAGCACCACTGCGAAGGCGATGAAGAGGATGTCGTCACGGACCGGGAAGTCATCGCCGCCGTCGACGCTGTACGGAATGGCCAGCGCCAGCGCCACCGAGGCCACCCCGCGCATCCCCGCCCACCACATGATGAGCGTCTCCCGCCAGCTCATCGGGATCTCTTCGTCGTAGTCGCGGCGCTTGTGCATCCGCCTGGCCAGCCAGGCGGCGGGCAGCAGCCACAGCAGACGGACGCCGACGACCACCCCGACGACGGCGGCGCCGGCCCCGAGGAGCTGGCCCCAGCGGTGGGAGGCCGCCCCGAAGATGTTGTGCAGCTCCAGGCCGATCAGCCCGAAGGCGACACCGGTGACGAGGGTGTCGACGACCTCCCAGAAGGTGTAGCCGGCGAGCCGGCCCATCACGTCGTCCGGGTCGACCGCGTACTCGGCCAGGAACAGCGCACAGGTCAGCACCGCCAGCACCCCGGATCCGCGGAAGTTCTCGGCCAGGACGTACGCGACGAACGGCACCAGCAGCGTCAGACCGATCTGCAGCGTCGGGTCGCCGAGCAGCCCCATCAGCTTGTTGGTGACCCAGCCGAGCCCCAGGCCGACCGCTATGGCGACCACCGCGGAGAGCACCAGCGAGCCGACCGCGGCGGGCACCGAGAAGGTTCCGCTGACCGCCGCGGCGAGCGCGACGTGGTACAGCACGATGGCGGTGACATCGTTGAACAGCCCCTCGCCCTCCAGGATCGACACCAGCCGGCGGGGCAGCCCGAGCTTGCCCGCAACGGCCGTCGCGGCCACCGGGTCGGGCGGGGCGACCAGCGCGCCGAGCACCACCGCTGCGGCCACCGGCATCCCGGGCACCACCGCCTGGGCGACGGCGGCGACCGCGGCGGTGGTGGCGAAGACCAGCGCCACGGCGAGCAGGAAGATCGGCCGGACGTTGGCGGTGAACTGGCGCCAGGAGGTGCGCTGCACGGCCGCGTAGAGCAGCGGCGGCAGCACCACCGGCAGGATGAACTCCGGCGGTACCTCGACGTTGGGCACGAACGGCAGCAGTGCCAGCACGGCGCCGACGAGGGTCATCAGCACCGGCGACGGGAGTCCCAGCCGGTCGCCGACCGGAACCATGACCACGGCTCCGAGCAGCAGGACGAACATCAGAGCCAGCTGGTCCACGGTGGCTACGCTCCGGGGTCGGATGCGGTCATTTTCCGACCCCAGCGTGCCATGACACGGGCTCCTGCCCGCCGTGTCGGCGCCCGCCCGATGTCCTCCGCGTCAGCTGCTCTCGTCCCGGACGGTGTCCAGGGCGCGCTGCAGGTCATCCGGGTAGCCGCTCTCGAACTCGACCCAGCGGCCGTCGGAGGGGTGCTCGAAGCCCAGCCGCATGGCGTGCAGCCACTGCCGGGTGACGCCGAGGCGCTTGGCGAGGGTGGGGTCGGCGCCATAGGTCAGGTCGCCGACGCAGGGGTGGCGGTGCGCGGACATGTGCACCCGGATCTGGTGGGTGCGGCCGGTCTCCAGCTTGATGTCGAGCAGGCTGGCCGCGCGGAACGCCTCGATCAGGTCGTAGTGCGTGACGGACGCCTTGCCCTCGGCCGTCACCGCCCACTTGTAGTCGTGCTGCGGGTGCCGGCCGATGGGGGCGTCGATGGTGCCGCTCATCGGGTCCGGGTGGCCCTGGACCAGGGCGTGGTAGCGCTTGTCGACCGTGCGCTCACGGAACTGCTGCTTGAGCAGGGTGTAGGCGCGCTCGGACTTGGCGACCACCATCAGGCCGGAGGTGCCGACGTCGAGACGGTGCACGATGCCCTGGCGCTCGGCGGCACCGGAGGTGGAGATGCGGTAGCCGGCCGCGGCCAGACCGCCGATGACGGTCGTTCCCGTCCAGCCGGGGCTGGGGTGCGCGGCCACGCCGACGGGCTTGACGATCACCACGATGTCGTCGTCGTCGTGCACGATCTCCATGCCCTCGACGGGCTCGGCGACGATCTCCACGGGCGCCGCGGCCTGCGGCATCTCCACTTCCAGCCAGGCGCCGCCGCTCACCCGCTCGGACTTCATCACCTCGGAGCCGTCGACCCGGACCTTGCCGGCGGCGGCGAGTTCGGCCGCCTTCGTACGGGAGAAGCCGAACATCCGGGCCAGCGCGGCGTCGACGCGCTCGCCCTCCAGGCCGTCCGGTACGGGCAGGGTGCGGATCTCGGGAATGGTGCTCACCCCACGAGTATGGCAGTCCCGTAGTGGTGCCCTGCCCGGGGCCGGGGCCCGGGGCCGGCACCACCAGTGGCTCCTGCCCCGGTCGGCCCCGCCACGGGGGATCAGTCCTTGTGCACGGTCCCGTCGGGGTCCAGTCCGCGGAAGGACAGGATCACGATCAGGATGCCGCCGCAGACGATCCCGGAGTCGGCGAGGTTGAAGACCGCGAAGTGCGCCGGGGCGATGAAGTCGACCACTGCGCCCTCGAAGACCCCCGGCGAGCGGAACAGCCGGTCGGTGAGGTTGCCGAAGGCGCCGCCGAGCAGCAGCCCGAGCGCGATCGCCCAGGGCAGGCTGTAGAGCTTGCGGGCGATCCGGGCGATCACCACGATCACGACCGTCGCAATGATGGTGAGGAAGATCGTCAGCGCCTCGCCGATGCTGAACGCGGCGCCGCGGTTACGGATCACGGTGAACTGCAGCAGCGTCCCGATGACCTGAATGGGCTCGTGGTGCTCCAGTTTCGCGACCACCAGAAGCTTGCTGCCCAGGTCGAGCAGGTAGACGAAGAGCGCGACCAGCAGCAGCGCGGTGATCCGCCGCTTGCGATGGCCGGTGCCCTGCTCCGCCTCCACCGCCTCTCCCCCCTCGGATTCCGCCGTGGAATCCGCTCCGGTACCCGGCTCGGGTTCCGGCGTACCGGTGATGCGTTCGGCCTTAGCCACGTGTGAGTCCCTCAGCCCGTCGTGTCCACGGCCGGGCCATGCCCGGCTGAACCACGAGAGTACGGCACACACGTACGGGCGCGGGCGGACCGGGTGCCGTCGGCGACACCTGCCGGCCGGTTCAACGGCGCTCCTGCTTCTGCTTGCACTCCACGCACAGCGTGGCGCGGGGGAAGGCCTGCATCCGCGCCTTGCCGATGGGGTTGCCGCAGTTCTCGCAGAGGCCGTAGGTGCCCGCGTCCAGCCGGCCCAGGGCACGCTCGGTCTGGTGCAGCATCTCGCGGGCGTTGGAGGCGAGCGCCAGCTCGTGTTCGCGGGTGATGTTCTTGGTGCCGGTGTCGGCCTCGTCGTCGCCCGCGCCGTCACCGGAGTCGCGCATCAGCCCGGCGATGGCGTCCTCGGCCGAGACGATCTCCAGCCGCAGCCGTGCCGCCTCCTCCATCAGTTCGGTCCGCGCCTCGGTGACCTCTTCGGGCGTCCAGGGCTCCTCGCCGGGCCGTACGGCGAGCTCCCCCGGCGCCGCGGCCACCCGGGCCATGGGCACCGCGGAGTCATTGCCGTGGGCCTTGGCCGCTGCGGCCGCAGTCTTCTTCGCCACCACCGTCTTGGCTCCCGTCTTCTTAGCGGGCACCGCGGCCGTCTTGGCCGGAGCCTTCTTCGCGGTCTTCTTCGCCGCGATCTTCTTCGCCGCGGTCCTCTTGGCCGCCGGCTTCTTCGCGGCCGCCTTCTCCGGCGCCGCCCGTCCGGCCGTGGTCTTCCCCGGCGTGGTCGTACCGGCCGCCGTCTTCCTGGCCGCGGCCTTCTTCGGAGCTGCCTTCTTCGGGGCCGTCTTCTTCGCTGCAGGCTGCTTCGCGACGGCCTCGTCGGCAGGCGTCGTGCTCTTCTCCGCGGCGGTCTTTTTCGCCACCATGGCCGCGACCCCTTCACATATGTGACTTTGTTCGCGAATCGTGACGGGAACGATAAATCGCTGCACGCCACGCGGCAACGGGACGCACCGCCCTTCGGGACCTGCCACCCGGCCCGGACGTCCGGTCTGCCTCGTTTGTGCCCCGCTCCCCGGCCGGTAATCCGTCCCCCGGCGCGGTACCCGCCCGCTCGCCATTCGGGTCACGGCGTGCGCCCGGCGCCCGGCGCGGCGAGCGGCCCCGGACCCGTCGCGCCGCGCGGCCCGGGCCCCTTCCCGTACAGCCCGGCCCCCTCCCGTACCAAGCCGGCGCCGGCCCGCCTCCCCCGACTGCCGGAAATCCGGTCGGCCACTGTCGGTGCGGCCCCGTACACTGGGCCGAGCGAGAGGCATTGACGGGACGAGTAGCGCCGTACGCAGCCAGCAGCGACCCGGGGACGGTGGAAGCCCGGGGGCGTGCACGACGTGAAGATCACCCCGGAGCCGCCGGAAGAAAGTCTTGGACAGTGGGCTCCGCCCACGGGTTTGGACAGTGGGCTCCGCCCACGGACCTCGGGCCACCCAGGGCGAGTAGAACCGGCAGCGCGACCCCAATGAGGGGGCGGTGCAGTGGCACCGCCAAGGAGGGTGGTACCGCGGGAGCGCAGGCTCTCGTCCCTCCGGACGGAGAACGCAGCAGGTGTCCGCCGGAGGAAGCCCCCGATGAGTCCGCAGCCCCAGTACCGCCAGGTACCCGCCCAGGTAGACCTCCCCGCCCTCGAGCACGCCGTGCTCGAGTTCTGGCAGGAACAGAAGATCTTCGCCCGTACCCTCCAGCAGTCCGAGGGACGGCCCGAGTGGGTCTTCTACGAGGGCCCCCCGACCGCCAACGGCATGCCCGGCGCGCACCACATCGAGGCGCGCGTCTTCAAGGACGTCTTCCCCCGGTTCCGCACGATGCAGGGCTACCACGTCGACCGCAAGGCCGGCTGGGACTGCCACGGCCTCCCGGTCGAGCTGGCCGTGGAGAAGGAGCTGGGCTTCAACGGCAAGAAGGACATCGAGGCGTACGGCATCGCCGAGTTCAACGCCAGGTGCCGCGAGTCGGTGACCCGCCACACCGACGCCTTCGCCGAGCTCACGACCCGTATGGGCTACTGGACCGACCTGGACGCCCCGTACCGCACGATGGACCCCGACTACATCGAGTCGGTGTGGTGGTCGCTGAAGGAGATCTTCACCAAGGGCCTGCTGGTCCAGGACCACCGCGTCGCCCCCTGGTGCCCGCGCTGCGGCACCGGCCTGTCGGACCACGAGCTGGCCCAGGGCTACGAGAACGTCGTCGACCCCTCGGTCTTCGTCCGCCTCCCGCTGACGTCCGGCCCGCTGGCCGGCCGGGCCGCGCTGCTGATCTGGACGACCACCCCCTGGACCCTGGTCTCCAACACCGCGGTCGCCGCGCACCCCGACGTCACCTATGTCGTCGCCACCGACGGCAGCGAGCAGGTGGTCGTCGCCGAGCCGCTGCTGGAGAAGGCCCTCGGCGAGGGCTGGACCGCCACCGGCGAGTCGTTCACCGGACGCGAGATGGAGCGCTGGGCCTATGAGCGCCCCTTCGGCCTCGTCGAGCTGGAGGGCGCCAATATCGTCGTCAACGCCGAGTACGTCACCACCGATGACGGCACCGGTCTCGTCCACCAGGCCCCGGCCTTCGGTGAGGACGACCTCAAGACCTGCAAGGCGTACGACCTGCCGGTGATCAACCCGGTCCGCCCGGACGGCACGTTCGAGGAGGAACTGCGCCTGGTCGGCGGCCAGTTCTTCAAGAAGGCCGACGAGGCGCTGGTCGCCGACCTCGACGCCCGCGGCCTGCTCTTCCGGCACCTCGCCTACGAGCACAGCTACCCGCACTGCTGGCGCTGCCACACCGCGCTGCTCTACTACGCCCAGCCGTCGTGGTACATCCGCACCACCGCGGTCAAGGACGCCCTGCTCCGGGAGAACGAGAACACCAAC
This sequence comes from Streptomyces sp. NBC_00400, assembly GCF_036048035.1. Lineage (NCBI taxonomy): Bacteria > Bacillati > Actinomycetota > Actinomycetes > Kitasatosporales > Streptomycetaceae > Streptomyces > Streptomyces sp. NBC_00400. Next base: position 6,290,398 of record NZ_CP107940.1, on the reverse strand, counting down.
TGGTTCCCCGAGTCGGTCAAGCACGGCCGCTTCGGCGACTGGCTGAACAACAACATCGACTGGGCGCTGTCCCGCAACCGCTACTGGGGCACCCCGCTGCCCATCTGGCGCTGCGAGGAGAACCACCTCACCTGCGTCGGCTCGCTCACCGAGCTGACCGAGCTGACCGGCACCGACCAGTCGGACCTGGACCCGCACCGCCCGTACATCGACGCGGTCACCTTCGCCTGCCCGACGTGCCAGGGCACCGCGACCCGCGTCCCCGAGGTCATCGACGCCTGGTACGACTCGGGCTCGATGCCGTTCGCGCAGTGGGGCTACCCGTACCGCAACAAGGAGCTGTTCGAGAAGCGCTACCCGGCGCAGTTCATCTCGGAGGCCATCGACCAGACCCGCGGCTGGTTCTACACCCTGATGGCCGTCGGCACGCTCGTCTTCGACAAGTCCTCGTACGAAAACGTGGTCTGCCTCGGTCACATCCTCGCCGAGGACGGCCGGAAGATGTCCAAGCACCTGGGCAACATCCTCCAGCCGATCCCGCTCATGGACCAGCACGGCGCCGACGCGGTCCGCTGGTTCATGGCGGCCGGCGGCTCCCCCTGGGCCGCCCGCCGGGTGGGCCACTCCACCATCCAGGAAGTCGTCCGCAAGACGCTGCTGACGTACTGGAACACCGTCGCCTTCCAGGCGCTGTACGCCCGTACGTCGAACTGGGCGCCCTCCGCCGCCGACCCGGCCCCGGCTGCCCGGCCGCTGCTGGACCGCTGGCTGCTCGGTGAGCTGAACACCCTGGTCGAGCAGGTCACCGAGTCGCTGGAAGCCTTCGACACCCAGCGCGCCGGCAAGCTCCTCTCCTCCTTCGTCGACGACCTCTCCAACTGGTACGTCCGCCGCTCGCGCCGCCGCTTCTGGCAGGGCGACGCGGCCGCGCTGCGCACGCTGCACGAGGTCATCGAGACGGTCACCCGGCTGATGGCCCCGCTCACCCCGTTCATCACCGAGCGGGTCTGGCAGGACCTGGTCGTCCCGGTCGTCCCCGAGGCCCCGGAGTCCGTCCACCTCGCCGGCTGGCCGGTCGCCGACCGGACGCTCATCGACCCGGCGCTGTCCGGCCAGATGCAGCTGGTGCGCCGGCTCGTCGAGCTGGGCCGTGCGACCCGCGCCGAGTCGGGGGTGAAGACCCGCCAGCCGCTGTCCCGTGCACTGGTGGCGGCCCACGGCTTCGCGGGCCTGCCCGAGGACCTGCGCGCGCAGATCACCGAGGAGCTGAACGTCAGTTCGCTGGCCGCGCTGTCGGAGGTGGGCGGCTCCCTGGTCGACACCACCGCCAAGGCGAACTTCCGTGCCCTGGGCAGGCGGTTCGGCAAGGGCGTCCAGGCAGTCGCCAAGGCCGTCGCCGCGGCGGACGCCGCCGCCCTCTCGCTGGCCCTGCGCGACGGCACGGCGAGTGTCGAGGTCGACGGCGAAACCGTCTCCCTCGCCCCCGACGAGGTCATCATCACCGAGACCCCGCGCGAGGGCTGGTCGGTGGCCTCCGACGCCGGTGCCACGGTCGCCCTCGACCTGGAGATCACCCCGGAGCTGCGCCGGGCGGGCCTGGCCCGCGACGCGATCCGGCTGATCCAGGAGGCCCGGAAGAACAGCGGCCTGGACGTCGCCGACCGGATCGCGCTGCGCTGGCGGTCCACCGACGAGGAGGTGCGCACGGCGCTGACCGACCACGCCGGCCTGATCTCCGACGAAGTGCTCGCCGACGACTTCACCCCCGGCGAGGCGGACGGTTCCTACGGCCCCGCGTTCACCGACGAGAGCCTGGCCCTCACGTTCCAGCTGCGCAAGGCGTAACCGCACCCGCGGTCACCCGGCCTGCCGAGCCCCCCGGTGCGATCCGCACCGGGGGGCTTCGCCGTCCCCGAGGACACCCCGGCGAGGCCCCCCGCCCCCGCCCCCCGCGCGCAAGTACACACAAAAGGGCCGGGCCCCGAAGGAGTGTTCCCTCGGGGCCCGGCCCTGATTGCCGACTCTGCGCGCTACGCGGACGTCAGTTGTCGTCCTCGTCGATCAGGAAGCCGCGCATCGGCGACGGCGTCTGCTGCATCGGCTGCGGGCTCTGCGGCCGCACCGGAGCCATCGGCTGGGTCATCGCCGGCGACATCTGCTGCTGCCCGCCGTAGGACGGACCGCCGTTGGACTGGCCGGCCATGGAGTGGTTGCCGCCCATCTGCTGGCCGCCACCCATGGTGTGGTTGCCGCCGCCCATGCTGCCGGCACCGGCCGACGCCATCGACGGGGACGGCGGCAGCGAAGCGGCAGCCGGGGTCCGCGGCGGGGCCAGCGAGTCGTCGGCCTGGTTCTCCAGCTGACGCAGCTGGCTCTCCAGGTAGGACTTCAGCCGCGTGCGGTACTCGCGCTCGAAGCCGCGCAGGTCCTCGACCTTGCGCTCCAGCGTCGCGCGGGCCGACTCCAGCGAGCCCATCGCCACGCGGTGCTTCTCCTGCGCGTCCCGCTCCAGCGCGTCGGCCTTGGCGCGGGCGTCCCGCTCCAGGCCCTCGGCACGGCTGCGCGCCTCGCCGACGATCTTGTTGGCCTCGGAACGGGCCTCCGCGATCGCCTGGTCGGCGGTCTGCTGTGCCAGCGACAGCACGCGCGCCGCGCTGTCACCGCCCGGGCCGCCCTGCTGGCCACCGGGGCCGGGCAGCTGCGGTCCGCCGGGACCGCCCATCGGGCCGCCCATGGGACCGCCGGGACCCATCGGACCGGGACCGTGCGGGCCCTGCGGGCCGGGGCCGTGGCCACCGGGACCAGGAGGCAGCTGCGGTGCACCACCAGGCAGTTGGGGAGGGCCACCCATCCCCTGCTGCTGCTGCGGCGGGACCGGCTGCGGACCGGATATGGCGGCGGGCACCGGAGACCCGGGCCGCTGCTGCTGCTCCTGCTGCTGGTCCGGTCCCTTGCGCAGCCCCTGCTGCTGCTGGTTCTGCGCGGCGGCGCGGGTGGCAGCGGCCAGCTTGGCGCGAAGGTCCTCGTTCTCCCGCAGGAGCCGGGTCAGTTCGGCTTCGACCTCATCGAGGAAGGCATCGACCTCGTCCTCGTCATAGCCTTCTCGGAGGCGGACGGTCGTGAACTGCTTGTTCCGCACGTCCTCGGGGGTCAACGGCATCTCTACTTCACCTCAACGTAGTCGTCGGCAATCGGCAAGACCGTATCGTTCACACCAACAACACCGACCTCACGACGGTGATCAGGATGTACACGATGATCATCAATACGAAGAAGGACAGATCGAGCGCCACGCCCCCGAGACGCAGCGGCGGGATTACCCGCCGCAGAAGCTTGAGTGGCGGATCAGTGACAGTGTAGGCGGCCTCAAGAATGACCACCATCGCCTTGCCGGGTTGCCATGAACGGGCGAACTGGAAGACATAGTCCATCACCAGCCGGAAGATCAACACGATCAGGAAGCAGTACAGCGCGATGTAGATCACCTGACCAAAGACACTCATCTCGCGCAGTCCCTCTCCCCTTGCCTTGCTCGTGTGTTGGCCTCACGGCCTCGGTGTGCCCGGTGTTGCGTCTCAGCTCTGGTTGAAGAACCCGCCCTCTGCGATGCGGGCCTTGTCCTCCGCCGTGACATCGACGTTAGCAGGCGACAACAGGAACACCTTCTGCGTCACCCGCTCGATGCTGCCGTGAAGACCAAACACCAAACCGGCCGCAAAGTCGACAAGTCGCTTCGCATCGGTATCGTCCATCTCCGTGAGATTCATGATCACCGGAGTGCCCTCACGGAAGTGTTCCCCGATGGTACGGGCTTCGTTGTAGGTCCGGGGGTGGAGTGTGGTGATGCGGTAGGGCTCCCGCTCGGACACAACTTTGGGCATGATCACCGGTGCGTTCTTCTCCAGATTTGGACGTTCGGGTGTGATGGATGCCACGGGGGCGATTCGCGCGGGTCGTCCGTTTTCCGCGGCGAGCGGGGCCGGTTCACGTTGCGCCGGAGGTGTCACGGCACGGACGGGTTCCTCCCTTTCGGGGGGGATTTCGGCCTGCACTGGGTGCTGTTGACGCCGCCCCCGGTCGGGCTCCGGGTCAAGCTCGGGCTCGAACTCGTCATCGGGGTCGAACCCCCGGCCGTCGTACCCATCGTCCTCCACGAGGCCGAGGTAGACCGCCATCTTGCGCATCGCGCCGGCCATTCTCTGCGTCCTCCGCTCTGTGGTGGATCGGCTCCGTCACCAGGGGCCTTGGATCCACGCGGCCTGCCCGCTTTTTGCGGGAATGACCATATTTTGTGCTGTGGTCCGACTTGCTTGGCGACGTTACCGGAGCCGTGGTCGGACTCCGAGTACCGCAGTGCCGACGCGCACATGTGTCGCCCCGGCCGCCACGGCTTCTTCGAGGTCCGCGCTCATACCTGCGGACACCATGGTGGCAGCAGGATGACCCGCGCGCAGGTCGGATGAGATTTCCATGAGCCGCCCGAAAGCGGCGAGTTCACGTCCGGCGTACGGCCCGGCCAGCGGGGCGACGGTCATCACACCGTCCAGCCGCAGACCCTCGGCCCCGGCGACCGCTTCGGCCAGCGCCCCGACTCCGTCGGGTGCCACCCCGCCGCGCTCACCGCGCTCCCCCGCCTCCGCATCGAGCGCCACCTGGATCAGACAGCCCAGTTCACGCCCGGCACGCACCGCCTCCTTGGACAGTGCGGTGACGAGCCGGACCCGGTCGACCGATTGCACAATTCCGGCATAACCGGCCACGGAGCGCACCTTGTTGGTCTGCAGCTGCCCAACAAAATGCCAAGTAAGGGGCAAATCAGCGCATTCAGTGGCCTTGGGAGCGGCCTCCTGATCGCGGTTCTCCGCGACCTGGCGCACCCCCAGCTCCGCGAGCAACCGGACATCGCTCGCGGGGTAGGTCTTGGTGACCACGATCAGGGTCACCTCGTCACGCGGCCGGCCGGCCCTGGCACATGCGGCGGAGATACGTTCCTCCACCCGGGCCAGGTTCTCGGCCAGTTGCGTCTTGCGGTCGTTGGTCACAGCTCGGCCTCCCCCAGCCGCGGGCCGGGGGTGTCCCCGAGCCATACATAGCTCGCGAGCCGTCCCGTCGTACGGTCGCGCCGGTAAGAGAAGTGGTCGGCGGATTCGCGGGTGCAGATGTGGGAATCCTCACGCACCTGCACGCCCGCCGCGGCGAGTTGGGCCCGTACCCCTGCGGTGACGTCCACCGCGGGAGTGCCCCAGCCGGTCACCGCACGGGCCTCGGGTGCCACCGCGGCGACATCGGAGCGCATCGCCTCGGGCACCTCGTAACACCGCCCGCAGATCGCCGGTCCGGTGTACGCGACGGTCCGCGCCGGCACCGCCCCCTGCTGCACCATGGCCTCGACGACCGCCGGGACCACCCCGGCGACCAGACCGGGCCGTCCGGCATGCGCGGCCCCCGCGATCCCGGCGACCGGATCGGCCAGCAGGACCGGGGTGCAGTCGGCGGTCAGCACGGCGAGCGCGAGGCCCCGGCGGCCGGTCACCACCGCGTCGACACCGGGGATGTCGTCGCCGTGCCACGGCCCGTCGACCACCGCGACGTCCCGGCCGTGCACCTGGTGCATCCACACCACCGCGGCCGGGTCGAGGCCGAGTTCCGCGGCGGCCCGCGCGCGGTTGGCGTATACGGCCTGCGGGTCGTCGCCGACCGCGCCGCCCAGGTTGAGCTGATCGTACGGAGCGGCGCTCACCCCGCCCCACCTGTCGGTGAAGGCGAAGTGCGCGCCGCTCTCGTGGTGCTGTGTCCCTATCACTTCGGTGCTTTACGTCACTTCAGGAAGTCGGGGACGTCCAGTTCCTCGGCCGCGGAGTCCGAGTACGGACGGGCCGGGGGAACCTGCGGAGCGCTCGCCGGGGGCGACGGGACCTCGCTCAGTGAGGAGGAAGAAGAGGACTCGGCCGGGGCCGGCTCCTCGTCACGCACCGGAACCGAACCCAGTCCGCCGAAGGACGACGAACGCGGCTCCGGCGGGGTGGCCGGACGGCTCGGGGCCGGGGCGGGCTCTTCGCGCTTCGGGGACGACAGTGCCGACTGGGCATCGCGGCGGGCCGGCGGCTGACCGCCGTCGAATCCCGCGGCGATGACCGTCACCCGGACCTCGTCGCCCAGCGCATCGTCGATGACCGCACCGAAGATGATGTTGGCTTCCGGGTGGGCGGCCTCGCTGACCAGCTGCGCGGCCTCGTTGATCTCGAAGAGACCGAGGTCGGAACCGCCGGAGATGGAGAGCAGCACCCCGCGGGCGCCGTCGATGGAGGCCTCCAGGAGGGGCGAGGAGATCGCCATCTCCGCGGCGGCCACCGCACGGTCGTCGCCCCGTGCCGAGCCGATGCCCATGAGCGCGGAACCGGCCTCCGACATCACGGACTTGACGTCGGCGAAGTCGAGGTTGATCAGACCCGGTGTGGTGATCAGGTCGGTGATGCCCTGGACACCCGACAGCAGCACCTGGTCCGCGGACTTGAACGCGTCGAGCACGCTCACCTGACGGTCCGAGATGGACAGCAGCCGGTCGTTGGGGATCACGATGAGGGTGTCGACCTCTTCGCGCAGCTGCGCGATGCCGTCCTCGGCCTGGTTGGCGCGACGGCGGCCCTCGAAGGTGAACGGGCGGGTGACCACACCGATCGTCAGGGCGCCCAGCGAGCGGGCGATGTTGGCGACGACGGGTGCGCCGCCGGTGCCGGTGCCGCCGCCCTCACCCGCGGTCACGAAGACCATGTCGGCCCCCTTGAGGACCTCCTCGATCTCCTCACGGTGGTCCTCGGCCGCCTTGCGACCCACATCCGGGTTGGCGCCGGCGCCGAGCCCGCGCGTCATTTCGCGGCCGACGTCGAGCTTGACGTCGGCGTCGCTCATCAGCAGCGCCTGCGCATCGGTGTTGATCGCGATGAACTCGACGCCCTTGAGCCCGACCTCGATCATCCGGTTGATGGCGTTCACGCCACCGCCGCCGATGCCGACGACCTTGATGACTGCGAGGTAGTTCTGCGGTGCTGCCACGTCGAAGGCCTCTCGCCTCGAGTTACGTGTCGTCGCCGCACTGCGTGTGGACGCCGACTGATGCCGATGGGACGGTTCGTATCGCCGACCCGAACCCTAACGTTGAAGTTTAGGGTTACCTGTGCCTGTGTTCCTTGGTTCCATAGTCCCTTTGGAACGAGACACTAAGTCGACAAGGCGCGCGCGTTCAACGAACACGCCGAACCTCCCGTTTTTCTTTTCACCCTATGTGATCACCCATAGTCGTAGCCATCCAGGGTGCTGGCCTGCGGCGGGGCACGTCAACTCCCGGATACCGCAGGGGCACTGGGGACCGAGACGTCGAAGTGGCGCCCGCCGTGCGCCGCTTTCAGCAGCGCGGTCAGCACCTTTGCCTTTTCGGCGCCCTCTTCGCGGCTGCCCCACGCAACCGTGCGGCCGCCGGTCAGTTCGAGGGTGACGGCGTCGTAGGACCGTACACGGACCTTGCGTACGTCCTTGCGCACGGCCGTGGGCAGATCCCGGGTGACCTCGACCGCGGCCCGCCGCAACCGGTCGATTCCGAACTGGTACGGACTCGGGGAGTCGGAAACGGTCATTTCCAGAAGCGGAACGCCCCGGGGGGCGGTGCGAACGGTGGCGAACCGGACGCCCTCGGCGTCCACTTCGACGAACCTTCCGCCCGCTCGCATCAGCAGTTCCGGCATTCTTTCGGTCACCTTCAGACCGATTGTGTGCGGCCAGGACCGCTCGACGTCCACGGTCTTGATGCGCGGCAGTCGCGCGCGCAACCGCCGGGCGAGCGCGTCCGTGTCCACCGAGACCAGTGGCTCGCTCATCGGGGCGCGTGCCGCGGCGACGACTTCATGCGGTGTCAGCACGCGGGTGCCGGTGGCCTCGACGCGTTCCACCCGGAGCCAGTTCGAGGCGTAGAGCGCCCAGACGCCGAACGCGCCGAGCAGCACCGCGACGATCGTGATGATGATCAGACTGCGGCGGCCCGGCGCGCGAAGGGGAATGCGCACCCGCCTCCATCCCGTCGCGCGGGGTGGCGCGGCGGAGGGCGGGCCGGACGGTGACTTCTTCTCGCCGCGTCGGGCGGTTGCCGGTCCGGCCACGCTCCCTGCCTTCTCTCGTGCGCTACTTGTTGTGCTGCGCGATCGCCTCGTACACCATGCCGACCAGCAGCTCGTCGGCGTCCCGGCGGCCGAACTCGGAGGCCGCGCGGGACATCTCGTACAGCCGGTGCGGATCGGCCAGGACCGGGAGCACGCTGCTTTGCACCCACTCCGGGGTCAACTGGGCGTCATCGACCAGCAGGCCCCCGCCGGCGTTGACCAGCGGCTGGGCGTTGAGCCGCTGCTCGCCGTTGCCGATGGGCAGCGGGACGAAGGCGGCCGGCAGCCCGACGGCGGACAACTCGGCGACGGTCATCGCGCCCGCGCGGCAGAGCATCATGTCGGCCGCGGCGTACGCGAGATCCATCCGGTCCACGTACGGTACCGGGACATAGGGGGGCATCCCGGGCATGTTGTCCGCGTGCGGCAGTTCGTTCTTCGGGCCGACCGCGTGCAGCACCTGGATCCCGGCACGCTGGAGGGCCGGGACGGCGGCCTGGGTGACCTCGTTCAGCCGGCGGGCGCCCTGCGAACCGCCGGACACCAGCAGGGTCGGGAGGTTGGGGTCGAGCCCGAAGGCTGCCCGCGCCTCGGGGCGGACCGCGGCACGGTCCAGGGTGGCGATGGTGCGGCGCAGCGGGATGCCGACGTAGCGGGCGCCGCGCAGCTTGCTGTCGGGGGTGCTGACGGCGACGAACTTGGCGTACCGCGAGCCGATCTTGTTGGCCAGGCCGGGGCGGGCATTGGCCTCGTGGACGATGATCGGCACCCCGAGGCGCTTGGCGGCGAGGTAGCCGGGCAGCGCCACATAGCCGCCGAAGCCGACGACGCAGTCGGCCTTGGTGCGCTCCAGGATCTGCTCGGCGGCCTTGATCGTGCCGCGCAGCCGCCCGGGGACGGTGATCAGCTCGGGGGTGGGCTTGCGCGGCAGCGGTACGGCCGGGATCAGGCCCAGCTCATAGCCGCGTTCCGGGACGAGGCGGGTCTCCAGGCCCTTTTCCGTACCGAGTGCCGTGATCCCCACGGTGGGGTCCTGCCTCCGCAGTGCGTCCGCGAGGGCGAGCGCGGGCTCGATGTGGCCGGCGGTCCCCCCACCGGCGAGTACGACATGCACCGAAATTCACCGCTCTCCGGACGGCCGCTTCTTGACGCGCCGTCTCATCGTCTTCCATCTCACCCCAGCCTGCCTTCTGCCGAAGACCGGCTTCCGCGCCGACCGGGCCGACAACGCCGCCCGTGCAGCGGGCTCGTCACGCGCGAAGGCGATCAGCAGCCCGATGGCGAACATCGTCGGCAGCAGGGCCGAGCCTCCGTAGGAGAACAGCGGGAGCGGGACACCGGCGATCGGCAACAGGCCGAGCACCGCACCGATGTTGATCACGGCCTGAGCCGTGATCCAGGTGGTCACACCTCCCGCGGCGTACCGTACGAAGGGGTCCTCCGTGCGTCCGGCCACGCGGATACCCGCATAGCCTAGAGCCGCGAAGAGGGCGAGCACCGACAGCGTCCCCGCCAGACCCAGTTCCTCCCCGGTGATGGCGAAGATGAAGTCGGTGTGCGGTTCGGGGAGTTCTCCCCATTTTTCCATACTGGCGCCGAGGCCCGAACCGAAGAATCCGCCGGAGGCCAGGGCGTAGATGCCGTGCACGGCCTGCCAGCACTGGTCGCCGGGGCCCGGATCGGTCGCGCCGATGCAGGCCAGCCGGGACATCCGGTTGGCGCTGGTCTTGATCAGCAGCGCCCCGATCAGCGCGGCGCCGCCCAGTACCCCCACGAACAGCCGGGTCGGCGCACCGGCCAGCCACAGCAGCCCGAAGAGGATCGCCGTGAGAATGATCGCGGTACCCATGTCGCCGCCGAGCATGATCAGACCGAGCAGCAGGAACGCCACCGGGATCAGCGGCACCAGCAGATGCTTCCACTGCACCAGCAGCCGCTTGTCCTGTTTGCGGGCCAGCAGATCGGCTCCCCACAGCACCAGTGCGAGTTTGCCGAACTCGCTCGGTTGCATCTGGAAAGGGCCGCCGAGGTTGATCCAGTTCTGGTTGCCGTTGACCGCGACCCCTATGCCCGGAATCTGCACCAGGCACATCAGGAACACGGAGACGGCGAGCAGCGGATAGGCCAGCGTGCGGTGCAGCCGTACCGTCATCCGGGAGGCGGCCAGCAGCAGCCCGCCGCCGAGGACGGCGGCGAGCAGCTGCTTGCGGAAGAAGTACGTCGGGGCCAGACCGGACTGCAGCGCCTTGATCTGGGACGCCGAGTAGACCATCACCAGCCCCAGGACGGTGATCAGCAGGCTGCCGCCGAGGATCAGGTAGTAGGCGGTCAGCGGGCGGTCCCAGGCCCGTTTGAGGCGGGTGTGCAGCCCCCGGGGACCGCCCGGTGTGCGGCCGGCGCGCGGCGTGCGCACCGCGGAGGGCCGGCGCGGACGCGACGGGGCCGGCTTCGCCGATCGGGCCGTCATCCTCGTCCCCTCCACAGGTGCGCTCGCCGCCGGCTGACGACGACAGCGGGGAGAAACGGTCTAGTGATCCCGTGCGGTCAGCTCGCCGACCGCGTCGGCGAAGGCCTCGCCCCGCTTGTTGTAATTGACGAACATGTCCATCGAGGCACAGGCCGGAGCCAGCAGGACGGTGTCGCCGGGCTCGGCCAGGCGGCTCGCTTCCCGGACCGCCTCGGACATCGCCCCAGTGTCGGTCCGGTCGAGGTCGACCACCGGGACATCGGGGGCGTGTCGCGCCAGGGCTTCGCGAATCAGCGCCCGGTCGGCACCGATCAGCACCACACCGCGCAGCCGGGCCGCCGACTTCTGCACCAGCTCGTCGAAGGTCGCGCCCTTGGCGAGGCCGCCGGCGATCCACACGATGTGCTCGTACGCCGCCAACGACGCCTCGGCGGCATGGGTGTTGGTGGCCTTGGAGTCGTCGACGTAGCGGACGTTGCCGAGGTCCGCGATGTGCTGGATGCGGTGGGCGTCCGGGTGGAAGGCGCGCAGTCCGTCGCGTACGGCGGCGGGGGCCACCCCGAAGGCCCGGGCCAGCGCCGCGGCCGCGAGGGCGTTGGCGATGTTGTGCGGGGCCGCGGGCGTGACGTCCGAGACCTCCGCGAGCTCCTGGGCCTGCTGCTGCCGGTTCTCCACGAAGGCGCGGTCGACGAGGATGCCCTCGACGACGCCCACCTGGGAGGGCCCCGGGGTGCCGAGGGTGAAGCCGATGGCGCGGCAGCCTTCCTCGACGTCGGCCGCCCGGACCAGCTCCTCGGTCGCCGGGTCGGCGGCGTTGTACACGCAGGCGACGGTGTTGCCCTCGTAGATACGGCCCTTGTCGGCGGCGTAGGCCGCCATGGAACCGTGCCAGTCCAGGTGGTCGGGGGCGAGGTTGAGGACGGCCGCGGAGTGCGCCCGTACGGAGGGCGCCCAGTGCAGCTGGTAACTGGAGAGCTCGACGGCGAGGACGTCGTACGACGCGCCGTCCGGCTGCCCCTCGCCGAGCACCACATCGACGAGCGGGACGCCGATGTTGCCGACGGCGGCGGTGCGCAGCCCCGCCGCCTGCAGGATCGAGGCCAGCATCCGGACGGTGGTGGTCTTGCCGTTGGTGCCGGTGACCGCCAGCCAGGGGGCGGAGTCGGGGCCGCGCAGCCGCCAGGCCAGTTCGACATCGCCCCACACCTCGACGCCCGCCTTCCCGGCCGCGGCGAAGAGCGGACTGGCCGGCTTCCAGCCCGGGGTGGTGACGACCAGTTCCGTGCCCTCGGGGAGGGTGTCGCCGTCGCCCAGGCGGACGGTGGCCCCCAGCTCCTCCAGCTCGGCGGCCTGCGCACGCTCGCGCTCACCGTCGCTGCTGTTGACGACGGTGACGCGGGCGCCGAGGCCGGCCAGGGCGCGGGCGGCCGGAACGCCGCTCACGCCCAGGCCGGCAACGGTGACGCGCCGACCGGCGAAGTCCGCCGGGCTCTGCATGGTCACTTTGCCGCCTGCCAGCCGCCGTAGAAGATGCCGAGTCCCACGATGACGCACATGCCCTGGATGATCCAGAACCGGACCACCACAAGGACTTCGGACCACCCCTTGAGTTCGAAGTGGTGCTGGAGTGGCGCCATCCGGAAGACCCGCTTACCGGTGAGCCGGAACGAGCCGACCTGGATGACCACGGACATCGTGATCAGGACGAAGAGGCCGCCGAGGATGGCCAGCAGCAGCTCCGTACGGGAGCAGATGGCCAGACCGGCCAGCGCGCCGCCCAGGGCCAGCGAACCGGTGTCCCCCATGAAGATCTTGGCGGGCGAGGTGTTCCACCACAGGAAGCCGAAGCAGGCGCCCATCAGGGCCGAGGCGACGACCGCGAGGTCGAGTGGATCGCGGACCTCGTAACATCCCGGTCCCGCGGTGATCTGGTTGGCGCACGACTCCTGGTGCTGCCAGATGCCGATGAACGTGTACGCGCCGAAGACCATCACCGAGGCGCCGGTGGCGAGGCCGTCGAGGCCGTCGGTGAGGTTCACGCCGTTGGACATCGCCAGGATCATGAACAGGGCCCAGATCACGAAGATCACCGGGCCGATCTGCCAGCCGAAGTCCTGGGTGAAGGAGAGCCGGTCGGACGCCGGGGTCTGCCCGCGCAGATCGGCGAACTGCAGGGAGAGCACGGCGAAGGCGATGCCGACGATCAGCTGGCCGGCCATCTTGGCCTTGGCCCGCAGGCCCAGCGAACGCTGCTTGACGATCTTGATGTAGTCGTCGAGGAAGCCGACCAGGCCCATGCCCGCCATCAGGAACAGCACCAGCACACCGGAGAAGGTGGGGTCACTGCTCGTGATGACCTTGGTCAGCACATAGGCGATGATCGTGGCCAGGATGAAGGCGATACCACCCATGGTGGGCGTACCGCGCTTGCTGTGGTGATCGCGCGGGCCGTCATCGCGGATGAACTGCCCGTATCCCTTTTTGGCCAGCAGCTTGATCAGCAGCGGGGTGCCGATCAGGGTCAGGAAGAGCCCGATCATTCCGGAGAAGAGGATCTGCTTCATCGAGTTCATCGGGACGCGGCTCCACCCTCGGCGCCGGCAGCGCCCTCGAGGCCTGCGTCGTCCAGCAATCCTGCGGCCACCCGCTCCAGCCCCACCGACCTGGACGCCTTCACCAGCACGACGTCTCCCGGTCGCAGCTCGCTGCGCAACAGGTCGACCGCCGCCCGCGCGTCGGACACGTGCACCGACTCCTCACCCCACGAACCCTCGTTCTTGGCGCCCATGTCGAGCCAGGCCGCTTCCCTGCCGCCGACTGCCACGAGCTTGCTGACGTTGAGCCGGACGACCAGCCGCCCGACCGCGTCGTGTTCGGCGAGCGACTCCCCGCCGAGCTCGGCCATCTCACCGAGCACCGCCCACGTGCGACCGCCCTTCGCCTTGGCGGCTGCGCCCATGGCGACCAGCGCTCGCAGCGCCGCTCGCATGGACTCGGGGTTCGCGTTGTAGGCGTCGTTGACGACCGTCACGCCATCCGCGCGCTCGGTGACCTCCATACGCCAGCGGGAGAGCGTGCCGGCTTCGGAGAGCGCGGTGGCGATCTCGTCCACGGACATGCCCAACTCATGGGCGACGGCGGCCGCGGCAAGCGCGTTCGACACGTGGTGCTCACCGTACAGCCGCATCGTCACATCACTGCACCCGGAGGGTGTGTGAAGCGTGAAGGAGGGCTGTCCGGCCTCCGTGATCCGGACATTCTCGGCACGTACGGCGGCGTCCGCGGCCTCACCGAACAGGACGGTGCGGGCCGTTGTGCGGGGGACCATGGCACGCACATACGGGTCGTCGGCGTTGAGCACCGCGACCCCGCCGTCCTCGGCCGAGGGCAGCTCCTCGACGAGTTCGCCCTTTGCCAGGGCGATCTGCTCCCGGCCGCCGAACTCGCCGATGTGCGCGCTGCCGACGTTGAGCACCACACCGATCCTCGGCGGGGTCAGCCCGGCGAGGTAGCGGATGTGGCCGACGCCGCGGGCGCCCATCTCCAGGACGAGGTGGCGGGTGGTCTCATCGGCGCGCAGCGCGGTCAGCGGCAGCCCGATCTCGTTGTTGAGGTTGCCCTCCGGCCAGACCGTCGGGCCGGTGCGCTGCAGCAGCTGGGCGATCAGGTCCTTGGTGCTGGTCTTGCCGGCCGAGCCGGTGAGGCCGACGACGGTGGTGCCCAGCCGCCCGACGACGGCGCGGGCGAGCGCGCCGAGGGCGGCGACCACGTCGTCGACGACGATCGCGGGGACACCCACGGGGCGGGCGGCCAGGACGGCCACCGCGCCCGCCTCGACGGCACCCGCCGCGAAGTCGTGGCCGTCGGCACGGTCACCGGCGAAGGCCACGAAGAGTGCGCCGGGGCATACCGCGCGGGAGTCCGCCACGACCGGTCCGGTCACCCGGCGGCCGTCGTCCGGTATGTCGTGCTGCCGGCCGCCGACGATGCTCGCGATCTCGGCGAGCGACAGGGAGATCACAGGTCACCCCCGGCGAGGGGCGGGCGGTGACGGTAAAGGGGTTGTGCGCGCATGGCGGTGTGTCATCCCTGGTGGTTCGGCTGCGGTGACTGCTGCGACTGCTGTGACTTCAGCGAGTCCTCGATGGCATCGCGCAGCACCTGGCGGTCGTCGAAGGGGCGTACCACTCCGGCGATGTCCTGGCCCTGCTCGTGGCCCTTGCCCGCGACGATCACGGTGTCGCCGGACTCGGCGCGGGCGACGGCGGCGGCGATGGCGGTGGCCCGCTCTTCCTCGACCAGCACCGTGCCGCGTTCGTGGATGGGAACCTCCGCGGCCCCCGCGAGCATGGTGGCGAGGATCGAGAGCGGGTCCTCGCCACGCGGGTTGTCGGAGGTCAGGATGGCCGTGTCGGCGAGCCGGGCCACCGCGGCACCCATCGGTCCGCGCTTGTGCGGGTCACGGTCGCCGCCGCAGCCGAGGACGGCGTGCAGCTTGCCGTCGGTGACCTTGCGCAGCGCGCGCAGAACCGATTCGACAGCGTCGGTCTTGTGGGCGTAGTCGACGACCGCCAGGTACGGCTGGCCGGCGTCGATCCGCTCCAGGCGGCCGGGGACGCCGGGCACCGCGGCGACGCCGTCGGCCGCGGTCTGCGGGTCGATGCCGGCGACGACCAGCGAGACGATCGCGGCGAGCGCGTTGGCGACGTTGAACGGGCCGGCGATCGGGGAGGCGGCGCGCAGGGTCTGTCCGTCCGGCCCGTGCACGGTGAAGGTCGAGCCGAGCGCACCGACCTCGACGTCCGAGGCCCGCCAGTCGGCGTCCGGGTGGCCCTCGGCGGAGAAGGTGGTGACCGGGACCTCGGACTCGCCCTCGGCCAGCCGCTTGCCGTACTCGTCGTCGAGGTTGACGACGCCGGCCCGGCTGCGGGCCTTGGTGAACAGCTGGGCCTTGGCCTGGAAGTAGTCCTCCATCCCGGAGTGGAACTCCATGTGCTCCGGGCTGAGGTTGTTGAAGATCGCGACGTCGAAGACGCAGCCGTCGACCCGGCCGAGGACCAGGGCGTGGCTGGAGACCTCCATGGCGAGGGCACGCACGCCGCGCTCGCGCATCACGGCGAACAGCGCCTGCAGGTCGGTGGCCTCGGGGGTGGTGCGCTCGGACTTGATCCGCTCGTCGCCGATACGGGTCTCGACGGTGCCGATCAGGCCGGTCAGCCCGCCGTCGGGGCGCCCGGCCGCGGCCGCCCGCAGCCCGCCCTCGATGAGGTAGGCGGTGGTGGTCTTGCCGGAGGTGCCGGTGATGCCGATCTGGAGGAGGTCCTCGCCCGGCGCTCCGTAGATCGAGACGGCCAGGGCGCCCATCCGGGCGCGCGGGTTCTCGACGACGAGGGCCGGCAGGCCGGTCGCCGCGGCGCGCTCGGCGCCCGACGGGTCGGTCAGGATCGCCGCGGCGCCGAGGTCGGCGGCCTGGGCGACGAAGTCGGCGCCGTGCAGACGGGCGCCGGGCAGCGCGGCATAGACGTCGCCGGGGCGGACCGCCCGGGAGTCATGGGTGATGCCGGTGACCGTGGCATCGGCCTGGCCGGGATCCGGGGCGGGGCATCCCAGCTGCTCGGCGAGGTCCGCCAGGGGGGTGGGGCGGACCGTTTCAGGGCGTGGGGCTCCCGGATAGGTGCCGGGCCCGCCCTTCTCGGCGTGCTGGGCTTTCGGGGACTGATCAGCGTGTGACACGGCGGTGAGCGTACCGGGCACCACCGGCCCGGGGCGAAGTGAGGGCCGTGGGGAGGAGCAGTTTCCCGCGACGGGGGTGCCGTCGGGGGTGCCGTCGGGGGTGATGGTCGTCACGGCGGAATTGCCTCGATTTCATTGGCCTGGCGTGAAGGTGACCGGCAGCCGCGGGGGTCCCGCGCCGGTCGGCGGGACCTGGAGGGTTTTCAGCGCGAAGGCCATGACCTGCTGGTAGATCGGGCCACAGACCTGGCCGCCGAAGTAACTGCCCGTGGTGGGGTTCTGCACGGCGCAGTAGACCGTGATGCGGGGCTTGTCGGCCGGTGCGAAGCCGGCGAAGGACGCGGTGTAGCCGTGGTACCGGCCGGTTTTGGGGTCCACCCGGTTGGACGTTCCGGTTTTGCCGCCGACGCGGTAGCCGTCGATCTTCGCCTTCGCTCCGGTGCCCTCCTCGTCGTCGACCACCGATTCGAGCATGGTGGCGAGGGTGCGCGCGGTCTTCGGGCTGACCACGCGGTTCCTGCCGGGCTTGGGCGCCGGTGCGTAGTGGCCGTCGGGTCCGGTGCTGCCGCGGACCAGTGTGGGGGCGATGCGCTCGCCCCCGTTGGCGATCGTGGAGTAGACCGAGGCGGCCTGTACGGCGTTGAGGGACAGTCCCTGGCCGAACGGGATGGTGAACTGCTGTGAGGTGTTCCAGTCCTGCGGCTTGGCCAGGATGCCGTCGGTCTCCCCGGGAAAGCCGAGCCCGGTCGGCTTCCCGATACCGAACTTCCGCAGGTACGAGTAGAGGACCTGGTTGGCCTGGGGCTGGGTCCGGCCGAGCTGGCCGGCGGCGAGGATCGTGCCGATGTTGCTGGACTTGGCGAGCACGCCGTTGAGCGTCAGATGCCAGGTGGCGTGGTCGACGTCGTCCGCGAACAGCCGGTCGCCGCGGTGCAGCCGGTTGGGCACGGTGACGCGGGTGGCGGACGTGGCGACGCCCTCCTCCAGGACGGCGGCCATCGACATCAGCTTGCTGGTGGACCCCGGCTCGAAGGCGTCGGACAGCGCGGCGTTGCCCAGCGCCTCCGGATCGGCCTCCGACACCTCGTTGGGGTCGAACCCGGGCGCGTTGGCGAGTGCCAGGATCTCTCCGGTGCGGGTGTCCTGGACGACGACGTAGCCGCGGTCGGCGTTCGACTTGGCGACCTGCTCGGTGATGGCCTGCTGGGCGGCCCACTGGATGTCGCGGTCGAGGGTGAGCTCGACGTCGCTGCCGGGGACGGCGGGGTGTTCCTGGGTGTCGGCGGTGGGCACCCGGCGGCCGCCGGACTGGGCGTAGACGAGCTTGCCGTCCTTGCCCGCCAGCTGCCTGTTCAGCAGCGCCTCCAGGCCGCCGCCGCCCTTGCCGGCACCGTTGACGAAGCCGAGGACGCCGGAGGCGAGGTCCTTGTTCGGGTAGAGGCGCTTGCTGTGCTTGTCGGCGAAGATCCCCACCAGGACGTCGGGGCGGGGTGCGCTCTTGGGGGCGGCGGCCGCCTTGGCGTCGAGCCCGGCGCGCAGGTCCTTGATCCGCTTCCAGACCTGCGGGGTGCGCTGCCGGGCGAGCAGGACGTAGCGCGCCTTGGGCTGGTCGAGCTTCGCGGCGAGGGTAGCGCGGTCCTCGCCGAGGATCGGCGCGAGCAGCGCGGCGGCCCGCTGCGGAGCGTCGTCGATCTTGGTCTTGGCGGGCGCCAGCAGACTCGGGTCGGCGGTGATGTCGTACGCGTCGACGGTGGTGGCGAGGTCCACGCCGTTGCGGTCGGTGATCGCACCGCGCTCGGCGGCCAGCTTGACCGGTACATAGCGGTTCTCGTTGGCCTTGGCGGCGAACGCCCCGGCGTCCACGGCCTGCACCTGGAAGAGGCGTACGACGAAGACCAGCATCACCAGCGTCAGCGCGAGGGAGACCAGCCGCAGCCGGGGGCGCGGGCTGCCCAGGCGGAGCACCGGGGTCCCGGAGCGGGGTCGGGCAGGGCGGCGGGCGGGGGGCCGGGGACCCGGCCGGGGCGCGGGGCGTTTGGCGGGCGGGCGGCCGCCCCGGCCACCGGCCTGCCCGCCGCGACCGCCCGCCTGGCCGCCGCGCTGGGCGGGGCGCGGCACCCGGCGGGGGTCCCTGGGCTCGGTCATGCCGCGCTCACCTGCCGGAGGTCGTCGGGGAGAGGGCGGCCGGGGCCCGGTGGCCGGCCGCGCTCGCTGCCGACGGCTCGGCGGAGGTGCTCAGCGGGGCCCCGTCCGACGTGGCCGGGCCCGTCCTGCCGCGGACGGTGCCGTCCGGGAGCAGGAACGCGGGGCTGCCGCCCGGCACCATGCCCAGCCGGCGGGCCCGCCGCTCCAGCGCGCCGGGGGCGGAGTACGCGTCCACGTCCTGCTGCAGCGCCTGCTGCTCGTCCGTCAGCTCGTCGGTCTTCTTCTCCAGCTTGCTGAGCTCGAACGATCCCTGGTTGAGCGCGGAGTTGAGCAGCAGCAGGGTGATCAGGCCGGAGCCGAGCAGGACGACGATGAGGACCACGAAGGGCGTGCGGGCCGCGGTGCCGGCGGATCCGGCGCCGGAGGGGAACAGCGCGGCCAGGCGTTTCTGCCTGCCGCGCGGCCGCCCCTGGCCTTTCATGCGGTGTCCTCCACGTTCTCGCGGATACGCTCCGCGCCGCGCAGCCGGGCGGGGGCGGCCCGGCGGTTCTCGGCGACCTCCTCCTCCGTGGGGAGTTCGGCGCCGCGGGTCAGCAGCTTGAGCCGGGGCTGGTAGCGCTCGGGGACGACCGGCAGTCCGGCGGGCGCCGTATTGGCCGCTCCGGCCGCGAAGACCTGCTTGACCAGGCGGTCCTCCAGCGAGTGGTAGGAGAGCACGGCGATCCGGCCGCCCACGGCGAGCGCCTTCACGGCGGCCGGGACGGCGCGCTCGACACTGGCGAGCTCACCGTTGACCTCGATGCGCAGCGCCTGGAAGGTGCGCTTGGCGGGATTGCCGCCGGTGCGCTTGGCGGCCTGCGGCAGCGCATCCCGGATCAGCTCGACCAGCCGTGCGCTATTGGTGAACGGCTCCTTGGCACGCTCCCGGACGACGGCCTCGACGATCCGCTTGGCCTGCTTCTCCTCCCCGTAGGAGCGCAGGATCCGGACCAGCTCACCGGGCGCATAGGTGTTGAGGACATCCGCGGCGCTGATGCCGGTCGTCTGGTCCATCCGCATGTCCAGCGGGGCGTCCTGCGCATACGCGAAGCCGCGGTCGGCCTCGTCGAGCTGCATGGAGGACACGCCGAGGTCGAACAGGACGCCCTGGACGCGCGGGGTGCCGAGACGGCCGAGGACTTCGGGCAGCTCGTCGTAGACCGCGTGCACCAGGGTGGCGCGCTCTCCGTAGGGGGCGAGCCGTTCGCCCGCGAGCTTCAGGGCCGCGGGGTCGCGGTCGAGGGCGATCAGCCGGGCCGCCGGGAAGGTGGCGAGCAGCGCCTCGCTGTGCCCTCCGAGGCCGAGCGTGCAGTCGACGACGACCGCGCCGGGCTCGGCGAGGGCGGGGGCGAGCATGTCCAGGCACCGCTGGAGCATGACGGGGACGTGGCGAGTGCTGTTGGTCATGCGACGGCTCCGCTGCGCTCGGCCCGCCTGCGGGCGGCATGTGCGCACCGCTTCCTGAATCGCTCGCTACGCTCGCTCATGTGCCTTCCGATGGGCTGGGCGGCAGGTGGGGCCCCGGCCGCTGGCTGGGGGATGCCGCACGTACCGCTTGGTCCCCGCCCGCTCTGAAGGGGAAGTGGCCCTCCGGCGACGGGGAAGTGACGTCGGAAGACCATGGGAGCGGGAGGAGGCCGAGCCGTACGTACGACGCGCGCACGCGAGGAATCCGGTATCCAAGGAGAGCGTCACGCCTCCCACTTCGCGCCACTTTAGTCCACCGGTCGCCCCGGTCAATCAACCGGTTCCGCGCGTCCTGCGACGGCTTTCGCACCGCCTTTGCCGCGGGCTCCTCACCCGGACGGCGGCGCCCGGGACAGCCCTGTGGAGTACCTCACATGGAGTGACGTTGCCCCCTATGCCCGGCCTCTCAGACGGCCGGAGCGGCGGACGGCGATTACCGTGAATCCATGCCCATACCTGCATCGCAGCCGCTGCCCTCGTCCGCCGGCAGTGCCGGCACCCGCGCCGGTGACACCGTCACGGACGGTCTCGTCGAGGCGAACCGGCGGTACGCCGAAGCCTTCACCGACCCCGGGATGGACGCCCGGCCCGTCCGGAAGGTCGCCGTCGTGGCCTGTATGGACGCCCGGCTCGACCTGCACAAGGCACTCGGTCTCGAACTCGGCGACTGCCACACCATCCGCAATGCCGGCGGGGTGGTCACCGACGACATCATCCGGTCCCTGACCATCAGCCAGCGTGCCCTGGGCACCCGCTCGGTCGTCCTCATCCACCACACCGGCTGCGGTCTGCTCAGCCTGACCGAGGACTTCCGCCACGACCTGGCGGCCGAGGTCGGACAGCGCCCCACCTGGGCGGTCGAGGCCTTCAAGGACCTCGACGAGGACGTACGGCAGTCCATGGAGCGGGTGCGCACCTCGCCCTTCCTCCCGCACACCGACGATGTCCGCGGCTTTGTCTTCGACGTGACCACCGGACTGCTGCGGGAGATCGATCCGCAGCGCTGACACCCCCCGGCCCCGGCCTCCCTGACGTGCGAACGGGAACGAAAAGTCGCATTCGTCACGAAGGCCGGGGCCTATCCTTGTGAGTTATCCACAGGTCATGACGCGAAGCCGCGCGGGCGGCAAGAATGCGGGGGTGACGTCGTCCCGGCGGTGGCCGGGTGCGACGCCACGTTCGGGGTGGGCCGGTCCGCAAGAAGGCACCGGCCCGTAGTGCGGGGCCGAGGAGGGCCGAGTGACGGCGTATGACGAGCGAGCGAGCCTTGGGGGTCCCCCCGCCCGAGCGGAGCCGGGAGTGGGGGCGGCGCCGGGCGCAGGGGGAGGTCTGACCACCACCGCGGAGCGTATCCACCGGTCGGTGGAGGGCGTGATCGAGGGCAAGCCGGAGGTCGTACGGCTCGCGCTGACCGTGCTGCTGGCCGAGGGGCACCTGCTGATCGAGGATGTGCCCGGCGTCGGCAAGACCATGCTCGCCAAGGCACTCGCCCGCTCCATCGACTGCTCGGTGCGGCGCATCCAGTTCACGCCCGACCTGCTGCCCTCCGACATCACGGGCGTCAGCATCTTCGACCAGCAGCAGCGGGACTTCGAGTTCAAGCCCGGCGCGATCTTCTCCCAGTTCGTGATCGGCGACGAGATCAACCGCGCCTCGCCCAAGACCCAGTCGGCGCTCCTGGAGTCCATGGAGGAGCGCCAGGTCACGATGGACGGGCAGACCTACGAGCTGCCCAGCCCGTTCATGGTGGTCGCCACCCAGAACCCGGTCGAGATGGAGGGCACCTACCCCCTCCCCGAGGCACAGCGGGACCGCTTCATGGCGCGGGTGTCCATCGGCTACCCCAGCCCGTCGGCCGAGCTGCAGATGCTGGATGTGCACGGCGGTGCCTCACCGCTCGACGACCTCCGTCCGGTGGCGCACGCCCACGAGATCGTGAAGCTGATCGAGGTGGTGCGCACGGTCCATGTCGCCGAAACGGTGCGCAGATACACCGTGGACCTGGTGGCGGCCACCCGCAGCCATCCCGAGCTGCGGCTCGGCGCCTCACCGCGGGCGACCCTGCATCTGCTGCGCGCGGCCAAGGCCTCGGCCGCGCTCCTGGGGCGGGAGTACGTCCTCCCGGACGACGTCCAGTCGCTGGCGGCGGCGGTGCTCGCGCACCGGCTGCTGCCCACCGCCCAGGCCCAGTTGAACCGCCGGACGGCCGAACAGATCGTGCTGGAGATCCTGCGGCGCGTCCCGGTCCCCGACCCGTCCGCGCAGGCGTGGCGGACACCCGGTCAGCAGCCGCCCGGCGTACGGGGGTTGTGATGTCCGAGGGGGGCGGCGAGGGGACGGCGGAGCACTGCGGGCTGCGGGCGGCCCTCGGGGGGCTGACGACACGGGGCAGATCGTTCCTGGCGGCCGGGCTGGCGGCCATGGCGTGCTCCTACCTCCTGGGGCAGGCGGATCTGCTGCGGGTAGGTCTGCTGCTCGCCGCCCTCCCGCTGGTGTGCGTCCTGGTGCTGCACCGCACCCGCTACCGGGTCGCGGGCAGCCGTGCGCTCTCCCCCGCCCGGGTGCCCGCGACCGCCGAGTCCCGGGTCCGGCTGCGGATGGAGAACGTCTCCCGGCTGCCGACGGGCGTGCTGATGCTCCAGGACCGGGTGCCGTACGTCCTCGGCCCCCGGCCGCGCTTCGTCCTGGACCGCGTCGAGCCCGGCGGCCGCCGCGAGGTCTCCTACCGCGTCCGCGCCGACCTGCGCGGACGCTATCCGCTGGGGCCGCTGCAACTACGGCTCTCCGATCCGTTCGGGATGTGCGAGCTGACCCGTTCGTTCAGCACCGTCGACACCCTGACGGTGGTGCCGCGGGTCGAACCGCTGCCGCCGGTGCGGCTGGCCGGCGAGGCCGCCGGATACGGCGACGGACGCCAGCGCTCCCTGGCGCTGGCCGGCGAGGACGACCTCATTCCGCGCGACTACCGGCACGGCGACGATCTGCGCCGGGTCCACTGGCGGTCCACCGCGCGCCACGGCGAGCTGATGGTCCGCAGGGAGGAGCAGCCGCAGAAGGCGCGCTGCACGGTCCTGCTCGACACCCGCGCCGTCGCCCACCCGGGAGCGGGCCCCGACTCGGCCTTCGAGTGGGCGGTGGCGGGCGCCGCTTCGGCCGCGGTGCACCTGCTGGAGCGCGGCTTCTCGGTGCGGCTGCTGACCGACACCGGCACCTCGGTGCCCGGTCCCGACGGCGCCGGCGGTTTCGCGGGCGGCGCCGCATCCGCCGACGCCGTGGGCCTGCTGCTGGACACCCTCGCGGCCGTGGACCACTCCGAGGCAGAGGGACTGTCGGCGGTGTACGACGCCGTGCGCGGCGGCGACGAAGGAGTGCTGATCGCCTTCTTCGGCGATCTGGACGAGGAGCAGGCGGCGGTCGCCGGACGGATACGGCAGCGGTGCGGCGGGGCCGTCGCCTTCGTCCTGGACGGCGACGCCTGGACGCGAGGCCCCGGTGGGATCAGCTTGTCCGCCGGCCAGGTCCCGGTCGCCGAACGGGTCCGGCTGCTGCGCCGGGCGGGCTGGACGGCACTGCCGGTGACTCCCGGCGACGCGCTCGCCGACCTGTGGCGGGCGGCCGCGGACCGCGCCGGGCCGGATCCCGGGTGGCCGGCGGATGCGAGCACGCCGGAGACGGTGGCCGGGGGCCGGTCGTGAACGGGGGCGTGGAGATCGGACGGGTGACGGACAAGCGGCTGCGCGGGGGCGGGTGGTCGGGTACGCCCCGGCCCCGCGGCCGGGCAGGCGGCAGGGTCGGCGGACCGTACGGGCGGTGCCCGGGTCCCGAGGGAAATGAGGCACGGGCATGAGCGGCCGGGCGCGGCTGGCGGTGTGCGCGGCGGTGGCCACCCTGTGTGCCGCCGGCGCGCTGCTGCCGCTGGTGGATCCGATCACCTGGATGTTCGAGGCGGCGATCCTGCTGGCCCTCATGAGCGGCGTGGGTGCGGCGGCCCGCCGGGTGCCCCTCGCCGGACCGCTGACCATCGGCGTCCAGGCCCTGGCCGCCGTGCTGCTGATGACCCTGCTGTTCGCCAGGAACGAGGCGGTCCTCGGACTGCTGCCGGGACCGGACGCCCTAGCGGAATTCGGCCGGCTGCTGCAGGCCGGTGTACGGGACGTCGGCCGGTACGCCATCCCCGCCCCCGTCACCCCCGGCATCCGGTTGCTGCTGGTCCTGGGCGTGCTGGTGATCGGCCTGACGGTGGACGCGCTGGCGGTCACCTACCGCAGCGCCGCGCCCGCCGGGCTGCCGCTGCTCGCGCTGTATTCGGTGGCGGCGGGCCTGTCCCAGGGCGGCGCGGGCTGGCTGCTGTTCCTGACCGCGGCGGCCGGCTATCTGCTGCTTCTGCTGGCCGAGGGCCGCGACCGGCTCTCCCAGTGGGGCCGGGTGTTCGGCGGGCCGGTCGCCGGAGCGGACCGGCCGGGCGGCGGACGGGGGTTCGCGGCCGGCACCGGCGTGCCGGCGTCCGCCCCGGTCCGTACGGGCCGCAGGATCGGCGCGATGGCGCTCGGGCTCGCCGTGGTGGTGCCCGCCGTGCTGCCCTCCCTCGGCGGCGGCCTGCTGGGCACCTCCGGCAACGGCACGGGACCCGGCGGCGGTGGCACGATCTCCGCGGTGAACCCGCTGGTGTCGCTGCAGGACAGCCTCAACCAGCCCGAGGACAAAGAAGTCCTCAACTACCGCACGACCGCCTCCGACACCCGCGATCTGTATCTCCGGATCGTCGCCCTCGACCAGTTCGACGGCACGACCTGGAAGCCGTCCGAGCGCACGGTCACGGACGTCCCCGAGCAGCTTCCGCGACCGCCCGGCCTCAGCTCCGCGGTCGACCTCAACCGGATCAACACCTCCATCTCGACCGCCGGGTGGTACGCCCAGAACTGGCTGCCGCTCCCCTATCCGGCGTCCAGGGTGGACATCTCCGGGCGCTGGCGCTTCGAGCCCCAGGGCCGCACGCTCGTCGGGGACCGCGGGCAGAACACCCACGGCCTGCAGTACCAGGTCGAGAGCCTGCAGGTGCGGCCCACCTCCGGGCAGCTGGCCGCCGCGCCGGCGCCGCCCGCCGACCTGCTGCGCGAGTACACCAAGGTCCCGGACTCGCTGCCCCCCGTCGTACGCAACACCGCACGCCGGGTCACCCGCGGCGCACCGACCACCTACGCCAAGGCCGTCAAACTGCAGGACTGGTTCGCGCTCAACGGAGGCTTCAGCTACAACACGGACGTCCGGGCGGGCAGTGGTTCCGATGCCATTGCGCGGTTCCTGAGGCAGAAGGAGGGCTTCTGCGTCCACTTCTCCTTCTCGATGGCGGCGATGGCCCGGACGCTGGGCATCCCGGCCCGGGTCGCGGTCGGTTTCACCCCGGGCACCAAGCAGCCCGACGGCACGACCTCGGTCGGCCTCAAGGACGCCCATGCCTGGCCCGAGCTGTACTTCCAGGGCATCGGCTGGACCCGCTTCGAGCCGACCCCGAGCCGCGGCAGCATCCCTGACTACGCGTACCCCGCCACCCCGGGCACGGCCGACCGCGGCAGCCCGGCCCCGGCGCCCTCCCGGTCCGCGGCGCCCTCGGAGGGCCCCTCCGCGGACCCGTCCTGCGGCCCCGGCGCACAGCGGTCCGGCTCCGGCTCCGGCGCGGGCTCCGGTTCGGGGTGCCTCACGCTGCCCGCCGAGAACGGGGGCATCCGCCCCCCGGAGGACGGCCCGTCCCCCTGGGCGACCGCCGGTATCGCACTGGCAGCCCTGCTCGTCCTGCTGCTGCCCGTGGCCCCGCTGCTGTGGCGGCTGCGGACGCGGGCCGGACGGCTGGCGGCCGCCGGCCCGGACGGAGACCATGCGGCGGGCACCCTCGCCGCCTGGCAGGAGCTGCAGGACACCGCCTGGGACTTCGGCATCCTGCCGGACGAGTCGCTGACTCCGCGTAAGGCGGCCGCGCGGATCATCGGTCTCGGAGAACTGCAACCGGAGCCCGCCGCAGCCGCCCAGCGCGTTGCCGCGGCGGTGGAGCAGGTCCTGTACGCACCGCAACCGCAGCCGGTGTCCGGACTCGCCGCGGAGGTGCAACAGGTACGGGCCGGGTTGCGGGACGCCGCGCCCCGTGGCCTGAGGCTGCGCGCCCAGCTCGCCCCGCGTTCGGTGGCGCGCCTCCGTTGGGCCTGGTCAGCGCGGTGGACGGCCTGGCTGCTCCGGTGCCGCAGCAGCCGGCCGGTGGTCTCGGTACGGCGTGCGGCGGCCGCCCTCCGGCCGGGCCGGCAGCGGGCATAGTCACGAGGCCGGGGGCAGGGTGGCTCCCGAAGCGCCGGAAGGCCGGGCTCGGCGCGGAAGCACAGAGCCCGGCCTTCGGCAAGCGGAGAAGTCCCGGCGGGAAAGAACGGCGCACAGAGCAAGAAGAAACAGCGGGAAGAAATGCCGGAAAAGCAGCAGGAGAAATGGATTCGGAAAAGAAATGCCGGAGTAACTTCTGAAGCCCCATTGAGCTCGCCGGAACGATCTCAATGGGGCTTCAGGTCCACTTCAGACAGTCCCGCGGGCCCGCTTCCTCGCCCCGTCGGCTCAAGGGCTACTTGTTCCTCAGCCGCCCTGCGGTTGCTCAGTGGCCTGCAGTTGCTCAGTGGCCCTGCTGTTCGTCCCTGCGCCGCTGCCAGCGGTCCTCGATGCGATTCATCATCGAGCGCCGCTGCCTGGCCTGTCGGCGCGCCGGTGCACCACCTCCGGAACCCGCGCCGGACTGCTGCTCACCCGGCTTGGGGGCCTTGCGCCAGCCCGTGACCGCCAGCACTGCGCAGCCGAGCATGACGAGGAATCCCACCACGCTGATCCAGATCTGCTGCGCGACCATACCGGCCATGAGCAGGGCGATACCCACCAGGAAGCCCGCGACCGCTTGGTAGACCCGTCGCCGGGTGTACGTACGCAGCCCGCTTCCCTCAAGCGCTGTCGCGAACTTAGGATCTTCGGCGTACAGCGCTCGCTCCATTTGCTCGAGCATGCGCTGCTCGTGCTCCGAGAGCGGCACGGAGTCCTCCTACTCGTCGGTCGCGGGGGCGACCGGGGTGCGACCCTTTCAGGATAGGCAGGGAATCGTCCCCGTGAAACCCGCCCCTCGACGCCAATTCACTGTCCGGGCCGCCGCGGCGACCGGTGGTGATGCTGCCTGCATTCCCCACCCGCCTGTCCGCCATGCCGGAACGTCGTACCCCGATCATACGGGGCGAAGGGGCTGATCGGGTGGTCTGTGGCCGACTGCACGCGGTAGCCGGGTGTGCCGGGTGGGTCAGTCGCGCTCGGCGAGGACGTGCAACTGCGTGGCCACGGAGTGGAAGGCGGGCTGTTCGGCCGCGGCCGCTTCGAGCTTCAGCAGGGCGTCCATGGCGCCCGGCTCGGTGTCGACCAGCACCCCGGGGACGAGGTCGGCGAAGACCCGCACGCCGTGCACCGCGCCGACCTGCAGACCGGTGCCGGACACCAGCTCGGTGAGCTGGTCGGCGGTGAACCGGCGCGGCATCGGGTCGCCCTCGCCCCAGCGTCCGGACGGGTCGGTGAGGGCCTGGTGGGCCTCGGTGAAGTGGCCCGCGAGGGCGCGTGCGAGGACCGCGCCGCCCAGACCGGCCGCGAGCAGGCTGAGGGTGCCGGCCGGGCGCAGCGCGTCGACGGCGTTGCGGACGCCCTCGGCCGGGTCGTCGACGTACTCCAGCACGCCGTGGCAGAGCACGACGTCATGGACGCCGCGCTCGACGACGTCGAACAGACCGTGGGCGTCCCCCTGCACCGCGCGTACCCGGTCGGCGACGCCCGCCTCCGCGGCGCGGCGCTCCAGGGCGAAGAGGGCGTTGGGGCTGGGGTCGACGACCGTGACGCGGTGGCCGAGGCGGGCGACCGGCACGGCGAAGTTGCCGGTGCCGCCGCCGGTGTCGAGGACGTCCAGGGCGTCGCGCCCGGCGGCCTTGACCCGGCGCTCCAGGGCGTCCTTGAGGACGTCCCAGACCACGGCGGTACGAAGGGAGGCGCGGGGGCGCAGCGGGTCAGACACGGCGGGTGGCTCCTCGGCGGGGGCATGAACGTCTAGGCGTCCACCACCCTATTCCGTCCCGCGCCGTCCAGCGTCCGCCGTCCACGGAGCCGGCCGGGCGCCGGGGAGGGCGGGGCGCCGAGGGGCGTGGCGCCGGGGAACGCGGGATGCGGGGCGGAGGGGGCGGACGCGCTGGACGGCGGAGGGCTGACGCCGCCGGGGCTACGGGGCGACGGACCGCGGGGCGGGTGGGTGGCCTTGGCAGTGGGTGGCCCTGGCGGTGGGTGGCCCTGGCGGTGGGTGGCCCTGGCGGTGGGTGGCCCTGGCGGGGCGTGACCCCGGCAGTGGGTGGCGTCGCCGGGCGGGCGCCCCTTCTTCGCCTCTCCTCCTCCCCCTTTCCCCCCGGCCCCACCCCCTCCCCACCCACCCCACTCCCCCATCCCCCCGTCGCGGCTCCCCGCCGCCCCCGGCCTGCCGGACCCCGGCCCGCCGCCGCGATTGCGCCGTTCCTATCCCGCCCGCTGTGGCGGCAGCGACGGCTGGAGGAGCAGCATCCGCTCCACCAGGCGCAGGAACATGGCGGCGTCGCGCAGCAGATCGTCGGCGTCCCGGCGGCAGGCCGCGCCGGCTATACCGGCCTCGGCCTTCGCCCGGCGGGCGGCGCCGGCGGCGAAGAGGGCGCTCCACTCGGAGAGTTCGGGCGCGACCTCGGGAAGAACCTCCCAGGCGCTGCGGATACGCTGCCTGCGACGCAGCGTGCTCTCCGGCCGGCCGCGGACGGCGAGGACTGCGGCGGCGGTGCGCAGCGCGGCCAGATGGGCCGTGGCGAACTGTTCGTTGGGGGTTTCCAGGGTCTGTGCCTCATCGAGGCCCTGCTGGGCCTGGGCGAGCAAGGTGCGGGCGGCGGGTGGCGCGGCCGCCCTTCGCGGGACGGGGTGGACATCGCTCGGGGGACCGTACGCAGCGGAGCTGCCCCCGCTGGGACGAGCTGCCATGACGAACCTCCTGTCGTCGCATACCGGTTCGGGACCGAAGCCGATTCGGACCGTATGAAGCCATCGTGACGTACACCACTGACAATCGACACTGACCTGCACTTTCGTGGGAAAGGGGACATGCGCGCGGCGGATTTCCCGGGCGGATTTCCGGGCCGGATTCCCCACGCCCCCTTGCGGAACGGGGGGTGGGATACCGCATACTTTTTGAACTGACCAGTCAGTTCAAGGAGGGGATCGTGGACAGCACCCCGCACGGCGCGGCGGTCACGGCCACGGGATTCGGGGTCAAGGGCCCCCGTGGATGGGCGTTCCGGGACATCGGCATCACCGCCGGACCCGGCTCACTGATCGCCGTACAGGGCCCTTCGGGCTCGGGCCGTACGTGTCTGCTGCTCGCGCTCACCGGCCGGATGAAGTCCGCCGCCGGCACCGCCGAGGTCGGCGGACTGCCGCTGCCGAAGAAAAGGGCCGCTGTCCGGTCCGTCGCCGCGCTCGCCCATGTGCCGGGGGTCGCCGAGCTCGATCCCGCCCTCACGGTGGGCGAGCATCTGCGGGAACGCGCCCTGCTGCAGGGCCGGTTCGGCGGTTCACTGCGGGCACTGCTGCGGCCGCGGCACGAGCGCCGGGCCGAAGCCCGCGCCCTGGTGGACACCGCCCTCGCGGCGGCGGGCCTCGCCCCGGAGGCGCTGCCCAAGGGGATCCGTACGTCCGTCCGCGACCTGGAGCGGCTGGAGGCGCTGCGGCTGTCCGTGGCGCTCGCGCTGATCGGCGGCCCGCGGCTGCTGGCCGTCGACGACACCGATCTGAAGCTGTCCGACGACGAGCGCGCCGCGGCCTGGGCGTTGCTGCGCGGCCTGGCGGCGGCCGGTACCACCGTGCTGGCGGTGTGCAGCGAGCCGCCGGAGGACGGCGAGGGCGTGGTGCTGGTCCATACGGGCGCCCGCCCGGAGCGGAACACCCCGAAGGGCACGTCCGGCGAGTCCTCCGCCACCACGGATGCCACGGACGCCACGGACGAGCAGGACAGCGACGAGGCCGCCAAGGCCAACAAGGGCGGCAACAGCGGCAAGGGCTGCAAGGGCGGCAAAGACAGCACGTCCGGCAAGCACGACGGGCCCGACGACGAGGAGGGGGCAGCCGATGCGCTCGCCGAAGCTGGCCGCGCTTGAGCTGAAGCGGTTCGGCAGGGGGAAGCTGCCGCGCGCCGCGCTGGCCGCCCTTCTGCTGCTGCCGCTCCTGTACGGCGCGCTGTACCTGTGGTCCTTCTGGGACCCGTACGGGCGGCTGGACAAGATTCCGGTGGCGCTGGTCAACGAGGACAAGGGTGCGGCCGTCGACGGGAAGCACCTCTCGGCCGGCGACAGCATCGTCGACGGGCTGGCCGGCAGCCATACCTTCGACTGGCGCCCCGTGGACGCCAAGGAGGCCGCCCGGGGCGTCGAGGACGGCTCGTACTACCTCTCGCTGACGATCCCGAAGGACTTCAGCCGGCGGATCGCCTCCAGTTCCGGGGACCACCCGGAGACCGGCGCCCTCAAGGTACGGACGAACGACGCGAACAACTACATCGTCGGGCAGATCTCCCGGACGGTGTTCTCCGAGGTGCGTTCCGCGGCCTCCACGAAGTCGGCGCGTACCTTCCTCGACAAGATCTTCGTCTCGTTCTCGACGCTGCACGGCAAGACCGAGCAGGCCGCGGACGGTGCCGACCGGCTCCACGACGGCATCGGGCAGGCCCGGCACGGCGCGGGCGAACTGGCCGGCGGCCTGGGCACCGCGAAGGACGGCAGCGGCAAGCTGGTCACCGGCCTGGGCGACCTCGACGCGGGCGCGGGGCGGCTCTCCCGGGGCAGCTCTGACCTCGCCAGGGGAGCCGGGAGTGCCGCCCACGGCTCGCGCCAACTGGCCGACGGTTCCGGGCAGGTGGCCCAGGGGACCCAGCAGCTGGCCGACACGGTCAACGGGGTCGTCGGCAAGGTGGGGCCCTTCATCCGGGCGCACGGCAAGGAGATCGGCGAGGCGGCGCGGCTCGTCGCCGACGGTTCGCAGGCGGTGCGTGACCACCTCGGCAAGCTCCCCGCCGCGGCCTCCAGCGGGGCGAAGCTCTCCCGGGGGATCTCCGGCCATCTGGCCGCCTACTACCGGCTGCGCTGTGAGGGCGCGGTGCGGCTCGACACGTCCTGCACGGAGCTGAAGCAGCTCAAGGAGGAGGCGGCCACCGCGGCGGACCGGGCCGAGGAGGTCAGCGGGTACGTCCACGACCAGAAGAACCTCGACCAACTGGGCCGGGACCTGGACACGCTGCACTCCCTGGCGGGCGAGCTGGCGCGGCACGGGCCGACCCTGGGCGCCGACATGGACGCCGCCGTCAAGAAGATCAACGATCTCAACGACGGAGCGCACAAGGTGTCCGCGGGGGCGCGCAAGCTGGCCGCCGGCAACGCCCGGCTGGCCGCCGGCGCGGACAAGCTCGACGACGGCGCGCACCGGCTGCACGACGGTACGGGCCGTGCCGCGGCCGGTATGGGCGACCTCGACTCCGGTGTGGGCAGGCTCAAGGACGGTGCCCACACACTGAACGGCGGCATGTTCAAGCTCTCCGACGGCTCGCAGAAGCTGGCCGGCGGGCTGCACGACGGGGCGAAGCAGATCCCCGACTACGGCAGGAAGGACCGCGACGCACGTACCCAGGTCATGTCCGACCCCGTACAGCTGGCCTCGGACGCCGCCCACAAGGCGCCGAACTACGGCACCGGGTTCGCCCCGTATTTCATCCCGCTGTCCCTGTGGGTCGGCGCGATGGTGGCGTACATGCTGATCCAGCCGCTGAACCGGCGTGCGCTGGCGATGGGCGCGCCCTCCTGGCGGGTGGCGGTGTCCGGATGGCTGCCGGTGTTCGGTGTGGGGGTGCTGCAGACCGCCGCCCTGATGGCCGTATTGCACTTCGCGATCGGCCTGGAAATGGTGCGGGCGGCCGGCACGATCGGCTTCCTGGTGCTGGTCACGGCCTGTTTCTCGGCGATCGTGCAGTGGCTGAACGCACAGTTCGGCCCGGCCGGCCGGATCCTGGTGCTGGCGCTGCTGATGCTCCAGCTGACCTCCGCGGGCGGCACCTATCCCGTACAGACCAGTCCGGGCTTCTTCGCCGCCATCCACCCGTATCTGCCGATGAGTTACGTCGTGGAGGGGCTGCGCCGGCTGATCACCGGCGGGGAGCTCGCGCCGGTGTGGCAGGGCAGCGTGGTGCTGCTGGTGTTCACCGCGGGGGCGCTCGTGCTGACGTCCCTGACGGCACGCGGCCGGCAGGTGGTGCGGATGAAGGACCTGCACCCGGAGCTGAGCCTGTGAGCGCCGGTCCGCCGGCCGCAGCCGCCCGCCCGGCCCCCGCCGCCGCCCGGCCGGCGCTTCCCCCGGAGCCGCACGCCGGGCGGTCCCCTCGCCGCGCCGCGCACCGATCCCCGGGGACCGGCACAATCGCCCCCATGGACAGCTCCAATACACGCCGCGACGCCACCCGGCGCAAGCTCTTCGAGGCCGCGGTCACGCTCATCGCCGAACAGGGCTTCTCGTCCACCACGGTGGACGAGATCGCCGAGCGGGCGGGCGTCGCGAAGGGCACGGTCTACTACAACTTCGCCAGCAAGAACGTGCTCTTCGAAGAGCTGCTGCGGCACGGCATCGACATGCTGACGACCTCCCTGCAGGCGGCCGCGGAGGAGGTCACCGGCCGGGGTGGCAGCCGGATCGACGCGCTGGACGCGATGATCCGGGCCGGGCTGGACTTCATCTCCCGCTACCCGGCGCTCACCCAGCTCTACGTGGCCGAGCTGTGGCGCACCAACCGGGCCTGGCAGTCGACGCTGATGGGGGTGCGCGAGCGGGCCATCACCGTGGTGGAGGACGTGCTGCGCGAGGCGGTGGCGGGCGGCGAGCTGAGCGAGGAGATCGACATCCCGCTGACCGCGTCGGCGCTGTTCGGGATGGTGCTGGTGGCCGCCCTGGACTGGCAGTCCTACCAGCCGGAGCGGTCGATCGACGAGGTGCACGCGGCGCTGTCGCGACTGCTCCAGGGGCGGGTCAGCGGCCGTCTCTCGTAGCCCGGGCGGGTCGCCCGGGGGAGGCAGCGGGTGCGCGCCGCAGTGGTCGGGTACGGCGCGCACCGCCTTCCCCCGGGGCCCGCACAAAAGAGTGCGCTGCCCTGGCGCGGATCGTTCCCCCATCGATCCGACCAGGACAGCGCTTCCCCCGTACTCCCCCGTGCTTCCCCCGTGTTCCCCCGTCACGTCCGGGAGCCGCGCCGCTCCGCCGCCCCGTGTCGGCGGTGCGGCGCCGCTTCCCTTCCGTGGTCCCCACTCTTCCTTCCGGGCGGGTGCCGGCCCATCCGCGTACCTACTCATCTCGGCGTCTGAGTACGGATACTCAATCCTGAGCACCGGCCCCCAGCCGGAGCCTGCGTTTCTGCGCACCGGCCCCCGGCCGGGGCCTACGCTTTCCCGCGTGTCCGTACTTCCCTTGGTCTTCACCAGTGGCTGGGCGAGCGGGATCAACGCCTACGCCGTCGTCCTGCTCTTCGGCCTGCTCGGCGCGACCGGCGTCACCGACGAGGTGCCCGCGGCGCTGCAGCGACCCGATGTGCTGATCGTGGCCGGGGTGCTCTTCCTGTGCGAGGCCGTCGCCGACAAGATCCCGTACGCCGACTCGGTCTGGGACGCGGTCCACACGGTGATCCGGCCGGTGGCCGGCGCCGTCGTGGCGGCGCTGCTGGCCGGCCACAACGGCTCGCTGCCCGAGCTGGCGGCGGGTGCGGTGGGCGGTTCCACGGCGCTGCTGAGCCATCTGGTCAAGGCCGGCACCCGGATCGCGGTCAACACCTCGCCGGAGCCGGCCAGCAACATCGTGCTGAGCCTCGCCGAAGATCTGGGCGTCGCCGGGATCATCGTCTTCGCGGTGTTCCATCCGGTGGCCGCTGCGGTCATCGCGGCGGCGCTGCTGGCCGCGGGGATCGCCCTGGTGGTGTTCCTGTGGTCGCGGATCCGCCGGTACCTGCGGCGCCGTCGGCAGCGGCGCGAGGAGAAGCGACTGGCCGCGGCAGGCGAGGCGCTGCCCCCGGCATTCTGACGGCCTGCCGCCCCGGCGGCGGCAGGGCCGCTGCCGGGCCGGGTCCCCGGCCGTGCGGGCGTTGTCAGTGGGTCCGGATAAAGTCGCAGGCATGGCACGGATTGCGGTGATCGGCGCCGGGATGGGCGCGATGGCAGCCGCTGCCCGGCTGGCCGTCGCGGGCCACCGGGTGGCGGTGTTCGAGCGCGGCGCGACCCATGGCGGCGCGCTGCAACGGCGGGAGCGGGACGGCTTCGCCTTCGATACGGGCCCCGGCCTGCTGCATCTGCCGGCCGTCTACCGCGATCTGTTCCTCAAGACCGGCCGCGAGCCGCTGGAGAGCTGCGTCGAGCTGTCCCAGGTCGACCCCGCGAGCCGGCATGTCTTCGCCGACGGAACGGCCGTCTCGCTGCCGAACGCCTCCCGGGCCGGGGTGCTGGCGGCTCTGGACGAGGCGCTGGGCGCGGGCCGCGGTGAACGCTGGAGCGACCTGATGGGCCGCGCCCGTGAGGCCTGGGACGCCACCCGCCGCCCGCTCCTGGAGGAGCCGCTGTGGCAGGACTGGCGGGTGCTGGGGCGCGATCCGTATCCGGCGGTGCGCAGGCGTGGGCTGTTCGGCCGGGGCAAGGGCCCCACCACCGCCACCCTCGCCGAGGTGGCCCGCCGGGAGCTGGCCGACCCCCGGCTGACCGCGCTGCTGGAGAGCCATGCGCTGGCGTACGGCTTCGACCCGCGCAGCGCCCCGGCCAGCGCCGTCGTGCTGCCGTACATGGAGCAGACCTTCGGCAGTTGGTATCCGCGCGGCGGTATGCGGGCGCTGGCCGGGGCGCTGTACGAGCGGTGCCTGGCGCGCAAGGTGGAGTTCGGCTTCGGCACGGCGGTGACCGCGATCGTGGAGAAGGACGGCCGGGCGGCGGGCGTGGAGCTGGCCGACGGCCGGGTGGAGGAGGCCGAGTTCGTGGTCGCGGGCATCGATCCGGTGCGCCTGGTGGAGCTCTGCGGGGGCAGGGAGCCGTGGGGTGCCGACGAGGTGCGTCCCGCCCTGGGCCCGGGTGACCGGGGCACCGGACGGCTCACGGTCTGTCTGGCACTGCGCGGTGCGCGCCCCGCGGATGCCGTGCACCGCACGGTGGTCCATGCCCCGGACCGCGAGGCCGAGTTGGCGGGCGTGTTCGGCGACGGCTCCGGGCCGCGGCCTCCTGGTGCCCGGCCCACGGTGACGGTGCTGCGCCCGGACGATCCGGCGACCCGGCCGGACGACGCGCATGAGGCGGTGACCCTGACCGCGACGGTGGCCGTGCCCGGCCCGGCCGACCGGCCGGGCGGGGAGGCCGCGGAGGCCTGCGCGGAGTGGATGACCGAGAGCGCCGAGGCCGCGGTTCCCGGGCTGCGGGAGCGGATGCTGTGGCGGGAGGTGCTGCCGCCGGCGCCGGACGGACCGGTGCCGGGACCGGCGCTGGCCGGCCGGGAAGGCCGCTTTCTGCGGCCCGGCAACCGCACCCGGATACCGGGGCTCTACGCGGTCGGCGGCTGGTCGCACCCGGGCGGCGGACCGGCGCATGCCGGGATGTCGGGCGCGATCGTCGCGGGCCTGATCGTGAACGGCGACGACTGGCACGGCTCCACCTGAGTGGCGGGACGGGGCTGCTCCGGCGGGGGTGCCCCGGCGGGCCGTCGCGGCGCGCGGCGCCGCCGGCCGTGCGTCCGTCCGCTCAGTAGCGGTACTGCTGCCCGTCGTACCCCGGCTGCTGGTAGGGCGGGTAGGGCTGCTCGGGCGGGAGTTCGGCATCGCGCTGCTGGGGGACCCAGACGCCACCGGGCGGGGTCTCGCCGTATCCCTGGCCGAGCGGCTGCCCCTGGGCGTCGTACTGCTGCGCCGCGTAGGGAGAGGAGGCGTAGGGGTCCGCCTGCTGGTAGGGGTCGTAGGACGGGGCGTACTGCTGGCCGCCGAGGTACGGGTCGGTGTACGGCGCCTGCTGGCCCTGGCCGTCGCCGTAGGCCGCATAGGGGTCGGCGTAGGGGTCGGCGTAGGGGTCCTGGCCGGCTCCGGTCTGATCGTAACCGCCGCCGTACGCATAGCCGTTGCCGTTGCCGTTACCGGCAGCAGCGTCGTAGCCGCCGTAACCGGGCTGCTGGCCACGGGCGTCGGGGCTGTAGACGCCGTACTGGCCGGTCTCCTCGGGCATCGGCTGGGGGGCGTAGACGGCGGTGGTGTCGGCCCGCGCGAAGTCGTCCTGGACGGCGAACGCCTGGGTGGCGTAAGCGTCTTGATTCTGCTGCTGCCCCTGGTACGGGTCCTGGCCGCGGTAGTCGTCGCCGGGGGTGTAGCCGTAGAAGCCCTGCCCGACCACGGTCTCCTGCGCGGCAAAGGCCTCCTGCCCCGCAACGAAGGTGTCCTGCGCGGCAAAGCCGTCCTGACCCGCGGGGGTACCGGGTCCGCCGTAGGAGCCCTGCCCGGCAAAGGTGTCCTGCCCGGCAAAGGCCTCCTGCCCGGCATAGGGGTCCACCCGCTGGAAGCCGCCGGTGCTCTCGAAGGTGTCCGGGCCCCCGTCGCCGGCCCGGCCGGGTGCCTCGGTGGGCGCCACCGCCTCCAGGCCGGAGACCTCCAGGGTCGGTTCGGCGGGCGGCGGTCCGGACGGGCGGGCCCGGCGGCGCCGGCCGCTGTCGCCGGACGCCCCGGCCCCGGGCTTGCTGCGCAGGGCCCAGCCGGTGGTGAAGCCGCGACGGAAGGAGAGCGTCACATTCGTCTGCCCGATGGCGAAGGCGACAAGTCCCAGCCCGATCACGAGTATTGACGGGATGATGACACCGACGACCACACCGAGAAAGCCGGCGAAGGCCAGCAGCCGCCAGCGCAGCCGCGCCTTGTTCTGGAGCAGGACCTCACCCAACAGCCACAGTGCCACCAGGCCGAACGCGATGTAGAGGACCGTCCAGCCCATATACGCCCCTCTTCCGCCGCTCGCCGGCCACCGTGATCAGGACTGCTGGTGCAGTCCCAGATTCTCGTAGATTTCCAGGGTCGCCGTGGAGTGGTTCAGGGTAATGAAGTGCAACCCGGGAACATCCTCGGCCATCAAGCGTGCGCACAGGTCCGTTGCGTACTCGATACCAATGGAGCGTACCGCCGCCGGGTCGTCCTTGACGGCGAGGATCCGCTCGGCCAGCTCGGGCGGGAAGGCCGCGTTGCTGAGCTGAGCGAACCGCTCGATCTGGCGCACGTTCGTGACCGGCATGATCTCCGGAATGATCGGCGTCGAGCAACCCGCCGCCGAAACACGGTCCCGCAGCCGGAAGTAGTCCTCGGGGTAGAAGAACATCTGGGTGATGGCGAAGTCCGCACCGGCCCGGCACTTGTCGACGAAGTGCGCCACGTCCGTGTCCCAGTCCGCCGAGCGCGGGTGCATCTCGGGGAAGGCCGCGACGCCGACGCAGAAGTCGCCGGACTCCTTGATCAGCCGGACCAGGTCGGCGGCGTAGCCGATGCCGTCGGGGTGCTTGACCCACTCACCCATCGGGTCGCCGGGCGGGTCACCGCGCAGCGCGAGCATGTTGCGGATCCCGGCGTCGGCGTACTGGCCGATGATGTTGCGCAGGTCGGCCGTGGAGTGGTTGACCGCGGTGAGGTGGGCGACCGGGGTCAGGGTGGTGTCGGTGGCGATGCGCTCGGTGGCGCGCACCGTGCCGTCACGGGAGGTGCCGCCGGCGCCGTACGTCACGGAGACGAACGTCGGCGAGACGGCCTCGATGCGGCGAATGGCGTTCCACAGCGTCCGCTCGCCCTTCTCCGTCTTGGGGGCGGCGAACTCGAACGAATACGACTGCTTGCCGGAAGCAAGCAGGTCGCGCACCGTGCGTGCGCGATCAGTCCTGGTGGAAGCTGTACCTAGGGCCATACCGGCAGGTTAACCACCGGCCGGGCCCACACCAACCGCGTCGGGCGTAATGCCTGGTTGGCCGGGTTGATGTCCACTGGGTGGACATTTTCCGGTCGCCCGGACGTCAGCAGACGGCCCGGTGCTCGGCACCGCGCACAGTGACGCCGGTCACCCGGTCACCCGCCACTCGGTCATCCGGCCTCGCGGGCCGGACGCGACGGTGCGGAGGCGTCCGGGGCCTCCGGGGCGTCCCAGGTCCGGATGCGCCGGGCCAGTGCGGCGGCCGCCGCTCCCGGATCGTCCGCCTCCGTGAGGGCGCGGACCACCACGATCCGGCGGGCGCCCGCCTGCAGCACCTCGTCCAGATTCCGGGCGTCGATCCCGCCGATCGCGAACCAGGGGCGCTCGGGGGCGCGGGCCGCGGCGTAACGGACCAGGTCGAGGCCGGGGGCGTGGCGGCCGGGCTTGGTGGGGGTCGGCCAGCAGGGGCCCGTGCAGAAGTAGTCCACACCGGGTTCGGTGAGTGCGGCGTCCACCTCGGCCTCGGCGTGGGTGGAGCGGCCTATGAGGACGTCCGGGCCCAGCAGGGCGCGGGCGGCCGGGACCGGCAGATCGCCCTGTCCGAGATGCAGGACCTCGCTGCCCGCCGCGTGGGCGACATCGGCGCGGTCGTTGACCGCGAGCAGCTTGCCGTGCCGCCGGCAGGCGTCCGCGAAGACCTCCAGATGCCGCAGCTCCTCGCCGGCCTCCATGCCCTTGTCCCGCAGCTGGACGATGTCCACACCCGAGGCGAGCACCGCGTCCAGGAACTGCGGGAGATCGCCCTGACGCCGGCGGGCGTCGGTGCAGAGGTAGAGCCGGGCATCGGACAGAGCCGGGCGTGCGGTGGTCATCGGGCGGCTTCCCCCCAGGTCGGGGGCGTACGGGCCGGGCCTTCCGGTCCGTACGCCCCGCGGATGCGGTTACGGATGCTGGTGCGGCTGCCGGCACAGTGCGGGCCGCGTCATGGCGTCAGACGGCGAGCGCCTGGGCCCGGCGCTTCACCTCCGTACCGCGATTCTCGCGCAGCGCCTGGGCGGGCGTGCCGGGCAGGCTCTCATCCGGGGTGAACAGCCACTCCAGCATCTCCTCGTCGGTGAAGCCGTCGTCCTTGAGGAGGGTGAGGGTGCCGACGAGGCCCTTGACCACCTTGTCGTCCTGGATGAAATCGGCGGGCACGTGCAGCGCCCGGTTTTCGCCGCGGCGCACCGCGATCAGCTGGCCCTCCTTGACCAGCTGCCGGACCCGCGTCACCTCGACGCCGAGCTGTTCGGCGATGTCGGGGAGGGTGAGCCAGGCGGGGACGAGTCCATCGATGTTTGCGTCAATCTCGGTCACAGGACAAGCCTGCCACCTCCCACTGACAGCCGGTAGCCGGGCATCGCCATCAGAGGCCTGCTGCACACCGGAGGGTGACGGCCGGCGCCCGGCCGGCCACCGCGCTCCCGGCGCCCGGCTACAGCGCTGCGGCCTTCAGCGGCACCGACGCATTCGCGGCCCGCTCCCGGTCCAGGGCGACGCCCCGCTCGATCAGCTTGCGTCCCTGGGCGAGGTCCCGGGGCCGCCCCACGGCCAGCAGCGCGACGAGCCGTCCCGCCCGCCGCCCGCCATCGCCCCGATCCGACTCCGCTTCGCGCAGACCCCCCTCACTGCGCAGCCAGAGCACCGACCAGGCGGCCCCGGCCGGGTCACCGCGCCAGACCAGCTCGTCGGCGTCCCCGTGGTGGCCCACGTACTGCACGAACCGGCCGAACTGCTCCGACCAGAAGTACGGGACGGGGTCGTAGGCCACCCCCTCCGCCTCGCCGCGGGCGATGTTCTCGGCGACCGTGCGCGGGCCCTGGAGGGCGTTGTCCCAGTGGTGGATCAGCAGGCGGGCGCCGTAGCGGGCCGACGGGAAGGAGGCGCAGTCGCCGACCGCGTAGACATCGGGCACGGAGGTGCGCAGCTGCTCGTCGGCCAGTACGGAGCCGTCCCGCGGCGAGAGCTCGACGCCCGAGCCCGCCAGCCAGCCGGTCGCGGGGCGGGCGCCGATCCCGATGACCACCGCGTCGGCGGGCAGCACCGTGCCGTCGTCGAGGGTGACCGCGCCCGCCGTGACGGAGGCGACCCGGGCGCCGGTGCGCAGCTCCGCGCCCGCGTCCGCGTACCAGCCGGTCATACGGGCGGCGACCTCGGCGGGCAGCGCACCGGCCAGCGGGCGGTCGGCGGCCTCGACGACGGTGACCGCGCAGCCCGCCTCGCGCGCCGCGGTCGTGAACTCGGCACCGATCCAGCCGGCCCCGACGACCACGATCTCGTGCTGGGCGGCGAGCACCGGCCGCAGCCGCTCGGCGTCGTCCAGGGTGCGCAGCAGATGGACGCCGGGCAGTCCCTCGCTGCCGGGCAGCACGACCGGCTCGGCGCCGGTCGCCAGGACCGCGTAGTCGTAGGGGACCGGGCCCCCGGCCGTCTCGATCACATGGGCGTCCGGCACCAGGCCGGTGACCGGGCGGCTGAGGTGGAGGGTGATGCCGAGCGCGGCGAAATCGACGTCGAAGGTGGAGCCCTCGGCCTTGCCCAGCAGTACCGCCTTGGACAGCGGAGGACGGTCGTAGGGCTGGTGGGGCTCGTCACCGAGGAGCGTGATCGCGCCGGGCCAGCCCTGTTCGCGCAGGGCGACCGCGGTCTGCACCCCCGCGATTCCGGCGCCGGCGATCACGACGTGCGGCGTGCGGTCAGGGGCCTGGGAGGACTTGCTCTGCTCGCTCACCCGATCACTCTAGGACGGGGTGTGAGGCGGCTCGCAGCAGCGCGCAAGGAGATCTCTGACACAGCGTCACCGTCCGGGCGGCCCGGGGCACGGGCCCCCGGGAGGCCGGGGCGCTGCCTTACGCCGCCTCGCGGCCCCGTATTAGGGTGACGGATACACGCACTCGCGGGAGCCCGGGCGCACCGGGCTGAGAGGGAGGCTGGCCGGCCTCCGACCGTACGAACCTGATCCGGGTCATGCCGGCGAAGGGAGGGGCTGGATGCCCATGCACGCAGCTGCCACACGATCACAACCCACGCCGCAGAGCCCTGATGTGCTGGTCATCGGCGGCGGCATCGTCGGCCTGGTCACCGCTTGGCGGGCGGCCGTCCGCGGGCTGAGCGTCGCGGTGGCCGACCCCGCGCCCGGGGGCGGCGCCGCCCGGGTCGCGGCCGGGATGCTGGCCGCGGTCACCGAGCTCCACTACGGCGAGCAGACCCTGCTGGGCCTCAACCTCGCCTCCGCCCGGCGCTACCCCCGCTTCGTCGAAGAGCTGGAGGAGGCCGCAGGACTGCCCGTCGGCTACCGGCGGTGCGGCACCCTGGCCGTCGCGCTGGACGCCGACGACCGCGCCCACCTGCGCGAACTGCACGCCCTGCAGACCCGCTCGGGGCTGGAGTCGCAGTGGCTCACGGGACGCGAGTGCCGGCGCCTGGAGCCGATGCTGGCCCCCGGGGTACGCGGCGGCCTGCGGGTGGACGGCGACCACCAGGTCGATCCGCGCCGCCTGGCGAGCGCGCTGGCAACCGCCTGTGAGCGCTCCGGGGTGGCCTTCCACCGGAGCCGGGCCGTACGGCTGACGGTCGCCGGCGGCCGGGCCGCCGGCGCCGAACTCGCCGACGGCACCCGGGTGGCGGCCGGCCAGGTCGTGCTGGCCGCGGGGAGCTGGAGCGGACGGCTCGACGGCGTGCCCGACGAGGTGCTGCCGCAGGTGCGCCCCGTCAAGGGCCAGGTGCTGCGGCTGCGGCTGCCGGAGATGCCCGCCGGCAGCCCCGCCTTCCTCTCCCGCACCGTACGGGCGGTCGTCCGCGGCGGCCCGCTCTACCTGGTCCCGCGCGAGAGCGGCGAACTGGTCATCGGCGCCACCAGCGAGGAACTGGGCTGGGACACCACCGTGACCGCCGGCGGGGTCTACGAGCTGCTGCGCGACGCCCATGAACTGGTCCCCGGCATCACCGAGCTCCCGCTCGTCGAGACCTGCGCCGGACTGCGCCCCGGCTCCCCCGACAACGCCCCGATGCTCGGGCCGACCGCACTGCCCGGCCTCCACCTCGCCACCGGCCACTTCCGCAACGGGGTACTGCTCACCCCCGTCACCGGTGACGCGATGGCCGAGGTACTGGCCACCGGCCTCCTTCCCGAGGAGGCCCGCCCCTTCTCCCCCGCGCGCTTCTCCCCCACGCCTGAACGGCCCGGGGGGACCCCCCTCGCCGCGCCGGGACCCGAGCGCACCCGTGCCCCACAGGAGCAGCCCGTATGAACGCCGCCCCACCCGCCCCCACCGTCTCGGTGTCCGTCAACGGGGAGCCCCGCGAGATCCCCGCCGGCCTGACCCTCGAACGGCTCGTCGCGACGCTGTCCCAGGCGCCCGCCGGGGTGGCCGCGGCGGTCAATGAGACCGTGGTGCCCCGTACCCGGTGGCCCGCCACTTTGCTCGCCGACGGCGACCGCGTCGAGGTGCTCACCGCGGTCCAGGGAGGCTGATCCGCAGACATGACCGACACCGCAGCGCTCCGGGGAACGGCCCCCGCATCCGACGGCGGCCACGCCGCGGGCAGTGACCCCGCCCCCCTCACCCTCGCCGGCACCACCTTCGCGTCCCGCCTGATCATGGGGACCGGTGGCGCACCCAGCCTCGACGTCCTGGAGCGGGCACTGCTCGCCTCCGGTACGGAGCTGACCACGGTCGCCATGCGGCGGCTGGACCCGACCGTGCAGGGCTCGGTGCTGTCCGTACTGGAGCGGCACAAGATCAAGGTGCTGCCGAACACCGCGGGCTGCTTCACCGCGGGCGAAGCGGTGCTCACGGCCCGGCTCGCCCGGGAAGCGCTCGGCACCGACTGGGTCAAGCTGGAGGTGGTCGCCGACGAGCGCACCCTGCTGCCCGACCCGATCGAGCTGCTGGACGCCGCCGAGACCCTGGTGGACGACGGCTTCACCGTGCTGCCCTACACGAACGACGATCCGGTGCTGGCCCGCAAACTGGAGGACGCGGGCTGCGCCGCGATCATGCCGCTGGGCTCGCCGATCGGCTCCGGCCTGGGCATCCGCAACCCCCACAACTTCCAGCTGATCACCGAGCGGGCCGGCGTCCCCGTCATCCTCGACGCGGGCGCCGGAACGGCCTCGGACGTCTCCCTGGCCATGGAGCTGGGCTGCGCGGCGGTGATGCTGGCGTCCGCGGTGACCCGCGCCCAGGAACCCGAACTGATGGCCTCCGCCATGCGCCACGCCGTCACGGCGGGCCGCCTGGCGTTTCGCGCGGGACGCATCCCACGACGTCACTTCGCGTTGGCGTCGTCGCCGACGGAGGGCGTGGCAGAGCTTGACCTTGAGCGGCCGGCCTTTTGAGTTTTTGGCTTTCCCGCCGTTTCGCTGCGCTTTGCCTCCGCCCCGTTTTTGGCTTTCCCGCCGTTGCGCCTGGCGGCGGGCGGGGTCCGCTGCGCGGGGCTG
This sequence comes from Streptomyces sp. NBC_00400, assembly GCF_036048035.1. Lineage (NCBI taxonomy): Bacteria > Bacillati > Actinomycetota > Actinomycetes > Kitasatosporales > Streptomycetaceae > Streptomyces > Streptomyces sp. NBC_00400. Next base: position 6,246,874 of record NZ_CP107940.1, on the reverse strand, counting down.
TGGGTGCGGTGACGGGCCTGCGGGGCAGGGGTGTGGGACTGCTTCGCTTTACGTCCCACACCCCTGCCCCTCCGGCCCGTCCCCTCCCGTGGGTGAGTAAGTGAATGTGGGTGGGGGTGGGCCACGGTCGTAGGCATTTCCACGTGTTCCATGAGCAGCACCGGACCACCCACGCTCACTCCCACCGGCCTTTTCCCACCCTCCAACGGGAGGGGACGGGCCGGAGCGGGTGGGTGTCCGGACGTAAAGCGAAGCAGTCCGGACACCCACCCGCGCAGGCCCGTCACCGCACCCCGACAGCCCCGCGCAGCGGACCCGCCCCGCGCAGCGGACCCCGCCCGCCGCCAGGCGCAGGCGCAACGGCGGAAAAGCCAAAAACGGGCGGAGGCAAAGCGCAGCGGACCCGCCCGCCGCCAGGCGCAACGGCGAGAAACCCCCACGGCGGGCCAGCCAAATACGTGGGCCAAAACCCAAGCGCAGCGGAACGTTAGACTCGTCTGCCGTGGATACCACCCTTCAGGACCCGCTCGTGGGCCAGCTGCTCGACGGCCGTTATCGCGTCCAGGCGCGCATCGCCGCAGGCGGTATGGCCACGGTCTACCAGGCCATGGACACCCGGCTCGACCGCGTGCTCGCGCTGAAGGTGATGCACCCGGGTCTCGCCACGGACGAGGCGTTCGTCGAGCGCTTCATCCGCGAGGCGAAGTCGGTCGCGCGGCTGTCGCATCCGAATGTGGTGGGCGTCTTCGACCAGGGCACGGACGGTACGTACGTGTATCTGGCCATGGAGTACGTGGCCGGCTGCACGCTGCGCGATGTGCTGCGCGAGCGGGGCGCCCTGCAGCCGCGGGCCGCGCTGGACATCCTGGAGCCGATCCTGGCCGCCCTGGGGGCCGCGCACCGCGCCGGGCTGGTGCACCGCGACATGAAGCCGGAGAACGTCCTGATCGGCGACGACGGCCGGGTCAAGGTCGCCGACTTCGGTCTGGTGCGGGCGGTGGACACCAACACCACCGCCTCGACCGGCTCCGTCCTGGGCACCGTCTCCTACCTCGCTCCCGAGCAGCTGGAGCACGGCACCGCGGACGCCCGGGTCGATGTCTACGCCTGCGGTGTGGTGCTCTACGAGATGCTGACCGGCGGCAAGCCGCACACCGGTGGCTCCGTGGCGCAGATCCTCTACCAGCATCTGCACGAGGACGTGCTGCCGCCGTCCGGGCTGGTGCCCGGTCTCGCACCGCAGCTGGACGAGCTGGTCGCGCTGGCCTGTGCCCGCGAGCCGCAGCTGCGTCCGCAGGACGCGGTGGTGCTGCTGTCCCGGGCGCAGGAGGCCCGGGCACAGCTGACCGACGCCCAGCTGGACGTCGTACCGCCGGAGGCCAGGGACCTGGCCGCTGGGGGCAGGGGCGATGACTTCGCGCGTACGGACGTGATACCCCGCACCGATGGCGCAGCGCTGCCGGGGGCCGGCGAGGCGGAGCTGAACCGCACCAGCCGGCTGGAGGTACCGACGGCCTCCGAGCAGACCACCCGGCTGCGGCCGGTGCCCGCCGAGGAGGCACCCCGCCGCGGGCTCCGGCGGCGGCCGCTCGTCACCGTCATCGCCGCCGTCCTGCTGATCCTCGGGGTCGGCACGGGCGTCTGGTACATCACCGACGGCCAGTTCACCACCGTCCCTGCGGTGCTGGAGATGACGCAGGCCAAGGCCGAGAAGACCCTGCGGGACGACGGCCTGGGCGTGAAGGTGGTGCGCGGCTTCAGCTCGAACGTGGAGCGCGGCCACGTCATGAAGACGGATCCGGCGAACGGCAAGCGGATCCGTGGCACCGGCACGGTCACCGTCACGATCTCCCGCGGACCGGAGATCGTCGAGGTCCCGGACCTGTCCGGCACCCCGGTCGCCGACGCCAAGCGCAAGCTGCGCGACCGCGGGCTGGTGCCGGCCGCCGTCACCCGGGAGTTCAACGACGAGGTGGCCAAGGGCTCGGTGATCCGTACGGACCCGGTTGCCGGGACCAAGCGGCGGCCCGATACGGGCGTGGGGCTGACGGTCAGCCGTGGCAGCGCGGTCGAGGTCCCCGGCGTGCTCGGCAGCGACCGCGCGGACGCGGCGAACACGCTGCGCGAGGCCGGTTTCCAGGTGCGTTTCGCCGACGAGCCGGTGTTCTCCACCCAGGACAAGGGCACCGTCGCCCGGCAGACCCCGGCCGAGGGGAAGAAGCTCGGCAAGGGCGACACGGTCACCCTCACGCTCTCCAGGGGTCCGGAGATGATCGCCGTCCCGAATGTCACCGGCAAGAACGTCGATGACGCCAAGAAGCAGCTGACGGATCTGGGCTTCCAGGTCGAGGTGAAAAAGCCGCTGCTGTTCCCGCAGGACACGGTCGACAGCCAGTCCGTCGACCCCGGCAAGAAGGCGCCGAAGGGCGGCACGATCACCATCGAGCTCAAGGGAGCCCTGTAGGACCCGCCGTCCGTGCCCCACGGCTGCCGTCCGGCGGGCGTGGGGCACCTGGCACCCTGGGAGGGTGAGTACCTTCCCCGAGGGCGACGCGCAGCGCGCCCGTGCACGCAACCCGGTCGGCGGCCATGTTCCGGTGGCCGGCGGCCTGGCCAAGACCGGCCTTCCCTACGCCCGGGAGATGGGCGACGAGGTCGTCCAGGTCTTTGTGGCCAATCCGCGCGGCTGGGCGACGCTGCCCGGCAGCCCCGGACAGGACGAGGCGTTCCGGGCGGCCTGCGCCGAGGAGGGGATTCCGGCGTATGTCCATGCGCCGTATCTGATCAACTTCGGTTCGCACACCGAGGCGACCGTCGACAAGTCCGTGGCCTCGCTGCGCCACTCGCTGCGCCGCGGCCGGGAGATCGGCGCGCTGGGCGTGGTCGTGCACACCGGTTCGGCGACCGGCGGGCGGCCGCGCGAGACGGCGATGGCGCAGGTCAGAGAGCGGATGCGGCCGTTGCTCGACGAGCTGACGCACCCGGACGACCCCTGGCTGCTGCTGGAGCCGACGGCCGGGCAGGGGGCGTCGCTGTGCGCGCTGGCCGAAGATCTCGGTCCGTACTTCGACGCGCTGGACCGGCACCCCAAGCTGGGGATCTGCCTCGACACCTGTCATGCGTTCGCGGCGGGGCACGACATGGCGGCGCCGGGCGGCACGAAGGCGCTGCTGGACGAGCTGGTGGAGGTCGCTGGCGAGGGCCGGCTGAAGCTGATCCACGCCAATGACTCCAAGGACGTTGTCGGTGCCCACAAGGACAGGCACGAGAACATCGGCGCAGGTCACATCGGTGCGGAGCCGTTCGGCGAGCTGTTCCGGCACCCGGCGACGGAGGGTGTGCCGCTGGTGGTCGAGACCCCGGGCGGCAAGGAGGGGCATGCGGCGGACGTGGCCCGGCTCAAGGAGCTGCGCGGGGCCTGAGCCCCGTCCGGGGCGCCGGGATCAGAGCTCGGGGCCGTCCCCGGGCTCTTCCTGGTACGAGTAGCGCTGCTCCCGCCAGGGGTCGCCCAGGTTGTGGTAGCCGCGTTCCTCCCAGAAGCCGCGGCGGTCGGCCCGCATGTACTCGATGCCGCGGACCCACTTGGGGCCTTTCCAGGCGTACAGGTGCGGAACGATCAGGCGGACCGGGAAGCCGTGCTCCGCGGTGAGGAGTTCACCCGAGCGGTGTGTGGCGAAGAGGCATTTCTCCGCGGCGAAATCCTCGATCGGTACATTCGAACTGAAGCCGTACTCGGCCCACACCATGACATGGGTGACATCGGGGGCCGGCGGCGCGAGTTCGAGGATCGTTCGGGTGCGCACTCCGCCCCATTCGGCTCCCAGCATGCTGAATTTCGTTACGCAGTGCATATCGGCAACGACCGTGGCGTACGGCAGTGCCGTGAATTCCTCGTGCGACCAGCAGTGTTTCGCGTCGTCGGCGGTGGCGCCGAATGCGCGGAACTCCCAGCGTTCGGCGCGGAACTTCGGCACCGGCCCGTAATGCGTCACCGGCCAGCCCCGCTGCAACCGCTGCCCCGGAGGCAGCTGAGGATGCTCCTCTTCGCGGCTTTCCGGCTGACCCATGCCCTCCATGGTGTCAGACCGGAAGGGGTGCCGATGACCAGGGAGGGAGGGATTCGGGCAACTCGCACTAAGCGTGCACTTACTGGACGCCCTGCTCCGGGCGGTGCGAGGATGCGGCACCTGCCCAGTTCTCGCGTGGAAGGAGCCCGCAGCCATGCAGGGCGACCCCGAGGTCATCGAATTCCTCAATGAGCAGCTGACCGCCGAGCTCACCGCGATCAACCAGTACTTCCTGCACGCCAAGATGCAGGAGAACTTCGGCTGGACGAAGCTCGCGAAGTACACCCGCTCAGAGTCCTTCGACGAGATGAAGCACGCAGAGATTCTGACGGACCGGATTCTCTTCCTGGAAGCTCTGCCGAATTACCAGCGGCTGTTCCACGTACGGGTGGGCCAGACCGTCACGGAGATGTTCCAGGCCGATCGGCAGATCGAGGTCGAGGCCATCGACCGCCTCAAGCGCGGTATCGAGCTCATGCGCAACAAGGGCGACATCACCTCGGCGAATATCTTCGAGGACATCCTCGCGGACGAGGAGCACCACATCGACTATCTCGACACCCAGCTGGAGCTGGTGGAGAAGCTCGGAGAAGCGCTCTACATCGCCCAGGTCATCGAGCAGCCGAGCTGAGCGAGCGGCCGGATGCCCACCCTGCGCCTTCCACGGAGCCGCCGCGGGAGATCCCCGTCGGTCCTCCGGGCTACGCGGCCTCCGAAAGCGCCGCGGGCCCCACGGCGTCCGCCTCCGCGCCCAGCGGCTCGGGCACACCGCTGTCGATGAGCTCCCGGCGGGGACAGGCGCCCCGGCCGAGCAGGGACTGGATGCGCTTGACGCAGCCGCCGCAGTCGGTGCCGGCCTTGCAGGCGGAGGCGATCTGCCGGGGCGTGCAGGCGCCCGTGTCCGCGTGTTCACGGACCTGCTGCTCGGTGATCCCGAAGCAGGAGCAGACGTACACGCGGCTTCACCTTCCGTGGAGTCACCTCATCCCTCCGGCTGATCTTGGGTGAGGTAACCCTTACCTTACCTGCCCCGGCGGGGGCGGCACAACGCAGTGGGGCGCGGATCACAGGATCCGCGCCCCACTTTCGTTGTGCCCCTGACCGTCAGCGCAGGTCAGCGGCCGACCGGCTCACTGGTCGCGGTACATCTCCGCCACCAGGAAGGCCAGGTCGAGCGACTGGCTGCGGTTGAGCCGCGGGTCGCAGGCGGTCTCGTAGCGCTGGTGGAGGTCGTCGACGAAGATCTCGTCGCCGCCGCCCACGCACTCGGTGACGTCGTCACCGGTCAGCTCGACGTGGATGCCGCCCGGGTGCGTGCCGAGGCTCTTGTGGACCTCGAAGAAGCCCTTGACCTCGTCCAGCACATCGTCGAAGCGCCGGGTCTTGTGACCGGAGGCCGCCTCGAAGGTGTTGCCGTGCATCGGGTCGCAGATCCAGGCGACCTGCGCGCCGGAGGCGGTGACCTTCTCGACCAGCTCGGGGAGCTTGTCGCGGACCTTGTCCGCTCCCATGCGGGTGATGAAGGTCAGCCGGCCCGGCTCCCGCTCCGGGTCGAGCCGCTCGATGAGCGTCAGCGCGTCCTCGGGAGTGGTCGTCGGGCCCAGCTTGACGCCGAGGGGGTTGCGGATGCGCGAGGCGAACTCGATGTGCGCACCGTCGAGCTGACGGGTGCGCTCGCCGATCCAGACCATGTGGCCGGAGACGTCGTAGAGGTTGCCGGTGCGCGAGTCGACACGGGTCAGCGACGACTCGTAGTCCAGGACCAGCGCCTCATGGGAGGCGAAGAACTCGACGGTGCGGAACTCCTCCGGGTCCACCCCGCAGGCGTTCATGAAGTTCATCGCGCGGTCGATCTCGCGGGCCAGCGCCTCGTAGCGCTGTCCGGAGGGCGAGGACTTCACGAAGTCCTGGTTCCAGGCGTGCACCTGCCGCAGGTCGGCGTAGCCGCCCGTGGTGAAGGCGCGCACCAGGTTCAGGGTCGCCGCGGAGGCGTGGTACATCCGCTTCAGCCGCTCGGGGTCCGGGATCCGGGCCGCCTCGGTGAACTCGAAGCCGTTGACGGAGTCGCCGCGGTAGGTCGGCAGCGTCACCCCGTCGCGGGTCTCGGTGGGCTTGGAGCGCGGCTTGCTGTACTGGCCGGCGATCCGGCCGACCTTGACCACCGGGACGGACCCGGCGTAGGTCAGGACGGCGCCCATCTGGAGGAGCGTCTTGAGCTTGTTACGGATGTGCTCGGCGGATACGGCGTCGAAGGCCTCCGCGCAGTCGCCGCCCTGAAGCAGGAACGCCTCACCACGGGCGACCGCTCCCAGGCGCTCGCGCAGCTGGTCGCACTCGCCCGCGAAGACGAGCGGCGGATAGGACTCGAGCTCCGCGATCACATCGCGCAGAGCCTTTTGGTCCGGCCAGTCAGGCTGCTGCGCCGCGGGCAGGTCTCGCCAGGTGTGTCCACCGGCGTGGGTTTCAGCGTTCACGGTCACACTGCCCACATTACGGGGTCCCGCGAGGCTGTCCGTTCCGGTATCCGGACTTTGAGACGCACTGCACTCGGACGGTCCGGTAGGGTTCCCCCCATGTGCACGCGACCGGCGATCAACAGCAACTGGTGGTGGACCGCTCATCCGGCGGCCCACTGATTCGCGCGCACACCACACACTTCGCGAAGGCCGCCCGAGGGGCGGCCTTCAGCCTTTTGCGGCGGCCGTTCCTCCTCTCCCGGAAGGAACCCCGTCATGCACCGCGAGCCACCCGCCGCCCGCCCGGACGCCGCCGCACTCGTCCGGCGGCTGCTCGACCCCGCCTGCCCGCCGTTCGCCCTGCTCCACCGCCGCACGCCCGGGCGGGAGGCGGCCTCCCCCACCGTCGAGGTGCTGATCGGTGAGGTCGACGAGGTCGGGCGGCTGGCCGACATCCCGCTGGGCGAGGGGGTGCCGCACGCGCCGGTGACCGACGCACTCGCGCTGATCCCGTTCCGGCAGATCCGCGAGCGCGGCTTCCGAGCCCATGACGACGGCACACCGCTGGCCGTGCTACGCCCCCGCGAGAGCGCGGAGCTGCCGCTCGACGAGGTGCTGGCGGCGCTGCCCGTGCAGGAGGTACGGGTGACGGACGGGGCGTTCGATGTGGACGACGACGCCTACGCCGAGATCGTCGGGCGGGTGGTACTGGACGAGATCGGCACCGGCGAGGGCGCGAACTTCGTCATCCGCAGGACGTTCGAGGGCACGGTCGAGGACTTCTCGTCGGCCGGCGCGCTGGCGCTGTTCCGGCGGCTGCTGGCCGGTGAGCGCGGCGCGTACTGGACGTATGTGGTGCACCGCCCCGGGGTGCACACCCTGGTGGGCGCCAGCCCCGAGGTGCACGTCCGGATGACCGGGGCCAGGAGCGGGCCGGATGAGCCCCCGTCCGGGGACGGCGGACGGGCGGCCGGGACGGTCGTGATGAATCCGATCAGCGGCACCTACCGCTACCCGGAGGGCGGCCCCACCGCCGAGAGCCTGCTGGCGTTCCTCGACGACCGCAAGGAGGCCGAGGAGCTGTCCATGGTGGTGGACGAGGAACTGAAGATGATGTGCACCGTCGGCGACAGGGGCGGGGTGGTGATCGGGCCCCGGCTCAAGGAGATGGCGCACCTCGCGCACACCGAGTACGAACTGCGCGGCCGCTCCACCCTCGATGTGCGCGAGGTGCTGAAGGAGACGATGTTCGCGGCGACCGTCACCGGGTCGCCGGTGCAGAACGCCTGCCGGGTGATCGAACGGTACGAGCCGGCGGACGCCGGCGGGCGGGGCCGCGGCTACTACGCGGGGGCGCTGGCACTGATCGGCCGGGACGCGGGCGGCGCGCAGACGCTGGACTCGCCGATCCTGATCCGTACCGCCGACATCTCCGCGGACGGCCGACTGCGGGTACCGGTCGGCGCCACCCTCGTCCGCGCCTCCGACCCGCGCAGCGAGGTCGCTGAGACGCACGCCAAGGCCGCGGGGGTGCTGAGCGCGCTGGGGGTACGGCCGGCGCCCGCGCGGACGGCGGGCGCCGGCCGCGGGCAGCGACTGACCGACGACCCCCGGGTGCAGGCCGCGCTGGACGCCCGCCGCGCCGGCCTCGCGCCCTTCTGGCTGCGGATGCAGACCACCGCACCGATCGCCGCGCTGAGCGGGCACGCGCTGGTCATCGACGCGGAGGACACCTTCACCGCGATGCTGGCGCATCTGCTGCGCACCTCGGGGCTGGACGTCACCGTGCGCCGCTTCGACGAGCCGGGGCTGCGCGAGGCCGCCCGCGCGCACCGGGGCCCGGTCGTGCTGGGCCCGGGGCCGGGCAACCCCTCGGACGCCACCGACCCCAAGATGCGCTTTCTGCGGTCGCTCACCGCCGAGCTGGTCGCCGGGCACCGTGACGGTCTGCTGGGGGTCTGCCTGGGGCATGAACTGCTCGCCGCCGAGCTGGGGTTGGAGATCGTCCGCAAGGAGGTGCCCTGCCAGGGCGCGCAGGAGCGGATCGACTTCTTCGGCCGCCCGGAGACCGTCGGCTTCTACAACACCTTCACGGCCCGCTGCGACGACACCACGGCGGCCGAACTCGCCATGCACCGGGTGGAGTTGAGCCGGGACGCGGACAGCGGTGAGGTGCATGCCCTGCGCGGCCCGGGCTTCGCCGGTGTGCAGTTCCACCCGGAGTCGGTGCTGACCCTGGACGGCGCCTCGGTCACCGCGCAGCTGCTGGCAGCTGTCCTCGTGTGACCAGCATGTTCTCGTTGGTGCGGTGGGCCAGGTGGTCCTCGACGTTGGCCACGGTGGCCGCGACGATCTGGCCGACCGCGTCCTCGGTGAAGTACGCCTGGTGCGAGGTGACCAGCACATTCCCGAAGGTCATCAGGCGGGCGAGGCTGTCGTCGTCGATGATGTCCAGGGACTTGTCGAAGAAGAAGAAGGTGGCCTCCTCCTCGTAGACGTCCAGGCCGACACCGGTGAGCCGGCCGGCCTTGAGCGTGTCGACAAGGGCCTCGGTGTCGATGAGCCCGCCGCGGCTGGAGTTGACCAGGATCGCGTCGTCCTTCATCGCGGCCAGCGCCGCGGCGTCGACGATCCGCCGGGTCCCGTCCACCAGCGGGAGATGGAGGGTGATCAGGTCCGCCTCGGCCAGCAGCCGTTCCCGGGGGACGTACCGCATGCCCAGCGCGGTGCAGTGCGGATTCTCGACGAGGTCCCAGCCCAGCAGGTTCATCCCGAAGCCGTGGGCGATCCGGGTGAACGCCTCGCCGATCTTGCCGGTGCCGAGCACCCCCGCCGTCCGCCCGCGCAGATCGCGGCCCATCAGGCCGTCCAGCCGGAAATCGAAGTTACGGGTGCGGGTGGTGGCCCGGACGATCCGCCGGTTGACGGCCAGCGCCAGCGCCCAGGCGAATTCGGCGACCGCGTAGGGGGAGTAGCAGGAGACCCGGCCGATGCTCATCCCGAGGTCGGCCGCGGCCTCCAGGTCGATGTTGTGGAAGCCCGTGGAGCGCTGGGCGATCAGCTTCGTCCCGCCGGCCGCGAGGGTCTGCAGGACGTCCGCGCCCAGGTCACCGTTGACGCTGGAGCTGACGATCTCGTAGCCGCGGGCGATGGGCGCGGTGTCGCGGTTGAGGAAGACCTCCAGGCTGCGGACCTGATGGCGGCCGGCGAAGGCCTTCTCCAGGTACGGCCGCTCATCGGCCTGCACCCCGAAGGCGACGATCTCCACGAGCTCTCCCGGTTCTCCCGCCGGTGGTGCGCCCCGCCCAGGGGCGAGGGGCCGGATATATCGCGTATGCCGCATGCAGCACATAGGGCGAATACGGCGAATATACGACCCCTCGCCTGCGGGTGCCGCCCGGAGACCGGGACGGCGGCGGGAGGCTCCGGGTCACGGCGCCGGGTCACGAGTGACGGTCACGAGGTGCGGGCGCCCGGGTCACGGACACCCGCGACGGCCGGCTCAGCCGAAGAACACACCGACCTCGGCGTAGCGCGCCGGATCGACGGTCTTCAGCCGTGCGGTCGCCTCCGCGATCGGCACCCGGACGATGTCCGTGCCGCGCAGCGCGACCATCTTCCCGAAGTCGCCGTCGCGGACCGCGTCGATGGCGTGCAGCCCGAAGCGGGTGGCCAGCCAGCGGTCGAAGGCGCTGGGCGTACCGCCGCGCTGGGTGTGCCCGAGGACCGTCGTCCGCGCCTCCTTGCCGGTCCGCGCCTCGATCTCCTTGGCCAGCCACTCCCCCACCCCGGACAGCCGGACATGCCCGAAGGAGTCGGTGGAGTCGTCCTTGAGCACCATCTGGCCGTCCTTGGGCATCGCGCCCTCGGCGACGACCACGATCGGGGCGTAGCGGACCTTGAAGCGGGAGTCGATCCACCGGCAGACCTGCTCGATGTCGAAGCGCTGTTCCGGGATGAGGATGACGTTCGCGCCGCCGGCGAGGCCGGAGTGCAGCGCGATCCAGCCGGCGTGCCGGCCCATCACCTCGACGACCAGCACCCGCATATGGGACTCGGCGGTGGTGTGCAGCCGGTCGATGGCCTCGGTGGCGACGCCGACGGCGGTGTCGAAGCCGAAGGTGTAGTCCGTGGCGGACAGGTCGTTGTCGATGGTCTTGGGGACGCCGACGCAGGGGACGGCGTGTTCGCCACAGAGCCGGGCGGCGACGCCGAGGGTGTCCTCGCCGCCGATCGCGATCAGCGCTTCGACCTCCTGCTTGGCGAGCGTTTCCTTGATCCGGCGGACACCGTCCTTCTCCTTGAAGGGGTTGGTCCGCGAGGAGCCGAGGATGGTGCCGCCGCGGGGCAGGATGCCGCGCACCGCCGGGATGTCCAGCGGGACCGTGTCGCCTTCCAACGGCCCGCGCCAGCCGTCCCGGAAGCCGACGAACTCGTATCCGTACTCCTGGGTGCCCTTGCGGACGACACCCCTGATCACTGCGTTCAGACCCGGGCAGTCGCCGCCGCCGGTCAGTACTCCGACCCGCATCGCTGCTTCACCTACCTCCCGACAGTGGCCGCGCACGGCCGTGTGTGAGCCGACGCCGGTCACGCTAATGGTGATCTGGGTCACTCCGGGATGGGGCAAACGGCGATGTCCGTGATTTACCGGGGAGTTGGCAGGGGGCGTTCACCCGTACGGGCGGCTTCCTCCGGGTGGCGGCCGGGGCGGACGGCGAGCGCCCCGGTCACGCCTCGTCGAGGCCGCGGCTTCCCCCGCGTCGAGGCCGCGCTTCACCCCTCGTCGAGGCCGCGCTCTATCGCATAGCGCACCAGCTCCACGCGGTTGTGCAACTGGAGCTTGCCGAGGGTGTTCTGGACGTGGTTCTGCACCGTGCGGTGCGAGATCACCAGCCGCTCGGCGATCTGCTTGTACGAGAGTCCCTTGGCGACCAGGCGCAGCACCTCGGTCTCCCGGTCCGTCAACTGGGGTGCGCCCACCTCGTCGGGCGCCGCCGGGGCCGGTTCGGTCGCCAGCCTGCGGTACTCGCCGAGTACCAGACCGGCCAGGCCCGGGGTGAACACCGCATCACCGGCGGCCGTGCGCCGCACCGCGTCCAGCAGCTCGTCGGTGCTCGCCGACTTCAGCAGATAGCCGGTCGCCCCGGACTTGACCGCCTCCAGGACATCGGCGTGCTCCCCGCTCGCGGAGAGCACCAGCACCCGCAGCGCCGGATTGGCACCGACCAGTTCCTGGCACACCCGGACACCGGGCAGCCCCGGCAGATTGAGGTCCAGGACCAGCACATCGGGCCCCGCGGCCTGCGCCCTGCGCACCGCCTGGAGGCCGTCACCGGCCGTCGCGACCACCTCGCACCCGGCCTCCGCCAGATCCCGCGCGACCGCGTCCCGCCACATCGGGTGGTCGTCGACCACCATGACCTTCAGCCCCTGCTCTCTCACGCTCCGCCCTTCCCCCGTTTTCCGCCCTCGGGCGCACCGCCCTTGGGGACCGTCAACTCCACTTCCGTGCCCTGGCCGGGGACCGAGATCCACTCCGCGCTGCCGCCCAGGTCCCGCAGCCGGCCGCGGATCGACAGCGCCACCCCCAGACGGCCCTCGCGCTCGGCGTCCGCGAGCCGGCCCTCGGGGATGCCGGGGCCGTCGTCGCGGACCGTCACGATCACCGCGTGCGGTTCGTCCTCCACCAGGATCCATGCGTGGGCCTTCGCCCCCGCATGCACCCGTACATTGTCCAACGCGGCACTGACAGCGGCCGCGAGCTCGGCCGCCGCGGCGGGCGGCAGCGCGACCGGGGCACCGGGTTCGGAGAAAGTGACACCGGCGCCCGCGTACGGCGCGAGCAGCGCCCGCACGTCGCACGGTCCGTCACCGGGCGGCGCCGGCACGGCCACGGCGGACGCCGCGGCCCGCTCCCCCGCGCCCCCGTCGGCCTGGTGCGGCACCCTCGCCCGGAGCGCGGGCGGCGACACCAGCCCGCCGGCGACCAGGGTCCGCAGCGCGACCTCCTGCTCACCGGCCATCCGCCCGAGTTCGCTCGCCTCGCCGCCGATCTCGGCACCGCGCCGCTGCACCATCGCCAGCACCTGCAGCACGCTGTCGTGGATGTCGCGGGCCAGCCGCTCCCGCTCCCGGGTGGCGGCCTCGATCTGCAGGGCGCGGGCGAGGGTGCGCTCGCTGGAGCGGGCCACCTCGACGACATAGCCGAGGCCGACGCTGGCCACCCACACCAGCACCACGTTGTGGATGGTGTCGCGGGCCAGCTCCTGGCGCTCGACGAGATTGGCCACCGCCACGACGGTGGAGGCCACCGCCGCCCAGCGCCAGCCGCCCTTGATCGCGAAGCCCAGGACCGCGCCCGCCGTCCAGATGGACGGCAGCGTCGGCCCGCCGTCCATGATGCGGGCGTGGGTGTCGACCACCAGCGTGAGCAGGATGCCGCCGATCGCGAAGCCGAGGTCGGCGACGAGGAAGTGCCGGGTGCAGCGCTCCGCCGAGGTGGTGCGCTGCCAGGTCAGCGCCGTCCAGACGGTCAGCGCGCCCATATAGGCGGCGGCGCCCAGCGGGTGGGCGTACTGCCGGTAGGAGAGCGCGACCAGGCAGAGGGTGTAGACGAGGGTGAGGATCCGGTAGCCGGTGAGCGCGCGCCACAGCGGGAGCTCGACGGACATCCGCAGCACCTTCGGAGGGCGTTTGCCGTGGCGCCTGGCGGCCATGGCGGTGCTCGTCGTGCCGGTGCCGGTGCCGGTATCCGTGTCCGTATACGTCATTGCCGTCCCCCTCGCCGGGCGTGGTCACGCCCGGTCTCGGCCCTGCCCGTCTATTCGGCGGCCGCCTTCTTGGCCCGCTCCGCCTCGGCCTTCTTCTGTGCCTCGGCCTGTGCCGCCTCGGCCTTCGCCGCGTCAGCGATCTGCCGCTTGGCCGCGGTCGCGTAGATGTCGACGTACTCCTGGCCGGAGAGCTTCATGATCTCGTACATGACCTCGTCGGTGACCGACCGCAGGATGAAGCGGTCGCCCTCCATGCCCTGATAGCGGGTGAAGTCCAGCGGCTTGCCGATGCGGATGCCCGGCCGGATCATCTTCGGCACGATCTTGCCGGGGGGCTGCACCTTCTCGGTGTCGATCATCGCCACGGGGATGACCGGTGCTCCGGTGGCGAGCGCCACCCGGGCCAGACCGCCCGGCTTCCCGCGGTAGAGCCGGCCGTCCGGTGAGCGGGTGCCCTCCGGGTAGATGCCGAACAGCTCACCGCGCTCCAGCACCTCGATACCGCTCTTGATCGCCGCCTCGCCCGCGCCCCGGCCGCCCGAGCGGTCCACCGGCAGCTGGCCCACGCCCTTGAAGAACGCGGCGGTCAGCTTGCCCTTGACCCCCGGGGAGGTGAAGTACTCGGACTTCGCGATGAAGGTGACCTTGCGGTCGAGCACCGCGGGCAGGAAGAACGAGTCCGAGAAGGACAGGTGGTTGCTCGCGAGGATCGCCGGGCCCTCGGCGGGGATGTTCTCGATGCCTTCCACCCAGGGCCTGAAGGCAAGCTTCAGCGACCCGCCGATGGAAAACTTCATTGCGCCGTAGATCAACCGACTGCCTCCTGTGTGTGACGCAAAGACCTTAACCTGCCCCGGTGGCCCCCTCGCGCCGCGGCTGCCGCCGGACCTATCCGCCCGCCGTCACTTTGCGTACCCTGAGGTAACTCGCCAGCCCCCCTCATCGATCGGAGTCCCCCGGTGCCGCTCCTTCCCGGAGCCGAGCCGTTCCGCCGTGACGGCGGAGAGGTCGGCGTCCTTGTGTGCCACGGCTTCACCGGCTCCCCCCAGTCCGTACGCCCCTGGGCCGAATACCTGGCCGACCAGGGGCTCACGGTCAGTCTGCCGCTGCTGCCCGGTCACGGCACCCGCTGGCAGGATCTGCAGATCACGACCTGGCAGGACTGGTACGCCGAGGTCGACCGCGAGCTGCGGGCGCTGACCGAGCGCTGCACCTCGGTCTTCGTCTGCGGCCTGTCCATGGGCGGCGCGCTGGCGCTGCGGCTGGCCGCCAAGCACGGCGACGCCATCGGCGGGGTGGCCGTGGTCAACCCCGCCAACAAGGTGCACGACGCGGCCGGGCCGCTGCTGCCCGTGCTGCGCCATCTCGTCCGGACGACCAAGGGGCTGACGAGCGACATCGCCAAGCCCGGAGCGGTGGAGGTCGGCTACGACCGGGTGCCGCTGCACGCCGCGTATGCGGTGCGCCGCTTCTTCCAGCAGGTCGACTCCGAACTCCCCGGTGTCACCCAGCCGTTGCTGGTGATGACCAGCCCGCAGGACCATGTCGTCCCGCCGGTGGACTCCGAACGCATCCTGAGCCGGGTGTCCTCGACGGACGTCCGCCAGACGCTCCTGGAGCGCAGCTTCCACGTCGCCACCCTCGACCACGACGCGGAGCAGATCTTCCGGGAGACGTTCGCCTTCATCACCCGCCTCGCGCCGCACGCACGGGCGGATGCGGCTTCGGAGGGGACGGCGGCCAGTGGCGGAGCGTAGCCCCCGCGACCCGCGGGACCCACTGGACGAAGAGGCCGCCTGGGCCGAGATCGTGGCGGGCTACGGCGCCCAGCCGTCGTTCCCCCCGGGAGACGGCGACGACGGCACGGACGAACCGGCGGGGAACGGCGGCACGAACCCGGAGAGGACCGGGGAGAACCCCGCGGCGGACGCCGGGGAGAGCGCCGTGGAGGACACCGGGAAGCACTCCACGGCGGGCTCGGCGGGCTCCGGGAAGGACTCCCCTGAGTCCTCCGGGAAGGACGGGGCCGGGGACGGCAAGGACGACGCCCCCCGTCCGGGCAGCTTCGTCGTCTTCGCGCCGGGCGTCGGCCCCCGCAACTGGTCCCCCTCCGAGCCGTCCGACGACGACTTCGACGAGACCGACGAGGGCCACTTCACCCCGCCCGAGCCGCCCCCGCTTCCCCAGGCCGATGTCACCGCCAAGTTCGCCTGGCTCGCGGTGATCGGCGGTCCGCTGCTGCTGGTGGCCATGGTGCTGCTGCAGCAGCCGGTGACCTGGTGGATCACGGTCCTGGGCATCGGCGGCTTCCTCGGCGGGTTCGCCACCCTGGTGGCCCGGATGAAGAACGACGACGAGGACGACAACGATCTGCCGGGCAGCGGCGCGGTGGTGTGAGTCAGCGGTGGTGTGAGTCAGCCCCGGCCGGCACCCGCAGCGCGGCCAGCACCGGCAGATGGTCCGTCGCGGCGGTGAGGTCGCTCTCCCGTACCCCCGGCAGGCCGTGCGGCACACCGCAGCCGAGGACTTCCACGCCCGGCGTGGTGAAGATCGCGTCGATCCGCTGATGCGGGTCACGGGGCGTGGAGGTGAGCTCCCCGCCCCACGGCCGTGCCGCCCAGGCATCGGTGAGCGCCCCCGCCAGCCGCCCAAAGCTCCCGCCGTCCGGCCGCTCGTTGAGGTCGCCGCCGGCCACGGCGTACGGCACGCCGAGGGCCGCCAGCCGCTCCAGCAGCAGCCCGGCCTGCTCGTCACGCTCCCGGGCGGCGAGGCTGAGATGGCAGCTGAGCACGCCGAGCCGGGCACCGCCGATCCGCACCACGGCGGTGGCGAAACCGCGCTGGTGCAGGCCGGGGGTGCGGGGCAGCAGGACATCCTCCGTGCGCTCCACCTGGGCGCGCAGGGTGGACAGGATCATCGGTCCTGCGGCGGTGGCGCCGCCGGTGACGTACACCAGACCGGCCGCGCGGGCCAGCCGCTCGGCGGCCTTGCGCCAGCGGAAGAACCGCGGCGCCTCCTGGACCAGCACGAGATCGGGAGCGCAGGCCCGGATGACCCTGGCCAGTGCCGCCCGGTCGTCGCGCATCGAGCGGATGTTGTAGCTGAGCACCCGGATCACGGCCGTACCGTCGGGCTCGGTACGGGAATCGGGAAGCCGGAGCACGGCGGCGGGTCCTCTCACCGGGATCGTCACGCGGGCCAACATAGAGCACCGCCCGCCGCACCCCTGGGGGACGCGACGGGCGGTGCCGTACGGATGAGCAGGCGTGTGGGCCCCGGGCCCTCAGCCCTGGCGCGCCAGGTCGGCCGCGCCGACCAGACCGGCCTTGCCGCCGAGCTGGGCGGCGAGCACCTGGGCGTGCGGCCGCCACTGGTTGCCGACCAGCCAGCGGCGGAAGGACTTGCGGATCGGCTCCAGGACCAGTTCGCCCTCGTCCGAGACGCCGCCGCCGACGATGAAGGCGGACGGGTCGAAGAGCGAGGCGAGGTCGGCGAGGCCGGCGCCGGCCCAGCGGGCCAGCTCACGGAACGAGTCGATGGCGACCGGGTCGCCCTGGCGGGCGGCCTCGCTGACGTGCCGCCCCTGGATGCCCTCGGAGGTGCCGTCGCCCAGCGACAGCAGGATCTGGGCGTTCTCGGGGGTGGCGAACGCGCGCTGGCGGGCATAGCGCAGCAGGGCGCGGCCGGAGGCGTACTGCTCCCAGCAGCCCTGGTTGCCGCAGCCGCAGAGCAGGCCGTCGGGCACCACCCGGATGTGCCCGAATTCGGCGGCGACACCGAAGCGGCCGCGGCGCAGCTTGTTGCCGATGATGATGCCGCCGCCCAGGCCGGTGCCGAGCGTGATGCAGATGACGTCGCTGTGGCCCTGGCCGGCGCCGAACTTGTACTCGCCCCAGGCCGCGGCGTTGGCGTCGTTCTCGACGACCACGGGGAGGCCGACGCGCTGCTCGACCTTGTCCTTGAGCGGTTCGTGGCGCCAGTCGATGTTCGGTGCGAACAGGACCGTGGCGCGCTTCTCGTCGACATAGCCGGCGGCGCCGATGCCGACGGCCTCGACACGGTGGCCGGCCCCGACGGTCCGCACGGCGTCCGCGATGGCCTCGGTCAGCGCTTCGGTGGCATGCGGAGTCGGAACCTTGCACGTCTCAAGGATCGAGCCCTCTTCGTCGACCACGCCGGCCGCGATCTTCGTGCCGCCGATGTCGACGCCGATGGTGAGTCCCATGTGTCCCTCAGTTTTTCGCTCGAACCCCGCCAGGACCCACCGTACCGGAGGCGGGGGCGCCGGCCGTGCCCGTCAGACGGCGGGCCCGGGCGGCCGCCTCTTGGGTGCGAGGCCGTGGGGACTCAGTCGAGGTCGATCCGCTCGGTGCCGGTGGGGCCGTCGTCGTCACGCGGGTCGTCGCCGCGGCGGGCGGCGGGGCCCTCGTCGAGGTCGTCGCGGGTCCAGCGGCGTTCGCCGCTCTCGACGGCGGAGCGGTAGGCGGCGAGGAGTTCGGAGCCGGCCGCGGCGAGGTGGTCGAAGAGGTCGGGGTTGCGCTCGATGACCGGCTCGACGGCTGCCTTGGCCTGCTTGAACAGCTGGCTGACGGCGCCCTGCGCGGCGATGCCGCCGAGCGCGCCGGGCAGCTGGATGCCGGAGAGCTTGTCGGTCACCGCGTCGGCGAGCTTGCGCAGCTCCTCCGCCGCGCTGCCCGGCTGCGGGCCGTGGGCGGCGCGGTGCCGGGCCTTCTCGGCCGCAAGGTCCTCGGCGCAGGCCGTCTCCCAGGCGTCGGCATCGGGCTCGGCCCTGCGGTCGGCGGGGCGCTCGGTGGCATCACTCATGAGGAACTCCGTGACTCCTGCGGCGAGGCGGTACGGCGGAGGGGTGCAAGGCGGCACCCCGGGGCGGGGCCCACCCTCGACGGTACCCGAACGGTGGTAGCGCGTTCAGTCGCTCTTGGGCCACAGGTCCGGATCGGGGGTGAAGCGGATCTCCAGGGAGCCGTCGCGCAGTCCGGCGCCGGAGACGGTGCAGCGGCGCAGCGCGGAGGGGAGCGTACGGATCCGCCGGAAGCGGCCGACGCTGACCACGATCTCGTCGCCGCGGCGCACCAGGCCGAGGCCCTTGCGCTCGGCTCCGGGCAGCGGCACCCGCCAGACGAGGATGCCGTCGGTGGCCAACCGGTCCTCGACGGTCCAGGGGTCCGGGCGGGGCCCGTCGTCGGGTCCCGCCGCGCCGATCCCGGCGGCCGGCCCGTCGATCAACCCGTCCAGCTCGTCGACGCCCTGCGGGTCGCGGCCCAGGTGCGCCACCTCGTGGACCGGGATGTCGGGGAACTCCTCGCGCAGCGCCTTGAGGGCGGTCTGCTGACTGCCGGAGAGGGCGGCGAGGAACGGGTCGGCCGAGCCGGTGGGCAGCAGCCGGTTGACGATCACACCGTCGGTGCGCCGGCCGTGCAGCGCCAGGCCGGCGCGGAGGGTGCGCAGGTTGGCGGCGGCGACCGGTCCGGCGTCGGTGACCAGGCGTACGGACGTGCCGGGGTCGTCGATCGCCCGCTGGACGGCGGCGAGTTCACTCTCCCAGCGCCCGGCGGCCTCGTAGAGCTTCTGGGCCGGCATCGGGACACCGGCGAGCTGGGCGAGCACCGGACGCAGGGCGCGGGCCGCCTGGCGTTCGGGCGGCAGCAGGCGGCGCAGATAGCGGCGTACCTGGGCCGGCAGGGCGAGCAGCCGGATCGTTTCGGCGGCCGGGGGCATGTCGACGACGACCATGTCCCAGTCGCCCGAGGTGTGTTCGGTGCGCAGCGCGTGCAGCAGCGCGAAGTCCTCGGAGCCGGGGAGTTCGGTGAGTTCGTCCTCGTCGAGGGGGCCGGCGCCGAGCAGGTCGAGGACCGCGCCGGCCCGCTCCTGGAAGGCGAGGAATTCCTGGCGGAAGCGGTCGCCGGGGTCGATCCGCAGGGCGTGCAGGCCCGGCGCTATCGGGGTGGGGGCGTCGGCGCCGAGGGGGGTGCCCAGCACCGCTTCCGGGGCGCTGCTCCCGGTGGTGAGCAGGAGCGCCCGCGCGCCCCGGCGGGCGCCGGCCAGGGCGGTCGCGGCGGCGAGCGTGGTGCGGCCCGCGCCGCCGGAGCCCGTGACGAGGACGATGCGCACGCTCAGAGCTTCTTGGCCTCGTCGGCGGACCCGGCGGCGTGGTCGGCCCCGGCGGCGTGCTCGGCGGGACCGCTCTCGACGCGCTTCTTCAGCCCGGCCAGCGCACGGTCGATGATGACCTTCTCCGCCTTGCGCTTGATCATCCCGAGCATGGGGATCTTGACGTCGACGGTGAGCTGGTAGGTCACCTCGGTGCGCGCGCCGTTGCCCAGCGCGGCCAGGCGGTAGGAACCGTCGAGGGCGCGCAGCATCTGCGACTTGACCAGGGACCAGCTGACCTCACTCTCGCCGGTCCAGGTGTAGGCGAGGGTGTGGTCGTCCTTGATCGCTCCGGCGTCCAGCAGCAGGCGCACCTGCGCGGCGCGGCCGTGATCGTCCTTGTCCAGGACCTCCGCCTCCTTGACCTCGCCGGTCCATTCCGGATAGCGGTCAAAGTCGGCGATCACTCCCATCACTTCGGCGGGTGCCGCCTCGATCGTGATGCTCGAGCTGGTGTGTTCGGCCATCGCCGTGACTCCTCCATCATGCCGATTCATGCCGGTCCGCCGACCTTCCCCGAGCTCTCGGCTCCTCCCCCGCTCCCGGCTTCGCCTGAGCGGTGGCGCCCCCATGAGCCGGGGAGACCCCATTGCGCGGTGTCTGTGCTGCTACCGGCTCTGAGGCTACCGCGCGGGAACCTGCGGGCGGACACCAGCAGGCCCGGCACGACGGGGCGAGGTGCCGCCCGGCCGCCCGCCACCGGGTTCACGACCCGGGGCCGCCCGGGTTCACGCCCCGGGGCCGCCGGTCTCACCACTCCATGACATAGGGCGTCCCGGTCGCATTGAAATGGCCGACATTGATGCATTCCGTGGCCCCGACCCGGACCCGGCGGGCCAGCGGCTGGTGCACATGGCCGAAGAGGGCGTAGCGCGGCCGGGTGGTGCGGATGGCGTGCAGCAGGGCGGTGCTGCCGCGCTCGAAGCGGCGGGCGACGGTGTCGTAGCAGAGCTCGGGGACCTCGGGCGGGATGTGGCTGCACAGCACGTCCACCTCGCCGACCGCCTCGACCTTCGCGGCGAACTCCTCGTCGCTGATCTCGTACGGGGTGCGCATCGGCGTGCTCAGGCCGCCGCCGACGAAGCCGAAGACCCGGCCGCCGATCTCCACCCGCTGGCCGTCCAGGACGGTGACGCCGTCTCCCGCGTACTCGGGCCACAGGCGCGGGATGTCGACGTTGCCGTAGGTGGCGTACGTGGGGGTGGGGAAGGCCGCGAAGAGTTCGGCGTACTGCTTGCGGACCGCGCCCTCGATGACCGACTCCCGGCTCGCGCCCGTGGCGTCGAGCTCGCCCCACAGCCGGCGGCCCAGTGCGCGGGCCTCCTCGAAGCGGCGGGCGGTGCGCAGTTCGACCAGCGCGCTCGCGTTCTCGGCGCCGAAGAGGTCGGGGAAGATTCCGCGCGAATGGTCGGCGTAGTCGAGGAAGAGAACCAGGTCACCGAGGCAGAGCAGGGCATCGGCACCGGTTCCGGCCGCCGCGAGGTCCCGGCTGTTGCCGTGTACGTCACTGACCACATGCACACGCATGGCGTCACCCTAGATCGCGCGGGCGGGCGCGGGGAGGGGGGCCGGCGCCTCGGGTTACTTTCGGGTCACCGACCCGCTGGTCTAGTCTGCGCGGGAAAAGTACCCCATGGCGTGCCCCACCGCGTGTGACGCATCGAACATCTGGCCATCCCCCCTATCCCGAACGCAATACCCATGGGTAACGTCCGGGCAGTCCAATCCCCCTTGCACCACCATGGACCGCCGTCGGTGTACACACAGCGTCGTGGCGCCGGCGCTTTTGAGGAGCAGCAGTCTTGCGCGAGTTCAGCCTTCCGGCCCTGTACGAGGTCCCCGCGGACGGCAATCTGACGGATCTCATCCGCCGAAATGCCGCGCAGCACCCGGATGTTGCCGTCATGGGACGCAAGGTGAACGGCGGGTGGCAGGACGTCACCGCCGCCGCCTTCCTCGCGGAGGTCCGCGCCGCCGCCAAAGGTCTGATCGCTTCGGGCGTGCGGCCCGGTGACCGGGTCGGCCTGATGTCGCGCACGCGCTACGAGTGGACGCTGCTGGACTTCGCCATCTGGAGCGCGGGAGCCGTCACCGTCCCCGTGTACGAGACGAGTTCGGCCGAACAGATCCAGTGGATCCTCGGCGACTCCGGCGCGGTGGCCTGCCTGGTGGAGTCCCCCACCCACGAGGCGACCGTCGAATCGGTCCGCGACCGGCTGCCGGAGCTGGAGAACATCTGGCAGATCGAGCGGGACGCCATCGCGCGGCTGCGGGCCGCGGGTGCCGACGTCACGGACGAGGAGGTGGACGCGCGCAGCGCGCTCGCCGACGCGGACTCGCCGGCCACCATCGTCTACACCTCCGGCACCACCGGCCGCCCCAAGGGCTGTGTGCTCAGCCACCGCAGCTTCTTCGCCGAGTGCGGCAACATCGTCGAACGGCTGCGGCCGCTGTTCCGCACCGGCGACTCCTCGGTGCTGCTCTTCCTCCCCATCGCGCATGTCTTCGGCCGGCTGGTGCAGGTCGCCGCGGTGATGGCGCCCATCAAGCTGGGCCACGCCCCCGACATCAAGAACCTCACCGACGACCTCGCCTCCTTCCGGCCGAAGCTGGTCCTGGGCGTGCCCCGGGTCTTCGAGAAGGTCTACAACTCGGCGCGGGCCAAGGCGCAGGCCGACGGCAAGGGCAAGATCTTCGACAAGGCGGCGGACGTCGCGATCGCCTACAGCCGCGCGCTGGACACCCCCCAGGGCCCGGCGCTCGGACTGAAGCTGAAGTACAAGGTCTTCGACCGGGTGGTCTACGGCAAGCTGCGCGCCGTCCTCGGCGGCCGCGCCACCCACGCCATCTCCGGCGGCGCCCCGCTCGGTGAGCGCCTCGGCCACTTCTACCGCGGCATCGGCTTCACCGTCCTGGAGGGCTACGGCCTGACGGAGTCCTGTGCGGCCACCGCCTTCAACCCCTGGGACCGGCAGAAGATCGGCAGCGTCGGCCAGCCGCTGCCCGGTTCGGTCGTGCGGATCGCCGACGACGGCGAGGTGCTGCTGCACGGCGAGCACCTGTTCACCGAGTACTGGAACAACCCGTCGGCCACCAAGGAGGCGCTGTCCGACGGCTGGTTCCACACCGGCGACCTCGGCACCCTCGACGAGGACGGCTACCTCGCCATCACCGGCCGCAAGAAGGAAATTCTGGTCACCGCGGGCGGCAAGAACGTCGCCCCCGCCGTGATCGAGGACCGCATCCGGGCGCACGCCCTGATCGCCGAGTGCATGGTCGTCGGCGACGGCCGGCCGTTCATCGGCGCGCTGGTCACCCTCGACGAGGAGTTCCTGCCCCGCTGGGCCGAGGAGCACGGCCACCCCGCCGATGTGACGCCGTCTCAGATCGCCGGGGACCCGGAGCTGCTGGCCGCCGTCCAGCGCGCCGTCGACGACGGCAACGCGGCCGTCTCCAAGGCCGAGTCGGTGCGCAAGTTCCGTATCCTGCC
Organism: Streptomyces sp. NBC_00400; assembly: GCF_036048035.1. Taxonomy (NCBI): domain Bacteria; kingdom Bacillati; phylum Actinomycetota; class Actinomycetes; order Kitasatosporales; family Streptomycetaceae; genus Streptomyces; species Streptomyces sp. NBC_00400. Next base: position 6,223,917 of record NZ_CP107940.1, on the reverse strand, counting down.
GACCCAGTTCACCGAGGAGTCGGGCCATGTCACGCCGTCGCTGAAGCTCAAGCGGAACGTGGTGGCAAAGGACTTCGCGGAGGATATCGAGGCGCTTTACCGCGCGTAGGGGCCGGCCCTGCGGGGGCCGCACCGGTACACCGGAATCCGCCGTCGTGGCAGCGCCACGGCGGCGGATTGCCGTTGTGCGACGGCGATCCGCCCGCGCCGTGGCGCACCGGCCCGGCGGCCTGGGCGGATGCCCTCCGTGCGGTCCCCTAGAGCAGTTCCTTCAGCCGTTCCGCCAGCAGGTCCCAGCGCCACTTCTCCTCCACCCAGGCCCGGCCGCGTGCGCCCATGGTGCGGCGCAGGTCCGGGTCCTGGAGCAGGGTGATGATGCGGTCCGCGGTGGGGGCCGGGGAGCCGCCGGGGACGACCCAGCCCGTCTCGCCGTCCAGGACCGCGTCGGGGGCGCCGCCCGAGTCGCCCGCCACCACGGGGAGTCCGGTGGCGGAGGCCTCCAGGTAGACGATGCCCAGGCCTTCGACGTCCAGCCCGCCACGGCGGGTGCGGCAGGGCATCGCGAAGACGTCGCCGGCGCCGAAGTGGGCCGGCAGCTCCTCCCAGGGGACCGCGCCGGTGAAGCGCACCGCGTCCCCGACGCCCTTCTCCTGGGCCAGCGCGTGCAGCTCCTTCTCGTACGGGCCGCCGCCGACGATCAGCAGGACGGCATCGGGCACCGCCGAGACGATGGCCGGCATCGCCTCGATCAGGGTGTCCTGGCCCTTGCGCGGGACGAGCCGCGAGACGCAGACCACCACCGGCCGGCCGGCGAGCCCGAGCGCGGCCCGTACGGCGTCGCCCCCCGAGCCGGGGTGGAAGGTCTTCTCGTCCACACCGGGCGGGAGTTGGACCATCCGCCGCGCGGCCTGCGGGGTGAGCGCACCGGCGATCCGCGAGCGGGTGTACTCGCCGAGGTAGGTGAGCGTGTCGGTGCCCTCGCCGATCCGGCGCAGCAGCTGCCGGGCGGCCGGCAGCTGCGCCCAGCCCGCCTCGTGGCCGTGCGTGGTGGCCACGATGCGGCGGGCCCCGGCCGAGCGGAGCGCCGGCGCCATCAGGCCGAGCGGCGCCGCCGCGCCGAACCACACCGAGGAGCAGCCGTGTTCGCGCAGCAGCCCGGTGGCCCGGCGGGTCACCCTCGGGGTGGGCAGCAGCATCGTCGTACGGTCGCGCACCACCGGGAACGGCTGCTCGGCGTCGAAGGCGGCGGTGGCCGCAAGACCCTCGGCGCCGCGCTTCCAGGTCGAGGCGTAGACGACGACCTGGGAGGGGTCCAGGCGCAGCGCCATGCTGTGCAGGAAGGCCTGGATGCCGCCGGGCCGGGGCGGGAAGTCGTTCGTGACGATCAAGGTCTTGTGCACGATGGTCTCTCGGCGGTGTCTCGGCTGTCGGTCTCGGCGTTCGGTCTCGGCGGTTTCGGCCCGACAGTACCGGTCGGCGCCCGGCCGGGGGCGGCCCGCCCCGCCACGCCCCTCTCGTCTACGGTCGTGACCGGCCGCTACCGGCATCATGCAGAGGGCACGAGCGGTCCGCGGTGCACCGGGCACCGGGTCCGCGGTGCCGCGGGCGGCGCCGGAGGGCCACGGCCGAGGAGCGATGAGGTGACGATGAGCAGCATCAGCAGAGCGCGCGGGGTGTGGCTCCCGGTAGCGGCCTGGACCGTGACCCGGGCCGTGATCCTGCTGTGCGTCCTGAGGGTGCTGGTGCTGCCGGGACCGGATGTCACCACCGATGTCTCGGTGATCTATCAGAACTGGTCCGAGGTCCTGAAGACCGGCACCTTCCCGCTGGCCGATGTGACCTGGCAGTACCCGCCGGCCGCGGCGCTGGCGATCCTCTCCCCCGGTCTGCTGCCGTTCCTGGACTACGCCCCCGCCTTCTACACCCTGATCCTGGTCACGGACGCGGCGGCGCTGGCTCTCTTCCTGCGGGCCGGCCGGCGTCCCGGCCACCGCCCGGCGGGGGCCTGGGTGTGGATCGCGGGCGTGGCACTGCTGGGCCCGACCGCGTACGCCCGCTACGACCTGATGGTCGCCGCCGTCGCCGCCGCCGCACTGTTCGCGACCGCTCGCCGGCCACGGGTGGCGGGCGCCCTGGTCGCCTTCGGTGCGCTGCTGAAGGTCTGGCCGGTGCTGCTGCTGACGGGGGCGGCGGTGCGCGGGCGCCGGGCCCGCGCCCTGTGGTGGAGCGCGGCCGGCACCGCGGCCGGACTGACCCTGTTCTTCGTGGCCGCCGCACCGGGCGCGCTGGCCTTCCTCACCTTCCAGCGCGACCGCGGGACGGAGGTCGAATCGCTCGGCGCGCTGGTCTTCCATATCGCCCGGCAGTACGGGTGGGACGGGCAGGTGCTGCTGCACTACGGCTCGCTGGAATTCCTCGGCCCGGGCGTCCCGCTCGTCAGCACCCTGGCGCTCACCCTGAGCCTCGCCGCCGTGGGCTGGCTGTTCCTGTGGCGGCTGCGCGCCGGGGAGCCGGGCCCCACGACGCTGTGCGACGCCGCCTTCGCCGCCACCCTGCTGTTCACGACCACCAGCCGCGTGATCAGCCCGCAGTACATGCTCTGGCTGGTGGGGCTCGCCGCGGTGTGCGTGACGGTCCGGGCGGGCCGGCAGATGCTGCCGGCCGTGCTGGTCCTGCTGGCCACCGGGATCACCCAGCTGGAGTTCCCCGTCTGGTTCGCGCACATCGTGGCGAGCGATCTTCCGGCCGTCGTGCTGCTGGCCGTGCGCAACGGCCTGCTGGTCGCCGCGTCGCTGCTCGCCTGCCGCCGGCTGTGGGCCTCGACACGGGGCGGCGGGGCCGGGCGTACGGGGGCGGCCGGCGTGGTGCGCGCACGCCGGCCGGCCGGCGAGACCGCCGCCGCTCCCCCACGGCTCACGGGCTCCGCGCAGCAGACACCGGCGGACGGGTCGCCGTCGCCGGGACGCTGAGCCCGGCGGGCACCCTCACCGCCGCAACTGTGCCTTCACATAGGCCCGCCACTGCCGGGTGAACTCCGCGAGGCCGACGCCCAGTTGGGAGCGCAGGGCGCGGTCCGTCCGGTCGGCGCGGGCCGGCGGCCGGTGTCCGGGTCCTGCCGCCCGTGCGGCCGTACGGGAGGCCGCGGCGACCGCCGTGGCCGCCTCCATCGGCGCCCCCGCGCTCCCCGACGAGGCAGGGAGCGCGCCCTGGCCCGCCGCACGGTAGAAGGCGATCAGTCTGGCCTCGCCCCACTTGCCGGCGATCATCCGGCAGGCCAGCCAGCTGCCCTCGTAGGCCTTGGCCAGCCGGTCGGCGCCGGCCTTGAAGCCGAAGTCCGCGTCGGTCGGCAGATGGGCGGGGACCTTGCCCCGGGCGACGGCGCGGGTGAGTTCGGGGGCGGTGGTGTCGGGCTTGCGGTGGCTGCTCCGGTAGGCGACCCAGTCGGCGAAGCCCTCCGAGAGCCACAGCGGGGTCGCCGCCGTGGTGGCCGTGCGGGTGGCGACATGGGTGGTCTCGTGGGTGAGGACCACCGTGCGGCCCAGGTCGTTGAGCTCTTCGTAGGCTTCGGGGTTGACGATCACACGGTCCGCGGGCGCGGGCGTCGAGACGCCCGCCTCCCCCGTGGTGACCGCCGCGATCCCCGCGTACCCGGACGCATCGTCGCTGCCCATCAGCTGCGCCATCCGCTCGACCGAATCCGGCGCCTCCACCACGACCTTCCGCGACCACTTCCCCTTCCAGGCGGCCGATACCGCGGGCACCGCCCGGTCCACCCGGCGCGCCAGATCCTTCAGCCGCGCCAGATGCGCGGCGTCACCCAGGACCAGGCTGTACCGGCCGCGGACCAGCCGCACCGGGCCCTGGTCCCACAGCTGGCGGGTGCCGCTCTTGCCCGCCGGCGCGCCGTCGGTGTCGGAGGAGATCAGCCAGCGGCCGTCCCGCCGGGTCAGGGTGAGGTACTGGACGGCGTGCACCGGCGAGGTGTCATAGCCCTTGAAGCGGTAGCGCAGCTGGACCTTCGCGGCCAGGTGCGCGTCGGTCTCACCGGCCGCGAGCGGGAAGGCGCCGGTCGCGTCGAGCTCGTAGTGCCACTCGGCCAGCGGTACACCTGCCAGACGGTCGAACATCGTGCGCTGGCGGTCCCGGTAGCCGGTGGCCCGCGGGTCGACGGTGGCCAGGAAGCCCGCCGCGTCCCGCCGCTGGACGGCCCGCGCACGGGCGTCGAGCATCCGCTGGACGTCCGGGTAGCGGGCCGGGGTGGAGTTCGTGGGCGCACAGCCGGTCAGCGGGGCGAGCAGCCCGAGGAACAGGGCGGTACAGCCCGCCGCCCCGGCCCGCGGCAGCCGTCGCCTTGCCCACTGGTGTGACATGCGGACGATCGTAGATCCGCCCCGGCCGGGGCAAAAACGCTGCGCCCCGCCTCAGGGCCTGGTGAGGGACGAGATCGGCATCATCCCGACGGGGTCGTACCGCACCCGTGCCCCGGGATAGGGCGCGTGGACCACTTGGCCGTTGCCGACGTACATCCCGACATGACTGCCGTCCGAGCGGTAGATGACCAGGTCACCGGGCTGTGCTTGGCTGAGGGGCACCTGCCGGCCGGCGCCGCGCTGCGCCTGCGAGGTACGCGGGAGGGAGACGCCGGCCCGCCCGTAGGCCCATTGGGTGAGTCCGGAGCAGTCGAAGGCCGAGGGGCCGTTGCCTCCCCAGGAGTAGGGCCGGCCGACGGCGGCACGTACTGCGGCGACGGCCGCCGCGGCCCGCCCGGAGGCCGGTACCGCCCCGCGCAGGTCCGGTACCGCCTCATGCCGCCCGTCTCTCCGGGAGGCCCGGGCATAGGCCTCCTTGGCGTCCTTGGGGAGCGCGTTCAGCAGCCGCCGCGCCGTGGCCAGCTTGTGCTGGACGTCCTTCTTGTGGCGCGCGACCTCCTTGCGGCCGGCCTCCAGCTCCGCCAGCTTCCGTACCGTCTCCCTGCGCTGCTGCTCCAGGGAGCGCTGTGCGGCCCGCAGCCCGCGCAGCTCGCGGGCCTGTCCTGCGCCCAGCCGGTCGAGGGCGGAGGCCTTCTCCAGGTAGGTGTCGGGGCGTTCGGAGAGCATCAGCCGGACCGTGGGGTCCATCCCGCCGGCCCGGTACTGCGCGGCCGCCAGCGCGCCCAGCCTGCCGCGCATCCGGTTGACCCGCTCCTGGGCGCGGGCGGTGCGGTCCTGGAGGGCCGCCACCTGGCCGCGCAGCTTCTTGGTCCGTGCGTCCGCGCCGTTGAACTTCTCGGTGGCCCGCTCCGCCTGTTCGTAGAGACGGTCGACCCGCGAGGCCGCCGCGTCGTGGGCCGCGGTGCGGCCGGCGGCGGTGCGGCCGGCGGGGTCGGCAACGGCCTGCGGTGCCGACAGCGCGGCGGCCGCGGCCGTCAGGGCGGCCGACACCACGGTGACCTTGGCGAGGGTGGTCCGGCCTTGCTGCGAGGTACGGCGGTGGGACGCCACGAGAGCCGAACTCCTTCCGACGGGGGTACCCCCTGCTTGAGCGCAGCCGAGAGCTCGGGGGAAGCCCCTGCCGCCCCGGGAGGGCGGTCGGTGAACCGGAAGCTGCGAGGGCAGACAGTACGGCGCCGGTGCGATCCGGCCAAAGCCGCCTTTTCACCCGCAAAAAGCCGCCCCGCCGGTGACTGTGCAGGTCACCGGCGGGGCGGTAAGTCAGTGGCCGAGGCCACAATTCGCCCGTTCGGGCGGCAGGTTGAGAGGGTTGTGAGGCTTTTCAGACCCGCAGGTTTCAGACCCGCAGGTTTCAGACCCGCACGCCGAACGCGAACTCCATGTTGCTCATGGGCTCGTAGCGCACGGAGGCGCCGGGCTTCGGTGCGTGCAGCACCTGACCGTTGCCCGCATAGAGACCGATGTGGTGCAGGTCGCTGTAGAAGAGCACCAGATCGCCGGGCTTGAGGGCGCTCTGCGAGGCGATCCGGGTACCGGCGTTGGCCTGGGCCTGCGAGGTACGCGGCAGCGACTGGCCCGCCTGCTGGTAGGCCCAGGAGGTCAGACCCGAGCAGTCGAAGGACGACGGGCCGGTGGCGCCCCAGACGTACGGCGAACCTATCTTGGACTGGGCGGCGGCCAGGGCGGCCGCACCGCGCTGCGAGGCCGGCACGTCATCGCCGAGGTTGACCCGCGAGTTGCTGCGGTTGGCGCGGTTCTCCTCGGCCTGCATGGCCGCCCGCTCCTTGGCCGTCATCTTGTTGAGCAGCTGCTGCGCCTCGGCCAGCTTGCCCTTGATCTCGTCCTTCTTGTCACCGAGCGCCTTACGGGTCTCGGAGAGGTCCTTGATCTTGGCCGAGGCCTCCTCGCGCTCCTGGGCGAGCCGGCGCTGCTTGTCCGCGACGGTCTTGAGCTGGTCGGCCTGCTTGCCGCTCAACTGGTCGAGCGTGGCGGCCTTTTCGAGGTAGGTGTCCGGGTCGCCGGAGAGGAACAGCTGGACCGAGGGGTCGATGCTGCCGCTGCGGTACTGGCCGGAGGCGACGGCACCGAGGCCCTTGCGCATCTGGTTCAGGTCACCCTGACCGCGGGCGACCTTGTCCTGGAGGTCGTCGACCTCCTTCTGGAGCTTGTCCTGCTGCTCCTTGACCCCGTCGTACTTCTCGGTGGCCTGCTCGGCCTCGTTGTACAGCTTGTCGACCTCGGACTTGACGTCCTTCTTCGACTGATGGGGGTCGGCCTGGGCGGCCTGGGACGAAAGGGCGACGGCCGCCGCGGCGGTGGCGGTGAGCACGGTCACGCGAGTACGGCTCGGCTGCTTGGGTCGACGGTGGGACGCCACGGGGGCGAGCTCCTTCTTCCTCCAGCCGCCTACCGGGAAGTGGGGGGGGTGAGACCCCGGCTCCGCGTGAACGCCGCGGACTCGGCGGTACCTCCACGGTTCATCCCGGTTGGATGATCAGATTCATGAAGGTTCGGGCCTGACCTTAGTAACCGAGCTGTGATCGCTTCAAATCCTCAGGGAAAAATTCTGCGCCACAAGCCCCATCCTTTACCAACATCACACAGGCAGTGAGCGTCAATTGACACTCAGAGACGGATCGCCGGCGTTTTCCGGTGTTCCGGCGGCCGGAACGGGCAGCCTGTCAGGTCCGGGCAAGTCGCTTGAGGAGCAGGGCCGATGCCACCGGCCGCGCCCCGGCCTTCGCCACCCCGTCGGCCACCTCCCGGTCCGTGGAGACCACGACGACCGGACGGCCGGGCGGTTCGGCCCGAACCAGCTGACGAATCAACTCATCGGCCGTTACGCCCGGTTTGCTGAACAGGACCCGGACGCCGCGCGGCGGCGCGAGCAGCACCGGCGCCGCGAGCTCCGCACCGTCGAAGACACAGGTCATCTCCGCGCCGGTCTGCGCCGCCAGCACCGCGAGGCCGCCCAGCAGCCGCAGCCGCTGCTTGTCGAGCGGCATGGTCGGATAGCCGGTTTTGGTGACGTTGTAGCCATCCACCACCAAATGCGCCTGCGGCAGCGCCAGAAGCTGGTCGAGCAGCGCCGGGTCCATCTCCGACAGCGCCCGCGTCGCGATGTCCTTGGGCGTCATCCGTCCCGGCGCGACCGCCTCGACGGTGTCCGCCGGATGGACGCTGGCGGGCGGCAGCGCCAGCTCGCGGCGCAGCCCCTGCGCCGCGTCCAGGACCGTGTCCAGCAGCAGCCGCAGCCGCATGTCCTCGACGCTGCGGCCCTCACGGGCGGAGCGCCGGCTGGTCTCCAACGCCGTCTCCGCCTCGGCGATCCGGGCCTTGAGCCGGCGCACCTCACTGTCCGCCGCGGTCTTCTCCGTGGCCGCCCGGTCCCGCACGTCCGTCACGGCGGCCTCGGCCTTGCGCACCGCGGCCTCACCGCGCTTGACGTCGCTCAGCGCGCTGCGCAGCTTGCGCCGCAGGGACTCGTTCTCCTTGCGGACCGCATCCAGATCCACCCGGATCCGGTCGGCCTCCGTACGGGCCTCGCCGCGCGCCTGCGCCAGCTCCTCGCGCAGCCTGGCCAGCTCGCGTTCGGCCTCCTCGCCGGCCCGCTCGGCGCGCGCCCGCTGCGCCTCCTCACCGGCCGCCGCGACGAGCTTGACCCAGCCCTCGGGGCGCAGCACATAGGCGGCCGCCGCGACATCGAGCGGATCCGCGGCCGCGGGCGGGGTGCCGTGCTCCAGCGCCTCGGCGAGCTCCGACTGCGCCTCGCGCAGCTTGCCCGCGATCCGCTGCCGGAAGACCGCGTCGCTCTCCAGCGCCGCGGCCATCGCATTTCCGGCGAATTTGGCCCGACGAGTCGGGGTGAACCGGGCGTACTGCCGCAGCGGGGGCGGGAGTTCGGCGAGGGTCAGCGCGCCGAACGACTCCGCGGTGAGCGCCACGACCCGACGCCGTACGCCCTCGGGCAGCGGACGGTCGAGCACGTCGTCCGCCGCACTCTCGGGTGCGTCGTCACGCCGACCCCCCGGCTCCCCTTCTGGACGGTCCACCACGGCTGCATCGCTCCGATCTCAGGCGTTCGCGCCCGGGCGGTCGACCAGCTCGATCTGGTCGACCGCATTGCACCAGCGGCAGCGCACGGACTCGATGCTCTCACTCAGGACCTCGCGCTCCTCCACCGTCGGCGCCCCGGCCAGGTCCAGGTGGACGTACTCCACGACCTTGGACCGGCGCGTCACGTCGAACCGGGTGAGGTTGCCGCACAGCGTGCAGCGCCACCGGGTCCCGTCCGTCGGCAGGGGAACAGCCATCGTGTCGTCCTCTTTCGTGCTCATCGGTGTCGTGCTGCTGCGCGGTTCACGCGGTGCGCCGTCGGATCGCGGAAGTACGCAAAGTACTGCCCGTAACCCTACGGCCTGATGGGGGGCCGGTGCGGGCCCGCCCAGGTGCCGGGACGCGGCGAGGCACTCTGTCCTGATTGCCCGCATTGGGTCATGATCACCTCATGACGGCGCCGGCCCCTTCACCCCGTTCACCCCGCTCGTCCGGTCTCCTCCCCCGCCCTCCGCACCCCACCCGGTCGCTGGCCGCGGTGTTCTCGCGGATGACGAATGTGCTGATCGGCCTGTGCTGCGCGGTCTTCGTGATCGGCCCCGCCTCCGGCCTGAACCGGATATACGGCACCGGCGAGGCCCTGCTCAAGGCCCAGACCGCTTATTTCGAGCGGTGGGGCGTGATCCCACTGGAGCTGTGGAGCGGTTCGCTGCGGGCGCTGATCACCCCGCTCACCGCGTTATTCGTGCACGGCAGCTGGCTGCACCTGCTCGGCAACGTGCTGTTCCTGTACGTCTTCGGCGCCATGGCCGAGACACGTATGGGCAGGCTGCCGTTCACCGCCTTCTACCTCATCATCGGCTACCTGGCGCTGCTCGGCTACGCGGCCGCCCACGCCGCCTCGGGGCAGACACTGGTGGGCGCCTCCGGGTCGATCTCCGGAGTCCTCGGCGCCTTCCTCTTCCTGTTCCCCACGGCCCGGGTCACCAGCCTCTTCCCGTTCCTCTTCTTCCTGCCGCTGCGCTTCCCCGCCTGGATCGTGCTGCTGTTCTGGTTCTTCCTCCAGTGGCAGGCCGCGCAGGACGACCCCCGCGGTCCCGGCGTCGCCTACCTCGCCCATGTCATCGGCTTCACGCTCGGCTTCCTGTACGCCTGGGCCCGCTACCGGAGGGATAGTGTGGGGGCCACCAGGGGAGATGACCGGGCGACCGAGGGAGAGAGCCAGCCGTGATCACGTCGATCGTGCTCATCAAGACCAACGTGGACCAGATCCCGGAGATCGCCGAGAAGATCGCCGCGCTGGAAGGGGTCAGCGAGGTCTACTCGGTCACCGGCGCCCACGACCTGATCGCCATGGTGCGGGTCGCCGCCCACGACGACCTCGCGGACGTCATCCCCGGCCGCATCAGCAAGGTCCCCGGCGTCGCCTCCACCGAGACGCATATTGCGTTCCGCACGTATTCGCAGCATGACCTTGAGGCTGCCTTTGCGATTGGGCTCGACGCGTAGCGAGTGTCTTTTCCTGCGTTTTCGGCTTTCCCGCCGTGGGGGTTTCTCTTCTTTTCGCCTGCGGCGGGCCGGTTCGCTGCGCTTTGCCTCGGCCCGTTTTTGGCTTTCTCGCCATTGCGCCTGCGGCGGGCCGGTCCGCTGCGCGGGGCTGTCGGGGTGCGGTGACGGACCTCCGCGGGTGGGGTGCCGGACTGCTTCGCTTTACGTCCGGCACCCCACCCGCTCCGGCCCGTCCCCTCCCGTTGGGGGTGAGAAAAGGCCAGGTGGGGGTGCATCCAGGTGGTCTAGTGCGCCTCGTGATCCCATGAAAATGGGTTGCCCTGAATGACCAGTAGGGGCCGCACGGCTACAACCGTGGCCCGCCCCCACCCACGTTCACTTACTCACCCACGGGAGGGGACGGGCCGGAGGGGCCGGTGTGTGGGACGTAAAGCGAAGCAGTCCCACACACCGGCCCCGCAGGCCCGTCACCGCACCCACAGCCCCGCGCAGCGGACCTGGCCCGCCGCCAGGCGCAACGGCGAGAAACCACCACGGCGGGAAAGCCAAAAACGTGGGATTCAAACCGCGCTTCGCGCGGGAACGCAACGGCCGTCCTCCGTCTGGTAGTTCCAGCGGGCGCCGTTCGCGACCAGTTCCTTGACCGCTCGGACAAAGCGTTCGACGTGCTCATCCGGCGTGCCAACGCCCACGCTGACGCGGATGGCGTTCAGGGAGCGCTCGCCGGGGGCCGCCTCCGGGGCGCCGCACTCTCCCGGGTCCTGCGGTTCGCTGCCCAGGAGGGTGCGGACGAGGGGGTGCGCGCAGAACAGGCCGTCGCGGACGCCGATGCCGTACTCCGCCGACAGCGCCGCGGCGAAGTGCGAGCTGTTCCAGCCCTCGACGACGAAGGAGAAGACGCCCACCCGCGCCGCGTCCTCGCCGAAGAGCGAGAGCACGTTCACCTCGGGCACCTCGGCCAGGCCCTCCCGCACCCGGGTGATCAGCACCTGCTCGCGGGCGGCCAGGTCCTCGAAACCGGCCTCGGTCAGGGCCTGGCAGGCCGAGGCGATGGCGTAGGCGCCGATGACGTTGGGCGAACCGGCCTCGTGACGGGCGGCGGTGGTGTGCCACTCGACGTCCACCCCGCCGTCCGTGCGCCGGGAGACCTTGCGGCTGGCGCCGCCGCCGGCCAGATACGGGGCGGCGTCCTGCAGCCAGTCCGCGCGGCCGGCCAGCACACCGGCGCCGAACGGGGCGTACAGCTTGTGGCCGGAGAAGGCGACCCAGTCGACGTCCAGCTCCGCGATGTCCACGGGGTGATGCGGGACGAGCTGAGCCGCGTCCAGCACGATCCGCGCACCGTGCGCGTGCGCGGCGGCCGCCAGCTCCCGCACCGGCCACAGCTCACCGGTCACGTTCGACGCACCGGTCACACAGACCAGCGCCGGGCCGTAGGGGTCGCGCTCGGCCAGCGCCTTCTCCAGGGTGTCCACCGCCTGCTGCGGGGTGCGCGGCGCGTTGAGGTAGGTCACGGTGACGTCCGCGCGCTGCTCCCACGGCAGCAGCGAGGCGTGGTGCTCGGTCTCGAAGACGAACACCCGGGTGTTCTCGGGGAGTACCGCCGCGAGGAGGTTCAGCGAGTCCGTGGTCGAGCGAGTGAAGACCACCTGATCCTCGTCTCCGCACCCCAGGAACTCCGCGATGGTCCGGCGGCTGTTCTCGAAGAGGTCGGTGGAGAGCTGCGAGAGGTACCCGGCGCCGCGGTGCACGCTGCCGTAGTACGGGGCGTAGGCCGCCACGTCGTCCCAGACCCGCTGCAGCGCGGGGGCGCTGGCGGCGTAGTCCAGCGCGGCGTAGTCGACCTCGCCGCCGGTCACCAGCGGGACGCGGACGTCCCGGCCGAGGACGGGCAGCGGGGCACAGACGGAGCGGTCGGCGGCAACGGCGGAAACGGACATGGCGAACTCCCGTAAGAAGTAAGTGAATTCGCTGCGGGGCGGAACGCGTCAGGTGCGCGCACAGCGCACGGCAGGACGCCGCAGCGGAAAGGAAAAAGGGATGCGGAAAAGGGGCCGTCGAGCCCTATCGCATTCGCTGATTCACGGAAGTTCTCCCTCGGGGACCAGGATCCCTGGCGAGGGATCCGCGCTTGCCGCAGACCTCGCTGCCTACGGCCTGGTCATCACCCGGGGCACCCCGCCACGGAAGGAGGGTTGCCGGACAGCGGGCCGGGGCCTGCATCGCTGTCACTCGTGACCTGCGCAGAATCATGCCATACGGGCAACATCACGCAAGCCCCGGTCCGGATGGCGGAACGGGGCTTGCGTCACACTCTGTGTCACCGGGCGCTCAGGTGTTGCTGGCGGTCACCCAGCGCTCCAGGGCCTGCCGCGCCGCCCCCGAGTCGATCGCGGCGGCGGCTTTGTCGATACCGGCCCGGATCTGCTCGGCCAGCGGGGCGTCGGAGGGCTCCAGCGCGACCAGCGCCGCCGCGGAGTTCAGCAGCACCGCATCGCGCACCGGGCCGGTCTCCCCGTCCAGCAGCCGGCGGGCCACCTCCGCGTTGTACGACGCGTCCGCGCCGCGCAGCGCCTCCACCGGCACCAGGTCGATGCCCACGTCCCGCGGGTCGAAGGACTCCTCGCGCACCGTGCCGTCCCGGACGATCCAGACCCGGGAGGTCGCGGTGGTGGTCAGCTCGTCCAGGCCGTCGTCACCGCGGAAGACCAGCGCCGACGAGCCGCGCTCGGCGAGCACCCCGGCCAGGATCGGCGCCATCCGGGCGTCCGCGACCCCGGTCGCCTGGGCGCGGACCTTCGCGGGGTTGGTCAGTGGGCCCAGCACGTTGAACGTCGTCCGGATGCCGAGCTGGCCCCGGGCGTTGGCGACGTGCCGCAGCGCGGGGTGGAACTTCACCGCGAAGCAGAAGGTGATGCCCGCTTCTCGGGCGACCTCGGTGACCCGCTGCGGGGTGAGGTCGAGATTGACGCCGAGCTTCTCCAGCACGTCGGAGGCGCCGCTGGCCGAGGAGGCCGCGCGGTTGCCGTGCTTGACGACCTTCGCTCCGGTGCCGGCCACCACGATCGAGGACATCGTGGAGATGTTGACCGTCTTGGCGCCGTCGCCGCCGGTGCCGACGATGTCCACGCTCGGTCCCGGCACCTCGATCAGCCGGGCGTGCTCGTACATGGTCCGGACGAGCCCGGAGATCTCGGCGACGGTCTCGCCCTTGGCCCGCAGCGCCACCGCGAAACCGGCGATCTGGGCGTCGCCGGCCTCGCCCCGCATGATCCGGTCCATCGCCCAAGCGGTGTCCTCCGCGGCGAGGTCCCGGCCGTCGAGCAGGGCGTTGAGGATGCCCGGCCAGGTGTGGGCCGCCACGCTGTCGCCGCCGAGGGGGGTCGCAACGTTCATGGTCCACACTCCTGATTTGTCTCCTGCTTGTGCGTTCACCCTATCGAGCCGCCGGGCAGGCCGGAGGGCCCCGTCCGATCAACGGACGGGGCCCTCTGGGTGGCGTGCTCCTACGGTGCGCCATGAGGCGCCGAGGTGATCAGTGGTGGCCGTGGCCGCTGGTGATCTCCTTGTACTCCTCGACCGTGGGCTTGGCGATGACGTTGTCCTCGCCGTAGTAGGTCTTGGAGAGCTTGGCCCGCAGCTTCTGCGAGCGCGACACCTTGCGTGCCACACCGTTCTCGTCGACCTCGGGGCCGAGCTCGAGCGGCGTGGGCTGCTCGTGCTGGGTGAGCACGTGCAGCTGCTCCTGGTCGAGCGGCTCGTGGACCTCGATGAACTCACCGTGCGGCAGGCGCTTGATGATGCCGGACTCGCGGCCGTGCAGCACCTTGTCCTTGTCGCGGCGCTGCAGACCCAGGCAGATCCGCTTGGTGGCGATGAAGGCCAGCACCGGCCCGACGAAGAACGCGATCCGGACGAACCAGGTGATCGAGTTGATCGACAGGTGGAAGTGGGTGGCCCACAGGTCGTTGCCGCCACCGATCAGCATCACGAAGTACGCGACCAGCCAGGCCACACCGAAGCCGGTACGGGTCGGGACGTTGCGCGGGCGGTCCAGGATGTGGTGCTCGCGCTTGTCACCGCGGACCCAGGACTCGACGAACGGGTAGACCGCGATCGCGACCAGGACCAGCGGGAAGACCAGGATCGGGATCAGCACGCCCAGGTTGAGGGTGTGGCCCCAGAAGTTCCACTCCCAGCCCGGCATGACACGCACCAGACCCTCGGCGAAGCCCATGTACCAGTCGGGCTGGGCGCCGGTGGACACCTGGTCGGGGCGGTAGGGGCCGATGGCCCACACCGGGTTGATGCTGGCGATCGCGGCGATCGCGGCGATCACACCGAAGACCAGGAAGAAGAAGCCTCCGGCCTTGGCCATGTAGACCGGCAGCAGCGGCATGCCCACGACGTTGTTGTTGGTCTTGCCGGCACCCGGGAACTGGGTGTGCTTGTGGTAGAAGACCAGGATCAGGTGCGCCACCAGCAGGCCGAGCATGATGCCCGGCAGCAGCAGGACGTGCACCGTGAAGAACCGCGGGATGATGTCGTGCCCCGGGAACTCCCCGCCGAAGATGAAGAACTGCAGGTACGAACCGACCAGCGGCATCGCCAGGATGACGCCCTCGATGAACCGCACGCCGGTGCCGGAGAGCAGGTCGTCGGGGAGCGAGTAGCCGGTGAAGCCGGTGAACATGCCCAGCACGAACAGCAGGAAGCCGAACAGCCAGTTGACCTCGCGCGGCTTGCGGAAGGCACCGGTGAAGAACACCCGCATCATGTGGACCATCATCGCGGCCAGGAAGACCAGCGCGGCCCAGTGGTGGATCTGGCGGATGAGCAGGCCGCCGCGCACGTCGAAGCTGATGTCCAGCGTCGACTCGAAGGCCTGGGTCATCCGGATTCCCTGCATGGGCACATAGGAACCGTGATAGGTCACCTCGGCCATGCTCGGGTGGAAGAACAGCGTCAGGTAGACACCGGTCAGGATGATGATGATGAAGCTGTAGAGCGCGACCTCACCCAGCATGAAGGACCAGTGGTCCGGGAAGATCTTGCGCATGTTGGACTTGGCGAGGCTGTAGATGCCCAGCCGTCCGTCCGCCCAGTCCGCGATCCGCTCGCCCCGTGGCGCCGGGCCACGGCGTGTGCTGGTCGCGGTTGTCTCGTTACTCATCCGCGCTCCCAGAAGCTCGGGCCGACGGGCTCCTCGAAGCCGTTTGCGGCCTCCAGGAAGCCGTCCTTCTCCGTGATGTGCAGCTGCGGCAGGGCGTGTCCGGCCGGACCGAAGATCACCCGACCACCGTCAGAGAGGTCGAACGTGGACTGGTGGCACGGGCAGAGCACGTGGTGCGTCTGCTGCTCGTACAGGCTGATCGGGCAACCCACGTGGGTGCAGATCTTCGAGTACGCCACGATGCCCTCGTGCGACCAGGAGAGTTCGTGCTTGTCCTTGATGTCCTGCGGCTGGATCCGCACGAGCATCAGGGCGTCCTTGGCGATCTTCTCGGCGAACTCCTCGTCGTTCTCCTCCAGGCCCTCGGGCTTGGCGAACGTCAGGGAGCCGACCGCGATGTCCTCCGGACGCAGCGGGAGGTTGGTGGACTGGTTGACGAGCCGGACGCCCTTCTTCCAGTTCGTGGTGCGCAGCTTGTTCCCGGGCAGCGGGCCGAGGTCGCGCAGCAGGACGACACCGGAGAGCGGCACCAGGGCCAGCGCACCGAACATCGTGTTGCGGACCAGCTTGCGGCGACCGATCTGCGACTCCTTGGCACCCGCCGCGAAGTCCGCCATGACCTTGGCCTTGACGTCGGGCGCGGCCTCGATCGGGTGACGCTCGTCGGCGACCTCCTCGTCCGACATCAGCGTGCGGGCCCAGTGGACCGCACCGGCGCCGATGCAGAAGAGCGCCGCGCCGAGGGTCAGACCGAGCGCGAAGTTCAGCGCGCTGATGTGACCGATCGGCCAGATGAAGACGATCTTGTCGATCGGGATCGCCACATAGGAGGCGATGAAGGCGACCGTCGCCACCATCGACACCACGAAGAGCAGCGCCACGGTGCGCTCGGAGCGCCTGGCGGCCCGCTCGTCGATGTCCTGGGCGCGGTGCTCGTGGGGCGGCAGGCCCGGGTCGGCGAACGGGTTCTCCGCCGTGGCCACCGCGCCTTCGTGAGCCGTCTCCCGCTCAGTGGGAAGGGTTTCTTCTGGCACGTCTTCGTGTCGTCCAGTCTCGCTCATGACTTCTTGGCCTTCGTAGTCCGGGCTGCGACCCAGATGGCGACCGCGATCAGTGCGCCCAGGCCGAAGATGTAGCCGAAGAGACCCTCACTGACCGGACCGAGACCGCCGAGGTCGAGGCCGCCGGGGCTCTCGGATGCATCGCCGTTGACGGCGCCGAGGTACGCGATGATGTCCTTCTTGTTCTCCTTCGACAGCGAGCCGTCACCGAAGGAGGGCATGTTCTGCGGGCCGGTCTCCATGGCCTCGTAGATGTGCTTCGGGTCCACGCCTTCGAGCGTCGGTGCGAACTTGCCGTCGGTCAGGGCGCCGCCCTTGCCGGTGAAGTTGTGGCACTGCGCGCAGTTGGTGCGGAACAGCTCGCCGCCCTTGCCGATGTCGGCACCGTCGGCGCTGTACTGCTCCTTGGACGGCACGCTCGGGCCGGGGCCCAGCGACGCGACGTAGGCCGCGAGCTGGTCGATCTGGGCGTTGGTGTAGATGTTCTTCTTCCGCGGCACCTGGGCGCCGGGCTGCTGGGCCGGCATCCGGCCGGTGCCCACCTGGAAGTCCACGGCTGCGGCGCCCACGCCGACCAGGCTCGGGCCGTCGGAGGTGCCCTGACCGCCGGTGCCGTGGCAGCTGGCGCAGCCCACGGCGAAGAGCTTCTTGCCCTCCTTGACGGCAAGAGACTGGGCGGTGTCATCGGCCTGAGCCTTGTCCGCCGGCGCGAACGCGGCGTACAGCCCCCCAGTGACCGCCAGCGCGAAGAGTAGGACGACGAGCGCCGCCAGCGGATGGCGCCGTCGTGCGGAGAGCTTTTTCACGGATTACCCCGGTGTCAGGATCTTCTGCGTCGATGCTTTGGCTATGTCTGTCTGATATGCGGTACCGGTCGGACCGGTTACCGGATCAGGTAGATCGTGGCGAAGAGGCCGATCCAGACGACATCGACGAAGTGCCAGTAGTAGGACACGACGATGGCCGCGGTGGCCTGCGTGTGGGTGAACCTCTTGGCCGCGTACGTCCTGCCCAGGACCAGCAGGAAGGCGATCAGACCGCCCGTCACGTGCAGTCCGTGGAAGCCGGTGGTCAGGTAGAACACCGAGCCGTACGGGCCGGACGAGAGCGACAGGCCCTCGTGCTTGACCAGCTCCGTGTACTCGAAGACCTGACCGCCGATGAAGATCGCACCCATGATGAAGGTGACCACGAACCAGGCCCGGAGCTTCTTGACGTCGCCCCGCTCGGCCGCGAAAACGCCGAGCTGGCAGGTCAGAGAGCTGAGCACCAGGATCGTGGTGTTGGTCGCGGAGAACGGAAGATTCAGCGCACTGGCGGATTCCTTCCAATACTCGGATCCGGTCACCGAACGAAGGGTGAAGTACATCGCGAAGAGGGCCGCGAAGAACATCAGCTCGGAACTCAGCCAGATGATGGTTCCGACGCTGGTGAGGTTCGGCCGATTGACCGACGGGTGCGCGTGCCCGGTTTCTACTGTCGTTGCTGTCGCCACGACCGACATTATGTCGGTCGCTTATCCCGCCCTCACTCCGGGGGGTGCCGTTCGGTGTGTCAAGGACGTATGCCCTGCTCGTACGGCCCAATTCCGGAGGTCGCCCGAAGGGGGGACGCACCGGGTGGCCCGCCGCCCGCCGGCCCGTCCCGGGCCGGTCCTGACGGCCCGTCGGGCAGATCTTGGATCCGCTCAACCCCTCCTGCGGACACCCGCCGCGGGAGTAGCATCCGCCCCACCCGATGCTGTGCCGCTACGAAGCGTGGAGGAACGATGCAGGCGACTGCCACGGTGCTGGTCTACAGCGACAACGCAGGCACCCGCGAGCAGGTCCGGCTGGCGGCCGGCCGGCGCCCCGCCGCCGATGCCCCGCAGATCGAGATCCTGGAGTGCGCCACCGCGCCCGCCGTCCTCACGGCCCTGGAGCAGGGCGGTATCGACGTCTGCGTGCTGGACGGCGAGACCGCACCCGCGGGCGGGATGGGCGTCTGCCGGCAGATCAAGGACGAGATCTTCCGGTGCCCGCCGGTGCTGCTGCTGATCGGCCGCCCCCAGGACGCCTGGCTGGCGACCTGGAGCCGTGCGGATGCCGCGGTGACGCATCCGCTGGACCCGGTGGCCTTCGCGGACGCCCTGGCCGGCCTGCTGCGCCGCAGGAACCTCGTACAGGCCTGAGCGGCCGCCGGGCCGCCTCGGAACCCGCCGGGCGGCGTCAGAACTTCGGGCGCAGCCGGGCGTCGTCGGCGGGGTCCTGGAGGCGCCCGGCGGCTCCTGTGGTCGTGTTGGCCTTGTTCTTGAGCGCGCTGCCCTCGCGCCATTCCTGCCAGGGCATGTTCCAGTCGCCGAAGCCGTTGTCGAACGGCGTCATGGTGTCGCCGCCGCTGTTGACGACCTTGACGATGTCGCCGATGCGCACGTGGTTGAAGAACCACTGGGCGTTGCTGGTGGACATGCCCGTACAGCCGTGGCTGACGTTCGCCGCGCCCTGCGAGCCGACGGACCAGGGTGCGGCATGGACGTACTCCCCGCTCCAGGTCACCCGGGTGGCCCAGTAGACCGGCAGGTCGTAGGACTCCCCGCTCCCGGCGGAGATGCCGACCGTCGAGCTGCGCATCCGTACGAAGCTCTCCTTGCCGAGGACGACCTTGACGCCGTTGCGGGTGGAGAAGCCGGGCTTGCCGGTGGTCACGGGGATGGTGTTGATCGACTCACCGTTGCGCAGCACCGTCATCTGGTGCGTGGCCGCGTCGGTGATGGCCTCCACGCGGTCGCCGGTGGTGAGCTTCACGGGCTTGGACGGGCCGCCGTAGAGCCCCTTGGCGACCTTCAGGCCCGCCAGGTTGCTGTGCACCGAGATGGTCGCGTGCGCGGGCCAGTACTCCTTGGGGCGGAAGTGCAGCTTCTTGTCGTCCACCCAGTGCCAGGCGCCCTGCACCCGCGGCATGGAGTCGACCTTCAGGGCGCTCTCGACGACGGCCCGGGCCGTGGGGTCCTTGACCGGCTGGCTCAGTTCGGCGGTGACCGGCTGGCCGACGCCGTACTCCCCCTCCTTCGGGCCGAAGGCGGCGGTCAACTGGCCGTCGGCGCCGCGGGTGTTGACCACGAGCGTCTTGCGGCCGGGCGACCCGTCCTCCTCCTCGGTGCTCACCCGCACCGTGTAGCGGCTGCCGGCGGCCAGGGGCGCCGTGGTGCGCCAGTGCCTGCCGTCGGCGCTCAGCTCGCCGCGTACAAAGCGTCCTGTGGTGTCGGTGGCGGTCACATCGGTGATCCGCGCGTCGTTCCCCTTGACGGACACCTCCAGCGGCTTGTCGGGGTCCGCTTTCTGGGTGCCGGCCGGGGTGTTGGCCGTGATCTGGTCGGACGCGTCGTAGGGAGTGCCGGAGAGCGTTTCCGAATCCGAGCCCCCGCACGCGGTGGCGCTCACCGCAAGGGGCACGAGCAGGAGGCCGCAGCTCAGCACCGTCCGGGTTCGAGGTCTGTGACTCATGCCCCAAAAATATGAAGAATCACCTGTCCCAGCGCGCTGGAGGAGTGCAAACGGGTCTGCTCCCGGCCGCCAAAAGAGGCGGGCCCGGACACCTGTTGAGGTGTCCGGGCCCGCCGTGGCGTCCTGCGCCGTGGTTACTGCGTGCGGTTCTCGCCGCGGTAGTACTCGAAGACCCAGCCGAAGAGGCCGACGAGGATCACCGGGGCCGAGAAGTACAGCAGCCACCAGCCGAAGACCACGCCCAGGAAGGCGAGCGCGCCACCGACGGCCAGGGACAGCGGCTGCCAGCTGTGCGGGCTGAAGAAGCCCAGCTCACCGGCGTCGTCCGAGACCTCGGCGTTCTCGTTGTCCTGGGCACCCGCGTCGACCCGCCGGGCCGTGAAGGCCAGGTAGTAGCCGACCATGATGCACAGGCCGAAGGCGAGGAACA
Source organism: Streptomyces sp. NBC_00400 (assembly GCF_036048035.1). Classification (NCBI taxonomy): domain Bacteria; kingdom Bacillati; phylum Actinomycetota; class Actinomycetes; order Kitasatosporales; family Streptomycetaceae; genus Streptomyces; species Streptomyces sp. NBC_00400. The sequence continues at coordinate 6,203,776 of NZ_CP107940.1, read as the reverse complement.
GTGCGGTGGTACCCGCGGGCTCCTTCGACCACACGCCATAGACGATCGCCATGGCGAGGACGAAGACGGAGAGCCAGATGAACATCTTGCCCTGGATCTTCACTTGCCCGCCTCCTTGCCGCCGGCGAGGGCCTTGTCGTCCTCGGAGGCGCGGCCGTTGTGCAGCGCGTCGAGGGCTGCGATCTCCGGGTGGTGCAGGTCGAACGCCGGGGATTCGGAGCGAATGCGCGGCAGGGTGAGGAAGTTGTGCCGCGGCGGCGGGCAGGACGTCGCCCACTCCAGCGAGCGGCCGTAGCCCCACGGGTCGTCGACCTCGACCTTCTCGCCGTACTTCGCCGTCTTCCAGACGTTGTAGAGGAACGGCAGGATCGACAGGCCCAGCAGGAACGAGCTGATCGTCGAGATGGTGTTCAGCGTCGTGTAGCCGTCGGCCGCGAGGTAGTCCGCGTAGCGCCGCGGCATGCCCTCGGCGCCCAGCCAGTGCTGGACGAGGAAGGTGCCGTGGAAGCCCACGAACAGCGTCCAGAAAGTGATCTTGCCGAGGCGCTCGTCCAGCATCTTGCCGGTGAACTTCGGCCACCAGAAGTGGAAGCCCGCGAACATCGCGAAGACGACCGTGCCGAAGACCACGTAGTGGAAGTGCGCCACCACGAAGTACGAGTCCGAGACGTGGAAGTCCATCGGCGGCGAGGCCAGGATGACACCGGTCAGACCACCGAAGGTGAAGGTGATCAGGAAGCCGATCGTCCACAGCATCGGCGTCTCGAAGGACAGCGAGCCCTTCCACATCGTGCCGATCCAGTTGAAGAACTTCACACCGGTCGGCACCGCGATCAGGAACGTCATGAACGAGAAGAACGGCAGCAGCACACCGCCCGTCACATACATGTGGTGCGCCCACACCGTGACCGACAGACCGGCAATCGACACCGTCGCCGCGATCAGACCCATGTAACCGAACATCGGCTTCCGGGAGAACACCGGAATGACCTCGGAAATGATGCCGAAGAACGGCAAAGCGATGATGTACACCTCAGGATGGCCGAAGAACCAGAAGAGATGCTGCCAGAGCAACGCCCCGCCATTTGCCGCATCGAAGACATGCGCCCCGAATTTACGGTCCGCCTCCAGCGCGAACAGCGCCGCCGCCAGCACCGGGAAGGCCAGCAGGACCAGCACACCGGTCAGCAGCACATTCCAGGTGAAGATCGGCATCCGGAACATCGTCATGCCGGGTGCCCGCATGCAGATGATCGTCGTGATGAAGTTGACCGAACCGAGGATCGTGCCGAAGCCCGAGAAGGCCAGACCCATGATCCACATGTCCGCGCCGACGCCCGGCGAACGCACCGCGTCCGAGAGCGGCGAGTACGCGAACCAGCCGAAGTCCGCCGCACCCTGCGGGGTGAGGAAGCCGGCCACCGCGATCAGCGAGCCGAAGAGGTACAGCCAGTAGGCGAACATGTTCAGCCGCGGGAACGCCACGTCGGGCGCGCCGATCTGCAGCGGCATGATCCAGTTCGCGAAGCCGGCGAACAGCGGCGTCGCGAACATCAGCAGCATGATCGTGCCGTGCATCGTGAACGCCTGGTTGAACTGCTCGTTCGACATGATCTGCGTGCCGGGACGGGCGAGCTCGGCGCGCATCAGCAGCGCCATCAGTCCGCCGACGCAGAAGAACGCGAACGACGTGACCAGGTACATCGTGCCGATGGTCTTGTGGTCAGTGGTCGTCAGCCACTTCACCGCAGCGATGCCGGGTTGCTTCTTGCGTACGGGCGGTGCTGCCGGAGCCGTATCGGCGGCGGCACCCTGAGGTTCGTTGAGGATGCTCACTGGTTCTTGGTCTCCGCATTCCTGGCGTGATCCGTCTGCTTGATGCCCGACGGCAGGTATCCGGTCTGGCCCTTCTTCGCCAGGTCCTTCAGGTGCTCCCGGTACCGCTCGGGGGAGACGACCTTGACGTTGAAGAGCATCCGGGAGTGGTCGACACCGCACAGCTCGGCGCACTTGCCCATGAAGGTGCCCTCCTTGTTGGGAGTCACCTCGAAGACGTTGGTGTGGCCCGGGATGACGTCCTGCTTCATCAGGAAGGGCACCACCCAGAACGAGTGGATGACGTCACGCGAGGTCAGCACGAACTGGACGGTCTCGCCCTTCGGCAGCCACAGGGTCGGGCCCGGGTTGCCGGTCTGCGGGTTGCGCTCACCCGGGGTGCCCACGTCGTAGACGCCGTCGGCACCGGCCGGTGCGCCCTTCTTCCACTTGGGCGGGATCCCGTCCAGTGCGCTGGAGTTGATGTTCGAGGTCGACTTCTTGCCGTCCACGTTCTCCAGGTAGTTGAACGCCCAGCTCCACTGGAAGCCGACCACGTTGACGATGTGGTCGGGCTTCTTGGAAGTCTTGAGGATTGCGCTCTCATCGCGCGCGGTGAAGTAGAACAGCACCGCGATGATGATGAACGGGACGATCGTGTACAACGCCTCGATCGGCATGTTGTACCGCGTCTGCGGGGGGACCTCCACCTTGGACCTGCTGCGGCGGTGGAAGATCACGCTCCAGATGATCAGGCCCCAGACCAGCACGCCCGTTGCGAGGGCGGCGGCCCAGGAGCCCTGCCAAAGAGAGAGGATCCGCGGCGCCTCGTCGGTGACGGGCGTTGGCATGCCGAGGCGGGGGAAGTCCTTATATGTGCAACCAGTAGCGGTCGCCAGGACCAGGCCCGCAGCAAGCACCTGCGGCAGCTTCCGCCGCATCGGGCGCCGCGACGAGCGGTCGGAGCCGTTGGGACTCACGTAGCGCCTTCCCGAGAGTCTCGCCCGCGCGGTCGGCTGCGGCCTTACTCGCTGGTCGGTCGCCGCCCTGCGTCGGGCAGGGGTTTGGATGTTTATGCGGGCCAAACCTTACTGGACGCTATTTGGGGTCGCGCGGGGAGGGTGCCCAACGCGCCGCGACGCACCCCTAAGGGGTGGCCAGGGCTTCCGGGAGGCGCCCGCCGAACCCCCGAATACCCGCTTCCACCAGGCATCTGACGCCGTGCCCGGCCGGGCTCCCGCGCCGCTCCCCGGGGGCCTTCCCCCCGGGCGTCGACCGGGGGCGCTCCACCCGCCGGCGGCGCCCGGGAGCCGCGCGCCGCCGCACGTCGGGGCCGGGGCCGCCCCCGGCCGCGAGCGGAGGACTAACGTCTCGTACGTGCCCTATTTCGACGCGGCGTCGGCCGCCCCCTTGCATCCGGTCGCCCGCGAGGCCCTGCTCGCCTCGCTCGACGAGGGCTGGGCCGACCCGGCCCGCCTCTACCGGGAGGGGCGGCGCGCCCGGCTGCTGCTGGACGCCGCGCGGGAGGCCGCGGCCGAGGCCGTGGGCTGCCGCCCCGACGAATTGGTTTTCACCCCTTCGGGGACGCAGGCGGTGCATACGGGAGTTTCCGGCGCACTGGCGGCCCGCCGGCGGGCCGGCCGCCGGCTGCTGTACTCCGCCGTGGAGCACTCCTCCGTCCTGCACGCCGCCGAGGTCCACGAGGCGGCCGGCGGCAGCCGCGCGGAACTGGCCGTCGACCGTACGGGCCGGGTGGCACCCGGCGAGGTGGCCGCCGCGCTCGGCCCGGACACCGCGCTGGTCGCTCTCCAGTCCGCCAACCACGAGGTGGGAACCGCACAGCCGGTCGAGGAGGTGGCCGCGCTCTGCCGGGAGGCGGCCGTCCCCCTCCTGGTGGACGCCGCGCAGTCGCTGCCGTGGGGGCCGGTGCCCGGCGCCTGGTCGCTGCTGACGGCAAGCGCCCACAAATGGGGCGGACCGCCCGGCGTGGGGCTGCTCGCCGTCCGCAAGGGGACCCGGTTCGCGCCCCAGGGGCCGCGGGACGAGCGGGAGTCGGGCCGCAGCGCGGGCTTCGAGAACATCCCCGCCGTCGTGGCCGCGGCGGCGTCCCTGCGGGCGCTGCGCGCGGGGACGGAGACCGGGGACGAGGCGGCTCGGCTGCGGCGACTGGTGGACCGGATCCGGACGCGGGTGCCTCAGCTGGTCCCGGACGTGGAGGTGGTCGGCGATCCGGTGCGCCGCCTCCCTCATCTCGTCACCTTCTCCTGTCTCTATGTCGACGGAGAGGCCCTGCTGCACGAGCTCGACCGGGCGGGCTTCTCGGTGTCGTCCGGATCGTCGTGCACGTCCAGCACCCTGACGCCGAGCCATGTGCTGCGCGCGATGGGGGTGCTGTCCGAGGGGAATGTGCGGGTCTCGCTGCCGTACGGCACGGCCGAGGCGGACGTGGAGCGCTTCTTGGAGGTGCTGCCGCGGGTGGTGCGCGCGGTGCGGGAGCGGCTGGGCGTCCCGGCGGCGGGGGCTACGGAGGCCGGGGAGGCGGCCGAGGCCGGGGAGGCTACGGAGGCCGGGGAGGCCGCCGAGCCCGCGGAAGCCGCCGAGTCCGCCGGGCTCGTCGTCGACTCGCTGGGCAAGCGCTGCCCCATCCCGGTCATCGAGCTGGCGAAGGTGATCGGCGAGGTGCCGGTCGGCGGGACGGTGACGGTGCTCTCCGACGACGAGGCCGCCCGGCAGGACATCCCCGCCTGGTGCGCCATGCGCGACCAGGAGTACCTGGGCGAGCGGAGGGCCGAGCGCGGCGCCGCGTACGTCGTGCGGCGCCGCGTCTGAAGGAGGGCCGGTCAGGCCAGGTGCTGCTGGACCTCGGCCGCGGCCTCGTGGCCGTAGGCCTTGGTGAAGCGGTCCATGAAGTGGCTGCGGTGCAGCTCGTACTCCTGGGTGCCGACGGTCTCGATGACCAGCGTCGCCAGCATGCAGCCGATCTGGGCGGCGCGCTCCAGGCCGACGCCCCAGGCCAGACCGGACAGGAAGCCGGCCCGGAAGGCGTCGCCGACGCCGGTGGGGTCGGCCTTGGTGTTCTCCTCCGGGACGCCGACCTCGATGACCGGCTCGCCGACCCGCTCGATGCGGACGCCGTTGGCGCCGAGGGTGGTGACGCGGGTGCCGACCTTGGCCAGGATCTCCTCGTCGGTCCAGCCGGTCTTGGACTCGATCAGGCCCTTCTCGTACTCGTTCGAGAAGAGGTAGGCGGCGCCCTCCATGAGGGTGCGGATGGCGTCGCCGTCCATCCGGGCGATCTGCTGGGAGAAGTCGGCGCCGAAGGGGATACCGCGGCTGCGGCACTCCTCGGTGTGCCGGATCATCGCCTCGGGGTCGTCCGCGCCGATCACGACGAGGTCCAGGCCGCCGACCCGCTCGGCCACGTGCTGCAGCTCGATCAGCCGGGCCTCGCTCATCGCGCCGGTGTAGAACGAGCCGATCTGGTTGTGGTCGGCGTCGGTGGTGCACACGAAGCGCGCGGTGTGCAGCACCTCGGAGATACGGACGGAGCGGGTGTCGACGCCGTGGCGGTCGAGCCAGGCGCGGTACTCCTCGAAGTCGTTGCCGGCGGCACCGACCAGGATCGGCTCGGTGCCGAGCTGGCCCATGCCGAAGCAGATGTTGGCGGCGACGCCGCCGCGGCGGACGTCGAGCTCGTCGACCAGGAACGAGAGGGAGACCGTATGCAGCTGGTCGGCGACCAACTGATCGGCGAAACGGCCGGGGAAGGTCATCAGGTGGTCGGTGGCGATGGAGCCGGTGACTGCGATACGCACGACGGGTCTGCTCCTGCGGAAGGCGTAGGGGCGGGCTGACGTGTAGCCACGCTACCCGCCGGGGTCGCGCGCCACCTGGTCATCCCGGACACTTGGAATGGCTGAAACTACCCAATAGTAGGTCTTTCTCGTCGCTATATGGCTGCGTACGGTGCCCCTATGACCAAACCTGTGAAAGCCGTCACACCGCGTGAGGGCGTCTCGCCCGCCGCGCAGGACCCCGAATCGCTCGACGAGCTGCGCGGCGACTGCGCACGGATGGCGGACCGGTGGACGTCCGGACGGCGGTCCGCGCCCGCGCCGGGGCGCGCCGCCGATCTGCGCGGCGTCGAGGTCCCCTCCCGTTCGGCCGCGCTCGTGGACGGAATGTCCGAGTACGGCGACTGAAATGTCCCCGTACGGCGACTGACCGGCCGCCCGGCCGGAACCGTATCCACCCCCGCTCCGTCCCATCGGCGTCACCTCACGGAGGATGGCACGTCAGATGTTCAGCGGAGCCGAAGGAGCGATGCGGTGAACACCGAGGACACCACCGACACCCCGAACCCCAAGGAGCGCAGGCGGCGCACCCCTGTGGTGGTCGCCTCGATGGCCGCGGCGGTACTTCTCGCCGGGGGCGGCGCGGCGTACTGGGTCTCGTCCGCGTCCAGCAACGAAGGCGCGGGTTCAGCGGCCAAGGGCGACCCGCCACCGCTGGCGCTCGACGGCTACACCGGCGGCGGTTCGATCGCGGCCGGCGAGCCCAACCCCCAGGGCGCGAAGTACCGGGCGGTGAAGAAACTGCCCGGCGGCCCGGCGTCCGCGCCGGTGTACCGCCCCAAGGGCGAGATCAGCCGCGAGTCGGTGGAACGGCTGGCAAAGGCGCTGGACGTGTCCGGAAAGGTGCGCTCGGAGGGCACCTCCTGGAAGGCCGGCGGGCTGACGCGGGACGCCCGTAGTCCCGTGCTGGAGGTGAAGAAGTCCGGCTCGGGCGCCTGGACGTACTCGCAGTACGGCACGCCGGGCGGCACGAACTGTGCCCTGCCCGCCTCCCCGAAGGGCGGCAAGGGTCAGGACCAGGCCGACGGCGCGGCGCCGTCGGGCCGTCCCGGCTGTCCTTCGTACCGCGGTGGCGGGGACGTCACGACCGAGGACGACAGCAAGGGCGCGGTGTCGCCGGAGAAGGCCGAGAAGGCCGTGCGGCCGGTGCTGAAGGCGCTCGGCCAGGAGAACGCCCGGCTCGATGCGGGCGGGCTGTCCGGCGCGGTGCGGATCGTCAGCGCGAATCCGGTGCTCGGCGGGCTGCCGACGTACGGCTGGCAGAGCGATCTCCAGGTCGGCTCGGACGGCCAGGTGGTCGGCGGCAGCGGCCAGTTGGCGAACCCGGCCAAGGGCGCGGTCTATCCGGTGCTGGACGCCGGCAAGACGCTGGACCGGCTGAACGAGGGCGGGGGCCGCAAGCCGGCGAGCTGCCCCTCGATGCCCGGTGACAAGGGCGGCAAGGACGACAAGGGGGGCAAGGGCGGCGGGATAGCGCCGTGCGAGCCGGCGCCGACGAAGGCGCAGCAGCCGTCGGAGGTGACCGGCGCCGTCTTCGGCCTCTCGGTGCAGTACGTGGACGGCGGGCAGGCGCTGGTGCCGTCGTGGCTGTACAAGGTGCGCCAGCCGGGCACCGGCAGCGGTCCGGACGCCACCTCGACGATCGCGCACCCGGCGGTGAACCCGAAGTACCTGGCCCACCGGGGCGGCGGGTCGCCGAGCGCGACGAAGCCGTCCGGCAAGCCCGGGGCGATGGCCCTGGAGTCGTACGACGTGGGTGACGGCGGCAAGAAGCTGACGGTGCACTTCTGGGGCGGGGTGTGCAGCACCTACTCGGTGAGCGCCGAGGAATCCGGCGCGACCGTGAAGACCAAGGTCGTCGGCAAGGACAAGAAGCCGGGCCAGGTCTGCGTGAAGATCGCCAAGGAGTTCACCAAGACCGTGACGCTGCAGAAGCCGCTGGACGGCCGGAAGGTGGTCGATGTGTCGACCGGTGAGTCCGTGCCCAAGCGGTGAGTCCGTGCCCGAGCGGCGACCGGCCGCGGTGCGGCCGCCCGCGGCGGGGGCAGGAAAACGAAAGGCGGCGCTCCCCCACTCGGGGGGGGGCGCCGCCTTTCGACGAGCTGCCGTGCTCCTCGGCCGGAGCCCGCGCTCCTTAGCTGAAGGAGTCGCCGCAGGCGCAGGAGCCGGTGGCGTTCGGGTTGTCGATCGTGAAGCCCTGCTTCTCGATGGTGTCGACGAAGTCGATGGAGGCACCGCCCAGGTAGGGGGCGCTCATCCGGTCGGTGACGACCTTGACACCGTCGAAGTCCTTGACGACATCGCCGTCGAGCGAACGCTCGTCGAAGAAGAGCTGGTAGCGCAGACCGGAGCAGCCGCCGGGCTGAACGGCCACCCGCAGCGCGAGGTCGTCCCGGCCTTCCTGCTCCAGCAGGCTCTTGACCTTCGACGCGGCCGCGTCGGACAGGATGATGCCGTCGCTGACGGTGGTCTCGTCCTGAACGCTCATCTACATCTCTCCCGGGTTGTACGGACCGCTTGTCATCGGATGCAACCAGCTGCAACCGGCGACGTCCCGGATTAATTCCGGCTGGGCGCGAATTGCCGAGAAGCCGGTTTCCGGACACCGTCCGGGCGAGCCTCTCGCCTTGTTCTCTCCTCATGCTCGCACACCGGCCGCCGGGAACACGTGGCCGACCGCACACGGCGGCGCCCGGAGGCAGGACGGGGGTGCTGATGCGACACATCGACACGATGGCCGTCGTCAAAGTGACGTGAAGCAGCTATGATAGATAGCGTCATATAGACGAAAAGGCTCCCGGTGGACACACCGGCTCCCACGGATGCGGCTGCGCCGCGCTCATCGAAGAAAAGAGAGGGTGCGTGTCGTGACCACCGCCCAGCCCCTGGACGTCCAGCCGACCCCGCTGGCCCTGCTCCTCCTCGGCCGCGAGGCCGACCCGAAGAGCGAGCGCGGTGTGGAGTGCCCCGGCGATCTGCCGGCCCCGTCGGACCCCGACCTCGTCGAGCGCGCCCGCGCGGCGAAGGCGAAGCTCGGGGACAAGGTCTTCGTCCTCGGGCACCACTACCAGCGCGACGAGGTCATCGAGTTCGCCGATGTGACCGGCGACTCCTTCAAGCTCGCGCGGGACGCCGCCGCCCGGCCGGACGCCGAGTACATCGTCTTCTGCGGTGTGCACTTCATGGCGGAGTCCGCGGACATCCTCACCGGCGACGACCAGCAGGTCATCCTCCCCGACCTCGCCGCCGGCTGCTCGATGGCCGATATGGCCACCGCCGAGCAGGTCGCCGAGTGCTGGGACGTGCTCACCGAGGCCGGTGTCGCCGAGCAGGTCGTCCCCGTCTCGTACATGAACTCCTCGGCCGACATCAAGGCCTTCACCGGCAAGCACGGTGGCACGATCTGCACGTCCTCCAACGCCAAGCGGGCGCTGGACTGGGCATTTGAACAGGGCGAGCCCGGTGCGACGAAGGTGCTGTTCCTGCCCGACCAGCACCTGGGCCGCAACACCGCCGTCCGCGACATGGGCCTGTCCCTGGACGACTGCGTGCTCTACAACCCGCACAAGCCGAACGGCGGCCTGACCACCGAGGAGCTGCGGGCCGCGAAGATGATCCTGTGGCGCGGCCACTGCTCGGTGCACGGCCGCTTCTCGCTGGAGTCCGTGAACGACGTGCGCGCGCGCATCCCGGGCGTCAATGTCCTCGTTCACCCCGAGTGCAAGCACGAGGTCGTGGCGGCGGCGGACTACGTCGGTTCGACGGAGTACATCATCAAGGCGCTGGAGGCCGCCCCGCGCGGCTCGAAGTGGGCCATCGGCACCGAGCTCAACCTGGTCCGCCGGCTGGCCAACCGCTTCGCCGCGGAGGACAAGGAGATCGTCTTCCTCGACAAGACGGTCTGCTTCTGCTCGACGATGAACCGCATCGACCTCCCGCACCTGGTGTGGGCCCTGGAGTCGCTGGCCGCCGGGAAGGTCGTCAACCGCATCCAGGTCGACCGGGAGACCGAGAGCTTTGCGAAGCTGGCGCTCGAGCGGATGCTTGCGCTGCCGTAGCCCACGTTTTCGGCTTTCCCGCCGTGGGGGTTGCTCGCCGTTCCGCCTGCGGCGGGCGGGGTCCGCTGCGCGGGGCTGTGGGTGCGGGCCTGCGGGGCCTGGTGTGTGGACTGCTTCGCTTTACGTCCACACACCAGGCCCCTCCGGCCCGTCCCCTCCCGTGGGGGATGGTGTTTCCGTGGGTGGGGGCGGGCCGTCTGCCCTGCTTGGCGGTTCCCCGCGGTTATTCGAGGGTCCAGCGGACTTTGTCGCCGCCCTTGATCGCGGTGTGGCAGGGGCCTTTCTTGATCTTTTCCTCGTTCACGTACGCGTTCCACTTCTTCTTGCCCTCGGCGACGTCGCCGTGGATCTCGGTGACGACGAAATCCTGGGCTTTCGTGTCCCAGCGCGCCTTGACGCCGCCGAGGCCGTACTGCTCATCGGCGTCGACCAGGGCCGTGAGGGGCGTGGGCGAGAGGCCGTCGGCGGCGCAGTAGAAACCGCCCAGGAGCGTGCGCGGTCCCGTGATGACGAGTCCCACGCTGGCGGTGTAGGGGCCGCCGGTGACGCCGACGCGGACCCGGACGTCTCCCGGGGAAGCGAGGGCGGGCGGCGGCGCCGCGAGAGCCAGGGCGAGGCCCAGCCCGAGCGCGATGACGGGGGTGGCCCTGCGGGCCAGCGCAGACGGCACGGTTGCTCACCTTTCGTCGGTCCAGCTCCACCCGTCACAAAACCACCGGCCTCCGCGGTCGGCGAGAGATGCGCGGCCAAATGCGTGCGCTGCCACCTGCGTCTGCCGCCAATTGCGTCTGCCGTCTTGGCCGCAGACGGATCGTCACGGACTCGTCTACGGCTCTACGACCCTGCGCTCTGCCGCTCTACAGATAGATCTGCTGGCGGCAGGCCCGGCAGCAGGTCCGCCCCTCGCACAATCTGGTCTCCCCGTGATCGCACGGCTCCGGCAGCCGGTCACCCCGGCTGACCGCGATCCGTAATACGTCCCGCAGCGCCTGGTGGAGTGCGGCGGCCGTCCGGCACAGCTCCCGGGGGTCGGCGCCCCGTACGGCGGGCAGGGGCCCGGTCTCGTCGAGCAGGGCCTCGGCGGCTTCGATCAGCTCGTCCTCGGCGTGGTCGGCCAGCAGGGAAAGGGGGCTGTCGGGGTTGTCCGTGCTCAGGTAGCACGGGGCGCCGTCCGGCCTGGTCCACGGCAGCAGCCGCGGAGGCGAACACCGTGACGGCGAACGCTCGTACATATGACTCGCTTCCTTCGGATCGACCCTTCTCACTACCGTGTGTATCGCCATCGCCACCCTGTGGGACATGGCCTCAACGCAGGTGTCTCGTCCGCCTGTTGAGCTGGGACGACCGAGAGCTGACGGATATGAAGTTCACCTCGAAGGAACTGACCCCGTACCTGTCCGCACGCCACTTCTTCGGCGCCGAACAGCGCCGCCACCGCGAGCGCGCGAAGCTGTCGCTGGTGCAGTTGGCGAACATCGTCAACTTCGGCAAGAGCACCCTGGCGCGCGTCGAGGCGGCGGAGCTGATGCCACCCCCGGAACTACCCGCCGCACTCGACGCGGCATTCGGCACGGAGGAGCACTTCCACGGCCTGTACCAGCTCGCGAAGAGGGAGGCACATCCGGATCAGTACCGGCGCTTCATGGACTTCGAGGCACGCGCCGAGGTGATCGAGGTCTATGAACCGCAGGCCGTGCCGGGATTGCTGCAGACCAAGGAGTACGCCCGCGATTCTCTGGGCTGTCAGGAGGACTTGGCCAAGGAACAGGTCGAAGAGCGCGTCAACGCCCGGATGTCCCGTCAGGAGCGTCTGCACTCGGCCGCCCGGCCATACCGATGGGTGATCATCGACGAGGCTGTGCTCCGGCGGCACGCGGGCGGCAGGGAGTGCATGCACAAACAACTGGCTCGGCTGCTCGAACAGATGGATACTCCCGACAGTAAGGTGCAGGTCATGCCGTTCAGCGCGGGTCCGTACCCGCTGATGGGCGGCGCCCTGAATCTGCTGACGCTTCCCGACGGCTCCACCATGGCCTACGAAGAGGGCATCGAGGCCGCGCATCTCCACGAGGATTCGGAAGCCGTGAAGAAGTGGCGGCGCCGGTACGAGGTGCTGCGTGCGAATGCCCTCTCACTGGCGGAGTCAGCGGACCTGATCCGAACAGCAATGGAGGACTACAAGCCATGCGACACACAACCGAGTTGAGCGCGGCTCGCTGGCGCAAGAGCAGCTACAGCAACACCAACGGCGGGAGTTGCGTCGAGGTCGCCGACGGATTCCCCGGTCTCGTCCCCGTACGGGACAGCAAGAACCCGCTCGGCCCCGCGCTCCTCATCCCCCACGCGGCCTGGAGCACCTTTGTGGATTCCCTCAAGGTCCAGAGCTAGACGTGGACTAGAGACGCCGTTCGGGCCGTCCCGGCGCGTCGCCGGGACGGGGCCCGGTCACAGCGACACACGCTGCCCGTCAGCGGTGACGGTGATGCGGTAGCGGTCCCTGGGAGGGCCGCCCTGTGCCCGCCAGGCGCGGTAGGCGGACTCGACCTCGTCCCACAGGCGGCGTGGGCCGTGTTGTTCCGTGTCGTACACCGCGCGGCCGGGGACGTATTCGGCGGTGGCCCATGAGGTGCGGGCGTCGTCGAAGAGCCAGTACGTGGCCTCGTCGCTGCCGTCGTCGGCGTGGCACAGCAGCGGCCAGGCGTCCCGTACCCGTAGTCCGACGGCGAAGCGGGCGTGTGGATCGTCCTCCAGTACCCGGGGGTCGATCATGGTCGTGGAGTGGTCGCCCTCCTCGCCGTGGTACCAGTCCCTGATGCGGCCGTAGGAGCGGCGCTGCTGACGGGCCCACATGAAGGCCGGGCGGCCGGAGAAGCCGCCGGTGGCCCGCCCGTCGCGGACGGTCAGGGTGGCGAACGAGTAGGAGTGGAACGACGAGCCCCACGGGGTGAGGATCGTGCCGCCCGGTGCGGTCTGCTCCACCCAGGCGTAGGGGATGTCGCGGACCGTGCAGGTCGCGATGATCCGGTCGAACGGGGCCCGCGCGGGGACGCCCGCCAGGCCGTCGCCGCACTCCATGTGGGGGTGCAGGCCCGCCCGGGCGAGGTTGTCCCGGGCGATGTCGTGCAGGGCCTTGTCGGTCTCGATCGTGGTCGTACGGTCCCCGCCGAGGCGGTGGGCGAGCCAGGCGGCGTGGTAGCCGGTGCCGGTGCCGACCTCCAGTACCGCGTCGCCGTCCCGGACGACCGCGGCCATCGCCAGCATGAGGGAGGGCATCGACGTCGAGCAGGTGGGAAAGGCCACCTCGCCCGCCGCGCGCCGGCCGTCGTTGTGCTGGGTGATGAGGGGCAGATCGGCGTAGACCATCCGGCGCCACTCCGCCTCGTCCGCGGAGCGGGAGACCGTGCGGTCGGCCACCTCGAAGGTGTCCGGGACGAAATGCGCGCGGTCGACGGCGGCGACCGTCGGGGCCCATTCGGGGGCCAACTCGCCCTTGTTGTGCAGGATTTCCACCAGCCGGCTCGGCGAGGACATGGCGCCGCCCCCTACTTCTTCGGTGGATTGGTCACCGGCTTGGTCCACCGGCCGTCGGATTCCTTCGGGCTCTGCTGCTTGTCGCCCTCCTCGCCGCCCTTGCCGTCCCCGTGCTTGCCCATCGTGCTCCCCCTTCGTCGGTGCGGGGCCGTTGCGAGCCCCGGGACGGGGATGCCCAGCACGATGCCCCCGCAAGCACCGGCCTGCGGGGGCATCGTTTCTGCGTCACTCTGTCGGTGGTGTCACCTTGTCTGCGGTGTCGCCTCGTCGTCAGCGTCAGATGCTCGTCGGCGTCAGACGTTCACCGGCGTCAGACGCTCGCCGGCTCCGGTGTGCGGTCGGTCTCCTCGGGCTGCGGGCCGTCCTTGGCGGACCGCTTCGCGGCCTTCTTCTCCGCCCGGCGCTCCTTGCGGAGCTCGATCATCGCGTAGAGCGTCGGGACGAGGAGGAGGGTGAGCAGGGTGGAGGTGATCAGGCCGCCTATCACGACCACGGCGAGCGGCTGGGAGATGAAGCCGCCGTCACCGGTGATGGACAGCGCCATCGGAAGCAGCGCCATGATCGTGGCCAGCGCCGTCATCAGGATCGGGCGCAGCCGGTGGCGGCCGCCCTCGATGACCGCTTCGACGACGCCGTAGCCCTGCGCCCGGTACTGGTTGATCAGGTCGATCAGCACGATGGCGTTGGTGACCACGATGCCGATCAGCATCAGCATGCCGATCATCGCCGGGACACCCAGCGGGGTGCCGGTGGCGACCAGCAGGCCGATCGCGCCGGTCGCCGCGAAGGGGATCGAGACGAGGAGGATCAGCGGCTGGATCATCGAGCGGAAGGTGGCCACCAGGAGCATGAAGACGATGGCGATGGCCGCCAGCATCGCCAGGCCGAGCGAGGAGAACGCGTCGGACTGGTCCTGGGAGACGCCACCGATCGTCGCGGTGGCGCCGTCCGGCAGCTTCAGCGCGTCGATCTTCTGCTTGAGCTGGGTGCTGACCGCGCCGGTGTTGTCGCCGGTCGGCTTGGCGGTGATGGTCGCCGAGCGGGCGCCGTCGATCCGGGTCATCTGGACCGGGCCGGGGACGGTCTGCACGGTGGCGAGGCTGCTGAGCTTCGCCGGGCCGGACGGGGTCGGGACGGTCAGGTTCTTCAGCTCGTCCTCGGTGGTGGCCGGGTGGGCCGACTTGACGACGATGTCCCGCTCGGTGTCGCCGAGGACGGCCTTGCCGCTGGTGGTGCCGCGGACCGCCTGGGTCACCGCCGCGCCGAGCGAGGCCTGGTCGTAACCGGCCGCGGCCGCCTTGGCGTTGGGCTTCACGGAGATCCGGGGGACGCTCTGGGAGAGGTCGCTCTGGACGTCGGTGACGTCGTCGAGGCCGGCGACGGCCTTGCGGACCTGCTCACCGGCCGTCTTCAGGACACCGGCGTCACCGGACTTGACGACCACGCTCAGGTCCTGGCTGCCGAAGCCGCCGCCGGTGGCGAAGCTGGTGTCGCCGAGGGACTTGCCGAGCTTGTCGAGGTCGGCACGGAGCGCGTCGGTGACCTTGTCGGAGTCCGCGGAGTCCTTCAGCTTGAGCTGGTAGGAGGCCTGGTTGGCGCCGGTCCCGCCGCCGAAGGCCGCCATGAAGCCGGAGGAGCCGACGGTGACCTGGTAGTCGGCGATGTCGTCGTTGGCCGCGAGCACCTTCTCGACCCGCTTGGCCTGCTTGTCGGCCGCGTCCAGGCTGGTGCCGGGCTTGAGTTCCTGCTTGAGGGTGAGGGTGTCCTGGGCGCCCTGGTCGAGGAAGTTGGTCTTGAGCAGGGGGCCCATGGCGAAGGTGCCGAGGAGGACCGCCACGGCGATGGCCAGGCTGGTGAGCCGGCGGCGGGTGGCGAACCGCAGGACCGGGACGTAGAAGCGCTGGAGGGGGCTCTTGGCCTCCTTCTCCTCGGCCGCCCGGCGCAGGTCGTCCACCGTGGTGCCCTCGGGGATCCGCGGGGCCCGCAGGAACCAGTAGGACAGCACCGGGACGACGGTCAGGGAGACGATCAGGGAGGAGAGCAGGGCGACGGTCACCGTCACCGAGAAGGAGCCGAACAGGGCGCCGACCATGCCGCCGACCACACCGATCGGGAGGAAGACCGCGACCGTGGTGAGGGTGGAGGAGGTGACCGCTCCGGAGACCTCCTTGACGGCGTTGAGGATGGCCTCGCGGCGCTCCTCGCCGTAGCCCAGGTGCCGCTTGATGTTCTCCAGGACGACGATGGAGTCGTCGACGACGCGGCCGATCGCGATGGTCAGCGCGCCGAGGGTGAGCATGTTGAGGGAGAGGTCGCCGGTCCAGAGCACGATCAGCGTGATGACGACCGAGAGCGGGATGGAGACCGCGGTCACCAGCGTGGAGCGCAGGCTGAGCAGGAAGACCAGGATGACGATGACCGCCATGGCGAGGCCGAGCAGGCCCTCGGTGGTCAGCGAGTCGATCGACTTGGAGACCTGCGGGCCCTGGTCGGAGGCGACCGTGACGTGAGCGCCCTTGCCCAGGTCCTGACGGATCTTGGAGAGCTTGTCCTTGACGGCGTCGGAGATGGCGACCGCGCTGCCGTCCTTGTCCATCGTCACGTTCACGGCGAGGCTGGGCTTGCCGTCGGTGCGGGTCAGGGACGTCGGAGTGGCCTGCTCCTCCTTGACGGTGGCGACATCGCCGAGGCGGACCGCGCCGCCCGGACGCCCGCCCGCGGACGGACCGCTGCCGCCGGCGGACGCCCCGCCGCCCGAGGAGGCGTCACCGCCGGCGGACGCACCGCCGCCCGCCGACGGGGCGAGCTTGAGGTCCTTGATCTGCGCGACGGAGGTGAAGCCGGCGCCGACCTGGACGGTCTTGCTCCTGCCGTCCTCGGAGAACGAGCCGGCGGGCACCGACGTCCCGCCGTTCTGCAGCGCCTGGCCCAGCGACTGGGCGCTCAGCCCGGCGGCGGCGAGCTTCTTGTCGTCGGGGGTGACCGCGACGATCCGGTCCTGGACGCCGTCCACGCTGACCTGGCTGACGCCGTCGATGTTCTTCAGGTCCGGCACGACGCTGCGGTTGAGCTGGTCGGCCAGCGTCTGCTGGTCCTTGGAGTCCGAGGAGACGGCCAGGACCACGGTGGGGATGTCGTCGGTCGAACCGGACACCACCTGCGGGTCGACGTCCTTCGGCAGTTTCGCGCGGGCGCGGTTCACGGCCTGCTGGACGTCGGCGACCAGGCGCTTGGAGTCGTTGCCGTAGTCGAACTGCGCCATGATGACGCCCGAGCCCTCGCTCGACGTCGAGGTGACGGACTTGATGCCGTCGACACCCTGGACGCCGTCCTCGAGGGGTTCGATGACCTGCTTCTCGACGACGTCCGGGGAGGCGCCCTGGTAGGGGGCCAGCACGGACACCATCGGGAGTTCGATGGACGGCAGGAGCTGCTGCTTGAGCTGTGGGATCGCGATGGCGCCGAAGGCGATCGCCACGATCGACATCAGCGCTATCAGGCCCCGTTGTACGAGGCTGAGTCGGGACAGCCAGGACATGGGTGGGGTCTCTCTTCTGTTCTGAAACGGTCGGCGGGGCCTTTCCCGGGCCCACCTACACCTTCCGCCATGCCCTGGCCGGTTTTCCTCGCTCGCAGGTCGGTTTCCGGCCGGGGCCCGTACCGCGTTGGGAGTACGGGCCCCTCCCCCTTCACTGCACCCGTGGGCGTACGAGTCCGGACTCGTAGGCGATGACCACCAGCTGGGCCCGGTCGCGGGCACCGAGTTTGGCCATCGCGCGGTTCACATGCGTCTTGACGGTGAGCGGGCTGACCGCCAGCTGCTCGGCGATCCCGTCGTTGGACAGCCCGCCGGCCACCAGGGTCAGCACCTCCCGCTCGCGGCCGGTCAGCGTCGCCAGCCGCTCGGCGCCCCGGCCGCCGGGCCCGCCGTCCCCCGTACTGCCGCCCTGCGCAAGGAACTTGGCGATCAGGCCCTTGGTCGCGACGGGCGACAGCAGCGCCTCGCCGGCCGCCGCGATCCGGATCGCGCCCAGCATCTCGTCCGGCTCGGCACCCTTGCCGAGGAAGCCGCTGGCACCGGCCCGCAGCGACTGCACCACATAGTCGTCGACCTCGAAGGTCGTCAGGATGACCACCCGGACGCCGGTGAGCTCCGGGTCCTCGCTGATCATGCGGGTGGCCGCCAGGCCGTCCACCCCGGGCATCCGGATGTCCATCAGGACCACGTCGGGGCGCTTCGCCCGGGTCAGCTCGTACGCCTGGGCGCCGTCGGAGGCCTCCGCCACCACCTCCATGTCCGGCTCGGAGTCGACCAGCACCCTGAAGGCGCTGCGCAGCAGCGTCTGGTCGTCGGCGAGCAGCACCTTGATCGTCATGTTGACTCCCCCGTACGGACGGTGTGCAGCGGAAGGGTGACCCGCACCTGGAAGCCGCCGGCCGCGCGCGGGCCGGTCACGACCGTGCCGCGCAGCGCGAAGACCCGCTCGCGCATCCCGATCAGGCCGTGGCCGCCGCCGCTGTCCTCCATTTCGCCGGGCCCGCCCACCTCCACGGGCGGCCGGTCGCCGCCCTTCTGCCGCGGGATGCCGGCCCGGCCCGCGCCGTCGTCCAGGACGGTCACGGTCAGCGCGGTCTCGGAGTGCAGGATCCGCACCGTCGCGCGGGCCCCCTCGCCGGCGTGCTTGTGGACGTTGGTGAGCGCTTCCTGGACCACACGGTAGGCGGTGAGGTCGACGGAGGCGGGCAGCGGGCGGGGCTCGTGCGGGATCTCCAGATCGACGGGGATCCCGGCGCGGACGAACCCGTCGACGAGCTGGTCGAGGACGCCGAGGCCGGGCGCCGGCTCGGTCGGCGCCTTGGGGTCGTCGGACTGCCGCAACAGGCCGACCGTGGCACGGAGTTCCTCCAGCGCCGAGCGGGATGCCTCGCGGACGTGCGCCAGCGCCTCTTTGGCCTGGTCGGGGCGGTTGTCCATGACATGCGAGGCGACGCCGGCCTGGACGTTGACCAGGGCGATGTGGTGGGCGACGACATCGTGCAGCTCACGGGCGATCCGCAGGCGCTCCTCGGCGACCCGGCGCCGGGCCTCCTCCTCGCGGGTGCGCTCGGCGCGTTCGGCGCGCTCACGGATGGCGTCGACGAAGGCCCGGCGGCTGCGGACCGCGTCGCCGGCCGCCGCGGCCATGCCCGTCCAGGCGAAGATCGCGATGTTCTCCTGCGCGTACCAGGGGCGGGGGCCGAAGAGCATCGCGGCGGCGGTCAGGACGACGACGGTCAGCGCGCCGATCCGCCAGGTGGTGGGCCGGTCGGTGCGCGAGGCCAGGCTGTAGAGGGCGATCACCGCGGAGGCGGCCACGGGGGCGCGCGGGTCACTGGAGCGCGCGAGCAGTTCGACGATGGTGCAGACGCCGGTGACGGCCAGGACCGTACGGGGCAGCCGGCGGCGCAGCACCAGGGCGGCACAGGCCAGCGCGGCGAAGCACACGGTCGTGGCGGAGAGGTGGTGAGCGCCGAACCGCGGGCCGTGCGGGCCGTGCGGGTCGGCCACCGCGCCGCACAGGACGCACGCGAAGACGGCCACCGCCAGGACGGTGTCGAAGGCGAGCGGACGGGCCCGCTGCCACGGGAAGCGGCCGGCGCGGGGCGCGTCCGGGCGGGGGTCGAGGTGGCTCACAAGAGCAAACGGTAGCGCCCCGGCCCATCGGGGGACCGGGGCGCCGTGCGCTGGAGTGGAGTGACCGGGCGGGGCCGGACCGGGGCCGGGCCGGGACCGGACCGGGGTTCAGCCCGGGATGAGGCCGTCGTCGCTGAGCATTTCCCGGACCTCTTCGAGAGAGGCGTCCGCGGACGGCAGGATGAGTTCGGACGGTTCGAGGGCATCGTCGGGAAGCGGTGTACCGAGCCGGCGGACCGCGTCCAGCAGGGCATCGAGAGTGCGCTGGAAACCTGCTTCGTCGTTGCTCTCCATCTCGGCCAGCAGCTCATCGTCCAGTCGGTTGAGCTCGGTGAAGTGGGCATCGTCCAGCTTCACCTGGCCCTCCCCCATGATCCGTACGATCACGACGGTCTCCCTTGGTCCGGTCCGACGATCTCCGGCGAGGCTATCCGCCGCCGGCCGTCACTGCTTGTCGAAACGCGGCCGGTCCTGCTGCGGGGCGGACTGTGCCCCGCCGTTCTGACCGCCCTCGATGGCCTGCTGGCCGGACGAGCCTCCCGCGAGCTCGGCCTTCATCCGCTGCAGCTCCAGTTCGACGTCGCTGCCGCCGGAGAGCCGGTCCAGCTCGGCGGTGATGTCGTCCTTGGCCATGCCGGTCGGGTCGTCCAGCGCGCCGGAGGCCATCAGCTCGTCGAGGGCACCGGCCCTGGCCTGCAGCTGCGCGGTCTTGTCCTCCGCACGCTGGATGGCCATGCCGACGTCGCCCATCTCCTCGGAGATGCCGGAGAAGGCCTCGCCGATCCGGGTCTGGGCCTGGGCGGCCGTGTAGGTGGCCTTGATCGTCTCCTTCTTCGTACGGAAGGCGTCGACCTTGGCCTGCAGCCGCTGCGCCGCGAGCGTGAGCTTTTCCTCCTCGCCCTGCAGCGTCTGGTGCTGCGTCTCCAGGTCGGTGACCTGCTGCTGCAGCGCGCTGCGCCGGCTCAGCGCCTCGCGGGCCAGGTCCTCACGGCCGAGCGCCAGCGCCTTGCGGCCCTGGTCCTCCAGCTTGGCGGACTGGCCCTGGAGCTGGTTGAGCTGCAGCTCCAGGCGCTTGCGGGAGGTCGCCACGTCGGCGACGCCGCGGCGCACCTTCTGCAGCAGCTCCAGCTGCTTCTGGTACGAGTAATCGAGGGTTTCGCGCGGGTCTTCGGCCCGGTCCAGGGCCTTGTTGGCCTTCGCGCGGAAGATCATTCCCATCCGCTTCATGACACCATCGCTCATGGGCCTCGCGCGCCCCCTTCTGGCCGAGTCACCTCGGGCTTAGGCTCCAGCACATCTACAGACCCCACAGTACGGGCCCTGGTTCCATTACCGCACTGTTCGCGCCCGGATGTGCTCCTCCTCCAGGACGATCGGGGCGCGTTCTTCTCCCGCGCAAGGAGTAGGGAGAGTCCGGACTATCGGCACGATGTCCGCTCTGTCCCGGTAGCGCATGGGTTCCGGCCTGGCCAGACGCCGGTTTCCACAAGCGCCGTTGCCGGATCGTGCCCCGTCGGACCGTGGCTCACCCGCGGCGAGCACGTACTCTTGGGTGTTGTGTTCCGAAGCCGTTCGAAGGATGAGCAGGCCGCGACCGCCAAGGTGACCGCGGACCAGCCCCAGCAGCCCCGCGATCCGCAGGCCCCCAAGGGCCGCCCGACGCCCAAACGCAGCGATGCCCAGTCACAGCGCCGCTCCCGTGCGCATACGCCCACGAACCGCAAGGACGCGGCGAAGGCCCAGCGTGAGGCCCGCCGGGTCGACATGGCCCGCCAGCGCGAGGCGATGGCCAGCGGCGACGAGCGGTATCTGCCGGTGCGCGACAAGGGGCCCGTGCGCCGCTTCGCGCGCGACTTCGTCGACTCCCGCTGGTGCGTCGCCGAGTTCTTCCTGCCGATGGCCGTGGTGATCCTGGTGCTCACCATGATCCGGGTGCCGTCGATCCAGAGCATCGCGCTGCTGCTGTGGCTCGTGATCATCGTGCTGATCGTGCTCGACTCGGTCCTGATCTGGTTCCGTCTGGGCAAGCGGCTGCAGGAGCGCTTCCCGAACGAAAACCTCAAGGGCGTGAAGGCGTACGCGGTGATGCGGACGCTGCAGATGCGGCGGCTGCGGCTGCCGAAGCCGCAGGTGAAGCGGGGGCAGCGGCCTTAAGGGCGCCGTACCTGGCGGCTGGGGACGTCCCCTGTTCCGCCGGACCCCCGCCGTTGTGGTCGCGCGCCGTCGCGGCGGTTTGATGTGGATGCTTGGCCGGGCCCGTGCGGGCCCGGCCAAGCGTCGTTCGAGGCCGGCCGGGCCCCGTCGCGTCGTCGGGGCTCAGTCCTCCGCGGCCGCGTGCAGGCTCATCGGGCCCGCGTAGATCTCGGTGCCGTCCTCGAAGAGCCTGACCTGGTCGACGCCGCCTTCGAGGAGGGCCTTCCACTCCTCGCCGATCCAGGACTCCGCGTCGCCCTGGGTGGTGAACTCCTCCGGTTGCACGGCCGGCGCCGTCTCCGAACCGTCGGCCTTCTCGAACCGCCACGTCCACGCCATGTGCGCCTCCTGGATCCCACCGAGTACGAATCTGTGCCACCGCGGGCGCGTCCTGACGCACCCCCGGTGCCGTGCTTCCGTGCTGATCGGCAGCCTAACGGCCGTGTCGAGTCCGCCCCCGCCGCGCCCGCCCGGCGTGGACGCGGGAAACTCGGCGGTGTGGATGTGACTCTCCTTGGCACCGGGGCCCCGCAGGGGCTGCCGCGCCCCGGCTGCCCGTGTGCCGCCTGTGCGACCGCCGTCGGCGACGAGGCGCGGGCGGCGACCGCGCTGCTCGTCGACGGCGCGCTGATGATCGACCTGACGCCGGGCCCGGCCTTCGCGGCCGCCCGGGCCGGGCAGTCCCTGGCGGGCGTACGGCAGGTACTGCTCTCCCATCCGCACGACGGCCCGGTGCTGGAGGTGCCGGCCGGGCTGCCGCAGCCGGGCCGGGTCGCGGACGGGCGGGAGCTGGCGCTGCTCGACGGGCACCGGGTGCGCGCCGTCGCGGTGGACATCCCCGGTACCGGCTATGAGATCTCCGGCGCGGACGGCGAGCGGCTGCTGTATCTGCCACCGGGCGCGGCGCCGGCCGGACTGGGCAACGGGAACGGCCGGGCGGCGGACGGTGGTGAGGCGGGCGCCGGCGGCACCGGCCCCTACGACCTGGTGCTGCTCGACGTGGCGAAGCGGCCCGATGCGCTGGCCAGGCTGCGGGCGAGCGGCGCGGTCGACGCGGCGACGGACGTGGTCGCCGTGCACCTCGACCACGGTGTGCCGCCGGGGCCCGAACTGCACCGCAGGCTCGCGGCGGTGGGGGCCCGCGCGGTCGCGGACGGCAGCACGCTGGTGGTCGGCGAGTTTCACGCGGTGCCGGATCTGCCGCGGCGGACCCTGGTGCTGGGCGGGGCGCGCAGCGGCAAGTCGGTGGAGGCGGAGCGGCGGCTCGCGGCCTTCCCCGACGTGGTGTACGTGGCCACCGGGGGGACCCGGGACGGTGACCAGGACTGGGCGCAGCGGGTCTCGCTGCACCGTGAGCGGCGCCCCAGCAGCTGGCGCACCGTCGAGACCTGCGATCTGCTGCCGCTGCTGGGGGCCGGGCCGGACACGGAAGCCGCCGGGCCGGGCGCGGAAGCCGCGGGCCCGGGCCGGGGAGGTGCCGTGCCCGGCACCGGAGCCGGCGCGCCCGGTGCGGGCCCCGGCCCCGGTACCGGCCGCCCGGCCGGGACCTCGCCGCTGCTGATCGACTGTCTGGCGCTGTGGCTGACGCATGTCATGGACGACGTCCGGGCGTGGGACGACGCGACCTGGGAGGCCGGCGGCCGGGAGGCGCTGCGGAAGCGGACCGATGCGCTGGTGGCGGCGCTGCGCGAGACGCGCAGGCCGGTGGTGGCGGTGAGCAACGAGGTCGGGTCCGGGGTCGTCCCGGCGACCCCGGCGGGCCGTCGGTTCCGTGACGAACTGGGGCGGCTGAACGCCGCGTTCGCCGCGGAGTGCGAGCAGGTGCTGCTGGTCGTCGCGGGGCAGGCGCTTGCGCTGCGTGGATGACACGGGCCCGGCGCGGCCCGTGTCCGCTTGCCCGGGGGCGCGGCGCCGGGTGCTCTTGACCCGTGACCGAATCCGAGCGGACCGAATCCGAAGCGCCGGCCGGGTGGGCGGCGGGGACCGTGCGGGAGCCCCGCGGGCGCGGGCGGCTTTTCGACGCGGCCGTGCGCGCCTATCTGGAGCGGCATCCGGAGGCGACGGTGGTCGCGCTCGGCGAGGGGCTGGGCACCGGCTTCTGGCGGCTGGACAACGGGCGGCTGACCTGGCTGACGGTGGTGCCCCCGAAGACCGCGGCGGCCCGCCGGATACTGCTCCCGGACGGCGCCCGGCGGCGGACCGTGGCCCGCGCGGTGACCGATCACGCCTGGCTGGACGCGGTGCCGGAGCCGTGGCGCGGGGTCGTCGTCACGGCTCCCGGGGTGCTGATGCGGCTGCCGCCGCCCGCGGTGCGCGCGCTGCTGGCGGCGTGTGCGGAGCGGTTTCCCGGCGGTGTGCTGGTCTTTGACGCGCTGCCAGGACGGGCGACCGCGCTGGCGAGGCGGGCCGCCGCGGCCGGCGGCCGGTGGCCGGCCCCGCGCTGGGGGCTGGACCGTGCCCAACTGCCGCGGGTGGCCTGCCTGCACCCGGGCATCGTCGCGGTGCGCGAAATCGGCCCGGTGCCGGGCGGCGCGGCGGCGGGCGGCCTGTGGTCCCGGCTGGTGTGGCGCGGACACCACGTCCCGGTGCTGCGCGCGCTGACCCCGCTGGTGTGCGAGGTCCGGTTCGCCTCGGCCACCTCGCCCCGGGCCGTTCCCCCCGGTGCGCTTCGTCAGCGGTGAGTTGACGGTAATCTGCGCCCAATGAGCGCCTTGAACCTCGACGACTTCGCCCACCTGATCGAGCGCCCCGATGGCGGTGCACGCCGTGATGCCGAGGAGCGGCGGGCCCGGCTGGCCGTGCCGCCGGGTGCGCTCGGCCGCCTGGACGAGCTGGGCGAGTGGCTGGCCGCCGCGCAGCAGCAGGTGCCGGTGCGGCCCGTCGAGCGGCCGCGGGTGCTGCTGTTCGCGGGCGATCACGGGGTGGCGGAACTGGGGGTGTCGGCCCGGCCGGCCGGCGGCACCAGGGATCTCGTACGGGCCGTGCTGGACGGGGCGAGCCCGGCCGCGGTGCTGGCCCGGGGCGCCGGGGCGCAGCTGCGGGTGGTGGATCTGGCGGTGGACTGCGACCCGCAGGAGCTGCCCGAGGACGTCACCCGGCACCGGGTGCGGCGCGGTTCGGGACGGATCGACATCGAGGACGCGCTGACGGCCGGGGAGGCCGAGGCGGCGTTCCGGGCCGGGATGGCCGTCGCCGACGAGGAGGCGGACGCGGGCACCGATCTGGTGGTGCTGGGTGATCTGAGCGTCGGCGGGACGACCGCGGCGAGCACGCTGATCGCCGCGCTGTGCGGTACGGACGCCTCGGTGGTCACCGGGCGGGGCGGCGCTCCCATCGACGATCTGGCCTGGATGCGCAAGTGCGCGGCGATCCGCGACGCGCTGCGGCGGGCCCGTCCGGTGCTCGGTGACCAGCTGGAGCTGCTGGCCGCGGTCGGCGGTGCGGATCTGACCGCGATGACCGGCTTCCTGCTGCAGAGCGCGGTGCGCCGCACTCCCGTGATCCTGGACGGGGTGGTCTCGGCGGCCTGTGCGCTGGTGGCGCAGCGGGTGGCGTTCCGGGCGCCGGACTGGTGGGTGGCCGGGCAGGCGAGCGGGGAGCCGGCCCAGGCGAAGGCGCTGGACCGGATCGCACTCAACCCTCTGCTCGACCACGGCGTCACTGCCGGAGAGGGGACCGGGGCGCTGCTGGCCTTGCCATTGGTACGGGCGGCCGCGGCCCTGGCGGCAGAACTGCCCGTACGCGACTGACCCGGCGCCGGCCCACCCCGGCCGGCCGCCACAGGAAGCGAGCGGACGAGCGCCCGGCCCGGGCGCTCACCACGTCCTGCCCGTACCGGACCACCGGCGGCTCCCCATAAGATCACGCTTTACACGTTTTATGGGAGACATCGCTTGAGTCCGGACGAAGACCGCCCGCACGGCACGTGGTCACAGCGTGGTGCCGCATTCGGTATCTGGTATCTGCGCACGGTCACCTTCATCAATCTGCTGAGCGCGGTATGGGTGTCGTTCGGCAATGACATCCGCCGGCACAACATCGCGGAATTCTTTACTCCGTATCTGCTGACGGCGGGGTTCGCCTCCGGCGCCTTCTCGCTCTTCTTGTCGGTGACCCTGCGGCGGCGCAAGCGGGCGGCCTGGATTTTGAATCTGGTGCTGTCCGGGCTGCTGGCGCTGCTCTTCGGATACGGGATGGTGGCGGCCCCGGAGTTCCGCGGGCATGCGCAGAACTGGGTGTCGCTGGGGGTGACCGTGGTGTTCGCCGCGGCGCTGGTGGTGGGGCGCCGCGAGTTCTCCGCGAAGGGCGACCGTACGAACCCGAAGCTGGCGGCGGCGGTCGCGGCCGGCGGTCTGCTGGTGGCCTCGCTGCTGGCGGCCCTGCTGGTGACCGTCACCAACACCGCGGGGGACGGCGCCTCGACGTTTGTGCAGCGCTGGCGCTACGGCCTGATGCGGCTGGTGTCGCTGGCCGCCGACGACCGCGCCTTTCCGGAGATCGCCACCCCGAACTGGGTCAATGTCACGATCAATGTGCTCAGCACGCTGCTGCTGGTCGCGGTGCTGTGGGCGGCGTTCCGGTCCGTCCGCAGCACCGAGGCGATCACCGAGGACGACGAGGAGCGGCTGCGCGCACTCCTCGCGCGGCACGGCGACCGTGACTCGCTGGGCTACTTCGCGCTGCGCCGCGACAAGAGTGTGCTGTTCTCCCCCAGCGGCAAGGCGGCGGTCACCTACCG
Organism: Streptomyces sp. NBC_00400; assembly: GCF_036048035.1. Classification (NCBI taxonomy): domain Bacteria; kingdom Bacillati; phylum Actinomycetota; class Actinomycetes; order Kitasatosporales; family Streptomycetaceae; genus Streptomyces; species Streptomyces sp. NBC_00400. Next base: position 6,177,913 of record NZ_CP107940.1, on the reverse strand, counting down.
CGTCGTGGGCGGAGTGTCGCTGGCCTCCGGCGATCCGCTGGGGGACCCCGAGGCCTGGCCCGGGGCGATCGAGGTGTGGCTGGCCGAGGCCCGGGAGCACGGCTGGGCGCCCGCGGTGATGGGCGCGAGCGAGGAGGGCGGCACGATCTACGCCCGGCACGGTCTGGACGCGCTGGAGCTGGGCGACGAAGCGATCGTGGACACCGCGGAGTTCACCCTCGGCGGCCGCGCGATGCGCACCGTACGGCAGGCCTACCACCGCGTCGAGCGGGCCGGCTACACCGTCCGTATCCGGCGCCACGAGGACATCCCGGCAGCGGAGATGGCCGAGCTGCTGCGGCTGGCCGACGACTGGCGCGACGGGGAGACCGAGCGCGGTTTCTCGATGGCGCTGGGCCGGCTCGGCGACGTGGGCGACGGGCGCTGCGTGATGCTCGAATGCCGCGACGGCGGCGCGGGGGAGGAAGCGGGCGAGCTGCGGGCGCTGCTCAGCTTTGTGCCCTGGGGCGAAAAGGGCCTGTCGCTGGATCTGATGCGGCGGGACCGGAACTCCGAGAACGGCCTGATGGAGTTCATGGTGCTGGAGTTGATCCAGCGGGCGAAAGAGGTGGAGGTCACTCAACTCTCGCTGAACTTCGCGATGTTCCGTTCCGTCTTCGAACGTGGATCGCGGCTCGGCGCGGGCCCGGTGCTGCGCCTGTGGCGCTCACTGCTCAGCTTCTTCTCCCGGTGGTGGCAGATCGAATCGCTCTATCGCGCCAATGCGAAATACCGGCCGATCTGGGAGCCGCGCTACATGCTCTTCGAAAAGAGCACCGATCTGCTGCGGATCGGCATCGCCGCCGGCCGTGCGGAAGGCTTTCTGGAAGCCCCCGGTCTGCCCAAGTGGCTGAACCGCACGCACCTGGAGCATGCGAGGTGAGCGCGGCCGGTGCGGGGCAGCAGGGCGGGCCGGTGCCGGGGCGGCGGGAGGGCCCCGCCCCGGGGCGGCAGGAGCTGTCCGCCCCGGTCCGCGCCGCGCTGCGCGAGTGGGGCCCGCTCCTGCGGACGGTACGGTCCTCGCTGGTCACGGCGAAGCTGCGGGCCATTCCGCTGACGCTCACCGCGGTGTGCCTGACCCTGGTCCTCCACTTCGTGCAGAACCAGTCCTGGGGCTATCGGACGGTCCAGAACATCGGCTCCGTACAGGCCTGGGAGCACCTGTGGGTGGCGTTGCTGCGCACCCCCCTGTCGCTGTTCGTCCCGGCGCTGGACCTTCCGGTGTGGGGGGCGCTGGTGCAGATCCTGGTGGTCTTCGGGATCGCGGAGATCTGTGTGGGCCGGCGGCAGACGCTGCTGGTCGCCTATGTCGCCACGCTCGCCGGGACGATGTACGCGCGGATCGGCATCTGGATCGGCCCGGTGAGCCCGCTCGGGCTGCCCGACTCGGACAAGTACGTCATCGACACCGGGCCGTCGGCGGCCGTGGTGGGACTGGCGGTCTTCGTGTGCTGGCGCTACCGCGCGTGGTGCACCTGTGCCGCGGTCGCCGTGGCGATGGTCGTCGAGGTGGTGTCCATCAAGAACAACCTGGCGGGCAAGGAGCATGTCGCGGCGGTGCTGGCGGTGCTCGTGGTGTGCACGCTGTGGGAGGTGGGGCGGCTGCGCGGGCCGGGGGACGCACCGCGGGTCAGCGGCTGGGAGCGCCCCCGATGACATGCTCGGCCTTGCGGCGCAGGGCCGACCAGCGGCGGTCGTGACGGTAGGCGCGGACCCGGGCACGGGCCCGCGCCTTCGGGCGCTTGCGGTAGAAGCGCCTGGCCCAGGGCGAGTTGGGGCGGGCCAGCCGGATCGCGCCGAAGAGCGCGACGAACGGCACGAGGACCCCGATGAGCGCGATCCGGCCCTTGCCCTTGGTGAGCGCGATGAGCGCGAAGAGGAAGTTGACGGCCACGGTCCGCACGACCGTGAAGCGGTCGGTGCTCTCCTCCGGGCCGAGTTCGTTGACGCCGAACGGCAGGAAGCCGGCGAGGATCAGAGCCACCAGGGCGACGGTGAGGATGACGATCTCGACGCTCTTGGTGCCCTCCTCGGTCCAGTACACATCGTCGAGGTGGAGGATCAGCGCGAACTCGTCGAGGACGAGGCCCACGCCGATACCGAAGAGCACCGCGGCGACACCGGAACCGAAGCCGCGCCGGCCGCCCGCGAGGGCGATGAACCCGCCGAGGACCATCAGGATCACGCCGGGCACCACGTGATGGACGTGCACACCGCCGGGGGTGATGTTGCGGAACGGCCCCTTGCCCGCACGGATGAGCCGGGTGACGGCCCGGGTCACGAGGAAGGTCAGCACGAAGGAGGCAAGGGCGAGCAGCAGCGGCAGCTTCCCCGGCTCGACGATATTGCGGTACCACCAGTGGCCCATCCCACACGCTCCCCATTTGTCGGGTAGGGACACTTCACCACCCTGCGGCCCGGTTTGACGGGTGACGGCCCGGACCGGCGGTCGAATGCGGCAGGCGCCCGGATAGCCTGCCGCGGTGACCGACACCCCCGCTCCCCCGGCCCTCCTCGACGCCCTGCGCTTCACCTTCGGCACGCTGACCGTGCTGCCGGTACGCGTCACCCGCTGGGACCGGGAGGCGGCGCGCGGCGGCATGCTCTGCGCGCCGCTGGCCGGACTGGTGGCCGGGCTGTGCGCGGCCGCGCTCGGCGCGGCGCTGCTGCTGCTCGGCGGCGGTCCGCTGCTCGCCGCGGTCGCCACCGCCGTGGTACCCGCCGTGCTCACCCGCGGGCTGCATCTGGACGGGCTCGCCGACACCGCCGACGGGCTGGGCAGCGGCAAGCCCGCCGACGAGGCGCTGCGCATCATGAAGCAGTCCGATATCGGCCCGTTCGGGGTCATCACGCTGCTGTTCGCCCTGCTGGCCCAGGTGGCCGCGCTGGAGGCGCTGTACGCGGACGGCTGGGCACGCGGCGCCGTCGCGGCGGCCGTCGGTGCGGTCACCGCGCGCTGCGCGCTGACCCTCGCCTCCCGTGCGGGGGTGCCGGCCGCCCGTCCGGAAGGGCTCGGCGCGGCGGTCGCGGGCACCGTCCCGGTGCGGGCGGCGCTGCTGTGCGCGGGGGCTGTGGTGGCCGGATGCGCGGCGGCCGGTGCCGCGTTCGGTGCGTACGGCGCGCTGCACGCCGGGCTCGCGGCGCTGCTCGGCCTCGGACTGGGCGAGCTGCTGCTGCGGCACTGCCGGCGGCGGCTGGGCGGGGTGACCGGCGATGTGTTCGGGGCGCTCGCGGAGAGCGCGGGGCTCACGGCAGTGGTGGCGCTGGCTCTCGGGTAGCTCACGGCCCACGCCCGGGCGCGCCTCCCGTTTCCCCTGACTCCGCGACAAATAAGGGCAGTTCACCCCGCAAACCGCTCACTCCCCCGGCCCCGTTATGTGCCGGTGTGGTATTGGACGGGCCTTGTGGCGCCGCCGAGCGTAGGCTCGGCCGCAGCAGCGCGCTGCGCGCAGACGGATTCCCCGGACGGAACAGGACCTTCATCACCGTGACTGCACTGACCCTCAGTACTTCTTCCGCCGCAACGGTGCGTGCGGATGCCGTCGTCGTCGGCGTGGCCAAGGGCGCCAAGGGCGTCGTTGTCGCCCCCGGCGCGGAGGCCGTGGACAAGGCCTTCGGCGGCAAGCTCGCCGCTGTGCTGGAGACCCTCGGCGCAAGTGGTGCCGAGGGCGAGGTGACCAAGCTGCCCGCCGCCGACGGCCTCAAGGCACCGGTCGTGCTGGCGGCCGGCCTCGGCGAGGCGCCGGGCAAGGACGACGGCTACGGGACCGAGGCGCTGCGGCGCGCCGCGGGCAGCGCCGCCCGCGCCCTGACCGGCACCAAGAAGGCCGCCTTCGCGCTGCCCGTCGAGGACGCCGAGGCGGCCGCCGCGGTGAGCGAGGGTGCGCTGCTCGGCGCGTACTCCTTCACCGCCTACCGCAGCAACGGCAACGGCGCCAAGGGCGGCAAGAAGAACGACGCCAAGTCGGCGCCGCTCGCGGAGGTCGCGCTCCTGGGCGGCAAGCCGCGTGACAAGGAGTTCAAGGCCGCCGCCGAGCGCGCCCAGGCCCTGGCCGCGGAGATCAACCGCGCCCGCGACCTGATCAACATGCCCCCCAACGACCTCGACCCGAAGGCCTTCGCGGCCGAGGCGCAGGCCGCGGCCAAGGAGTTCGGCCTCAAGGTCGAGGTGCTGGACGAGAAGGCGCTCAAGAAGGGCGGCTACGGCGGCCTGCTGGGCGTCGGCCAGGGAGCGGAGGCCCCGCCGCGGCTGGTGCGGATCGCGCACACGCACCCCAAGGCGAACAAGACCCTGGCCCTGGTCGGCAAGGGCATCACCTACGACTCGGGCGGTATCTCGCTCAAGCCGGCCGGCCACAACGAGACCATGAAGTGCGACATGAGCGGCGCCGCCGCGGTGTTCGCCGCCGTCGTGACCGCCGCCAGGCTGGGCCTGGAGGTGAACGTCACCGGCTGGCTGGCGCTCGCCGAGAACATGCCGTCCGGCTCCGCCACCCGTCCCGGTGACGTGCTGACCATGTACAGCGGCAAGACCGTCGAGGTGCTGAACACCGACGCCGAGGGCCGGCTGGTGCTGGCCGACGCGCTGACCCGCGCCTCGGAGGAGACCCCGGACGCGATCGTGGACGTCGCCACCCTGACCGGCGCGATGGTGCTGGCGCTGGGCAACCGCACCTTCGGGATCATGGCCAACGACGACGCGTTCCGCACCTCGATCCACGAGATCGCGGAGGAGGTCGGCGAGCAGTCCTGGCCGATGCCGATGCCGTCCGAGCTGCGCAAGGGCATGGACTCCCCGGTTGCCGACATCGCCAACATGGGTGAGCGGATGGGCAGCGGCCTGGTCGCCGGGCTCTTCCTCAAGGAGTTCATCGGCGAGGGCATCACCTGGGCCCACCTGGACATCGCGGGCCCGGCGTTCCACGAAGGCGCGCCGTGGGGCTACACCCCCAAGGGCGGCACGGGATCCGCGGTGCGCACCCTGGTGCGGCTGGCGGAGCGCACCGCCGCGGGCGACCTGGGCTGACGGCCGCCCCGGGGGAGCTTCCTCCCCCTTGCCCGTCATTTCCGTACGGCCCCGGGCATACCGCCCGGGGCCGTACGCGCGCCCGCGCCCCGTGTTCGCCCTCAACGAAATCCGTACGCAAGTACGCGCCGGTAACCCTTACGAGGCGGCTGATCGTCCGCCCTGAGACCGGCCCGCCGTCCCGGCTTCGTTGAACAAGTGCGAAGATGGGTTCTCGGCAGGACAGGGCCCCCCTTACCCAGGGCCGAAGTAAAAGCGGCCGAACCACAGCCGCCGCCCGGTCATCGGAGACCGGCTCCGGCGTACCCATGCATGGAGGACGTGACGTGGCGAACGACGCCAGCACCGTTTTCGACCTAGTGATCCTCGGAGGCGGTAGCGGTGGTTACGCCGCTGCCCTGCGCGGGGCGCAGCTGGGCCTGGACGTCGCCCTGATCGAGAAGGGCAAGGTCGGCGGTACCTGCCTGCACAACGGCTGCATCCCCACCAAGGCTCTGCTGCACGCCGGTGAGATCGCCGACCAGGCTCGCGAGAGTGAGCAGTTCGGTGTCAAGGCCACCTTCGAGGGCATCGACATCGAGGCGGTCCACAAGTACAAGGACGAGGTCATCTCGGGCCTGTACAAGGGCCTGCAGGGCCTGATCGCCTCCCGCAAGGTGACGTACATCGAGGGTGAGGGCCGGCTGTCCTCCCCGACCTCCGTCGATGTGAACGGCCAGCGTGTCCAGGGCCGCCACGTCCTGCTGGCGACCGGCTCCGTGCCGAAGTCGCTGCCGGGCCTGGAGATCGACGGCAACCGCATCATCTCCTCGGACCACGCGCTCACGCTGGACCGCGTGCCGAAGTCCGCGATCGTGCTGGGCGGCGGCGTCATCGGCGTCGAGTTCGCCTCCGCGTGGAAGTCCTTCGGCACCGACGTGACCATCATCGAGGGCCTCAAGCACCTCGTCCCGGTCGAGGACGAGAACAGCTCCAAGCTGCTGGAGCGGGCCTTCCGCAAGCGCGGCATCAAGTTCAACCTCGGCACCTTCTTCGACAAGGCCGAGTACACCGCCGACGGCGTGCAGGTCACCCTCGCCGACGGCAAGACCTTCGAGGCCGAGGTGCTGCTGGTCGCGATCGGCCGCGGGCCGGTCTCGGCGGGCCTGGGCTACGAGGAGCAGGGCGTCGCGACGGACCGCGGCTACGTCCTCGTCGACGAGTACATGCAGACCAACGTGCCGACCATCTCGGCCGTCGGTGACCTCGTTCCCACCCTCCAGCTCGCCCACGTCGGCTTCGCCGAGGGCATGCTGGTGGCGGAGCGGCTGGCCGGTCAGAAGACCGTGCCGATCGACTACGACGGCGTGCCGCGCGTCACGTACTGCCACCCCGAGGTCGCTTCGGTGGGCATCACCGAGGCCAAGGCCAAGGAGTTGTACGGCGCCGACAAGGTCGTCGCTCTCAAGTACAACCTCGCGGGCAACGGCAAGAGCAAGATCCTGAAGACCACGGGCGAGATCAAGCTCGTCCAGGTCAAGGACGGTGCCGTGGTCGGCGTCCACATGGTCGGTGACCGTATGGGCGAGCAGGTCGGTGAGGCCCAGCTGGTCTACAACTGGGAGGCCCTGCCGGCCGAGGTTGCGCAGCTCGTGCACGCGCACCCGACGCAGAACGAGGCCCTCGGCGAGGCCCACCTGGCCCTGGCCGGCAAGCCTCTCCACTCCCACGACTGACCCCAGTCCCGGGCGCGACCACATCCGCACCACACTTGTAAGGAGCAACTGAAACCATGGCGGTTTCCGTAACCCTGCCGGCGCTCGGCGAGAGCGTCACCGAGGGCACCGTCACTCGCTGGCTCAAGGCCGAGGGTGAGCGCGTCGAGGCCGACGAGCCGCTGCTCGAGGTGTCGACCGACAAGGTCGACACCGAGATCCCGGCCCCGGCGGCCGGCGTCCTGTCCGCCATCAAGGTGGCCGAGGACGAGACCGTGGAGGTCGGCGCCGAGCTGGCCCTCATCGACGACGGCAGCGGTGCACCCGCGGCCGAGGCGGCTCCGGCCGCCGCCGAGGCCCCTGCGGCCGAGGCGCAGCCCGAGCCGGCTCCGGCTGCCGAGGCCCCCGCCCCCGCCGCTGCCCCCGCGGGCGGCGCCGAGGGCACGGACGTCGTCCTCCCCGCGCTCGGCGAGAGCGTCACCGAGGGCACCGTCACCCGCTGGCTGAAGGAGGTCGGCGAGGAGGTCCAGGCCGACGAGCCGCTGCTGGAGGTCTCCACCGACAAGGTCGACACCGAGATCCCTGCCCCGACGTCCGGCACTCTGCTGGAGATCGTCGTCGGTGAGGACGAGACCGCCGAGGTCGGCGCCAAGCTCGCCGTCATCGGTGCGGCCGGCGCCGCTCCGGCCGCCGCCCCGGCCCCGGCCGCTCCGGCCCCGGCCGCCGCTCCGGAGCCCGCCCCGGCACCGGCTCCGGCACCCGCTCCGGCCGCTGCCACCCCGGCGCCCGCCCCGGCTCCGGCTCCGGCCGCTCCGGCTCCGGCCCCCAAGCCGGCCGCTGCCCCCGCCCCGGCCCCGGTCGCCGGTGAGGGCGACGGCGCCTACGTCACCCCGCTGGTGCGCAAGCTCGCCGCGGAGAACGGCGTCGACCTGTCCACGGTCAAGGGCACCGGTGTCGGTGGCCGCATCCGCAAGCAGGACGTCATCGCCGCCGCCGAGGCCGCCAAGGCGGCCGCGCCGGCTCCGGCCGCCGCCCCGGCCGCCTCCAAGGCCCCGGTCATCGAGGCGTCCCCGCTGCGCGGCCAGACCGTCAAGATGCCGCGGATGCGCAAGGTCATCGGCGACAACATGATGAAGGCCCTGCACGGCCAGGCGCAGCTGACCTCCGTGGTCGAGGTGGACATCACCGCGATCATGCGGATGCGCAACAAGGCCAAGGACGGGTTCGCGCAGCGTGAGGGCGTCAAGCTCTCCCCGATGCCGTTCTTCGTCAAGGCCGCGGTCCAGGCGCTGAAGGCCCACCCGGTCGTCAACGCCCGGATCAACGAGGACGAGGGCACCATCACCTACTTCGACACCGAGAACGTCGGTATCGCGGTGGACGCGGAGAAGGGCCTGATGACCCCGGTCATCAAGGACGCCGGTGACCTCAACATCGCCGGTATCGCCCGCAAGACGGCGGACCTGGCGGGCAAGGTCCGCGCGAACAAGATCACGCCGGACGAGCTGTCCGGTGCGACCTTCACCATCAGCAACACCGGTTCGCGCGGCGCCCTGTTCGACACCGTCATCGTGCCCCCGAACCAGGTCGGCATCCTGGGCATCGGTGCGACCGTCAAGCGCCCGGTGGTCATCAACCACCCGGACCTCGGCGAGACCATCGCGGTGCGCGACATGACCTACCTGGCGCTCTCCTACGACCACCGTCTGGTGGACGGCGCGGACGCCGCCCGCTACCTGACCACGGTCAAGCAGATCCTGGAGGCCGCCGAGTTCGAGACCGAGATCGGTCTCTGATTCCGGCAGTCACGCCATAGGTGTGCAAAGGGGTCGGCCCCGGTTCGTACGAGCCGGGGCCGGCCCCTTTGCGCGTCCTGAGCACTTTCGCCCGGGCCCTTCCGCCCGTCCCGGATAATGGCCCCCTCGTCACCACGCGCTCTGAAGGAGCACCTCATGACCCCGCCCGTCGTCCATTCGCTGCGCGAGCAGATCCGCGAGCACATCCTCGAGGGGATCGTCAGCGGCCGCTGGCAGCCGGGCGAGCGGATCGTGGAGCGGCGGATCGCGGTGGAGCTGGAGGTCAGCCAGACGCCCGTACGGGAGGCGCTGCGGGAGCTGGAGTCGCTGCAGCTGATCGAATCGGCGCCGAACAAGGGCGTACGGGTACGGAATCTGACCGCGGACGACCTCAAGGAGAGCTATCCGGTACGGGCCGGGCTGGAGCAGGTGGCCGCCGAACTGGCCGCCGGACGGCTGGCCGAGGACACCGTGGCGCTGGACCGCGAGGTGGCGGCGCTGCGCGAGGCGGAACTGACCGGTGACGGGGAGGCGCAGGTGCGGCACACGGTGGCCTTCCACCGGGAGATCGTGGGGGCCGCCGGTAACGCCGTCCTGCTGCACACCTGGGAGTCGCTGGGCATCGAGGTCTGGACGACGCTGTCGATCCGCTGGTTCAGCCCGGAGCCGCGCTCGCACGCCCAGGACCACCAGGAGATCGTGGACGCGTTCCGGCGGCGCGACCCGAAGATCGGCGCCTTGCTCAAGTCACACGTCCTGAGCTGCGCACCTCGGGTCTGAGGAGGCCTCGGGCGGGGCCGGCGGCCCCCTCTTTCCGGCTGGCACGCGGTGCCCGAAAATGCGGCACCCCGTGCCGACCTGCGGTTATTCGCCCGGAGACCGTTGATCGATCATCGATCAGAGGCGTATCGTCTTCCGTCGGGGCGCGACAACCCTGCCTGCCGAACTCGTAGGGGGTGTCGTCAGGCCGCCGTCCACCCTGAAGGACGCGGCCGGTCACGACGGCACCCCCGAGCTACCTCCCGTCCGGAAAGGGGCCACCCATGCCCGATCCCGTGCGCCTGCCGTACAGCCAGCTCGACCAGCTCCCGGACCGCGACCCCGAGGAGACCGCCGAGTGGCGCGAGTCGCTTGACGCCGTCACCGAGGCGGCGGGCCCCCAGCGCGCCGCGTACCTGATGCGCCGCGCCCTGGAGCACACCGCGCGCACCGAAGGCACCGCCCTGCCGTCCCTCCTGGAGACGGACTACGTCAACACCATCCCGACCTCCGCCGAGCCCGCCTTCCCCGGCGACGAGGCGATGGAGGCCCGGATCACGGCCTGGAACCGCTGGAACGCCGCCGCGATGGTGACCCGCGGCTCCGCCCTGGGGCTCGGCGGCCACATCGCCACCTTCGCCTCCGCCGCCTGGCTCTACGAGACCGGCTTCCAGCACTTCTTCCGCGGCAAGGAAGGGCTGGGGGCATCCCCAGCGGTAGCTGGGGGAGGCAGCGGCGACCAGCTCTACATCCAGGGCCACGCCTCCCCCGGCATCTACGCCCGCGCCTTCCTCGAAGGCCGCCTCACCGAGGACCACCTCGACCACTTCCGCCAGGAGGCCGGCGGCGAGGGCCTGCCCTCCTACCCGCACCCGCGGCGGCTGCCCTGGCTGTGGGAGTTCCCCACCGTCTCCATGGGACTGGGCCCGCTCTCCGCCATCTACCAGGCGCGCTTCAACCGCTACCTGGAGCACCGCGGCATCAAGGACACCGCCCACTCCCACGTCTGGGCCTTCCTGGGCGACGGCGAGATGGACGAGCCCGAGTCGACCGCCGCACTGGCGCTCGCGGGCCGCGAGGGCCTGGACAACCTGACCTTCGTCATCAACTGCAACCTGCAGCGCCTCGACGGCCCGGTCCGCCCCAACTTCAAGATCGTGCAGGAGCTGGAGGCCCAGTTCCGCGCGGCCGGCTGGAACGTCGTCAAGTCGCTGTGGGGCCAGGCCTGGGACGAGATCTTCGCGCTCGACACCGACGGCGCGCTGATCCGCCGCCTCGGCGAGACCCCCGACGCGCAGTTCCAGACGTACGCCACCCGCGACGCCGCCTACCTGCGCGAGCACTTCTTCGGCGCCAACGAGTCCCTGCAGGCCCTCGCCCGCAACCTCACCGACGCCAAGCTGCTGGAGCTGTTCCAGACCTCCCGCGCGGGCCACGAGCCGCGCAAGGTGTACGCCGCCTACAAGGCCGCCGTCGAGCACCAGGGCGCCCCGACCGTCATCCTGGCGCAGACCGTCAAGGGCTACACCCTCGGCGCGGGCTTCGAGTCCCGCAACGCCAACCACCAGATGAAGAAGCTCACCATGGCGGAGTTCCGCACCATGCGTGACGTCCTCGAACTCCCCATCCCGGACAGCGCGCTGGAGGGCGACCAGGTGCCGTACTGGCGCCCGGCCGACGACTCCCCCGAGATGGTGTACCTGCGCGAGCGGCGCGCCGCCCTCGACGGCCCGGCCCCCGCCCGCAAGGTCGTCGCCAAGCCGCTGCCGATGCCCGCCGACAAGGCCTTCGACGCCCTGAAGAAGGGCTCCGGCAGCCAGGAGATCGCCACCACCATGGCGTTCGTCCGGCTGGTCAAGGACCTGATGCGGGACAAGGAGACCGGCAAGCGCTGGGTCCCGATCGTCCCCGACGAGGCCCGCACCTTCGGTATGGAATCGCTCTTCCCGACCGCCGGCCTCTACTCCCCCAAGGGCGCGACGTACGACCCGGTCGACCGTGACCAGCTCCTTTGGTACAAGGAAGCCAAGGACGGCCAGATCCTCAACGAGGGCATCACCGAGGCCGGTTCGCTCGCCGACTTCACCGCCGCCGCGACGTCGTACGCGACGCACGGCGAGCCGATGATCCCCTTCTACATCTTCTACTCGATGTTCGGCTGGCAGCGCACCGCCGACCAGTTCTGGGCGCTGGCCGACCAGTTGGGCCGGGGCTTCGTCATCGGCGCCACCGCGGGCCGTACGACGATGACCGGCGAGGGCCTTCAGCATGCCGACGGCCACTCGCACCTGATCGCCTCCACCAACCCGGCGGCGCTCTCCTACGACCCGGCCTTCGCCTACGAGGTCGCGGTCATCGTCAAGGAGGGCCTGCGCCGGATGTACGGCCCGGACGCCGAGGACGTCTTCTACTACCTCACGGTCTACAACGAGACCAAGGTCCAGCCGGCCATGCCGGAGGGCGTCGAGGAGGGCATCCTCAAGGGCCTGTACCGCTTCAACGAGGGCACCAGGCCCGAGGCCGACAGCCCGCAGCTGCAGCTGCTCGCGTCCGGCACCGCCATCCACTGGGCCCTGGAGGCGCAGCAGCTGCTGGCCGACGACTGGGGCGTGGCGGCGGACGTCTGGTCGGCGCCGTCCTGGACGGAGCTGCGCCGCGACGCCCTGGAGTGCGATGCCGCCCGCCTGGAGGGCGAGGACCGGATCCCGTACGTCACCCGTGCGCTGGCCGGCGCCCCCGGCCCGGTCGTCGCGGTGAGCGACTGGATGCGGGCGGTCCCCGACCAGATCGCCCCCTGGGTCGAGCAGGACTGGACCTCCATCGGCACCGACGGCTTCGGCCTGTCCGACACCCGCGAGGCGGCCCGCCGCCACTTCGGCGTCGACCCGCAGTCGGTGGTCGTCCAGGCGCTCGCCGCCCTTGCCCGTCGCGGCCAGGTCAAGCCGGAGGCGGTCAAGGAGGCCAGGGAGCGCTACGGCCTGTGAGCCAGGGGCCGCCGCACCGCGGCCCGTGCCTCGCCGGCGGCCCCGGCCCGCACCGGGCGCCGCCCGCCCTCCGGGGCACCCCCACTCCCGTGTGGAGGCCACCTTCCCGCGCCCGGGGCCTCCACACGGGAAACCACCACCGGCCCGGCCGACCACGCCCTGACTACGGCCGGGCCGGGCTGTTTTTGTGTCTGTGTGGTGTCTGGCCAGGCGCGCGTTGCCGGTGGCTGCGGCCGGTGCGCCTTGTCATTGCGGGTGGTGGGTCGGAGGGGACGCCCGGTACCCCTCCCCCAGCCTTCGGCCGGGAGGTGCCCCCACGGCGCGGGCGGCCCTGGTCCATGGGATTGAGTACCCCGGCGTTCGCTCCGGTCCTGCGGGCGGGGCACCGGACATCCCCTCCGACCGCCGCACGTTGGCGACCGTCCGCCGTACCGATCACCGTTACGGCCACCACCAGCTCACCCCTTGGCAGGGCACTGGGCGTTCCTTGGCCGGAGGCGTGCGTGCGTTTGTGATCGGTGACGGACAGTGCCACCGGGCGGCAGACGGGAACGAACGAAGGCCGGAGGGGATGTACCGGGACCCGCCCGCAGGACCGCAGCGAACGCCGGGGCAACCAATCGCACGTACCAGGGCCGCCCGCGCCGTGGGGGCACCTCCCGGCCGAAGGCTGGGGGAGGGTCCCGGTGCGTCCCCTCCGGCCCCCGCGGCACTCACGAACCCCGCACGGCGCCAGCCCCCACAGACCAACCAGCGACACTGAGGCCGGCGCCACGGCGCCCCAAAGGGGCGCGGGGAACTGCGCGCCCAGCCACAACGCACCCGCAGACAAACAACGCCCCCGCGGCCCCCATCATGGACCCATGCGCGCTGCCCGCCTGATCAGAATGGTGTTGCTGCTCCAAGCACGACCGTCGATGACGGCCGCCGAGCTGGCGCGGGAGCTGGAGGTTTCCGAGCGTACGGTCGCCCGGGACGTCCTCTCGCTCTCCGAGGCCGGGGTGCCCGTCTACGCCGACCGCGGCCGGGCCGGAGGCTACCGCCTCATAGGCGGCTACCGCACGCGGCTCACCGGCCTCGGCCGCAGCGAGGCGGAAGCCCTCTTCCTGTCCGGAGTGCCCTCCGCCCTGCGCGAGATGGGCCTTGCGGACGCCGCGTCCGCCGCCCGGCTGAAGGTCTCCGCCGCCCTGCTGCCCGAGCTGCGGGACGCCGCGACCGGCGCCGCCCAGCGCTTTCACCTCGACGCACCGGGGTGGTATCAGGAGCCCGAGACACCGGCCCTGCTCCCTGAGATCGCCGACGCGGTCTGGGACGACCGCCGGATCGCCGCCCGCTACCTCCGCAAGGACACCGAGGTGGAGCGGGAGTTGGAGCCGTACGGCCTCGTGCTGAAGGCGGGCGTCTGGTATCTGGCGGCGCGTACGCAGGGCGACTACCGCGTCTACCGTGTCGACCGGTTCACCGCCGTGGCGCCCGCCGGGAGCGGCAACGCCTCCGGGGACGACGACGCCGACAGCACCGGCGGGCGGTTCGCCCGTGATGTTTCCTTCGATCTCCCGGAGTTCTGGGCACAACGGGCGGCCGAGTTCGCCCGGTCGATCCTGCGCGAGGAGGTGGTGCTGCGGCTGTCCCCGCGCGGTGTCCGTCAGCTGCCGTACGTCACCGAACGCGCCGCGGCCCGCGAGGCGATCGCGCGGGCGCAGAGCACGGACGGTCCTGATGAGCACGGCCGGCTGACCGTGACACTCGCCGTGGAGTCCGCCGAGGTCGCCTACGCCCAGTTGCTGGCGCTCGGCCCGGAGGGCGACATCCTCGCCCCCCCCGAGCTGCGTGAGCGCCTCGCCTCGGCCGCCCGCCGGATGGCCGCGCTGTACCGGGAGGGGGACGGCGCAGGAGTCGGGCCGGACGCGGGCGGACCGGGCGACGGCGGACCGAGCGACGGCGGACCGTGATCCGCCGGATGCCTCCGGCACCGGCGGCCCCCTACCGGTACCGGCCCGCGTCAGCGGCCACCGTCAGCGGTAGTCCTCAGCGGTAGTCCTCCGCACTGCCCTCCTTCCCGCCGAAGACGACCTCCTCGAAGTAACCGAAGCAGTCGGGCCGCGAGCCGTCCGTGTCGGTGAAGTCGTACTCCTTCGCCAGCTGCCCGCTGGAGAGCGACCGGCCGCTCCAGCGTTCCTTGGCCGGGTCGGCGGCGAGCGCCCGTACGCCGCGGGCGATCAGGGCCGGCGATTCGGCGATGGCGAAGTGCGGCTCCTCGGCCACCGCATCGCGCCAGTTCTCCTCCGTCACCCCGAAGTGGTCGAGCATCTCCTCGGAGCGGAGGAAGCCGGGGGTGAGCGAGACCGCCGTGCCCCCGTGTTCCTTCAGTTCGGCGGCGAGACCGAAGGCGATGCGGTGCGGCGCGTTCTTGGTGAGGTCGAAGCAGAGGTTGTCCCGGTAGGTACGGTTGAAGGCGGCGGTGCCGTCGGTGACCTCGACCACCAGACCGCCGGGCCGCCTGATCAGCAGGGGCAGGGCGTAATGGCTGGTGATGACGTGGGTGTCGATGCCGAGGCGGAACATCCGCAGCCCGTTCTCCAGGTCGAGGTCCCACAGCTTGGTGTGGAACTCGATCAGCCGGTCGCCGCCCCAGACGCTGTTGACCAGCACATCCAGCCGGCCGTGCTGCCGGTCGATGCGCTCGGTCAGCGCCTTGACCTGCGCGGGGTCCAGATGGTCGGTCGGTACGGCGATACCGGTGCCGCCCGCCGCGCTCACCAGCTCCGCGGTCTGCTCGATCGTCTCGGTGGCCCGGCCGACCTCGCTGACCCGTTCCCTCGTGGTCCGCCCCGTCACATACACCAGGGCGCCGGCCCGCCCCAGCTCGACCGCCATCGCCCGCCCGGCCCCGCGGGTCGCCCCGGCCACCAGCGCCACCCGTCCCGCCAGTTCCCGCTGTCCCGTCATGTACGCCACTCCTCGCTGTCAGGTGCCTCGCATCCGTACACGGCGACCGTGGCAGTGAAACCCGACATCTCCTGTCAGGATTCATCGGCCGCCTGTCCGGAGTCATCAGCCGCCGTACAGCGATCCGCCCAGCGCCTACGGACGGAGCGCGCGCACCGTCCCCCCGCTCCGCAGCCGTCCGACAACCTCGTCGGGGGCGTTCCGCCCGGCGGGCGCGGCGAGCGTGTTCGTGTGGCCGAAGACCCGTACCCCGCCGGTGGCATCGATACCGCCGACCCCCTGGCTGCCGGCCGCGAGCAGATACCACTTGCCGGACCGCGCCCGCCAGTGGACGTTCCCGACCACGGGGGCTCCGAAGCGGCTGCAGGCGGCGGTGTCCCCGGCCCGTCCGGCGATCCGGCCGGGCTCGGCCGGGCGCGTGGCGGGCGGCAGGAAGTGCAGGGTCACGCTGCCGGGCCCGCGCCAGGTGTCGGCACGGCTGCACACCCAGGTCGCGCTGCCGCTGTCCTCCGGGAGGCGCTGGCCGGCGAACGCCCAGTTGCCGACGGACCGTACGCCGGCGCCCCGCAGCGACCCGAGCGAGCAGGCCGTACGGGCCCAGCCCTGCAGGGCCGGGGTGCCGGTCGCCTCGCCCGCCTGGGCGGCCGGTGCGCCGCCGGGTGGCACGGAGGTCAGGTGGACGGGAACGAGATCGTTGAGGTCGGTCAGCAGGAAGGGAGGGTTCACGCCGGTGCCCGCGATCCGGGTCGAGGGACGGAACTGGGCCGCCGGCCAGTGCCCGCAGCCGGTGCCCCCCTCGGGCGGTACCGGGATGCGGTCGGTGACCCCGTCCGGGGTGACATGCAGCCCGTGCACCGGGGCGGCCGGTGCCAGCAGGTCGCGGACGCCGACGTCGGAGACCCACGGCGCCAGCAGATACCGCATCCAGCCGTTGCCGCGGCCGATCACCAGCGCGGCACCGGTCGTCAGATCCGCGTCGTCGACCCGTGCGAAGTGCAGGGTGGGCGTGGCGCCTTCGGGCTCGGCGTAGCGCACCAGCCGCTCGCCGTCGTAGAAGACCACGACCGTCACGGCGTCGATCTGGCCCGCGTACAGCAGCTGCGGCGGGTGGTCGGGCGGCCGGGTGGAGGTGCCCGCGGATGTCATGATCCGGGCGTCGGCGGGTGGCGCCGCCCAGACCCGCAGCGCCCGCCCCAGCAGCTCCTGGTCGCCGGCCTGCCGGCCGCGGACGGGCCAGGCGGTGAAGTCCACCCGGGAGGTGTCCGTCCACGCTTCGTTGGGGGTGCGCAGCAGCCGGCCCGGGTCCAGCGCCTGCTCCGCCGTGGTCGGTGGGCGCCCCGCCCGGTCCCCGTCGCCGCGCAGCAGGCCGGCCGCCGCGGCGCCGACCGCCAGTACGGCCACCAGCGCGATCGCCGCCCGGACCCGCTGCCGGCGGCGCAGCAGGTCGGTCGGCCGGGTCTGCACCGTGCAGGGGTCGAACTCCGCCGAGTTCAGCAGTGCCGCGGCGCCCGTCTCCGTCTCCCGGTCCAGCTGCGCCGCCGCCCGCTGTGCCGCATCGGGCTCCTCGACCCCGGCCCGTGCCAGCACGCTGCGTGCGGCGTCCTCGTCCAGCCCTTCCAGATGCCACAGCCCGAGGGCGGCGCGCACCGACGCCGGCACCGCGGACAGCGCCTGGTCCAGGGCGAGTTCTTCCGCGCCGCCGACCCGCGGGAAGAGCCGCAGGCCCCAGACCTGGGGCAGGGCCGCCGGTCCCCGCAGGGGCCGTCCCTCGTGCGCCAGCGCCAGCCGCAGGGCCCGCAGCCGCACCACGTCGTAGCCCGGTTCTGCCGCCGGGCCGCGCTGTGCCGGCAGTCCGCCGTCCGGCCGGCGCAGCCGCGCCCGCGGCAGCGCCCGCTGGACCAGACCGTGGGCGGTCAGGACCCGGCGGTGGCGGCCCGTCGACGGGGACAGGACGAGGTAGGTGAGGCGGACGAGCCGTGGATAGTGCTCGACGAGGGCCGCCTCGGCCCGTTCGACATCGGCCCGGGTGCGTTCGTCCATGGGCATGGCCTGGAACAGCCCTTCGCGAAATGGTGGATATGCCGTCGTTCGGTCGTTGCACGCCGTCCAACGAGTGATTCTTGGGACGGTCACACGGCGGAGCCGGCCGGTGAGCGAACCCGATCCGAACACCCCGTCACCGGCGCGCCCGCCACGTCACCGATCCGGATAACGACCCCGTCGCATCCGGGGGACTCCGCATGCGACGGGCGCCGGCAGGGCAGATGCTGGAGCGGTGATGGACGAGACGGAGTTCTGGGAACTGATCGACGGTTCCCGCGAGGCCGCCGCGGGCGACCCTGAGGAGCAGGCCGATGCGCTGGTCGAGCGGCTCCTCGGGCTCGACCCGGATGCCGTCGTGGACTTCGCGCGCCACTTCGAGGCCCGCTACAACCGGGCGTACTCCTGGGATCTGTGGGCCGCGGCCTCCGTGATGCTGGGCGGCGCCGGCGACGACGCCTTCGACTACTTCCGCTGCTGGCTGATCGCCCAGGGCCGGGAGGTCTTCGAGGGCGCGCTGCACGACCCCGACCAGCTCGCCGAGCTGCTGGACGACTTCGACGAGGCGGTGGACGGCGACGCCGAGGAGCTGGGCTATGCGGCCGACGAGGCGTACGAGCAGCTGACCGGCGGGGTGATGCCGGACCTGGGGCTACCCGCGCCGCCCCGCGAACCGGTCGGCACGTACCTGGACTTCGACGACGACCGGAGCATGGCGGAGCGCTTCCCCACCCTCTGGGACCGTTTCAGGCCGTAGCCGCGGGGCCGGTTCACGCCGGGGACGCGGCGGGCCCGGGCCCCCGGGTGTCACCACCGGTCCGTCGCTGCGGGCAGTATGGCCCCATGCGGATCGCGATCACCGGCTCGACCGGACTCATCGGCACGGCGCTCGTACGGTCTCTGCGCGCGGAGGGCCATGACGTCGTCCGGCTCGTACGGCGCGCGCCCACGGCCGCCGACGAGGTGCGCTGGGACCCCGGGCGCCAGGAGGTCGACACCGCCGGGCTGGCCGGCTGCGGGGCCGTCGTCCACCTGGCCGGCGCCGGGGTGGGCGACCACCGCTGGACGGCCGCCTACAAGCAGGAGCTCCGCGACAGCCGGGTCCTGGGCACCCGGGCCCTCGCCTCGGCCCTCGCCGCCATGGACACCCCGCCGGGGGTCTTGGTGTGCGGCAGCGCGATCGGCTACTACGGCGACACCGGTGACCGGCGGACGGACGAGAGCGCACCGGCCGGCCACGGGTTCCTGCCGGAGGTCTGTGTGGCCTGGGAGGACGCCGCGAAGCCGGCCCAGGACGCGGGCATCCGTACCGTCTTCGCCCGCACCGGTCTGGTCGTGGCACGCTCCGGCGGCGCCTGGGGCCGGCTCTTCCCCCTCTTCCGGCTCGGTCTGGGCGGCCGGCTCGGCGACGGCAGCCAGTACTGGAGCTTCATCGCCCTGGAGGACCACATCAGGGCGCTCCGCCACCTCATCGACACCGAGGACCTGGCCGGTCCGGTCAACCTCACGGCACCGGAACCGGTCACCAACCGTGAGGTCACCGCCGTGATGGGCCATGTCCTGGGCCGGCCCACGCTGTTCACCGTGCCGGCGCCGGTCCTGCGGGCCGCCCTGGGCGAGTTCGCCGGCGATGTGCTGGGCAGCCAGCGGGTCATTCCGCGGCGGCTGCTGGACTCCGGGTTCGCGTTCGCCCATCCGCGCATCATCGAGGCGGTCCGGGCGGCACAGCGCTCCGGGCCGCGTGGTCCCGGGGCCGCGTAGCCGTCCGCAGCGGGGGCATTCGCGTCATCCCGTCGTCCGCACCGCAAAGTCGTCCGCGTCACACCGTCGTCCGGGCGGCATAGCCGCGGGGCCACACGGGAAGCTTTGGCCAAGGGGCGCGTCGACGCGCCCCTTGGACGCCCCCTCTCGAACGGACCGCCGCCTCCTGCCGACCTCGCACGCCTCATCTCGGTATCCCCCATGGCGGCACCGGGCACGACAGGGGTGCGCCGCCGTTGGGACCGACCTCGGGAGGGGCATGTGCTGCGTACCGCATCGGCCGTGGACGTCGTCATCGTGGGGGCCGGTCCGGCCGGACTCGCCGCCGCCCGCCATCTGACCGGGGCGGGGGTGTCCGTCACGGTCCTGGAGGCCGCGCCGCGGATCGGCGGCCGGTCCGCCACCGACCACCTCGACGGCTTCCGGCTGGACCGCTGCGGCCGGCCGCTGGCCGTCTCCGCCGCCGATCTGTGCCGCACCCCGGGCCTCGGCGAGCTGACGCTCCGTCCGTTCGCGCCCGGTCTGAGCGTCCACAACGGCCAGCGGGCGCAGCGCGTCAGCGCGCCCCGGAGCGCGAAGGGCGCGCTGTCCGCGGCCCGCGCCCTCTCGCGCGCCGATCGCCGTACGGACCGCCGGACGGAGCGTCAGACCGTCCGCCTCACCGACCGGCGGACCGTACCGCCCCCGGACCGCCGCCCGGTCCGCCGTATCGACCGCCGAACGGACCGCCGCGCCGCCGGCACCGCCGCCGCTCCCCCGGCCTTCGTCCCCCACGCCCCGCCTGCCGACCGTCCGATCCACGACGCCCTGGCGAGCCGCCCCGCCTTCCCGCACCGCGGCCATGACGCGTTCCTGCGGCCCCTGCTGGCCGCGCTGCTGTGCGATCCCAAGCTGCGCGGCTCCAGCCGGGGCGCGGCGGCGGCGCTGCGCGCCTACGCCCAGGGCCGGTTGTGGCTGCCGGCCGGCGGCGCCGCGACCGTCCCCGAACTGCTCGCCGCCACCCTGCCGCCCGGCACGGTCCGTACGTCCGTGCAGGTCACCGCCGTCTCCACCACCGGCGTCAGCACCGCAGAGCACGGTCATATCCCCTGTCGGGCGGTACTGGTGGCCACCGGCGCGCGGGAGGCGGCCGAGCTGTTGCCGGGGCTGCGGGTGCCGGCCTTCCACCCGCTCGCCGTCCTGCACCACACCGCGGCGGCGGACGGGGGCCGCGGCGCGCCGTCCCGCGACACGGCCCTGATCCTCCCGACGGACGGTCCGGTCGCCTACAGCTACGCCGCCGGCGCCATCGACCCCTCCCGTACACCGCCGGGCCGGTCCCTGATCACCACGACCGTGCTCGGCGCCGCAGCGATGCTGCCGCTGTCCGTACTGGACAAGACGGTCCGCCCCCAGCTCGACCGGATCTACGGTGCGCACACCGACGACTGGCAGCTGCTGACCGCCCATCACGACCCGTATGCGGTCCCCGCGATGCCGGCGCCGCACGACCCGGAGCGGCCGGTGCGGGTGCTCTCCGGCCTCTATGTGTGCGGCGATCACCGTGACACCAGCACGCTCCAGGGCGCGCTGAACTCGGGCCGCCGCGCCGCCCGCGCGCTCCTCCAGGACTTCGGGCTGCCGGCCTTCACCACGGAACCGGACGCCCTGCCCACGGCGGCCTGACCCGGGCGGCCGGACCGGCCCTCACCCCAACGGCCCGGCCCGCCCTCACCCGAGCGCCGCCACCCGTTCGCGATATCCCCGCACCGCCGCCGCGTCCCGGTAGGGCTCCAGGCGGCGCTCGAACTCCCTGACGTACTCGTGGGCCCGTACGGACCGCATCTCGGAGGCCTGGAGCGCCGCCTCGGCGCCCAGCGTGCAGGCCTGCTCCAGTTCGCCCAGGCCCAGCCGCGCGGTCGCCAGCACCACCCGGCAGAAGAGCCTGCTGCGGGCGAACCCGGCCGCGCGCAGCTGGAGGGAGCGCTCGGCGTGCTGGGAGGCGGCGCGGTACTGCTGGAGATCGCGGTGGCAATGCGCCAGTTCGTCGGCGAGCTGCGCCTCGTCGAAGAAGCGCGCCCAGTACGGGGTGTCGTCACCGGGGCGGACGGTCTCCAGCGCCCGTTCGGCACGGGCCAGCGCCGTCGTGCAGGCCCGGACCTCGCCCAGGACACCGTGGCCGCGTGCCTCCGCGGAGTGCAGCAGCGCCTGCACGGCGGGCGGCGCGCTGCCGCCGACGCCCTGCTGGGCGACCCGCGCCAGCTGCACGGCTTCCCTGCCGTGCCCCAGGTAGACGGCCTGCCGGCTCATCGTCACCAGGACGTAGGACCCGTACGCCCGGTCCCCGGCGGCCTGGGCCAGCCGCAGGGCCTGGACGAAGTACCGCTGGGCGAGCCCATGGGCCGCGATGTCGTACGAGGTCCAGCCCGCCAGCCGGGTCAGATCGGCGGCGGCCGCGAAGAGCCGGCGGCCGATGGCCTCGCCGTAGCTGCCGCGGAGCATCGGCTCGGCCTCGTGCTCCAGATAGCGCACCAGGGCCTGGCGGGCATGGCCGCCGCCGTAGGCGTGGTCCAGCGCCCGGAACAGCTCGCCGACCGAGCGCAGTGCCGCGATGTCGCCGGAGGTGACCTTGGAGCCCTGGGTGCGGTCGACCCGGTCGGTGCGGCGCTGCCGGGGCACCGTGACCCGGCCCTGTGCAGGCACCCGGCCCGCGCCGTCGCCGTTGGTCTCGCCACGGGCGACCCGTTCGTCGGCGCGCCCGATCAGCCAGTCGCGGCTGGGCACCACGAGCCCGGCCGGGGTGAAGGCGATCTTGCGGAGCTCGGCATGGCTGCCGGAGTCCTTGCGCCACAGGCCGCTGACGATGTCCACCGCCTCGCTGGGGCTCGCGGCGAATTCCAGCCCGGCGTACACCGGCGCACAGGCGTCCAGGCCGAGGTCCTGGGCGGACAGCCGGCGCCCCAGCCGGCGGGTGAAGACCTCCGCGATCAGGGCGGGGGTGGTGCCTCTGGGCTGCTGGCCGCGCAGCCAGCGGGTCACCGACGTCTTGTCGTACCGCAGGTCGAGGCCGTGCTCGATGCCGAGCTGATCCACCCGTCTGGCCAGCCCGGCATTGGAGAATCCCGCCTCGGCGATGAGCGCGGCGAGCTGGCGGTTGGGGGTGTGGTGCGGGGGTCGTTCCGTCATCAGCTTTACCGGTCTCCTGCCTTCCGGGCCGCTGCCGGGTTCGGCGGACCCTGTCCGGCATGCTCATTCGCCCTTGTGGAACGGCGTGAATGTAACGGCCTTCGGCGCCCCGATCACCGCCTCCTCCCCGCGTTCATCCGATCGTGTGAGCAGGGGCGGGAGGGGCGGACACCGGCCGCCTGCGGGGACCGGAAGAGGCGGCCGTACAGTGGCATGGCGCGAAGTGGCATCAACGTTGCAGCAAAGTGCAACAAAGGTTCGAAGAGGAGCTGCCGTGACTGCGATCTCTCGGGGGGAGACCCCCGTACCCGAGGGGCTGCGCTTTGTGCATCTGGGCTTCGGCGCCGACGCCGTGGAGTACACCTCGGCATGGCAGGAGCAGCGCCGGGTGCACGCCGCCCGGTTCGCCGACGAGCTGCCCGACACCTGCCTGCTGCTGGAGCACCAGGCCGTCTACACCGCGGGACGCCGTACGACCGACGACGAGCGTCCGCTGGACGGGACCCCGGTCGTCGACGTGGACCGCGGCGGGAAGATCACCTGGCACGGGCCCGGCCAGCTGGTGGGCTACCCCATCCAGAAGCTGCCGCGCCCGGTGGACGTCGTGGCCCATGTCCGCCGGCTCGAAGAGGCACTGATCCGGGTCTGTGCCGAGTTCGGCGTGGAGGGCACCCGGGTCGAGGGCCGCAGCGGGGTGTGGATCCTGGGCGACCCGGTCGAGGAGCGAGCGGCCCTGGGCGGGCTGAACCTCGACTTCGACCCGCGGCTGGCGGACGAGCTGTTCGATCCGCGGCTGAACGGCCCGGAGTACGCACCGTCCAACGCCGGCCAGCGCCGCGAGGACCGCAAGCTCGCCGCGATCGGCATCCGCGTCGCCAAGGGCGTCACGATGCACGGCTTCGCGCTGAACGTGAACCCGGACAACACCTCGTTCGACAAGATCGTGCCGTGCGGCATCCGGGACGCCGGCGTCGCCTCGCTGGCGGGCGAGCTGGGCCGCGAGATCACCATCGCCGAGGTGCTGCCCGTCGCCGAGAAACATCTGCGGGACGTCCTGGAGGGCGCCGAACTGCTCCCCCGCGCGGTCTGACCGAGCGGTCGCCGGCCCGGCCGTCCCGGGCCGGACGGCCGCCCGGCCGGGGTCCTCCCCGGACCGCCGGGAATGCCACCCCGCCATACGGGGTTGCCCCGCACGTAAAGACGTGCGAATCAACGGGCGTACCCTGGTGTACGCCGAAGAAACGAAGTCGTAGGGAGCCGGTCGTGTCCGCAGTCGCACCCGACGGACGCAAGATGCTGCGCCTGGAGGTCCGGAACAGCCAGACCCCCATCGAGCGCAAGCCCGAGTGGATCAAGACCCGGGCGAAGATGGGTCCCGAGTACAACCACCTCCAGAGCCTGGTCAAGAGCGAGGGTCTGCACACGGTCTGCCAGGAGGCGGGCTGTCCCAACATCTTCGAATGCTGGGAGGACCGCGAGGCGACCTTCCTCATCGGCGGTGACCAGTGCACCCGCCGCTGCGACTTCTGCCAGATCGACACCGGCAAGCCGCAGGAGCTGGACCGCGACGAGCCCCGCCGGGTCGCCGAGTCCGTGCAGACCATGGGCCTGAAGTACGCCACGATCACCGGCGTCGCGCGCGACGACCTGGACGACGGCGGTGCCTGGCTCTACGCCGAGACCGTCCGGCAGATCCACGCCGCGATGCCCGACACCGGCGTCGAACTGCTGATCCCCGACTTCAACGCGGTCCCCGAGCAGCTGGCCGAGGTCTTCTCCTCCCGCCCCCAGGTCCTCGCGCACAACGTCGAGACGGTCCCGCGCATCTTCAAGCGCATCCGCCCCGGCTTCCGCTACGAGCGCTCGCTGGAGGTCATCTCCAAGTCCCGCGAGGCCGGTCTGGTCACCAAGTCCAACCTCATCCTGGGCATGGGCGAGGAGCGCGAGGAGATCAGCCAGGCGCTGCAGGACCTGTACGACGCGGGCTGCGAGCTGATCACGATCACCCAGTACCTGCGCCCCACCGTGCGCCACCACCCCATCGAGCGCTGGGTCAAGCCCGCCGAGTTCGTGGAGCTCCAGGAGGAGGCCGAGGAGATCGGCTACGCCGGCGTGATGTCCGGCCCGCTGGTCCGCTCCTCCTACCGCGCCGGCCGCCTCTACCAGCAGGCCATGGAGCGGCGCGAGGCCGAGGCGTCCAGTCAGGCGGTTTGATTTCCCCGGCGCGCCGTCTTGTGAAACGTGGCACATGCTGGAGGACGCGGCCCGCACTCCCCCTGACGGGGGGCGTGGGGGCCGCGTCAACGTTTCATCGGTGTTTGACCGGCAGGTCATCCGTTGGTAACACCTTTCCGTGACGATGGATGCACGCACCGCTCCCGCACCTACCCCTGCTTCTCCGAACAGATCAGAGGGAGTCACCACCATGCAGGCCGCGCCGCTCCGCGCCAATCCCGCCCTCCCCATCCCTTCGGTCACCGGTGCGCTGCGCGCCGTCGAGGCCGTCCTGATGCGCGGCGGACAGCGCACCGCCCGTCGTAACGCCTGGACATCGGTCCTGGAGGACCGCCGCCGCGCCAAGGACCGCCACGAGGCCGAGTACGTACTGGAGGCCGCGGCGACCCAGCACCCGCACGCCACGTAGACTGCGCTGTATGGCGAGGAAGGTAAATGCTGAGGGCGCTGTCGGCGCTGCCGGCGCTGAGAACACCGGGCGGCTGAAGCAGATCGCCCTGACCTACAAGATGACCCGTCGGGTCGACTCCAAGGTCGGTCTAGTCGTCGCTGGTGTAGGCATCGTCGTATTCGGCGTTCTCCTTGCCATCGGCTTCGCGATCGGCCACGAAATCTACGCGGGGATCCTGGGCTTCGTCCTGGCCTTCCTCGCCATGGCGATCGTCTTCGGACGGCGCGCCGAGCGGGCTGCCTTCGGGCAGATGGAAGGCCAGCCCGGTGCGGCGGCCGCCGTGCTGGACAACGTCGGCCGCGGCTGGACGGTGACCCCCGCGGTGGCCATGAACCGCAGCCAGGACGTGGTCCACCGCGCCGTCGGCAAGGCCGGGATCGTGCTGGTCGGCGAGGGCAACCCGAACCGTCTGCGCGGCCTGCTGGCCGCCGAGAAGAAGCGGATGGCGCGCACCGTCGCCGACGCCCCGGTCCACGACATCATCGTGGGCGACGACGAGGGCCAGGTGCCGCTGAAGAAGATCCGTACGACGCTGCTGAAGCTGCCGCGCGTACTCCCCGGCGCCCAGGTCACCGCCGTCAACGACCGGCTCAAGGCGCTGGGCGACCTGATGAGCAACATGCCGGTCCCGAAGGGCCCGATGCCGAAGGGCATGCGGATGCCCAAGGGCGGCGGCAAGACCCGCTGACCGTGACGGCCGTCCGCACCCGCGTCCGGCCGACGGACCCGACACCCTGACCGAACGATGACGCCCCGGGGCCTGTGGCTCCGGGGCGTTTCGTCGTGTGGGGGGCTGCCGGGGTGTACGCGGGGCGGGCGTACGGGGGGACGGAAGCGCCGGATGCGGGGCGGGCGTACGCGCCGTATACGGGCGGGGCGGCGTACAGGCTCAGGTATCGCCCGGGGTCCGCCGGGGGTACCGCCCGGGGCCCGCCGGGTCGGCGTACGGTACGGGCTCAGCTACGCCCGCACGGCGCCCATCGGACTCGGCCTGAGGTCCGGGCTCAGATGCGGACCTGCACGGCGCGCGCGAGGCGATCGTGCAGCCCCCGCCCGTCCCGGTCCCAGACCACGGCCGGGATGACCACGACGAGCAGCACCGTGCGGAGCACGACCCGCGGCAGCGAAATCCGGCCACCGCCCTCGGCGACCACCCGCAGGCCCAGCAGCCGCTTGCCCGGTGTGAACCCGACCGTGCCCACCGTCAGCACGCTGAGGACCGCGAAGACCACCAGCGCCCAGTTGCTCGCCGACTGCGCCTTACCGCCGCTGAGCAGGCCGTAGGCGATGAGCAGGCACAGCGCCCAGTCGAGGAAGAGCGCGGCGAAGCGGCGCCCGGGGCGCGCGATCGAGCCCGGCCCCGTCTCCGGCAGCCCGAGCTGCTGCCCGCGGTACCCGAACTCGACACCCATGTCCTCGGCTGCCGCGCGGGGCCCGGAGATCCACGATCCGATTGCTTGCCTGTTGTCCACCCGACCACGGTACTGCGACCGCATACATTCGCTGCGCCGAGGTCCGGTGCAAAGCGGCTCGGGCCCGCCCTCCGGGCCGGGCCACGGGGGCGCGCCGCCAGGGGCGGAACGGCTCGGCGCGGCGCTGCAGCGAACGGCCGCCACCCTGGGCCAAAATGCCCCTTTATGGGTCACACTGGTGAATAAAGGCAGGCGTGCGCCGGTTAACCTCGGCGAAACAAATGGGTCATGCTTGGGAAATCCCGCCTGCCTATGGTCGGGCAACGCGCCACCGCACATGGTCGCGTTCCGAGTAGCAATCCCGCGTCCGCCGACCGGTGACCGGGCTAGGAGGAGTTGGATGTTCCAGAACGCCGACGAGGCCAAGAAGTTCATCGCCGACGAGGACGTGAAGTTCATCGACGTCCGGTTCTGCGACCTGCCCGGTGTGATGCAGCACTTCACGATCCCGGCGAAGGCGTTCGACCCGGCCGAGGAACTCGCCTTCGACGGTTCCTCGATCCGCGGCTTCCAGGCCATCCACGAGTCGGACATGGCGCTGCGCGCGGACCTGTCGACGGCTCGTGTGGACCCGTTCCGCCGCGACAAGACCGTCAACATCAACTTCTTCATCCACGACCCGATCACCGGCGAGCAGTACA
The DNA here is from genome assembly GCF_036048035.1 of Streptomyces sp. NBC_00400. Lineage (NCBI taxonomy): Bacteria > Bacillati > Actinomycetota > Actinomycetes > Kitasatosporales > Streptomycetaceae > Streptomyces > Streptomyces sp. NBC_00400. The sequence continues at coordinate 6,150,901 of NZ_CP107940.1, read as the reverse complement.
GCCGTGACCCGCGGAACATCGCCAAGAAGGCCGAGGCCTACCTCGCCTCGACCGGCATCGCGGACACCGCGTTCTTCGGCCCCGAGGCCGAGTTCTACGTGTTCGACAGCGTGCGCTTCGAGACCGGCGCGAACCAGTCCTTCTACCACATCGACTCCGAGGCGGGCGCCTGGAACACCGGGTCGGAGGAGAACAACCGCGGCTACAAGGTCCGCTACAAGGGCGGCTACTTCCCGGCCCCGCCGGTCGACCACTTCGCCGACCTGCGCGCCGAGATCTCCCTGGAGCTGGACGCGGCCGGCCTGCAGGTCGAGCGCCAGCACCACGAGGTCGGCACCGCCGGCCAGGCGGAGATCAACTACAAGTTCAACACGCTGCTCGCCGCCGCCGACGACCTGATGCTCTTCAAGTACATCGTGAAGAACGTCGCCTGGCGCAACGGCAAGACCGCGACCTTCATGCCCAAGCCGATCTTCGGTGACAACGGCTCCGGCATGCACGTCCACCAGTCGCTGTGGCAGGGCGGCAGCCCCCTCTTCTACGACGAGCAGGGCTACGCGGGCCTCTCGGACACCGCCCGCTACTACATCGGCGGCATCCTCAAGCACGCCCCGTCGCTGCTGGCCTTCACCAACCCGACGGTGAACTCCTACCACCGCCTGGTCCCCGGCTTCGAGGCCCCGGTCAACCTGGTCTACTCGCAGCGCAACCGCTCCGCGGCCATGCGTATCCCGATCACGGGCTCGAACCCCAAGGCCAAGCGCGTCGAGTTCCGCGCGCCGGACCCGTCCTCGAACCCGTACCTCGCCTTCTCCGCCCTCCTCCTCGCGGGCCTGGATGGCGTCAAGAACAAGATCGAGCCGGCCGAGCCGATCGACAAGGACCTCTACGAGCTCGCCCCCGAGGAGCACGCGGGCGTCCCCCAGGTCCCCACCTCCCTCCCGGCCGTCCTCGACGCCCTCGAGGCCGACAACGAGTACCTCCAGCAGGGCGGCGTCTTCACCTCCGACCTGATCGAGACCTGGATCGACTACAAGCGCACCAACGAAATCGCCCCGATCCAGCTGCGGCCGCACCCGCACGAGTTCGAGCTTTACTTCGACATTTAAGAACGCCGCAGGTCAGAGCGGTTTTCCGCTCTCCTGGGCCGTCTGTGGGCCGTCGGCCGTGTTCTTCCGTCACCGGAAGGCACGGCCGATGGCCGTTCTCGGGGGGGCCGCTCAAGCGGCGGCGGGTGTCGCTCCGTCGTCACCGCCGGCGTCCGCACCGGCCCATCCGAATGCCACGTCGATGGCCTTCCGCGCGCGGTCCTGGCTGTTCGGCATGAGGTGCGTGTACGTGCGTAGCGTGAACCCAGGGTCAGAGTGACCGAGGTACTCGGCGAGTGCCTTGATGTTCTCCCCGGCGTCCAACAGCACCGAGGCGTAGAAGTGGCGCAGCGCATGCATGCCGTGTTCGCGGGAGTAGGTGAAGCGCTCCCCCGGCCGGCGCTCGGGAATGACACCAGCGGCCACCAGCGCGGGCTTCCACAAGTACATGTTGAAGTAGTTCCGGTTCAGCGCCTTCCGCTCTCGTGAGTAGAAGATCAGCTTCGCGGTAACGAGCGGTCCATCCGGTGTCTTCCACGGCAGCGTGACGTCAACGGGCGGATGGCGAGTGATGTGCTCGGAGAGACGGTGTGAAACGAGGTCGGCCATCGGCACGTCTCGCAGCTTGCCGCCCTTGGGCGGGGCGAACACGAGATGTGGGCCGATCATCTTCACCTGCCGCACAACGTGAACCACGCCTCCGAGAAAGTCGATCTCGTCAACGGCGAGTCCGAAGATTTCTCCTTGCCGGAGCCCACATCCCCCGCCAGCATCAACGGTCGTCTCATACTGCTCCGGGAGACTGGCCCGCAATGCGGTCACGCGTTCATGGCTCCACGGCTTGAGCTTCCTGTCGTCCAGCTTGGGCGCTTTCACAGAGCCTGCGCGGCAGGGTTTGCGGGTGATTATGGCGTCATCGACGGCCGCTGCGAAAACGGCGGAAACGTTGGCGAAGACGACCCGCTGATACGACGCCGCCATACCTGAATCCTTGAGTGCCCGCGCCCATAAACGGATGTGACCAGGCTGGAAGGAACTCAGGGAGCGTGACCCAATGTGCGGAAAGGCATGCAGCCGAAATCGCAGCTCCATGGCCACGATCGTGGAGGGGTCGGTGGTCTGCGATGCGAGCCATTGCGTGGCGAACTGCTGGAACGTCACCCTCCCTGCCGACGGGTCGACGTACTGCCCACGATTCATGTCAGCCGCGATCTGCGTCAGCCATGCCTCGGCAAGGCGCTTCTGCTTGTCAGGGAAGGACTTGCTGCGCTCGGCCCCGTCCGGCGCCACGTAACGGGCGCGATACCGCATGCCGGTGCCGTGACGATCGGTCTTGATTCGGTGCGGCTTTCCGTCGGTGCCCCGCCCAGCAGCATGCGACTTCGCCACGAGAATTGATTGTCGACAGCTGAGGTGTTCGATGCTGAAGGTGCGACTAATCTCAGCGTCACCTACTCAAGTGGCACACCAGCTCCGAACCGCACCTGCTTAAATGATGGCCAAAAACGGGCGACAGTCTCGTAATCCTTGTCGACATGCAAGACGACTAGGTTCTCAATTTCGGCCGTCGCAGCAAGTGTCAGGTCCACCGGGCTACAGCACCTATGCGCGCCTTTACTCGTCAATGCTTCCTGAATTTCGCGAGCAGCCTGATACGCGGCAGCTTGAGGGATGACCGGAGCAAAGAGTTTGTTGAGCAATGCTAACAACTTAGCGCGATCACTCGCCTTTTGCGCGGAGTAGCAAATCTCGTATTCAATGAGCGGAATAATACCGACTTCGCCGCGCGTAATTACGGCGCGCCACTCCGGATACAAGCCAGGATCTTTAAAAAATCTATGCGCGGCGGAGGTGTCGATCAAATACTTAGTCACCCTGCCGCCTCGCGTAAATTAGCCTCTTCAAGCCACTCCATGAGCGTTGCCAGAACCTGCTCAGCGCGAGGATCGGGGTGCGAACCCAGTTCGGAGAAGTGATCCTTCATTTCCCGAAGCTGATCAGCCAATCCATGAAATCGGAACTCATCCATAGCTTGGCGCACCCACTCAGGGCGGCTCGCGAGAAGGAAGGCAATCGAGCTGAGTACACCCTCACGTTCAGCCGGCCCCTTGGCCTCCGCTAGAAGAGTAGGGAGATATTTTAAGTCCTCACGACGTAGATTCCATGAAGAGTTCGCTTCTCCCGAGGTACTCGGCACGGCCCGGTATGCACTCTTGTCGTCGATGACATCCCAGTCGAGCTGCCCGTCACGAATCATTCCAGCAAGGTCATCAATGGCCTCATCGCGCTCGCCACGCAGCGCGATCTCTCGCAGCGCCTCATTGATGGTTTCCTTGATTGTTGTGGTGCCCAAGCGAGCCTTCGCCGCTTCGAGCAGCTCCGGATCCACGTCCACGGTCGTCTTTGACACGCCCACCTCCCATACAGCAAGTATGGCCGTCACCGTAGCCGTCCACCATGGCTATCGCCGGCCACTTGAAGACGCGCGCACGACCACCCGACCTTGAGCCTTTGGGCTCGGCCGTCTCTGGGCGTCACGGGCCGTCCCTGGGCCGTCCGAGCACGCCCCAGGTCGACCAACGACGACCGTAGAGAGCCACTTCCCCGCAGGTCATCACCACGGCCTGTACTAGCGGCCCAGGTGGCGGCTGTGACGCATCAGTTCTTCGACATCTAAAGGGTGGGGGTGGGTGGCCTGGGCGGAAACCCTGAAAACAGGCTGTGACCTGCAGAAACTCTTCTCAGTAGTTCTCGCTCTTACTGGCCGTTTTCCGCCCCCTTGTGCACCGCGTGTGCACCGGACCACCCAAAGCCTGACCCGCCGTCAGTAATGCAGTGGGGCCGCCACTTCGTCTGGAGTGGCGGCCCCACTGGTTTGTAAGCGCTGTCAAGACGAGGCACCCGTCCGACCCGCCTTCTTGGTCTCCTAGAAATCGTACAGGTTGGTCACCTGCGGCGATCGTTGCCGTAGGACGCTGACCTGGCCTTTTTGCGGATTGTTGGCGATGTGTGGCGGGGTATGGCGGCTGACCTGCGACTATGTCGCGAAAACCCTGTGGACCAGGGAAAACTACGCTTGGCAGTTCTCACTGGTCCACAGGGTTTTTCGGTGCGTTGTGCCCTGGGTGTGCCCGTGGAAAGTCGACCAGCTCATAGTCCCCAAGCCCCGGAACGCCTCTATCGGAAACGCGGTATCGCCCCTCGAACGATCCGTCCACGGACAGGCACCTACCGGCGCGCTGCTCGCTGGCGGGGGCGTGACCACCTGTGCCAGCGGCCCGTCGTAATGCGCTCCACGACCAACAGCAGCGCCAAGATTCCTGAGGTGAGCCCTAGGCCCTTAAGGAACTCGACTGTGAAGCCGCCACTGTAGAGGACCAGGCCGGTGGCCATGGCGCAGACGACGAAGGCGAGGACTAATACAAACTGGGCCAGTCTGATGAGCGGCATTAGTGCAGCCAGTCTGTACGGTTCTGACCCGGAGTCTGGCTCCATCCCCTGGACGTGAACCGTCAGATGCTGGTCGCCACCGGCTTGATACACGTGTCCCTCACCCTCGGCCTGGGCATGCATGTTCCACCGAGGGTGTTCTTCATCGCGCCGGCCTTTCGCCTTCATCGCTGCTTTCTCCTGATGCTGGCACTTGCTTGGGGCGGGATCACAGAGGGCCGAGCTTACGAGCAAGCTCCAGGCCGATGTCGCCGATGAACTTGAGCTGAAGCCCGGCAGGGTTCCCAATGACGTAGTAGACGAAGACGCCAATGCTCACAGGTACGTACAGCCAGGAAAGCCTGTCGATCAGATGCGACCTGTAGGACAGGCGTTCATGAAGGATGATGAAGCCTGTTGCACCAACGATGACGGCTCCCAGCGAGTAGAGCACGGACCACCAAGTCGATGGGTCGGACTTGTCGGTCCACACGGCGTGCGTGCTGGCGCCCGCGATCGCAAGTGGAAGCAGAGGGGCCAAGGCGAGAAGGACGCTAAGCAACGTCTCCCAGATCATGCCCCAGGAAGTGCCTCCCGTCTCGTAATAGCCCCAGTCGTCGTCTTCATCCTCGTCGTCGTCTACGTCGGGAGCCGAGCCATGAAAGTGAAACTCCGTGATGTGCTGATCGCGGCCTGCTTGGTAGACGCGCCCCTCATCCTCGGCGCTGGCGCGCATGTGCCAAGGGGCGTCGTCTTCGTGGTCCCAGTGGCCCGTGCTCATCGCTCGCTGATGAACTGATTCCCACCGGCTTGGTACACGCGTCCGTGATCACGGACCTCGGCGTGGAAGCTGGTGTTCGTCCGGGGCGAGCCAGCTTCCCCGAGCCTCGACAGCAGGGCTTCGAACTCCGATGCTGCCGCCGGATCCTCCAGGAAGAGAGTCAACATCCGCCCTTGCCAGGCGGACTGAAGAGCCTGACGGACCTGTTCGACTTCACTGGCAGGGGTTGCGAGAAGAGTCGAACGGGTCGTGTCAAGATCCCGTTCCAGTTCACCAGCGGAGTTCGGGCGAAACTGTTGCCACAGAGTGACGACGCCTGATCGAAGCGTGTTCCATCCGTCCGTTGCCATCGCCGATGCCACGGCCGTACCTCCCGCGCTGGCCAAGGCGACGATTGTCGGGTCCACGGTGTCCCCTCCCCGTTGTGTCCGCACCTTCGACTGATAGTGAATCAGCAACTCCGGGATATGGGCCTGCGCTTCAGGCAAATGATCAACGAACTGACTCGCCTCCGGGAAGGAGCCGCTGCATAGGCACCTCATGGCGGAGGCTCAGTACCCATCCGACGGGCATCGTGGCCGTTGACAAGCGTGTAACGCATGGGCAGGGGCCTTTGGATCAGACACCGTCATACACCCAGGCCCGGCCGGTCTGCCGGTACTCCTCGACGGGGATGGGGTCCACGCCGGTCCTCATGCGGGCGGTGTACAGGAGGCCGTCGAGGTGGTCGATCTCGTGGTAGATGAGACGGGCGAGACCGCGTTCGCACGTGGTGGTGACGGTCTCCCCGGTCAGGGCCGTGGTCTCGACGGTGATCTTCAGGGGGCGGGGGACGTGGCCGCGGACGTCGAAGAAGCTCAGGCAGCCCTCGTACTGCTCGTCCATCTCCTCGGAGCAGGTGGTGATCCGAGGGTTGAGGAGGATGATCGCGGGTGCGTCGCCAGGCGGCTGGACGACCGCAGCGGCGCGTGCGATGCCGATCTGTGGAGCGGCGATGCCCATGCCTTTGGCGAAGGGGTGGACCTGGCCGATCCGTTCCATGGCGGCGAAGAGCTCGTCTGTGATGCGTTCAGCTTCGTCGCGTTCGGCGGGCAGGTCGAAGGCTCGGGCCGGTTCGGTGAGGATGCCGGCACCGTGTTGGACGACGCCGAGGTCTCGCATCTGCTGGCTGGGCCGCACGTCAATCACCTGAACTCCCCTTGATCTGAGTCGCGTTCGGTCCGTGCCCGAAACCGCCACTCCAGACGGTACCGAGCGTGCAGGGCGGGTGTAGTCGTGATCCACGTGAATTGCCGTAGTTCACCGTCGTCGCTGCGGACGGGAGGGGTTCGCAGCGGGGAGGCTTCGGCGGTCATGGAGGTCTCGGTGCCCCACACCACGGGGTCAAGGGCGGCAGGGAAGGCGAGCTGGACTTCGAGTTGTTCGGTGGGCAGGCGGACAGCTCGCTGGAACCAGTTGCCCCACTTGTCATCGCCGACGGTGTAGGCGTACTCGATCCACACGGACTCGCCGGGGTAGAGGGGGAAGCGGCCGTGTTCGTTGTCGAACAGCAGCCACACCTCCTTGAAGGCGTCGCGGTCGTGCTTGGCCTGCCACCGCATCGCCTCGCCCCGGCAGGTGGCGGTGAGGTCGAGTTCCTCCCAGGTCAGCGGGTGGGCTCGGTAGTGCGCGTTCGACTGCTCAGGGTCGCCGGGGTAGCGGTCCACGGAGATTCGGATCAGGTAGCGGGTCACCGGCTCCTCGCCTGTGTTTCGCAGCCGTCGGCGCATGGTCAGCCGGTACGAGGTGCCGTCGTACTGGAGCCGTGCCGCGTCGTGTTCGACGACGAGGGCCGATCCGGTCGCATACGGCTGTTCGGGCCCGCGCTGGGCGGGCGGCGCCGCCGCCGGCCGCCGGGAACGGGCCTTTGCCTGCTCGTAGTCGCACCAGCGTCTCCAGATCGCCTTCCCGGCATTCAGTGCCTCATCGGCGAGACGCGAGAACTCCTCGCTGGGCTTGTGGCGGCCCGACTCCACGTGGCTGACGTAGGACGGGTCGAAGCCCATCGCCAGCGCCAACGCCCTCTTGGACATGCCGCGTACTTCCCGCCAGCGCGCCACCTCGGCTGCGTAGTCCTCGGCCGCCTGCTCGGCGGTGATCTCCTCGCCTTGCGCTTCCATCGAAGCCCCGCGTCATCGTTGGTGAGCATGAATGAACCGTGAGTGATCCAAGTTCACCATCCCGTCACGGTCTGCGTCGCCGCTTTCCTTCCCTTACCAGCCCGGATCGATCCCCGGGCGGATGAAGGAGACGAAGCGCCATGCGCGTGCTGTACTTGCTCAACATCTCCAACCCCGACCGGCTTTCGGCCGACTCTGGGTGGATCTTCGCGGACCTGCTTGCCCCCGCTCTGGCGGACGCCGGCGCCGAAGTGACCGTCGCGGCCCCGGCTCCGGCCGGGGATGCACGCTGCGGATTCCACCGGACGAAGGTGCCGGGGACGAAGTACCGGGCCCGCTTCTCCGCGGACATCGACGAGCTGGTGGCACTGATCCGGGCGGAGAAGCCCGACGTGGTCGTGGCCAATCAGATCGAGGAGGCCCCGGCGATCCGCACGGCCTTACTGGAGACCGGATCCAACGCCCTACTGGCCGGCTACTGCCACTACCTGCCGTTCTCCTTCACGGGCGGCGGACGGCTCCAACTCGACCCCTCCCTGAACGACGCGGCGCTTGGGCGACCGGTACTGCTGGCGTTCGCTGCCGGACTGGCCGCCTGTGACCGGGTGCTGGTCCACTCCTCCACGGCCGCGTCCTGGGTGTCGGCGGCAGCCGCCCGGACCACTCTGGACCTCGGCGGGAAGCTGCGAGTGGTGCCCGCCCCGCGTGACGAGCGTCTGGTACGCGACCCCGCCACCACGCAGCCCGCCTCCGGCGTCGAGGCGATCGGCGTCTACAACCACCGGCTGTACGCGCACTACGGCACCGGACAGTTCGTGGACCTGGCCCGCGACCTGGTCGCGTCCGGCACCATCAGGCTGCGGGTCATGGACCTGTTCGGCCAGCGCCGGGCGGAGCGCAAGAGCCTGGACGACAGCCCCGAGAAGATGCGTGACCAGCTCACCGCCTTGCCGCACGTGCAGGTCGTCTCCGACCGTGGCGACCGCGTCCGCTACAAGGACCTCCTGGCCGGCGCGCACTTCGGCATCGCCCCGTTCCGGCCGGGCTGCCCCTGGTCGATGAGCGTGATCGACTGCCAGGGCATGGGCCTTCCGGTCATCTCGCCCCGCCTTGGCTGGCTCGCCGAGCACATCGACCCCGAGCTGTGCTTCACCACCCCGGCCGAGGCCGTCACCTTGGCCGAACGGCTCGCCACGGACGCCGAATTCCATGCCCTGCACGCCAAGCGGGCCCACGCCTCCACCGCCGACTTCACCCCCGCCCTGATCGCGGCCCGCTACCTGGAGGCCGTCTCGTGAACAGCTACGACGCGGTTCTCCTCTCGTACGACGAGCCGATGGCCACCTCTCTGCACTCCCGGCTCCAGCGCACGCTCGGCGGCGCGGTCAAGCGCCTGCACGGCGTACACGGGATGCGCCGGGCCTACCGTCTGTGTGCCGAGGTCGTCGACCACGAGCAGTTCTTCCTCGCCGACGGGGACTTCGCCATCGACGCCAGCTTCGACCCCGCGTTGGTGGAGCCTCTGGACGAGGGCGCGTCGATGCGGGTGTGGCGGGCGGTCAACCCGGTCAACGGTCTGACCTACGGCTACGGCGGGCTGAAGCTGATCCGCCGCAGTGCCCTGCGTGAGATGGGCGAGGCCGTGGACGTGCTCGCCGCCCTGCCCGGACGGATCGAGTTCGCCCAGCAGACCGCGGGGATCACGAGGTTCAACCAGAGCCCCTTCCACGCGTGGAAGGCCGGTTTCCGCGAGTGCGCGATGCTCGCCCGCGGCAGCGAGTACGGGATGGCCGACGACGACTCCCGTCGGCGGGTGGAGGCGTGGGCGAGCAGTCGCAGCGGCGAGTTCGCCGCCTACGCGGCCGCCGGAGCCCGGGATGGCGTCGCTTTCGCCCGCGAAGCCGCCTGCGCCCCGCAGCGGTTCGGCCATCTCAACGACCCTGCCTGGCTGCGGGCAAGGTTCACCACCGCCCACGGAGACCAGGCGGTGGCCGGATGACCGGCCCGCTCGTGCTCATCGAGCCGTACGCGAACCGCCTGGGCGGGCATCACCAGCGCACGCTGGTAGCCCTCGCCAGAGTCCGACCCGGCAGCCTGGTCATCGCCCCGCACGGGATTGCCACCGAGGCGGTCAGCGCCCTGCGTGAGGCGGGGGCCCGGTTGGTCACCGGACCATCCGGGCACCAGGCGCGCTTCCTGCTGGCCGCCTCCCGGCTGGCAGCCAGCATCTCCGCGGCCGGACAGCGATTGCTCCGGTCGCGCCGCTGGCCCCGCCGGATGCGGCGGTTGCCGCACCAGGTCACCCTCATCGCCTGCTGCCTCACCGAAGGGGCGGCGTTGCGGATCGCGCGTCGGCTGGAGTCCCGGGCCGACGCGGTGGTCATCCTGACCGCCAGCGAGGCTCTGCACGGAGCTGCCGCCCTCCTGGGCGACCAGCCGCACCTGCGGTTCGTCCACGAGGCGGTCACCGACGAGGACGCCGTCGTGCGGCTGCTCGGCCGGCTCGCCCGCCGGGGCGAAGGGCGAGTGATCGCGATGTATCCGACACAGGCCGTGGCTGACCAGTTCACCGCTGCCTTCCCCCGCCTGCCCGCCGCGGTCGGCGGTTTCGCGGTCGACGACGGCCACCGCCTGACCGCAGGCGAACGCGAGGGCGGCCGTGCCGCGTTCGATGTCCCCTCCCCCGAGGCCCTGGTGTGCCTGGTGGGCGGGTGGTGGCCCTACAAGGACATCGCCGTCATCGACGCCGCCCTGTCCCGGCTCAAGGAACCCCTGCACCTGGTGGTCACCGGTTTCCCCCTCGACGAAGCACTCCTCCAGCGGTGGCGGGCCCAGCCCGGCCTGCGGGTGCACACCGTGCCCGGTCCGGTCAGCGAAGCCGTACTGCGGCTCGTGTACGCCGCTGCCGACGCCGCCCTCGTCACCCGCCACCACGGGACCGGCAAGGAGTCCGGGCTCGTCATGGATGCCGCCCGCCTCGGGGTTCCCCTCATCGTCTCCGACCACGACCCCGCCCTCACCGCGCGTCTTCGCAGCCAGCCCTGGGCCCTGACGTTCCCCGCCGGCGACCCGGCCGCCCTCGCCGAAGCCCTGCATACCGTCATCCGCCAGCCACCTCCGCTGCCCGGCCCCGAAGCTCCCGGCCTGCTGGGGATGCGGTCGGCCGCCGAGCAGGCCGGCTTCCTCACCCGAACCTTCGCCTCACTGTGTACGAAGGAGTCCCGATGCTGAGCACCTCTCCCGCGCTGATCGCCGTCGTCGGCCCCGTAGAACCCGCGCTGCTGGCCGCCTGGGTCCGCCACTACCGGTGGCTGGGTGTCGAGCGATTCCTGATCGCCTTCCACTTCCCCAAGCACGTGCCCGACCAGCAGCGGCACGAACTGCAGGCCGCCAGCCGCGAACTGGGCATCATCCCCACCGGCACCAGCACCGGCCCGTGGCACGAGCGCACCAACACCCAGCTCAGAGACGCCCTGCGGCACCGGGCCGGCCCGGGCTGGCACCTGCTCGCCGACGCTGACGAGTTCCAGCAGTACCCCGCCCCACTGGGTGAGGTGATCGCCCAGGCCGAGAAGTCCGGGCACCGCGTGGTGGGCGGCCTGATGCTCGACCGGATCTCCGCGAGCGGACGCCTGACCGGCTGGCGGCCCGAAGGCGGACTGGACCTCGCCTATCCCCTCGGCGGGCACCTCAGCCACCGACTCCTGCACGGAGACCCGCGCAAGATCGTGCTCGCCCGCCACGATGTCACCGTGGCGGGCGGCAACCACAGGGCCCCCGGACAGCGTCCGGATGCCGACCGTATCTGCGCGGTTCACCACTTCAAGTGGCGCTCGGGCGTCCTGGACGACCTCCGCCGCCGGGTCAAGCACTTCTCGACCGGCACATGGCAGGAAGAGACCCCGGCCGTGCGCGACGAGGCCGGCCGTCTCCTGTCGCACGTCGGCCGGCACGGCGGCGTGATCAACACCAGCGATCCGCGGTTCGCCTTCCGCCGGGTGAGCCTGGACCGCATGCCGTTCAACTGGCCCAGCGAGGCCCGCAGCATCGTCACGGCCTGGCGACCGCACGTCGCGCACCAGCCAGAATTGGAGACAATGAAGGCGCCCACGCACAGCTCCTCGTGGAAGGGATGACCGCGTGCCCCTCGCCGTTCTCCTGGCCGGCATTACCGGCTCCGGGAAGACCACCGTCGCCCAAGCCCTGGCCGACCACGGCTACACGCGACTGTCCGTGGACGAGGAGGTGCACCGCCTCCACGGCCGATACGGCGTGGACTATCCCGAGCACACCTACTTCGAGCGCGAACGGCCCGTGGTCCAGGCGGTCCAGGCACGGTTCGTCAAGGAGCTGGAGGCCGGGAACGACGTCGTCCTGGACCACGGGCTGTGGCGGCTCCCAGAGCGCGACGCCTGGCGTCAGGCTGCCCGCGAAGCGGGCGGCTACCCGGTCGTGGTCTACCTCCCTGCCGACCGGGAAGAACTGCTGGGACGCCTCGCCGAGCGCAACCAGCGCGAGGACGCCAACGCTCTCACCGTCACCCCCGAAGCCCTTGACGACTTCTTCGCCCGATTCGACCTCCCGGCCAACGATGAAGAGGTCATCGTCTACACCGGAGACCTGGACGCACTCGTGGTGGCGCTGTCCTCGGTCAAGCACAGGCAGGGTTGAAGCAGGCCCGCTCACGGCTCGATGTCACCGACCATGGCGTGGTCCGCCACGCGCTTGGCGTTGGCTGCGATCGCTGCTCTGCTCGTGCACTGTCGTGGGCGCGGGCTGAGGTGCGGAGGCGAAGGACGTGGCGCTCACGGTGCTTCGCCTGCGCGCTCCTTGCATGCGCTTGTTCGGCTGGGCGGTGATCCGCCACACCAGGACCTGTGCCGGTGAGTCCGCGGTGGCGAGTTCACGCTCGGCGGCAACCTCGCTCAGGAGTTGACGGGGATTGTGGCCGGCGGTCTCGGCGCGGGCGAGCGTGGTGGTAAGGGCGGGCCAGACAGGATCAGCCAGGATCTGGTCGGCGTGGTCGGGGATTGCCTGACGCACGGTGGACTCGAATCGGTCGATGGTCTGCTGGCCTGGGGCTCGGCGGGAGAGATCTGCCAGGACTGGCGCGCTGGCCTGCTGGTAACCGACCCGCAGGTGGAGGAGGGCCTGTTCAGCTGCGGCGGCCTGCTGCTGGTGGCCGCGCTGCGCGTGCCAATTGGCGGCGGCGCGGGCCAGGTGGAGGGCGGCGAAGATGAGGGCAATGGCGAGCCCACCTGGCTCGTCTCTGGCGCAGGCGAGTTCCCTGGTGGCGTCCCGCAGGGAGGTGGCAGCCTGGTGGTCGGCTCGGATCGCAGAGCGGCGGGCACGGTTGAACACCGTTGCTGCTGCCTGCAGTTCGGCCTTGTGCGGACCGTGTACGGCTCGGGCCAGGTTGTGCAGGGCGTCGCTGAAGGCATCCAGTTGGCCCTGGGCTGCGGCGTCGTCACCCGAGTCGAGGAAGGTGTGGGCTGTGCGCACAGCCCACTCGGCACCGCGCCATGCCATGTGGGGGTCGTCGATGTGCTGCGGGCGGTCGGTTACGTCCTGGGTGGGGAGGCGTTCGCACAGGCGGTTGAAGGACAGGTCGGGGGCGAGTTTGGAGCCGCCGTACCAGACCGGCTCGCCTCGGGCGGTGTCGCCAGGGGCTGCCAGGCTGTAGCCGGTCACCTCACCTGACTCGGGACCGATGCGCTGCTTGACCTGGATGCCGAGCGACGTGAGAACGGTGAAGTAGTCGTCAACGCTGCGTACGGCGGCAGCGACCGTGTACGCCTGCTCGCGCAGCCACTCCCGCGCGGTGACGCCCTGGCTCTGGCGCTCGGCCTTGGCACGTTCGGCGCCGGTCGGCGTGGGCGGTGCGGTGAGGTCGCCGGATTTCAACCGGCGCAGGCCGAACTCGACCTCGATTTTGCGGCACTCCTGCTGTGCCCGCTGGCCGTCGCGGTGGGTGCGGGGGCGTCGGCCGTCGGCCGTCGGCGCGGACGGTAGTGGCAAGGATGTGGATGTGGTCGTCCGCATGTCGTATGGCGATCCACCGGCACGCCTTCTCGTCGCCCTCGGGCGCGATACCGGTGGCCGCCACTATGCGGCAGGCGACTTCTGCCCACTCGGCGTCGGTGAGGTAGCGGTCGCCGGGGGCGGTGCGTACCGGGCAGTGCCACACGTGCTGCGGCGGTTTGTGGCCGCCCAGCTCGCGGGTGCGCAAGTCGACATGGTGATCCAGGCGCCTGGCGAGCTGACTGTAGGTGGCCTCATGGTCGCGGCCGGGGTCGGGGGCGCCGGCCATGTCCCAGGCGGCGACGATGTGCGGGTCGGTGTGCTCGTCCCGCCGCCCAGGGCCGAAGAGGTAGTTGATCAGGCCGAGGGCGCTGGAGCCGGTGGAGACGTCAGGCACCATGGCCGGCTCCCTCCGCCAGGAGTTGGTCGATCTGAACCGCGGTCAGGGTGAAGCGGATGGTCTTCCCCTGGTCTCGCTTCTCGGTGGTGCGCTTGCGGTTCATCAGCGCGGGCCGCGCCGGGGCGTCGGGCTCGCGCCATGAAGGCTGCTCATCGGAAGGCGTCGTATCGGCAGGCTGCCCAGGTACTCCGCCAAGAGCGGGTGACCGTCGACAGTCTCACGGTGCTCGGACGCCCCTGTCAGGAGGTCCCGCAACCGCTGGCCACGCTCCTCAAGGTCTTCCGTGGCGGCTTGGACTGCAGCGACATCGACAGGGCACGCGTCCATAGCCGAGCGCCCAGCCTCCGTCGCCTGCATAAACTCAGCGCTCGCGTCTACATCTTGCTGCATCGTCTCGGCCAAGTCCTCAACCGCCTGTGTGACCTCGGGTGGCCCCAGAAGCGCGATGCGTCTCGCACGCTCCTCCATTCGGCCTGCGGCCTCTCTCAGCAGGTCTACGCTCGCCAGATCACCATTGCGGGCATCGCTGGAAGCCTGGGTAAAGCGAAGGCACTCGTCCCAGGCTTCCAGGAACCCTTCGTAGGCGTTAAGCCGCTGCTGCCTCAGCCAATGCGAATGCTCAGCAGTCGCCTGGTCCTCTACCTGTCTTCGAACAGTCTCAGCGTTCTTTTCGGCTCCGGCCTTCGTCGCTCGTGCCGCGACAACGGCACCTAGCACGGTGCCTGCCAGCCCGAACCCGGCTGCAATCAGAGCAATCACTAGCTCGTCCACGATGGCACATCATTGCGCTGGCGTTATTTTTTGGAAAGGCGCTGTCGTATGGAGGCTGACACAGCAATGCTGGCCCTCTCCCACACGTGGTCGAGCTCAGCTTGCGCTCGGATCCATCTGTCCAGGTACACGATGCGCACGTATGTCTTAGCACTCGCCGCCTCAGCCTGCGCTAGCAAGACGAGGCTCTGTTCGGCAGCCAGCGGGGCCTCAGCGACGACGTCGCCGAACTGGCGCCGAGGGCGTTTGACGCTCTTGCTGTCATCAGGCGCGGCCCAGGAAACGGCTCATCGTGGCTGATGCACGCGCTGCGGCACCTGTCCCCCTCTCCACCCCGCGCCAGCCGCGGAGGCGGCACTCCCCTGCGCTGAGAACTTCCGGCAACTCAACGCGAAACCGGGCAGACGTCAGGTACAGTGCGATCAAATACCGGTCCGCGGAGGCCCGGTCGCCAGCAGAAGTATGTGAGCCCGGTACTCACGGAAGCTGTGCAGGGTGTGGAGCACCTACTCCGCGACTCAGCAGACGACGCGTGGTTTCACAAGGTATGTGGCCCTGATGCGCTGACCGGGCAGCGGTGAGGTGAAGCATGCCCGAAAGCCAGCGGAACGTGGCAGCCCGTATCCGTTCGCTGTACACCGGCGAGAAATTCGCCGCAGCCAAAGCAGGAATTGCCCGCGACCGCTCTATCGGGCTGGATGTCTGCATCCCGGGGCAACGAGAGCTACGAGCACTGCTCGCGCTCGGCTTGCTGAACCGCGGGTATGACTACAGCACTCCCGCCGGCTGGCACGTGGCTGCCCTCTCCGCGTACACCATCACGGCGTCCCCACGGTTCGATCGCATCGTGCTCATCACTGACGTGCCCCATAACGTGGTCGACTACCTGCTCCCGGAGCCGAATGGGGTAGGCGGAGTGCCCGGTCTGCGTGTTGAGGAGCACCGTGGGTACGGCACCTACGTCATGCGGCACCTGCCTACAAACGCGCAGTTCGTAGTTACGGATAACCCGTCAGGGAAACCTGTCGATGCACGAAGCGAGTCCTACGTCGACTTCTTCACCGTGGACGTTCCGCTCACTCCTGGCGAGCGCGAACAGCTGGCCAGCGTGCCTCCTATGACAGAGCATGCACAGTGTCTGCTGGCTGGCGTCTTCTGCCGCATCTCAACACGAGACCCTCACCGCAGCTGGGCAATCGGCAACTGGTTCTACGACCCCCTGCGCCGCCCAGGCTGGCTTAACAGCAAACGCAGTCTCGGCGAAGACCGGAAGCTTCAGGGGGCCGGTGACAGCTGGGAGCTGCGATGGGACTCGTATCCCTATCCGGACGACCTGGCCGCGTCAATGACTGATCCGATCATTGGCATTCCCGGGGCTAGGACGGTGTCTGCACCTGGCTATCTCGCCATCACGCTCGGAAACGCTACGCTCCACCTTCGCTCGCGACGCACCTAGCCGGCCGCACGCCAATTCGCCCCTCTGCGCTACCGACAGAAAGCACTCACGTCGTGATCGAGATCCTTGGAGCCGTGGTCACCGGCATGCCTTGGTGGGCAGCATGCCTGGTCGCCGCATTCACTAGCCTGGTCTTCTTCTGCCTCCGGGCCCTGCGGCTGCTCATCCCAGATAAGTCCAGTGACCGATTGGCGTGGTGGGTCGCCGTCCTGGAACACCGTCGCCGTACCACCGAGATGGCCGTAGGTAGGCGACGAGTCACTGGCAAGTACCGCAAGGCAGACCGCCAAAGTCACAAGAGACGCAGCAATTCCGTCTGACACTCCTCCCGTGCACCACTTGTGCACCACCTTGCCTGCCAGCGGAGTATCTGTGCAGGTCAGAGCGCTTCTACACCTGTACTTCGACATCTAGAAAGTAAAGCTCGAACTCGGCGAGTAGTCGGCCGAAGGACTCCCCGAGCGTCTGCCTCCAGCAGGTCCTGCTGGAGGCAGACGCTCGATCTGCTCGTAGGGGCACTGGACTGCCGACGGCTGCGGAGTCAGTCTCCCTCCGGCGTTGCCCACCACGGATCGTATTCGCGCACGAGCGGCTGGGTAGCTGGATGGTGGCGCAATCCGTGAGGCCCTGAAACGGGGGCTTCGGGCATGTCGATGAGCCAGTCCAGCACGGCATCGGACTGCATGTCCGGGTGTTCCAAGTCGTCGATCAAGGCATCAGAACCACGGCAGTCGTACGGCTGTGGCAGCGTGAAACCAGCTTCAACAGCATCGCAGACAATCTCTTCGCAGATCGCGCGCCACCGTCCCTGGCCCCACCAATGACACGTATAGCTTGTCGAGCCCCCGATCGTCATCAGCCTCAAAGTGGTATCCGGACCAAGAAGTTCGCTGTCGAGGCGTTGCCATTTACGGATCTGCTCACGCACCGTCGACTGCACCTCCGGCCATCCGTCGCCGAACAGGGAGGAGACAGTTCGACGGTTGGGGAGTTCCCAGTCTGTATCAGTCAGTGACTGCTCGATCCCGTCCCAGTCGATACCTTCGTACGGGCAGACATGAGGCAGCACCGCGCGAGTCACCGCAATGTTCACTCGGGCCATCAGCACGTCCGAGGGAAGGTGGTGAGCCTCCACAGCCGTTTCATTGCGCCAGCACCAGGCCGCGATACCCAGAGCCGCCGCATCGGGCACCGGATCCGGGTGCACGTTGCGGCCCGCCATACCGACAACCCAGCGCAGATAGGTGCTGAGATCGGGGTGCTGTACAGCTTCCTTGACGATGTCTGCAACCGGGATCTTCCGGTAGGAGGCTGCCGGGCTGAAGAGGGAGAGTAGCGATTCCGCTTCGAACGCCTCCGTGGCTTCTCGATCAGCCCCCTCCACCACGCGGACGCGAGTTGCATCGAGCAATCCCAACGCGCCGGCTCGATGTTGGACCACCGTGACCGCCTCGTCGCCCTGGAGGGTGACCGTGAGTTCGACCTCTTCATCGAGTGCGGAAAAAGATTCCGGGAAATCGCCGCATACGTCTTCGTAGGGAAGAAATCGGAGCCGGCTTTCACGCGGGTAGTACTCGATGTCCAGCGCGGCGCTGGTACGCCACAGCGTGGCGAAGAGCATCGGGCCAGTTTCGGCATCCCAGTCCGAATCGTATTCGTCCGGTACCTCCCAGCCAGCCCAGTCGAGCGGGCCGAGCACTTCCATGAGCCGGTCTACGTACTCGCCCCACTGTTCGGTGTCCGGGCGACCCGCTTGCCTCTCGGGTGCTGCTGCCGCCTGGCTGCCCAGCTGGCCGATGAGAGCTGCCGTACGTCTGCTGAAGAGCGATTCGGCCGACTCACCTTCCTCCGGGGTGACACCGGTGACGCTGTTGAGGTGCGCCGTATCGTCTGCCAGTTCCTGCTTGCGGCAGCGTGCGCACAAGTATCTGTACGGCTTGCCCCACTTGGCGGAGTAGCGCGTCAGTGAGCGACTCTGCCGGCAGTCACGACACGGCCCATAGCCCTTCTTGGGCCACCACAGCCACCAGTCGCCGTCGTAGTCGCCGGGCGAGGGCACCATCCCGCGACCCAGTAGCGCGTCGGCAAGTGCCTCCAGGCTGCCGCCGTTCCTGTGAGGCATCTTTGCGTGCAACTGGTCATGCGCCGCAAGCAGTTCGTCGTCCGTGACCGGCTTTTCTCCCTGTAAGCGGCGCCGCACGGATACCGCTGCGGCGAGTGCTTGGACTGCGGGATCATCCCGCCGAAGTGACTGCCTGCTGCTTTCGACGACGGCTATCGCCTTGTCGACATCGGCTTCAGTGATTCCAGTGCTCCCCATGCTCCAGAGCTTACGAGCGACCTCTGACAGGGCTTTGGGTCAGTCTCCGGCGTGGTCACCAGTGCGCGGACATGCCGGGTCTGGTTCACGGAGCACATCGTTTGTCTCTTTCCGGGAGAATACGCAAAGCCATGACAGTGCCGTCCTCACCGAAGGAGACCGCGCCCCACTTCGGAGCGGTCGCACCATTCGGCAGCGTGGGGCGGAGCTCGTATGCGCGGCGCCGGTACGCCTCGACCTTCCCTTCGACCAGAAGCTGATACAGGTCCTCTGCCACCCCTGAGAACGCCTCGACGCGGGTCCTGTTCAACCTGAAGACCTGGTCAGTACCGAAGAAGCGGGTCGCACCGAAGCAGTGCTCTGCGTCCCGGACGCTGGATGATCCTGCGAATGTTCGCTGTTCGTAGTGCTTGCAACCCTGATCGCTGGTCAAGTACTGAGCGATCTCCATGCCAGCGCCGGCAAACGCCAGTTGGCCCGCGGCACTGGTTCGGGCAAGTACCTGACCGAACCACGCGCGATCTTTTCGTGGAATGAGGAAGCCGTCGTGGAAGCCTTCCTCGCAAGCGCGGGCAGGCACCCTCACAGCGTTGGCATACGGAGGGTTCCTCTTCGACGGCACGGCGTCCGCGCTATCGCGTCCTGTGACCGATCGCACAGGTAACAACCCCTGGCCCGGTGCCTGCAGAGCGTGGACTGTGGTGCCCTCCTTGGCCAGCAGCTCGGTGGACATCAAGAGGCAGGGCGTGGTGTTCCACTCGGCGAGGTGGAAATGTTCAGCGCGCTCACTGGCCCTGGCCAGTTGCTTGAAGGCTGAGCGGTCGGTCTTCCCCGTGCGCTTGGTCGTCTTCTGGTGATTTCCGTTGGCCGTCACCACGAAGAGCCGGGACGGTTCGCCGGGCTTCCATGCCTCGATGAAGAAGTCAGGCCGTGGTCGAGCGCCCAGGGAAGGCCGCGGTCCGGAGCGCGCGAATCCAGCAAGCAGCACCGACTCGGCGTCGACAGTCGAGACCAGGTGATCCGGGAAGCGGGCCCGCACTGTGCGCTGTGCGATCGCCAACCCCAGCGCTCGTCCCAACTCTCGGGCCTGCATCCCCCTGTAGGAGAGTTCTGGGTTCTGCCCCTCCTCGGTGAGAGCCAGGTAGCCACTGGCACCGACTCCCAGGGCCTGGCAGTACTTCAGGGCCTGCCAGTGCTCGGCCAAGCCTCTTCCGCGCCCATGACGAGCCAAGGTGGCGGCTCGTGCGAAGACGCCGAGCAACTCCCAAGGCGTGGTGGCGAGATCGTTCTGTTCGGCCGTCTGTAGCGGTTCCAGCCCGGGCTTACGAGGAACTCGTTCCTCCTCGCCTCGCTCGCGTGCACGTTTGCGGGCGATGGCTGTGGCTGCCTTGTCGGTGTCCATCACCAGCGAGGCTGTCGAATTGACGCGTACGGGGATCTGATGACGCAGTAGTGCGAGGATGCTTTCCGCAGGTACTGACATGGTGTGTCACGGTATGGAGGGGAGAGCGGGCGCACGCAAGTGCGCATGGGCGCCCAGGGGTCTCCCGGTAGGCGGACTGCTGCTCGGATGGTGCCCCTCCGGTCCGCAGCCCCCGGCGGGTGCACAGTGTGCACCCGTTGTGCACCAGGCCCGTCATCCATGTCACATATTCGCAGGTCGGAATGGCTTCCGTGCTGTACTTCGACATCTAGAAAGTAAAGCTCGAACTCGGCAGCCGAAGGAAATGCTGAGAGCGGTTGCCTCCACTCGAGTGGAGGCAACCGCTCGTCGTCTGTCGCGACCGCTCTGCTGGTTACCGACTGTCTTTTGCCGAACCTGGACCGTCAACGCGACCGGACGCTATCCCACGTCGCGGGCCGGCTCGGTCTCGAACGCCATGATCGTCAGTCCTGTGACGTGGATGACGGCGTTCCACTCGTCCTGGGTCAAGTCCGGGAATTCCTCCAGTACACAGTTGGGGACAGGACAGCCACCAGCGCTCAGCACTACCTTCGCGAAGGCCAGCCCCGAGCGGCTGAGGCACAAGCGCGGCCCTTGCCGGGGCTCCCCGGTGTGCAGCACCGCGATGCGCTGAGCGGCGTCCTTGTTGTCGGGTGTCTCCGACGCGAAGTTCAGGAGCGCGGTCCGCAATTGCGCAGTGAGTTCGTCCTGGTGCAGGTCAGGGCGTTCCGAAATGGCCGCCAGCGCCTGGCAGAATTGCTCTCTCACTACCGACCGGGGCGGTCTCGGGGTGACCTGCGGCTGTTGGCCGGCATCGTCGCGCACTGGCTCGGGCTCCGACTGAAGACCCATGAAGATGAGCTTGGAGACCAGCAGTACGGCCTCCCACTCCTCCTGGCTCAGAGTCGGGAAACTCTCCTGCACCTGGGGCGGAAGGTCGCTCTGGTCTGCGTACAAGAGCACGTCCGGCAGCTCTACGTCATAGTCCGCAAGCCGAAGACCGAAGCTTCGTCCCCAGGGGTGCTCCTCAGCGCCAAGGGTGACCAGCTCGACGCGCGAACGCTCGCCCAGCGCCTCCACAGCCAGTTCGCGCAGCGCGGTGGTGACTGCCGCACGGAGGTCGGCCTCGGTCGCGTCCCCCCTTTCGCCGACACGCAGCAGGGCATCGCGCAGGCGTCCGCGCGGCGATGACGGATTCATCGTCTCCTCCTACGGCCGCCGCCTGAGTCGAGCGGCTGGACGGTCGTCTTCTCCACGTACTTGTTGAACTCATCGATCTTGTCCGCCGGTACCGCATAGCGACCCGGCTCGTTGGTCGGCTTGATCTCGTACTGTTTCAGCCAGGCCAACACCTCTGGCTTGCAGTGGAACTCCATTTTGTGGGTGTAATTCTTGCTCTTGCCCAGCGTGCCGGGGTTGACCTTGCCGGTCTGGGCGATCCACTTTGGCTGCCGTTCGTGGCCGGGCCTCGGGACAAGGCCCCCGTTCGGCTTCACTGCTGCGCTCGCCTTCGCTTCCGCCTCGCTGCCGTAGCGTTCGATGATGACCGGGCACTTCTTCTTCGCCAGGCCGAGTGGGTCGATCTCGGCGAAGGGATTGTCGACATAGCCGTGTGGGTCGGGGGCGGGCCCGAGACCGAGCGGATCGGGGCTGAGATATCGGCCGGTGAGTGAGTCGTAATAACGGAACACGTTGTAGTGCAGGCCGCTCTCACGGTCGTGGTACTGACCTGGGAAGCCGAGACTGCACTCCACCACAGCCTTGCGGGGATCAGCCGGATGCGGTGTTCCCCACAGCGTGGAGCTGGAATGCCAGGCAATCGCGCCGTCTTCATCGACAAGTTCCGTGGGTGTGCCGACCAGGTCAGTGACGATGGAGCAGAACCGCTCGTCGAATTCCTCTTGCGCCGGCTCGGATCCGCCGGCGGTTCGGTCCGGTCCACCCGGGTCAGGACGCGGTAGCCACGACGCACCACACACACATTCCTATCGAACCCACGGATACCCCCAGCTGACGCACACGGACCGACCCCCGAGTTCCCTCTGAACAAGCATCAGTTCAGCTGAACCCGCAGGCCTCGACGGGTCCCAGTAGTTCTCGCCGAAAAAACAACGCTACTGATTTCGGCGTTTCAGGGTCTGGGTAGTCGACGGCACCGACGCGGACGCAGGAGTCGCGGTCGCGGCCGAGGCGGACGCAGTGGTTGATCCCGAATGACGGAGTCGGAGCAGGAAGCGGTCGCCACGGAGCCTTACGCGCCTGGCCTGGCTTCGGCCGTGGGGAGCGTTCGTCTTTCTTGGCAAGTCAGCGTCTTGAGGGAGGCGTGAGAGCCTGTTCCAGCAGGGTCTTCGCGGCCGCGCGCGCGTGCCGGCCGTAGTCCGCCTGGTTCAGCACCATGGCACGGCTGGCTGCTCCGTCCGCGAGGGTCACCAGTTGCTCGGCGAGTGCGGCGGGTTCACTGCAGTCCAGTTCCGCCACCAGACCGGTGACCAACTGCACCATCCGGAGCTTCTGTTCGCGTGCGTAGGCGTGGATCGGATTCTTCGGGTCGGGGAACTCTGCCGCTGCGTCGATGAAGGGGCACCCTCGCACCGAAGACGTGTCCGTGGTGGGCTGATCGAACAAGCGAAGAATCCGCTCGCGAGGGCTGAGGTCCTCACGGATCAGCACACCCTCCATGGTGTTCCCCGACGAGGCCAGCGCCTGCAGGTAGGCAATCGCCAGTTCGTCCCTGGAGCGGAAGTGGGCGTAGAGGGTCCGCTTGGACACCGGTGCCGCCTCTGCGACCTGCTCCATGCCGGTCCCGGCGATCCCTTGATCCGCGAACAGCCGGGTGGCGGCTGCCAGGATGCGTTCCCTTGCGCCTCGCCCTCCTCGCCGCGTCGTGTCACTCATCGCGCCCATGAAGAAAGCATACGACCGCGTTTACTTTGCTCGCGGTGCGGGGCTACTATCCCACCTCAAGTAAACAGACACGTTTACATCGATGAGGAGTCCCATGAGTTGGTCCGGCCACACCGAGCTGAGCAGCTACGCGGAGAAGCTGATCCGTGCCCGACGTGCGACGCGCGCTTTCCGGCCCGAGCCCGTGCCCAAGGAGACGATGCGTGCGATGTTCTCGCTGGCTGGAGCGGCGCCGTCCAACTCCAACGCGCAGCCATGGCGGGTGGAGGTCGTCAGTGGCGCGTCGCGCGACCGCCTGGCGGCGTCCCTTCAGGAGGCCCACGCCGCACGGCGCACGTCGGTCGACTTCCCGTACAGCGATGACCTTTACTCGCCGGTGCAGCAGGAGCGGCGGGCCACCTTCGGCGGCCGGCTCTACGGGACACTGGGCATCGGCTTTGACGACCATGCGGCGCGCGCGGCATATGACGCCGAGAGCCTGGGGTTCTACGGTGCACCGCATGTCGCGTTCCTCTTCGTCTCCGAACAGGACAACGCGCGGCTGGCTGCCGACGTCGGCGCCTACATGCAGACGCTACTGCTGGCGATGACCGCGTATGGCGTGGCCAGCTGCCCGCAGGGACTGCTGAGCTTCTACGCCGACGAGGTACGCGCCGAACTCGGCGTCACCGCGGGGAAACTGCTCGTCGGGATCTCGTTCGGATACGCCGACGACGCCGCACCGGTGAACCACATCATCACTGAGCGTGCCACGCTGGGGGAGACCACAACATTCCACGGCCGGCAGTGAGGAGTGATCTGGGCGTAGTCCGGAGCTCGGCTCTTCGGCTGTCCGTGGGTTACTGACTTCGGCGTTTTGAGGGTCGGTCCGGTCCGTCGAGAGCAAGGCCCGTCCCGGCGAGGAATCCGCCGAGGACACGGTGCCGGTACTGCAGCGTCTTGAGCCGTCTGCGCAGTAGGGGAGCCGAGCGCGTTCAGGCCACGCATCGCGGTCGCGGACGCGAGACCGGCGCCCGCGGTGTGCTCATCGTTCCACGTGTCGGGGGCGTGGGCCCAGGCCGAGAGGATGACCAGCTCTGCGGTTGTGCCGGTGACACCGCCCAGCCCGAAGCCGCGGTCGCCGATTTCCCGCGAGGGCGGCATCTCCTCCCTCGGCCGGCTCGAACCTGCGTTGGCGGGTGCCGCACCGGCCGGGCCGCACCCAACTGGCACGCAAGGACCCCTTCGGAGCGATCCGATCGCGAGGTTCCGAGGCAAAATGGCGGTATGCCTGAATTGCCGGAGGTTGAGCGTCTGTCGCGGTTTTTGGCCGGGCAGCTGGTCGGCCGTTCCGTCGCCCGGGTGTATCCGGTCGCCGTGCACGCGCTGAAGACCTATGACCCGCCGCTCACCGCGCTGGAGGGCCGGACGTTCGAGGACGTGACCCGGCACGGCAAGTTGCTCGATTTCCGGGCCGGGGAGCTGCATCTGGTCATGCACCTGGCCAGGGCGGGGTGGGTGCGGTGGAGCGACAAGCTGCCGGTGGCGCCGCCGCGGCCCGGGAAGGGGCCGTTGGCGCTTCGGGTGCGGCTGGTCGAGCCGGAGGAGGCCGGGTTCGATGTGACCGAGGCCGGTAGTCAGAAGCACCTGGCGGTGTATGTCGTACGGGATCCGCGCGAGGTGCCCGGGGTCGCGCGGCTCGGGCCCGATCCGCTCGCTGAGGGATTCACCCGGGAGGCCTTCGCCGGGCTGTTGGCGGGGGAAAGCCGGCAGATCAAGGGGGTGCTGCGGGATCAGAGCGTGGTGGCGGGGATCGGGAACGCCTACTCGGACGAGATTTTGCACGCGGCCCGGATGTCGCCGTTCAAGCCGGCCGCCAGGCTTTCGGAGGACGAGGTGGGCCGGATCTACGAGGCGATCGGTACGACGCTCGGTGAGGCCGTCGAGCGGTCGCGTGGGCTGGCGCTCAAGGATCTCAAGGCGGAGAAGAGGAGCGGGCTGCGGGTACACGGGCGGAAGGGGGAGCCGTGCCCGGTGTGCGGGGACACCATCCGTGAGGTGTCCTTCAGTGATTCGTCGCTGCAGTACTGCCCGGCCTGTCAGACCGGGGGCAAGGTTCTTGCGGACCGGCGGATGTCCCGGTTGCTGAAGTAGCCGGGCGGGCGGGCGCTCCCCGCCACCGGACCATGGCCGGTGGCGGGGAGCGCGGTAGCGGGGAGGGGGTTCAGGCCCCGGCAGGCCCGGCCGCCAGCAGCTCCCGCAGTTCCGCCACCGCCTCCCGGAGCCGGTCGGCGAAGGTCTGCATCTGGTCGGCCACGGCCAGTGGCGTGCTCAGGTAGAGGTGGAAGCGGTCGGGCAGGAGGACGTAGGCGACGCCGATGCAGCGGCTGCTGGTGGAGCCGAAGCCGAAGTACTGGATGTGGGCGGACGGGGCCGAGCTGGTGCTCAGGTAGTCGTCGCGCATCGTCAGCCAGCCGGGCGTGCGGTAGAGGGCGGGCTGCTCGGTCACGCCGAGTTCCGTGCCGCGGCGGCGCTGGATCAGTTCCAGCTCCCACAGGTGCTGCTCGGGCGCGTCGCCGGCCTGGCACTCCTTGGCGCGGGCGACGTGCTTGGCGGCGGCGGCACGGAAGGCGGCCCGGCGGGTGTCCGCGTCGGCCGCCGGGTCCTCCATCGCGGCGACGAACGCCTGGATCTCCGGGGTGACCACCCGCATCGCCTCGGTGCGGCCGCGGCGCCACTGGCGGGTGGCGATCGACTCGTAGGTGGCGCCCAGGTGCCCCTTGGCGCGCTGGTGGGCCAGTTGGTAGGCGAGCTGGACGAAGGCGTCCGGTGAGGAGCCCAGGGCCTTGGCTGTGGTGCTGCCGAAGTCGTCGAAGGAGACGGTCCGGGTCGCGGTGTTCGCCCCGTACGCCGCGAACGCCTCGGCGGCGGAGCGCACCCGGTCCTGGAGGGCGTCGTCCAGCTCGAAGACGACCGGTTCCACGGAGGGGAGCCCCTGGGGGCGGGCGCCGGAGCGGCGGGAGTGCTCCTCGGCGGGGGTGCTGAGCAGGGCGTCGGTGAAGCTGAGGATGGTGGTGCCGTCCAGCTCGCAGTGCTCGACGTTGATGCCCGCCCGGCCGTCCGCGAAGACGATCAGGGAGACGGCCTTGTCGAACCAGCGGTTGCCGCGGTCGCCGTACAGCAGCTGGTCGCAGGCCTGCTGGGTGTCCTCGGGGGCGAAGTCCTCCAGGCAGACGCAGAACAGGGCGGTCTCGATGTCGTCCAGGGCGTCCGCGTTGCGGGGGTGGCCGGCGCGCAGGGACTCCCGGGCCGCGGCCCACTCGGCGCGGGCCATGGTGGTGAGGTGGCCCACCGGGGTGCCCTCGGGGGCCGGTTCGGCGCCGGCCTTCTGCACGGCGCGCAGTCCCGCTTCGAGGTCGTCGAGGCTGTGCGGGACGCCGTCGGCGCCGAGCACCTCCATCCGGAACATGTTGCCGCGGAAGAACACCACGATGTGCCGGGCGCGGGACGGGCCCGGCCAGGCGTCGGTGTACGGGCTGCGGACGGTGTCCTGCTGTGCACCGGGGATGCGGGTGGCGGAGAACAGGTACTTGTTCTGGATCATCGACTGGGGTGCGCCGCGCTGCATCACGGGAGGAATGAGTTCCGCATCGAGCTGCCGCTTGTAGTCGACGGCTCCGGCGATGAGCCCGGCGGCCCGCTCCACCTGTGACTGCCGGGGCGCGGCGTCCTGGAAGAGGAAGAAGAAATTGGCGTTGAGCGCGATCCGGTCCCTGCGGCCCAGGTAGCGGTACGGCCAGAAGGTGTCGAGCCAGCTGTGGACGCCCTCGGTGGCGTCGTACTCCTCCAGCGCGGCGTGCAGTGCCCGGCCGGGGCCGCCGGGGCGGAGGAAGGCGGCCACCTCCGCCTCGGTCGCCGCCAGCTCGTCGGCGGTCAGCAGCGGTGCGCACCAGGCGAGGAACCGCTCGGCGCTGGCCTCCAGTGTGGGCAGGGGCACCCGCGGCAGGCTGTCCTCATGGGCGAAGGTCGTCATGACTGCGGGCCTTTCCTGACGGGTGTTCAGGGTGTTCAATTCTGCTCTCTCGATTCCGGTCGTGGGGGCCTGTGGGCCTGTGATGTCACTCGTCCATGGTCGCGCCGTTACCCACCGTGCCCGCCGCTGCGGGGAGCGCGGGGCGGGCGGCGGTGCACGGCGACGGCGCGTCCTCGCCGGCCGGCCGCTAATCCAGCAGCCGGTCGCCCCGTACGGCCCGGCCCTCGGCCGCCAGATGCTCGGGCAGCACCCGGCCGAAGAGCTGCCGGGTCCGTGCCACGCTCCCGATGACACCGGGGCGCTCGCTGTAGGCGAAGATCGCGGAGTGGCGCGCGAGCTCGCCGCGCACCGGGCTCACCCGGTGCAGCGCATAGCGGCCCTTGAACAGCTGGAGGTCGCCGGGGTGCAGGGGGAGGCGCCGGGTCAGCCGCTCGCCCCGGCCGTCCAGGACGTCGCGGACGTCGTCGAAGCGCTCGTCCTCGGCGGACCTGATGTTCGGGCAGTACTCGAAGACGCCGCCGTCCTGTGCCTGGCGGGTGAGCAGGCTGACCGTGAACTCGTTGGTGTCGAAGTGCCAGGGGTGCTCCATGCCCGGCGCGACGACGTTGAGGACCAGCCCGGAGAGCGGGTCCGCCAGCTCGTGCAGCTGGGGCAGTCCGAAGCAGCGGGCGATGAAGTCCTGGAACGCCGTGTGGGAGTAGAGGCTGCCGATGAGGGAGGTCGCGGGGACGCGGTCGCGGGGGACGAACGCATTGCCGCGCTGGAAGGTCCGGCGGCCGGGGTGGTCCTCGGGCAGCTCCCGGTCCACCGCGATGTTGTAGACGTTGACGGTCTCGACGTCGTAGTGCGCGTGGGGCGCGAGGGCCGCGCACTCCTGCTCCAGCGCCTCGCGGAGCGACGGACGGATGAAGTCCGGCAGCACGGTGCAGCCGGACGCCGCGAGTTCGCGCCGGGCACGGGTGATCACGGCCCGCCCTTCGGCACTGTCGAGCTGCGACAGGGGGTACCGGGCGGTGTCGACCACCTGGTCGGGCGTGATGGCTTGCGCAGTGCTCATGCGACCCTCTCCACGTACGGGGACCGTCCCGAGCCGGATGCCCGCCGTCGGCCCGCGGCCTCGCCCCGGACGCCCCCACCAGGCGATCCGTGCGGTCCGCGTGCCGTCCGGCCCGCACCTTCGGCTCTTCGGCAACTCCATTGAGGAGTAGCACAGTTGAAGTTCCCACAGCGCCCCTGTGTTGTCTGTGATACGTCACACTGCGCCGATGCGGCCGGTGCGCGCGGTGAGGAGGGCGGGGAGTAGTGCGGTGAGGAGGGCGGCGCGAAGGGGCGCAGGGGGGCGCACCGGCGTCGCCTGCATCACGTTTTATGCAACTTGTTGCATAAGGCTGGCGGCTGGTCTACAACTGCTGTCACGACCACCGCGCCAGGAGGCCCCCCATGAGCCAGTACCCGCACCTGATGAGCCCGCTCGACCTCGGGTTCACGACCCTTCCCAACCGGGTGCTGATGGGGTCGATGCACATCGGCCTGGAGGAGGCCGAGAACGGCTTCGACCGGATGGCCGCCTTCTACGCCGCCCGCGCGCGGGGCGGCGTCGGCCTGATGGTGACCGGCGGTATCGCGCCGAACGACGCGGGACGGCCCTACGACGGCGGGGCCAAGCTCACCACCGAGGAGGAGGCGGCGCAGCACCGGACCGTGACCGATGCGGTGCACGCCGCGGGCGGCAAGATCGCGATGCAGATCCTGCACTTCGGGCGGTACGCGTACCACGCCGACCTCGTCGCACCGAGCGCGCTCCAGGCGCCCATCAGCCCCTTTGCGCCCCATGCGCTCACCGACGACGAGGTCGAGCAGACCATCGAGGACTATGTGCGGGCGGCGGAGCTGGCCAAGTCCGCCGGGTACGACGGTGTCGAGATCATGGGCTCCGAGGGCTATCTGATCAACGAGTTCATCGTGGGCGCGACCAATCAGCGCACGGACCGGTGGGGCGGCTCGTACGAGAACCGGGTGCGCTTCCCGCTGGAGATCGTCCGCCGTACCCGCGAGCGCGTCGGCACGGACTTCATCCTGATCTACCGGCTCTCGATGCTGGACCTCGTTCCGGGCGGCTCGACGCTGGAGGAGGTGGTGGCGCTCGCCAAGGAGATCGAGGCGGCCGGCGCCACGATCATCAACACCGGTATCGGCTGGCACGAGGCCCGCATCCCCACCATCGTGACCTCGGTGCCGCGCGGCGCCTACACCTGGGTGACCAAGCGGCTGATGGGCTCGGTCACCATCCCCCTGGTGACCAGCAACCGCATCAACACCCCCGAGGTGGCCGAGGAGTTGCTGGCCGACGGCCGCGCCGACATGGTGTCGCTGGCCCGGCCCTTCCTCGCCGACCCGGACTTCGTCGCCAAGGCGCAGGACGGCCGGGCCGAGGAGATCAACACCTGCATCGGCTGCAACCAGGCCTGCCTCGACCACACCTTCAGCGGGAAGATCACGTCCTGTCTGGTCAACCCGCGGGCGTGCCACGAGACCGAGCTGGTCCTCTCCCCCACCCGGCGGCGCAAGCACCTCGCGGTGGTCGGCGCCGGGCCCGCCGGGCTCGCCTGTGCCGTGTCCGCCGCCGAACGCGGCCACGCGGTCACGCTGTTCGACGCCGCGGACGAGATCGGCGGGCAGCTGAACCTCGCCAAGCGGGTGCCGGGCAAGGAGGAGTTCGAGGAGACCCTGCGCTACTTCCGTACGCAGCTGGCGCGGCAGGGGGTGGAGGTCCGGCTGAACACCCCCGTGACGGCCGGGGATCTCGGCGGGTTCGACGAGGTCGTGGTGGCCACCGGGGTCACCCCGCGCACCCCGGAGATCGAGGGCGTCGACCACCCGAGCGTCGTCAGCTACCTCGATGTGCTGCGCGGCGGCGCGCAGGTCGGCGAGCGGGTGGCGATCCTGGGGGCCGGGGGCATCGGCTTCGATGTCGCGGAGTTCCTGACCGATGCCGGTGACGCGGCGAGCCAGGACCCGGAGACCTACTTCCGCGCCTGGGGCGTCGACACGGAGTACGGCGAGCGCGGCGGACTGCGGGCGCCCGAGCGTCCCAAGGCCCCGCGCCAGGTGCATCTCCTGCAGCGCAAGACGTCGAAGGTCGGCGCCGGCCTCGGCAAGACCACCGGCTGGATCCACCGCGCGGAGCTGCGGCACCGGGGCGTGACGACGGTCGCCGGGGCGACGTACGACCGGATCGACGACGAGGGCCTGCATGTCACCGTCGACGGTACGGCCGGCACCCTCCCCGTGGACACCGTCGTGCTGTGCACCGGGCAGGAGCCGCGCCGGGACCTGTACGAGGAGCTGCGGGCCGAGGGGCGCGCCGTGCACCTCATCGGCGGTGCGGACGTCGCCGCGGAGCTGGACGCCAAGCGCGCGATTGCCCAGGGGACGGAGCTGGCGGCGGCGCTGTGACCTGCCGCCGGCTGCCTAGGATGGCGGCATGTCACTCCCGCACGCCATCCTCACCGCCCTGCTGGAGAAGCCGTCGTCGGGGCTGGCGCTGACCCGCAGGTTCGACCGGTCGATCGGCTACTTCTGGTCGGCCACGCACCAGCAGATCTACCGGGAGCTGGGGAAGCTGGAGCAGGCCGGGTTCATCCGGGCGCTGCCGAGCGCACAACCGTCCCGCGGGCAGAAGAAGGAGTTCGAGGTGCTGCCCGCGGGACGGGCCGAGCTGACCCGCTGGGCCGGTGGCGAGCAGGATCCCAAGCCCATCCGGGACGCGCTGCTGCTGCGGCTGCGGGCTTCGGCGGTGGTGGGGCGGACCGGGCTCGACGAGGAGCTGCGGCGGCATCTGACGCTGCACCGGCGGCAGTTGGCGGAGTACCAGGAGATCGAGGACCGTGATTTCGGGGCCGCGGCGGATCCGGAGGACCGGCTGCGGCGGCTGGTGCTGCGGGCCGGGATCGGCCTGGAGACCTTCTGGGTGGAGTGGCTGGAGGAGGCGTTGGCGGAAGTGACGGAGCTGGATGCCGCCGGGGAGGGCGGGCCGGAGGGTCCGGGGGACGGCCCGGCCGGGTGAGCCGTGCCCGTACGGCAAGGGGCGGCCTGCCCCGGGGGAGTCCCGGGGCAGGCCGCCCTGTTGGTGTGCCGGCCGTCAGCAGTGGTCGTAGAGGAGGGCGCGCACCAGGCGGCAGGTCGTCTCGGACGGGGCGTGGACCCCGATCTCGGCCGCGGTGCTGCGGATCTTGCGGTTGTGGGCCTGCTCGGGGCGGTAGACCCCGGTGTCGAGCAGGGCTATGGCGAGCCGCATGGCCTTCAGGCGGCGGTTGTGCGATTCGTACCGTTCGCGCGGCCATCCGGCGGGCAGCGGCTTCTTGGGCAGTGGGTGGGCCGGGAGAGGCTTCGTCATGAGTGTGGCAGCGGCCATCGGCGACCTCCTGGAGCGTGGATGAACCCTCACTGACTGGTTCCCATTCTACTGCCGGGCACTGACAAAAGCCCCTGGCCAGGGGGGATTTGGAGCCCGGAGAGGGCCGTGCGGGGGACCTGCGGAAGGGCCTTCCGCAGAGCCTTCCGAAGGGCCGTTCGTCAGGCCGTCGCGGCCGTGGCGCGCAGCAGCGCCTTGTCCGGCTTGCCCACGGGGGTGAGAGGGATGGTGTCGAGGACACGGACGGCGGCCGGGGCGTACAGGGCGCCCTTGTGTTCGGTGACGAAAGCGCGGAGTCCGTCGGCGTCCACCCGGTGCCCCGGCGCGGGGACGACCGCGGCGTGCACCTCCTCGGCCTCGTCCGCCCCCCGCACCCCGTAGACGGCGCAGTGGGCGACCGCGGGATGGGTGTGCAGCAGGTCTTCGACCTCCGCCGGGTGGACGTGCCCGCCCACGACGATGATCAGGTCCTTGACCCGGTCGACGAGGTAGAGCCGCCCCTCGTCGTCCAGCACGCCGACATCGCCGGTGCGCAGCCAGCCGTCGGCCCCCAGGACCTGCGCGGTCACGTCGGGCTGCTTCCAGTAGCCGTTCATCACCGCGGTGGAGCGCACATGGACCTCACCCCGCTCCCCCGCCGGCAGGTCCCGCCCGTCCGCGTCGCGCACGGCGAGGGTCACACCGGGCAGGGCGCGGCCGACGGTGATCCGTCCGCCGGGGCCGGTGCGGAGGTGGTCCTCCGGGCGGGCCTCGGTGATCGACATCGCCTCGGCCTGGCCGTACATCCCGAACAGCACCGGCCCGAAGGCCTCGGCGGCCTGCGCCAGCCGGGTGGGTGAGGCCGCACAGCCGCCGTAGGAGATGCGGGTGAGGGAGCTGAGGTCGGTGGTGGGGAGGGTGGGGTCGTCGAGGAGCCGGTAGAGGAGCGGGGGCAGCAGCCAGAGGTGGGTGATGCGGTGGCGGGCGACGGCGGCGAGTACGGCGGCGGGCTCGAAGGCGCGGTGCAGTACGACGGTGCCGCCGGCCACGAGCGTGGCATCGGCCAGGATGCCCGCAAGGTGGGCGAGCGGGGTGCAGGCCAGGAAGCGCGGCGGATCGCCTGCGGCCTCCATGCGCTGCTGGATCACCATCCGGGCATACGGGGCGTGTCTCATCCGGACGCCCTTGGGGATGCCGGTCGTGCCGCCGGTGTGCCGGATGCACCAGTCGTCCTCGGGGTGCGCGGCGCCCGGGACCTCGGGGGTGGCGGGCAGTGCGGCAGCGGCGGCGAGCAGGTCGGGGCCCAGATCGGCGCCCGGACCGACGCCCGGGCCGACGGCGCCCTTCCCCAGGGTCATGACCTCGGGGAGCGGCCCCCGGAGATGACGGAGCAGCGTGCGCGCGGTGTCGTGGAGGGCCGGGTCGACCAGGAGCAGGGCGGTGTCCACGCTGGTGGCGATCCGGGCCAGGGTCTCGGCGGCCATGCCGTCGTAGAGGAAGACCACCCGGGCGCCCAGGAGGCCCGCGGCGTAGCGGGCGGCAAGCACCTCGGGGCGGTTGCCGCTGAGGAGGCAGACGGTGCGGCCGCGGCCGATGCCGTGGGCGGCGAGCACCGCCGCCATGCGGTGGACGGTGGCGTGCAGGGTGCCGGCGGTGATCTCTTCGCCGCCCTCCCCCACGGTCACCGCGGTGCGGGACGGGTCACGGGCGAGGGCGGCGAGGAGAGCGTCGGTGTAACTGGTGAAGCCGGTGGCGGGCGTCATGGCGGTGGGTCCCTTGGTCCGGTGACGGGGCGTGTGAGGAAACGGTCACGCTTTGACGCTACGGACGTTCGCTGATGCCCTCCACGACCAATTTCGCCATGTGGTCATGACCCGTGAGGCATGACGTGAGGTCGTGACCCGTCAGGCATGACGTGAGGTCGTGACCCGTCAGGCATGCCTGGTGGTCATGACCCGTCAGGCACGAGAGGCGGGAGGGTTTCCTCCGCCGCCGCCAGGATTTCGGTGACCCGGAGGCCGAAGTGGAGGTCGCAGGCGTTGGGCAGACCCGTCTCGACGGCGGCCAGCAGGGCGTCGACCGCATGGCGGTAGGCCACTTCGGGGCCGTCCTGGCGACGGGGCAGGGAGGTGACGCCCGCGGTGCCGCGGAGGGTGACCTCGACGCCGGACGCCGCGGCGGGCGCGGTCAGGCCGAGCGTCGCCGAACTGGCCGCGCCACTGCTGTGACGCATCGTCAGCAGCACGGCATCGGCGGGGCCGCGGGTCGCGGTGACCGTTTCCGCGTCGCCGAGGACCGGCAGGAGCACCGACAGCGCATGCGGGCCGACGTCCCACAGCCCGCCCTTCTCACGGCGCCAGGGCGAGTCGGCGTACGGGCTGGAGCTGTCGTCGGCGAAGACCGAGCCGAGCCAGTCGGCATGGGCGGTGAACCAGCCGCCGGCCGCGGCCTGGGCGGCGATCCACTCCCCTTCCTGTGCCCCGAAGCGCGCCGTGAAGAAGACCACCGAGGCGATACCCGCCCGGTCGGCGGCCGCGACGAGGGCGCGGGCCTCGGGCACGGCGGTGGCCACCGGCTTGTCCAGGAGGAGATGACAGCCGGCCCCGGCGGCGCGGAGCGCCAACGCGGCCTGGACGGAAGGCGGCAGGGCGATCGCGACGGCGTCGCAGGCCTCGAACAGCTCGTCGGCGCTCTCGTACGGGCGGGTGCGGTGGACCTGGGCCAGCGCGGCGGCGGCCTCCGCCCTGCGCCCCCAGATGCCGGTGAACTCGACGCCGGGGTGGGCGGCGAGGGCGGGGGCATGGACGCGCCGCGCCCAGGGTCCGGTGCCGAGGAGTCCGATGCGCGGGGTCGTCATGGGGTCAGTGTCTCGCGGGGTGCGGGGTGCGGGGCGCGGCGGCGATGTAGCGGCGTCGGCGGTGCCGTCGGCGCTGTCAGGGCTGTCAGGGCTGTCAGGGCTGTCGGCGGTGCCGTCCGCGGCGTCGCTCCCGTCGGTCCGGTCATGCGCCGAAGCGGCGCGCCCGAGGCCTGCGCCGCATGGGAATGATGTGAAGGAGCCCACATTGAGGCCTGGAATCCCAGGCTCACGGGACAGAATTCCTTGGAAACGGCTGGATGTCCGGCTCGGTAACCTGTGGTTCACAAACGGGCAACGGACGAGAAACGGCGCGTTGCGAGAGTGCGGCGGTACGCCCGCACCGTACCCGCACCGACCGTGAAGAGGACCCCGTGAGCATCAAGGCCGAGTACATCTGGATCGACGGCACGCAGCCGACCGCCAAGCTCCGCTCCAAGACCAAGATCCTGGACGGGAGCCACTCCCAGGCCTTCAGCACGGGAGGAGCGAGCAAGCTGCCCCGCTGGGGATTCGACGGGTCCAGCACCAACCAGGCCGAAGGCCACGCCTCGGACCTCGTCCTGGAGCCGGTGTTCAGCTGCCCGGACCCGATCCGCGGCGGCGACCACCTGCTGGTGCTGTGCGAGGTGCTGCACACCGACCTCACTCCGCACCCCTCCAACACGCGGGCGCTGCTGCGCCCGGTCGCGGAGCGGTTCGCCGGCCAGGAGCCGATCTTCGGCATCGAGCAGGAGTACACCTTCCTCAAGGGCGACCGTCCGCTCGGCTTCCCCGAGGGCGGCGGCTACCCGGCACCGCAGGCCGACTACTACTGCGGTGTGGGCGCCGACGCGATCTTCGGCCGGGAGATCGTCGAGAAGCACCTCGACCTGTGCCTGGCGGCCGGTCTGGGCCTGTCCGGCATCAACGCCGAGGTCATGCCCGGCCAGTGGGAGTTCCAGGTCGGCGCGCTGCCGCCGCTGGAGGTGTCGGACCACATGTGGGTGGCGCGCTGGCTGCTGCACCGGGTGGCGGAGGAGTACGGCGTCACCGCGTCGCTGGACGCCAAGCCGGCCAAGGGCGACTGGAACGGCGCGGGCGCGCACACCAACTTCTCCACCCGCGCGATGCGGGAGGGCTATGACCCGATCATCACCGCCTGCGAGGCGCTGGGCCAGGACGACAAGCCGCTGGAGCACGTCCGCCAGTACGGCACCGGCATCGAGGACCGGCTGACCGGCGCGCACGAGACCGCCCCCTGGGACGCGTACTCCTACGGCGCCTCCGACCGCGGCGCCTCGGTGCGCATCCCCTGGCAGGTCGAGGTCGAGAAGAAGGGCTACATCGAGGACCGGCGCCCGAACGCCAACGTCGACCCGTATGTGGTCACCCGGCTGATGGTGGACACCTGCTGCACGGAGCTGGCGCGGCGCGAGCAGGTCTGACGTCTGCGGGAGCGTGGGCGCGGGCCAGGGGCCGGACCGCTGCGGACACCGGGGGTACCCCCGGTGTCCGCAGCGGTCCGGCCCCTTCGCCTGCCCGCCCGTGCGCGTGCGTGCGGTCGCGTGGCCGTGGGGTCGCGCAGGCGCGTGATCATGGAGCCGAGCGGTCGGGTGGCCGGCCCTGTGGCCGTGGGGTCGCGCGGTACCGCGGCCCCGCGGTCGTGCGAGGAGCAGATCGGGGGCCGATTGTCAGTGGCGGCTGGCAGGCTGGGGTCATGCTTGAGATCAGCGTCAAGACCGAGTCCGGCCCGGACCGATCACGCCCCGACGAAGCCGAACTCACCGGGCTGCTGCGGCGGATCGGCGCCGACGACGACCATTTCGTGGTCGTCGAGCGGTTCCCCGAGGAGGCCCAGGCGTTCGTGCAGGCCTGGCGGGACGACGACGGGCCGTTCACGGTCGAGTACCGCGACGGCGCGCCGGAGCGGCACTTCCGCGCGGAGAGCGGCGACGCCGAGCGGGTCGTGGAGGTCTTCCTGGACTGGGCGCGCGGCGGGGAGGCCTGGCGTACGGCGCTCGACTGGCAGTGGGCTGACCTGTACTCCACGCCCGGTCTGGACCCGGAAACCCGTGCCGTCGCCGAGCAGCGGGCGCGTGAGCAGATCCATGGCGGTTTCCGGGACTTCCATGAGGTCGCACAGGGCGTCTGCGAGGCCTTCGGCCCCGAGGACGCCCAGGTCTCGCTGGACGACGCACGCCGGATCGTCGGCGGCCTGTGGGAGGAGCGGCTTGCCGAACAGGCCGAATGGCCCGAGGTGACCGATGCCGACCGGGTGGAGCGGGCCTTCGAGGCACTGGACGCCCAGGGGCTGACCGCCCGGATGAACTACAGCTGTTGCAGCAACTGCGCGGTGGGCGAGATAGCGCACGAACGCGCCGAAGGGGACCGGGGTTTCGTCTTCTTCCACTTCCAGGACACCGAGGCGGCAGCGGAAGGCCATGGGCTGGCCGTGCGCTATGGCGTCCATGCGGACACCGGCGAGGCCTCCGCCGAGGACCGTGCCGCGGTCGGGCGGACGGTGGTGGCGGCGCTCACCGGGGCGGGCCTGCCGGCTCAGTGGGACGGCGACCCGGACCGGATCATCGAGGTCGCCCCGCTGGACTGGCGCAAGCGGCTGCCGAGAACGGGAACGGGAGCCTGAGATGCCGACGGCCGCATCGCGGATGACGCCCCGTGGTCCCGTGTCCAGTGGCCCCGTGCCGGGTGGTCCGGTGTCGGGTGGTCCCGTGTCCGCTGGTCCTGTGTCACGGGCCGTATCACGCGTCCTCACGACCGCCCGCCTCCCCCGTGGTCTGCCGGTCGCCGTGCCCTGGGCCGCGCCGCTCTATGTCGGTGCCGTACAGCTCGGTGCGTACGCCACCGCGCGGCTCCCCCGCCACCGGCGCACGGAACTGCTGCGTGCGCACTCCACGAATGTCGCCAATCTGCGGGCCGGAAAGTGGCAGACGCTGGTCACCAGTGCGGCGTTCGTCGAGGGGCCGCTGCCGGCGGCCTACGGCGCCGCGCTGCTCGCCGCCCTCGGCACGGCCGAGGCGCGCTGGGGCCCCCGGCGCACGGCAGGGGTGTTCGCGGCCGGTCACGTGGGGGCCAGTCTGCTGGTCTACGCGGCCTTGCGGGGCCGAGTGCCGGGTGGTGCTCCCGGCGCTCCCGCAACTCCCCCAACCGGCGCCGGAGCCTGCGCCGTTCACGCCCCCGAGGCCACGGGAGAAGAGCCGCCGGACGCGACCGCGCGGGCCATCGACGTCGGAGCCAGCTACGGCTTCAACGCCACGGTGGGCGCCCTCGCCGCCACCGTCCCGCACCGTGGCACGCGTGCCGCGGCAACGGCCGGCCTGCTGGCGCTGGGGACCTGGCCCGTGCTGCGCCGCCGGCGGACGTTCACCGACGCCGGGCATCTGGTGGCGCTCGCGCTGGGGGTGGCCATGGGGACGGGGATGCGGGCCGTAAAGGGGAGACGGACGGGAGGGGGCTGAGGCGGGCGCGGGCCGAGGCGAGAGTGGACTGACGCCGGGACGGACCGGGACGGGAACGAACCGAGACGGGCGCGGACCGAGGCGGAAGCGGAACGACGCGGGCGCGGAGCACTCCCGGCCCCGGCGCCTGCGCGGCTTGTGTGCGGCGAATCCCGTCACAGGGCCCGCCGTACGAGGGACAGATCACCGGCCGTCTGGTTCAATGGGCCCATGGCCAGCCTCACCGACACCGCGACAGGTCGCAGCGACCTCGAGCCTTTCTGGCCGTCCCGGCAGGCGCACGCATTCGACCGTCTGTGTTGCCGCGCGCACTGAGCGCGGGCCCGCACACCCCTCGTCGACGCCGTTGACCGGCGTTTCACGCCCTGCCCGCGCGCATGACGTCCCCGACGCCCCTCTGCGCGAAAGAGCTGACTTCCGATGACGAACCTCCGTACCCTGACCGCCGGTTCCGCCACGGCTCCCCTCCCCGCCCACCCCGCCTCGCACCCCCCGCATCCCCCGCGCCACCGGCTGCGCGCCGTGGCGCCGGACGAGGCCCATGCGTCGCCCGCCACGGCCCCGGGCGAAGGTGCCCCGCCCCTCGGTGTCCCCTCGGTCGCCCAGCTGCTGGACTCCGGCGCCACCTGGCTTCCGGCCCCGCAGCACAGCCTGCCCGCGCTGCCCGGCCGGCCGCCGATGGTCGGCTATCTCGTCCTCGTACCGGCCGAGCAGGTCGCGACCGCCCCGTCGCCGGCCACCGCCGGTCCCGGGGTGAGCGCGCCAACCGGCGACGAGATCGTCGGGATCGACCCCGAACAGCGCACCGCGCAGGTCCAGGGCCGGCCGCTGGACCTGACGTACCTCGAATTCGAGCTGCTGGCCCATCTGGTCGCGCATCCGCACCGGGTGCACACCCGCGACCAGTTGGTGTCCACGGTGTGGGGCTACGGGCACGTCGGCGACGGCCGTACGGTCGATGTCCATGTCGCCCGGCTGCGGCGCAAGTTGGGCGCCGCGCACCGGTCGTCGATCGTGACGGTGCGGCGGGTCGGCTACAAGTACGTACCGGGCATCTGAGGCCCACCGGCCTTGAAGGCCGGGCGGGGAGCCGCTCCCCCGCCCGGCCTCACAGCACGCGTATCCGGGGCCCGCACCGCTTCGGTGTGCCCCGTTCCCCCTCCCGTGAGGCGGACCGGCGGTGCAGAGCGCCCACGCAGCCCGCCACCACCAGCCCGGTCCCGGAGGCCAGCAGCATCCCCTCGGCCGGGGAATCGGTGAGCGCCGTACCGCCCAGACCGCCGAGCGCCGCGCTGCCCACCGCCCAGATGCCCGCGCCCACCGCGTCCAGCGCGACGAAGCGGCGCAGCGGGAAGCGGACACTCCCGGTGGACAGGGCGGCGATCACCCGGCCGCCGGGCAGGAAGCGGCCGGCGACGATGAGCAGGGCGGCATGCCGTTCGACCCGTGCCCGGGCCCTGGAGTGCCGGGCCCGGCCGCGCTCGCCCCGCAGCAGCCGGGCGACCGCGCGCGGGCCCGCGTACCGTCCCACGGCATAGCCGAGGCAGTCACCGGCCAGCGCCCCGGCCGCCGCCACACCCGCCAGCAGGGCGAGCAGCGGCAGGTCGGGGCCGATGAGCACGGCGACCAGGACGACGGTGGTCTCGCTCGGCATGAACGGCAGCAGCGCATCGAGACCGGACACCAACAGGACCACCAGCCACAGCCAGGGCGAGCCCAGCATGCCCTGCAGGGGCTCGGTGAGCTGGTCCAGCTGCTCAAACACGGGCCGGAGTCTCCGGTGTGGCGGACCCGGGTACCGGAACCTCCGGCACCGGAACCCCCGGCACCGGGAACGCCGGTACGGGGAACTCCGGCACCGCCACCGCGCCCGGCTCCGGCCGGCCGCCCAGCACCGCGCGCGCCGCCCGGTCCGCCAGCTCCCGCCGGTCCCAGAACCCGTCCGCCGCGTTCAGCACCGGATGTGCCGTGACACGAACGGTCAGCGCGCGGGCGGCGAGCACCCTGCGCAGCGATGCGGCAAAGGTGTCCTCGCCGCAGAACGCGGCCACCGTGCTGGGCAGGCCCTGCTGGGTGTAGCGGAGGGTCACCGGGCGGACCGGCGCACCCGCGTCGAGGGCGGCCTGGAAAGTGGCCCGGCGGAAGCTGCCCCGGTCGGCGGTGCACCAGGTGGTGGCCTGCGGGAAGACCGCCACCGACCGCCCGGAGCCGAGCAGTTCGGACACCTCCCGGACGGTGTGCCGCAGCCGGCGGGGGCTCGTACGGTCGATGAAGTGCGTACCGGCTCTGCGGGCCAGGCCGCCGACGACCGGCCAGGTGCCGACCTCGCGCTTGGCGAGCAGGGTGACCGGTTCGACGGCGAGCAGGGCGAGGATGTCGAGCCAGGAGATGTGGTTGATGACGATGAGGGTGCCGGGGCCGGTGCCGAGGCCAGGGCCGTTGGCGGTGCCGAGGCCGGAGCCGGGGCTGGTGCCGAGGCCAGGGCCGGGGCCCGTGCCGTCACCGTCGCGACCGCCCGCGGTGAGCGCGGCCGCGCCCTCGACGCGGACTCCGAGGGCATCGAGCAGCGCCCCGGCGTGGGCCCGCAGCCGTACCGGGTCGGCCATCCGCTCCCCGTCCGTCAGCGCCCGCCGTACACAGCGGGCGAACGCGGTGCCGCGCCGGGCGATGCGGGGCGCCGGTACGCGCGGCAGGGCGTGGGTGGCGCAGTCCGGAGTGCAGTCGGACCAGACGTCCCAGGGGCCGTTCACCGCGCGCCCAGGAAGTAGCGGCGGTAGCGGTCGTCGAGCCGTTCCATGTCCAGGACGACGAAGAAGTCGGCGACGTCGAACTCGGGGTCGTGGGCGGGCGCGCCGCAGATGAAGGCGCCGATGCGCAGGTAGCCGCGGAGCAGCGGCGGCAGCTGGGCCAGGGTGGGGCGTGCGGGGACGGGGACGGTGGGGTGCCAGGGGTGGTGCGGGGTGACCTGCAGCCCGTGCGGGGCGGCGTAGCGGGTGCGGCCCAGCCCCCAGGCGTGGGCGGCCGCGGTACCGCCGTCCGCGAGCGGGACGGAGGCGCAGCCGGCGAGGTAGCGGTGGCCGGAGAGCAGGGTGTAGCGGGCGAGCGCGGCCCACATCTGGGTCATGACGGCGCCGCTGCGGTGGGCGGGGTGGACACAGGAGCGGCCGGCCTCGATGAGGGAGGGACGCAGCTCCGCCAGCGCGCCCAGGTCGAACTCGCCGTCGGAGTAGAGCCGCGGGCTGCGGCCGGGCGGCAGCAGCCGGTAGGTGCCGACGACGTCGCCGGTGGCGGTGTGGGTGACGACGAGGTGGTCGGCGAGGTCGTCGACGGCGTCGATGTCGTGGCCGGCCAGCGGGGAGTGCAGGGTCGCCCCCATCTCGCCGGCGAAGACCTGGTGGCGCAGGCGCTGTGCGGCGCGGATCTGCTCGCGGGTGTCGGCGATCTCCGCGGTGTAGCCGGGGTCGGCGCCGGGACCGGCAGGGGCGGCCGCCGTGGGGGCGGGAGCGGGTGCCGGGCCGGGAACGACTGTGGGGGCTGCCACGGGTGTGGGGACGGCAGCGGAAGCGGAAGCGGAAGCGGAAGCGGTACGGCGAACGGCAGCGGACGCGGTCGATGCCATGCTCATGAGAGCCCTCCGTGGGGAGTGGGGAGGCTGTGCGAGTCGACGGACGGTGAGTCAGCGGGGCCGGCGGGCCGTACGGAGCGAGCTGCCGGTGCACTGCTCGGCTGCTCCACCGCTCCGCGGTGGTCCGGGTACGCCCTGGGTGCGGGCGCAACCCGATGACCTGGCCCTTCTCTACGCGGCAGACTGTTCCCGGGCCCGCCGGCCGGGCGCGTGAAGCCCAGGGAGCGAACGGGTGAGGGTCCGCGGAACACTGGTCGCCGCGCTCCGGGGCCGGGGCGCGGCGCCCCTGCGGGCCGATCGCCCGGCCGGTGTGTCCGGGTCCCGCCGCATACCGTCTTGGACTGAGGCCGGGCGCCCGTTAGCGTGCCACCCGCACGGAGACTGTTTGTTACCACCGAGCAGTGGGAGCACACATGAGCCGACCGTCACGACGCGCACTGTTGGGAACCGCCGGAGCGATCGGGGCCGGGGCGGCGCTCGGCGGGGCCGCTCCCGCCGCGGGCGCCGCGGCCTCGGGGCGGTTGGCCCGCCGCCAGGAACGGACACCGGCGGACGACACCGGAGCGGCGCACGGCACCGGAGCGGCATATGACACCGCACCGGCGCGGGCGACGCTGGCCCGGCTGCTGCCCCGGCACGCCGACCAGTTCCAGCTGGTGCCGCTCGCCCCGGACGGCGGCGCCGACCGCTTCCGGGTGGACGGCCGGGCGGGCCGGATCACGGTCTCCGGGACCACCCCCGCGGTCCTGCTGACCGGCGTCCACTGGTACCTCAAGTACAC
Source organism: Streptomyces sp. NBC_00400 (assembly GCF_036048035.1). Lineage (NCBI taxonomy): Bacteria > Bacillati > Actinomycetota > Actinomycetes > Kitasatosporales > Streptomycetaceae > Streptomyces > Streptomyces sp. NBC_00400. The sequence goes on along the minus strand of NZ_CP107940.1, from coordinate 6,109,005 downwards.
CTGCCGGGCCCATCTGTCCTGGGCCGGCGACCAGGCGGAGCTGCCCGGCCGGCTGCCCGCCCCGGCCTCGCCGGCCGACCGGTCCACCGCGCTGCGCCACCGCTTCGCCCTCAACGACACCCACGACGGCTACACCGCTCCGTACGCCGACTGGCCGCACTGGGAGCGGCTGATCGATGTGCTGGCGCTGCACGGGGTGAACGAGGTGCTGGTCACCCCCGGTGCCGAGGCCGTCTACCACCGGCTGCTCACCGACTCCGGCTACTCCGACACCGAGGCCCGCGCCTGGCTCCCCGCACCCTCGCACCAGCCGTGGTGGCTGCTGCAGAACATGAGCGGCTACGGCGGCCCGCTCAGCCGCGAGCTGATCGACAAGCGCGCCGACCTGGGCCGCAGGATCACCGGCCGGCTGCGCGAGCTCGGCATGCATCCCGTCCTGCCCGGCTACTTCGGCACCGTCCCGGACGGTTTCGCCGCCCGCAACCCCGGCGCGCGCACCGTCCCGCAGGGCACCTGGTCCGGCCTCAAGCGCCCCGACTGGCTCGATCCGCGCACCGACGCCTTCGCCGCTGCCGCCGCCTCCTTCTACCGCCATCAGCACCAACTCCTCGGCCCCGCCGACCACTTCAAGATGGATCTGCTGCACGAGGGCGGCGACCCCGGCGACGTTCCCGTGCCGGACGCCGCCCGCGCCGTCGAGAAGGCCCTGCGCACCGCCCGCCCCGATGCCACCTGGGTGATCCTGGGCTGGCAGGGCAACCCCCGGCGCGATCTGCTGGACGCCGTCGACCACGACCGGATGCTGATCGTGGACGGCCTCAGCGACCTGGACACGGTCACCGACCGGGAACGGGACTGGGGCGGGGTGCCGTACGCCTTCGGCTCCATCCCCAACTTCGGCGGCCGCACCACCCTCGGCGCCAAGACCCATATCTGGGCCGAGCGCTTCACCGCCTGGCGCGACAAACCGGGCAGCAAGCTCGCCGGGACCGCGTACATGCCGGAGGCCGCCGAACGCGACCCGGCCGCGTTCGAGCTGTTTTGCGAACTGGCCTGGCGGGAGCGCCCGGTGGACCGCGCCGCCTGGTTCGACGGCTATGCCGACCTGCGCTACGGCGCCCGCGACGACGGGGCCCGCGCCGCGTACGCCGCACTGCGCACCAGCACGTACGAGATCTCCAGCAAGGACGGCCGGCCGCACGACTCGGTCTTCGCCGCCCGCCCCTCGCTGGCCGCCCGCTCCGGCACGGTCTACGCCACCCACACCCCGGCCTTCGACCCGGCGGCGTTCGACACCGCCTTCGCCGCGCTGCTGACGGTCCGCCCCGCGCTGCGCGGCAGCGACGCCTACCGCCACGATCTGACGGACGCCGCCCGGCAGGCCCTCGCCAACCGGTCCTGGCAGCTGATCGGGCAGCTCCAGGAGGCCTACCGGCGCAAGGACCGTACGACGTTCCGTGCGCTGTCGGAGCTGTGGCTGCGGCTGATGCGGCTGAGCGACGAGGTCACCGGCGCGCACCGGCTGTTCCTGCTCGGCCCCTGGCTGGCACAGGCCAAGGCCATGGCGACCGGCACGGAGGAGCAGGCACGGCTGGAACACAGCGCCCGCGCGCTGATCACCACCTGGGCGGACCGGGCCACCGCCGACGGCGGTTCGCTCGCCAATTACGCGGGCCGCGACTGGCACGGCCTGATCGGCGAGGTCCATCTCCCGCAGTGGCAGGCGTACTTGGACGAACTGGCCGACGCGCTGGCCGCGGACCGGCCGCCGAAGACCTTCGACTGGTATGCCCTGGAAGAGCCCTGGACCCGCGCGCGCACCACCCCTCCGCTGCGCCCGACGACCGATGCGTACCGCACCGCGCGGCGGGTCCACGACACCCTCGCCAAGGCCCCCTACCAGGGCACCGTCACGGTCACCGCCGACCCGCCCGCGCTGCCGCCGGGCGGCCGGGCCACCGTCACCGCGGCGCTGCGCAACGTCAACGGGCTGCGCGCGACCGGCCGGGTGGACTTCGCGCTGACCGGCGTCGCGGCCACCGCGTCGGGCCCGGTGTCGCTGCCGTCGCTCCCGCCCGGCGGCAGCGGCCGCGCCCGCTGGCAGGTCACCGCCCCCGCCGGTCCGCAAAACGCCCCCCTGCACCCGCTCCCCTACGACCTCACCGTCGACTACGGCCCGAAGGGCGAGCCCCGGGTCCGCGCGGCGCGGCACGGCACCCTGTACGTGGCGGGGCCGCTGGACGACGGACTGCGGACCGTCACCACCAATGCGGCGGTTTTCGGCCAGTTGGGCGACCGGCTGGCCGTCAACGGCGGGGGCGCGGACCTCTGGAAGGCCACCGCAGAGTTCGGCGCGGCCTACCGGCCGGGCGCGCTCACCGCGGGCGGCTCGGTGACCGTCGAGGTGACCTCCCAGGACCCGACCGGCCCCTGGGCCCGGGCCGGCCTCATCGTCCGCAACCGCCTCGCCGCACCGTCCTCGCCCTCCGCCCCCTCCACCCCGGGCGCCCCCTCAGCCGCAGGCTCCGCGGACGCCCTCGGCTTCCTCAACCTCTCCGTGACCCCCGCCAACGGCGTCGTGCTCTCCTACGACGCGAACGGCGACGGCACCCTGGACACCTACCGGCGGCTCACCGGCATCACCGCGCCCGTCCTACTCCGCCTCACCCGCAGGAAGGACACCGGGGCCGCGGGCACCTACACCGGCTCCTGCTCCACCGACGACGGCGCGACCTGGCGCGAGATCGCCACCGTCACCGTCCCCGGAGCCGCCGCCCGGCAGGACACCGGTCTGCACCAGTGTGCCGCCAACTCCGCGGCGGAGGACCGCGGGACGGCGGAATTCCGCCGCTGGAAGCTCGCCTGAGCGCCGCGTACGCTGACCGGGAACGCACCACGAGCGAGGGGATCACGGTAGTGCGACACGAAGTCGCTTCTGAGGAGCGGGCGATCAGAGGGAGAAGAGTGCACGAATAGATCGCTCCGGGCCAGTGTCCAGGCCCGTCCCCACGCTCGCATGCGTCGCTGGCAACGGCGGGGTGTGAAGCCGAGCGGATAAAGCCCAAGAGCGGCCCAGGCCATCGGGCAGCAACAGGCGAAGGGGAAGACTGGACGGGCGAACGCAAGTGAACCCTTGATGACACCTCGTTATCCCCAAGTCACGCGGATGGTAAGGCAATCGGTGGCGACAGGACCTAAACGCGGAAGAGCGTGAAACGAACCCCTTGGTTAGAGTGAAGGGGCGAGGACACCATTGGTCCCGGGGTTAAGAGGGCGCCCACCCCAGTCGTATCTCTAAGAAGTGGAACGTGGAAACCCTGTTGGAGTCCGTGCGGCAGCACGGTAAGCCGGAGGTGACGAAGGCCCAACTCTCCAGCAGGACAGGATGATCCGAGAAGCGAATGCCGGCAGGGCGAAAGCTCAGGGAAAAACGAGGCGAATCTCCAACCGCCTCGTATAACCCGCCGGATACGGGCCCAGTGCCCGGCCCGAAAGGGAGCCCACGCGGATCAGGTAGGCCCGTGAAGAGCAACTGCAACGAAACCGGAACCGACGGACAAGTTAGACGCTGGGAGGGAGCGCTGTGACAACCAAAACTGACGTTGCCGCATCGCTCTGCCCAGCGAACGGACCCAAGGACTACGCCAACATGTGGCACAGCATTGACTGGGCCAAGGCTGAGGCGTCAGTACGGCGGCTGCGGCAGCGCATCTTCACAGCCTCGCAGGAGGGGGACCTGAAAAAGGTCCGTAACTTGCAGAAGCTCATGCTTCGGTCACGCTCCAACGTGCAAGTTAGCGTCAAGAGGGTGACTCAGCAGAGCTCTGGTCGCCGAACGGCTGGCATCGACGGAAGAACTGCTCTCACTCCGGCGGAGCGAGGGAAATTGGTAGCAGAGATCTGTGCGGAGCCAACCTCTGCACAAGCCAGTGCAGTTCGGCGCGTGTACATTCCAAAGGCGAACGGGAAGAAGCGCCCTCTCGGAATCCCGGTCATTCGAGACAGGGTCCACCAGGCCCGTGCAAAGAATGCCCTGGAGCCAGAATGGGAAGCTCGGTTCGAGGCGCGAAGTTACGGCTTCCGTCCGGGCCGGGGCTGTCAGGATGCGATTCAGAGCATCTTCTCCACAGTGCGTGGCCATACGGCCCGGCGGCTGTGGGCGCTCGACGCTGACCTGTCAGCGGCGTTTGACCGAATCGACCATGACCGTCTGATGAGGAGCATCGGCGACTTCCCGGCAAGGGAAATGATCCGTGGCTGGCTCAAGGCCGGAGTCATGGAGAACGCGCGATTCGCGCCGACCGAAGAGGGCACACCTCAAGGCGGCGTTGTCAGCCCGCTTCTCCTCAATATCGCACTGCACGGAATGAGTACGGCCGCTGGTTGCATGGACGGCGCCAGTGAATGGCAGAAGAGAAGTGCACCGGTGCTTGTGCGATATGCCGATGACTTCGTTGTGTTGTGTTTCAGCGAGGACGACGCACATCGGGTCAAGGATGGTCTGGCCCAATGGTTGAGTCCGAGAGGTCTGTTCTTCAACGAGGAAAAGACGAGGATCGTCCACCTCGACGAAGGATTCGATTTTCTCGGGTTCAACATTCGCAGGTATGACGGGAAGTTACTCGTCAAACCGAGCAAGGATGCCGTCAAGAGGATCCGGAAGAGGCTCCGCGATGAGGTCCTGGCCCTTAGAGGGGCCAACGCTCTCGCCGTGGTGAAGAAGCTCAATCCCATCATCCGGGGATGGGCTACCTACTACCGGACGGGTGTGTCCAGTCGCACGTTCACGTCACTGGATGATTATGTGTGGCTGCTCACCTATAAGTGGGCCAAACACTCTCACCCGAGGAAGTCGAAGTCCTGGGTCGTCAACAGGCACTTTGGAAAGTTCAATTCGCTCCGGCAGGACAATTGGGTATTCGGTGACCGGGAAACCGGCATCTATCTCTTCAAGTTCAGCTGGACCAGGATCGAACGGCACATCATGGTCAGGGGAAGAAGTTCCCGTGATGACCCGGGCCTTTCGAGCTACTGGGCAAACCGTACGCGCAGAAGCATGCCAGCAACGGCCGACAAACTGTCGATCACGCTGGCCGCCCGCCAACAGGGGATCTGTCCGCTATGCAAACAGCCGCTGATCCTCGGTGCCGAGTATGAGTCCGACAGCCCGCATGAATGGGCAGCCTGGTTCTCGGCATCCATGAAGCCGCTGCATAAGCATCACTTCGTGTATCGGCGGGACGGCGGTTTGAACGAAACGAAAAATCTCCGCCTCGTACATGCCGAATGTCACCGCCAGCACCACGCTGGCGATCACGAAAGGACCAAGCAAGTATGACCACGACGCAAGGCTCAAGGGGCCCGCTTGAGCCGGATGCGGCGAACAGCCGCACGTCCGGTTCTGAGGGGGCCGGGGCGGGGCAACCCGCTCCGGCTACCCGACTGAGTGCCGCAGCTGAGAAGGAGTGGCTCTACGCCCTCGACATTTCCGACGCCACCTGGCAGCGCGCCCCCGGAGACGCCGAGGAGGCCGTGGAGATCGCCTTCCTGGAGCGGGGCGCGGTGGCCATGCGCAACTCCACGGACCCCGATGTGGTACTGCGCTACACCGAGGCGGAGTGGCGGGCATTCGTACTCGGCGCGCGGGACGGCGAGTTCGACCTGCAGCGCTGACGTCCGGCCCACAGCGCGAAAGCCGGCCCGTCCGGCAGTCATGGCGGCCACCGCGGTCCACCCACCGCGGTGGCCGCGGGCGTGTGAGCGTCACCCGTCGGGGCGCCCCGGAGGGCCGGTGACCATCACAGGAATCACTCGTTTCACCGAACGTGAAGCAGCAGCAAGCGACACCCCAGCGTCCGGACCGCACCTCCCCCGGCAGCCTTGAGGACATCGGTGACGTCATCGACGTCGAGCAGGCCGAGGCGGCGCTGGTCGAGCACTACCCGCGGCTGGTCCGGCTGGCCTACCTGGTCCTGCCGCCGGGCCCCAGCCGCGGCCGGCGGGTGCTGGCCGCCCATGCCGTCGTGCAGCGCACCCTGCCGCGCCAGCGCAGCTCCACCCGCGGGCTGGGACTGCCCGCCCAGCGCGCCGGCACGGACGCGGCGATCGACCCCGGCTATGCCTTCGTACGGCTGCGGGTCCTGCGGGCCGCCCTGGCCGCCGGCCGTTCGCGCCGGTGGCTGCCGGTGCCGCCGGCCCCGTTCCCCCAGGTCTGGGGCCTGCGACTGTTCCCGCGCTCCGGCGGGGCCGATGAACTCGCGCTGGACCAGGCGCTGTCGGCGCTGTCCGGCCCGGGGCGGGCCGCGTTCGTGCTGCGCGATCTGGAACGGCTGAGCGCGCCCGAGACGCGCCGGGTGCTGGAGGCCGCCGGGGTGGCACACCCCCGTGCGGCGCTGGACGAGGCGGAGCGGGCCACGACGCCGGCCGGCAGCCGGGACCGGTCGCTGCTGGAGTCACCGGAGTTCGACCCCTGCGCGCTGCAGGCCAGGCCGACGGATCTGATCCGGCGGCGGCAGCACGGCCGGGCGGTGCTGACCGCCGGTGCGGCGGTGCTGGTGTGCGGGGCGCTGCTGGGGATGCCGGGCGACGGCTGGGGCCCGGACGGCGCCGCCGCCCCGCCGTACGCACGCAACGCGGCGTCCGAAGCGGCCCTGGACCCCGGAAAGCTCGCGGTGACCTCCGCGACCGCCTGGAAGAACGCCGCCCGGCAGGACTTCTCGGCCTGGCCCGCCCGCGGCGACCGGATCCACGACAAGGCGCTGCTGCGGCGGGCGCTGGCCGTGTGGGCCAGGCCCGGTGCCGGGGTGCCGGTCTCGGCGACGCCCGGCACCCCGACCGGACCGGCCGCCGGACCGGCCCAACTGCTCTTCGCGGGCGTGGTGGACCACGTCGTGGTGGTGCTCCTGCACGACGGGCTGCGGGTGGTGCGCTACGCGGAGGCGGCGGACGGCGAGGGGCAGAGCGACGGCACCGGCGCTGCGGTGGACTTCGCGCGGACCGACGGCGCGGCGGCGGATTCGGCGAGCGCGCTGGTGGTGAGCCGTACGCAGGGCAATGTCCGGTATCTGACCGCGCCGTGGGTGAAGTCGGCGCGGCTGGTCGATCTGGTCAAGCCGGACGCGCCGGGCGCTCGGTTGCGGATCAGGCCCGACGGCACGACCGATCCGGTGCCCACACCACAGCCCGCGGCGACGTGCACGACCTGGCCGGCGCTGCGGATGGGCGGCCGTCTGCTCACCGACCTCGGTGAACTGACCCCGGCCCGGCTGACGTACGGCACCCCCCGCAAGCCCGGCGAGGTGACCGCGCCGCGCGCCAGGACGGCCTGGGCGCGCACGGCCTGCCAGCTTGCCGCGGTACGCGGCCAGGGCGTCCGCACGGTGAACTCCTGGGAGTTCGCCCGCCAGCCGCTGCCCGGGAGCGCGGGCAGCGCGGCCTGGCTGTGCACCCGCGCCGAGACCTGGCGCGGTCCGGGCAGCCGGACGATGGCCCAGATCCAGACACCGGCAGCGGGCGGCCGGCGCTACGCACCCGGCGCGGTGGCCGCCCGCGCCGAGGGCGGTACGGCCTGCGGCCCCCGGGCGCCGCGGGCCCTGGCCGGGGTGCTGTGGAAGTCCGCCACCGGGCAGTGGTGGCTGCTGGCCGCGGGCAGCAGCAAGGTCACCTCGATCACGACCACCGGCGACGTACACGGCCAGGCCCCCGGCCGCCTGCTGACCCTCCCGGCGAAGTCGGGCGACCGGGCACAGCTGCAGGGACGGCTGGCGAACGGGAAGTCGATGGGGGCGGTGGGCTAGGTAGTGCCCCACGGACCCCGGGGAGAACACCCCCGGACTCTGTGCAGGTCACGGACGAGTCGCCACCAACAGGTCCACCACATAGGCCTCTTCCACCGCCTCGTCGGGGAACATCCCGTGCAGCCGCCTGCGCTCCTCGCGGAGAAAGGCCCGCCTGTCGTCCTCGGCAAGGACCAGGAACGCCGAGCGGCTGGTGATGTTGGCGAGGTGCGTGTCGAGGGGGACCCTGCGGCTCCACCGCACCTGGCGGCGCGCGACCCGGAGCCCCGACAGGCCCGCGAGCCGGATGGCGTCGCCGTCGTCGGGACGCGTCCGGGAAGAGGGCGTCACTCCGCAGTGGCGCGCGATCCGCTCGTGCTGGTCACGGATCCAGGGCACGTCAAAGGCGGTGGTGTTCCACCAGACCGCGAGCGCACCGCCCGGACGCAGGACCCGCAACGCCTCCGGGACGGAGCGGGCGGTGTCGGTCCACTGCCAGGACTGCGCGTAGGTGATGAGGTCGTGGGAGGCGTCCGCGAGCGGGAGGGCGTTGCCGTCCCCCCTCACGACCGGTAGGTCCGGGAGCCCGAGGCGGAACCGGTCGGCCATGGCCTCGCCCGGCTCCACCCCGATCACGTCAGCACCGCGCGCACGCAGCAGCACGGTGGCGATTCCGGTGCCCGCGCCGACATCGGCGACCCGGGCACCCGCCAGGGGCCGGCGCATGACCTGTGCGACGAAATCGAAGAGCGCGGGCGGATACGAAGGGCGGCCGGCCGCGTACTGGTCAGCGGCGGCGTTGAACGCATGGGCGCGTGAGTCGGCGGTCATCCTCACATCATGGCTCCCCGCCCGGTGATCATTTCCGGTCGCACGCTACGGACGCGCTGGGTCGGCTCGCCGTACAGGGGGCCGGGCCGCCACCGCCCGCTCGTCGGCGTCCGACAGCCAGAAGTACAGGGGCGGCAGGGCGAGTTCGAGGACCGTCAGGACGATCTGGAAGCTCTGCGGCGGCCCGTGGACCGCCATCGACAGCAGCCGGCCGATGCCGCCGAGCAGAAAGATTCCGGCGAGCCACCGCACCGCCGTGGACGGGACCGGCGACTGCCGTGCCGCCCAGATCCAGGCGAGGCCGTAGCCGAGGAAGACCGCTCCGTAGTACCGCTCCCGGCTGTCGACGGTCGCGCCGGCCGATCCCTCGCCCGGTACCGAGTCGATGCCGAGCACGAGATGGAAGACGCCGATCGCCGCGCAGGCGGCCCCCATTGCCAGCACCAGCCACTTGAGAAGTCCGGCCATGAGGCGGTCACCTTTCCCGCTAGTAGATGCCTGTCTACCAGCGGGGAACGTACGGCGTAGTAGACAGGTGTCAAGTAACCTGGGGGTGTGACCACGCGCCGCAGACTCGACCCCGCCGAGCGCCGGAGCCAGCTGCTCGGCGCCGGAGCCCAGCTCTTCGCGGCGAAGCCGTACGACGAGGTGTTCATGGAGGAGGTCGCCGAACGGGCCGGCATCTCCCGCGCCCTGCTCTACCGCTACTTCCCGAACAAGCGCGATCTGTTCGCCGCGGTCTACCAGCAGGCCGCCGACCGGCTGCTGACCCGGACGGAACTCGACCCGGGCCGCTCCGTACGCGAGCAGCTGTCCGCCGGACTCGACGCGCACATCGACTACTTCGTCGCGCACCGGAACACCGTGCTCGCGGCGAACCGGGTACTCGCCGGCGACCCGGTGATCCAGGCCGTCATCACCGACGAGCTGGCCGAGCTGCGACGACGGCTGCTCGACTCCACGGGCCTCGGCGAGGGCCCCAGGGAGATGGTGTCGGCGGCGCTGATGAGCTGGCTGGTGTTCGTCCGCACCCTGTGCGTGGACTGGCTGACGCACCAGGCGTTCAGCCGCGCCGAGCTGCACGACATGTGCGTCGGCGCCCTGCTGGGAGCGCTGCGGCCGGTCATGGACCTCGACCGGCCGCCGATCGACGGCAAAGGGTGCCCCACGGGCCGTCAGCCCGGGCCGGCCGACGCCCGTTGAGCCTCCGCAGCCCGTCGGGCTTGCGCCGTTGCGCTTCTGCCGTCCGCCGGGCCCTGTCTAGGCCGCGTCCTCGGGCCGCGCGCCGAGGACGCGGATGACCAGGTTGGTGAGGGTGGCCCGCTCCTCGGCGTCGAGGGTGGCGAACCACTGCTGCTCGCGGCGGGACTGCTCGGCGAAAGCCTCCTGGACGGCGTCCGCGCCCGCGGCGGTGAGGCCGACGGCGATGGCGCGACCGTCGTCGGGGAGTCGTCGGCGCTCCACCAGGCCGTCCCGTTCGAGGGTGTTGACGGCGTTGGTGACCGACGAGCGGGACATCGCCGAGATCTCGGCAAGCCTGGCGGGCTGGGTGGGGCCCAGCAGCCACAGCTTGAACATCAGCCGGAAGCCCGGGAGCGTCCATCCGCGCGGGCGGTGGATGTGGCTCTCCAGGTCGGCGATGACCAGGTAGGAAAGGTGCAGCAGGTGGTAGGCGAGCGCAAAGGCTTCCGGGTCGGCCGGTGACGGCATGCCCGCGAGCCGGTCGCGCGCGTAGGCGGCGTAGCTGAGATCTGGTCGTTCCACGGGACAGAGTCTTGCGCATGGCGGCCTCGACGGGAGATTGTTATGGCCGTAACAATCTCCAACGAGCCGGAGGGTGCTGTGCGGATCACCATCGCTGGAGGCGGTATCGGCGGGCTCGCCACCGCGCTCAGCCTGCATGCGGCCGGATTCGACGACGTCGTCGTGCACGAGGCGGCCCAGGTGATCCGTCCGCTCGGCGTCGGGATCAACCTCCTTCCGCACGCGGTGAGGGAGCTGACCGAACTCGGCCTGGCCGACCGGCTGGCCGCGATCGCCGTCCCCACGGCCGAGCTGGCCTACTACAACCGGTACGGCCAGGCGATCTGGTCCGAACCGCGCGGGCTCGGCGCCGGCTACCGGTGGCCGCAGTACTCGGTGCACCGGGGCAGGCTGCAACTACTGCTGCTGGACGCCGTCCGCGAGCGCCTCGGCGCACACGCGGTCCGCACCGGGAGCCGGATCACCGGCCTGCGCCACGATGCCGATCTGCTCGTCGGCGCCGACGGGATCCACTCGGCCGTCCGGGCCGCGCTCTTCCCCGGCGAAGGGGCACCGCCGTGGAACGGACTCGTGCTGTGGCGGGGCACGACCCGCGCCGAGCCGTTCCTGACCGGCCGGTCCATGATCATGGCCGGGGACGGCTCGCAGAAGTTCGTCGCCTACCCGATCGGGGACGGACGGCTGATCAACTGGATCGCCGAGCGACCGCTGGGCGACGAACCGCTCGAGCGGGGAAACTGGAATCGCCCCGCCGACCCGGCCACGGTCGTCGAGCACTTCGCCGACTGGAAGTTCGACTGGCTCGACGTGTCGGGGATCATCACGGGAGCCGAGGCGGCCTTCGAGTACCCGATGGTGGACCGCGATCCCCTGCCCTGCTGGACCAGGGACGACGTCGTCCTGCTGGGCGACGCCGCGCATGCCATGTACCCCGTCGGGTCCAACGGGGCGTCCCAGGCGATCATCGACGCCCGGGTGCTCGCCCACTCACTCGCCACGACCGGCTCCGCCGCCGCGTACGAGGACATCCGCAGGCCGGCCACGACCGCGCTCCAACTCGCCAACCGGCGCCAGGGGCCCGAGGTCGTCATGCGGCTCGCCCACGAGCGGGCTCCCGGTGGCTTCGACGACATCGAACAGGTCGTCCCGCTCGCGGAACGAGCGGAGATCGCCGCTTCGTACAAGCGCACTGCGGGCTTCGATCCGGTCCTGCTCAACGAGCGCGCTTCCTGGAGTGTGCGGTGACGCTGCGTGATCCGTCTTGCGGTCGCCGCGCCCGTAGACGTGGCAGAACAGCCGGTCGTCGCTGGTCGGGGCGTCCGGGCGGAGCCAGTTGCCGACGTCCGCGGCCGGCACGATGCGCCCGTCGGCCGCCCGCGGCAGCGGCAGGCCGGTCAGCGTGCGGCGCAACCGCGTCGGCTCCAGCCAACCGTGGCCCATAGCCGCGTACAGCGCGCCGTGCCCGCACCGATGCCCGACCACCAGCGACAGCTCGACCAGGGTCTTCACCGGCCCGTCCGCGCACAACACCGCGTCCGTGAGCTCGAAGAGCGCGTCCTGGCGGGCGTAGAGGCATTCAAAGAACTCGACCCGAAGGCGGGACAAGATGCCCAATGCTTCGCCTGCGGGCGCATCGATCGGGAGACTCATACACAGCGGCCGTCCTTTCGTGCTTCATTATTCGACCTCTCGAAGCGTGAAGAACGGCCGCGTCACGTGCCGCCGGATTCCGGGATCTCAGCAGGCCGAGTGACCTGCGACGTTAAACCCCAAGCTGAGCCAGCGACCCGCTTCGCTCGCCGCTACCTGCGAGCCACTCCCAGACGGGGTCCGCCAGGGCGGCACGGGCCGTCATCGTCAGGAGTGGGGGCCGGCCCCGAGACTGCGCCGGGCCGTCAACCAGGGGTGCCATCAACGAACGGCGAACCAAGTGACAAGTAGCCAAGCGTGATATTCGCGGGGGTACCGTCACCAGTGGCCTGAATGGCACTCTAGTGTGCTTTCTGCTCCCATGCCTACTATGTCCCTTGGTTCAAACAATGGCTCTTCCGAGGGGAAACGTATGAGTGCTCGGGGTTTAGCGTTGTTGGTCGCCTCCTCCGCTTTGGTCATGACGGGAGTCGCCGGCACATCGACGGCGAACGCTTCCGAATCGTCAGCGACGGCACTGTCGTGCAGCAACCGCCAGTACTTCCCCGGCAGCGACGGTCACGCCGGCGGATCGATCAGGTGTACCGGGTCGGCCTTCGTCGCCAAGGCGACCTGCTTCAAGCGGGGCTACGGCAATTACACGCACTACGGCAACAGGGTCGAATCCGGCGGGACCTCGACGGTGTGGTGTGACCGGGACGCAACCATGGAGCGCGTGGACGGGCTCAGCTCCTAGTCGGTCCGGTTCGCCGAAGCCGTCCCCCAGCCCACCACCGACAGCTGCGGAGGCCAGGACCGCATCGCGAAGGACGACGCCCCGGCACGCACTGCGCCGGGGCACTCGCTGACGGGCGTCCCCAACCGGCCGGTTGGAACCGCTGCTCCCTCCCGCGGGGTTCCACCCGAGACCAGCGGCTGGTCCTTGTCTGCGCCGTTGCTTGGGCTCGGTTCCTTCGTTGAGCGGGTGTTCACGTCCCCCGCGAACACCGTGTGGCCTCGATTCGGTCGGTCGGATCGAGGCCACACGGTTCAGTGTCCATGTCCGGCTGGCTGGTGGGGGTTTGTCCGAGCGCTGCTCGGCCCAGTTCGTGTCCCGCAGTGGGGCGGGCGCGGGCGCCCGAGGCTGGGCGTGGAGGTTGCGCCAGGCGGTGCGGGGGCGACGTCGGCCTGCGGATCAACGAGGCCCGGATGCAGCTTCAGCTGTCGGGCGCAAAGTTGTTGTCAGTGGCTGCAGGACTGGCCGGGCCAACCAAATCCGTCCGGTGTTCAGCAAGCCCTGTCCACATGGAGCAGCTCGGCCACGAAGGGCCCGTCGGCTGTCGTCCGAGTACCCGGAAAGACCGTCTCTTCGGATCCGGCTCGGACGTTGACCCGGTCTTCACCCGTGCCCACTTCTTGGCCCTTCTTAGTGGTGAAACGGACCGTGACGGTATAGAGACACACTCCCGTCAGGTGGTTCCGGATCAGCACGGTGCTGTCGACGCTCTCGTAGTGGGTGCGGGCCGGGCCCTGACCCATCTGCCCGTGCGCACCATGACCGTCGCCCGCCCCTCCGGCTCGCACAGGCCACACGGGTCGCACGGGCGCGTGCTCGCGGTCCTCGGCGTCCTCAATTGCTGGGCCCGCAACCGCCCCGGGCCGCCAGCGGTCTGAACTTGGAGTTGTAGAGAGCATCTGAGTTTTGTGAGCCGTCAGGGCCCGCAGGGGCGTCCACTTGGCGACAATGGCCCCTGTTGTCTCGGGATTGAGGCGGATGGCGCATGGTGGAGACAGTGGTCCAGATACTCACTCAGATGACCGGCGGTACCGCGGCCGCGGTGGGTACTGGAGTCGGGCAAGCGATATCGGACGTAGTGCGTGGGCGGCTCACGAGAAGCGATGACGGCCGGTCAGCAATGCGGGCTGTCGACGAGCGGCCTGGAGACCCGGTGGCGGTGGAAGAGCTCCGAGCGCTGCTCCGGGCAGAGATGGACGCGGATCCGGACTTCGCTGGGCAGATCGCCACGGTCCTGGCCGGGGCCCCGCCCGCCGAATCTCCACGCTCGGTCTCTGGCGGCATCACGATCGACGGTTCCACGTTGCGGGGCCGAAATACGATCTCCCTGGGGCCCGTGACGTTCCACAACACACGTAACGCCCGCTTCTCCTTGCTTGCCGCTGCACTGGTCTTCGTCGCCCTGGTAGCGCTGGGGATATACGGCGGTGCCCGGCTTGTCACCGGAGGTGGAGGAGCACAGGAGCGATCCGTGACCGCACTGAGCGCCGGCGCCCTACGCCAAGTGCTTCCTGAGCTTTCCAGCTTGCCGCCAGGCTGGACACAGCCCGAGGGACCCAAGAGCGGGAAGTCTCATCTCCGTAAGGGCTTCGGTCTGACCCATCTGGACAGCGCTGACTACCTGATGGGGGATCCAGACGCGAAACTGCACTGCAGCGTCGCTGCCTTCACCAGCGCCGACAAGGCCAGTGCCTTGTATCGGAAGAATCAGGTGGATGAGCGCGAAACCGGTACGACCCGGGTTCCACTGCCACAGATCGGGGACGAGAGCTATGCATCCTCCTACCCTCCTGGGAACGGGAATGAAGGAGGCATCGTGCTGAATATGCGCGTTGGCTCCGTCCTCGTGATCATCAGTGGTGGCGGCTCCGATGGCCAACCCTTCGAGACCTCGCGGCTCGAAGTCCTGGGGAAGATGCTGGCAGAGCGGGCACAGCAGGCTCAGAACGGCCAGAAGCCCGCAGCCACGGCGCGCAACGCCTGAACACTCAACCAATGCAGCTTGCTTGAGGTGGCCGACGCGGTGCCTCGTGAGACACCTGCAGTCTGGGGAACACCGCTTGCGCCGCCATCGTCGGCGCAAGCGGGCCAGCACATTCCCGGCAGCTTTGTCCGCGGCCAACTTCGCGCGCCTGCTCTTGGTGTCGGACAGAAAAACCCCGAGCTTGATCTCGGTGCCGTCCTCCAGCCGCTCTACGTGGGCTCCGGGAACCGTCACTGAGCTTGGGGTTTAACGTCGCAGGTCACTCGGCCTGCTGAGATCCCGGAATCCGGCGGCACGTGACGCGGCCGTTCTTCACGCTTCGAGAGGTCGAATAACGAAGCACGAAAGAACGGCCGCTGTGTATGAGTCTCCCGATCGATGCGCCCGCAGGCGAAGCATTGGGCATCTTGTCCCGCCTTCGGGTCGAGTTCTATGAATGCCTCTACGCCCGCCAGGACGCGCTCTTCGAGCTCACGGACGCGGTGTTGTGCGCGGACGGGCCGGTGAAGACCCTGATCGAGCTGTCGCTGGTGGTCGGGCATCGGCGCGGGCACGGCGCGCTGTACACGGCTATGGACCACGGTTGGCTGGAGCCGACGCGGTTGCGCCGCACGCTGACCGGCCTGCCGCTGCCGCGGGCGGCCGACGGGCGCATCGTGCCGGCCGCGGACGTCGGCAACTGGCTCCGCCCGGACGCCCCGACCAGCGACGACCGGCTGTTCTGCCACGTCTACGGGCGCGGCGACCGCAAGACGGATCAGTTCGTGCCGGGCTGGCCGTACTCTTTCGTCGCCGCCCTGGAGACCGGCCGGACCTCATGGGTGGCGTTGCTGGACGCCGTGCGCCTCGGGCCAGCGGACGACGGGACCGCCGTCACTGCTGCCCAACTACGAGATGCTGTCGAGCGGTTGGGCCAGGCCCAGCGGTGGCAGGCGGGTGATCCGGAGATCTGGATCGTCATGGACTCCGGCTACGAAGTCGTCTACCTCTCCCACGCGCTGGCGGACTTGCCCGTCGTCCTGGTCGGGCGCCTGCGCTCGGACCGTGTCATGCTCCGCGACCCCGGCCCCGCCCGCTCTGCGCTGGCGGGCAGCGCGCAGATCATGCAGTTGCGCGCGACCGCCCGCAAGCACCGCCGGGCCCACCACAGGGCTGTGAAGGCCGAGACCAAGGACTCGTCGAAGGCCCGGCAGCAGCCCGGACTACCGGGAGCCCGCCACAGGGTGCGGCTTGTAGAAGGACTCCTCCAGGTAGGCGGCCTCGTGCGGCTGGTAGGGCTCCTCCAAGTAGGCGGCCTCGTCTTCGTCGAGTTCGACGTCCACCGCGGCGACCGCGTCGGCCAGCTGGGCCGGCTTGGTGACCCCGACGATGGGCGAGGTCACCGCCGGGTTGCGCATGACCCAGGCCAGGGCGACCTGGGCCGGGGACAGACCCCGCTTGCCCGCGATCTCGTGGACGCGCTCGGCCACTGCCTGGTCCTCGTCGCGGTAGAGGATCTTGCCGCCCTCGTCGGTCTCGGCACGCGCCGTGGCGGTGTCCCGGGCCCGCGTCAGCCTGCCCCGCGCCAGCGGGCTCCACGGGATCACGCCGATGCCCTGGTCGGCGCAGAGCGGGAGCATCTCCCGCTCTGCTTCTCGGTGGATGAGGTTGTAGTGGTCCTGCATCGACACGAACCGGGTCCAGCCGTTCAGGTCAGCCAGGTACAGGGCCTTGGCGAACTGCCAGGCGTGCATGGAAGAGGCTCCGATGTAGCGGACCTTCCCGGACTTGACCGCGTCGTGCAGCGCCTCGAGGGTTTCCTCGATCGGGGTGTCGTAGTCCCAGCGGTGGATCTGGTACAGGTCGATGTAGTCGGTCCCCAGTCGCTTCAGGGAGGCGTCGAGCTCGGCGAAGATCGCCTTGCGGGACAGCCCGGCGCCGTTCGGGCCGGGGCGCATCCGCATCCAGACCTTGGTGGAGAGAACGACCTCCTCGCGCCGGGTGAAGTCCTTGACCGCCTGGCCGACGATCTCCTCGCTGCTTCCGGCGCTGTACCCATTGGCCGTGTCGAGGAAGTTGACGCCGCCCTCGAGGGCCTGCTTGATGATGTCCCGGCTGGCGTCCGCGCCCAGCGACCAGGGCTCGCCGCCCCGGTCCGGCTCGCCGAAGCTCATGCAGCCGAGGGTGATGGCGGAGACTTCCAGTCCGGTCGTTCCGAGTTTGATGTACCGCATGCTTCTGAACCTAGGAGTCGGAGTGCGCTCTAACGCAAATTCGGAGGCGTGGGGCATGCGCGCCCTGTCAGGTTTCGACCGTTTCGGCCAGACGTACCAGAGAACCCAGTAGTAGCGAGTAACAAACTGTCAATTCTCGGCCGAGTGCGTGGGGCACTACTCAGCCCCCCTCGACGGCAAACCGCCCTCGCGGGTCCGTCGCCACGACCGATCATCGCTCGATCACTAAGAGATTCCGCCGCCTATGAAAGGTGGCACTAGCAGGAGCGGCATGGGGGTGCAGCCCCCCGCAGCGGACCGCAGCAACACCGCCCGCCGCCAGGCGCAGGCGCAACGGCGGGCGGTGCCGCACAGCGGGCGGCGAACGGTGAGCAACCCCCACGGCGGGAGAGCCGAAAACGTGGGCAGGCAGAATCGCCGCATGGACGAGATCACCTTCCGGCCCGCCGACGACGGCGGCGATCTGCCGGGTCTGGTCGCGCTGTACGACGCCGCGGCCCGCTGGATGCAGGCGAACGGCATCGACCAGTGGAAGCCCGGCGGGAAGGACGAGGAGCACTTCCGGCTGCGGAGGAAGGACGGCGAGGTCTGGCTCGCGGAGGCCGCCGGGCGGCGGGTGGGCGCGTTCGAACTGTGGTGGCGTGACGAGCCCGCGTGGGGGCCGCAACCGCCCGTGGCGGGCTATGTGCACCGCCTGATGGTGGACCGCGACCGGGCACCGGCCGGAACCGGCCGGGCGATGCTGGCGCATGCCGAGCGGCGGATGGCCGGGGCGGGCCGCGCGTGGGCCCGGCTGGACTGTCTCGCGTCCAACCCGCGGCTGCGTACCTACTACGAGGGCGCCGGCTACACCGTCGTCGGGGAGCAGCCCTGCAAGGAGGGGAACGGCGGCAACCGGTACGCCGTCACCCTCCTCGAAAAGCGGCTGAAGGCCTGAGTCGGGCCTCAGCCGCGGCGGAAGACCGCAACCGTGCGGGCCGGCACGGTGAAGGTGCCCGACGTCCGTGCGTACGACGCGGTGGCGGTGGTCCGGTCCGTGCCGTGGGCCTGGACGGGATGCAGGGCGTAGCGCTCGCCTGCGAGTGCGCGGACGGTCTGGTCCTGGCGGTGCGGGGTGGCGTTGAGGACGACGACGAGGTTGCCGAGCCGCATGGTGATCACGCCGGGGGTCTCGTCCTGCCCGGAGAGCGGGAAGGACAGCGCCGACTGGACCCGGGCGGTGGTCTCAAGGCCGAAGGCCGGTTCCGTGGCGTGGATGCGCAGCAGGTCGCGGTAGGCGGCGGAGGCGTGGTGGACCGCGGCGCAGCCGGGGCGGAGCGCGGGGTCGGCGAGGAGGGGCCGGGCGTAGGGCCACTTGTCCTTGTTGTCGGCGGCCGGGGGCAGTCCGCGGCCGAAGCCGTTGCCGTCGGCGCAGTTCCAGTGCAGGGCGTTGAACCAGTCGCCGCTGTCGAAGGAGTTGCGGTCCAGGGACTTGGAGCGCAGGAGGTCGGAGCCGGCCTGGGAGAGCGCCGGGCCCTGCGAGAGGGCGGCGGTGGCGAGGGCGAGCACCTGCATACGGGAGCGGTCGGCGGCGCCGGTGCGCTGCGGGAGTTTGTAGGCGAGGGCGTCGTAGAGGGTTTCGTTGTCGTGGGCGTCGGCGTAGGCGAGGGCGTCGCCGGGGGCGGCGGCGTATCCGGCCGGGGCGCCGTTGTAGTCGATCTGGGAGCCCTTGACGCGGTGGCCGGTGGTGTCGGTGAAGGTGTAGTCGGCGAGGTTGCCGGTGAGGCCGACCTTGATGAGGTCCTGGTAGTGGAGGAGCCGGGCGCGCTGCTCGGCCGGACTCCCGTTCTCCTTCGAGGAGTTGGGGTCGGTGTAGAGGCCTGAGGCGAAGCCCTGGATGCGGGGGTCGCCGTCGAAGGGACTGCCGCCGCGTACCGCGTCCCGGGCCCGGTCGCTGAAGGTCGCGATGCCGGTCCCGGCCATGTTCCGCTGGGTGGCCTGGACGAAGCGGGCGTCGTTCGCGGCCTCGCCGAAGTTCCAGCCCTCCCCGTAGAGAATGATCTTCTTGCCGTCGACGCCGCCCTTCTCGGGGGTCAGTGCGTCGAGGGCCTTCCTGACGTCCAGGATGTCGGCCTTGGGGTGGTGCCCCATGAGGTCGAAGCGGAAGCCGTCGACCTTGTACTCCTTGGCCCAGGTGACGACGGAGTCGACGACGAGCTTGCCCATCATGGTGTGTTCGGGGGCGGTGCCCGAGCAGCAGGTGGAGGTGGCGACGCTGCCGTCGTCCATGAGCCGCTGGTAGTAGCCGGGGACGATGCGGTCCAGTACGGAGTGCGGGTCCTGGCCGCTCGCGGCGGTGTGGTTGTAGACGACGTCCATGACGGTGCGCAGCCCGGCGCCGTTGAGGCCCTGGACCATGCGGCGGAACTCGACGGTGCGGGCCGGGCCTCCCGGGTCGGAGGCGTAGGACCCTTCCGGGACGGTGTAGTGGAGCGGGTCGTAGCCCCAGTTGTAGGCGTCGCGGCCGGCCGTCTTGCCGACGCAGTCCTGCTGGCGGTCGGAGTCGGGGGCGTACGAGGCCAGGTCGCAGCCGGGACGGGCCTGGTCGGCGGGCCGCTCGGGCGTGGTGGCGAAGTCGAAGGCCGGCAGGAGGTGGACGTAGGAGGTGCCGGACCGGGCGAGGGAGGCCAGGTGCCGCATGCCGTCCGAGCGGCGGTCGGTGAAGGCGAGGTACTGACCGGGGTGGCGGGAGGTGCGGTCCTCGACGGAGAAGTCGCGGATCTGCAGCTCTTGGATGCGGGCGCGGCGCAGCGGCACCGCGGCGGGCTTCGTCAGCCGTGACCAGCCGGGCGGGGCGAGTTCCGGGTCGTCGAGGTCGGTGACCAGGCTGCGGGCCGAGTCGGCGGTCAGCGCGGTGGAGTAGGGGTCGGTGACCTTGTTGGTGACGGTCTTGCCGACGGTGGGCGCCCAGACCGTGACGAGGTAGCGGTACGGCTTTCCGGCCCAGTCGCGGGTGCCGGTGGTGCGCCAGATGCCGGTGGTGTCATCGCGTCGCATCGGGACGGTACGGCCGTCGAGTTCGAGGGCGACCGTGCGGGCGGTGGGTGCCCAGACGGAGAGGGTGGGGTGGCCGTGGTGGAAGACCGGGCCGAGCGCGGCGTGCCGGGCGCGGGCGCCGTAGAGGTCGTCCAGGACGCCGGGTATCTGGACACCGGTCGTGGCACTCCCCCCGTCGGCCGTGCGCTGGGTGGCGAGGAGCCTGCCGCGCAGGGCGGTACGGGCGAGGTGGCGGTCGCGGGGGTCGACGGTGAAGGCCGGGTAGCCCGTCAGATGCGGAGAGGCGAGCCGTTCGGAGGGGCTGAGGGTGCCGGGCGTGAGCCGTATCCGCTTGCCGTGCGCCCCGAACTCCAGCTGGGAGGCGGTATGTTCCGCGCCCTTCCAGACGACGGTGTCGCGGTCGATCCACTGGGCCCGGGCCTGCTCCGGCCCGGCCGCCTGCGCAGGGTGCAGCGGGGACGAGGCGAGCAGGGTCACCGCGCCGAGGGCAACGGCGAGGGCGGCGGCCAGGTTCCGGCGGGGGCGGGGGCGGCGCGCAGCGGGGAACCGGCGTGTGGTGGAGGACATGGGTCATGGTTCTATCCGCGCCGAATCCTTGCTGCAAGACCTTACGCAAGACATTGGAAGGGTGTTACGTTCCCGCAGTAGCCGGTCCGGCCGACCGGAGGCCCGCCCCGCGGGCCCACGCGCCCGGACGGTCGGACCGGTGCCAGGCAGCCTCCTACCCCAGCCCGAGGAGTTGTCGCCGAAGTCATGCCAGGTCAGCAGAGGCGCGAGCGTGAGGGCTGCTGGGCAGGAGCCGACGGTCTTGATGTAGCGGGCCACCACGCCGAACCCCACCGCTCCGACCGGTGAGAGCGGTGGGGTTCGGCGTGGCACCGTTGTTCAAGCACCCACAGATTCCACGAACTTGATCATCTTCAGGTGATAGGTACTTTTGCTCGGGTCGGGAAAGCGAACGCTGTGCCGGTAGTAGCGATGGAAAGCGATGATGCACGCCGCGTGCTCGATTTCCAGAGGCAGTGCGGCTGCATCTGCCTTCGACAGGGGCGCAAGAGCCTGATATCCCGTCACCAGGGCACTCAGCCGTTCGGGCACCAGGACGTCATCCTCCGCCGCCAGTCCGACCGCCGCCATGCCGAGATCCAGCAGGGGATCGTCGAGTGAGACCGTTTCCCAGTCCAGTACGGACAGCGTCCCATCGTCACGCACGATCACGTTGTCGGCGAAAAGGTCCCCGTGTGCGACCTTCCGAGAACGTTGGCTGTCGGCTTCGGCGCTGCGCACCCGCTTCAGGCGAGCCGCGAGCCACGCCGCAAACTCCCGGTCGGCGAACTGCGGAATGGCGTCCAACTGCTCAGCCGAGAGGCGGCGCGTCCCGACGGGGAGGTCGCCGAGCCCTTCCGACTCCGGCTCCAGGGCATGCAGTTGCGCCAGGATACGCCCTGCCTCGGGCAGCACCGGAATCGGCAGCGGCTGGCGCACCTCCCCCTGGATCCACTTCTTGAGGATGACCGGGCGGCCGTCGTCGAAGGTGGTGATCAGCTCTCCGTCGAGGGCGGGAACCACCTCGGTCGTCGGCACCCCCAGCCGATACACGGCCTGCGTGTACGTCGCGAGGCTCCGGGCGCTGACGATGTCGTGGTTGTCGAGGATGGTCAGTGTGAAGTCGCCCGATGGACTGGACACGTGGAAGCTGGAGTTCGCCGCGCCGCCGTTGAGAGGTTCCAGTTGCGGGTCCTGCAGCCCGTAGCGCTCAGACACAGCGGGCAGGTCGATCTGGTCCAGCTTGGTGTACGTCGCCACCCGGCTCAGTCTCCTCTTTGTGCGGCGGCCTCTCGGCGCCGATCATCGACAATCGCGGCCCAGCGTGCCCGTACTCGGCTTCGCTCGTCCACCCATTCGGCGCGCGGCAGATCTGCGGGCGGCTCTTCACCCGCCATCAGGTACGACAGTTCGACCAGGTAGGCGAACTCCTCGCCCCGTACACACTCGTGCAGCCTTTCGCGCGCCTCGTCCCGCGGAGCCGACTCGCCCAGGACCGCGGCGTGGAGACAGACCGCGAAGCGCACGTACGCGACAGACGACGTGAGTCCCGCCTCACGCGCCTCCTCGACCACTGCCTCGGCGCGGGCCGGCAGGTCGTCGCTGACACCTGCATCCCGCACGAGCGATGCGATCTTCGTCTGAATCTCCGCCCACCGGATCGACACCGTGCCCAAGGCGTCCTGCGCCCGCGTGATCTCCTCCCCGGCGCGGGGGCGATCCCGGAACGCGGCGGCGAAGGCCAGGCATGCCTGTGACAGCGCGGCCTCGCCCGGCTGGCCGAGCCGCAGTGCCTCGTCCCGGTTGACCGCGTACGAGGAGCAGGCGAGCGCCATGTTCCCCTGGGTCCACCAAAGGTCGCCGAGGGCCCGGTCCCGGCGGCCCTCCACGCCAAGGGCCTCGGCTGCGGCATGCACCTGGGGGAACCGCCCCACGCGGCGCGCGAGGTGCACCAGGCCGCGGGCCGCAGTGGGGGCAAGTCGTCCCCCGGTGTCGACGACCTTCCTCATCCCCTCCAACGAGGCCGCGAAGTTCCCGAGATCGCGGTCGCACTCCGCCAGGAAGTAGCGCGGCAGCTCCAACAGCGACTCGGGCAACTGCCCGGATGCCAGCACCCCGCGCAATTGCTCAGCGGTTTCACTCCGGTGACGTCGCTGCCGCCGTGCGATCGCGGACAACGTGCTGGCCAGAACCTCCGCCGCACTGCCGGTCCGGGCGTGGTGGCTCGCTTGCGCGGCTGGGGCAGGGGCCGGCAGTTCGATGGGCTCCCATACGAAGTCGTCGACGTAGCGGAACGCCGCGTCCTGCAGCCAGCCGAGTTTTAACCCGTAGTCGCGGGCGAGCGTCAGTCCCTGCCTCAGGGCGGCGACCAGACGCCTTCGGTCTCCGTCCGCCTCATGTTCCAAGGCATCGAGCGTGCGTTGCGCAGCCCGCCGCCAGTCCGCCGGGCTCCAGCGGTCCTCGCTCGTCGAGTCCGCCTCCCGCATGGCATCGCGTACGAGATTGTGCAGCCGGTAGGGCCAAGGGGCGCCGGGATCCAGATCCACGAAGGGGCGCTCGACCAATTCCAGGGCAGGGGCGTCGTGATCGAGACCGGCGCCGGCCGCTGCCAGCTCGACAGAGAACGAGTCGAGCAGACTCACCGCTCTCAGGACCTGCCGTACGCTCGGTGTGAGATCCCGGAAGGTCCGTGCCACGAGCGCCGGGAAGTCCAGATTGAACTCGCTCGCCACCGGGGCGCGCCCGTTCTTGCGGTACATGTCCAAGAACCGCATCACCGCGAGGTCCAGGTAGAGCGGCAGCCCGTGCGAGTTGGCAGTGATCAGGTGTCGCGCACTGTCATCCATCAGCGGCCGGCTGCCGACGGTCAGCCGCTCGCAAAGGTACCTCTCGCAGTCCTCCGCGGAGAGATAGCCGACAGTGTGCTGACGCGGTTCCTCCACCGCACCGCCGACGAGCAGAGGCCAGAAGTCCGCTCCCGCCCAGTCCAGTTGCCCCTCCAGTCCGGCATCGTCCCACTGCAGACGGTTTCGGCCGGTGATGATGAACAGGACGTTCGGCATCAGCCACGCCACCCGCTGGATCAGCCGCTCAAGATCGCGGTGCACGCGGTCCCCGACATCCTCGAAGGTGTCCAGCAGGACGACGAGCGTTGCCCGGCGCTTGGCCGAGAGCCGGCTCAGGTCCCAGGCGAGCAGATGCGAGTAGTAGCTGAGTGCTTCCAGGTCCGGTTCGGCTTCGAGCAGGTCGGCCAAACGGCGGCACTCGGCAAGCGAGCGGACCTGGTGACGCCGGTCCCGCAACGCACGGACAAGGGACCGAAGCCCCTTTCCGACGAGCGCGCCCGTAGTCCCGGGCAAGGACGCCGCCTGCGCGACGTCCGACAGCACCGACTGCATCTGGCCGGACAGCGACCGTGCCCCCGGGAACCGGCTGAACCAGGTGCGGCGCCGCAGATACTCCTCAAGCGGCTCTCCGGGATGGTTACGCTCCCAGTAGCGCTGGAACGCAAGGTCGAAGGCCGGCATCGGCTCCCCCAGCTCGACCACCGCGAGCCGCAGGGCAAGCATCAAGGACTCGAAGTCACTGCCGGAGTCACGCGACAAGTCGACGCGTACCGGGGCCACCCGCCCCACCCGCGGGTCCAGCGGAGTCCAGTCGGCGCCGCGCGCTTCGCCGTCCACCAGGTGCTCGGCGACGCCACGCGACAGCGTGGACTTGCCGATACCGCCGACCCCGTAGAAGACGAGCACATTGCGCCGCGGGGTCTCCAGATCCTCGACATCGAACCCGGCCTCGTGCACCCGTCGGGTATGGCGTACGAGGCTCTCCACCACCGTGGCCCACTCGTCACGCCGGTCGGCGAAGTAGTCAACGGCTTTCAGCTCACGATCATTCGACCGGAATAACGCGCGAAGATCCGACCTGGACACCTGGGCTACCTCCGACTGGCTGACTCGAAGCAGCCAGCCCAGCAGTCGTTTGATGACCCGTCAAGCACCGGTCCCCCTTCGGACGGAGGTAGGACGGGCCCAGGGTCCATACACAGCCGGGCGGCGCTACAGGTCCAGTTCGACCCGGACCACCTTGCCCACCGGGACCCGGTCGACGACCTCCCAGCGGTCGGCGAGCGCGGCCACCAGTGGGAGACCGCGCCCCGTTTCGCAGTCCGGGGGCGGGAGCGTGAGCGCGTCAGGGGACGGCGGGCGTTTCTCCGTACGGGTGTCGGCGACCTCGATGCGGAGGGTCGCGGGGCGTGCGGCGGCGCCGGCGTGGGCGCGGGACAGGGTCGCGAGGCGCAGCTCGAAGTCCCGGCCGGGGACCCGGCCGTGTGTCACGGCATTCGCGGCGAGTTCGGCGACGACCGCGGCGGCCGTATCGGACAACCCGCTGCCGTAGGGGAAGCCCCACTGATCGAGCCGGTGGACGGCGAGGCGGCGGGCGAGACGGGCACCGAGGCGGGTCGCACTGAAGCGCATGGTGAACACACGTACGGTAACCGGGGCTTGGGCGGCCCGGAAGGTTGACTGGACTGGCATGCGCCCTACGGTGACGCCCCCATGGCAGCCATGGCCAGGGTTTCCGCCCCTACGGAGCTCGTACGCAACGTGAGCGTACGAGTGCAAAGGGTGGACATCGGCGATAACGGAACGTAACCATGGGTGAGTTGTGCGCGTGGCACGACAGACGCAGGGGAGGTGGCCGGTATGGCCGGCAAAACGGGCAACAGCGAGCCCGAAACCACCGACAGCCTCAGGGCCTTCGGGGCCGTGGTCAAGGCGTTCCGGAAGCGGGCGAAACTGACGCAGGAGGGACTGGCGCGGCGGGTGGGATTCTCCGCCGGGACCATCGCCTCGATCGAGCAGGGGCGCAGGCTCCCGCCACCGGAGTTCATCGAGCGGGCCGAGCGGGTGCTGGACGCCTTCGGGGTACTGCGGGCGATGGCGACGCAGCTGGCCCGGCAGCCGGGATTAGCCGCGTGGTTCCGGCAGTGGGCCCGGCTGGAGGAGCAGGCGATCAGCCTGTACACGTACGAATGCCGTTTGATGCCGGGCCTGTTGCAGACCGAGGCGTACGCGCGGGAGCTGTTCGAGCACCGCATTCCGCTGCTGACCGACGAGGAGACCGAGACGAAGGTGACCGCCCGACTGGACCGGCAGAAGCTGCTGCGGGACCGGCCGAACACGGCGTTCAGTTTCATCATCGACGAGCATGTCTTTCTGCGCCGGACCGGCGGGGCTGACGTGGCCCGGGAACTCCTTGACCGTGTGCTGGAGACCACCCAGCGCCTCCGGAATGTCGAGCTGCAAGTCATGCCGTTGGCCAGGGGAGTTCATGGAGGGATGGATGGCCCGCTGCGGCTCCTGGAGACCCCGAGCAACCGGTGGTATGGCTATTGCGAGGGGCAGGAGAGCGGCCTCCTCATTTCTGACGCGAAGACCATCAGCACACTGCACATGCGCTATGCGAAACTGCGTTCGCAGGCCCTCACTCCGGAGGATTCCCGGAGCCTGCTGACGCAGATGCGAGGAGCGCTATGAACACCACCGAACTGGCCTGGTTCAAGAGCAGCTACAGCGGCAGCTCCGGCGACGACTGCGTGGAAGTCGCCCTCTCCTGGTACAAGTCCAGCTACAGCGGCGATGCCGGAGACAGCTGCGTCGAGATCGCCGCCTGCCCCACCACCGTCCACATCCGCGACTCCAAGGACAAGGCCGGCCCGCAGCTCGCCGTGCCCGCCCCGGCCTGGACGGAGTTCGTGGCGTACGCCGCCGTGCAGGAGGCCTGAGGGTGCAGGCGGGCAGCCACGACGCGTCCGACGTGGTGGCGCTCAAGTGGCGCAAGGTGCGCGCGTTGAGTGCGGAAGTAATCGACCCGGACATGGTGGAAGCGGCCTATGCACAGCCTCGGCTGCGTCAGTTCGTCCCCTTGGTGAGTCATGGATCGCTGCAATTCAGCCGCTGCACCGAGTCCCCCTTGACCTATGACATCCCGGCGTTGTTCCCGAGCGCGGGTGGCGGCTTCGTGGTGATCCGCATGTGGGAACCCAACGGTTCGGAACGTCACCAGGTCGGGTGGGTCGAAACCCTGGAGGAGGCCGCCGCCCTGATCGCCTCCGAGATTCCCGCGGACTGGGGGCCGGCCGTTCACGGGACCGCTGACGACGTGCACTGACGCGGGGACGAGAGGGACCGGCGCCCGGGACGTCCGCACCGCGCGGTCCCGCCGCCGCCCAGGCCCGCGTCCACCCCGGCCTCCGGGGCGCGCGGTCAGGGCCGTACCGCCCCCGTGGACCCCCGCACCACCAGCTCCGGCTGGAAGACGAACTCGGTGCGGCGGGGCGGTTCCCGGCGGCCCGCCGCCCGTTCGTGGATCTCCTCGATCAGGGCGCCCACCGCCGCCGTCGCCATGGCCTGTACCGGCTGGCGCACGGTGGTCAGCGGCGGGTCGGTGAAGGCGATGAGCTGGGAGTCGTCGAAGCCGACGACCGAGAGGCCGGCCGGGACGGCCAGGCCGCGCTGGCGGGCCGCGCGGACGACGCCGAGCGCCATCAGGTCGCTGCCGCAGACGATGCCGGTGCAGCCGTCGTCGAGCAGTGTGGCGGCGGCCGCGTGTCCGCCTTCCACGCTGAACAGGGTGTGCCGGACGCGCCGTTCGGCCTGCCCCCTCGACAGGCCGAACGACTCGCCCAGCGCCGCCGCGAAGCCCTCGGCCTTGCGGCGGGAGGGCACATAGCGGGCCGGGCCGACGGCCAGCCCGATCCGCTCGTGCCCCAGCTCGGCCAGGTGACGCACTGCCATCCGGGCCGCCGCGCCGTCGTCGGGTGAGACGAAAGGCGCGTCGATGTGGTCGTTGTAGCCGTTGATGAGGACGTACGGGACGCCGCGTGCGGCCAGGCGGGCGTAGCGGGACGGGTCGGCGCCGGTGTCCGCGTGCAGGCCGGAGAGGAAGACGATGCCGGTGACGCCGCGCTCCTCCAGTTGCTCGACGAGTTCGTCCTCGGTGGCGCCGCCGGGCATCTGGGTGCAGAGCACCGGGGTGTAGCCGTGGCCCGCCAGCGACTGCTCGATGATCTGGGCGAAGGCCGGGAAGATCGGGTTGGTCAGTTCGGGGATGACCAGGCCGACGAGTCCGGCGCTGCGCCGCCGCAGCCGGACCGGGCGCTCGTAGCCGAGCACGTCGAGCGCGGCGAGCACCCGCCGCCGGGTGCCCGCCGCCACGCCCGCCTTGGCGTTCAGGACCCGGCTGACGGTCGCCTCGCTGACCTGCGCCTGGGCGGCGATGTCGGACAACCGGGGGGCGGCCGTGGCGTCGGCGGGATCGGGCAGGGTCATTCCTCCCACCAGACGGCGGTGTCGGCGGGCAGCTCGATGGCCCCCGCGGACGTGTGCAGTTCGACGCCCCCCTCGGACGTGTCCAGTGGGCGGGAGGAGAGCAGCAGCCGGCCGGGAGCGGGCAGGCGGGCCGGGGCCCCGGTCGTGTTGACCGTGCAGACGAGGCCGCCGGGGCGGCGGAAGGCCAGGACGCCGTCGGGGGCGTCCAGCCACTCGACCGCGTCGCCCGCGCCGAGGCCGGGGTGGGCGCGGCGCAGGGTCAGGGCGGTGCGGTAGAGCTCCAGGGTGGAGGCGGGGTCGCCGGTCTGGGCCGCGACGGTGAGCGGTGCCCAGTCAGCGGGCTGGGGCAGCCAGCTGCCGCCGTCGCCGAAGCCGTAGGGGGCCGCGTCGCCGCTCCACGGGAGCGGGACCCGGCAGCCGTCGCGCAGGCCGTCCTGGCCGGTGGCCCGGAAGAAGGAGGGGTCCTGGCGGACCTCGTCGGGCAGGTCGGTGACCTCGGGCAGGCCCAGTTCCTCGCCCTGGTAGAGGTAGGCGGAGCCGGGCAGGGCCAGCATCAGGAGGGTGGCGGCGCGGGCGCGGGCGAGGCTGCCGCCGAGGCGGGTGGTGTGGCGTACGACGTCGTGGTTGGACAGCACCCAGGTGGTGGGGGCCGCCACCGGGCGCATGGCGTCGAGGGAGGAGTCGATCGCCTCGCGGAGGGCGGCCGCATCCCATTCCGCGTTCAAGTAATGGAAGTTGAAGGCCTGGTGGAGTTCGTCGGGGCGGAGGTAGAGGGCGGTGCGGTCGGCGGTGGGGGTCCAGGCCTCGGCGACCGCGATCCGTTCGCCGGAGTACTCGTCGAGGACGGTGCGCCAGGAGCGGTAGATGTCGTGGACACCGTCCTGGTCGAAGAACGGCAGGACCTGGTTGCCCAGCAGCTTCAGCTGTTCGCCGTGGCCCATGTCGGGCAGGCCGGGGGCCTTGACCAGGCCGTGGGCCACGTCGACCCGGAAGCCGTCCACGCCCAGGTCCAGCCAGAAGCGGAGGATGGAACGGAACTCGTCCCGGACGGCGGGGTGGTCCCAGTTGAAGTCGGGCTGTTCGGGGGCGAAGAGGTGGAGGTACCACTCCCCGTCGGGGACCCGGGTCCAGGCCGGGCCGCCGAACAGGGACTCCCAGTCGTTGGGCGGCTCCTCGCCGTTCTCGCCGCGCCCCTTGCGGAAGTGGAAGCGCTCGCGCAGTACCGAACCCGGGCCCTCCGCCAGTCCGCGGCGGAACCATTCGTGCTGGTCGGAGCAGTGGTTGGGGACGAGGTCGACGATGATGCGCAGGCCCAGGGCGTGGGCGTCCCGGATGACGGCCTCGGCGTCGGCCAGGGTGCCGAACATCGGGTCGATGGTGCGGTAGTCGGCGACGTCGTAACCGGCGTCGGCCTGCGGGGAGGCGTAGAAGGGGCTGAGCCAGACCGCGTCCACGCCCAGGTCGCGCAGGTACGGCAGCCGGCTGCGGACGCCCGGCAGGTCCCCCATGCCGTCGCCGTTGCCGTCGGCGAAGCTGCGCGGATAGACCTGGTAGATCACCGCGTGGCGCCACCAGTCGGTGGCAGGAGTGGTGGTGTGCTGTGAAGTCATCTCAACCCTTGGTGGTGCCGGCGGTCAGTCCGGCGACGAGGTGGCGCTGGGCGAAGGCGAAGACGAGGGCGGCCGGCACGGCGATGATCACGGCGGCGGCGGTCATCGAACCCCAGTCGTTGGTGTACTGGTTGACGAAGGTCTGCAGGCCGCCGGCGAGCGTCAGGTTCTCCTCGCCGGTCATGAAGGCGGAGGCGTAGGCGACCTCGGCCCAGGCGGTGACGAAGGTGTAGAAGCCGGTGACGGCCAGGCCCGGTCTGGCGAGCGGGAGGACCAGGCGCCAGAAGGTGCCGAAGGGGTTGAGGCCGTCGACCCGTCCGGACTCGTCGATCTCCACCGGGATGGTGTCGAAGAAGCCCTTCATCATCCAGGCGCAGAAGGGGACGGCGATGGTCAGGTAGGTGACGACCAGGCCGGCCGGCTGGTTGAGCAGGCCCAGGCTCGCCAGCAGGTTGTACAGCGGCACGATCAGCACCGCGACCGGGAACATCTGGGTGATCAGCAGCAGCCACATCAGCGGGCGCATCCCGGGGAAGCGGAAGCGGCTGACGGCGTAGCCGGTGGTGGCGGCGATGAAGACACCGAGGACGGTGGTCAGCCCGACGATGATCACGGAGTTCTTGAACCAGGTCAGGAACTCGGTGTCGGCGATCACGTGGGTGTAGTTGGCGAGGGTGAAGTGGGTGACAAGGCCGGTGGAGAAGGCGTCGTTCTTCGGTTTGAAGGACGTCACCAGCAGCCAGAGCGGCGGGAAGACGGCCACGGCGGCGGCGACGAGCAGGGCCGCGTGCAGGCCCAGGGACGCCGGGCGGGAGCGCTCGTTGCGCTTACGGGACGTGGGCCGGTGCGGGGCGGGCGTCCGGGTCGCGGAGGCCCGGTTGCTGCGTGTGCGGGTCATGGTCATGGTCACCACACCTCTCCCTGCTTGCGCAGCGCCCGGCGGTAGACCACCGCGACGGCCGAGAGCAGGACCAGGATCAGGACGCCCCAGGCCGCGGACTCGGAGAAGTTGCGGGGGCTGTCGAGGAAGGAGAGCCGGTAGGCGTAGGTCACCAGGATCTCGGTGGCGTCGCCGGGGCCGCCCCGGGTCAGCAGGAAGATCACCGGGAACATGTTGAAGGTCCAGATGGTGGAGAGCAGGATCACCGTGCTGCTGACGGCGCGCAGGCCGGGGACGGTGATGTTGCGGAATCGCTGCCAGGGGCCCGCGCCGTCCATCTCGGCGGCCTCGTACAGCTCGCCGGGGATGGACTGCAGTCCGCCGAGCAGCGCAACGAGCATGAAGGGCACGCCCAGCCAGACGTTGACGGCGATCACCGAGAGCTTGGCCCAGGTCGGGTCGTTGAGCCACGGGACCGCGTCGATACCGCCGCCGGCCAGCAGCTTGTTGAGGATGCCGTTCTTCTCGTTGTAGAGCATCCGCCAGGTGAAGACCGAGATGAAGGCGGGGATGGCCCACGGCAGGATCAGCGCGAGGCGGTAGAAGGTGCGGCCGCGCAGCGTGCGGTTGAGCATGTTCGCCAGGGCGAGGCCGGTCAGGAAGGTCAGCGAGACGCAGCCGACGGTCCACAGAACGGTCCAGCCCAGACGGTCCCAGAAGACGCCGTCGGCCAGCACCGCCCGGTAGTTGTCCAGGCCGGTGAACTTGTAGGTGGCGGGGAGGTGGTTGACGCCGATGTTCCGCTCGACGTTGGCCTCGTTGGCGTCGGTGAGCGAGAGGAAGACGCCGCGCACCAGCGGATAGCCGATGATCACCCCGATGACGAGTACCACCGGGGCGACCATCGTCCATGCGTACCAGTGGGTGCCCAGCGCCCGGCGCACCCGTACAGCGAAGGTCACTTGTAGTCCTTGAGCAGCTTCCGGTAGGCGTCGCCGGCCGCCTTGGCGGCCTGCTCGGGCGAGGAGGCGCCGGTGAGCACCTTGTTCATCTGGACCTTGACCGGCTCGAAGAGGGAGTTGCCCTCGGCGATCCAGGGGCGCTGGACCGCGCCGTCGACGGCGGGCTTGAAGAACTGGACCATCTCGTTGTTCTTGACGGCCGGCACCTCGTACACGGACTTGCGGGTGGGCAGCAGGCTCAGCTTCTCGTTGGTCTGCTGCTGGACCTTGGCCGAGCTCATGTACTTGACGAAGGCGTAGGAGGCCTGGAGGTTCTTGCTGCCGGCGTAGACGGAGAGGTTCCAGCCGCCCTGCGGGGAGCCCTGGGCGGTGCTGCCGCCGGGTACGGGGGCGACGCCGAGGTTGTCCTTGTGGGCGGGGGACTTGAAGGCCTTGCCGGCGCGGGCGCCCTCGATGTCCCAGGGGCCGTCGACGGCCATCGCGACGGTGCCGTCCTTGAGGGCCTTGAGCTGGTTCTCCTGGCCGTCGGTGGCATCGGTGACGGCGGCCTTGGAGTCGACCAGGCTCTTGAGGGTCTTGAACGCCTTGACGCCGGCGCCGTCGTCGATCTCCACGACCTTGTCGCGGGCGTTCACCAGGTCGCCGCCCTCGCCGTAGAGGTAGGGCAGGAACCAGTAGGGGTCGTCGCCGCGCAGGTAGAGGGCGGTGGCGCCGGTCTTCGCCTTGATCTTCTTGGCGGCGGTGGCCAGTTCGGCGAAGGTCTTGGGCACCTCGACGCCGGCGTCCTTGAGGAGCTTCTTGTTGTAGAAGAGGCCGAGGGTGTCGATGACCTGGGGTGCGGCGTAGGTCTTGCCCTTGAACTTCGTGGAGCCGACGGCCTGCGGGAGGTAGTCGTCGGCCTTGTCGAGGGCGGGGGTGCCGTCGAGGGGCGCGAGGTAGCCGAGGTTGGCGAAGTCGGCGACCCAGGCGACCTCGGTGCGCATCACGTCGGGGGCGCCGGAGTTGCCGCCGGCGGCGTTCTTGAACTTGGCGTTGGCGTCGCCGAACGGCACGTTCACATACTTGACGTGGACCTTCGGGTGCTCTTTCTGGAAACCTTCGGCAAGCTTGCGGTACGTCGCCTTCTCGGCGTCGTTGGAGGTGTCCCAGAAGGTAACGGTTCCGGACAGTTCGCCCCCGCTGTTGCCGCCGCTGCCGCCGTCACCTCCGCCGCACGCCGTCGCCGCCAGTGCCAGGCCCGCTACCAGCGCGGTGGCCGTTGCGCCCCGTATGCCACGCCGCATGTGAACTCCTTAGGGAAATGCCTCAGATGGCGGTCAGGAACGTAACAGCGCGGAAAACAAACCGAAAGACCTTGCGGCAATTTTCTGCAAGACTGCGGGAACGAAGTGCAACGAGATGGCTGGAAGGGGACCCTCCGGGCGCTCCCGGCACCGTCACCCCGCGCCCGCCCGAGCGTTGATTCCTTGAAGGCACCGACGCCTCTTGACCTCGACAGGGACGGCAGATGACCCAGGAGCTCACTTCCCCCAGCCCCGCCCCCCAGGCCCCCGGACCGGGCCGAGGTCCCGGATGGTGGCGCGACGCCGTCATCTACCAGGTCTACGTCCGCTCCTTCGCCGACAGCGACGGCGACGGCATCGGCGATCTGCGCGGAATCCGCGAGCGGCTGCCGTACCTCAAGGACCTGGGGGTGGACGCCGTCTGGCTCACCCCCTTCTACGCCTCACCCCAGGCCGACGGCGGCTACGACGTCGCCGACTACCGCACCGTCGACCCGCTCTTCGGCACCCTCCAGGACGCCGGCGAACTCCTCCGCGACGCCCATGACCTGGGCCTGCGGGTGATCGTCGACATCGTCCCCAACCACACCTCCGACCGGCACCCGTGGTTCCAGGACCCGGCGCTCTCCCGGCAGCGCTACCTCTTCCGCCCCGGCAAGGGCGAGGGCGGCGAACTCCCGCCCAACGACTGGGAGTCCATCTTCGGCGGCCCGGCCTGGACGCGCACCGACCGGGGCGACTGGTACCTGCACCTCTTCGCCCCCGAGCAGCCCGACCTGAACTGGGAGAACCCGGAGGTGCACGCCGAATTCGAGGCCATCATGCGCTTCTGGCTCGACCTCGGGGCGGACGGCTTCCGGGTCGATGTCGCGCACGGCATGATCAAGGCGCCCGGCCTGCCGGACATCGGCCACGGCGCCCAGGCCCAGCTCATCGGCAGCCAGGTCCTGCCGTTCTTCGACCAGGACGGCGTGCACGCCATCCACCGCGCCTGGCGCCGGCTGCTGGACGGCTACGGAGACGCCCGCGGCAGGCAGGTCATCGGCGTCGCCGAGGCCTGGGCCCCCACCCCGGAACGCCTCGCCCTGTACGTACGCCCCGACGAACTCCACCAGGCCTTCAACTTCCAGTTCCTGAACGCCGCCTGGCAGGCCGACGCGCTGCGCTCGGTGATCGACGCCTCGCTCGCCGCCACCGCCTCGGTCGGCGCCCCCACCACCTGGGTGCTGTCCAACCACGACGTCGTACGCCACACCACCCGCCTCGGCGGCAGCCTCGCCCGCGCCCGCGCCGCCACCCTCCTGATGCTGGCCCTGCCCGGCTCCGCCTACCTCTACCAGGGCGAGGAACTGGGCCTGCCCGAGGTCACCGACCTGCCCGACGAGGTCCGCCAGGACCCGGCGTTCTTCCGCGGCGGCCGGGCGACCGGCGCGGCGGGCCCCGGCACCGACACCGAGTCCGCCCCGGACGGCGTCGCCTCCACCAGCGGCCAGGACGGCTTCCGCGACGGCTGCCGGGTGCCGCTGCCCTGGTCCGGCGAGGCGCCGCCGTACGGCTTCGGCCCCGGCGGCAGCTGGCTGCCGCAGCCCGCCGACTGGGCACCGCTCACCGTCGCGGCCCAGACCGGCGACCCCGCCTCCACCCTGGAGCTCTACCGCACCGCCCTCGATCTGCGGCGCCGGCTGCCGGGGCTGGGCGACGGCGCGATGAGCTGGGCGCCCGCCCCCGACGGGGCGCTCGCCTTCACCCGCCCCGGCCTGCTGTGCACCGTCAACACCCTGGGGCACGACGTCGAACTCCCCACCCCCGGAACACCGCTGCTCTCCAGCGCCCCGGTGAGCGTCGACGGCGCCGCCGCCCACCTCCCCGGGGACAGCTGCACCTGGTGGGCAATCTGACAGCAGACCGGTACAGTCCCACCCATGACCGCCCGGCTCTCCGATATCGCAGCACAGGCGGGTGTCAGCGAGGCCACCGTCAGCCGGGTTCTCAACGGGAAGCCCGGCGTCTCCGCCACCACCCGCCAGTCCGTGCTCGCCGCCCTCGACGTGCTGGGCTACGAGCGCCCGGTGCGGCTGCGGCAGCGCAGCGCGGGGCTGGTCGGGCTGATCACGCCGGAGCTGGAGAACCCGATCTTCCCGGCCTTTGCGCAGGTCATCGGGCAGGCGTTGACCCGCCAGGGCTATACGCCGGTCCTCGCGACGCAGACGCCGGGCGGCTCCACGGAGGACGAGCTGACCGAGATGCTGGTCGACCGCGGGGTGGCCGGCATCATCTTCGTCTCCGGGCTGCACGCCGACACCTCCGCCGATATGCAGCGCTACGAGCAGTTGCGCGGCCAGGGCGTGCCGTTCGTCCTCATCAACGGCTTCTCCGACAAGGTGCAGGCGCCCTTCGTCTCCCCCGACGACCGGGCCGCGGTGGATCTGGCCGTCACCCACCTCAGCGCGCTCGGCCACCGGCGGATCGGGCTGGCGCTCGGCCCCAAGCGCTTCGTGCCCGTGCAGCGCAAGATCGAGGGCTTCGTACGCGCCATGCAGGAGCGGCTGCAGACCGGCCCGGCCGAGACCGAGCCCTTCATTCAGCACTCCCTCTACACACTGGAGGGCGGCCAGGCCGCGGCGGGCGCGCTGATCGAGCGGGGCGCCACGGCCCTCGTCTGCGCCAGCGACATGATGGCGCTCGGCGCGATCCGGGCGGCCCGGCAGCGCGGGCTCGACGTCCCGCGCGAGATCTCCGTGGTCGGCTTCGACGACTCCCCGCTCATCGCCTTCACCGATCCGCCGCTGACCACGATCCGGCAGCCGGTCACGGCCATGGGGCAGGCGGCCGTGCGCGCGCTGCTGGAGGAGATCGGCGGCACCCCGGCCCCGCACAGCGAGTTCGTCTTCCACCCCGAGCTGGTGGTGCGCGGATCGACCGCCTCGGCCCCGAAACCGGCCAGGATCCCGAAGCCGCTGCGGGCTACCTGAGGGCTCCCTGAGGGCTGCTTCCCCCAGAAATACGGGGGTCCGGCGTCCCTCTTGAGACCGATATGCGGCTTCGAATACCCGACCGAAGGATGATCGCCGGTACGCCCCTTTCTGGCAGACTGTCTGCCTATGGGTGAAGCGAATACGAGGACGCTGGACGGCCTGCCGACCACCCCGCCACCCAAGGGGGAACGCGCGGACCACCCGGTGGCCGAGAGGCGGATGGCCCGTCTGCGTGCTCCTCGCACCCCCCGGCTCTGGTTCGAGATCCTGCTGATCGCGGTCAGTTACTGGACGTACTCGCTGATCCGCAACGCGGTGCCCGAGCAGAAGGCCAAGGCCCTGAGGAACGCCGACTGGATCTGGCAGGCGGAGCACGCCCTCGGAATCGCCGTCGAACACACCGTCAACCATGCCGTGAACTCCGTGACATGGCTGATCGTCACGATGAACTACTACTACGCGACGCTGCACTTCATCGTGACGATCGGGGTGCTGGTCTGGCTCTACCGGTGGCACCCCGGCCGCTACGCCGCCGCCCGGCTGGCACTCTTCGCCACCACCGGCATCGCCCTGATCGGCTACTACTTCTACCCGTTGGCGCCACCCCGGCTGATGCCGGACGGCGGCTTCATCGACACTGTCGTCCACCACGGGACCTGGGGCTCACTGGCCTCCGGCAACCTCGCCTCGATGTCCAACCAGTACGCCGCGATGCCGTCGATGCACATCGGCTGGTCCCTGTGGTGCGGCATCACCATCGCACTCCTCGCCCGCTCCCGCTGGGCCAAGACCCTCGGCCTCCTCTACCCCGCCACGACCCTCCTGGTCATCGTCTCCACCGCCAACCACTTCTGGCTGGACGCGATGGGGGGCGTGCTGTGCCTCGCCTTCGGCCTCGTGGTGGCGTGCGTGTGGTACGGGGCGTTGCCGCATCGGCTGTCACGTCTGTCGCCCGTGACGGCGTGAGCCCGGGCCTCATACGGCCTCCGCGCGCCCTCTTCCACGAAGCCTGAGGAGGGGCGGGTGGCGGGTGCCGCGTCGCCGAGCCGCGTTCACCGATGGGCGGCCAGCACTGCCGCAAGGCCTTCTTGCAGGTCCTTGACGAAATACTCGGGAACCTCCAGCGACGGGAAATGTCCCCCGCTTTCGGGCGACCTCCATCGGACGATCTGCCGGTACCGCTCCTGTGCCCAGGGGCGCGGACACTTCTCGATGTCGCGGGGATACATAGTGATTGCTGACGGGACGTCGACCCGAAGCTCGGGGTCCAGCGAGTTGTGGCTTTCGTAGTAAATGCGGGCCGCCGAAGCGCCGGTCCGCGTCAGCCAATACAGGGTGACGTCGTCAAGAACCCGGTCTCTGGAAATCGTCTCGAACGGGCTGTCTTCGGTATCTGTCCACTCGGCGAACTTGTCAAGGATCCAGGCAAGAAGCCCGACCGGTGAGTCGACGAGCGAGTAGCCGATGGTCTGCGGCCGGGTCGCCTGCTGCTTCGCGTACGCCGCGCGGTGGCGCCAGAAATCGCGGGTTTCCTCGGTCCACTGGCGCTCGACCGCCGTCAGCCCGTCCGTTGTCAACCCGGGCGGCGCCTCCGCGAACAATGTGTGGATGCCGAGAACGTGCGCCGGGAACCTGCCGCCGAGAACCGTGGTGATATTGCCTCCCCAGTCGCCGCCGTGGGCTGCGAACTTGCGGTAGCCGAGCCTTCCCATCAGTTCCACCCATGCGGCCGCGATCTTTTCGGTTCCCCACCCGGTGGTGGCCGGCTTGTCGCTGTAACCAAAGCCCGGTAGCGACGGGACCACGACGTGGAACGCCGGCGCGCCTGCCTCTTTCGGATCTGCCAGCTCGTCCACTACATCGATGAACTCAGCAATGCTGCCTGGCCAGCCGTGCGTCAAGATCAGAGGAGTGGCATCCGCGCGCGCGGATCGGCGGTGCAGGAAGTGGATTCCCAGATCGTCAATGGTCGTGCGGAACTGGCCGATCCGGTGAAGGCGCTCTTCGAACGACCGCCAGTTGTACCCGGTGCGCCAGTAGTTCACGAGATCGACGAGGTCGGCGAGAGGAACGCCCTGTTCCCATCGGCGAGGGCCGGGCGCGGCGCGATGGACCGTCTCGGCCTCCGGTAGTCGCGCCGCGGCCAGTCGCGCGCGCAGATCGTCGAGGTCGGCATCAGTTGCGTGGGCTTCAAATGCTTGCACCTCGGTGGTGGGACGGGGCATGAGACCTCCTGGCCATCGCGGAACCGGCTAAGGCGGTTCTAGCAGTTCTCCGAGCCACGCTGCAACCCCCTAAGGTGGTTCCATGCATGCTGGATTCCCTGACTTCCGCCTCGGCAAGGTGCTGGCGACCAGCTTCACGGGGACGCTGTCGGAGCGTTATGGCAACGCCGTGGAGCGCATTCCCACGCCGCACCGACTCGTCGACTGGCTGGCAGTGAACGGCCTCGCCGTGGACTCCTGCACCACTGCCCAGCTCGACCTCGCCCGGGAACTGAGGGAGTCGATTCACGCCGCCGCGACAGCGGCCGCGATCCAGGACGCTCTCCCTGCGCCGGCTGTCCAAGTCATCAATGACTGCAGCGCTCAGGGCCGGGCCGCGGCGATCCTGACGCCCGAGGGTAAGCGGCGATGGCGGCTCGGCTCGGCTTCCTGCGTGGAAGATGCCCTCAGCGTGATCGCCGCCGACGCGATCAGCATCATCGCCGGCGAACGAGACGGAAAATTGGCCTTGTGTGCCTCACCAACCTGCCAAGCCGCCTTCTTCGACACCAGCCAGAGCCGCACCCGCAAATGGTGTGACATGAACACGTGCGGGAATCGTCAGAAGAAAGCGCGCTTCCATGCCAACCAGCGCAAAAACCCCAGATCAGCGGAGTGATCGTTACCTCGGTACATCCAAGTGGGCCCCACGCCTGCGACCCTTCAGCGAGGCGACGGCCCGAGCGGCACCCCGGCCCTCACGCGCCGTAAAAGATCTCCTCGACCACGCCGCGTGCCCGCCTGGTGATGCGGCGGTAGTCGTCGATCATCTCGCCGATGTGGCCCTCCTCGTAGCCCAGGTAGCGGCCCACGGCTGCCACTTCCCGGCCGTCAACGGGGAACGTGTCGCCGGGGCGGGCACGCACCACCATGACGGCGTTGCGTACCCGGGCAGCCAGGACCCAGGCCTCGTCGAGGGTCTGGGCGTCCTCGGTGTCGATCAGGCCGGCGGCGTGCGCGGCCGCCAACGCCTCGCGGGTGCGGGTGGTGCGCAGGCCGGGGACCTCCCAGCCGTGCTGCATCTGCAGGAGTTGCACCGTCCATTCGACGTCGCTGAGGCCGCCGCGGCCGAGCTTGGCGTGGGTGGTGGGGTCGGCGCCGCGGGGCAGCCGCTCGGCCTCCATCCGGGCCTTGAGCTTGCGGATCTCGCGGACCGCGTCGTCGCCCAGGCCCTCGGCCGGATAACGCAGCGGGTCGATCAGCTCGATGAACCGCTCCCCCAGTTCGGCGTCGCCCGCGACCGGTTCGGCGCGCAGCAGGGCCTGCGACTCCCACACCAGCGACCAGCGCCGGTAGTAGGCCGCGTACGAGGCGAGGGTCCGTACCAGCGGGCCCGACCTGCCCTCCGGGCGCAGGTCCGCGTCGATGGGCAACGGTGGGTCGGAGGAGGGGAGTTCGAGCAGCCGGCGCATCTCGTTGGCGACGGCGTGGGCGGCCTTGGCGGCCTCCTGTTCATCGGCGCCCTCGCGCGGCTCGTGGACGAAGAGGACATCGGCGTCCGAGCCGTAGCTCAGCTCGCGGCCGCCGAAGCGGCCCATGCCGATCACCGTGAAGCGGGTGGGCAGGGTGTCGCCCCACTGCTGGCGGACCGCGGCGCGCAGGGCGCCGGCGAGGGTGGCGGCGTTGAGGTCGGAGACCGCGGAGCCGACGGCGTCGACGGAGTGGCCGTGATCGTTGTCCGCCGGGCTGAACTCCGTGCCGTACGCGCCGATGACGTCCGCGGCGGCCGTGCGGAACAGCTCTCTGCGGCGCACTCCGCGGGCCGCCGCGACCGCCGCCTCCGCGCCGTCCGCGCGGCCGACCGCGGCCAGCACCTCCTGCTCCAGCGCGGCCCGGCTGCGTGGCTGCAGCCCGTCGGGGGCACCGAGCAGCGCGACCGCCTCGGGGGCGCGCAGCAGCAGATCGGGGGCGAGCCGGCCGGCGGACAGCACCCGGGCGAGGTTTTCGGCGGCCGCGCCCTCGTCGCGCAGCAGCCGCAGATACCAGGGCGTCTTGCCGAGCGCGTCGGAGACCTTGCGGAAGTTGAGCAGTCCGGCGTCCGGGTCGGCGGAGTCCGCGAACCAGGCCAGCAGCACCGGCAGCAGCGTCCGCTGGATGGCGGCCTTGCGGGTCACGCCGGACGCCAGCGCCTCCAGATGCCGCAGCGCGGCCACCGGGTCGGCGTAGCCGAGCGCTTCGAGGCGGTGGCCGGCGGCCCGGGCGGAGAGCCGGGTCTCGCCGGGCTCCAGCGTGGCGACGGCATCGAGCAGCGGACGGTAGAAGAGCTTTTCGTGCAGCCGGCGCACTTCGCGGGCGTGCCACTTCCACTCCTTGCGGAGGGTGTCGACCGGTTCGGTCCGCAGGCCCAACGAGCGTGCCAGGCGCCGCTGTTCGCCCTCGCCCTCGGGCATCAGATGGGTACGGCGCATCCGGAAGAGCTGGATGCGGTGCTCCAGCGTGCGCAGGAAGCGGTAGGCGGCGTCCAGGGCCGCGGCGTCCTGGCGTCCGACGTAGCCGCCGGCGGCCAGTGCCGCGAGGGCGTCGAGGGTGGTGGCGCTGCGTAGCGTGGCATCGCTGCGGCCGTGCACCAACTGCAGGAGCTGGACGGCGAATTCGACGTCGCGCAGGCCGCCGGGGCCGAGCTTGAGCTCCCGCTCGACCTGGGCCGCGGGGATGTTCTCGACGACCCGGCGGCGCATCTGGCGCACATCGGCGACGAAGTTCTCCCGCTCGGCGACCTCCCACACCATCGGTGCCAGCGCGTCCACGTACTCCTGGCCCAGCTGCAGGTCGCCGGCCATCGGCCGGGCCTTGAGCAGCGCCTGGAACTCCCAGGTCTTGGCCCAGCGCTGGTAGTAGGCGAGGTGGCTGGAGAGGGTGCGCACCAGCGGTCCGTTGCGGCCCTCGGGGCGCAGGTTGGCGTCCACCGGCCAGATCGTGCCCTCGACGGTGTTGTCCGAGCACAGACGCATCATCCGGGCGGCGAGCCGGGTCGCGGCCTGCAGCGCCTGGGCCTCGTCCACGCCCTCCTTGGCCTCGGCGACGAAGATGACATCGACGTCCGAGACGTAGTTCAGCTCGCGGCCGCCGCATTTGCCCATGCCGATGACGGCCAGCCGGGACACCGCGGCGTCGCCGGGCGCCTCCTCGTAGCTGATCTCCAGGGCGGCCCGTACCGTGGCGGTGGCCAGGTCCGCCAGCTCGGCCGCGGCCTCGGCGACATCGGTCGTGCCGCACACATCGCGGGCGGCGATGCCCAGCAGGGAGCGGCGGTAGGCGGTGCGCAGCGCGTCGGCGCGGGGCCGTTCGGCGTTCTGGCCGGCCCAGATCCCCTCGGCGAGCGCCAGCTCGAACTCGGGGGTGGTGGGGTGCAGGTCGACCGACTCGTAGGTGACCAGCGACTGCCAGTCGCGCGGGTGCCGGACGAGATGGTCGGCAAGCGCCTCGGAGGCGCCCAGCACTCCCAGCAGCCGGTCGCGCAGCGGTTTCGCCGCGACGATGGTGCTCAGCAGCGTCTGCTGCTCGTCCTCTTCCTGCGCCTCCACCAGCCGGACCAGGCTGTGCAGTGCCAGGTCCGGGTCGGCGGTGGCGCCCAGGGCTTCGAGCAGCACCGAGTCATCACGCACGGAGGCGAGTTCGGGGGCGTCCAGCAGCTCCCCGGCCGCCGAGGGGTTGGTGAAACCGTGCCTCAGCAGCCGGGTGTAGGTGCTGCTCCGCCGGCCCTGCGGAGCGGGAAGTGCCATGGGTGCAGCCTCTCGGTGGCGCGGTGGCTCAGAGCACGGGCAGCATCTTGCGCAGCTCGAAGGCGGTGACCTCGGAGCGGTACTCCTCCCACTCCTGCTTCTTGTTGCGGAGGAAGAAGTCGAAGACGTGCTCGCCAAGCGTCTCGGCGACCAGTTCGCTGCGCTCCATCAGCTCAATGGCCTCGCCGAGGTTCTGCGGCAGCGGCTCGATGCCCATCGCCCGGCGCTCGGAGTCGGACAGCGCCCAGACGTCGTCATCGGCGCCGGCCGGCAGCTCGTAGCCCTCCTCGATGCCCTTGAGACCGGCCGCGAGCAGCACCGCGTAGGTCAGGTAGGGGTTGGCGCCGGAGTCGATGGAGCGGACCTCGACCCGCGTGGAGCCCATCTTGCCGGGCTTGTACATCGGGACGCGGATCAGCGCGGAGCGGTTGTTGTGGCCCCAGCAGATGTACGAGGGGGCCTCGCCGCCGGCGCCCGCGGTGCGGTTGGCGCCGCCCCAGATGCGCTTGTAGGAGTTGACCCACTGGTTGGTGACGGCCGAGATCTCGCCCGCGTGCCGGAGCAGTCCGGCGATGAACGAGCGCCCGACCTTGGAGAGTTGGTACTCCGAGCCGGACTCGTGGAAGGCGTTGCGGTCGCCCTCGAAGAGGGAGAGGTGGGTGTGCATGCCGGAGCCCGGGTACTCCGAGAACGGCTTGGGCATGAACGTCGCCTGGACGCCCTGCTCCAGGGCCACCTGCTTCATGACCAGCCGGAACGTCATGATGTTG
The DNA here is from genome assembly GCF_036048035.1 of Streptomyces sp. NBC_00400. Classification (NCBI taxonomy): domain Bacteria; kingdom Bacillati; phylum Actinomycetota; class Actinomycetes; order Kitasatosporales; family Streptomycetaceae; genus Streptomyces; species Streptomyces sp. NBC_00400. The sequence goes on along the minus strand of NZ_CP107940.1, from coordinate 6,066,631 downwards.
TCGGCGGTCGAGAGGGCGTCGGCGTAGCGCAGGTCGATCTCCTGCTGGCCGGGGGCGCCCTCGTGGTGGCTGAACTCCACCGAGATGCCCATCGACTCCAGCATCGTGATCGCCTGCCGGCGGAAGTCCATGCCGACGTTCTGCGGGGTGTGGTCGAAGTAGCCCGAGGAGTCGCCGGGGGTCGGCCGCTGGCCGTCCACGGGCTTGTCCTTGAGCAGGAAGAACTCGATCTCCGGGTGGGTGTAGAAGGTGAACCCGAGGTCGGAGGTCTTGGCCAGGATGCGCTTGAGGACGTAGCGCGGGTCGGCGTAGGAGGGGGAGCCGTCCGGCATCAGGATGTCGCAGAACATCCGGGCGGTGCCGGGGGCCTCGGCGCGCCAGGGCAGGATCTGGAAGGTGCCGGGGTCCGGCTTGGCGATCATGTCGGACTCGTACACCCGGGCGAACCCCTCGATGGCCGAGCCGTCGAAGCCGATGCCCTCGTCGAAGGCCTGCTCCAGCTCCGCGGGAGCCACCGCCACGGACTTGAGGAAACCGAGGACATCGGTGAACCACAGCCGTACGAAGCGGATGTCGCGCTCCTCGAGCGTGCGGAGCACAAACTCCTGCTGCTTGTCCATGGGTCACCAATCCTTGCAGGTCAATCGGCCTGTCCACACGCGCCGGATCACGCGACGTGGCACACCAGTATCACGTGAGGGGGTTACCGTCACATTACGCACCCTTGGCCTGAATCAGAACCGCCGTCCCGTAACCCTCACCCCGCATCCTTCCCGCGGCGAGCGGGCTCAGCGCAGCGGACGGGGGCAAACGGGGGGCTTGGCGGAGTCTTGAAGCGGGCCTGAGCGGCCGTTGACCCGGTGTTGAAGGGTCCGTTCCCTGGCCTTCCTACGCTGATCAGCGGCCGGCCCCCTCGGCGACGAACCCACCGGCCGGGCGCCGAGAAGGGACAGGGAACAGAGAGACGGACATGCACCCCAGCCCCGTCGTCCCCGAGCGGGACGCCTGGCTCCTTGCGCACAGCTCGGCCCTGCTGCGGCCCGGGGAGGCGGCGCAGCTACTCGGCGAGCTGCCCCGCGGCCGGTTCACCCTGCGGACCGAGCCGCATCCCGCGCGCCACACCCGCCGGGTGGACCTCTCCTTCCCCGACGGATCCTGGCTGGCGCCGGAGGCCGCGGAGCGGGAGCAGGTGCCGCAGCTCAGCGGCCTGCTGTCCGCCCTCTGAGCGCAGCCCGCCCCCGCCCGGCGGACGGCGCCGCCACGCCCCGCCGGAGGGCTCCGGTCACCCGCCGGACGGCGCAATGGCACTCCGTCCGGCGGGCCACCACGAGACCCATACCCCTCGGGGGTAGATTGCGGCAAGCGGACCTCCTCCCGCGTCCGCCGGTTCGCCGTCCGTCGAGAGGTCCGCGATGCAGGAACAGGGCAAGACCGCCGCGTGGTGCGGCCGTCTGCTGCTGTTCACCGCGCCGCCTGCCGCCCTCGCTCCCCTCCGGACGCCCGCCCTGCCGGCCTTCCTCGGCGCCGGCGCCCCGGCCGAGTGCCGGGAGACCGGCCGGTGGCCGATATCCGGGCCGCCGCGCCCCACACTCCTCATCTGAACTGTCGGTGCCGCGCGTGCAGGAGCGCGCCCCGCCGCCGACGCCCACCGGAGCCCGCGGCAGTGCCCTCACCCCGCCCAGATCACCACCGACATCGTCTCGAGGTGTTTCTCCCATGCGTACGCACTCCCGCCGCGCCGTGCTCGGCGCAGGTCTCGCCGCCGCCGGCAGCGGCCTGCTCTCCGCCTGCGCCACCGGCAAGACCGGCTCCGGCCCGCACTCCGGTATGGACGGCATGAACGGCATGGCCGCGTCCACCGGTCCGGACGACCGCCCCCCGTCCGGCTATGTGTCCCCGCACGGCCCGGAGGTCGCCGAGGCCGAGCGCAGGCGGGGTGCGGGCCCCTTGCGCCGCTTCGCGCTGACCGCCGGGATCAGCCGGTTCGACCTGGGCGGCCGTACCGTCGAGACCTGGGCGTACGGCGATGCGCTGCCCGGCAAGATCATGCGCGTCACCGCGGGCGACCGGATCGCACTGACCCTCACCAACCACCTTCCGCAGTCCACGACGCTGCACTGGCACGGGCTGACGGTGCGCAACGACATGGACGGCGTCCCCGGGGTGACCCAGCGGTCCATCAGGCCCGGCAGCACGTTCGACTACCACTTCGCGGTCACCACCCCCGGCACCCACTGGGTGCATCCGCACTCCGGTCTCCAGTTGGACCGCGGGCTGTACGCCCCCCTGATCGTCGACGACCCCAGGGAAGCGCTCTCCTACGACAAGGAGTGGATCGTCCTGCTGGACGACTGGGTCGACGGGGTCGACGGGAGCACACCCGAAGACGTGCTCAAGCAGTTGCACGGGGGCGTGGACCGCGGGCCCATGAGCCATGGCGAGACGGAGATGGGCCACCCACGGGGCAGCGGCCGCGGAGCCCACGCCATGGGGGGCGCGGCCGTCCCCTCCGACGGCCCGTCGCGGATGCTCAAGGGCGCCCGGAGCAGGCTGCTCGGCCACGACGCGGGGGATGTGGACCACCCCTACCACCTCGTCAACGGCCGCACCGTCCATGACCCGCGGACCTTCCGCGCCCGGCCCGGCGACCGCATCCGTATCCGCTTCATCAACGCGGGCAGCGAGACCGCCTACCGCGTCGCACTCGGCGACCACCGGATGACCGTGACGCACACCGACGGCCTGCCCGTCGAGCACGCCGAGACCGATGCGCTGCTCATCGGGATGGCCGAACGCTATGACGTCCTGGTCACGGCCGGGGACGGCGTCTTCCCGCTCACCGTGCTCGCCGAGGGCAAGGGGCGCTCCGCGCTGGGCCTGCTGCGCACCGGGGGCGGCGAGGCACCCGGCGCGTCCGCCCGGCCCAAGAGCCTGTACGGCAGGATCATGACGGCGGACCGGCTCACGGCCGCCGAGTCGGTGCGGTCCATGTCGCGCCGCCCCGACCGCACCATCGAAATGACCCTCACCGGGACCATGGAGAAGTACGACTGGGCGATCAACGGGAGCCCGTACACGCCCTCCCAGCGGTATCCCGTCGAGGCCGGTGAGCGGGTCCGGATCATCTTCCGCAACCACACCAGGATGTGGCACCCGATGCATCTGCACGGCCACACCTTCACGCTGCCCGACGGCGGGCCCCGCAAGGACACCACGATCCTGCTGCCCGGCCGCAGGGTGGACGTCGATTTCCACGCCGACAACCCCGGTCTGTGGATGGTCCACTGCCACAACATCTACCACTCGGAGTCCGGGATGATGACGGTCATCGGGTACCGCAAGAAGTACCGGAAGTAGAAGAAGCGGCGGCCCGGGGGTGGCGAAGGGCGTCTCCGCCCTTCTCCACCCCCCATTGCGTCAGAAAGACGATTACACTGGCGTCGTGCCTCAACTTCGTCTCGCCCTCAACCAGATCGACAGCTGTGTCGGCGCTCTCGACCGGAACGCCGAGACGATCCTGCGCTGGACCCGGCACGCCGCCGACCAGGGCGCGCACCTCGTCGCCTTCCCCGAGATGGCGCTGACCGGCTATCCCGTCGAGGACCTGGCGCTGCGCCCCTCGTTCGTCGAGGCGAGCCGCGACGCGCTGCGGACGCTGGCCGGCCGGCTGGCGTCGCAGGGCCTGGGCGACCTCCCGGTGATCGTCGGCTATCTCGACCGCGGTGCGCAGGCCAGGCCGCGCTACGGCCGGCCGGCGGGCGCCCCGCAGAACGCCGCCGCCGTGCTGTACCGCGGCGAGGTCGCGCTGACCTTCGCCAAGCACCACCTTCCCAACTACGGCGTCTTCGACGAGTTCCGCTACTTCGTCCCCGGCGACACCCTGCCCGTCCTGCGGGTGCACGGGGTGGATGTCGCGCTCGCCATCTGCGAGGACCTGTGGCAGGACGGCGGACGGGTGCCGGCGACGCGCAGCGCGGGCGCCGGGCTCCTGGTGTCGGTCAACGCCTCGCCCTACGAGCGGGACAAGGACGACACCCGCCTGGAGCTGGTCCGCAAGCGGGCCCAGGAGGCCGGCTGCACCACCGCCTATCTGGCGATGATCGGCGGGCAGGACGAGCTGGTCTTCGACGGCGACTCGATCGTCGTCGACAAGGACGGCACCGTGATCGCGCGGGCACCGCAGTTCGCGGAGGGCTGTGTGCTGGTCGATCTGGACCTGCCCGCCGCGGCGCCGGTGCCCCCGTCGGGCGTGCTGGACGACGGGCTGCGCGTCGACCACCGCGTCCTGTCGCCCGACCCGCTGCCGCCCTACCCGCCCGAGACGCCCGGCGGCGAGGCCGACCGCCTCACGGACCTGGAGGAGATCTACACCGCGCTGGTCGTCGGCCTGCGCGCCTATGCCGCCAAGAACGGCTTCGGCAGCGTGGTGCTCGGCCTCTCCGGCGGCATCGACTCGGCGCTGGTCGCCACGCTCGCCTGCGACGCCCTGGGGGCGGAGCACGTGCACGCCGTGGCGATGCCCTCCCGCTACTCGTCGGAGCACTCCCTCACCGACGCCGCCGAACTCGCGAGCCGTACGGGCCTGGCATTCCGTACGGTGCCGATCGGCCCGATGTTCGACGCCTATATGGCGGCGCTGCCGCTGACCGGGCTGGCCGAGGAGAATCTGCAGTCGCGGCTGCGGGGCACCACCTTGATGGCCCTCTCCAACCAGGAAGGCCACCTGGTCCTCGCCCCCGGCAACAAGTCCGAGCTGGCCTGCGGCTATTCGACCCTCTACGGCGACTCGGTGGGCGGTTACGGCCCCATCAAGGACGTCTACAAGTCGGTCGTCTACCAGCTGGCCCGCTGGCGCAACCAGGCCGCCGCCGACCGCGGCCGGATCCCGCCGATCCCGGAGAACACCCTCACCAAGCCCCCGAGCGCCGAGCTGCGCCCCGGCCAGGTCGACACCGACTCACTGCCCGACTACGACATCCTGGACCGCATCCTGGAGCTCTATGTCGACCACGACCGCGGCCGGGAGGACATCGTCGCCCAGGGCTTCGACGAGGCCCTGGTGACGCGGGTCCTGCGGATGGTGGACCACGCCGAGTACAAGCGCCGCCAGTACCCGCCCGGCCCCAAGATCTCCGCGAAGGGCTTCGGCAAGGACCGGCGGCTGCCGATCACCAACCACTGGCGGGAGGGGAGCTGACGGGGCGTCGGCTTCCTTCCGCGGTCTGCCCGGCCGCCGTCTCGCCGCTGCCGGTCCCACCGCTGTGGCTCTCACCGCTGTGGCTCTCACCGCTGTGGCTCTCACCGCTGTGGCTCTCACCGCTGTGGCTCTCACCGCTGCGGGCCACGATCCGGGAGGAGTCGTGGGCACCGCGGTCCAGGAGACCGGCCACGACGGCGACGGCCAGCCCCAGGGCGGCCAGCACCGCGCCGACCAGGGTCGGGGAGGTCCAGCCCCAGCCTGCCGCCAGGGCCAGGCCGCCGACCCAGGCGCCCCCGGCGTTGGCGAGGTTGAAGGCGGACTGGTTGGAGGCGGCGGCCAGCGTCGGGGCCTGCTGGGCCTTGTTCATGACCAGCATCTGCAGGGGCGTGGTGGTCAGGAAGCCGACCGCGCCGATGAGGACGACCGTCACCAGCGCCGCCCACTTCACCTGGGCGGTGAAATGGAAGGCCGTCAGGACGAGGGCCAGGGCGGCCAGCGAGCCGTAGAGGGTCGGGCGCAGGGCCCGGTCGGTGAGCGGTCCCGCGGCGAGCGCGCCGAGGGTCATCCCGATGCCGAAGAGGGCGAGGACCAGCGGCACCGAGCCCGCGGCGAAGCCGGTGACCTCGGTCATCATCGACGCGAGGTAGCTGTAGACGGCGAAGATCCCGGCGAAGCCGAAGACGGTGGTGAGCAGGCCGAGCAGCACCTGGCGGTTGCCCAGCGCCCGCAGCTCGCTGCCGAGCCCGGAGCGCTCCTCGGCCGGCAGCGGGGGGATCAGCCGGGCCAGGGCGGCCATGGCGGCCAGCCCGATGGCGGCGACGACGAGGAAGGTGGCGCGCCAGCCGAGCTGCTGGCCCAGCAGGGTCGCCGCGGGGACGCCGATGATGTTGGCGACGGTCAGGCCGAGGAACATCGTGGCGACCGCACGGGCCTGGCGGCCCTCGCGCACCAGCCGGGCGGCGACCACCGCGCCGACGCCGAAGAACGCACCGTGCGGGAGCCCGGCCAGCAGCCGGCCGGCGATCAGCAGCCCGAAGGTGGGAGCCAGGGCGGAGGCGAGGTTGCCGACGGTGAAGACCGCCATCAGGCCCACCAGCATCCGCTTGCGCGGGATGCGGGAGCCGAGGGCGGTCAGGAGCGGGGCGCCGATGACGACGCCGAGGGCATAGGCGGAGACGAGGTAGCCGGCGGTGGGCACGGAGGTGCCCAGATCGTCCGCGACGTCGGGCAGCAGGCCCATCATCACGAATTCCGTGGTGCCGATACCGAAGGCCGAGATCGCAAGCGCGAGCAGAGCCAAGGGCATGAAAGACCTTTCAGGGTTTTGCGTGCGGGCGGGCACGCAGCGCACGGACCGTAAGCACTTAAGTTCTCTTACGGAACAAAGTCTCTCAGGCGCAGTATTCCAGCGGGGGAACGGGACGTGACGAACCCGCGTCGGATCCCCGTCGGCAGCCCGTCGGTCAGATCTTCACCGTCGCCGCGACCGGAAGGTGGTCGCTGCCGGTCTCGGGCATCACCCAGGCATTGACCGGGTCCATCCCCTTCATCATGATCTGGTCGATCCGGGCCATCGGGAACGCGGCCGGCCAGCTGAAGCCGAAGCCGTCACCCGCCGCGCCCTGGGCGGAGCGCATCTGGGAGGTGACCGGGGCCAGCGAGCGGTCGTTCATGGTGCCGTTGAGGTCGCCGAGCAGCATGACCTTCTGCTCCGGGTCGGCGGCGATCGCCTCGCCGAGCGCCGCGGCGCTGCCGTCGCGCTGGTTGGCGGTGAAGCCCGCCGCGACCTTGACGCGTACCGACGGCAGATGCGCGACGTAGACGGCGAACTTCTGGCCGTCGGCGGCGGTGACGGTGGCCCGCAGCGCGCGGGTCCAGCCCATCTTGATGTCCACCGGCTTCGTCTCGGACAGCGGGCGCTTGCTCCACAGCCCGACGGTGCCCTCGACCGTGTGGTACGGATACGCCTTCGCCAGCCCCTTCCGGTAGGCGGGCAGGGCGTCGCCGGTCAGCTCCTCCAGGGCCACCACATCGGCGTCGGAGGCCACGATGTCCCGCGCGGTGGACGCCGGGTCGGGGTTGTCGGCATTGACGTTGTGGGTGGCGACCGTGAGATTGCCGCCGTTGCCGGCCTTGTCGGTGATCTGCCCGCCGAAGAGGCTGATCCAGGCGAACACCGGCAGCACCAGCGCCACCAGCGCGGTCGCCGAGCGGCGCAGCACCGCGACGACGAGCAGCAGCGGGAGGCACAGCCCCAGCCACGGCAGGAAGGTCTCCAGCAGACTGCCCAGGTTCCCCACGGTGTTGGGGATCTGGGAGTGCAGCATCATCAGCAGGCCCACCAGGACCGCGAGCACCGCGAGCACGATGCCGCGCCGCCACATGCCCTCCGGACGCCACCAGTTCCGCAGGCGTTCGGCCCGGGAACCGGCCTGCCCGGGGTTGTGCCCCTGTCCCGGCTCCGTCATGTATGCCTGCGCCATGTAGCTGTCCTCACTGCGTTGCTTCGCGCCTGACCTGTGGTCTCCGACCCTAGGCGATGGTCCGTAATGCGCTTTCTTAGAAGTGAGGACGGCATGGTGGCGGGTCGGGGTTCCGGTACCGGGGTTCATGACAGCGGCTGTGACAGAACAGGCACGGGCCGGTCATACGGGGCCGTCTGCACACGGAGTGCCGGGGTGGGTGTCCTTGCTCCCAAGGCCCCTGCCGCACCGCGGAGTTCGGCCCGCCGCCGTATCTGCCGCCCCCGTATCGGGCGCCGTCGCATCCGGCGCCGCCGTCGCATCCGGCGCCTCCGTATCCGTCGCCGCCGGCCGTACGCCCTCCAGGACCATGTCGACGATGTCCGCCGGAAGACTCTCGGGCAGTTCCTTCCACTCGTGCAGGAGGGCGCGGGCCAGCATCGGACCGACGAAGAGGTCGGCGACGGTCTCCAGGTCCCGGTCGGTGCGGATATCGCCGTTCGCCACCCCGCGCCGGAGCACCCCGAGCAGCGCCTCGCGGCGAGCCCGTACGACGGTGTCGTGGTACTCCGCCCACAGCTCGGGCTGCGCATGGCTGACGAGGGTGCGCAGCAGCGCGGAGCTGCGCCTGGCCAGGCCGCGGCGGCGCAGGAATTCCAGCAGCGAGACCAGGTCGTCGCGTACCGAGGTGCCGTCCAGGAGCGGGCCCGGGACGTCCAGGGACCGCATGACATCGAGCATCAGGGCGCTCTTCCCCGGCCAGCGGCGGTAGACCGTGGCCTTGCCGACGCCTGCCTCCCGGGCGATGCGCTCCATGGACAGCTCAGTTATGGAGGCCCCGTCCTCGATCAGGCGCAGCACGGCCTCGATGATGGCCGAGTCGGCCGCGGCGCTGCGCGGCCGGCCGCGGCGCCCGGGGACCGCCGGGCCCGGCCGCTCCCCGGCCGCCGCCCCGGAGTCCGCCGCCGCCCGGCTCATCGCTCCACGCCCGCCGTCCGCTCTTCCTGCGGCTCGGCCGGCTGCGGCGCCGGTGCCGTTTTGCCCGGCAGGAAGGCCGCGGCCACCACGAGCCCCAGCAGCGCGACGGCGGCCGAGCCGAGCGCGGTGATGTGCATGGCGTGGATGAAGGCGTCGTCGGCCACGGCGGCCAGCGACCGGCCCGCCGGTCCCATCCTGTCCGCGAGCCCGTGGGTCGCCTCGATGGATTCCCCGGCCGCGTGCCGGGCGGCGGGCGGTACTCCCGGCAGCCGGTCGAGGGTGTCCTGCATACGGTCGCGGTAGCTCGTCGACAGCAGCGAGCCGAGGACGGCGACGCCGAGGGTGCCGCCGACCTGCCGGAAGACGTTGTTGAGCGCCGAGCCGGAGCCGGCCTTCTCCCGGGGCAGCGCCTGCATGACCGCGACGGTGGCCGGCGGCATGATGTGCGCCATACCGGCGCCCTGCAGGAAGAACAGCGCCTCCAGGACCCAGATCGGGGTGTCGGTGTCCAGCAGCAGCATGCCCGACATGGTGGTGGCCACCACGAACATGCTGAAGGTGCACACCGCGCGGGCGCCGTACTGGTCGACGGCGAGCCGGGCCCGTGGCGCGAAGATCGTCTGGGCGGCGGCCAGCGGCAGGAACAGCATCCCGGCCTGCAGCGGGGTGTAGCCGCGCACGCTCTGGATGTAGAAGACGGTGAAGAACGCGACACCCATCAGCGCGAAGAAGACCAGCGCGATGGCGGCGATGGCGGCCGAGAAGGCGGGGCTGCGGAAGTAGCTGATGTCGATGGACGGATGGTCGCTGTGCTTCTGGTGCAGCACGAAGACGACCAGCACCACCAGGCCGCCGGCGATCGCGCCGACCACCTGCGGGTCGGCGAAGTCGGCGAGCTGACCGCCCTTGATGATGCCGTAGACCAGCAGGACGAGCCCGACGACGGACAGCAGCACCCCGAACGGGTCCAGCCGGCCGGGACCGGGGTCCTTGGAGTCGGGCACCAGGATCACCATCGCGATCAGCGAGACCACGACGACCGGGGCGTTGATCATGAAGACCGAGCCCCACCAGAAGTGGCTGAGCAGAAGCCCTCCGGCGATCGGGCCGACCGCGATGGCCAGCCCCACCCCGCCGGCCCAGATGCCGATCGCCCGGGGCTGCTCCTCCCGCTCGAAGACGTTCATCAGGATGGCGAGGGTGGACGGCATCACGAAGGCGCCGCCCAGCCCCATCAGCGCGCGGAAGGTGATCAGCTCCGCCGGCGATCCGGAGACCCCGGCGAGCACCGACCCGGCACCGAAGACGGCCAGGCCGAAAAGCAGCGTTTTCTTGCGGCCCACCCGGTCGCCGAGCAGGCCCGCGGTGAACAGCAGACCGGCGAAGACCAGCGTGTAGGAGTTGATCGCCCACTCCAGCTCGCTCTGGGTGGCGCCGAGGCCGAGCGGGGCCGGAGTCGCGATCGTCTTCATGGCGACATTGAGGATCGAGTTGTCCAGCACCACGATCAGCAGGCTGAGCATGAGGGTGGACAGGATCGCCCAGCGGCGGCGGTGGACGGGGTCCGGGATCTGTCGGGCCGGCGGTGCGCCCGGGATGCTGGAGGAGGAGGCCATGCCCGGCACCCTAGGGAGATTCCGATACGGCACCGTTCCGTATCGGGTAGCCGCGCGGGCAGGTCCCTTCTTCCGGGCGAAGCGGTGGCCGTCTTCCGGCCGAAGCGAGAGCGGTCCTCCGGGCGGAGCAGGGGTGGCTTCCGGCCGAAGCGAGAGCGGTCACGCCCCTTCCCTTTTCCTTTGCACGCGGGCCGTGCCAGCATGGAGACGAGTCCGGGGACACCGTCAGGGTGCCTCGAGATGACGAACAGGAGCCGTCACCATGACGCAGCCTTCGCCTGCCCAGAAGCCGGTTGCCAAGTCTCTGTACGGGGGCTCGGGGTCGCGCCGGATCACCGTCCGGGACATCGCCGCCGCCAAGGAGCGCGGCGAGAAGTGGCCGATGCTCACCGCCTACGACGCCATGACCGCCTCCGTCTTCGACGAGGCCGGCATCCCCGTTCTGCTCGTCGGTGACTCGATGGGCAACTGTCACCTCGGTTACGAATCCACCGTGCCGGTCACCATGGACGAGACCACCCTGCTGTCCGCGGCGGTCGTCCGGGGCACGAGGCGCGCGCTCGTCGTCGGCGATCTGCCGTTCGGCTCGTACCAGGAAGGCCCGGTGCAGGCGCTGCGCAACGCCACCCGGCTGGTGAAGGAAGCGGGCGTGGGCGCCGTCAAGCTGGAGGGCGGCGAGCGCTCCGCCGACCAGGTGGAGCTGCTGGTCTCGTCCGGCATCCCGGTGATGGCCCATGTCGGGCTGACCCCGCAGTCGGTCCACGCCTACGGCGGCTACCCCGTCCAGGGCCGCGGCGAGGAGGCGGCCCAGCAGCTGCTGCGGGACGCCAAGGCGGTGCAGGACGCCGGTGCGTTCGCGGTCGTCCTGGAGGCGGTACCGGCCGAGCTGGCGGCCGAGGTCACCCGTTCGCTCTACATCCCGACCGTCGGTATCGGCGCCGGCCCGGACTGCGACGCCCAGGTGCTGGTATGGACCGACATGGCCGGAATGACGGCCGGCCGGGTCCCGAAGTTCGTCAAGCAGTACGTTGCCCTGCGGGAGCTGCTCGGAAGCGCGGCCAAGGAGTTCGCCGAGGACGTCGTCGGCGGCGCGTTTCCGGCGGAGCCGCATCTCTTTCACTGAACCGTCTACGTTGGCTTTCCCGCCGTGGGGGTTTCTCACCGTTTCGCTGCGCTTTGCCTCGGCCCGTTTTTGGCTTTCTCGCCGTTGCGCCTGCGGCGGGCCAGGTCCGCTGCGCGGGGCTGTGGGTGCGGTGACGGGCCTGCGGGGCAGGGGTGTGGGACTGCTTCGCTTTACGTCCCACACCCCTGCCCCTCCGGCCCGTCCCCTCCCGTGGGTGAGTGAGTGAATGTGGGTGGGGGCGGGCCACGGTCGTAGGCATTTCCACGTGTTCCACGAGCAGCACCGGACCACCTACGCGCACTCCCACCGGCCTTCTTCCCACCCCCCAACGGGAGGGGACGGGCCGGAGCGGGTGGGTGTCCGGACGTAAAGCGAAGCAGTCCGGACACCCACCCGCGCAGGCCCGTCACCGCACCCCGACAGCCCCGCGCAGCGGACCCGCCCCGCGCAGCGGACCCCGCCCGCCGCCAGGCGCAGGCGCAACGGCGGAAAAGCCAAAAACGGGCGGAGGCAAAGCGCAGCGGACGGGCCCGCCGCCAGGCGCAGGCGCAACGGCGGGAAAGCCAAAAACGGGCGAAGGCAAAGCGCAGCGGACGGGCCCGCCGCCAGGCGCAACAAAGAGAAACCCCCACGGCGGGAAAGCCGAAAACGTGGGAAGGCAACGGCCTTGTAGGCAAACTGTCGGTGCGCTGTCGGTGGCAGCTGACACCTTGGGGTCATGACGCGACAGACGATATCCACCAAGGGCGGCAACGCCGTGGAGGTGCGCGGTCTGGTCAAGCACTTCGGCGCGGTCAAGGCCGTCGACGGGGTGGACCTGGACGTGAAGGAAGGCACCGTGCTCGGCGTGCTCGGCCCCAATGGCGCCGGCAAGACGACCCTCGTGCGGTGCCTGTCCACCCTCCTTGTGCCGGACGCCGGCAGCGCCTTCGTGGCCGGCTTCGATGTGGTGCGCCAGCCCCGCGCACTGCGCCGCACCATCGGCCTGACCGGGCAGTACGCCTCGGTCGACGAAAAGCTCTCCGGCTGGGAGAACCTCTACATGATCGGGCGGCTGCTCGATCTGTCCCGCAAGGACGCCCGCCGCCGCGCGGACGAGATGCTGGAGCGGTTCTCGCTGACCGAGGCCGCCAAGCGGGCCGCGGCCAAGTACTCCGGCGGTATGCGCCGCCGGCTCGACCTGGCCGCTTCGATGATCGGCCAACCGGCGGTCCTCTACCTGGACGAGCCGACCACCGGCCTGGACCCCCGCACCCGTAACGAGGTGTGGCAGGAGGTCCAGCGGATGGTGCGCGACGGCGCCACGGTGCTGCTGACCACCCAGTACATGGAAGAGGCCGAGCAGTTGGCCAACGAGCTGACGGTCATCGACCGCGGCCGGGTGATCGCCGAGGGCCAGGTGGACGAGCTCAAGGCCAAGGTCGGCGGGCGGACGCTGCAGATCCGGCCGTCGGACCCCGGCGAGCTGGACCGGATGGCCGAGGCCGTCGCCCGGGCCGGTCTGGACGGCATCGCGGGTGCCACCGCCGACCACGACGGGGGTGTGGTCAACGTACCGATCATCAGCGATGAGCAGCTGACCGCGGTGGTCAATGTGCTCGGCCGGGAGGGCATCGCGCTCGCCGGGATCAGCACCCATCTGCCCAGTCTGGACGAGGTGTTCCTGGCCATCACCGGCCAGAAGACCTCCGAGGCCGAGGCCGGATCCGGTTCCGAGGACGCCATGGACGAGCAGTACGCGGGGGTGTCGGCATGAGTACGGCAACGATGGCGGCGCCACGGGTGAAGGCCGGCGCCGATGAGGGCCGGATCGGTCTGCGGGCCAATCTGCGGCACATCGGGGCGCTGGTGCGGCGCAACGCCCTGCAGATCAAGCAGGACCCGGAGTCCATGATGGACGTCCTGCTGATGCCGATCATCTTCATCCTGCTGTTCACCTATGTCTTCGGCGGCGCGATCGCCGGCAAGGGCCACCAGCACGATTACATCCAGCGCCTGGTGCCCGGCATGATGGCGATGCTGGGCATGAACATCGCCATGGCGGTGGGCAGCGGCGTCAACGAGGACTTCCGCAAGGGCGTGATGGACCGCTTCCGGACGATGCCCATCGCCCGGTCCTCGGTCCTCATCGCCAAGATCGTCGTCGAGATCGGCCGGATGCTGATCGCCACCGCGATCCTGCTCGGCATGGGATTCCTGCTCGGGCTGGAGATCAAGGGCAGCATGCTCGCGTTCTTGTCTGCGGTCGTGCTGTCCACCGCCTTCGGCGCCGCCCTGATGTGGATCTTCATCCTGCTGGGACTCACCGTGAAGACCCCTCAGGCGGTCCAGGGCATGGCGATGCTGGTACTGATGCCGCTGCAGTTCGGCTCGTCGATCTTCGCGCCGACGACCTCGATGCCCGGCTGGCTGGAGGGGTTCACCAAGGTCAACCCGCTCTCCAATCTGGCGGACGCGTCCCGTGCGCTGATCAACGACCAGGGGGCGGTGGCCCACCCGGCACTGGTCACCCTCGGCTGGGCGGTCGCCATCACGGCCGTCACCATGCCGCTCGCGGTGGCGAAGTTCCGCAAGAAGACCTGACGCGCGTCCCGCAGGGGGCTTCCCTGCGGGACCGCCTTCGCCCGGCTCGCGTCAGATGAGGGCGGTGGCCTCTTCGAGGGAGAGGCCACCGCCTTCGGCGTACGCCTGTACATAGGCCGTATCGCCCACCAGTGCCCGCGCGGCCGCCTCGGTACGGGCCCGGTCGTCGCGGATGATCCGCGGCGGGACATGGCTGGCTGCCCGCAGCGCGTCGTACGCCCCCACCAGACGCGCCGCGTCGCGCCCCGCCCACTCGCCCCGCACCGCCATCAACACCCGTGCACCGGTGAGGATTTGCACCACGGGAAGGTCCGGCGCAACCATCTGCGTCAGGGGGTCCTTCATGCGGTCCATGGCCGTCCGGAACCTCGTCAGCAGGCTCTCCTCGCGGTGGCCCTCTTCCAGGTCCAGCGAGATCAGCGACGACTCCAGCATCCCGGTGAACAGGTCCGGGGCGCGCGAGGCGAAGGCCTCGCGCACCGCGTGCAGTTCCGACCGCGCCTCCCGGAGAGCCCCCTTCGTCGTCAGCCACATCGCGAGGGTCAGCCGGGCGAACGGCTCGGTGTCCCGGCCGCTGTTGCCCTTCACCGCCTCGGCCAGCACCTCACGCAGCATCCGCTCGCCGGTCTCCGCCTGGCCGTCCTCGATCAGTACGGCACCCAGCTGGCAGCGCAGCAGCAGGGTCTGGCCGTGCGCCCCCAGGTTCTCGGCATGCACCATCGCCGCCCGGTAGTCACGCGCCGCCTGCGCGTACGCGCCCCGCCTCTCATGGGTTTCGGCGCGTCCCGCCAGCGCCTCGGCCACGCCCCATATGTCGCCGATCCTCAGGAAGGTGCGCAGCGCCTCGTCGGCATCGCGGGCCGCCTGCGCCAGCCCGCCGGCACGGTCGTTGAGGATCTTCGAGCGGAACTGCAGGATGTAGGCGAGCTCCCATTCGTAGCCGAGGTCGCGGCAGGCCTGCACCGCGCCTTCGACCAGCTCGGCCAGTTCGTCGAACCGTCCGGTGATCAGCACCGCGTAGTACCACAGCGCGCCGGGCACCTTGCAGGTCTGCGGCATACCGGTGCGGTAGACGGTGAGCATCCCGGCCAGCTCTTCCTGCATCGCCGGATCGTGCAGCGCCTCGATATCGCTGTCCCGGCTGGAGAGCGCGACCAGCCGGACCTCGCGGCGGGCCTCCTGCAGTTGTTCGGGAGCCATCGGCGGGGGTGCGTCGATGGGTCTCTCGTGCAGGACGGGGGCCGGTTCGGCGGGCGGGGTGAAGGGGTTGGGGCCGAGCGCGGCGGCCGCCGTCGCCCAGTGGCGGGCGTCGCTGCGGTGGTCGCGCAGCGACCAGAACCACTGCAGGGACAGCACCAGGCACAGCGCCTCGTGCTCGTCACGTGCGGCGAGGGCGCGGCGCAGCGCGGTGCGCAGGTTGTCGTGCTCCAGCTCCAGCCGCGCCATGCCCGCGCGCTGGCCGGGGCCGCGCAGCAACGGGTCGGTGGTGCGGGCCAGTTCGCGGTAGGCGACGAGGTGGCGGCGCTCGGCACCGGCCCGTTCCCCGGCCTCGTCCAGCCGCTCGCCGGCGTACTCCCCCACCGTCTCCAGCAGCCGGTAGCGCATCTCTCCCCCGCCAAAACGGCTGCCGCCCGGCACCTGGCCGGCCGGGGCCGCGACCACCAGCGATTTGTCGATCAGTGAGCCGAGCAGCGCGGCCACCTCGCGCCGGTCGACGCCGTCGCCCGCGCACACCTCCTCGGCAGCGGCCAGATCGCAGCCGCCGGCGAAGACGGACAGCCGGCGCAGCACCGCCCGTTCGGGCTCGTCGGTCAGGTCCCAGGACCAGTCCACGACCGCGCGCAGCGTCTGCTGGCGGGGCAGCACGGTCCGGCTGCCGCTGGTCAGCAGCCGGAAACGGTCGTCGAGCCGGTCGGCGAGCTGCCGGGGCGTCAGCAACCGCAGCCGGGCCGCGGCGAGTTCGATGGCGAGCGGCAGCCCGTCCAGCCGGCGGCAGATCTCGGTGCAGGCCGCGGTGGTTTCCTCATCGGCCTCGATACGGAAGCCGGGCAGGGCGGCGGCCCCGCGGTCGGCCAGCAGCCGCAGGGCGACGGGGGCGGGCAGCGGCTCGACCGGCCGCAGCACCTCGCCCGGTACGGCCAGCGGCTCCCGGCTGGTGGCCAGCACCGTCACCCCGGGGCAGTCGGCCAGCAGCCGCTCGGCGAGCTCGGCGGCGGCGCCGATCACATGCTCGCAGTTGTCGAGGACGAGCAGCATCCGGCGTCCCGCGCAGTGCTCGGCGAGCCGGCCGAGCGGGTCCAGGGCGGTCGGATCGGCGGCGGCCCGCAGGCCTTCCGCGGTGGTGCCGCGGACGACCGTCTCGCGGGCCCCGAGCGCGGTCAGCACCGCCTCGGGCACGGTCTGCGGATCGTCCACCGGTGCCAGCTCGGCCAGCCATACGCCGTGCGGCCAGGCGTCCGGCAGCGCGGCCGCGGCGGCCTCCGCGCCCTCCTGCGACAGCCGGGTCTTGCCGGCGCCGCCGGGGCCCAGCAGCGTCACCAGCCGGTGCTCGGCCAGATCGGCGCGGATCGCCGCCAGATCGGTGTCCCGCCCGACGAAGGAGGTGAGCCGGGCGCGGAGGTTGCCGGGGCGGGGGCGGGGCGGGGTGAGGTAGGGAGCGGGGACGGCTGAGGGAGCGGGGACGGCTGTGGGGGCGCCGGGGCCGGGCGGGTGTGCGGTGGCCGGGACGTGAGTGGCACCGGGGAGGTGAGCGTCACCGGGGACGTGGGTGGCACCGGGAGCGCCGGGGTGCACAGGCGGCGGCACCGTCTCCGCCGGCGGACGGAGCAGTTCCGCGTGCAGGGCGCGCAGCTCCGGGCCCGGGTCCGCGCCGAGGCGGTCGGCGAGGCCGGTGCGTATCTCCTCGTAGGCCGCCAGTGCCTCCGCCGTACGGCCCGCGGCCCGCAGCGCGCGCAGCCGCAGGGCCTGGAGGGGTTCGTCCAGCGGGTGGTCCTGGCACAGCGCGTGGAGGGTGGGCAGCGCCCGGTCGGCCCGGCCGAGGGCGAGGTCGGCGGCGAGGCGGGTGCGCTGGGCGTCCAGGCGGCGGCGTTCGGCGCGGGAGGCCTCGGCGCCCGCGTCCGGCAGATCGGCGAGGGCCGGACCGCGCCAGAGCGCCAGGGCGTCGTCGAGCAGGGCGGCGGCACCGGCCGGGTCCGCGGCGGTCAGCGCCCGGCCGCCCTCCGCCGCAAGCCGCTCGAAACGGTGCAGATCGACGGCGTCGGGCTCGGCGCACAGCCGGTAGCCGCCGTCGGCCGAGGCCACCGCGGCATGCCCCAGGGCACGGCGCAGCCGGCCGACCAGCGCCTGCAGCGCCCCGGCCGCGTCGGCGGGCGGGTCCAGGCCCCAGATGTCGGAGATCAGTACATCCGGGGAGAGTGCCCGGCCGGGGCGCAGCGCGAGGGCGGCGAGCAGCGCGCGCAGGCGTGGTCCGCCGATCGCGACGGGGGTGCCGTCGGGCCGGTCGGCCTGGGTGGTGCCGAGAATTCCGTAGCGCACCGGCCCATTGTCGTCGAAAGCCAGAACTCTCCAGGCACCAAGCGTCGTTTTCGGGTGCACGGGTCCTGGGCAGGGGTCCGTGCACGAGCCCGCCGGCACACCGCCGTGCGCCGGCCGCCGTGACGCGGTTACGGTCATGGCTGCCCCTCATCAGACACCCGGGAGCCTTGCACCATGACCACAGCAATCCGACGCGCCGACCGCCGCATCAGCCCGGTCTTTCTCGCGCTCGTCGCCGTCATGGCGGTGTCCGGCTGGGCGGTGTGGAGCGAAACGCTCGCGGCGAACACCGGCTTCGCGGTGTTCTTGTTCGTGGTGTCCGGCTGGGTGGTGTCGCTGTGCCTGCACGAGTACGCGCACGCCAGGACCGCGCTGCACAGCGGCGATATCTCGGTGGAGGCCAAGGGCTACCTGACGCTGAATCCGCTGAAGTACACCCATGCGCTGCTCAGCATCGTGCTGCCGGTGATCTTCGTGATCATGGGCGGGATCGGGCTGCCGGGCGGCGCGGTGTTCATCGAGCGGGGCCGGATCCAGGGGCGCTGGCGGCACAGTCTGATCTCGGCGGCCGGGCCGCTGACCAACATCGTGTTCGCGGCGGTGTGCACGGCGCCGTTCTGGCTGCACGGGCTGGCCGGGGTGCCCGCCCCGTTCCGCTTCGCGCTGGCGTTCCTGGCGCTGCTGCAGGTGACCGCCGCGATCTTGAACTTCGTGCCGGTGCCGGGGCTGGACGGCTACGGGGTGATCGAGCCGTGGCTGTCGTACAAGCTGCGGCGGCAGGTGGAGCCGTTCGCGCCGTTCGGGCTGCTGGCGGTCTTCGGGCTGCTGTGGGTCCCGGAGGTCAACCAGGCCTTCTTCGGCCTGGTGAACACGATCCTGCACGGCCTCGGCGTCTCCTCGCTCGACACCTACCTCGGCCAGGAGCTCTTCCGCTTCTGGCAGGGCGAGCCGCCGCTGCCGCAGAGCGGGGGCCTCTTCTGAGGGCCGGGGCCCGGCCGGCCGGCGTGAGGGGCCGGGCTCCGCAGGCCGGCTCGGGGACCGGGCTCCGCAGGCCGGCCTGAGGGACCGGGCTCGGCAGGAGGGCTCGATGCGCCGGGCTCAGCCGGCCTGCTGCGCCCGCTGGAGCTTCGCCCTGCGCAGGTAGAACCACGCCATGTTGCTGGAGATGCCCGCCAGCAGGATCCAGACGATGCCGAAGAAGCTGCCCTGGACGAACGCGACCACGGCCGCGGCGACGGAGAGGACGCACACGGCGAGGGCCATGAGAGCGAGCCGGCGGGCCGGGCCGGACGGGGGCAAGGGGGGCATGGAAGCGGCTCCTGTCGACAGTGGTGCGGTCCTCCCCAGTGTCCCCCATCGCCCCGTGTGCACCGGTCGGCGGTCCGGCAGCGCCCGCTGCCGCCGCGGCCGGCCGGCTCAGACGTCGGTGAGGCGCAGCCCCGCGTGTGCCTTGTAGCGCCGGTTGACCGAGATCAGGTTGGCAACCAGCGACTCGACCTGGTGGGCATTGCGCAGCCGGCCGGCGAAGACGCCCCGCATACCGGGGATACGGGCGGCCAGCGCCTGCACCAGGTCGGTGTCGGCGCGGGACTCACCGAGGACCATCACATCGGTGTCGATCCGCTCGGTCTCCGGGTCCTGCAGCAGCACCGCGGACAGGTGGTGGAAGGCGGCGGTGACCCGCGACTCGGGCAGCAGGACCGCGGCCTGCTCGGCGGCGCTGCCCTCCTCCGGCTTGAGCGCGTAGGCGCCCTTCTTGTCGAAGCCGAGCGGATTGACGCAGTCGATGACGAGCTTGCCGGCCAGCTCCTCGCGCAGCGCCTCCAGGGTCTTGGCGTGGCCCTCCCACGGCACGGCGACGATCACCACATCGCTGCGCCGGGCGCAGACGGCGTTCTCCGCGCCCTCGATGCCCAGGCCGAGTTCGCCGGCGGCGGTCTCGGCGCGCTCGGCGGCCCGGGAGCCGATGATCACCTTCTGGCCGGCCCGGGCGAGCCGGTAGGCCAGGCCGCGGCCCTGGTCGCCGGTGCCGCCGAGGACGCCGACCACCAGGCCGGAGACGTCCGGGAGGTCCCAGGGGTCACGCTTGAGGGCGGCCTTCGCGCGCGTCGCGGCGTTCGGGGAGAACCGGCCATCGTCAGGAGTAGTCATGACAGCGATCCTGTCACGCGCCGACCGCGAACCGGTCAGGACCTCGGCACGGAACAGGTCAGGCCCTCGGCACGGAACCGGTCGGGCCGTCACGGCGCCCCTGTCGTGACGTCACGGCGAACCGCCCGCGCCGTCACCGCGGACCGTCACGCCTTCACGCTGCCCTCGGTCAGGCCCGTGCGCCAGTACCGCTGGAGCACCGTCATCAGCACCATCAGCGGCACCACGGAGAGAAAGGCCCCGCCCACCGTGTACTGGTAGAGCACCGGTTGGCGGTCGGCGTAGCCGGTCCAGGAGGTCAGGCCCAGCTGGACCGGGTAGAGGTCGGAGTCCGAGAGCATCACGAGTGGCAGGAAGTAGTTGTTCCAGATGTGCACGAACTGGAAGAGGAAGACGGTCACCAGCGCCGGGGTCATCAGCCGCAGCGCGATCCCGCCGAAGATCCTGGCCTCGCCCGCGCCGTCGATCCGGGCTGCTTCCAGGAGCGGGTCGGGGACCGCGGCGGCGGCGTAGATCCGGCACAGATACACGCCGAACGGACTGACCGTGCCGGGGATCAGCACCGCCCAGTAGGTGTTGGACAGCCCCAGCGCGCTGAAGAGGAAGTAGAGCGGCAGGGCCAGTGCGGTGCCGGGGATCAGCACCCCGGCGAGCACCACGTTGAAGACCGCCTCCCGGCCGCGGAACGGGAAGACGGCCAGCGCATAGCCGGCCGCGGCGGACAGCAGGGTGGCACAGACCGCGCCGGTCCCGGCGTAGAAGAGGGAGTTGGCGAACCAGCGGGCGTAGATGCCGTGGTCGTAGGTGAGGACGTCGACGAGGTGGTCGACGGGGTGCGGATGGCCGGAGAACCAGAAGCCGAAGGTGCCGAAGAGGTCGGCGCTGTTCTTGGTGGCGGAGACCGCCAGCCAGTAGACGGGGACCAGGAAGTAGAGCGCGGCGACGGTCAGCAGCGAGGCGGTGATGATCCGGTGGCGGACCGGGGGCGGTGTCATCCGCGCTCCCCGGCGCGCCCGCCGGCCAGCCGCAGAAAACCGAAGGACACCGCGCACGCCACCAGCGCGAGCAGTACCGCCTCGGCCGCCGCCGCCTGCTGGTTGTTGCCGACGAACGCCTCGCTGTAGGCGTGCAGGTTCGGGGTGAAGCCCGAGTCGATGGAGGAGGCCAGCGGGCGCAGCACCATGGGTTCGGCGAACAGCTGGAGGGTGCCGATGATGCTGAAGACAGCGGTGAGCACGAGCGCAGGGCGGAGCAGCGGGATCTTGATGTGCCGGGCGACCTGCCAGGCGCTCGCCCCGTCGATCCGTGCCGCCTCGTACAGCTCCCCCGGTACGGCCTTGAGCTGGGCGATCAGCACCAGCATGTTGTAGCCGGTGAACTGCCAGGTGACGATGTTGGCGAGGGACCACAGGACGGTGCCGCGGGAGAGGAAGTCGATGCTCCAGCCCATGGATTCGGCGATCTTCACCAGCGGGCTGATGCCCGGCACGTAGAGGAATCCCCACAGGATCGAGGCGATCACTCCCGGCACGCCGTACGGCAGGAAGAAGGCGCTGCGGAAGAAGGGGACCGCGCGGGCGCTCGCGCTCTCCAGCAGCAGCGCGAGGGCGGTGGCCAGCACGATCATCAGCGGGATCTGGACGGCGCCGAAGAGCAGCACCCGGCCGAAGCCGGCCAGGAACCGGTCGTCGGAGAGGGCGTGGGCGTAGTTGGCGAGGCCGGCGAAGGCCTGGTGTTCCTGACCGCCGAGGCCGAGCGGGCCGGTGCGTTCGGTTTTCTGCAGGCTCTCGTAGAGGGCGTAGCCGAGGGGGGCGAGGAAGCAGAGGCCGAAGAGGGCGAGGAACGGCAGGACGAATCCGGCGGCGGCGCGGGCGTTGCGGGCCTCGGTGCGGGTCGCGCGGCGCGGGCGGCGGCCGGTGTTCTTGCGGGCCGCGCCGCGGGGGACCGGGTCCGGCCGGACCGGCGTGTCCCGGCTCACCCGCTCTCCACCTTCAGGCCCTTGCCCTTGAGGTCGGCAACGGTCTGGGCCTGCACTTTCGTCAGGACCGAGCGGAAGGAGCCGCCGTCCGCCAGCGCATCGGTGAAGGCGTCGCCGAGCCGCTGGTAGAGGGTGTCCACCCCGGGCCCCCACCGCCAGCTGGTGTCCACGTGCGCACCGGCGGCCGCGAAGACCTTGCTGTACGCCTGACCGCCGAAGAAGTCCTTGTCGACGTCGAGATCGGTGGCGGCATAGCCCTTCTTGGCGCTGGGGAAGCCATAGCCGCCGTCGATCAGCAGCGCGATCGACTCGGGGTCGGTGTTGAGCCAGACGGCGAAGTCCAGGGCGTCCTCGGGGTAGCGGGCCTTGGCGAAGACGGCGGTGGTCGAGCCGCCCCAGTTGGCGAAGGCCTGCTCGCCCGCCTTCCACTGCGGCAGCGGTGCGGCCCGCCACCTCCCCTTGGTGCCCGGCGCATTGCCGGCCAGCAGCGCATCGCCCCAACTGGCGCCGATCCAGGCCGGGATGGCGCCGGTCTGCAGATCCTTGTACCAGGCGTTCTGCCGGTCCGGGATGGTCTTGACGAGCTTCTGCTTGACCAGGGATTCCCAGTAGTCGGCGACCGTGCGGGTGGGTGCGTCGTCGATCTGCACGATCCAGGTGTCGCCGTGCGTCCGGTACCACTTGGCGCCCGCCTGCCAGGCGAGGCCGGCGAAGCGGTTGCCGTTGGTGGGGGCGAAGGTCTCGATCCAGGCGCCCTTCTTCCGGACGGCCTTGGCGGCGGCCTCGTACTCGTCCCAGGTCCGCGGGGTCTGCACGTCCCAGTTGTCGAAGAGGTCCTGGCGGAGGAAGAGCCCCATCGGCCCGGATGCCTGGGGGATGGCGTAGAGGCCCTTGCCGAAGACGGACTGCTGCCACTGCCAGCCGAAGAACTTGTTCCGGTGGCGGGCGGCGCCGAGCGGGGCGAGGTCGAGCAGTCCGTCGTCGAGCAGAAAGCCGGCGAGAGCGGGGAATTCGATCTGGCCCAGGTCGGGCGGGTTCCCGGCCTTGATGGCGGCATGCATCTTCGCGTATTGCTGGCCGCCCACGGCCGACACCTTCTCGACCTTGACCTGCACCTCGGGATGCTTGCGGTTCCAGAGGTCTACGGGCTTGTCGATGCCCGGCACCCAGGACCAGAAGGTCAGCTCGATCCGCTGCCCCTTCTTGCGCTCCCGGGGTGGGTTGCCGTCGCCGTCCCCGCCCTCGCCGCAGCCGGTGAGCGCCCAGCCGGCGGCGACGGCGGCCGCCCCTCCCAGGACCGTTCTGCGGTGCACGGTGCGGTTGCTCATATCGGCTCCCCCACGAGGATGCGGCTGCGGATACGGCGCAAGGTGATCGTCGAGCACGCGCTGAAGTCGCCCGCCCCGTGGAGCGGTCGGGCGCCCCCACGGGCGGGGACGTAGGATGTCCCTTGTCCTGCGGCGACCATAGGGAGTGCCCAACTTGCCGTCAAGACACCGCACATGGGGCATTCCCGCGCCGGCAAAGGCACCGTCGACACGGGGTGACATCCCGGTGAACGGGGGCGGCGACGCCCGCAGCGGCACCTTCACCACACCTCTGCCGCACCCCTGCCCTGCCTCTGCCGTCCCCTCGGCCGGCCCGGCCCCCTCACTACTCCGTCAGCCGGCGCCGGATGCCGTCGAAGTGCCGGTGTATCGCCTCCACGGCGCGGTCGCCGTCACCCGCCTCCAACGCGTCGACGATCTCCCGGTGCTGGCGATGTGTCACCTCCGGGTCGGGGCCGTCGTCGGAAAGGTCCTCCCGCACCCGGCGCAGCGCCGCCCAGAACGCGTCCAGCACCTCGCTCAGCAAGTGGTTGCCCAGCGAGCGGTACAGGGCGAGATGGAAGGCCCGGTCGGTGGCGCTCTGCACCTGCCCGCCCCGCGCCTCCTCCGCCATCCGCTGCACCAGCCCCTTGAGGACGGCAAGATCCTCGGCGGACAGGTCGCGGGCGACCGTGCCGATCAGCCCCGCCTCCAGCGCCTCGCGGACCTCCATCAGCTCGTACAGGCTGGACTCGCCCTGGTGGTGGCGGACCGCGGCGCGGAAGGCGACGCCCTCGACGAACGGCTCCAGGGTGAGCGGGCCGACGTAGGTGCCGAAGCCGTGCCGGATCTCCACGATGCGCATCGCCTGCAGCGCCTTGAGCGCTTCGCGCACCGAGTTGCGGCTGACGTCGAGCAGGCCGACCAGCTCGGCCTCGGTGGGCAGCGGATCGCCCGGCGTCAGTCCGCGCTGCAGGATCAACTGCTTGATCTGCGCCTGCACCTCCTCGGCCATCGTCCCTCGCGCCATGGAATCTCCCTCTCCCGCTCCCGCGACTGTCATACGGCAGCCCCGTCCGCCACCCGCCCCACCGACCGCGGATCCTTGACCGACCGCCTGTGAACAGGTCTATTGTGCTCAACATAGGACATGGGATGTCCTATGTCGGACTCGGAGACCCCGGAGCCCCCATGGCACTGCCCGCCCCCCTGCACGGCGTCATCCCGCCGGTCTGCACCCCGCTCGGCCCGCGCGGCGAGATCGACACCGCCTCACTGACCCGCCTGGTGCACCACCTCCTCGACGGCGGCGTCCACGGGCTGTTCGCCCTCGGCTCCACCAGCGAGGTCGCCTACCTCACCGACGCCCAGCGCGGCACCGCGCTGGAGACCGTCCTCAAGGCCGCGGACGGCAGGGTCCCGGTGCTCGCCGGGGTCATCGACACCACCACCCCGCGGGTGCTCGACCACGCCCGGACCGCCGCCGCCCTCGGCGCCGACGCCCTGGTCGCCACCGCGCCCTTCTACACCCGCACCCACCCCCGGGAGATCGCCGCGCACTTCCGCCACCTGCGCACGGCCGTGGACCTCCCGCTGTTCGCCTACGACATCCCCGTCGCCGTACACAGCAAGCTGTCCCCGTCGCTGGTGCGGGAGCTGGCCGCGGACGGCACGCTCGCCGGGCTCAAGGACAGCAGCGGCGACGAGGGCTCGCTGCGCCGCCTGCTCACCGCGCTCGGCGGCCGCACCGCCCGGCGCACCGGCCCCGCCCCCGGCTTCTCGGTCCTCACCGGCTCCGAACTGACCGTGGACGCCGCCCTGTTGGCGGGCGCGGACGGCGTCGTCCCCGGTATCGGCAATGTCGACCCGGCGGCCTACGTCCGCCTCTACGACGCCGCCCGGGCCGGCGACTGGGAGCGGGCGGCCGCCGAACAGGAACGCCTGGTCGCCCTGTTCGCCATGGTCGATGCCGGCCCCGAGCCCGAGATGGGGCGCAGCTCCTCCGCGCTGGGCGCGTTCAAGGCGGCCCTCCACCTCCTCGGCGTGATCGACGGGGGCGCCACCGCCTTTCCGCAGCGCCCGCTGAGCGAAGAGGCCGTGGCGGAGGTAGGACGTCGGCTCACCGCCGCCGGCCTGCAGCCCGTCCGACAGGGCCGCCTCCCGTACGGGTGACACCCGTGGAAACCGCCACCGGACAGCGCCGTGCTGCGGCAGGATGCCGGGCCATGGATGCCGTACGGGTCGCCCTGCTGCGCGAAGTTCTCGCCGGGACCGAGTGGGTCCAGGCCACCCGCCGCTTCGCGGGGACGCTGCGCGGCGCCGTCACCCCGCACGGCGGGGGGCTGCTGCTGGTCGGCAGCGCCTCGTACGAGCCCTGGCACCTGGCCGCCCACCTCGACGACGAGGCCGCCTGGTCGGGCCGGCCCGAGCTGTCGCCGACGCTGGTGCGCCACCGGGCCCCCGGCGGGGCGCCGGCCCATCTGGCAGTGGGCCTCGGCCGGTTGGCGGCGGCCGGACGCGGCGAGACGCTGCTGGTCGTGACGCCGGAGCAGCCGGGCGCCGGGCTGCTGGAGCGGGTGCATGACGCCCGCCGCAACGGCGCGACGGTACTCGCCCTGGACGGCGGCGACCGCGATCTGCACGCCCTGGCGCATGACGCGCTCGCCGCACCCCCGCCCCCGCCCGACGGCGCGGACGAGGAGCCGGCCGATCTCGACCTCGACACGGTCCAGCATCTGGTGAGCGCGGCCGCCGGCGAGAACAGCCTGCCCGCCCCCCGCAGGCACCGCCGCTTCCGCGACCGCCTGGCCCGCCTCGCGGACGGACTGACCGCCCCGCCGCCGCCTCGCTGGTAGTCCGGGGCCGGAAAGACTGGTAGTCCGGGGCCGGAAACAAAGCACCAGAACCGCTCAAACGCCCCCAGAGAAGCCCGGAAGGCTCCTACCCCTCCCCGTCACCTTTCTCCCGCCCCGGGCCGTCGTGCCACTTCGGGTCGGTCTCCCACTCCACATTCCGCTCGTGGGCGGTCTCCATGGCGTGCTCGGCCTCTTCGCGGGTGGGGTACGGGCCGAGGCGGTCGGCGGCGCGGCACTGGGGCCCCTCCTCGACCGTCCGGTGCTCGAGGCAGTAGAACCACTCGCCGGGCCTGCCGACCGTACGCCTCTTGAACAGCGCCATTGCCGCCTCCTGTGGATGCTCTGTGCCACCATCCTGCCCGACGGCCCGCGGATACACTCGCTGGCATGTCTGGCCAGTCGCTTCTTGTCCCGGGGAAGATCTCCCCCACCCGCCCCGTCCCCGCCTCGATCCCGCGCCCCGAATACGTCGGGAAGGACGCACCCACCCCGTACACCGGGCCCGAGGTGCAGGACGCCGAAACGATCGAACGGATGCGGATCGCCGGCCGGATCGCCGCGCAGGCGATGGAGGAGGCCGCCAAGCTGATCGCACCCGGCGTGACGACCGATGAACTGGACCGGGTCGCCCACGAGTTCATGTGCGACCACGGCGCCTACCCGTCCACGCTCGGCTACCGCGGCTTCCCCAAGTCCCTGTGCTCCTCGCTCAACGAGGTCATCTGCCACGGCATCCCGGACTCGACCGTCCTGAAGGACGGCGACATCGTGAACCTCGACGTCACCGCGTACATCAACGGTGTGCACGGCGACAACAATGCCACCTACCTGTGCGGCGACGTGGACGAGGAGTCCAGGCTGCTGGTCGAGCGGACCCGGGAAGCGCTGGGCCGCGCGATCAAGGCCGTCAAGCCGGGCCGTCAGATCAACATCATCGGCCGGGTCATCGAGTCGTACGCCAAGCGCTTCGGCTACGGAGTGGTCCGTGACTTCACCGGGCACGGCATCAACTCCTCCTTCCACTCCGGCCTGATCGTTCCGCACTACGACAGCCCGCACCACACCACCGACATCAAGCCCGGTATGACGTTCACGATCGAGCCGATGCTGACGCTGGGGACCCACGACTACGACATGTGGGACGACGGCTGGACGGTGGTGACGAAGGACCGCAAGCGGACCGCGCAGTTCGAGCACACGCTGGTGGTCACGGACACCGGGGCGGAGATCCTCACGCTGCCCTGACGGGAACGGCCGGAACTTTACCGACAGGGCGTCGGGAACAGGCGTAGGCTCGTTACCGACAGGACGTCGGGAACGGGTTGACTCAGGTAAGCCTCAGTAGTTAGGTGGCCCAGGGTCGGCGGCTCGGCGGAGCCGGCCTGTTCCCGTCCGCTCCCCTCGGCCCCCCGGAGGTCCGTCTTGGAAGCGTCCAGCCCGACCCCGTCCGCTCCCGCCACCCCGTTCTCGGCGGTCATCCGCACCGCGTCCCACGAGCAGCACACCGAGGCCGAGAACTCCTCCTTCATGAGCGACCTGCTCGGCGGCAGGCTCGGCGTCGCCGCCTACCGGCGCTACACCGAGCAGCTGTGGTTCGTCTACCGCGCGCTGGAAGATGCCTCCGGGCCGCTCGCCGACGACCCGGTGGCGGGCCCCTTCGTCCGTCCCGAGCTGGCCCGCACCGCCGCACTGGAGCGCGACCTCGCCCACCTCGGCGGCCCGTCCTGGCACACCGGCCTGGAGCCGCTGGCCGCCACCGCCGCCTATGCCGACCGGGTAGCGGCCTGCGTCCGCGACTGGCCGGGCGGCTTCGTCGCCCACCACTACACCCGCTACCTCGGCGACCTCTCGGGCGGCCAGATCATCCGCGGCACGGCCGAAAAGACCTGGGGCTTCGCGCGCAAGGGCGACGGCGTGCGGTTCTACGTCTTCGAGGACATCGCCAACCCGGCCGCCTTCAAGCGCGAGTACCGGGCGCTGCTGGACGCCCTGCCGGTGGACGACCTGGAGAAGCAGCGGGTGGTCGACGAGTGCAAGCGCGCCTTCCGGCTGAACAGCGCGGTCTTCCGGGAGCTGGGTGAGCAGTTCCCGTTGAGCGCGTAGGGGCCACCCCTACGGGCTCCGCCCCTGACCGCTAGCGCCTATCGGGACGCACCCGTCCGCCGATGGCGATCGTGCCGTCCGGATACGGGCGGGTGAGGATCCGGGAGCCGGTGCCCTGCCGGATGTCGAGCGGGCGCCCCAGCTCGTGCGTCAGCAGCAGGGCGGCGGCGCCGGTGGCCTCGTCCTCGACGACGGCGTCGCCGCGCCGCGGGAAGGCCCGCGCCCGGACCACTCCCGCGGCCTCGTCCTGCCAGGCCCAGGCGTAGAGCCAGCCCTCCCCCGGTGGTGGTGCGGGCAGCGCGTCGACCTCGGCCACCGAGGCGTACCGCCGGGTGGTGCGGGCGGTCACCCACTCCGCGCGCCCGTGCACCCAGACCACGTCCTCCTCGAAGCGGACCGCGACCTCACCGGCTGCCGGGCGCAGGGTGCGCGGCGGCTGCCCCAGGCTCCGCAACAGCCAGGCCAGACCCACCAACGGGTGCCCGGCGAACGGGAGCCGGACGCTCGGGGTATGGATGTCCACGGTGCCCCGGTGTGCGTCGTCGAGGAACACGGTTTCACTGAAGCCGAGTTCGGCCGCGAGGGCGGCTCGCCCGGCGGCGCCGGGGACGGACGCCCCGTCGCGGACGACGCCCAGCAGATTGCCTCCGGCGCCGTCGGGCCCGCAGAACACCCGGAGTACCTCGAGTTCGGTCATCCCGACAGTGAATCGCGGGGCGGCGCGGCAGAGGTGAGCGGGGCCACCGCCGAGGCGCCGCCGCCAAGGGGCCGCCGCCAAGGGGCCGGCACCGAGAGGCCGGCACCCGGAGAGGGGCAGTCGGCCCTCCGCGGACCGTCGCGGACCGGAATGCCGCCGGTCATCACCCGTCGCGCGGCATGACCCTTACCTTGACCGACGCATGACGGTTCCGTGACCGGGCTCGGGCCGATCCGTGATCCAGTCGTTGTCCATGAGAGCGGGATCACTGGACTGGGCGGGCGAAAACAGGTAAGCCTCAGATAAGTTAGGGCCGCCTTAGTGGCGATCTTCTTGACTGTTTATCGTTCGCCTAGTCCTTTCCGTTCCACCCGAGCCCGCCTGGAGCCCCGTATGCGAGCCCATCGCTCCTCCGTCGTCGTCGCCCTCGCCGCTGCCACGGCCGTCACCGCCGTCGCCGGCTGCGCCGCGAAGAACGACGGCAAGGGCGGCGGCAAGGGCGCCATCGAGGTGACCGCGACCGACTCCAGCTGTGAGCTCTCCGCCAAGGAGTTCCCCGCCGGACATGTCCGGTTCGCGGTCCAGAACAAGGGCTCCAAGGTCACCGAGGTGTACGTCTACGCGCCCGGCGACCGGATCGTGACCGAGCGGGAGAACATCGGCCCCGGCACCCACGCGGAGATCACCGCGGAGATCAAGGCCGGTGCGTACGAGGTCGCCTGCAAGCCCGGCATGAAGGGCCACGGCATCCGCCAGAAGGTGACCGCCGGCGGCAAGGGCGCGGATGCCAAGCGCGACCCCAAGCTGGATGCCGCGGTCGCCGCGTACCGCACCTACGTCCAGGAGCAGGCCGACCGGACGCTCCCGGCGGCACAGAAGTTCGCCGACGCGGTCAAGAGCGGAGATGTCGAGGCCGCCAAGAAGTCCTACGCCCTCTCGCGGGTGGGCTGGGAGCGCACCGAGCCGGTCGCCGAGTCGTTCGGTGACATCGACCCCAAGGTCGATGTGCGCGCCGACGGTGTGGAGAAGGGCCAGAAGTGGACCGGCTGGCACAAGCTGGAGAAGTCCCTGTGGGAGGAGAAGAAGATCTCCGGGGACGACAAGAAGCTCGCCGGTCAGCTCATCACCGATCTGAAGGACTGGCAGAAGCGGGTCGGGAAGGCCGAGATCACCCCGACCAGCATGGCCAACGGCGCCAAGGAACTGCTCGACGAGGTGGCCACCGGCAAGGTCACCGGTGAGGAAGAGCGTTACAGCCACACCGACCTGGTCGACTTCCAGGGCAATGTCGAGGGTGCCGAGAAGGCGTACGAGCTGCTGAAGCCGGTCGTCGGCAAGAACGACCCGGCGCTCGCCAAGGAGCTGGACAAGCAGTTCAAGGCGATCCGCACGCTGCTCGACGACCACCGCGACAGCAAGTCCGCGGACGGCTTCGCCTCCTACGACACGGTCGGCAAGGACGACCGCAAGAAGCTCTCCGACGGCGTCAACGCGCTGGCCGAGCCGCTGTCGAAGCTGGCCGCCGCCGTGGCCACCACCAAGTAGTCCGCCGCGGGCGAGGGAGCACGATGACGCAGCACGAGGGCATGACCGGCAAGGACGGCGCGACCGCCGAGAGCCGCACCACCGCCGAGGACGGCACGGCCACCGAGGGCAGCACGGGCACCGGCGACGGCACGGCCGCGCAGGCCGCCGACGGGCGCGCGCCGTCCCGGCGTTCCCTGCTCGGCTGGGGAGGCGCGGGCCTGGCGCTGGGCGCGGTCGCGGCCGGCGGTACGGCGGCGGCGCTGCGCACCGGCGGCGACGCCCAGCCGGCCGGCGCGGACGCGACCTCGCGCTCCGCGATCGCCTTCCACGGCAGGCATCAGGCGGGCATCGCCAGCGCCGTCCAGGACCGGCTGCACTTCGCCTCGTTCGACGTCACCACCGACGACCGCGACGAGCTGATCGCGCTGCTCAAGGAGTGGACGAAGGCGGCGGCGCGGATGACGGCCGGGGACCCGGTCGGCGACGGCGCGGTCGGCGGGCTGGCGGAGGCCCCGCCGGACGACACCGGTGAAGCGCTCGGGCTGCCGCCGTCCCGGCTCACCCTCACCTTCGGCATCGGCCCGACGCTGTTCGAGAAGGACGGCAAGGACCGGTTCGGCATCAAGGCCCGGCGGCCCGATGCCCTGATCGATCTGCCGCAGTTCCCCGGCGACAACCTCGACAAGGCGCGCAGCAACGGCGATCTGTGCGTCCAGGCGTGTGCGGACGACCCGCAGGTGGCGGTGCACGCGATCCGCAACCTGGCCCGGATCGGCTTCGGCAAGGTCGCGATCCGCTGGTCGCAGCTGGGCTTCGGCAAGACCTCCTCGACGACGCCGGACGCGCAGACCCCGCGCAACATGTTCGGCTTCAAGGACGGCACCCACAACCTGGCGGGCACCGACACCGCCGCGCTCGACCGGCACGTCTGGGTCGCGGACGGCGAGGCGAAGGGCAAGGAGAGCTGGATGGCCGGCGGCTCCTACCTCGTCGCGCGCCGGATCCGGATGCACATCGAGACCTGGGACCGCACCTCGCGCAAGGAGCAGGAGGACATCTTCGGCCGCGACAAGGGCGAGGGCGCGCCGGTGGGCAAGAAGCACGAGCGGGACACCCCGCATCTGAAGTCGATGCTGCCCACCGCTCATGTCCGCCTCGCGCACCCGGACTCCAACGGCGGGATACGCATCCTGCGCCGCGGCTACTCCTTCACCGACGGTACGGACGGCCTGGGGCGGCTGGACGCGGGGCTGTTCTTCCTCGCCTACCAGCGGGACGTGCGCCATGGCTTCGTCCCCCTCCAGCAGAGGCTGGCGGCCAACGACGCGCTCAACGAATACATCCAGCACGTGGGTTCAGCGGTCTTCGCGGTGCCGCCGGGCGTCCGGAACGCGGACGACTGGTGGGGCCGGGAGCTGTTCGCCTGACACCGTCGTCACCGCTGACACCGTCGTCACCGCCGACACCATCGACACACCCCACGCCCGGAAGAAGGGCGTCGGCACCATGAAGGAAGGGAAGGAACCGACGTGTTCGGCAACTACCTGATCGGTCTGCGCGAGGGCCTGGAAGCCAGCCTCGTCGTCTGCATCCTCATCGCCTATCTGGTCAAGACCGGGCGGCGGGAGGCGCTGCGTCCGGTCTGGCTCGGGATCACGCTCGCCGTGGTGCTGTCGTTCGCGTTCGGTGCGGCGCTGCAGTTCGGGTCGCAGACCCTGACCTTCAAGGCCCAGGAGGCGCTGGGCGGTTCGCTGTCGGTCATTGCGGTCGGCCTGGTGACGTGGATGGTCTTCTGGATGCGGCGCACCGCGCGGCATCTGAAGAAGGAGCTGCACGGCAAGCTGGACGCGGCGCTGCAGATGGGCACCGTGGCGCTGGTGGTCACCGCGTTCCTGTCGGTGGGCCGCGAGGGCCTGGAGACCGCGCTGTTCATCTGGACCGCCGCGCAGTCCGCCGACGACGGCGTCCGGCCGCTGGTCGGGGCGCTGCTGGGCCTGCTGACGGCGGTGCTGCTGGGCTGGCTGTTCTACCGCGGTGCGGTGCGGATCAACCTGGCGAAGTTCTTCACCTGGACCGGCGGCATGCTGGTGGTGGTCGCGGCGGGTGTGCTGGCGTACGGCTTCCACGATCTGCAGGAGGCGGACCTCCTGCCGGGGCTGGCCTCGCAGGCGTTCGACATCAGCGACCGGATCCCGGCCGACAGCTGGTACGGAACCCTGCTGAAGGGCATCTTCAACTTCCAGCCGGACCCGACCGTTCTTCAGGTCACGGTGTGGGCTCTGTATCTGATCCCCACGCTCACGATCTTCTTCGCCCCCGGTAGGGTGGCGCCGAATCGTGCCACCCCGGCGGCCGCCCCGTCCGCCCCGGTCGCCCCGAAGGAGCCCGAGCCCCATGACACGCAGGTCGCCGTTCCGGGTGCCCGCAACACTGACGTCGGCAGTGGCGGCGATGGTGATAGTGAGCGGGTGCATGACGGTGCACGGCGAGAGGGAGATGCTGCCGGCGGTGTCGAAGGCTGAGGGCACCAAGGCGCTCACGCACTTCACCGAGACCTTCAACAAGGCCAACCGTCAGCTCGATCCGGCGCTGAACCCCTCCTTCGAGGGGGGCGCGCTGCTCGCCATCGACCAGGCCGGGATAAAGGCGGCACACGCCCTGCGGCCGCAGGGCAATCCGGGCTTCACGGACCTGGCGTTCACGGATCCGCACTTCACCGTGCCCCAGCAGGCGGGCTGGCCGAAGTACTTCATCGCGGACGCGGCCAGCAACCGCAAGAACGCCCACGGCCAGAACACCCGCTGGTTCCTGGTGTTCAGCCGCAACGGCATCGACGAGCAGTGGCGCGCGGTGTACCTGGCGACGTTCGCGGACAACAAGGCCCCGGAGCTGAAGACGGACAAGAAGGGCTACGCGGAGGCGGTGCCCGCCGGCGCCAAGTCCGGCCTGGCGGTCGATCCGGGCAAGCTGAGCAGTACCTACGCGGACTACCTGAACACCGGCAAGGGGAGCACCTTCGCCTCCGGCCCGCAGACCGACGGCTGGCGGGCGCGGCGCGCCAAGGACGCCAACCGGGCCGGCCAGCGCATCATGTGGGAGGACTCGCCCGCGACCTACCCGCCGGTGGCGCTGCGGACGACGGACGGCGGTGCGCTGGTGTTCTTCTCGACCGTCTACCACCAGCAGCAGACGCTGTTCGCCGGGGCGACGATCTCGGTCGGAAAGCTGAAGGGCCTCCTGGAGGGGCCGCCGAAGAAGACCAACCGGATGCTGTTCACCACGGTCTCCGGCCAAACGGTCAAGGTGCCCGCCAAGAGCGCCGGGGGGAAGGTCGCGGTCCTCAACCGGATCGAGGCGAAGACCACGGTGAAGCCGCTGTAGCCGGCCGGGAAACCGTACGTACGCGAAGGGCCGCCGGGTCACGGCGGCCCTTCGGTATGTCTCCGTACGGGGTGAGCAAAGGGGTGGCGGGGCCCGCTCAGCGGCCGATCGGCCAGGCCGCCGCCTCGTGGTGGTGCGGCTCGCGGTCGTTGAACTCCGCGCAGGCGTCGGTGAGTGATTCCAGCAGCGTCAGCGGGTCGGGCAGGGTCAGCTCGGGGCCGCGCAGCCAGCTCACCGCGGGCTGCTCGCCGGGCAGCGCCGAGGGCGGCAGGAGCACATAGCTGCCGCGGCAGTGCCAGCGCAGCCCCGGGTGCTCGTCCATGGTCTCGGGGTGGCAGTCCAGCTCGCAGGGCCACCACTCGTCCTCGTCGTCCGGGGTGCCGCGGGTGGCGGTGAAGAAGAGCATCCGGCCGTTGAAGCCGGCGCCGCTGAGGGTGATCGGCCCGACCTCGATACCCGCCGCGTCCAGCCGTCCCAGGGCGCTGCGGCCCGCCTCGACGGGGACGTCCAGCACATCGTGGGTGATGCCGGTGGCGGTGATGAAGTTGGCCTGCGGGAGGGTGCGGACCCAGGCGGCGACCTTGTCGCGGTCGGTGGTGGCGACGGTCTGCCAGCCGAAGGAGATGGGATGGCGGGCGGGGGTGGGACAGCCGATGCGTTCACAGGAACAGCCGTAGCCGGAGGGGTGCGCCGCCGGTGCCACCGGGAAGCCCGCGTCGGCCGCCGCCAGCAGCAGGTCCTCGCGGCTGCGTGCAGCCGCTGATCCCGTGTCCGTATCGCCGCCGTCCGATCCGCTCTTCGGCCGGCGCAGCCACTGGGAGAACCTGCTCTTGCGTTCCATCTATCCCCTCACTTCGAGCGGTGGTCTGGGATCAATGCTGCCACCATCCTGCGCCTCGGGTGACCGGTGTGGAGATCCGGGGTGAACGAAGGGGGGGCCAATACCGGCAATTCAGGTCATCGGCGACAGGATGCCGCCGCCCGCGCCCGGCCGCCCGCGCGCTCAGCCGCGGGGGCGCAGGCCGTGCAGCACCTGGTCGACAAGGGTGTCGACAAAGCCGTAGGTCAATTCGCCGGTACGCATCAGCCAGCGCTGTGAGAAGGGACTCAGCATCATCTCGGTGGCGATCCGCACATCGACGCCGTCGGCCACCTCGCCCGCCTCCTGCGCCGCCCGCAGCCGGTCGATGTAGACCCGGGTGCCGGGTTCCATCAGCCGCGCGACGAAGGCGCGGGAGAGCTCCTCGTCGTTGGCGCCGGCGGCCGCGAGGGCGCGATAGGGGGCCTGGAACGCCGGATCGTTGAATTCGTCGACGGTGGCACGCAGCACGGACTTCAGGTCCGCGGCCAGGTCGCCGGTGTCCGGCAGCCCCTGCGCGGAGTAGTCGTCGACGCCGGCGGTGAAGGCGTCCAGCAGGACGGCGGCCTTGGAGGGCCACCAGCGGTAGATCGTCTGCTTGCCGACCCCGGCCCGGGAGGCGATGCCTTCGATCGTGAGCTTGTCGTAGCCCACCTCGCCGACGAGAGCGAGGGCGGCATCGAAGATCGCCCGGCGGGAGCGTTCGCTGCGGCGAGTGGGGGTCCCCCCAGCGGCGCCAGGGGGAGAGTCGGGGGCTGCTTTGTCGGCCATGCGGCGAAGTCTAGCGAGGGGGAGGCGAGACGTATCGTCTTGACGAGACGCATCGTCTCGCCCATAGTGGAGCGCGAGCGAGACGATCCGTCTCGCTCGATGTAGAGGAAAAAGCTGCAGAGGAAAAGGCTCCAGAGGAAAGCGACGAGGAAGAAGGAGGGCAATTCCATGAGCAAGGGAAACGCCGGCGGGATGCTCGGGGTCGGCGGCACCCGCGCCAAACTCTCGCGTGGCGCGCTGCGTGGCGGCGGCGCCGCGGACCGCGGTGGCCCGGGACGGTCCGAGGCCCGGGAACGGCGCCGTGAACTCCTGCGCAGGTTCCAGGAGCGGGCGCACGAGAAGTGAGCCGCGGACCACCCGAACGGTGGCGTGCACCCCCGTGGGTCCGGTCAGGACCAGTCGTCGCCCCAGGAGGCGTCGCGGGCGTCGCGGTAGTGGGTGCCGTGCCGTTTGGTCACCGTGGTGCGCTGCAGACCGTCCTGCGCCGTGCACAGGTCCAGGAGGACCTGGCCCTTGCGGAGTTGGGGCTTGCGGATGATGCGGGCGGGCGCGGGGGTGGCGTCGAGGGTGGTCGCGGCCACGTAGCTGAACTTTTCGTCCTCGTAGGGGAGGGAGCCGCCCTTGACCTGGCGGTGGAGGGAGGAACGGTTGACCCGGGCGGCGAAGTGGCACCAGTCCTGTCCAGGACTGATGGGGCAGGTGTCGCCGTGCGGGCAGGGGGCGACGATGCGCAGTCCGGCCTCGGTGAGCTGGGTGCGGGCCTCGCGGATGCGGAGGTAGCCCTCGGGGGTGCCGGGTTCGATCAGGACGACGGTAGTGGCCGCGGTGGCCGCCGCGGCGACGACGGCGCGGCGGTCCTCGGGGCGGAGCTCCCCCAGGACGTAGGAGACGGTGACCAGGTCCGTGCCGGCGGGGACCGGCAGGCCCTCGCCGATGACCGCCCGCTGCCACGTGGTGTCGGGGAGGGTCTTGGCGGCCAGTTCCCTGCCCAGGTCGAGGGCGGGCTGCGCCCAGTCCAGGACGGTGCTGCGAGGGCCTTCCCAGGTGGCCGCGGTGGCCCAGGTGGCGGCGCCGGTGCCGCCGCCGATGTCGACGTGGGTGGCCGGGGACCAGTCCGGGACCCGGGCGGCGAACGCGGCCAGCGCCGCCCGTACCGCCTCGAAGGTGGCCGGCATGCGGTAGGCGGCGTACGCGGCCACATCCGCGCGGTCGCGCAGGACCGGGGCGTCGGTGGGGGTGCGCCCCCGGTAGTTGGCGATCAGCCGCTCGACGGCCTGCGCGGCCTGTTTGGGCGGCAGGCCGTCGAGCAGGCCCGCCAGCGCGGCGCGCAGTTCCTCGTGCATGGGGGAAATTCTACGGGGCCCGGTGGGGTGCCCTGCCTGGTCACGGGGCTCTGCCTGGCACGGGGCCCTGCCGGGTCAGGTGGCGCGGGACACCGCGCGGGCCAGCCTGGTGGCGGCCGCGGCGCGCGGGGCGCTGCCGCCGTTGTGGCGGCAGGGGTGGACGGTGTTGGCGAGGAGGACGAGGAACGTGTCGGTGGCCCGGTCGAGGACCAGGCTGGTACCGGTGAAGCCGGTGTGCCCGGCCGCGCCGCGGCCCGCCAACTCGCCCATGAAGTACGGCTGGTCGACGCCGAAGCCCAGGCCCGGCGGGTCGAGGAGGGCGGCGACGGCATCGGGGCCGAGGATCCGGGCCGTGCCGTAGGCGCCGCCGTTGAGCAGGGTGCGGCACAACACGGCCAGGTCCTGGGCGGTGGAGAAGAGGCCCGCGTGGCCGGCCACGCCGCCCAGCGCCCAGGCGTTCTCGTCGTGCACCTCGCCGCGGACCAGGCCGCGGTCCGCCTTGGCCCAGGGCCGCCGCTGGTCCTCGGTCGCCGCCACGCCCTGCGGCGCCAGCGGGCCGTAGGAGGTGCTGGACATGTCCAGCGGGCCGGTGATGCCGTCGCGGATCAGGGCGTCGAGCCGGTGTCCGGTGCGCTGCTCCAGGAGCAGCTGGAGGGCGATGAGGTTGAGGTCGGAGTAGCGGTGTGCGGTGCCCGGGCGGCCGCTGGGGGCCGCGGCCTCCGCCCACAGGAGCGCCAGTTGGGCGGCGCGGGTCCGGTGGTCGTGGAAGGGCAGCTCGGGGGCGAGGCCGGAGGTGTGGGTGAGCAGCTGCCGGACGGTGATGCCGGGGGCGAAGGCGGGCAGATCGGCGCGGACCTCGTCGTCGAGGGCCAGCCGGCCGCGCTCGATCTGCTGGACCGCGGCGACGGCGGTGAAGAGCTTGCTGAGCGAGGCGAGGTCGAAGACGGTACCGACCCGCATCGGCTCCCACAGGTCGCGGGGCAGATCGAGGCCGCGCTCGCGCTCGGGGTCCCAGGCCCGGTAGCGCAGCGCCCAGCCCGCGGCGGCCTCGGCGGCGACGACGGGGCCGCGGCCGGCCAGGACGACGACTCCGGGCGCCCAGGGCGGACGGCCCTCGGGCAGCGCCCGCACGCCGCGGACCAGCCGCTCCATACAGGCGGGGTCCAGTCCCGCCCGGGCCGGCGTGCCATAGGTGAGTCTCGGTGCGTTCAGGGCCTGGTCCTCTCGCCGGCCGTGCTCCCGTTGCTCTCCCCCCTACGCTGCCACGGGCGGCACATTCCCAGGAAGCTCACGAGCGCCAATATGGCGCAGGAGAGCTGTACGAGGGCCATCGGCAGGGCCGTCCGCTCGCCCGCGATGCCCACCAGCGGCGAGGCCACCGAGCCGAGCAGGAAGGTGGAGGTGCCCAGCAGCGCGGAGGCGGAGCCGGCCGCATGTGGGGTGCGCAGCAGCGCGAGGGTGTTGGTGCTCGGCATGACCAGGCCCATCGCCGACATGAGGACGAAGAGGCCGGCGGCCACCGGGACCAGGCCGGGACGGCCGAGGACGCCGGAGGACATCACCAGCAGCCCGGCGGCGGCGAGCGCGATCACGGCCAGTCCGGTGCCGAGCACCTTGTCGAGGCTGACCCGGCCGACCAGGACCTTGCCGTTGAACTGGCCGACACACACCAGGCCGACCGAGTTGAGGCCGAAGAGCAGGCTGAAGGTCTGCGGGGAGGCGCCGTAGATCTCCTGGATGACGAACGGCGAGGCGGAGATATAGGCGAAGAGAGCGGCGAAGGCGAAGGCGCCGACGAGGAGGTAGCCGGAGAAGGCGCGGTCGGCGAGCAGATCGCGCATGGTGCGCAGGGCCTGGCCGAGGCCGCCGGGGTGACGGCGGGCGGGCGGCAGGGTCTCGTCGAGCCGGCGCCACACCAGGAGGGTGAGCGCCACCCCGACGACGGTGAGGACGACGAACACACCGCGCCAGTCGGTGATCCGCAGGATCTGGCCGCCGATGAGCGGGGCGACGACCGGCGCCGCTCCGGAGATCAGCATCAGGGTGGAGAAGAACCGGGCCATCGCCACGCCGTCGTACAGATCGCGGACCATCGCCCGGGCGATGACGATCCCGGCGGAACCCGCCAGGCCCTGCAACAGGCGGCAGCCGATGAGGAGTTCGGCAGTGGGGGCGAACGCGCACAGCGCGGTCGCCAGGATGTAGATCACCATGCCGGCCAGCAGCGGGCGGCGGCGGCCCCACTTGTCGCTCATCGGGCCGACGATCATCTGGCCCAGCGCCATGCCCGCCAGGCAGGTGGTCAAGGTGAGCTGGACGGTGGCGGCCGGGCTGTGCAGGGCCGCGGTGACCTGCGGCAGGGCCGGCAGATACATGTCCATGGAGAGCGGCGGGACCGCCGTGAGGCCGCCGAGGACGAGGGTGACGAGGAGGCCGGTGCGGCGGGACGCGGGCAGCGGGGCCGGTGCGCTCGGTGCTGCTGCCGCGCCCCGCTCGGCTATGGCGGGAAGGTCCGTGGAATCGGCCGCGCCGGGCTCCGTCATCTGCGTCTCCATGGGTCGTCGAGGGCGGCACCATGGTGTCATGCACGGGACGGCTTCCGGGGGGTTCCGGACCGGTCCCTTGGACGGAAACCGGACGTTCCGAGGTCCTAGGACCCAGGTCCCGGCCGACCCGGTCAGGCGGGCTTGAGCCCCGGATCACCCGCCTCGGAGACGAAGGAGGCGGCGGTGTGCACCGGCGCCCCGGGGGTGGTGACGGCGGGCACCGTGCGGTAGTCGGCGCGGGCGGTGTCCTGGCCGAGGGTGACGGTCACATAGCCGCGCCGGCCGTTGTAGAACTTCATGTGCGGGTTGGCGGCCAGGTACGCGGCCCAGTTGGCGGGCTTGTCCGCGCCGTCCTTGCCGCTGGCGATCGAGGTGGTGACGAACTCCACCCCCGCGGTGCGCGAGCCGGGGTCCTTGAAGTCCTTCTTGATGTCGAAGGCGTAGTGGACGTGCACATCGCCGGTGAGCACGACGAGGTTGTCCACGCCCGCCGACTCCGCGCCCGCAAGGACCCGGTCGCGGGAGGCCGCATAGCCGTCCCAGGCGTCCATGCTCAGCTGGTAGCCGGCGCCGGTGGCATTGCGCCGCTCGGAGAAGGTGACCTGCTGCGGCAGGACGTTCCAGCGCGCGGAGGACTGCCGCCAGCCGTCGATCAGCCAGCGCTCCTGGGCGGCGCCGGTCAGGGTGCGCTCGGGGTTAAGGGACTCGGGGCCCGGGGCGTGCCAGCCGTCACCGTAGGCCTGGTCGGAGCGGTACTGGCGGGTGTCGAGGATGTCGAACTGGGCGAGCCGGCCGTACTGGACGCGGCGGTAGAGCCTTGCGTCGGCACCGTCGGGCCGCTGCGGACGGCGCAACGGCTGGTTCTCCCAGTACGCCCGGTAGGCGGCGGCCCGGCGGACGAGGAATGCGGCGGGCGGGAGGTGGTCCTCGCTGATGTCGGAGGCGTAGTTGTTCTCCACCTCGTGGTCGTCCCAGGTGACGATGAAGGGGTGCGCGGCGTGCGCGGCCTGCAGGTCCGGGTCGGACTTGTAGAGGGCGTAGCGCAGCCGGTAGTCCTCCAGGGTGACCGTCTCCCGGTTGAAGACCGCGGGCAGCGTGCGGTCGGTGTAGCGGCGGACGCCGCCGGCCGCGTCGACCGGGTACTCGTAGAGGTAGTCGCCGAGGTGGAAGACGACGTCGAGGTCTTCCTCGGCCAGGTGCCGGTAGGCCGTGAAGTAGCCGTCGTGGTAGGCCTGGCAGGAGACCGCGGCGAGCTTCAGCTCGGAGAGCCGGGCGGCGCGGCCGGGAGCGGTACGGGTGCGGCCGACCGGACTGATCCAGTTGCCGGCGCGGAAGCGGTAGTAGTAGACGCGGTCGGGTGCGAGGCCGGTGGGTTCGATGTGCACGGAGTGGTTGAACTCCGGGTGCGCCTCGGCGCGGCCCCGGCCGGCCAGCCGCTGGAAGCGCTCGTCGTAGGCGACTTCCCAGCGGACGGTGACCCTGGCGTTCGGCATGCCTCCCCCGGACTCGTACGGGCGGGGGGCGAGCCGGGTCCACAGCACCACGGAGCCGGGCTGCGGGTCCCCGGAGGCCACGCCGAGCGTGAAGGGGTTCTCGGCGATCTTCCGCGCATCGGCCTCGGCGGCGAAGGCGCCGGTGCCCGGGAGGTTGGTCGTGAAGGCGAGCGCGGCGGCGGCTCCGGTGACGGTGAGAAAGCGGCGGCGGCCGAAGTGTGCGGCGGCGGCCCGGATCTCCTGCTCGTGCGGTGCGTGGTGCGTCATCTGGCCCTCCCCTGGCGGCGGTTGTCCCAGTGATTGCAGGGCCGCGGGACGGCGGGGCGCTGTCCCGTGCACGACGCAGGCATGACAGGTGGATGAGGACCGGTCCCGCAACGGACGCCGTCGGACAATCACGGCACCCGCCGTGCCTCCGTAGGATTCGGGGCATGGCTGAACTGATGGTGCGCGACGGCACCTGGACCTTCGACGACGAGGCCGTGCGGATCGTGCCGGGGCACGAGCGCGGAGTGCACAAACTCCGCCAGGACCTCGGGGAGTTCACCGTGCCGCTGATCGCGATAGCCGGGATCGCCTACGAACCGGCCCGCAAGGGCGGCCGGCTGCGACTGCGGCTGCGGGACGGCGCGGACCCGCTGTTGCAGGTCACCGGCGGCAGCCTGCCGGACGAGGCGAACCCGTACCAGGTGGCCGTGGACGCCGCGCGGGTTGATGTCGCCGAGTACTTCGTGGACGTGGTGCGCCAGGCCTTGCTGCTGGAGGAGATTCCGGACGGGCCCGCCGACCGCTATCTGCTGCCCGGTCCGGCCGTGCCACTGTCGGCCGCGGGGGTGGACGGCATCGCCTCCTTCGACGGGGAGCGGGTGCACCTCGAATGGCGCTGGAACACCAGCGAGTCCAAGCGGAACCAGGGCCCCAGGGACTTTGCCCTGGCCGATCTGGAAGCGGTGGAGTGGCGGGCCGCCGCCGGGCTGGAGTCCGGCTATCTCCGCTTCCGGACGCACGGGGCGACGGAGCGGATCGCGCCGGAGCACGACCCTCTCGCCATCGAACTGTGGGGCTTCAAGAAGGAGAGCGGCACGACGGCGCTGCTGGCCGCCGCCGTCGCGACACGGCTGCCGCACCCGTCGGCCGGCCCCGGCAGGGCCCTGTCGGCGGGCACCCCGGCTCTGCCCGCCGCCCCGGCCCTGCCCGTCGCCACGGCACCCACCCCGGCCGCTCCCCCGGCATCCGGCGCGGCCCCCGCCGACGACCATGACGCCCTGCTGCGCCGCCTGCGCGAACTGGGCGCACTGCGCCGGGAGGGCGTCCTCACCGAGGAGGAGTTCACCGCCACGAAGGCCGCGGTACTGCAGCGCTTCCACACCACGGGCTGAGGCGCGGCGGCTGCCCGTCCGCCCGCCGTACGCCGTTTACGCTGCCGCCATGGCAGAGAACACAGAGCCGGCACGGACCGCGCGGACGACGCCGAGGGCACGGGCCGGGCAGGTGGGCGGCACGGCGACCGCGGACCGGCCCACGCTGCCGGCGCCGGCCTCGCGGGCCGGGCAGAGCATGCAGACGGCACCGGCACCACAGGAGGCACGGCAGGGCGGGGCACCGCACCGGAAGGTGGCCGTGGTCACCGGCGCCGGCTCCGGAATCGGGCGGGCGGTCGCCCATGCCCTGATCGCCGCCCACTGGACGGTGGTCCTGGCCGGGCGGCGCGCACAGGCACTGGCGGAGACCTCCCGGCTGGCGGGCCCGCTGGACGCCGGCGGCCCCGCGGTGCTGACGGTGCCGACCGATGTCACCCGCCCCGACGAGGTCGACGCCCTCTTCGCCGCCGCCCGCGAACGCTTCGGCCGGGTCGATCTGCTCTTCAACAACGCGGGCACGTTCGGCCGGACGGTGCCGCTGGAGGAACTGTCCCCCGACGACTGGCGCGCGGTCGTCGACGTCAACCTCACCGGCTCCTTCCTCTGCGCCCAGGCCGCGTTCCGCGCCATGAAGTCCCAGGAGCCGCAGGGCGGACGCATCATCAACAACGGCTCGGTCTCCGCGCACACCCCGCGCCCGCACTCCGTCGCGTACACCGCCACCAAGCACGCGATGACCGGCCTGACCAAGTCGCTCTCCCTGGACGGCCGTCCGTACGGCATCGCCTGCGGCCAGATCGACATCGGCAATGCGGCCACCGAGATGACCGGCCGGATGCAGACCGGCACGCTGCAGGCGAACGGCCAGCTGGCGGTGGAGCCGGTGATGGACGCGGCGGATGTGGCCCGCACGGTGGTGCACATGGCGGAGCTGCCACTGGCCGCCAATGTGCAGTTCGCGACGGTGATGGCGACCAACATGCCTTATATCGGGCGGGGTTGAGGGCTGGGGGGAGGGCGGGACCGGGGGCGAGGCTGCCGGGGGGCTGAAAGCGGGCCGGGGCGCCGGCCCTGATGGCGGCGCCCGCCGGCCGGGGCCGAGCCGCCGCACCGGCCCGGCGCGTCGAATCCCCGTACGACCCCTGCCCTCTTGCCGCTTCCGGTGGCACCCTTGCCTCGGATCCGCACCACTCATCTGCCGGGGCCGCCCGCGCGCGGCCCCGATCCCCCGCGGCCGTGCGCGCCCCGGCGCGCGCGGCCCCCGCAGAAGGAGTTACGCGTGAGACGAACCGTTCGTGGCATACCGGCCGTTCACGGCATACCCGCGCCACGCCGCGTGCCCAGGTCCCGGGCCGCCCTCGGCACCCTGACCGCCACCGGTACGCTGCTCGCCCTGCTGCTCCCCACCGGCTCGGCCGCCGCCACCCCGCACCACTCCCCCTCGCACCGCTCCCCCGCCCCGCGGACCGCCCCCGGCGCCTTCTGGACCGCGGACCGGATGCGCAGCGCCGTCCCCCTGGACCTCACCGCACCCGCGAAGCACACCCCCGCCACCACGGTCCCGCGCAGCGCCCCGCTGAAGGTGACCCCCACGCTCCCGCGGCTCCCGCAGGCCTCGAAGGCGCCCTCCGTCACCCCGCTGCTCCCCGGCACGCTCCCCCAGGCCGGCGGGCCCTGGACCGGCGGCGGCGCGGTCACCAAGACCACCGGCCGGGTGTTCTTCACCTACCAGGGCCGCACCGCCTCCTGCTCCGGTGACGCGGTGACCAGCAGCAACAAGAGCACCGTGCTCACCGCGGGGCACTGTGTGAAGCTGGGCGGCGTCTGGCACACCGACTGGGTCTTCGTCCCCGGCTACCACGACGGCCAGGCTCCGTACGGCAAGTGGGCGGCGGCCAAGACGCTCTCCACCCCGCAGTGGACGGCGAGCGAGGACATCAACTACGACGTCGGTGCCGCGGTGGTCGCCCCGCTCGACGGCAAGAAGCTCACCGATGTCGTCGGCGGCCAGGGCCTGTCCTTCAACTCCGGCTACAGCAAGGCGATGTACGCCTTCGGCTTCCCCGCGGCCGCCCCGTACGACGGCAGCAAGCTGATCTACTGCAGCGGCACCACCTTCAAGGACCCGCTGTTCTCCGGCGACCACGGCCTCGCCTGCAACATGACCGGCGGCTCCAGCGGCGGCCCCTGGTTCACCACCTTCGACGAGAAGACCGGCACCGGCCTGCAGTCCTCGGTGAACAGCTTCGGCTACCAGTTCTGGCCCACCACCATGTTCGGCCCGTACTTCGGCGACGACGCCAAGAACCTCTACACCACGGCCCAGTCCTCCTGACCTCCCGGCCCGCGCCCCGGGGGCCGTACGGCCGGACCGCGTACGGCCCCC
The DNA here is from genome assembly GCF_036048035.1 of Streptomyces sp. NBC_00400. Classification (NCBI taxonomy): domain Bacteria; kingdom Bacillati; phylum Actinomycetota; class Actinomycetes; order Kitasatosporales; family Streptomycetaceae; genus Streptomyces; species Streptomyces sp. NBC_00400. The sequence continues at coordinate 6,022,377 of NZ_CP107940.1, read as the reverse complement.
TCACCCGCCGTCCCTGCCCGGAACGACCGGCAGCAGCAGAAAGGACGGATGCCTCCCCCCGCTGATCAGCGTCGTCCGGCCCGCATAGACGTCCGAGCCCCGGTCCTCGGCGTCCGTGTGCAGGAAGATGCCGTTGCCCCGCATCGCGACCCCGGACGCCGACGGCCACGGCCCCTCCCCCGGAAACTCGAAGTCCCGGCCCTGGACCGAGACGCCGAGCCGGTAGCCGGCCGGGACGACCACCGACGTCGGCCAGATCTCGATGTGCAGGTCGACCGGATCGCCGGGGGTGAGCGGCTGCCGCTCGTCGAAGGTGTGCCAGGGCCGGTACGGCTCGCTGCGGGCGGGGTCGAGCTTGCGGAGCGAGGCCCGCAGCCAGCCCAGCCCGACCGCCCCGTGCGGGTCCATCGCGCTGACGAAGGTGACATCGCGGCCGCCGGGGTCCTGCACCCGGAGGGTGAGGAACAGATCGGCGTCCGTGGTCGACGAGGCCACCCGCAGCGACGCGGCGGCGGGCCCGGTCAGCTCCAGCTCGTCCGCCAGGGGCTCGGTCCAGAACGTCAGACCGTCGCCGAGCGCATCGAAACCGGCACTCCGCTCACCGGGGGCCGCCGCCGGCGCGAGCGCCATGCGGTCGAGATCGAGGTGGAACGCCGTCCACCGTGTGCGCGCCAATGGCCACTCCCCTTCGGGCCGTTGCTCGAAGCCGCCGTCCGCCCGCCGGATGTTGAGGAGGACCGGCGGCTGGTCGTCCCAGCCGGTGTCGCGGCCCTGGAGGAAGTGCCCGAAGAACCGCTTCTGCAGGCCGACCCCGTAGTCCGTGTAGAACTCCACCCAGTGCTGCAGTCCGTGCACTTCCAGCCACTTCCGGTCACTGGCGACCCCCTCGTATCCCTCGAAGCCGCCCCGTGTGTGCAGGTGATGCGCCCAGTTGACCGCGGACAGCACCGGGACGGTGATCCGCGGCAGGTCCGCGGTCCGCTCCCGGTAGTACGCGTCGAGCAGCGCTCGATCGTGCACCGCGCCGACCGTGTCGGCCGCGTTCTTCGCCCGCTCCTCGTCGCTCAGCACCCCGGGCCCGGTGACCGGAACGCCCGTGATCCGGTGCCAGGGACTGCCGGCCACCCCGTGCTGCACCGCGGCGACCTGCGCCGGGTACCACTGCTGCAGGAAGGTGTGCAGGATCCCGCCGTGATGGGTGAGTTCACGGTAGAAGTCGGTGCCACCCTCCCAAGGGCAGATGGCCGCGAGGTGCGGCGGCCGCAGCGCGGCCACCTGCCACTGGTTGACCGCGTAGTACGAGATGCCGAGCAGCCCCACCTTGCCGTTGCTCCAGGGCTGGACGCCCGCCCACTCGATGCACTCGTAGTAGTCCCGCGTCTCGCGCGGCGAGAAGATGTCCAGACAGCCCGGTGACCGGCCGGCACCGCGCGAGTCGACCCGGATCACCACGTACCCGTCGGGCACCCACTTCTCCGGATCGGCCGTCTCCCAGTTCTGGTAGCGGTTCGAGGACCCGGCGACGGCATCCGGGTGCTCGTCCGCCAAGGTGCGCCACATGGGCGCGAACCCCTCCTGAAAGGCGAGCCCCTTGGCGTACGGCCCATGGCTCATGATCACGGGGTGGGTCTCACCGTCGTCCGGCAGGAACACATCGGCGCGGAGCTCGACCCCGTCGTCCATCGTGATCGGCGCATCCCAGTCGACGAGCATCACACCGTCCTCGGAGCAACCCCCCGAAGCACTGAGCACTGCCGCGGCGCCCACCGTCCGGGCGGACGGCCGGCACCGCTCCCGCCTCCCATTGTCCGCGGGGATCCGCGGGGGCGCCACGGCATGCGGGGCGGGGCCGCCAGGGAGGCCCCGGGGACGCCAGGGGACGCCAGGAGGCGGGGCCGGCAGGGACGGCCGCGGCCTGCGGACGGGGCGGCCCGGCCCGCCGATCCTTCCCGGCGCACCGCTCTGACCAGCGGGTATACAGGTATCCCGCTCCTGAGCCGGCCCGGGAGCGCCGGGTAACTTGCCCTCACCAAGGGCAGGGGGCTCCACTACACTCTCGCCAGTCGAAATGGGTTGGACATGCAGCGAATTACGGGGCAATGCGGGCGTTCCGGCAGGCAAGGGGGCACCCCGAAGCCCCGACGGGGAGGGTGGACCGTGTCCGGACCGGCCCCGTCTTTGGCCGGAGAAAGCCTTCCTCCGTCTCGTCCCGCCGGAAACATGCCGTGCGGTATCCCTCGGTAGCCCTACAGTCACTCTGGCCGAGACCGCACCGACCCCGACCGTCCGACGCCCGCCGAGCCCGACGTCTTCCCTGGCCCCGTACCGTCCCCTCTTCACCCCGATCTTCACCCCGAGCGCAGCAACAGCCGTAGGAGTATCCGTTCATGTGGTGGCCCCGCCGTCATGGTTCAGCGCAGCGAGCAGCGCTGCCGCAGCCCCCTCAGCACCGGCCTCCCAGCTCCCCGTGGACCTCGCTCCGAGAGCAGTTGGCGGTCCTCTTCGCCACCTGGTCGGTCACCCGCCTCGTCCACCGCGACCTCCGGCTGTCCGGTGTACGGGACATGCAGGGCCTCGTCGACGCGGTGGCCGTGCGGCGCAACAAGCCGATCACGATCACCGAAGTGCCGCTTCCTCAGCAGGTGTCCGGATTCTGCGCCCGCGGCAAGGACCGTGACTTCATCGTGGTGGATTCCACCGCGAACGAACTGACCCGCCTCCACGCCAGCCTTCACGAGCTGTTCCATCTGTGGGAGGAGCATCCGGCCGACGACGGCTCTTCCGACCAGCTCATGACCGAGGAAACCGTGCGGCAGCTCCTCCCCGGGCTGAAGACGGGGCCGGTGCTGCAGGTCCTGAACCGGTCGCACTACGACAGCGCCCATGAACGACGGGCGGAGGCGTTCGCCACCGTGATGCTTCAGCGCCACCTCGAACTGCGGCGCGATCAGCGCACCAACGGGTTCCTCTCCTCGGCGCTCTCCCACCGGAGGTCCGGTGTCTGAGAGCACGTCGAACGTCATCTACCTGGCCATTGCGATCCTCGACTTCGTGATCGCCGGGTGGAAGTGCCTGGCGCTGCTGCGCGATCCCACCCCCACGCTGTCCCTGATCACGGTGAACTTCGTGACGTCCGGCCTGGTGTTCACGATGGCCGCTCCGGTGGGGTACCGGAGGCTGGGCGAACTCACCGGCGTCCCCAGCTTCGCCACCCTTCCCGTCTACATCGGCATCCTGACCTGCTTCTCCCTTCTCCACCTGCTCACGATGCTGTGGGATCCCGGGTTGCGGCAGCGTCCTGCGGTGCTGCGCCGCAGGGTCGCGCTGTGGTCCGCGGTGTACGTCGTGGCGCCGGCCGTCATGGTGGTGACGTTCTGTTCCGCCGACCTGTCCGGTCCGGCGGATCCCCTGAAATTCAACACCAACTTCGCGACCGAGCCGCTGGTCCAGGTGTTCCTGGCGGCCTTCCTCGCCACTCTGGCCTGCGGCACCCTGAGCACCTACCGGCAGTGCCGCATGGTGAAGCTCGAAGACCCCCGGTTCCAGCGCGCGCTGCGCTCCTTCGGCATCGCCATGCTGTTCGTCTTCGGCTATGTGGTGTGCTGCGCCCCCGCCATCACACTGGCCGCGCTGGGCAACCACACCCTGGACACGGTGGGGGTGCTCGGCTCCACCTTCGGCTCGATCGGCGCCCTGATCACCAGCTACGGCCTCTCGGGAGCCGCGGTGGGCGCATGGCTGCGCGAACGGCGTGACATCAAGGCCCTGCAGCCGTTGTGGGATCTCGTCGTCGAAGGGGTCGACGAAGACCTCGCCTTCAGCGTGGACAGCGCCCGCAGCCATCGCCTGGCATGGAACGTCGGTTTCAACCTGCACCGCCGCGTGATCGAGATCCTGGACGGGATGCGCGCGCTGCGTCCCTGGGTGTCGCCCCTGCCCGCGGCCGCCGTATACACCGCCTACGCGCCGTCCCGGGGGAAGGCTGACGCCCGCCGCCTCTCGGAGCGGGACCTGGAGGCGGCCGCCACGGCCGCTGCCCTGCGGGACGCGGCCCAGCGCCTGCAGGCCGCTCGGCGCGAAGCCGCACTGCAGGGCTGTCCCGGTCACCCCCAGGCGCCCGGGGGCCCGCAGGTGGCGCTGCCCGGCGAGGACACCCCCGCCTCCGACGAACGCCAACGGCTGTTGCGCGTCGCCCAGGCACTCACCGCCCCGCTGGTCGCCACGGCCTTGCACGCGGTGCGCGTACAGCGTTCCGCGACCGGGGTGACGGAGGCGACGGAAGTATCCGGGGTGACCGAGGTATCCGGGGTGACCGAGGTATCCGAGCGGCCGTAGGGGGTGTCTCCCCTGGCCGGTGCGGCCCCGGTATGCCGGGCCGTGGAGCCCGCGCCCGCCCGTTCCGCCGGACGGCTGCGGCAGAATTGGCCGCCCCCGTGCCGGCCCCGGGCACCCGACCATGCCCGGCGCCCTGTGGCACGGGGCACCATCGAATCACCTAGGGGGACTGATGAAACGAGCTGTGGTCCTGGGCGGGAGCATCGCCGGCCTGTACGCCGCTCGCGTGCTGAGCGACCATGCCGACGACGTGGTCATCCTCGAAGCGGATGACCTGGGGGAAGACGGCACCGGGCGCGGCGCTCCGCATCGACAGCAACTGCATGCGCTGCTGTCCATGGGGCACACCCACCTCGAACGCTGGTTCCCGGGCATCACCGCTGAACTCGTCGCGGGCGGGGCACGCTTGGGGACCGGCCCGGAGGTGCAGTTCTACGTCGACGGCGCACTCAAGGCTCCGGTTCCCGGCCTCCGGATGCTGGGCGCCACCCGGCCGTTCATCGAGAGCCGGGTCCGCCGTCGGGTCACGGCCCTGCCGAATGTCCGCGTCCTGCAGGGGCGCGCCGAAGACCTGCGCTTCAACGCCGGCCGGGTCTGCGGCGTGCGCTACTCGACCGCTGAGGAAACGTCACCTCACGCCGGTCAGCAGGGCGAACTGGACGCCGACCTGGTGGTCGACGCCATGGGGCGGTCCAGCCGCCTCGGCACCTGGCTGCTCCGCAGCGGGTGGGATCACGCCCCGCTGCACCGGATGAGGATCGACCTCGGCTACGCCACGGCCGTCTTCCGGCGCGGCGACGAACTCCCCTCCACGGTCGTCGCACACGCCTCCCCTGGCCCTGCCAGTGGATACCAGCCCACGCTCAGCGAACCAGGGGCGATGGTGGCGGTGGAGGACAACCGTTGGATGGTGGTACTGGCCGGATACACGGATCACCGCCCGGGGCGAGATCCGGCCGATTTTCTGGCCCGGATGCGGCGCTGTGTCTCTCCGCTGCACGAGGTGGCGGACCGGTGCACCCTGCTCGGCGACGTCCGGACCTTCCCCTTCCAGGAGAGCCGGCGCCGCGACTTCACCCGGCTGAGGCGGTTCCCCGGTGGACTGGTGGCGGTGGGAGACTCCGTTGCCTCGGTCAACCCGATCTACGGGCAGGGTCTCACCCTTGCCGCGCTGCAGGCCTCGTGTCTGTCCGCGTATCTGCGCGCCGGGTCGCCTCCGCACGATCCGGCCTGGGAGTACTTCCGGCGGGCCGCCGTGGTGGTCGATGCGGCCTGGCAGGTGTCGGCGACCGCGGACCTCGCCCAGCCTCATGTACAGGGCCCGTACCCCCGTGGCTACCGGCTCGCCCGCTGGGCCGGCGACAAGATCGCGGAAGCGTCCGTCCTCGACTCCGGCGTCAACCAGGCGTTCATGGACGTCGTGCACATGCGCCGGCATCCGAAATCGCTGACCCATCCCCGGGTGCTGGCCCGAACGGCACGAGTCCTGGCCACTACTCGCTGAAGCCCGTCCTCACGCCCCTCCTCACACCGCCACCCCTCACATCGCCCGCCTCCATGGGGCGCCCCGACCGGAAGCGTCACCTCCCGTCCGGCCGGGGCGCCTTGCCGCCACCCAGGAGGCCGGCGCACCACGCGGTGCAGGCCGGCGATGCCGGGACGGATCAGGTCAGGCCCGTCAGGCCCGTCAGGCCCCTCAAGCCCCTCAGGCCCCTCAGGCCCCTCAACCGCGATCACCTAAGGTGAAGTGCACCGCCAACATGGAGGGGAGCTGACGATGGCCACGTGGCCGAAGACGCTCGACCGGGCAGGGATCACGGACCCCTCGCTGCGTCGCGACTACAGCGAGCAGCGCCGACTGGTGGCCCGGTACGCCCGCGCCGAGTACACCGCCGTACGCCTGCTGCTTCCCGCCGAGTTCGTGCCCGACGTCATCGCCGCGACCGCGTTCATGCACCACAGCGACAACCTCATCGACCAAGGACCGGCCGACGAGCGGATCGCCGCGCTCGCCGACTGGGAGGGCAGGGTGCACGCCGCCCTCAAGAGCGGCGAAGCCGGTGAGCCCGTGTTGCGGGCGCTCCTTGACACCATCTCCAGGCATCCCCGGCTGCGGCAGTACGTCGAAGACTTCCTCGCCGGCGCGCCCCTGGAGGTGCAGGCGCAGGGTTTTGCCTCGGAGAGCGACTTCCAGCACTACATCGACGGCTATTCGCTGCCCGCCTTCATGCTCATCGCCTGCCTGCTCGACGCGGGGGCGCCGGCGGACGCGTACCTGGCCGGCTGCCGGAGCTTCATCGAGGCGAGTCAGCGTCTCGACTTCCTGAACGACCTTGCCGAGGACCTGGGCAACGGGCGGCTGGGCATCCCGGAAGAACTCCTCGCCCGGCACGGCCTGACCCGCACCGACCTGACGCGCACCGGCCCGGCCCACACCGGCCCGGCCCGCAAGGGCGGCGCCCCCGAGGGCTTCCGTGGGCTGGTCGGTGACCAGGCCCGGCAGATCCGTACCGGACTGACCGCGTCCTACGGGCTCGTGGATCTGGTGCACGCCCGTAGCCGGCCGTTCGTCCGCGCCCTGATCGGCATCCAGGGCCTGACCCTGCGGGCAGTGGCAAGGAAGGGAACCGCGCTGCTCGACGGGTCCGCCCGGCCGGATGTGGCTGCGGCGCTCCGGCTTCTCGGCCGGGAGTACGTGGCAGCGCGACGCCGTCGTGACGCCGGTCCGGCAGTCGGCGGCACCTCACCGGGAGCGGTCGGCAGGAGCTGAGCCCCACCGCATCGAAGACGAAGACCACGCAGGCCGCGGGCCTCCCGTGCCGTTCAGCTGCCGCGCAGGTACCGCGCAGTGCACGGGGTTCGCGTGCCGTTCAGCTGCCGCGCCGCCCGGGCGGCGGGCCGTCGTCGCTCTCGGGCCGCGCCAGCCCCAACAGCCCCTGGATCAGCGGAAAGACCCGCCTCCTGCTTCTGGTGGGCAGGGAGCACATACGGTCCGTCAGCTCCCGTACTTCGGGATCCGCACGCTCCGGCCGGCTCAGGGCCTCGGAAAGCGCCTCCCGCAGCTCCCGGTCGATTCTGCTGTCACCGCTGGTGCCGCTGCGCATCGCCAGCCGGTCGATGCCCTTGCCCCGGAGCAGCGCGAGATGGGTCAGCTGCTCGTGCGTCGACTGCAGGGCCCGGTAGAGCGCCTGACGCTCGGTGGCGGTGAAGAAGCCGGGCTCGACACCGAAGAACTTCTCCAGCTTCCGGGTGACGTCCAGCCCGGGGCTCTTCCGCTTGCCGTTCAGGAGGTAGCCGACCTGACCGTGGGAGATGCCGGCCCCCGCGCCGATCTCGTCGAGGGTGTACCTCTTCCCGTCGGGCTTGCGACGGGTGTCCCGCAGGAAGACGAGGCGGTCCTGGAACGAGTCCTGCACGTTCTCGGATTCCTGGCCGGTGTGATCGAGCAACGCCTGGACGCGGGGGACCGTGATGCCCGTCCGGTGCGAGAGGTGGTCGATGTCGATGACGTCGCGTCCCAGGCCCAGGTCCCGGAGGAGTTCGTCAATCGCTGCGACGACGGCGGGGAGACCATCCGCCGGGTGCGCGTGGGAGGCATCCATGGCGATGGGCGGTCTCCTGGTCGGTAGACAGGGGCGGGGGCGGGGGCGGCGGCGCACTCGCAGCCACTCCGAGATTAACGGTCGCCAGCACCGTACGCCATGAACGGCACCACAATTGTGTCGGGTACGACCGCTCGGCAGCCCCCGAAGCCGCCGCCAACGCTCCTGGATTAAACGATTGTTGACAACGCGGTGTTGTTGAAGGATCCTCGCCAGGGCGGTGCCGCTGTGCGACCGGGGTTCACCTCGCACATGGGAACCGATCGCACGGTTTCCGTGCCTCTCCACTGCCGCCTTCCGAGCGGTGGTGCCGGGCTCCACAGGGGAGAGCCCGGCGCCACAACCGCCTTTCGAGGCCGGGACATGGGGACATCGGGACGGACGGACCTGCGCCGTCGGTCCGAGGGGGAGCGGTGACAGCGAGCAGAGGGCGCAGCCCCTTACCGATACCGAGCAGGCGCGCGATGACCGTCGTCGTGGTGGTACTGGCCGTGCAGAGCTGCCCGGCCCTGCCACGTGACCCCGACGGCCGCAAGAAGCACCTGCTCACCCATGTCAAGGGTTCCGGAACGGCCGGCACGGCACCCCGGCCGCCTTGCGGATTGCGGCCTCCGCCGCCAACTCGGCACCGAAGAGGACGGGTTGCGGAGCCGCCCCCCTACCCCTGCCCCTGCCCCGTCAGCCGCAGGTCCACCCCCGCCCGCTGCCGCTGAACAGGACCGCCGGCACACCCTGCAGCCGGCTGGCCAAGAACCCGCTGCCACGAAGAGGGCAAGGCCAAGGCCAAAGGAGCGGGCCCGGCGGCTTAGCCTGCCTCCGGGCCCTGTCGTGCCACCCTCTGCGCACGCCGGCACGGTGAAGCGTGGCGGCGGTTCTCACGGCCGGCCGGGCGTCCTCACTTCACCGTGTACTTGCACATCTTGTCGGACTTGCCCCCCTTGTTGTCCGAGACCTTCTTTCCGTCGACGGTGATGACGCAGGCCGCCGCGCGGAGCGTGCCGTCGGAGGCGGGCACGGAGCCGGGAACGACGGACACCCCGATGCCGATCCTCTTCTCGGCGTCGGTGGTCAGGGTGATGTCCGAGGTCTTCTTCCAGGGCAGCGTCGCCGTCACCATTTTGTTGGTGTCGAGGTTGTAGTAGACCTGCGAGGTGCCGGTGCCGAGGACTTCGAGGGTGACCTTGTGCTTGACCTCGCCGCTTCCGCTGTCCGGTCCCGGCTTCCCGCCCGCGTCGGCCTGCGCGTGCGCGGACTTGCCGGCGGGCGCAGGCTTGTCGTCGCTACCGCATCCCGTCAGCAGAGACGTGGTCAGGACCAGAGCCGTACCAATGATGATCTTGCGCATGCTTCCCCCTCGCGAATAAGTAAGCGATCTTAATGGCGAGGGGGCCGCCACGCGTGCCGGGTCCTTATGCCTTCGTGCTTCTGCGCGCTCCCCCGGCGTCGATCCAGTAGGTCGCGGCGGTGCGGTCGATGCCGCGGCGCAGGGGGTCGCGCCCCAGGCTCGCCACGATTCCCGCGGGGACGACGACCAGGCAGTAGAGCAGGAGGAGTGCGAGGTTCCTCATGGTCATGGGCGGTTCTCCTTGGTCCGGCAGAGGGTCAGTCGAGGGGGATCTCGTCGCGCCAGTCGCCGTCCTCGCTCCAGGCCGGCTGGGCCTCTTTGAGCAGCAGGAAGCTGCCGAGCACGAGGACGTCGATCCGGGTGCGCATGAAGCACCGGTAGGCCTCTTCGGGCGAGCGGACGATGGGCTCTCCCCGCACGTTGAAGGAGGTGTTCACCAGGACCGGGCAGCCGGTTTCGGCCTTGAAGGCGGTCAGCAGGCGGTGGAAGGCCGGGTTGGCCTCCTGGCTCACGGTCTGGACGCGGGCCGACATGTCCACGTGGGTGACGGCCGGGATGGTCGAGCGGTGGACCTTCAGCCGCTCCAGTCCGCGGGCGCCGGCGTCCTCGGCGGGCAGCCGCTGGGCGGCGGCCACGTCCGCGACCACCAGCATGTAGGGGCTCTCCTGCTTGAGTTCGAAGTAGTCCTCGGCGTCGGTGTCGAGGACGGCCGGCGCGAAGGGGCGGAAGGACTCCCGGAATTTGATCTTCTGGTTCATCGCGGACTGCATCTCGGTGTCGCGGGGGTCGCCCAGGATCGACCGGGCGCCCAGGGCACGCGGCCCGAACTCCATCCGGTCCTGGAACCAGCCGACCACCTTGCCCCGCGCCAGCTCCGCAGCCGCCCTGGCCGCGAGCGCGTCCGTCTCGAAGCGGGTGTACGGCACACCGGCGCCGTCCAGGTACGCCTGGATCTCCTCGTCCCGGTAGGCGGGGCCCAGCAGGGCGCCGGACATGGCGTCCCCGCCGCTCCCGAGGTGGGTGCGCTCGGCGCCGCCCTCCATCGCGACGGCGAGCGCCGCGCCCAGGGCGCCGCCCGCGTCACCGGCCGCCGGCTGCACCCACACCCCGTCGAAGATCTCCTCGCGGATCACCCGCCCGTTGGCAACGCAGTTGAGCGCCACCCCGCCCGCCAGGCACAGCCGGGTCTCCCCGGTCTGCCGCTGCGCGGTCCTGGCCAGGCGCAGGACCGCTTCCTCGGTCACCTGCTGCACGGAGGCGGCCAGGTCGAACTCGCGCTCCGTCAGGGGGCTTTCGGGACGGCGGCGCGGCCCGCCGAAAAGCTCCTCGAAACGGCGGCCGGTCATCACCTGACCCCGCAGGTACGCGAAGTAGCGCATGTCCAGGTGGAAGGAACCGTCGGGCTTGAGATCGATCAGCCGTTCGCGGATCAGGTCCGCGTAACGGGGCGTGCCGTAGGGCGCCAGCCCCATGAGCTTGTACTCGCCGGAGTCCACCTTGAATCCGCAGAAGTAGGTGAACGCGGAGTACAGCATGCCGAGTGAATGAGGGAAGCGCAGCTCGGCCAGCGGTGCGAGGCGGTCCGCGCGTCCGTGCCAGAGCGAGGTGGTCGCCCACTCCCCCACCCCGTCGATGCAGAGCACGGCCGCGGACTCGTAGGGGCTGGGGAAGAACGCGGAGGCCGCGTGCGACTCGTGGTGGCGGCGGCAGATGATGTCCGGCACCGCTCCCTGACCCAGTGCCGCCAGCTCCCGCCGGACGGTCTGTTCCGCCCGCCTCTTCCAGCGCAGCCACTCCGGCAGGGTGTCCCGGAACGAGGGGAAGCCGGACGGCGCGGCGCCGGCGTACGAGGCCAGCACGCGGCGGAACTTGAGCGCCGGATCCTCGTAGTACGCCACTGCGCTGACGTCCCGCAGTGTCGCGCCCGCCTCGGCCAGGCAGTACGACACCGCCTGGGCCGGGAAGGACGGATCGTGGCGCCGCCGGGTGAAGCGCTCCTCCTGCGCGGCGGCGATGATGGCCGTGCCGTCCACGAGAGCTGCCGCACTGTCGTGGTAGTAGGCGGAGATACCCAGAACGAGGTCAGTCATGGTGAGCGTCCACTCCTGGGGTGCGGGTGCCGGGCTTGGCGGGCCGTGGGCCGAACAGTGCGGTCCCGAGCCTCACCTGGGTCGATCCGGCGGCGATCGCCGCCTCGAAGTCGCCGCTCATCCCCATGGAGAGGGTGTCCCACCGGTGCCCTGCCGCGACCTGCTTGGCGAACAGCTCGGCCAGTACCTCGAAGGCGGGCGGGCCGGTCACGGGCGCAGCGGGCACCGCCTTGCGGGGAATGGTCATCAGGCCGCGGACGGTCAGGCGCCTCAGGTCCTGGACCGACTCCAGGAACGGGTCGAGCTGATCCGGGGCGAGGCCCGCCTTGGCGGGATCGCCGTCGGCGTTGACCTGGACGCACACCTGGAGCGGCGGCAGGTCGTCGGGGCGCTGCGCGTCGAGGCGCCGGGCCGCCTTCTGCGAGCAGAGCCCCAGCACCCAGGAGAAATGCTCCGCCAGGAGTCTGGTCTTGTTGCTCTGGACCGGCCCCAGGTACACCCATTGGACACCCGAGCCACGGAGTTCGGCCGTCTTCGGCAGGGCCTCGCCGACGTAGCTCTCGCCGAAGCGGTCCAGGCCGAGGGCGCGGGCCTCGCGGATCGCGGAGACCGGGTGTCCCTTGGACACGGCGAGCAGTTCCACCGCCTCGGGGCGCCGGCCCGCTGCCGTGGCCGCGGCGTCTATTCGGGCCCGCAGGGCCTCCAGCCGTTCTCGCATCACGTGATCACACTCCACAGCGCGGCCGCGGTGAGGGCGAGGAACACCGCGGGAGGAATCCAGGGCAGAACGTTGCGCACGGGGCCGAGCCGGTCGGTGGCCGGGGCGAGCTGGTGGCCGAGCAGCCCCGCCAGGGTGTTGACGGTGAATCCGGAGAGGTTGAAGCCCAAACCGAAGGCGAGGAGCTGCCAGGAGCTCGCTCCGGAGGGCACCAGTTGGGGAAGGATGGTCAGGAAGAACAGGGCGATCTTCGGATTGGACACATTGAGCAGGAAGCCCTTGACGAACGGGCGGCCACCGGAACCCCGCTGGGTGACGCCGTCCTCCCCTTCGTCCTGCTTGCCGCGCGGGACGCTCGTCCAGGCCATGTAGGCCAGGAAGCAGATACCGATGAGCTGCACCACGGTGTAGGCGGTCGGGGCCGAGACCAGGAGTGCGGCGAGCCCGGTCACGGTCGCCACGACGTAGACGAAGACCCCGAGTTCCACGCCCAGAGCTGCCCTGATACCGGCCCGCGGCCCCCTGCTGACGCTGCTCGCGACGCAGTGGAGCATCGCCGGCCCCGGTGTCAGATTCACCACCAGGGCGATGGCGATGAAGGCCAGGACGTGACTCAATGAATCTCTCCCTTGTTTTCGTATGCGCGCTTGTTCTCGTATGCGCGCGTGGCCGTCCGGGCGGCCCTTCTGGCGCGCCGTCCGCCCGGTGGGTTCAACGACCGGTAGCCCGTCCTGACGCGCTCCCAGATCCCCGGTTCGCAGCCCGGACCCAGCACGGAGGGCACGGCGGCCATATAGGCGTCCACCGCGTCGGCGGCCCAGGCGGAGTGGCCCGTGGCGACGTTGTCGATGGTGTTGTGGATGTCGACGAAACGGGTGCTGAACCCGTACTTCTCCAGGCCGATGCGGGCGCGCCGGTAGCCGCCGCCGACGCCGGACAGCTCCATCGCCACGTTCAGCCCCAGCACTTCCGGCAGGAAGGTGCGCGGCAGCCGGCCGATGCACAGCCAGTACACCGGCAGCTCGAACGACTCCTCCCGGAACCCCGGCCACTGCGCGAACTCGCGGGAAGCGGTGGGCGGCAGTTCGACGCCCATCTCCCGCAGCACCTCGCGGTAGATCAGGGGGTGGTTGAGGCCGAGGTCCCCGTTGCCGAGTTCGTCCCAGTAGGTGGAGAACAGCAGATGGCCGACGTCCGAGGAGGCATGGCCGTAGTCCGTGAAGCCCTGCAGCCAGCTGCCGTCTATCAGGGTCAGGGGAGCGAGCTGCACGGTGGCGTCGACCAGCGCCTCCTTGGAGGGCAGGGGTGCGTCCGCCCCCTGCTCGAATTCCCGGCCGTGCCGGTCGTGCTGCTCCTGGAGCCACGGGCGCAGCCCCCGCGGATCCCAGTGGTCCGGAGGCAGATGCCCGGCCGTGTCCCAGCCGACGCGGGAGCGCGCCAGCCAGCCGTGTACGTACCCCGTGGCGTACCGGCGCAGCGCGGGTGTGTCACCGCGGCTGAGCAGGAGGTGGTACGCCTCGCGCAGGGTGCCGGGGGTCCGGTCGCGCCGCGCGGCCGGGGCTCGTACGGCCGCCGGGACGGGGAGGGACCGCGCTGTGTCCGGGCCCGGGTCCGGGTCCGGGCCCGTCACTGTCACTGTGACGGTGTCCGTTTCCGTGTCCATGGCCGGGGCCGGGGCCGGGGCCGGGGCCGTGACGGTGTCCGTGGTCGTGTCCGTGGCCGTGACGGTGGCCGTGGTCGTGGCCTGTCCGTCGCGGTCCGCGGCCGCAACCGCGGGCAGCGAACGGATCCAGCGCCGGATCACGGCCTCGTCCGCAGGGGAGAAGATCCGGAACATCGGGCCGTTCTCGGAGATCAGGCCGCGCAGCAGGGGGCTGCGCTCGGGGCTCCCCGGCCTGACGAGCCGACTGGCCGCGAGGGCGCGGAGCAGTCCGTGGGGTGCGGTACGGGCCTCGGTGAACCAGTCGCCGAGCGCGCGGCCCCCGACCTTGAAATCCTGGTGGTACAGGGCTGCTTCGCGGGCCCGGAGCCTCAGCAGCTCCGCCATGTCATGGGCCGGGTCCAGGGCCGCCGACACCTCCTCGTACAGGCCGCCGCTCCACCGCTGCAGCATGTCCAGGGCCCAGCGGAAACCCGCGATCAGCCCCGGGGCATCCGGGCTCTCGGCCGGGAGCGCGGCGGCGCCGGCACGGGCGAGCGCGAGTCCGGTCGGCGTATCCGCCCGGCGGGCGGCCCCGGGGTCCAGGGCGGTCCAGTCGGCCGCCGCCGGGAGCAGTTCACGCACCAGGGCAAGGGGCGGGAGCAGCCCGACCGCCCGCAGGCACAGATCGGCACCCACCAGCTCCGCGCGATGGTCGTCGGGCCGTCGGCTCATGGTCAGCAGCGGCCCGGGCAGAGCGAAGGCCAGGTCGGACACCTGCGGGTCCTGGGCCAGCCGGGTGACGGGTGCGGCGCGCTCCGCGAGCCGCAGGTGGTGCAGCAGGGCCCGGTACGCGCTGCCCCGGTCGGCACCGGGATGCCCGGCACCCAGGTCCTGGGCGTAGAGCGAGAGCGTACGCATCGTCAGCTCGCTGTCGCCGTTGCCGGGACTGCTCAGCCACTGCAGCCAGGCGCCCGAGACCAGTGCGAGCGGAGCCGCGCCGAGGGCCGCCCGGCGAACCAGGGCATCACGCGACTCCTGGTCGGCGGCCCGGGCCGCGAGTGCCCGATAGTCCTCGCCGGCCCGGACCGACCATGCGCCGGCCCGGCGCTCCCAGTCCGCCGGCGTCTGCGCGGATGCCGTCAGCGCACGGGAGTACTCGTCCGGAATCGCCACCCTCGGGGGGAACCCCTCCGGGTCCGCCGCCCGTACGTACAGCGTGCGGCACTCCTCCGCGACGGCCCGGGGCCGGCGGCCGGCGGTGCCGGCCGCCGCCTGCTGGCGTTGCATCGACGCTCCTCCTGTGGTTCCGGTCCGGGTCCGGGGTGTCAGAACATCGGGTAGATGGAGGCGTCGTCCTTGGACTTGGTCTTGCGCTTGCGCTGGAAGAATCCGAGCACTTTACGCAGCAGTGCCATGGGAGGTTCCCTTCAGGAGTGGCGGGTGCGATGCGGGGGCTCGTCGGCGCGGTCAGGACAGGCCCGGCCGCCCGGGGTGCCGGGCCCGTGGTCAGGACAGGCCGAGGCCGTGGTCAGGACAGACCCAGGCCCGTGGCCAGCAGACCGGAGACCAGGTCGTAGCCTTCGTCGGTGAAGTGCGCGCGGTCCACGAACAGCCACTGCCCGGGATCTGCAGCATCCGCCACGAGCGGGTTGAGATCCAGGAACGCCACGTCGTGTTTGGCGCACGCCTGCGCGATGCCCTCGGCGTAACGGCGGCCGACCTCGGCGGGGGCGATCTCACCGAAGAGCTGCCAGAACGTCGACTGCTTGCCGTCCAGTTCGCGGAAGAGCTCGGCCTCCTCGGGCGAGGGAGTCTCCCGCACCCAGGTGGCCAGCGGCTGAAGAGCGAACGAGATCCGGGTGCCGGAGGTGCCGGCCAGCAGCTTGAAGCGCTCCAGGTCGAGCGCCGTGCGCTCGATGGCGGTCGCCAGCCGTTCGTCGAGCGTCAGCGGCGCCTCGTCGGCGGGTGCCTGCGGCGGCTCGGCGGCCCGGCGTTCGCCGCGCCCGAACCGGCCGGTGCGCTTGGCCTTGCGGTGGCGCGAGCGCAGCTCCTCCATCTGCTGGTAGTACTCGCCGGAGAAGAAGAAGGCCCCGTAATCGCCCTGCAGGGCGCGGGGGAGGCCGGCCAGCGCCAGGTTGTTCAGCCCGGAGAGGATGACGATCCGGTCGACCGGCGGCAGCATCTCGCGGTGCAGCAGGTAGAGCATCATCTCCTGCGTGGAGCAGTATCCGCGGGCACCGAGGTTCAGCCAGGGGGCGGAGGGCGCGTGCCGGCTCCACAGACGCGACGGGATCGAGGCGGCGTCGTTGGTGGTGCCCACGCCGAATGCGGTGGAGCTGCCCGCCAGGACGTTGACCGTGCCGTCGGCGGGTGCGTCGGCGACGGAGGCGGTGCCGGTCGCGCCATGGGAGACGCGGAATCCGAGACGATCGGTGTTCACGACGCCGGAGCGGTAATCCGCCCGGTGGAAGTACATCAGGTAGGGCACCCAGCGGGTCTCCCCGCGATCGACGAAGTCGTCGTACTGGGCCATCTGCGGGGTCAGCGAATAGCGCCTTGCGTTCACGGACGGAACTCCTGTCAGCGGACGGTTGCCGGGGAGGAGGAACGCTCAGTCTCCCCAGCCGAGGTCGGCGGTCATGCCAAGGCCGAGAGCCGACGGGCCGCTGGTCAGGGCGTGGTGTACGGGTACAGCCGGACATCGTGCGGTGAGCGTCATGGCAACTCCGTGTCTTCAGGGGACCGGCACCGTAATGAGCCTGCGTGACAACGGGCGGTGCGTACACACACACGGGGTGTCGTGTCTGCGACTGGCGCAGATACGTCAAGGGTCGGGGGAACGGAGCGATCTGGTCCGCGCACCGGGCCGCCCTGTCCGCTACTCCGCTGCTGCGCTACTCCGCTGAGAACCAGCCAATTGTGGCGAACATCGAAGCCACCACGGAGAATTCCTTAACTCGGCATAAAGTATGAGTGATGGGGTGATCGAGGCCGCCTCCGGGTGCTCCGCCTCCGGAGGCGGTCTCCGGCGTGCCAGGTATCGATGTGCCGCGCGGCTCAGACACACCGGGGGTGTGCAACGTGGAGGTATCCGGCCTTCATGCCACAGGGGAATGGCCTGCTCTGAGTGAGGAAGTCCGGGCTGTGTACCGGTTCCTGGCCGAGGCTCCCGAAGGCATCCCTGCCTGCGAGGTGCGTACGCGGACGCGGATGGCCGACGAGTCCCTGGACCGGGCGATCGAGCAGCTGATGACGCTCAGGCTGCTGTGCAGGTCCTCGTGGGAGAAGGGCACCCTGCGGGCCCTCTCGCCCGAAAGCGCCAGGGTGCAGTTCGTCTGGCCGATCGTCAGGGAACTCAGCCGCCGTCAGCGTGAGGTGGACGCCATCCGTGAGGTGTACTCCGAACTCGCGCAGGTCTACGAGAGCGCCACGCTGCACGAGGCCGGGTCGTGTCCGCTGGAGATCGTTCCGGATCTTCCCTCGGTCCGCCGGGCCCTCACCCAGCTCGCCGCCGAGGCCACCGAGGAAGTGATCACCGCTCAGCCGGGCGGAGCCCGGCCCGCCGAAGCACTCAAGGAATCACTGGAGCGCACCGACGAGTTACTGGACCGGGGCGTCCGGCTGCGGACCCTCTACCAGCACACCGCGCGATTCAGCCCCGCGACCGCGGAGTTCGTCCATCACGTCACCGGGCGGGGAGCCGAAGTCCGCACCCGGAGCGACGGATTCATGAACCTCCTCCTCTTCGACGGCAAGGTGGCGGTGACGTCTCTGCGCGACGACCGGTACGGCGCATTGATCGTCCGGGATCCCCACGTGGTCGCTTTCATGCGGACCTCGTTCGAACCGGCCTGGAGCACGGCCATCCCCTTTCCCTCCAGGTACGACCCGGTGACCGCCGACCAAGTCCTGGACGACATCAAGACCACGATTGCCCATCTGCTGACAGAGGGCCTTGAGGACAAGGTCATCGCCCGCCGCCTGGGCATGTCCTTACGGACCTGCCAGCGTCATGTCTCGGACCTCATGCGAAGGCTGGGAGCAAGAAACCGGCTGCACCTCGGCTACCTCCTGCACTCCCACCAAATACGGGAACGAGGCCTGGTGCCCCGGATCTCCTCACACATCGACACCGGCAGTTGATCCGGATCGGCCGGCAGCAGGCAGTCTCGGTGCACCCGGATCCGATTACCGGCTGAATGAATCGAGGAAATCGCGGAGGATGCCACCGGAGAACGGATCGGTCCTGGGGTCTTCGGGAGTGACCAGGCTGACGACATAGCACTCGGACAAGAGAAGCGAAGCACCCTCCACCACCGCTGAACTTTCCGGATCAGCGAGCTGAACTCCGGCTACCCGGTGCGCTCGGAGTACATCTGGGTAACGCTTGTAAAGAATGGAGAACGGCCCCTCACCCTGGCAATTCAGCGCGTACCCGCAACGCTCCCAGAACTCCTCCATGTTTCGACTCTCGGAGAAGGTGACAATGCTGGAGTAGTCATCTTCTGCATTCTCCGGAAGTAGCCAATCCCTCAGTGATTCCGCGGCCACCCTCTCTCCGTCCAAAAACAATCCGGGCCATCTCCGGACCTGACGTAGAGTGAACCGCTTCATCGCCGCCGGGAAGGCACGATCGGTAATGAATTCGCTTGAGTATCCTGTGACATCCATCAATACCCCCAAGTCGCGACCGTCGTGCCCCAACCGCCGCGGACCCGCTGATCGTTGGCTTCACACGATGGCACCCCGCCGGGAGTCCGCGCATTGATGCCTCGGCTGAGCGCCCTGACGCATCACGGCCCTGTTCAGGGTCGTGATGGCGGACGAGTCGGCCTGTACGCGAGAGACATCCTGGCCCGAGACGGCCACGGGTCGTGGGTGGTGACCAGGCCACAGCACTGGTCGCCCCGACAGGGCGGCTGCATCTGGCCAGTGGACCGTACGGGTAGCCCGGCAGGGCCTCGAGGCCACGGATGCCGACCGGCGAGAACCCCGTCCACGCCCGCATACGGGATCTACGGAACCTGCCCGCCACGTACATGACCCGCGGACACCACGAGGTGCTCCCAGGGCACCGGTCAGTCGCACTTCCACGTGTGGTAGCACTGCGTACATGAAGGCCAAGTCCACTGAACGCGCTGGTTATCACCATGGCGACCTCCCCGCCGCGCTCACCGCTGCGGCCATCGAGCTCCTGGACGAGCGCGGGGTGGAGCATGTGACTGTCCGTGAAGTCGCCCGCCGGGCAGGGGTGTCGCCAGGAGCGCCGTTTCGGCATTTCGCCGACCGTCAGGCGCTGCTGACAGCGGTCGCCGACCACATTCTGGTCGACTTCGGGGAATGGCAGCTCGGCATGGTCGCAGACGTCGAGGGTTCTGTGATGCGCGCTTTCGGCCTGGGCTTCGTCCGTTACGCGATCCGCCACCCGCGCCGCTTCGAGCTGATCAAGACCAGGGTGTTCAGCGACAGTCGGCCTGCCGAACTGCACCAGCGCCTCTCCGACATCGAGCGGACTCTCACCGACATCATCGTCGCCGATCAGAAGGCCGGTGTGCTGCGCCCCGGCGATCCCGCAGTGGTGGCTCTCGCGGGTCAGGCGATCGTCTACGGCCTGTCACAGATGATCGTTGATGGGTATCTGCCGCCGGATCAGGCGGAACAGCTGACCGAGCAGGTTCTGGACACCATCGGCCTCGGCATCGCCAACTGACCAGGTTTCGCAGGGTCTTGACGGCCACTCCGCGCACTGATGTAATCGCTGATTACATCAGTCGAGGAGGCTCCGATGCCCGTGCTGCGCCTGTTGCGCATTCCGCGATTCCCGGCCCCCGCGGCCACCGGCACGGTGGCCATCAGGACAACCCCGGCTGATGCGTATCGCGTTGTCAGCGATCCGCCCGTCATAGTCCGTCTCGCCGAAGAGGCCCACCGTGCCCGCTGGCTGGGCGGAGCCACTGCACCAGCGGTGGGCGCCCGCTTCCACGGCCACAACCGCAACGGCCTGCGTCGCTGGGCCACCACCTGCCGTATCACGGATGCCGATCCGAGCCGGTGCTTCGCCTACGAGGTGACGGCGCCGCTCGGAGTCCCCATCTCCCGCCGGCAGCACGACATCGCACCCACAGCGGAGGGCTGCACCTCACCGAGACCACCTGGACGCGGGTGCCCCTGTGGTTCATGCCCCTCGCCATCTTGATCACCGGCGTCTTCGACCGCAGCGGCGTCAACAACACCAACATCGGCACCACGCTGCAGCGCCTCAAGCGCCATCTGGAGTCACCCCTGCCCAGCGTGGCGGACAGCTCGCAGCGCAGTGACCGGCCAGTGGGCTGACCCAGCGAAGCGACTCCCGCCCCGGCCGGATCAATCCTGGCAGGTCGAACGGCCGAGGCGGGCGCCAGAGGAAACACACCAGGAAGGAAAACACGACATGCACGAACTGCGTGACTTACTCGCTCCTGACGCGTTCAGAGGTGTCGTCGCAACGGTCATGGACAACAACCCTGGCATGGACGAGCCTACGGCCAGGCGCGTCGTGGAAGAAGCCCTCAAGTTCGTCGTGGCCGCCGCGAAGTTCCCGACGACGTCCATCCGGCCTTCGCGCATGGTCGACGAGGGGTGGCACGCCCTCATTCTGCACACGGCGCTGTACGCCAAGCTGTGCGCCCGGCTCGGAAACTTCGTACACCACCACCCCGACGGGCCGGACACCCCCGATCGCGACCCGGGCGCACACCTGCGGGCCGTGGCCCTGATCGAAGAGGCAGGGTTCAGCACGGACAAGGAACTGTGGACGGCGCCGCCGAGCACACTGGTCCCAACGGGGGCGAGGTGCAGGCGGCGGCCTCATCCAGGCGGCGGCTGTTCCACTCCGTCCTGTGGCTCGTCGTGCGGCTCGTCGTGCGGCTCGTCCTGTGGCGGTGGAGGGGGTGACTAGCAGTTGTTCCACCTCAGGCCTCGAACTCACCACCGGCCGGCCCTACCGGAACCCCTCCACGGCAGCCCCCGAACCCCGACGCGCGGATTAAACGACAAGGTGCGGCCTTGCCGTGGGCAGGGCATCGAACTCGCAGGTGTTTTACGCAACGGATTCCGCGCGGGCGGACAGGACGGGGACACAAGTGAATCGCAAACGGAACGTGGTGGTGTCGGTTGTAGCAGCCGGGTTGGCGACGGCTGTGCTGGCAGGATGTGGCGTCGACGGAAAGATCGGAAACTACGACAAGGTCTCGGTCTGGCCGAACGCTGATCCCCGGGGCCAGAACCCGATCGCCGATCTGACCACGCTCACGCCGGTAACAGTCGAGTGCTACACACCAGGCAAAGCGGATGCGACCGGATTCGGCTACGGCGCGACGTACAAGATCTCCTATGACGGCGGATCCGGCTATATCGACGCGAGCACGTCCATCATGAGCGACGGTGGCGAGGTGTCCCCCGAGCGGGTACCCAAGTGCTAAAGGTAGCGGTGCTCGGCGTGGGCTTGTTCTCCATCCGGCGTCGAACACCGCCTCGTACGTGATGCCTCACCCGGTACGAACGCTGGTTGGTCCCGCGCTCGTTCACGAACATCCCCACGGGAACTCCCGGGAAGCCGCAGGTCAGGGCAGGAAGCCCGGCGGGAAGCACCACGGCCCCGGCCAGGGTATTCGCCCTGGACAGAGCTGTAGTAGCGGACGAGTCGGCCTGTACGCCGGGTTCTGTCGCCTCCGGTCCTTGCGGGCCGGGGGGAGACGGCCATCCATCTAGGGCTGCCGTTGCCGGCAGCCTCGTGCGGTCTACCCGCGGACTCGGGCGGGCAGCCCTCGGTCGTCCGCGCAGAGGCATCAGCCGATGCCTCCTCTTGACCTTGCTCCAGGTGGGGTTTACCTAGCCCTCCGAGTCACCCCGGAGGCTGGTGGTCTCTTACACCACCGTTTCACCCTTACCGGAGGCCGAAGCCGCCGGCGGTCTGTTTTCTGTGGCACTGTCCCGCGGGTCACCCCGGGTGGGCGTTACCCACCACCTTGCCCTGTGGAGCCCGGACGTTCCTCGGGGGGATCAGTGATCCCCACGCGGCCGTCCGGCCGGCTCGTCCGCCGTGGTGACCATGCTACCCGTAGGGGGCAGCGGTCCTCGCCGGGCTTGCCCGTTCCCCTCCCCGGGCTTCCCCGTTTCCCGCCGGGCCTCCCGTTCCCCGCCGGGTCCGGGCCTTGACCTTGTCGCAGCGGCAACGTTTGTACTGGGCGCATGAGAATCGGAGAGCTCGCAGGTCTGATCGGCGTCAGCACCCGCGCCGTCCGCCACTACCACCACCTCGGACTGCTGCCCGAGCCGGAACGCCGCGCCAACGGCTACCGGGAGTACGGGCTGCGGGACGCGGTCGCGCTCGCCCGGGTGCGCCGGCTGACGGAGCTGGGGCTGGGGCTGGACGAGGTGCGGGACGTCCTCGCCGACGACGCGGGGCGTGAGCTGCACGAGGTGCTGTCCGAGCTGGACGCGGATCTGGCCCGCCAGGAGGAGGAGATCCGGTCGCGGCGGGCCCGGCTGGCGTCGGTGCGGCGGCAGGCGGACGAGCACGGGGGGCTGCCCGCGGAGGGGCCGGTGTCGGACGAACTGGCGGCGCTCTTCGCAGAGATGGCCCGCGCTTCCGCCGCGCACCCGGGGCCGGAGCCTGCGATGGCGGCGAAGGAACGGGAGGTGCTGGCGCTGCTCGAATCGACGGGCGAGGCGGAGGGGAACAAGCGGATGGTGGAGCTGCTGGGGGAGGCGGTCGCGGCGCCCGGGGCGATGCAGCAGATGTACGAGGTGTACGGCCTGCTCGACGCGCTGGCGGAGGCCCCGGCCGACGATCCGCGGGTGGAAGCGGCCGCTCGGGCGCTCGCGGACTGCATTCCGGAGGCGGTGGTCGCCCAGGCAGGCAGGGAGCACTGGGAACAGGCGGCCGGGGTGGGCGCGGAGGCCGGCGACAGCTTCCTGACGGCGTACTACGCGCACTTCGCGCCCGCGCAGGCCCAGGCCGTACGCCGGGCGATCCAGCTGATCGCGGAGCGTGCGCGGTGAGCCGGGTGGCCGCGCTGCGCCGGCTGGGCGCCTACGAGGCGCGGTGGCTGGTCAGCCTGGGCTGGTGGGTGGCGCGGCGGCGGATCGGGGTGGCGCCGGGCGAGCGGGCCCTGGCGTATGCGGGGGCGCAGGCCGCGTTCGTGTACGGGCTGGCGTTCGTGTGTGTGGTGGAGACGGTCGGGGTCAGCGTGCTGCTGGCGGACCGCCCGGCGGCGCACACGGTGATGCTGGTCCTCGACCTCTACACCGTGCTGGTGGTACTGGGTCTGCAGGCGGCGGCGGTCACCCGGCCGCATGTGCTGGGGGCGGAGACCTTGTGGCTACGGGCCGGTGCGGGCCGGGACATACGGATCCCGCTGGAGCTGATCGCCTCCGTGCGTCACGACCTCCGGTTCGTCCGGGAGCCGGAGAAGGACGGCAACGTGGTGGTGGAGCTGGCGGTCGGCGATCAGACCTCGGTCACCGTCGAGCTGTCCGAACCGGTCGTGGCCGTCCGTTTGCTGGGGCGGCGGGAGACGGTGCGTACGGTGCGGTTCCATGCCGATGACGCGCGAGCGGCGGTGACGGCCCTGCGGGCGCAACTGGCGGCGGTGAACGCGGGTACGGCGCGGGAGACGGGAGAGGCCGCGGCGCCGGAGGCGGGCGCGGGGAGGACGCCGGAGACGGGCGGGGCCGCGGTCAGGCAGGGGTGAAGCGGACGGGGTGGTGGCCCGGTTCGGCTTCGGCGAGGCGGACCGGGATGCGGTGGCCCAGGGGCAGCGCGGGGCCTTCCGGGGCGGTTTCGACGGTGCCGATGACGGCCGGGTCGTAGAGGTGGACGGTGCCGTGGGTGGGGTCCTTCTCCTGGATGTCGACGACCAGCGCCTCGAAGATCTCGCCGACCCGGTCCCGGAGCAGCGCCGCTTCCACCAGGTCGACGCAGGAGCGCTCCACCTGGTTGGCGCGCTGGGCACCGGTCTCCATCTCGCGGGGCAGGGCGGGCAGCGCGCTGCGCACCCAGCCGGGCGGTTCGACGCCGGCCGAAGCGGCCAGGCACAGCTCGGAGGTGTAGCGGTCGGCCAGCCGCCGCAGCGGCGCGGTGGCATGCGCGTACGGGGCGGCGACCGCGGCGTGCAGCGCCTCGGCGGCCCGTGGCGCGGTGCCGTCGAAGGTGGTGTAGCCGGCGCCGCGCAGCAGGGCGGTGCACTCCTGCAGGAAGGCGGCGTGGGCGGGGCGGCGCGGGTCGAGGGTGCGGATCAGCGCCGCGTACGAGGTGTGGTGCGGCCAGTCGACGCCGAGCGCGCGGGCGGTCAGGCGGAGCCGGGCGACCGAGCCGTCGGGAGCGGTAGGCAGCGTGCGGAGGATGCCGGTGCCGGAGGCCAGCATCAGTTCGGCCGCCGCCATGCCGGTGAGCAGGGAGATCTGCGCGTTCCAGCCGTAAGCCGGGAGCGGGGCGCGGTATTCGAGGGTGTAGCGGCCGTCCCGCTCGACGATCTCCTGCTCGGGGACGTTGAGGGAGATCGCACCCCGGGCGACCTCCAGCTCCTCGCGCAGCAGGCCGATCTCGCGGAGCAGGGCAAGCGGTTCCTCGGCCGTCGAGTCGTCCAGGATCCGCTGGACGCCGGCGTAGTCCAGCCGGGCGCGGGAGCGGACCAGGGCACGGCGTACGGACGCGGCGGCCAGGGCACCGTCCGCGTAGAGGTCGAGCTGCCACAGGACGGCCGGGCGGTCCCGGTCGGGCAGCAGGCTGGCGGCGCCCTCGCTCAGCACATGGGGATGCAGCGAAACCCGCTCGTCGGGGAAGTAGAGGGTCATCACCCGGTGGTGCGCCTCGGCGTCCAGGGCGCCGCCGGGTGTCACGAAGGAGGCGACATCGGCGATGGCGTAGTGGACGCGATAGCCGCCGCCGGGGCGCCGGGACAGGAACATGGCCTGGTCGAGATCGAGGGAGCCGGGCGGGTCGAGGGTGAAGAGGGGAAGGTCGGTGGCGTCCTCCAGGGTGTGCTCGGTCGCCACCGCGCCGTCGGCGGCCGGGATGCGCGGGGCGCGGGCGGCGCTCTCCGCCTCGGCCTGGGCCGTGGGCGGGAAGTGGTCCGGGATCTCCAGCCTTCCGCGCAGCTCATGCAGCGCGACCCGCAGCGGGGCCTCGGCTGCGTCGGTCACATGCATATGGAGACGGGGCATGCCATCGAGCGTATGGCGGGCGGCCGCTCCCGGCGCGGCGTGCGGGTGGCCGTGCCGGGTGGCTTGTGGGAACGGCTCCGGGTGACGTGCGGCGGGGAACGGCCCCGAGGTGGCGTGCGGGGGGGCCGGCCCCAGGGCGGCGTGCAGGTGCCCGGCCCGGGGGGCGGCGGCCGCGCCTCGCGGGTTCCTGGCCCACCCGCCGCAGGCCATACCCTGTGCCGGGGCCGCACCCCGCCGTACCACCCGTACCGCCGTGAGGGAGAAACACCGTGCTCGTGCTGTTGCCGCCGTCCGAAGGGAAGGCCGCGGGAGCGGCCGGGGCGCCGCTGGATGCCGGTGCGCTGTCGCTGCCCGCGCTGACCGCCGCGCGCGAGGCGGTGCTGGAGGAGCTGGTCGGGCTGTGCGCGGCGGACGAGGCCAAGGCCCAGGAGGTGCTGGGGCTCAGCGACGGCCTCAAGGGCGAGATCGCCAAGAACGCGGGCCTGCGGACGGCAGGGACGCGGCCGGCCGGGGAGATCTACACCGGGGTGCTCTATGACGCGCTCGGTCTGGCGTCCCTGGACGCGGCGGCCCGGAAGCGGGCCGAGCGGTCCCTGCTGGTGTTCTCGGGGCTGTGGGGCGCCGTACGGATCGGCGACCGGATTCCGTCCTACCGCTGCTCGATGGGCGTGAAGCTGCCGGGGCTCGGCGCGCTGGGCGCGTACTGGCGGGCGCCGATGGCCGAGGTGATGCCCGAGGCCGCCGGGGACGGACTGGTCCTCGATCTGCGCTCGGCGGCGTATGCGACGGCCTGGAAGCCCAAGGGCGAGGTGGCCGGACGGACCGCGACGGTGCGGGTGCTGCAGTCGAAGACGGTGGCCGGTGTGGAGAAGCGGACGGTGGTCAGCCACTTCAACAAGGCGACCAAGGGACGGCTGGTGCGGGATCTGCTGTCGGCGGGCCTGGCTCCGGCGGGTCCGGCGGAGCTGGTGGAGGCGCTGCGGGGGCTGGGGTATGCGGTGGAGGCGGAGCCTCCGGCGAAGGACGGCAAGGCGTGGGCCGTCGATGTGATCGTGACGGAGCTGTAGGGCGGGGCCGGGCGGGACAAGGGGCGGACGGACTGCGGGGCCGCCCAGCGGACGGACGGCAGGACCGCCCAGCCGGGCCGTTGCAGCATGCGCAACACTCGTTGCGGAGAGTGGGTGAGCGGGCGCACCATGGGCGACGTGACCCGCGCCGCCCCCTCCCCCGCCTCTGTCCTCGGGCTCGCCCCCGTCATCCCGGTCGTCGTGCTGGACGACGCGGCCGATGCCGTACCGCTCGCCCGGGCGCTCGTCGCGGGCGGGCTGCCCGCGATCGAGGTGACCCTGCGGACGCCCGCCGCGCTGGACGCGATCCGGGCCGTTGCCGACGAGGTCCCGGAGGCGGTGATCGGCGCGGGCACCCTGCTCACCCCCGGCCAGGTCGAGACGGCCCTGACGGCCGGCTCCCGCTTCCTGGTCAGCCCCGGCTGGTCGCCGCGGCTGCTGGGCGCGATGCGGGACTCCGGGGTGCCGTTCCTGCCGGGGGTCTCCACGGCCTCGGAGGTGGTGACGCTGCTGGCGGAGGGCGTCACCGAGATGAAGTTCTTCCCGGCCGAGGCGGCGGGCGGTACCGCCTATCTCGCCGCGCTGGCCGCGCCGCTGCCGCAGGCCCGCTTCTGTCCGACCGGGGGCATCGGCCTGGCGTCGGCGCCGTCCTATCTGGCGCTGCCGAACGTCGGCTGTGTCGGCGGCACCTGGATGCTGCCGGCCGAGGCGCTGGCCACGAAGGACTGGGACCGGGTGCGCCGACTCGCCCGGGAGGCGGCGGCGTTGGCGGCCTGAGGCTGCCGCGTGCGAAGGGCCCGGCACCTCGGTCTGCGAGGTGCCGGGCCCTGTCGCCCTGGCCATGGGGTGCGCGGCCGCGCTGTCGCGGCACGGCCGCTACCGCAGATGCGAGGTGTCGTTCAGCAGCCGCAGCGAGGCGTTGCCGTCGGAGTAGTACGCGACGACCGAGAGCGACGCCGCGGACAGCTCCATCCGGAACAGCGACTCCGGCGGGGCGCCCAGCGCCAGCCGGACCAGCGTCTTGACGGGGGTGACGTGGGTGACCACGAGGACGGTCTTGCCCGCGTACCGCGCGAGGAGCTTGTCGCGGGCGACGGCGACCCGGCGGGCGACCGTCGCGAAGGACTCGCCGCCTCCGGTGGGCGCCACCTTGGCGGAGCCGAGCCAGGCGTCGAGGTCGTCGGGGTGGCGCTCGCGCACCTCGGCGAACGTCAGCCCTTCCCACGCCCCGAAGTCGGTCTCGCGCAGGCCCTCCTCGATACGGACCTCCAGGCCGAGCCGGTCCGCGACCGCACCGGCGGTCTCCCGGCAGCGCCGCAGCGGTGAGCTGACGACGGCCTGGATCGTGCCCCGGGCGGCGAGCGCGGCGGCGGTCGCCTCGGCCTGGCGGCGCCCGGCGGCGGAGAGCGCGGGGTCGGTGCCGCCGCTGCCGGAGAACCGCTTCTCGGGCGTCAGCGGGGTCTCGCCGTGCCGCAACAGGACGAAGGTCGCGGGCGGGCCGAGGTCGGGAGAGCCCCAGCCGACCGCCGGGGCGGCGGAAGACGCGGCCTCCTCCGCCGTCGCCACCGCCTCGTCGGCGGCCCGGGCGGCGGCGCTGCGGGCGGGCGCGGCCGCGGTGGCGAGCGCCGCCGTGGAGTTGCCCGGCTCCCACTGCCGGCCGGTCTTCCCGGCGTCCATCGCCTCGTTGGCGAGCCGGTCCGCGTGCTTGTTCTGCGCGCGCGGGATCCACTCGTAGGTGACCTGGCCGGGCGGGAAGACCGCACCGGCCTCGGCGGCCAGCGGCTTCATGTCCGGGTGCTTGATCTTCCAGCGTCCCGACATCTGCTCGACGACGAGCTTGGAGTCCATCCGCACCCGGATGCGGGCCTGCGGATCGAGCGCATGCGCCGCCCGCAGACCGGCCACCAGGCCCTTGTACTCGGCGACGTTGTTGGTGGCGGTGCCGATGAACTCGGCGGCCTCGGCCAGCGCCTCGCCCGACTCCGGGTCGAGGACGACCGCGCCGTAGCCGGCCGGCCCCGGGTTGCCCCGGGACCCGCCGTCCGCCTCGACGATCAGGACGCGCGACACGGCCTACAGACCCGAGTCGGGCGTACGGACCAGGATGCGGGTGCAGTTCTCGCAGCGCAGCACCGCATCGGCGGCGGCCGCGCGGACGTCGTTGACCTCGGTGATGTTCAGCTCCAGGCGGCAGCCCTCGCAGCGGCGCTGGTAGAGGCGGGCCGCGCCGACGCCGCCCTCCTTCGTGCGGATCTTGTCGTAGAGCTTCAGCAGATCGGCCGGGATGTCGGCGACGGTCAGCTCGCGCTCCTTGGCGACCGTGCCGCGCTCGGTGTCGATCTCGGCGTAGGCGGCGTCCCGGCGGGCGGCGGCGTCATCGGCCTTGGCCTGGATGGCGTCGACCCGGCCGGTCAGCTCGGTCACCCGCTCCTGGGCACTCTCGCGGCGCTCCATGACCTCCAGGACGACGTCCTCCAGGTCGCCCTGGCGCTTGGCCAGCGAGGTCAGTTCGCGCTGGAGGTTCTCCAGGTCCTTGGGGGAGGTGACGGCACCGGAGTCCAGGCGCTTCTGGTCGCGGGCGGCGCGCTGGCGCACCTGGTCCACGTCCTGCTCGGCCTTGGTCTGCTCGCGGCTGGTGTCGCTCTCCTCGGTCTGCGCGGCGACGAGCAGGTCGCGCTGCTGGATGAGGTCGGCCTCCAGGGTCTGCAGCTCGGCCAGCTCGGGGAGGTTGTTGCGCCGGTGGGCGAGCTGGGTGAGCCTCACGTCCAGGGCCTGGACGTCGAGGAGGCGGATCTGGTCGGCGGGCGCGGCGTTCAGCGTGGGGCTCCTGTGGTGTGGGTCGGGGCGAAGAAGGGGGTGGACGCCGCGTGGGCGGTCCAGGGGTCGGTGACCGTGCGGGAGACATGCGTGCGCAGTCCCCAGTCGTGCCGGTCGGAGACCGCGTCGAGCTGGGCCGCGGCCTGCTCGCACCACGGCCATTCGGTGGCCCAGTGGGCGGCGTCGAGCAGCGCCGGCGGGCTGTTCTGCCCGGTGGTCTGAAGGGCCTCGGAGGCCGGGTGGTGGCGCAGGTCGGCGGTGAGGAAGGCCTCCACACCGGCCGCCCGTACGTCATCGAAGAGGCTGTCGCCGGAGCCGCCGGAGACGGCGAGGGTCCGGATCTCGCGGTCCGGGTCGCCGGCCGCCCGGATGCCCTGAGCGGTGGCGGGCAGCCGTTCCGCGGCGTAGGCGGCGAGGTCGGCCAGCGTCATCGGATGCGGCAGCTCGCAGATCCGGCCCAGGCCCCGGCGGCCCGCCGGATCGCTCGGGTCCGGCACCAGCGGGCCGAGGATGCGCAGGTCCAGCGCGCCGGCCAGGGCGTCGGAGACACCGGGGTCGGCGGTGTCGGCGTTGGTGTGCGCGACATGCAGGGCGATGTCGTGCTTGATGAGCGTGTGCACGACCTTGCCCTTGAAGGTCGAGGCCGCGACCGTCGTCGTCCCGCGCAGATAGAGCGGGTGGTGGGTGACGAGGAGGTCGGCGCCGAGCTTCACCGCCTCGTCGACGATCTCCTGGACCGGGTCGACGGCGAACAGCACCCGGCGGACCTCGGCGCCGGGATCTCCGCAGACCGTGCCGACGGCGTCCCACCCTTCGGCCCGCTCGGGGGGCCAGAGGGCGTCGAGCGCGGTGAGGACTTCAGACAGTACGGGCACGGGTGGAAGATTACCTCCCAGCTGTGACATGGCGCGGGGCCCTCGGGTCGTCTCCCCCGCCCCTGCCCCTCCGCCGCCCGGCCCATGCGGAAAATCCGCACCGCCCGTGCCGGAATTCCGCACCGCCCGTGCCGGAATTCCGCACCGCCCGTGCCGGAAATCCGAAGCACAACCCTCCCACCGGGAACCGGCGAACCGGACAATCGCCACCCTTATGCGTGAAGTGTGGCACCTCCCGGCGATCGGCCGGACGTGCGAAAACTAGCTTCGGTTGCCGACTGGAGGTGACCTTGCGATGACGATCTGTGCCACTGAGGACGCCAGGGCGCGGGACATGCGGGATGTGCGGGACCGCGCGCACCGCGCGGCGCTGACGATCGCCGCCGACGGTTCGTACGCCGCCCGGCTCGCCCGTCACAACGACGCCGCCGGGAGCTGGTTTCCGGAGCGCTGGACGCTGAGCGGCCCCGAGCCGTACGCCGTGCCGCTGCAGGGCAACCAGCCCGAGGAGCCGGACAGCGCGCTGCTGCCGCTCGCGGACGGACGGGTGCTGATCCTGCGCCGGGTCGCCGGCCGTTTCGCCGTCTCCCTGCTCTACCCGGCGGGCCCCGGCACCGGTGAACTCCTGCTGGGCGCCGTGCACGCCCCCGAGCTGACCCTGCTGCCGCCCGCCCCCGGGGGGAAACGGGGCTACGCCCTGGCCCCCGAGGAGCACCGGACCACCCTGTGGCTACTGCACGGCGGCACGGAAGGACCCGAGCGGGCCGCCCGGATCCCGGGACGCTGTACGGGGGGCGTCTGGCTGGACCGCGGCGGCCGGCTGCTGGCGCTGGACCGGGAGACGGACGGCCGGACGAAGACCGTGGTGGTCGATCTGGAGCGGGGCGGCGAGACCGGTCCGCTGCTGCAGATCACCCAGGAGAGCAACGACCGGCTGCTGCTCGCCGATCCGGACAGCGGGCTGCTGCTCCTGCGGTCGGACGCCCCGGGGCACGACCGGCTGGGCTGGTGCGTACTGGGCAGCAGCCTGCCGGTGCGCTTCCCGGAGTGCCTGCATCCCGCGCAGGCGGCTCTCGCACCGTTCGCGATGCAGCCGGGACAGATGCTGGCGCCGGAGAGCTGTGCGGTGGCGTTCCGGGTGGCCGCGGCGAACGGGACGTGGCTGGGGGTCTGGCGGCCCGCGGAGCGGCAGTTGCGGCACTTCCCGGCGCCGGAGGGGTGGCTGGCGGAGGCCGGGCTGTGGACGGCGGGCGGCGAACTGCTGCTGCCGTACGCGACGGGGGCGGAGCCGTGCGGAGTGGCGCGGATCTCCGTGCGGCCGGGGGCGGCGGGGTTGGTGGAGGCTGCGCGGCGGGTGGGGGCTGAGCGGCTGGTGGAGCAGGTGGGGCACGGGCAGCCGGTGGGGGTGGTGGGGCCGGGGCGGCCGGTGGAGCCGCCGGAGCAAGCGGTGCGAGGGGTGCAGCCGCAGCTGCCGGTGCAGCCGCAACCGCCGGTGCAGCCCGTGCAGCCCGTGCAGCAGCAACCGTCGGCTCAGGAGGTGCAGGAGGTGCAGGAGGCGCCGGGGATCCAGGAAGCGCCCGGGACGCAGGGGGTGCCTTCCGGGGCGGTGGCCGCGGCGGCTGCCGGGAGGGGCGGGGGGATTGTCCCGGATGCGGCGAATACCGACAACCGCTCCACAGCATCTGCACAACCCCGGCCCGCGCCCGCGGAACCGCCGCGCCTCCCCCCACATCCTGGAATGTGCAGGCCAGTTCCCCTGCAACAGGCACCTCAGGCGGCCCGGTAGACCCGGTGGAGTGCGTTTTCCGGCCCCGTTAGAATTTCGGGCGGGGGCTACGCAGCCGGTTGACCGGCCACCGACAGTGCCGCTCGGGTCAGCCTTGGCGGTCGTCGGGCGAGGTCCCGACGCGTACAGCTGTAAGCAATCTGACGGAGTGACTCTTCCCATGTCCGAAGCCCGAACCGACACGACCCAGGCGAGCCCCCAGGAGGCATCCGCCCAGGCCGCCGAGGCCGCAAGCTCCGGCAAGCACCGTGGCCCGGCCGCCGCCGAGGAGTCCGGCTCCGCCGCCCATGGCCGGCACCGCCGGGACAAGCAGCCGCAGGACGCGTAAGACCGGTCCGGCGCGTCCCGCCCGCCGACCGTACGAACGGCCGTGGCCGCCGCACCGCATCGTCGCGGGCGGCGGCCACGGCCGTGGTGCACGGTGCGCCGCGCGGCGGGGTCAGTCGTGCTTGAGGGCCAGCACCTCGGCCGCCGCGAAGGTCTCGTCCGGCGGGCGCTGTGCGTAGTACGGGGTCAGCAGTTCATCCAGCTCCTCGAAGCTGAAGAGATCCTTGCCGGTGTCGAACTTGGCGGCGATCCGCGGACGTTCGGCGATGGCGACCATGCCGCCGTGCACGACCAGCAACTGGCCGTTGACCCGGGCCGCGGCCGGCGAGGCGAGATAGCCGACGAGCGGCGCGACATGTTCGGGCGCGAGCACATCGAGCCCGCCCCCCTCGCCCTCGCGGCCCTCCCCGGACTCCCCGCCCCCCGGATGTGCGGGAAAGCCGGCG
This sequence comes from Streptomyces sp. NBC_00400, assembly GCF_036048035.1. Classification (NCBI taxonomy): domain Bacteria; kingdom Bacillati; phylum Actinomycetota; class Actinomycetes; order Kitasatosporales; family Streptomycetaceae; genus Streptomyces; species Streptomyces sp. NBC_00400. The sequence continues at coordinate 5,990,122 of NZ_CP107940.1, read as the reverse complement.
AAGACGTCCTCCGTCATACGGGTACGGGCGCGCGGGCAGATCGCGTTGGTGGTCACGCCGTATTTGCCCAGCGCCAGCGCCGTGGAGGTGGTCAGGCCGACGATGCCCCCCTTGGCCGCCGCGTAGTTGGGCTGGCCCGCCGAGCCCGCCAGGAACGCCTCGGAGGAGGTGTTGATGATCCGGCCGTGCACCGGACCGCCGGCCGCCTTGGAACGCTCGCGCCAGTGGGCGGCGGCGAAGTGGGTGGTGTTGAAGTGGCCCTTGAGGTGGACGCGGATGACCGAGTCCCACTCGTCCTCGCTCATCGAGAACACCATCCGGTCGCGCAGGATGCCCGCGTTGTTGACCAGGATGTCGAGCCGTCCGTAGGTCTCGACCGCCAGCTGCACGAGGGCGCGGGCGTCGTCGTGGTCGGCGACGTCGCCGAGGTGGGCGACGGCCCGGCCGCCCGCCGCACGGATCTCGGCGGCGACGTCCTCGGCGGGCGCCGCCGAGGCCTCGCCCGAACCGTCGCGGCCCGGCTGCCCGTAGTCGTTGACCACGACGGATGCGCCGAGGCGGGCGAGTTCAAGGGCTTCGGCGCGGCCCAGGCCGCGCCCGGCACCGGTGACGATCGCGGTCAGGCCCTCCAGTGGCTGTGCCATTCCTGTCCTCTCCAGTCTTCTCGGAGCTCGGTGGGGTGCGGTGGATACGGGGTGAGGGGGCGCGGCGACGCGCTCCCGTGGAAGCGTGAGCGCCGCGGGCGTCAGATCTCGATGCAGGTGCGCAGCGAGGTCCCTGAGCGCATCTGGTCGAGCGCGTCGTTGATCTCGGCGAGCCGGACGCGATGGGTGATCAGGCCTTCGAGGTCGATCCGGCCGGCCCGCCACAGGGCGATGGCCCGCTCGTAGGAGCGCAGCACATCCGCGCCGCCGTACAGGGACGGCAGGATCCGCTTCTCGTCGAAGAACAGCTCGAACATATTGACCTGGAAGGTGTCGTCCATGGCTCCCGCGCCGACCACGCACAGGGTGCCGCCGCGCCGGGTCATCTCGTAGGCGGTGCGGGCGGTGGCGGACTTGCCGACCACCTCGAAGACGTAGTCGAAGCCCTCCCCCGCGGTGATCCGGGCCTTGGCGTCGGCGAACTCCTCCGGGGCGACGGCCTCGGTCGCGCCGAAGCGGAGCGCGGCCTCCCGGCGGGCGGGCACGGGGTCCACCGCGATGATCTGGGCCGCGCCGCAGGCCTTCGCCCCCTGGATGACGGAGATGCCGACGCCGCCGCAGCCGATCACCGCGACCGAGGAAGCGGCCTCCACCTTGGCCGTATTGAGGGCCGCACCGAGCCCCGTGGTGACGCCGCAGCCGATGAGCGCGGCGATCTCGTAGGGGATGTCGTCCGGGATGGGGACCGCGCAGTTGGCGGCGACCACGACCTCCTCGGTGAAGGTGCCGGTGCCGGCGAAGCCGAAGACGTCGCCGCCGGCGCGCCGGAAGTTGGGGGTGCCGGCGTTCATGAACCCGGCCAGGCACAGATGGGTCTGGCCGCGCTTGCAGGACGGACAGCTGCCGCAGGCGGGCAGCCAGCACATCAGGACGCGGTCGCCCTGGGCGAGCCCGGTGACGCCGTCGCCGACGTCAAGGATCTCGCCTGCGCCCTCGTGCCCGGGGACGAAGGGGGCGGGCTGCGGCAGCACCCCGTTCATCGCCGAGAGGTCGGAGTGGCACAGACCGGTCGCCCGGATCCGGATCCTGACCTTGCCGGGGCCGAACCCCACCGCCTCGACGTCGTCGAGGACTTCGAGCTTGTCCTGCCCTGTCTCGTGCTGTACGGCTGCGCGCATGTCACGACTCCTCTCGTACGTACGGCAATCCCGCCCCCGCCCGGACCGGCCGGGGCGCAAGGCGCACCCCGGACGGCACTCGTTACCGGGTCTCTCCCTACCGGGTGTCTCGCTACCGGGCCTCTCCCTACCGGGTGTCTCGCTAGCTGTGCTCCACCACCGTGTCGGCCAGCACCGGCGCATCGTCGCGGTCGGCGGCCGTGACCGACACCTGGATCCGGCCGGGCTCCTGCCACAGGCCGATCCGCAACGTCTCCCCCGGGAAGACCACCCCGGCAAAGCGGGTCGTGTACGACCGCACGCGGGCCACGTCGCCGCCGAGCAGCGTGTCGACCACGGCCTTGAGGGTGACCCCGTAGGTGCACAGTCCGTGCAGAATCGGCCGGTCGAACCCGGCGAGCTTGGCGAACCCGGGATCGGCATGCAGGGGATTCCAGTCGCCGGAGAGGCGGTAGAGCAGGGCCTGGTCCGGGCGGATGTGGCGTTCGGTGCGCAGGTCGGGGGTGCGGTCGGGGAGGTCGAGGCGGGCGGAGGGGCCACGGTCGCCGCCGAAGCCGCCTTCGCCGCGGACGAAGATCTGGGTGTCGCAGGTCCACAACGGCCCGTCGTCGTCGGCGACTTCGGAGCGCAGCACGATGACGGCGGCCTTGCCCTTGTCGTACACGGCGGGGACGGACGAGGTCTGGGTGGCGCGGCCGCTCACCGGGAGGGCGCGGTGCACGGTGACGGTCTGGCCGCCGTGCAGGACCGCGGCGAGGTCGACGTCGATCCCCGGGGCGGAGAGCCCGCCGGCGAGGGCCATTCCCCCGCCCGCGACGGTGGCGAAGGCGGGCAGGACGTGCAGCGCGCTCTCCAGGGTGTAGCGCAGTTCGTCCGGGTCGGTGGCGGGGTGAGGTTTCTCCGGGGTGGCCGCGCCGGCCCCGATGCCGAGGTGGTAGAGCTGGACGTCCTTGTGGTCCCAGGCGAGTTCGGTGGTCCGCGGCTCGGCGGAGGTGGCCTTGGCGGCGTCGATGGGCATGGGGCTGTTTGCTCCTTCACCACGTTGTGAAGACCCCGGCCCGGCCGTCCGCACCGTCGACCGTGCCGGGGTCGTACCTGGTCGGCGCGGCCGCGCTCCGCCGGCATGCCTTTCACGCTTCTAGAACGCGTTCTAGCCGATGGCCCTCATGTATAGCCGATCCGTCCCACGCCCGGAAGCCCCCTGACACTGCGTCAGATCTGCTCGGATTCGCCTTGACCCCCTCACGACTCCCCTCGGATCCCCTCGGCTCCCCCCCGGATCCCCTGCGCCGGCGCGCCCGCACCCCGGCCACTGCCGCGCCCAACCGTGACATTTGTCAGGGCGGATCACACACATTCGCCTCTAACACCCCGCAGCAACTCTCCGTAATGTCATAGACATCGAACGAGAGGCGGGGGTGGGCATGGCACGGACGAACGAGCCGGTCAGCGCTGCGTACACGACAGGCGGCGCCGCGGCAGTGGCATTCTCCGAGGTGACACGGAGTTACGGTGCGGTCAGGGCCGTGGACGGGCTGGACCTGGAGATCGCGGTGGGCGAGACGGTGGCGCTGCTCGGGCGCAACGGTGCGGGGAAGTCCACGACCCTCACCATGCTGCTGGGCCTGCTGCCGCCCGGTACGGGATCGGTGCAACTGTTCGCCGGCACGCCGGAGACGGCGGTACGGGCGGGCAGGGTGGGCGCCATGCTGCAGGACGGCAAGCCCCTTCCGCGGGTCACCGTCCGCGAACTGATCACGTTCGTCGCCGCCACCTACCCCCACCCCATGGCGGTCACCGAGGCCCTGGAGCTGGCGGGCCTGAGCGAGTTCGCCGGGCGGCGGGTGGACCGGCTGTCCGGCGGGCAGGCCCAGCGGGTCCGCTTCGCGGTGGCGCTGGCCGGCAACCCGGAGCTGCTGGTGCTCGACGAGCCGACCGCGGCACTGGACGTCGAGGCGCGCCGCGCCTTCTGGCGCTCGATGCGCGCGTACGCCCGCCGCGGCAACACCATCGTGTTCTCCACCCACTACCTGGAGGAGGCCGATGAGCACGCCGACCGGATCGTGGTGATGGACGGCGGCCGGGTGGTCGCCGACGGCAGCGGCGAGTCGATCAAGCGGCGGGCCGGCGGCACGCTGGTCTCCTTCGACCTCGCGGGCGCGGCGACCGAGCCGCTGGCCACCCTGCCCGGCGTGAGCGCCGTGGAGGTGCGCGGCGACCGTGCACTGCTGCGGACGGCGGACTCCGACGCGACCGTCGTGGCCCTCGCCGGGCTCGGGCTCGTCCGCGCACTGCAGGTCACCCCCACCGGCCTGGAGGACGCCTTCCTCACTCTCACCTCCGGCAACGCCGCCGGCCACACCCCGGCGCACACCGCCGCCACCCGGTCCGCGAAGGAGCTTGCGTGATGCTCGACTACATCCGCCTCGAAGTGCGTCGCACCCTGCGCGACCGGAGCTTCGTCATCTTCGGCATCGGGATGCCGGTGCTGATGTATGTGCTGATGACCAACATCGGCGCGGGCCCCGGCGGCGCCGGTATGGAGTGGAAGACCGCGTCGATGGTCGGTATGGCCGCATACGGCGCGCTCGGCGCGGCGATCGGCACGGGCACGGGCGTCGCCGAGGACAAACAGCTGGGCTGGCTTCGGCAGCTGCGCATCACCCCGCTGAGCCCGATACGGGTCGTCGTGGGCCGTGGACTGACCGGCTCGGTGACGGTACTGCCGGCCATCGCCTCCGTCCTGCTGGTGGGCGCGCTGGTCAACGGCGTCCGGATGCCGGCCTGGCAGTGGGCCGCACTGGCCGGGCTGCTGTGGATCGGCACCGCCCCCTTCACCCTGCTCGGCCTCGGCAACGGCTACCGCCTCTCCGCGCAGTCCACCGGCCTGGTCAACACGGGCTGCATGCTGCTGCTGTCGATCATCGGGGGCCTGTGGTTCCCGGCCGAGCTGTTCCCCGGCTGGCTGCGCTCGCTGTCGTCCTGGACCCCCGGCAACCGCTTCGCCGAGCTCGGCCAGAGCGTCACCCAGGGCGCCGCTCCGGGCCTGGGCACAGTAGCGGCGCTGGCCGCCTGGCTGGCACTCTTCGGCGGATATGCGGTGTACGCGTACCGTCGGGCCGCGCGAACGGTGTGATCGACGATGGTGCAGACCGGAGAAGTGACAGTGCAGCACAGCAAGCAGCGGGCCGCCGGTGACGGCAAACCCGGCGGCGCGGAGGGCGCCGGCGACCTCACGTGCCGGCCGAAGCGTCCGGGCAGGAAAACGGACCGGGGGCCGGGCAAGTACGCCTTCCTGCCGTGGCTGCTGATGGGCCTGGGCGCCTTTTCCAACATCATCCAGGGCAAGACGGGCAATCCGTGGCTGGCCGGTCTCGGGCTGCTCGCCTTCAACTCCCTCTACATCACCGTCGTCTGGTCCTCCTTCAACCCCCGGCTGCGCGACTCCCGCCATCCGCTGTACGCCCTGGGCCTGCTGACCGCCGTCACCTTCGCCATCGCGCTCGGGTTCGGCGGCAACTGGTTCCTGTTCTTCCCGCTGCTGTCACTGGCCTCCGGCACGGTGCGCGCGCTGCGCGGCAAGAAGCTCGCCCTCTGGCTGATCACGCTCAGCGGCACGGCCGGATATCTGGTCGGCCGGCACGGCCCCGACCCGTGGGGCTCGTTCGGCATCGGGTACGGCACGTTCCTGTCCGGCACGGTGACGGCCACGGTCCTCAGCCTGTTCGACACCATCCAGGAGCTGAACACCACCCGCCAGGAGCTGGCCCGCAGCGCCGTCGAGAAGGAGCGGCTGCGCTTCTCCCGCGATCTGCACGACCTGCTGGGGCACACCCTGTCCGTGGTGGTGGTCAAGGCCGAGGCGGTCCGCCGGCTGGCCCCGCGCAATCTGGAGGCGGCGCTCGCCCAGGCCGCCGATATCGAGGCGGTCGGCCGGCAGGCGCTGACCGAGATCCGCGAGGCGGTCACCGGCTACCGCGAGGGCAGTCTGACCACCGAGCTGGACCGGGCCCGCTCGGTGCTGGAGGCGGCCGGTATCGAACCCGTCGTACGGCAGGCGGGACCGCCGCTGCCCCCGCAGGCCGGTGCACTGCTGGGCTGGGTGGTCCGTGAGGGCGTCACCAACACCGTCCGGCACAGCGGCGCCACCCGCTGCGAGATCGACGTCCACGCCGACGAGGAGCGGGTACGGCTGACGCTCACGGACGACGGCCGCGGTCCCGTAAGCTCCGGTGCTGCCCCGGCACCCGGCCTGGCCTGGCTCCGCGACCGCGTCCCCGGGCGCGGCGGCGGCCCGGCCGGAGAAGATCCGGACGGCGGCGGTCCGGGCGGCTACGGGGTGAGGGACGACTTGAGCGCTACGGGCGGTGCGCAGGGACCGGACGGCACGGGCCGCCCGGAGCCTGCTGCGCCGGGCTCCGGAGAGCCGGACAGCACGGTGCCGGCCGGCTCTTCGGGACCGGTGGGCGGCACCGGGCTGAAGGGGCTGGCCGAGCGGCTGGCCGCGGCAGGCGGCACCCTGCGCAGCGGCCCGGACGGCCGCCGCGGCTTCCGTGTCACGGCGGAACTGCCGGTCGGCACGGGTGATATGGCGGACGTGGAGGAGTTGACCAGGTGATCAAGGTCCTGTTGGCGGAGGACCAGGGGATGATGCGGGGCGCGCTGGCGCTGCTGCTCGACCTGGAGGAGGACATGCAGGTCGTGGCCCAGGTCGCGGCGGGCGATCAGATCGTCGCCGCCGCCCTGGACGCCCGTCCCGACATCGCCCTCCTGGACATCGAACTTCCCGGCCGCAGCGGCCTGGACGCCGCGGCCGACCTGCGCACACAGCTGCCGTCCTGCCAGGTGCTGATCGTGACGACCTTCGGCCGCCCCGGCTATCTGCGCCGTGCGATGGAGGCCGGTGCGTCCGGTTTCCTGGTGAAGGACGGCCCGGTGGAGGAACTGGCGGCGGCGATCCGCCGGGTGCTCGCCGGCGAGCGGGTCATCGACCCCGGCCTCGCCGCTGCGGCGCTGAGCGCCGGTCCCAACCCTCTGACCCAGCGCGAACGCGACGTCCTCACCACCGCCGTGGACGGCGCCACGGTCGCCGATATCGCCGGCAGACTCCACCTCTCCCAGGCCACCGTCCGCAACTACCTCTCCGCGGCCATCGGCAAGACCGGCACCCGCAACCGCATGGAGGCGGTGCGGGCGGCGCGGCGGAACGGCTGGTTGTAGCGGGAGGCAGCGGGCCGGAGGGCCCCCGCGGCCGGCTCGGTCATGGCCAGGCTCGGCAGTAGCCGGCTCGGTCGTGGGCGGCTCGGTCGTGGGCGGCTCGGCAGTAGCCGGTTCGGCAGTAGCCGGTTCGGTCGTGGGCGTTTCGGCGGTGGGCAGCTCAGCCGTGGCCTGCTCAGCCGTGGGCGGCGTCCTCGCGTCGCCGGGGCAGCGCGAGGACCATCAGCACGATGCTGCACAGCAGGATCATGGAGCCGACCTGGAAGGCCAGACCGTAACCGTCCGCCAGGGCCTTCGGACCGCCGTGACCCGCCGCGATACGGGACGCGGCGATGGTCGACAGGACCGACAGCCCCAGCGCCCCGCCCATCTGGCGGGAGGTGTTGATCAGGCCGGAGACCAGCCCCTGGTCGGCGGGGTCGGCGCCGGACGTGGCGATCGCCGCGATCGGCGTCGCCGTCAGCCCTGCGCCCAGGGCCATCAGGATGCCGGGGCCGAGGATCGTGCCGAGATAGGTGCCGTCGACGTCCATCGTCCCCTGCCACGCCATACCGGACGCGGAGATCACCGCACCGGTGACGGCCAGGGTCTTGGCACCCACCCGGTTCATCAGCCGCGGTCCGACCTTGGAGCCCAGCACGATGGAGAGCGAGTGCGGAATGAAGGAGAGCCCGGCCTCCAGGGGCCGGTAGCCCAGCACGTTCTGCACGTACAGCGACAGGAAGTACCACATGGAGAACATCGCGGCGCCGGCCAGCACCATCGCCCCGTTCGCCGAGCAGACCGAGCGCACCCGGAACAGCCCCAGTGGCATCAGCGGAGCCTTGGCGCGCGCCTCGACGGCCAGGAACGCCGCGATCACGACCAGCCCGGCGGCCAGCGGCAGCAGCGCGGAGGCCGAGGTCCAGCCGTCCGTCTCGGTCTGCACGATCCCGTACGCCACCAGCGCGAGCCCGGCGGTCACCAGCACCGCGCCGGGCACGTCCAGCCGCCGCCCGGCACCCTGCCGGCTCTCGGTGAGCCACCACACCGCACCGGTCAGCACCAGCGCCCCGACCGGGACATTGATCAGCAACACCCAGCGCCATGACAGGTATTCGGTGAGCACCCCGCCGACCAGACCGCCCACCGCGCCACCGCCGGCACCGACCGCCGTCCAGGTGGCGATGGCCCGGTTGCGTGCCGGACCGGGCGGAAACGACGTGGTCAGGATCGTGAGGGTGGCCGGTGAGAGCACGGCGGCGCCGACGCCCTGGACCGTCCGGGCCGCGATCAGCTGCCAGGGCTGCTGGGCCAGCCCGCCGCCCGCGCTCGCGACGGTGAACAGCGCCAGCCCGAGGACGAAGACCCGCTTACGGCCGAAGAGATCGGCGGCCCGGCCGCCGAGCAGCATGAAGCCGGCGAAGGTGATCACATACGCGTTGACGATCCACTGCAGACCCAGTTCGCTCAGGCCCAGGCCGGTCCGCATGGCAGGCAGGGCGACGTTCACGACGGAGACGTCCAGGACGACCAGGAACTGCCCCGCACACACCAGCAGCATCACCAGCCACGCCGGTGCGGCCGTCCGGCGCGTGGTTTCGGGCATGGTGGCGGGGGCGGCTATCGGTGGCATGCCGCCCATGCTCGCATTCGCCGCTTGGATCCCGCATCGGTATATCGGTGCATGGGCCACCTGACCGGAGACGTAGGGCGCAGGACGGAGGGCCGGGGGGAGGAGAGGCGCGGCAGAGGGGAGGGCTCAGGGGCGGGCGGCGGGGGGAGGCCAGGGCCGGGAGCCGGAGCCGGGGCCGTAGGGGCGGTCCCCTACGGGGCGGGAAGGCCCCCGGTAGACCAACTACCCACACAACGGCCCCAGTTACCGCATCGGCACGATCACACCGACACGATCACATCGACCCGCCCACATCACTCCGATCGCATCGCCCCGATCGCATCACCCCGAACACATCGCCCCGGACACATCACCCTGAACGCATCACCCCGGTCGCAAAGATCACCTGATCACCTGCGCAGCAAGGTCACCACCGCGGCGCCGCCCAGTCCGATGTTGTGTGCCAGGCCCACCCGGGCACCGGGGACCTGCCGTTCGCCCGCCGTGCCCCGGAGCTGCCAGACCAGCTCGGCGGTCTGCGCCAGCCCCGTCGCGCCCAGCGGATGCCCCTTGGAGATCAGGCCACCGGACGGATTGACCACCCAGCGGCCGCCGTAGGTCGTGGCACCGTCGGCGACCAGCTTCCCCGACTCCCCGTCCGCGCACATGCCCAGGGCCTCGTAGGTCAGCAGCTCATTGATGGAGAAGCAGTCGTGCAGCTCGATGACGTCGACGTCCTCGATGCCGAGGCCGGAGGCTGCGAAGACCTGCCGGGCCGCGGCCCGTGTCATGGGCTTGCCGACGGCATCGATGCAGGAACCGGAGGAGAAGCTTTCCTCGGTGTCGGTCGTCATGGCCTGCGCCACGATCTCCACCGCACGGTCGGCCAGGCCGTGTTCGCGGACGAACCGCTCGGAGGCGACCACGGCCGCGGCCGCTCCGTCGGAGGTCGGAGAGCACTGCAGCTTGGTCAGCGGCCGGTGAATGGTCCTGGCGGCGAGGATTTCCTCGACGGTGTAGACGTCCTGGAACTGGGCGTGGGGGTTGTGGGCGGAGTGCCGGTGGTTCTTGGCACCGACCGCGGCGAGCTGTTCGGCGGTGGTGCCGTGGCGTTCCATGTGCTCGCGGGCCGCGTTGCCGAAAATCTGGGCCGTGGGCGGGGTCATCTCGAAGCCGTGGGCGGCAGCCATCACCCCGTAGTGGCGGGCCACCGGCGAGGTCTGGAAATCGCCGCTGCCCGCATCGCCGCCCAGCGCGCCCCGCTTCATCTTCTCGAAGCCGAGCGCCATCACACAGTCGTTGATCCCGGCCTCGACGAACTGGCGCGCCATCATCAGTGCGGTCGAGGCGGTCGCGCAGTTGTTGTTGACGTTGTAGACCGGGATGCCGGTCAGGCCCAGTTCGTAGGCGGCGCGCTGGCCTGCCGTCGAGGCCTGGTAACAGAAGCCGACCGGTAGCTGCTCGACCGCCTCGTAGCCGATCCCGGCGTCGGCGAGCGCCTTGGTGCCCGCTTCCTCCGCCATATCCCAGTACTGCCATGCGCGGGTCTCGGGCTTCTCGAACTTCGTCATCCCGACACCGACGAGATACGCCTTGCCAGCCATGCATGTCCTCCTGGAAGTGGCCGGATCCGGGGAGTCGGATCCGGGCATGCAGATCGGATCAGGGCATTCAGAGCAGGGGCCCCGGATCAAGGGGGCCAGATCTGAGGGCAGATCAGAGGGCAGGGGCCAGATCAGGGATCAGATCAGGGACCGGGCCAAGCAGGCAGCTCAGGGAAGCCAGGTCCGGGGAGTCTCAGATCAGCGGGCGGGGCTCCGGATCCCGGGGCAGGCCGAGCAGCCGCTCCGCGACGACGTTCAGCTGCACCTGGGTGGTGCCGCCGGCAATGGTCAGACAGCGCGACATCAAGAAGCCGTGCAGCGCCCGCCCGCCGGCCCCTTCCCGCACCGCGCCGTCCGGTCCGAGCAGTTCCAGCGCCAGTTCGGCGACCTTCTGCTGGTGCGGGGTCTGCACCAGCTTGCGGATACTGGCGCCCGCCCCCGGCTCCAGACCCGATACCTGCTGGAGCGTGGTGCGCAGCCCGATGCAGCCCAGGGCGTGCGCCTCGGCGGCCAGCGCGCCCACCTTCGCCCGCACCGTCGCGTCCAGCCCCGCGGCGCACTCGAGCAGCGCCTCCAGGCCGGTGTCGAAGGTCAGCTGGTCGGCCATGTGGATGCGTTCGTTGTCCAGGGTGGTACGGGCCACCTTCCAGCCGTCGTCGACCTCGCCGACCACCGCGCCGGCCGGCAGCAGCACATCGTCGAAGTAGACCTCGTTGAAGAGGGCGTCGCCGGTGATCTCCTTCAGCGGGCGGACGCCGATGCCGGGCGTCTTCATCTCGACGACGAAGAAGGTCAGGCCCTTGCGCTTGGGGGCCTCCGGGTCGGTACGGGCCAGCAGGATGCCGTGGCTCGCCCCCTGGGCGGCCGAGGTCCACACCTTCTGGCCGTTGATCCGCCAGCCGCCGTCGTCCGTCCGCTCGGCGCGGGTGCGCAGGGCGGCCAGGTCCGAGCCGGCCTCGGGCTCGGAGAACAGCTGGCACCACAGCAGATCGCCGCGCAGCGACGGCAGCAGATAGCGCTCCTGCTGCTCCTGGGTGCCGTGGGCGATCAGCGAGGGGACCACCCAGGTCGCGATGCCCAGATCGCTGATGCGGACGCCGGCGGCGGCGCACTCCTGCTGGATCGCCAGTTGCTGTACGGGGCCTGCGCCCAGTCCGTAGGGCTTGGGCAGGTGCGGCGCGGCATAACCGGAGGGGGCGAGTGCGCGCCGTACGGCGGCGGGGTCGAGGCCGCGGACGCCGTCGACGACGGTGCGGGCCGCGGCCCGGTACTCCTGTGCCGTGGCGGGGAGTTCGAGGTGCAGTGCGCGCCGGGCACCGTCGGCTCCGTGGCGGGCGGCGCGCAACCGGTGGGTGTCGCCGCTGCCGAGCAGCTGGCGGGCCACGGTCGCCCGCCGCAGATGGAGGTGGGCGTCGTGTTCCCAGGTGAAGCCGATGCCGCCGAGTACCTGGATGCAGTCCTTGGCGCAGCTGAAGGAGGCGTCCAGGGCGGTCGCGGTGGCCAGCGCCGCGACCAGCGCGCGGACCGCGGGCGGCTCGTGCAGCGCGCGGGCCGCGTCCCAGACCAGGGCGCGGGCCTGTTCGCAGCGGACGAGCATATCGGCGCAGAGGTGTTTGACCGCCTGGAACTGGCCGATCGGACGGCCGAACTGCTCGCGTACCTTGGCGTATTCCGCGGCGGTGTGCAGCGACCATGCGGCCGTTCCGCAGCTCTCCGCGGCGAACAGCACCCCGGCGGTGTCACGCACGAGGTCGCTGTCGATGGCCAGCAGCCGGTCGCCGGGCACCGGCACGGCGTCCGCGCTCACCTCGGCGGTCGGCCGGGTCGGATCGGCGCTCTCCTGGACGCGTACGGACAGGGTCCCGGCGTCGACGGCGAGCCAGACGGTGTCCTCGGGGGTCTGCGCGGCCAGCACCAGCAGATCCGCATCGGCGCCGGCCAGGACCGGGGGCGCGGTGCCGTCCAGGACGTAGCCGCCGTCCTGCGCCGTGGCGGTGAGGGAACCGGGCCCCAGGGCGACGGCGGCGATGCGCTCCCCTTCGGCCAGGGCCCGCACCAGGGGCCGGTGGCCGCCGCCGCGGTGCAGCAGCTCGGCGGCGAGGGTGGTGGGCAGATAGGGACCGGGGAGCGCGGCGCGGCCCATTTCCTCCAGCACGACGGCGAGATCGAGCAGTTCACCGCCACCGCCCCCATCGGCCTCGGGGAGGTGGAGCCCCAGCAGCCCCTGGGCGGCGAGCTGGTCCCAGTAAGCGGGCCGCCCCTGCGGGCCGAGTGCGGTGTCGAGCAGCTTGCGCACCTCTTCGGGCGGCACGGCCCGCGCGGCCCAGCCCCCCGCCGCCTCGGCCAGGTCACGGTGCTCTGCTGTGATTCCGATACCCATGCGCAACAGACTAGAACACGTTGCATTCTGACGGAAGGTCAGGAAAAGACGGAGCCGTGCGAGCCGGGTGGCGCGGGGCGGGACAACTCCCGGCCGGTGCCTCTTCGTGGACGACCCGAGAACGTCGAAGCCGCGGCCGGGCTCGGGATGACCGGCGTGCACTACCGCGGGCCTGCCGACCTCCGCGGACCCTTGGGCTTTCTGCTGGACAGCTGATGCGCCACTCCCCCGCCGGGGTTCCCCAGGGAACGACGGGGAACGACGGGGAACCACGGGGAACCATGAAGAGGCACACAGGAATCGGTCCGGTGAATTCCGGAACACGTCTTCGCGGGATGACGCGGGCCGCCATTCCCTCCGTACTGGTTCCCCGTCGCGCATTCGCCGCTTTCGGGCAGCAGGGAAACGGCCGACGATAAACCGCCGGGAACGGACCGGAAACCGGCGGAAAGCCGAGGGGAACCAGCAGAACCCGGCAAGAACCCAGCGAGAACCCGGCAAGAACCCGGCGGAAATCCGGCAGAACCCCGACGGGAACCCGACAGGTACCTGCCGGAACCGACAGGAACAGCCGTCAACAGCCGGGAACATCCAGGAACAGCCAGGCCCCCGGTGCACGGAAACAGGAACCCCGTTCCGATATCCGATATCCGATATCCGAATGACCGGAAGGGAGACCCGCACCTCGCCCGCCCGGGCCCGTACGGCACGATGAGGCCCTGACCGCACCACCAGGAGGCAGCCCATGTCCGCTCCCACGGCTCCGACCGCTCCGCAGCCGGCGATCCTCGCCGCGTTCGAGGCGGCGAAGGGCTTCATGCCCGTGGACGAAGGCCTTGCGCTGTACGCGGCGGCGACAGAGGCGGCGGCGCTCGGGCTGCCGCTGGTGGAGGTCGGCACCTACTGCGGCCGGTCCACGATCCTGCTCGCGGACGCCGCCCGCACCGCCGGGGTCATGGCCGTCACCGTCGACCACCACCGGGGCAGCGAGGAGCAGCAGCCCGGCTGGGAGTACCACGATCCGACCGTCGTCGACCCCGAGGTCGGCCGGATGGACACCCTGCCCACCTTCCGCCGCACCCTGCACGCCGCGGGCCTGGAGGACCAGGTGATCGCCCTGGTGGGCCGCTCCCCGCAGGCCGCCGCCGTCTGGCAGGCGCCGGTGGGCCTGGTCTTCATCGACGGCGGGCACACCGACGAGCACGCCACCGCCGACTACGAGGGCTGGGCGCCGCACCTCGCCCCCGGCGGGCTGCTGGTCATCCACGACGTGTTCGCGGACCCGGCGGACGGCGGCCAGGCCCCGTACCGCATCTACCGCAGGGCCCTGGAGTCCGGCGCCTTCACCGAGATATCGGCCCACCGGTCGCTGCACGTACTGCGGCGCACCGGGGCCGGCATCTGAGCGGGCTACGATCGCCGACGTGTCGAACGGCAGTACTCCTTCTCCGCACCGCCGCCTGCGCGGCGCCCTCCTTGCCGTACTGGCCGCCGTGGTGGCCGCCGTGGTGGCCGCCGGCCTGGGGGGCTGGCTGGTCTGGCGGCCGGCGGGTGACGGCCCCGGGCTCCCGGGGGCCGGGCAGCCCGCACCGAGCCGGTCGTCGGGGCACGGGAGCGGCGGCGCGGCGAGCGGCGGCCCCCAGGGCCCGGGCGGCGCGCACGGCAGCCTCAAGGGCAAGGTCGTGGTGATCGACCCCGGCCACAATCCGCACAACAGCGAGCACGGCCGGGAGATCGCCCGGCAGGTGGACATCGGCAACGGCCGCAAGGAGTGCGACACCACCGGCACCTCCACCAACGACGGTTACGCCGAGGCGTCCTTCACCCTCGACGTCGCCCGCCGCGCCCGCACCCTCCTGCGGGCCGCGGGCGCCGAGGTCGTGTTCACCCAGGACGGCGACCGCCGGTACGGGCCGTGCGTGGACGAGCGCGCCGATATCGGGAACGAGCAGCACGCCGATGCCGCGCTCTCGATCCATGCCGACGGCTCGGTCGCCGGCAACCGCGGCTTCCATGTCATCCTGCCCGCCCGTGTGTCGGCCCGTCCTGCCGCCACCGCCCCGATCGTGGCGCCCTCGCGGAAGCTGGGCGAACGGCTGGCCGGCCGGTTCCGCGCGGTCACCGGAAGCGCACCCTCCAATTACATCGGCCACGGCACCGGACTCGACGTACGCTCCGATCTCGGCGGCCTCAACCTCTCCACGGTGCCGAAGGTCTTCATCGAGTGCGGCAATATGCGCGACCCCGAGGACGCCGCGCAATTGACCGACGCCCGGTGGCGGCAGAAAGCGGCCCGTGGGATCACCGAGGGCATTACGGACTTCTTGACGCGCTGACCGGACCGCCGGCCCACGCCCCCAAAGCCCCTCCGAAACCCCGCCGATACCGCATCCGGTACGCCGTGCCGATAGAGCGGGGAAACGAACAAGGCAGCCCGCAGGATTCGGCGCCGGGTTCCCCTTTACGATGGGTGGCCACCGCCGTGCCTCGCACTGCGCACCGCGACAGCGACGACCGGACCCACGAAACCGACAAAGGACCCTTACGTGAACATCCGCTCCCTCACTCGAGGCGACGGCGTGGTGATCGGAGCAGCGGTGTTGCTGTTCATCGCCTCGTTCCTCGATCTCGCCAGTGCCCCGGACTGCTCCGGCTCCGGCGCGCTCGCCAAGTACTGCGAAGCCCAGGCCGCCTCGGGCATCAACGCCTGGCAGTCGCTGGGCCTCCTCATGAGCGTGTACCTGGCCGGAGTGATCGGTGCGGCGATCATCATCCTCAGCCGGACGCTTCCGCAGTCGCAGCCGCGCAAGGTGGCCGGCCTCGACGTCGGCCAGTTCGGTGTCGCCCTCACCGTCTTCGCGGCCTGGACGGCGCTGTGGACCATCATCGCCGCCGCCGGCGGCGGGGCAGGCCTGATCCTCGGCCTGATCGCCGCCCTGATCCTGGCCGGTGGCGCGGTCGCCGGGCCGCTCGTCCCGGCGCTCAAGGTCGCGCTGGTCGGCGCCCCCAAGCCGCAGCCCGCCCCCTACGGGGCCGGCCCCAACCCGGGTTACGGCTACCCCGGCGCCCAGCAGCAGGCGGGCCACGGCTACGGCTACCCGGGCGGCCAGCAGCAGCCCCAGCCCGGCCAGCCCTACGGCCAGCAGGCACCGGCCGACGCCACGGCCGGCGGCCACGCGGCAGCCGCCCCCGCAGGGGCCACCCCCGCGGCCGGCGCCCCCACGGACTTCGCCCCGTTCTGGTTCGCGGTGCCCGTCGCCCGCCCCCTGTACGGCGAGGACGGTTCGCCGGCACCGATCGCCGAACTGGCGCCCGGCACCTGGTACCTCGCGGTGGAGCAGCGCGGCCAGGCCCTGATCGCCCAGACCCAGGACGGCCGTCGCGGCGTGCTGCAGGACACCACCGGTATCCAGCGCGGCTGACACCGGACACCCGGCGGTCCTTTCGCGGCCTCCCACCTCGCGGCCCCTCGCCCTCGCGGGCGGGGGGCCGTTGCCATGTCCGCGACCGGGCCGTACAGTCACCGGACGCACGGCACCTGACATACCGTCAGCAAAGATGCGGTCAGCACGGGCCGCCGTCGGCACGGACCACCGTCGCACGGGCCGCCGTCGGCACGGAACGGTCACCGCGTCCGGGAGGGGCGATCGGCATGCGACTGGGGCTGGCACTGGGCTACTGGGGCCGTGGCCCCGATCCCCGGCACCTCGAACTCGCCCGCGAGGCCGAGCGGCTGGGGTACGACTCGGTGTGGACCGCGGAGGCCTGGGGATCGGACGCCTTCACCACGCTCACCTGGATCGCCGCCCACACCTCCGGCATCAGACTGGGCACCGGTATCGCACAGATGGCGGCCCGCACCCCCACGGCCACCGCGATGCACGCCCTGACCCTCGACCATCTCTCCGGCGGGCGTCTGCTGCTGGGCCTGGGGCTTTCCGGACCGCAGGTCGTCGAGGGGTGGTACGGACGGCCCTTCCCGAAGAGCCCGCTGACCGCCACCCGCGAATATGTGGACGTGATCCGCCAAGTCCTGCGCCGTGAGGGGCCGGTGGCCTCGGACGGGCGCTTCCACCCGCACCCCTACCGCGGTGCGGACGGCACCGGCCTCGGCAAACCGCTCAAGCCCATCACCCACCCGCTCCGGGCGGGCATTCCGCTCCTCCTCGGTGCCGAGGGTCCCAAGAACATCGCCCAGACCACCCGGATCGCGGACGGCTGGCTGCCGCTGTACTGGTCACCGCAGCGCCCCGATGTCTACCGGGCCTCGCTCGCCGACGCCCCGGAAGGCTTCCTGATCGCCCCGATGGCCCGCGCCGTGGTCTGTGACGACCTCGCCGAGGGGCTGCTGCCGGTGAAGGCCATGCTCGGCTTCTACATCGGCGGGATGGGCCACGCCGCCAGGAACTTCCACGCCGATCTGATGGCGCGGATGGGGTTCGAGGAGGAGGCCCGGCGGGTGCAGCGGCTCTTCCTCGACGGCCGTAAGGAGGAGGCCGTCCGCGCCGTTCCGGACGCCTTCGCCGACGAGATCTCCCTGGTCGGCCCACGGGAACGGATCGCCGAGCGGCTGGAGTTGTGGCGTGCGGGCCCGGTCACGGATCTGCTGGTCACCGCCCCGGACCCGCACACGCTACGGGTACTCGCCGAGCTCAACTCCTGAGCCCGGCCGGCCGGTCACCCGAAGGACGCCCACTCCAGCCACTGGTCGAGCAGGGCGCGCTCGCCCAGCACCTCGACCCGGTCGCTGTCGGCGGGCAGCCGGCGGTAGAGGACCTGGAGCACATCGGTGAGGGGGCCGCGCAGCGCGACCGCCGCCTTCTCATGGGTGCGGCGGTGGGCGGGCGCCTCCCCCGTGAGGTCGAGCAGCCACTCGGCGTCCAGCCCGGGCGGGGCGTCGGTGGCGTGGACGTGAATCGTCCGGCCGGGGCCGAGCAGCGTCGTGCCGCGCTCGGCGAAGCGGGCCACCACCATCGGCAGTTCGCCGATCTGCAGCCACTCCTCCAGGCAGTCCGCGGCGACCGGCGCGGGGACCTCGAAGGGGACGCCGGCCGTGAGTGCCGCATCGGCCCGGTGGACGACCGTCTCATGGGTCATCCGGCGGGCCCAGAAACCGCTGTTCCGTGCCGTCGTCCAGCTCCAGACCTCCGCGTCGGGACCGGCCTCCCGCAGGGCGGCGACGGTCCGCTCGGCGCCCGCCGCCAGCCAGGCGTCGAGCGCCGCCGCGTCCTCGCCCCCGGGACCGGCGCCCTGGGGCCCGGCGCCCTCAGGGACGTCCGCGGGGCCGACGCTCTCCGTCGCGCGGGTGGCGACGAGCGTGCCGGCCCAGCGGTGCGCACCCCCCACATGCCGGGCGAGATCGGCCAGCGTCCAGTCGGGGCAGGTCGGCACGGTCGCCGAGAGGTCGGCGGTCCGCACGATCGCCCGGAACGCATCGGTCTCGGCGAGGAGTTGGGCGCAGTATTCCTCGTGGGAGAGGGATCCTTGGAGTGTCATGCGGCGCACAATAGTGCGCCTTCCCCCTCCCCGCGCTCCCTTTTCCGGGGGCGCGCCGTCCTACGGGCCCGGCGGCCGGCAGCAGTCCGGATCGAGCCCCGTCGGGAGCCACTCGCCCCCGAAGACCGAGGTGGTGGCCTCGTCGCCGCCCAGGGCGGCCACCGCGAGGAGCAGCGAGCCGGCCGTCCAGGAGGTGCGTTCGCGGGGCCAGATCGCGTCGTCGTCGAAGACGTATCCGGTCCAGTACATGCCGTCCTCGGCGCGGAGGTGCTGGATCCACTTCAGGATCTGCACGGCCCGCTCGGACTCCCCCATCGCCCACAGCGCGAGCGCCAGTTCCGCGCTCTCCCCGCCGGTGACCCAGGGGTTGGGCAGCACACAGCGCACGCCCAGACCCGGCACCACGAAGCGCTCCCACTCCGCGTCGATACGCTCCCTGGCCGCCGCGCCGCGGACCGCGCCGCCCAGGATCGGGTAGTACCAGTCCATGGAGTAGCGGGCCTTGTCGAGGAACCGCTCGGGGTGGCTGCGTATCGCATGGCCGAGGCTGCCGACCGCCAGTTCCCAGTCGGGCTGCGGCTCCTCGCGCTGTGCGGCGAGGGCGAGCGCACAGCGCAGCGCCTGGTAGACGGAGGACGAGCCGGTCAGCAGCGCGTCGGTGACGGGGGTGCCGTCGTCCTCGCGCTTCCAGCCGATCTCGCCGCCGGGCTGCTGCAGCTCCAGGACGTACTCGATCGCCGAGTGGACCGCGGGCCACATGCGGTCGAGGAAGGTCTCGTCGCCGGTGGACAGGTAGTGGTGCCAGACGCCGACCGCGATATAGGCGCAGAAGTTGGTCTCCCGGCCGCGGTCGGTGGGCTCTTCGGCGTCACCGTCGGCGTAGGCCGCGTACCAGGACCCGTCAGGGTTCTGATGCCGTACCAGCCAGTCGTACGCCGCCTCGGCACGCTCGTGTTCACCGGCCGCGTCCAGGGCCATGGCGGCCTCGGTGTGGTCCCACGGGTCGAGGTGGTGGCCCCGGAACCAGGGGATCGCGCCGTCCGGCCGCTGGGCCGCCAGGATGCCGGCCACCGTGCGGGCCGCCTCCTCGGCGGTGAGCACCCCCGGCAGGACCAGCCGTTCGGTACGCCCGGGACTTGTCACTTGGCGGCCCCGGTGGAGTTCTTGGCGGACTTGGCGGAGGACTTGGCGGCGGAAGTCCTGGAGGTGGACTTGGCCGGAGCCTTGGCGGCGGACGCGGCGCCCGGCTTGGTGCCCGGCTTGGCGCCTCGGGCGGGCTTCGGGGCCGCCGGCTCGGAGGACGTGGCCGCCGGTTCGGTGGCTGCCGGCTCAGTGGCCGCCGTTTCGGTGGTTGCCGGTTCGGCGGCAGCCGCCGTCCCGGGCAGGTGCGGCTTGGTCGCGTAGACGACGAAGCTCTTGCCGATGACGGGGTTGAGCGCCCGCTCGGCGAGCCGGGTGGCCAGCGGCTTCTTCATGATGTCCCAGACCAGCAGCTTGTGGTACGCCTGCACCGGCAGCGCCTTGTCGTTGTCGACCCCGAAGGCGCACTTGAGCCACCAGTAGGGGCTGTGCAGCCCGTGCGCATGGTGGGTGCCGTACGGCTCCAGTCCGGCTTCCCGCATCTTGCCGAGGAGTTCGTCGCCGCGGTAGATGCGGATATGGCCGCCCTCGACCTCGTGGTAGGCGTCGCTGAGTGCCCAACAGACCTTCTCGGGGCCGTAGCGCGGGACGGTGACGGCGATCCGGCCGCCGGGACGCAGCACCCGGACCATCTCGGCGAGCACCCCCTTGTCGTCCGGGATGTGCTCCATGACCTCGGAGATGATCACGACGTCGAAGCTGTCGTCGGGGAACGGCAGGTTCAGCGCATCGCCCTCCATGGCGGTGGCACAGGCGCCCGCCGGGGCCTCGCCCGCCTCCTCCATCGCGGCGAACCACTTGGCGACCTCGCGGATCTCCTCGCCGTTCTGGTCGAGGGCGACGACCTGCGCGCCGCGCCGGTAGCACTCGAAGGCATGCCGGCCGGCGCCGCACCCCAGGTCGAGCACGCGGTCGCCCGGAGCGAGCGGGAAACGGGAAAAGTCGACGGTCAGCACGGCGTTCTGCTTTCGTCCGGCGGTTGGTGGCGGTGTGGCTGCGGAAAGAGGACGGGGCCGGCCGGGCCGCTAGACGTGTCCGGCGGTGCTCGGCGCGGGCGCGGCGCCCGCGGTCCTGTCGGACGTGGCCCGCAAGGAGGTACGGGCGGCATCCAGGCCGCCCTGGAGGGCGATGGCCTCGCGGTAGCGCTCGGCGGTGCCGAGGGCGGCCTGGCGCCAGGTGAAGCGGGCCAGTACCCGTTCCCGGCCGGCCGCGCCGAGCCGGCGGCGCAGGGGCTCGTCGCCCAGCAGCCGGAGCAGTCCGCCCGCCAGCGCGCCGGCGTCGCCCGGCGGCACCGCGAGGCAGGTCTCGCCGTCCGGCCCGGCGACCTCGGGGATCGCGCCGCCGGTGGTCGCCAGCAGCGGGGTGCCGGTGGCCATCGCTTCGGCCGCGGGCAGCGAGAAGCCCTCGTAGAGGGAGGGGACACAGGCGATCTGGGCGCTGCGCACCAGGTCGACGAGTTCGCCGTCGGTGATGCCCTTGACGAATTCGATGGCGCCGGACAGCCCGAGCCGTTCGATGGCGGCGGCGACCGGCCCGTCGTCGGCGCGCTTGCCGACGACCACCAGATGCGCATCGGGGTTCTCGGTGCGCACCTTGGCGAGCGCCTCGACCAGGTGGATCAGACCCTTGAGCGGCACATCCGCGCTGGAGGTGGTGACGATCCGGCCCGGCACCTCGGCCACCGAGGCGTCCGGCGAGAACAGGTCGGTGTCGGCGCCGATATGGACCACATGGATCCGGCCGGCCGACACCCCGAGGTCGTCGACGATCTCCTGGCGGGAGGAGCCGGAGACGGTCAGCACCGACGGCAGCCGCCGGGCGACGCGCTTCTGCATGCGGGTGAAGCCGTACCAGCGGCGGACGGAGGCGCGGCGCCGCCAGCTGCCGGCGGCTTGGAGGTCGAGCCGCCGGTCGACGGTGATGGGGTGGTGGATGGTGGTGACCAGCGGGGCGCCGAGCGCGCCGGGCCCGCCGAGCAGGCCGTAGCCGAGGGTCTGGTTGTCGTGGACGACATCGAACTGGCCGCGGCGGGCGGCGAGGTGGCGCCGGGCCCGCAGGGAGAAGGTCAGCGGCTCGGGGAAGCCGCCGGTCCACATCGTGCCGACCTCGAGCGCATCGATCCAGTCGCGGTACTCGCCGCGCTTCGGCGTGCGGAACGGGTCGGGCTGGCGGTAGAGGTCCAGGCTGGGCAGCTCGGTCAGGGGCACCCCCTCGTCCAGGACGGGGTAGGGCTGGGCGCCGATGACCTCGACGGTGTGGCCGAGGCGGGCCAGTTCGCGCGAGAGGTGGCGGACGTAGACGCCCTGGCCGCCGCAGAACGGGTTCCCCTTATACGTGAGCATCGCGATGCGCAGGGGACGCTCACCGTTCGACGGGGCGGAGGCCGAGGAGGCCTCTGCGGGGCGAGGCGCGGCTGCCTGGACGGCCTCTGCGGTCACGCTCGGCCCCCTTCTCACTGGACTTTCGCCGGAGCGTAACCGCTGGCGGTAATCTAGAACAAGTTTCAGAACTGATTGGCTACTCATCAGTTCACCCAGCTTCGAATCTACCGGCCGAGCACGAGGCGAAAAGAGCCGCACCAGGTGATTCGCGCCACCACCCGCCCCCCTGCCATGCTGTGCCGAGCACACCACCGGCACTCACCGCATCGCGGACGGAATGCCACGGAATGGGAAATATGACTACGGAACCCAAGGCGGCCAGACCGGCCCTTCCCGCGAGTCCTCCCCTGACCGAGCGTCAGGAGGCGCGGCGCCGCCGCATCCTGCACACCAGCGCCAAGCTGGCGTCCCGTGGTGGCTTCGACGCCGTGCAGATGCGCGAGGTCGCCGAGTCCTCGGGCGTCGCGCTCGGCACCCTCTACCGCTACTTCCCCTCCAAGGTGCATCTGCTGGTCGCCACCATGCAGGACCAGCTCCAGCACATGCACGAAACGCTGCGCAAGCGCCCGCCGTCGGAGCAGGACCCGGGCGCCCGGGTCGCCCAGACCCTGATGCGGGCCTTCCGCGCCCTGCAGCGCGAACCGCATCTCGCGGACGCGATGGTGCGCGCACTGACCTTCGCCGACCGTTCCGTCAGCCCTGAGGTCGACACCGTCTCCCGGCTGACCACCGCGATCATCCTCGACGCGATGGCCCCGCCCGTCGCCCACCACCACCCTTCGCAGGAGCCGGCGCGCTCCTCCATCTCGCCCACCCCCGAACAGCTTTCCGCGGTCCGGGTCATCGAGCACACCTGGCACTCGGCACTGATCACCTGGCTTTCGGGACGGGCCTCGATCGCCCAGGTGAAAATAGACATCGAGACGGTGTGCCGGCTGATCGGCCTCACCGCGCCCGGCGCGCCCGGCGCATCCGGTGTCCCCGGTACATCCGGCGCCCCCGGCGCGGAGCGTTAACCCCGCTCCTCACCTGGGTAGTTGGCCCGTAGGGGGCCTTCCGCACCCCTACGGGACCGCCACCCCCACCCCCCTACGGGACCTCCCCCTTAACGGCCGCCTCTCCCCCCTCGCCCCGCCCCGGGCCGCTCACTCCTCCGGCGGGAAGACCGCCTCGCCGCTGCCGGCCACGGTCAGGGTGATCGCCTCCACGGGGCACCCCTCGGCCGCCGCCAGCACGCCCTCGCCGGCCTCCGCCTCCGGCGCCACCGGGTGCGACTGCCGGGCCGAGTCCAGCCGGAAGCCGTCCGGCGCCGCCGCGGCACACATCCCGGACCCGATGCAGACGCGGCGGTCCACCTCCACCTGCCAGCGGTCCCCCATCAGGCACCGGCCGGCAGATGGATCATCTTGTGCTCCAGGTAGGCGCCGAAGCCCTCGGGCCCGAACTCCCGCCCGATACCGGAGTTCTTGTAGCCGCCGAACGGGCCGAGCATGTCGATGCTGAAGGTGTTCACCGAGTACGTCCCGGTGCGCACCTGCCGCGCGAGGTCGATGCCGTGGTCGACGTCGGCCGTCCACACCGAGCCGGAGAGCCCGTAGTCGGAGTCGTTGGCGATCCGTACCGCCTCGGCCTCGTCGTCGTACGGGAGCAGGCAGATGACCGGGCCGAAGATCTCCTCGCGGGCGATCCGCATGGAGTTGGCGACCTCGCCGAAGAGGGTCGGCTCGACATACCAGCCCGTCGGCTGCCCCTTCGGCCGGCCGCCGCCGGTGAGGACCTGGGCGCCCTCCTTCCGGCCGAGCTCGATGTAGTCCAGCGAGCGCTGCTGCTGGCGGCGGGCGACCAGCGGGCCGAGTTCGGTGGCCGGATCCAGCGGGTCGCCGACGGTGAGCGCGGACGCCGCCGCGGTGAACCGTTCGGCGATCTCGTCGTAGTGGCTGCGCGGGGCGAGGATCCGCGTCTGGGCCACACACGCCTGGCCGTTGATCATCCAGGCGAACGGCACGATGCCGGCCACCGCGGCGTCCAGATCCGCGTCCGGCAGGATCACCGCGGCGGATTTCCCGCCCAGCTCCAGCGTGACCCGGCTGAGGTTCCGGGCCGCGACCTCCATGACCCGCTTGCCCGCCGCCACCGAGCCGGTGAACGACACCTTGTCCACGCCGGGGTGTCCGACCAGGTACTCGCTCACCTCGCGGTCCGCCGGGAGGATCGACAGCACGCCCTGCGGCAGCCCGGCCTCCGTCGCGATCTCCGCGAGGAGGTACGCGTCCAGCGGGGTCTCCGGGGACACCTTCAGCACCACCGAGCAGCCGGCCAGCAGCGCCGGCGCGAGCTTGGCGGCGGCGGTGAACTGCGGGACGTTCCACGGCACGACGGCCGCGACCACCCCGGCCGGCTCCCGCCGCACCAGCAGCGGTCCCAGCACCCCGTCCCGCCGCTCCTCGAACGGGAAGTCACCGGCCACCGTCAGCGCCGCGTCCCACGCCAGCATCGCGGCCAGCGACTGCACCATGACGCCGGAGGTGACGGGCGTGCCGTTCTCGGAGCTGATGACCTTGGCGATCTCCTCACTGCGGGCCGCGAAGGCGTCCTTGATGCGGGTCACCACCGCGATCCGGTCCGCCAGCGGGGCGTTCGCCCACACCCCGGAGTCGAAGGACGTACGGGCCGCGGCCACCGCACGGTCGACATCGGCCCGCGAGGCGTG
This sequence comes from Streptomyces sp. NBC_00400, assembly GCF_036048035.1. Lineage (NCBI taxonomy): Bacteria > Bacillati > Actinomycetota > Actinomycetes > Kitasatosporales > Streptomycetaceae > Streptomyces > Streptomyces sp. NBC_00400. Next base: position 5,965,778 of record NZ_CP107940.1, on the reverse strand, counting down.
CGGCACCCGGCCGATGACCTGTTCGGTGTGGGGCGAGACGACCTCGATCACGTCCCGGCCGGCCGGATCGGCCCACTCACCGCCTATGTAGAGCTTGCCGTGCTCGACGAGGTCGCTCATCGCTGCCGCCTCCTGCGGGTTGGCCGCCTGTTCGACGATCCCTGACGGTTTTCGGGGGTGCTGGGCGCTTTTCGCGGTTCCTTGGGTTCTTGGAGTTCTTGGAGTTCTTGGAGCTTCTGGAGTTCCTGAGGTTCCGGGAGCTCCTGCGGTTTCCGGGAGTTCTTCCGTTGCCGCACGCCGCACGCAGCACGCAGCACGCCGCATCAGAACTGCCCACCGACCCAGGAACTGATACCAGTTCTAGTTACAGGAGTCCACGGCGCGAGGCCGAATCCCAACTCCCGCAGCAGCACCGGTCACTTCGCGAGGTGACGCGGGAGCGGTTCGCACCGCAGACCAGTCACGTTGAAACCAGTTCTAGTTATAGTGAGGCCGGGTACCGGGTGTACGGCACACCGAGAGGGGACCGGGATGACGCCGCAGGCGACCGACCACAAGGGCGGGGTGTGGAGCATCGCCGTCCCCATCCCGGACAACCCGCTCGGACACACCCTCGTCCATCTCCTGGAGACCGACCGCGGACCGGTGCTCATCGACACCGGCTGGGACGACCCGGACTCCTGGACGACACTCGTCACCGGCATCAGCGCCTGCGGCTTCGCGCCCGCCGACCTCCACGGCGTCCTGATCACCCACCATCACCCCGACCACCACGGCCTCTCGGCCAAGGTGCGGGAGGCCTCCGGCGCGTGGATCGCCATGCATGCCGCGGACACCGCCGTGGTCCGCCGCACCCGCGAGGCCGAACCGGGCCGGTGGCTCGACCACCTGACCGCCAGGCTCGTGGCGGCGGGCGCGCCCGACGAGCATCTGGCACCGCTGCGGGAGGCCCGCGCGCATGGCCGCGGCCGGAAGTTCCCCGGGCAGGGGGCCGCACTGCCCGACCGTGACATCGGCCCCGGTGAACTGCTCGACCTGCCGGGGCGCCGGGTGCGCGCCATCTGGACACCGGGGCACACCCCGGGGCATGTGTGCCTCCACCTGGAGGAGGAGCACCCCTCGGGGCGGGTCGGCGGCTTCGGCCGGCTCTTCTCCGGGGACCACCTCCTCCCCGGCATCACCCCGCACATCGGCCTGTACGAGGATCCGAAGGGCGCGGAGGACCCGGAGGGCGCGGAGGACCCGGAGGACCCGGAGGGGGTCACCGTTCCCGACCCCCTGGGTGACTATCTCGGCTCCCTCGAACGCGTCGGCAGGCTCGCCCCCGCCGAGGTGCTGCCCGCCCACCAGCACGCTTTCACCGACGCCGGCGGACGGGTACGCGAGCTCATCGCGCACCACGAGGAACGGCTCCGCCGGCTGCGGGAACTGCTCCGCGAACCCCGTACCCCCTGGCAGCTCGCCATGGCCATGGAGTGGAACCGCCCCTGGGAGCAGATCCCTTACGCCTCCCGCAATATCGCCGTCTCGGAGGCCGAGGCCCATCTGCGCCGTCTGGTGAAACAGGGGCAGGCGGAGCGGGTGCCGGGGTCCGATCCGGTGCGGTACCAGGCGGTGTGAGGGAGACGGACTCAGGGGCAAAGGAAGGGGCGGGCTCGGGGCAAAGGCAGGGGCGGACTGAGGGCGGAGACAGGGGCCGGCTCAGGGGCGCTCCCGGCGCTCCCCGGCGCGGGGCCGGTTCGTACGGGCGAGCGAATGGCCCGGCGGACGCCGGTTAAGGTGTGCGGGACAACTTCATCCGTACCCGATCGGGGGAAGCCGGTGGAAATCCGGCGCTGACCCGCAACCGTGAGGACGCCCGCCCGCACCGTGCCCCCGGCCCGGCGTGGCGGGCCGTACGAGCCGGAGCACCCGACAGGGCACGACCAAGGCTCCCGCCACCGAACCGCCGCCCCTGCGGACGGCCGGTGCGCGGCACCGTCGAGGTATACGGAGCTGAGCCCGGTGCCACCGCGGCCGATGTACGTATCGGCACGCGAGTGGCCGGCCGAGCGTGGCTGCGTAGCATCGCCGCGACCCGACCCGAGAGGCACCGACCCGATGGCCCCCATGGCTTCCATGGCTCACCCGGCCCCTTTGACGCACTCCGTCGCCTTCCTGGCGCGCCGCGCCGCCACGGCGCTGGCGGCCGTGGCGGTGCTGGGCGCGGCCGCTGCCCCCGCCGCGTACGCCGACTCCGCTTCCGCCTCTCCCAAGAAGCTGCCCGCCGGGCTGTACGGCACCAAGGACCCGCAGTACGACGGGGTCTGGCGGCAGTCCCTCGCACTGCTGGCCCAGGACACCGTGGGCATCCGCCCCGCGGCGTCCGCCGTGCAGTGGCTGGCCGGACAGCAGTGCGCCGACGGCTCGTTCACCGCCTTCCGGGCCGAGCCGGGCACGCCCTGCGACGCCAAGACCGGGCGGGACACCAACCAGACGGCCGCCGCGGTGCAGGCGCTGGCCGCGCTCGGCGGGCACGGGGACACCGTGAAGAAGGCCGTGAGCTGGCTGAAATCGGTGCAGAACGACGACGGCGGCTGGAGCTCGATGGCCGGCTCGGCCAGCGATGCCAACTCCACTTCCGTGGTCATCGGCGCGCTCGCCGCGGCGGGTGAGAAGCCGGGGTCCGTGACCTCGAAGAAGGGCGGCAAGACCCCCTTCGACGCGCTGCTCACCTTCCGGCTGGGCTGCGAGGCGAAGGAGGATGCGCGCGGTGCGTTCACCTTCCAGCTCAAGGGGGCGGCCCCGAACGCGGACGCCACCGCGGCCGCCGCGACCGGAGCGCTCGGCAAGGGCTTTGTCGTCGAGCCGGCCGGCAAGGGCGCGGACACCCCCGTCAAGCCGCTGAGCTGCAAGGACGGCGACGACAAGAAGGCGGGCGGCAGCGATCCGGCACAGGCGGCCCAGGGCGGCTCCGGCTACCTCGTCGCCCAGCTCGACAAGAACGGGCAGCATCTGCTTTCCGCGATGCCGGGCGCAAAGGAGCAGCCGGATGTCGGCAACACCGCCGACGCCGTGGTGGCACTGGCGGCCGGCGCGCACACCACCGCCGCCGCGAAGCCGCTGAAGTGGCTGGAGAAGAACGCGGCGGGCTGGGCCAAGCAGAACGGCCCCGCCGCGTACGCCCAGTTGGTGCTGGCCGCCCATGCCACCGGCACGGACCCCCGCTCCTTCGGCGGCACCGATCTGGTGGCCGCGCTCAACGCCACCGGCCCCGAGCCGGCCGCCGCGGCGACGAAGGACGGCAAGGACGCCGACGGCTCCAAGGGCGGCGGCTTCGGCCTGGTGTGGATCATCGGCATCGGCCTCGCCATCGGTGCCGGCATCGGCTTCCTGCTGAGCAGCCGTAAGAAGACCCAGCTCTGATGCGGCAGTCCCGTCCGGTGCGGCGTACCGGGATCGCCGGAGCGGTGCTGCTGGCCGGTGCGGTCACCGGCCTGGCCGCCGGGCCCGCCCAGGCGCAGGAGTACCGCTACTGGTCCTTCTGGCACGGCAAGGGCAGCTCCTGGGCGTATGCCACCGAAGGGCCGGCCACGCTGCGGCCGGCCGACGGCGCGGTGGCGGGCTTCCGCTTCGCCGTCAGCGCCGATTCGGCCGCGGCCGGAAAGCCCCGTACGGCCGCCGCCTTCGACGCGATCTGCCACGGCACCCCCGCGAAGGACGGCCGCAAGCGGGTCGGCATCGTCATCGACTTCGGCACCGCGACGGATGCGCCCGGCGGGGAGCGGCCGCCGAAGCCCAGGACGGAGTGCGCCCAGGTGGCGGAGGACGCCTCGGCGGGCGAGGCGCTGGCGGCGGTGGCCCGGCCGCTGCGCTATGACTCCCGCGCCTTGCTGTGTGCCATCGCCGGCTACCCGGAGGCGGGGTGCGCGGAACAGGTGGAGGGAGCGAAGGAGCCCGCGTCGTCCGCCGCGCCGTCTTCGGGCGCGTCGGCGGACGGGAGCGACGCGGGCAGCGGCGGTGACGCAAGCGGTGCGGGCGACGGCGGCCCGTCCGCCGGGCTGGTCGGCGGGGTCGCGGCCGTCGTCGTACTGGGCGCGGCGGCGGTGTGGCAGGCGCGCCGCCGACGCGGATGAGCGCCCCGCAGGCGACCCGCACCACCGCGCTGCACGCCGGCGCCTGGTGGCTGTGGGCACTCGGCCTGGCCACCGCGGCCTCCCGCACCACGAATCCCCTGCTGCTGGGACTGCTGGTGGGGGTGGCCGGCTATGTCGTCGCGGCCCGCCGTACGAACGCGCCGTGGGCCCGTTCGTACGGGGCGTTCGTCAAGCTCGGGCTGGTCGTGATCGCCATCCGGCTGCTCTTCGCCTTTGTCCTCGGCTCGCCGATCCCCGGTACGCACACCCTGGTCACGCTGCCCGAAGTGCCGCTGCCCAGCTGGGCGAAGGGCGTCCGGATCGGCGGCCGGGTCACCGCCGAGGGCATGGTCTTCGCGCTGTACGACGGGCTGAAACTGGCCACTCTCCTCATTTGCGTGGGCGCCGCCAATGCGCTGGCCAACCCGGCCCGGCTGCTGAAGTCGCTGCCCGGTGCGCTCTACGAGGCGGGCGTCGCGGTCGTCGTCGCGATGACCTTCGCACCGAACCTGGTCGCCGATGTCCAGCGGCTGCGTGCCGCGCGCCGGCTGCGCGGCCGCCCGGACCGCGGTTTCACGGCGCTCCTCCAGGTCGGGCTGCCGGTCCTGGAGGGCGCTCTGGAACGCTCGGTGGCACTGGCCGCGGCCATGGACGCACGCGGCTACGGCCGCACGGCCGAGGTGCCGCCCGCGGTACGGCGCCTCACCTCCGTCCTCACTCTCGGCGGGCTGCTCGGCATCTGCGCCGGGACGTACGGGCTGCTGGGCGATGCCGGCGGCGGCTACGGGCTGCCGCTGCTGCTGGCCGGGCTGGCGGCGGCGCTCGCCGGGCTGTGGCTCGGCGGCCGCAGGTCGGTGCGCAGCCGCTACCGGCCCGACCGGTGGGGCGCCCGCGCCTGGCTGGTCGCGGGCTCCGGTATCGCCGTCGCCGCCCTGGTGATCTGGGCGAACGACTACGCAGCCACCGCCCTCCACCCGCCCGCGGTCCCGCTCACCGCCCCGGTCCTCCCCCTCTGGCCGGCCGCCTCCGTTCTCGTGGGGCTGCTACCCGCGTTCGTCGCCCCGCTCCCGCCGGGCACGGGCCGGGCGGACCGGGCGGACGAGGCATGCCGGGCGGACGGGGCATGCCGGGCGGACGGGGCGGAACAGGCGGGCCGAACAGCCAGGACAAGCAGAGCAAGCAGGGCAGCCAGGGCCGCGTCCCGTGGCCGTGCCCCCGATGGCGATCCGCACGCGAAGGAGCCCACCCAGTGATCCGGTTCGAGCAGGTCTCGGTCACCTACGGGGACGCCGCGGCGCCCGCCGTCCAGGGCATCGACCTGACCGTCCCCGAGGGCGAACTCTGTCTCCTGGTCGGCCCTTCCGGCGTCGGCAAGTCCACCGTCCTGAACGCCGTGTGCGGCCTGGTCCCGCACTTCACCGGCGGCACCCTGCGCGGCCGGGTCAGCGTCGACGGACGGGACACCCGCACCCATAAGCCGCGTGAACTGGCCGACGTCGTAGGCACGGTGGGCCAGGACCCGCGGGCACACTTCGTCACCGACACCGTCGAGGACGAACTCGCCTACGGGATGGAGTCGCTGGGCCTCGCACCCGACGTGATGCGCCGCCGTGTCGAGGAGACCCTGGACCTGTTGGGCCTGGCCGAACTCCGCGACCGCGCCCTCGCCACCCTCTCGGGCGGCCAGATGCAGCGGGTGGCGATCGGCTCGGTCCTCACCACCCACCCCAAGGTCCTGGTCCTCGACGAACCGACGTCGGCACTCGACCCCGCCGCCGCCGAAGAGGTCCTTGCCGTCCTCCAACGCCTCGTCCACGACCTCGGCACCACGGTCCTGCTCGCCGAACACCGCCTGGAGCGGGTGGTCCAGTACGCCGACCAGGTCATCCTGCTCCCGTCCCCCGGCGCGCCCCCGGTCATCGGCACCCCCGCCGACATCATGGCCGTCTCCCCCGTCCACCCCCCGGTGGTGGCCCTGGGCCGCCTGGCCCGCTGGTCGCCGCTCCCGCTGTCCGTACGCGACGCCCGCCGGAAGGCCGCGCCCCTGCGCGAGCGGCTGGCGGGAGTCAGGCCGCCGGCACCGGAGACGCGTACGGGTACGGGTACAGGGACGGGGACGGGCACGGGCGGGGGCACGAGCACAGGTACGGGTACGGGCCGGGGCCCGGTGGGCTCGCCGGTGGTGCCGCCCCCGGCTTCTGCGGGCACGCCGGCCTCTGCCGGCTCCCCCGCCGGTGCCGCCGCGGTCGTCCGTGGGCTCAGTGTCCGCCGGGGGCGGACCGAGGCGCTGCACCAGGTGGATCTGACCGTGCGGGGCGGCGAGATGCTGGCCTTGATGGGGCGGAACGGCGCGGGGAAGTCCACCCTGCTCACCACCCTCGTCGGTATGCACGCACCGTTCTCCGGGACGGTGCGGGTCGGTGGCGTCACCCCGCACCGCACCAGCCCGCGAGCCCTCCTGCGGCATGCCGGCCTCGTCCCCCAGGAGCCTCGCGACCTCCTGTACGCCGACACCGTCGCGGCCGAGTGCACCGCGGCCGACCAGGACGCGGACGCCGCCCCCGGCAGCTGCCGGGCCCTGGTCACCCGGCTGCTGCCGGACGTCCCCGACTTCGTCCATCCCCGCGATCTGTCCGAGGGCCAGCGCCTCGCCCTGGCCCTGGCCATCGTGCTGACCGCCCGTCCTCCGCTGCTCCTCCTCGACGAGCCCACCCGCGGCCTGGACTACGCCGCCAAGGCCCGTCTGATCGAGGTGCTGCGGGCACTGGCCGCCGAGGGCCACGCCATCGTCCTGGCCACCCATGACGTGGAACTCGCCGCCGAACTGGCCCACCGGGTCGTCCTCCTGGCCGACGGTGAGATCGTCGCCGACGGTCCCACCGATGAGGTCGTGGTTTCCTCTCCCTCCTTCGCACCGCAGGTCGCCAAGGTGCTCTCCCCGCTGCCCTGGCTGACCGTTTCCCAGGTGGCACACGCTCTGGAGGCCCCCGCATGAGCACACGCCCCGGAGACCGCCGCATGAGTGCACACCCCGGAGGCCGCCGCATGAGTGCACACCCCGGAGGCCCCGTATGAGCGCACACCCGCACCGGCCGGAGGGCGACGGGCCGCGCACCGGTCCCGGCCGCCGGGCCCGTGCCGTACGGCTCGGTCCCCGCTCCATCGCCGCGCTGGTTCTCGTCTCAGCCATCGGCGTGATGGCCTTCGGGTGGCCGCTGCTCGCCGACTCCGCCTCCGGGCTCGCCCATTCCCGGGACGCGCCCTGGCTGTTCGCCGCGTTGCTGCCGATGCTGCTCGCCGTGGTCGTGGCGACCATCGCCGACACCGGCCTGGACGCGAAGGCCATCGCGATGCTCGGCGTCCTGGCCGCGGCCGGAGCCGCGATGCGCCCGCTGGGCGCGGGGACGGCCGGTATCGAGCCGATGTTCTTTCTGATGGTGCTGTCGGGGCGAGTGCTCGGGCCCGGCTTCGGGTTCGTGCTGGGGTCCGTGGCGATGTTCGCGTCGGCGCTGCTGACCGGCGGTGTCGGCCCGTGGATGCCGTTCCAGATGCTGTCGATGGGGTGGGTGTCGATGGGCGCCGGCCTGCTGCCGGGGCCCGACCGGCTGCGCGGCCGCCGTGAACTGGCCGTGCTCGCCGCCTACGGAGCCGTCTCCGCCCTCCTCTACGGCCTGGTCATGAACCTTCAGGGCTGGCCCTATATCGGCGGCATGGCCTCGGGGGTCTCCTTCGTCCCCGGGGACCCGCTCGACCAGAACCTCGCCCGCTACCTCGCCTACTGCCTCGCCACGTCCCTCGGCTGGGACCTCCCCCGGGCCCTGGCCACCGTGCTCCTCACCTGCACGCTGGGCGGCACCGTCCTCAAGGCCCTGCGCCGCGCCACCCGCCGGGCGGCCTTCGACGTCCCCGTCTCCTTCACTCGCGATCCCCCCGGAGGGGCCGCCGCCCCGTGACCGGTGCGGTGCTGCCCGGGGCAGCACCGCCGGACCGGCTTGACGCCGCCTGAGCGGTGTCAGCGGGCGACCGGCAGGGCGCGGGCTATGGACGGTTCCGAGCGCAGGAACGAGGTGCCGTGACCGGCGTCGGCGCCCTGGTCGATGACCGTGGCCCGGGTGCCGTGGCCGGCCAGATCCTTTGCACAGCTACGGGCGTTGGCTATGGGCACGTCACGGTCGCCGGTGGCGGTGTACAGCGTGATCCGCACGCCCCGGCCCGGCTTCCATTCGCAGGTACGGTCGTTGGCGCGGAGGGCTTCGAGCAGGGCGCCGGAAGGGTGCTGGAGCTTCTTGTACCAGGTCTGGGTGAGCAGGTCTTCGATGCGGGCGGGGAGCTTTCCGACGATGTCCTCCTCCGAGTGGCTGCCGTCGAAAAGGTCCTCGACGCGGTGGGCGTAGGGCGCACGGAACACTTCGCCCGGATCGCGGTAGAGGGGGTGCAGACGGTTCTGTGCGGTGAGGAAGTAGGAGAGGTAGTAGACGGCGGCCCCGGGAGCGATACGACCGTCGAATATGCCGGGGAGTTCGCTGCCGTCGAGGTCGTACGGCCCGCCGACCGGGGCGAGCATCCCCGGCCGGAATCGGGGATCGGCGCCGCGGGCGAGTTCACGGCCCAGTTCCATGGTGGCCTGCCCGCCCTGCGAGAAGCCGGTCAGTGACACCGTGCGGCCGAGGGTGGCGCCGAGTTCCGGGGCGGCGGAACGCGCTGCCCGGAGCATGTCGAGGGAAGCCGAGGCGGCGGACCGGGCGTCCATGTAGGGGTGGTGCCCGGGGCCGGCGCCGAGGCCGAGGTAGTCGGGGGCGAGGGCGGCGCGACCGGCCGAGGCGTACAGCACCGACACCGCGCGGTCGGGCCCTTCCGCCACCGACGGGGCGTCGGCCCGGTAGGCGAGGGTGCCGTGACCGTGGACGACGGGTGGGAGAGGCCGACGGCCGCTGCCGACGGGGAGGGCCAGCAGGCCCGACGCGGTGGTGGGGCGGCCTTCGGGCGTGATCGTGCGGTAGATCAGGCGGTATGCGGCGACGCCGTGCCGGGCGGTGCCGGCCTCCAGGCCTTGCTTCTGCGCCCGGGCCACGACCTCGGCGCGGTTCTGCCGGCCGAGGGGCGTGAGGGAGAGGAGCGTCCCTCGCTTCTGGGCCGTGCTCGGCACGGAGCCGGTGGTCGTCCGTGCGGCGGCGCGGGCGCCCTGTGCGGCACCCGGAGTCAGGTGTGACGGTGCCGCCAGCGCGGCCGGGGCCGTCGTCAGCACTGTCAGCGCGAGAGCGGCTCCCGCGGCCAGTGCACGCGGCACGCACCGTTGTCCGCGTAATGCCCCCGGCTCGGCCGGTGCACCGGACGCGGCGGAAGGTGCATGCTGTTGCTGCGCGGCGTTCTTCGTCATGTCGTCGACGCTACGGAGAGCGCGTGCCCCGCGGAATGCGGGTTTCCCCCCAACTCAACTGAGGTTTCCCTCAGGGTGGAGAGAATCCCCCCGCGGCCCCGCACCCCCGATGCGGGGCAACCGACCCCGACCCCGACCCCGGCCCAAGCCCAAGCCCAAGCCCAGGCCTCGGCCCAAGCCCAGGCCTCGGCCCTGGCCCTGGCCCCGGACCCGGCAACCGTCCTTCCCCTCGCGGTGACAGCCACCGGCGCCCGCCCCGCCAGGCCCTACAGCCGCTGGATGATCGTCCCCGTCGCCAGTGCCCCGCCCGCGCACATGGTGATCAGGGCGAACTCCTTGTCCCGGCGTTCGAGTTCGTGGAGTGCGGTGGTGAGGAGCCGGGCGCCGGTGGCGCCGACCGGGTGGCCCAGGGCGATCGCGCCGCCGTTCACGTTCACCTTCTCCAGGTCCTGCTCGAAGACCTGCGCCCAGGAGAGCACCACGGAGGCGAAGGCTTCGTTGATCTCGACGAGGTCGATGTCCTTGAGGGACATCCCGGCCTTGCCGAGCACGGCCCGGGTGGCGTCGATGGGACCGTCCAGGTGGAAGTGCGGATCGGAGCCGACCAGCGCCTGGGCCACGATGCGGGCCCGCGGCTTGAGCTTGAGGGCGCGTGCCATGCGCTTGGAGGCCCACATCACCGCGGCGGCACCGTCGGAGATCTGCGAGGAGTTGCCCGCCGTGTGGACGGCGGTCGGCATCACGGGCTTGAGGCCGCCCAGGGCCTCCAGGCTGGTGTCGCGCAGCCCTTCGTCGTGGTCGACCAGCCGCCACATGCCCTGGCCCGCGGCCTGTTCGTCCTCGGTGGTGGGGACCTGGACGGCGAACGTCTCCCGTTTGAAGCGTTCCTCGGCCCAGGCGGCGGCCGCCCGTTCCTGGGAGCGCAGGCCGAGCGAGTCGACGTCCGCACGGCTCAGCCCCCGCTTGCGGGCGATCCGTTCGGCCGCCTCGAACTGGTTGGGCAGGTCGACGTTCCACTCGTCGGGCCAGGGCTTGCCGGGGCCGTGTTTGGAGCCGCTGCCCAGCGGCACCCGGGACATCGCCTCGACGCCGCAGCCGATGCCGATGTCGATGACCCCGGCCGCGATCATGTTGGCGACCATGTGGTTGGCCTGCTGGGAGGAGCCGCACTGGCAGTCCACCGTGGTCGCGGCGGTCTCGTACGGGAGGCCCATCGCCAGCCAGGCGTTGCGTGCCGGGTTCATGGACTGTTCACCGGCGTGGGTGACGGTGCCGCCGACGATCTGTTCGACGCAGTCGGGCTGGATGCCCGTACGGGCGAGGAGTTCGCGGTAGGTCTCGCCCAGGAGATAGGCGGGGTGCAGGTTGGCGAGCGCGCCTTGGCGCTTGCCGATCGGGGTGCGTACTGCTTCGACGATGACGGGTTCCGCGGCCATGACTGACTCGTCCTCTCCTCGCGTCCGCGGGGCGTCCCGGCACCCACGGAAGAAGAACTAGTACGCGTTCTAGTTCTGCCACAGTCTTATGAGCCACCCCCCGGGACGCAAGGGGCATGCAACGCTGTTGTCCGGAAAGGGAGTCGCCACGACCCTTGCTAGTTACAGAACTCGTCACTACGTTCACCGCGACCCATATCTGATGCACCGTCAGACACCGCCGGGCGCCGGACACCGCCCGACGCCAGACGCCGGCCGCCGGATGGACCAGGAGTCGCCGATGCCATGCCCCGCATTGCCCGAAGGGTTCGACTTCACCGACCCCGACGTCTACCAGTCCCGCGTTCCGCTCCCGGAGTTCGCGCAGTTGCGGCAGACCGCGCCCGTGTGGTGGAACGCCCAGCCGCACGGCATCGCCGGTTTCGGTGACGACGGCTATTGGGTGGTCACCCGTCACCAGGACGTCAAAGAGGTGTCCACCAAGCCGGAGATCTTCTCCGCGAACCTCAACACCTCGATCATCCGCTTCCAGTCGTCCATGACCCGCGACCAGATCGACGTCCAGAAGCTGATCATGCTCAACATGGACCCGCCCGAGCACACCCGGGTCCGCCAGATCGTGCAGCGCGGCTTCACCCCGCGCGCCATCCGCGCCCTGGAGGACGCGCTGCGCGACCGGGCGGCGCACATCGTCGCCGGGGCGCGCCGGAAGGGCTCCGGCGACTTCGTCACCGATATCGCCTGCGAACTCCCCCTCCAGGCCATCGCGGAACTCATCGGCATCCCCCAGGACGACCGGGCCCGGATCTTCGACTGGTCGAACAAGATGATCGCGTACGACGATCCCGAACTGGCCATCACCGAAGAGGTCGGCGTCAACGCGGCCATGGAGCTGATCTCGTACGCCATGAACCTCGCCGCGGCGCGCAAGGAGTGCCCGGCCAAGGACATCGTCAGCCGGCTGGTCGCGGCGGAGCACGAGGGGAATCTCGGCTCGGACGAGTTCGGCTTCTTCGTGCTGCTGCTGGCGGTGGCCGGCAACGAGACGACGCGCAATGCCATCACCCACGGGATGCACGCCTTCCTCACCCATCCCGACCAGTGGGAGCTCTACAAACGCGAGCGCCCCGGGACGACGGCCGAGGAGATCGTGCGGTGGGCGACGCCGGTGGTCTCCTTCCAGCGCACCGCCACCCAGGACACCGAACTGGGCGGGGCGAAGATCAAGAAGGGGCAGCGGGTGGGGATCTTCTACTCCTCCGCCAACCACGACCCGGAGGTCTTCGACCACCCCGAGGTCTTCGACATCACCCGCGACCCCAACCCCCACCTGGGGTTCGGCGGCGGCGGGCCGCACTTCTGCCTCGGCAAGTCCCTTGCGGTCCTGGAGATCAACCTGATCTTCAACGCGCTCGCCGACGCCATGCCCGGCATCAGCCTGGCGGGCGACCCGCGCCGGCTCCGCTCGGCCTGGCTCAATGGGGTCAAGGAGCTTCAGGTCCACTACGGCTGAGCCGACGGGCACAACGGACAATGGTCGGCGGCCGACGGTCGGCGGCCGCCGATCACCGGCGGCGAGCGGCCAACGGCGAGCGGCGAGAGGCCGGCAGCGAGCGGCGAAAGCCGGACCGACGGTATGTCCGAAAACGGTTCCGCCCTCAACCTTGCCAGCCGCCATGGGCAGACTTACATTCAACTCGCCAGTAACAATTGGCAGTTCGACATTTTCGCGCACCGCTCGACGCCGCGCACCCCCGAGCCGCACGACGTCCCCCATGGATGCCCAGGCCGGCTCTCCGCGCGACGTCAGCACCAACCGCATCTTGCGCATCCGCACCTTGCGCAACCGCACCCCACGCGTTCGACAGTGCGCTCCACCGCTCTCCGAAGGGGACATACCATCATGAAGGACGCACACGGCAGACCTGTCACGGGACGTATCAGCTGGCGGAAGTTCGCCGTGCTGTCCGTCCCGGCCCTCGCCGGCACCGCCGCCCTGGGCATCGCCCTGGCCAACGGGGCACTGGCGGCATCGTTCGCCGTCTCGGGACAGCAGTTCAAGGTCTCCGCAGACAGCCTCAAGGGCGAAGGGTTCGCCCAGTACGGCGGCGTGGACGCGAACGCCAGGGGAGATCTCCTGCCGGTCGCCGTCACCGCCATCAAGTCGGCCCAGATGAACCACCTGTGCCAGTCGGTCGTCACCCACCTGCCGGTCATCGGCGATATCTCGCTCAACCTCAGCGCCGGTACGGGCGGCAAGCCCGTCGAGGCGACCAATCTCTTCGTGGACGCCACCCAGCTCTCCGGCGATGCGACCTTCCACCAGATCGAGATCGGCCGGGACGCCTCCACCCTCGACAAGGGGCCGGACAGCGCCCAGGGCATGCAGGACCTGTTCGCCCAGCAGGCCGATGACATCAACATCGGCAACCTCCGGCAGACCGCCTGGGCCACCAACGCGGGGACCTTCAAGCTGTCCGGCCTCAACATGAAGATCTCCAAGGGCAAGAAGGAATGCTTCTGACCTGGCGGCGCTGGCGGAGGGGGCGGCCCTTCTGGGGCGGCCTGGCGGCCGTCGTCGCCGGCGCCGAGATCTGCGCCATCCCGCTGGCACCGCTGAAGATCATGCTGCAACAGGGCATCGCGGGCATCCCGTCGGTGCTGATGGGGCTGGTGATGATCGTGATGGGGCTCTCGGCGTGGTTCGCGCCGCACTACCGGGGCCTCGCGGGCGTGCTCACCGTGCTGTGCGCGGCGGCCGCGCTGGTGATGTCCAACCTCGGCGGCTTCTTGATCGGCACCATCATCGGGATTCTCGGCGGCTCGATGATCTTTGCCTGGCAGCCGGTCGCCCCGACGGATCCCGAAGGCTCCGCCACCACCGCAACCGCCACAACCGCCACAACCGCCACTGCTCCCACGGCCGTTGCCGAGTCCGGGACCATTGCCGAACCCGGAGCCCGTGCCGAACCCGGAGCCCGTGCCGAACCCGGAGCCCGTGCCGAGCCCGGAGCCCGTGCCGAGCCCGGCAGCAGTGCGCCGGCCCCCAGCGAACCGTAAGCCCGCCGCCGGCCGGCGTCCGCCCGTACGCACATCCCCACGCCTTGCCCGCGTACGGAACCGGAGCGCTGCCCGCATCACCCACGCGCACCACACCCTCCGGCACCACCCGCTCCCTCCGGCACCCCACCCCCTCGAAGGAGACCCGCGATGACCATGACGCAGCCCGCCCGGCACACACCCCGTCAGCACGCCTTACTCACCGCCGGTACCGGGGTCGTCGCGGCCCTCGGTCTGTCGCTCGCCATGACGGGCTCGGCGACGGCACAGCCCGCCGCCGCCGCATCCGCCCCGGCAGCGTCCACGACCGTGAGCCCCGCAGGCCACAGCTTCACCGCCGCGCTCAGCGGCAAGGCCACCTTCAAGGCCGGTTCGGTGACCGTCACCTGTACGGTCTCTTCCTCCAGCGGGCAGGTTCCGGCCGCGCCCGGCAACCAGAACCCGGCGGGCCCGGTCAGCAGCTCCACCACTCCGGCCACCTACAGCTCCTGCTCGACGAGCATGCCGGGTGTCAGCGCGAGTGTCACCACCAGCGGCACCTGGGGCGTGGCCATGCAGAACGGGGCGCCGGTGACCGCCGGACTGACCATCCCCGTCGGCGGTTTCGTGCTCAAGACCAGCGGTCTGGCGTCCTGCACGGTGACCGCGGCCCCCACCTCGGCAGCAACGGTGAACGGCACCTGGACCAACGGCGCGCCCTCCGCTCTCGGCTTCACCAACGCACAGGTGCCGGTGAAGGTGACGGGCGGTTTCGGCTGCCCGACCAGCGCGACCACCTCGACGTTCAACGCCGTCTACAAGGTCAGTGACACCACCGACCCCGCGTCCCAGATCACCGTCACGGCCTGAGCGGCGGACGGGCCACGGGTGACGGGCCGTGGTGAGCGGGCGTCACCCGTTACCGCCCCGGGGGACGTTCGCCCGCCCGTTCCCGCCCCGGGGACGTCCGCCCGTTCCCGGGGCACAGCGGGCCGTCGCGTCGCTCTCAGCGTACGGCCAGGCCGGCGGCCGCTACGGTCACCAGCGCCGCCACGGCCACCGTGCCGCTCAGGAGCCCGGTGATCAGCCGTCGCCGCAGGGCCCGGTAGACGTCTTCGTATTCGGTCCGCAGAGTGGCGCTGCGGACCGCGATGCGCTCCAGGTAGGCGCGTGAGGTATCGCGCTGGTCCCGGCAGTAGCGCCACTCCACTTCCCGCCGCTGGGAGTCGGTGAGCCAGGGCAGGCCGGCACAGAAGGCCTGGGCGCGGGTGCGGGTCCGGTCCTTCTCCGCCTCCCAGAGGAGAAATCCCTCGATCTCGTTGATGGCCTGGTCCCACTGCATTTCCTCACCCCTCTGCTTTTCCTCGCGCCGCTGCACTTCCTCGCCCCTGCGCACTTCCTCACTCCGCCGCATTTCCGCGCCTCTCCGCGTTCCCGCACTCCTTCGCATTCCCTCGCTCCTTCGCATTCCCTCGCTCATGTACGTGCCCCGATGCCGGCGGCAGGCGTTTTCCCGGCGGCATCCGCCAGGGCCTCCCTGCCTCCTGCGATTTCCGGGTGGTGCAGGTCGAATGCCGGGGATTCGGAGCGAATGCGCGGCAGGGTGCGGAAGTTGTGCCGCGGCGGCGGGCAGGACGTCGCCCACTCCAGCGAGCGGCCGTAGCCCCACGGGTCGTCGGCCTCGACCTTCTCGCCGTACTTCGCCGTCTTCCAGATGTTGTAGAAGAACGGCAGCAGGGAGAGCCCGAGAAGGAAGGAGAAGATGCTGGAGACGGTGTTCAGGGCGGTGAATCCGTCCGCGGCGAGATAGTCGGGGATACGCCGCACCATGCCCTCGGCACCCAGCCAGTGCTGGACGAGGAAGGTGCCGTGGAAGCCCACGAACAGCGTCCAGAAGGTGATCTTGCCCAGCCGCTCGTCCAGCATCTTGCCGGTGAACTTCGGCCACCAGAAGTGGAAGCCCGCGAACATCGCGAAGACGACCGTGCCGAACACCACGTAGTGGAAGTGCGCCACCACGAAGTACGAGTCCGAGACGTGGAAGTCCATCGGCGGCGAGGCCAGGATGACACCGGTCAGACCACCGAAGGTGAAGGTGATCAGGAAGCCGATCGTCCACAGCATCGGCGTCTCGAAGGACAGCGAGCCCTTCCACATCGTGCCGATCCAGTTGAAGAACTTCACACCGGTCGGCACCGCGATCAGGAACGTCATGAACGAGAAGAACGGCAACAGCACACCGCCCGTTGCATACATGTGGTGCGCCCACACCGTGACCGACAGACCGGCAATCGACACCGTCGCCGCGATCAGACCCATGTAACCGAACATCGGCTTCCGGGAGAACACCGGAATGACCTCGGAAATGATGCCGAAGAACGGCAAAGCGATGATGTACACCTCAGGATGGCCGAAGAACCAGAAGAGATGCTGCCAGAGCAACGCCCCGCCATTTGCCGCATCGAAGACATGCGCCCCGAATTTACGGTCCGCCTCCAGCGCGAACAGCGCCGCCGCCAGCACCGGGAAGGCCAGCAGGACCAGCACACCGGTCAGCAGCACATTCCAGGTGAAGATCGGCATCCGGAACATCGTCATGCCGGGTGCCCGCATGCAGATGATCGTCGTGATGAAGTTGACCGAACCGAGGATCGTGCCGAAGCCCGAGAAGGCCAGACCCATGATCCACATATCGCCGCCGACACCGGGGGAATGCACGGCGTCGGAGAGCGGTGCATACGCGAACCAGCCGAAGTCCGCCGCCCCTTGAGGCGTCAGAAATCCCCCCACCGCGATCAGCGAACCGAAGAGATAGAGCCAGTACGCGAACATGTTCAGCCGGGGAAAGGCGACGTCGGGCGCGCCGATCTGCAGCGGCATGATCCAGTTCGCGAAGCCGGCGAACAGCGGCGTCGCGAACATCAGCAGCATGACCGTGCCGTGCATCGTGAACGCCTGGTTGAACTGCTCGTTCGACAGGAGCTGATGGCCCGGACGGGCGAGCTCGGCGCGCATCAGCAGCGCCATCAGTCCGCCGACGCAGAAGAATGCGAAGGCGGTGACCAGGTACAGCGTGCCGATCGTCTTGTGGTCGGTGGTCGTCAGCCACTTCACGGGAGATCTCATGCCCCGTAGGTGTCCGCAGCCGCCGCGGACGTCACACGAGGCGAGGAACGGCGGGCCCTGACGGCCGGTGGGAAGTCTCACCCAGGGGAGGTGTGACGATCAAGGCCATGCCGGACACCAAGGGTTCATGAGCACGGACGACGCCTTCGCCGAGGCCTATCGCGCGCACTACTGGGCGGTCAGCCGCTTCGTGGCGCGACGGCTGGACGGGCAGGCACACGAGGTCGAGGAAGTGGTGGCGGAGGTCTTCTCCATAGCCTGGAGACGCCGCACCGAACTCCCCGATGCGCCACTGCCCTGGCTGTACGGGGTGGCCCGGAACTGTCTGGCCAATACGCTGCGGGGGCTGGGCCGTTACCGGCGGCTGCTGCACCGGCTCGGCAACCACGAGGCGGCGCAACAACGGCAGACCGTGGAAAGCCCGGACGCGGAGCGGCCCGGCTCCTGGGTGCACGAGGCGCTGGCCCGGCTCTCCCCCGCCGACCGGGAGGTGCTGCGCCTGACGGCCTGGGAGGAACTGACCGTCGAGGAGCTGGCGGTGACCCTCGGCTGCGGCCGGAGCGCGGCGGCCATGCGGCTGCATCGGGCACGCGGCCGGCTCCGTACGCAGATCGAGCGGATGCGGCAGAGAGGCGCCGCCCGGCCCGACGCACCCCCGCCACGGCCCGACGCGCCCCCTGCACAGCCACCGTCACTCCCTGCACCGCCGCCCTCACCACCCACGCCGCCCAGAGTTGCCCACCACCCCGTACCGACCCGAGCCGGAGGCCGCAGCCATGACTGAGGAACTGGAGCTGCTGCGGCAGGCCGACCCCGTCTCCGCCGAGGAGGGGCCCTGGCGCGACCGCCCGCTGACCGCGTCGGCCGAGGCCCGCCTGCAGGCATTGACGGCCGGCACGGTCCCCGGCAGCCGTCCGCGTCCCGTGCGCCGCCGCCGTCTGGTGCTGGGCCTGACCGCCACCGCCGTGTCGACGGCCGTCGTCGCCGCCCTCGTACTCACCTTTTCCGGTGTCGGCAGCGGCCCCGCCGTCGCGGCGCCCGTCGCCCTCGCCCTGCACGCCGATGCGCCGTCCGTCTCGCTGGACGTCCTCGCCCGCAGGGCGGAAGCCAGGGCGCGGGCGGCCGGTGCCGCGGACGGGCCGAGCCGGGGCAGCCATCTGCAGAGCTGGTACATGAGCATGGAGTCGGGCCCCGACGCCGATCCGCCCGTCACCGTGCCCGAGGAGCGCATCACCCGCTGGCACGACGACGGCAGCGGCTCGGAACTGGTCGTGGCCACCGACCCCCGGCACCCGGGCCGCCCGGTGATCCACGACAACGACGGTCACTGGCAGACCGTCAGCGACGGCAAGGTACTGCACCGCAAGACCTATCCGGCGGGCTCCGAAGCCCAGCACAGCGGCCTCGCTTCCCGTACGAGGCCGTCGACCGACCCCGCGGCGCTGCGCGAACAGCTGTCGTGGCTGTACGGCGGTCCCGGCGGCACCCGTACGACTCCGGAGCTCCTGCAGGCGCTCTCCTCCTTCCGTCAGGAGTGGACGCCGGGGCCGCGCGAGACGGCCGCCATCGTCCGGATGCTGGCCGATGCGGACGGGCTGCGGCAGGCGGGCGTGGTCACCGACCGGCTGGGCCGGCGCGGGCAGGCGTATGTGTACGACGGGCCCGACGGCGCCGCGAACTCCACCCGCCAGATGGTGATCCTCGATCCGCGCACCGGGGAACTCCTGGGGCTGGAGATCACCTTCACCAAGGACGCGCCGGACTTCAGGATCAAGTCGGGGGAGGTCATGTCGTACGAGGCGTGGATGCCGTGAGGAGTGGATGCCGTGAGGCACGGACGCCCTGAGGCGTGGCTGCCGGAGCTGCGGCTGCCCTGGCGACGCGGGGGCGCACCGTGGCGGCCGGCCGGGCCCGCGCCCGAGTGGCGGGGCCGGCGGCCATGGCCGATCCTTGAGGGAACGCGACGATCCACATCGGCGCGGCGGTCCGAAGTGTGCCGCCGCGCCGCTTCCATGCCGGCCCGCGCCGCTTCCATGCCGGCCGCGGCACCCCTATGCGTGCACCCCTACGCGTGACACACCTCACAATCCGCCGAAGGTTGCAGCGGATCACCGCGATATGGATCACAGACATAAGTGCCGTGGATTGCTGCACGACAGGGCGTTTCCCCAGCAAGGAGCGGGTATACGGCCACCTGCGCGGTCGTCCGCGCACTGTCCGTGATGATCCGGTCTGCCCCTATGGTCGACCTTTGCCCGCCGCTCCATGGCGGGCTTGGGCCCGCCACTCCGTGGCGGGCGGAGTCATGTTGTCGTCCAAAGAGAGCGCAGGCGAGCGAGCACGTGCCGACGCATTCCACCGTCGCCCCCGGGCCCCGTAACCCCGTCGGCAGCCATGCCGATACCGCATCCGATCCGCAACGGGAGCGGGCCGGGGATCCGGCACAGCAGCCATCGGACGAGGTGACCATCGTCGATCCCGCGATGGTCAAACGTGCCGTGTCGGCGGCCGCGCTCGGCAATGCGATGGAGTGGTTCGACTTCGGCGTGTACAGCTACATCGCGGTCACCCTCGGACACGTCTTCTTCCCGTCCGGGAATGCGACCGCGCAGTTGCTGTCGACGTTCGGGGCGTTCGCGGCGGCGTTCCTGGTCCGTCCCATCGGCGGCATGGTCTTCGGGCCGCTCGGTGACAAGATCGGCCGGCAGAAGATCCTGGCGATCACCATGATCATGATGGCCGCGGGCACCTTCTCCATCGGCCTGATCCCGTCCTATGCCTCCATCGGCGTCGGGGCGCCCATCCTGCTGCTCGTCGCCCGCCTGGTACAGGGTTTCTCCACCGGCGGCGAATACGGTGGCGCCTCCACCTTCATCGCCGAGTACGCGCCCGACAAGAAGCGCGGATTCCTCGGCAGCTGGCTGGAGTTCGGCACCCTGGCCGGTTACGTCGGCGGCGCCGGCCTGGTCACGCTGATGACCGCGCTGCTGTCCACCGACGACCTGACCTCCTGGGGCTGGCGCATCCCGTTCCTGATCGCCGGACCGATGGGCATCATCGGCCTCTACCTGCGGATGCGGCTGGAAGAGACCCCGGCCTTCGCCCAGTTGGAGAAGGAGGCGCGGACCAAGGAGAAGGCGCGCCGCGAGGCCGAGAAGCGGATCGGTATCCGCGAGATGATCTTCGGTCAGTGGCGGTCGATGCTGCTCTGCGTCGGGCTGGTCCTGGTCTTCAACGTCACCGACTACATGCTGCTGTCGTACATGCCGAGCTACCTGACCTCGGAGCTCAAGTACGACGAGACGCACGGACTGCTGGTCGTGCTCGCGGTGATGGTCCTGATGATGGGCGTCCAGCCGTTCGCGGGCCGGCTCACCGACCGCTTCGGCCGTCGTCCGGTCATCGGCGCGGGCTGCGCCGGCTTCCTGGTGCTGTCCGTGCCGGCCCTGCTGCTGATCCGGCAGGGTTCGCTGGCCGCCATCGCGCTGGGCATGGCCGCCCTCGGCCTGCTGCTGGTCACCTTCACCGCGGCCATGCCGTCCGCGCTGCCCGCACTCTTCCCGACCAAGGTGCGCTACGGCTCCCTGTCGATCGGCTTCAACGTGTCCGTGTCGCTCTTCGGCGGGACGACGCCGCTGGTGGTCACCGCCCTGATCGGCGCGACCGGCAACAAGATGATGCCCGCCTACTACATGATGGCGGCGGCCGTGATCGGCGGCATCGCCGTCCTGCTGATGTCGGAGAGCGCCCGCAAGCCGCTGCCCGGCTCCCCGCCGGCCGTCGAGACCGAGGCGGAGGCACGCGAGGTCCGCAGCGCGGCCGCGGCCGGCTCGGCAGCCTGACCGCACACCGCACGGAGCGCACCACGCGCCCCGGCGGACGACGGCCCGATCGGGTCGTTACCGACACTGCTGCCACTGCGGCTTCCTTCCGCCCCGCCGGTCCAACCGGCGGGGCGGAGCGCTGCTGTGTACGGCCTCAGGTCTCCTGCCTCAGGTCTCCTGCCTCAGGTCTCCTGCCTCACGTGTACGGCTCACGGCTGCGGCCTCGCGTCCGGCGCCTCACGCCTGCGCCCCGGCCCCGCGGAAGGCACCCGGTGTGACACCGAAGCAGCGGACGAACCAGCGGTGGAAGTGCGCCTGGTCGGCGAAGCCGGCCTCGGTGGCCGCCTCGGCCGTCGGCCGGCCGTCGATGAGCAGCGTGCGGGCGCGGCGCAGTCGCAGCAGCCGCTGGAAGTCGCTGGGCGCCATGCCGTACTCGGCCCGGAACGCCCGGTAGAGCGCGAAACGGCTGCAGCCCGCCGCATCGGCGAGATCCTGCGCGGACAGCGGCTGGTCGTAGGCCGCCCTCAGCAGCTCGCGGACGCGCCGGGCCGCCGGTGCCTGCGCGCCCGGGGGCAGTTCGCGCGGTCCGGCGGGCGTGGCGCCGCGGGACGCATTGCGCCGCACCATGGCTTCGACGGCCGCGGTGAGCCGTTCCTCCCGCACCAACGGGTCCGCGCCGCCGACCAGTGCCGGGTGCAGCCGGCGCAGGGCGCGGGCCAGCACCGGGTCGTCGACGACCGGACGGGCGAACAGCGGCATGGCGCCCCGGCCGTCGGTGACATCGTCGAGAACGCCGCGGACCACGTCCGGGCCGATGTGCATGATCCGGTAGGTGAAGCCGAGTTCGACGGCGGACTCCCCGTCGTGCGGGTCGTCCGGATTGAACGCCATCACCATGCCGGCCGCGCTGGTGTGGCCCGCACCGCGGCAGGTGAAGCGCTGGGCGCCGGTCTCCGTCACGGCGAACGAGTAGGCGTCATGACTGTGCGGGTGGAAGACATGGCGGACGAAGTGCGCATGCATCGCTTCCAGGGGCCGCTCGGGGTCGCGCCAGTAGCGCGCCCAGTCCCCGCCGTGCTGCCTGCTCATCACTCCAGTCTGCCGCGCCGCACCAGCGTTCAAGACGGCCGTCCGGATGCCGGACGACACTCCCCGTATGACGACTGCACCGACCGCATCCGCTGACACGGCCCCGACCGCAGCCCCGGGCACGGCCCCTGCCGCATCCCCCGGCACGGCCCCGGCCGCGCCCCGCTTCGACACCAAGATCGCCGTGATCGTCCGGGACGACCTCGCCGTCTGGCAGAAGCTGAACGTCACCGCCTTCCTCGCCAGCGGTATCGCGCACGCCTGTGACGACATCATGGGCAAGCCCTACGAGGACGCCTCCGGGCAGGACTACCTGGCACTCTTCCGCGAGCCGGTGCTGTGCTACACCGCCGATGCCCGAGGGCTGACCCGTACCCACGCCCGTGCACTCAGCCGCGGCGTACCGACCGCGCTGTACACCGCCGACATGTTCCGCACAGGAAACGACGACGACAACCGGGCAGCGGTACGGGCGGTGGCCGTCGCCGACCTCGATCTGGTGGGACTCGCCGTCCACGGACCGCGCGGCATCATCGACAAAATCACCAAGGGCCTGAAGCTGCACGGCTGAACGACCGCGCCCGCGGGCCTTGCCCATGCAACCACTGTCGCGCAGGCGGCGCGCCTCGCTCGTTGCCGCGGGGCGGCCGTGCGGCAAGATGGAGCCATGAGCGTAGTCAAGATCAATGTACTGACCGTGCCCGCCGAGCAGCGCGAGGTGTTGGAGAAGCGCTTCGCGTCGCGCGCCGGCACCGTGGATTCCTCCGACGGCTTCGAGTGGTTCGAGCTGCTGCGCCCCGTGGAGGGCACCGAGCAGTACCTCGTCTACACCCGGTGGCGGGACGAGGAGTCGTTCCAGGCGTGGATGGAGGGTCCCATGAAGGCCGCGCACCAGCAGGGCGGCGACGGGGGCGGCGAGCGGCCCAAGCCCGCCGCGTCGGGTTCCACTCTGTGGTCCTTCGAGGTGGTGCAGCAGACCGGCCCGAAGCAGGGCTGAGCGCCCTCGGCGGCGTCACTCGGAAAACCGTTGCGCCACGTGCCGCACCGGCCGCCACAATGACGCCATGAGTGACGCCGCCGCCCTCCGCCTCCCCTGGGCCGTCTCCGCGGAGCCGGTCGGCTCGCCGGATGCCGAGGCGCTGTTGCGCGAGTACTACACCGAGGTGGCGGACCGCTACTTCGCCCTGCACGAAGGCCGCCGCTCGACTCCCGAGGAGATCGACGAGGGGGTGGCGGAGTACCCCAGCACCGATCTGACGCCGCCGCACGGCACGCTGCTGGTGGCCCGCCACGGCGCGGTGGCGGCGGGCTGCGTCGGTGTGCGGATGCTGGACGCACGGACCGCGGAGCTCAAGCAGATGTTCGTACGGGCCGCCCGGCGCGGCCGGGGCGGTGCGGCCGTGCTGCTCACGGCCGCCGAGCGGGCCGCGGCGCAGCTGGGCGCCGAGCGGATCCGGCTGGACACCCGGCGGGATCTGGTGGAGGCCGTCGCGCTCTACCGGCGGCACGGCTTCGTCGAGATCGATCCGTACCACGAGGACCCTTACGCGGAGATCTTCTTCGAGAAGCGGCTGGACGGGGGCCGTTGACCGGTCGGGAGGTCCGGTGCCGTCAACTCGCCTTCCGGCACGTTCACTTCGCCAGATCAGGCGGCTGTGGCGTGTGCGGAGGGGTGCGGGGCAGCGGTCGGCGGGCAGGGCCGTGGCGGGGCTCCTCCGCGTCCGAGCCGCACAGCTCCGCCGTCAGCTCCCGGACGAGTGCGGTGAGATCGGTGGGCCGGTCCTGGGTCCACCAGTCGCCCAGCATCTGAGCGAGCGACTGCCGGCGGGCCGCCGCGAGCCGGTCGGCGGCCTCCCGTCCGCTGTCGGTGAGCCGCAGGACCTGCCCGTCACGGGTGGTGAGTCCGCGTTCCTCGACCTGGCGGATGCTCTCCGAGAGCACCCCGGGCGGGACGGTGCTGCGCTCGGCGAGCAGCGCCGGTTCCACCGCTCCGTCGCGGTGGATGCGCAGGATCAGCCAGCCGGCCGCAGGTCCCAGGTCCAGCCCGGCCCGAGCGGTGATCTTCTCGTAGATGCGCCTACGGCCTTCCCTGCTGCCGAGTGTGGACAGGGCGCGGGCGCATTCGTCGTGCGAGGACCGCACGACGGGGTTGGAGGAGAGCACTTCGCTGGTGTCGGGGGCGGTGACGCTGCTGCGCAGTGGCTCCTCCTTGAGGAACCAGGCCAGCACGAACGCGGCCAGGACGACCGGGACGGCGTAGAGGAAGACGTCGGTGATCGAGACGGAGTAGGCGTTGAGGACCCCGGCGGCCTGCCCGGACGGCAGCCGGTCGACGGTCCGCGGATCCTCGGCGATCCTGGACGGGTCGACGCCCGGCGGCAGATGCGCTCCGGCGACGGCGTCGGCGATCCGCGGCCGGAGCCGGCTGGTGAAGAGCGTGCCGAAGAGGGAGACCCCGAACGAGGCGCCGATGGAGCGGAAGAACGTGGCGCCGGAGGTGGCGACGCCCAGGTCCCGGTAGGGGACGGCGTTCTGCGCGATGAGCACCAGCACCTGCATGACCAGGCCGAGCCCGAAGCCGAAGACGAAGAGGCAGGCGCTCATCCCCGCGACGCCGCTGGACGGTTCGAGCCGGTGCAGGAGCAGCAGTCCCAGCGCCGTGACACCGGTGCCGGCGATCGGGAAGACCTTGTAGTGGCCGGTGTGGCTGACGAGCTGGCCTGAGCCGGTGGAGGCGAGCAGCATGCCGACCACCATCGGCAGCATGTGCACCCCGGACATGGTCGGCGTCACCCCCTGCACGACCTGCAGGAACGTCGGCAGATACGTCATCGAGCCGAACAACGCGAAGCCGACGACGAAGCCGATGGCGGCGGTCAGTGTGAAGGTGCGGCTGCGGAACAGGCGCAGCGGCAGGACGGGTTCGGCGGCCCGGCGCTCGATGACGGGGAACGCTGCCAGCAGTACGACGCCCAGGACGCCGCAGCCCACGATCTGCCAGGAGGCCCAGGGGTAGCTGACGCCACCGAGCGAGGTCATCAGGACGAAGCAGGCGGCGACCGCGGCGATCACGGCGGTGCCCGAGTAGTCGATCCGGTGCGGGGTGCGGCGGCGCGGGATGTGCAGCACGGCGGCGATGACGGCGAGCGCCACGATGCCGACGGGGACATTGATGTAGAACACCCAGCGCCAGCTGAGGTGGTCCACGAACAGCCCGCCGAGCAGCGGTCCGAGGACGCTGGTACCGCCGAAGACGGCTCCGAACAGGCCCTGGTACTTCCCGCGTTCGCGGGGCGGCACGATATCGCCGACGATCGCCATCGACAGCACGATCAGGCCCCCGCCGCCCAGCCCCTGGAGGGCCCGGAAGGCGATCAGCTGGCCCATGTTCTGCGCGATACCGCACAGCACCGACCCGATCAGGAAGATCACGATGGCGGTCTGGAACAGCCTCTTGCGGCCGTACTGGTCACCGAGCTTGCCCCACAGGGGAGTCGCGGCCGTCGAGGCCAGGAGGTAGGCGGTGACCACCCAGGAGAGGTGGTCGAGGCCGCCGAGCTCGCTGACGATCGTCGGCAGCGCGGTGGCGACGATGGTCTGGTCGAGCGCCGCGATGAGCAGGCCGAGCAGCAGCGCGCCGATCGCGGCGAGGACCGTTCGCCGTGACCCGCCCTCGCGGGGGACGGCAGGAGCGCCGGTGTCCTGCGCCATGAGCGTCTCCTCTGTTCCGCCGGGCCGCCCTTTCCGTCGCGGAGCGCCCTTCGGGCTCCTCCCATCCTGGGCGGTTCGGCCGGATATGGCCCGCGGACGGCGTTCGGTATCCGGGGCCGTTCGGGGGACATCCGGGATATGCCGTACGGATGTCTTCGAGCGCCTGTGCGAACGGGTGTGCCCTTTGGGCAATCGCTGCCGGTTCGACGCCTCCAGGGAGGGGGCCGCTCGTGACGGCACCGCTATGCCCGCACTGCTCCGCCCCCGTACGCGGCGACGGCCGGCCGGCCTGTCTGTGTGCGGCGGTCGATGCGGACGGCTTTGACCCGCTGCGCGTTCGGCCGTACGTGTCACTGCCCGACGCCACGGGCGAGGACACCGGCGGAGGGCCCGTCCTGACCCGGCGGAGAGCCCGCCCTGACCCGGCGGACCGGCCCCGGCGCGGGGCGCTGACCAGGCCCGGTTGTCGGCACCCGGATACGTTTTGTATCGTGAAGAAACAAAGTGGTTCCGCCCGCACTCCCTGACCGGCGGGCGGAACCACTCTTGTGTTCCCCGTGCGATCCGCACCGCCCGTAGGACCGTCCGCATACGGCGGCACCATCCGTATGACCGTCCGCATACCGCGGCACCATCCGTATGTATGCCCGTAGCGCCCAGGAGCCCGCCGATGCCGGCCACCACCACGCTCACCGCCCGCGCCCTGCTGCTGGACATGGACAGCACGATCGTGAACTCCGAGGCGGTCGTCGAGCGCTGCTGGCGCCGCTGGGCCGACGAGCAGGGACTGGACGCGGACGAGGTCCTCAAGGTCGTCCACGGCCGGCAGGGCTGGGCCACCATGGCCGCACTGCTGCCGGACCGTCCCATGGAACGCCACCTGGCCGACAACCGCCGGATGCTGGCGCAGGAGACCGCCGACACGGACGGCGTGGTGCCGGTGCCCGGCGCGCCCGCCTTCATGGCCGCGCTCGCCACGCTCCCGCACGCCCTGGTGACCTCCGCCGACATCCCGCTCTCCGACGCCCGGATGGGCGCGGCGGGGCTGCCGATGCCCGCCGTGCGGATCACGGCGGAGAGCGTGAGCGCCAGCAAGCCCGACCCGGAGGGCTTCCTCAAGGGCGCGGCCGAGCTGGGCCACGCACCCGAGGACTGCCTGGTCTTCGAGGACTCCGAGGCGGGCATCGAGGCGGGCCGGGCGGCCGGCATGCGGGTGGTCGGCGTCGGCGACCGGGCCGCCGCTTTCGCCCCCACCGTGCAGGTGCGCGACCTCACCGGCATCCGCGTCGAGGCGCTGGCGGACGGCATGATCGCGGTGCATCTCACGGACTGAGCCCCGCGCCGGGCGCGGGGCGGGGAGCCGCGAGGCCAGGAGGGAGCGCCCGCCGGGAGCCCCCGCCCGCCCCGTCCCGCGCACGGCTCAGCCGGAAGCCGCCTCGTACAGGCTGAAGCCCGCCAGCAGCAGCATCACACCCGCCGCGATCTTGGTGATGAGCTTCAGCGGCACGTACTTCATGAGCGTACGGCCGCCCAGGATGCCCAGGCCGGCCACCGCCCACAGGGCCAGGACGGCGCCGATGCCGACCGAGAGCGGGTCGTCGTAACGGGCCGCGAGGTTGGCGGTCATGATCTGCGTCAGATCACCGAACTCGGCGACCAGAATCATCATGAAGCCCGCCCCGGAGACCTTCCAGAAGCTCTGGTCGGTGGGCTTCTTCACTTCTTCCTCGTCGTCGTCCTTCCTGAAGAGCAGCACGGCGGCGCCCGCCAGGAAGAGAACGCCGACCACCCCCTGGACCCAGCGGTGCGGGAGCAGCGTCAGCACGCTGCCCGCGGCGATGGCGAGCGCCACATGCACCAGGAAGGCCGCGGCGACGCCGGCGAAGACGTACGAGGCGCGGTAGCGGGTGCCGAGCATCAGGCCGGCGAGGGCGGTCTTGTCGGGCAGTTCGGCGAGGAAGACGACGCCGAAGACGACTGCGGCGACGGTAAGGCTGAACACGGGGTGGAATACCTCGATCGGTCGGGCCGCACCAAAGGGGCCCGGGAGAGGGGTCGCTTCGGCACGGCAGCGTCAGACACTGCGGCCGAAGGTCTCGCTGGCCCGGTACGCGTACGCACCGGGCTCCGGGCGCCGGCTCCCCCGTTGTCCCGGCGCCGGTCAGGCGCTCCACCTGGAAGGGCGGGCGGGCAACGGGAGGGCAGTATGTCGACGGTCCGGCAGAGAGCTACTCCCCTTCTGCTGCCGTCAAGGGTACGCGGTGCAGCCGTCCGCGCGCGACCAGCTCCAGCACCGTCGCGCAGGCCGCCGCCTGCACCGCCAGCAGGGCGACCAGCACGAACAGCTGCACCGCGCCCGCCTGTACGGGGGAGGCGCCGCCCAGCAGCATCCCGACGAAGGCGCCGGGAAGCGTGACCAATCCCACGGTCCGGGTCTGGTCGAGCCCCGGCAGCAGGGCGTCCGAAGCGGCCGGGCGGGCGACCTCCATCCGGGCGTCGCGGTCCGCCAGCCCCAGCGCGAGACCCGCCTCGAACTCACCGTGCCGCGTCGCCAGCTCGTCCAGCGCCCGCCGCCCGCCCAGGACGGTGGCGGTCAGCGCGCCGCCGGTCAGGATGCCCGCGACGGGGATCAGGGTCAGGCCGCGCGGCGGCACCAGGCCGGTGAGCAGCAGCAGAGCGACGACCGGGACGACCCCGGCGGCGATCGGCACGGCGGCCCACCACCAGGTGCGGTTCCGGGTGATCCGGCGGCCTGCGGTCCGTACCGCCACCGCGAACATCAGTGCGAGGAAGCTCAGCAGCCAGGGGAGGGCGTGCACCACCCAGCCGATGAGGTAGGAGACGGCGGCGAGTTGGGCGGCGGCGCGCACTCCGGCGACGGCGATGGCCCGGGCATGACCGAGGCGCGCCAGCGCGGCAACGGCCACCGCGGCGGCCAGCAGGACGGCGAGGACGACCCCGAGGGTGACGTTGACCGGCAGCAGCACGCGCTCACTGTAAGGCGGCGACAGGGGCGCATACGCGGGAGCAGGTCAACCGGAGTGCCGTGATGCATTTGTGGTGCCCCGTCAGCCCCCCTTGAACTGACGTGGGCATGTCGCCACTCTGTTACCTGGTGCCCATCTCGTGGAAACCCCACATCGCCACGATGGGGCGGCACCGCACAGTAACTTCCCCCCACATTCCGGGAGTTTCGATGAAAAAGGTCTACGCGCGTCGCGTTTCCCTCGCCGCGGGATCGGCGGCGGCGCTGGTCTGCACGCTGGCACTCAGCGGCCAGACCGCCCAGGCGGCACCTCCCAGCCCGCCGGACGCGGCCACCGCACGGACGTACCTCACCCAGATCAAGGAACAGCCCGAGGGCCCGCAGGACGGCTACAGCCGCGACAAGTTCCCGCACTGGATCGACCAGGGCAAGAACTGCAACACCCGCGAAGTGGTGCTCAAGCGCGACGGCACGGACGTACAGCAGGACAGCAGCTGCGCGGCAACCAGCGGCAAGTGGGTCTCGGCCTACGACGGCGCGACCTGGACCGACCCGGCCGACCTCGACATCGACCACGTCGTACCGCTGTCGGAGGCCTGGAAGTCGGGCGCCGCACAGTGGACCACCGCGCGCCGCCAGGAGCTGGCCAACGACCTCACCCACTCCCAGCTGATCGCCGTCACCGACAACCTCAACCAGGAGAAGGGTGACAAGGACCCGGCGAAGTGGCTGCCGCCGAAGGCCTCGTACCACTGCGAGTACGCCCGGATGTGGGTGTCGGTGAAGCATGAGTACGGCATGACCGCGGACTCGGCGGAGAAGGCCGCGCTGAAGAAGATCCTGGACGGCTGCTGAGCCGCCCTCCCCGCGCAGCCGGTCCTGTGCGCCCGCCGGCCGGAACCACCGGCCGGCGGGCGCGCCGCCGCCCCGGCCCCCCGCAGCGCCCGTGGTGCTCCTATCCTCTGACCACGACGAGTGGGGAGACACCGATGGCCGGACTGCGCTTGGGGCCGCTGCTGCGCTACGTCGACGCGCACAGCGCGACGGTGTGGGTGGAGACCGATGAGCCGTGCGTGGTGCACATCCGCTGCGACGGCGGGGCAGCCGGCGCGGAACGGACCTGGCAGGTGGCCGGGCACCACTATGCGCTGGTCCCGGTGACCGGCCTCACGCCCGGCACCGAGACGCCCTACGAGGTCCTGCTGGAAGAGCCGGGGGCGTCTCCCGGCGGTGCCCTGGGGCAGGTCTGGCCACTGCCCGGCAGCCGCTTCCCGGCGAGCACGATCCGTACGCTGCCCGCCTCCCCCGACGAGCCGCTGGCCTTTGCCTTCGGCTCCTGCCGCTGGTCGGCGACGCCCTCGAACGCGGCGCACGACCCGGTCGGCCCCGACGCCCTGGACACCCTCGCCGCCACACTGGCCGCCGATCCCGGCCGTCCGCGCCCCGACGTGCTGCTCCTGCTGGGCGACCAGGTCTACGCCGACCAGACCTCCGAGGCGACCGCCCGCGTGCTGGCCGGCCGCCGCGACCTCGGCGAGCCGCCCTGGAAGCAGGTCGCTGACTTCGAGGAGTACACCCACCTCTACTACGAGTCCTGGCTCGACCCGGAGGTCCGCTGGCTGCTGTCCACGGTCCCCAGCTGCATGATCTTCGACGACCACGATGTGATCGACGACTGGAACACCTCGGCGGCCTGGGTGGCCCGGATGCGGGCGACCCCCTGGTGGCGGGAGCGGATACTCGGCGGCCTGATGTCGTACTGGGTCCACCAGCACCTGGGCAATCTCTCGCCCGCCGAGCTGGCCGCCGACGAGCTGTACGCGCGGGTGCGGGCGCTGCCGGACGCGACGGAGGCGGTGCGGGAGTTCGCGGCCGGTGCGGATGCCGATCCGGCGTGCGCCCGCTGGAGCTACCGCCGCGACTTCGGCCGGGTGCGGCTGGTCATGATCGACACCCGGGCCACCCGCGTGCTGGACGAGAGCGACCGCGCGATGCTCGACAAGACCGAGGGTGAATGGCTGCGGCAGGCGGTGCTGGAGGGGCGCGGCGGCTACGACCATCTGCTGCTGGGCAGTTCGCTGCCCTGGCTGCTGCCGCATTTCATCCACGCCGCGGAGGGCTGGAACGCGGCGCTGTGCGCCGGCGAGCGCGGCCCCCGCTGGGCCCGCAGAAGCGAATTCCTGCGCCAGCGCGCCGACTTGGAGCACTGGGCGGCCTTCCCCGGTTCGTTCACCGCGCTCACCGAGCTGATCGCCGAGGCCGGTGGTGGCGAGGACGCTCCGGCGACGGTCTGTGTGCTGTCCGGGGATGTGCACCACGCCTATGTGGCCGAGCCGCACTGGCGCGGCGCCGGGCCGCACCCCACGAGCCGGGTGCTGCAACTGACCTGCTCCCCCGTTCACAACAGCATCCCCGGCTCGCTGCAGGCCGGTTTCCGCTTCGGCTGGAGCCGGCCGGGCCGCTGGCTGGGGAAGCTGCTGGCCCGGCACGGGCGGCTGACCCGCCCGGCCGTGAAGTGGCGGCGTACGGGCGGCCCGTGGTTCGGCAACCAGCTGATGACGCTGACGCTGGCGGGCCGGACGGCGCGCCTCGCCCTGGATCAGACCCGCCGGGAGAAGCGGGGCGGCGTCCGGCTCGTCACGGTCTGGCGGGCGGCGCTGTCCGATGCACGGGTTGCCGGGAAATCGGGTGGTGCGGGCGGGCGTGCCCCGGGGACCGAACGACCGAAGACCGGATGATCCGGACGCTCTGGTTCCGGTAGCCGTCCGGCAGGTGTCCGGCAGGGCGGGCCGGCCGGGCAACCGCCCCGGGGTTCCGGCGTATTTTTTGCCCACCCCCGGGTGCTGCAACGGCGGATCGGGCGGTGATGATGGGGCGCACCTTTGCCCGTCGCCCGCACTCTCGGGCGGCCGCGCCCGCGCGGCCGGCCGTCCGCCGCCCCAGGGAGAGCCCCTTTTGGCCGCCGATCATCTCGCCGACCGCCCGCCACGGCCCGCTCTCGCCCTCGTCGGTGCGGGGCCGCGCGGGACGAGCGTGCTGGAGCGGATCTGCGCCTCGGCCGCCGAACTGGCCCCGGGTGCCCGGCTGACCGTCCATGTCATCGACCCCGCCCCGCCCGGCGCCGGCCAGGTGTGGCGCACCGCCCAGCCCCCCGAGCTGCTGATGAACACCGTGGCCTCGCAGGTCACGCTGTTCACCGACGACAGCGTCGAGTGCGCGGGGCCGATACGCACCGGGCCGAGCCTGTACGCCTGGGAGGGCTGTGAGGTCGGCCCGGACGACTATCCGGGGCGTGCGCTGTACGGCCGCTATCTGGAGTGGGTCTTCGGCCGGACCGTGCGCACCGCTCCCGAAGAGGTGACGGTGGTGGTGCACCGGGCCCGCGCGGTGCGCCTGGCCGAGGCCCCCGACGGCTCGCAGTCGCTCACCCTCGACGACGGGCGGTCGCTGCACGGGCTGGGGGCGGTGGTGCTCGCCCAGGGCCATCTGCCGGCCGTGGCCGGCCCCGAGCAACAGCGCCTGGCCGACTACGCCGCCGGGCACGGCCTGCACTATCTCCCGCCCGCCAACCCCGCCGACCTCTCCGCTCCTCTGGCGGCACTGGCCCCGGGCCGCCCGGTACTGCTGCGCGGTCTCGGTCTCAACTTCTTCGATCACATGGCGCTGCTGACCACGGCCCGCGGCGGCCGGTTCGTCGAGGGTGCGGACGGGGCGCTGACCTATCTGCCGTCCGGCCGCGAACCCCGGCTGTACGCGGGCTCCCGCCGCGGCATCCCCTACCACGCACGCGGCGACAACGCGAAGGGCGCGCACGGCCGCCATCTGCCGCTGCTGCTGACGCCGGACGTGATAGCGGCCTTCCGCAAGCGCGCGGACTCCGGCGATCTGCCCGACTTCCTGACCGAGGTCTGGCCCCTGGTGGCCAAGGAGGTGGAAGCGGTCTACTACGAGGCGCTGCTGAGGCGGCGCGGTGCGGGCGGGGAGCCGTGCCGCCGCTTCCGGGAGCGCTTCCTGAGCAGCGCACACCGCGGCACCGACGAGGCCGCCGCCCTGGGCGCCTTCGGTATCGCACCGGCCGATCGCTGGGACTGGGACCGGATCGCCCGGCCGCACGCGGAGCGGTCGTTCGCCGACCGGGCCGCGTTCCGGGAGTGGCTGCTGGGACATCTGCGCCAGGACGTCGCACACGCCCGGCAGGACAATGTGTCCGGCCCGCTCAAGGCGGCCCTCGACGTGCTGCGGGATCTGCGCAACGAGCTGCGGCAGATCGTCGACCACGGCGGGCTGGCCGGCGCCTCCCGCCACCGGCACCTGGACCGCTGGTACACCCCGCTCAACGCCTTCTTGTCCATCGGGCCGCCGCGGCGCCGGATCGAGGAGATGACCGCGCTGATCGAGGCGGGGGTGCTGGAGGTGACCGGCCCCCGGATGACCGTCCGGCTCGGCGGCGCCGACGGCCGCGGGCCCGGTTTCACGGCCCATTCGCCGGACGTCGCGGGCTCGGAGGTGACGGCGACGGCGCTGATCGAGGCGCGGCTGCCGGAGCCGGATCTGCGGTACACCGCGGACCCGCTGCTGGCCCGGCTGCTGGCCGAGGGCGGTTGCCGGCCGCACACCACGGACGGCTACGAAACGGGCGGCCTCGATGTGTCGCCGAGCCCGTACCACCTCGTCAGGGCCAACGGCGCGCGCCACCCGCGGCGCTTCGCGGTGGGGGTGCCCACGGAGGGCGTGCACTGGGTGACGGCGGCGGGGGCCCGTCCAGGAGTGGGGTCGGTCACGTTGGCGGACACGGACGCCGTGGCCCGGGCGGCGCTGCGGGCCGCGATGACGGGGACGGGGACGGGGGCGGGAAAAGGGGCGGGCCCGGTCACCGGGCAGGGCGCGGTCACGGGGACAGGAGCGGGGACGGCCGCGGTCACGGTGACCGGCTCGGCGGTTTCCGGCCAAAGGTCCGATTCGGCCAGAAGTTGAACTTGCAAGTACTGCTTAGGTGTCCCTAACCTCTGTCTCCGGCGGTTACCTCGTCCCCAGAAACCGTAGGAGTCCCCACATGTCCGCACCCCTGTCCTCGCTCATCCAGAGATCAGCCCCGCACGTGCACGCGCTCTTCCGCATCGTCGTCGGCCTGCTCTTCGCCTGCCACGGGGCGTCCTCCCTCTTCGGCGTCCTCGGTGGCGCCATGGGCCAGGGCGGCACCGTCCCCACCGGCGCCTGGCCGGGCTGGTACGCCGCCGTGATCCAGCTGGCGGGCGGCATCCTCGTGATGCTCGGCCTGGGCACCCGCCCCGCGGCATTCATCAGCTCCGGCTCGATGGCGTACGCGTACTTCTCCATGCACCAGGGCTCCGCGCTGTGGCCGATACAGAACGGCGGTGAGGCCTCGGTGATGTTCTGCTGGGCCTTCCTGCTGATCTTCTTCTCCGGCCCCGGAACATGGGCACTCGACCGGGTCTTCTTCGGCGAGGACCGGCAGGAGCAGGCTTCAACCGCACGCCAGGAGCCTTCCGCCGCCTGACGCACGCGCCGGCGGGGCCGGCGCACCCCGGCCCCGCCTCCTCGCACGGCCCGTACGGCATCGCCGTCGCGCGGGCCGTGCGGCGTCTCCGTCGTACGGGCTGCGGGCGCCGCACCGTCCACCCCCGGCCGGCGCCCGCAGAGCCCAGGCGTACGCTGTATGGCTGTAAGGGCCGCCCCTGCCGCACCGAGCGACGTCGCGGCGGGGTTCGGACCGGGAGCAGGGCGTTGCTGGAAAAGCTGGGGTCCCTCAGCGGCACCCCTTGGGTGTATGTGATCGTCAGTGTCTCGATCGTTCTCGATGTGTTCGTGCCGATCCTGCCCAGCGGAGTCCTGGTGATCGCCGCGGCCACCACTGCCGCCGGCACCAGCACCGCGGCGGAGGCGGTGGGCGGCGTCGATGTCACCTCATCCGTCCACACCGGTACGCACCCGGCCGAGATGTTCTCCCTGATGCTGTGCGCGGCCACCGCCTCGGTGCTCGGCGACATGGCCGCCTACCGGCTCGCCTGGCGCGGCGGCGACCGCTTCGACCGCGCCATCGGCCGCTCCCGCCGCCTGACGGCGGCGCAGAAACGACTCGGTACGGCGCTGACGCGAGGCGGCGGCGGCATCGTCGTCCTGGCCCGCTTCGCACCCGCCGGGCGCTCCGTGGTCAGCCTCGGGGCCGGCGTTGCGCACCGTACGGTCCGCGAGTTCCTTCCCTGGTCCGCGCTGGCTTCCCTCGCCTGGGCCGCCTACAGCGTCAGCCTCGGCTACTTCGGCGGGCAGTGGCTCGGCACGTCCTGGGTGGGCACCGCCCTCTCCGTGATGGCCCTCTTCGCCGCCGGGTCCGCGGCCGCCTTCCTGATACGCCGCCCGGAACACGGGGCCGCGGACTGACGGGGACGCTGCGCGGCCCGGGAGGCCGACAGCCCGGG
The DNA here is from genome assembly GCF_036048035.1 of Streptomyces sp. NBC_00400. NCBI lineage: Bacteria > Bacillati > Actinomycetota > Actinomycetes > Kitasatosporales > Streptomycetaceae > Streptomyces > Streptomyces sp. NBC_00400. The sequence continues at coordinate 5,930,638 of NZ_CP107940.1, read as the reverse complement.
AGGCCGACAGGCCGGCAGGCCGGGAGGCCGGCAGGCCGGGAGGCCGACAGGCCGGCAGGCCCGGACGAGGCCTCGGCTGACCACCGGCCTCCGACCACCTGCCACCTGCCACCTGCCACCTGCCACCAAGTCGCCAGTCACCAGCCATTCGGAGCGGAAATCCTTGGCCGGGCTGTCAGACCCCGGTGCGACGATGAAGCACATGAGCGGCACCCACGACAGCGACGGCTCACCCACCCCCGGCGGCACCTCCCCCGGCGCCACCACCCCTCACGCCCCGGCCCCCGGCACCTGGCACCCCCGCCCCGAAACCGCCCGGGACATACCGGCCGTCCGCCGGATCCACCTCGCCGCCTTCGAGACGGCCGGTGAGGCGGACCTCGTCGACGCGTTGCGCCGCGACCCGGTGGCCTGGCTGCCGGGGCTGTCCTACGTCACCGAGGCACCGGACGGCATCCCCGTCGCCCATGCGCTGCTGACGCGCTGTCATGTCGACGACGTCCCTGCCGTGGCGCTCGCCCCGTGCGCGGTGCTGCCCGGGTACCAGAAGTGCGGTGCGGGCGGCGCGGTGATCAGGGCGCTCCTTCAGGCGGCGCGGGAAGCCGGCGAGCGGACCGCGATCGTGCTCGGCCATGCGCCGTATTACCCACGCTTCGGATTCGCACCGGCCGCCACCCGCTTCGGCATCCTGCCCCCGCAGCCCTGGCCGGACGAGGCCTTCATGGCGCTTTCCCTGGACGGCTCCCCGCCCCCGCGCGGCACGGTGCGCTACGCCACGGCGTTCGGCATCGCCTGACCCCGGCCCTGGCGCCGGCCCCGCCTGCCCCAGGCCCTGTCCTGCCCACCCCGCCCCGGCTTCGTCCTGCGTGGCCCGGCGTCGGCCGTGCGCTGCCGGCGCCGGGCAGGGGCAGGGCCCGAGGCCGATACGGAGTAAAGTCAACCGTCCACCACCCCGCCCGCCGTCTTCCGCGAGCGCCCGGCCGCTCCCCCCGGCACCGGACCGGCGCCGCACCACAGCGGCACCCCTGGGACGGGCCCGAACCACACACAGAGGCACATTTCGGTGAACCAACCGCCGGTCGTCGAATGGACCGAGGCCGACGAGCCCCGTTCCGCCCGTTGGCGCTCCGAGAACGGCACCCCGCCACCACGCCGCGTCGTCATCGCGGACGACCGGACGAAGGCCGACGACGCCTACAGATCCGCCTGCGAGGGCACCGCGCTGCTGTGGCGCGGCGACTTCCACAACGCCCGCCAGCTGCTGACGGCGCTGGCCCGCCGCATCGACCGCCGCCCCCGCAAGGCGCCGCCCGCCGATGTCACCCAGGCCTTCCATGTGCACCGCGCCGCACAGAATCACCGCGCCCGCATCCTGGGCATGCTGCTGGTTCCGCTCGATGCGACCCTCGCCGTCCCGCTGCACCGCGCCCCCGATGTCCGCGAGGCCTGCACCAGGGCGTACGGCCCCACCGGGAAGACCGCCGGGGAGGCTGCCGGGGAGACCGAAGGCGCCGCGACCGCCGCCGAGGGCATGAATCCGACCGCCTCGCTCGTCTCGCTGCGCGAACTCCTTGGTCTCATCGGCGCCAACGAATGGCGCAGGAAGGGCGTCGAGATCCCGGCGCTCGGCGGCGACCGTATCCATCCGCACTACGGCGTCTTCTCCCCGGCCCGCGGCGAGTACGTCGACCTGGTGGCCGAGGCTCCGCTGCCCGGCGACGAGCTGGCGTTCGACATCGGCACCGGCACCGGCGTGCTGGCCTCGGTCCTCGCCCGGCGCGGCGTCCGCCGGGTCGTGGCCACCGACCAGGACCCGCGTGCGCTGGCCTGTGCCCGTGAGAACACCGAACGGCTGGGCGTCGCCGGACAGGTGGAAGTGGTCGAGGCCGATCTCTTCCCGGCCGGCCGCGCCCCGCTGATCGTCTGCAACCCCCCGTGGGTGCCCGCGAAGCCGACCTCACCCGTCGAGTACGCGGTGTACGACCCGGGGAACCGGATGCTGTACGGCTTTCTGAGCGGTCTGGCGGACCATCTGACACCGGACGGCGAGGGCTGGCTGATCCTCTCCGACCTGGCGGAACACCTCGGCCTGCGCGGACACGACGAGCTGCTGGACGCCTTCGCCAAGGCCGGCCTGACGGTCCTGGGCCGGCACGACATCACCCCGCGCCATCCGCGTGCCCGCGACACCTCCGACCCGCTTCACGTGGCCCGCGCGGCCGAGGTCACCTCCCTGTGGCGCCTGGGCACCGCGGACCGGAGTGCGTCCGGCACTCCCTGAGGACGTCCGGCGGGTCGCACGTTCCGAGCGCGGGGAGGGGAAGAGAGCTGCTTGCCGCCGGGGGTCTGCAGCCCCCCGGCAGTGAGAGCCGTCGGCCGGCCCGGTCGACTCAGCCGGCCCGGTCAGCTCAGCCGGGCATCCGCGTAGACGACCATCGCCTGCTGCTGGTAGACGGCCAGCCCCTCGGCGATCGAGTCGAAGTTGGCACGCATCTGCGGGTCGTCGACGTAGGTCTGGGCCAGCCCCTTGTAGGCGACCGCGTTCGGGGTCCAGAACCGGCAGATGCCCTGGTGGTGAGCGTGCATCTCGGCTTGCACCGCGGCATCGGCAACCGGTGTGCCGGCCACCATGAACTCCGCTGTGCGGATCATCTGCGCCGTCACCTCACGCTGCCACTGCTCCTGGTCCTCAGTGGTCATGGCCTCCCTGGCCTGCCGGGCCTGCTCCCACTGTTCCGGCCACCGTTCGCGCACCTCGGCCTCCGCCTCGGCGGCGGAGGTCTCGAAGCCCTCGAACAGGTTCTCCGGCCTGTTGATCTTTGCCATGTCGTCCTTGCCTTCCTCCAGTTCGGCGAGGGTCCGCCCGACCGTGCGGACCAGCGTCTCCAGCCGGTCCCGTTCCCTCCGCAGGCGCCGGTGGTGCTCGCGCAGTACGGCCACCCGGTCGACCTGGCTGTCCAGAACCGCCTGGATCTCCCGCAGTCCCAGGTCCAGCTCCCGCATCAGCAGAATCTGCTGCAACCGCAGCAGATCGGCCTCCTCGTAATAGCGGTGCCCGTTACTTCCGGTCCCTGCAGGCGGCAGCAGACCGATCTCGTCGTAGTGCCGCAGCGTCCGGGACGTCACCCCGGACATCCGGGCCACTTCCGCGATCGACCAGGCCATTGCCGTGCCTCCCTCGCCGGGCCGGTCTCTCCGGCCCCACGGATGACCGTAGGAGTTGACGCGGCGGAAACCGCAAGCCCGAATCGGCGCCCCGTCCCCGGCACGAGAAACGCACCCCGCCGTCAGGCACCCGGGACACACCGTCAGGCACCCGGGAAACACCCCGTCAGGCACCGGGAACGCATCCCGTCAGGCACGATGGACGCACCATGGATCCCCGGCTCCTCCTCTCCCGCGCCCGCCGGCTCGCCGCCTCCGCGACCCCGGGCCGACGGCGGCTGCTCGGCATCGCCGGCCCGCCCGGCGCGGGCAAGTCCACCCTCGCCGCCCACCTCGTGGCGGAGCTGGCCGGTCAGGCGGCGCTCGTCCCGATGGACGGCTTCCATCTCGCCGAGGCGGAGCTGCACCGCCTGGGCCGTACGGACCGCAAGGGCGCGCCGGACACCTTCGACCCGGCCGGCTACGCCGCGCTGCTGACGCGTCTGCGCTCCCCGGAACCGGACACCGCCGTCTACGCCCCGGCGTTCGACCGCCGTATCGAGGAGCCGGTGGCCGGCAGCATCCCCGTGGCGCCCCATATTCCCCTCATCGTCACCGAGGGCAACTACCTCCTCCTCGACTCCGCCCCGTGGCCACGGGTCCGGGCATTGCTCGACGAGGTCTGGTACGTGGAGCTGGAGACCACGGAACGGATCCGGCGGCTGGTCGGCCGGCACGAGCGGTTCGGGCGTCCACGCGCCGACGCCGAACGGTTCGTACGCACCTCGGACGAGGCCAACGCCCGCGTGGTGGCGGCCACCCGCGACCGCGCCGACCTCGTCGTCACCTTCGCACCCGGAGAGGCCCCACCTCCACCGAGCGCATGACCCCGCTCCCCCACCGCCGCCGGCCGGCGAGCAGCCCGGCCACCGACAGCGCACCCCACCCGGCGGACACCGCCACCGCCGTCAGCTTCCGGCCGCGCCCCGGCAGCGTCGCACCGAGCACGACGGCGTCCCCGAAGTCCGCCGCGATCCGCACATACGCGGCGGTGCGCAGCGCCGGCCCTTCCGGAGCCAGCGTCATCGCCAGCCCGCTCACCGCGTCCCGCCAGGCCAGCGGGCGCAGTGCGGTACGGGTCGCCGGCGCGGTCCGCCCTTGGGCGTCGGCCAGCCCGGAGGGCCGTGCCAGCAGATCGGGCAGCGCCGCCACCGCCACCCCGTACACGGCCGTGGCCACCCCGACCGCACGCAACAAACCGACCTTCATCCGCCGTCCCCTTCCCTCGTCTTCCCTCGTCGCTTCTCAGCGACTGCTCTCGTCGACCGTTCGCGCCGACCGCTCTCGTCATTTCCCGTCGACCGGCCGCACGAGCCCCGTCACGCCCGCCGCCTCCTCCCTTCCTTTCCGCTCCATTCCTTTCCGCGAAGCCCCCCTTCTCAAACGACATCAGCGATGTCATCATGACATCATGAGTGTCAGTGAGCAGCATGCCGGAGACGCGAAAGACACCGACGGCGGAGAGCCGTCGCCCACCGAAGACCTGCTGTACGGCGTCCTCCGACGCCTGTGGCCGCTGCATCGCACGGTCGTCCGCGCGGTGGAACACGAGCTGACGGGCACGGGCATGACCGCCGGCGAACACGCGCTGCTGGACGCGCTGCGCGCCGAAGGCCCGCGCACCGTGCCGCAGTTGGCGCGCGGGATGGGGCTCGACCGGCAGCCGGTGCAGCGCTGGGTGAACCACGCCATGGAGCTGGGCCTGGTCGTGACCGCCCCGAATCCCGCGCACCGCCGCTCGTCCCTGATCCGGCTCACCGACGAAGGCACGGAGGCGATACGCGGCGTCCGGGAATCCGAGGCGGCGGAGCTGAGGCAGCGGCTGGCCGACCTGTCCGCCGAGGACGTCCGTACGGCGCTGCACGTTCTGGACCGGCTCGGCGAGGAGTTCCGGCAGCTGGCGGACGGCTCACGCATGACACCGGAGGAAACCGGCAGTTGCGGCAGCAGCGGCAAGAGCGGCGACAATGGCACCATCACGCCCACCTCATCGCATCCGGCACACAAAGGACGGCCCGCAAGATGACCCGAGGAATCACCGACTGGTCCGAGATCGACAACGGGCTCGTGCCGGTCGACGACGGTGAGCTGTTCTACGAGACGGCCGGCTCGGGCCCCGCGGTGGTGCTGCTCCACGGCGGCATGCTCGACCAGCACATGTGGGACGAGCAGTTCGCCTGGCTGGTGAACTCCGGCCTGCGCGCGATCCGTTACGACTTCCGCGGCCATGGCCTGTCCTCCACCGTCACCGGGGACTATGCGAACCACGACGACCTGTGCTCCCTGCTCGACGCCCTCGATGTTCCCGGCGCCGTCCTCGTCGGCCTCTCCCATGGCGCGCGGGTCGCGCTCGACACCGCCATAGCCCGCCCGGAGCGGGTGACGGCCCTCGCGCTCGCCTCCCCCGGCATCAGCGGCCGCGCCTTCACCGACCCCTTCCTCCTGGAACACATCAAGGCGCAGGTGGCGGCGATCGGCGCACCGGACGGCGCGGAACGCTATGTCGAGCACTTCCTGCGGATGTGGGTGGACGGTCCGCACCGCGACCCCTTCGCGGTGCACCCGGGATTCCGTGAGCGGATGCGCGCCTCGGCCGAGGCCAATGTGGAGGTACATGCCGAGGGCGCGGGTGCCGGTATGCCCTTTGAGGCCGGCGCCGCCGACCGCCTGGGCGAGATACGGGTGCCCACCGTCGTGTTCGACGGCGACCTCGACAGCAGGGACATCTCCGCCAACGCCCATGCGATCACGCTGACCGTTCCCGGCGCCCGAAGAGTCCGGATACCGGGCGCGGCGCATATGGTCAATCTGGAGAACACCGCACTCTTCGACCGCGAACTCCACGCCTTCCTCTCGTCCCTGGACTACTGAGGGCTGCTGGGGACTACCGAGGACTGCTGAGGTTTACGGCACCGCCACGGACCACGCCCCCGGGATCGCCGGCGCAAAGTGCGACCGGGGCGGTAGCGAGCACCCCGCGGCAGCTAGAGTGACCGGGCCGTGGTGTTCGGGAATCCGGTGACGGACCTTGGGGTCCCAGACCGGAGCGGCCCTCGCCACTGTGATCGGGGAGTTTCCGCCCCTTCCGCAGGCGCACGGCGCGCCTGCGGCGCCACTGACCGCGCCCCGCGGCCGGGAAGGCGGGGCGGGCGCGTGCACCCTCCCCCTAGCTCTTGACGAGCAGGGAGGTACCCCTAAGCCAGGAGACCGGCCACGGCATCTCACGAAGTGATCCACGAGGTGCTGGAGAGTGACCGCCGGATGGCCCTGTCCACCGATACCCGTACCACCCCTGCCTCCGCGGCGTTCCGCTGGCGCCGGCAGGACACCGTCCGCACCGCGGGCCTGATGGCCGTCATAGCCGGTCTGCACGTCATCGCCTTCGGCGTGCTCTTCCTGCTCGTGGTGCCCTATCACTACGCCGTGGGCAGCCAGGTCTTCGGCGTGGGGCTCGGTGTCACCGCCTACACCCTCGGGATGCGGCACGCCTTCGACGCCGACCACATCGCCGCCATCGACAACACCACCCGCAAGCTGATGGCCGACGGCAAGCGGCCGGTCTCGGTCGGCTTCTGGTTCGCCCTGGGCCACTCCAGCGTGGTCGTCGCGATGGCGGCCCTGGTGGCGGGCGGCGCCCAGCTCGCGGGCACTCTGCTCAACGACGAGTCCCGTACGCACCAGATCCTCGGCACGATCGGTACCACGATCTCGGGGAGCTTTCTCTACCTCATCGCCGCCCTCAACCTGATCGCGCTGGCCGGGATCTGGCGGGTCTTCCGCGGTATGCGCAACGGCCACTACGACGAGGCCGAGCTGGAGCAGCGCCTCGACGCGCGCGGCTTCATGAACCGCTTTCTGGGACGGTTCACCCGCTCGATCTCCCGTCCCGGCCAGATGTTCCCGCTCGGCTTCCTCTTCGGACTCGGCTTCGACACCGCGACCGAAGTGACGCTGATGGTGATGGCGGGCAGCGGCGCCGCGGCCGGCCTGCCCTGGTACGCCGTGCTGTGCCTGCCGCTGCTCTTCGCCGCCGGCATGAGCCTGTTCGACACCCTCGACGGCACCTTCATGAACTTCGCCTACCAGTGGGCGTTCTCCAACCCGGTGCGCAAGGTCTACTACAACCTCACCATCACCGGCCTGTCGATCGCCGTCGCCTTCTTCATCGGCACGATCGAGCTGGTGACCGTACTGCACGAGAAGCTTGCCCTCAACGACCCGCTGACCGGCTGGATTTCCGGCCTCGACCTCGACAATGTCGGCTTCCTCATCGTCGGCCTGTTCGTGGTGGTGTGGGCCGCGGCGCTGGCGTACTGGCGACTGGCCGGCGTCGAAAAGCGCTGGGCGCAGCGGGCGGAACGGGCGGAACCATCAGAGCGAACCCGGCCGACGGAGCAGACGGGCTCGGCGGGGCCCGCCACGCCGGACGCCTGAGGCACGGGGGCCCCACACGCCTGAGGCACGTGGGCCCCACGCCCCGCAGACGTCCCCGGCGCACCCGTAGTGGCGCCGGGGCACCGCCCCCCTTCAGGTGGCCGAACCGGCCGCCGCCCCCGTCGCCAGGTCCGGTCCCCAGCGCTGCAGCGCCTCCGCCAGATCGAGTGGCCGCAGCCGCTCCGGCTGGTCCGGTCCCGGCCAGTCCTCCCGCGGGACCCGCCACATCACCTCGAACTCGTTGCCGTCCGGGTCCTTGGCGTACAGCGACTTGGCGACGAGATGATCACTCGACCCCACCAGCGCGCCCCGCTCGACGAGCTGCGCATGGGCCGCGGCCAACTCGCCGAGCGTGCCGATCTCCCAGGCCAGGTGGTAGAGCCCGACCCGCCCGGCCTCGGGCCCCGGCGCCTGTGCTCCCACCGCGAACAGCGCCAGATCATGATCGTTGAGTGAGCCGGGAGCGCTGAGGAAAGCGGCCTGTCCCGGCACCTCCGTCCCCACCGTGAGCCCCAGCGCGTCGGTGTAGAACGCTACCGACCGCGCCACATCACGGACGTAAAGCACCGCGTGGTTCAGACGTCGTACGGACATGCAGCCTGCTCTCCGATCTCCTGCCACGACACCGCCAGGGGCCACCGTGCCCTCCCCCCTCCTGATCTACCCCACCGGCCCCACCGCTGCCCAGAGCCCTTGGGCCGGTATCCGGCCGTTTTCCGGCCACTTTCCGGAACTGGCCCCCGAGGCCCCCGGCCGGCGCCCCGGACCGGCACAGGAGGGACGCACCGACCGGCGCCGACCTTCACACGGCAGGCGGCGCCGGCGCGGCAGGCGGGACCGGCGCGGCAGCCGACCGCCGCCCGAGGAAGGCGCTGATCGCCCGGTCGAAGTCGGACCGCGCCACCGCGGACCGCGGGTTGACGGCGGCGGCCTGCCGCTGCGGTGCCAGCGCGGCGGTCACCGCCAGCTTGGCGGCCCGGATCGCCGCGGGCGGATGGCCGGCGACCGCGGTGGCGAGATCGCCGGTGCGGGCGGCGAGTTGTGCCTCGGGCACGCGGTCCTCCGCGAGCCCGCGGGCCACCGCGGTGCGGGCGTCGAGCAGCCGGCCGGTGTAGAGCAGTTCCCGCGCCACGGCCGGTCCGGCCAGCGCGACCAGGCGTGCGGCGAAGGCGGGGCTGGCGAGGATGCCGAGCCTGGCGATCGGCATCCCGATCCGTGCCCCGTCCGCCATGAGCCGCAGGTCGCAGGCGAGGGCGAGTTGGCACCCCGCACCGGCGGCGACACCGCGGATCTCGGCGATCACCGGAACGGGACAGTCCTCGATCGCGGTGAACGCCGCTTCCATCTGCGCGAAGCACTCCTCGACGTAGCCGGTGTCCGCCTCCACCCAGTCGGCCACGTCCGAACCGGCGCAGAATGTGTCGCCCTGCCCGCGGATCACCACCACCCGCAACGACCGGTCCGCCCCGAGCTCCCCGACCTCCCGGGCCAGCCGCGCCCAGGCCCGGCCGGGAAGGGCGTTGCGCCGGCTGCCGTCACCGATACGGATCTCGGCGGCCGGCCCGGACCGGGATATCCGATAGGCCGGGTCGGGGGCGGGTACGGGGGTCACTTCACGGCCTTTCGCGCGCGGAGCCCTGCCAGTTGCCGCGGGCCGACCCCGAGGGCGGTCAGGATCTGTGCGGTGTGCTCCCCGTGGCGGGGCGGCGGGGTGCGCACCGTGGCCGGATGGCCGGACAGTTTGAGGGGCGAGGCGATGGTGCGCAGGGTGCCGGCGTCGGGGTGCTCGACTTCGGCGACCATGCCGCGCGCGAGGACCTGCGGATGCCGCAGGGCCTGCTCGACGGTGTTGATCGGACCGACCGGCACTTTCGCCTCGGTGAGGATCTCGGCCCATTCCCGGGCACCGCGTGCCCGCAGCGCGTGCTCGATGAGCGGGAGCAGTTCCCCGCGATGGCGGACCCGGTCGGGGTTGGTCGCGAACCGTGGGTCGTCGGCCAGCTCGGCGCATCCGATCGCGGTGGCGAACCGGCGCCACAGGCCGTCGTTTCCGGCGGCGACCATGAGGTGCCCGTCGGCGGTGGGAAACGCCTGGTACGGCACGATCGTCGGGTGGGCCGAGCCATGGCGCCGCGGGACCTCGCCGGAGGCGAAGTACCCACCGGCGACGTAACTCAGCCAGGCCACCTGGCCGTCCAGCAGCGAGACATCGACCCACTCGCCGCTGCCGGTGTGCTCGCGGTTGCGCAAGGCGGCCAGGACGCCGATGGCGGCCCACATCCCGGCGGCGAGATCGGCCGGGGACACCCCGAACCGCACCGGCGGACCGCCGGGTTCTCCGGTCACGCTCATGACGCCGCTGACCGCCTGGGCAATCGCGTCATAGCCCGGCTCGCTCCGGTACGGCCCGGTCTGTCCGTAACCGCTGATGGAGGCGTACACGACACCGGGATTCCGGTCGCGGACATCCTGATAGCCGAGGCCGAGGCGGGCCGCGGTGCCGGGCCGGAAGTTCTCCACGATCACATCGGCACCGGCGGCCAGCTCCTGCATCAGGCGCAGGCAGTCGGGGTCCTTGAGGTCGACGGCAATACCGCGCTTGTTGCGGTTGACGCTGTGGAAGTACGCCGCGTCCGCCCCCTGGAAGGGAGGACCCCAGGCGCGGGTGTCATCGCCCGAGGCGGTGTCCTCGACCTTGATCACATCAGCGCCCAGATCGGCCAGCATCATGCTGCAGAACGGCCCGGACAGGACGCGGGACAGATCGAGGACCTTCAGGCCGGTCAGTACGCCGTCGTGGACGAGCCAGGGCGGGGGGTGTGGTGTGGGTGTGGTGGGCATTGCGGTGTCGCCTCTGTTCCTGTGATGTCGCCGGGGCCGGAGGGTCAGGCGCCCAGTTCGAGCAGCAGCTCCATGCAGATCGCGGTGGCGTCGAGGAAGTAGTCGACGCGCAGGTTCTCGTTGGGTGCGTGGTTGGCCTGGTCGGCGTTGGCGAGCGGCAGGCCGATGCTGGGCAGGCCGAGGACCCCGGTGAAGATCCAGTCGGGAAGCGTGCCGCCGTACGCGGGGACCAGCAGCGGGTCGCGCCCGGTGACCCGGGAGATGGCACGCGCCACCCTGGGCGTATACGGATTGTCGATCGGGGTCCTGGAGGCCGGTACACCACCGGACTTGGTGACGGTCACCCCGGGCGCGTGGATACGCAGGTGCGCGGCCACGCGCTCGAAGACGGCCTGCGGGTCCTGGCCCGCCGTCAGCCGGATGTCGACGCCCGCCTCCGCGGTGTCGGGGATGATGGTCCGGGCCACATCGCCGGTGGTGATCCCGTTGATCGTCAGCGTGGGACGGTCGGCCAGCCGCTCGTAGAAGGACAGCCCGTCGAAGGCCGGGTCCATTTCGGTCAGCCCGATGTCGCCGAGGACCTGCGGCAGATCGAGCGGGAGAGCGGTGAACGCGGCACGGTCGGCGTCGGACAGCGGTTCCCGGCCGTCCTCGAAGCCCTCGACGAGGACCCGGCCGCTGGGGTCCTTGAGGCTGGCGAGCGCCTGGACCAGCTGCCATGCCGGATTGGGCGCGACATTGCCGAAGTTGCCGGAATGCAGCGGGCGGCTGGGGCCGGTCGCCCGGAGCCGGAGCCGGAGCATGCCCCGCACGCCGTGCGAGACGCACCATTCACCGGACTCGTGCACCGAACGGTCGCTCCAGACGACGAGATCGCCGTCGAACCGCTCGGGGTGTGCGCGCAGAACGCCTGCCAGCGACGGGCTGCCGATCTCCTCCTCACCGTCGAGCAGCACCGTGACCGAGCACGGGAGCGCGCCGGCCTGCTCCTCGAAGAGGCGCAGCGCCTGGAGGTGCGCGTAATGCTGCCCCTTGTTGTCGCCGGTGCCGCGCCCCCAGATCCGTCCGTCGCGCACGACCGGAGCGAAGGGGTCGCAATCCCACAGCTCGCGCGGCCCGGTCGGCTGGACGTCGTAATGGCCGTAGATCAGGACGTGCGGCGCTCCGGCGGGCCCGGCGCGGTGCCCGGTCACCAGCGGCCGGCCGTCGCCGACGAGTACCGACGGGGTCAGGCCGGCCCGCTTGACCTCTTCGACCGCACGGTCGGTGGCGGCGGGGAATCCTTCGCCGGTCGCGCTCACACCGGGCTGGCTGACGTAGTCCATCAGTCCGGCGATCAGTTCCTCCTGGCGCTCGTGCACCAGTTCACGCGGGGTGCCGGAGAGTTGGGCGCGGATCGCGGAAGCGTCCGTCATGGTGGGCCTCGTTCTTTCGTGGGGGCTGGGGGCTGAGGAGGCTGGGGCTGAGGGGGCTGGGGGCTTGGGCTCCGCGGTCCGCCGGATACCGGCCGGGGGGCGGCGCCAGGTGCGTCAGCGCAGGGAGAGGAAGCGCCGGCTCGCCAGCAGGGCGGCGATGCTCAGGACGCCGGCCGCCATGATGTAGAAGCTCGGTGAGAGGTGGCTGCCGGTCGCGGCGATCATCCAGGTGATGATCACGGGAGCGAAGCCGCCGAAGGACATCACGCCGATGTTGTAGCTCAGCGACAGCCCGGTGCTGCGCGTGCCGGTCGGGAAGGCCTCGGACATCAACGCGGGCAGCGCACCGAAGTAGCAGGCCTTCAAGACGCCGAGCGTGAACATCACCACGCCCATGACCAGCAGCGACGGGCTGCCCGACAGCAGCAGGAACAGCGGGTAGATGCTGAGTACCATCGCGGTCCCGGCGATGAGCATGATCTTGATGCGGCCGGTCCGGTCCGAGAGGTGACCGACCAGGGGCGTCACGGCCGTCAGCGCCACGCCGGACACCGCCGCCCCGATGAAGCCGGCGGAGGGCGGCAGGCCCAGAGTCTCCTGCGCATAGGTCGGCATATAGACGATCACGTAGGTCACCGCGGTGGACATCACCAGTGCGCCGACCATGAGGAGCACCCGAAGCTTCTGGTCCCGGAGTACCTGCCGGACCGGGGTCGTCGCGACGTCCCCCGCCTCGGTGGCCTCGGCGAATTCGGGAGACTCCGGGACCTGACGGCGGATCACGTACCCGACCGGGCCGATCAGCAGGCCGGCGAGGAAGGGGATGCGCCAGCCCCAGGAATCCAGCTGCGCTCCGGACAGCGTGAGACTCAGCACGGTGCCGAATGTCGCGGCCAGCAGCGTCGCCAACCCCTGAGAGGCAAATTGCCAACTCGCCATGAAGCCACGCCGGTCGGGCGCCTGCTCGGCCAAAAACGCGGTGGCACTGCCGAACTCGCCACCCGCCGAGAATCCCTGCAGCAGCCGGGCCACCAGAATCAGGACCGGCGCGGCAAGTCCGATGGATTCGTAAGTCGGCATCAAGGCGATCAGCAAAGTCCCGACCATCATGAGCCGAATCGTGAGCAGCAGCGCGGCCTTACGACCGGTGCGATCCGCGAAAGTCCCCAAGACAAGAGCACCCAAGGGCCGGACCAGATACGACACCCCGAACGTGCCGAAGGCGAGCATCAGGGAAACGGTCGGGTCGCCGGCGGGGAAGAACGCTTTGGAGATCGAAACCGCGAAGAACCCGTACGTGGCCAGATCGAACCATTCCAGCGTGTTTCCCGCCGTGGCCGCGAGCACGGCACGCCTCGCACGGCTTTTGCTGAGGGGCTTCTCGGCAATCATCTGGCCTGTCTCTCTAGCGGTCGTCATGAGTGTTACTCCCTCGAATCGAGCAGGCGAACTGTCGCGCAGAGTGGAACCGCCGATGGATGAGTGAGAAGCGGAAGGCGGGGCTCGTGAACTCGCTGAGCGATGACGCTAGGGCCGCCGGGTCGTTCACACAATCGCAACTTCTAGAACACCTGATTGCCTTTACGGCAACGCTGTGGCGAACGCGTCCTCACGCCGCCCGGAGATCCGCCCACCGCGTGATCCAGCCGCGGTCCGCGCGGACGCCGTGCCGGACGGACAGGGCGCTGACGATGCCGCTCCCACGGCCGTGCTCCCCGGCCTGCGGGCCGCCGTCCGGCCGCCGGGCGTCCGCCGACGGTCCCGCATCAGTGACCTCGATACGCAGGGCGCAGGGCCCTTCGCCGCCGCCCGTCCGGGACAGTTGCAGCAGCGCCGGGGGCAGGGCATGAGTGACCGCATTGGTGACCATTTCCGAAATCACCAACACTGCGTCCTCAATGGTGGCGGGAGACAGATTCCAGCCGGTCAGGACCGTGTGTGCACGGCGGCGCACCACGCCGACGGCCTCCGGTATGTGGGGCAGCGGGCAGAGGAATTCCGCGTCCCGGTGCGGCATCGCACACGAGCCGGTGAATTCGCTGGAGGCTGTCGCATTCATCGTTTTCCCCTGCCTCGGCTGCCTGCGGGGAGGATGCACACCTGAGCGGCTGTGAGGCCCCTGGGCCGGTCGCCGGTGAGGGCGCCCAGTGGGGCGCTTCCCCGTCGTGCGGTCCGCCCGGCCGGGTGAGCCCGCAGGGCATAGGGAGAAGGTAGGCACAACCCCACCATTCGCACAATCGCAATTTATAGAACAAACCATTGCCTGAAATGCAATGGCTCCTTATGCTGGCGGCATGCTGAACAGTCCGGCTCTTGAGTACTTCCTCGAAGTGGTCCGTACCGGCTCGGTCAACGAGGCGTCCAGACGGCTGCTGGTCGCGGGCTCGGCCATCAGCCGGCAAATCGGCAAACTCGAGCAGGAAATCGGCGTACCGCTCTTCGAGCGCAGACCGCGCGGAATGGTGCCGAGCGAGGCCGGTGCTCTGCTCGCCGCCTATGCGCGCCGAGCCGCATTGGAAACCGACCAGGTGCTCGCGGATATCCGCGGGCGCGGCCGGCTGGGAAGCGTCGTCCGAGTGGCCAGTTCACAGGGCGCGGCGCAGGAATTCCTCCCGCAGGCCATGGCCGCCTTCCGCAGGGAACACCCGGGCACCACCTTTCAACTGCCCGTGGCGACCCCCTCGTTGACCACGCAAATGGTCCAGGACGGCTCCGTCGACCTGGGAGTCACCTTCAGCCTCGCCCCCGCCCCCGATGTCCGCGTCGTACACGCCCAGCGGGCCCCGATCCAAGCCCTGGTCAGATCGGACCACCCACTGGCCGAACGAGACGAAATCCGCCTCCACGACCTCCTCCCCTACCCGGTGGCCCTCACCGAAGAAGGCACCACGAACAGACGCCTCTTCGACCTCTGCTGCTCCATCGAGGGCATCACCTTCGAACCGCTGCTGGTCAGCTCGAGTTCCATCGCGCTGTCCACCTTCGTCAAAGAGACCGACGCCGTCTCCTTGACCGGCCACATCAGCGTGCACGAACGCCTGCGCCGCGAAGGCCTCAAAGCCCTCGCCATCCTCAACCCGGAAATGCACCTCCGCACCCTCCAGATCCAGGCCATGGCAGGCCGTCAACTCCCCGCAGTGATCACCGCATTCGCCGACCACCTGATCCGGCAACTCGCAGAAACAGAGGTGTAGCGAGCCGGCGCACAGGCCCGCCCCGCGAGGGAGCGCGCCCCCTGTAGCCGCCACCCGCTCGATCAGGGGTGGCCGGACAGGGGGAGGGAAAATCATGAATCTGCCGTTCGAGCCGCCACCGCCGTACGACCTGGGACCGGCCCCCGACCTCGGCATGCGGCTGACGGAGTGGGCCGAGTAGGCGGGTGGCTGCATGCAGCCACCCGCCTCCGTTCACATGCCCCGAGCCCCCGTGGCGTGATGCCTTTACAAGATCAGTAACAGGCCGCCCGTCTCCAGCAGCCTGGTAAAGCCCCCGGACAAGCTCTGGGGAAGACGCGCAAGGCAGCCAGGTCGCTCGCCGAGCCGGAGCAGGAATCTGCGGTGGAAACGCGACCTGACCGCGCCGACGTGTACGGACCGAGGCGTACGGAACATGTACCGCCGGGCAAAGAACACGGAAAGCCCTCCGCGTGCCGCCGCGAAGGGCCCTCTGACCTGCTATTTCTCTGTGGGCACAACAGGATTTGAACCTGTGACATCTGCTTTGTAAGAGCAGCGCTCTACCGCTGAGCTATGCGCCCTGGCCGAGCCGACAGACTACCTTGCCTCTGGGGCTGAACGGCAAACCCGTACTCGAAGTCCGAACTTACCGGCCGGTGTGTTCGTTTCCGGTGAGTGGGAGAATGACATTCGGTCCTGGGGCGATCCGATCGGGAGAGGGAAGTGACGGCGACAGAGACGCAGCCGCATGAGCAGCGAGAACGCCGTCGCGTCCGTGGGGGTCCGCTCCGCGATGTGGTGGGGCTCGTGTTGCTGCCGTTGCCGTTGCTGGTGGCGATGGTGCCGGTGTCGTTCGCGGGTGGGGGGACCCGTCGCTGGTTCGGGCGCGGGGAGAGTCAGCGGGCCGACGCGCAGGCCGCGAAGGACGCCGCGGCGGCGGCGTTCTACGAGCTGGACACCGCACACCGTGACCTGCGGATCTCCATAGAGACGATCACCGCGGTCGACAATTCGCCGGCCGCGCGGAAGGCCGCGGCGGATTACGAGGGCTTCGGCCGGCGGATCGACGAGGTGAGTCAGCAGTACATCACCGCGGTCGACTCCCACGATCTGGACCGTGACGATCTGGACGGTGCCGCGGTGGCGCGGGCGCGAGCGGATCTGACGCGGGCCAAGGAGGAGCTGGATCGCGTCCGGAGCGAGCTGGAGCGGTTCGCGCAAGGGCTCGGGCCGTTGCTGCAGACCGCCGAGACACAGCTGGCGCGGCTGGCTCCGGCCGTGGAGCGGGCGCGGCAGGCGCTGCTGGCGGCGAGCAATGCGCTGGACGCGGTCCGTGCGCAGGGGCTGCGGGCCGATGATCTCGCGACCCGGCTGGCGGCGCTCGGGCCCGAGCTGACCAAGCTCAACCAGGGTGCCGGGCAGCATGGCGTACAGGAGACGATCCGGCGCGCCGACGACATGCTGCGCAAGGCCGAGGGCGTACGGACCGAGGCCGAGCGGCTGCCGGGGAAGGCGGCGGAGATCGACAAGCGGCTGGTGTCACTGCGGACCCGGTCCCAGGCGATCACGACGCGTGCCGGGAAGGTCGACCCGGTCCTCAGCGAGCTGCGGCGGCGGTACAGCGCGGCATGCTGGCAGGACCTGCAGCAGGTACCGGAACAGGCCGCGCAGTCCGTCCGGCAGGCCGAGGTCAAGCTGCGGGAGGCGCAGCAGGCGCGGGACGAGCAGCGCTGGGCGGATGCCACGAGCCTGCTGGCCACCGTACGGGCGCTGCTGGACGGCACCGACGAGGCGGTCTCGGCGGCCGGTGACCGGCTGCAGCGGCTCGATGCGGTGTCGTTCGACCGGCAGAAGGAGGTCGAACGGACGCGCTTCGCGGTCCGGGATGCGCAGCGGCTGGCGATGGCCGGGCGCAGCACCCCCGAGCCGCGGCATGCCGGCCCCCTGGACGAGGCGGTGGCGCGGCTGGACCGTGCGGTCGCGGGCCTGGAGGGGCGGCATCCGGACTGGTGGCATTTCCTGACGGAGACCGAAGCGGTACGGGAGACGGCGGCCCGGGTGGTGCAGGAGATCCGCGGGGCCAGGGGCGGTCCAGGGGGCGGGGCCGGCTGAGGCTGCGGGAGCGGGAGCGGGAGCGGGAGCGGCTGAGACTGCGGGAGCGGCTGAGGCTCCGGAGGTGGGCCGGCGGGTGGTCCCGGGGCGGATGCCGCCTCTGTGCTCGTCGCCGCGGCCACCTGCCCGTCACCCAGGGTGCAATGGCGTGATGTCGCACGTGGGCGGATCCTGGAGGGAAGTACGGCCCAGGCGGCACACCTGCGCGAAGGAGGCCGGAGATGGCTACTGGGGCTACTGGCCAGACCCTGCACGGGCCCTCGAACCCCTTTCACCGGACGAAGGCGCATCACACCCGGCTCGATGAGCATCTGCCCGTGGACCACCGGCTCAGCAAGGTCTACCGCATCGGCGCGGGGCTGATGGGCTTGGTGCTGATCGCCTTCGGCATCCTCGGGCTGACCCACCACATCGGCTTCTTCGACACCGGCGGCGACACCGTTGCCGGGCTGAACACCAACGGCTCCCTGAGCATCCTCTCCATCGTCGTCGGCGCGATCCTCGTCGCCGGCATGGTGATCGGCGGGAACTTCGCCTCGACCTTCAACATCGTGTTCGGCATCCTCTTCCTCCTGAGCGGCTTCGTGAACCTGGCGCTGCTGGACACCGGCGCGAACTTCCTCGCCTTCCGGCTCCAGAACGTCCTCTTCAGCTTTGCGGTCGGACTGATGCTGCTGGTCTTCGGGATGTACGGACGGGTCAGCGGCGGCCTCTCGCACGACAATCCGTACTGGCGCGCCCGGCACCCGGAGGAAGCGGAACGGTTCGACCGTGGCCAGCTGCATCCCGTCTCCGGCATGACCGCCGCACGGCAGGCGGCGCGGGTCAACGTCCAAGGCGCCTCGCATGCCGGGCGCGGTTCGATCGGCGCCGGCACCAGCGGGAGCAGATCCCGCACGGGCATGAGTACGGGCACGGGTACGAGTACGGGCACGGGTACTGCCTCCTCCGGTACCAGGGGGGTGGGTGCGGGCTCCGGCACCGGCACGGATGCCGGTACCGCCGGCAAGAGGCCCTGAGCCGGGGCGAGGAGAGACGTCAGGGCGTACCGAGGTGGGAATGGGGTGCTCGGTACGCCCTGACGGCTGATGACGGGAACCGGATCACGGGGACTTGGCCGACGCGTCCCTCCAGGTGCGGTGTGACGGCCGAGCGCTGGGCAGGCCGGTGCGGCGGCCGGGTGGGACGGCGTGGGTTGGAGGGAGGGGCGGCAGGTCGGCGAACACGGGGAGAGCAGGGAGCACACGATGAGCCGTTCGGAGCACACCGCCTCCTCCGCCGGCGGGCACGGGGTGCACCACGAGGCGGTCGAAGCGCTTGCGAGGCGGATCATCAAGGGCACTTACGGTGAGGGCGGCAGCCTCGTCATGCCGGACGTGATGGCGCAGCTGGACGTGACCCAGACCGTGCTGCGTGAGGCGGTCAAGGTGCTGACCATGAAGGGTCTCCTCGATGCCGACAAGGAGCGTGGCACGTTCGTCCGCCCCCGGGAGGACTGGAACCTGCTGGATCCGGACGTGCTGCGCTGGAAGCTCGCGGCCGGTGTCTCGTCCGATTTCTTCGCCGATGCGCTCGAACTGCGCCGTTCCATCGAGCCTGCGGCGGCCGCGCTCGCTGCGGAGCGCCGCACGGATGAGGATCTGGCGGCACTGGACACCGCGCTCGGCGCGATGGCCACGACCGACACCGATCCGGCACTGCGCATACGCGCCGATGCGTCGTTCCACACGGCGATGCTGATCGCCTCGAACAACCGCTTCTACGCGCAGATGCACCGGGTGATCGTGCCGGTACTCGTCCAGCGCGAACGGGCCGTGCTCGCCGCGGACGGCGTGTTCGAACATCCTCATGCGGCCCACGCCGCGGTGGTCGAGGCCGTACGGAGCCGGGACGTCGACGGGGCTTATATGGCGATGCTCGAACTGCTTGATCTGTCGGCGCGGGAGCATCCGTAGGGGTTGGCGCGGGAGCATCCGTAGGGGTTGAGGGGAAAGGCATCGGTCCGGTAAAGCGGACTCCGCCCGTAGGCGGCGCGCCGCACCCGCACCCCGACAGGACGGAGCCGTTCCATGAAGATCAGCCGCATCGAGACGTTCCTCGCGCCACCGCGCTGGCTGTTCGTCCGGGTGGAGACCGATGAGGGCGTCGTCGGCTGGGGTGAGCCGGTGGTCGAAGGGCGGGCCGAGCCGGTCCGGGCGGCGGTGGAGGTGCTGTCCGAGTACCTTCTGGGCCAGGATCCGGCGCGCATCGAGGACCACTGGCAGGTCATGACCAAAGGCGGCTTCTACCGCGGCGGGCCCGTCCTGTCGTCCGCGGTCGCCGGCCTGGACCAGGCGTTGTGGGACATCAAGGGGAAGCGGCACGGCGTCCCCGTCCACCAGCTGCTGGGCGGACCGGTACGCGAGCGGATCCGCGCCTACGCCTGGGTGGGCGGCGACGAGCCGCACGCCGTCCGCGACGCGGTCACCGCCCAGATCGAGGCGGGCTTCACCGCCGTCAAGATGAACGGCTGCGGCCGGATGACGCCGGTGGCCACCCGCGCCGAGGTACGGGAATGCCTGCTGCGCGCCGAGACGGCACGCGAAGTCCTCGGCGACGAACGGGACTTCGGCCTCGACTTCCACGGCCGGGTCTCGCCCGCCAACGCCCGCAGGCTCCTCCCCCTGCTGGCCGACTACGCGCCGATGTTCGTCGAGGAGCCCGTCCTCTCCGACTGCCTGCAAGCCCTCCCTGATCTCGTCAACGCCTCCAACATCCCCCTCGCACTCGGTGAACGTCTCTTCACCCGGCGAGAGTTCCTGGCTCCCCTCCAAGCCGGCGTCGCGATCCTCCAGCCCGATGTCTCGCATGCGGGCGGCATCTCCGAGCTGCGCCGGATCGCCGCGCTCGCGGAGGTGTACGGGGCGCAGCTCGCCCCGCACTGCCCGCTCGGTCCGGTCGCACTCGCCGCCAGCCTCCAAGTCGCCTTCACCACACCGAACTTCCTCATCCAGGAGCAGTCCATCGGGATCCACTACCACCGGGGCGCCGAGCTGCTGGACTACGTGGTGGATCCGGAGCCGTTCCGCTTCCACGGGGGATCACTGCTGCGGACCGACCGCCCCGGGCTCGGTGTGGAGGTGGACGAGGCCGCGGTGCGGGCGGCGGATGAGCGGGGCCACGCCTGGCGGAACCCCGTGTGGCGCCATGAGGACGGGTCGTTCGCCGAATGGTGAGGGGGTGTACCTGTCGGCCCCGGCACCTCCGGCACGCACGACACCTCCGGCACGCACGGCATCTCCGGCACATCCGGCACGCCCGGTACACCTGTCGGTGCGGCCCGGAATAATCGAAGGTGTCACCCGCGCGCCCGAACGACCCAGCCGCGCAGTCACCCACGCGGCGGGGTGCAGGAGAAAGCAGGAAACGCCATGGACCTCAGCACAGCGCTCCGGACCGAGCGACTGGTCGCCATCATCCGGGGCAGAGATGCGGAGGCGTCCTTCCGTACCGTCATGGCGCTTGTGGAGGCGGGCCTTCCGCTGATCGAGATCTCGCTCAGCGGGAAGGACGCCCTCACCGTGATCCGACGGGCGCGCGCCGAGCTGGGCGACGCGGCCTGGCTCGGCGCCGGCACCGTCCTGACCGCATCGGACGCCCGGCGCGCCGCCGAAGCCGGGGCGAATCTCATTGTCACCCCCGGCCTCGGGGCCGGTCTGGAGGAGTCCGTACGCCAGGGCCTGCCGACGCTCGCCGGCGTGCTGACGCCGTCCGAGGTGATCGCCGCGGACGCGCTGGGCGTCTCGGCCCTGAAGCTGTTCCCGGCGTCGGCCGGCGGACCGGCGTATCTGCAGGCGCTGCGGGCGCCCTTCCCCGAGCTGCCGTTCGTGCCGGTCGGGGGCGTGGACGCAGCCGCCGCGCAGGCGTACTTCGCCGCCGGGGCGGTAGCGGTGGGTGTCGGCTCGCCGCTGGTCGGGGACGCGGCGGACGGGGGCGACCTGGACGGGCTGCGCAAGCGCGCGGCGGAGTTCAGGGCGGTGTGCGCACGATGACGGGGCAGTCGGCTGCCGGGGGCGGACAAGCACCGCGGGACAGCGACGATCACGGGGACGGGCATGGGGCCGCGGACGGACACGGGGACGGACACGGGGACGGACACGGGGACGGACAGCACGGCGGCGGCGCCGATGCCCGCCCCGGGGCCGCGCCGGGCCGTCCACGGGTTCCCCGGCAACCGGGCCGTCCGGACGTCTTCACCTTCGGCGAGACCATGGTCGCGCTACGCGGCAGCGGCCCGCTGAAGCTCGGCGGCACGATGCAGGTCTCCATCGCCGGAGCGGAGAGCAACGTGGCGATCGGGCTGGCCCGGCTCGGGCACGAGGTCCGCTGGGCGGGTGCGGTCGGCGAGGACGAGGCCGGGGAACTGGTGCTGCGTACGCTGCGCGCCGAGGGCGTCGAGGTGTCCGGCGCCCCGACCGATCCGGGTGCCCCGACCGGGCTGCTCCTCTTCGAACCGCGGCTGCCCGACATCACCCGGGTGCACTACTACCGTGCGGGATCGGCCGGCTCGCGGCTCACGCCAGACGTGATCGAACGCGCCTTCCGCGCCGCCCCGCCCCGCGTCCTGCACCTGACGGGCATCACCCCGGCCCTGAGCCCCACGGCTCGCTCGGCAGCTCTGCAGTCCCTCCGACTGGCCCGCGAGCACGGCTCCTTGGTCTGCCTCGATGTCAACTTCCGCGCCCGGCTGTGGACGGCCGAGGAAGCCGCCGTGGTCCTGGGCGAGTGGATCCCCTTCGTGGATCTCCTGATCGCCTCCGATGACGAGCTTCCGCTGTGCCTCCCGCCCCGGGACGCCGACGGTGACTCCGCCGCCGGCATCGCGTCGCAGGCCAGGCTGCTGAGGGAGCTGGGCGTCGGCGAGATCGTGGTCAAACTCGGCGCGGAGGGGGCAACGGCCTTCACGCACGGCGGCTCCCTGCACCGGTCCGCCAAGGCCGTACGGGCCGTCGATGCCGTGGGGGCCGGCGATGCCTTCGTGGCGGGCTATCTGTCGGCGCTGCTGGACGGTGAAGGGCCGGCCGCATGCCTGGAGCGGGCCGTCACCACGGGAGCATTCGCGGTCGCGTCCCCCGGCGACTGGGAGGGCGCGCCGACCCGTGCGGAGCTGGGCATGCTGGGCGCGCCGCCCGGCACCGTCGTCCGCTGAGCGGCGCCGCGGCTAACCTGTGCTCATGCCTCGTTACGAATACCGGTGCCGCCCCTGCGGCTCCACCTTCGAGCTGAACCGGCCGATGGCCGAGTCCTCCGCCCCGGCCGTGTGCCCCGAGGGCCACGAGGACACCGTGAAGCTCCTCTCCACGGTCGCCGTCGGCGGCTCCGCGACCGCTGCCGCCCCGCAGGGCGGAGGCGGCGGCTGCTGCGGGGGCGGTTGCTGCGGCGGCTAGTACTCACGGCGACTGCGGGGCCTGGAGCCCCGGCCGCTACCTCTTGCGTGCCAGGGTCACGCCGTCGGCCACCGTGAGAATGACCGCCTCCATACGGGAGTCCTCCACTACATGGTCGTTGAAGGCCCTGATCGCGAGGGCCGACCCGGTCGCCGCCGGGTCGGCAACCTCCCCGTGGTACAGGACGTTGTCCGCCACGATCAGGCCGCCCGGCCGCAGCCGGGGCACCAGCTCTTCCCAGTACGCGATATAGCCGCCCTTGTCCGCGTCGAGGTAGGCGAGGTCGATATGCGGTTCGGTCGGCATCGCCCGCAGCGTTTCCAGCGCGGGCGCGATCCGCAGCTCGACGCGGTCCCCGACACCGGCCTTCTCCCATGCCTCCCGGCCGTACGCCGTCCACTCCTCGGAGACATCACAGGCGATCAGCGTGCCGTCCGCGGGCAGCGCCTGGGCCATGGACAGCGCCGAAAACCCGGTGAACGTTCCCACCTCGACGACATGCCGAGCCCCGATCAGCCGCACCAGGAACGCCAGCAGGGGCCCCTGTTCCTCCGCTGACTGCATCCCCGCCGCCTCGGGGAACTGCTGTCGGGTGAGCTCCACGATGTCCCGCTGCGCGGCGTTCAACGGTGGGTTGTGGGCGAGGACGTAGTCGTACATCTCCGCCGTGATCGGCGTGCTCTTGGACTCGGTCACTGGCTCTCCCCTGGGTCAAGGATCGCGGTCTCGGGCGATCACCGGACGATGCGGCCAACCGCCTCGGCGAGACTAACCGAGCCGCCACCTTCACCGACTGCTTTCCGGTCGCTCCCTCGCCTCGTGCCTTCCTTCCCTCCCCGGTCTCACGTCCCCAGATAGCGCAACACCGCCAGGACCCGGCGTGAGTATCCGGAGGTGCCGATCAGATCGAGCTTGTCGAAGATCGCGTTGGTGTGTTTCTCGACGGCGCTCAGCGAGATGTGCAGCCGGACGGCGATCGCTGCGTTGGTGTGGCCCTGCGCCATCTCCCCCAGCACCTCCCGCTCGCGTGCGGTGAGGGTGCCGAGCGGATCCGTGCGACGGCTGCGTGTCAGTAACTGCCGTACGACTTCGGGGTCGAAGGCAGCCTGGCCTGCGCCCACCCGTTCCAGCGCGTCCAGGAACTCGTCCACCTGGAGCACCCGATCCTTGAGCAGATATCCCACCCCCTCGCTGTCGTCGGTCAGCAACTCCGTCGCATAGCGACGCTCGACGTACTGCGAGAGCACCAGTACGCCGACGTCGGGCCAGCGCTCCCGGATCTGTACGGCGGCGCGCAGCCCCTCGTCGGTGTGCGTGGGTGGCATCCGGACGTCCACGACCACCGCGTCCGGTTTCTCGCCCCGCTCTCCCACCTGCTCCAGCACGGCGATCAGCTGATCGGCGTCGCCGACCGCGGCGGCCACCTCGTGTCCTTCTTCGGCAAGAAGGCGCACCAGGCCCTCCCGCAGCAGGATCGAATCGTCGGCAAGCACTACGCGCACGGCAGCTCCGCGGTGATGATGGTCGGTCCGCCGGCCGGGCTGTCCACCCGGAACCGGCCGTCGAGGGCGGCGACCCGGCGGGCCAGCCCGAACAGGCCACTGCCGGACGAATCCGCGCCGCCCAAACCGTCGTCCTCGATGTGCACGAGCACGGCGTCCTCGCCAGGGGCGACGCGGACCGTTATCTGTCCGGCATCGGAATGCTTGACGGCGTTGGTGACGGCTTCGCAGACCACGAAGTAGGCGACCGTGGCCACGGCGGTGTCGGGTTCGGTGGCAAGTTCGTAGTCGAGGCGTACGGAGATGGCCGAGCGTTCCGCGACCGTTTCCAGGGCTGCGCGCAGCCCTGCTTCGTCCAGCACCGTCGGATAGACCCGCCATGCCGCCTCGCGCAGCTCGGTCAGGGCCTGGCTGCTCTCTTCGTGGGCCTGGCGCAGGAGTTGGTCCGCGCGCTGCGCGTCCTGGCTGCGCAGCGCGCGGCCGAGCAGCATGCCCAGGGCCACCAGCCGCTGCTGCACACCGTCGTGCAGATCGCGTTCGATACGGCGGCGCTCATCGTTGACCGCGGCGATGACGCCGGCGCGACTGGCTGCCAGTTGCTCGATACGGCGCTCCAGCGCCTCTTGGTGGCTGGGGCCCAGGTAATACCGCGCCAGCTTGGTCTCCAGCCCGGCGACGCCGAAACTGCTCTGCAGGCCGAGGAAGAGAAGAAAGAGGCCGCCGACGCTCGTCAGCGCGAGGGTGCCGGGATGGCGGGCTTCGTCGAAGAGCAGGATGTAGATCCAGACGGTGCCGTACGCCGCTCCGATCAGCGCCGCGCTCAGGACGAGAGCCCCCAGCAGGCCCAACCCCCAGCGCAGGGAGAGATAGTGCAACGCGCGGGGGCCGGTGTAGGTGTCTGACGTGTCGGTCACGAAATAGACGCGGAGGCGGCCTCGATTGTTCTCGGTCAGGAGCCGCGCCGCGGCGCACACGTGCTCGAGGACCACGCGTCGGCCGCGCGGCCAGGCGAGGACGAGCAGCAGGGAGAGGCCGGAGAGCACAACGAAGGGGAGCTCGGCCGCCGTCATCACAGCACCGAGCGCAAGCCCTGTCGCCAAGCGCAATCCGCGCCGTGCCATTCCCCACATGATCAAAACGCTAGCCGCACCGCGCATCCCCGCGCACTGCGGAAAACCGCAGTTTTTTGTGCGGTGTACCGCAATGTGCCGTGAGGTGCGAATTCATAGCGTTGAAGCATGATCGAGAGCATCGGAAGCACCGCACCCGGCTGGATCACCGGGCCTCATGGACACGCTCGGCGCGCCCGGCGCGGGCGTGGCAATCGCCGCGGAGAATCTGTTCCCGCCGCTGCCGAGCGAGGTGATCCTGCCGCTGGCGGTCTTCGTGGCCGCCCGTGTCAGCCGGCCCGGCTCGGGGATGCGGCGCCGCGAATGAAGGCCCGCACGATTTCCTCGCCCGCCGCGACACCCTGTTCGTCGAGCGCCGTGACATGAGGGGCGTGCCAGCCGGAGTCCGCCAGTTCGCCGTGTCCGGGCCGCCATGCGCGGTCCGCGGCCAGCAGCAGGTCGGCGTCGAGAAGGGAGTCACCGGCCGCGAGGATCTCGGAGGCCCCGGTGCGGCGGGCCACTTCCGCCACTGCTGCGCTCTTGGTCAGCGGCTTCGGCACGGCGTAGATCTTGCGGCCCTGCAGGGACACGGTCCAGCCGCGTTCGTCCGCCCAGCCGGTCAGGTCCTTCACCCAGGTGTCCGGCAGCAGTGGCCGCTCCACGACGAGATAGGCGAAAAGGTCCTCGGCAACGCGTTCCTTGCGCAACCAGGCCGGGTCGGCGGTGCGGACCAGGTGCGCACGGATCTCGTCCAGGGGTGCGCACTGCGAGGAGAGCCGCCCGGCGACGGTGCGCTGCCAGTCCGGGTCGGACTCCCCCCGTACGAGCAGATGGCCGCCGTTGGCGCAGACGGCGAACTCGGGGACGGGCCCGGGGAGGTGGATACGGCCGTACTGCTCGCGAGTGCGGGTGGTGGCCGGGACGAAGGTGGTGGCGCCGGCCAGTTCGGCGAGCAGGGCCGCGGCCGTCTCCGTCATATAGGACAGCGGCTGGCGCTCATAGGTCTCGACGCACAGGAGCCGGGGGGCCTCGGCGTCCGGCATGGCGAGGCTCAGGGCGGCGGCCGAATAGATCAGGGTGCGGTCGAGGTCGCTGGCGACGATCGCGCTCATCAGGAGGCCACCGCCTTGCCGTCGGCGCCCGTGGCCCCGCGGGTGAAGCGGGGGTGGATCAATCCGACACAGGTATAGGGCAGTTCGCCGACCTCTTCGACGGGCACGCCCCGTTGTTCCGCCAGGAGGCGCACATGATCGAGATCGGCCCCGGCTCCCTGCCGGGCCAGGATCTTCCAGGGGACCCGGCGCAGCAGGACGCGCGTGGTCTCGCCGACACCGGGCTTCACGAGATTGACGTCGTGGATGCCGTACTCCTCGCTGATCCGTTCAACGGCCGCCCAGCCCTCCCAGGTGGGCGCCCGGTCGGCGGCGGCCAGCTCCTTCACCTCCGTCGCGACCTCCGCGGCCACGTCGTCGAAGCGGGCGGCGACCGCGTCCAGGAACGCGTGCGACACATCGTCCGCCGCCAGGTCCCGGTAGAACTTCGCACCGTGGAAGTCGTCCGGCCCCACGAGGTCGTCGCGCAGAACGGTGCGGGATATGAGGCCGGAGACGGTGGAGTTGAGGCAGGCGGACGGGATGAGGAAGTCGTCCCGGGTGCCATAGGTCTCGACACAGCCGCCGGGGTCGGCGAGCACGGCGATCCGCGGGTCGAAGCCCGGGAAGTCCGCCAGGGCCTGGGCGAGTTCGCGGGTGATGGCGCCCTTGCCGGTCCAGCCGTCCACGAAGACGACATCCGCCGGATCGTGATGGGCGGCCAGCCAGCGCAGTGCGGTGGTGTCGATGCCCCGCCCGCGGACGATCGAGAGGGTGTAGTGCGGCAGCTCCACGCCGTGGGTGTGCAGCGCCCAGCGGCGCATCAGCACCCCGACGGGGGTACCGGCCCGTGCCAGCGACACCAGCACGGGGCGTGGGCCGCGTTCGGCGAGCACGGTCTCGGTGACGGTCCCGACCGCCCGGGCAATCCGGCTCGCGGAGGTCCGCAGCGCGCTGTGGAACAGCTCCTGGTACTGCTCGCTCGGCTGGTATTCGACCGGCAGCGACTCGGCGTAGTGGGCGCCACCGCGCTGAATCGCCTCCTCGCGTTCCTCGGTCGGCGCTTCCAGGGTGACATCGGAGAGGTCCTGCAGCAGCCAGCCGACCTCGTCAGCGGTGTAGGAGGAGAAGGCGGGGCCGCGCAACGGCTCGGGGAGGGGCATGGACCGGACCTGCGGTTCGGGATGGGGCTTGGACCGGGGCTGTGGCTGCGGCTGCGGCTGCGGCTGCGGCGCGTACGAGGGGATGACGGCGAGCAGCAGCCGGCCGGTGTGCTCGGTGAGCCGGTGCAGCAGACCGTGGGTGGCGTGCAGTTCCGGGCAGTCCCCGTGCGAGTCCACGACGGCCACGATGGCGTCGAAGCCGCGTTCCGGGTCGGCGCCGGCCGCCACGTTGTAGGCGTACCGCTCCCCCGGACCGTCGGCCGGCCTGTCGTGAGCGGGAAAGGACAGCCGGGTCCGTATCGCGTAACCGGGGTCGTCGACGGCGAGCACCGGCGACCGGGTGGTGGTGGAGAAGAAGACGTGCGGCGCCGGCTCGGCACCACCCGCCTCCTCGGCCAGGAGAGTGTCCAGGGCCTGGGCCATCCGCAGCGGCGCGTACATCAACTCCTCGTTGCCGAGGACGAGGATGCGGCGGGCGCCGTCCAGTTGCCGGGCGATCCGGGTCGCCATGTGCGGCAGAGCGGCCTCCAGCCGGGCGCGGTGCGCCGGTGTGAAGCCGTGCCGACCACCGTCCGGCAGCCCGGCGGGCCAGTCGAGACCGACCCGCAGGACGCCAGCGCCGCCACCGGGCGCCGTCGGTGTATCTGCCGAACCGGGACCGCGGTCAGTGCGCTCGGAACCAGCGCCCTCGGAGCCCGCTCCCTCGGGCACGGTCCCCGTGGCGGGCGCAGGGGCCCGCGCCGCAAGCGCCTCCTGCGCGGCGACGAGTTCCTGGCCACGGGCCAGGACGTCCGCAGGCAGCTGTACGCCGCCGGCGGCCAGTGCCACGAGGTCGACGCGGGCACCCAGTTCCGCCGCGAACTTCTCCAGGTGGCTGCGGTCCGCGTCGGAGCGCATGTCGACCAGGGCGACGACCACGTACCGCTCGCGTGGGAAGTGCGCATGCAGCGCGGTGATCGTGTTCAGGACGGTCCGGCCGGTGGAGAACTCGTCGTCGACGAGCACCAGCGGTCCGTCCCCGGCGAGGAGTGCACGGTCCTCCGGGAGCAGCAGATGCGAGGTGGCGTGGCTGTGCTCCTCCTCGAACCCGCCCACCTGCGCCACGCCCGCGACCGGCCGGCGGGTGGAGTGCAGATACGGCGCGAGTGCCAGGCCGTCGGCCACCGAATGTCCCAGGCCGGTGGCGGTTTCGGCGTAGCCGAGGACGACGGAGCGGGCAGCGGCCTCGTCGCCCAGCAGCTTCCGCACCCGGCGCCCCAGCCCGACGCCGGCGCCATGGACCACATCCGGCCGCTGGGGCACGTGCTTGCCGAGCACGTTCGACACGAGCAAATGGGCCCGCTTGGGGTTACGCCGCAGCGCCAGCCCCAGCAGTTCCGGCAGTTCGTCCCCGCCGCTCAGCGAGACCCCGAGCCGGCCGGCGACCCATTCTCCCGTCCAGACCACGTGTTCCGTCTCCTCCGTCGTACCGTTCATCTGTTGTCCCGCAGGTCACGCCTGCTTACGTCATGCCTGCTCACGTCACGCCCGCTCACGCCCGCTCGCTCACGCCTGCGGCAGGCTCGCCGTCAGCAGCTCCACGAACCCGATGCCTTCCCGGGCGACCCCGAACGCCTCGGCGCGCAGCAGGGTCCGCTCGGCCCAGGCGCGATGCGGCTTCACCTCGTTCATCTTGTTCGTATAGGCGGAGCGCAGCACCCCGCCGTCGCCCCGCTCGGGCCGCAGGATGTCGACCGCGTCGCTGAACTCCTCATGGCTGACGACCGAGAGGGCGTGCACCGGCGCGACATGCGAGGGGTGGATGCAGGTCTTGCCCTGCAGACCGTTCGCGCGGTCGAGTTCGATCTCCCGCAGCAGGCCGTCCATGTCGTGCTCGATCAGGGCCGTGCGCAACTCCTCGGCGCGTCCGAGGAAGGGGCTGCGGCGCAGCTGCGGCTTGAACATCCGCTCCTGCAGCCGGAAGTACTCCCACACCGGGCCGGTGACCGTGAAGCCCGTGCCGTCCGCCCGCCCCAGCACATTCACCACATCGGCGATCACGGAGGCAACGATCTGGACATCGTAGGCCGTCATGTCGGGGGCTCTGCGCAGTCCATAGGCGGAGCAGAAGTCCGTGACGCCGAGCCGCAGGGCAAGCACCCGGTCCCGGTATTTGTCCACGGTCCGGGCGATGCCCGCAAGGGTTTCGGCGCGGCTCTCCAGATGCAGCAACTCCGGCGATTCCAGCACCGGCATCACGAACAGCGGCCGGGCGCAGTCGCCCTCGGCCTCGTTCAGCGCCTCAAGGAACGGGATGCCACGCTCCTCGGTGAACTTCGGAAGTACAAAACCGGACAGCCTGTGCACGGCAGTGCCCATCCGGCGGACGAGATCCGGTATTTGGCCGGGTGTGCGGACGCGGATGAACAGCAGGGGAAGATCAGCGCCCGCAGTTGCCGCCTCGTCGAGAAGGCCGAGCTGCCGCACAAGGTTCTCCTCGCCGGCCTCGACATCCCCGTCGCCTATGGAGTCCTCGAGGCACAGGACCATGGAGGTCACGCCACGCGCGGCCTGCTTGAGGACATCGGCGGCGAGTCGCGGGCGGGTGGCGGGGCTGTAGAGCGTCGCCCCCAGAGCGACCGCGAGCGTGCGGGCCGGAGAGCCGGCGGTGAACTCCACCGGCTCCTGGTGGAACAGTGTCTTCCGGATGTCGGGCGGAAGGTACCCAAAATGACGCATATAACTCCCCGTCTACATGCGGGATCCGGCACCCCCGCTGCGTCTCGCTGTCTGGATCCAGCCGGTAATCGTACGTGTGTGGGGGCCTGGTTAGTTCCCGCGTGCGTGAAAATCACGTAACCCCCACGAGGCGCCCGGGCATCCACGGCCACGCCCCGGGAACGGCTCGCGGCCCCCCGCGTTGTCGCTGCGACCTCCGGGAAGGCAGGATTGCGGCATGACGCACGCGATGCTGAAAGGGTCGAACGTACCCCTCGATGCCACGGCGGTCCGGGCCGTCCTGCGCTGGACCCCCGGCGCCGGTGTCCCCGATGTCGATGCCTCGGCCCTGTTGGTGGGACCCGAGGGGCGCGTGAACTCCGACGAGGACTTCGTCTTCTACAACCAACCGCGGCACCCCAGTGGCCTGGTGCGGCACCTGCCCAAGACACAGCTCGCAGAGAGCCTGACCGACACCATCGAGGCGGACCTGTCGGCGCTGGACGCGTCGGTGGACCGGGTCGTGCTGGCCGCCTCCTCGGACGGTGGCCCGTTCGCGGGCGTCACGGATCTGCGGGTCATGCTGTACGACGCGGCGCAGAGCGACGGCGAGCCGATCGCGGTCTTCGATGTGGTTCCCGAGACGGGCGAGGAAACGGCCCTGATCTGCGGGGAGTTGTACCGGCGCGCCGACAGCTGGAAATTCCGCGCCCTGGGGCAGGGCTACGAGAGCGGTCTGGTCGGCCTGGCGACCGAGTTCGGGATCTCGGTGGACGAGAACGAGGCTGCCGCCGACGGTCCGCCGGCCTCGGAAGCCCCGGTGTCGGCACCCCCCGGGCCGGAGCCGGCATCGACCGCCGCCCCGGCCCCCGGGAGCGAGCCCGGCCCGTCCGGCGACCCGACCGTCCCCGGCCCGGCCGCCCCCGGCCCGGCGATGACCGGCCCCGCCGCCTCCGCCGCGACCCCGCCGCCCAGCACCTGGCCCGAAGAGGCCTCCGGCCCCCCGTCCGCGGCGGCCCCCCAGGCCTCGTCGGCGTCGGACCCGGAGGCGGTCACCCAGCACGTGCCGGACGCCATGCCGGAGCCTCTTTCGTCCGCACCACTGGCCTCACCTCCCACCGTGGCGCCCCAGACGCCGGGAACGGCGCCCACGAGCGGCGGCTACGGCTATCCGCAGAACGTTCCGCCACCGCCGACGCAGCCCCCGGTCCAGCCCGCCTACGGCTACCCGGGACCGCCGCCCCAGTACCAGCCACAGCAGCCGCCGCCGTCCCCGTACAGCCCTCCGCAGCCGACGCAGCAACCACCGGCCTCGACGTACGGCTACCCGGTGCAGCAGCCCTTCGTGCCGGACCCGTCCTTCGTCCTGCCGCCCCAGGGCCCGCAGTTCCAGCGCCGTTAGGGAGACCGGGCGGACGCCCCCGGCGGCGGGGACGCGGCACAGACGTAAGGCCGCGGGGGCGCGGCTCGGACCGGCGGCCGCGGGGGCCGGAGCCGGAACGAGCGGCGCGCCGCTCCGGCGGCGGGCCGCAGCGTGCCCGGCTCAGGCGTTGGTCTTGTAGCCCCGCCCCCACTGCAGCCCCCAGCCGTACAGCCGGTCGAGCTCCGCCTGGAAGCCGTAGACGTACTTCACCTCGCGGCGCACCGTCAGCTCGCCCTTGACGTTCTCGAGCATGAAGACGGCACAGGAGCGCGCCTGTGGCGCCCGCTCGTCCAGCTTGACCTCCACCCGCGGTCCGCTGCTCGGGTAGAGCGTCACGACCGCATGCGTACGGTCGAAGGCCGGTGTGCCGTCGTAGATGTAGACGAAGATCAGCATGCGCTTGATCTCGTCGCGGTGGTCCAGGTTGATGTACAGCGTCTCGCCGGATCCCGAACCGAAGCGGTCGTCGCCGCTGAGCTTGACGAAGGGCGCCCCGTTGAGATCGCCCAGAAAGTTTCCCAGCGGCTGCACCACGCCCCGGGTGCCGTCCGTGAGCTCGTACAGGCAGGCCAGATCCAGGTCGACGTTGACCACGGCCGGCCCCTGCGCCTGCACTATCTCGGGCTTGAACAGTTTGCCTGGATGCCGCAGCACGCCCCTGCCCTGCCCGCTCCGCTCGTGCAGGTCCGAGGGCCGCATCTGCCAGTGCAGATTGACCCGCAGATGTCCGGTGGCCGCCCCCTGCTTGGTCAGGGAGACGGTCGGATTGCGTTTCGTCAGCTCGACGACGTACGACGCTCCGCCGCTGTCGAAGTCGAACTTCGCGGCGCCACCGCGCCACAGATTCCCCAGGAACGACACTCTGCCCACCCCATTGCTCGGCCCCACATCGCTGCGGGGCGGCCTGGAGGTCCACACCTCAGGGCCGCCCCGCAGAGAGCGTTCCGCAATCAGCGTCGCATCACACTCGGTGCGCCACTTCCGACTGTGCCTTTGAGGAATCTCCCGGCTTGCCCTCGCGCCGGTTCCTGATCACGGACGAGGCGAAGGAGAGGCCGATCAGCGAGATGCCCACCAGGCCGGTGACGACCTCGGGGATCTCGTACTTGATCGTGGCCAGCAGGATCACGGCCAGCGCGCCGATCGCGTAGTGGGCGCCGTGCTCCAGGTAGACATAGTCGTCCAGGGTCCCCTTGCGGACCAGGAAGACGGTCAGCGAGCGGATGTACATCGCGCCGATGCCCAGGCCCAGCGCCATCATGAAGATGTCGTTGGTGATCGCGAAGGCGCCGATGACGCCGTCGAAGGAGAACGACGCGTCGATGACCTCAAGGTAGAGGAACATGAAGAACGCGGCCTTGCCGGCCAGGCCCACTGCCGCGCCGGTGCCCTTCTTCGCGGGGGCCGCCGCGGCCTCCTCCCCTTCCTCGTCCTCGTCCTCGTCCTCCAGCTTGTCCTCGAAGTAGCCGGAGATGCCGCCGACGACGAGATAGGTGATCATGCCCGCGACGCCGGCCAGCAGGACCGTGGCGCTCTTGTCACCGGCGCCGTGCGCGGCGGCGGTGGCCACCGTCATTGCGCTCACCAGCAGGACGACCAGCCCGATGATGACCGACAGCATGTCGAGCTTGCCCATCTTGGCCATGGGCTTCTCGATCCAGGAAAGCCACTTGTAGTCGCGCTCCTCGAATATGAAGTCGAGGAAGATCATCAGCAGGAAGATTCCGCCGAAGGCCGCGATGGCCGGGTGCGCGCTGGTGACCAGTTCCTGGTATTGCGCCTTGTCATTGATGGCGAGGTTGACCGCCTCGATCGGCCCCAGCTTCGCGGTGATCGCGACAATGACGACCGGGAACACCAGCCGCATGCCGAACACCGCGATGAGGATGCCGACGGTGAGGAAGACCTTCTGCCAGAAGGCGTTCATCTTGCGCAGGATGCCTGCGTTGATCACGGCATTGTCGAACGAGAGCGAGATCTCCAGGACGGACAGGATCCCGACGATCGCGAGCCCCTGCCACCCCCAGAGCACGCCCGCCAAGGCGAGGCCTATCACCGTGATGGCGAACGACCAGCCAAAGGTTTTCAGGAGCACTGCCTACCCAATCCCTCGCTGTATGGGGTCCCCCGCGCGCAGCGCGCGGCGCTTTACGAAACGTTGACCCCGAAGTCTAGAGCGATGCCCCGCAGACCCGACGCGTACCCCTGCCCTACCGCACGGAACTTCCATTCGCCGTTGTGGCGGTACACCTCGCCGAAGATCATTGCGGTTTCGGCGGAGGCGTCCTCGCTGAGGTCGTAACGGGCGAGTTCGCTGCCGTCGGCCTGATTGACGATCCGGATAAAGGCATTGCTGACCTGGCCGAAGCTCTGGCCGCGCGCATCGGCCTCATGGATCGAGACCGGAAAAACGATCTTGTCGACCTGCTCGGGCACCTGCGAGAGATCGACGAGGACGGACTCGTCGTCCCCCTCCCCCTCGCCGGTGAGGTTGTCCCCGGTGTGCTCGACGGAGCCCTCGGGGCTCTTGAGGTTGTTGTAGAAGACGAAGTACTCGTCCCCCAGCACCCGGCCCGACTGGCACAGCAGCGCGCTGGCGTCGAGGTCGAAGGGCGCTCCGGTCGTGGACCGTGCGTCCCAGCCGAGGCCGACCATGATCTGCGTGAGATTCGGAGCGGCCTTGGAAAGGGAGACATTTCCCCCCTTGGCGAGCGTGACGCTCATCGTGCGCTTCCTCCCCTGTGTCCGTGCGGGCCGTGCCCGGCGCGGCCCGTGTCCCTGTATGCACGTCCGGCGCCGTACTCCCCGGGCGGGGCGTACGGCGCCGGTCGCGGTCACTCCTGGCCCGGCAGCCCCTGCAGTGGTGCTGTCCGGTCCGGACGTCGACGATCAGATGGCGGATCCCGTCGGATCCCCACGGATCCCGTCGGCTCCGGCCGATCAGACGTTGACGCCGAAATCCTGCGCGATGCCGCGCAGACCCGAGGCGTAGCCCTGGCCGATGGCCCGGAACTTCCACTCGGCGCCGTTGCGGTACAGCTCGCCGAAGACCATGGCGGTCTCGGTCGAGGCGTCCTCGCTCAGGTCGTAGCGCGCCAGCTCGTTGTTATCGGCCTGGTTGACCACGCGGATGAAGGCGTTGCGGACCTGGCCGAAGCTCTGCTGGCGGGTCTCGGCGTCGTAGATCGACACCGGGAAGACGATCTTGGAGACCTCGGCCGGCACAGCGGCCAGGTTCACCTTGATCTGCTCGTCGTCGCCCTCGCCCTCACCGGTGATGTTGTCACCGGTGTGCTCGACCGAACCGTCCGGGCTCTTCAGGTTGTTGAAGAACACGAAGTTCTGGTCGTTGGCCACCTTGCCCTGGTCGTTCGTCAGCAGGGCACTGGCGTCCAGGTCGAAGTCCGTACCGGTGGTCGTACGCGCGTCCCAGCCCAGACCGACGACGACGGCGGTCAGATTGGGGGCTTCCTTCGTCAGCGAGACGTTGCCGCCCTTGCTGAGGCTGACTCCCACGAGTCCTCCCATAGATTCGAGGGGTACGTAAAGATTTGCGCCCCCATCGTGCATGGCATCGGATCAACGAATTGATCCTAGTGACCGGTTCCCACCGATTGCAGATATCGCACCTGGATCAGTGCGGATTCGGCCCGGTGGGCGCAGGTACGCCGGGGCGCCGGGAGAGCGCGCCGCCTCAGAGGGTGTCGAGCGCCTTGACGTACTCGTTCAGGTCACGGGCGTCGGGCAGGCCGTTGACGACCGTCCAGCGCACCACGCCTTCCTTGTCGATGATGAAGGTGCCGCGCACCGCGCAGCCCTTCTCCTCGTCGAAGACGCCGTACGCCCGCGAGGCCTCGCCGTGCGGCCAGAAGTCCGACAGCAGCGGGTACTCCAGCCCCTCCTGCTCGGCGAAGATGCGCAGCGAGAACGGGGAGTCGTTGGAGACGGCCAGCAGCTGGACGTCGTCGTTGGCGAACTTCGGCAGCTCGTCACGGAGCGCGCAGAGCTCGCCGGTGCAGACGCCGGTGAAGGCGAAGGGGTAGAAGAGGAGGACGACGGCCTTCTCGCCGCGGAAATCGGAGAGCTTGACCAGCTCGCCGTGCTGGTTCTTCAGCTCGAAATCCGGAGCCTTTGTGCCGACCTCGATCGCCATGGGGTGCTTCCCTTCCGCTCACGCTCAACAGGACGCGGCCAACCCTACGCGCCGCGGCGCACGTCCGGGGAACCCGTCCTGAACAGGGCCGAGCCCCCTCCGGAACAGGCGGAGGGGGCTCGGTGGCGAACGGTGAGACCGTGCGGCTCAGCGCTTGCCGGCCTTGGGCGTGACCAGTCGGCTGCCTGCCCAGTCCTTGCCCGCGTTGATGCTCTTGGTCTGGGACAGACCCGCGGTCTGCGCGGCCTCATTGATGTCGCTCGGCTCGACGTAGCCGTCGCGGCCGGTCTTCGGGGTCAGCAGCCAGATCTGCCCGCCCTCGTCGATCAGCCCGATGGCGTCCACCAGCGCGTCCGTGAGGTCGCCGTCCTCGTCGCGGAACCACAGCAGCACGACGTCACACACGTCGTCGTAGTCCTCGTCGACGAGATCCTGGCCGATCACGGTCTCAATGCCTTCGCGGAGATCCTGATCGACGTCGTCGTCGTAGCCGATCTCCTGGACCACCTGTCCGGGCTCGAACCCCAGCCTGGCGGCAGGGTTGGTCCGCTCCTCCGCGTGGTCCGCGGTCGCGCTCACGGATTGCCTCCTGTCATGTTTCGGAAATGCTCGGGGACCCCGCGCGTGCGCGGAGCATTGGGCGTAGTCCACACGGGCCGGGCGGATCGCGCAAGTACCCGGCGGTCCAGACCGCCGAAACAGTGACGTTTCGAGGCGTCTCGCCGCAAGCACGACCCCCGCAGGCCAGGCTGAAGTGATTCACGCCACAGCTTTCTGTGAAGTTTATCGGGTACTTGCGCGGGACTGGTCCCTTCGGGGGCGGCGGCCGGCCTCGGACCCGGTTTCGGGGCCCGCACGTCCGTACGCGAAGCACTTTCGACATGGGCGTATGGTTGCGATTTGGCCGACCCGAGAAATCGGCCTTTTCAGCGCCATCTCTCTACGGATGGGTTACCCATCGGTAGAGGTGACGTATCCCAGTGGCTCGGTACACGATGGAAGACGGCGCGACACCAAGGCAGCGACAGCATTCGTCCCGTGCACCGCAGCAATCACTTGCAGAGCACGAAACGAACCGAACACGAAGGAACAGCGTGGCTTCCGGATCCGATCGAAACCCGATCATCATTGGCGGCCTTCCCAGCCAGGTCCCGGACTTCGATCCCGAAGAGACCCAGGAATGGCTCGACTCGCTCGACGCGGCCGTCGACGAGCGGGGCCGGGAACGTGCCCGCTACCTCATGCTCCGCCTGATCGAGCGCGCGCGTGAGAAGCGGGTGGCCGTGCCCGAGATGCGCAGCTCGGACTACGTGAACACCATCGCGACCAGGGACGAGCCGTTCTTCCCGGGCAATGAGGAGATCGAGCGCAAGGTCCTGAACGCGACCCGGTGGAACGCCGCGGTCATGGTCTCGCGCGCCCAGCGTCCGGGCATCGGCGTCGGCGGGCACATCGCCACCTTCGCCTCCTCC
This sequence comes from Streptomyces sp. NBC_00400, assembly GCF_036048035.1. Classification (NCBI taxonomy): domain Bacteria; kingdom Bacillati; phylum Actinomycetota; class Actinomycetes; order Kitasatosporales; family Streptomycetaceae; genus Streptomyces; species Streptomyces sp. NBC_00400. The sequence goes on along the minus strand of NZ_CP107940.1, from coordinate 5,893,420 downwards.
GCCTCCCTCTACGACGTGGGCTTCAACCACTTCTTCCGGGGCAAGGACGAGGGCGACGGCGGCGACCAGATCTTCTTCCAGGGCCACGCCTCGCCCGGTGTCTACGCCCGCGCCTTCCTCCTGGACCGGCTGTCCGAGGCCCAGCTCGACGCCTTCCGGCAGGAGAAGTCCAAGGCCCCCGACGGCCTGTCCAGCTACCCGCACCCGCGGCTGATGCCGGACTTCTGGGAGTTCCCGACCGTCTCGATGGGCCTCGGCCCGCTCGGCGCGATCTACCAGGCGCGGATGAACCGCTACATGGAGGCGCGCGGCATCGCCGACACCTCCAAGTCGCACGTCTGGGCCTACCTCGGCGACGGCGAGATGGACGAGCCCGAGTCGCTCGGCCAGCTGTCCATCGCCGCCCGTGAGGGCCTGGACAACCTGACCTTCGTCGTCAACTGCAACCTGCAGCGCCTCGACGGCCCGGTCCGCGGCAACGGCAAGATCATGCAGGAGCTGGAGTCGCAGTTCCGCGGCGCCGGCTGGAACGTCATCAAGCTGGTCTGGGACCGCAGCTGGGACCCGCTGCTCGCGCAGGACCGCGACGGCATCCTGGTCAACAAGCTCAACAGCACGCCTGACGGTCAGTTCCAGACGTACGCCACCGAGACCGGTGCGTACATCCGCGAGCACTTCTTCGGCGACGACCACCGGCTGCGCGCGATGGTCGAGAACATGACCGACGACCAGATCCTGCACCTGGGCCGCGGCGGTCACGACCACAAGAAGATCTACGCGGCGTATGCGGCGGCCAAGGCTCACAAGGGCCAGCCGACGGTGATCCTCGCGCAGACCGTCAAGGGCTGGACGCTCGGTCCGAACTTCGAGGGCCGCAACGCGACCCACCAGATGAAGAAGCTCACGGTCGCGGACCTCAAGGGCTTCCGTGACCGGCTGCGCCTGCCGATCCCGGACAAGGACCTGGAGGACGGCCTGCCGCCGTACTACCACCCGGGCCGGAACTCCGAAGAGATCCAGTACATGCACGACCGCCGCAAGGGGCTGGGAGGCTATGTACCCACCCGTGTCGTGCGCGCCGAGCCGCTGAAGCTGCCGGACGACAAGGCGTACGCGGGTGCCAAGAAGGGCTCGGGACAGCAGAAGATCGCCACGACCATGGCGTTCGTCCGTGTCCTGAAGGACCTCATGCGGGACAAGGAGATCGGCAAGCGCTTCGTGCCGATCGCGCCCGACGAGTACCGGACCTTCGGTATGGACGCGTTCTTCCCGTCGGCCAAGATCTACAACCCGCTGGGCCAGCAGTACGAGTCGGTCGACCGCGAACTGCTCCTCGCGTACAAGGAGTCGCCGACCGGCCAGATGCTGCACGACGGCATCACCGAGGCGGGCTGCACCGCTTCCCTGATCGCGGCGGGCTCCGCCTATGCGACGCACGGCGAGCCGCTGATCCCGGTCTATGTCTTCTACTCGATGTTCGGCTTCCAGCGCACCGGCGACCAGTTCTGGCAGATGGCCGACCAGCTCGCGCGCGGCTTCGTGCTCGGTGCGACCGCGGGCCGGACGACGCTGACCGGTGAGGGGCTGCAGCACGCCGACGGCCACTCCCAGCTGCTGGCCTCGACCAACCCGGCCTGTGTCTCCTACGACCCGGCCTACGGCTACGAGATCGCGCACATCGTCAAGGACGGTCTGCGGCGGATGTACGGCGAGAACGCCGAGGACATCTTCTACTACCTGACCGTCTACAACGAGCCGATCCAGCACCCGGCGGAGCCGTCCGACGTCGACGTCGAGGGCATCCTCAAGGGTCTGCACCGCATCAAGGCGGGCGAGAAGGGCGAGCACGCGGCCCGGATCCTCGCCTCGGGTGTCGCGGTGCCGTGGGCCGTCGAGGCCCAGCAGATCCTCGCGGACGAGTGGAACGTCAAGGCCGATGTCTGGTCCGCGACCTCCTGGAACGAGCTGCGCCGCGACGCGGTGGAGATCGAGGAGCACAACCTTCTGCACCCGGAGGAGGAGCAGCGCGTCCCGTACGTGACGCAGAAGCTCCAGGGTGCCGAGGGTCCGACGGTCGCGGTCTCGGACTGGATGCGGGCGGTGCCCGACCAGATCGCGCGCTGGGTTCCCGGCACGTACCAGTCGCTGGGTGCCGACGGCTTCGGCTTCGCGGACACGCGTGGTGCGGCCCGTCGCTTCTTCCACATCGACGCGCAGTCCATCGTCCTCGGCGTGCTCACCGAGCTCGCCAAGGAGGGCAAGGTCGACCGGTCGCTGCTGAAGCAGGCGATCGACCGCTACCAGCTCCTGGACGTCACGGCCGCCGACGCGGGTGAGGCCGGCGGCGACGCCTGACCCCTCCGCGGCAGACCGCCGCGTCTCCTCTCCCGCGCCCCCCGGCCGGCGTCCTTCGCCGGCCGGGGGGCGCGGTGGTGTGCGGCCGGGCGGTGTGTGGTGGGGCGCGGCGGGGCGCACGGGGAGGTCCGTGGGCGGCCGGTTCAGCGCTCCCACACCTTGAACGCCCGTACCTGGTACGGGGACCGCGGCACCCAGCTGCCGCCGCCCGGGTAGGTGTCGAACTCGGCGGTCTCGGCGCATTCCTCGCTCTGGTAGGTGGTCACCGGCCGGCCGGTCCGGTTGGCGAGCGCGGCGGCACTCGTTCCCTTGGGCAGCGGGGTGCAGCTCTCGATATCGGTGTCGGACAGCTCGTAGGTCCGCCGTGTGCCGCCGAAGTCCGCCTTCGGCCACAGGCACAGCTGTCCTGCCGCGCACTGGCCCGAGGCGGCACCGGCACGACCGCCGGGGGCCGCGTGCGCAGCCGGGGTGCCGAGGGCCGGCGGGACGGCGAGGGCGGCGGTGAGCGCGGCGAGGCCGGTGAGGAGCGCGGTGGTGTGGGGCGTGCGCAGACGCAGACGCATAGGAATCTCTCCCCCGTGAAGTACGACGATGGCGTTCCGCCCTGGGCGGGTTGCCCGCGGCGGGTGCTGCGGTGTCGAGCTTCGCGAGGGCGCGGCGCGGTTGCCAAGGCCGTGGCGGCACGGCCACCCGGATCAGGGATGTGGACAGCCGGAACGGCCCGGCGTGCGGCGTCCGGTGCACGGCGTTGACGTGGGACGGACCGGCGGACAGGGAGTGCGGAAACCGTTCGCCCCATGGCCTGCCGGGGTCCGGGAGGCACCCGATGCCCCAGGAGGAGGCCGGTGCCCGGTCCGGTTCCCGCGCCGGCTCATCCGGATGAGGGATTCGGCTGAGGGACCGGTCCTCCGGCAGGGCCAACTCCCGCCGGTCGCACGGCGGGAGGGGCCGGACGTGGTCCGGGACGGCCGGTTGACGCCCGCCGTTGACGGCAGCACGCGGGGCACCGCACAGGCACCACGCAACGGCGCGCGGCCGGACGAGGACGAGCCTCGTACCTGCCGCGCGCCGGCGCCGGGCGTCAGGGCGTCGGAGCCGGGCTCGTCCCCGCGCGGTGGGCGCTCGGACGCCGGGCGCCGCGGAGGGTGTGCCCTGCGGCCGGGCCCGGTCAGATGTGGCCGACCCCGGCGCCCGCCTCGGCGTTCGCGCCGCGCTTGGTGAAGACGGCGACGACGGCGGCCACGACCGCCACACCGCAGGCGACCGTGAAGGCCAGCCCCATGCCGGACACAAAGGTGTCGTGGGCGACGGAGGTGATCTTCTGGGCGAACTCCGGCGGGGTGCCCTTCGGGACGGGGGCGATACCGGCCGAGACCGCGTCGGAGAGCTGGGACGCCTGCCCGGGCGGGACCGGCGGGAGGCCCGCGGCCTTCCAGTTGTCCGGGAGTTCGTTGTCGACGCGGGAGGCCATCACCGCGCCGAGCACGGCCGTGCCGAGGCTGCCGCCGACCTGCATCGCGGCCTGCTGGAGGCCGCCGGCGACGCCGGAGAGCTCCAGCGGGGCGTTGCCGACGATGACCTCGGTGGCGCCGACCATGACGGGCGCGAGGCCCAGGCCGAGCAGCGCGAACCAGAGGGACATCGGGCCGGTGGTGCTGTCCGTGTCGAGACCGGACATGCCGTACATCGCGACGGCGGTGAGGACCATACCGCCGACCAGCGGGATGCGCGGGCCGAGCTTGGTGATCAGGGCGCCGGCGAGCGGCGAGCCGACGATCATCATGCCCGTGAGCGGGAGGAGGTGCAGACCGCTGTCCACGGGGGTCATGCCGTGGACGTTCTGCAGGTAGAACGTCACGAAGAACAGGCCGCCCATGAAGGCGAAGGCCATCAGCACCATCAGGACCGTGCCGGCGGTCAGCGGCAGGGAGCGGAACATCCGCAGCGGGACGAGCGGTTCGCGGACCTTGGTCTCCAGGACGGCGAACAGCGCGAAGAGGACCACCGCGGCGATCAGGAAGCCCCAGGTCTTCATGTCGCCCCAGCCCCATTCCGACGCCTTGATCAGCGGCCAGATGAGGCAGAACATCGCTCCGGAGAGCAGCGCGATGCCCGGGATGTCGAACGAGCGCGGGGCGTTCTGTGCACGGTGGTCCTTGAGGATCACCAGGCCGAGGACCAGCGCCAGCACACCGACCGGGACATTGATGAAGAACACGGACTGCCAGTTGACGTGCTCGACCAGCAGTCCGCCGACTATCGGCCCGCCGGCGGTGGAGGCGCCGATGACCATGCCCCAGATGCCGATCGCCATGTTGAGCTTCTCGGCCGGGAAGGTGGCGCGCAGCAGCCCCAGCGCGGCGGGCATCAGCAGCGCGCCGAACAGGCCTTGCAGGACACGGAAGGTGATGACCAGCGCGACCTCGTGGGAGAAGCCGATGGCGCCGGAGGCGGCGGCGAAGCCGAGGATGCCGACGAGGAAGGTCTGGCGGTGGCCGAAGCGGTCACCGAGCTTGCCGGCCGTGATCAGCGCGACGGCCAGCGCGAGCATGTAGCCGTTGGTGATCCACTGCACGTCGGCGAGCGAGGCACCGAGGTCCTTCTTGATGGCCGGGTTGGCGATGGCGACGATCGTGCCGTCCAGGGCGACCATCATGACGCCGATCGCGACGGAGAAGAGGGTCAGCCACGGATGGCCGCGCAGCCCCTTCGAGGGCTCTGGTGCGGGAAGGTCCGGCGCAGCGACGGCGACCGGCGTCTGAGAACTCATACGACGAGGCTAATGTCAGCCACTGACAGTTGACAAAGCAAATCATGAGTCGGTAACTGTCATTTCGCTCACAGGTAACCTGAGCAGCGAGAACACCACGGAAAGGCGGCTCAGGATGGCGGACCCGACGCCGCATACGGCACCCACCGGCCTGCGGGAACGCAAGAAGCAGCGCACCCGCGACGCGCTGATCCGCGCGGCACTCGAACTCTTCACGGAGCAGGGGTACGAGGCGACGACGATCGACGAGATCGCGGAGGCCGTGGATGTCTCCCAGCGGACGTACTTCCGCTACTTCGCCAACAAGGAAGACGTCGCCTTTGCCGTCCAGGAGATGGTCGAGGCCCGCTTCCTCGACGAGCTGAGCGCACGGCCCGCGGCGGAGGCACCGCTCACCGCCCTGCGCACCGCCGTGATGGTGGCCTGGGACGACATCGGCAGCGCCATCGAGTCGGTGATCCCGGTGGAGCTGTACATGCGCTCGTTCCAGATGATCGAGTCGACGCCCGCACTGGTCGCCGCGCATCTGCGGCGCTCCTCCGAACTGGAGGAGCAGATCGCGCGGTTGATCGCCCGGCGCGAGGGACTGGATGTGGATGAGGATCCGCGTCCGAGGGTGCTGGTTGCCGCGCTCAGCGGGGTGATGCGGGTGGCCGGCAAGGTGTGGGGCGAGGGGCAGGACTGCAGCGTGGCGTCCATCCGCGAGCTCACCCAGTCCTATCTGGACCACATCGGGCCGGCGATGGAGGGCGACTGGCGGGCGAAGTGAGCGCGACGGCCCGCACAGCGGCTCGTACGACGGGTCCGCGACAGCCCCGCCACCCGCGCGGCATGCGTTACTCCCCGTAACGGAAATCCACCTTTACGCGATCACTCCGCGCGCCCCCTGAGACCGCGCCTGCACGACTGAGCACCGAAAACGGCTGACACGTGTCCGGTTTGGTCGAAATACCCACCGTGAAACGTGATCTCACTCACGGTCACAGCAAGCACCCTTCCGCTTCTCCTAGGGTGGCACGCGGTGACTTCCTTCCCGGGCCTCGGCCCCTCCTCCAGCTTCCTGCAGTCCTCCGCCTTGCGTGCCGCGCTCGCCCTGGCGGTGGTGTTCGTGATGCTTGCCCTCACCGGCTGGACGGCCGTCAGAGGAACCAAGGAAGACGCCCATCCGCTGGCCACCGCCAAGACCGCCTGGCAGCACGCCACCTTCCACGGCCGCCCGCTGCCCGACCCCGACGGTTCGCCGGCCGCGCTCCGGGGCTTCTTCGCGGGGCTCACCGGTGCCGAGAAGCAGCAGCTCGCCGACCGCTTTCCGCTGGTCGTGGGCAATATGAACGGCGCCCCCGTACCGCTGCGTTACCGCGCCAACCGGATGGCCATCGACGATGCCCGCGGTATCGAGAAACAGCGGATGGGCGACCGCCGGCTCACTCCCGTCGGCCGCCAGGAGGCGGGCCGGCTGATGCACCGCTTCGAGTCGATGATGAGTCCCGCCCGGCAGATCCTGGCGTTCGATCCGGCCGGCGACGGCCGGGCCGCCGAGGTCTTCGGCAACCTCCCGGCGGCGCAGCGGGTCTCGGTCGTGGTGCCCGGCGTGGACACCAACCTGTCGACCTTCGAGCGCACCGCGCGGGCGAACACCGCCCCCGTCGGCATGGCGCGGTCCCTCTACGGCGCCGAGCGCGAAGCCCGGCCGAGCACCCGTACCGCCGTGATCGCCTGGGCCGACTACACCTCGCCGGCCGGGATGGGCGTCGAGGCCGCCACCGGGAAGCTCGCCGCGGACGGCGCGGTCCGGCTGCGCGCCCTGGTGGACGCGCTGCCCTCCTCCGACGCCGTCTCGCTGTTCTGCCACAGCTACGGGTCCGTGGTGTGCGGCGTCGCGGCCCGTGACCTGCCGTCCAACGTCGAGGACATCGCGGTGGCCGGCAGCCCCGGCATGCGGGCCGGCAACCTCTCCGGGCTGCGCACCCACGCCCGCGTCTGGGCCATGCGGGACGCCGACGACTGGATCGCGGACGTGCCCTACCTGGAGGTCGGCGGGCTCGGCCACGGCGCCGACCCCGTCGATCCGTCCTTCGGCTCACGGGTCCTGTCGGCCGACGGCGCCGTCGGGCACGCCGGCTACTTCGCGCCCGGTACCCGCAGCCTGCGCAACTTCGCCCTGGTCGGGGTGGGCGCGACCAGCACCGTCTCCTGCGCCACCGATGACCCGCACTGCAGTTCGGGGCTGGCCTGAGGGCCGTCGGCCCGTACGACTGGTTCCGTGGGCACGGCCCGGCGCCCGGGGACGGGCCGTGCCCACGGGAACCGCACCCGGCGCCGGGGACGTCCACCAGTACAGGGAACGCAGCGGGTGGCCGGAGTGACGCGCGTAGCTTCGGCAGAACGCCCCGAGGTGTCCGGAAGGGGGACGGGCGGGCAACCGCCCGCATACGATGAGCCGCATGGGTGATGTGCTGGCCGGTTTTCATGCCGTCTGGGAGTTCGACACGGACTCCGTACTCATCCGCTTCGAACGGGGGATCCGCAGGCCGAAGCTGTTCCAGGCGCTCGGCGAGCGACGCATTCCGTACGAGGCGCTGAGCTCCGTCGAGGTGACCGGAGGCAGACGCGGCACGGTGGTGCTGCATGCCGTGCCCCGGACCGGCGCCGATCCGTTGATGGAGGCGGCGGACGGACAGCTCAAGAAGGACGCCGATCCGTACCGGCTGGTGCTGCCGGCCGAGCGCGAGACGCTGGCCGAGTACTACGCCGACGAGCTGCGCACGGTGCTCGGCCCCGATGCGAAGGAACCCGCCGACCGCCACCTGGTGGCCGCGCCGGAGCCGCCGCTGCACTTCAAGGCGTACGACGGCAAGGCGTCCTTCGACGGCCGTTCGGTCGCCTTCCGGTGGTTCTGGACGGGTGCGTCCTCGGCGAAGTGGAAGTGCGGCGACCAGACCTTCCCGGTCGGCGAACTGGCCGGGGTCGAGTGGCGGTCACCGGAGATCCTCAACGGCTATCTGCGTCTGCTGGAGCGCGGTGCCCGTGAACCGGGGACCGGCGAGGCGGACCAGGATCCGGCCGCGGTGGTGTTCGGGCTGGGGTACGGCCCCGTTCATGAGTCGCTGCCGTTCGCGGCCTCGGTGCTGCAGGCCGTACGCGCCGCCGAGCCGGCGTCGGAGACGGCGGAGCGCGAACCGCGCCGCCGGACCGGGGACGCACGCCGGGACCCCGCGGATATCGCGGACCGGATACGGCACCTCGGCGAGCTCCACGGGGCCGGCCTGCTGACCGACGACGAGTTCAGCGCGAAGAAGGCCGAGCTGCTGGCGGAGCTGTAGCGGCTCCGGGGCTCCAAGGGGGCAAGGACTCCGGATGCCCTCGGGAATCCTGCGGGCCGGGGTGCGGACCCGGGGACGGGATCCCTGGGACGGGATCCGGGGGCTCATACCGTGGTAGGGGGTGGAAGTCCGGCCCCTGGTATGACGCCACGGCCGCGGCGCTCCGCTTGGATGGAGGGCGCGATGATCCGACCCTCTTCCCTCCCCGCACCCGAGCCGGCCCGCGGGCGGGTGCTGCGCGCCGTACGGCAGGCACCGCACCTCCTCGCCGTCGAGCTCGGCACGCCGACCGAACCCGGCACCCCGCTGTTCGGCAGCGTCCGGAGCGCCTGGCTGCGCCGGCTGCCGTATCTGGTCGCGTTCGTGTTCGCGGTGTCCCTGCTGCCGACGACCATCACCCTCCTCAGCCACGACTACGGCCTGGACGGCGGACTGTCCGGCGCGCTGGCCACCGCGCAGGTCGCGCCGCTGCTGCTCGCGGTGACCCGGCCGCTGCAGGCCTGGTGGGTGATCTTCGCGGCGGACGTGGTCTGCGCCCTGGCGCTCATCCACGCGGACGACGTCGCGGACCGCTCCTGGCCCTGGCCGCCCACGGCGATCGTCGGCTATCTCGCGCTGATGGTGGCGCTGTCGCTGCGCGAGCGCGGCCGCACCCTGATCGCCGTCTGGCTGGCGACCGGTGTGGCGGGCGTGCTCTCCGAGGCGGTCGCCCCGGACCGGATCAACGGCACCTGGGTGCTGCTGTTCGTGCTGACCGGGGTGGTGCTGCTGATGGGCGCCACGCTGCGGGAACGCGGCGACGCCCGGCGGAAGTTGATCGAGCAGGAGACCATCAGCGAGGCCGAGCGGGCCCGTCGGACGCTGCTGGAGGAGCGCACCCGTATCGCCCGCGAGCTGCACGATGTCGTCGCCCACCACATGTCGGTGATCACAGTCCAGGCCGACAGCGCCCCGTACCGCATCAGCGGGATACCCCGGGAGGCCGAGGAGGAGTTCGGGTCGATCGCGGCGACCGCACGGGAGTCGCTGGCGGAGATGCGCCGGCTGCTCGGGGTGCTGCGCAGCGAGGAGGCGGAGCGGCACGGCGGCCCGGAGAAGACCCCGCAGCCCGGTATCGGCATGCTGCCGAAGCTGGTCGAGGGGACCGTACGGGCGGGTGTGCCGGTGGAGCTCTCGCTGCCCGGGGACCGGGGGCCGCTCGAACCGGCGGTGGATCTGTCGGCGTACCGCATCGTGCAGGAGGCGCTGGCCAATGTCGTACGGCACGCCCCGGGCGCACCGACCCGGGTGTCGGTGACGACGGCGGCGGACGGCTCCCGGCTGACCGTCCTCGTCGTCAACTCCCCGCCGCCCGCGCCGTCCGCGCCCTGTGCACCGCTGGAGACCAACGGCACCGGCCATGGCCTCGTCGGCATGCGGGAGCGGGTGCGGCTGGTGGGCGGTTCGCTCGACACCGGGCCGCTGCCCGACGGCGGGTTCCGGGTGGCCGCGCAGCTCCCCCTTTCGCCGCCGCCCGCCCCGGTGGCTTCCCCTGGACCGAAGGATTCCGACTCCGTATGACCACGCGCGTGATCATCGTCGACGACCAGGCCATGGTGCGCGCGGGCTTCGCCGCGCTGCTCGCCGCGCAGAGCGATATCGAAGTGGTGGGCGATGCGCCGGACGGGGTGCAGGGAGTGGAGCTGAGCCGCCGGACGCACCCCGATGTGGTGCTGATGGATGTCCGGATGCCCGAGATGGACGGGCTGGAGGCGGCCCGGCAGCTGCTCGATCCGTCCCCCGGGGTGCCGCACCGCCCGAAGGTGCTGATGCTGACCACCTTCGATGTCGACGACTACGTCTACGAGGCACTGCGGGCGGGGGCGTCCGGCTTCCTGCTCAAGGACGCGCCGCCGGGTGATCTGATCTCCGCGGTCCGGGTCGTGGCGGCCGGGGAGGCGCTGCTCGCCCCGTCCGTGACCCGGCGGCTGATAGCCGATTTCGCCCGCCGGCGGCCCGCGCCCCGCAAGGGCCGGGCGGCGCTACAGCTGACGGGCCTCACCCCGCGCGAGACGGAGGTGCTGGAGCTGATCGCCCGCGGTCTGTCGAACCAGGAGATCGCCGCTGCGCTGATCGTCGCCGAGCAGACCGTGAAGACCCATGTCAGCCGGGTGCTCGCCAAGTTGGCGCTGCGGGACCGCGCCCAGGCCGTGATCTTCGCGTACGAGTCGGGGCTGGTCACGCCCGGGGAGCAGTAGCGGCCGGGAGCGGTAGCCGTAGCGGAGGGGAGGGTTCCCGGGCGTACCCTTCCCCGCGCTGCCCCTCCTTGAGGACGAGGGAGGCGCCTCCCCCCTACCGGGGTATCACCCGGCAGTTGGCTCCGCGGTGTGACGCCGCGCCCTACACCCTCTTCCTACGTTTCCCTCCGCCACACCAACGGGAGAGGGAGACACCACCATGTCCAGGCTGCGAAGCATCGCTCAACGCGGCCGGCGCACGCTCCTCGGCGCCGCGCTCGCGCTGACCCTGGCCGCCGGCACCGGCGGCTGGGCGGCCGGCACCGCACAGAGCGCCGTCACGGGCCCGGCGCCCGGCGCCGCCGCCTGGCGCGCCGACCACTCCCTCGGCGTCCGGCTGCCGGACCCGGCGACCGCACGGCCCGCCGACGTCACCCGCTTCTTCGCCTCGCTGACCGACGGGCAGCGGCAGGCTCTGGTGGCCCGGCACCCGCTCACCGTCGGCAATCTCGACGGGGTGCCCCCCGCCGTGCGGTATGCGGCCAACTCCCGTGCGCTGGCGGCGGAACGGGACCGCCGGCTGGCCCGCGCCACCGATCCGGCCGGCACCCTCCAGGAGCACCGGCAGGCCAGGAAGGCGGCCGCCCGCTGCGCTTCGCTGCTCTCCCCCGGCCGTCACATCCTCGCCTACGATCCCCGCGGCCGCGGACAAGTGGCCGAGGTGTACGGCGACTTGGCCACCGCCGAGCGCACCGCCGTGATCGTGCCGGGCTCGGACATCGACCTGACCTCCTTCGACCGCGACCACCACCCGTACGGCACACCGGCGGGCATGGCCAGGTCGCTGCGGACCCGGCTGGCCGCCGACGCACCCGGGACCCGTACCGCGGTCATCGCCTGGGCCGGATACACCACACCGGTCGGTATCGGCCCGGATGCCATGACCGGCCGGCTCGCCGATGCCGGGGCGCCGCGGCTGGCCCGGTTGCTGTCCGGGCTGGCCGCCGTGGGGGCCCCGGCCCCGGCCGTGCTGTGCCACAGCTACGGCTCGGTGGTCTGCGGGCTGGCCGCCTCGCAGCCGGCCCACGGCGGCATCGCCGACCTGGTGTTCTTCGGCTCGCCCGGCGTCCGCCGGGACAACGTGGCGCAGCTGCACACCTCGGCCCGGGTCTGGGCGGCGCGGGACGGGTCCGACTGGATCGGTGATGTCCCGAACGTCGAACTGTTCGGCCTGGGGCACGGCACCGACCCCACCGACCCCGCCTTCGGCGCCCGCCGGGTCTCCGCCGTGCGGGCCGTGGGCCACACCGGCTATCTCGCGCCCGGTACGGACTCCCTGCGGAACTTCGCGGCCATCGTGCTGGGCCGCTACGGCGCCGTGCGCTGACGCCGGTGCGTGACACCGATCCGCGGCATCCGTCCGCGACACCGGTCCGCGACACCGGTCCGTGCAAGGCCGCTGGGTCCCGGGCCCAGGCCCCGGCGCCCGTGCCTCCCCGCTCACCCCACCCTCCGGTCCCAGGACTCAAGGACGCCTCATGGACATCGCCTTCCTCACGTCTCTCAGAGACGCCACCTCCAAGACGGTCCGCACCATCGAGGACCGCACGCCGGCGGACCGCGACCGCGCCCTCGACGGGCTGCGCGCGCTGGCCCTGCTCGCCGTGCCCCTCGGCCACTGGCTGCTCGGGGGTTTCACCCGCGATGCCGGCGGCGCACTGCACAACACCAGCCCGCTGAGCACCTTCGGCGCTCTCGCGCCCGCCAGTTGGGTGCTGCAGATGCTCGGCATCTTCTTCCTGGTCGGCGGCCATGCGTCGGTGCGCTCCCTCCGGCGCGCCACCGAGCGGGGCGAGTGGGCCGGAGTCTGGCTGCGCGGCCGGATCCTCCGGCTGGGCCGCCCGGTCCTCGGGGTGACGGCCGTGTGGGCGGTGCTGCTCCCCGTCCTGTACGGCCTGGGGGTGCCGGAGGCGACGCTGCGGACCGGGGCGACGCTGGTGATCCAGCCGCTGTGGTTCGTGGGCGTGTATGCGGCGGTCACCGCGCTCACGCCGTACTGCCTGCGTGCCGCCCGGCGGTGGGGCGCCTGGGCCGCGGCACCGCCGGCGGCCGTCGTGGCGGCGGTGGACTTCCTGCGCTACGGGCCGTCCGCCGATGTCATGCCGGGGTGGACCGGCCTGCTCAATCTCCTGCCCGGCTGGCTGTTCGCCTATCAGCTCGGGGTGTCCTGGGGCGGGCGGCGGCTCGGCGTGCGCACCGCCTGGTCGCTGCTGCTCGGGGGCGCCGCACTGTTCGCCGCGCTGCTGCTGTTCTTCCACTACCCGGTGAGCATGGTCGGCGTCCCCGGTCAGGACCGTACGAACTCCCACCCGCCGTCGCTGCTGGTCCTGGCGCTGGCGGCGGCCCAGTCCGGCGCCGCCGTCCTGCTCCGTGACCGGCTCGCCCGTCTCCTGCACCGGCCTGCCCTGTGGGCGCCGGTCACGATCGTCAACCTCTCGGCGATGACGGTCCTGTGCTGGCATCAGACGGCGATGCTCTCGGCGGCCGTGCCCGCATCCTTCCTGGGCGAGATCCCCGGGCTGACCACGCAGCCCGACACCCTCGGCTGGATCCTCGCCCGGCTCGCCTGGCTGCCGGTGTTCGGCGTGGCGCTGCTCCTCATCGCGCGCACCACCCGCCGCTTCGAGGCGCCGTGGACCGGTGTCACCCGGGCCCGCCGGGCCGGCGCGGCGCTGCTGGCCGCCGGGTTCGCCGCCTTTGCGCTGGGGCTGGCGTGAGCACCCGGCCGGGCGGCGGGGCCGTAGTGCAACGAAGCGCACCACCGGCCCCGCCCCGCGGGCCTTACGGCCGCCCCGCCGAGGTGTGCGTCATGTCCGCGTACCGCGCCCCCGCGACCTGTCCGGCGATCGGCTCCAGCAGCGCCAGGTCCTGCTCGGTCAGCGGGATCCGGGTGGCCCCGGTGTTCTCCTCGACACGGCTGCGCTTACGGGTGCCGGGGATCGGCACGACGGCGATCCCGTGGGCCGTGGCCTGGTGCTGCACCCAGGCCAGCGCGATCTGGCCGGGCGTCACGCCATGGGCATCGGCGAGCTTGCGGACCGGCTCCAGCAGCGCGGCGTTGGCGGTGGCGTTGTCGCCGGTGAAGCGGGGCTGGGTCCGCCGGAAGTCGTCCTCCGTCAGCTCCTTGTCGGCGCTGACGAACGCACCGGTGAGGAAGCCCCGGCCGAGCGGCGAGTACGGGACGACGCCGACCCCGAGCTCGGCCGCGGCCTGCACCACGCCGTCCTCGATGTCCCGGCTGAACAGCGACCACTCGGACTGCAGGGCCGCGATCGGGTGCACGGCCTGCGCCGCGCGCAGCTCGGAGGCGGTCACCTCGCTCAGCCCCAGGTGCTTGACCTTGCCCTCGGCCACCAGCTCGGCCATCGCGCCGACCGACTCCTCCAGGGGGACGTCCGCCGTGCGCCGGTGCATGTAATACAGGTCGATCTCGTCGACGCCCAGACGCTTCAGGCTGCCCTCGACGGCCTGGCGGATGTACGGCCGGTCGTTGCGGATGACGCGCTTGGACCGGTCGTCCGGGTGGTCCGGGTCGGCGGCTATCGCGAACTTGGTGGCCACCACGACCTCGTCGCGGTGCGCCTGGATGAACGGGGCGATGAACTTCTCGTTCTCCCCCAGGCCGTACATGTCGGCCGTGTCGAAGAGCGTCACGCCCAGCTCCAGGGCCCGCTCCAGCGTGGCCCGCGCCTCGTCGACGTCCGTCGTCGGGCCGTAGGCGAAGCTCATGCCCATGCAGCCGAGGCCCTGTACCCCGACCCGCGGTCCGCCGGTGCCCAGTTCGACCGTCTCGATCTTGTTGCTACCCATGGAGCCCTCAGAATCTCTCGGACGCCCGGCGGGCGTCGGCATAGATGTCGATCTTGTAGTCGAGGATGTCCAGCGTGCTCTGCAGCTCGGCTATCCGCTGTCGTACGTCCTCGCGGTGCGCGGTCAGCAGCTCCTCGCGCTCGGCGAAGGTGCGCTCCCCGGCCCGCACCAGCTCGGCGTAGCGGACCATGTCCGCGACCGGCATGCCGGTCAGCCGCAGCCTGGCCACCAGGCTCAGCCAGTCCAGATCGCGGTTGGTGAAGCGCCGCTGCCCGGTGTGGGTGCGGTCCACATGCGGCATCAGGCCGATGCGCTCGTACCAGCGCAGGGTGTGGGCGCTGAGTCCGGTGTGTTCCGCCACCTCGCTGATCGTGTACTGGTCCCGGCCGGCGGGCCGCGGGTGCGTGAGCGCCGGGCCGCACTTGCGCGGCCTCGCCGGTAGCTTCCCGGCCGCGGCCCCGCTCGTGACCGGTTCGCTCTGCGTTACCGTCATGCCCCGTCTCCCCTGGATCGCCGGTTGTCTCCCGGCCTGTTCGCCGGGTGCCTCTCGACGTCTTCAACGCTAGAGACTTCGAGTGCACTCCAGGCAAGTGCGGATCACGGGCAGACTTGACCGGGATTTGGGGACGTGCGGACCTCCCGGACAGGGCGGAGGGGACACCGCCTAGGCTCGTGGGCATGCAGAGCCTGCGGATGATCGAGAACTGGCCGGTGCCCACCGCCGCGGCCGCCGTCGTACGAGCCGATGGGTCGGTGGCCGGATCCTACGGCCCCCAGGAGCACCGCTTCCCGCTGGCGTCCGTCACCAAGCCGCTGGCCGCGTATGCCGCCCTGCTGGCCGTCGAGGAGGGCGCCGTCGAGCTGGACGAACCGGCCGGACCCGAGGGGTCCACGGTCCGTCACCTCCTCGCCCACACCTCGGGGCTGGCCTTCGACGAGCAGCGCACGATGGCCGAGCCGGGCACCCGCCGGCTCTACTCCAACACCGGTTTCGAGGCGCTGGGCGACCACATCGCCAAGGCGACGGACATCCCCTTCCCGCAGTATCTGCAGGAGGCGGTCCTCACACCGCTCGGGATGACCGCGACGGAACTGCCCGGCTCCCCCGCCAAGGACGGCGTCTCCACCGTCGCCGACCTGGTCCGGTTCGCCGCCGAGCTGCAGGCGCCGCGGCTGCTCGCACCGCAGACGCTCGCGGAGGCGACGCAGGTGGCCTTCCCCGGCCTGACGGGGGTGCTGCCGGGCTACGGCCACCAGAAGCCGAACGACTGGGGGCTGGGCTTCGAGATCCGCGACGGCAAGTCACCGCACTGGACGGGCAGCACGTCCTCGCCCCGCACCTTCGGGCATTTCGGCCAGTCCGGGACATTCCTGTGGGTGGATCCCGACGCGCGCGCGGCGTGTGTGGCGCTGGCCGACCGGGCCTTCGGGCCGTGGGCCGTCGAGGCCTGGCCGCCGCTGACCGATGCGGTGCTGGCCGAGCTGGCACAGACCGCCTGACAGGGCGATACGGGCGGTACGCGGGCGTAAGCGGGCGATCCGGGGCGGACAGTGCGAACGCCCCCCGGCCCCGGACGGCGCGACACACCGGCATGGCGCGCCACCGCCGGCCCCGGACCCGCCGCCGGCCCCGGACCCGCCGCCGGCTCCGGGCCCGCCGCCGCCCTCACCCGTACGCCGGCTCCGCCCCCATCTCCCACACCAGGCACTCCGCCGCCGCCAGCCCCTGCAGCTCCACGCCCGCCCCCTCGGTGATCCGCGCCGCGTCGCCGGCCTCCAGGCGCTCCGCACCGATCCGTACGGCGCCACGCACCACCTGCACATACGCCCGTGCGGCATCCGGGACCGCGGTGCGCTCGCCCTCGGCGAGGCGGCGCAGATGCAGCAGGGCCCCGGCCCGCGGGACGGCGTACGGGGTGCCGTCGGCGATTCCGCGCACCACCTCGTACGACGGCTCGCCGCCGAATTCCCGTGGCGCCAGCCACATCTGGACGAACCGCAGCGGCCGCGCGCCGTCGTTGCGCTCCACATGCCGTACGCCGCCGGCCGAGCTGAGCCGCTGGAGATCACCGGGGCGTACGGTGGTCTCGTGGCCGGCCGAGTCGCGGTGGGTCAGCTCGCCCTCGACCACCCAGGTCACGATCTCCGTGTCGCGGTGCGGATGCTCGTCGAATCCGGCGCCCGCCGCCAGCCGCTCCTCGTTGCAGGCGACCAGCGCACCGAAGCGCAGATTGTCCGGGTCGAAATGAGGCCCGAAGGAGAACGCGTGCAGTGACTCGATCCCGGCCTCCGCATCCCCGCCCGGATACCGTTCATGGCCTCTGCGCACCTGAATCATGGGCCCACCGTAGCCCCGCCCCCGCACCCTCCCGCCCCGATAGTGCAGGCTTGTCCCGTGTCTGAACCCGCATCGCGCGACGCGCACCCGCACTCCGCCACCCTCCGGCGCCTGGAGAACTCCTCCGGCAAACTGGCGGCCGCGGCCATCGCCCGCATGGACGCCACCCTCCCGTGGTACCGCGCGATGCCCCCGGAGAACCGCTCCTGGATCGGCCTGGTGGCACAGGCCGGTATCGCCGCGTTCACCGAGTGGTTCCGGCACCCGGAGACCCCACAGGCGATCAGCACCGACGTCTTCGGCACGGCACCGCGCGAGCTGACCCGGGCGATCACCCTGCGGCAGACCGTGGAGATGGTGCGGACGACCATCGAGGTCATGGAGTCCGCGATCGACGAGGTCGCGGCCCCGGGCGACGAGTCCGTACTGCGCGAGGCACTGCTGGTCTACGCCCGGGAGATCGCCTTCGCCACCGCCCAGGTCTACGCCCAGGCCGCCGAGGCCCGCGGCGCGTGGGACGCCCGGCTGGAGTCGCTGGTGGTCAACGCGGTGCTGTCGGGCGAGGCGGACGAGGGCGCGGTCTCCCGTGCCGCGGCGCTGGGCTGGAACTCCCCCGAACATGTGTGCGTGGTGCTGGGCACCGCCCCGGACGGGGACAGCGAACTGACCGTGGAGGCGATCCGGCGGGCCGCCCGGCACGCCAAGCTCCAGGTGCTGACCGGTGTGCTGGGCTCCCGCCTGGTGGTGATCGCGGGCGGCTCGGACAACCCGCTGAAGGCCGCGAAGGCGCTGATCGGCCCGTATGCCGCCGGTGCCGTGGTGGCCGGCCCGGTGGTCTCCGATCTGCTGGCCGCGACCCGCTCGGCGCAGGCCGCGGCGGCCGGCCTGCGGGCGTGCGCCGCCTGGCCCGACGCGCCGCGGCCGGTGCTCGCCGACGACCTGCTGCCGGAGCGCGCGATGGCCTCGGACCCGGTCGCCCGCGAGCAGCTGGTGGAGGAGATCTACAGACCACTGGAGGAAGCGGGGTCGGCACTTCTGGAAACGCTGAGCGTTTACCTGGAGCAGGCGAGCAGCCTGGAGGGCGCCGCCCGGATGCTGTTCGTGCACCCCAACACCGTGCGCTATCGGCTGCGACGTGTGACGGACGTCACCGGCTGGTCACCCTCCGATGTGCGCTCGGCGTTCACCCTCCGTATCGCGTTGATTCTGGGGCGCCTGGCTGACGGTGAGGCGCAACCCTAGACTTTTGTCGGACACCAACAATTCCCCCGATGGTTCTTCGTCCTTGTCCCCACGGGCGGGCGGAACCACCCACAAGAGAGAGTGTGAGGGTGCTCGTACTCGTCGCTCCCGGCCAAGGCGCTCAGACGCCCGGCTTCCTGACTCCCTGGCTCGACCTCCCCGGTGTCGAGGACCAGCTCCGTGCCTGGTCGGACGCCATCGACCTGGACCTGGTCCACTACGGCACCAAGGCGGACGAGGAGGAGATCCGCGACACCTCGGTGGCGCAGCCGCTGCTGGTGGCCTCCGCCCTGGTCTCCGCCCGGCAGCTGTTCGCGACGGCCGAGGACGTCGCCGCGCAGGTCGGCGCGGCAGCCGGCCACAGCGTCGGTGAGCTCGCCGCCGCCGCACTGACCGGCGCGATCTCCGACGAGGCCGCGATGACGCTGGTGCGCCGGCGCGGCCAGGCGATGGCCGAGGCCGCCGCCGTCACCGAGACCGGTATGGCCGCCCTGCTGGGCGGCGAGGCGGACGTCGTCATCCCGCATCTGGAGCAGTTGGGCCTCACCCCGGCGAATGTGAACGGCGCCGGACAGATCGTCGCCGCGGGCACCACCGAGCAGATCGCCGCACTGGTCGAGAACAAGCCGGAGGGCACTCGCCGGGTCGTACCGCTGAAGGTGGCCGGCGCGTTCCATACTCACCACATGGCACCCGCTGTCTCGGCTCTGGAATCGGCGACCACCCAGGTGTCGGTCGCCGATCCGCACACGCGCTACGTCTCCAACAAGGACGGGCGGCTGGTCTCCGACGGCCGGGAACTGGTGCAGCGGCTGGTGGGCCAGGTGGCCAACCCCGTGCGCTGGGACCAGTGCATGGAGACCTTCAAGGAGCTCGGGGTCACCGCGCTCATCGAGGCGGCTCCCGGCGGCACGCTCACCGGCCTGGCCAAACGCGCGCTGCCCGGCGTGCAGACCCTCGCCCTCAAGACGCCCGACGACCTCGACGCGGCCCGCACGCTGATCGCCGGACACGCCGACAACGCTGCACCGGCCGAATAGGAGTCCGAAGCGCATGACCTCGAAGATCAAGCCCTCGAAGGGCGCCCCGTACGCGCGGATCATGGGTGTCGGCGGCTACCGCCCGACCCGTGTCGTGCCGAACGAGGAGATCCTCCAGCACATCGACTCGTCCGACGAGTGGATCCGCTCGCGGTCCGGTATCGCGACCCGCCACTGGGCGGGTCCCGACGAGACCGTCGCGACCATGTCGGTCGAGGCGTCGGGCAAGGCGATCGCCGACGCGGGCATCACGCCCGGGCAGATCGGCGCCGTGATCGTCTCCACCGTGTCGCACTTCAAGCAGACTCCGGCCATCGCGACCGAGATCGCGCACCGTATCGGTGCCGGCAAGCCGGCCGCGTTCGACATCTCGGCGGGCTGTGCGGGCTTCGGCTACGGCCTGACCCTGGCCAAGGGCCTGGTGACCGAGGGCTCGGCGGAGTACGTCCTGGTCCTCGGTGTCGAGCGGCTGTCGGACCTCACCGACCTGGAGGACCGTGCGACGGCCTTCCTCTTCGGTGACGGCGCCGGCGCGGTGATCGTGGGCCCGGCCAACGAGCCGGAGATCGGCCCGACCGTCTGGGGCTCGGAGGGCGACAAGTCCGAGACCATCAAGCAGACCCTCGGCTGGGACGTCTACCGTTCCACCCCCCTCCCCGGAGGGGACGCCCCCGAGGGCCGCCCGGCTCCGGAGGAGATCCGGTACCCCGCCATCACGCAGGAGGGCCAGTCGGTCTTCCGGTGGGCGGTGTTCGAGATGGCGAAGGTCGCCCAGCAGGCGCTGGACGCGGCCGGAGTCAGCCCGGACGACCTGGACGTCTTCATCCCGCACCAGGCCAACATGCGGATCATCGACTCGATGGTGAAGACTCTGAAGCTGCCGGAGAGCGTGACGGTCGCCCGCGATGTGGAGACCACCGGCAACACCTCGGCCGCCTCCATTCCGCTCGCCATGGAGCGGCTGTTGGCGACCGGGCAGGCCAAGAGCGGCGACACCGCGCTGGTCATCGGCTTCGGGGCGGGTCTCGTCTACGCCGCGACGGTCGTTACCCTCCCCTAGGCAAGATCTGCGCAGGGCCGTACGTCCCCGGACGTGTCGGCCGTCGCACGGATCCTCACCGCAAGTAACGCAGTTTCCCCATAAAATGACCGAAGGAGCGCCATCATGGCCGCCACTCAGGAAGAGATCGTCGCCGGTCTCGCCGAGATCGTGAACGAGATCGCCGGGATCCCCACCGAGGACGTCCAGGTGGACAAGTCCTTCACCGACGACCTGGACGTCGACTCGCTGTCCATGGTCGAGGTGGTCGTCGCCGCCGAAGAGCGCTTCGACGTGAAGATCCCGGACGACGACGTCAAGAACCTCAAGACGGTCGGCGACGCGACCGAGTACATCCTCAAGCACCAGAGCTGATCCAGCTCCCGCGCATGTCGCCACCCCGCGGTGGCGCCGTCGATTCAGACCCCTCTACCCGTGGAGTAAGAATTCCCGTGAACGCGACCAATCGCACCGTGGTCGTCACCGGTATCGGCGCAACCACACCGCTGGGTGGCGACAGCGCTTCGTCCTGGGAGGCCCTGCTCGCCGGACGTTCCGGTGTCAGCACCCTCGAACAGGACTGGGCCACCGATCTGCCCGTCCGTATTGCCGGGCAGATCGCCGTCGAGCCGTCCGAGACCATTCCCCGCCCGCAGGCCCGCAAGCTGGACCGCTCGGCGCAGTTCGCGCTCGTCGCGGCCCAGGAGGCCTGGAAGGACGCGGGCTTCACCGCCAAGGCCGGCGAGGACACGGCGGTCAACCCCGACCGTCTGGGCGCCGTCATCGCCTCCGGCATCGGCGGTGTGACGACCCTGCTCGACCAGTACGACGTGCTCAAGGAGAAGGGCGTACGCCGCGTCTCCCCGCACACCGTGCCGATGCTGATGCCGAACTCGCCGTCCGCCAACGTCGGCATCGAGTTCAACGCCCGCGCCGGTGTGCACACGCCGGTCTCGGCGTGTGCGTCGGGCGCCGAGGCCATCGGCTACGCCATCGAGATGATCCGCTCGGGCCGCGCCGATGTCGTCGTCGCGGGTGGCACCGAGGCCGCCATCCACCCGCTGCCGATCGTGGCATTCGGCAACATGATGGCGATGTCCAAGAACAACGACGACCCGCAGGGCGCCTCCCGCCCCTGGGACGTCGACCGCAACGGCTTCGTGCTCGGCGAGGGCGCGGGCGTGATCGTCCTGGAGTCCGAGGAGCACGCCAAGGCCCGCGGCGCCACGATCTACGCGGAGGCCGTCGGCCAGGGCATCTCGGCCGACGCCCACCACATCACGCAGCCCGAGCCGTCCGGCAACGGCATCGCGGCGGCGCTGCAGAACCTGCTCGACAACACCGGCCTCGACCCCGCCGAGATCGTGCACGTGAACGCGCACGCGACCTCGACGCCTGCCGGTGACGTCGGCGAGCTCCGGGCACTGCGCAAGGCGTTCGGCGACGACGTCGACCATATGGCCATCACCAGCACGAAGTCGATGACCGGCCACCTCCTGGGCGGCGCGGGCGGCATCGAGACGGTGGCCACGGTCCTCGCGCTCAAGAACCGGATCGCCCCGCCGACGATCAACATCGAGCAGCTCGACCCGGAGGCCGACGCGGACATCGTCCGCGGCGAGCCCCGCAAGCTGCCCGCCGAGGGCCGGATCGCGGCCCTGAACGACTCGTTCGGCTTCGGCGGCCACAACGTGGTCCTGGCCTTCCGGACGGTCTGACGCACGTACCGAGGGCCCGTCCGGTGAGGACTTCACCGGACGGGCCCTCGGCGTTCCTCCCGCGGGCCGCTCAGCCCCCGAAGCTCGCGAAGTAGGCGGCCGCGCCGTCCTCTTCGCCGTGCCCCTGCTCCTCGGACCTCCGGAAGCGTTCGGCGGAGGCCTGGGCCAGGTCCATGCGCACACCACCGTCCCGGGCGGCCTCCAGGATCAGCCGGGCATCCTTGCGGGCCGCGGACACCGTGAAGCTCGGTGGGTAGTTCCCGGACAGGATCAGCTCGGATTTCAGCCGGAGATACGGCATGTCGAGCGCCCCGCCGGCGACCGCGCCGAGGAAGTCGCGCGGGTCCACGCCAAGTGCCCTGGCGAGCGCGAGAGACTCACCCGTACCGTTGATGACCGTCAGCACCCAGTTGTTGACGACGAGCTTGAGATGACTCGCCGCCCCGCTCGCCCCGTCCCCGCCGACCCACCGGGTGCGGCTCCCGACGATGCCGAAGATCTGCTCGGCGCGTTCCCTGACGTCCTGCGGGCCGGCTGCCAGGATCGTCAACTCACCCTTTTCCGCGGGCGCCTTGGTGCCCAGTACGGGGGCGTCCACGAACCGCAGGCGGTGCTCGTCGGCGAACCGGGCGAGTGACGGGAGGGCTTCGGTGCCCACCGTGCTCGTCTGGAGCCACAGGGCACCGGACGGCAGCGCGTCCGCGGCCTGCCGCATCGCCTGCAGGACGGCCTCCCCGTCCAGGAGCATCGTGAGGACCACATCGGCGCCGTCCACCGCCTCGGCGGGCGTGCCGGTGACGCGGGCCCCGTCGGCGGCCAGCGGCTCGGCCCTCGCGCGGGTGCGGTTCCAGACCCGGACGTCCAGACCGGCCCTGGCGAGGTTGCGGGCCATCGCCGCACCCATGATTCCGGTGCCGAGCACCGCTACTGACGGGGCGTCGGAAGAATTGTTGTCGGCCATGACGGCACGCTAGGCCGTGGAGCGCACTCCAGGGCAACTGCTGCCGCGTGTCGGGACAGGGCGCGGCGCGGCTAGACGACCTGGTGGAGCCAGCGGACCGGGGCGCCCTCGCCCGCATACCGGAAGGGCTCCAGTTCGTCGTCCCAGGGCTTGCCGAGGAGCTTGTCGACCTCGGCGGCGAGGTCGGTCTCGCCGCGCGCCGCGCGGGCGGCCGCGGCGCGCAGCCGGTCCTCGGGGATGAGGATGTCGCCGTGGATGCCCGTGACGGCATGGAAGATGCCCAGGTCGGGGGTGGAGCTGTAGCGCTCGCCCTCGGCGGTGGAGCAGGGTTCCGCGGTCACTTCGAAGCGCAGCAGATGCCAGCCGCGCAGCGCGGAGGCCAGCTTGGAGGCCGTGCCGGCCTCCCCCTGCCACGAGAACTCGGCTCTCCAGGTGCCCGGGGACGCCGGCTGGCGGATCCAGTCGAGATTGACGCGCACACCGAGGACGCCCGCGACGGCCCATTCGACATGCGGGCACAGCGCGCGCGGAGCGGAGTGGATGTACAGAACTCCACGTGTCGTCACCGGGACCTCCAGTGCGGTTCGAGGTTCGCCTTCCCCAGCGGCCTCGTGCCCGTTCCGGTTGCGGCCGGGACAGTTGTCATTCTGCCCCAGTGACCACTTCGGCACCAGCATGCTGGTGACCTACAGTAAACACCATTAGGCGGAATTTGCCGCAAAAGGGACAGGAAATGACGTGATGTAATTTGGTCTGTGCCGACTGCACCAGCCACTTGGGGTCACCGCCCGGCAGGCACGGGGCAAAGCTACCGCGCGGTGCCGGCCCGGGGGTGACGTACCGTCGGTACCCGAAGAGATATCACTCGCACGCCGGAGGGGACAGGGGATGAAGCAGATCGATCGGCCTGTTCGCCCCCGGCGCAGCCGCCTCGGCCGCCGCTCCTCACGCACCGTCGCCGCCGCTTCCGCCCTGGTGATCGCCCTCACCGCCTGTAGCGGCGGCGGGCACCCCCAGAAGCCGCACCCCAAGCCGACGCCCGTATGGCACACCGACCCCGGTTCGGTCGCGGCGCTCGGGGACTCGATCACGGTCGGTTTCGACGCCTGCACGCTGCTCTCCGAATGCCCCCGGGTCTCCTGGGCCACCGGCACCGACCCCAAGGTCGGCAGCGTCGCCCGACGGCTCGTCAAACACCCCGCCACCCAGAGCTGGAACTTCGCCAGGACCGGTGCGCTGATGAGCGATCTGCCGGACCAGATCACCGCGGCCGTCCACCGCAAACCCGAGTTGGTCACGGTCCTGATCGGCGCCAATGACGCCTGCCGGCGCGACGTCGGGGCGATGACCCCGACGGCCGCCTTCCGCGCCGGCTTCGCGCGCTCCATGAAGCGGCTGCGGCGCGCCCTGCCGCACACCCAGGTGTATGTCGCGGCGGTCCCCGACCTGCTGCGGCTGTGGTCCGAAGGGCGCAAGAACCCGCTCGGCAAACAGGTGTGGAAGCTGGGCATCTGCGGGTCCATGCTGCGCGATCCGGACGATCTGACGAAGGCGGCGCGAGGCCGCCGGGCGACGGTGCGGGAACGGGTGGTGGCCTACAACGCGGCGCTGGCCGAGGTGTGCGGCAAGGATCCGCTGTGCCGCTTCGACAAGTCGGTCTTCGACTACCGCTTCACCGGGCGCCAGTTGAGCACCTGGGACTGGTTCCACCCGGGCGCCCGCGGCCAGAAGGAGCTGGCGGCACTGGCGTTCCGTGTGATCACCCGGGCGCAGCCGTAGGGGCTGGGCATAGGCTCACGCGTATGACGACGCAGGTCAGCAGGGAATCCTTCGGCATGCTGGACGACGGCACCCGCGTCGACCGCTGGACCCTGGAGTCGGGTCCGGGCGGGCTGCGGGTCCGCCTCCTCACCTACGGCGGAATCATCCAGACGGTGGAGGCGCCGGACCGGGACGGGACGAGGGGGCAGTTGGCGCTGGGCTTCGCCGACCTCGCGCCGTATGCCGCGCACGGCGGGTCGTACTTCGGCGCGCTGGTCGGGCGGTACGCCAACCGGATCGCCGGGGCGTCCTTCACGCTCGACGGCGAGGCCCGCACGCTGACGCCGAACGACGGGCGGCACAGTCTGCACGGCGGGCCGGGGGGATTCTCCCGGGTGGTGTGGGAGGCCTGTCAGGTCGACGGGGGCGTGCAGTTGCACCGGGTCAGCCCGGCGGGTGAGGAAGGCTTTCCCGGCGCCCTGGACGTCCGCGTGACGTACACCCTCTCGGCGGGCGCGCTGCGCATCGTCTCGCAGGCGACGACCGACGCACCGACCGTCGTCAACCTCACGAACCACACCTACCTCAATCTGGGGGGCGACGGCAGCGGCAGCGCCACCGGCCACGAGCTGCGGCTGACGGCGTCCCGGTACACGCCCGTCGACGGCACCGGCATACCGCTGCCCGGTCCGCCCGCCGATGTCACCGGCACCCGCTTCGACTTCCGGGCGGCGCGTGCGGTGGCGGGTGCCTACGACCACAACTTCGTGCTGGACGGCGGTGTGTACGCCGCGCCGCGTACGGTCGCGGAGCTGTACGACCGGCGCTCGGGCCGCGTCCTGGACCTGTCCACCACCGAGCCCGGTCTGCAGCTCTACACGGCGGATCACCTCGACGGCACCCTGACCGGCACCTCGGGCGTCCCCTACGGACCGGCGGCCGGCCTGGCCCTGGAAACCCAGCACTTCCCGGACTCGCCGAACCGCCCGGACTTCCCCGGCACGGTGCTGCGGCCCGGCGAGACCTATCGGTCACAGACCGTCTACGCGTTCTCGGTGCGGCCTCGGGCCTGAAGACAGGTCCCTGGGGCCTCCCTTCAGGCCCCAGGAGTGCGGGAAACCCTTAAGGGCGGGGGCCGGAGGAGGTCATCCTGTGCGCTGACGCGGTGGGGCGGCGGAGCAGGAACGATGAGGAGTGACCGGAACTCCGGTCCCTTCGTCCGCTGTCTGCCCCGGGAGACCTCTCGCCATGGCCCGCCTTCGCGTTCCCCATCTCGTACTGTCCTGTGCGGCGTTGACCGTGCTGGTGACCGGCTGCTCGGTGTCGGGTTTCGGCCTGACGAAGGAGGCGGAGCGGACGTACACCGTCAAGGGCAAGGTCACCGCACTCTCGGCGACGACGCACGGCGGGGACATCGAGGTGGTGCCGATCGACGCCGGCGGGTCGGTGAAGGTGACGGAGAAGTACGAGTACAACAAGCAGAAGCCGTCCCCCGAGCACGGGGTCAAGGACGGCCGGCTGACGCTCAAGGCCGAGGAATGCGGCATGGGGCGCAAGTGCGCGGTGAACTACCGGGTCCTGCTGCCGCGCAACGCCTCGGTCGACCTGCGGACCAGCGGCGGGGACATCATCGTCCACGGCGCGTCGGGCGGCATCGCCGCGGAGACCAGCGGCGGCGATATCACCGTCGCGGACTCCTCGGCCCGCACGGCGAAGGCGAGGACCAGCGGCGGAGACGTGGACCTTGCGCTGTCCACGGCACCCGACGAGGTGTCGGGCCGGACCAGTGGAGGCAGTGTCACCATCCGCCTGCCGAAGGGTTCCTCCTACGCCGTGGACGCCTCGACGAGCGGCGGCACCCGCAAGGTCTCCGTCCCGACGGACGAGGGCTCCGCGCACAAGGTGGCGGCACGGACGAGCGGCGGTGATGTGTCCGTGGTGACCTCGTGAGGGGGCGCCGCCGGGGGCGTTCCCGGGCAGGAGCGCCCCCGTCCCCGGCCGGGTCAGCCGACGGTGACCTCCGCCGTCAGCCTGCGGTCGTCGACGCTGTGCGCCGCCTCGACGCGGTAGACGCCCTTGACCCGGCGCCAGCCGCCGTCCGCCGCTTCCCCGCCGTCGCCCGCTTCCCAGACCGCGAAGGCCCGGTCCGGCAGCGGGATCTCGGCCTCCGCGCTCTCACCGGGGCCGGCCTCGACGACCGCGAAGCCGGCCAGCCAGCGGACCGGGCGCTCCGGGGCGTCAGGGGCGGCGTCCGCCGTGGGCGCCAGATAGATCTGGACGACCTCGCGGCCGGGCCGGTCGCCCGCGTTGCGGATCCGCACCCGCACCGAGTCGGGGGTGGTGTCCAGCGACTCGTACTCCCAGTCGGTGTAGCCGAGTCCGTGGCCGAAGGGGTAGGCGGGCGCGGGGGCGGAGCGCTGCCAGCCGCGATAGCCGAGGTACACCCCTTCGGAGTAGGTGAGTTGACCGTCGGCGGGGGTCACGGTGGTGACCGGGGCGTCGGTGAGGCGGGCGGGCCAGGTGGTGGGGAGCCGGCCACCCGGCTCATGGGCACCGAGCAGGACGTCGGCCAGCGCCGCACCGGCCTCCTGGCCGGGGAACCAGTTCAGCAGCACGGCGGGGACCTCGGCGCGCCACGGAAGCTCCACCGGGGAACCGGAGTTGACGACCACGACCGTGTGCGGGTTGGCGGCGGCGACCCGGGTGACCAGCTCGTCCTGGCGGCCGGGCAGCCGCAGATCGCTGCGGTCGAAGCCCTCGGACTCGGTCTCCTCGGTGGTGGCGACGACCACGATCGCGACTTCGGCGCCGGCCGCGGCGCGGACCGCCTCCTCGATCTGCGCATCGGCGTCGGGCTGCGGTTCGCCGTGGCCGAGGGCGAAGGCCGGCGAGGCCGGGCCTTCGCCCGGCTGCGGGCCGTCCGCCGTGCACCGCAGGGTGATCTCGACGCTCTCGCCCGCCGTCAGCTCCGCCGTCATGCGCCGCTGGGCGGGACGCAGGTAGGTCTCGAAGGGGTCGTTGCTCTCGGGCGCGAGGCGGCCGTCGAAGAGGACCGCACCGCCGACGGTCAGCCGCAGCTCGCCGCTGCCGGAGACCGCGAGGGTGTGGCGGCCGGTGAGCCGCGGGAGGTAGCTCCCGGTCAGCTCGACGGCGCTCAGGTCCTGCCGGGTGACGCCCTCGGGCAGGCGGCCGGTCACCTGCACCTTGCCGTCGGCCTGCGGTGTCTCCGCCAGCACGCGGCCGTCGGCGGCGAGGTAGCGGGCGCGCAGCGTGAAGCCGTCGCGGGCGTGCGGGACCCGGGTGCGCGGATCGGCGCCGACGGCGAAGGTGACCTCGACGTCCTCGGGGAGCGCGGTGCGCAGCCCCTCCAGCGGGGAGACGACCGCGTCGGGGAAGACGGTCGCGGAGCCGCCGCCGAGGACCCGGGCCTCTCGGGCGGCCGCCCCGATGACGGCGACCCTGCCCAGGGCCGCGGCGTCCAGCGGCAGGGCCCGCCGTGCCCCGCCCACCGGCTCGTTGCGCAGCAGGACACACCCCCGCCGGGCGATCTCGCGGGCCACCGCCCGGCCGTCGATGCCCTGCGGGACACCGGCCGGGCCGACCGCGGCCGGCACCCCTTCCAGGCATCCGGTGCGGGCGGCGAGCAGCAGCACCCTGCGCACCGCGTCGTCCACCTCCGACTCGGCCACCTCACCCGCACGGACGACCTCGGCGAGCGGCGCGCCGTAGACCGTTCGGGGCCCCGGCATCGCCACGTCCAGGCCGGCGCGCAGGGCGCGCACGGTGTCGCGGGCGGCCGTCCAGTCGGAGACATTGACGCCGTCGAAGCCCCATTCGCCGCGCAGCACGTCCTGCACCAGCGCCCGGTGTTCGGTCATCGTCGCGCCGTTGACCTGGTGATAGGCGGTCATGACGCCCCAGGGGCGGGCGTGTTCGACGATGTGCTCGAAGGGCGCGAGATAGAGCTCGCGCAGCGGGCGCGGGGCGATGCGGTTGTCGACGGTGAAACGGTCGGTCTCGGCGTCGTTGCCGACGAAGTGTTTGACCGTCGTGCCGACGCCGCCTTCCTGCACACCGCGCACATACCCGGCACCGATCGCGCCGGTGAGCAGCGGGTCTTCCGCGTAACACTCGAAGTGGCGGCCGCCCAGCGGTGAGCGGTGGAGGTTGACGGTCGGCGCGAGGAGTACGTGCACGCCCTTGCGGCGGGCTTCCTGGGCGAGGAGGTGGCCGGCCCGGCGGGCGAGCGCGGGGTCCCAGGTCGCGGCCAGCGCCGTGGGGCTGGGCAGCGTGACCGAGGGGTCCTCGGCGTTCCACTCCCGGCCCCGCACACCGACCGGGCCGTCCGACATCACCAGCGACCGCAGCCCGATCGCCGGCACGGCCGGCAGGGTCCACATGTCCTGGCCGGACAGCAGCCGGACCTTGGTATCGAGGTCGAGCGCGGCGAGCGCCCGCTCCACCACTGCGGTGTAGTCGTGCGCCTCGCCGCGGGCACGGTGTGGGGCGTCGGTGGGGTGGTGGGGCTGGGTGTCGGTCATGCGGTTCTCCGGTGCTCCCTGATGGACGTGCGGCCCCCCTTGCCGCGATTCTTGCCGCCCCACCTCCTGGCCGGTAGGCGTCGTTACCTTTCCGATACACCAGTCGTACGGGATCTCCACGCGGGAGTTACGCTCGGCCGGTGACTGCACCAGACCAGGACAGATCCCACGGTGGCGGGGCGGGCGCCCGGCGGGGCGGCGGCGGGCGGGAGACCCGGCGCGCGGAGCGGCGCGAGGCCATCCTGCAGGCCGCCATGGAGCTCATCGCCGAGCGCGGCTACCGCCGTACCTCACTCGCCGCCGTCGCCGAGCGCGCCGGACTGACCCAGCAGGGGCTGCTGCACCACTTCCCGACGAAGCAGCTGCTGCTGGTCGGCGTGCTGGAGGCGCGCGACCGCTGGGACCTGGCCTCGGCCGCCGCGGCGTCCGGCACCTTGCGCACCGACGCCCTCGCCCAGCTCGTCGACTACAACGCCACCCGCTCCGGCATCGTCCAGACCTACACGGTGCTGTCCGCCGACAGCGTCACCGAGGACCACCCCGCCCGCGCCTTCTTCGAATCCCGTTTCCGCGCCGTGCGGGCCTCGATGGCCGAGGTGCTGCGGGCCGAGTACGGCGACACGCTGCCCGGCGGCCTGTCCGCCGAGCGGGCGGCGCCGCTGCTGGCCGCCGTGATGGACGGCCTGCAACTGCAGTGGCTGCTGGACCCGGAGGAGGTGGACATGCCGGCGGCGTTCCGGGACTTCCTGGCGCTGCTCGGGGCGGGAGAGGAGCCCGGGGCAGAGCCGGGCGGGGGCTGATCCTCCGGACCCCTGTTGCCCCACTGTCCCATTGCCCTGTGCCCCTTCGCCCCTACCGGGCGGGGGCGAGGCAGGACACCGTCACCTTGTCCCGGCTGAATTGGATGTCGGCGATCAACTCCCCGTCGGCGCACTGGTCCTTCGAGGAGTCGAGCGTGCGGGTCACCTTGTACTCCGCGTCGGCCGAACCGCAGTCCACGATCTCCAGGTCCTGGTCCTTCCAGTCGCCTTCGTTGCGTACGCAGTCACCGACGGCGAGGGTGGGTGCCTTCCCGACACCGGCCTCGTCGATGAACACGCCGCAGACGAACAAGACCGGAATCGCCACGGCCACGAGCGCCATCGGCACCAGGAACAGCAGCGCCTCCGGGCGGCGCAGCAGCGACTTGCCCGGGTCGAGCGAGGGCCGGAAGCCGCCTGTGGGGGCGGCCAGTTTGCGGAACCGGCCCCGGGGACCGAGGTTCATCAGCAGGGTGAGCGGGGTGATGACCACCGACAGCGGGCTCCACCAGCCCTGCCACAGCGTCTTCGCGGACATCTCGCGGTAGGTGGCCAGCCCGCAGGAGCGGCAGAACATCCCCTTGCGGCTGAGGAACCGCATCACGTAGAGGATGCCCTGGTGCCCGCGCACGGTGGCCTGCACGGCGGGCTGAGCACCGCAGAGCCGGCAACCACCCGGGGCAGCGGCGTACGACTGCGGGTACTGGTGCTGCTGGGCGTATGGATGCGGGTGTTGCTGGGCGTACGGGGGCGGAGCCTGGGCCGGGTACCCCGGCTGTGGGGCATACGACTGTGGGGCGTACGGCTGTGAGGCGTACGGGCCGGTGGCCTGGTACGGAACGGCACCCGGCGGCTGGTGCGGAAAGGCACCGGCAGGTTGCTGCGCATAGGGCTCCGCGGGCGGTGGAGCGTACGGGTACGGGCCGTGCGGTGGTGGCGGGGTGGCCACAGAGATCCCCCTGAGTCTGGTGCCTGTCGCCGGACGCGGTGGTGGGCCGGACCGGACCGAATCAGAAACCCTATCCGCGGCCGCTCGGCGGGCGGGGGCAGGGGCAGGGGGCCGGGACGGGGACGGGCGAGTGGACGGGGCAAGGGGCAGGGCGCCCCGGGATATCGGCCATCGGCCCCTCCCTCTACCGTCCCGCAGCGCACACCGCTTTACTCGCCCCCATGAGACGCATACGTACCAGGATCGGCGCGCTCGGTGTCGCGCTGCTGGCCGCCGCCCCGCTGTCCCTGACGGCGCCGGCCACCGCGGCCACCCCGGCGGATGTCACGGTGGAGGAGGGGCGGCTGACACGGACCGCGCCGCAGGAGATCCTGCGGCGCAGCGGATTCGACGCGGTGGAGCGGGAGTTCGGGCCCGGGCTGGCACGGGTGACCACCTACGGCGAGGCCCGGCGCTACGTCGCCGGCGAGGGGCGGGCGCTGTGGCGGCGGGCCGTGGACCGGGCGCAGGGACGCGGACCCGACGGCGGGGATCTGAGCCGGGACGACGACCGGCCGCTGTACTGGGCGCGGCTGGGAATGACCAGGCAACTACGGCAGTGGGAGCCGGACTTCAGACTGACGGAGTCCGAGCGCGGCGCCCTCCTCGGGTCGCTGGAGCGGGGCTCGCGCGGCCAGGACTCGGTCGAACTGCCCGCGGACCAGCACGTCCTGCGGATCGTGGTGACCGGATTCGACCCGTTCCAGCTGGACGCCGACGCACGGCGCAGCAACCCGTCGGGGGCGGCGGCGCTGGCGCTGGACGGGACGACGGTACGCACCGCCTCCGGGCAGCCGGCCCGGATCGAGACCGCGGTCTTCCCCGTACGGTGGGCCGACTTCGCGGACGGCACGGTGGAGCGCACCCTGCTGCCGCACTTCCGGCGCGGCCCGCGGCAGGCCGATCTGTTCACGACGATCAGCCAGGGGCGGCCCGGCCGGTTCGATGTCGAGCGGACCAACGGGGCCTGGCGGGGCGGCTATCCGGACAACGCGCGGGAATCCCGTACGGAGACCGTGCCGATTCCGGCAGGGGTGCCGACCGTGCGGCCGCAGCCGCAGTGGACGACCACCAGCCTGCCGTACGCACGGATCGTGGCGGCCGGGACCGGGCCCTTCCCCGTGGTCGACCACACCGAGGTCACGGAGATCCCGGCGGGCGGCACCGGGCCGGTCGACCGGCCGGACGGCCCCACTCCCGGGTCAACGGCCCGTGCCGGGGGCGGCGGGGACTATCTGTCCAACGAGATCGCCTATCGGGCGACCCTGCTGAGGGACGCGGTGCGCCCGGCGCTCCCGGGCGGGCATCTGCACACCCCGGTACTGGAGTTCGGCCCCGGCAACACGGACCCGGCACACGGCCAGGTCACCGACCCGGACTTCGTCCACCACCGGGCCGCGATCACCGAGCAGGTACGGGCGATCCTGACGGTGGCGGCCTCGGAGACGGCGGCGGCGCGGGGCGCGCGGAGGTAGTACTCCCGTCACCGGTTCCGGGGGGGGCGACGGACCGGGTCTGCCAGGCGCTCAGGGCAGGCAACGGGCGCGTTCGACGGCACGCTGCAGCGCCGCACGGCAGGCCCGGGCCGCCGGCCTTCACTGCCGTGCCGTACGGCCGTGAAGAGCCGCCGGGTGCGGCCGCCGTCCGGCAGCGGCAGCGGCAGCGGCAGCGGCAGCGGCAGCGGCAGCGGCAGCGGCAGCGGCAGCAGCGGAACGCTCGGTGCGCTCCCACCCCACAGCAGGTCGGGCAGGAGAGCCGCCGCGTGCCCCTGCTCCACCAGCCGTAGCTGCACCGGCAGATCGGGCTCCAGCAGCGCCACGCCCACCTCGGCCTCCAGCACCGAGAGCTGCTGCGAGACCGAGGAAGGGCTGTACGAGAGGGCCGCCGCGACGGCGGCGAGGGTGCCGCGGTGCTTGAGCTCGCGCAGCAGCCGCAGCCGGTGAAGATCGAGCAGGACCGGTCCAGCGCCCTTCCATCGTTCGGCTCTTCCGACGATCATTGCTCGAAAAGATGTGCTGGACCGTTGGGGCGGCGGTACGGCAGCGTGCTCCCCATGCCCACCACTGACTGGTACGCACACCCGCCCGCCCGTTCCTGGACCTGTCCGCCCGCGCCGCGTGAAGCGATCGGATTCCACGCCACCCTGCCCGGTTACGCCCCGACACCGCTGCGCGAACTCCCCGCGCTGGCCGACGAGTTGGGAGTCCACCGGGCGTTCGTCAAGGACGAGTCCGCCCGGCTCGGCCTGCCCGCATTCAAGATCCTGGGGGCGTCCTGGGCGATCCACCGGGCCCTGGCAGAGACGCCCGGCGAACGACTCGTCACCGCCACCGACGGCAACCACGGTCGCGCCGTGGCCCGTACCGCCCGGCTGCTGGGATTGACCGCCGAGGTCTTCGTACCCACTGCGGTGCACCCGGCGGCGGCCGCCGCCATCGCACAGGAGGGCGCCCGGGTGACACGGGTCGACGGGTCGTACGACGACGCCGTACACCGGGCTGCCGACGCCGCCGCGCGCACACCCGGCGCCGTCCTCGTCCAGGACACCGCCCTGCCCGGCTACACCCGGATACCGGGGTGGATCATCGAGGGCTACGCCACGCTGTTCGACGAGACCGAGGCGCAACTGCGCGCGCTGGGCGCCGGACCCGCCGGGCTGGTGGCCGTCCCCGTCGGCGTCGGCTCACTGGCGCAGGCCGCCGTCAGCCACTACCGCGCCCCGCGGGACGCGCCGCCGCCGTCGTTGCTGAGCGTCGAACCGGACACCGCCGCGGCTGTCCTGACATCCCTCACCACCGGCCGCCCGACCAGCGTTTCCACCGGCACCACCATCATGGCCGGGCTCAACTGCGGCACACCCTCCAGCGCCGCCTGGCCCCTGCTGCGCGACGGCCTCGACGCCGCTGTCGCCGTCACGGACGCCGACAGCGCCCGCGCGGCCCGCGACCTGGCAGCGCTCGGACTCTCCTCCGGGCCCTGCGGCGCCGCCTCGCTGGCCGGCGCCCGGGCCGCCCTGACCTCCGCCCCCGAACGCCGCGCGGCGCTGGCGGAGCACAGCACCCGCACGGTCGTACTGCTCAACACCGAGGGCGCGGACGCCAACCCTCTCGAGTCAACCAGCCGGTAAATCAACCCTTTGGGGAGTGGGTGGCGCGACGGCCACCGCATCACGCCCCGCCCCGCTCCCTCCCGGTCCGGCCCCGTCCCGTCCCGTCCCGTCCCGTCCCGTCCCGCGCCTACAGCGGCAGCACCACATGCATCGTCAGGCCGCCGTTCTCGCGGGGCTGGGCCGTGATCGTGCCGTCGTGCGCGCGCACCACCGAGCGCACGATGGACAGCCCCAGCCCGACCCCCTTGTCACTGCCGGTGCGCTCCGTGCGCAGCCGCCGGAACGGCTCGAAAAGGTTCTCCACCTCATAGGCGGGAACCACCGGCCCGGTATTGGAGACCACCAGAACCGCACGCCCGTGCTGCGGCTCCGTCGTCACCTCCACCCAGCCCTCCTCCGGCACGTTGTAGCGCACCGCGTTCTGCACCAGATTCAGCGCGATCCGCTCCAACAGCACCCCGTTGCCCTGCACGAACACCTGCTCCCGCACCCCGCGCAGCTCCACCCCCTTGGCCTGCGCCTCCTCACGGGTCTGCTCCACCGCCTGCGAAGCCACCTCCGACAGATCCACCGGCTTCTTGTCCACGACCTTGTTCTCACTGCGCGCCAGCAGCAACAACCCCTCCACCAGCTGCTCACTGCGCTCATTGGTCGCCAGCAGCGTCTTGCCCAGCTGCGCCAGCTCCGGCGACGCCCCCGGATCCGCCAGCTGCACCTCCAGCAACGTCCGGTTGATCGCCAACGGCGTCCGCAACTCGTGCGAAGCATTCGACACGAACCGCCGCTGCGACTCGAACGCCCGGTCCAGCCGGTCCAGCATCTCGTCAAAGGTGTCCGCAAGCTCCTTGAGCTCGTCATCAGGACCCCCCAGCTCGATCCGCCGGTGCAGATCCGAACCCGCCACCCGCTGAGCAGTCCGAGTGATCCGCCCCAACGGCGACAACACCCGCCCCGCCATCGCATAACCGAAAGCGAACGCCACCACCGTCAGACCCAGCAAAGCCAGCACGGAGCTGTTCAGGAAGGTGTGCAGGGCCTGTTCGCGCTGGTTGCGGAGGCAGTGTCCGATCGCCGCGTTGATCTCGTCGAGCGAGGCGACCGACGGCAGGTCGGGACAGCTGATGTTGCCCAGCCTGACGTTGCTGCCGAACACCCTGAACTCCGGGGTGCCCTCCTTGAGGGTCCTGGCCGCCAGAAAGTAGATGATGACGAGCAGCACGACTCCCGCCATCAGGAACATGCCGCCGTAGAGCAGGGCGAGCCGTATCCGGATGGTCGGCCGCAGCCACGGTGCCGGACGGTGGTCCGCCGGCCGGGGATCCCGGGTGGGCTGCGGAGGTGCGGCCACCGGCGCGGACGACGGGGAGGACGAAGAGGACGGGGACGGCGGGGTGGAGACGGTCACGGCCATCAGCCCCGAAGGCCCGGTGACGCGGGCACGGCGACCGATACCGGGACGGGGGTTAGGCGCACTGCTGGTCCTTCCTCAGATCCCGTAAGGCACACGACAGTTGCCTCACAGCACCCATCCTGCCCAAAGGACCCGTAAACCGGCAGTAAGCAACGGATCGACTCCCGGAGCAGCGCACCTCGGCCCTGCACTCCCCGGTCCAGCGCTCTCCGGATCAGCCTTCCCCCGGCCTGCCCGGCCTCCACGGTCTGCACGGCCTGCCCGGCCTGCCCGCGTCCGGCAGGCCGGGGCCGGGCCTCAGCCCCGCGCCGCCTCGGGCGCCAGCACGTCCAGCTCGGCCCGGGTGGGATAGGACGGCTGGGCGCCCGGCTTGGTGACGGCCGCGGCGCCCACCCGTACGGCGAAGCGCGCCGCCTCGGGCAGCGAGTCGCCACGGGCCAGGCGGGTGGCGAGGGCGCCCGTGAAGGCGTCGCCGGCACCGGTGGTGTCCACGGCCTTGACCCGTACGCCAGGGACGTCCGCGGCCCCCGAGGCGTCCAGGACCAGCGCGCCGTCGCCGCCGAGGGTGACCACGACGGAGCGGGCGCCCCGCTCGCGCAGCGCCTGCGCCCAAGCGGCGGGCGTGCCGTCGGCGAGCCCGGAGAGCTGCCGTGCCTCGTGCTCGTTGACCACCAACGGGTCGGCGGCCGCGAGGAGTTCGGGGGCCAGTGCGGCCGCCTCGGGTGCCGGGGAGGGGTTGAGGACGACGCGGGTGCCGGCCTGCCCGGCGGCCGCGGCGGCGGCGCGTACCGATTCCATGGGGATCTCCAGCTGGAGGGAGACCACCGAGGCGGCGGCGATGGTGTCCTTCGCCGCCGCCACGTCCTGCGGGGTGAGGGCGGCGTTGGCGCCGGGCGAGACCACGATGCTGTTGTCGCCGTCCGGGTCGACCAGGATCATGGCGGTGCCGGTGCGGGCCGCGTCGTCCACGATCACCGGCGTGACATCGGTGCCCGCGTCGCGCTGGGCGCCGAGCAGCAGTTCACCGTAGGCGTCGCCGCCGACCCGCGCCAGCAGCGCGGTGCGTCCGCCGATCCGGGCCGCGGCGGCCGCCTGGTTGGCGCCCTTGCCGCCGGCCGACTCGACCAGATCCGTGCCGGTCACGGTCTCGCCCGCACCGGGCCGGCGCGCGACCCGTACCGTCAGATCCGCGTTGGCCGAGCCGACCACCAGGACGTCATACATGCGCCGCTCTCCCATTTCTCTCCTCCGTCGTGGCCCGGCGACCCGCCGGGCCGCACTCTCAGCCGTCGAACTTCGCGGCGTTCTTCGCCGTCACCAGCACCACCGGCACTCTGACCGACTGCGGCAGCTTCTCACCGCGGGAGGCCTTGAGCGCCCAGTCCACGGCCTGCTTGCCGAGGAGTTCCGGCTGCTGGGCGACGGTGGCGGTCAGCGTGCCCTTGCGGACCGCCGTGACGCCGTCCGGTGTGCCGTCGAAGGCCACCACCTTCACGTCCTTGCCGGAGCGGCCGCCCAGCGCCTTGGACGCGCCCAGCGCCATCTCGTCATTGGCGGCGAACACCCCGCCGATGTCGCGGTGCGCCTGCAGCATGTTGGTCATCACGTCCATGCCCTTGGTGCGGTCGAAGTCCGCCGGCTGCCGGGCGACGACCTGGATGCCGGGGTACTTCTTGATGCCCTCCTCGAAGCCCTGGCCGCGCTCGCGGGCCGCCGAGGTGCCGGCCTGGCCCTCCAGGAAGGCCACCTTGCCCTTGCCGCCGAGCGATTCGGCCAGCGTCTTCGCGGCGAGCCGGCCGCCCGCGACGTTGTCGGAGGCGATGGTCGAGCCGACCTTGCCGCCGTTGACGCCGCGGTCGATGGAGATCACCGGCACCTTCGCCCGGTTGGCGACGCCGACGGCCGGGACGGCGGCGTCCGAGTCGACCGGGTTGATGATGGCCGCCTTGACGTTCTGGCTGGTGAACGTCTCCATCTGGTTGATCTGCTGGGTGGGGTCGTTCTGCGCGTCGGTGATGTTGAGGTGCAGATGGCGGGCGTCCGCCTCGGCCTGGGCGCCCTTCTTGATGCCGACGAAGAACGGGTTGTTCATCGTGGACAGCGCCAGCCCCAGGTCGGTGTTGCCCCCGCGGTCGCAGCCGGCCAGCCCCAGGGCGACGGTCGCGGCCAGCCCGGCCGCCAGCGGCATCCTGAGCCGGGCGGTCCTGCGTGCGCTCCCGCGTACGGCCTTCCGGCCGTTCCCCGGGCCGTTCCGCCGGCCGGCCCTCGGGGCGTTCCTCCAGGCGTTCATCGGGGCCTTCATCGCGCGCTCCGGCGGCGCAGCGTGTCCAGGAGCACCGCCAGCGCGATGACCAGCCCGGTGGCCACCTGCTGCCAGAACGCCGAAACGCTCAGCAGGTTCAGGCCGTTGCGCAGGACGGCGAGGATCAGCGCGCCGATGAGGGTGCCGGACGCCTTGCCGGAGCCGCCGGAGAGGCTGGCCCCGCCGATGACGACGGCGGCGATCGCGTCCAGCTCGTAGCCGGTGGCGGCCTGCGGCTGGGCGGAGGTGAGCCGGGCCGCGAGCACGATGCCGGCGACCGCGGCGAACAGCCCGGACAGCGCATAGATGACGAGCTTGCGGCGCTTGACGTGGATGCCGGAGAGCCGGGCCGCCTCCTCGTTGCCGCCGATCGCGAACATCGCCCGGCCGGTGTACGTACGGGCCAGGACCAGCGCGGCGATCAGCCCCATGGCGATCATGACGAGGACGGGCACCGGCAGCCAGCCGCCGAGGGTGTCACCGAGCGCGCCGACCGAGCCGGGGAAGGGGATCGGCGAGCCGCCGGAGATGACCAGGGCCAGACCGCGGCCGACCGAGAGCATCGCCAGCGTGGCGATGAAGGCGGGCAGTTTGCCGTAGGCGACCAGCGCGCCGGAGACCAGACCGGCCCCCGCGCCGACCGCCAGGCCGAGCGGTACCGCCATCCAGACGGGCAGGCCCTCGTTCGTGGCCGCCCAGGCGACGACGGTGGCGGAGAGCCCGGCGACCGAGCCGACGGAGAGGTCGATCCCGGCCGAGACGATCACGAAGGTGACGCCGAAGGCGAGGATCGCGGTGACCGACGCCTGGACACCGACATTGAGGAGGTTCTGGCCGTTGAGGAAGTCCCTGGACAGCACCGCCATCACCACGACCAGGGCGATCAGTCCGCCGAGCGGGCCGTTTCTGAGGACCGCCCGGGAGAACCACGCTCCCGCACCGCCCCGGTCCGGGGCCCGTCCCACCGCCTCGGCGGCGGCTCCCTTCTTCAGCTCAGTGGACATCGGAGCCCTCCATCGCGCTCTCGTCGTGGTGCTTCGTGCTCGTACTCGTGCTCGTGCCGTGCGGGGACTGGAGCGCCAGCTCCATCACGGCGTCCTGGGTGGCCTCGTCGGCCGACAGCTCTCCGGCCAGCCGGCCCTGCGACATCACCAGCACCCGGTCGCTCATACCGAGCACCTCGGGCAGATCGCTGGAGATCAT
Organism: Streptomyces sp. NBC_00400; assembly: GCF_036048035.1. NCBI lineage: Bacteria > Bacillati > Actinomycetota > Actinomycetes > Kitasatosporales > Streptomycetaceae > Streptomyces > Streptomyces sp. NBC_00400. The sequence continues at coordinate 5,854,433 of NZ_CP107940.1, read as the reverse complement.
CAGCACCGCGCGGCCGGACGCGGTCAGTTCGTTGATGAGCTGGTAGATCTCGACCTTGGCCCCGACGTCGATACCGCGCGTGGGCTCGTCGAGGATCAGCAGCCTGGTGTCCGCCAGCAGCCACTTGCCGATGACGATCTTCTGCTGGTTGCCGCCGGAGAGGGTGCGGGCGCTCTGCCCCAGCCCGCTCATCCGGACCTTCAACTGCCCGGCGACGGTGGCCGCTTCGCGCCGTTGCGCGCCGCGGTCCACCAGCCCGCCGCGGGTGTCGCGGTCGAGGCGGGCGAGGGTGAGGTTGTCCTGGAGGGAGGCGTCCATGACCAGGCCCTGGCCCTTGCGGTCCTCCGGTACGAGGCCGAGCCCGGCACGCATGGCGGCGCGGACATCGCCGCGGGCCAGCTCCTTGCCGTCGATCTCGACCCTCCCGGCGTCATAGCGGTCCACGCCGAAGACCGCCCGGGCCACCTCGGTGCGGCCCGCGCCGACCAGCCCGGCAAGACCCACGACCTCACCGGCCCGCACCTCGAAGTCGATGCCCTCGAAGACCGGCCCGGCCACCGTGCCGTTGCGGGTCAGACCGCGGACGCGCAGCAGGGGCGCGCCCGGCTCCTCGGGGCGCCGGCGCGGATACTGCTCGGCGATGTCCCGGCCCACCATGAGGCGGATCAGCTCGTCCTCGTCCGTCGAGGCCGGCACCTCCTCGACGGAGCGGCCGTCGCGCAGGACGGTGACCCGGTCGCCGAGTGCGCCGATCTCGTCCAGGTGGTGGGTGATGAAGATGATGCCGACGCCAAGGTCGCGCAGCTCGCGGACGATCGCGAAGAGGGTTTCGACCTCCTCGGAGGTCAGGACCGCGGTCGGCTCGTCCATGATCAGGACGCGCGCATCCAGGCTGAGCGCCTTGGCGATCTCGACCATCTGGAGGCGGGCGATGCCCAGTTCGGCGACCGGGGTGTTCGGGGAGACGTCGAGCCGTACGCGCCGCAGCAGCTCGGCGGCCCGTGCCCGCATCGTCTTCCGGTCGACCAGGCCGAGCGCGGTGCGCGGCTGGCGGCCCAGGAAGATGTTCTCGGCGACGGTCAGCCCGGGGACGAGGTTGAACTCCTGGTAGATGGTGGCGATGCCGTGCCGTTCGGCGTCCTGCGCGGAGCGGATGGTGACCTCGTCGCCGTCCACGAGGATGCGGCCCTCGTCGGGGCGGTGGGCGCCGGAGAGCATCTTGATGAGGGTGCTCTTGCCCGCGCCGTTCTCGCCGAGCAGGACATGCACCTCACCGGTGCGCAGGGTCAGGTCCACGCCGTCCAGCGCGCGGACGCCAGGGAACGACTTCGTCACCCCCTCCACGCGCAGCAGTTCGCGGCCGCCCGGTTCGTCGTCGTTGACGCCGGTCATGCGCTGCCCCTCTCTTCCTCGGGTGGGTTGTGCGGTAACTGACTCGGGTGGCCCGCCCGGCCGGGGGAGCCGGGACCGGAGTGCCGGTCCCGGGCGCCGGGCGGGCCTGCTCAGAGGGCGGGCGCCTCGCCGCAGGAGCGGCGGGTGACCAGCCGGGCGGGCAGCAGCACCGAGTCGGCGGGCCGCCCCTCGATGCGCTCCAGCAGGGTGTGGACAGCGGCGCGCCCGAGTCCGCGGGTGGGCTGGGCGATGGCGGTCAGCGGCGGATCGGTGTGGGTGAACCACGGCACGTCGTCATAGACCACCAGCGCCACATCGTCGGGGACCCGCAGCCCGCGGGCGCGGAGCTCGTCCATCGCGCCCAGCGCCATCAGGTTGTCGGTGGCCAGCACCGCGTCCGGCGGTTCGGGGAGGTCGAGGAAGGTCCTCATCACCTGCCGGCCGCCGGTGTGCTGGAGGTCGGGGGTGGCGCCGACCCGCTCGTCGGGCAGTGCGATGCCGTGCCCGGCCAGCGCCGTACGGAAGAGGTCCAGGCGCTCGTCGCCGGTGGGGGTGCCGGCCGGGGCGACGATGATCGCCGGCCGGCGGCGGCCGAGGGCGGCGAGATGGGCGGCGAGCTCGGTGAGCGCGGCGCGGCCGTCGGCACGTACACAGGGGGCGTCGATGCCGGGCACGGCGCGGTCCAGCAGGACCAGCGGGGTGCCGGAGGCGACGACCTCGCGGAGCATCGCCGAGCCGGTGCCGGCCGAGCTGACCAGCAGGCCGTCGATCCGGCGGTCGAGCAGGGTGCGGATGTAGTCGTCCTGCTGTGCGGGGCGCTCGCCGGCGTTGCCGATCACCAGGCTGTAGCCGAGGCTGCGGGCCTCGTCCTCGACGGCGTCGGCCAGCTCGGTGAAGAAGGGGTTGGTGAGGTCGCTGATGATCAGACCGAGCGCGCCGGTCCGTGCGGTGCGCAGCGCGCGGGCGACGTTGTTGGGGCGGTAGCCCAGCTCCTGTACGGCGGCGAGCACCCGCTCGCGGGTCTCCGTGACCGGGCTGTGGCCGTTGAGGACCCGGGAAACCGTGGCGACGGAGACCCCTGCCCGTTCTGCCACATCTTTGATGTTCGCCATGGCGCCGTTGCCGTTCTGTCCGTGCGAGCGCTTCCCGTCCGGGGAGCGGCTTCGCATGATCGATGTGTAATCGATTTCGTGAGGGATTCGCGGGGGCTACGAAATCGATTACACGGGGCGTGCGTCAAGACGGCGTGAATGTTGGCTGCGTCACACCATGCGTCACATCACGCGTCACGTCATGCGTCACCTCGCAGTGCGGGAGGGCACGGGGCCTGTCGAGCCCGGGCACTCCCCCGTTGGCCGTCCCGCCTCGACGGCGGGCACCGGCCGTGTCCGGACCCACGGGGCCCCTCCGGCAATTACCGGGCGAACTGCCCCACACACGCGACGATCGCCACCAGCAGGCCCAGCACACCGATGGCCACCTGCCACCTGTCAGACGGCGCCCACCGGTCGCCCTCCTGCTCCGTGTCCTGATCGTCCATCGCTCCTCCTCGCTCCTCCTCGCTCCTCCGGACAGGCCCCGGAGACCAGGGCCCCCGCCGGCCGACCGCCGGCGGAGCTGTGGGGAGGAACGTGGTGAAGCCCCGCCGGAATAGCGCGAGTTGACGCCGCGTCGGCGGGAACCGGCAGACGCACCAGGGGCCGTATCCCGTGCGCGGGATACGGCCCCTGGCCTCACTTCTCCCGGCCTCACGTTTCCGGCGACCGCGACTTCCGGTGCCCACGGCCTCCGGCGGCCGCGGCCTCCGGCGCCGGGTGTCAGACGACGGTCAGCGTGACCTCGATGTTGCCGCGGGTGGCGCGGGAGTACGGGCACACCTGGTGCGCCTTCTCCACGAGGTCGCGGGCGGTGGCCGCGTCGGCATTCGGGATCGCGGCGGAGATCTCGACCGTGAGGCCGAAGCCACCGTCCGGGGTCTTGCCGATGCCGACCTTGGCGGTCACCCGGGAGCCGGAGACATCGGCGTTCTCCCGGCGGGCGACGACGCCGAGCGCGCCCTGGAAGCAGGCGCTGTAGCCGGCCGCGAACAGCTGCTCGGGGTTGGTGCCGGCGCCGCTGCCACCCTGCTCCTGGGGCGGGTTGACGATCACCTCGAGCTTGCCGTCATCGCTGGCGACACGGCCGTCACGGCCGTTCTCAGCGGTGGCGACGGCGGTGTAGACGACATCGACGGACTGGATGGACATACCAAATCCTCCTGTGGTTCGCCGCGACTCGCGCCCACGGATCGCGACGGCGTGCCGCCGAGCCTAACGGGCGGGGCAAGGGGGCGGGGTGGGGTGGCGAGGCAGAGGTGGCGAGGCGGGTGGGGGGTGAAGTGGATGAGCCTCGGGCTTTCCCCGCCCCCGCCCCACCCCTCCCCCGCCCCCAGGCCGACGCCGGGTCGTCGTCAGCTGTCGAGGCTCACGATCATCTTTCCGGTGTTCTCGCCGCGCAGCAGGCCCAGGAAGGCCTCGACGCCGTTCTCGATGCCGGCCACCTTGGTCTCGCTGTACTTGAGTTCGCCGGAACGGATCCAGGCGGAGACCTCCTCGACGAACTGCGGCTGCAGTGCGGCGTGGTCGCTGACCAGCAGGCCCTGCAGGCGCAGCCGCTTGCCGATCACCATCGCGAGGTTGCGCGGGGCGGGGCTCGGCTCCGTGGCGTTGTACATCGAGATCATGCCGCAGATGGCGGCGCGGCCGTGGACGTTGAGGGAGCTGATGGCCGCTTCGAGGTGGTCGCCGCCGACGTTGTCGAAGTAGACGTCGATGCCGTCCGGCGCCGCCTCCTTGAGCTGCCCCGCGACATCGCCGTTCTTGTAGTTGAAGGCGGCGTCGAAGCCGTACTCCTCGACCAGGAGCTTGACCTTGTCGTCGGAACCGGCCGAGCCGATGACCCGGGAGGCGCCCTTGAGCTTGGCGATCTGGCCGACCTCGCTGCCCACCGCACCGGCCGCGCCGGATACGAAGACGGCGTCGCCCTCCTTGAAGGACGCAACCTCCAACAGGCCCGCGTAGGCGGTCAGGCCCGGCATGCCCAGCACACCGAGGTAGGCGGTGAGCGGAGCCAGCGACGGGTCCACCTTGGCGGCGCGCTTGGCGTCCAGCACCGCGTACTCACGCCAGCCGAGACCGTGCAGCACATGATCACCGACAGCCAGGGAATCATCGCGCGAGGCGATGACCTCACCGACCGCGCCGCCGTCCATCGGCTGGTCGAGCTGGAAGGGCGGGACGTAGGACTTCACGTCGTTCATCCGGCCGCGCATGTACGGGTCGACGGAGAAGTGCTGCGTACGGACGAGGATCTGGCCCTCGCCGAGCTCGGGCACCGCGGCCTCGCGCAGCGCGAAGTCCTCCGGAGTGGGCCAGCCGTGGGGGCGGGCGACGAGGTGCCATTCGCGGCCGGTCGTGGGCAGTGCGGACATAAGCGCGATCCTCCTAAAGCTTCAGGTACTGAAACAACCATGCTCCTCGATATTTCATGTTGTCAAGTAAATGGGTATCCTCGTGTGTATGACCCCCCGCGCAGACTCCCTGACCGTCGAGGTCGTCGACCTCATCGGCACCGTCGTCGCCCGCTACTACGAGGAGTACGAGCTCGCCGCGGCCGAGCACTCCCTCACCGGCGCCCAGGCCAGGGTGCTCAGGCTGCTCTCCCTCGAACCGCTGCCGATGCGCAAGATCGCCCAGTGCCTGAAGTGCGAGCCGTCGAACGTCACCGGCATAGTGGACCGCCTGGAGTCCCGCGGCCTGGTCGAGCGCCGCCCCGATCCGTCCGACCGCCGCATCAAGCTCGCCGCCCCCACCGACGAGGGCGCGCGCACGGCCGAGGCGCTGCGCACGTCACTCCACTTCGCCCGCGAACCCCTCGGCCGTCTGACGGTCGCCGAGCGGACGCTGCTGAAGGAACTGCTCCAGCGGATGCTGGGCGTCGCACCCGAGTGAGGTCCGCCGGCCGGCCGGCGGCCGAGCGCCGGACCGGGGCACTTCCGCAAGAGAGACGGGTCCGCTCCGGCCGCCGCAAGCGAGACGGGACGCCCACGGCCGGCACCTCCCAGGGGTGCGCCCCCAGGAGGTGTCTCCCCGAGCCTCCCCCGGCTAGGGCGCAGGCGCACCGGCCGCGCCCGCCCCTGCCTTTGCCTCTGCTCCAGCCACCGCACCCTGCTGCCCGCCGGCCACCCCCGAAGCGTCCGGCTCTCCCTCAACTCCCGCTGTCCGCAGCCCCCGCAGCAGCGTCAGCGCCAGCACCGCGGCCACGACCATGACACCCGCGGCACCCAGCACCGCCGTCCGCAGCCCGTCGGTGAACGCGGCCCGGGCCGCGGTCAGCAGCATCTCGCCGGTCCGGCCCGGGAGTTGACCGGCCACCGCGGCGGCGCCCGCCAGCGTCTCCCGGGCCACGTCCGCCGCGTTTGCCGGCAGGCCGGAGGGCAGCGCGCCGCCGATGTCACCGCGGTAGATCGCGCTCCCGACGCTGCCCAGGACCGCCATGCCCAGCGCGCCGCCCAGTTCGGTGCCGGACTCCAGTACGGCCGAGGCGGAGCCCGCCCGCTCGGGCGGCGCGAGGCCGATGGCCAGTTCGTTGCCGAGCGACATCACCATCACCAGGCCCGAGGCGTAGACCGCCGAGGCCACCAGGACGAACCACAGGGCCGAGCCCGGTTCCAGCCAGGACAGCCAGACGAAGCCGCAGGCCGCGATGCCGCACCCCATGGCGATGACATAGGCCCGGTCCATCCGCTGGGCGAGCGCGGTGGCGGCCGGCGCCATCCCGCCCACCGCGAGGGTCGGCAGCAGATTCCACAGCGCCGCTTCCATGGGGCTCATGCCCCGCACGGACTGCAGGTACTGGGTGAAGAACACCGCGCAGCCCACGATCGCGAACATCGCCAGCAGGTTCATCAGCACCGAGACGCTGAATCCGCGGTGCCGGAAGAGCTCCAGATCGAGCATCGGATGACGGGCGGTGCGCTGACGGTGGACGAAGGCCGCGGCGGCCGCCAGCCCGGTCACCAGGGCGAGGACGGGCAGCACCGCCAGGCCGTCGCGGGCGATCTCCTTGACGCCGTAGACCACCGGCAGCATGGCGAGCAGGGAGAGCAGCGAGCCGGGCAGATCGAAGCGCCCGGCCGCCGGGTTCTTGAACTCCGGCAGCAGCAGCGGCCCGCAGACCAGCAGCAGCACCATCGCCGGGGCATTGACCAGGAACACCGAGCCCCACCAGAAGTGCTCCAGCAGCGCCCCGCTGAGCACCGGGCCGACCGCGATGCCGCCGGTCACCGCGGCCGACCAGATCGCGACCGCCTTGCCGCGCTGCCTGGCGTCGTGGAAGAGGTTGCGGATCAGCGCGAGGGTGGACGGCATCAGGGTCGCACCGCCGATGCCGAGCAACGCCCGTGCGGCGATGAGCATTTCGGCGCTCCGCGCGTAGGCGGCGGCCCCGGAGGCGAGCCCGAAGAGGAGAGCCCCGGACAGCAGCAGCTTGCGGCGGCCGATGCGGTCGCCCAGCGCGCCCATGGTGATCAGCAGGCCGGCCAGGACGAACCCGTAGACGTCGAGGATCCACAGTTGCTGGACGCTGCTGGGCTTCAGCTCCGCGGTCAGGAACGGCACCGCGAAGTAGAGCACCGAGACGTCCATCGAGACGAGAAGACAGGGCAGCAGGAGGACGCCCAGGGCGGTCCACTCCCGGCGGCCGGCCACCGGCTTGGGTGTGTACGGAGTAAACGACATGGATGACACGGTAAGCAGGCTGCGCTTACGGTGCAAACAGTAGCCCCGACAAGGGAGTTAGTGATGCGTCACACTAGTGCACCCGCCCTGGTGCACTGCCCTGGTGGAGTACGCGTCGCTCCCCTCACGCCCCACAGCGCTACCCTGAATTCTCCTGGTGCACTAGTACGGAGGTCCCCCCGTGGAGCAGTCACCCCCACCGCCCTACCGCAAGATCGCCGACGCGATCCGGCGCCGTATCGCCACCGGCGAGCTGACACCGGGCGACCGGGTGCCCTCGACCCGGCGGATCACCCAGGAGTGGGGCGTGGCGATGGCCACCGCCACCAAGGTGCTGACGACGCTGCGCCAGGAGGGATGTGTACGGGTCGTACCGGGGGTGGGCACGGTCGTGGCCGAGCCGCAGCGGACCGCCCGCAGCGAGCCTGCGCGGGAGCGGCGGCCGCGCGAGACGGACAGCGGGCTCAGCCGCGAGAAAGTTGTACGGGCCGGGATCAAGGTCGCCGATGCCGAGGGGCTGCGGGCGCTGTCGATGCGCCGGGTCGCCGCCGAGTTCGGGGTGTCCTCGATGGCGCTCTACCGTCATGTGGCCGGCAAGGACGAGCTGGTGCTGCTGATGGCGGACGCCGCGTTCCTCGACGTCGAGCTGCCCGAACCCGCGCCGGACGACTGGCGCGCACGGATGGCGGCGGGCGCACGGCTGCAGTGGGAGCTCTACCGGCGGCACCCCTGGCTGGCGCAGTACCTGTCGATCACCCGGCCGCAGCCGATGCCGCGGGCGATGGCGCTCATCGAGTGGACCATGGCACGGGTCCGGGGGATGGACCCGGTGACGCTGATCCACATGGCGCTGACGCTGCTGGGCTTCGTGCTGTCCACCGCCGCCGGCTTCGAGGACGACCTGGAGGCCGAGCAGGAAACCGGCATGGACCAGGAGCAGTGGATGGCCACGATGGAGCCGGCGTTCGAGGGGATCCTCACCTCGGGCTCCTACCCCATGTACGCGGGGGCCTCGGCGATAGGTGAGGACGTGGTGAATCAGGACTCGCTCTTCGAGTTCGGGCTGGCCCGTCTGCTGGACGGCATGGCGGCGCTCGTCGACGGCCCCCGTCCCGGCGCCCCCGGATCGCCCGCCGTCCGCGACCATGGCCCTCATGAACGGCACCGCTGACACCGACCCGCCCGCCGGCTCCGGAGCCCCCTCCGGCCTGCCCGGACCGGTCGCCTTCCAGCTCGTCCTGCTGCGCCGGATGGCCGACCACCACCCCGGCCTGGTCGAGGACGCCCTGCGCACCCTGCGGGCCTCCCGCGCCGATATGCGGGAGGCCAACCGCCGCTGGCAGGCACGGATGCACGCCCCGCGGGCGCGCGGCGGCGTCCAGCCGTATCGTGCGCTGCTCGGCACCCCCGAGACCGTCACCACCCGCCGTATCGGCGACCTGACCTGCGAGGCCCTGGCCTGGAGCGTTCCGCTCTGGCCCGATCTGCACTTCGAAGTCCTCACCGGCGCCCGGGGCGCCGTCTGGAACGCCTGGCTCGTCCGGGCACCCGGCGCCAGGGCCCCTGACCTGCGGACGACCGAGGATCTGACGCCCTGGTCGTGCACGGTCGACGAGGTCGCCCGGGCCTTCGCACCGGCCCGTCCGAGGGAGGGCAGCGCCCCCACCCGCCGGCAGCTGGCCTGCACCGCCCCCGGTCCCGACGGCACACCCCAGGACATCGTCGCGGAATTCACCTGGGGGCTGTACCAGCGGCTGACCGGTTCGGCCCCCGCCACACCGGCCGACGGCCGCGACCTCACTCCTTCGCCCTAACCGACCCCGGTCCGTCCTCCGCCCGTCCCCCGAGCGGACCTTTCCAGCGGGCGGGCGGCCGCGCGCGACCGGAGGATGGCGCACGAGCGGTCCCTGCGAACAGGACGCACGAGCGCTTTCGCCCATACCGGCCCGTCGGGGAGGAATCACCCATGACCATCAGCCTCGCCCAATTGCGGCGGTGCTCGGCTGCCGTCGACCTCGGAGCGGCCCGGACCAGGGTGTATGTGAAAAACCAGGGGCTGGTCGTCGATGAACCGACCGTCGCCGCCATCAACACCCGTACCGGGGCACTGCTGGCCGTGGGCGCCCAGGCCGAGGTGATGGACGGGCGCACCCCCGACTACATCCGGGTGGTGCGCCCGGTCTCCCACGGCACCATCGTCGACATCGACATGGCCCAGCGGCTGCTGCGCACCCTGGTCGGCGACAAGCTGCGCAAGACTTGGCGGCGCCGCCCCACGACGCGGGCCGCGGTCTGCCTCCCGTACGGCAGCGAGCCGCTGGCCCAGCGGGCGGCCGTGGAGACGCTGACGGGGCTGGGGGCACGGCGGGTGGAGCTGGTCGACACCCTGGTCGCCGCCGCGGTGGGCTCCGGGCTGCCGGTGGAGCAGCCCGAGGCCACCATGATCGTGGTGTGCGGTGCGGGAACCACGCAGGTCGCGGTGCTCTCGCTCGGTTCGATCGTGGCGGCGGAGACCGTTCCGGTGGGCGGCAACGCCATCGACCACGCGGTGATCCAGCATCTGCGGCTGCACCACGAGCTGATGCTGGCGGGGCAGGCGGTACGTCCGCTGCAGCTGATCCTCTCCGGCGGCGACGGCATGACCCCCGGCTCCACCGAGGTGCACGGCCGGGATGTGGTCAGCGGGATGGCGCGCTCCGTGCACGTCGACACCGAGCGGGTCCGGGACGCCATCACCACCCCGCTGACCGCGATCCTCGACGCCATCGGGTCGGTGCTGCGCCGCTGCCCGCCGGATCTGGTGGCCGACCTCGGGGAGCGCGGCATCGTGCTCGCGGGCGGCAGCGCGCTGATCCCCGGACTGGAGCCGATGATCCATCAGGCCACGACCATGCCGGTGCACACCGCGGACCGCCCCGACACCTGTGCCGTCATGGGGCTCGGCGCCATGATCGAGGGCAAGGTACAGCCCCTGCACCTCGATCCGATGGACCCGTAAGGACGCGCACGCGCCGGGCAGGGCCAGGGCAGGGCCAGGCCAGGGCAGGGCAGGCCGGTCAGCCTGCCGGCTCCGGGCACTGCAGGCTCTGCGGTCACAGGCTCCGGGCACTGCAGGCTCTGGGGCCACAGGCTCCGGGCGCTGCAGGTTCCAGACACCGCCGGCCCCGGACGGCTACAGACCCGGACGGCTACAGGCTCCGGGCGGCTACAGGTTCCGGGCGTTCCAGGCGACCACTGCGGGGCGGTCGTGCTCCGTGCCCAGGATGCCCACCGCCCCGGTCTCGAACGTGAACAGCCCGCCGGCGCCGGGCGGCAGCCCGAGCCTGCGGGCGGCCAGCACCCGCAGGAAGTGGGCGTGCGCCACCAGCGCCACATCCCCCTCGTCGGCGGCCAGCTGCGGCACGATCCGCGCCAGTACCCGGTCGGCACGCGCCCCGACCTGCTCCGGTGACTCCCCGGGGTGCCCGTCGGGCCCCTCGGGGACACCGTCGGAGAACAGATACCAGCCGGGACGGCTGCGGTGGATCTCGGCGGTGGCGATGCCCTCGTAGCCGCCGTAGTCCCATTCCCGCAGGTCGGCGTCGGTCTGCGGGCGGGCGAGGCCCGCCAGCTCGGCGGTGCGCAGCGCCCGCTTCATCGGGCTGGCGTGCACCTGCCCGATCTTCCGGTCCGACAGCAGCGGCCGCAGTGCGCGGGCCTGCTCCTCACCGTTGGCGGTCAGCGGCAGGTCGGTCCAGCTGGTGTGCCTGCCGTCCCGGCTCCACTCGGTCTCGCCGTGCCGGACCAGAAGGAGGTCGCTCACGAGCCCTGCGCCTGCTGTCCCTGCTCGGCGGCCTCGGCCTGCTCGTTCTGCTGGGCCTCGGTGACCGAGGCGCGGACCTCGTCCATGTCCAGTGCGCGGGCCTGGCCGATGACGTCCTCCAGGGCCTCGGCGGGCAGTGCGCCCGGCTGGGCGAAGACCGCGATGTTCTCGCGGACGATCATCACGGTCGGGATGGACTGGATCTGGAGGGCCTGGGCCAGCTCGGGCTGCGCCTCCGTGTCGACCTTGGCGAAGACCAGGTCGTCATGCGTCTCGGACGACTTCTCGAAGACCGGGCCGAACTGCTTGCACGGCCCGCACCACTCGGCCCAGAAGTCGATGAGGACGAAATCGTTGCCGGAGACGATTTCGTCGAAGTTTTCCTTGGTGAGCTCGATGGTGCTCATGCGTGTTTCCCTGCTTCCGGTCTGTCGACGATTGCCAGTCGGTCTCCGGCTGCGGTAACGGGCACAACCCGTGCCGTATTCCGCTCGCCGGACCGTTCCGCACCCCTGCCCACCGATCGCGTTCCTAGACATCGCCATTCACGTGGCGAACCCCACGCCGCCGACCGGGCTCCGGCACGGTACCCAGGGCACCCCCGCACCCGCCGGATCTCCCCTTCCGGCGCGCCCCGGGGCACCGCCTCGCCTCGCCTCGCACAGCACCCGCGGCTCTCCCCGAGGCGCCCCCTCGCCACCACCCAAGGGAGAAGCCCCTGGACCCCCTGGCCCCCTGGCCCCCTAGCTCTTCGCCTTGGCGTAGTCGGTCGCCATACCACCCGCGAAGTCGTACAGGATCACCTGTTCGTCCCCCACGACCCAGGCATCGTGACCGGGCGGACAGACGAACACATCGCCGGGGCCCACCTCGCACTCCGCGCCGTCGTTCATCCGCAGACGCATCCGGCCCTGGACCATGTAGCAGTTGTGGTGTACCTCGCAGCTCTCGGTCCCGACGATCGGCCCCACCGACTCCGTCCAGTGCCAGCCGGGCTCAAACGTGGCCACGGCAAAGTCCAGTCCGGTGAGGTGCAGGGCTTCGAGGTGGCCCCGGGGAAAGTCGCGCCGTTCATCCGGCTTGTCGACCGTCTTGACTTCCATCATGAGGGCTTCCTCCGTCCACCCCCCTGGTCATCCGGCCACCTGGCCAGGTGGCCAGCCGGGCATACCCCCCTGTCCTTCCATGGTGCGCCGCACCGGAGCACCCGGCCACCGGACCCGGCGGGCCTCCGGAAGAACTCCCCCACGGCCGTCCGACGGGATGTCGCCGGGGAGGTGCCGTAGCACGCAGTCGCCTCCCCCGGCGGCTAGCATCGCGAAAGGACCGCCAAGAACGGAGCATTCTTCTGTGCGTCATCTGCGCGTAGGCGTCGCCATCTTGACCATGGGAAACCGTCCCGCCGAACTGCAGGCGCTGCTGGATTCGGTCGCCAAGCAGGACCTCCCGCCGGCCCACATCGTGGTCATCGGGAACGGCTCGCCGCTCCCCCCGCTGCCGCACGGCGCCGTGGGCATCGAGCTGAGCGACAACCTGGGAGTCGCCGGCGGCCGGAACGTCGCCCTGGACGAGCTGCGCAAGCTCGGGGACCTCGACCTCGTGGTCGATCTGGACGACGACGGCCTGCTGATCAGCCCGGATGTGTTCAGCCGGCTGGCGGAACTGCACACCGGCGACCCGAAGTTGGGGGTCGTGAGCTTCCGCGTCGCCGACGAGCGGGGCCGCACCCAGCGCCGGCACGTCCCCCGCCTGCGCGTCGGCGACCCGGCACGCGGCGGTCTGGTCACCACGTTCCTCGGCGGCGGGCACTCGCTGTCCGTCCCGATGCTGGACAGAATCGGCGGCTGGCCGGACGAGTTCTTCTACGCGCACGAGGAAACCGACCTGTCCTGGCGGGCCCTGGACGACGGCTGGCGCATCCGCTACGCACCGGAGCTGGTGCTCCAGCACCCGTACACCTCGCCCACCCGGCACGCCGTCTACCACCGCATGGTCGCCAGAAACCGCGTCTGGCTGGCCAAGCGGCATCTCCCCGCGCTCCTGGTGCCGCTCTACCTCGGCGTATGGGCCGCACTGACGACCGTCCGCAGCCCCTCGGCGGCGGGCCTGCGCGCCTGGGCCGCGGGATTCGCCGAGGGGGTACGGACCCCGTGCGGACGACGGCGGCCGATGCGCTGGCGCACGGTCTGGCGCATGACGAGGCTGGGCCGCCCCCCGGTCATCTAAGGGGTCTTCCCTGCCTCCCTTATGAGGGGTTCCTCCTGGCCCTTGAGGGAGCCGGGGGATCTCTCCTGGTTCCCTCAAGGGGCTGTCCCTCAGAGGGCTGTCCCTCACGGGGGGCGTCCCTCACAGGGCCCGCCCCTCACAGGGCCCGCCCCTCAAGAGGCCGCCCCTCCCGTCTCCTCCCCCCGCAGACACGGGTCCGTCACCCCGCCCGGGCAGGCGAGCCGTTCACGGTCCCATCCGGCACGGCGGGCCCCGGCCTGATACGCGCTCTCGTAGAAGCCGAGCACGGCGGCACGGGGATCGGCCGCGGCGCGCGCCTCGTCGTACGGCAGCACCGCCAAGTGGCTGCCGCCGCGGTCGGCCCACTGTGCCGCCGCGGGCTCCAGCGGCTCCTCGGCCAGGCCGGCGGGCTCCGGAGCGGTGTAGGAGTAGAACGCGGGCGCGGCGAAGGAGTCGTCGCCGAACCAGAAGCCGAAGCTGATGACCTCCCGGGAGTACGCCTCCCGGGTCACCGGGTCGACCTGCCCTGGCTGGTCGATACGCCGGTCGGAGAACCGGGTGTGGGCGATGTCGAAGGTGTGCCAGAAGTGATGCACCGGGCTGACCTTCCCCTCATAGCCCGCGGCGAACTCCTCCAGCACCGCTGCCACCTGGCTGAGCACCTGCCAGTATCGGGTGGCATGCCCGGCGTCGTAGGTCGCATGCTCGGTGTCCTCGGCGAACGGCCGGCCGGCATCGGGCAGGTCGAACGGCCGGGGGATGTCGAGCTCCACCCGGACGCCCAGCGCGGCCAGCGACTCCATGACCCCGTCGTAAAAGGACGCCACGGACCGGCCGACGAGCGGAAAGGAGAACGACCGGCCGTCCAACACCGCGACGACCAGCTGATGACCGACGAAGTCAAAGTCGACCGTGAAGACCGGGTTGCCGTCGACCTGCCCCATCGGCCGGCTGGTGATTCCGCGTCCGGTGAGGTGGAACGGCACGTTCCACCAGTGGTTGCGCCGCGGAGCGGCAGCCAGCCGGACCTTCCCCACGATCTGAGCGAAGCGATGCAGCGTCTCTTTGGTGTCCCGCCACTCGGCGAACGGGATCGGCGGGAACAACTCCACCATCATCACCTTTCCCTTCCCGCCCCGCACTCTGACGGCCGGACGGACTGGGTGCCCATGATGGCCACGCGGGGGAACAACGGCGTGCCGCCTCCCCGCAACACCCCTACCTGGACGCACAACACCACCCGGCCAACCCAAGACCGCGCTGTGCCGGCGTCCGGCAGCAGCGCCTGCCCAAAGGCCCAGCGATCAAGTGACGCTGATGCGGAAGAGGAAGAGGACGTCACCTCACCACCTTTGCCGGCTTCAGGCCCGCATGCCGCCGTCGACGCGCAGGACCGCGCCGGTGACGTAGGAGGCGCGGTCGCTGAGGAGCCAGGCGGCGGCCTGGGCGATCTCGTCCGGATCGGCGACGCGGCCCAGCGGGGTCAGGGCGTTGAGCTGCGCGATGGTGCCCGGGGACTCCTCCTCCCAGTCCTGCAGCAGCTCGGTGAGCGTGGTGCCCGGCGCGATGGCGTTGACGCGGATCCCCTCCGGGCCGTAGGTGACGGATGCCGACGCGGTGAGACTGTTGAGCGCCCCCTTCGCCGCGCCGTACGCGGGCAGCTCGGGGTTGCCCATCAGACTGCCGACGCTGGAGGTGTTGACGATGGCCCCGGTCTTCGCCGTGGCGCGTATCGCGGCGATTTCGGCGGTCATGGCCAGCCACGGGCCCTTGAGATTGACGGCGCAGACGCGGTCGAAATCGGCCTCCGGCAACTGGTCCATCGGGCCGGGCGGCTGACCCGTCGCACCGTTGTTGAAGGCCACGTCGAGCCGGCCGTACAGCTCCACGGCACGGTCGACGGCGGCACGGATGCTCGCCCCGTCGGCCAGGTCGCACACCACATGGTCCGCGGTGCCGCCGGCCGCCCTGATCTCCTCGGTCACCGTCTTGAGCTGCGTCTCCGTGCGGGCCGCGAGGAGCACCCTGGCCCCCTCCCGGGCGAACAGCCGCGCTGCAGCCGCGCCGATGCCGCGACCGGCACCGGTGATGAAGGCGACCTTGCCGGCGAGCAGGCCCGAGGGCGGGCTTGAGGTGATCGGCGTGGTCGACGTGGTCGGCGAGACCGGTGTCGTCGACGAGATCGGCGTGATCGGTGTGTTGTCCATGCCGACGAGCCTGTGTCCGGCCGCCCCGCTCATCCAGGCCCCGGGAGTACCTGGCTGGGCACCTCGGCACCCCGCAGACTTGGCAGGTGAATCGACGAGCACGACGAGAGCTGGGTGACTTCCTGCGCAGCAGGCGCGAGCGCATCACCCCTGCGGACGTGGGGCTGCCCGCCGGGCCGCGCCGCCGTACCCCGGGACTGCGGCGCGAGGAGGTGGCGCAGCTGGCCTTCCTCTCGACCGAGTACTACACGCGACTGGAGCAGGCCCGCGCCCACCACCCCTCCCTCGAGGTGCTGACCCAACTTGCCCGCGCGCTACGCCTGTCGGACCCCGAGCGCGACCACCTCCACCACCTCGCCGGCGCCCCGCCCCTGCCCCCGCCGGGACCTTCGCGTGAGGTACGGCAGAGCCTCATCGATCTGCTGCACCGGCTGCCGGGCGCCGCGGCGATCGTGATCTCGGCGACGTACGAGGTCATCGCCTGGAACGCCCTGGCCGCCGCCCTGATGGAGGACTTCTCCGCCCTGCCGCGCCGGGACCGGAACCTCCTCCGCCGCGCCTTCCTCGGCCCGCACCGGCACGGCCGGTGTCTGTACGGCCTCTCGGACGCGGACGCGTTCACCCGGACCTCGGCCCAGCACCTGCGCGCCGCCGCAGCGCGCTACCCCACCGACCCGGAGGTGACCGGCCTGGTCCAGGAACTCCTGGCCGGCAGCGCCGAGTTCGCCCACATCTGGGCAGCCCATGACATCGCCGCCCGCCCCACCCCCTGCAAGACCTTCGCACACCCCCTCGTCGGCCCCATCAGCGTCAACTGCGACGTCCTCGATATCGCCGACCGCGACCAACAACTCCTCATCTACACCGCACCCCCCGGCACCCCCTCTGAAGAGGCCCTACGACTCCTGTCCGTCGTCGGCACACAGCGCATGGGGGTACCCGGCTGACGTGCCTCCCTTCGGCAGTGGAGCAGGTCAGCTCGGCCCTGACCCGGCGCCCTGCCTCACCCGCGGCCCACCGGAGGTGTGGCTCCCGCGCATGCGGGGCTGGTCCCCCACTGACGGGGATGGGATGCCACATCCCCCGAGGCCGCCACGGTCATCGGGCCCTACCGGTCGTCGTCCCCGTCCTCGCGCCAGAGGCCTGCCACTGACTGGGCGTAGGCGATGCGGTGGTCGAGGTGTTTGCCGTAGACGCGGTAGTCGGGCGCACCTATGCGTTGCGTGAGTGCGGTCCGCTTCCACACCCCTCGGGTGGTTTTCCAAGCAGTACGGGTCGGAGGGTCGAAGATGAAGTCACCGTCGGTCAAGTGGAGGAGGGACTCGATAACGAGGAGGGGAAGGCAGAGCACCGACTTGATGATCGACCTGACGGTGGCTCCGCGGGCCCGCAGGAAGGGTTGCTTCGGCCGCACGATCTCATGGACGCGGCGCCACGTCTGCTCGGGTGGTGGCAGTCGGAGTTCGGCCAGGACCTGGTGGTCGGGCGTCAGGACCGTGAAGTGTTGCCCCTGTGCCACGAGGACGACGATGGGCTCCGAGGTGTCTTTGGTGCGGTACAGGGTGTAGCGCGGTTCGGTGCCGGGAGGCAGTGCCCAGTTCGGGGGCGTGCCCGCTGCGGCGTAGGCGAATGACTCGCCCCGATAGGGCCTGACGACCCATCTGAGGGGGAAGGCGCATTCGCCGGGCTCACTCTTCGAGGGGTACGTGGTGTGGAACGAAACCTTCGCGGAACTGTCCATGGTCTTCTCCTAGCCGAACACCGAGCGGATGTCGGTGGGTGTGGGGGACTCCCCTTCGGCCTGCGCCGCGAGGCGGAAGGTGAGGGTCTCACCGATCTGCCGCAACCAAGCGACGTAGCGGGGGAGCTCAGCGAAGCTGGGCGTGGAGAGGGAGAGGACGGCCAGCCACCCGGGCACGGAGGAGGGCACGTACAGCTCCACATGGGCGAAGGCGAGCGAGGAGAGCGCTGAGTCGCCGTCGATTTCGGTGGAGTGGAAGGAGAGCACGGCGGGGCCGCACGGCAGGTCCACGTGATGAACGTCCCGGTGCTCCTGAAGTGCCAGTTCTTCCTGGACCGAGGCGACGACGACAGCGGGTTCCTCCTCGTCGACGCTCTCCACACGGGCGATGAGGTTGGCGGTACTGACCTCCCCGTCCTCCGTTTCGAAGAGGCCCAGTGAGCCGTACATGACCCCGTCGGCCACCAGAGTGTCCGTGAGGTCGGCATAGACCAGCGCGGTGGTCTCGCGCTGGAACTCGGTGCCCGCCGGCCATATCTTCTCGGCCAGCTCCCACAGAGCGGCATCAAGGACTTCGGCAGGGAGGTGCAGCGGGAGTTCGTGAAAGACGTCGGGTGTCTCGAACTCGATCGACACCTCGCGGTTCAGGCCGCTCATCAGAGCCTCCCGGCGGCGGGCGTACCCGGGGAGGTGAGGGCGGTGTGGGTATCGATCGCGATGCCCGGCACCTGCTGGGCAACTTGCGGGCCCCGACTCCACCACGATATGGGGTCGATGGAGCCGTCGGCGCGGAGGGCGGCGCCCAGAGAGTCCTTCACTGCTGTCGGAGTGAAACGACTCTCCATGAACGTGGTCAGCCCCTTGCTGAGGCCCGCTTCCTTGATGCCCGCGCCCACGGTGGTCTGTACGTGGTCGGTCCATGCGAGCTTGACGCGATTGCCGAATCCCTTAGCGGCGAATTCTTTGCTCCCCTCTTCGTAGGGGCGACGCAGCAGGTCTTTTCCTCGCAGTGCTTTCCCTTCGAAGCCCGCATTCTCGAGTGCTTCGATCTTCTTCACCTTGTCGATGGACTTGACCGCCTGTCCCTCGATGCGGGTCACCTTCATGCCGACCTTCACCCCCTTCGTTGCCGCCGCGCCGAACTTCCCGACCGGGAGAACCCCGAGACCGTCGCCGACCAGGTCCATGACTCCCACATCCGCCCCACCCAGCTTTGCCGCGCCGTGCGCAGCCAGTGCCCCCAGGGACATTGCGCCGCCTGCGAGCGCGAGGGCACCGGAGAGCGGTGGGCACCACAGCGTGAGGAGGGAGGCGACGCCGAGGATGCTGGAGGCGATACTGAGCGCGTCGCCGATCGACTTGAGAAGGTCGGCGTGCTTGGTGCACCAGTTCTGGATGTTGTGGCCGAGGCGGGTGAAGGCATCGCCGAGGCCCTCCCAAAAGCCGGGGTCGGGAGCGCCTTCGGTGGCCTTGCGGATGCGGTCGGCTATGCCACGCGCCTCATCCTGGTGGTCGCCGAGGAGGTCTTCCGCCTTCTTGATGATGGACTCCAGCTCGTCCGTCGCGGAGTCCAGCCGCTTCTGGGTGAGGTCGAGCGCGTTGTTCGCCTTGTCCAGGCGGTCGTTCGCCGCGTCGATCTTCCCCTGAGCGGAGTCCAGTTCCGCCTTGCTGGTGTAGTACTGCCCGGCGAGGGCCAGGGCAGGGTCGGAGGCGGCCCTGTTGTAGGCCGCCTTCGCCCGGTCGTGCTCGGCGGTGCGGGTTTTCTGCTCATTCTTGGCCGCGGCGGCGTCCGCCTCGTACTGGCGGCCCTTGTGCTGGTACGACGCCAGCGCGGTGTGCCAGGACTTGAGCTGGGTGGCGGCGTCCCGCATGGCGTCGCGGCTGTCGCTCACGTACTTCGGCAGGTCTCCGACCTGTCCCGCAAAGGCGCGAGCAGCCTCACCCTCCCACACTCCAGCTCCCCTGCCGAGGCGGTGCAGGACGGAGTGAGCGGAGCTCAGGGAGCGCATCGCGGTATCGAGTTTGCCGGTGAGGTCGTCGACGCTCTCCAGGTGGCCGGGAGCGGGATTGAAGCCGAGCGCGGGGAAGTTCTGATTACTCATGGGAACCTGACGAATCGATCGCGGAAGGGAGCTGTGTGCAGAAGGAAGGCGAGAAGGGCGTGCGCTGCGGGGCTACTTGGAGCCCTTGTGGAAGGCGTCACGCAGGGCGTGTTCGACCGCCTCGTAGTTGCTCTTCGTCTGCTTCAGCTTCTCCTCGATGGCCTGTGTGCCGTCGGCGATCTTCTTGATGGCGTTGTCCCAGCTGTCATGGAACTCGTCACAGGCGTTGTCGAGCGTCTCCGCGCCGGTGCTCTTCGGCCCCACGTCCTTCAGGGCGGCAAGCGCCTTGCGCATGTTCTCCTGACTGTCGTGCAGGTCTTTCAGCAGACGACCGAGATCGTCGGCTTCGACCTTGAAGTACCCGCTCATGTGCCCCCCAGGCCCCGATTACAGTTCGTCAAAATTGTAAAGCGGCAGGTGGAGGTGCTGGGCACAAGAGCCCAGCCCCCCGATCCAGCGGGCGCCGCGGGAGATGCCGCAGCAGAGACTTTCAGGCTTCTGCCACGCCCGACGACGACTTGGCTGCCCATCAGGCGCTCCGAATGATCGCTCGGCAGGGAATCGATGGCGAAGCCGTCCGTGGGAGGCACCGGCAGCACACCGGATGGCGGCATCACCCGGCCGCGCCCCGGGCCGGGCCTACTCCGAGGGTTCCCGCAGGCGTACGGCGAGGGCGGCGATGTCGTCGTCCAGGCGTCCTCTGCTGTAGCGGAGGAGGTCGCGGTGAAGAGCCGCCAGCAGCTCGTGGGGCGGCGTCGGGGGCTGTCGGCGCATCCAGGCCGCCAGCGGGAAGAACCCGCCGTCGCGGGCGCGGGCCTCGGCGATCCCGTCGGTGTAGAGAAGCAGCAGGTCGCCGGGGGCGAAGTCGAAGGTGTCGATGGTGTAGTGATCGCCGATCAGCTCCGCGAGGTTGAGCAGCGGCGAGGGGGTGGTGGGTTCGAGGGCACGGAGTTCCCCGCGGTTCCGGAGCAGCGGCGGAGGGTGTCCGCAGTTGAGGATCTCGATACGCCCGCCGTCGTGCGGGATCTCGACAAGAAGGGCCGTGGCGAAGCGCTCCATCGGACCCTCGGGGGGAAAGGCGGCGTTGTAACGGGTACTGCTCGCGTCCAGCCGGCGCGCGACGCTGACCATGTCGGCCTCGCCGTAGGCCGCCTCGCGGAAGGAATTGACGATCGCCGCGGCCGCCCCCACCGCCGGCAGGCCCTTGCCCCGCACATCACCGATGAGCAGCCTGACCCCGAAGCGCGTATCGACCACCTCGTAGAAGTCCCCGCCGATACGGGCCTCCGCCGCGGCCGCGAGATACAGCGACTCGATCTCGACACTCCCGAAGCGGCGCGGCATCGGGCTCAGCACCACCTGCTGCGCCGCGTCGGCGACGAGCCGCACCTGAAAGAGGGTCCGCTCCCGCTGGAGCCGGACATGGCTTCCGTACGCGGCCGCCACCGTGACCGCGATGATCCCCGCGGCCGTCCACCACGTCCCCAGACCGGGGAACACGATGCTGAGACCGATCATCAGAAAGAGACAGACCGTCCCCAGCAGGACAGTGGGGAGCACCGGCCACATAGCGGCGGCGAGGGCCGGCGCCGCGGGCAGGAGGCGGCTGAAGGCCATCTCCGGAGGAGTGGCATATGCCAGGCCGGCGATGACGACGGTGAGGATCACCGGCGACAGCCGCACCAGGCTCCCCCGGCCGCGGCGACGACGGAGCCGCGGCCGTTCAGACTCGATCACACTTCACAGAATATCTACGCAAAGAGGACATAGCGCCCTGACGGGTCGGAGTCGGCCGCCGGCGCTGCGGGCAGGCTCGCCGGCGGCGACGGTGCCACACCTGCTTCGTGCGACTGCGGCAGGGGCAGGGGCAGGGGCAGGGGCAGGGGCAGGGGCAGGGGCAGGGGCAGGGGCAGCGAAACCTGACACGCCCGGCGGGGGCCCGTGAAGCGGAAAGTCCGCCGCCCGGGTGTGTCGCCGGGGCAGCGGACTTTCTTGGCTCAGGGTCGGCGGGAGGGCTCTCGCCGGATGGAGAGCGGTCCGGGGCGGGGCGGGCCCGGTGCGGGCCCGGAGCGGGGGCCGGGGTGGTCAGCCGATGGGGTTGACGAAGGTGGCGGGGTGGGTGGCGCTCCGCTGGTCGACGAGCGTGCCCCAGGGCCATTCCACGGTCAGCGAGGTGGTCTCGTTGGGCGGGGTGACGTCCGCGAAGGCGGGCTGGTAGAAGCCCGTCTCTTCCTTGGTCATGGCGAGGTTGAGCGTGAAGTCGGTGCTGTCCCCGGGCTGCAGGGTGATCGAGCTGAACTTCTTCGACGAGCGGGCCAGCGACCAGCGCTCGCCGCCGTTCTCGGACTTCAGGTCCACGCCCGGGAAGCCGCCGATCTTGCAGGCGCTGCCGCCCTTGTTGGTCAGCACGATGCTGGCGGTCGTCGCACCGTCCGCGTCCGGGTCCGGGACCGCGTCGCCGCCCGTGGCGAACGCCGCCTTCAGGCCGGAGGTGTGGCAGCGCTGGACGCCCGAGCCCGCCCCGCCACCGCCCCCGGCGTGCGCGCTGCCCGACTGCTTGCTCGTTCCGCCCGCCTTGGCATCGGCCTGGGCACCGGAGTCCGCCTTGGCACCGGAGCCCGCCTGGCCGTCGGAGCCCTGCGCTCCGGCGGAGGAGCCCGTGCCGCTGGATGCGACGGCTGCCGCGCCCGTGTCGGCGCGGCCCGCGGGCTTCGCGCCGGTGGCGTCCGCGCCGGAGCAGGCGGTCAGGGTGAGGCCGGCGGCCGCGGTCAGAGCCGCGGCGGCAACTCGCAGGGTGCGGCGGCGACGAGCGGTGCGGACAGTGGCGCTGGAGCGCATTTCGGGTCCCCCAGGACAGTCGGTGTCGGTGTCGGTGTCTTTGTTTCCTCGCTACGTCACCCACTCTGACCGGGGCCACTAGCGCACGGCTGCCGCTCCGCTAACTCCCGGCTAACGCGGGCGTGAGCAGCGGAAAGACGCCCAGGAGAACCCGAAGAACCAGGCGCGGCCGCCCGAGTTTTGCCCCTCTGACCGTCTCCCTGGCCGTCTCCCTGGCCGTCTCTCCGACCGGTCCTGATCGGTCGGAGAGACAAAACTCAGCGATACGAGGCCACGACGTTGGCACGGTTGCTCATCGGACGGCGGCGAGGCCGTTGAGCAGGTGGCCGAGCTCCGTCGGCGCCTGGATGTGGGCCAGGTGGCCCTGACCGGGAAGCACATGGACTCCGGCACGGGTGACGCTCCGCCGGACGTCATCGAACGACGTCCCGTAGGGGACCGTGCCGTGATTGCACTGGCCGATGATCAGGTCGACACGGTCCGCCCGTCGTGCCATCTCGTCCGGTGGCGGCGCCGAGTTGAGCGCAGCGAGCTCGGCGTGCGCCGGCCTGCTCAAGTCCCGCAGGGCCGCCCACCCTTGAGGGTCGGCCCGTAGGGCCTCGATCTGCGCCGTGTCGAGGCCGGCGATCCGCCGGTTCACGATCTCGACGGTCGCATCCCAGTCCGCCGCCTCTTCAGCAGCCTGCAGATCCGGCAGTACGTGACGGCCGAACGGTCGCACCACCGGCTCGTAGGCAATCACCTGGGGCAGTGGACGATCGTTGGCAGCCAGCAACGCGATCAAGCCGCCGTAGCTCCAGCCGAAGAGCGCCTGCGTGCCATTGCACTCGTCGAGGATCACGCCAAGGTCCTCGACCTCCGTTTGCAGCGAGTAAGCGCTGGTCAACGGCCCCGAGGGGGCGCGGCCCCGGCGGTTGACGACCGTCACCGACGGCCAGGCGTCGACGGCGGCCGCGACATGACGCCACCCGTAAGCGTCACTCATCGCGCCCGGGATGACGACGAGACCCGGAGCATCAGGCTCCCCATGCACCTCGACCGTGACCCAGCTGCCTCCGCCGACCGACAGCCTTTTCTGAATCGTTTGCTCCATAAAGTTATTATGGAGCAAACGCTCTACAATGCAAGGGTGCCCCAGCCGACCCGTGGACGACCACGAGCCTTCGACCGCGACCGCGCGATCCTCGACGCCGCCCGCCTCTTCTGGCGACGCGGCTACTCCGGGACGTCGACCCGCGACCTCACCGCCGCCCTCGGACTCTCCACCTCCAGCCTCTACGCCGCCTTCGGCAGCAAAGCCGGGCTGTTCGAGGAAGCGGTGCGGACCTACGCCGAGCGCTACCGGGAGATCTACCGACAGGCCGTCGCCGGGAAGGACCTCCGGACCGTCATCGACCAGATCCTCATCGACTCGGTCCACGAGTTCACCCGGCCAACTGACGCACATCCCGGCTGCCTTCTCAGCAGCGCCGCGATGACCGACAGCACGAGCACGCTCGACACCAGCGCCTACTACGCCGAACTGCACGGCTGGAACGAGCGGACCCTCCACGCACGCATCGAGCGAGCGGCCCAGGACGGCGAACTCGTCGCCGGGACCGACGCGGCGGCCCTGACCGGACTCGTCCAGTCCGTCGTGCACGGACTGTCCGTGCGAGCCAACCTCGGCACGGCCCGCGAGGACCTGCTGACGACGGCGCACCTGGCCCACGAGGTGATCTGTCGTCAGCTCACGTCACCGACACCCTGACGCACGCCGCGTGCGGCATGCCACGTGAAGCGTCATGCGGTGACCTCACACCCGTGTTAGCCGGGTATTAGCGGAGCGGCAGCCGTGCGCTAGTGGCCCCGGTCAGAGTGAGTGACGTACCGAGGAAACACCGACACCGACACCGACTGTCCTGGGGGACCCCGTAATGAGCTCCAACACCACTGTCCGCTCCACTCGTCGCCGCACCCTGCGCGTCGCCGCCGCGGCCCTGGTCGCAGTCGCCGGCCTCACCCTGACCGCCTGCTCCGGCTCGGACGCCGCCGGCGCAAAGTCCGCCGGCCGTACGGGTGCGGGCGCAGCCGCCGTCGAATCCAGCGGCGCGGGCTCCTCCCCCGAGTCCAGTGGCGCGGACTCCTCCACCGGAGCACAGAGCTCCGATGCCCAGGCGGGCTCCGGCGCCAAGGCCGACACCACGGCCGACACCAAGGCGGGCGCAGCGAGCAAGCAGTCGGGCAGCGCGCACGCCGGGGCCGGTGGCACGGCGGCGTCCCCGGTCCGCACCCAGCGCCTGGCGGACGGCATCAGCAAGGCCGAGATCTACAAGCTCGGCGACCAGCACTACCGCGCCAAGATCGTCGCCCGCGGTTCGGTCCTGGCCACGCTGGAGACGAAGGGGCACGACGACGGGCTCGACGCCAACGACATGTTCGTCACCCTCACGCTGGACGGCCAGGTCCACTCCTGGATGGGCGGCGGACACCAGGGACCGGGCACCTTCAAGCTCGCGGGCGGCTGGACGGCCAAGGTCACAAAGACCGGCGAGCTGCGCTACCGCGCGCAGATCATCGGCCACGACGGCGTAGCCGCCACACTGGAGACGAACCAGCACGACGTCGGCCTCAACGCCAACGGCATCTACATCGTGCTCAGCGCCGGCGGCGTGATCAGCGCCCACGCGTAAACACCCGTCCGGCCGCTGCGGAACAGCGCCCGGACGGCACCTCCGTCAGCCCGGCTGCGGAGGGCCTGCCGTCAGCGGGCAGCCAAGCCGGATCGCGCCGGAGCTGATGCTCCGCTCCATGGCGGTGCTCCGGCCCCGCAGCGGACGAAAAATACGTTGGCCGGCCGCCGCCGAGTTGCGACGATTCCCCTGTTTCCCAGCGGAGGACATCTGTTCGCTTTCGTGTGTGGGGGGTGCGGCGCCAGGCTGACCACCCCGCTGTCCCAGGTTGTCCTGCCGGTCCACGCCCATCAGAGGTACGGGAACGGGATTCAGCTCCCGGTGCTCATGGAGTCGGGCACGTTCGCTGTGGACCCGGAGCCCTTGGGGCCGCCGTTGCGGACGTGGGAGGAGATCGATCAGGACGAGGCAGCGGCCCGCGGCATCTACGCGCCGGTCCACGCCCTGTCCGACGGCGCGCCCGGCGCGATCGTCATCGCACCCGGAGATGTACGCGGCACCCGGCTGATCCCGGAGAAAGGCGGCGGCTACTGCTGCGGCCTCGACGGGGCCGACGGCCCCAACATGGCCTGCGAGGCATGCGGCCTGCCCGTGGCGAGCAGGATCGACGACTGCTCGCTCTGGCAGGCGGTGTGGCTCGCCCCGAACGCCGTGCGCCGCTGCCCCGTCGACGACGCCGACGCCGCACCGCTCTCCTGGACGGAGCTGACGGCGGGGAAGGGCACACCCCCGTTCGAGCCGATCGCCACGTGGGGATCGCGGCTGGGGCGGAACCACTGGTGGTCATGGAGTCCGCAGTGGGAGGCGGCAGCCGGCCGAGCGCTCGCCCACCTGCTGGCGGCCTCGGAAAGCCGGCCGGTGACCGTCCCGGACGGCCTGATCGCGGAAGTGTTCCAACGCGCCCTCGACGCCCTGCTGCCCGTAGGTCCGCCGGCGCGGCGCGCCGTCCTGGCGGGACCGGGGCGGCCCACGCCCGACGCGGACGCAGACATCCTCCTCGTGCCGACGCACCCGCAGTCGGGGGAGACCTGGACGCCGGCCGGCCCGGCCGCCTCGGCATACCCGGTGCCGCTGCCGTTCGGGGTGTGGCTGTGGCTGGCCTTCCCCGAACCGCACCTGCCCGTCCCCGCGTCGGGCCGCATACCCGACGGCGTCCTCCGCGA
Organism: Streptomyces sp. NBC_00400; assembly: GCF_036048035.1. NCBI lineage: Bacteria > Bacillati > Actinomycetota > Actinomycetes > Kitasatosporales > Streptomycetaceae > Streptomyces > Streptomyces sp. NBC_00400. The sequence continues at coordinate 5,828,513 of NZ_CP107940.1, read as the reverse complement.
CGAACCGCTCGCGCCACTCCCCCGCCACCTGTTCCGGGCCGACCCGGGAGCGTTCCAGCACACCCTGGTCCGGCTACCCGCCGTCCGCAGCCCATGGCTGCGTGAGATCCTCGAGAACCTCACGCAGCACCTGCGCGCCGGCATCTTCTAGCCGGCGCGCAGAACTCGCCGACGTCCAATCCCCGGCCTCTCCGGTGACCGTGCTGCCGCGAACGAACCGTGCCAGACAGCGGTGTCTCCCGAAGTGGTGCACATCTACTGTCCGTTCTCAGGCTCTGGCCCACGTCGTGTGGTCGCGTACACGGGGTGCCTGTTGGTCTTCGCCGAAGGGTGATTTCAGTGGTCGTAGGCGGTCAGTGCGCGCATGACTGGCCGGCCGGGCAGGAAGCCGGCTCCCCTCATCAGGCCCCTTGGAATCGAGCATCTAGGCTGGCGCGGTGACTGATGAGCAGGAGCGGGTGCAGCCGTCGGGAGTGTGGGCCACGGCGGTGGGGGTGGCCAGGGTGCGGGCGCTGGAGACCGAGCGGGAGAACGCGCTGTTCCGCGACCCACTGGCACAGGCCTTCGCCACCGCCGGCGGCCTGTGGCCCTCCTCGCCGCCGCCCGATGACGAGGCCGCGCGACGCCGACGGCTGGCCGTGTCGTTCTCCATCGCCATCAGGACGAAGTTCCTCGACGACCTGTTGCAGCAGGCCTCCGCGTCCGGGGTCCGGCAGGTCGTCCTGCTCGGCGCCGGCATGGACAGCAGGGCCTTCCGGATGAACTGGCCCGAGGGCACCCGGCTGTTCGAGGTCGACACCGCCGCGCCACTGGACTTCAAGGCTTCGGTGCTGCGCCAGGAGCGGGCCGTCGCACGCTGCGAGCGGATCACCGTCGCGGTGGATCTGCGTGAGGACTGGCCAGGCGCGCTGGCCGCCGCAGGGCACGACCCGGCCGTGCCGACCGCGTGGATCGCCGAAGGACTGCTGATCTATCTGCCCGAGGACGCGGTGGAGCTACTGCTGGCCCGGATCAGCACGCAGTCGGCGGCAGGCAGTCGGATGGGGCTGACCTTGGGCTCGCGCGGCGCGATCGAGCGCTTCGGCGCGGACGCCGCGCCGGGATCGGCGGCATCCATGTGGATCTCGGAGATGCCCGACGACCCGGTGGGCTGGCTGGCCGGGCACGGCTGGGAGGCCGACAGCCACACCCTGCGCGAGCGCGCTGCCGCCTACGGCCGCCCGATCAGCACCCCGCCGCAGCGCGAGGAGCAGCCCGGCGGACTGATCTCGGCGGTCCGCCGGGAGAGCGCCTCCCGGTTCCCTGGATGATCGATTCCAAGGGGGCCTGATGAGTGAAGCCGGTGTCATCCGCGGCCGGCCGGTCATGCGCGCACTGACCGCCTACGACCACTAAAACCACCATTAGGGAAGCAGTACCGCGCAGTGGCCGGCAGGTACGACAAACGTGACGACATCTTCAACGGCACCCTGACCGCTGCAGCGATCGTCATCAGGCTCGGCGGCACCGTCCAAGAGCCATCAGAAACGCCCTGGGCGAAGACCAACAGTCACCCCGTGTACGCGACCACACGAAGTGGGCCAGAGCCCGTTCTCATGGAGATAACCGATCTCGGCTCCCCGCACATGCAGGGTCTCGGCGCTGAAGGTCGGGCAAGAGACGGCTTCGGTTTTCGCTGTTACCGGGCGGCTCGCGTTCGGTTTGTCAGTAGCGGGTGCTTTTCTCAACGGCAGTGGCGTCGAGAAAAGCAGGCGCCAACCGAAGCGAGGAGGACGTCCGTGATACCCGAGCCCGTATCTCCCTGGGACGGGGCCCGCCCAGCACCCTGGCGATTGTGGGCGGGGGCGACCGGCGTCGGTGCGGTCGTCGTCCTCTCGGTTGTGGCGCTCGGCGGTACCTCGCCGACGCTGTTCGGCTGCTCGGCCGTCCTCTCGGCCCTCCTGCTGCTCGGTTCGTACCGGGTCGTGAAGCCGTGGTTCGTGACCCGCTCCGAAACCTGGCATCGGGTGATCACGTTCGTGCCAATGACCGCGTATATGGCGACTCTTGGCCTGGTCGTGGTGGCGGCAGTCAGCTTCCTGCCGGGCCAGCCCGTTGTCGCCGGGCTGGCCCTGGTGATGATCTGGGTCTTCCACGTCGGCGGAGGCGTGCGGGAGCCGACCTCATTCGCCTACGAGCGCCTGCGGGGACGCCTCACGTGGACCGCGGCCCTTCAGGTGACCGCAATGTGCTGCGGCACCGTGGGCGTCGTCTGCTTGATCCGCGATCTGCCGATCCCCGGGCGCTACGCGCCCGCGGTCTTCGCCACGTGTCTCAGCGTGGTGGTCGGTCTCGTGGTCGCGTCGTCGAAGGTGTTCGCGCGCGTGCGGAAGCTCGCCACGGAACTGGATGACCGTGCGCAGAAGATGGAGCGGTGCTTGGACAGGCTGTCGCACGGTGCGGTAGCCGATCGAAGGCAGCTCCGGGACGCCGCCGAGGATGCCTGGGACGCGCTGAACCGGACGCTCCGCAACAAGGTGGAGACCGGGTTCCACCAGTACGGGACCTTCGTCATCCCGTCCGAGACGAGGAAGGCGTTGGAAACGTTGGTGACGGAGGCGATCACCCACCCCGGTGGACCGCCTTACCGGGACGCGATCGCGCAGTTGCACATGCTGCGCACTGCATGCCGGGCCAAGATCGACACCATGGCGTGAAAGGTCGCGAGGGCGGCAGGATCTCTGCTCGCCACTCGTCACAGTTCATCTGCAGGGCTTCGCTGGAGATCCCGCATGTGGCGGTCAGGCCGTGTCGCGACAGACGCGCTCAAGCAGCGTGAGCACGAGGTCGGCGGCGGGGAAGCGGCATTTCCGTCCCGCCCTCCGCTCACCGGCGGTCGACGTGCCCGGAGAGCGAAAAGCCGAAAACCGCGCCGTGGGTCCCGTGGTGAAGTCTGGGCCACCGGAGCGCAAACACGCCCGGACAGCCCGGTGCTCGGGGGCGCACAGGGTGCCGGGGCCAGGAGCACGTGGCCGGCTCGGTCCTCACGTGGATACGCGGCCACTGCGCCAGTCGAGGCTGGGAGGTCCTGCGAGGCGCGGATCTGAACGGTCGGCAGACCCCCGAAGCCCGATGGGAGCACTTCGAGCGGTTCGAGCGGTTCGCCCTGCTCCGCCCCGGCCGCCCCGGCCGGGCAGTCGGCGAGCGGCGGCGCGCTCTCCCAACTTCCCCAAGGGTGAGGGAATGCAGCCCCGGGCCTCCGTACGACGCAGCGGGCCCTGGGTGTCCCCTGCGTGTCCCCTGTGTGTCCACCGGATCTTGGTCTGAACGGCTGAACGGGGGCCACCGCACTGTGGCGGTGGCCCCCGTTCTGACGTCTCCCCAGGTAGAAAGGGGCTTCGCCCTGGGTGCTGCGGTGGGGCGGGTGGGACTCGAACCCACGGCCGACGGATTATGAGTCCGCTGCTCTAACCGGCTGAGCTACCGCCCCCCACGGCGCGTCGCGCACATTTGTGCGCGCCGTCTGCCGCAGCATAGCCGCTCATACGATCTGTTGCCCGTGAGGGCTGCCGTCGGGCGACCACGCACGCCCAAGAGGACTTCGATCACGGGTCGTTCGGTTCCACGGCACAAGAAAAAGGGCCCCTTTCGGGGCCCTCTTCTCTCTGCTCCCCCGACTGGACTCGAACCAGTAACCCTCCGGTTAACAGCCGAATGCTCTGCCAATTGAGCTACAGGGGACCGAGCTCCCCCGACTGGACTCGAACCAGTAACCTGCCGGTTAACAGCCGGCTGCTCTGCCAATTGAGCTACAGGGGATTGCTCTGTGTGCCTCGAATGCACCGCAGTCCGGGGCTCCGGACGGCGCGCGTTCGCTGCGACACATACATTAGCGCAAGCAGGGGGGTGCTCCGCCAATCGGTATCGCCTCAGGTCACCTCGGGTGATCTCCGGCCCCGGAGGGTAGGCGCGCGTCACAGCCAGACACTCGGGTGCGTACCGGCGCCGGAGGGGTCCGACGACAGGAAGGGTGGAGCAATGCGCTACCGGCTCACGTTCATCGCGGGACTGGCCACGGGGTATGTGCTCGGCACACGGGCCGGCCGGGAACGGTACGAGCAGCTCCGCAAGGCCGCCCAGCGGGTCACGCAGAATCCGGCGGTCCGGAACACCGCGGAGTCCGCCGCGCTGACCGGGCGCGAGGCGGCGTCGAAGGCGTTCGGGACGGTGTCGGCCAAGGTCGGCGACCGGCTGCCCGGCTCGGTCAGCGCGCGGGTCCGCTCGCTGCGCGAGCAGCGTTCCCCCGACGAGGACGACTGGGGCACGAGCAATACCTGAGCCGGGGCCCCCGGCGGCAAACCCTGACGCTGCTCCTATGCGTCGTATGGGGCATCATCTGGGTGCATGGGGATAGTCGCCGGATTGGACAGTTCGTCCGAGAGCACACGGATCGTCGTCTGCGATGCGGACACAGGTGCCGTCATCAGGCAGGGGTATGCGCCGCACCCCGTCGAGAAGGGGCCCGAGGCCGATCCGCAGGCGTGGCTGATCTCACTCGGCGAGGCGGCGGGCCGGGGGCTGCTCGAAGGGGTGCAGGCGATCGGCGTCTCCGCGCAGCCGCACGGTCTGGTCCCGCTGGACGTCGAGGGCAACCTCGTACGCCCGGCGCTGGTGGGCAATGACAAGCGGGCGCAGAGCTCGGCCGCGGACCTGATCGACGCGCTGGGCGGGCGCAGCGCGTGGGCGCAGGCCGTCGGGGCGGTGCCGCAGGCGACGCATGCGGTGACGAAGATGCGCTGGCTGGCGCGTACGGAGCCGGCGCATGCGGCCCGGATCGCGGAGATCATGCAGCCGCACGACTGGCTGGCGTGGCAGCTGCTGGGGCGCCCCGCGCGGCGTACGACGGACCGCGGCGGGGCCTCGGCGACGGGCTTCTGGTCGGCGGCGACCGAGAGCTACCGGCCGGATCTGGTGGAGCTGGCGCTGGGCCATCAGATGCGGCTGCCCGAGGTGCTGAGCCCGTCGGGGACGGCCGGGTTCACCCCGGAGGGGCTGCTGATCTCGGCGGGTACCGGCGAGACGATGGCGGCGGCCTTCGGGCTCGGTGTCGGGGAGGGTGACGCCGTGGTGTCGCTGGGCGCCTCGGGGTCGGTGTTCGGGATCCACCACGAGGCGCTGGCCGACCCGAGCGGGACGATCAGCTCGTTCGCGGACGCGACCGGCCGGCATCTGCCCGTCGTGCACACCAGCAACGCCGTGCGGGTGCTGCGCGGCGCGGCGGAGATGCTGGGGACGGATCTGGAGGGCCTGTCCGAGCTGGCGCTGAAGTCCTCGCCCGGTGCGTACGGCATGGTGCTGCTGCCGTATCTGGAGGGCGAGCGGACGCCGCATCTGCCGCATACCGCCGGGTCGTTGCACGGGATGCGCCGGGAGAGCATGAAGCCGGAGCACATGGCGCGCGCGGCCGTGGAGGGCATGCTCTGCGGGCTGGCGGATGCGCTGGATGTGCTGCGCGGGCGGGGCGTGGCGGTGCGCCGGGTGTTCCTGCTGGGGGCGGCCGCCGAGCTGGGTGCCGTGCAGGCGGTGGCGCCGGGGCTGTTCGGGGTGCCGGTCGTGGTGCCGCAGCCGGCCGAGTACGCGGCGCTGGGCGCGGCGCGGCAGGCGGCCTGGGCGTGGGGGGTGGCGCACGGCACGCTCACCCCGGCGCCCGGTGCGGAGGCGGGCGCGGGCGGCGGGGCCGCATGGGTCGATCCGCCGCAGTGGCCGGCCGCCGCGAGCCAGGTCTTCGAGCCCGGTGAGGAGCTGGCGGTCGGGCAGGCCGTGCGCCAGCAGTACACGACGGTGCGTGACGAGGCCCATCCCGGGGCGTTCCAGCGGTCGGCGTGAGTCCGGGGGCCGGGAGTCCGGGAGCCCAGTGGTCCGGCCTCAGTCGAGGTAGCCGCGGAGCTGGTCGGCGAAGGCGTGGTCGCGGAGTTTGTTGAGGGTCTTGGACTCGATCTGCCGTATGCGTTCGCGGGTGACGCCGAAGATCCGGCCGATCTCCTCCAGGGTGCGGGGGCGGCCGTCGGCGAGGCCGTAGCGGAGCTGGACGACCTTGCGTTCGCGTTCGCCGAGGGTGGACAGGACCGCGTCGAGGTGTTCGCGGAGCAGCAGGAACGCGGCGGATTCGACGGGTGAGGCGGCGTCGCCGTCCTCGATGAGGTCGCCGAGGGCTACGTCCTCCTCCTCGCCGACGGGGGCGTGCAGCGAGACCGGTTCCTGGGCCAGCCGCAGCACCTCGCTGACGCGTTCCCCGGTCAGGTCGAGGTGGGCGGCGACCTCCTCGGCGGTGGGTTCGTGGCCGCGCTCCTGGAGCATCCGGCGCTGGACCCGCACCACGCGGTTGATCAGCTCGACGACATGGACCGGGACGCGGATGGTCCGGGCCTGGTCGGCCAGCGCGCGGGACATCGCCTGGCGGATCCACCAGGTGGCGTAGGTGGAGAACTTGTAGCCGCGGGCGTAGTCGAATTTCTCGACGGCGCGGATCAGTCCGAGGTTTCCCTCCTGGACGAGGTCGAGCATGGTCAGCCCGCGGCCGACATAGCGCTTGGCGACGGAGACCACCAGGCGCAGGTTGGCCTCGATCAGGCGGCGCTTGGCCATCCGGCCCAGCACCACCAACCGGTCGAGGTCGTGGGCGAGTTGGGAGGACAGGTCGGGGGTGGTGGTGAGCTTCTCCTCGGCGAAGAGGCCGGCCTCGACGCGGCGGGACAGCTCGACCTCCTCGGCGGCGGTGAGCAGCGGGATGCGGCCGATCTCGCGGAGGTACTGGCGGAAGAGATCGGCGGACGGGCTGCCGGCCTCGGGGCGCGGCGCCGGCTCCGGGATGATCTCATCGATGATCATTTCGGCGGCGGGCGGTTCGGCCTGCTGCGGCACGGTGAGCGGATCGGGGGCCGTTTCCGGGAACGATTCCGCGACCGGTTCGGCGTCGGGTTCCGCATCCCGTTCCGCGTCCGGTTCCGTGACCGGCTCTGCTGCGGGCGGCGCGTCGGCGAGGGTCCGGGTCTGCACGGGGGCGACCTCCAGGGTGATCGCTGCTGAGGCGGCAGAAAGGTCGGGCACGGTTGCGGCCGAGCCGCTGTCCGTCCCGTACGTCACAAGCGGCGGTGCGGGGGATTTTGGCGCGGTGCGACCGGGCCCGCCGCGCTCCGAGGACTCAGGCACCGCTTCTCAGTGTGGAGTACGACACACTCCCGCCACGAGGGGCGTGCGACCACTTTTTGAGTCCGGTCCGTGACCGGACGGCTACCGCGGGGAGTGTCCGGGGGTGTTAGGGGGCTCCACAGAGCGCCCTGAGGAGGCCTCACAGAGCGCCCTGAGAGAGCGCCCCGGACGGCCCCGGACGCCGCCCCCCGACAAGACGTCCTACAGGGCGGCGTAGCCGCGTTCGCGCAGGGACTGGCCGTACTGCTGGAGAACCCAGAGCTCGTTCTGTACGGCGGCGAGGTGTTCGGGGTCGGCGCGGGGGCCGAGGCGCTGGAGGGTGCCGCGGATTTCGGTCACGCGATGGTTGACGGCGGCGAGGCGGACGGCGACCAACTGGACGCCGGCGTAGGCCTCGTCGGGGTCGCGGCGGGTGTGCAGCGGTTCGACGGCGAGCTCGGTGACCATGGCGCGGACGGTGTCGTCGGGGGCGGCCTCCCGCACCCGGGGGACGTACGCACTGTCGGCGGCGCCGGCCGCGGCGCCGCCGGCGGCCTCGATGCACTGGCGGACCACGGCGTAGGGCGGGGCGGTGAACTCGTCGGCACCGTAGGCGTCGAAGGCCGGGGAGACCAGGTCGGGGCGTTGCAGCGCGAGCTTCAGCAGCTCGCGCTCGACGCGGTGGGCGGGGCTGCGGAGGTTGAGCGCCGGGCCGCGCGGACCGGGCGCGGGGCGGGCCTCCTCGGCGGCCTGGGGCCGGCCCCGGCGCTGCTGACGGCCCTGTTCGGGGCCGCCGTCACGGCCGCGCTCACGGGCCCAGCGAGCGAGCTGGCTGACGCGGCGGACGACGAACTGGGTGTCCAGGATGCCGAGCATGCCGGCGAGCTGGACGGCGGATTCGTGCTGGATGGAGCTGTTCTTGATGTTCGCGACGATGGGGGCGGCCTCGTCGAGGGCGGCGGCGCGGCCGACGGTGGTGTCGAGGTTGTGCCGGGAGACGACATGGCGCAGCGCGAACTCGAAGAGCGGGGTGCGGGCCTCGACGAGGTCGGCGACGGCCGCATCGCCCTTGGCGAGCCGCAGGTCGCAGGGGTCCATCCCGCCGGGGGTGATGGCGATGGAGGTCTCGGCGGCGAACTTCTGGTCGTCCTCGAAGGCGCGCAGGGCGGCCTTCTGGCCCGCGGCGTCGCCGTCGAAGGTGAATACCACCTCGGAGCCGGCGTTGTCCATCAGGAGGCGGCGGAGGATCTTGATGTGGCCCTCGCCGAAGGCCGTACCGCTGGTGGCGATGGCGGTGGTGACCCCGGCCAGATGGCAGGCCATCACGTCCGTGTAGCCCTCGACCACGACCGCGCGGTTGGTCTTGGCGATCTCCTTCTTGGCGAGGTCGATGCCGTAGAGGACATGGGACTTGCGGTAGATGGGGGTCTCGGGGGTGTTGAGGTACTTGGGGCCGTTGTCGTCGTCGCGGAGCTTGCGGGCGCCGAAGCCGACGACCTCGCCGGCGATATCGCGGATCGGCCACATCAGACGGCCGCGGAAGCGGTCGATGGGGCCGCGGCGGCCCTCCTGGGAGAGCCCGGCGAGGACCAGCTCCTGGTCGCTGAAGCGGCGGCCGCGCAGGAAGCGGGTGAGGTGGTCCCAGCCGGCCGGGCTGTAGCCGACGCCGAAGTGCTGGGCGGCGGCCTGGTCGAAGCCGCGCTCGGCGAGGAACGTGCGGGCGATCTCGGCCTCGGGGCTGTCGAGCTGCTCGACGTAGAACTGGGCGGCGGCCTTGTGGGCCTCCACCAGGCGGGTGCGCTCGCCCTGCTGGCGGCCGGGGGTGTAGCCGCCTTCCTCGTAGCGCAGGGTGATGCCGGCCTGGGAGGCCAGCCGCTCGATGGTCTCGGCGAAGGAGAGGTGGTCGAGCTTCATGATGAAGTCGACGGTGTCGCCGCCCTCCTGGCAGCCGAAGCAGTGGTAGAGCCCCTTGGCCGGGCTGACGTGGAAGGACGGGGACTTCTCGTCGTGGAAGGGGCACAGGCCCTTGAGGTTGCCGCCGCCGGCGTTGCGGAGCTGGAGATACTCGGACACGACGGCGTCGATCGGGACCGCGTCCCGTACCGCCTTCACATCGTCATCGTTGATCCTGCCTGCCACGCGTGAATTCTACGGCCGGGGGCGGGCACTCCTGGCCGGGAGGCGTCGGCGGGTGGGCGGGAGGCCTTGGAACCCGGCACCCCGGCGCCCACCCCGGAGACCTCGCGGCAGGTGGCCTCGCCGCTCACCCCAGTAGTTCCAGGAACCTCTCCAGTCCCACGTTGCCGCCCGAGATGATCACGCCGACGCGGGGCGGGTGGGGGGACCGCCCGGGCCGCCCAGGCCGTTCAGGCGCTGAGGGAAGGTCGATGCGCCCGGCGAGCAGGGCGGCCAGGGCGGTGGCGCCGCTGGGCTCGATAACGATCTTGAGGCGTTCGAAGGCCAGCTTCATGGCCGCGCGGATCTCGTCGTCGCTGACCAGGACGACCGAGTCGAGCAGCCACCGGTTGAGGGAGAAGGTCAGCTCGCCGGGGGTTTCGGCGGCCTGGCCGTCGGCGATGGTGCGCGGGACGGGCACGGTGACGCGGTGGCCTGCGGCCAGTGAGCGCCGGGTGTCGTCGCCGGCTTCCGGCTCCACGCCGATCATCCGGATGCCGGGGACCAGGGCGGTCGCGGCGGTGGCGGCGCCGGCCATCAGGCCGCCCCCGCCGACCGGGACGAGCAGGGCGTCGAGCGGACCGGTCTCCTCGATCAGTTCCAGGGCGGTGGTGCCCTGGCCCGCGATGATGTGCGGATGCTCGTACGGCGGGATCAGGACGAGGTCGCGCTCCTCGGCGATCTTGCGGCCGAGGGCGACGCGGTCCTCGGTGTACCGGTCGTAGGTGACGATCTCGGCGCCGTATCCGGCGGTGGCGTCCTTCTTGGACTCCGGGGAGTCCTCGGGCATCACGATGACGGCGTGGCTGCCCAGCTCCCGGGCGGCGAGGGCGACGGCCTGGGCGTGGTTGCCGGAGGAGTAGGCGGCGACCCCGCGGGCCAATTGCTGCGGGGAGAGCCGGGAGAGGGCGTTGTAGGCGCCGCGGAACTTGAAGGCGCCGACCCGCTGGAAGTTCTCGCACTTGAGGTGGACCTCGGCGCCGGTCAGCGCGTCGAGGGTGCGGGAGCGCAGGACCGGTGTGCGGTGGGCCACGCCTGCCAGCCGCCGGGCGGCGTCCCGGACGTCGTCGAAGGTGACGGCCGGGACGCCGGCGCTGCCGGAGCTGCCGGGGTCAGAGCCCGAGCCGGAGGGGACAGCGCCGGAGCCGGAGGGGACAGCGCCGGAGCCGGAGCCGGAGCCGGTGGAACCATGGTGGTTCTGCGTCATAGGCGCACGCTACGGGAGCAGCGAGGCCAGCGGAACCTCCGGATCGGCCAGTGCCTCGGGCCGCAACCGCGCCCCGCCGCGGATCAGTTGCTGGATGGTTTCGGCGACGTCCCAGACGTTGACGTTCATCCCCGCGAGCAGCCGGCCGTCCGCGCCGAGCCAGAAGGCGATGAACTCCCGCTTGGCGACGTCGCCGCGGCAGACGACCTGCTCGTAGGAGCCGGGCGGGGCGTAGCCGGAGTACTCCATGCCGATGTCGTACTGGTCGGAGAAGAAGTACGGGATGCGGTCGTAGCTGATGTCCTGGCCGAGCATGGCGCGCGCGGCGGCCGGGCCGCCGCCCAGGGCGTTGGCCCAGTGTTCGACCCGCAACCGGGTGTCCAGCAGGGGGTGATCGGCGGCGGCGACGTCCCCGGCGGCGTAGATGAACGGGTCGGAGGTGCGCAGCGCCGCGTCGACGGCCACCCCGCCGCCGGCCTCCGGGTCGGCGAGGTCCAGCCCGGCCTGTTCGGCGAGTGCGGTGCGCGGGGCGGCGCCGATCGCGGCGAGCACATCGTGGGCGGGGTGCTCCTCGCCGTCGTCGGTGCGCACCGCGAGCACCACGCCGTCCTGCCCGACGATCTCGGTGAAGCGGGCGCCGAAGTGGAAGCGGACGCCGTGTTCGCGGTGCAGATCGGCGAACAGGCCGCCGAGTTCGGGGCCCAGGATGCCGTGCAGCGGGGTCGGGGCGGCCTCGACGATGGTCACCTCGGCGCCGTAGGAACGGGCGGCCGCGGCGACCTCCAGGCCGATCCAGCCGGCCCCGGCGATGACCAGATGGCCGTTGTCCCGGCCGAGGGAGGCGAGTACCCCGCGCAGCCGTTCGGCGTGGGCGAGGCGGCGCAGGTGGTGCACGCCGGCCAGGCCGGTGCCGGGGATGTCCAGGCGGCGGGGTTCGGCGCCGGTGGCCAGCAGCAGCTTGTCGTAGGCGATCAGGGTGCCGTCGCCGAGGCGGACGGTTTTGGACTCGGGGTCTAGGCGGACGGCGGGCTGGCCCAGATGCAGTTCGATGTGCGCCCGGGCGTACCAGGCGGGCTCATGGACGAAAACGCTGTCGCGCTCTTCCTTCCCGAGCAGGAACCCCTTGGAGAGCGGGGGGCGCTCGTACGGGTGGTCGCGCTCGTCGCAGATGAGGATCACCCGGCCGGTGAATCCCTCCGCGCGGAGAGTCTCCGCGGCCTTTGCGCCGGCCAGGCCACCCCCGACGATGACGAACGTCTGGTGTGCGTCGACCACTTGTTTTCCTCCTCGTTGCGGTGCCGTACGTCCGCGTCCGCGTCCGTAAACGCCCCCCTGTGTACCCCCGGTCTGCTCTCCCCCGTTGATGCCCTCGGTGCCGCCGGGGTTCCCGTTCGCCGGTGAACCGGGGTGCCGGTGCGCCGGTGCGCCGGTGAACCGAGGTGTCCCGTGCGCTGTGGCCGGGGCTCTCGGTCCGCCGTGGTCAGGGTTCTCTGTTCACTGTTGTCAGGGTGCTCCGTTCGAAAGCGGTCGGGTTCGAGCGTCCCGCACGGAGCGTGAGGGGGGAAGAGCATGCGGGGGATGAGGGGCTTCCCCCAAGGGTCACCCTCGGTGGCCCGGCGCGTGACCAGGGTGGCGGGTGAGGCGGGCGTGCAGGGAGCGGGCCGAGGTGTCGGTCAGGGCCGCGATCTGGTCGATGACGGCGCGCATCCGCGCGGTGTCGTCGGGGGCCGCGTCGAACAGTGAACGGAACTGCGGATCAAGGCCGTCGGGGGCGCGGGCGAGCAGCGTCTCGGCGAGTTCGGCGATGACGATGCGCTGCTCGGCACGGAGCGCTTCCTGGTCGGGGCGCTGCATGACGTACCGGTCGGCGACGGCTTTCAAAACGGCGCATTCCCACCGCGTTTCGGCCGGAACCACCAGTTCGGCTCCGTAGCGGGTGAGCCGCCCGGTCCCCCACCTGGCCCGGGTCGCGGCCTCGGCCGCGAGACAGAAGCGGCCGATCAGCTGGCTGGTGGCGTCCTTCAGGCGGGCCTGGGCCAGCGCGGAGCCGTCGTAGCCGTGCGGCCACCACTCCTGCTCCAGCAGGCGGTCCAGCGCCGCGGCCAGTTCCCCGGGGCCGGCGCCGGGCGCATAGCGCTCACCGGCGACCGCGAAGATCTCGGCGCGTTCGGCGTCGGCGAGCAGGAGGTTGGGGTCGAGGTGTCCGGCGTGCAGCCCGTCCTCGACGTCGTGCACCGAGTAGGCCACATCGTCGGACCAGTCCATGACCTGTGCCTCGAAGCTCTGCGCACCGGCGGGCGTGTCCCTCCGGAACCACTCGAAGACCGGCAGGTCGTCCTCGTAGACCCCGAATTTCGGGGAGGCGGGGTCGGTGGGGTGTGCGCCGCGCGGCCAGGGGTACTTGGTGGCCGCGTCGAGGGCGGCACGGCTGAGGTTCAGCCCGACGCTGACCGACGGGCCGTCCCCGGCGGGCACGAACCGCTTGGGCTCCAGCCGGGCCAGCAGCCGCAGCGACTGGGCGTTGCCCTCGAAACCGCCGCAGGGCGCGGCGACTTCGTTGAGGGTCTGCTCGCCGTTGTGGCCGAAGGGCGGGTGGCCGAGATCGTGCGCCAGGCAGGCGGTCTCGACCAGGTCCGGGTCGCAGCCGAGGGCGGCGCCGAGCTCCCGGCCGACCTGGGCGCACTCCAGGGAGTGGGTCAGCCGGGTGCGCGGGCTGGCGTCCCAGGCGGGGGTGTGGGCGCCGGGGGTGACGACCTGGGTCTTGCCGGCCAGCCGGCGCAGCGCGGCGGAGTGCAGCACCCGGGCGCGGTCGCGCTGGAAGGCGGTGCGTCCCGGCCGCTTGTCGGGCTCGGAAACCCAGCGCTCGGTATCGGCCGCGGTGTAGCCGGGGATGGTCGGTGAGGTGCCCGTCGAGGTGCCGGTCATACAGCGACGGTAGCCGCCTTGGTGCGCTCGGGGCCGGATCCGGTACGCGCGAGGAGCGCCTGGTCGTAGCGGTGCAGGACGAGCCGGGCCAGTGCGGGGTGGTCGCCCAGGGGTGCGGAGGCGGTCCCGGGGGCGGCGGCCGCGCACTGGGTGGCGAAGCGTCCGGGGGCGGTGAAGCAGGAGGCGACGGCGATCCGGTCGTGGCCGCGGGCGGTCAGCTCGCGGACCGCGTCGGGGACGGTCGGGGCGATCGGAGAGGGGCGACGCGAAGCGTCTCGGGCCGGGGTGGCGGCGGGCGACGGGAGGGCAGAGGCGTAGGCGGGCAGTACGGGGGTGCCGCCGAGGCGGGCCGAGAGCAGTTGTGCGGTGCGCTCGGTGTCCTGGGCGGACCGCGGGGCGCGGGAACCGGCGGCGGCCAGGACCACGGCGCTGCGCGGGCCGCGGCCGTCGGGGAATCCGGCCTCCAGCAGGCGGCCGTGCAGCGCCTCGGCGAGGAGGGTGTGCGGCCCCAGGGGCTCGGCGACCCCGCCGGTCAGGTGGGGCGCGCCGGTCAGCGCGGCGGGCAGGTCGTGGGTGACGTGGTGGCCCCGGCCGAAGAGCAGCGGGACGAGGACGGCCGCACCGTCCAGCTCGGCGAGGGTGTCGGCGAGCAGGGGACGGTTCAGCTCGATGTGCCCGAGCCGTACGGGCAGCCCGGGGCGCAGCGCACGGACCCGGTCGAGCAGCGCCCGGACGGTGGGCAGGGCGCGGGGGTCGCGGCTGCCGTGCGCCACGGCGACGAGGGTGGGGGGCGGCGGTGCCGGGCGCCGGAAACCGTGCAGCCGGACCCGGCCGAGCCGGGTGCCGAGCTGTGCACTGATCTCGGCGGCGAGGTCTCCCGCGCCGAGGGGGCCGGGGAACGCGGAGGGCGGGTGCGGTATCGGCGCCGTCATGCGGTGAGCGTGGCAGGCGCGCATTGCGGTGCCGTTTCCCCGCGGCGAACTCCGTGTTCCCTCCGGCTGCCGGCGGCCCTCACCCCGGCGCAAGGACGGGCGGCAGGCCCCTCTCGGGTCCCCGCCGCCCGGCTGCCTGCTACGCCCCGTGCGCGTCGACCTCCCGCAGATACGCCGCGCGGGCCGCCTCGTCGAGGAAGGAGGCGCGGAAGGAGTTGCGGGCGAGGGTGCGCAGCGTCTCGGCGTCGAGGCCGAGGGCGTCGCGTACGGCGGTGAAGTTGTCGCCCGCGTAGCCGCCGAAGTAGGCGGGGTCGTCGGAGTTGACGGTCACCAGCAGTCCGGCGTCCAGCATCGCGGGCAGCGGGTGGTCGGCGAGGTCGTCGATGACCCGCAGCCGGACGTTGGACAGCGGGCAGACGGTGAGCGGCACCTGCTCGGCCGCCAGGCGGGCCACCAGCCGCTCGTCCTCCAGGGAGCGCACCCCGTGGTCGATCCGGTCCACACCGAGGACGTCCAGGGCCTCCCACACATAGGCCGGGGGCCCCTCCTCCCCCGCGTGCGCGACGCACTTGAGTCCGGCCTCCCGGGCCAGCGCGAAGACCTCCTTGAACTTCGACGGCGGGTGCCCCACCTCGGCGGAGTCCAGGCCGACGGCGGTGATCTTGTCGAGGAAGGGGCGGGCCGCCTCGAACGTCGCCAGGGCGGAATCGGCGCTCTCGTCGCGCAGGAAGCACATGATCAGGCGGGTGCTGATGCCGTAGGTCTCCTGGGCGCTGTCGAGCGCGCGGGCCAGGCCGTTGATGACCGTCGCGATCGGGACGCCGCGCGCGGTGTGCGCCTGCGGGTCGAAGAAGATCTCGGCGTGCCGTACGCCCTGTTCCCGGGCGCGGGCGAGATAGGCGTGGGCGAGGTCGGCGAAGTCGTCCTCGGTGCGCAGCACGGCCATCAGCGCGTAGTAGAGGTTCAGGAACGACTGCAGATCGTCGAAGGAGTAGGCGCGGCGCAGCTCGCCCTCGGTGGCGTACGGCAGGGCGACGCCGTTGCGCTCGGCGAGCGCGAAGGCCAGCTCGGGCTCCAGGGTGCCCTCGATGTGCAGATGCAGCTCCGCCTTGGGCAGCGGCGCGGGGGCGGTTGCGGCGGAGGGGGAGGACGGGGAGGAAGCCACGCGGGTCACACCTGTTCTGCGGTTCGGGAAGCGGTCGGCGATGCGGGTAGCGGTTACGGGAAGATCCTCGTCCGGCGAGGAGTCGTCCAGGCTATCCGGGCCGGTGACCGGTGCCGCGGCGGCGTCCTGGCCGCCCGCGCGCCGGTTGCGTCGTGGCGGCGGAGGCCCGTTGCGTCGTGGCGGCCGAGCCGTCAGCCGGCCGCCGCTCTCGCCGCCGGCCAGTCGCCGCCCTCGATGGGGGTGCCGGTGGCGCGCAGCCGGGCGGCGAGGCGGTCGGCGGCCAGGTAGACCCAGGCCCGTACGGTCCTGCCGTCCGCGCACACGGCGTCGGTAGGCACCCGCTCGTACAGGTTCTCCGGGTCGCCGGGGGCGTAGTCCTCCAGCCGGTCCAGGGTGGCGCAGACCTCGTCGTAGTCGGTGTCGCGGGGCAGGACGAGGTCTCCGTGGACCACCGCGCCGGCGGGTCCGGCTGTCGCATACGGGTATCCGGGGCCGTCGTAGAGCAGCGCGCCACCGATGTGGGCCGGTTCCTCGGCCACGGTGCGGCCGCGCAGGGCCCAGGCGTGGTTGGCCTCGCCGGGGCGCAGCGTTCCGTAGACGAAGAACGGCAGCCGCGCGGGCTCGGTGGTCATGGCGGTGCTTCCTCTCCGGAGCGCAGCCAAGGGGTGCTCCCTCTGCCACGATGCCAGGCCGCCTGCGCAACCGACACGGCGCGGTGGGCGTCGCAGCCTGCGAGATCGATCACGACGGGCGTGGTCGGAAACGGGGGCACGGATGCGAGGGCAGGGACCGGGGCCGGTGCGGCGCGCAGGGCGGCGCGTACGGCAGCGCGCAGAGAGCGGAACACGCCGGATACGGCTGCCGCGGACCCGGCGTGACCGGCGGCGCGCCTATCAGGCCGTCGTCGCCCTGACGGTGCTGGCGCTGGCGCCCGCGACCTGGATGAACGCATCGGCGGGCCCCCGGGTGCGCAGTGTCGCGGACGCGCCCGCCGCACCCGTCGCCCTCGTCTTCGGCGCGGGGCTGTGGAACGGCGCGCCGTCGCCGTACCTCGCCCACCGGCTGGACGCGGCCGCCGCGCTGTACGACCGGGGCACGGTCCGCGCGGTCCTGGTCACCGGCGACAACAGCCGGGACGACTACGACGAGCCGGATGCGATGCGCGCCTATCTGCTGCGGCACGGCGTCCCGGCCCGCAAGATCGTCAGCGACTACGCGGGCTTCGACACCTGGGATTCCTGCAGCCGTGCGCACCGGGTCTTCGGGGTGGACCGGGCGGTGCTGGTCAGCCAGGGCTTCCACATCCGGCGCGCGCTGGCGCTGTGTACGGCGGCCGGGGTCGACGCGTACGGCGTCGGGGTGGCCGCGAAGCACGATGTGACCTGGGCGTACGGCGGTGTCCGGGAGATCTTCGCGGCCGGGAAGGCGGCGGCGGACGCGCTGCTGCGGCCCGATCCGCACTTCCTCGGACCGCACGAGAAGGGGGTGGCGGAGGCGCTGCGTCAGCGCCCCCGCCACCCCTAAAGCACGATCACGCCTGGGACGCCCGGGCGTAGAGGCTGAGGACCTTCTCGCCGAAGTACGGGCTGTAGGAGATGCGGTCGCTGTCCGGGCCCGTGGGGCCGCCGCCGTTGAGGCCGCCGATCAGGCCGATGACCCGGCCGGTCCCGCTCTCCTCGTCGAAGTCGGCCAGCCAGGGGCTGCCGGAGGTACCCCCGTAGAACCCGCCGCAGTCCATGCGCAGTTCATGGGTACCGGACAGCCGGCTGGTGCGGGCGGCGCAGCGTACGGCCTTGTCCTGGGGGTCGTTGCGGACGTTCGGGTAGCCGACGACGGTGACGTCATTGGCGTAACCGGGCGTCGGGGAGAGGGTGTTGCCGCCGGTGGCCTCCTCGACGGGCCGGCCGTCCTCGCCGGGGGCGACGGTGGCGAAGGCGAAGTCGAGGTCCGCCCCGGCGCCCGTGGTGCCACGGCCGGGGTAGGCGAAGGTGTCCTCGATCGCCCACACCCCGTACGGCTGCTTGTCCTCGCCGGAACGATACTGCGGGACAAAAGCCGCCCGGGTACCCGGATTGCAGTGCCCGGCGGTGAGGATCAGATTGCGGTGCGGACTGTGCACCACGCTGGCGGTGCAGTGGTGCGCGCGGGCGTCCCCGTCCACGGAGAACAGCACGCCGACGGACGGCACGCCGTCGAAGTGCCGCGCGGTGGCGGCCGACTTGGCGGCGGGGGCGGCCTTGGTGGCGGGCGCGGACCGGGCGTGGGCGGCCCGGTCCGCGGTGCCGCGCCCGGGGTCGGCCGGTGCGGCGGCCGCCATCCGGTCCCGCGTCCAGTAGGCGGCGGCGTCCCGGCTGGTCCAGGTGGCAGCGGGGCGGGGGGTGGGGCTCGGACCGTCGCCGTGCGCCGCCGCGTGCGGGGCGTCCTGGGCGGCATGGCCCACGGAGGCGAGGGTCAGGCACGCCGCCACACCGGCCACCGCGGTCCCGGCCGCGATCCAGCGCCGCCGGACCGGCCGCTTCTGCGCGTGCCGCGTCGTCGCACCGCGCCCAGTGGTGTTGCGTTCCACGTCAGCTCGTCTCCTTCGCGACCCAGGACAGATAGCCGGCGCCACCGTGGGTGACCGGCGTGGCGATGATCTCGGGGGTGTCGTAGTCGTGCGCCTGCAGGAGGTAGGTCTCCAGGGCCGCGTAGCGCGCCTGGGCCGTCTTGAACAGCACCTGCCATTCCTGTCCGGTCTCGATCGCGTCGTCCCAGCGGTACACCGAGGTCACCGGCGCACTGATCTGCGCGCAGGCGGCGAGTCGCTGCTCGATCGCGCCGCGGGCCAGGTGCGCGGCCTTGGCCTCGCTGTCGACGGTCGTCATGACGGTCAGGAATCGGGCGTCCGGGTGCCCGGCGGAGCCGGGTGGTCGGGTCGGGTCGGTGGGGTCGGCCACAGGTGCATCCTTCGCGGTGGGGTCGGGAGGGATCGGGACAGACGGGACAGCGGGCCCGCGCCGCCGCCGAGCAGGCTTGCCCGAGGCCGCGGAACCGCTCCGCATCGTACGGACCGAGATGATCATCCCGGAAGGGACCGGCCCGCCCGGCAGCGGTATGCACCCGGACGCCGTCCCCTCCGCGAGCGGGCTCCCCCGACGGTTTCCGGGCGGCTCCCGGCCCGTGGGCGCGCTCCCCGGTTGCGTCCCGGGGCGCACCGGCAACGATGGAAAGGAAGCTCCGCCGCGTCCGCACGCGAAAGGCCGGCCTCATGGACGATCTCGATGCACTCGCCCGCCACCTGCTCGATGAAGCCAGGACCTCCGCCCACGGACGCAGCGCCCACCTCTTCCTGCACGACGGCCCGCTGCGGCAGGCCGTGATCGCCCTGACCGCGGGCACCGAGCTGGACGAGCACAACACTCCCCCGGCAGCGAGCCTGCACGTCCTGTACGGCCGGGTCCGGCTGACCGGGCCGGGCGGCGGTCCGGAGCTGAAGGCCGGTCAGGTCGCCATGCTCCCGCGCGAACGGCACGGGCTGCTGGCCCTGGAGAACGCGGCGGTGGTGCTGACGGCCGTCACGGGAGTGCCGCTGAGCGAGCGCCGTACGGCGGCCGCGGCGACGGCCCCGGGGTAGGGGCCCGGGGTAGGGGCCCGGCGGCGGCCTCGGGGTAGGGGCCCGGCGGCGGCCTCGGGGTAGGGGCCCGGCGGCGGCCCGGACAGGGGCGCGGCGGCCACCCGGGGAGGTCGCAGCCGGAGTTCTGAGTCTTCACGTTTTTCTGAATGTTCTGTATCGTCAAGGGTATGACCAGTCCGAGCGCCACCCCGCCCCGCCCCCGGCCCCGGGGTGCGGTGGTTCGACATCGACTACCCCGAGGTCATCGCGCTGCGCCGGGAGCTCTGCCCGGAGCGCGCGGGGTACACCACCGTCCCGTCGTCCGTGACCGACCCGGCGTGGACCGCACAGCTCCCCTCGGACCGGCCGACGATGATCGTGGCCGAGGGGCTGCTGATGTATCTGACCGAGGAGGACGGTACGGCCCTGCTCCGGCGGCTGATCTCGCACGTACCGAGCGGCGGGCTGGCCTTCGACGCCTTCAGCAGGTTCGCGATCCGCGCCCAGCGGCTCAACCGGGTCGTCGTGAAGGCCGGCGCCCGGCTGCACTGGGGCACGGACGCCGCGGGCATCGCCCGGCTGAGCCCGAAGCTGGAGATCGTCGAGAACATCAGCGCCCTGGAGATCCCGGGGATCGAGAACATGCCGGCGGCCTACCGGCCGGCGGCCCGGGTGTCGGCGAAGGTGCCCGCGGTGCGGGACATGGCGCGGATGTACCACTGCCGGTTCTGAGCGCGCCGGGCGGGCGGGGCCGGCCGGTGACGGGCAGCGGCGGGGCCGGCCGGCGGCGGGGCCGCGCCCGCACCCGGTGCCGCGGTCAGGCCGCCAGCCACTGGTCGTAGGCCAGCTTGCACAGCAGGGCGACGACGACCACCACCAGGACGCCCCGCACGAAGCCGGCGCCGCGCTTGAGGGCCATCCGGGCGCCCACCATGCCGCCGACGAGGTTGAACAGCGCCAGCAGGGCGCCGAGTTGCCACAGCACGGTGCCCTGGATCGCGAACATCGCCAGCGCGCCGACATTGGTGCAGACATTGACGACCTTGGCGGTGGCCGACGAGCCGACCAGGTCCATGTGCAGGATCGCGGTGAGCGCGACGACGAGGAAGGCGCCGGTCCCGGGCCCGATCAGGCCGTCGTAGAAGCCGATGCCCAGGCCCGCGACGAGGACGGCCGCCACGACGCGCCGGCGCGAGACCGGGCCCGAGGGCGCCGGCGCGGTCCCGAAAGCCGGGCGGAAGAGGACGAAGGCGAGCACCCCCAGCAGGACGGCCATGATCAGCGGGCGCAGCACCTCGCTGTTGATACCCGCCGCGAAGAACGCCCCGGCCAGCGAACCGGCCATCGCGGCGAGGCCGATACGCAGCGCGCTCCGGACGTCGATCGGGGCCTTGCGGACGTAGGTGACCGCGGCCGCGGTGGTGCCCACCACGGCGGTGGACTTGTTGGTCCCGAGGACGTACGCGGTGGGTGTGTGCGGCAGGCCTACCAGCAGGGCGGGGAGCAGCAGCAGTCCGCCGCCGCCCACCACGGCGTCGATCCAGCCCGCCGCGAGGGCGGCGAGAGCGAGCAGGGTCACGGTGAACAGCGATATGTCAGGAGGCACCGGTTGATCTTATGGACCGGGTCCCGCTCTACGCTCGGCATTCATGGAGGCCGCAACCGAGGGGGCGAAGGCCGTGGGAACCGTCATTCCGATCGGTGGAGAACCGGCCGCAGGACGGCTGGGGTTCGGGACCGGCGGGCTCGTCGGGCCCGGCTACTGGGGGCCGCGGCACGACGATCCGCAGCGCCCCGTCGCGCTGCTGCGCCGGGCCGTCGAGCACGGGGTCACCCTGATCGACACCGCCGACAACTACGGCCCGGACGTGGCCGAGGAGCTGGTGGCGCGTGCCCTGCATCCGTATCCGGAAGGGCTGGTGATCGCGACGAAGGGCGGGGTGGTCCGCACCGGCCCGGACCGGTGGCACATCGCCGGACGGCCGGAGGATCTGCGCGCCATGTGCGAGGCGAGCCTGCGGCGGCTGCGCACCGACACCCTCGACCTCTACCAGCTGCACCGGCTCGACCCGCAGGTGCCGATGGCCGACCAGTTGGGCACGCTGACCGAGCTCCACCAGGCGGGAAAGATCCGGCACATCGGCCTGGACTCCGTCAGCGCGGCCGAACTGGCACGGGCTCAGCAGCTCGCCCCCATCGCCTCGGTGCAGAACCGCTACCACCTGCTGGACCGCGCCGCGGAGGACGTCCTGGAGCTGTGCGAGGAGCGGGGCACGGCCTTTCTGTCGTGGTTCCCGCTGGGCAACGGCACGCTGGCCGGGGGCGCTGGCCCGACGCTCGCCACGGTCGCCGCCCGGCACGGCGCGACCCCCGGCCAGATCGCGCTGGCCTGGCTGCTGCACCGCTCCCCCGTCCTGCTGCCGACCCCCGGTACGGGCTCGCCCGCCCACCTCGACGAGAACCTGGCAGCGGCGGACATCGCCCTCACGGAGGGGGACTTGGCGCTGCTGGGGGCACTCGCGGCCGCGCTGCCGTAGCCTTCCTCGGCCTTGCCCTTGACCTGGCCCTTGGTCTTCATTGCGCAGGCGGGCTGACGCTCACTTCACCTGCCCCCGTCGTCTTCCGCAGCGGTCACCTCGGGGTCGCCGGCGGACGCGAGGAGACGTCCGCCCCGGCTCTCCGCGACGCGGCGCACCTCGACGAGGGATTCGACCAACTCGACGGTCAGCAGGTGCAGTTCGCCGGAAGTCCAGGTCCGTCCCGCGAGGACGCGCCGCGCCTCCGCGAGGAGTTCGGCGGCCAGCGCCATCTGCGCCGCCTCCATGGCGTCGGCGACACGGGACACATACCCGGTCCCGTCACTGACGAGAAAGCACGGCTTTCCCTCCGGGCCGGTCCACGGCAGGAGCCGCGCGATGGCGTCGGTCATGTTGTCCACTCCGTAACTACGGGCTTGTGCGTGGCGGTGGCTCGACTCTCCGGCGGATACCGGGTGTAGCCAAATGGTCACCGGGACAACGCAACAGGCAATAGAGTGGGGGCGCTTGAACCGGCCTCGCTCAAGTCTGCGACCTGCCGCGATGCCGGTATGCGCGCACAGGACGAGAGGTCACCGCGTTGGACGAGACGACGCCGCCCGAGCACTTGAATCCGCTGGAGCGTTTCGGCCGTGACATCAGACAGGTCCGGCTGGCCCGCAAGCTCACGCAGAAGCATCTGGGCAAGGCCACCGGCTACTCCGAGGGGTACGTCAGCAAGGTCGAGTCCGGCACACTGCTCCCCAGACCCAGCCAGAAGTTCGCCAAGGGCTGCGATCTGACTTTCGGGACGGGCGACTTGTTCTCGGGGATGTTGGAGCGGATCGACGAAGGGGAGCACCCGAGTTGGTTCGTGCCGTATCTCAATCTGGAGCGGAAGGCTTCGCGGATTCTGACCTACGAGACGAACCTCGTGGCAGGCGTGGTCCAGACAGAGGGCTATGCACGGTCCGTCTTCCGCGTATCCAACCCTCATGCGAGTGCGGAGGCGATCGAGGACAAGGTTGCCGCGCGGCTACGACGGCGTGAGGTGTTCGAGCGGGACGCTCCGCCGCACCTATGGGTAATCCTTCATGAGGCCTGCCTGCGAACCACGGTCGGTGGCACCGAGGTCATGACCGGACAGCTCGACTACCTGCTGACGGTGGGCACATCACCACGCGTCGAGCTCCAGGTCATGCCCTTCTCCGCGGGTATCCCGGCCACGTCCTCGATGCCCTTCATCGTGTTGCGCTTTCCAAGTTCCCGCACGGTGTTGTACACGGAGACCCGGGTAGGAGCCCGGATGCACGACTCCGAACAAGCAGTCGATGCGGCCCTGGACGACTATGATCTGCTCAGGGCGAATGCGTTGTCCCCGGATGAATCATTACCCCTGATCAAGTCTCTGCTGAAGGAGTACCGAGCATGATCCCCGACTTGGATCTCGCCGTCGCCACGTGGGTCAAGTCGTCCTACAGCGAGGGCAACGGCGGAGACTGCATCGAGTTTTCACGCGACTTCGCCTGGACCAAGTCGTCCTACAGCGAAGGCAACGGCGGGGCGTGCATCGAATTCTCCCGCGCCCTCACCGAGACCCACGGCCTCGTCCCCGTCCGCGACTCCAAGAACCCCGGGGGTCCGGCGCTCGTCTTCCCCGCGGGCGGCTGGTCGTCGTTCATCACCGCGGTCAAGGGCGGGGAGTTCGCCGGCTGAGTCCCGGCAGCACCTCCGCATGATCGGCCCCCGTCGCCCGACGGGGGCCGTCGTCATGTCGGCTCACGGCCGAGAGGTCGGTACCACGCGCCGATGTGCGCTGCGCCAATCGGGCTAAGCCGATCGCTGACTGTGGTGTGGCATCGGGCCGGTCGCTTCAATCGGTGCTACCGACGATGGGGTGCCCATCCCCTGTCGGGGGACCGTGGACGGCTGCCGGCGTGATGCGGCTTCGTCGTGTTCTTCAGGGCACCCCCGACAGGTGAGCGCGCTCGGACGGTCCTTGCCCTCCGGCGTGCAGCAGCTCCCCACCTCCTTCGCGGAGCCTTCGAAAGGGGCTGTCCTACATGGCACTCGCTCTCGCTCTCACTCCGTCCTCGGTAACGGTGGGCCAGACTTTCCAAGCCGCTGTCACCGGTGCCGCGCCGGGGGAAGTGATCACCTTCACCTACGACGCGGTTGCCCCGCAGTCGGTAACCGCTGACGGCCTCGGCAATGCGAGCGTCACCTTCACAGCGACCACGTCGGGCACGGTAGTTGCCGCCGGTGCCACCAGTGGAGCCGCGACCGCAACCGTGACCGTCGGAGCCGCGCAGGGCTGCGCCGTCTCGGTGACGTCCAGCCCGGCCAGGCCGGCCGCCGGCCAGCCGGTGACCGTCACCGCCACCGTCACCTGCGGCGGCTCCCCGGTCCCGGGCGCGACCGTGCTGTTCAGCACCACCAGCGGCCCGCTCGGCGTCGGCCTGACCAACGCCTCCGGCCAGGCCGGCGTCACCACCAGCACGCTGCCCGCCGGCAGCACCACCGTCACCGCCACCGTGCTCACCGCCACCGGCAGCACCTGCAACTGCGCCGGGTCCTCCGGGACCGGAACCGTGACCGTGGGCGGGGCGACGGGGCTCACCGCACACCCTGCCTGCTACACGCTCAACGTCCCCCCGCTGCCCTGGGCCTTCGCCACTGCCACGTTCACCGCGAGTGGCGCGACTCCGGGCGCGACGGTCACCTTCCACCTGGACGGCCCCGCCGGCCCCGTGGTGTGCACCGCCGTGGCCAACGCGAGCGGCAACGCCAGCTGCACGGCCACCCTCAACGTCGGGCAGGTGCTGTTCTCCGGTTACACCGCGACCAGCGGCGGCGCCTCCTCGTCCAGCACCCTGTCGGTCTGCCTCACCTGAAACCCGGCCCCGGCTCGCGTACCGCGGCCGGAAACGCCGTACCGCAGCTCACCTGAACCGGTCTGACCGGCAAGGGAGTTGATGATCGACCCGGCAAAGCGGCCGTCCCCCGTAGTGCAAGTACGGGGGGCGGCCGCTGGACCCCAAGGATAGGCCCCAGGGGCACGGCGGTACGCCTGCCGGCCGACGGGGCCGTCGACCCGCATGGCAAGACGTCTCAGAAGGAGCGGAACATGGGCTGCAATTGCGGCGGCGGTGCCCGCCCGACCGTCATCATCTACCAGCTGAACCTGCCCGACGGCACCGTGCGCCAGTACTACACCTGGCAGGAGGCCGACGCGGCCAACCAGCGCGCGGGCGGCATCGGCACCATCCTCGTCCTCAATCAGCAGTGACCGGCTGGGTGCCTTCACGGTGACGGGGTGGATCTCATGAGCCTTGTGGTGTTTCTCCTTTCCCTCGGCGCGACGTGCCGCATCACCAGATTCCTGACGAAGGACACGCTCGCGGCGGGATTCCGCTCCTGGGTGGCCGGCCGTTTCGGCGACGACTCCAAACCCGCCTATCTGGTCAGCTGCAGCTGGTGTGCCGGCATCTGGGTGGCTTCCGCCATGGCCCCGCTCGCCCACTGGGCCGGAGGAACCACCGGATTCCAGATCACCGCGACGGCACTGTCCCTCTCCTATCTCGCCGGGCTGGCTTCCCGGTGGCTCGATTGAGCCGGGAAGGGAGAGGGCGGGAGATCTCGTTCCGGCAGTACCCGCCTACGCCCCACCCGCATCGAAGTGAATCAGCGGCTTGATGATTCCGTCCTCTTTCGAGGCCATCATGGCAAAGGCGCGCTCGATCTCGTCGAATCCGAATGCGTGTGTGGTCATCGGCGTGGGGTCGATCTTCCCGTTTTCCAGCAACCGGAAGATTCGCCGGAGCCACCCCCGGCCACCGCGGTTGAACCCGGCATAGACCTGCTTGTCGGACATGCCGTAGCCGAACGGCTCCAGGGGGATCTGCAGCGGCTCGTGCACCTCGCCGTGGTACCCGACGTTGGAGATGCGGCCTCCCGGCTTCGTGACCCGGAAGGCCGCCTCCCAGGTCTGCGGGGTGCCCAGCGCCTCGATGGCGGCGTCGACCCCCTGGCCGTCCGTCAGCTCCATGATCCGCGCGACCGGATCGCCCTGTGTGTGGTCGACGATCAGATCGGCGCCGAAGCGGCGGGCGAGTTCCTGGCGGGCGGGAACCGACTCGACGGCGATGATCAGGCCCGCGCCGAGCAGTCCGCAGCCGATCGTCGCCGACAGCCCCACCGCGCCCTGGGCGAAGACCGCGACGGTCTCGCCCAGGGCGAGTTCCGCGTGTTCGGCGGCGACGAAGCCGGTGGAGAGCATGTCGGTGGCGTACAGGGCCTGGTGGTCGGAGAGCGAGGCGGGAATCGGGGCGAGGTTGGCCTCGGCGTTGTTGACGAGGAAGTACTCGGCGAGGTTCCCGTCCCGCCGGGTGGTGAAGCGGGCGCCGCCGAGCATCCGCCCCTGGCACTGCGAGGAGAACCCGCGCTGGCAGGAATCGCACGGGAAGCAGGGCGTGATCCCGGCCACCGCGACGCGTTGGCCTTCGGCCAGTCCCTCGACGGCCGAGCCGAGCGCGTGGACGACACCGACCGCCTCATGTCCCAGCGTCACATCCGGCGCGACCGGCATCGCGCCCCTCATGGTGTGCACATCGGTGGTGCACACCATGGCCGCGGTGGTGCGCACGACGACATCGGTCGGGCCGGGTTCGGGGACCGGCTTCTCGATGACGGCGACCTCCCCGACCCTCCGGAGAACGAAAGCCCTCATGCCCTCGCTCTTCCCGCAGGGGAGGGCCGGCGGTGGTCGGGCCGTCATCTTCCGCCCGTTCGGCCGGCCGTCCGTTTGACCTCCCCCGCCCCTGCCCCGCCGTTCACCGCTCACCGCTCGCCGCTCACCGCTCGCTCGGCGGTCACATGGCCTGCGCGAGCAGCCGGTCCGCCTCGCCGGTGCGCTGGTAGCGGACACTGCTGCCGTCCCGCAGCCGGGTGAGCAGGCCCGCCCGGTACAGGCGGGTGAGGTGGTACGAGACCGTGGACGGGCTGAGGTGGTGCACCGCGGCGAGGCGGGTGGTGGTGGTCGGCCGGTCCAGGCTGGACAGCAGCATCAGCCGCGTATGGCCGAGAACTTCACTGAGTACCTCGCCCGCTCGCTGCGGCGTCCGCGGCCGGCCGCCGCCCCTCCCGGCCGGCCGCAGGGCCGGATAGACGAGGCAGAGGCGGTAGCCCGCACGGTGGTCCAGCGCCAGGAAGCACCGGGTGGCCAGAGTGGACGGGACGAGGGCGATCTCCCGGTCGTAGGCGGAGTTCAGCTCGGTGTCGTTGGCGACGCACAGGGTGCCGTCGCGATAGGAGACCGAGGGGTGGAGCGAGGCAAGGCAATGGGCCAGCCCCCGCTTGGCGATGACGCCTGTGCGACAGAGGATGTCCTCCTCCGCCTGTTCCTCGATCACCGGCCAGTGGGGCTCCAGGCAGAGCCGGAAGAACCGCTCGGTCGCTTCCACGAACCGCTGGGTGATTCTGTCGTCCCCACGCACCGCTGCCTCTTGGAGGGCCACCAGCGCCCGGGCGCGGGGCCGGGACGACGTGGTGGACGACGACAGGGAGAGGGCCAGGCGCCAGGCCTTCGCCTCGTCCAGCCGCTTCCACAGCCGCGGGTCACGGGCCGTCCGGGCCCATGGCGGCTCTCCCGGCATGGTGTGCGGCGCGAACCATCTGTGCTGAATCGCCGTCACGGTCTCCATCATGGGCGATACCGCAAAGCGGATCGATTCCAGAGTCCGTGCACTCAACTTCATCCGGATCACCGGCAACTCCCCCGTAAACCCATGCGATGCGCCACGTCACACGTCATACGTCACACGTCGTACGTCGCATGTCACAGTTCACACGTCACACACACGCCACATGTCACGCCCATTCAGAACTCGCCGAATGGTCCTCCACGCATTCATGGCTTTCTCTCGAATCGAGCCTATAGCGGGGAATGGCCCCGCACTCACGAGTACAACAATGCGGATGATGCGCAAGGCGATTCTGAGCACCGATGCGATGTCACTGAGTGTCATGGCTCTGATCGACTTCGGTCCGGTCGCTCACGCCGATAGCGGCGGGTGCCCGAAGAACGGTTTCTTCCTGTTCGAGCACGACAACTACCCGGGCGGGCGAGCCGTGTTCCACAAGACCACCAGGCGTCTGGCAGGCGTCTGGCAGGCGTCTGGCAGGCGTCTGGGATATCACGAGTTCAACAATGGCGTCACGGTGGGCGACAACGCCAGCTCAGGCAACGACTTCCGACTGGAGCAATAGAGCGCGTATCGAAAGTGGATCTCGGCCGTGGCCCCGATGCGGAGGCAGCAAAACGCCCCGGCCCCAGCCGTCGTCGGACAGCCGCAGGACCGGGGCGTCAGCAATTCCCTACGGAACCTTTACCTTGACGACAGGCGTCGTGGCATCGCCGATTTCGATGCGGCTGTCCGGACTGGTGCAGTGCGTCGAGCCCTGGAAGCTGCCCGACCAGTCCACCTTCTTGCCACCCACCTCAGGCGTATAGAAGGTCGACTTCGTGCCGTCCGTCTTGACCGACTGCGTCTCACTCGACGTCGCGGCCGTCGAAGGAGCCCCGCCGGTGGAATACATCAACTGGCCCTTGCAATGGACCTCGATGGCCGGCATGCTGCCGGCGCACTCGACGCGGGTCTTGTAGATGACACTCTTGGCACCCTTGGAGTAGTGCGGCCTGTCAGCCGACGCCTTGCAGGCGTACGGGGGTCCGTCAGCCCCATGGTGGCTGTCGGCTATCGCGGGACCGGTGGTCAGGCCGCCGGCCATGATGAGACTCATGGCTGAAATGGCAAGCGTCCTACGCGGGTTACGCACACTTCCCCCTGTTTTGCATAACGGTGGGCCAGGTCACGGCCCTGCATGAATGTTCGAAACGGAGATTATCCAGGGGGTGGCAAGCGATCAAGAGTCGTCCCGTTCCAGGCAAATTTCGAACGGCACCTGCCACCACTGTGGGTAGCGGGGGTATGGGCCGTCGCGTCTCAGTTCGCCCGAGCGGTGCCCGACATCGGGCGATTCCGGGGTGCGATTCTGTCGCATCGAGTCAACCCATGAGATGCGAAAGGGCCTATTTTGCCCAGCAGCCGATATTCCGGAATGACCCGACACGAAGGTCACGGAAAGTAAGAACAGGCGTGTCCAGTATGTGACATGGCGCATCGGCGCACAGGGCGTCGCACTGATTACAGCGCCATGGAGGTTCAAAACGTCACTGGGCCGCGATCGACCGGGGCGCCGCATCAAGGAACGATCGCGCCCCCCTTTCGCAGCGACGCCAACCAATTGGTGTGCCTGTCCGTGGTGTTGGGCAGCGCGGGGCCGCTTGCGGGGAGTTCGGGGTAGAGCTCGTCCATGCGGCCTTCGGGGAGGTACCGGCGGGGCGCTCCCAGGCCGCCGGCCTCACGTCGGGGAGAGCCCGCGGGCCGGGCCACTACGGTTACCCCATGCACGTACGAGGAGTGGATCCGCAAGACGTCACCTGGGAGCAGGACGGCGCCACCTACCGGGCGTACTTCTGGGACAGGTCGGCAAGGGCCTCGGACGAGTACGAGGTGACCGGCGCCGACGTCGAGGACGTCCTGGCCTGGGCCCGCGCCAAGGCGGAGGAGACGGGCTCGGCCTACACGCTGTACGTGCGCGTCACCGACGAGGGCAGGCCCGGCCTGGTCCGCCTCAGCGGGGTGGCGGGCGACCCGTTCGCCTGAAATCCTCGCCCACCTGGCACTCCCATCGGCCTGAGCGGCGGGCGTCACGCTCTTAGAACTCTCTTAATCCCGCTGACTATTCACTCAGGTATGAAACCCCACCTCCCCACGGCCACGGGACGACGCCCCCGTACCACCCGTGTCCTCGCCGCCTCTCTCGCGCTCACCGCGACCGCCCTCACAGTCGCCGGATGTGACAGCGCGGCCGCCGGCACCCTGGAGGGCAGCCGCCTCTCGCTCCCCGTCTCCGGCGGCACGGCCGTCGTCGACACCGCCTCGCTGGCCGTGAACGCACACACCGAGGACGGGCGGCAGCTGGTGCTGTCGGCTCCGGCCGGCGGCGGACTCGGGAAGCCGGGGCCGGTGACCCGTACGGCCGACGGGGCGCGCTGGAGCTACCCCGGCAAGGGGCTGAAGGTGACGGCGAGTTCGGAGCGCGGACGGCTGCGGATCAGGCTGCGGGGGGAGCGCGACGGATCGGTCAACTGGCCGGTGACCGGCACCGACCGGTCCGCCTCCGCCCTGCAGGTCCCGCGCGGCGAGGGGCTGGACATCCCGGTGAAGGACGCCTTCTGGAACGCCGGCCCCGAAAAGGGCGGGCTGGCCGGCAGCACCGTCGACATGGGCGAGGCCCTGTCCCTGCCCCTGTGGGGCTACTCCATGGGCGGGACGGGCCGTAAGGGCGGGGCGGGCGGCAAGGGCGGGAGCGGCGTCAGCTACCTCACCCCCACCGACCTCGGCACCTCGCTGCAGTTCGCCTCCACCGGCGGGCGGCTGCGCACCACGGCCCGGCACTCCTTCGACGCCGGTGCGGGCACCCGCGACTACGAGGTCTCCTTCGCCCTCACCGACGGCAACCCGGTAGCCTCCGCCGCCGACTACCGCTCCTACCTCTCGCAGCACGGCCAACTCGGCAGCCTGCGCAAGAAGATCGAGCAGAACCCGGCCAACGGCAAGCTGCTGGGCGCGTTCCACGCCTACGTGTGGGGCGATGCGCGCACCGCCGCCGGGGTGGACAAGCTGAAGAAGCTGGGCGTGGACCGGATGTGGCTCGGTTACGACGCCGGACCCGACCCGATGAACGCGCAGGCGGTGCGGGCCGCCGAGAAGGCGGGCTACCTCGTCGGCCCGTACGACACCTTCGCCAACGGCCAGGACCCGAAGACCGCCGACAGCCCCACCTCCGCCTGGCCGGGCCGGGTCTATCCCGACTTCTGCGTCCGCAAGGCCGACGGCACGCCGGAGACGGGCTTCGGCAACCGCGGCTGCTACCTCAGCTCGCGCGCCTTCGAGAAGGCCGAGCCGGCCAAGCACTACCTGGCCGACCGCACCCGCACGATGGTCGCCAACGGCGCGGACAGCTACTTCCTCGATGTGGACGCGACGGGAGAGCTGTTCCGCGACCACGGCAAGGGCCATGAGATGACCAAGGCCGAGGACCGCACGAACCGACTGGCCCGGATGCAGCGCCTGTCGAAGAACCTCGTCCTCGGCTCGGAGAGCGCTCAGGCGTGGGCCAACAAGGTGCTGGCCTACAACCACGGCTCGGGCACCCCGGTCGACGACGGCCTGTGGAAGCTGGAGAAAGACCGGAAGGCGTGGGGCGGCTACTACCCTGAGAAGGCCCCCACCATCTTCTTCAAGCCGGTGCAGCTGCCCGGTCGGATGGCCACCGCCATGTACGACCCGAAGTACCGCGCGCCGCTCTACGAGACCGCGCTGCACGGTTCCCTGGTCAACGCCGAGCGCTGGGAGCTGTCGTACGAGAAGCTGCCGGCCCGGAAGACCACCAGGGCGCTGCTGGCGATGCTCTACAACACCCCGCTCAACTATGTCCTCGACGGCCCGACGATCGACAGGCACGGGCCCGAGCTGGCCGCGCTGCAGAAGTACTTCTCGCCGCTGCACCGCGCGGCGGGTACCGAGCAGATGACCTCGTTCCGGTGGCTGACCGGCGACCGTACGGTCCAGCGCACGGTCTTCGGCAACGGCAAGCTGACCGTGACCGCCAACTTCGGCAGCAAGGCCGTGGACGGGCTGCCGGGCGGCTGTGTGGATGCCGAGCTGTCGGGCGACAAGCAGCCGCGGCGGCTGTGCCCGGCGCAGCTGAACGGCTGAAGGGTCGAAAGGTCGAAAGGTCGAAGGGTTGAGCGGCTGATCAGCGGTGATCAGCGGTGGGGCCGCCGCCCTCACACGGCCGCGGTCCCCACCCGGCCGCCGCCCTCACACGGGCACCGCCCTCACACGGCCGCGGCCCCGCCACTGAGGGCAGCGTTCCGCCCGGGAAACAGTGCAGATGCGGGCGGGTAACAGCCGCGCCGCAGGCTGACGGGCATGACCTCGATGCCGCCGCACCCCGATGCCACGCCGGACGCCGCCCCCGGCTCCCCCACCCTCGTCCTCATCGGCCACGGCATGGTCGGCCAGCGCTTCCTGGAGGAGCTGGCCGACCGCGGTGTCACCGAGCGGGCACGGGTGGTCGTGCTGTGCGAGGAGCCCCGCCCGGCCTACGACCGCGTCCAGCTCACGTCGTACTTCGCCGGCCGCACCCCCGACGACCTGAGCCTGGCCGGTCCGGACTTCCTGGCCCGGCACGGCATCGAACTGCACCTCGGCGACCCGGCCACGGCCGTCGACCGCACCACCCGTACGGTCACCGCCCGCTCCGGCCTGACCGTCCGCTACGACGCCCTGGTGCTGGCCACCGGCTCGTCCCCGTTCGTGCCGCCGGTGCCGGGAAAGGACAGCGCGGGCTGCTTCGTCTACCGCACCGTCGAAGACCTCCTCGCGATCGAGGAGTACGCCAAGAACGCCCGCACCGGAGTCGTGGTCGGCGGCGGACTGCTCGGCCTGGAGGCGGCCGGGGCGCTCAAGGGGCTCGGACTGCGCACCCACATCGTGGAGTTCAGCCCGCGGCTGATGGCCCTCCAGGTCGACGAGGGCGGCGGCCGGGCCCTGCGCCGTACCGTCGAGGGGATGGGGCTGGAGGTGCACACCGGCGTCGGCGGCAAGGAGATCGTCGCGGACGGGGCGGGCGCGGTCACCGCCATGGGCCTGTCCGACGACTCCCGTATCGACACCGACCTGGTGGTCTTCTCGGCCGGTGTCCGCCCTCGCGACCAGCTCGCCCGGGACTGCGGGCTGCCGGTGGGAGAGCGGGGCGGCATCGTCGTCGACGAGCACTGCCGCACCGATGACCCCGCCGTGTACGCGATCGGCGAGTGCGCGCTGGCCGCGGACGGCCGGGTCTACGGGCTGGTCGCCCCGGGCTACGACATGGCCCGGGTGGCGGCCGGCACCCTCGACGGTCAACTCGGCGGCGACTCCGGGGAGACCACCGGCTTCACCGGCGCGGACCTGTCCACCAAGCTGAAGCTGCTCGGCGTGGACGTCGCGTCCTTCGGCGATGCGCACGGCACCACGGACGGCTGCCTGGACGTGGTCTACGCCGACTCCCGCAGCGGCGTCTACAAGAAGCTGGTGATCGGCGCCGCGGGCGAGCTGCTGGGCGGTGTGCTGGTCGGCGACGCCGAGGCGTACGGGATGCTGCGGCCGCTGACCGGCACCGTTCCCCCACTGGCGCCCGAGCAGCTGGTGCTGCCCGCCGGGGCCGCGGCCGGGGGCGGCGGCGCGCCCGGCCCGTCCGCGCTGCCGGACGACGCGGTGCTGTGCAACTGCCACAACGTGACCAAGGGGACGGTCAGGGCGGCGGTCACCGAGCACTCCTGCGGCACCCTTCCCGAGATCAAGAAGTGCACCAAGGCCGGTACCGGCTGCGGCAGTTGCGTGAAGTCGCTGACCGCCGTGATGAACGACGAACTGGCCGCGTCCGGCGTCACCGTCGACACCGGCCTGTGCGGCTGCTTCCCGCACACCCGCGCCGAGCTCTACGAGATCGTCCGTACCCTGCGGCTGACGAGCTTCGCGGCGCTGCTGGACTCGCACGGCCGCCCGGAGGCACAAAACGGCGACGGCTGCGAGATCTGCAAGCCCGCCGTCGGTTCGATCATCGCCTCCCTCGCGCCGGCCGTCGGCGCCGACGGCTATGTCCTCGACGGGGAGCAGGCCGCCCTCCAGGACACCAACGACCACTTCCTCGCCAACCTCCAGCGCAACGGCTCGTACTCCATCGTGCCGCGCATCCCCGGCGGGGAGATCACTCCGGAGAAGCTGATCGTGATCGGTGAGGTGGCCCGCGACTTCGGCCTCTACACCAAGATCACCGGTGGCCAGCGGATCGATCTGTTCGGTGCCCGGGTCGACCAGCTCCCGCAGGTGTGGGCCCGGTTGGTGGCGGCCGGCTTCGAGTCGGGGCATGCGTACGGCAAGGCGCTGCGCACCGTGAAGTCGTGCGTGGGCCAGACCTGGTGCCGCTACGGCGTGCAGGACTCGGTCCGTATGGCCATCGAACTGGAGCTGCGCTACCGGGGCCTGCGCTCCCCGCACAAGCTGAAGTCCGCGGTCTCCGGGTGTGCGAGGGAGTGCGCGGAGGCCCGCGGCAAGGACTTCGGCGTCATCGCCACGTCCCACGGCTGGAACCTGTACGTGGGCGGCAACGGCGGCACCGACCCGCGCCATGCCGACCTGCTCGCCCAGGACCTGGACGACGCCGGGCTGATCCGCCTGATCGACCGCTTCCTGATGTTCTACATCCGCACCGCCGACCGCCTGGAGCGCACCTCGGCCTGGCTGGAGCGGACCGAGGGCGGCCTCGACCACGTACGGGATGTCGTCGTCCACGACTCCCTGGGGCTGTGCGACGAACTGGAGGCCCTGATGGCCGCCCATGTCACCCACTACCGCGACGAGTGGGCCGAAACGCTGGCCGATCCCGAACGGCTGGCCCGCTTCGTGTCCTTCGTCAATGCGCCCGGCGCACCGGATCCGTCGGTCCGCTTCGTACCGGAACGCGACCAGGTCAAGCCGGATCTGACACTGCTGGCCGGCCCCACTCTGCCCGTTCGCACTCTGGAAGGGACCCCCGCCTGATGGCCACCACGCTCACCCCCCTCGCCCACCCCGCCGCCGTCGGCCCGGCCACTGCCTCCGCCACGGCCACCGCATCCGCATCCGCAGCCGCAGCCGCCACAGCCGCCACGGTCGAGATCCGCTGCCCACAGGGCTGGGTCGCGGTGTGCACGATGGACGACCTCACCCCAGGGCGCGGGGTCGCCGCCCTCCTCCCGGACGGCACCCAGGCCGCGCTCTTCGCCGACCGTGCCGGGCAGGCGTATGCGATCGCCAACCGCGATCCGTTCACCGGCGCCCAGGTCCTCTCCCGCGGGCTGACCGGCTCGGCCGACGGGCGGGCGTTCGTGGCATCGCCGCTGCTCAAGCAGCGCTTCGACCTGGCGTCGGGGCACTGTCTGGACGACCCTGAGGTCGCGGTGGCGGCCTATCCCGTACGGACGCGGGGCGGGGAGCGCGACTCCTGAGACCCGCCCCGCCCCTCCCCGCCCCTCAGCACAGAGAGACATAAGCGCAACCTACCGGTTGCGCCTCCTGGCGCCACGTGCAACCATCAGATAGCACGTGAGTCCCGGAAGGGCACGACAGGAGGAGCACCCCATGGGCACCGACAGCAATCAGCACGAGGACGGCGGCGCAGGCGGCGCGAGCGGCGCGGGCGGCGCCCATGACCGCATCGAGCGGGAGATCAGCATCGCCGCACCCGTGGAGCGCGTCTGGGCCGTGCTCACCGAGCCGGAACACGTCGGCTCGTGGTTCGGCCAGGGCGGGCCGGCGCCGGTCGACCTGCGGCCGGGCGGGATCATGGAGCTCGACCACGGTGAGTACGGCCAGTTCCTGACCAAGATCGTGAAGGTGGACCCGCCGCACCACTTCTCGTACCGCTGGGCGAGCGCGCACCCCGGTGAGGTGGCGGTCGAGGGCAACTCCACCCTCGTCGAATTCACCCTCACCGAGGAGGGCGACGGCACCCATCTGCGCGTGGTGGAGAGCGGATTCGCCGGCCTCCGCATCCCCGGGGACCGCAAGAAGACCGCCGGGTACGAAAGCCACTCCGCAGGCTGGTCCGGCCAGGTGGAGAACATCCGGCGGTACGCGGAGCAGCTGGCGGCATGACGAGGGCTGGAGAGGCGGGCAGGGGGCCGGGCGGGGGCGGCGGTCAGGGCTCGGGCAGGGGCGGCGGCCAGGGCTCGGGGGCGGGCTCGGGCTCGGACGCCGTGGCGGAGGTCTTCTCCGCGCTGGCGGACCCGACCCGCCGCCGGATACTCGACGCCCTCGCCGCGCACGGCGAGGCAACCGCCACGGTCCTGGCGGCCGAATTGCCGGTCAGCCGCCAGGCCATCGTCAAACACCTGGGGATCCTGGACCGCGCCGGTCTGGTCGCCGGCCACCGGGAGGGCAGGGAGGCGCGCTACCGGGTCATACCGGAGCGGCTGGGGGTCACCGCCCGGTGGATGGACCGGGTGGCCGCCGCCTGGGACACCCGCCTCTCGGCGATCAAGCGCCTCGCCGAGGAGGAGTGAGCACGGGCGCGACGCCCGGGGCAGAGGGAGGACGGAGCGCGGAGGGCCGAGGGCGGAGGGCAGAAGACGGGCAGAGGGCGGAGGACGGGCGGAGGGCCTTCCTCCGGCCCTCTCCGGTCCCCGCCGCCCCTCCCCCACGTACTCTGGTCGCCCCCGTACGGAGGAGCACAGGCGTGACCCGGTGGAACACCAGCCACATCGCCGACCAGACCGGCCGCTCGGCGGTCGTCACCGGCGCCAACAGCGGACTCGGCTACGCCACGGCACGTGAACTGGCCCGCCACGGTGCCCGCGTACTGCTGGCCTGCCGCAACGAGGCACGGGGCATGGCCGCCCTGGACCGGCTGCGGTCCGACGTCCCCACCGCCGAGGCCGAGTTCCGGCCCCTCGACCTGGCCGATCTCTCCTCCGTACGGGACTTCGCCGCCGCTCTCGACGACTTCGACGGCGACCGCCTCGACCTGCTCATCAACAACGCCGGCGTGATGGCACTGCCGTACCGGACCACCGCCGACGGCTTCGAGATGCAATTCGGCACCAACCACCTCGGCCACTTCGCGCTGACCGGGCTGCTGCTGCCCAAGCTCCTCGCCACGCCCGGCGCCCGGGTCGTCACCGTCTCCAGCATGCTGCACGCCCTCGCCGACCTCGACTACACCGACCTCAACAGCGCGCGCTCCTACCGCCGCTGGATCGCGTACAGCCGCTCCAAGAGCGCCAACCTGCTCTTCACCCACGAACTGACCCGGCGGCTGGCCGCGGCCGGCTCCCAGGTCGTCGCGGCCGCCGCGCACCCCGGATACGCCTCCACCAACCTCATGACCGCGGGCGTCCGCATGGAGGGCCGCGCCTCCGCCGAGCGGATCATCGACTTCGGGACCGGCCTCGTCGGACAGTCCCCGGACGGCGGCGCCCTGGGCACCCTCTGCGCGGCCACCGCGCCCCATATGCGGCCGGACTCCTTCATCGGTCCGCGCAACGGCCTGCGCGGCGCCCCCGTCCAGTCCTTCCGCGCCCCCTGGACCAAGAAGGACGCCAACGGCGAGCGCCTGTGGGCCGCATCGGAGGAGCTGACCGGCGTCCACTACGACTTCGCGCCGCCGGCTGCGGCATTCTGACCGACCGGTACGGCACGGTCGGCCGTTCCCTGCACTGACCGTTCCCCGTGCCGGCCGTTCCCTGCACTGACCGTTCCCCGTGCCGGCCGTTCCCGTTCAGTCGCGCGGGCGCCGGCCGCGCCACCCGCGTCAAGATCCCGTGAAGAACACCCCGTTGCCCGCCAAGGGGCCGCCAAGGCCCATGGGCGGCGGCCGCCCCGCCCCGCACGCTGGCCTGGTCCCACACGGTGCCGCACGGAGGTACGACGCACGATGCCGATGGTGTCCCGGCCCCCTGGCCGGCCCGAGGAACCGCCGGATACCGCCACCGGCAGCGCCCACGCCGGCGCCATCGAACCCGCTCGTGCGCCCACTTGTGCGCCCGCTGGTGAACCCACCGGCGAGCCCGCCGCCGAGCCTGACGCCCGCCACCGTCTCACCACGCTCCAGGGTCTGGCCGCCCTCTCCCTCGATGCCATGGCGTCCGTCGCCTACGGCCCCGAGTCGATCGTGCTGGTCCTGGCCGCGGCAGGCAGCTACGGCCTCGGTTTCACGCTCCCCGTCACACTCGCCATCGCCGCACTGCTGGCCGTCCTGGTCGCCTCGTACCGCCAGGTGATCGCCGCTTTCCCCGACGGCGGCGGCTCGTACGCGGTGGCCAAGACACACCTCGGCCGCCGGGCCGCCCTGGTAGCGGCCGCCTCCCTCCTCCTCGACTACGTCCTCAATGTCGCGGTCTCCGTGACGGCCGGCGTAGCGGCCCTGACCTCGGCGTTCCCCGCGCTCTACGACGACCGGGCAGGGATCTGCCTGGCGGTGCTGCTGCTCATCACCGGCATCAACCTGCGCGGCATCGTCGACTCGGCAAAGGCCTTCCTCGTCCCCACCGCCGTCTTCATCGGCGCCATCCTGACGATGATCGTCGCCGGTCTCTTCCGCGACGCCCCCGCCTCCACCGTCACCGCCGACGGGCACGCCTCCGTCCTCGCCCACAACGCCACCGCCGTCGGCGCCCTGCTCCTGCTCAAGGCGTTCGCGTCCGGCTGCTCGGCGCTGACGGGTGTCGAGGCGGTCGCCAACGCGGTGCCGTCCTTCCGGGCGCCGGCGGCCAAGCGCGCCCAGCGCACCGAGGTCGCGCTCGGCGCCCTGCTCGGCGTGATGCTGATCGGGCTGTCCGTCCTGATCGGCCGCTTCCACCTCCAGCCGGTCGAGGGCGTCACCGTCCTCGCCCAGCTCGCGGACGCCTCCCTCGGCCACAACGCGGCCTTCTACGTCGTCCAGTTCGCCACCATGGTCCTGCTCGCCCTGGCCGCGAACACCTCCTTCGGCGGACTGCCCGTCCTGATGGGCCTGCTCGCCCGGGACAACTACCTGCCGCACGTCTTCGGCCTCAAGGCGGACCGCCAGGTCCACCGTCACGGCGTGCTGGCCCTCGCCGCCGTGGCCGCGGCGCTGCTCCTCGTCTCCGGCGGCGACGTCAACACCCTCGTCCCGCTGTTCGCCATCGGTGTCTTCGTCGGCTTCACGCTCTGCCAGATCGGCATGGTCCGGCACTGGCGCCTCGACCGGTCCCGCGGGTGGCGCGGCAAGGCCCTGCTGAACGGTTTCGGCGCCCTGCTCACCGGCGTCTCGGCGCTCGTCGTCACCGCCACCAAATTCACCGAGGGCGCCTGGCTCATCGTGGTCGCCCTGCCGCTGCTGGTCCTCGTCTTCGAGGCCGTGCACCGGTCCTACACCCGTATCGGCGAACGCCTCGGCCTGGGCCGCGTCCCCGAACCCCCGCACCGCGCCCCCTCCCTCGTCATCGTCCCCGTCTCGCATCTCTCCCGGCTGACCTGCGAGGGCCTGAACGCGGCGGTGTCCCTGGGCGACGAGGTCATGGCCGTCACCGTCACCTACGGCGCCCCCGAGGACCGCCCGGCCGCCGAGGCCCTGCGCCGCGACTGGGAACTGTGGAACCCCGGCGTGGAACTCCTCGAACTGCCCTCCGCCACCCGCTCCCTCGGCCGCCCCATCGCCGCGTACGTCACCGACCTGGCGGCACGGCGCCCCACCACCCGCATCACCGTCCTGATCCCGGAGGCCGAACCTGCCCACCTCTGGCAGCGCCTGCTGCAGAACCAGCGCGGCGCGGTCGTCGCCCGCGCGGTGCGCCGGGACACGGACGCGGTCATCTGCCGGCTGCGGTTCCGCCTGGAGCCGCAGGGCACCCGCTCGTGACGCCGGACCGAGCGGGAGGGGGACGGCTCGTGACGGGGAACGACTCCTGGCGGGAAACGACTCGTGATGCGGAACTGCTCACTGCTCGTGACACGGAACCACTTGTGGTGACGCTCCGTTGTCAGTGGTGCGTCCTACCGTGAGGTCATGAACTCCGCACACCCCGCCATGGATATGGATTACGACGGTCACTGCGCCGCAATCGTCGACCAGGCCGCACGGCTGGCGTCCTGCCTCACGGAGCGGGACGCCGACCTGACGACCACCGTCCCCTCGTGCCCGGACTGGAACCTCGCCCAGCTGCTCCGGCATCTGGGCGAGGCCCATCGCTGGGTCGAGGACCTGGTACGGACCCGGGCGACCGAACCCCCGCCCGAGACCGCCCTCCGCGTCCTGCCCCGCGACACCACCCAGTCCCCGGCCGAGGCTGCCGCCTGGCTCCTCGAGGGCGCCCGGCGCCTTGCGGACACACTGCGCTCCACAGGCCCCGACGTCCGGATCTGGACCCCGCTCCCCTCCGGCTCCCCGCGTTTCTTCGCCCGCCGTATGGCCCACGAGACGGTCATGCACCGAGCCGATGTCACCCTGGCGCTCGGCAGCGAGTTCACCGTCGACCAGCGCCTCGCCCTCGACACCCTCGACGAATGGATGGAACTCGGCTCCCTCCCCGAGATGTTCGACTTCCACCCCGACCGACGCGAACTCCTCGGCCCCGGCCGCACCCTCCACTTCCACGCCACGGACACCCCACCGGAAGCCGCCGCCGACTGGCTCGTCGACCTCACCGGCGACGCCCTCGCCTGGCGCCGCGCCCAGGAGCCGGCCGCCGTCTCCGTCCGCGCCCCGCTGACCGGCCTCCTGCTCCTCATTTACGGCCGTACCCCCGCTGACGACACCACCTTCGAGATCACCGGCGACGCGGAACTGCTGGAGTTCTGGCTGGCACGCGTGCTGTTCGGCTGAGGACCGGGGTCCCGGCCGCCCCCCCACTCACCCCGCCCCGCCCCATCCCGCCCCATCCCGGAGACGAACCCATCAGGCCACCGGTGCGTGGATTACGTTGACCTCGCCCACAGGCAGCAGCCCACACGAGCCAACCACCCGAGGAGAGAGCCCCATGACCG
The DNA here is from genome assembly GCF_036048035.1 of Streptomyces sp. NBC_00400. Classification (NCBI taxonomy): domain Bacteria; kingdom Bacillati; phylum Actinomycetota; class Actinomycetes; order Kitasatosporales; family Streptomycetaceae; genus Streptomyces; species Streptomyces sp. NBC_00400. The sequence continues at coordinate 5,788,175 of NZ_CP107940.1, read as the reverse complement.
AGTCCGACCGGCCGCCGGGCAGCACTCCCGGCCTGCCTCCCACGCCTCCCCCGTTCCGTCCGCGGCTCGGACCGGAGCCCCTGCCGACGAGCGAGGCCGAGGCACTGGCGATCGGCCGGAAGCACTTCCCCGAGATCGGTTCGCCCGGCGGTCCTTCCGGCCTGTTCGTCCACGAATTCGACATCGGTTACCTGATCCACGCGAGCTGGCCGCGCCCCGAGGACCCCACCGTCCCTCCCGCGGCGCCCGGTGGCAGCAACATCGTCATCTCCAAGATCGACGGCGAGGTGTCGGACGTACCCAACTTCCCTCCCGAGGCCGCGGTGGAGCTCTACCACCGCCACTACAGGCGCCGGACCTCCTGACGCTCCCGCAGAAGAGGCAGGGAAGAGGGAGCGGAAGGGACAGCAGCAAAATGATCAAAATTCTGGATCGAGGCACTTCAGGCCTACTGGCTTCAGACGGCGAATTCCCCACATGACACCCCACCGGTTCTCAGGCGAGACAGTGCGCAACAGGAGCAGAAAATGACCAGTCCGCAGGCCCCTCTCACACCGCCCACCACCCCCGAGGAAGCGCTCGCCCTCGTCCGCAGCCGCTATGCCGAGCCCAAGCTGCCGGACGGCTCCCCCGCCCCTCTGCACGTCCACGAATTCGACATCGGCTACCTCGTGTACGCCGCCTCCCCCCGCACACCGGACGCATCCGGCCCCCCGCAGCCGGCCCCGCCCGGCGGGTCAAAGATCATCGTCGCCAAGGACACCGGCGAAACCGTCACCGTGCCCAACTTCCCCACCGAGGCGGCCATCGAGCTGTACCGCAAGCAGCGTCAGGCCCATCCGTAACGGGCGAGGGCGGACCCTCGGGCTACCACCCATACCGGAGCCCCCCTCCCCCGGCCCCGTTTCGTGCAGATGCCATGCGCGCTTCACAGTCGTGCGGCAGAGTGGACGGTCGCACCGTCGGTGATCGTCGATCACCGGTAGGTTACGAGCGCAGGGGGCGACGTGCCATGACGGAGATCAACAGGCGGCGGCTGTTGGCGGCCGGCGGCGGGGCGGCCCTTGCCGCGGGGCTGGCGACCGCGTGCGGGTCCAACACCGGGCGGGGCAGCGGTGGTTCGGGGCCCGCGCTCAGCCAGTGGTACCACCAATACGGGGAGCCCGGGACCCAGCAGGCCGTGAAGCGGTACGCCGCCGCGTACCGGAAGGCGAACGTCTCGGTGCAGTGGCGGCCGGGTGACTACGACCGGCAGACGGCGGCCGCGCTGCTCACCGACTCGGGGCCGGACGTCTTCGAGGCCAACGGGCCGCTGCTGGACCAGATCCAGGGCGGTCAGGTGGTCGACCTGACCGCCGAGGTCGAGCCGGTGAAGGACGACTTCCACCAGGCCGTGCTGGCGCCGAAGATCTGGCAGGACAAGATCTGGGGCATCCCGCAGGTCGTCGACATGCAGCTGCTGTACTACCGCAAGAGTCTGCTGGAGAAGGCCGGGGTGCAGCCGCCGCAGACGCTCGACGAGCTGGTGGACGGGGCGAAGAAGCTCAGCGGCAAGAAGTCCAAGGGGCTGTTCCTGGGGAACGACGGCGGGGTGGGCGTGCTCGGCGGGACACCGTTGTTCGCCGCCGGGCTGAGCCTGATCACCCCGGACGGCAAGGCCGGGTTCGACGATCCGGCCGCGGCGCGCACCCTCGGCAAGATCCGGCAGCTGTACGCGGACACGTCGTTGCTGCTGGGCGCGCCCACGGACTGGTCCGATCCGGCCGCGTTCATCCAGGGGCTGACCGCGATGCAGTGGTCGGGACTGTGGGCGCTGCCGCAGATCGAGAAGGCGCTGGGGGACGACTTCGGGGTGCTGCCGTTCCCGAAGGACGGGAGCGGAGGGAAACCCTCCGTTCAGGTCGGTGCCTACGGCTCCGCGGTCAGCGCGCGGAGCACGCGCAAGGCGGAGGCCAAGGCCTTCGCGAAGTGGCTGTGGGTGGACCGCACCGACTACCAGCAGGACTTCGCACTGTCGTACGGGTTCCATATTCCGGCGCGGATCTCGCTGGCCGAGAAGGCCCGGCAGTTGCAGTCCGGCCCGGCGGCGGACGCGGTCCGGTTCTCGACCGATCACGGCTATGCCGAGCCGCTGTTGTGGACGACCGCGGACCGCACTGCCTATCAGGACGCGCTGAGCCGGATCATCAAGGACGGCGCCAACCCGGAGAGCGAGCTGAAAAGCGTGGTGCGCAAGGTCAATGCCGAGCTCCAGCGGGTCAAGAAGAAGTGACCGCGGGCGGGACCGAAGAAGCGGTCACAGACGTACCGGCCCCGCGTGCCGCGGCGGGAGCGGGGGCGGAAGCCGGCCCCCGTTCGCCCGGCACCCGATGGCTCGGCCCGCAGCGGCGGAACCTCTGGTTCTGGGTCTTCGTCGGGCCGTTCGCGATCGGGCTGGGGCTGTTCACATACGTACCGCTGGTGTGGAGCGTCTACCTGAGCTTCTTCGACGCGCACAACACCGTGAGTCCGGCCGGCTCGGATTTCGTCGGGCTCGGCAACTACGGCACGATGCTGAGCGATCCGGCATTCCTCGGCAGCCTGGGCACGTTTGCGCTGTTCACGGTGTTCATCGTGCCCGCGACCTATGCGCTGTCGCTCGCACTGGCGCTGATGGTGAACCGGCTGCGCTTCGCCCAGGCCTTCTTCCGGTCGGTGTTCTTCCTGCCGACGGCCTGCTCGTACGTCGTCGCGGCGGTGATCTGGAAGCTGTCGGTCTTCAACGGGGTGCGGTTCGGGCTGGCCAACACCGTGCTGGGGTGGTTCGGCGCGGATCAGACCGCCTGGCTGTCGACGACCGATCCGCCCTGGTACTGGCTGGTCATCGTGACCGTACGGCTGTGGCTGCAGGCCGGGTTCTACATGATCCTGTTCCTGGCCGGACTGCAGCGGATCTCACCGCAGTTGTACGAAGCGGCGGCGGTGGACGGGGCACGGCCGGGCTGGCAGGTCTTCCGGCACATCACCTTTCCGCAGTTGCGCGCCACATCCGTGGCGGTGGTGCTGCTGTTGGTGATCAATGCCTTCCAGGCGTTCGACGAGTTCTACAACCTGCTCAGCGATGCGCGCGGCTATCCGCCCTACGCCCGACCACCGTTGGTCTATCTGTATTACACGGCGCTCGGACAGGACCAGAACCTCGGGCTGGGCAGCGCGGGTGCGGTGATCCTGGCGCTGATCATCGCGGTGGCGACGGTCGTCCAGGCCCGCTGGTTCGGCCTCGGCCGCAAGGAGGAGTGAGCACCGATGCATGACGCGCTGACCAGAGCCGGGCGCGCGCTGCGGGTCGTCGCCGTGATCGCCCTCGCGCTGCTGTTCCTCATCCCCTTCTACCTGCTGGTGCGGAACGGGCTGGCCACCGAGCGGGAGATCACGGCCCCTGACTGGACCCTCTTCCCGCACGAGCTGCAGTGGTCGCATCTCACCGAGGTCTTCCGGGATCCGAACCTCCCCCTGGGCCGGGCGCTGCTCAACTCCACGCTGATCGCGGTGTCGACGACCGTCGGTACGGTCCTGCTGGCCTCGCTCGCGGGGTACGGCCTGGCCCGGATCCCCTACCGGCACGCCCCTGTCGTCTTCTACGCGATCCTGGGGACGCTGATGGTCCCGGCGGCCGTGACGTTCGTGCCCAGCTTTGTGCTGGTGTCGTCGCTCGGATGGATCTCCACCCTGCGGGGCCTGGTCATTCCGACGCTGTTCAGCGCGTTCGCCTGCTTCATCTTCCGGCAGTACTTCCTGGGCTTCCCCAAGGAGCTGGAGGACGCGGCGCGGGTCGACGGGCTCGGCTACTGGCGGACGTACTGGCGCATCGTGGTGCCCAATGCCCGGCCGGTCTTCGCCGCTGTCGCCACCATCGTCTTCATCGGTGCCTGGAACGCGTTCCTGTGGCCTCTGGTGATCGGACAGGACCAGGAGGCCTGGACGGTGCAGGTGGCGCTGTCGACGTTCACCACCGCGCAGAACCTCAATCTGCACGAGCTGTTCGTGGCCGCGGCGGTCTCGATCGCCCCGTTGGTGGTGGTCTTCCTGCTGCTCCAGCGGTACATCGTGGCGGGGGTGGAGCGCAGCGGGATCGACGACTGAGGCATTGAGCCCACCCGTCAGGAGGGGGTACGGTGCGTGGCATGAGCACGCACCCGACCGTCCGTGAGGTGGCGCCGCGCGAGAGCGGCCCCCGCGGCGAGTGTGCGCCCCGCGGCCTGAGCTTTCTGCGCCGCCGAGGCCGGGTGGGATCTCCCCCGGCCGGTTGTTCCTGTACGGCCTGACGGCTTCCCGCGGTGCCGGCTTCCCGCACTGGCAGCCTCCCGCGCCGACGGCGTCCTGCAGGGACGCGTTCATGCGCTGACGGCCTCGTGCGCTGACGGGTTCACGCACTGACCGTTCCTGCCCTGACGTGCGGCGGGCGGTGGTCCGTCCGGCGGCCGCGTCCGCCGTGGCCGCACCACACTCCGCCCCCGGCCAGACACATGGCTCCCCTCTCCCTCCCTCCCACCCACCTCCCTCTTCTCCCGATCAGGAGGATCAGTTGACAACGCTCGCCGATTCCGCGGCTTCCCCCGCCCCCGCACCCACCACCGCCCTGCGCCCCCACCGCATCCCCGCCGACGGCCTGTACGAAGGGCACCGCGTCCTGCGCCGCACTCCCGACGACTGGGAGGACCGGCCGTACGAGCGCTTCGAGGTCGTACCGCAGGCGGCCACCATCGGGGCCGAAATCCGTGGGCTGGACCTGTCCCGTCCGCTGTCCGACGGCCTGCGCGCGGAGCTGAACCGGGCGTTGCTGGAGTGGAAGGTGCTGTTCTTCCGCGGGCAGCATCTGAGCTCCGCGGCACAGCGCGAATTCGCGCGCAATTGGGGTGAGCTGGAGAGCAACCCGTTGCTGGCGTGGGGCGATTCGAAGGATGTGGTGCGGTTCGACAAGGCGGCCGGCGGGGTCCCGACGTTCGAGAACGTATGGCACACGGATGTCACGTTCCGCGAACGCCCGGCGCTGGGTGCGGTGTTGCAACTGCGGGAGGTGCCGCCCGCCGGCGGGGACACCATGTGGGCCGATATGGCCGCGGCATACGACAATTTGCCTCCGGAAATCCGGGCACGGGTCAATGGAGCACGGGCGGTGCACGACTATCTCCCGGGTTTCGCGCGCTTCTACTCCGCCGTTCAACTGTCGCCATTCCAGGAGCAGTTCCCGCCGGTCGAGCATCCGGTGGTGCGCCGGCACCCGGAGACCGGGCGGCGGATGCTGTTCGTCAACGCCTCCTTCACCACCCGGATCGTGGGTCTGGAGGAGGCGGAGAGCGACCGGCTGTTGCGCGTGTTGTTCCAGCAGGCGCAGGTGCCGGAGTTTCAGGTGCGGTGGCGCTGGCAGGCGGGGGACCTCGCGTTCTGGGACAACCGTGCCACCCAGCACTACGCGGTGAACGACTACGGGACGCACCGCCGGGTCGCCGAACGGGTCGCCATCGCGGGCGACCGCCCCTACTGACCGCGGGCCTGGCGTGTCTGCCGCCCGTCAGGACGTACCTGAGGGGCGGCAGCCGGCGCCGGACCTGCGGCAGCCGGCGCCCGACTTGCCGCAGGACGCCCCGGGCACGCGGCACAGCATCCCCGTCGCGCGGCACGGCGAACCCCACGCGCCCGGAAGCGTGCCCGGCGCCGCTCACCCCAGCCGTTCGTACGCCGCCGCTTCCGCCGGACGCGCACCGCGCAGCAGGGCCGCACCCAGCGGGGTGAGGGTGTGCAGCACCGCGTTGCCCTGCCGCAGGGTGACCAGCAGGCCGGCATCGCGGAGCACCGTCGCATGCTGGCTGGCGGAGGCCAGCGAGACATCGGCGCGCCGGGCGAGTTCGCTGGTGGTGCAGCCGACGCCGATGCCCTGGAGTATCGCGGAGCGGGTCTGGCCGACGAGCCGGCCGAGGGAACGTTCCGGCGGGACCGGCGGGGTGAGCCGCGGCGCCGGGTGTTCCACGGGGTAGACCAGCACGGGCGTCAGGTCCGTGTTGTGGAAGGTGACCGGGGTGCGGCGGCAGAAGTACGACGGCAGCAGCAACAGCCCCCGGCCGCCGAGGTGGAGATCGCGGTCCACCGGATAGTCGGCCTCCAGTACGGGCGGGCGCCAGCGCATCATCGGCGGGAGCGAGGCGAGCAGCCGGTCAGCGCCGCCGTCGAGCAGCGCCCTGCCACGGGCGGCCCGGTCGGCCTCGATACGGCCCTGGACCCGCGGCCAGTACGGGGCGACGGCCGCCTCGTAATAGCGCTGGAGGATCCCGGCGAGCCTCCCGAGGGCGCGGGTGTCGCCCTCGGCCATCGCCCGTATCCACGACGGGAACGGGCGGGTGGCCGTGGAGAGCCGGGCCAGTTCCTCGTGCAGCCGGACGGCCGGCGTCTCGCGCAGCGCGGCGAGCGCGTCGGTCATGCCGAGGAGCCCTTCGGCGGGCGTCAGGAAATCGGGAAAATACCCGCGGGTGGGCACGAGCGGCGCCAGCAGCCGCGCTTCGCCATTCAACCTTCCGCGCGTTTCCGATCGCCATTTGCCGAACGCCGAATCGTCCCGTCGGTCGCGCAGCCGGTGAAAGCTTAAGACGGTCTCCCACAGTGCGTCCGGGCGTGCCGCAATGCGCACACGGGCCAGATCGAGTCCACTGAAATGGACGCGTAACACCGAAACCCCCACCTCTGGTTTCCTCAGTCGACCCCCGGCACGCCTGAGTATGCACGCCAACACGCGCGGTCACCATGCCCTTTTGGCCAGACTTGAAAGTGGTCGCGCCACCGGGCCGGGTGGAGGAAAGCTTGTACTCAATTCAGCGGCGGTGCGAACGGACCGGATTGCTCGATCCCGTGGGGGGTGATGGGCAACCACCCGGCCGCTCGCCAGCCCCGCTGAAGGCCGCACCCCGCGCCGACCGGGGTGACGGCAGCTCCCGAGGGGGGAGTCCGGAAAGAGCGAGGGCGGCACCTCCGCACAGGTGCCGCCCTCGTCCGTCTGACCTGCGAAGTTGCCGCACAGGCAGGAGCCGCACGGGCCCGCATCCAGCACTCGGATGCGGGCCCTCTTCGGTGCCTGGCAGCTGGTGCCCGGGATCAGCTGATGCCTGGGGCAGTTGCTGCCCGGGATCAGTGGGCGCCTGGGGTCAGTTGGTGCCCCGGGCCCCGCGGTGACGGCGGACGGCGAAGACCGCCCCGGTGCCGAGCAGCACGGCGCCGCCGCCGACGAGGGCGAGCTGCGGCACGGCGGGCGACGCACCCGTCGTGGCGAGGCTGCCGCCGGTGACGGCCGATGCCGGCTGGGCGGAGGCGGTGGAGCCGGCGGACGAGGAGGAACCGGTCTGCGCGGCCGACTTCGGCTTCGGGCGGTCCTTGTCCTCGACCTTGCCGGGCTTCGCCTCGCCGACCGTGCCGGGCTTGCTGCCGGCCGGCAGCACCTTGAAGACGTAGCGGTTCATGGGGCCGTGGACACACGGGTTGTACGCGTCGGAGGCGTCACCCGCGAGGAGGGCCCAGGCATCGATGGCCGGGGCCTCCTTTTCGAGCGTCATCCGCATCTTCACCTCGGTGCGGGCGCCGGGCTTCATGCCCTTGACGGAGGCGATGTGGGAGGGGCCCTCCGTCAAGTCCAGCGCGCGCCAGCCGGAACCGTCGGCCCACTGCACCTTCATGAAGTGCTGCTCCTGGACCTTGGCGTTCAGCTGGAAGAACACCAGCGGGTCCACGTCCAGCGTGCGGTCGGTGGCGTTGGCCACGGTGAACGAGAAGTCGACCGTGGTCCCGGCAACCACCTTGGAGGGCAGGCGGTTCGCGAGGACGGTCAGGCCCGGCACGCGTACACAGCCGGCGGCAGCGGCGAGCGCCTTGTCGGCCGCGTCCTTGGCCTTGCGGGCCTCGGCCGAGGCGTTCAGGACCTTGTTCCACTCCCGGAGCGCCGCGACCTGGGCGTCGTTCCATGCGTCCCCGGCCACCTTGCGCTGGGCGTCCGCGTTCGCCTTGGCACCGGCAGCAGTCTTGGCTTCGGCCTCGGCGGCGCTCAGCGCCTCCTGGGCCTTGGCCTTCCCTTCCTCGTCCTTGGCCTCGTCCAGGGCGGCCCTGGCGTCCGTGACGGCCTTGTCGGCGGCGGTCCTGTCGGCGGCGGCGGCCTTGGCCGCCTTGTCCGCGGCGAGGTAGGCCGCCTTGAGCGGATGGGAATCCTGGTCCAGGGCTTCCATGGTGGCGTTGATCTTCTCGCGGCCGGCCTTCTCGGCGACAACCGCGTCCTCGTACGCCTTCTTCGCGTCGTCGGCGGCCTTCTTCAGTTCCGCGTAGGCCGGCTTCTGCTGCGTCTGCGCCGGGGTCTTGGTGTCGGCGAAGGCGGTGCTCGCGGAGAGCAGGACCGCAGGCGCGGTCACAGCGGCGACGGCCGCGGTCGCGAGGGTACGGCGAAGGTTCACTGGAGACCTTTTCCTGGTCAAGAGAAGGGAATCCGCCGCGTGGGCAGGGCGCTCAGGCGTGCGGGATGCCTGGGATCTTATGACCGATATAAGGCCTAACGGCAATGAAAAAATCACTTGGCACGAGTGCTCCCGCCCTCGCCCCCGGCGGGTAAATCGGGGCAATGCCGAGCAGTTGCCCTCTTTGCCGCAGGTTTTTCTGTGATCTAACCAACGGGACCTTCCGACCGGCCCGCGCCGGCCTTCGGCAGCTCTGCGGCTGCCTTGCGGCTGCCCTTCAACTGCCCCGCAGCGCTGGGGCGTTGCGTCGCCGCACCGCAAAGACACCGGTCCACCGCGGACGGGCGTCCGCCGACCAAAGACCGAGGGCGGCACCTCCGCACAGGTGCCGCCCTCGTTGGGGTGCCGGAGCCGACAGCCGGGCGGCTGAGGGTGGGGACCCGTACTGCCGGGCTCCGGTGGGTCTTTCACGCCACCGCGGGCACACTCGGCGCCCGCGGTGACCGGCGGGGGCAGTGGTGCTCACTGCCCCCGGTGCGGTCAGCGGCTGTCGCTGCCCTTGGACTCCGCGGCCGCGCGGCCCGCCTCCAGCCGTGCGACCGGGATGCGGAACGGGGAGCAGGAGACGTAGTCCAGTCCGGCCTCGTGGAAGAAGTGGACGGACTCCGGGTCGCCGCCGTGCTCGCCGCAGACCCCGAGCTTGAGGTCCGGGCGGGTGGCCCGGCCGGCCGCGGCGGCGTTGCGGACCAGGGCGCCCACGCCGTCCTTGTCGATGGTCTCGAACGGGCTGACGCCGAAGATGCCCTTCTCCAGGTACGCGGTGAAGAAGCTGGCCTCGACGTCGTCCCGGCTGAAGCCCCAGACCGTCTGCGTGAGGTCGTTCGTACCGAAGGAGAAGAAGTCGGCCGACTCGGCGATCTGTCCGGCCGTGAGGGCGGCGCGGGGCAGCTCGATCATCGTGCCGAGGGTGAGCTTGAGGCTGACGCCGTGGGCCTTCTCGACCTCGGCGATGACCTGCTCGGCCTCCTCGCGGACGATCTCCAGCTCCTGGACGGTGCCCACCAGCGGAATCATGATCTCCGCACGCGGGTCGCCCTTGGCGTTCTTCCGCTCGGCGGACGCCTCGGCGATGGCGCGCACCTGCATCGCGAACAGACCGGGGATGACCAGGCCGAGGCGCACACCGCGCAGGCCCAGCATCGGGTTCTGCTCGTGCAGCTTGTGCACCGCCTGCAGCAGCCGCAGATCGTTCTCGTTGGCGTCCTTGCGGGCCTCGGCGAGCGCGACCCGCACCGACAGCTCGGTGATGTCGGGCAGGAACTCGTGCAGCGGCGGGTCCAGCAGCCGGACCGTCACCGGCAGTCCGTCCATCGACTCGAACAGCTCGATGAAGTCGGCCTTCTGGAGCGGCAGCAGCTGGGAGAGCGCGGCGTCCCGGTCGGTCTCGGTGTCGGCCAGGATGAGGCGCTCGACCATCTCGCGGCGCTCACCGAGGAACATGTGCTCGGTACGGCACAGGCCGATGCCCTGGGCGCCGAAGCGGCGGGCGCGGGCGGCGTCCTCGGCATTGTCGGCGTTGGCCCGTACGCGCAGCCGGCGTACCCGGTCCGCGTAGGCCATGATCCGGTGGACGGCCTTGACCAGCTCGTCGGCGTCCTCGGCGCCGGCGTGCATCCGGCCCTCGAAGTACTCCACGACCGGGGACGGCACGACCGGCACCTCGCCGGCGTAGACCTTGCCGGTGGAGCCGTCGATGGAGACGACGTCGCCCTCTTCGATGACGGTGCCGTCGCTGGTCGTCAGCCGGCGGGCCTTGGTGTCGACCTCCAGCTCCTCGGCGCCGCAGACACAGGTCTTGCCCATGCCGCGGGCGACGACGGCGGCGTGCGAGGTCTTGCCGCCGCGGGAGGTGAGGATGCCCTCGGCGGCGATCATGCCGTTGAGGTCGTCGGGGTTGGTCTCGCGGCGGATCAGGATGACCTTCTCGCCGGAGCGCGACCACTTGACGGCGGTGTACGAGTCGAAGACGGCCTTGCCGACCGCCGCGCCCGGGGAGGCGGCGATACCGCGGCCGATCGTCTCGGACTTCGCGCCGAGGTCGAAGCGGGGGAACATCAGCTGCGCCAGCTGCGCGCCGTTGACCCGCTGCAGGGCCTCGGCCTCGTCGATCAGGCCCTGGTCGACGAGCTGGGTGGCGATCCGGAAGGCGGCACCGGCGGTGCGCTTGCCGACCCGGGTCTGCAGCATCCACAGCTTGCCGCGCTCGATGGTGAACTCGATGTCGCACAGGTCCTTGTAGTGCGTTTCGAGCGTTTCCATGATCTGCATCAGCTCGTCGTACGACGCCTTGTCGATGTTCTCGAGGTCGGCGAGCGGCACGGTGTTGCGGATACCGGCGACGACGTCCTCGCCCTGCGCGTTCTGCAGGTAGTCGCCGTAGACGCCCTGGTGGCCGCTGGCGGGGTCGCGGGTGAAGGCGACGCCGGTGCCGGAGTCGGGGCCGAGGTTGCCGAAGACCATGGAGCAGACGTTGACCGCGGTGCCGAGGTCGCCGGGGATGCGCTCCTGGCGGCGGTAGAGCTTGGCGCGGTCGGTGTTCCACGAGTCGAAGACCGCGCGCACCGCGAGGTCCATCTGCTCGCGGGGCTCCTGCGGGAAGTCCCGGCCGGTCTCCTTGGACACGATGTCCTTGAAGTGCGCGACCAGGCTCTTGAGGTCGGCCGCGTCCAGGTCAATGTCGACGCGGATGCCCTTGGCCTGCTTGGCCTCCTCCAGCGCCTCCTCGAAGAGCTCGCCGTCCACGCCCAGCACGGTCTTGCCGAACATCTGGATCAAGCGGCGGTAGGAGTCCCACGCGAACCGCTCGTCACCGGCCTGCGCGGCGAGGCCGGAAACCGATGCATCGGAGAGGCCGATGTTGAGAACGGTGTCCATCATGCCGGGCATGGAGAACTTCGCCCCGGAACGGACCGATACGAGCAGCGGGTCGTCGGCCTGACCGAGCTTCTTGCCCATCTTCTTCTCAAGGGCGTCCAGGTGCTCGGAGACCTCGGCACGCAGTGCCGCGGGCTCGGTGCCGCTGTCGAGGTAGACCTTGCAGGCTTCGGTGGTGATGACGAAGCCGGGAGGGACCGGAAGTCCCAGGTTGGTCATCTCGGCGAGGTTCGCGCCCTTGCCGCCTAGGAGGTCCTTGAGGTCCTTGTTGCCCTCGGTGAAGTCGTAGACGAACTTCACGGACGAAGGCTGGGTTACGTGGGGATCTTGCGTTTCCGGCACGGCACTGACTCCTCGCCGACGGGCTGCCCTGACGGCGAGGAACATACCCAGATCGAAGGCGCATGGGTACGTCCACTTGGTCGACATGCGTGCGTAACCAGCCGTCCGCCACTGGATCGAAAGTGATCATGCATTCGGCGGTAACTTCATTACCTGAATGCATCACTCCGCTACGCTGTCGAAATGGGGGTTGTGTGCTACTCAGAGCAACGAATGGCGTAATTACTCGAACACATGACGCATGGCACCCGGTGCCACCATTGGAGAGATGGAGCCCCACTGCTAGCGCTCATCTGAGCGCAACCCCTATCAGGGGTGGCGAGAATCACGCGCTCATGTGTGACCCGGTCCCATCATTTGGACCGTCTTCAGCATCTCGCTCACGACCTGTTCAAGGAAGACATCCGCCGGGACACGCACCCGATGCCCTGCGGTCGGCGGATCCGAGCATCGGCATCGGGCCAAGTTCCCGGCCCACGGTTCTCGGCCGCCCCTCTCGCTCCTCGCCCCCTCAGCCCCCTTACCCCTTGGCCCGGCGCCCGCTCCGTCGTGGCCGGGGGTCCTGGCCGTCCAGCAGCTCCAGGCGCCGGTCCGCACCCCGGGACTCGACCTGCAGCACGATCCGGCCCAGCAGATCCGCCAGATCCAGCGCCTCGTCATCGCTCAGGGCCTCGGTGACAAAGGCTTCCTCGGTGTGAAACTCCGGGAAGACCCTGATCATCAGCCGCTCACCCTCGGGGGTCAGGGACAGCAGGGCGAGCCGCCCGTCGGCCGGGTGGGTCTTGCGCTCCAGCAGGCCGCGGCCCTGGAGTGTGCGGGCGACGCCGGTGAGCGTGCCCTTGGAGATGCCCGCGTCCTCGGCGACCCGCCGGGTCTCCCGCTCGCCCCAGATCCAGACCACCCACAGGACGACGAAGGAAGTCCAGGTCAGCTCGGCGTCGCGCAACACGGAGTTCTCGAAGTACTGCCTTACGGCGGCCGCGGCGCGATAGATGCTCGCGACCGCGGCCATCCGCTCATGGCAGACGGGGACGGGGGTGTCACCGAGTCTGGCCTGGACCGCCTTCTCCGTGTCCGCTAGGGAACGGTGCCCGCTCTCCACCACAGCTCCCTCGGCTTCCGCCCGGTCCGTAGTGCCCGGCGCCCGCATGTGCCCGGCCCGTGACACTCAGTGCCTTTATGGACCCAAACGGTAGCGGCGGGTGGTGGCCGTCCGCTCGCCGACACGCCCCGCACGCCCCGGGTGCCCCGGTCCGTACAGGGGGAGCGGCGCCGCTGCTTCCGCCGGGCCCGTCCCCCGTACGGGCCCGGCGGAGGTCCACCGATTCCTCCGGGCGGCCATCAGCGCGCCGCACTCATACTGCTGCCCGACGTAACGTCAGGGTCAAGCCCCGGCCGGTGGGGAGCCGGTGAGTACCGCGTGAGTACCTGCGGCAAGGGTGCACCGCTCGGCAGCCGGGGCGCCTCGGCCTCCCGTACGAAAGCGAGCCCGGCACCTCCGCCACACGGGGGAGGTGCCGGGCCGTGAACCAGGGTCCGGCCGGCCTCAGCCGCCCGACGTGTCCAGCTCCGCGTCGGCGTCCACGCCCGCGCAGTCGTAGGGGTCGTCCAGCCAGCCGTCCGGCAGGACGACGCGGTTGCGGCCGGAGGTACGGCCGCGCGGGCCGTCCGCGCCCACCGGCCACGGCTGGTCCAGGTCCAGCTCCGACAGCAGCGCGTCCAGCTCGTCGAGCGAGGAGGTCACCGCCAGGCCGCGGCGCATCTCGGAGCCGATCGAGAAGCCCTTGGTGTACCAGGCGACATGCTTACGGAAGTCGATCACTCCGCGCTTCTCGTCGCCGATCCACTCGCCGAGCAGCGTGGCGTGCCGCAGCATCACCGCGGCGACCTCCTTGAGCGTGGGCTGCGCGTACCCCCGGGAGGCGTCGCCCCCGGTACCCGTGTCCTCGAAGGCGGCGACCAGATCGCCGAACAGCCACGGCCGTCCCAGGCACCCGCGCCCGACGACCACCCCGTCGCAGCCGGTCTCCCGCATCATCCGCTGCGCGTCGTCGGCCGACCAGATGTCGCCGTTGCCGAGCACCGGGATCTCCGGGACATGCTCCTTGAGGCGTGCGATGGCGTCCCAGTCGGCGGTGCCGCCGTAGTGCTGGGCCGCGGTCCGCCCGTGCAGGGCGATCGCCGTGATGCCCTCCTCGGCGGCGATCCGCCCGGCGTCCAGGTAGGTGATGTGGTCGTCGTCGATGCCCTTGCGCATCTTCATCGTGACCGGCAGCGTCCCCGCGTTCGCCACCGCCTCGCGCAGGATCGAGCGCAGCAGGTTCCGCTTGTACGGCAGCGCCGAGCCGCCGCCCTTGCGGGTCACCTTCGGGACCGGGCAGCCGAAGTTCAGATCGATGTGATCAGCCAGGTCCTCTTCCGCGATCATGCGGGCGGCCTTGCCGACGGTGTCCGGGTCGACGCCGTACAGCTGGATCGAACGCGGCTTCTCGGTCTCGTCGAAGTGGATCAGCTGCATGGTCTTCTCGTTGCGCTCGACCAGCGCCCGCGTCGTGATCATCTCGCTGACGAACAGGCCCTTGCCGCCGCTGAACTCCCGGCACAGCGTCCGGAACGGGGCATTGGTGATCCCGGCCATGGGCGCGAGCACCACGGGCGGCTGCACCGTATGCGGACCGATCTGCAGCACAGTCATGACGGCAATACCTTCGGCTTTCTTCGGCTTTCTTCGGCTTCCTTCGGCGGGACGGGCGAGCCGCGGCCGTACCGGCGGTCCGGCCACCGCGATCTCCCATTGTCCCGCACCGCGGGAGTGGCACTGCCGGGACCGGGCACCCAGGATCGTTGTAACGTTCAACCATGCCTGATCCCAGCCGCCGACGGCGTCTCCTGGTGCTGGCGATCTGCTGCATGAGCCTGCTGATCGTCAGCCTCGACAACACCATCCTCAATGTCGCCCTGCCGTCCATTCAGCGCGAGCTGCACGCCTCGGTCGCCGGTATGCAGTGGACGATCGACGCCTACACCCTGGTCCTGGCGGCGCTGCTGATGCTGTCCGGTTCCACCGCCGACCGGCTCGGCCGGCGCCGGGTGTTCCTGGTGGGACTGGTGGTCTTCGCGGTCGGTTCGCTGCTGTGCAGCCTGGCGCCCGGCCTGGAGTGGCTGGTGGTCTTCCGGATGGTGCAGGCCGTCGGCGGCTCGATGCTCAACCCCGTCGCCATGTCGATCATCACCAACACCTTCACCGACCCGCGGGAGCGGGCCCGCGCGATCGGGGTGTGGGGCGGGGTCGTCGGCATCAGCATGGCGGCCGGGCCGGTGATCGGCGGGCTGCTGGTGCAGAGCGTCGGCTGGCGCTCGATCTTCTGGATCAACGTCCCGATCGGGGCGCTGGCGTTCTTCCTGACCCTGCGCTACGTCCCGGAATCCCGCGCTCCCAAGCCGCGCCGCGTCGACCCGGTCGGTCAGCTGCTGGTGATCGCGCTGCTCGGCTCGCTGACGTACGCGATCATCGAGGCCCCGGATGCCGGCTGGACGTCCCCCGAGATCCTGGTGTTCGTACTGGTGGCGGTGGTGTCCCTGGCCGGTCTGGTCGCCTACGAGCGGCGCCGTAGTGAACCCCTCATCGACCTGCGGTTCTTCCACAGTGTGCCGTTCAGCGGGGCCACGATCGTGGCGGTGTGCGCCTTTGCCGCGCTCGCCGGCTTCCTCTTCATCAACACGCTGTACCTGCAGAACATCCGTGGTCTGTCCGCTTTGGACGCCGGTCTCTACATGCTTCCCATGGCCGGGATGACGCTGATCTTCGCGCCGGTATCGGGGCGGCTGGTCGGCAACCGGGGGCCCCGGCTGTCGCTGCTCCTCGCCGGTACGGCGATGGGGGCGAGCGGGCTGCTCTTCGCGGCCTTCGACGCACAGGCCACGAATGCGTTGCTGTTCACCGGCTATGTCCTGTTCGGTATCGGATTCGGCCTGGTCAACGCCCCGATCACCAATACCGCGGTGTCCGGTATGCCGCGTGCCCAGGCAGGGGTGGCCGCCGCCGTCGCCTCCACCAGCAGGCAGGTCGGGCAGTCGCTCGGCGTCGCGGTGATCGGCGCCGTACTGGCGGGCGGGGCCCACGCCGCCGCCTCCGCGGACGCCTTTGTCGCGGCCGGCCGCCCGGCGTGGTGGATCATCGCCGGCTGCGGTGCGGCCGTGCTGCTGCTCGGGGCCCTGACCACGGGCCGGTGGGCGAAGGCAACGGCCGACCGCACGGCGGCGCTGTTCGACGACGAGGCACGGGGGCGGCAGGCGGCGGACGCACGGTCGTAGGGGGCGGATGGCCGGGGTGCCGACGGCTGGGGTGCCGACGGCCGAGGGCCAAGGGCCGGGGTGCCTCTCCGGGTGCCCCTCAGACGGTGACGAGCGCCGGGGGCTCCGCTGACCGCGCCGACCGCGCGGCCTCCGCCGCCAGCTGTTCCAGCCGCTCCCGGGTCACCTCGTCGACCGGTGTGTAGGACAGCAGCTTGGGGCCGGGGTTGGGCCCCGTCCACAAGCTCGTGGAGGAGAGTTGCAGCGCGCCCACCCGGGGATGCCGGAAGAGCTTGAGGGAGCTCATCGGGCGGATGACTTCATGCTGTGCCCAGATCTCCCGGAATTCGGCCGACGCCTCCGTCAGCCGCGCGACCAGCGCCTTCCAGGCCGGCTCCGCGACATGCTCGGCCATCGACGCCCGGAACTTGGCGGCCATCACCCGCATCGTGGCGTCCAGGTCGACCACGCTCGCCCGCCACTCGGGGTGGGTGAACGCCAGCCACATGCAGTTGCGGTCCTCTTCGGGCAGCGCATCGAGGTCGCACATCAGACGGCCGTACGTGGCGTTGTAGGCGAGGATGTCGAAGCGGCTGTTCTGGAGGACGGCCGGGAACGGCTCCAACTGGCGCAACATCTGCCGCAGTTCGCGCGTGACGCCGGTGCACTCCGTGCCCGGCGTCGGGTCGATCGCCCCGGCCAGCGCGAACAGATGACTGCGCTCGGCGCGGTCGAGCAGCAGCGCACGGGCGACCGCGTCCAGGACCTGCGGCGAGACGTGGATGTCCCGGGCCTGTTCGAGCCAGGTGTACCAGGTGACCCCTACGGCGCCCAGGTGCGCGACCTCTTCCCGGCGCAGTCCGGGGGTACGACGGCGGGCGCCCCGCGGCAGCCCGACCTGCTCGGGCGTGATCCGCTCCCGCCGGCTGCGCAGAAAGGCGGCCAGCTCGGCCCGGCGGGCGGCGTCGTCGCTCGGGGTGGTGGCGTGCCGTGGAGTGGTCGCGTGCGGCGGGGCAGTGGCGTGCCGCGGGGCGGTGTCGCCGTCAGGGCCTGTGGCAGTCTGCGTCAGGGGCATGTCCACGGTCATGGCTCCAGGGTGCCGCAGTACGGAGCCGGTTGCCAGGTAGCACCGGTACCAGGATAAGAACACTCTGGTACCAGCCTGGGTGTTCGACGATCGTCGGTTCCGTGAGCGATACCCGAGCACTGACGACCACTGCGGAAGCCCCGGCTGCACCCCCTGGAGCCCCGGCCACCCTCGCGGATGCCGCGATCCCGAAGGCCCCGGGCGCCCCGGCCGGACCGATGGCACCGACCGCCTCGGATGGCCGGGAGGTCCCAGCGGTACCGGCCGCCCCCAGCCCCGGCCCCGCCGCGCAACGGCAGTCGGCCACGACCGTGCTGACCCCGCTCGGCCTGCTGACCGTGCTGCTGGGCGCGGCCCTGCCCATGATCGACTTCTTTATCGTCAATGTCGCGCTGCCGACCATCGACCACGACCTGCACGCGGGGCCCGCGATGCTGGAGATGGTGGTGGCCGGTTACGGCGTCGCCTACGCCATGCTGCTGGTGCTCGGCGGCCGGCTCGGCGACATGATCGGCCGCCGTCGGCTGTTCCTGTGGGGCCTGGCCGCCTTCGGCCTCACCTCACTCGCCTGCGGTCTCGCGCCGGACGCCGGGACGCTGGTGGCCGCCCGGGCCGCCCAGGGAGCCGCGGCCGCGCTGCTGCTGCCGCAGGTACTGGCCACCATCCAGGCCACGACCACGGGCAAGCGGCGCGCCAAGGCCGTCAGCCTTTACGGGGGCACGGCCGGTGTCGCCAGCGCCGTCGGCCAGGTGCTCGGCGGCCTGCTGGTCTCCGCCGACCTGGCGGGCACCGGCTGGCGCGCGGTCTTCCTGGTGAACGTCCCGATCGCCGCCGCGGCATGGCTACTGGCCGCCCGTACGGTGCCCGAGACCCGGTCGCCGCACCCGAGCCGGGTGGACGGCCCCGGTACCGCGCTGCTCGCCGCCACCCTGATCACCCTGCTGCTGCCGCTGACCGAGGGCCGGGCGGCCGGCTGGCCCGTGTGGTCCTGGGTCCTGCTGGCCGTGTTCCCCTTCGCCGCCACCGCGTTCCTGCTCGTCGAGCACCGGGCCGAGCGCGCCGGCCGCACCCCGCTCGTCCCGCCCTCGCTGCTGCGCATCCCCTCCGTGAACAGCGGACTCACCATGATCATCCCGTTCACGCTGGGCTTCGGCGGCTTTATGTTCGTCGTCGCCGTCGCCCTCCAGAACGGGCTGCACTACGGCCCGCTCGCGGCCGGGCTGTCCCTGGCGCCGCTGTGCGTCACCTTCTTCTTCGCCTCACTGGCCGGTCCGCGGCTGGTGATGCGGTTCGGGCGGCGGGTGGTGATCGCCGGTTCGCTGATCCAGGGCACCGGCCTGATCGCCCTGGCGCTGACCGTGCACACGGGCTGGCCCGGGATATCGGTGGCCGGACTCGCATCGAGCATGGCCGTGCTGGGCCTCGGGCAGGGACTGGTGCTGCCGGTACTGATGCGCATCGTGCTGAGCGAACTGCCGGTGGCACAGGCGGGTGTGGGCGGGGGCGTCATGGTCACCACCCAGCAGTCCGGCCTCGCGCTGGGCGTGGCCACCCTCGGCACACTCTTCCTCGCCCTGATGCCGTCCCTCGGCATCCGCGACGCGATGCTCGCCGCCCTGCTGACGCAACTGGCGATCGTCGCGGGCACGACGATGCTCGCCCTGCGCCTGCCGCGCCTGGTGCGCTGACCTGGGCGGACCTGGGCGGACCTGGGCGGGAACGACGGGAGACCGGACGCGGCTTACACATGACGGCTGACAATTATTGAAATCTGTCAGCCGTCATGTCATAGTGATGGCGGAGCAGCCACCCCGCCCTCGCCCGCACATCCCCTCCCCTCCCTCCCCTCCCTCCTCCCCCGCTCCCTCATCCCTCCCGCCCTCCAGGAGCACGCAGTGCAGACCCGCACCCTGGGCACCACCGGCCCACAGACCTCCGCCCTCGGCCTCGGCTGCATGGGCATGTCCGCCCTCTACGGCGACAGCGACCGCAGCGAGTCCATCGCCACCCTTCACGCCGCCCTCGACGCGGGCATCACCCTGCTCGACACCGGCGACTTCTACGGCATGGGCCACAACGAACTGCTGATCAACGAAGCCCTGCGCACCGCCCCCGCGGCAGCCCGCGAAAAGGCACAGATCAGCGTCAAGTTCGGTGCCCTGCGTACGGTCGAAGGCGGCTTCACCGGCTATGACGGCCGACCGAACGCGGTGAAGAACTTCGCCGCGTACTCCCTCCAGCGCCTGGGCACCGACCACATCGACATCTACCGGATCGCCCGGATCGATCCGGACGTCCCGGTCGAGGAGACCGTCGGCGCCATCGCCGAGCTGGTCGCGGCCGGACACGTCCGGCACATCGGCCTCTCCGAGGTCGGCGCGGAGACCCTGCGCCGGGCCGCCGCCGTCGCCCCCATCTCCGATCTCCAGATCGAGTACTCCCTCATCTCCCGCGGCATCGAGGAGGCGATCCTGCCGACCGCCCGCGAACTGGGCATCGGCATCACCGCCTACGGCGTCCTGTCCCGCGGCCTGATCAGCGGTCACTTCAGCCGGGACCGCGAACTCGCCGCGAACGACTTCCGCGGCAGGAGCCCGCGCTTCCAGGGCAAGAACCTCGACCGCAACCTCGACCTGGTGGACGCACTGCGCAAGATCGCCGAGCAGAAGGGCATCTCGGTCGCGCAGACCGCCATTGCCTGGGTGCTCTCCCGCGGCGAGGACATCATTCCGCTGGTCGGCGCCCGCCGCCGCGACCGGCTGACCGAGGCACTCGGCGCCCTGGAGGTCGCCCTCGACGCCGACGATCTGGCCGCCATCGAGCGCGCCGTCCCCGCCGGAGCCGCCGCCGGTGACCGCTACCCCACCGACCAGATGGCCCACCTGGACAGCGAGCGCTGACCCCGGGGCAGCGTGACCGACGGAGCAGGTACGGGGCAGGGACAGGTACCGTCCATACGGACCCGGCGCACGGACCCGGCGCACGGACCCGGTGTACCCACGCACCTACGAACGGGCGCCGGTCACGACACCGGCGCGCCCACCTGGTGTGCCACCGGGACCGCTCGCAGGCCCAGCCCCGCCCCACCCCGCCCCTCCCGAAAGGCCGACCGCCCCATGCCGCCCGAGACGTTGACCCCTGAGCGCATCCTCGAAGCCACCGAGGAGGTACTGCGCCGCTACGGCCCGGCCAAGGCCACGGTCGTGGACGTGGCGCGCGCCCTGGGCGTCAGCCATGGCAGCGTCTACCGCCACTTCCGTACGAAGGCGGCGCTGCGCGAGGCGGTCACGGAGCGCTGGCTGGACCGTACGAGCAAGGAGCTCTCGGTCATCGTCGCGACGGAAGGGCCGGCTCCGGAGCGTCTGGACCACTGGCTGACCGCCCTCTTCGAAGCCAAGCGGCACAAGGCCGGTGACGATCCCGAACTCTTCGCCACCTACATGACGTTGATCGGCGAGAGCGGCGGCGTGGTCGACCGGCACGTCACCGATCTGGAAGCCCAGCTCACCACCATCATCGAAGCCGGCGTCAGCCAGGGCACGTTCCACACCCCCTCCCCCGCCACCACCGCCCGCGCCGTCTTCGACGCCACCGGCCGCTTCCACGACCCGTGCTACGCCCCCGAGTGGTCCCGCCCCGGGATCACCGCCGACTTCGAGGCCGTCCGCGACCTGGTCCTCCGAGGCCTGCGCGGCTAAGCGCGCTCGGGCCCGCCGTCAGACCACTCCGAAGAAGCTCAGTGGGCCCTGTAGCGGGTGGCGAGTGCGTGGAACGCTTGCTTCGGTTCCCAGGGCATGTCGGGGTAGGCGCGCTGGTCGGCGGGATAGCCGCTGTGCTCGTCCAGGACTTTGACGATGCCGTAGGAGGCGAGGTCCTCGTCCGGTCCGGATGTCCGGTGGGGTGTGCTGAAACCGGCGAAGCTGAACCAGAAGACGGAATCGACGCCCTCCCCCTCGAAGACGGTCATGAGATCGTCGAGGTAGCGGACCTGCTCGCCCTCGTCGCGCACCAGGCCGGGTTTGAGGGTGACGCCGTCGGCCTCCCTCGCCATGTACCAGCCGGCGCCGCCGTGCTCTCCCGCTCCCCGGTAGGTGCAGCAGCCGGCCTCCATGATGGCGACGGGCTTGCCGTGGCCGCATTCCTTGCGCAGGTCGGTGCGGTAGGTGGCCGCATTGCGCAGGCTACGGAAGGCGTCCAGGCCGACGATGTCGAACGGGGCCCAGTCCACGCCGTCCAGAGGGCAGGAGGCGTAGCTCACGCGGCCGCCGAAGAGGGGCCGCACGGCGTCGACGGCCTCCCCCAGGAAGGCGTTGACCTTGTCGGGGATGCCCTGGAGCGCGGCTTCGCGGCCGGGGCCCGCCAGGACCGGAATGCGCTCGTTCAGTGTGTCCCCGGGCAGGTAGCCGCGGGCGAACACGCTGAGTTCGCAGCCAGTGACGAGGACGACCTGGGCGCCGTCGCGCCGCAGTCGCTCCGCCCGCTCGGCGCAGTCGGTGAACAGCGGCAGCATCTCGGCGTTCGACAGCTCACAGGGAAACGGCGAGAACCAGACCTCCAGGCCCGCCTCCGCCGCGGACCGCGCCGTGGTCTCGATACGGTCCGGATCGCCCCCGGTGATACGGACAGCGGTGCAGTGCAGATCCTCCGCGACGACACGCATGTCCCGTTCGACGTCCCGCACGTCGAAGACGGGGCGCGACGTGTCGCCGTTGGGAAAGGTGCCGGTGTCGTAATGGATGCCCTTGCCGCGCAACATGACGAATGCCTCCGGTGGGGTGACTGTGTCTGCCGTACGGCGTCATCGTCCAAGCTGCCGCTGCGTCAGTGTCAAGGCCGCACCGCGGTCGGCCTGTCGAGCTGAGGAGCCGGCTGACCAGCCCCTGGTTCCCGCCCAGTTACCGACAGAGCTTCCGCAAACGCGCTTGGCGACTGCCTGTGGGATCACTTGGTTCACTTGGTTAAGTTGGTTCAGTTGGTTCAGTTGGTTCGCTTGGATCAGAGGAAAACTGCCGCGCTGTAGAGGGCGTTGCACAGCCAGGGGTGAACGCCCTTCCAGGGCCCGCACTCCGGCGGAAGGCGCCACCGCGGACGGTCAGGAGGCGGGCGGCAGCGCGAGCCAGTCCTGCCAGGTGATGTCGCGGCCCAGGTAACGGGGCTGTTGGAAGGGCCAGTCGGCGGCGATCCACTGCGGCACCAGCGCATCGAGCGCGTGCTCCACCTCGCTGCCGACGAGATCGTCCACCACCCACCAGGCGACCTCCCCGTCGGAACCGGTGCGCTCGGGCGGGTCGATGTAGACGCAGCCGAGGATCGCCGTCTCCTCCTCGTCCAGCAGCGCGTAGTTGAACGACTGGTGCGCGGCTATCTCCTTCTCGTGCCGCAGCAAGTCGATGCGGTCCTCTTCATAAGTCATCGTCTCCTTGGGCCAGGCCCAGGCCGGGCCGAAGATCTCCCACAAGCGTGCGCGGGAGCCCATCACCGCGGGGTAGTCGAGCGCGGTATCCGCCTCCCGGATCGGCCGCAGGTGAACCGCGGTGTCGGGCACGGGCACGTGGACGGGGTGGACGAAGTCGTCAGGCAGCCAAGTCATAAGGCCCGAACTTACCGCCGGTCGGCGCGGGATGATCCAGGTGGCGCGGGCGCCCCGGTGGACGCGTGGACAGTTGATCACGCACCGCGGCAAGGGCACGAGGCTGTGCCGCCAGGCGTGCCGCAAGAGGGGATGCCCGCCTGCTGGTGCCCGTCGAGCACCGACAGGCACCGCCCTCGGGCGGCTCCCTCACCCCGTGCCGGCCGTGCCGTGCAGGAAGAGGGCCCAGGCGAGCGTGCCGAAGGCGGCGGTGTGGGCGAGCGCGCGCACGATGTTCCAGGTGACCCACCGCCCCTCGAATCTCTCCCGCGCGGCCTTGAGCGCATCGGGGCGGTCGGCCGGGGCACCAGGGCTCCCGGTGCTGCCGGAACTGCCGGTGCTACTGGTGCTGCCGGCGCTACTGGTGCTGCCGGTGCTGCGGGCACTGCGGGGCCCGGCGCGACCGTCGTCCAACGCCGCGTGGTCGAGCGCGTTGTTGAGCGGGACGTTGACACCGCCGGTCACGAAAAAGCCCGCCGAGTACAACACCAGCGCCGCGAGGATCCAGGGCAGGGCCACCTGCCCGGGCCCGCTCCAGGCCAGGACCGTGGCGAGGACGAGCAGGGGGATCGGCAGCAGAAAGGGGAGCAGGAACCAGCCGTTGACGATCGTCCGGTTGATGTTCTGCATGGCCTGCACGAAGGTGCGGTCGGCGGACCGGCCGAGGCCGGGCATCACGGCATAGGCGAAGGCGGCGAACAGGCCGGCCATCAGGCCCGCGCCGAGGGTCGCGACCAGGAGCGTGACGGTCTGCAGGGCTCGCATGGCTCCTCCGTGTCCGGTGCGTGGAACGACGCTATCGACGCCGGCCGCCGCTTCGGGGCCCGCGAGGGCCTGTCAGTAGAATCCCGGGGCGCAATGGCAAAGGCAGGCGCCACCGGGACACCCGGGCCGGCGGAAGAGGCGCTACCCGGCCCTCCGGTAGCTGCTGCCGTCCTTGGGCCGGGCCAGCAAGCCCGCCACGACGAGGTAGCGGCGCAACGCCGAGCAGTCTTCGTGCACCGTCAGCAGCGCCTCGTTGACCTCACGCTCGCTGTATTCCCGGTCCCGCTCGAACAGCGTCTCCGCGAGGTGTACGAGCAACTGCTCGCGGCGGGCCGCCTTCCGCGGGATCGCCGTGAGCCGCCCCCGGGAAAAGAGGGAGGCCACCCCCTGCGAACCGCTCGACTCATGCTCAGACATGCCGGAAGCCTCCCCCGCCGCCGCGCACCCGGGCAACGGATTTTCCCGTGGTGACCGGGCCACGCCTGGGCCAACCAAGGGGGCTCCCGTACCTCTTCGGGCTAGGGCCGGAGATACGGCCGGGTCATGATCTCCATGTTGTGGCCGTCCGGGTCGGCGAAGTACGCACCGCGGCCGCCGAACAGACGGTTGATCTGGCCGGGTTCGGTGTGGCCGGGATCGGCGAAGTAGGTGACCCCGACCGTTTCCAGACGGGCGATCATGTGGTCGAACTGCTCGTCAGGCACGAGAAATGCGTAGTGCTGGGACTGGATCGGCTCGTCACGCTTCTCGTAGTAGTCGAGTGTCACGCCGTTGCCGAGGTCCACGGGAAGGAACGGCCCGAAGGGAGCGCTGACCTTCAACCCCAGTATCACGGCCAGGAATTCGGCCGACAGCTGCCGGTCCCTGGCGTAGACGGCGGTGTGGTTCAGCTGCACGGAGGTCGCCGGCAGCTCGGATTCCTGCAGGTACAGCTGCTCGTTTGCTTCGTTCGCCTCGTTGGGCTCGTTCGGCTCGTTCAGCTGGTTCGGCATAAGTGGTGGGTGTCTCCGGGTCTTGGGATCCGCTGGGAAGGGCGCCGCACAGGGGCGCCACGCGAAAGACTCGAAGAAGGGGGCGGGGCTCTGGCCCGCCTCGCGCTCACGCCGAGGCCGGGGACCCCACTCGTGCATGGCCCATGGCCGACCCGGCAGTCACCCGGACGACCTTAGTGATCACGATGGGCCGAGGCAATGGCCGTTCCGGACGGACACCACTCAGGGCCGGACCGCGCCCGCCCGCGAGGCGCCGCGCCCGCCCACAGCGAAGGCGCCTCCGCAGCGAGGCCGCGTCCCGTGGATCTTGGTTGATCCGTAGGAGTGCACCGACCAGGTCCTTGTCGTTTCGCAGCCTGGTGAACCGGTGCACAGGCATACGTTGGTGGGCCAGCCATAGCAGAGGGTGCCCACCAGACAGCCACTGAGCCAGGGGTAACGATGCGTCAGACCAATCTCACCGGGGAACCGGCCGACTACGTCAGCGCCCGTGAGGAGCTGCGACAAGCCGAGATCGAGCTGATGCGTCATCGCGAACGCGTCGCCGACCTGCGTCGACGGCTGCCGCTGGGCCCTGCCGTCGATGACTACGTCTTCGAGGAGGGCCCTGCTGACCTGGAGGGTGGTGACGCGCCGGCGCGGACCGTGCGGCTGAGTGAACTCTTCACCCGGCCCGGGCGCGACCTGATCGTCTACCACCTCATGTACGGCAAGAAGCAGACCGAGCCGTGCCCCATGTGCACGATGTGGCTCGACGGATTCAACGGCGTGGCCCGCCACGTCGCGCAGAACGTCGACCTCGCGATCGTCGCCGCGGCCGGCCTGCCCGCGCTCCGCGCGCACGCCCGGGACCGGAAGTGGACGAATCTGCGTCTGCTCAGCGCCGGATCCAGTACCTTCAAACACGACCTGGGCAGCGAGGACGCCGAGGGCAACCAGGACTCGACGGTGTCCGTGTTCACCCGCGACGACAACGGGTCGGTACGCCACGTCTACTCGGTGCACCCGCGGATGTCCGACGACATCGACCAGCGAGGCATCGACCTGCTCAGCCCGGTATGGCACCTGCTCGACCTCACCGGCCAGGGCCGGGGCAACTGGTTCGCCGCACTCAACTACTAGACGTTCCGCCGCCCCGGGGGACGTCTCCTTAGCCGCCCACCCCGAGGAAGTGCAGCACCGCCAGCACCCGGCGGTGATCGGCGTCCGCCCTGGGCAGGTCCAGTTTGGCGAGGATGTTGTTGATGTGTTTGGCGACCGCACTCTCGCTCACCACGAGCTGTGCGGCAATGCCCGCGTTGGAGCGGCCCTCGGCCATCAGGGCGAGCACGTCCCGTTCGCGGGCCGTCAGCCGCTCCAGCGGATCGCTGGACCGCCGCACCAGCAACTGGGCGACGACCTGCGGGTCCAGCGCGGTCCCGCCGGCCGCCACCCTCCGCAGTGCCTCGATGAACTCCTCGACGTCCGCGACCCGTTGTTTGAGCAGATAGCCGACGCCGCTGGTGTTCGTTGCGAGCAGATCGGCCGCGTAGCGCTCCTCGACGTACTGGGAGAGGATCAATACGGCGGTGTGCGGCCATTTCTGACGTATCGACAGTGCGGCATGCACGCCCTCGTCGGTGAAGCCGGGTGGCATCCGGACGTCCACCACCGCGAGGCCGGGCCGGTGTTCCTCGACCGCCGCCAGCAGCTCCTGTGCGTCCCCCGCCTCGGCCGCCACCTCGAACCCGGCCATCTCCACCACCTTGACCAGCCCGATCCGCAGCAGCACGGAGTCCTCGGCGATCACGGCACGCCTCACATCGGGCACGGCAGCTCCACGCTCATCATGGTCGGGCCCCCCACGGGGCTGCTCATCCGGAAGGTTCCGTCCACGGACCGCACACGCTGGGCGAGCCCCTTCAGACCGCTCCCCTTGGACGGATCGGCGCCGCCCACACCGTCGTCGGCGATCACCACCCGCAGTATCCCGCCGAGCCGGGTGACCGTCACGTCCGCCCGGGTCGCCTCCCGTGCGTGCTTGGCGATATTCGTCAGCGCCTCGGAGACGACGAAGTAGGCGACCGTCTCGACGGCCGGCGCCGCACGCTGCGGCAGGCCGGGCGGCAGATCCACCCGCAGCCGGACGGGCAGCGGGGCGCGGGCCGCGAGTCCGGACAGCGCGGCATCCAGCCCCAGCTCGTCCAGAACGGCCGGATGCAGCCCGCGCACCAAGTTGTTGAGCTCCTCGATCGCGTCCTTCGCTTCGCGGTGCGCGGCGTCGATGACCTCCCGCGCCTCCGGTGGCAGATCCGTGAGCGTGGCCTTGGCCAGCCCCAGGTTCAACGCCAGTGACACCAGCCGCTGTTGCGCGCCGTCGTGCAGATCCCGCTCGATACGCCGCCGTTCGGCATCCGCGGCGTCCACGGCACCGGCCCGGCTCTCGGTGAGGTCCTCGACCCGGCGGGCCAGCTGGTCGGACCGGCTCACGCCCAGCAGCGCCTGCCCGGCCAGGATCTCCAGCCGGACGAGTCCGGTGGCCAGAGGGGGCACCGCGGCAAGGGCCAGCAATCCTGCCACCGTGAGATATGCGGCGTTGGTGGTGTAGCCCCCGTGCTCCAACCGCCACTCCCCCGGCGCCAGCCAGACCCACACCAGGACCAGCGAGGCCGCCACCGCCGCCAAGAGCAGTGCCAGCAGCAGGAATTCCAGTACCCCGAGCAGCGGACCGATCAGCAAGTTGTACCCGAACTGCCGCTTGAGCTCCCTGAACCGCAGCCGCGGCAGCTCCACGCCGCACAGCGCCCGGAACCGCCAGCGCTGCGCCTCGGTCAGCCCCCAGCCCGCGACGATCAGCAGGGGAAGCGTGAACGCCAGCACCACCGGCGTCTCGGGGTCCGGGTCGAACGCGGTGCCGAGCACCAGCACCACCACCCAGAAGTGCAGCAGCAGCGGGATGAGATGCAGCGTCATCCCGGCGGCTATGAAGGCGATGTCACGCCGCATACGGACGAGAGCCCGGCGCAGCCGGGGCGGGACGGTCATGATCCCACCGTATGGGGCCGGTTCACGACGCAGCCATGACAGCAGTGTCCGCAGCGAGGGTGTAGCTGGTGCCACCCCAAGTCGGACAGCGACGTTACTGACGGTGGCCTGCCAAAACCGGAGTGTTGATCACGAGCCCGACGGCCGGGTTCGCGACTTTCGAAAGCGACCCCTTTTCATGACTCTGACCGCCTTCAACACCCGGTTCAAGAGTGGCAGTTGCCCCGTCATCGGCAGCGTCGGCGGGCCCGTACGGCTCACCGCGGCGGGCCGGCTGCAGGGCAGGATCCTGACCGGCGCCGGGCTCGCCCTCCTCCCCTGGCTCGGCTACCTCGCCGGCACCCTGCCGCCCGCCGAGGCCGCCGCCTGGGTCGTCCTGGACGCTCTGGAGGCCGCCGCCCTCCTCGCCGCCGGCACCCGGCTGCTGCGCGGCGACTCCCGCCACCGCGCGCCCGCGGCTGCCGCGGCGGTCCTGCTCCTCGCCGACGCCTGCCTCGACCTGACCTCCGCCGCCCCCGGCACGGAACTGGCCACCGCCCTCGCCATGGCCGTCGGGGCGGAACTCCCCCTGGCGGGCCTATGCGCCTGGCTCGCCTCGCGGCGGACGTGAGAGGCCGGGGGTGGCTGGGGAATCGACCCAGGGGATCGGCCCGAGGGATGGGCCCAGGGGGCGGACCTAGGGGGCGGGCGAACACATCCCGTAAGGGGTGCGAGGGCCCCCTGCGGGCCACAACGTGGCGGCGCGGGGAGTCATTCCCGCTGACCGGCCCGTCGTACCGCCCCCGCGACACCCGCCGGCCCCTGCGCCCCCAACGCCCCCAACGCCCCACACACAAAAGCGCCGGCCGGCCCCGGAAGAATCCGGGCCCGGCCGACGCTTGAGGCACGCCCGAGGTCACGCCTGAAGTGACGTCTCAGGTCACGCCTGAGGCCACAGGTGGGCGCCCGCCCCTCGAAGGCACCGGCGCCGCCCCGCGAAGGACTAGCAGCCGAGCAGCCGCGCGCCCAGGTAGGCCTGGATCTGGTCCAGGCTGACCCGCTCCTGCTTCATGGTGTCGCGCTCGCGCACGGTCACCGCGTTGTCGTCGAGGGTGTCGAAGTCGACCGTGACGCAGAACGGCGTGCCGATCTCGTCCTGGCGGCGGTAGCGGCGGCCGATCGCGCCCGCGTCGTCGAACTCGATGTTCCAGTTCTTGCGCAGGTCCGTGGCCAGCCCCTTCGCCTTCGGCGACAGCTGCGGGTTACGGGACAGCGGCAGCACCGCGACCTTGACCGGCGCCAGGCGCGGGTCGAGCTGCATGACGGTGCGCTTCTCCATCTTGCCCTTGGCGTTGGGCGCCTCGTCCTCGATGTACGCGTCGAGCATGAAGGCGAGCATCGCGCGGTTCACACCGGCGGCCGGCTCGATGACGTACGGAGTCCAGCGCTCGCCGGCCTCCTGGTCGAAGTAGGAGAGGTCCTGGCCGGACGCCTTGGCGTGCGCGGACAGGTCGAAGTCGGTGCGGTTGGCCACACCCTCCAGCTCGGAGAACTCGGTGCCGCCGAAGTTGAAGCGGTACTCGATGTCGGCGGTGCGCTTGGAGTAGTGCGAGAGCTTCTCGGCCGGGTGCTCGAACCAGCGGATGTTCTCCTCGCGGATGCCGAGGTCGCGGTACCAGTTCCACCGCTCGGCCATCCAGTACTCCTGCCACTCCTCGTCCTCGCCCGGCTTGACGAAGAACTCCATCTCCATCTGCTCGAACTCACGGGTCCGGAAGATGAAGTTGCCGGGCGTGATCTCGTTGCGGAAGGACTTGCCCATCTGCGCGATGCCGAACGGCGGCTTCTTGCGCGACGTCTGCTGCACCTGGGCGAAGTTGGTGAAGATGCCCTGGGCGGTCTCGGGGCGCAGGTAGGCGACCGAGGCGGTGTCCTGCGACGGGCCGAGGTGGGTGGAGAGCAGGCCGGAGAACTGCTTGGGCTCGGTGAAGCTGCCCTTGTTGCCGCAGTGCGGGCAGTTCAGGTCGGCGAGGCCGTTCGCCGGGGCCTTGCCGTGCTTGGCCTCGTACGCCTCTTCCAGGTGGTCGGCGCGGAAGCGCTTGTGGCAGGAGGTGCACTCGGTGAGCGGGTCGGTGAAGGTGGCGACGTGGCCGGACGCCTGCCACACCTCGGGGGCCAGGATCACCGACGAGTCGATACCGACCACGTCTTCGCGGGAGGTGACCATGGCGCGCCACCACTGACGCTTGATGTTCTCCTTGAGCTCGACGCCCAGCGGACCGTAGTCCCAGGCAGCGCGGGAGCCGCCGTAGATCTCACTGCAGGGGTAGACGAAGCCACGGCGCTTGCTCAGGCTGACGATGGTATCGATCTTGTCGGCGGCCACGGTGCTCTCTTCATTACGACGACGAACGATGGATGGGCGGCGCCCGGGCGTCTCGATGGGGGTGGTGGTGGGGAGACGGGTGGGCGAATAGTTCAGGGTACCGGCGGCCGTACCCTCTGGATCAAATCGGTTCCGGCCCCGTTGTCGCCCCGCTCACACCCACCCACCTGTTGTTGACAATCGTTTCCAACTTTGTTGAAAATGAGTGTCATGAACATACGCCGTCCCATATCCACCGCGACCCTCGCCGGAGTCTCGGTGATCGGCTTGCTGGCCCTTACCGCCTGCTCCCCCGCCGGCGGAGCCCGCACCGAGGACGGCAGGCTGCGGGTGACAGCGTCCTTCTACCCCATGGAATTCCTCGCCCGGCAGATCGGCGGAAAGCACGTCGAGGTGACCGACCTCACCAAGCCCGGCGTCGAGCCGCACGACCTGGAGCTCACCCCGCGGCAGACCGGCCAGCTCGGCGAGTCCGGCGCGATCGTCTACCTCAAGGGCCTGCAGCCCGCCGTGGACGACGCGGTCGCACAGTCCGGCAACAAGCACGTCGCCGACGCCGCCGCGCTGACCTCCCTGGAAAAGCACGGCACCGAGGTCGACGGGCACCACCACACCACCGGCGACAACCACTCGCACTCCGAGGCCGAGGGCGGCAACGACCCGCACATCTGGCTCGACCCCGTGAAGTACGCCGAGGTCGCCAAGGGTGTGAACAAGACCCTCGCCAAGGCCGACCCGGACCACAGGGCCGACTACCAGAAGAACACCGATGCGCTGGTGAACAAGCTGGACGGGCTGGACAAGGACTTCCGGGAGGGCCTGAAGAAGCGGTCCTCGGACACCTTCCTCACCACCCATGCGGCCTTCGGCTACCTCGCCGAGCGCTACGGCCTGACCGAGGAGGCCATCAGCGGCCTGGACCCCGAGTCCGAGCCCAGCGCCCACCGCATCAGGGACCTGCACACCCTCGCCGCCGAGCACCACGTCTCGACCGTCTTCTTCGAGACAATCGCCAACCCGGCCACCGCCAAGGCCCTCGCCGGTGACCTGCACCTGAAGACCGATGTCCTCGACCCGCTCGAAGGGATCAACGGCAAGTCCCGCGGCAGGGACTACTTCGGGGTGCAGCGCGCCAACCTCGCCGCGCTCCAGAAGGCGCTCGGCAGCAAGTGACGGACACCGGACAAGCGGCGGACGCCGGCAAGTGACGGAAACCGCACCACACGTGACGGAGGTCACCATGAACCAGTCGCCCGGCCAGCCGGTCATCGACCTGCGCGGGGCCACCGCGTCCCTGGGCGCCCGGCCCGTGCTGCGCGGCGTCGACCTGGCGGTGCACACCGGCGAGGTCGTCGCACTGCTCGGCGCCAACGGCTCCGGCAAGTCCACCGCCGTCCGCTCGGTGATCGGGCAGGTCCCGCTCACCGGCGGCGAGCTGGCCCTCTTCGGCACGCCGTTCCGGCGGTTCCGGGACTGGGCCCGGATCGGGTACGTACCGCAGCGCACCACCGCCGCCGGCGGCGTCCCCGCCACCGTCCGCGAGGTCGTCACGGCCGGCCGGCTCGCCCGTACGAAGCTGGGCATCCTGCGCAAGGCCGACCGGGCCGCGGTGCACCACGCCCTGGAGCTGGTCGGCATGGCGGACCGCGCCAAGGACTCCGTCAACGCGCTCTCCGGCGGACAGCACCAGCGGGTGCTGATCGCCCGCGCGCTGGCCGGCGAACCGGACCTGCTGATCATGGACGAGCCGATGGCCGGCGTCGACCTGGCCAGCCAGGAAGTGCTCGCCTCCGCACTGCGCGAACAGGTCGGCCGCGGCACCACCGTCCTGCTCGTGCTGCACGAGCTGGGCCCGCTGGAGCCGCTGATCGACCGCGCGGTGGTGCTGCGGGACGGCTGCGTGGTCCACGACGGCCCGCCGCCCGAGGCCGTGGGCCAGCACGCGCTGCCCGGCCATGACCATGTCCACCCGCACGCCGGTGCGGCCGCGGAACCGATCCGGACGGGACTCCTGAGCTGATGGAAATCCTCGACTACGCCTTTATGCAGCGGGCCCTGATCGCCGCCCTGATCGTCGGCGTCACCGCCCCCGCCATCGGCATCTACCTCGTCCAGCGCCGCCAGGCCCTGATGGGCGACGGCATCGGCCATGTCGCACTCACCGGCGTCGGCCTCGGCTTCCTGCTCAACACCAGCCCGGTGTGGGTGGCCACCGCCGTGGCCATCGCCGGCTCCGTCGTCATGGAGCTGATCCGCTGGTACGGCAAGACCCGCGGTGACCTGGCGCTGGCCATGCTGTTCTACGGCGGTATGGCGGGCGGCGTGATGCTGATGAACCTCTCCGACGCCGGCTCCAACGCCAACCTCGGCACCTACCTCTTCGGCTCGATCACCACCGTCTCCCCCCAGGACATGACGACGATCTACGTCCTGGCCGCCCTGGTGCTGGCGATCACGATCGGCCTGCGCCGCCAGCTGTTCGCCGTCTGCCAGGACGAGGAATTCGCCCGGGTGACGGGCCTGCCGGTGCGGCTGCTCAATCTGCTGGTCGCCGTCACCGCCGCGGTCACCGTCACCGTCGCCATGCGGGTCGTCGGGCTGCTGCTGGTCAGCGCCCTGATGGTGATCCCGGTCGCGGCCGCCCAGCAGATCAGCCGCAGCTTCGCACTCACCTTCGCGGTGGCCGTCGCGATCGGTGTCGCGGTCACTCTTACGGGCACCGCCACCTCGTACTACGTGGACGTGCCGTCCGGCGCCACGATCGTGCTGTTCGCCATCGGACTGTTCGTGCTCTTCACGGCGCTCGCCGCGCCGCTCGCGAAAAAGCGCGCCAGGGCTGCCGCGGAGGGCTCCGAGGGGTGCACCCTGGAGGTACCCGGCGGCCGCGCCGCCCCGGACGATGTGAGCGTGGCCGGATGAGCGCGGGCAGGCAGGTGCCGGCAGGTAGCGTGAGCACAGCGACGTACGCGTAAGCGCTCCCCCGGTGGTCCGGTCATCACCTGGCACAATGGCGGGACGCACGTGCAGGGGGAAGTCCTGACGTCCTAGGGAGGCAACGGTGGCGACGAGCGCGGGATCTCCGGTACGCGGCCGGTCGACGCGGCAGCGGACCGCGGTGTCGGCCGCACTCGACGAGGTCGACGAGTTCCGCAGTGCGCAGGAGCTGCACGACATGCTCAAGCACAAGGGCGACTCGGTCGGGCTGACCACCGTCTACCGGACGCTGCAGTCCCTCGCCGATGCCGGTGAGGTCGACGTACTGCGCACCAGCGAGGGCGAGGCCGTCTACCGCCGGTGCAGCACCGACGATCACCATCACCATCTGGTGTGCCGGGCCTGCGGCAAGGCCGTCGAGGTGGAGGGCCCCGCGGTGGAGAAGTGGGCCGACCAGATCGCCGCGGAGCACGGCTTCCGGGACGTCGCGCACACCATCGAGATCTTCGGGACCTGCGGGGAGTGCGCGGCACGGTCCGCCGCGGAGCAGAAGTAGCGACGCCGGAGCCGCAGAGCAGAAGCAGCAGCGAGCACGCGAAAGGGCCGTCTTCACACGGAGGCGGCCCTTCCGTCTGTCCGGCCCTCTGGCCATCGGCTCCCCCGCGCCGGGCCGCACCAGGAGAGAACTGTCAGGTACACGCCGGTGCTAGCCTTGCACGGCATCAGCGTGGAGCTGCGCGCATACACGGGGGTAGGACATGGGCGTTCTCGGGGAACTCCGGGACGACGGCACGAAGCCGGCCGGCGGCGTGGCCGAGATCGGCAGGACGCCATGACGGCGCCGCCCGCGATCGCGCACGGGGCGCTGCCCCGGACATCGGCCACCCCCCTGCCGCAGACCTGCTGACGGAACGTCAGCACTGCTCGGCGACGTGTCGGTCCTGCCGGTGACACTTCCGTCCCGCCGGTGACACGTCAGCCCCACCGGCACACCTCAGTCCCACCGGCACACCTCAGTCCCACCGGCGACACGTCAGCCCTTCTCGGGGCGCCACGCCCGCAGAGTCCGCGGCCCGCCGGACTCCCCGTTCGGCGGGTTGCGGCGCCGCAGCCCCCCGGGCCGGTCCCTCCGGCACGTCCCGGCCCGCACACGAGAGAGAACTCCTGCATGGTCACCCGCCGCCTGCTCGCCGCAGCCGCTGTCGCTGCGGCACTGGCCACACTCACCTCCTGCAAGGGCGAGGACGTGGGCGCCTCCCCGGAAGCAACCGCCTCGGCCGCCCCCGACGCCTCGTCCCCCGCGGC
Source organism: Streptomyces sp. NBC_00400 (assembly GCF_036048035.1). NCBI lineage: Bacteria > Bacillati > Actinomycetota > Actinomycetes > Kitasatosporales > Streptomycetaceae > Streptomyces > Streptomyces sp. NBC_00400. The sequence continues at coordinate 5,754,043 of NZ_CP107940.1, read as the reverse complement.
CGCGCCGTCCGGCTCACCGGCCCCCTCGGCCCCGGCCTCGCCCGTGAAGGACCTGCCGGTCGACCCGGAGCCGTCCTCCGACTGCACCCCCGCCACATTGGCCGAGGGGCACCGGATGGTGCAGGTCATGGGCGTGAGGCCGCAGGGCGCGCTGTCCGTCCGGGAGGCGGAGTTCTCCTGTGATCCCAATGGCGGAGGCTATGCGGGGACGGGGAAGGCCGCCCGCCAGCCGCTGGCGCCGGGGGCCACCGCCGAGCTGAGCACCGGCGCGACCGGCCACCGCACGGTGCCCCTCGCCACGCTCACGCAGCACCTCAGCGCCTGCCTGAAGCACGACCAGGTCAAGCCGCCGCTCGCCTGCTCGGGAGACATCTACGAGATCACCGTGAACGGCTCCGGCGCCGTGACGCACCTCCGCGAGATCTGGCACTCCTGACGGCACACGGCACAGACGGGCCAGGGGCCGGCGGCGTTCGGGCGAACGCCGCCGGCCCCTGGCCATGCCCCTGGACGTCTTACGCCCGGACGCCTCAGTTCGCGGACTGGTCCTCCGCCTCCGGCGCCGCCCCGAACCTGCGGTCCCGCTTCGCGTACTCCAGGCACGCCTGCCACAGATTCCGGCGGTCGAAATCCGGCCACAGAATGTCCTGGAAAACCATCTCGGCATAGGCGCTCTGCCAGATCAGGTAATTCGAGGTCCGCTGCTCACCGGACGGCCGCACAAAGAGATCCACGTCCGGCATGTCCGGGTAGTACATGTACTTCGCGATGGTCTTCTCGTTCACCTTCGACGGGTCCAGCTTTCCGGCCCGCACATCCGCCGCGATGGCCGCCGCCGCATCGGCGATTTCGGCCCGCCCGCCGTAATTCACGCAGAAATACAGCGTCATGGCGTCATTGTCCTTGGTCTGCTCCTGGGCGATCTGGAGTTCCTGCACCACGGACTTCCACAGCTTCGGCATCCGGCCGACCCACCGGATGCGGATACCCAGCGCGTCCATTTCGTCCCGGCGCCGCCGGATCACATCGCGGTTGAAGTTCATCAGGAAGCGGACCTCGTCGGGCGACCGCTTCCAGTTCTCCGTCGAGAAGGCGTACAGCGAAAGGTTCTTCACGCCCATTTCGATGCAGCCCTTGAGGACGTCCAGGACGACGCCCTCGCCGACCTTGTGCCCCTCGGTGCGCGGCAGCCCGCGCTCCTTGGCCCACCGGCCGTTGCCGTCCATGACGACCGCCACATGGTTCGGGACGAGCTCACCGGGGATCTTCGGCGGCCGCGCACCGGAAGGGTGCGGCTCGGGCGTCACGTACTCACGTCGATTACGGCCCAGAATCCCGCGTCGTGCCATGCGGCCCACGTCTCCTATGTGTCTTGAGGGCGTTTTTGCCTTGAGGGGCGTATGTGTCTTGAGGGTGGTGTTCGCTATTTCTCTACGTACCGGAGGGAACGCAGGCCCCGCTCCAGATGCCAGTGCAGATATGCCGTGACGAGCCCGCTGCCCTCCCGGGCATGACGGGCCTCGCAGGCGTCCGCGGTCTCCCAGTCGCCGGTCAGCAACGCGCTCAGGAGCCCGATGGCCTCAGAGGAGGGTACGACGCTCCCCGGCACCCGGCAGTCACCGCAGGTCACCCCACCCGCCCCCACCGAGAAGAACCGGTTGGGGCCGGGCAGCCCGCACCGTGCGCAGCTGTCGAAACTCGGCGCATAGCCGTTGACGGCGAGCGAGCGCAGCAGAAAGGCGTCCAGCACCAGATGCGGCTCGTGCTCGCCGTTGGCCAGCGTCCGCAGCCCGCCGACCAGCAGCAGGTACTGCTGTACGGCGGGCTCGCCCTCGTGGTCGGTGAACCGCTCGGCGGTCTCCAGCATGGCCGTCCCGGCCGTGTAGCGGGCGTAGTCCGTGACGATCCCGCCGCCGTACGCCGCGATCGTCTCGCTCTGCGTACACAGCGGCAGCCCGCGCCCGATCAGCTCGCTGCCGCGCGCATAGAACTGCACATCGACGTGCGAGAACGGCTCCAGCCGCGCCCCGAACTTCGACTTCGTCCGCCGCACCCCACGCGCCACCGCACGAACCCGGCCGTGACTCCGGGTGAGCAGCGTGATGATCCGGTCCGCCTCACCCAGCTTCTGGGTGCGCAGCACGATGCCGTCGTCGCGGAACAGACTCATGGCGCCATTCTCGCGCATGGCGGCGGGGCCGCCGCCCTCCGGCCCGCTGCGGCGTTCGGACCGGGCGCCGACCCCGACCGCGGCCTCGTACGCGGCGTCGCCCCGCCGGGCATCGGCCAGCCGCCGGGCGGCGGTCGTCGCACTTCCCCTTTGCTCGATCCGCTTCATCGCGTCCCCACCTTCCACGGCTTTCACTGTTCGCATACAGAGCGTGACGCTGCGGATCCGGGCCGCGCAATGAGATGAGCTCTACAGCCGCCTTGTAGAGAAGTTGCAGGGAAGCTCGCAGAGAAAAGGCGGAGGAAAGGGAGTCGCCGCCGATGCGCCGCACCAACCGGGGCGGGAATCCCAGAGGTCGGGCTCCCTGAGGCTCATACCATTCGATGACTCCCCGCCAACCGCTCTGCAAAGGGCGCGTATTGAGGGGATGATGCCGGACGATCCTGCCGTGGTGACGCGGGCACGGGCGGCCTACGATCTGATCAGGGCCGCCGCGCTGTCGCCGGAGGCGTCCCTGTCTCTGACCGGCTCGGCGGTGGAAGGCTTCCGACGATGAGCGAGTTCGTCCGGCCCGGTGCCCACCCTCCCCGCCCCCGGCTGGACCACCTTCATCGACTCCGTCAAAGCCGGTCATCTCGCCGCGTCCTGACCGCCTTTCACCAGGCGTTCACACCAGTCTCACAAAGGCCCCGCCATCCCACTGGATGACGGGGCCACATCACGTTATGGTCCGGGGCATCGCGGGCGGAAGGCGACCTTCCGCACTTCTCCGTCCCCCTGGGGAAGTGGCCCTCACGGCACGTCAACTGCCCGGTAGCATCCCGTGATGATCGGCAGCACAACGCCGTGATGGCCGGCCGACCCCGTCAGTACCCCAATTGAGGATCTCGATGACATCCATACCGGAGGCGCTGTTGTGGTGCCTCAGCGCAGGTACGGCCGCCGCCGTGGTCCTGGCGGCGCTCTCGATCCGCGCGCGCGGGCAGCGCGCCGGTCTGAGATCGCGCCTGTCCGCCGCTGAGGAACAGAACAGCGCCACGCTCCACAGCAATACGGAGCTGTCGGCCCGGCTGCGCGCCACCGAGGCCGAGATCCGGCACCTGGCCGGTACCCGGCTCCCCGACCTGACGCTGGCGCTGGCCCACCCGCATGTGCCCGTACCGGGACTGATGGACGCGCGGTTCGCCGGGACGGAGACCGACCAGGCACTGAGCGCCGTACTGGAACAGGTCAGCGACGCGATCACCAAGGAGCGGGCGCGCGTCGACGCCGCCGCCCAGTCGACCCTGCGCGGCGCGACCACCACCATCCAGGCGCTGCTCTACCAGCTCCAGTCGGCGCTGCAGGAGATGCAGCACCGCTACGACGACCCGAACGTCGCCCAGGACCTGCTGAACGCCGACTTCCTCAACGAGCAGGCGCTGCGGCGCATCCAGGCCACCGGTGTCGTCTGCGGCGCCTGGCCGGGTCTGACCCGCGAGGACTCCTACCTCGCCGAGCTGGTCGTCGGCGCCACCTCCCGGCTGCGCGGCTACGAACGGGTGCAGGTCAGCAACCAGTTGCGCGACCCGGTCGCCGTGGTGGCGCGGGCCGTCGAGCCGGTCGCGATCGTGGTGACCGAGCTGCTGGCCAACGCGCTGCACCACTCGCACCGTGAACTTCCCGTCACCATCACCCTCCAGCAGGGCAACCGCGGCGCCTCGGTCATCGTCGACGACTACGGCGTCGGGATGCACGACGACGAGCTCAAGGCCGCGATGGAGCTGCTGTCGGGTGACGACAGCCTGCTGCTCACCCAGCTCGGCGACCCGCCGCGGTCCGGGTTCGCGGCGGCCGGACAGCTGGTGCGCCAGTACGGCTTCGGGGTGCACGTCGAGCCGTCGCCGTACGGCGGTGTGCGTGCGGTCGTGTACATCCCGGGTGACCCCCTTCTCACCGTCCTCGACGAGAGCGCCCAGCCGATGTCCGTGATGGCCCCTCTGCCGCACCGTTCCGGGGTGCCGGACCGGGCCGGCTCCGCGCTGCCGACCGGCGCCACGACGCCGTCCCCGGCAACCGCCGCACCCGCCGCGCCCGCCGCACCGTCCGCGGCCTCGTACGAGGCGCCCGCCCCGCAGGCCGAGGGCGAGCTGCCGCGCCGGCGCCGCCGCAAGCCCGTCTCCGAACTCGATGAGGGTGCCGAGCGCACCGCATCGCTTCCCCCGCGCTCCCCGGAAGAGACCGGATCCCGTTGGGCCGCACTCCAGCGCGGTACCGAAACCGGCCGGGCAGCCGCCCAGTCAGAACCCCCTCGCAGTCCCGAAGGGAACGCACAGTCATGAACAGCCCCACCCGCCGCCGTGTCGCCGAGGACAAGTCCTGGGTGCTGGCGCCCCTCATGGAGTTGCCGCATGTGATTCACGCAGCCGTGATCTCCGGTGACGGTTTCATCGAGGGCGCCTCGCCGGGCCTGAAGCGTGACTCCGGCGAGGGTGTCGCCGCGATGATGTCCGCGCTCCAGGGCGCGGGCCGTGCCGTGACCGCGGCGTTCGCCGAGAAGGACGACACCCGGCTGCGGCAGACGGTCATCGAGTCCGACGAGGGCTTCGTCTTCGCAATACCCGCCGGCGAGAACACCTGCCTCGCCGTCTTCGCCGGTCCGGAGGTGAACATGGGCGTCGTCGCCCACCACATGCAGATCCAGGTGACGACCCTGGGCAACAAGGTCATGAACAGCCCGGCCCGGGATACGGGTAACCCCGTATGACCCCGCGCCAGAGCAGCGGCAGGCGCCTCGTCCCGGCCTATCTGGCCACCGGCGGACGCGCCCGTCCCAGCCGCAACACCCTGGACCGGCTCACCCTGCTGCACAGCGTCGGGATGCCGATCACCAGCGAGGTACGCCCGGAGGAGCACCGCATCCTGGAGCTGCTGCAGCCCGGGGCGCTGTCTCTGGCCGAGGTCGCCGCCCACCTTCACCTGCCGGTGAGCGTGGTGAAGGTGCTGGTGGCCGACCTCGTCGATGCCGGGCGGCTGAATGCCCGTGCCCCCATTCCCGAAGCCGAGCAATTCGACCGACAGATCCTGGAGAGGGTTCTCGATGGACTCCGCTCTCTCAAGTCCTAGCGCCCACGCCGACGCGAGCACCGGCAGCATGTACCTCTCCGGCGAGCACCAGACCCTGGTCAAACTCCTGGTGGCGGGGCCGTTCGGCGTCGGCAAGACCACGCTCATCCGCGCGTTGTCCGAAACCCCGCCGCTGCACACCGAAGAGGTCATGACCCAGACCGGCGCGATCATCGACGATCTCGCCGGCGTCCGGGAGAAGACCACCACCACCGTCGCCATCGACTTCGGGCGTCTGACGCTGCCCGGCGACCTGGTGCTGTATCTGTTCGGCACCCCCGGGCAGAAACGCTTCCGCCCTCTGTGGCAGGACATCGCCCGGGGCGCGCTGGGCGCCCTCGTCCTCGCCGACACCCGCCGCCTGGCGGACTCCTTCGAGGTCATGGACATCGTCGAGGAGGCCGGGCTGCGCTACGCGGTGGCGGTCAACACCTTCCCCGACGCGCCCCAGTACGACGTCGAAAAGCTCCGCGAAGCGCTCGATCTGCACCCCGAGACGCCGCTGGTGCTGTGCGACGCCCGCGACCGGGAGCAGTCCGTCGACGCGCTGATCTCGCTGGTCGGGCACGTCCTGGCCCACACTCCCGAGGAGAACCCGAACCCGTGACTTCCCCGCACCAGCCGGGAGCCGCACCGCCACCGGGCTGCCCGGCGCACGCCGCCACCCCGTACCAGCAGGCGCCGGGCCGGCCCGACGCCCACACCCCGGTGAAGCTCTACGGACCGGACTTCGCCGCCGATCCGCACCGTATCTACGACCGGCTACGGCAGTTCGGTGCGCTGGCCCCGGTCGAGATCGCACCGGAGGTGACCGCGATGCTGGTCACCGACTACCGGGCCGCCCTCGATCTGCTGCACGACGACGCCACCTGGTCCAAGGACTCGCGGGAGTGGATGACCACGGTCCCGCCGGACTCGCCGGTCATGCCGATGCTGATGTGGCGCCCCAATATCTTCTACGCCGACGGGCCGGCGCACGTCCGCTACCGGGACGTCGTCGTCGACAGCTTCAAGCTCGTCGAGCCGCACGAGCTGCGCGCCCGGGTCCACCACGCCGCGGACTCCCTGATCCGGCGCTTCGGCGCGCACGGCGAGGTCGATCTGATCGCCGACTACGCGCGGCTGATCCCGCTGCTGATGTTCAACAACCTCTTCGGGATGCCGGATTCGTACAGCGACCGGCTCATCACGGCCATCGGGGGCATGCTGGACGGCAACTCCCCCGAGGAGGCCGCGGCCGCCAACGAGGCCTACACCAGCTACATCATGGAGCTGGTCGGTATGAAGAAGGCCGAGCGCGGGCCGGACCTGACCTCCTGGTTCATGGACCACCCCAACGCGCTCAACGACGAGGAGCTGATCCACAACGTCATCCTCACGATGGGCGCGGGCAACGAACCGCTCGCCAACCTCATCGGCAACGCGCTGTCGCGGATGCTCTCCGACGACCGCTACTACCACACCCTCTCCGGTGGCGCGCTGACCGCACACGACGCCATCAACGAGGTGCTGTGGAACGACCCGCCGCTGACCAACTACTCCGCGCACTTCCCGGTCCGTGACGTCTTCTTCCACGGCACCTGGGTGCGCAAGGGGCAGCTGGTGATGGTGTCGTACGCGGCCGCCAACAGCCAGTTCGACACCACCGGGCAGACGGGCCCCGGCTCGGGCGGCGGCTCGCACCTGTCCTGGGCGGCAGGACCGCACGCCTGCCCCGTGAAGCGGCATGCGCTGCTGATCGCCACCACCGCGATCGAGCGGCTGACCGCCTGGCTCTCGGACATCGAACTCGCCGTGGACGCACGCGAGTTGGAGTGGCGCAACGGTGCGTTCCACCGGGCCCTGGCCGCGCTCCCGGCCCGCTTCACCCCGATCACCCCCGACCAGGCAGGAGCCACTCCATGGCACAACAGGGACAGCAGCCCTACGTCATCGACCCGGTCGGAAGCGACATCCACGGAGAGGCCGCCCGTCTCCGCGCGCTAGGCCCGCTGGCGCGCACCGAGCTCCCCGGCGGCATCGAGGCCTGGTCGGTCACCAGCCACACCCTGCTCAAGCAGCTGCTGACCGACGACCGGGTCTCCAAGAACCCCCGGGAGCACTGGCCCCTGTGGCAGCGCGACGACATCCGCGGCAGCTGGCTGCAGTCGTGGATCGGCGTCACGAACATGTTCACGGCGTACGGTGCCGACCACCGCCGGCTGCGCAAGCTGATCGCCCCGGCGTTCACCGCGCGGCGCACCGACGCCATGCTCCCGCGCGTGGAGGCCATCACCGCGGCCCTCCTGGACGACCTGGCCGCGCACCCCGCGGGCGAACCCGTGGACCTGCGCGCCCGCTTCAACCATCCGCTGCCGATGCAGGTGATCTGCGAGCTGTTCGGCTTCCCGGAGGGCGAGCAGCGCGGCGAACTCGCCCGCCTCGTCGCGGCCATCATGGACACCACGGCCACCCCGGAGCAGGCCGCCGCCACCGGCGCGGCCGTCCATGCGCTGCTGTCAGGGCTGGTCGCCGCCAAGCGCGAGCACCCGGCCGACGACCTGACGAGCCTGCTGGTCTCCGCGCGGGACGACGAGGGCGAGCGGATGACCGAGCAGGAACTGCTCGACACCCTCCTGCTCGTCATCGGCGCCGGCCACGAGACCACCGTCGACCTCCTCGGCAACGCCGTGCACGCCCTGCTCACCCACCCCGAACAGCTCAAACTGGTGCTGTCGGGCGAGGTTCCCTGGAACGACGTCATCGAGGAGACGCTGCGCTGGGCCCCCAGCATCGCCGCGCTCCCGCTCCGCTTCGCCGTGGCGGACATCGAGATCCCGGACGGCCCCACCATCCGCAAGGGCGAGGCGATCCTCCCGGCGTACGCGGCGGCCGGCCGTGACCCCGCGTTCCACGGCGGGACGGCCGACGACTTCGACATCCGGCGCAGCCATCAGGAGCACCTGGCGTTCGGCCACGGCGTCCACCACTGCCTGGGTGCCCCGCTGGCCCGCATGGAGGCGCGGATCGCGCTGCCGGCCCTCTTCGCCCGTTTCCCGGGGCTTCACCTGGCGCTGCCGCCCGGGGAGTTGGCGCCGACGGACGGCTTCATCTCGGGCGGTCTGCGCAGCCTGCCGGTGCGTCTGGCGCCGGCCTGAAGCGCCCGGCCGCTGCCGGTGTCCGGCCCCGTCGCCCTTGTGGTGGCGGGGTCGTTCCGGTTCCCGTGCAGCCGTCGCGCCGCGGGCCCGTCACGTAGGTTCCGGCGCATCCGGGCGGCCGTCCCGCCCCTCAGGACGGGGTACGCGCCGCCGCCAGCAGCCGGTTGGTGTCGGCGGGGCGGAGCGTCAGGGCGCTGCCGACGGTGCTCAGCACCTCGCGCTCCGCGGGCGTGTAGGAGCCGTCCGCGAGAGCGATACGGGCGCCCTGGAGGAGGATCGCTTCCCGGCCGGCGGGGGCGAGGTGCGGGGCGAGCGGTTCCAGCGCCTCGTGGAGCTCTATGGCCAGCGCGGTGCCGCACGGGTCCAGGCCCTGGGGCGCGCAGTGGCCGCCGGTCACCGCGTCGTAGGTGCCGGTGAGCCGGCCGGTGTCGGCGGCGAGGGCGGCGAGCAGGGTCAGCAGCTCGTCCTCGGAGCAGTCCGCGAAGCCGGCCGCGCGGACCGTGTCGACGGCGGTGTCACGGACGGCGCGGGAGGACGTGCCCCCGGCGGCCAGCAGGGCGAGGGTGACGGTGTGGACGGCGTCCCTGAGCATCGCGGAGAAGCGGACGGTGGTGGGGTGGTCGAGGGCGTCCGGGCCGAAGTGGCCGTGGCAGGCCGAGCACTCCAGGACCGGGCCGGTGGCGCCGCGGGGCACGAGCGGGACGCCGAGGACGGTGAGGCGGCGGCGGCCGGTCCGGCGGAGGTAGTTGCGGTCCCCGCCGCAGTCCGGACAGAAGAACTCGCCATCGGCGACGGTGCGCCAGGACGTGCGCACACCCATCACACACATCTTGTGCCTCACGTCAGCCCTCCGTAACTCCCCCGTAGCCCTCCGGGTACGGGTGGGGGTCCCAGGGAGTACCCCATGGCGCCCTCGCCGTATGGGACGTGATGTTAGCCACATACGTGATGTGGCGTCAGCACCTCGTACCGGACAACTGGCCGGATGACGAAGGCCTCTGCCCCCTCGCACGGGCGGGGCAGAGGCCTGTGGGCGCGGTGAACTGCGTGGCTGTCAGGAGGCGGGCGGCGGGTGAGGCGGTCGCGGGTCCCGGTGGCGCCGCGGGCCGGGCTTGGCCAAAACGGTGAGGGTGCGGCGGGAGCGCACCGGGTTCCCCGTCACCCCATCGAGGTCATCAGGGCCCGGGTCACCTGGTGTGTTTGGTTGTCCAGGCCGCGGGCGTTGGGGTGGACAAAGGTGCAGGCCTCGCCGGATCCGGGGATGGCCTTGCACAGCTCCGACGGCGTATCGGTCTGATCGCCGTCACCGGTGAGGTTGTCCCGGACGCCGTACATCCACTTCGCGTCGCCGGTCTTGCACACCCCGTGGTTCACGCTGGGCCCGTAGATGTCGGCGTAGAGCGCGGCGTGCTCCTCGGCGTGCCGGTGGAGCAGCCCGTTCAGGCGCTTTTCGAGGCCGTCCAGCCAGGGCATGTCGCCCTTCTTGACGCTGCCGAGCTGGTTCCAGTGCAGGAACGAACAGCCGGTGCTGTCCGGGACGATGGCGGGGTAGCCGACGACGGCGATCCTGGCGTGCGGCGCGCGCCGGTGGATCACCGTCATCATGCGGTCGAAGTCGGTGTCGAGCTGCGCGAAACGCTCCTCCAGCCAGCTCGCCCCCTCGCCGCCGCCGGTGTAGTGGTTGGTGCAGGGCTTGGTCTGCAGGGGCTTGGTGATGCCCAGTTCGAGGCACGTGCTCACGATGGACCCGAAGCCGAGGGAGTTGCCGCCGATGCCGACGGTGACGTAGTCGGTGTCGGGGGACAGCGCCTCCACCTGCGGGGGCAGATCGGTCCAGCCGCCCGGGGGCGGGACCGACGGCGGTCCGTAGATCTTGGCGGCCGGCTGCGGTCCCAGAACCCCGTCGACCACCTCGGCGGCCCCGCAGGTCACGTCCGTCAGGTGGAATCCCAGCTGACGGGCGACCTGGTGCGGATAGTTGCGCGCGGAGCGGCCGCAGCCGTCGTCCTCCTCCCAGGGGCGGACGAACACCCCGGCGCTGTAGGAGTCGCCGAGCGCCACATACTCCGGACGGTCCGCCGCCCGGGCCGGTGCGCCCGAGGCCGTCGGGGCGAGGGCGGCGGCCACCACGGCCAGCGAGGCGGCCGCCGCCACGAGGAGCCGGGAGAGTGCGGGCATGCCGTGTCTGGTCATCTGCACGTCCTTGGTGTCCGGCGTCGCGGCGTGTCCGACGAGCGCCGGTCACCAAAAGTACTGATGCGTTTACTGACCGTGACGTGCCGGGGATTCAAACCCCACCTTCAGGTGGCGGGGTCGCACAACGGCGCCCCCGCCGCTCGGGGAGAGCGACGGGGGCGCGTGCGGGACGGTACGGCTGCCGGGTCCCCGGGTCAGCGGCCCGCGCGGTTCACGGCGGAGACGACGGCCTTCAGCGAGGCGCGCGTGGTGTTCGCGTCGATGCCGATGCCCCACAGCACCTTGTCACCGATCGCGCACTCGATGTACGAGGCGGCCAGCGAGGAGGCGCCCTCGCTCATGGTGTGCTCCTGGTAGTCGAGCAGCCGCGCGTCGATGTCCATGCCCTGCAGCGCGTGGAAGAACGCGGAGATCGGGCCGTTGCCGGTACCGACCAGCACGGTTTCCGCACCGTCCACCTCGGCTTCGACGGTGAGGCTGTCGATGCCGTCCTTGTCGGTGGTGGTCTGGCCGTTCTTGACCTGGATACGGCCCCACGGGTTGTGCGGGTTGGGCAGGTACTCGTCCTGGAAGGCGGACCAGATGGCGGTGGGGGTGACCTCGCCGCCCTCGGTGTCGGTCTTCTCCTGGATGATCCGGGAGAACTCGATCTGCATCCGGCGCGGCAGGTCCAGGTGGTGGTCGTTCTTCAGGACGTAGGCGATACCGCCCTTGCCGGACTGCGAGTTGACGCGGATGACCGCCTCGTAGGAGCGGCCGACGTCCTTGGGGTCGATGGGCAGGTAGGGGACCGCCCACTCGATGTCGTCCACGGTCTTGCCGGCGGCGGTGGCCTCGGCCTCCATGGCGTCGAAGCCCTTCTTGATGGCGTCCTGGTGGGAGCCGGAGAAGGCGGTGTAGACCAGATCGCCCGCGTAGGGGTGGCGCGGGTGGATCTCCATCTGGTTGCAGTACTCGCTGGTGCGACGGATCTCGTCGATCTGCGAGAAGTCGATCTGCGGGTCGACGCCCTGGGAGAACAGGTTCATGCCCAGCGTCACCAGGTCGACATTGCCGGTGCGCTCGCCCTGGCCGAACAGGCAGCCCTCGATACGGTCGGCGCCCGCCATGATGGCCAGCTCGGCGGCGGCGACGGCGGTGCCCCGGTCGTTGTGCGGGTGCACGGACAGGCAGACGTGCTCGCGCCGGGACAGGTGGCGCGACATCCACTCGAAGCGGTCGGCGTGCGTGGACGGCGTCGAACGCTCCACGGTGGCGGGCAGGTTCAGGATGATCTCGCGGCCCTCTTCGGGCTGCCAGACGTCACAGACCGCCTCGCAGACCTCCAGCGCGAAGTCCAGCTCGGTGTCGGTGAAGATCTCCGGGCTGTACTGGTAGCCGAAGACCGTCTCGTCGCCCAGGATCTTGTCGGCGTACTCCATGACCAGCCGGGTGCCGTCCACGGCGATCTGCTTGACCTGCTCCTTCGAGCCGCGGAAGACGACCCGGCGGAAGGTGGGCGCGGTGGCGTTGTACAGGTGCACGGTGGCCCGGTGGGCGCCGCGCAGCGACTCGACGGTGCGCTCGATCAGCTCCTCGCGGGCCTGCGTCAGGACGGAGATCGTCACGTCCTCGGGGATCGCGCCCTCTTCGATGATCGAGCGGACGAAGGCGAAGTCGGTCTCGCCGGAGGACGGGAAGCCGACCTCGATCTCCTTGTAGCCCATGCGTACCAGCAGATCGAACATCTCGCGCTTGCGGGCCGGCGACATCGGGTCGATCAGCGCCTGGTTGCCGTCCCGCAGGTCGGTCGAGAGCCAGCGGGGCGCGGCGGTGATGCGGTTGTCGGGCCAGGTGCGGTCGGGGATGTCGACGGCTTCGTAGCTGCCGTACTTGTGGACCGGCATACCGGAGGGCCGCTGCAGCTGCGTCGCGTTGGTGACCGGGGTGGGCCGGCCGACGGGATGACCTGCGGGGCTCGACGGATTCGTCATGGTGCGTGGGGCTCCTCGTGTGTCCGCTGGGGTCCCCCTGCTCCTGGGGAGTCAGGGAGGGCCGACGGGGCGAAAAGATCGCAACACCGAACTCCGCGGGGAGGGGGTCGGCCTACGACTACAGGCCCTCACCGCGGCAGCTAAGGAGAAGCAGCCCGAAACGCATGATGCACAGCACCTTAGCCGAGGTCGGCCCTGGAGGGCGGTCGCGTATCAGTATGCGGGACCGGGCGGACTTTGTTCCCCAAATGCGACCAACCACACTTTTTCGGGAATTTCAGCCGCAGGCAGTGACAGCCGCATTACACAGTGCCACCGTTTGTCCATGGACCTCAACGACGCGCAGTCAGATCCCGCCACCGGCCACACGCCCGTCTTCTGCACGATCATCCCGCCGCACATCCTCGACAACCTGGCGCAGTCCGACGACCCGGAGCGGCACGAGCCCGCCCGCCGCACCCTGGAGCACGACCACGCACGGCGCACCGAGCGCCGCGAGCTCGCCGCCCGCGGCGGGCTGACCCCGGGCGAGCCCGGCGCCTCCCCCGACAAGCCGAACCGCACCGTCTACGACGCCCGGCACCAGGAGAACCTGCCCGGTCACAAGGTGCACGCGGAGAAGGACGGCCCCGTCAAGGACGCCTCCGTCAACCGCGCCCACGCCGGCCTCGGCGCCACCTTCGAGCTCTACCTCAAGGTCTACGGCCGGAAGTCCATCGACGGCGCCGGCCTGCCGCTCAACGCCACCGTCCACTATGGCCAAAAGTACGACAACGCCTTCTGGGACGGCGAGCGGATGGTCTTCGGCGACGGCGACAACGACCTGTTCAAGGACTTCACCATCCCCGTCGACGTCATCGGCCACGAGCTCACCCACGGCGTCACCCAGTACACCGCCAACCTCACCTACGAGGGCCAGCCCGGCGCCCTCAACGAGTCCGTCTCCGATGTCTTCGGCGTGCTGATCAAGCAGTACGCCCTCGGCCAGACCGCCGACCAGGCCGACTGGCTGATCGGCGCCGACCTCCTCGGCCCGAACGTCACCGGCACGGCGCTGCGCTCGATGAAGGCCCCGGGCACCGCGTACGACGACGACGTCCTGGGCAAGGACCCGCAGCCCGCCACGATGAAGGGCTATGTCCGCACCACCGACGACAACGGCGGCGTCCACATCAACTCCGGTATCCCCAACCACGCCTTCTACCTGGCCGCCACGGCCCTCGGCGGCAAGGCCTGGGAGCGGGCGGGGCAGGTCTGGTACGACGTCCTGACCGGCGGCAAGCTCTCCGCCGACGCGCAGTTCGCCGACTTCGCCGCCCTCACCATCAAGGCCGCCCAGGCCCGCTTCGGGGCCGGCGACGAGCACGAGGCCGTGGTCAAGGCCTGGACGCAGGTCGGTGTGACCCCGAAGTAGCGGCGCCACGAGGTCCGCGGGGCGGGCGCCGCCGGCAGGCGCGCCCGCCCCGCGCGCGGTTAGCGTGGCCGTACGGGGTAGAAGTCCGTCGGAGGACGTCGGAGGAGTCGTTATGCGCATTCACGTTCATCGCACCGGCGGTTTTGCGGGCGTCGACCGCCGCGCCGAGGTCGACACCTCGGGCCGCGCGGACGCCGAGGACTGGCAGACCCTGGCCAAGGACGCCGTCGCCACCGGCCGCACCGAGCCCCCCGTCGGAGTGCCGGACGGCTTCAGCTACCAGATCACGGTCGACGGCCGGACAGTCTACTGCTCCGACCCCCGGCTCACGGACGAACAGCGCAAGCTGATCACCAAGGTGATGAAGGAAGGGGCTTAGCGGCCGGGGCGTCACCACCTGCCGGGGGCGGTCTGTGCAGCGCCCCAACTTCCCGTCGCCACCCGCCCCTTGACACCGTTACCACCGGTTACAAAGATCCGGCCCATGACGACCGAACCGGTGCCCGCCCCGCTGCCCCGCTTCCCCCGTGACTTCTTATGGGGGGTGTCCACGTCCGCCGCGCAGATCGAGGGGGCGGTGGAAGAAGACGGACGGGGGCGCTCCGCCTGGGATGCTTTCGCGGCGCGGGCCGGGCGGATCAAGGACGGGTCGGATCCGCGGGTGGCGACCGGCCACTACCACCGCTACCGCGAGGACGTGGCGCTGCTGGCGGAACTCGGGGTCGGGGCGTACCGGTTCTCGGTGGCCTGGCCGCGGGTGGTGCCGGACGGGGACGGGGCGGTCAACGGCGCGGGGCTGGACTTCTACGACCGGCTGGTGGACGCGTTGTTGGCGGCGGGCATCGCACCGGTGCCGACGCTTTTCCACTGGGACACCCCGCAGGCGCTGGAAGAGCGCGGCGGCTGGCTCCGGCGGGAGACCGCCGAGCGCTTCGCGGCGTATGCGGACGTGGTGGCGGGGCGGCTCGGGGACCGGGTCGAGCGGTGGATCACCCTCAACGAGCCCGCCGAGGTGACCTTGCTGGGGTACGGGCTGGGACAGCACGCGCCGGGGCGGCAGCTGCTGTTCGACGCGCTGCCGGCCGCGCACCATCAACTGCTGGGACACGGGCTGGCCGTACAGGCGCTGCGGGCCCGCGGGGCGCGGAGCATCGGGATCGCCAATTCCCACGGTCCGACCTGGACGGCGAGCGCGTCGGAGGCGGACACCGAGGCGGCCGGCCTCTACGACCTGCTGCTCAACCGGCTGTTCGCGGAGCCGGTGCTGCTGGGGCGGTATCCGGACGAGGAGCTGGCCGCGCTGCTGCCGGGGCCGGTCGCGGAGGATCTGAAGATCATCGCGGAGCCGGTGGACTGGTACGGGATCAACTACTACCAGCCGACGCTGGTGGGTGCCCCGGGGGCGGAAGAGGCCGCAGGGGCCGACTTCGGCGGGATCCGGCTGCCGCCCGAACTGCCCTTCGCTCCCCGGGAGATCGAGGGCTACCCCCGCACCGACTTCGGGTGGCCCGTGGTGCCCGGGGCGCTGACCGAGCTGCTGGTGTCGTTCCGGGAGCGGTACGGGGACCGGCTGCCGCCCGTCGTGATCACCGAGAACGGGTGCTCGTACGAGGGGACCGAGGACCGGGAGCGGATCGCGTTCCTGGACGGGCATCTGCGGGCGCTGCATGCGGCGATGGCGGCCGGGGTGGACGTGCGGGGCTACTTCGTGTGGTCGCTGATGGACAACTTCGAGTGGGCGGAGGGGTACGCCCGGCGGTTCGGGCTGGTGCACGTGGACTACGCGTCGCTGGAGCGGACGCCCAAGGCCTCGTACCGGTGGCTGCAAGGCGTGCTGCGGGAGCAGGCCCGGGGATGAGCGGCCCGGCTCCCGAGGCGCTTGCGGAGCCGTCGCGGCAGGCCGGGCGGGCGTGGACCGCCGCGCTGTCGCTGGCCAACGGGGCGATCTGGGTCGGGTGGTACGGGCCGCTGCAGATCCTGCTGGCGCTGCAGGCCGCGCAGCTCGCGCCGCCGGGAACGCCGAAGGAATCGGTGCTGGCGTGGGTGACGGGGGCGGGGGCCGTCGTCTCGATGGTGTCCAACCCGCTGTTCGGGGCGCTGTCGGACCGTACGGCCTCGCGGTTCGGGCGGCGTACGCCGTGGATCGCCGCGGGGGTCGCGGGCGGGGCCGGCGCGCTCGTCCTGCTGGCCGGGGCGCGCACGGTGGCGGTGATGGTGCTGGGGTGGTGCCTGGTGCAGCTCACCCTCAATGCGGCCTTCGCGGCGATCACCGCTGCGGTGCCCGACCGGGTGCCGCGGCGGCAGCGCGGGGCGGTGGGCGGCTGGCTGGGTGCCGCGCAGATCCTGGGCGTGGTGGCCGGGACGGGCCTGGCGACGGCCGCGGGGGGCGTGGCGGCGGGAGGGGTGGCCGCGGGCTATCTGGCCTGCGCCGGTTTCGTGGTGCTGGGCACCCTCCCGTACGTGCTGTGGCACCGGGACCCGGTGCTGCCGGCCGGGCGGCGCCCGGCGCTGAGCCTGCGGGCGCTGGCCGCCGGGTTCTGGATCAGTCCGCGCCGCCATCCCGATCTGGGGTGGGCCTGGCTGACCCGGTTCCTGATCAACCTGGGCAACGCACTGGCCCTGCTGTACCTGCTGTACTACCTGCGCGATGTGCTGCACCGTCCCGACCCGGGCGGCGGGGTGCTGGTACTGACCGCGGTCAACGGCGTGACCCTGCTGGGCACGGTCGTGGTCGGGGGGTTCTGGTCGGACCGGGCCGGGCGGCGGCAGCCGTTCGTGCTGTGGTCCGGGGTGATCATGACGGTGGCGACCGGGCTGCTGGCCGGGTGGCAGACCTGGCCGGGTGCGCTGTGCGCCGCGGCGCTGCTCGGGGTGGGGTTCGGCGTCTTCACCTCCGTCGACTTCGCGCTGATGACGCAGGTGCTGCCGGCCGCCGCGCACCGCGGCAAGGACATGGGCATCATCAATATCGCCAACGCGCTGCCGCAGGTCGCCGCCCCCGCGCTGGCCGCGCCGATCGTCCATCACCTGGGCGGCTACCGGATGCTGTACGCCGTCGCGGCGGCGGTCGGGCTGGTGGGGGCGCTGCTGGTACGGCGGATCCGGGGCGTGGCCTGAGGGCTGCGCTGCATCCGGGGCGTGGTGAGGGTCGCGGCGCCCCGCGGCCGGGAGCCGGGCCGGGCTCAGAACCCCAGTTTGCGCAGCTGCTTCGGGTCGCGCTGCCAGTCCTTGGCGACCTTGACGTGCAGATCCAGGAAGACCGGCGTGCCGAGCAGCGCCTCGATGTGCTTGCGGGACTTCGAGCCGACCTCCTTCAAGCGCTTGCCCTTGGGGCCGATGATGATCCCCTTCTGGCTGGGGCGCTCGATGTAGACATTCGCGTGGATGTCGAGGAGGGGCTTGTCGGCGGGGCGGTCCTCGCGCGGCAGCATCTCCTCGACGACCACCGCGATGGAGTGCGGCAGCTCGTCGCGGACGCCCTCCAGCGCGGCCTCGCGGATCAGCTCGGCGACCATGACCTGCTCGGGCTCGTCGGTGAGGTCGCCCTCGGGGTAGAGCGGCGGGCTCTCCGGGAGCATCGGCACGAGCAGGTCAGCGAGGAGCGCCACCTGGGTGTCCCCGACCGCCGAGACCGGGATGATCTCGGCCCACTCGATGCCCAGTTCCTTGCCGAGCTGGTCGATGGCGATCAGCTGGGCGGCCAGCGCCTTGGAGTCGACGAGGTCGGTCTTGGTGACGATGGCGACCTTGGGGGTCTTCCTGATGTCGGCCAGCTCGGCGGCGATATAGCGGTCGCCGGGGCCGATCTTCTGGTCGGCGGGCAGGCAGAAGCCGATCACGTCCACCTCGGACCAGGTGGTCCGCACGACGTCGTTCAGCCGCTCGCCGAGCAGCGTGCGCGGCTTGTGCAGACCGGGGGTGTCGACGAGGACCAGCTGCGCCTCGGGGCGGTGCACGATGCCGCGGACCGTGTGGCGGGTGGTCTGCGGGCGGTTGGAGGTGATGGCCACCTTCGTGCCGACGAGAGCGTTCGTGAGGGTGGACTTGCCCGCGTTGGGGCGGCCGACGAAGCAGGCGAAGCCGGCGCGGTGCGCGGCGGAGGACTCTGTACGAACGCTCATGGCGCCCATTCTCCCCGATGCCGGGCGCGGCTCCGACCAAACGGTCGCGGCGGCCGGTCCGGGGGCGGCCGGGACTGCCGGGACGGGGCGGCCGGGACGGGGCGGCCCGCCGCGGCCGGTGGGCCGCATCCGGGGGGGCCGCCCCCGCACGCCGTCCGTGCGACACCCGAGCACCGTCCGCCCGTACGGCTCCCGCGCTCAGGCCGGTGCGTCGCCCGCCGGGACGGTGCTGCGCAGGGTGCCGTCGGGGCCGGCGACCAGGACGGGCGTCGCGGGCCCGCCGAGGTCCCGTACGGCCGCACGGTCCGCGTCGGCGGCGCGCTCGGCGTCGGTGACCACGGCCGCGGCCTCCAGGGACGTGGCCCCGCTGGCGACGGCCATCGCCACGGCCGTCTGCAGCGCGCTGAGCTGCAGCGAGTCCAGGGCGACGGTGCCGGCGACGTAGGTGCGGCCGGTCTCGTCGCGGACGGCGGCGCCCTCGGGCACGCCGTTGCGGGCCCGCGCCGAGCGGGCAAGCGTGATGATCTTGCGGTCTTCCGGGTCCAGCGGTGCGGCTTCGCTCATACGGGCGAGCATATGCGGGGCCGCGGACGCCGGCGGGAAAGGGGGCGGCCGGTCCGGCGCCGCGGACGATGCGTGCGCGGCGCCGCGGCGGCAGGGAGAGGTGGCTGCCCCGGTCCCCCGCTCCGGGGCAGCCTGCGCGGGAAGATCTCTGTGACGATTTCTCTCACGCACGGCGGCCGCGCTCCCGGCGACCGCCCGAAGATCTTTCCATGCGGCACACGAAAGAATCCAGCCCCACCGGAAATGACTTGCAGAACATTTCCGGTGCACTGGAGATAAGTAGCCTTGTGGAGTTCGGTGGCGAAAATAATTCCCGCCGCCACAAAGAATTACGCGGTGAATTCCGCGTCCGTTCAGCCGGCGGAGCGGCCGCCCGCCCAAGGCTCCTCGGACGCGCTCGCACCCTCGCCGCGCACCGGCTCGCAGACCACCGTGATGATCTTGTTGCGGCGGCCGCCCGGGGACTCCGCGGTCAGCCGGAGCGCCTTCAGACCCGGGTCGGACGCGTCCTCGGAGAGGTCGACCTCGGCGGTGGCACCGGCGATGGGGACCCGGCCGAGGAGCTTGGCGAGCAGTCCGCCGACCGTTTCGACGTCCTCGTCGTCCAGCTCGGCCAGCCCGTACAGCTCACCGAGGTCGCCGATGTCCAGCCGGGCGGTGACGCGATAGCGCCCGTCGCCGAGATCTTCGACGGGTGGCAGTTCCCGGTCGTATTCGTCGGTGATCTCGCCGACGATCTCTTCCAGGATGTCCTCGATGGTGACAATGCCGGCGGTGCCGCCGTATTCGTCGATGACCACCGCGACATGATTGCGGTCCTGCTGCATTTCACGCAGCAGATCACCGGCATTCTTGGTGTCGGGGACGAAGACGGCGGGGCGCATGGCCGTGGAGACCAGCTCGTTCTCGGCGTCGCGGCTGATGTGGACCTTGCGGGCGAGGTCCTTGAGGTAGACCACGCCGACGACATCGTCCTCGTTCTCGCCGGTCACCGGGATGCGCGAGAAGCCGGAGCGCAGGGCCAGGGTGAGCGCCTGGCGGATGGTCTTGAAGCGCTCGACGGCGACCAGGTCCGTGCGCGGCACCATCACCTCGCGGACGAGGGTGTCACCGAGCTGGAAGACGGAGTGCACCATCCGGCGCTCCTCGTCCTCGATCAGTGACTCCTTCTCCGCGAGGTCGACCAGCGAGCGCAGCTCGGCCTCGGAGGCGAACGGGCCCTTACGGAAGCCCTTGCCCGGGGTGAGGGCGTTGCCGAGGAGGATCAGCAGCTGCGGAACGGGGCCCATGATGCGGGCCAGCGGCAGCAGCACATAAGCGGCGGCGGTCGCGGTGTTCAGCGGATGCTGGCGGCCGATGGTGCGCGGCGAGACGCCGACGGCGACATAGGAGACAAGCACCATCACGGCGATGGCGACGGTCAGCGCCTGCCACGTCTTGTCGAAGGAGCGCAGACAGGCGTAGGTGACCAGCACACCGGCGGCCATCTCGCAGCCGACCCGCACCAGCAGGGCGACATTGAGGTAGCGGGTGGGGTCGGCGGCGACCGCGGCGAGCTTGGCGCTGCCGCGGCGGCCGGAGCGGACGGCTTCCTCGGCCCGGAAGCTCGTCGTACGGGCCAGACCGGCCTCCGCGCAGGCGGCGAGCCAGGCGATCACGACGAGCAGGACCGCGACCGCGATCAGCTGGGTGGTCATCGCAGCGTCCCGTCAGGTCACGGTGGGGGCCGGCGAGGGGCCGGTCAGGCCCTGCTCGGTCCGCCAGCCGTCGATGATCGCCGCCTGCAGGCCGAACATCTCGGCCTTCTCGTCCGGCTCTTCGTGGTCGTAGCCGAGGAGGTGGAGCACGCCGTGGACGGTGAGCAGCTGGAGCTCTTCGTCCATGCTGTGCCCCGTCGGGGCCTCCTCGCCCTGCTTCTTGGCGACCTCGGGGCACAGCACGATGTCACCGAGCAGCCCCTGCGGGGGCTCCTCGTCGTCCTTCGCCGGCGGACGCAGCTCGTCCATCGGGAAGGACATCACATCGGTCGGTCCCGGCAGGTCCATCCACTGGAGATGGAGCTGTTCCATGGCCTCGGCGTCCACGACGATCACGGACAGCTCGGAGAGCGGGTGGATACGCATCCGGGCGACGGCGTAGCGGGCGACATCCAGGATGGCCTGCTCGTCGACGGCCGTGCCGGACTCGTTGTTGACGTCGATGGACATGGGGGAGTTGGTTCTCACTTCTGTGTGCCGGGCGACGGGCCGGCCGGTGGTCCCGGCCGGCCCGCACTCACTTGCCGTTGCGGCTGTCGTACTTCTCGTAGGCGTCGACGATACGGCCGACCAGCTTGTGGCGGACCACGTCCTGGCTGGTGAGCAGGGAGAAATGCACATCGTCGACGCCGTCCAGGATGTCCCGGACCTGGCGCAGACCGCTCTTCGTGCCGCCGGGGAGGTCGACCTGGGTGACATCGCCGGTGATGACGATCTTCGAGTCGAAGCCGAGGCGGGTGAGGAACATCTTCATCTGCTCGGGGTTCGTGTTCTGCGCCTCGTCGAGGATGATGAACGCGTCATTGAGCGTTCTACCGCGCATATATGCCAGCGGAGCGACCTCGATCGTGCCCGCGGCCATCAGGCGCGGGATGGAGTCGGGGTCGAGCATGTCGTGCAGCGCGTCGTAGAGCGGGCGCAGATACGGGTCGATCTTCTCGTAGAGGGTGCCGGGCAGGAAGCCGAGGCGTTCGCCGGCCTCGACCGCGGGGCGGGTCAGGATGATGCGGTTGACCTGCTTGGCCTGCAGCGCCTGCACGGCCTTCGCCATCGCGAGGTAGGTCTTGCCGGTGCCGGCCGGGCCGATGCCGAAGACCACGGTGTGCTCGTCGATGGCGTCGACGTAGCGCTTCTGGTTGAGGGTCTTGGGCCGGATCGTGCGGCCGCGGTTGGACAGGATGTTCTGGGTGAGCACCTCGGCGGGTGTCTCACTCAGCGCTCCCTCGCCGTCCTCCGCCGCGCGCAGCATGGCGATGGAGCGTTCCACTGCGTCCTCCGTCATCGGTTGTCCGGTGCGGAGCACCAGCATCATCTCGTCGAAGAGGCGCTGGACGAGGGCGACCTCGCCGGCGTCGCCGACAGCGCTGACTTCGTTGCCCCGGACATGGATGTCGGTCGCCGGGAAGGCTTTTTCGATCACGCGCAGAAGGGAGTCTCCGGATCCCAGGACCGTGACCATCGGGTGTTTGGCCGGGACGGTGAACTGGGCGCGCGCCTGCGGTTGCGTGGGTGTCTGCGTCATGGGGCGGCTCGGTGGCCTGCTCAACCCCCATCCTTTGCTCGTAAGAGGTGCCTGCCTGCAATGACCTGCACTCGACTCCTTGGGATACAAGAGTACGACGGGGCACCGACAAGCCCGAGGTCTTTTCCTGCCGGGGACGGCCGGACACTGGCGGGGGGCGGCCGGTGCCCTGGCGGGGGGCGGCCGGTGCGCGTCCGGTCCGGCCCGGGGGCCGCTCAGGCCGGGCGGCGGAAGCCGATCGTGGGGACGGCCCGGGCCAGCGGAGCGGGCCGGTAGGCCGCGGGCAGCACCTCGTCGAGGAAGGCGTACTGGCGGCGCAGTGCGCCCGGCGCACCCGCCTCGTAGGCGCGCACCTGCTGCCACCAGCCGGCGATCTCGGCCCATCCCGGTGCGGACAGCGAGCCGCCGAATTCCTGTACGGACAGCGCGGCGCTCAGTCCCGCGAAGGAGAGCCGGTCGGCGAGCGGCCAGTCGGCGAGCGTGCCGGTGACGAATCCGGCGACGAAGACGTCCCCGGCGCCCGTGGGGTCCAGTGCCTCCACGGCGATGGCGGGCACCTCGGCGCTCTCACCGGTCCGCCCGTCCACCGCGTAGGCGCCCTCGGCACCCAGCGTGACCACCGCGAGCGGCACCCGGTCGGCGAGCTTGTGGGCGGCATCGCGCGGGCAGTCCGTACGGGTGTAGCGCATCGCCTCCTCGGCGTTGGGCAGGAACGCCTCGCAGTGTTCGAGGTCGGCGAGGTCGGCCGGGTCCCAGCGGCCGGTGTCGTCCCAGCCCACGTCCGCGAAGATGCGGCTGCCGCGGCCGGCCGCGCAGCCCAGCCAGCCCTCCCGGCGGCCCGGCACCAGCGAGGCGATGCAGGCGCGGGACGGCGGCGGGCAGCCCGGGGCGTGCTTGCCGTCGAAGGCGAAGTCGGGCGGCGGCGCCTCGTGGCCGTGCGAGACCATCGTCCGCTCGCCCTCGTACGCCATGGAGACGGTGACCGGGGAGTGCCAGCCGGGGACGGTGCGGGACAGCGCCAGGTCGATGCCCTCGCCCTGTTCGAGCGCTTCCCAGCAGTACTCGCCGTAGTGGTCGTCGCCGAACGCGGCGGCCAGGGAGGTGCGCAGGCCGAGCCGGGCCAGCGCGGTGGCCATGTTGGCGACGCCGCCGGGGCTGGAGCCCATGCCGCGGGCCCACGATTCGGTGCCGCGGACGGGGGCGCTGTCCAGGCCGGTGAAGATGATGTCCAGGAAGACGGTGCCGGTGAGGTAGACGTCGGTGTACGGATCGCCGTCGGCGCGCACCGCGGCCAGCGGATCGAGGGCCGGTGGCACTGCGGCCGGTCCCGCGGGCAGAAGGTCATCGCGTCGGCTGCTCACCGTGCTCGCTCCTCTCGTATCGGCACGTGCCGCCAGTGTGCCTGATGCTGAGGTACGTTCCGCCCCATGAGGCTGACGATTCTGGGCGGGGGCGGCTTCCGGGTGCCGCTGGTCTACCGCGCGCTGCTGGACGACCCGGCGCACGCCGTCTCCGAGGTGGTGCTGCACGACAGCGATCCGCGCCGGGTGGCGGTGATCGCCGAGGTGCTGACGCGGCTGGCGCGGGGGCATCCGGCGCCGGTGCCCGTACGGGTGGAGAACCGGCTGGACGACGCGCTGGCCGGGGCCGGCTTCGTCTTCTCGGCGATCCGGGTGGGCGGCACGGCAGGGCGGATCCGCGACGAGCGGATCCCGCTGTCCGAGGGGGTGCTCGGCCAGGAGACGGTCGGCGCGGGCGGTGTCCTCTACGGCCTGCGGACGGTCCCGGTGGCCCTGCACATCGCCGAGCGGATCGCGGCTCTCGCCCCGGGGGCGTGGGTCATCAACTTCACCAACCCGGCGGGCACGGTCACCGAGGCGATGTCCCAGGTGCTGGGCGACCGTGTCATCGGGATCTGTGATTCGCCGGTGGGGCTGGTGCGCCGGGCGGCACGGGCGGCCGGCGTGGACCCTGCGGCCTTCGACCAGACCGGCCGGGTCGGCTACGACTATGTGGGGCTCAACCACCTCGGCTGGCTGCGGTCGTTGACGCTGGACGGCACCGAGCTGCTGCCGGGGCTGCTCGCCGACGACGCCGCGCTGGGCTCCTTCGAGGAGGGCCGGCTCTTCGGCGCCGACTGGCTGCGGACCCTGGGCGTGCTGCCCAACGAGTATCTGCACTACTACTACTTCCGCCGCGAAACCCTCGGCTCCGTACGGGACACCACCGAGACCCGCGGTGAATTCCTCGATCAGCAGCAGGGCGGCTTCTTCGAGCGGGCCGCGTCGGCCGGCGGCCCGAAGGGGGCGTACGAGCTGTGGGAGCGCACCCGGCTGGAGCGCGAGGAGACGTATATGGCGCACAGCAGGGAGGCCAGTGGCGGCTGGCAGCGCGACAGCCACGACCTGGAGGGCGGTGGCTACGACCGGGTGGCGCTGGCGTTGATGCACGCCATCGTGGGCGACAGCGGGACCCGGCTGATCCTCAATGTCCGCAACGGGACGACGGTGCCGCAGCTGGCGCCGGACGCGATCGTGGAGACGGTGTGCGAGGTGACGTCGCAGGGCGCCGGGCCGCTGCCGTGTGCGCCGCTGTCCGAGGACCAGTTGGGGCTGATGCTGCAGGTCAAGGCGGTGGAGCGGGCGACGGTGGAGGCAGCGGTCTACAAGGACAGGGACGCCGCGCTGCGGGCGCTGGCGCTGCATCCGCTGGTGGACTCCCCCGCGGTGGCCGCCCGCATCCTGGAGCGGGCGGCCGGGGAGGCGTGAGGAGGCTTCCTGAAGAGGCCTCCTGAGATGGCGTCGTAAGGAGGTGTGAGGTAGCGGAGCCCCGGAACGGAACACCCTCCGCCCTCCGCCCACCGCCCACCGCCCACCGCCCACCGCCGGAATACCCTCCGCCCACGCCGCGTTGTGGCCCGCAAGGGGCGTCCGCAACCCTTACGGGATGCGGCCGCCCCTCCCCTTAATGGCCCCGCGCGTTAATGGCCCCGCGCGGCCTCAGCGGCCCCGCGCGCCCCTCAGTGCCCCCGCTTGATCCACTCGTCCAGGTGCGGGGCCTCCGCCCCGATCGTCGTCGGGTCGCCGTGTCCGGTACGGACCTGGGTCGTGGGCGGCAGGGTGAGCAGCCGGTCCCGGATCGAGGTCACGATCGTCGGGAAGTCCGAGAAGGACCGGCCGGTGGCGCCGGGGCCGCCCTGGAAGAGGGTGTCGCCGGTGAAGACGGTGCCCAGGTCGGCGGCGTAGAGGCAGACCGCGCCGGGCGCATGGCCCGGGGTGTGCAGCACGGTCAGATCCGTACCGGCGATGGTCAGCACCTGGCCGTCCGCCAGCTCCGCGTCCGGCGCGGTGTCCGCATGGGTCATCTTCCACAACGGCAGGTCGGCGGGGTGCAGATGGATCCGGGCGCCGGTGCGGGAGGCCAGCGCCGGGGCCGCGTCGATGTGGTCGTCGTGCCCGTGGGTGCAGACGATCGCGCGCAGCGTCCGGCCGCCGAGGGCTTCGAGGATGGCGTCGGCGTCATGGGAGGCGTCGATGACGATCGCCTCCTCGTCGTCGCCGACGATCCATACGTTGTTGTCGACGTCCCAGGTGCCGCCGTCGAGCGAGAAGGTTCCGGAGGTGACCAGGTGGTCGATACGGGCCGCCATCAGAGCGTCACCACCGAACGCAGGACATCGCCCGACTCCATCCGCGCGAAGGCCTGTTCCACGTCCTCGATGCCGATGGTCTCGGTGACGAACGCCCCCAGGTCGATCCGGCCCTGCAGATGCAGATCGACCAGCATCGGGAAGTCGCGGGAGGGCAGACAGTCGCCGTACCAGGAGGATTTGAGCGCGCCGCCGCGGCCGAAGACGTCCAGGAGGGGCAGTTCCAGGGTCATGTCCGGGGTGGGGACGCCGACCAGGACGACGGTCCCGGCCAGATCGCGGGCGTAGAACGCCTGCCGGTAGGTCTCGGGGCGGCCGACCGCGTCGATGACGACGTCGGCGCCGAAGCCGCCGGTCAGTTCGCGGACCGCCTCGACGGGGTCGGCGTTACGGGAGTTGACCGTGTGGGTGGCGCCCATGGAGCGCGCGGTCTCCAGCTTCCGGTCGTCGATGTCCACGGCGATGATCGTGACCGCGCCGGCCAGCCGCGCGCCCACCACGGCCGCGTTGCCGACGCCGCCGCAGCCGATGACCGCGACCGAGTCGCCCCGCCCGACGCCCCCGGTGTTGATCGCGGCGCCGATGCCCGCCATCACCCCGCAGCCCAGCAGCCCGGCCGCCTCGGGCGCCACCCGGGGGTCGACCTTGGTGCACTGTCCGGCGGCGACCAGCGTCTTGTCGGCGAAGGCGCCGATGCCCAGCGCAGGGGACAGCTCCGTGCCGTCCTTCAGCGTCATCTTCTGACGGGCGTTGTGGGTGTCGAAGCAGTACTGGGGGCGGCCCCGCAGACAGGCGCGGCACTGGCCGCACACCGCCCGCCAGTTCAGGACGACGAAGTCCCCCGGCGCCACATCGGTGACGCCGGCGCCGACCGACTCCACGACGCCGGCCGCCTCGTGTCCGAGCAGGAACGGGAAGTCGTCGTTGATGCCGCCCTGCTTGTAGTGCAGATCGGTGTGGCACACCCCGCACGTCTGAATCTTCACCACGGCCTCGCCGGGGCCCGGATCCGGCACCAGGATGGTCTCCAGCCGGACCGGTTCGTTCTTCCCCGGCGCAATCACGCCGCGCACTTCCTGTGCCATCGGAACAGCCCCTTTCAAAGATCACGTACGGGACCACTGTGGCGCACCGCCACCGATCCGTGCCTCACCGTACGCGTGCCGGGCCACCCCGCACAGGACCACGGCCGGGTCCGTGATCTCCCATGAGCCTTTACCAAGGGTTGAATCTTCGCGCGTAGAGACCGACTTGAGGCTCTGTTAGACCTACGAAGTCCACTGATGTCTCCCAAGGAGCCGCGCATGCCCCGCCCCTCCCGTTTCCGCCCCGCCCTCACCCGCAGGGCCCGGCTCGGCGCCGCGACGGTCGCCGCTCTCGTCACCGGCACCGCCGTCTTCGGCATAGGCCAGGCCACCGCCGAACACTCCGTGCCGCGCACCGACAAAGAGGTCCCCAACCTCACGCAGGTGCAGGACAAGATCAAGGCGTACTACGGCGACACCGTGACGGCGGACGGCGAGCACTACGCCTCCCCGCACAGCAACTACGCCCGCCAGGTCCGCGGCATCGAGGCCAAGGCCCGCAGCTACCTGTCCACGGCCCTTGCGCAGCACAGCCGGACGGGGAAGCAGGGCAAGCAGGCCAAGCCCGCCATCGTCCTCGACATGGACGACACGACCCTGCTCACCTACAACTACGAGCTCCAGGTCGGCTTCCACTACA
This sequence comes from Streptomyces sp. NBC_00400, assembly GCF_036048035.1. NCBI lineage: Bacteria > Bacillati > Actinomycetota > Actinomycetes > Kitasatosporales > Streptomycetaceae > Streptomyces > Streptomyces sp. NBC_00400. Next base: position 5,726,710 of record NZ_CP107940.1, on the reverse strand, counting down.
CCGAGGAGAGCCAGGACAAGTACCTGGCCCACCACGACATGGACCCGGTCTTCGGCATGAACCGGCTCGTCAACTGGGCGCACGCCAAGGGCGCCGAGGTGTTCTTCCTGACCGGCCGCAAGGAGGCGCAGCGCGACTGGAGCGTGCGCAACCTCAAGAACGTCGGCTACGACGTGCCCCTGGACACCCGGCACGTCTACCTGAAGAACAAGGAGCACCCGCCGGCCTACCTGCCCTGCGGCGCCACCTGCACGACGGTCGAGTACAAGTCGGGCACCCGCAAGCACATCGAATCCCTCGGCTACCGCCTCGTCGCCAACTTCGGGGACCAGTACAGCGACCTGAACGGCGGCGCCGGGGACCGGACGTTCAAGCTGCCGAACCCGATGTACTTCCTGCCGTAGACGCGCGGCACACACCCGTAGAAAGACGGCGCACGCCCGTGGAAGCACGGCGCACGCCCGGCGGACGGAACTCCGCCGGGCGTTCAGCGCCGCTTGGGCACCGGCACCCGCATCAGGTCCTTGGCGATGGTCAGCTCGCCCGTGAAGCCCGCCTCGCGGGCCTGCCGCTCGAACTCCATGGGGTCGTCGTAGCGCTGCGAGAAGTGCGTCAGCACGAGGTGCCGCACCCCCGCCGACGCCGCGACCTGCGCCGCCTGCCCGGCGGTCAGGTGTCCGTGGTCGGTGGCCAGTTGGACGTCCTCGTCGAGGAACGTCGACTCGATCACCAGCAGGTCCGCCCCCTCGGCGAGCGCATGGACGCCGTCGCACAGCCGGGTGTCCATGACGAACGCGAAGCGCTGGCCGGGGCGCCGCTCGCTCACCTCGTCGAGGGTGACGCCGTTCAGCTCGCCGAGCCGCCTCAGGCGCCCGACGTCCGGTCCGGCGATGCCGTGCGCCGCCAGCCGCTCGGGCAGCATCCGGCGCGCGTCCGGTTCGATGAGCCGGTAGCCGTAGGACTCGACCGGGTGCGAGAGCTTGCGCGCCTCCAGGACGTACGCCGCCGAGCGCTCCAGCTCACCGTCCACGGCCACCGGCCGCTGGACCAGCCGGACCGTCTCCCGGTACGCGGTGGCATAGCGCAGCCGGTCGAAAAAGTGCTCCCCGCTGGCCGGGTAGTGGGCGGTGACCGGGTGCGGCACCCGGTCGAGGTTGATCCGCTGGATCACCCCGGCCAGGCCGAGCGAGTGGTCGCCGTGGAAGTGCGTGATGCAGATCCGGTGGAGGTCGTGGGCGGCGACCCCGGCGCGCAGCATCTGCCGCTGCGTCCCCTCGCCGGGGTCGAAGAGCAGCCCCTGGCCGTCCCACCGCAGCAGGTAGCCGTTGTGGTTGCGGTGCCGCGTGGGGACCTGGCTCGCGGTGCCGAGAACCACCAATTCACGTACGGACACGGTGCGTTACCCGGGGGGCCACTGCAGGCCGCGGCCACCGAGCACGTGCAGGTGGGCGTGGAAGACGGTCTGGCCCGCGCCGGCGCCGGTGTTGAAGACGACCCGGTAGCCCCGGTCCTCGACCTTGTCCTCGGCGGCGACCTCGCGGGACTCGCGCAGTATGTCGGCGATGATCTGCGGTTCGGCGGCGGCCAGGCTCGCCGCGTCCGGGTAGTGCACCTTGGGGATCACCAGGACGTGGGTGGGCGCCTGGGGGTTGATGTCGCGGAACGCGACGGTGGTGTCGGTCTCCCGGACGATCGTCGCCGGAACCTCCTTCGCCACGATCTTGCAGAACAGGCAGTCCGCCTGCGGTTCTCCCGCCACCGGTGGCTCCTCCCGGGTCATCCGTCCTGCGCACGGTGCGCACGGCCTCGGATGCTACCGGGCGGGCCGTACCCGGGCGTCCACCCCACCCCACGCCGCGCGGTCCCCGCCGGCCGGGCCGGTCCGCTCTGCCGGCCTCGTGCTCCGCCGGCCCCGCCCCGGGCCGGAAGACCGGCCCTGGAATGTGGCTCCCTAACTCCAGCGCCCCGTGCGCCCCAGCAGCAGCGCCGTGGCCGCGGTGCCCGCCGTGGACGTGCGCAGCACGGTCGTCCCCAGGCGGTAGGGCCTGGCGCCCGCCTCGGCGAAGAGGGTCAGCTCCTCCGGGGAGACCCCGCCTTCCGGCCCGACGACGAGCACGATCCGGCCCTCGGCGGGAAGTTCGGCGGTGGCGAGCGGGGAACTGCCCTCCTCGTGGAGGACGGCGGCGAAGTCGGCGTCGGCGAGCAGGGTGGCCACCTGCTTGGTCGTCAGCGGGTCCGCGACCTCGGGGAAGGTCAGCCGGCGCGACTGCTTGCCCGCCTCACGGGCCGTGGCACGCCATTTGCCCAGCGATTTGGCGGCCCGCTCGCCCTTCCACTGGGTGACGCAACGCGCCGCCGCCCAGGGCACGATGGCGTCCACACCGGTCTCGGTCATCGTCTCGACGGCCAGCTCGCCGCGGTCGCCCTTGGGGAGCGCCTGGACGACGGTGATGGTGGGGTCCGGCGACGCCTCGGTGCGCAGCTCGGCGACCGCGACGGTGAGCCGGTCCCTGCCCTCGACGGCGGCGACCGTGCCGTGTGCGCCGGTGCCGTGGCCGTCCGTCAGGACGACCTCCTCACCGGCCCGCAGCCGGCGCACCGACACCGCGTGCCGGCCCTCGGGACCGTCCAGGGTCAGCGTGCCGCCGGCCCGTATGTCCGCGAGCGAATCGACGAGGAACACCGGAGCGGTCATGCGGCACCGCCGGCGCCCGGGCGGCTCAACGCGGCGCGCGCCGCGTCCAGTTCGACCGCCAGTACGTCCACGAGCCGCCCGGCGGGCAGCTCCCGCGCCAGCCGGTGGCCCTGCCCCGCCCACAGGTTCATGCCCTGCGCGTCGCCCGCCTTGGCGGCGGCCTTGCGCACCGTGGAGGTGAGGTAGTGGACGGCGGGGTAGGCGGCCGGGGCGTACGGGCCGTGCTCGCGCAGGAAGCGGTTCACCAGTCCGCGGGCGGGCCGCCCGGAGAACGCCCGGGTCAACTCCGTATGCGTGAACAGCGGGTTGGTCAGCGCCTGCTTGTGCAGCGGGTTGGCGCCCGATTCGGGGGTGGCCAGGAAGGCGGTGCCCAGCTGCGCCATGCTCGCCCCGGCGGCCAGCACCGACGCGATCTGCGCCCCGCGCATCAGCCCGCCCGCGGCGATCACCGGGATCTGCACGGCCTCACGGACCTGGCCGAGCAGCGCCAGCAGCCCCAGCCCCGAGCCGGTCCCGTCCGCATGCGGATCGTCCCGGTGGGTGCCCTGGTGGCCGCCGGCCTCCACGCCCTGCACACACACCGCGTCGGCGCCCGACCACTGGGCGGCCTGCGCCTCGGCGGCGGTGGTGACCGTGACGACCGTGTACGTGCCGACCGCGGCGAAGGAGTCGAGGACGGCGCGCGAGGGGCAGCCGAAGGTGAAGGAGACCACCGGCACCGGATCGTCCCGCAGGATCGCGAGCTTGGCCTCGTAGCCGTCGTCGATGGGCCCGTCGGTGTCACCGAGCTCGGTCTCGTACCAGGCGGCCTCGCCCGCGAGTTGTTCGCGGTAGACCTCGACGACGGAGCCGTCGGCCAGCGAGGGCTGCGGCATGAAGAGGTTGACGCCGAAGGGCCGGTCGGTCAGCGACCGCAGCTGTTTGATCTCCTGGTACATGCCGTCGGCGGTTTTGTAGCCGGCGGCGAGGAAGCCGAGACCGCCGGCGCCGCAGACGGCGGCGGCCAGCTCCGGTCCGGAGCCGCCTCCCGCCATCGGGGCCTGCACGATCGGGTGGCGGCAGAGATCGGTCAGTGCGGTGGGCATGAGCACATCGTGTCACGCCCACCGCGCCGTTCCGAACCCGGGCCGAGGCCGCCGCGCCGCCGCGCGGAACGGCTGCGACCCCCGGCTCACCTGGGGCTATCGCCCGTTGAACGCATCCTTCAGACGCGAGAAGAGACCCTGCTGCCCCGGCTGGAACTGCCCCGTGGGCCGCTCCTCCCCGCGGAGCTTGGCCAGCCGCCGCAGCAGGTCTTCCTGGTCGGCGTCGAGCTTGGACGGCGTCATCACCTCGACGTGGACGATGAGATCGCCCCGGCCGCCGCCGCGCAGATGGGTCACGCCGCGCTGGTGCAGCGGAATCGACTGCCCGGACTGGGTACCGGGCCGGACATCGATCTCCTCCACCCCGTCCAGCGTCTCCAGCGGGCACTTCGTGCCCAGCGCAGCCGCCGTCATCGGGATGGTGACCGTGCAGTGCAGATCGTCGCCGCGCCGCTGGAAGACCGAATGCGCCACCTCGTGGATCTCCACATAGAGATCACCGGCGGGGCCGCCACCGGGGCCGACCTCGCCCTCGCCCGCGAGCTGGATGCGGGTGCCGTTGTCGACACCGGCCGGGATCTTGACGGTGAGCGTGCGGCGCGAGCGGATCCGGCCGTCGCCGGCGCACTCGTGGCACGGCGTCGGCACGACCGTGCCGAAGCCCTGGCACTGCGGGCACGGCCTGGAGGTCATGACCTGGCCGAGGAAGGACCGGGTGACCTGGGAGACCTCACCGCGGCCGCGGCACATGTCGCAGGTCTGCGCCGAGGTGCCGGGAGCCGCGCCCTCACCGCTGCAGGTCGTACAGACGACGGCGGTGTCGACCTGGATGTCCTTGGTGGTGCCGAAGGCGGCTTCGTTCAGCTCGATATCGAGCCGGATCATGGCGTCCTGGCCACGGCGGGTGCGCGAGCGCGGTCCGCGCTGCGACGCGGTGCCGAAGAAGGCGTCCATGATGTCGGAGAAGTTGCCGAAGCCCGCGCCGAAGCCGCCCGCGCCCTGGCCGCCGCCGGCCTGCGAGAGGGGGTCCCCGCCGAGGTCGTAGACCTGCTTCTTCTGCGGGTCCGACAGCACCTCGTAAGCGGCGTTGATCTCCTTGAACCGCTCCTGGGTCTTCGGATCCGGGTTCACGTCCGGGTGCAGCTCGCGCGCCAGCCGGCGGAAGGCCTTCTTGATCTGGTCCTGCGAGGCGTCGCGGCCGATGCCGAGGACCGAGTAGTAATCCGTGGCCACTTACGACTCCGCGAGGATTTGTCCGACGTAACGTGCCACTGCGCGTACCGCTCCCATCGTTCCGGGGTAGTCCATGCGGGTCGGTCCGACCACGCCGAGTTTGGCGACTGCCTCGTCGCCCGAACCGTAGCCGACCGTGACGACCGATGTGGACGCCAGGCCTTCATGGGCATTCTCATGCCCGATGCGTACGGTCATGCCCGAGTCCTTGGCCTCCCCGAGCAGCTTGAGCATCACCACATGCTCCTCAAGGGCCTCCAGCACCGGCCGGATGGTCAGGGGGAAATCGTGCCCGAAGCGCGTGAGATTGGCGGTGCCGCCGATCATCAGCCGCTCTTCGGTCTCTTCCACCAGAGTTTCCAGCAACACCGACAGCACTGTCGAGACCGTGCCGCGGTCGTCCTGCTCGAAGGACTCCGGAAGATCCTGCACCAACTGCGGCACATCCGCGAACCGGCGGCCGACGACCCGGCTGTTGAGCCGGGCCCGCAGATCCGCCAGGGAGGTCTCGCCGAACGGTGCCTGGCAGTCGATGAGCCGCTGCTCGACCCGGCCGGTGTCCGTGATCAGTACGAGCATCAGCCGGGCCGGGGCCAGGGCCAGCAGCTCGACGTGCCGGACCGTGGACCGGGTCAGGGACGGATACTGCACGACCGCGACCTGCCGGGTCAGCTGCGCCAGCAGCCGGACCGTACGGCCCACCACGTCGTCGAGGTCGACGGCGCCGTCCAGGAAATTCTGGATCGCCCGCCGCTCCGGGCTGGACAGCGGCTTGACGCCGGCCAGCTTGTCGACGAACAGGCGGTAGCCCTTGTCGGTCGGGATCCGCCCGGCGCTGGTGTGCGGCTGGGCGATGAACCCCTCGTCCTCCAGGGCCGCCATGTCGTTGCGGACGGTGGCCGGGGAGACCCCGAGCCGGTGGCGTTCGGTGAGCGCCTTGGAGCCGACCGGCTCCTCCGTCCCGACATAGTCCTGGACGATGGCGCGCAGCACCTCCAGCCTGCGTTCACTGAGCATCCCGCGCACCTCCACTCCGGCCGTCCGCCGCTTCGTTTCTCCTGGCACTCACACGGGCCGAGTGCCAGACCTTGAGCCAGTGTACGGCCGGGTAGCACGGGCGCGGCAAGGGCGGGCGCGCGGAGTACCGCCCGATGACCGTGTTCGGCCGATCTGTCGGACAACGCTATCGCGATGGCGCTAGCGTCTCGGTATGCGCACTGCTTGGGAAGAGGCCGGTTGGGAACGACTCGGTGACGGTGTCGCCAGGCGCCGGATGCCGGGCTGGGACGAGACGATCGGGGTGATCGCGGGGAGCACCGGAGTCATGATCGTCGATACCGGTGCGACCCTGCGCGACGGTGCGGATCTGCGCCGGACGATCCGCGGTGTGCTGGGCCGGGAAGTGACGCATATCGCGCTCACCCACCCCCACTTCGATCATGTGCTGGGCACGGCCGCCTTCGCGGGCGTCGAGGTGTTCGGCGCGGCCGGCCTGGGCGAGCTGCTGCGCCGCGGCAAGGACGAGCTGCGGCACGACGCGATCAGGCAGGGCGTCGCGCGGGACGCCGCCGCGGAGGCCGCCGATCTGCTCGTCGCCCCGCACCACCATGTGCACGGCCAGCTGACCGTCGAGCTGGGCGACCGGCAGGTGCTGCTCGCCAATGTCGGCCCCGGGCACACCGCCCACGATCTGGCCGTCCTGGTACCGGGCCGGGGCGGGGAGGCGGAGATCGTCTTCTGCGGCGATCTGGTCGAGGAGTCCGGTGAGCCCCAGGCGGGCCCCGACGCCCTGCCCCGGCAGTGGCCCGGCGCGCTGGACCGGCTGCTGGCCCTCGGCGGCGAGGACGCGCAGTACGTTCCCGGCCATGGCGCCGTGGTGGACGCCCGCTTCGTCCGTGCCCAACGCGACGCCCTGGCGGCCCGCTTCGGCGTCGCGCCTTCTTGACCACTGCCCGCTGACACTCCGCCCCTTTCCCGCCTCCACACCGCTGCTCCCAGGCTCCACACCACCCGCCCGCCCTCCCGACGACTGCATCCCCTGGGGGACGCCCCCCGGACCCCCGGCCGAAACACCGACCCCCGCGAAGAACAGGCCCCACCCCATGCAGAACAGGCACTACAGCCCCGACCTCACCCCGCCCTGGAAGAAGCAGCGGCCCGGCCCCGAGGTGCCGGCCGAGCCCGATCTGGTCGTCGAGGAGGTCACCTCGGGCTTCTGCGGCGCCGTGATCCGCTGCGAGAAGACGGCGCAGGGCCCGACGGTCACCCTGGAGGACCGCTTCGGCAAGCACCGGGTCTTCCCCATGGAGCCGCGCGGCTTCCTCCTGGAGGGGCGGGTGGTCACCCTCGTACGCCCCCAGGACAGGCCGGCGGCCACCGCTCCGGCGCGTACGGCGTCGGGATCACTCGCCGTGCCCGGCGCCCGCGCACGGGTCGCCCGCGCCGGGCGCATCTATGTGGAGGGCCGGCACGACGCCGAGCTGGTGGAGCGGGTGTGGGGCGACGACCTGCGCATCGAGGGCGTGGTCGTGGAGTACCTGGAGGGCATCGACGACCTGCCCGCGATCGTCCGCGGCTTCGCCCCCGGCCCGGACGCCCGTCTCGGTGTCCTCGTCGACCATCTCGTACCCGGCTCGAAGGAGTCGCGTATCGCGGCCGGGGTGACCGGGGAGCATGCGCTGGTGGTGGGCCACCCCTACATCGACATCTGGGAGGCGGTGAAGCCGTCCTCGGTCGGGATCGCGGCCTGGCCGTCCGTCCCGCACGGGCAGGACTGGAAGACGGGGGTGTGCCGGGCGCTGGGCTGGCCGGAGAACACGGGGGCCGCCTGGCAGCGGATCCTGTCCTGCGTGCGCTCCTACAAGGACCTGGAGCCTGCGCTGCTGGGGCGGGTGGAGGAGCTGATCGACTTCGTCACGGCCGGCGGTGCGGCCTGACGTTGGGGAGGGTCCCGAATTCGCTGGTGTCGAGTTCCATGCCGAGCAGTTCCAGCGGCACAGGGTCGCCGAACTTGGTGATCCGCTGCACCGTGTAGTCGGCCTCGTCGCCACCGCCGACGGGTTCGGTGAGCAGGACGCAGTGGGCCACGATGGGGTCGATGATCAGGTAGCCGGGCACCTTGCCCGCAGCGTAGATCGAGCGCTTGAGTCCGTAGTCACGCTCAACGCTGTTCTTGGAGACGACTTCGACGAGCATCGTGATCATTTCGGATGGCAGCAACCGTCCGGAGTCCGGTCCGACTCCGCGTTCCAGCACCGCGAGGTCGGGCTGGGGCTCGCTGCTCTCGCTCAGAATCGCGATGTCCTGAGTTTGGAGGCGCCTCCAGCGTTTCCTGGGGATCTGGTCCTGAACCGCCTCGACGATCTCGTTGTGGACCAGATCAGGCCCCGCCATCATCACGATTTCCCCCCGGAGGAGCTCCATCTTGATGCCCTCGGGAACCTCAAGGTTCTCGAAGAGCTCCGTCATCCGGCGTTCATCCACAGCGGTCATCTCCATGGCCTCCGTTTCCCGTCGCCGTGTATACGGCACAGGCTAGGAGCAGCCTAGGCGGGGCCGCGGGCCCCTCGCATTGGTTCACTCATTCGAGCACAGCAGCTTCTCAGTCCACCAGATCCCGCACCACCGCATCCGCCAGCAGCCGTCCGCGGAGGGTCAGGACGGCCCGCCCCGCCTCGTACGGCCCGGCCTCCAGCAGCCCGTCCGCCAGCGCACGCGCCGCCGCCCGCGCCCCCGCCGGGGCGAGGATGTCCAGGGGGCAGCCGTCCGCCAGCCGCAGCTCCAGGAGGATGCGTTCGACCCGGCGGTCCTCGTCCGAGAGGAGTTCGCGGCCGGCGCCCGGGGAGCGGCCTTCGGTAAGGGCCTGGGCGTAGGCGCCGGGGTGTTTGACGTTCCACCAGCGGACGCCGCCGACGTGGCTGTGGGCGCCGGGGCCCGCGCCCCACCAGTCGGCGCCGGTCCAGTACAGCTCGTTGTGGCGGCAGCGCGCGGCGTCGGTGGTGGCCCAGTTGGAGACCTCGTACCAGGTGAAACCGGCAGCGGCGAGGCGTTCGTCGGCGATGAGGTAGCGGTCGGCGTGCACGTCGTCGTCCGTCATCGGGACCTCGCCGCGGCGGATCCGGCGAGCCAGCTGGGTGCCCTCCTCGACGATCAGGGCGTAGGCGGAGACGTGGTCGGGGCCGGCCCCGATCGCGGCGTCCAGGGAGGCCCGCCAGTCGTCGTCGGTCTCGCCCGGGGTGCCGTAGATCAGGTCGAGGTTGACGTGGTCGAAGCCGGCCGCGCGGGCCTCGGCGACACAGGCCTCGGGGCGGCCGGGGGTGTGCGTACGGTCGAGGATCTTCAGGACGTGCTGCCTGGCGCTCTGCATGCCGAAGGAGACCCGGTTGAAGCCGCCCGCGAGCAGCCCGTCGAGATAGCGGGGACCGACGGACTCCGGGTTGGCCTCGGTGGTGATCTCCGCGCCCGGCGCCAGGCCGAATTCCTCGCGGATCGCGGCCAGCATCCGGCCGAGATCCGCTGCGGGCAGCAGGGTCGGGGTGCCGCCGCCGACGAAGACCGTCTCGACGGGGCGCGGATCGTCGCCCAGCACCTTGCGGGCCAGGCGGATCTCGTCCACGACGGTGTCGGCGTAGGTGTCGCGGGAGGCCAGGGCGCCGCCGGAGCCGCGCAGCTCGCTCGCGGTGTAGGTGTTGAAGTCGCAGTAGCCGCAGCGGGTCGCGCAGTACGGCACATGCAGATAGAAGCCCAGGGGCCGGCCGGCGGCGGCCGCCGGCGTATGACCGGGCAGCGCCCCGTCCTCGGGCATCGGCTCACCATCGGGCAGTGCGGAAGGCATGGGAACCATTGTCCGTCATGGCGGGGCGGTGCCGGTCCGGACACGGTGTGCCCTACGGCACCCCCGGGCTACGGCACCCCGGGCTACGGCACCCGGGCCTACGCCACCCCCGGCCCGGCCGCCTGGAGGACCAGCAGGGCCAGGTCGTCGTCGGGCGGGACCGGGCCGAAGGCGTGGACGGTGTTGCGGATGTGGTCGGCGAGGGCGGTGGCGCCCAGGCCCGCGCCCGCGGCGAGGGTGAGGGCCAGACCGTCCTCGTCGTCGAAGAGCCGCCGCCCCGAGCGCCGCTCGGTCACCCCGTCGGTGACGCACAGAAGCGTTTCCCCCGGGCAGAGGTCGAACGATTCGCTGACGTACGCGGCGTCCTCCACCACTCCCAGCAGCATCTGCGGTGCCGCGACGACCCGGACCCTGCCGTCCGTGCCCAGCACCAGCGGCAGCGGGTGTCCTGCGCTGGCGAGGGTGCAGCGGGCGCCGCCGGAGCCTCCGGGGTACGGGACGATCTCGCCGTAGAGCAGGGACAGGAAGCGGGCCTGTTCGCCCTCGTCGCGGATCTCGACCGGCGCCTCCGCCCCGGCCCCGGCCGCCGCCACCGCCGCCGCGACCGCCGCGACCGAGTCGGCGGCCTCCCGTGCCATGGTCTTGTTGAGCCGGTCGAGCACCGCGGCCACCCCGAAGCCGTCCCGGGCCAGCAGCCGCAGCACCGGGCGGGCCAGCCCGGTCACCGCGGCCGCCTCGGGGCCGCTGCCGCAGACGTCGCCGAGGGCGAAGCACCAGCGGCCGTCCCCGGCGTCGAAGAGATCCCAGAAGTCGCCGCCCGCCCAGGCGCCCTCGCGCGGTTCGTAGACCACCGCCGACTCCACGCCGGGCACCTGTGCCCGCCCACGCGGCAGCAGCCGGCGCTGCAGGACCTGGCTGATGCGCTCCTGGCGGCTGTAGGCGCGGGCGGTGGCGACGGCGCGGGCGACCCGGCGGCCCAGGTCCTCGATCAGCCCGACCACCTCGTCGGGGAAGCGCAGCAGTCCGCCCCGGCCGAGCAGCAGGGTGCCGAGGCGGCGGCCTCCCGCGATCAGGGGGCAGGCGAGCGCGGCGCCGCCCGGCCCGTAGCCGCCCGGCTCGTACGGCCAGGGCCAGGGGACCGCGCCGGGTGCACCGCTGGGCGAGGCGCCGGCCGGCAGCTCCGGCGGCTGCTTCTCCAGCGCCGTGCGCAGCGCGTCGGTCCGGCTTTCGGAGGTGTGCCAGACGCGGGCGAGACGCTGTTCCTCGCCGTCGGCGGCGATGCCCCGGCCGGGGGCGCCGTTGTCGCCGTCGTAGAGCCAGACCGCGCACCATTCGGCGAGCCGCGGCACGATCAACTGGGCGGCGAGCGAGGCGACTTGATCGGCGTCGAGCTGGCCGGAGAGCAGGTCGGAGGCCTCGGCGAGGAAGGAGAGGGCGCCGTTGTCGACCCAGCCGGCCTCGTGGCCGTGCCGGGCGGAGCGGCGCGGCGCCGGGGCCAGGAGCTCGGCGGTCCGCAGCCCGCGCTGCAGCAACTGGCCGTCGAAGGCGAGCTCCGGCTCGGGCCCGGCGCCGTCCCGGGCGCGGACGGGCAGCCGGAACCAGACGGTCTTCATGGCCCGGCGGTAGGTGATGCCCCAGGATTCGGCGACGGCGCTGATCAGCTGGAGGCCGTGGCCGCCGTTCTCGGAGGCGGCGCTGTCCTCGTGGGCGCGGACCGGCTGGGCGGGGTGGTGGTCGGAGACCTCGATGACGAGGCCGGGGCCGGTGCCGGGTGCGCCGTCGGGGCCGGTGCCGGGTGCGCCGTCGAGGCCCGCGCCAGGGGCGTACGCGGGCGGCGCCGGGTACGGCTGCCCGCTCCGGCCCTCGTGGGGCTCCCCGCTCCGGCTCCCCGGGGATTCCGCGCCGGGTTCGCGCTCCGGCTCCAGGCGGCAGCGCAGCTCAACGGTGGTACCGGCGTGCACGACCGCGTTCGTCACCAACTCGCTGACCAGCAGCACCGCTTCGTCCGCGAGCCGGCCGGTCAGGCTCTCCGCGCCGGCCAGCCCCTGGTCGGCCCAGTCGGCGAACGCGGCCCGGACGAAGCGGCGGGCGGCGGCAGCGGCCTGCGGATCACCGGGCAGGCTGGCCCACCGGGAACGGGCCGCGGCCCCCTCGGCAGGCCCGGCCGCGGGTCCGGTCGCCGCACCGGCCGTGGGCCCCGTCGCAGACCCGGCGGCCCCGGGCCCGGCCACGGGTCCGCCACGCGACCCGCCCGCCCTCGCCATACGCGTCGCCGTGACGCCGTCGTCCCGTGGAGACGAAGTTGTCATCCGCATTGAGCAACTCCCGACCAGCTCCGCTACAGCGCCGGATGCGCCAACGACAGAGTGACAGAACGAGCGCACCCATAAGCACGGAGTCACAGAAGTGGGTGGTCACGGCGGCCAATTCGGCTGACGCGCCGAGGGAGTTGGCCGACGCGCACCAAGCGGCACCCGGGGTACCTGTACGGACAACCCCGGCGGCGGCCACGGTTCCCGCCGGCCGCCGTCTTCACCCGAACGGGTGCGGCGGTATGCGACACACCGGCCCGTACGGGCGCGACGCGACACACCGGCCCGTAGGAGCGCGGCGGTACGGAGCGGCCCGTAGGAGCGCGGCGGTACGGAGCGCGCCGACCCGTCCCGTACCGCCGTGCCCTTGCGGCTACGCCTCGCGCGTCCCCGCGTACATCTCGTCGAGCAGGTCCTTGAACACCCGCTCCACCACCGGCCGCTTGACCTTGAGGCTGGGGGTCACCTCGCCGTGCTCGATGTCCAGGTCGCGCGGCAGCAGCCGGAACTTGCGGATCTGCTGCCAGCGCTGCAGCCCCTCGTTGACCCGCTCGACATAGCCGTCGATCAGCTCGCGGGCCTGATCGGTCGCGACGACCTCGGCGTACGTCTTGCCCTCCAGACCGTGCTCCTTGGCCCAGGTCATGATCGTCGGCTCGTCGAGGGCGATCAGGGCGGTGCAGAAGTTCCGGTTGGCGCCGTGCACCAGCACATTGGAGACGAACGGGCAGACCGCCTTGAACTGGCCCTCGACCTCGGCGGGCGCGATGTACTTGCCGCCCGAGGTCTTGATCAGGTCCTTCTTGCGGTCGGTGATCCGCAGATAGCCGTCCGGGGAGAGCTCACCGATGTCACCGGTGTGGAACCAGCCGTCCTCCTCCAGCACCTCGGCGGTCTTGTCCGGCAGGCCGTGGTAGCCCTGCATGATGCCGGGGCCGCGCAGCAGGATCTCGCCGTCCTCGGCGATCCGCACCTCGGTGCCGGGCAGCGGCTTGCCGACCGTTCCGGTGCGGTAGGCCTCGCCGGGGTTGACGAAGCTGGCGGCGCTGGACTCCGTCAGGCCGTAGCCCTCCAGGATGTGGATACCGGCGCCGGAGAAGAAGTAGCCGATCTCCGGCGAGAGCGCGGCCGAGCCGGAGACGGCGGCGCGCAGCCGGCCGCCGAACGCCTCCCGCAGCTTGGCGTAGACAAGGGCATCGGCGATCCTGTGCTTGGCGCCGAGCGCGAACGGCACCGAGGCGTTGCCGGTGCGGCGGAAGTTGTCCTGCGAGACCTTGGCGTACTCGCGGGCCACCTCGGCCGCCCACTGGAAGATCTTGTACTTGGCGCCGCCGCCCTGCCGGGCCTTGGCCGCGACACCGTTGTAGACCTTCTCGAAGATCCGCGGCACCGCCGCCATGTACGTGGGCCGGACGACCGGCAGATTCTCGATGATCTTGTCGACCCGGCCGTCCACGGCGATCACATGCCCGGCCGCGATCTGGCCCGCGGTGAGCACCTTGCCGAAGACGTGCGCCAGCGGCAGCCAGAGGTACTGCACGTCCTCCTCGGTGACCATGCCGGTGGCCGGGATCGCCCGCGCCATGTACGCCCAGCAGTCGTGCGGGAGCTGCACGCCCTTGGGGCGGCCGGTGGTCCCGGAGGTGTAGATCAGCGTGGCCAGCTGGTCGGCGCGCAGCGCGGCGACCCGCTCCCTGACGCAGTCCGGGTGGTCCTCCAGATAGGCGGTGCCGCGCTTCTCCAGCTCGGCCAGGGTGAGCACCCAGCCCTCCGGATCGCCCTCGGCGGGCTCCGCGCCCGCCTCGTCGATGACGACGACATGCGCCAGCCCGGGCAGCTCCGCGCGCCGCTCGCGCGCCTTGGCGAGCTGTCCGGCGTCCTCCGCGATCAGCACCCGGCTACCGGAGTCGGCCAGGATGTAGGCGGTCTCCTCGGCGTTGGTGCTGGGGTAGACCGTGGTGGTGGCGGCGCCGGAGCAGAGCACGCCGAGGTCGGCGAGGATCCACTCGACGCGGGTGCCCGCGGCCAGCGCCACCCGCTCCTCGGGCAGTATGCCGAGCGCCATGAGCCCGGCGGCCACGGCGTAGACCCGTTCCGCGGCCTGCGCCCAGCTGATCGACTTCCAGTCGTCCGGTCCTGGTCCCGAGGCCGGGACCGGATAGCGATAGGCCTCGATATCGGGCGTGGCCGCGACCCGCTCCAGGAAGAGATGCGCCACCGAAGGCGGCCGGTTTTCGATCAGCGTGTGGGTGTCCGTCACGGCGTCCTCCGGGGCCCGCTTCGATGCTGGTGACTCGCGAGTAACCTTTGAGCAGTGATCAGACTAGAGCGCGAGGCGCCGACGCGTAAGAGGCTACGGCCGACTGGTTAAGGATGTGACCAGTGCGATAGGTGTAGGTAGCACGCGCAATGTCCGATAGGGGGCTGCGGCGAGCCCCCGCAGCGGGCTGCCGGGGACCGGGGACCGGACCGGGTGGCAGCCGTGATCCGGAGGAAAGCCGACAGGGCACCGGCCCCCTCTTCGGGGACCCGCACCCTGCCTCCCGCCTTCTTCCGCTTGCTCTTCCTACTTCTTCGCCTTCGCGTCGCCGTCGGAGTCCGAGGACAGCACCGCGATGAAGGCCTCCTGGGGGACCTCCACGCTGCCGACCATCTTCATCCGCTTCTTGCCTTCCTTCTGCTTCTCCAGCAGCTTCCGCTTACGGGAGATGTCACCGCCGTAGCACTTGGCGAGGACGTCCTTGCGGATGGCGCGGACCGTCTCACGGGCGATGACCCGGGCGCCGATGGCGGCCTGGATCGGCACCTCGAAGCTCTGCCGCGGGATCAGCTCCCGCAGCTTGGCGACCAGCCGGACACCGTAGGCGTACGCCTTGTCCTTGTGGCAGATCGCGGAGAACGCGTCGACCTTGTCGCCGTGCAGCAGGATGTCGACCTTCACCAGGTCGGCGGCCTGCTCGCCGGTGGGCTCGTAGTCCAGCGAGGCGTAGCCACGGGTCTTGGACTTGAGCTGGTCGAAGAAGTCGAAGACGACCTCGGCGAGCGGGAGGGTGTAGCGGATCTCGACCCGGTCCTCGGAGAGGTAGTCCATGCCGAGGAGGTTGCCGCGGCGGTTCTGGCACAGCTCCATGATCGCGCCGATGAACTCGCTGGGCGCCAGGATCGTGGCCCGGACGACCGGCTCGTGCACCTTGTCGATCTTGCCGGTCGGGAACTCGCTCGGGTTGGTGACCTCGTGCTCGGTCCCGTCCTCCATGTCGACGCGGTAGACCACGTTCGGCGCGGTCGCGATCAGTTCGAGGCCGAACTCACGCTCCAGGCGCTCGCGGATGACCTCCAGGTGCAGCAGGCCCAGGAAGCCGACGCGGAAGCCGAAGCCCAGGGCCGCGGAGGTCTCGGGCTCGTAGACCAGCGCGGCGTCGTTGAGCTGCAGCTTGTCGAGGGCGTCACGCAGCTCGGGGTAGTCGGAGCCGTCCAGCGGATACAGACCCGAGAACACCATCGGCTTGGGGTCCTTGTAGCCGCCCAGCGGCTCCTCGGCACCCTTGTTGAGCTGGGTGATCGTGTCACCCACCTTGGACTGCCGGACATCCTTCACACCGGTGATCAGGTAGCCCACCTCACCGACGGACAGCCCGTCGGCCGCCTTCATCTCGGGTGAGTTCGTGCCGATCTCCAGCAGCTCGTGAGCGGCGCCGGTCGACATCATCCTGATGCGCTCGCGCTTGCCGAGCGTGCCGTCGACGACCTTCACGTAGGTCACGACACCGCGGTAGGCGTCGTAGACCGAGTCGAAGATCATCGCGCGGGCGGGGGCGTCCTTGACGCCGACGGGCGCCGGCACCTCGCGGACGACCTTGTCCAGCAGCTCGGCCACGCCGACGCCGGTCTTGGCGGAGACCCGCAGCACGTCCTCGGGCTCGCAGCCGACCAGGTTGGCCAGCTCGGCGGCGAACTTCTCGGGCTGGGCGGCCGGCAGGTCGATCTTGTTGAGGACGGGGATGATCGTGAGGTCGTGCTCCATCGCCAGGTAGAGGTTGGCGAGGGTCTGGGCCTCGATGCCCTGAGCGGCGTCGACGAGGAGAATGCAGCCCTCGCACGCGGCGAGCGAGCGCGAGACCTCGTAGGTGAAGTCGACGTGGCCCGGGGTGTCGATCATGTTGAGGATGTGGGTCGTCCCACTTCGCTCTTCACCCTCGGAGGGGTCCCAGGGCAGCCGGACCGCCTGGGACTTGATCGTGATGCCGCGCTCGCGCTCGATGTCCATGCGGTCGAGGTACTGCGCGCGCATCTGCCGCTGGTCGACGACACCGGTGAGCTGGAGCATCCGGTCGGCGAGCGTCGACTTGCCGTGGTCGATGTGCGCGATGATGCAGAAGTTACGGAGGAGGGCCGGATCGGTACGGCTCGGCTCCGGCACGTTCGTAGGGGTCGCGGGCACGCAGGGTCCATTCAGTGAACGCGGGTAGGCGGGACTCGGGTATATGACGTCTCCCCCATGGTCCCATGACCGAGGGGCCCGGTCCGTTTCGGGCGAGGGCGCCGGTCCGGTTCGGGCGAGGGCAGCGGTCCGGTTTGGGCGGCCGCAGACCCTGCTGGTAGCCTGGTCCACTGCGCTTCGTGCCCTCTCTCGTACGAGGCGCCACTCGAAACTCCAACGAACCTGAAAAGGCTCTTTCGTGGCGAACATCAAGTCCCAGATGAAGCGGATCAAGACCAACGAGAAGGCTCGTCAGCGCAACAAGGCTGTCAAGTCCACTCTCAAGACCGCGATCCGTCGCACCCGCGAGGCCGTCGAGGCCGGTGACCTGCAGAAGGCCACCACCGCCCAGGCCGCCGCTGCCAAGACGCTCGACAAGGCCGTCAGCAAGGGTGTCATCCACAAGAACGCCGCCGCCAACAAGAAGTCGGCGCTGGCGAAGAAGGTCGCGTCCCTCAAGGCCTGACCTCCCTCCGGAGGAGGTCATCGGCCGTCCAGGTCTGACCTTCCTCCACCGCAGCACCCGTAGTACCCCTGTCGACAGGGACCCAGCGGCCCCTCTCTCCGCTCCCTGACCGATGCACCACCGTGCCGCACACGGCCTGCGTTCGCCACGCGGGTGCGGCACACCCGGCCCACTCGGCGCACCCCGCCGACCGAGCCGCAACAGCTTGATACGAAGGCCCCGCCTCACCCCTTCCCCAGGGGTGAGGCGGGGTCTTCTTTCTTTCGTGGGGGCGGGGCGGCGGGGGCTGTGGCGGTGGGGGGGGCTGCGGGTGGGGGTCTCCCTGCCGGTGGGGGTCCCTCTGCGGTCGGGGCCTGGCCGGTGGGAATTTTGCCGGGGTGGGATTGCGTGGGGCTTTTGGTGCGGGGCTTTCCCATGGGGCCTTCGTTGTGGAGTTCCCTTTCGAGATTTCTTTGCGAGGGTCCTTCACGAGGGTTCTGCGCGAGGTTTCTTTACGGGGATTCTTGTGGGGTTCTGTTGCAGAGAGCCGTGGGCGACGGAATGTGTTGTGGTGTTCCCACGCCGGGCTCCTGCTGTGGGGGCTCCGCTGTGGGGCCATTGCTGCGACGTCATTACGGCGGTGCCATCGCTGCGGGGATATCACTTTGGGGCAGTTGAGGCAGCAGCTCCCGGGGTCGTGGCAGGGGGCGAAGGTGACATGAGCTTGCGGGGTGGGGTCGGGGGGCCGGCGGATGGCGGGCGGATGGGCCGCATTTCGGTCTGCTCACCCTGCGGGGGAATTCCGTACCGCAGATCCGGGTTCGCTTTCCGCCGGGTCCGCTACGCTGCGGCCATGTCTCATTCGGGGGAACAAAACAATCCGCACGCCCAGCCGCAGCCGAACCCATACGGCCAGGTGCCCGCACCCCAGAATCCGGTGCCCACACAGCAGAATCCCTACGCACCGCAGAATCCCTACCCACAGCAGGCCATACCTCCGGGGCAGACCGGCGGATACGGCTATCCGGCGCCCGGCGTACCGGCCCCGCCCACAGGGCCACCCGCGGGTGCACCCGTTGCCGCACCCGGTGGCGCGGGCCGTGGCATGTCCGGCTGGCTCTGGGCCGTCGGCGGGGTGGTCGCCGCGTCCGCGATCTGGGCCTCGCTGCTGTTCGCCACCGGGGGCTTCTCCTCCGAACCCAGCCCCGACTCCGCGGGCTACGCCTACACGAGCGATCTGTGCGCGGACACCTCGATGACCCCCTTCGAGGACGCCCACTACAAGACCAAGGCGAGCACCGGAACGGCCTCGAAGGATGCCAATCCGCAGCACAGCGGCGCCCAGCTGAAGTCACTGGACACGATGACGTGCAACATCTCGTTCGAGCAGGACGGCGCAAGCACCTCCGCCTACTCCTCCACCTGGCTCTACAACACCGCCACGCTGCACAAGGAGGCCGACCCGACGCCGGAGTTCGCCGACGGCTACCGCTCGTACGAGAAGCAGGACACCTCGGTCGGCTACAAGGTCGAGGCCGTACCGGGAATCGGCGACGAGGCCTATCTGGTGACCCGGAAGGACGAGGGCAGCACGAGCAGCAGTTCGTACGTGATCCTCGGCGTCCGGGACGGCTGGATGACGTACCAGTCGACGTGGTCGAGCTATGCGTCGAGCAGTGGCAGCGGCAGCGGCAGCGGCAAGCAGCCGACCGCCACCGAAGTGGCCACGATGCTGAAGACCAGCGCGACGGAGACTCTCAGGCGACTGCGCCCGGAGCGCTGATCACGCCGACGACCGCCTTCGATGACGGTGGCCGGCCCGCCCACGGGCCGACGCTGACGCCAATGCCGACACCAACACCGACACCGACACCGGCGCCGATGCCGACACCGGCGCCGGTACCCACGCCGACACCGCCGCTGAAACCGACGCCGTCGCCGCGCAGGATCTGATCACGCTGCCGAACGCCCGCACCGACAACGGGGAGCCGGGTGTCACCGCGAACGGGCCGCCCGGGCAACCGCCACGACGGCCTTCTCCAGGGCGTACGCAGGATCGTCCCCGCCGCCCTTCACCCCCGCATCGGCCGCTGCCACCGCGCGCAGCGCCGTGGCCACACCGTCCGCCGACCAACCGCGCATCTGCTGCCGCACCCGGTCGATCTTCCAGGGCGGCATACCCAGTTCGCGGGCGAGGTCGCCGGGGCGGGCGCCGCGCGGGGCGGAGGCCAGTTTGCCGATGGCGCGGACGCCCTGAGCGAGCGCGCTGGTGATCATGACGGGGGCGACGCCGGTGGCGAGGGACCAGCGCAGTGCCTCCAGCGCCTCGGCGGCCCGGCCCTCGACGGCACGGTCCGCGACGGTGAAGCTCGACGCCTCGGCCCGGCCCGTGTAGTAGCGCGCGACGACGGCCTCGTCGATGGTGCCCTCGACATCGGCGGCCAACTGCGAACAGGCCGAGGC
Organism: Streptomyces sp. NBC_00400; assembly: GCF_036048035.1. Lineage (NCBI taxonomy): Bacteria > Bacillati > Actinomycetota > Actinomycetes > Kitasatosporales > Streptomycetaceae > Streptomyces > Streptomyces sp. NBC_00400. The sequence goes on along the minus strand of NZ_CP107940.1, from coordinate 5,707,163 downwards.
CAGCTCACGCAGATCGCTGCCGATGGCATCGACCAGCGACTGGCATGCCTCGGGCGTCGCCGACCGCCCGGCCGCACGGAACTCGCCCCGCACAAAGGCCAGCCGGTCGGCCGGCTTGGTCATCTTGGGGCAGGCCACTTCGCGCGCCCCGGCCTTGCGGGCGGCGTCCAGCAGCCCCTTCCCCTTGGCGCCGCCGGCGTGCAGCAGCACCAGCGTGATCTCCTCGGCGGGCGAGCCGAGATACGCCTTGACGTCCTTGACGGTGTCCGCGGAAAGGTCCTGTGCGGTGCGCACCACGACGACCTTGCGCTCGGCGAAGAGCGAGGGGCTGGTCAGTTCGGCCAAGGTGCCGGGCTGGAGCTGATCGGAAGTGAGGTCGCGCACATCGGTGTCCGCATCGGCCGCCCGGGCGGCCGCCACCACCTGCTGCACCGCGCGGTCCAACAGCAGGTCTTCCTGGCCCACCGCGATCGTGACGGGGGCGAGCGGGTCGTCTTGAGCTGTCTTCCTGGCCATCGCGTCCAGCATCCCACGCCCCACTGACACCCCGGCCCGGACCGCTCCGGGCCCCTGCCTGACAGCGGCGCCGTCCCCGTGCCGGACAATGGCCGGGTGAATGATGCTGCCCCACACCCACCGCACCTCCGGCACGTGCTGGTACTGCCCGACCGCGATGCCGCGGAGGAGGTGGCCGAGGCCCTGACCGAACGCTTCGGTGTCGCCGAGGAGCCCCAGCTCGTACGGGACGCCCTGGCCGGTGAGGACGACGCCGAGGACGCCCAGTGGCTGGTGGTGGTCGAAGACCCGGACGCTGCCCACGACCCGGCGCGGCTGCACGACCTCGCGGCGGAGTACGAGGGCTGGCGCGAGGCCGAGTAACGGCGGGGCCCGCGGGAGCCAAGGAGCCGTGAGGCCAGAGACCCTGGGGCCGGAGGCCGTGGGGGCCGTGCGCCTAAGCGCTGCTGCCGCCGGGCACCCGCACCGCGCCGACTCGGGGCTCCCGCTCCAGAACAATCCCGAAGTGCTCCCGGTAGGCGGTGAGGACTTCTCCCTCGCCCAGCTCACGCTCGTCCCGTGCACCCTCCGCCCCGGTGGTCACGAGCGTACGACCGGAGAGCGTGACCCGACCGGTCCCGGTCAGCCGTGAGCACACCAGGGACCGGGTGAAGTGCGACTTGGGCGAGGTCCGGTGCCACCAGCAGCCGGCCTCGAAGTCCGCGTAGGCACGCGGGCGCTGTTCGAGGCGGTACTGCGGGTCGCCGTCCCTCAGGACATCGAGGTCTCCCTCACTCGTCTCCTCGATCCGGAACACCCCACCGGGATCGGTCTGCTCGGCACGGCTGTCCCAGCGCAGCGGAAAGTGGCTGTGCCTGCCGAAGCCGACGTCCGCCAGCCACGGCCCGCTCGGCGTCCGTACGCGCAGCGCGAGGTGGTCGTACGGAATTCCGGGCCCTTCGGCGCCGAACACGCGGGCGGAAAGCAGCTCGACCTCATAGCCGAGCGCGCCCAGGAGCAGCGCGAAAGCACCGTTGAGCTCGTAACAGAAGCCACCCCGCCGGGCGCGGACGATCTTGTCCAGCAGCGACTGCTCCGCGAGCACGATCTCTTCGCCGAGGTGGATGGAGAGGTTTTCGAAGGGGACGGTACGCAGATGGCTGAGGTGCAGCGCACGCAGCGCCTCGGCGTCCGGGGCCGCGGTGCGGGCGGCACCGATCCGGTCGAGGTAGGCGTCAGCGGCAGCGGTGTCCATCAGGGGTGGGTCCTCATCCTCATGATCGGGATCCTACAGATCATGATTCAGCAGCATCCGTGCTACGCCCCGCCCTGCGCTGCCTGCTCGGCCCATGGCCTTGTGCACCACACAGCCCCGCCGGCGCCCTTCTCCGACCCGCTGAGCCGCACGATGCCATCGGCATGTCCGTCCGGTCGCCCAGGTCGCCGCCGCGCCTACGCGGCCTTCTGCGCTGCCGCCGCCTGCGTGGCTTCTCCGCTGGGTTCGGGGAGAGGCAGGCAGGGGCCGCGGTCCGGCCCGGACGCAGACTGCTGAGGCGTGGCGGCCCCCGGAAGGCCGCGTATTCGGGGGACGGGCGAGGGCAGCAGCCAGAGAAGGCAGAGGGTGGCACCGGCGGTGGCGATCCAGAGGGTGGGACGCAGGCCCAGCGCCGTGCCGAGCGCACCACCGGCCATGGCGCCGACGGGGCGGAAGCCGTAGTTCAGCGTGCGGGACGCACCGGCGACGCGAGAGCGCAAGGAGTCCGGTATCAGCGCGGCAAGCAGTGAACCGGAGGAGATGTCGACAAGCATCACGCCGACGCTGGACAGGAATTCGGCGACGCAGAGCAGCGCGGTAACCAGCGGAGTGGCACCGCCGGCAAGCGGGATGAGCAGGAGCGGCAGGGTGAATCCGGCGTAGCCGAGGAGGATGGCCGGGCCGATACCGAGGGCGCGCACCACGCTGCCCGCGACCGCCGCGCCGATGAGACCGCCGATCGCGCCGATCCCCAGTACCGCCCCCAAGAGTCCGGCCGTCAGGCCGAGTTCGGTGGTGGCGTAGAGCACGAAAAGGGTGTGGAACATGAGGTTGAAGAACTGCATGGCGCGCAGGGTGGGGTGTTGCAACGCCCAGCGCACTCCCTCGGTGGCATAGCCCTTGGCGGGCGGCGCGGGTGGCGGTTCGGCCGGCGCGATACGGGCCAGCAGCATGGCGGAGTACAGAAAGGTCAGCGCATCGGCGAGCAGCACCAGGGGCACGGCGAGCAGCTGGACGAGCAGGCCGCCCGCGCCGGGCCCGCTGACAAAGGCCATCGCGCGACTGCCGTTGAGCAGGGAACTTCCCGCGACGAAATGACTCTTGGGAACGAGGGCGACAAAGAGAGTGACGTTGCAGATGTCGAAGAGGACGGTGCACGCACCGACCGCGAAGGCGACGGCATAGAGCTGGGCGAGAGTGAGCGCGCCCGCGGCGTAGGCGACGGGCAGGGAGATGATCAGCAGCGCGCGCAGCAGATCGGCAGCAATCATGATCCGGCGACGCCGGGCCCGCCGGTCGATCCAGGCCCCTGCGGGCAGACTCAGCAGCAGGGCGGGGAGCAGCTCCGCGGTCTTGAGCAGACCCATTTCCGCGGCCCCGGCACCCAGGACGAGGACGGCGATGAGCGGGACGGCGAGCAGGGAGATCTGATCGCCGATGAGGGAGACGGACTGAGCCGCCCAGTAGCGGCGGAACGTGCGCTCCCGTAAGAGGACGGGGACTCGGGCCGCCGGATTCATCAGGCCCCGCCGCCGCCCGCGCCGCCGTCCCCGGTGCGGGACGTACCGCCGCTCCGTGCTTCGGCGTGACGGACGAAAGCGACCCGCAGGAAGCTCACCAGCCGCGCATCGGCCGGCCGGGACGCCGGGTCCTGGAACCGTGCCGCATAGGGGCTGAGCAACTCCATCACCCGGTCGCCGAGTTCGGTGAGTTCGTCGGCAGTGAGATAGAGCGAGACATCTCCGTACTGCTCCGCCTGCTGCCATACGCGGGGCAGGGCGGCGCGCTGCTCCAGGGCGTGCGACATCTTGGTGAAGTAGTTCTCGGCAAGTGCGACGTTCAGGGCCGTGGAAGCCTCGGTGACCTCGGGGTCGTCGGAGTACTCCGGCCAGTCCGTGAACTGTGCGGTCGCCCTCCATGGTTTCTCCCGCCCGCGACCACCCTCGGCCTCCTCCACCAGGTCGTACTTCGCGAGCATCCGCAGGTGGTACGAGCAGCTGGCAACGGACTGCCCCGTCAGCTCGGCCGCGCGGGTGGCGGTGAGCGGGCCCTCGCGGCGCAGCAGCCCGACCAGCTCCATGCGGGTGGGGTGGGCATAGGCACGCAGCGCACGCGGATCGGAGAGCCGTGTGCAATCGGCGAACGGATCGGACTGCAGCCGCAGTTCGCCGTCCGCGTCCGGCCGCACCGACTCGGACTGCTGCTGGGACCGTTCCGACCTCGGGGACATGAAGTAAAGACACCTTTAGAAAGGTTCCTTTACAAGAGTCCCGGTCGGTAGCCGTGGGAGCGGGGTGGCGGCGTCCGATCCGCCGGTTGGCGGAAGGGAGAGCACAGGGACGGGGAGGTGAGCGGCGGCGGTCGGCCCGGCACGTCACGGCTCCATGGCCACCGAACCGATAGCCGCGGCGTGGGCGGCCGCCGGGCCGATAGCCACCGGGTCGACGGCAGCCGGGCAGGCCACCACCGGGTGGACCGCCGCCGGCTGGACGTGCCGGGGCCCTCCGGTCCGTTGCCGGGCGGGACCGGGTTCTCCGGCCGGGGACCGGAGCGGCCTTGCCCCGGTGGCCGTTGACCGTCGCCGACAGCCTGGCCGTGGTGCCCAGGATCGCGATGGCTCCGTCGGTGTCCGTCCGCAGCACCCGGGCGCCCTGGGCGCGCAGCGCCGCGATGGTGCGGGGCGCCGGATGGCCGTACGGATTGCCGACACCGCAGGAGATCAGCGCCAGGCGCGGCGCCAGCCGATGCATCAGCGGCGGGTCCTGATAGGCGGAGCCGTGGTGCGCCACCTTCAGGACATCGACGCCGCCCAGCTCCGGGTGGGCCGCCAGCAGTGCGCGCTGCGCGGGTGGTTCGAGGTCACCCAGCAGCAGAAGGGACAGGCCGCCCGTACGGACGAGCAGGGTGACGCTGGCGTCATTGGGACCGTCGAGGTCGTCGGGACCGACCGGTTGGCCAGTGGGATCGGCGGGGCCAGAGGGGCCGGGGAGGGCGGGCGGAGCCGGTGGCCACAGGACCTCCCAGGTGAGTGGGCCCAGGTGGCGCCGCTCCCCCGGTACGGCGCGGAGGACCGGCACCCGTGCCGCCGCTGCCGCACTGCGTACGAACTGCGCCTGCCCTGGAGGGTCTTGCAGCGTCGTGGTCTCGATCGCACCGACCGCACGACCGCGGAGCGCCCCCGGGAGCCCGTCCACATGGTCGGCGTGGAAATGTGTCAGGACCAGAAGCGGGATGCGGCGGACACCCAGGTCGGTGAGGCAGCGGTCGATGGCCTGGGGCTCGGGTCCGGTGTCCACCACCAGCGCCGTACCGTCCCCGGCTGCCAGCACCAGGCCGTCGCCCTGCCCCACGTCACACACCACGGCCCGCCACCCCGGCGGCGGCCATCCGGTGAGGACGCGGGTGAACGGGGCGGGGCGGCACACTGCCAAGATCATTGCCAGCACGCACAGCACACACAGCCAGGGACGGCGCAGCACCCTGCGGACGACCGGCACCAGGGCCACCAGGGCAACCGCCAGCACCAGCCCGCCGCCCCAGCCGCCCGGCCAGTCGAACTCCGCCCCCGGCAGCGCCGCCCCCGTACGGGCGACGCCGGCGATCCACTCAGCCGGCCAGCCCGCGCACCACGACAGCGCCCGGGCGGCCGGCAACGCGACCGGGGCGACGGCAAGGGCCGCGAAGCCCAGCACCGTCGCGGGGGCCACGGCCACTTCCGCCAGCAGATTGCAGGGCACCGCGACCAGGCCCACCCGGGCCGCCAGCACGGCGACCACCGGTGCGCAGACCGCCTGGGCAGCGGCCGCGGCGGCGATCACCTCGGCGATCCGGGGCGGTACCCGGCGCCGCTGAAGGGCGGCACTCCAGCGTGGCGCGAGCAGCAGCAGCGCGCCGGTCGCCAGGACGGACAGCAGAAAGCCATAACTACGAGCGAGCCAAGGGTCGTAGAGGACCAGCAACAGGACCGCGGCGGCGAGGGCGGGGAGCAGCGAGCGACGGCGTCCGGTGCCGATGGCCAGAAGTGTGATCAGGCCGCAGGCGGCGGCCCGCAGCACGCTCGGGTCCGGGCGGCAGACCACGACGAAGGCGAGGGCGAGCGCGCCGCCGATGACGGCCGTGCCGCGCAGTGACAGTCCCAGGCGTGGTGCCAGCCCGCGGCGCTCGGCGCGCGTCGCGAGGTGCGGCGGCCCGATCAGCAGGGCGAGCACAATCGTCAGATTGCTGCCGGAGACGGCCAGCAAATGGGTGAGGTCGGTGGCACGGAAGGCGTCGTCGAGATCCGGCGGCACACGTGAGGTGTCACCCACCACGAGGCCGGGCAGTAGGGCGCGGGCATCGGGGCGCAGCCCGTCGGTGGCCTCGCGCAGCCCGGCACGCAGGTGTCCTGCCAGCCGTTGCAGGGGGGACGGGGCACTGACCTTGACCGGTGGCGCCTCGGCGGTGACCCGGAGCACGGCGGCAACCTGGTCGGCCGGCGAGAGCGGTGGCACGGCGTGCGCCACCACCCGGATGCGTGTCGACGGCAGCAGCCCGCGCCACGCCGACGACAAGCTCTCGCGTGCCCCGGGGCCGTGCGCTCCGTCTCCCCCTCCACGCTGCTGTACGACCACCAGCACCGGCGTGCGTACGGTCGTGATCTCACCGCCCGGTGCCGTGACCCGGACGGCGTCAGCCGTGAACACCAGCTCCGGGGGCGTCCGTTGGGAGCCTCGCACCTTGGGGCGGGTCAGTCGTGGATCACCACGCACCTCCAGCTCCGCCGTGAGTCCCGCGTAGTGCTCCGCCAAGGCCGGCAGCGGTCCGCGCCGCACATCCGACGCATGCAGCGCCGCGGCCGCGGTCCCCGCCGCACCACACAGCAGTACCGCGGCCAGGGCCACGAACGCCCCGGCGGACCAACAGCGGGGAGAGCGCGGCCGGAGCGGCCCCGGCCCTCGCCGGGCAGCTCCCGTCTCGGGTCCGGCGCAGGGCCGCCCGGCCCGCTCCGGGACATCCTCCGCCCTGCGCCGGACCACAGCCATCCGCCACGCGCACAGCGCGAGCGCCACGGCCGCACCGCAGACCACCGCCGCTCCCCCGCCGGGGACGCCCAGGCCGATCGCCGCCCCCGCCCAGGCGGCCAGCGCGGGCGCGACCAGCCGCAGATCGGCCGGGCCCTCTTGATGCGGGTCCGAGGCACCGTGCGACGACTCCGCCGTGGCGTGCACGGTGGCACGGAGACCGGTCACGGCTGGACCAGGGGGCGCAGATCGGCGAAGCGGCGGTCACCGATGCCGGTCACCTGACGGAGCTGGTCCACCGAGGTGAACCCGCCGTGCTGGGTACGGAATTCGACGATGTGCCGGGCCAGGACGGGCCCCACTCCTGGGAGCGAATCGAGCTGCTGCTCGGTCGCCGTGCCGAGGCTGACCGGTCCGGCCGCACCGCCTCCGGCCCCTGGCGACCCGCTTCCCGGCCCGGATGCCCCCGGGCCGGCGGGCCCGGCAGCGCCCCCGGTACCCGCGGCGCCCCCGGCCGCGCCGACCACGATCTGTTCGCCGTCGGTCAGCAGGCGTGCCCGGTTCAGCCCACCGGTGCTCGCCCCTCGCAGCACCCCGCCGGCGGCCTGCAGCGCATCGATCACCCGCGACCCCGGGGGCATCCGGTGAATGCCCGGGTGCCGGACCTTGCCCGTGACATCGACAACCAGTTGCCGGCCCGTACCGCCCGGCGGACCGTGCGCCATCGCTGCGGCGGACGACGACGGCAGTGCCGGCGGATGCGGCGCGGGGCCGGACGCCGCGGGCCGTTCGGCCGCCGGGGCCCGTACCGGTTCGGGGCGGCCGGCCCAGAAGTGCTGTACGGCCAGTCCCAGCGCCAGCACGAGCACCAGGACCAGGGCGGCGAGCATCTTCGGGTCGGCGCCGCACCGTAACTGCACCCAGAGCGGCAGCCGTTCGCGTACGGCAAGCCACACCCGTTCCCGTCGGCGCGGCCCCGGCGGATCGCACCCAGGAGGCGGCGGGCCGTGCCCCGGAGGCGGCGGGCCACCCCCGGCCATCGCAGGCCCACCCCCGCCCGGCCCAGGCCCGGCACCCGGCCCCACCGACCCCGCACCCACGTCCGCGCCTGCACCCGCGCCCGCGACCGCATCACCGAAGATTGTCGCGACCCGGTCCCGTACCCGCTCGCGCTCCCCCTCCCGCCGCTCCGACGCACGGGACGGGGCCAGGGAACCAGCGGCGGTGAATGAGGAAACGGAGGCAACGGAGAAAGGGGAAAGAGAGGAGAGAGCGGAAGGAGCAGAGGGACCCGTCCCGGAGACCAAGGCCGAAGAGGTCAAGCCCGAGGACGCCGAGCCCGAGGGCACCAGACCCGAAGAGCCCGAAGGACCGGACGAGAACGCCGGATGCGGCAAGGCCCACAAGGCAGGCAAGGCCGGCGAAAGCGACGGGCTGGAAACAGAGGATGAGGCCGGGGAAGCCACCCACGCAGATCGAGACGAGTTCATACCGATCGACGCTAAGCACGTCGCGCAGATCTCGCTGAGGTGCCGCAATTCCGGTGGACGAAGCCCGAGTTGTGGACAACTCCGTCACCCACAGGAGATGCCACTCCTCGCCCTCACCGCGACGAAACCACAACCCCCAACAGCCCCGGCCCCGTATGCGCGCCGATCACCGCGCCCACCTCGCTCACCAGGAGCTCGTTGAGTCCCGGCACCCGCTCCCGGAGCCGCTGGGCCAGAGCATCCGCGCGCTCCGCCGCGTCGAGATGGTGCACCGCGATATCGACCTGGCCCTCGCCGGCCCGCTCCGCGGCAAGCTCCTCCAGCCGTGCGATCGCCTTGGACGCCGTACGGACCTTCTCCAGCAGCTCGATCCGCCCGTCGGCCAGTTGAAGGAGCGGTTTGACGGCGAGCGCGGAGCCGAGCAGCGCCTGGGCGGCACCGATACGGCCGCCGCGGCGCAGATAGTCGAGGGTGTCGACGTAGAAGTAGGCGGAGGTGGCAGTGGCACGCTTCTCCGCGGCGGCCACCGCTTCGTCGATGTCCCCGCCCGCCTCCGCCGTCTCCGCGGCAGCGAGAGCGCAGAAGCCGAGGGCCATCGCGACCATGCCGGTGTCCACGACGTGTACGGGTACCGGCGCCTCCTTGGCCGCCAGCACCGCCGCGTCGTACGTACCGGAGATCTCCGAGGACAGATGGAGCGAGACGATGCCGCTCGCACCGGCCGCCGCGACCTTGCGGTAGGTGTCCGCGAACATCGTGGGGGCGGGCCGGGAGGTGGTCACCGGCCGGCGCTTCTGGAGTGCCTGGGCGACGGATCTCGCGGAGATCTCGGTGCCCTCTTCCAAGGCCTGGTCCCCCAGGACGACGGTCAGCGGAACGGCCGTGATGCGGTGACGCTCGACAGCCGTCCGCGGCAAGTAGGCCGTGGAATCGGTGACGATCGCGACATGGCGGGACATGACTGGGAGGTTATCCGGGGATCCGGACGCCGCACAGTGCGGGCCCCTCCCCAAGATCTTCCAGGTTTCCCCAAGGCTCTGCCAAGAGGGCGCCGGAGCATGCCGTCCCCGCCCCCGTCCGCGTCTTCGGATCCGCGATCCGCAATCCGCGATCCGCGTGACGCCGCTGACGCTCCGGGCTTCTGCTCTCCTCTCCGTCTCCCCCGGGCCCCGCCCCGCCCCCACCCACCCCTCACCTCACCAAGGTCTTCTTACGGCCTCACCTGGTCGTGCCCTCCGTTGGTCGTGCCCTCCGTCCGTGGCGCCCGTGAGGTCCGTGACGGCCGTGTCCGTGGTGCCTTCTCCCACGGGTAGGACGGCTGGGTGCGCGGGTCACGGGCGGTGAGCGCCTGCGGACCCTCGGGGACCGACCCCGTGGAGTGGCCGCCCTCGGACACCGAAGGCCGGCCACCCCGGACGCCGACGTCCGGGGTCCCGTCGGCGGCACGCGCCCCTGACGGCCCGTCCGCAGACGGGTGTACGGGCTCCCGCAGCGGGTCCGCGGCATCCTCGACCCGGGTCCAGTGGCGCAGTGCCCCCGCCTCGACATCGATCTGGTCGCTCAGCGCCGCCAGATCGTCTTCCGCGAACTTGCGGGCGCGGTCCCGGGCGGCCCAGCGCAGCGACTCCGCGGAGTGCGTGATCCGTTCCAGGCGTTCCCTGAGCTCCGGGAGGCGCGCGGCAATGGTGGCCCGGTCGGGCTCGCGTTCGAGCCGCTTGAGTTCGTCGTCGAGCTCATGCCCATGGGCGCTCAGCCGCTCGAAGAGCCCGATCGCCTCGCTCAGGGAGGCATCGTCGGAGGAGCCGCCGCGAAGCGCTTCCTGGGTGGCGCGCATGGACATACGCAGCGAGAGCCGCAGCTGTGCGAGTTCGCCGACCACGCCGGGCTGGGCGAGCTGCCGGGCGCGGAGGCTGGTGTCCTCGACGGTTCTGCGGGCCTGGGCGACCGTGCGGTCGACGCCGCGCTTGGCCGCCGTCACCGCCTTGACCGTGACGAACACGCCTGCCAGGACGAACAGCACGAAGAGCAGCCCGACGATGGCGACAGCAGCTTCCATGGGCGCTCCCCAGACGTGTCGGCGGCGCCGGTTCTTCGCCCGCGCCCTTGTCCCTCCACGGTAAACGGCTCGGGCAGGTCACGGGTTCCGAACGAACCCCCAACCTGCCCTTAGGGGAAACCACCCATGGCGTCGGCGCGGCAGCGGCACCACACGCGACCAGAAGCCCCGGCCACCGGAGCGACACCACATTCAAGCCCCCCGGCGGGCGCCCGGAACCAGTCCCGGACGCCCGCCGGCGGCCTACGCCGGGACGATGTTCACCAGCTTCGGCGCCCGGACGATGACCTTCCGGATGCCCGCGCCGTTCAGCGCCGCGACCACGGCGGGCTCGGCCAGTGCCGTGGCCTCCAGGTCCGCGTCGGAGATCGACGGGGAGACCTCCAGGCGGGCCTTGACCTTGCCCTTGATCTGCACGACGCAGGTCACGGTCTCATCGACGACATACGCCGGGTCGGCCACCGGGAAGTCCGCGTGCACCACGGTGTCCGTGTGGCCCAGCTTGCGCCACAGCTCCTCGGCGATATGCGGGGCCAGCGGGGCGATCAGCAGCACCAGCCGCTCCGCGACCGTGCGCGGAATGGGGCCGCCTGTCTTGGTCAGGTGGTTGTTCAGCTCGGTCACCTTGGCGATGGCGGTGTTGAAGCGCAGGTTCGCCAGGTCCTGGCCGACACCGTCGATCGCCTTGTGCAGGGCCCGCAGGGTGGCCTCGTCCGGCTCGGTGTCGACGACGGTGACCTCGCCGGTCGCCTCGTCGACGACATTGCGCCACAGGCGCTGCAGCAGGCGGTACTGGCCGACGACGGCCCGGGTGTCCCACGGCCGCGACACGTCCAGCGGTCCCATCGCCATCTCGTACAGGCGCAGGGTGTCCGCGCCGTACTCCGCGCAGATCTCGTCGGGAGTGACGGCGTTCTTCAGGGACTTGCCCATCTTGCCCAGGACGCGGCTGACCTTCTCGCCCTGGTAGTAGTAGCCGCCGTCGCGCTCCTCGACCTCGGCGGCCGGGACGGCGATGCCGCGGCGGTCCCGGTAGACGAAGGCCTGGATCATGCCCTGGTTGTACAGCTTGTGGAACGGCTCGGAGGACGAGACATGTCCCAGGTCGTGCAGCACCTTGGACCAGAAACGGGCGTACAGCAGGTGCAGCACGGCGTGCTCCGCGCCGCCCACGTACAGGTCCACGCCGCCGGCCGGCCGGCCGTCGCGCGGTCCCATCCAGTACTGCTCGATGTCCGGGGCGACCAGCGCGTCGGCGTTGCGCGGGTCCAGATAGCGCATCTCGTACCAGCACGAACCCGCCCAGTTGGGCATGGTGTTGGTCTCGCGGCGGTAGCGCCTGATGCCGTTGCCGTCGCCCAGGTCCAGGTCGACATGGACCCAGTCCTCGTTACGGGACAGCGGGGTCTCCGGCTGGGTGTCGGCGTCGTCGGGGTCGAAGGTGCGCGGGGAGTAGTCCTCGACCTCGGGCAGCTCCAGCGGCAGCATCGACTCGGGCAGCGCGTGTGCCACGCCGTCCTCGTCGTAGACGATCGGGAAGGGCTCGCCCCAGTAGCGCTGCCGGCTGAACAGCCAGTCGCGCAGCCGGAAGTTGACGGTGCCCTCGCCGATGCCCTCGGCGGCCAGCCAGTCGGTGATCTTCGCCTTGGCCGCCGTCACGCCCAGGCCGTCCAGCGAGATCGCCGCGCCCGACGAGTTGACGATCTTGGCGTCGTACGAGGCGAAGGCGTCGTCCCAGGCCGAGGGGTCGGTGCCACGGTCGTCCGACGGCTCGACCACACAGCGCATCGGCAGCTCGAAAGCGCGGGCGAAGGCGAAGTCACGGCTGTCGTGCGCGGGCACGGCCATGATCGCGCCGGTGCCGTAGCCCATCAGGACGTAGTCGGCGATGAAGACCGGGACCTGCGCACCGCTGACCGGGTTGGTCGCGAAGGCGCCGGTGAAGACGCCGGTCTTGTCCTTGGCCTCGGCCTGCCGCTCGACGTCCGACTTGGAGGCGGCCTGCTTGCGGTAGGCGGCGACGGCGTCGGCCGGAGTGGCGTGCCCGCCGGTCCAGACGTCGTGGGTGCCCTCGGGCCAGGCGTCCGGAACGATCGATCCGGTGCCGTTGCCGTTGTCGGAGCCGGCGACCAGCGGGTGCTCGGGCGCCAGCACCATGTACGTCGCGCCGAACAGGGTGTCCTGGCGGGTGGTGAAGACGGTGATCTTGTCGTCACCCACGGGGAAGTCGACCCGGGCGCCCTCGGAGCGGCCGATCCAGTTGCGCTGCTGCAGCTTGATGGCCTCCGGCCAGTCCAGCGCGTCCAGGTCGTTCAGCAGCCGGTCGGCGTAGGCGGTGATACGCATGTTCCACTGGCGCAGCTTGGCCTTGAAGACCGGGTAGTTGCCGCGCTCGGAGCGGCCGTCGGCGGTGACCTCCTCGTTGGCCAGCACCGTGCCCAGGCCGGGGCACCAGTTGACCGGCGCGTCCGAGGCGTACGCCAGGCGGTACTCGCCCAGGACGTTGGCGCGCTCGATCGGGCTCAGCCCGGCCCAGGGCCGGCCGTCGGGAGTCTGCCGGGTGCCGGCCTCGAACTGGGCGACCAGGGTGTCGACCGGGCGGGCTGCGTCCGCTTCCGGGTCGTACCAGGAATTGAAGATCTGCAGGAAGATCCACTGGGTCCACTTGTAATACGCCGGGTCGATCGTCTCGACCGAGCGGCGCTGGTCGTGGCCCAGGCCCAGGCGGCGCAGCTGGCGCCGCATGTTCACGATGTTGGCCTCGGTGGAGACCCGCGGGTGGGTGCCGGTCTGCACCGCGTACTGCTCGGCGGGCAGGCCGAAGGCGTCGAAGCCCAGGGTGTGCAGGACGTTGTGACCCGTCATGCGCTGGTGGCGGGCGTAGACGTCGGTGGCGATGAAGCCCAGCGGGTGGCCGACGTGCAGGCCCGCACCCGAGGGGTACGGGAACATGTCCATGATGAACTTCTTGGGGCGGGCCGCCACCGCGGCGTCGCCGGCCAGCCCCCCGGCGGGGTTCGGGGCCTCGTAGGTCCCGTCCGTCTCCCAGAAGTCCTGCCAGCGGGCCTCGATGTCGGCGGCCAGCGCTGCCGTATAGCGGTGCGGTGCTGCCACCTCGGCAGCAGTGGTCGTCTCGCTCATCGTCCTCAAAGCTCCATCGATCGTCTCTGCCTGCGGAAACGCGCCACAATCCCGGCACTCCGGAAACAAAAAGGCCCCTCGCACAGGAGGGGACGCCGCGCCGATTCCGACGGGATCTGTGATCCGTCGGTACTGATCAGCGCGGCCCGCTAAGCAGAAGGCGTACGGCACGCATGGCGTCAGGGTACCGCAGGGCGTACGGGGCCCGCGCTGAGGATTCCCCCAACACGGGCCCCGCCCCCGTGACACCTCACTCCCGCCGCCGCCCCACCGGGGTCACGGACGGCGCGGGCAGGCGGTGCGGCGCGCCCGCGTCAGGGGCGGTAGGAGCTCACGTAGCCGGCGCCCGGCGAGCCCACGCCGGTGACGTCGTCGTAGCCGACGCCTGCGTGCAGCGAGCTGTCCTTGCCCAGGCTGCGCAGGGAGGTCGTGGTGCCCTTGCTGCTGTCGGTGCCGTTGACGTAGTCGACGCGGACGACGGCCAGGTCACGGCCGGCGCCCAGCGGGTGGTCGGTGACGTCGTGGTAGGCGGCGGTGCCGTAGCGCTGGTAGATGGCGGGGTTGGCGAAGCCGATGGCGACGCCGTGCCGGGCCTGCTGCGCGAGCGCCTGGACGCCGGCGATCACCGGTGCGGCCAGCGAGGTGCCGCCGATGCGGTACTCGTCATAGCCGAGCTTTCCGTCCGGCAGGGTCTGGGTCTGGCCGACGAGGAAACCGGTGTTGGGGTCGGCGACCGCGGCGATGTCCGGGACGGTGCGCATCGCGCCGCCGCCGTTCGCCTTCGCGAGCCCGTCCGGCACGATGCCGCGCTGGTAGAAGGGCTGCGCCACGGTCTTGCTGGTGCCGCCGCCGGCGCCGCCGTTGAAGGCACCGGGGAATCCGGTCCAGTCGTTGCCGTCCTTCGAGAGCCCCGCCTTCAGGGTGCCCCAGCCGGTCTCCCACTGGTAGGCGTCGTGCTTGCCGACGGCCAGGGAGGTGCCGCCGACCGCGGTCACCCAGGGGGAGTTCGCCGGGCTGTCGACCTGCTTGGTGCCGGTCTTGGCGACCTCGTCACCGTCGTCACCGGAGGAGAAGTAGAAGCCGATGCCCTGCACCGCGCCCTGCTGGAAGAGCTGGTCGTAGGCGGCTGCCGCGTCCGGGGTCTCGTTCGCCTCCAGGTCGCCCCAGGAGTTGGAGACCATGTCGGCGAGGTGACCGTCGACGACCTTGCCGAGCGAGTCGATCAGGTCGTCGTCCATGCAGGAGGCGCCGCCGACGTAGACGATGTCGGCGTCGGGCGCGACCGCGTGGACGGCCTCGACGTCAAGGGTCTCCTCGCCGTACCAGCCGGCCGCGCCGCACTCCTCGATGTGCGTGTAGTCCTTGGGCAGCACCTGGGAGAGCTGGCCGCGGCGGTAGCGGGGGTCGCCGTTACGGGCGGCGTACGTGTCCGCGTCCTTCGCGATGCTCGGCGAAGCGTAGGCGTCGGTGATCGCGACGGTGACGTTCTTGCCGGTCCACTTCTTCGCGCCGTAGGCGGCGCGCAGCTGCTTGCCGGTGTAGCCCTTGATCGCGTACGGGGCCTTGCCACCGTAGGCGGACGGCAGCTTCTTGTCCGTCGTGGAGCCGTAGTACGAGGAGAACGGACCGGAGTTGCGGAAGACGCCCTCCGGCGGCGGCAGTTCACCGGAGTGGTGCCGGGCCATCCGCGGCGCGTTGTCCAGGCCGGTGACCGTCAGCACCGCGTCGGCCAGCGTGGCGGGCGCGGAGGCGGTGGTCGACGGAGCGTGGTAAAGA
This sequence comes from Streptomyces sp. NBC_00400, assembly GCF_036048035.1. Taxonomy (NCBI): domain Bacteria; kingdom Bacillati; phylum Actinomycetota; class Actinomycetes; order Kitasatosporales; family Streptomycetaceae; genus Streptomyces; species Streptomyces sp. NBC_00400. Next base: position 5,691,950 of record NZ_CP107940.1, on the reverse strand, counting down.
TGGCCGCTCTTGCGGTAATTGTGCAGGTCGGTGGCGAAGGCGCGCTCGGCGGCAGCCGCATCGCCCTTGACCGTCACATACCGGTTGGTGGTGCCGGTGACCGTCAGGCCGGACTTCTTCAGCCAGTCGGTCACCTTGGCTATCTGCTCGTGCGTGGCACCGAAGCGGGCCCGCACCTGGCCGGGGCTCAGGTACTTCCCGTACGCGGCGGAGTGCGGGTCGGACACGGCCCTGGCGTAGTCCGCGAGCCCCTTGGCGTCACGGCCCGCCAGGTAGACGCGGGCGGTGACGCCCGCAGAAGCGGAGGTGTCGCCCTGGTCGGCCTGCCGGGTGGCCCACAGGGGCTTGGTGCCCTGCAGTGCGTGCCGACCGCCGTCGTGGCCCGCGGCGTCGGCGGCGGGTGCGCCGAGCGCGAGCGCGCCGGCGACCAGCGGCAGCGTCGCTGCCCAGGCCAGACCGGCGCGGGCGCGCAGTGATCTGGTGCGGCTGGATCTCATGTAACCCCCTGCTGTGGCGATGCGGTGCGCTGCGGGGTGCCGCGCTGCGCCGGTGCGCAGGTGCGCGGCACCGCACAAGCGGTGAATGCGTGGGATGTGACGTTCACGCGATGCGCCACTCTTTCGGTGAACCGTTCATGTCAGGGACATGCGATCACCAAGAAGAGACCAAGGAATGGCAAGGACTGACCACGAATGGACAGGGGGCGAACATCCAACTCGCCATAAAGGACGGCCCCCTGACCAAAAATCAGGGCACGCCGGGAGGAACCGCCGCCGAGGCCGGGCGGCCGGGGCACCCGCCTCGCGGGCGCACACGACAAAGCGGGCCGTCCGTATCGGACGACCCACTCCGTTCTCTGTGGAGCTAAGGAGAATTGAACTCCTGACCTCCTGCATGCCATGCAGGCGCTCTACCAACTGAGCTATAGCCCCGTATTCTGTTTCCCGCCCGGTTCCCCGCTGCGGCATCGCCTACATTACACGGACCTCCCCGGCTTCTGCCAAATCGTTCTGCCCGGGGCCCCTCGGCCGTTGTACCGGGGCCCCGGGCCGTTGTGCCCGGGGCCCCTCGGCGCGACGCGCGGTACTGTCGGCACGCCGTGCCCGATTCATCCTGGGGGAGCCGAACGCCGTGACCGCGCTGGAGCTGGAAGCGCCCACCGACCCCCGCGGCGCCCGCCCCGGCAGGGGCCTCCTCCGCCGGCACCCGACCCGTGCGGCGGCCCTCGCCTGCCTGATCTCGTTCACGCTCTTCTGGATCGTGCAGCGCCTCGCCCACGTGACGATGCTCGACCTCATGGTCTACCGCGCCGAGGGCTTCACGGTCCGCAACGGCGGGTCCCTCTACGACATGGTGGCGACCTCGGCGCACCTGCCCAACACCTACCCGCCCTTCGCGGCGCTGCTGTTCACCCCGCTCACCCTCCTCGGCGTCCCCGCGATGCGCACCCTCGCCACGGCCGGCAACCTCGCGCTGCTCCTCGCCGTCGTCCACCTCTCGCTACGGCTGGCCGGCCGGCCCCGGCACCTCCCCCAGCCGGCCGCGACGCTCGCGGTCTCGGCGCTGCTGGTGTGGTGCGAGCCGGTGTGGACGACGCTGCGCTACGGCCAGATCAACCTGCTGCTCGCCGCGCTCGTGCTGTGGGACCTGACCCGCAAGGACACCCAGCGGCTCGCGGGTATCGGCATCGGTATCGCGGCCGGCCTCAAGCTCACCCCGGCACTGTTCGCCGTACTCCTCGCACTGGCCGGCGCCGTCCGTGCCGGGCAGCTGCTCCGCTCCGGCGCGGGGGTGCGCGCCGCCCGCAACCCCTGGCTGCGGCAGGCCGCCGTCGCCACCGCCGCCTTCCTGGCCACCGCCCTCCTCTCCGCGCTCGCGCTGCCGCGTGACGCGCACCGCTTCTGGACCGAGATCGTCTTCGCCGCCGACCGGGTCGGTGAGGTGGAGATCACCGCGAACCAGTCCCTGCGCGGCGCCCTCGCCCGGCTGCTGCACACCCACGATCCGGGCCTCGCCTGGCTCGTGGCCGCCGGTCTGGCCGCGGCCCTCGGCCTGGCACTGGCGGCCGCGTCGCTGCTGCGCGGACAGCGCGCCTGGGCGGCCGTCACCTGCGCGGCGACCGCGCTCCTGGTCAGCCCGATCTCCTGGTCCCACCACTGGGTGTGGTGCGTACCGATGGTGATCCTGCTCGGCTCCGAGGCGCTGCACCGGACCCACGCCGCCGCCCGCCGCTGGTGGGCGGCGACCAGTGCACTGGGCCTGCTGTTCTGCTCGTTCGCGCTGTGGTGGGTGCCGCACCGCTGGCACCGCCACGAGGAACTGCACCAGAACGGCGTCCAGATGCTGCTCTCCGACGTCTATCCGCTCGCCGGTCTTGCACTGCTGGCGCTGGCCGGGGTCCGCCTGTGGCGGCGCGGCCGGCGGCCGGGGAGGGACAGCGGGCACCCCACGGCCACTGCCGGCCATGGGGTGTGAACCGGTCGCCCGCGCGGCGGAATGACGTGGCGGCCGTCGTGCCCCCGCACCAATACCGCCCGCGGGAACGGCAGTTCCGCCGTGTCCCGGCTGCCGCCGGCTTCGCCGGGGCGGGCCCCGCTCAGGCCGTCGCGAACGAGTAGAAACGCTTCAGGGTGCAGTGCTCGTCCAGCAGCCGTCCGTAGATCGGCTCCCCGTCGAGCTCCCGGTAGGTCTCGATGGGGTCGCCCTTTATGACGAGGGCGCGGGCGCATTCCTCGCACCAGTACTGGTAGTCGGCGTTGACCGGTTCCATGTCGCGGACGATCGGCGTACCGCTGCCGCACCAGTCGCATTTCCTGCTGTGGGCGCCCATCCATCAGCTCCAACTGCGGCCGCAGGCCGTACAAACGAAGGAAATGCCCCCGTCGTCACCCAGCACCTGCGCCACATGGGAGGCGCCGCACGAGGAGCACTGCAGAGCGGAACCGTCATCGCCGCCGACTGCGGGGAGAGGAGCATCTACGGGGCCGGTGAAGCGGAGCGCATACTCCGGAAGCCAGTCATATCCCTGCGCCTCGGCCACTTCGAGCAGGTCGTTGACCTCCTCGAGGATGCTCGTGGGCATCGTGATCTCTCCTCCCCTGCCGGCGCCGTCCGATTCTGCCACGGACCACGGACCGGGTCAGGTCCGCCTTCTCGCCATCCCCACGAGCCCGCCCACCGCAGCCGCGCCCGCCAGAGCGAGCATGCTCCCCCAGAGTGCCTGCGACGCCGCGCCCACTCCCGCCTCCGCCGGCCGATTGAGGAAGAGTGCCCCGAAAAGGGAGGTCCCCAGCAGCAGTCCGACCTGGTTGACGGTCACCACGAGACCGCTCGCATCCGCCGCGTACTCCTTGCGTACGGTTCCCAGCGCGGCGGCAAGATTGGGGCTGTGGGCGAACCCGAGGCCCGCACCGATGCCGGCATACGCGGCAAGCAGCCCGATGCCGTCTCCGGCTCCGCCGTCCTTGAGCGCCAGCCCGATCCCCACCAGCACCACGGACAGCATCACGAACCCGCCGGGGACCAGCAGGGGGTGCACTCGCGCGGGCAGCCGCCGCCACCACAGCCCCACCGCCCCGTACGCGAGGGCCGTCGGAACGAACAGCAGCCCGGTGCGCAGCGCGCTGTAGTGGAGCGTGTCCTGGAAGTGCAGCGTCAGTACGAACATATAGCCCGCGTTGACCGCCATCACCAGGGCAATACGGATCACCGACAGCGGCATCCCCGGCGCGCCGAGCACCCGCGGCGCGATCAGGGGAGCCCCGCCCCGCCGCGCGCGCCGGGCCTCGTACCCCGCGAACGCCCCCAGCAGCACCCCACCGGCGGCAAGCGACCACCACGTCCACGCCGGCCGGCCCGCCTCCTGGCCGAGCACCAGCGGCACCGTCACCAGTACCAGCGCTGCCGCAAGCAGGACCAGGCCGGGCAGGTCCAGGCCACGTGCCGGACCGGACGGCCGGTCCCGGGGGATCAGGCGTGGACCGGCCGCCAACAGCAGCGCCCCGATCGGCACATTCACCAGGAACACCGGCCGCCAGCCCGCGCCGAAGAGGTCCGCGCTGACCAGGACGCCGCCCGCGATCTGCCCGCAGGCCGCCCCTACGGCCATCACCGCGGTGTAGGCGCCGAGTGCCCGCGTCCGCGCCGGACCCGTATGGGTGCGCTGGATGATCCCCAGCACCTGCGGGATCATCACCGCCGCACCGGCTCCCTGGACGGCCCGGAAGGCGATCAACTGGCCGGCTTGCGCGGCCAGTCCGCAGGCCAGCGAGGCCGCGGTGAAGACCGCGAGCCCGGCCAGGAACGTCCGCCGCGGGCCCAGCAGTTCACCGATCCGCGCACCGGTGATCAGCAGCGCCGCGTACGTGATCGTGTAACCGGCGATCACCAGTTGCAGCGCGGCGCCCGAGGCGTCCAGGCCGGCGCCGATCGACGGGGCCGCGACAGTGACGATGAAGGCATCGAGCAGGGCCATGAACTGCCCGGTGAGGATCACCGCCAGGGTTCGTCCCGCACCCCGCGAACGGGCGCTTCCGGCCCCGGGCGCGGGGCCGTTGTCAGTGCCGGGTTCTTTAATGGCCGGTGGAGTCGGCACCGTGAGCACGGGCGTCGGCGGCGCCCCCGAGGAGAAGTTGTCCGTCATGCCGGTGAGCCTGTCGGCGAACGGATGCCTCTCACGAGAGCCCGCCGATGCTGGTACCGACAGCACCTGGCAGGCCCGCGCGCCTGCCCCGACGATGGGGGTGTGAGCAGCATGGTGAACGCGTCCCGGCGGCCGGCCGGCCGGCGGCGCCCCGAACTGGCGGCGTTCCTGCGCGGCCGCCGCGCCCGGGTGACCCCTCAGGACGTCGGCATGCCCCCGGGGCTGCGCCGCCGCACTCCCGGCCTGCGCCGCGAGGAGGTCGCCCAGCTCTCCGGTGTCGGAGTGACCTGGTACACCTGGCTCGAACAGGGCCGCCCCATCAACGCCAGCGGCCAGGTACTGGACGCCGTGGCCCGTACGCTCCGGCTGGACGACGCCGAGCGCGAGCATCTCTATCACCTGGCGGAGGTTGCGTACTCCCCCGCCCGTGAGGCGGACGCGCAGTCGGTCGCCCCGGAGGTGCAGGGCATCATCGAGGCGCTGGTGCCGCTGCCGGCGGTGGTCTACAACGCCCGCTACGACATCCTGGCCGCCAACGCGGCCTACCGAGGGGCCTTCCCCACGACCGCGTCGGCCCGCGGCCCGTCGCGCAACATCCTCTGGCAGCTGTTCACCATGCCGCCCTGCTGCTGCACGATCGTCAACCGCGACGAGGAGTTCCCCGCCCTCGTGGCGCAGTTGCGTGCGGCGTACGGCCGTCATGTGGGCGAGCCGGCATGGGAATCGCTGATCGGGCGGCTCTCACGGACCAGTGCGGATTTCGCGCGCCTGTGGGAGGCCGGGGACGTCTCACCGCCGGGGAACCGCATGAAGGTGATCCGGCACGCCTCGGTCGGTGAGATACGGCTGGTCTCGACGTCCCTGGCGGTGGGCGGCGTCCCGGAGACCCGGATCGTGGTCTACACGCCGGCCGATGAGGAGAGCCGGGAGCTGACGGCGGTGCTGCGCGGCATCCACGACCCGTTGACCGGCTGTCCCGAGCATCTGCGGCCCGCTTCGGAGGCCCGCGCGGAGCTGGAGCAGAAGTGGGAGCTCAGCGGCAGCGCGCACACGGAGCCCTGACCACGGGGCCCGGCCGGGCAGAGAACCCGCAGAACACAGAGATCCCGCACCACCAGAGAACCCGCACCACCAGAGAAACCCGTAGAACGCAGAGATCCCGCCTCCGTCTGGAGGCGGGATCTTCCGGGCTGTGGAGCTAAGGAGAATTGAACTCCTGACCTCCTGCATGCCATGCAGGCGCTCTACCAACTGAGCTATAGCCCCGGGTCTTGTTCCGCTCCCCCGGGTTTCCCCCGGCGGCGCCGCGAACAAGAAGAACTTTAGCCTGCGACCTGCCCAGATGTGAAATCCGGTCGGCCGGGGGCGCCCGGCGGGCTCAGTCGTCGTCGCCGAGCACCGGCTCCGGCAGGGTGCCGGCATTGTGCTCCAGCAGGCGCCAGCCGCGCGCGCCCTCGCCCAGCACGGACCAGCAGCAGTTCGACAGACCGCCCAGGCCCTCCCAGTGGTGGGCCTCCAGGCCGAGCAGCCGCCCGATGGTGGTGCGGATCGTGCCGCCGTGGCTGACGACGACCAGGGTGCCGTCGTCGGGCAGCTTGTCGGCGTGGCCGAGCACGACGGGGGCGGCCCGGTCGGCGACCTCGGTCTCCAGTTCGCCGCCACCGCGCCGCACCGGCTCACCACGCTTCCACGCGGTGTACTGCTCGCGGAACTGCGCAAGGATCTCGTCGTGCGTCAGCCCCTGCCAGGAGCCCGCGTAGGTCTCCCGCAGGGCCGCGTCGTGCGTGACCTCGATCCGGGTGAGCGCGGCCAGCTCGCTCGCGGTGGTCGCGGCCCGCTGCAGGTCGGAGGCGATGATGGCGTCCGGCCCGAGGGCGGCGAGCAGGCGGGCGGCGCGGCGCGCCTGGCCGCGGCCCTCCTCGGTCAGCTCGATGTCCGTCGATCCCTGGAAGCGGCGCTCCAGGTTCCAGGCCGTCTGGCCGTGGCGCCAGAGGACGATGCGGCGGCCCCGGCCGCCCTTGGTGCCGTTCAGAGCAGTTCTCCGTCCTGCTCGCCCGCCGTGGCCTCGGCGTGCTCCGCGGCCTTGCCGCGGGTGGCCTTGGCCTCCTCGGGGAGGTCGATCTCGGGGCAGTCCTTCCACAGGCGCTCGAGCGCGTAGAAGACGCGCTCCTCGCTGTGCTGGACGTGCACCACGATGTCGACGTAGTCGAGCAGGACCCAGCGGGCCTCGCGGTCGCCCTCACGGCGGACCGGCTTGGCGCCGAGGTCCTTGTTGAGCCGTTCCTCGATCTCGTCGACGATCGACTTGACCTGGCGGTCGCTGGGCGCCGAGGCCAGCAGGAAGGCGTCGGTGATCGAGAGGACGTCGCTGACGTCGTACGCGATGATGTCGTGCGCGAGCTTGTCGGCCGCGGCCTGCGCGGCGGCGTTGATGAGCTCGAGGGAACGGTCCGTGGCGGTCACAAGCGGCTTTCCGGGTCGAGGGCAGCCTCTCCGGCCGGGCAGGGGCAGCTGGCTCACTGCTGAGCCGCGGCGCGTGCCGCAGTCCCCGTGGACGACCGGATCGGCGGTCAAGTACCCCTCAAGGGTCTCACGGACCACCGACACTCCCGACTGGGTTTTCGAACCAGTCGGTCGGTTCCGGTGTCCGGGCTGGTCAGCGCAGTGTCCGGGCAGGGCAGCACGGTGGCCGGGCAGGGGCGGCACAGCGGCTGGGGCCCGCCCGGTGCCCGCCGGTGGAGGCCGGCAGGCACCGGGCAGGTGACCCGTCAGCCCTTGTAGTCCTGCCCGAGCACCACCGTGATGTCGGCGTTCGAGGCGCCCTTGCCCTGCCTGACCACGCCCGCCGGCAGGCCCAGGGTCTTGGCGACCTCCGCGGCCTTGGCCTTCTGGGCGGTGTCCGCGTAGGTGACCCGGGACGTGGCGGCCGCGCCCGCGGTGCCCGCGTCGACGAAGCTGTAGCCGCCGTTGAGCAGCGCGACCTGTGCCTTGTTGGTGGCGCCCGTGGTGCCGGTGGCGTTGCGCACGGCGACCCGGGCGGCCGCGTCGGGGGCGGTCTTCTTGACCGTGCCGCCGAGCACGTCCTTGACCACACCCGCCGCTGCGGCCTGGCTGAGCGTGCCGTTCGCCTGCACCGGCAGCAGCGTCGTGCGGTACGCGCCGGTCTTCGCCAGCTCCGCCCGCTGCGCCAGCGAGCTGCCCAGCTGGCCCTCGGTGAGCGGCGGGTCGAGCACCTGCAGCAGCGACTTCACGGTGGCCGTGGCGCCGTCGGCGTCGCTGGAGACCTTCTTCAAGGTCGCCTGCATGACCTGGCCGAACCGCTGCAGCTGCCGGGTCTGGGGCTCGCCCGGCGCCTGGTAGGTGGCGTAGGCGACGGCGGCCTGGCCATTGAGGTCCTGCGCGCTGCCCTGTTTGACGGCCGGGGAGTCGCCCTTCTTGGCGCCGGGCACGGTGGCGTCAGTGTCCAGCGTGATCCCGCCGACCGTCTCGACGAGGTTCTCCAGATACGGGGTGTCCAGCCGCCAGCTGGCCTTGAGGTCGGCGCCCAGGAGGCCGTTGAGGGAGTCCCGGGTCGGCTCGGTGCCGTCGTCCTTGACGGACTTGCCGAGCGTCGTGGAGCTGCCGTCGTCCTTGGGGACGACGAGGCTGTTGGGCAGGAGGACGGTGGTGCCCTTGTGGGTGGTCGTGTTGTCCACCAGCAGCGCCGTCGAGCTGTTCCCGGACTTGGTGTCCCGCAGATGGACGACGAGGACATCGCGCTTCTGCCCGCCGGCCGCGGCCGCCTGGCCGGTGCCGGGACCGGCCAGGCCGGGGAGCTTGCCCGCCCACCACAGATAGCCGACGCCACCGGCGGCCAGCAGGGCCAGCACGACGGACAGCGCGACGATGCGGCTGCGGCCGCGCCGTTTGGCCTCCTCGCGCCGCTCGGTGCGGCTCTCGGTGAACTTCAGCCAGTCGATGACGTCTTCGGAGTCCTCGTCCGGCTCCTCGATGAAGGAGAACTGCTCGGTGCGGTACTCCGGGTCCTCGCCCGGGGAACCGGGCGCGCCGCCCGTGGCGCCCGGCTCGGCGCCGTCGTCCCCCGGGGCCCGGTGCCGCTCCTGCGGCCGGGGCGGCGGGTCCTGGCGCTGCGGAGCGGGCTCGTCATAGGGGGGCCGGTCCGCGTAGGAGGTCTGCTCGTACGGGGGCTGCTGGGCCTGCTGGGGGACCCACTCCTGCTGGTGCGGCTGTTGCTGGGGCTGGGCGTACGGGTCGTACTGCTGCGGATAGCCGGGCCGGTCCTGCACCTGCGGACGGCCGTACGCGTCGTAGCCGTACTCCGCCTGCCCCTGGTGCCCCTGGTATCCCTGGTATCCCTGGTGGCCCTGCTGCCCCTGCGGGGCCTGGCCGCCGCCCTGGTGGCCGCCATAGGGGTCATAGCCCTCATAGGCGGAGGGGGCGGGCTGCTGCCCGTAAGCGTCGTAGTGCTGCTCGTACGACGACTGAGCGGCGTCGCGGTACACCGGCTGCCCGTAGGCGTCGTAGGTGTAGCTCGTATGCCCCTGCTGCTCCTGGCCATAGGGGTCGTGGGCATACGGGTCCTGCGGCCCGTACGGATCCTGTCGGTCGCTCACCGGTGCCCCTTTCCGTCAGCCCCGTCAGCGGTCGTTGCGGTACAGCTGTTTTTTGTCGATGTAGCGCACCACACCGTCCGGCACCAGGTACCAGACCGGATCCCCCTGGGCGACGCGCGCCCGGCAGTCGGTCGAGGAGATGGACAGCGCCGGCACCTCGACCAGCGACACCGCCCCCGCGGGCAGCCCGGGGTCCGCGAGGACATGGCCGGGCCTGGTCACCCCGATGAAGTGGGCGAGCGAGACCAGCTCCGCGGCATCGTGCCAGGTCAGGATCTGGCTGAGCGCATCGGCGCCGGTGATGAAGAACAGATCCGCGTCACGGTGCTCCGTCCGCAGGTCACGCAGCGTGTCTATGGTGTACGTCTTGCCGCCGCGGTCGATGTCGATGCGGCTGACGGAGAACTGCGGATTCGACGCGGTCGCGATGACCGTCATCAGATACCGGTCCTCGGCCGGGGACACCTTCTTGTGGCTCTTCTGCCACGGCTGTCCCGTCGGCACGAAGATGACCTCGTCGAGGTGGAACTGGCTGGCCACCTCGCTGGCGGCGACCAGGTGTCCGTGATGGATCGGGTCGAACGTGCCGCCCATCACTCCGAGTCGCCGCTTCACGGGCCCTGTGTGCTCTCCCATGCGTGCAGACCCTACTGGGCTGTGCGCGATGCCGGGGGCCGGGTGCCGGGCTCAGCGGTCCCGGTTGAAGCGGGTGGTGATCCAGAGCAGGAGGAGCAGGACAAACAGGGCGCCGCCGCCGGTCACGAAGGGGCTGAGGCTGGCGTGACCGCCCTCGGCGGCGAGGGAAACCAGGGGCTGTGCGGTGGTGTGCAGGCTCATCGTCAGCAGGACCAATCCGGGCTGGGGTCGGGCAGAGACTTCCACCACATCGTAAGCGCCGCCTCACCGCGGGCTCACGGCGACTCCGCCCGGAGGCGTCCGGGCCGTGCGCGGGAGGTCAGTCCTGGCCGTAGCCGCGCAGCAGGAACCAGGCGAGCAGGCCGGCGCCCACGAAGCCGACGACGATCACGGTGCGCAGGATCCACCCGGGTCCGCCGTCCCTGGCGGTCTCCTGGGCTGCGGCGAGCAGCACGCTCGGATACGGCATGACGGTGCGCTCCCTCGGGTACGGCCCGTGTGGTCATCTGTACGGGCCTGTGCGGTCATTGGTGCGATCGCCAGCGTACGCCCGAGCATCCATTCTCCTGTCGGCGGCGTCCTCTAGTCTGAAACACACGCAGTCGAACAGGGGGAGGCCCCAATGACGGAGAGCCCAGGCGGCAGCGCGAACGTTCCGAGCCGGGACCGGCGGCGATTCCCCGGAATCTCGTCGCGGTCGTACGAGCACCCGGCGGACCGTTCGGCGCTGGTGGCGCTGCGCAAGCTGAGCGGCTTCGACACCGTCTTCAAGACGCTCAGCGGCCTGTTGCCGGAGCGCAGCCTGCGGCTGCTGTTCCTGTCGGACTCGGTACGGGTGGGCGAGCAGCAGTTCGCGCACCTCAACGACATGCTGCGCGACGCCTGCTACATCCTGGACCTGGAGAAGGTCCCGCCGATGTACGTCAATCAGGACCCGCAGCCCAATGCCATGTGTATCGGTCTGGACGAGCCGATCATCGTGGTCACGACCGGTCTGGTCGAGCTGCTGGACGAGGAGGAGATGCGGGCGGTCATCGGCCACGAGGTCGGGCATGCGCTGTCCGGGCACGCCGTCTACCGCACGATTCTGCTGTTCCTGACGAATCTGGCCATGAAGGTCGCCTGGATCCCGCTGGGCAATGTCGCGATCATGGCGATCGTGACGGCACTGCGCGAGTGGTTCCGCAAGTCGGAACTGTCCGCCGACCGCGCCGGGCTGCTGGTCGGCCAGGACCTGCAGGCCTCGATGCGCGGACTGATGAAGCTGGCCGGCGGCAATCATCTGCACGAGATGAACGTCGACGCCTTCCTGAAGCAGGCGGACGAGTACGAGGCGGGTGGCGATCTGCGCGACTCCGTGCTGAAGATCCTCAACCTGCTGCCGCGCAGCCACCCGTTCACGACCGTACGGGCGGCCGAGCTGAAGAAGTGGGCGGCCAGCCGCGACTACCAGCGGATCATGGACGGCCACTACCCGCGCCGGGACGAGGACAAGGACACCTCGGTCTCCGACTCGTTCCGGGACTCCGCGGCCCACTACGCCGACTCGGTGCGCAACAGCAAGGACCCGCTGATGGGCCTGGTGCGCGATATCGCGGGCGGTGCGGGCGATCTGGGCGGCAAGCTGCGCGACACGGTCTTCCGTGGCGGCGGGCGCTCCGACGGCCCGGGCGGCGGCAACGGCAGCAACGGCTCGGGGGGATCCGACCGCCCGGAGGCCTCTTAACGCAGCGGACGGCTCGGCTTCGGCTGGGCGGAGGGCGCCAGCTCACCGCAGAGCGAGGGGTTGGCGCGGTCCCTGGCGTAGGGGTCGGTACCCCGGGGCCGGTCCTGGCCGGCGTGCTGTCCCGCGAACAGCGGGCGCAGCGCGTCGGCGGGCCGCGAGGAGCAGGCCAGCGGCCCGGCCTGCAGGCTGCTCTGCACGACCTCCAGGCGGTGGTCGTTGAGGTTCTCCCGGCTCAGCCGGAAGTGCACCTCACGCCGGACGGTGACCAGCGAGGCGGCGCCCGGGGTGGGCTTGCCGACGCCCTGGCCCGGGGCGTTGTCCGGCGCGCCGGGGGCGGGCCGGACGGCGTAGACGAAGGTGTAGTCGGCGGTGACGTCGAGCGCGTCCGGGCTCAACTCCGATGCGGCCAGCGTGCCGTTGACCCGGACGTTCCGGTCGGCGAGCCGGGTCTGCCGGGGGTCGAAACGGATCAGCCACCCGGTCGCCGCGTCGTGGCCGTTGTCATCGGGGCGCGCCAGGCTGCGGTCGAACTGGTCGAGTTGTCCGGTGTCGAGCAGCAGCCGCACCGGCCGTACGGACCCGCCGGTGAGGGTCTGCGGGTCCAGCGAGGACCGGACGAGGTAGTCCTTCGCGACGGTCAGGGCGGCGACGATCTGGCCGTCGGAGAAGTGCTCGGTCCGGGTGACGGCGGGCAGATTGACGCCTGCTGCGCCGATTCGGTAATTGGCCGCGGGGCTGTGGGCGAAGAGGTCCCCCGGCGTCGCTCCGGGTACCTTCCCGGCCGGCGCGAGCGGCACCACCGCGGACCGCAGCGGCTGCGCCCGGACCGTCTCCGGGGTTTTGTACGGATGGCGTACGCCCATGTAGACGGCGGTGCCGAAGGCGAGGACGATCAGCAGCACCAGCAGGACGGCCTGCCGTGAGCCGCCCAGCCGCATCCAGGCGTGCCGGGTTTTGACGGCCGGCGAATGGTGCTCGCCCAGCCGCTCGTCCGCCGAGAATTCCTGCAGTCGTGCAGCACGGACAAACGATTCGTCGAAGACGACGGATCGGTATTCGTCCTCACCGCCTCCCGGGGCGCCGTTGGGCGTCCCTTCGGGAGGGTCCCCAGGCCCGGTCATACAACAAGAGTAGGTCTGCCGGGGCGAAGGTAAACGCCGGGGCGGCGGGCAACTTCGTGACGGGATTCCGTTTCGAAAACCCGTTTTGCGGGCACGGCGCCACCGCGTCAGTGCGGCTTGGGCACCGCCGGGAACGAGGGGCGCAGCGGCTCGGCCGACGGCAGGCCGGGGCGCGCCGTGCGGACGCTGTCCACGACACCTGTGGCGGGGGCGTCCACGCCGCTGGACGTGGGCGCCGGTGCGGGGCTCTGGGTCCGTCCCGAGGAGCCGCGGTAGACGGCGCTGAAGGCCAGCGCGACCAGTCCGATGCCCATCACCACGGCCAGCACCCAGGCGACCGGCCGGTGCCAGCGGGTACTGCTGCGGTAGGGGCGCAGCGCCCCGCCGTAGGGGCCGTACGGACCGTAGGGCGGGTAGTCGCCGAACTCACCGTCGTCCTCGTACTCGGCGTAGTCGGTGTACCCGTCGAAGTCGTCGCTCCCCCGGACGCGGCGCCGGCTGCGCAGGCCGGTCTCGTCCGGGTCGTCGCCCTCGGGGCCGAAGCCCGGTCCGGAGCGGGCCGCCTCGGCCTCCGCGCGCGCCTCGGCGGCGGCCAGCATCCGCTCGACCGCCGACGGTTCGTGAATCTGCGCGGACCGGACGAATTCCTCGTCGAAGACCACGGAGGCGAATTCTTCGTCCGCTTTTCCGTGGCTCCCGTGGTGGTGCTCGTCGGGCTCTTCACCGTCCGGGAACGGCTTGCCCCCCACGTCGTCCGGCACCCGTCCAGGTTAGCCCCGGGCGCTCATTTTGGGCAGAGAGAACGGGGAATCCGGGGGACGCTTCAGCGGGTGTGGCCGTCTCCGGTGAGGATGTACTTGGTGGAGGTCAGCTCGGGCAGTCCCATCGGGCCGCGGGCGTGCAGCTTCTGCGTCGAGATGCCGATCTCCGCGCCGAAGCCGAACTGGCCGCCGTCGGTGAAACGGGTCGAGGCGTTGACCGCGACGGTGGTGGAATCCACCAACTGGGTGAAGCGCCGGGCGGCGGCCTGCGACGTGGTGACGATCGCCTCGGTGTGACCGGAGGTCCAGCGCCGGATGTGGGCCACCGCGGCGTCCAGGTCGGGCACCACGGCGGCCGCGATGTCGTACGACAGGTACTCCGTCGCCCAGTCCTCGTCGGTGGCGGGGGCGACCAGCCCGGGGCCCGCCTGCTGCCAGGCGGCGTCGCCGTGCACGATCACCCCGGCCTGGGTCAGTGCCTCCAGGGCGCGCGGCAGGAACTTCTCGGCGATCCCGGCGTGCACCAGCACCGTCTCGGCGGCGTTGCAGACGCTGGGCCGCTGGGCCTTGGAATTGACCAGGATGTCGAGGGCCATGTCGAGGTCGGCGGCCTCGTCGACGTAGACGTGGCAGTTGCCGGTGCCGGTCTCGATCACCGGGACCGTGGACTCCTCGACGACCGTACGGATCAGGGAGGCGCCGCCGCGCGGGATCAGCACATCGACCAGGCCGCGGGCGCGCATCAGCTCGCGCACCGAGTCGCGGCTCTCGCCGGGCACCAGCTGCACCGCGTCGGCGGGCAGCCCGGTGCTCTGTACGGCGTCGCGCAGCACGTCCACCAGGGCGCTGTTGGAGGCGTACGCGGAGGACGAGCCGCGCAGCAGCACCGCGTTGCCGGACTTCAGGCACAGGGCGGCGGCGTCCACCGTCACATTGGGCCGGGCCTCGTAGATGATGCCGATCACCCCGAGCGGGACCCGGACCTGCCGCAGGTCGAGGCCGTTGGGCAGGGTCGAGCCGCGCACCACCTCACCCACCGGGTCGGGCAGCGCCACGACCTGGCGGACGTCCGCGGCGATGGCCGCGATCCGCTCGGGGGTGAGGGTGAGCCGGTCCACGATCGACTCGGCGGTGCCGGCCGCCCGCGCCTTGGCGATGTCCTCGGCGTTGGCGGCGACGATCGTGTCGGTCCGCTCCACCAGGGCGTCGGCGATGGCGAGCAGCGCTGCGTCACGGGCCGTACGCGGCTGCGGCGCCAGGACGGCGGCGGCCTCCCGCGCGCGGCGGGCGGTCTCGAGGACAGGCGAGGAGTGCGATGCGCTGCTGGTCATGGCCGCAGCCTAACGGGGCGGCGGGCCGCGGCCACGCCGTATCTCACAGCGCGGGACGCGGACGACCGAGGGTCAGAAGGGGTGGACACCGACCGGGGAGGCCGGGGGCGGACCGTAACCCTCCGCTACCCGCTGGTGATAGGTCTCGCGGTCGATGACCTCCAGGCCGACGATCTCCCACGGCGGCAGCTTGGCCGTCGAGCGGTGCTCGCCCCACAGCCGCAGCGCGACCGCCGCGGCGTCGTGCAGGTCCCGCGCCTCCTCCCAGTAGCGGATCTCGGCGTGGTCGTTGGCGTAGCGGCTGGTCAGCAGGAAGGGATGGTCGTGGGCGAGCTGTTCCAGTGCCCGCCGGACCTCCTTCAGCGGGGCCTCGGCGCCCGAGACGCTGAGGGTGATGTGCCACAGCCGGGACGTCTCGCGCTGCCCGGCGTCCGGTCCACGCTGTGCCGCCCCGTCCCGCTGTGCACCCCGCTCGTCCGGCCGGCCGGTGTCCTCGCCGGTTCCGACGCTGGTCAGCGTGCGCTCCGCCGTCCCTCGGGGCAGCGCCCCTGAGCGCCCTCGTCTCACCGGCGGCCTCCTGTGATGCGAATCGCTCCGCCCTCGGGGGTGCGGAGCCTCGTACGTCGGCGGGTGCGCTCGCGCGCTGCGGGCGCCGCTCCCCCACGGCGTCCCCGCAACAAAGTTGACCAGCCCGCGGCCCGTCGCGGGGGCGTTTTCCCCAAGGTCTCCACGGAAAGGCCGGTCTCCGCACCGCGTGGTGGGAGGGGTTCACGGAGCGTGACGACCCTCGGCCGAGGGCGCCGGAGCGCGGCCTCAGGGGTGCAGCAGCACCAGATCGTCGCGGTGCACGACCTCCCGCTCATAGGCGGGGCCCAGCTCGCGGGCGAGATCGCGGGTCGAACGCCCCATCAAACGGGGGATTTCCCGGGCATCGAAATTGACGAGCCCGCGGGCGACCGCGCGGCCCCCGGCGTCCCGCAGCTCGACCGGGTCACCGGCGGAGAACTCGCCGTCCACGGAGGCGATGCCGGCCGGCAGCAGCGAGGAGCGCCGTTCGACGACGGCCCGTACGGCGCCGTCGTCGAGGACGAGGGCGCCGCGCGGTGTGGAGGCGTGCGCGAGCCACAGCAGCCGGTCGGCGGAGCGGCGGCCGGTGCGCAGGAAGTGGGTGCCGGTCGAGCCGCCGGACAGGGCGTCCGCGGCGTGCACGGCGGAGGTCAGGACGACGGGGATGCCGGCCGCGGCCGCGATCCGGGCCGCCTCGACCTTGGTGACCATGCCGCCGGTGCCGACCCCGGCCTTGCCCGCGCTGCCGATGGAGACGCCCTCCAGGTCCGCGGGGCCGGTGACCTCCGCTATCCGGGAGGTACCCGGAGCGGACGGGTCGCCGTCGTAGAGGCCGTCCACGTCCGAGAGCAGGATGAGCAGGTCGGCGCGGACGAGATGGGCGACCAGGGCCGCCAGCCGGTCGTTGTCGCCGAACCGGATCTCGTCGGTGGCGACGGTGTCGTTCTCGTTGACGATCGGTACGGCGCCCATGGCCAGCAACTGGTCGAGGGTCCGGTAGGCGTTGCGGTAGTGGGCCCGGCGGCTGGTGTCGTCGGAGGTCAGCAGGACCTGGCCGACCCGGCGGCCGTAACGGGCGAAGGACGCGGTGTAGCGGGCGACCAGCAGGCCCTGGCCGACGCTGGCGGCGGCCTGCTGCCGGGCCAGGTCGCGGGGCCGCCGCTCCAGCCCCAGGGGCGCCAGCCCGGCCGCGATGGCTCCGGAGGAGACCAGCACGATCTCCTTGTCCTGGTGCTTGGCCAGCACATCCACCAGCGCGTCCACGCGGTCCGCGTCCAGTCCCCCGGCGGCCGTGGTCAGCGAGGACGAGCCGACCTTCACCACAATCCGGCGAGCGTCCTTCACGTCCTGCCTTGCGCCTGCCACCTGCATACCCCTGTGCTCGCCGATCCCACCGCCGTACGGGGGATTGCTGCCCGACCCGCACCACGGCCCTACGGGCGCAATCTACGGCAGAGCGGACCCCGGGCGCTTCGTGATATTGCCTGGCGGACGCCCTGCGGACGGGGAGGGGCCGGACCCGGCGCCCGGCAAAGGGCGCAGAATAGGGGCCGAAATGCCGGGCCTTGCTTCCGTGCCTTTCCCCGCCCGCGCGGTTTTCCTTAAGAGGGAAGCCGAGGCCAGGAGGTTGCGTTCGATTGGTCCGCTTTCGCGGTGATGAGAGCCACAGCAGATTGTCACCAAGGCCAACAAGGTCATACGGTCGGGTGTCCATCGGTCCCGTTTCGCCGCTCCGGCGGTGTCGCAGCGCGGGACCCGGCCGCCCCCCTCGGCCTCCCCTTTGACCTTTCGTGCTGCCAGGAGCCCTCCCCCGTGCCTTCCGCCGGAATCGCCCCCCGCCGAGCCGTCCAGCTCGCGGCACTCTTCGCGATGATGGTCGCGTTCACCGCCCAGTTGGTCGGTGCGCTGCTGCCCGTCATCCCGCTGTTCATCGCCGCATCCGTGGTCAACCTGGGTCTCGACCTGGTCCTCCAGCACAAGCAGCCCGGCCTGCTCGCGGTGCTCGGCCGGATCCGGTTCGATGTCACGGTGCGCCAGTTGCTGCGCGACATGCTGATACTGGTCGGCCTGCTGCACATCGACGGCATCAACCCGCTCGAGGAGCAGGCGCCGCTCACCATCACGCTGCTCCTCTTCTACGGCACCCACTTCGTGTGCCAGGCGGTCGCGGTGCTGGTCCGCAGGACCCGCAGCCTGCCGTTCGTGACCCGCAACATCGATGCGAGCGCGCTGCGGCTGTGCGACGCCCCGCCGCGCATCCTCTCCCGCCAGACGGGCCGGCGGCTGCTGCGCTTCTCCGTGCCCACCACGGTCGGCATGATGCTCACCTCGATCACCACCGACGCGTACTGGGGCGGCATCGGCCTCGCCGTCTCCCTGGCCCTGTCCGCCGGCGGCACCCTCTACCTGGGCACCTGGCTGCTGCCCAAGAAGCGGGTGGCGAGCGAGAAGCAGGCCCTGGCGTGGCTGGACGACTGGCTGGCCGCGTACCGGCCGACGGTCGGCATGTACTTCTCCGGCGGTTCCTCCTCCGCCTACCAGGCCAACATGTGGCTGAGCACCCTGGCCTCCCTGGACGGCAACCCGATCATCGTGCTCCGTGAGCGCTTCATGGTGCAGAAGATCGAGGCCACGGACGTACCGATCGTCTGCATCCCCAAGGTCGCCAACCTGATGCGTCTGGAGCACTCCACGCTCAAGGTCCTGCTGCACCCGGCGAACTCCGGCAAGACCTCGCAGATCCTGCGCATCCCCTCCATCAAGCACGCCTTCACCAACCACGGCGAGAGCGACAAGCTGTCCTCCTGCAACCCGTACGCCAAGGCGTACGACGAGGTGTGGGTGGCGGGCCCGGCGGCCCGTGACCGCTACCAGCTCGCCGACATCGGCGTCGAGGACAAGGACGTCATCGAGGTCGGCCGCCCCCAGCTGGCCCCGATCCAGCCGTACACGGGCGCCCCGGCCGGCCGGATGACGACCGTGCTGTACGCCCCGACCTGGGAGGGCTGGGACGGCAACCCGGGCAACACCTCGGTGATCCTGGCGGGCGAGAACATCGTCCGCGAACTGCTCGCCGACGAGAACGTGCAGCTGCTGTACAAGCCGCACCCGATGACCGGTTCCGTGGACCCGCGTGCGGGCGCCGCCAACACCCGCATCCAGGCGATGATCACGGAGGCGAACACCCGGCGCAGCGGGGAGCGGCCCGGCCCGGAGGCCGCCGCCGAGCTGGCCCGCCGCGCCGAAGAGCTCAATGCGCTGACCACCTCCGCGTTCCGCAAGAGCGCGGACGAGCTGGAGCGGATGGGGCTGCAGGGCACCCCCGAGGAGGGCCGCGCCGCCGCCGTCGAAGCGGCCGTCACCGCCTGGGAGGCGGCGTACTGGAACTCCTTCCCCCGGTGGGAGCACCGCGTCATCACCACCGCCCGCCCCGGCATCTTCAGCTGCTTCAACCAGGCCGATGTGCTGATCAGCGATGTCTCCAGCGTGGTCTCCGACTACCTGAGCAGCGAGAAGCCGTACGCGGTCGCCAACACCTCGGGGATGAGCGAGGACGACTTCCGGGCGAACTTCCCGACGGTGCGGGCCGCGACGATCCTCACCCCCGGCGCGCACGAGGTGGCCGGCCTCCTCGACGCGGTCCGCGACCCGGAGCAGGACACCCTGGCCGCGGAGCGGGCCGAGCTCAAGGAGCACCTGCTGGGCCCGTCGGACCCGCCGTCGTCGGTCCGCTTCAACCAGGCCGCGCTGGACCTGGCCGCGAAGGCCGACGAGCGGCGCATCCGGATGGAGAACCGGCTGTCCGGTATCCCCGGCCAGCGCTCGCAGGAGGACGTGGACGCCTCCGAGACGGCCGGGCACGAGGCCAGCGGCGCCTCGGACACCACGGCCGCCGTCTAGGCCGCAGCGGGCCGCTCACGGCTTCGGCCGCGGCGCGGGACCACGGACAACGGGGAAGGCCCCCGGGAGGAGAACTCCCGGGGGCCTTCCCCGTTGCTGTGGCCGTTGCCGTGGCCGCGGCGCCAGGGCGGTCCGCCCGGCGGTGGTGCCAGGGCGGTCCGCCCGGCGGCCTCAGAAGGGCCGGAAGCCGTCGTACTCCTGGTCGGCCTCGTCCCGTGCCACGTCCCGGTCCCTGCGGCGCTGTGCAGCGGGCCGGGGCGCTTCCATACGGTGGTCCTCGCCGCGCCGTCCCAGCATCTCCGCGCCGGCCGCCATCATCGGCTCCCAGTCGAAGACGACCGCATTGTCCTCGGGGCCGATGGCGATGCCGTCGCCCGCGTGCGCGCCCGCCTTGCGCAGGGCGTCCTCGACACCGAGACGGTTGAGACGGTCGGCGAGGTAGCCGACGGCCTCGTCGTTGTTGAAGTCGGTCTGGCGGACCCAGCGTTCGGGCTTCTCACCGCGCACGCGGAAGAAGTTCTCGCCCTCTTCGGTGACCGTGAAGCCGGCGTCGTCGACGGCCTGGGGCCGGATGACGATACGGGTGGCCTCCTGCACGGGCTTGGCGGCGCGGGCCTTGGAGACGACGTCGGCGAGTGCGAACGACAGCTCCTTCAGGCCCGTGTGGGCGGCCGCGGAGACCTCGAACACGCGGTAGCCGCGCTCCTCCAGGTCGGGGCGGACCAGGTCGGCGAGGTCCTTGCCGTCCGGGACGTCGATCTTGTTGAGGACGACCATCCGGGGCCGGTTGTCCAGGCCGCCGTACTGCGTCAGCTCCTCCTCGATGATGTCGAGGTCGGAGACCGGGTCGCGGTCGGACTCCAGGGTCGCGGTGTCCAGGACGTGCACCAGCACCTCGCAGCGCTCGACGTGCCGCAGGAACTCCAGGCCCAGGCCCTTGCCCTGGCTCGCGCCGGGGATCAGGCCGGGGACGTCGGCGATGGTGTAGACGGTCGAACCGGCCGTCACCACACCGAGGTTGGGCACCAGGGTGGTGAAGGGGTAGTCGGCGATCTTGGGCTTGGCGGCGGAGAGCACCGAGATCAGCGAGGACTTGCCGGCGCTCGGGTAGCCCACCAGCGCGACGTCCGCGACGGTCTTGAGCTCCAGCACGATGTCGCGGGCCTCACCGGGCTCGCCGAGCAGCGCGAAACCGGGGGCCTTGCGGCGGGCGGAGGCCAGCGCGGCGTTGCCGAGGCCGCCGCGGCCGCCCTGGCCGGCGACGAAGGTGGTGCCCTGGCCGACGAGGTCGGCGAGCACATTGCCCGCGCGGTCCAGGACGACGGTGCCGTCGGGGACCGGCAGGACCAGGTCCTGGCCGTTCTTGCCGGAGCGGTTGTCGCCCGCGCCCGGCTGGCCGTTGGTGGCCTTGCGGTGCGGGTGGTGGTGGTAGTCGAGAAGGGTGGTGACGTCCTGGTCGACGACCAGGATCACGTCACCGCCACGGCCGCCGTTGCCGCCGTCCGGGCCGCCCAGCGGCTTGAACTTCTCCCGCATCACGGAGGCCACGCCGTGGCCTCCGTTACCCGCGGCGACGTGCAGCTCGACGCGGTCCACGAAGGTGGTCATGGTGGGGGTGCCTCCAGATAACTACGGGTATGTCGCTGTACTGCGCGCATGTCGAGGTGCAGCGCGCATGTCTCTGTACTAACACGCAGGGGCGGACCGGCCTTCCCGCTCGCGCGGGAGAAGGCGGTCCGCCCCTGAGTGATGCTGATGCTGAGCTATCGCTCGGTCAGGCCGGAATTACTCGGCGACCGGAACGATGTTCACGACCTTGCGGCCACGGTGGGTGCCGAACTGCACCGCACCGGCAGCCAGCGCGAACAGGGTGTCGTCGCCGCCGCGGCCGACGCCCGTGCCCGGGTGGAAGTGGGTGCCACGCTGGCGGACCAGGATCTCACCGGCGAGGACGGCCTGACCGCCGAAGCGCTTCACGCCGAGCCGCTGAGCATTGGAATCGCGACCGTTCCGAGTGGACGATGCGCCCTTCTTATGTGCCATGTCTCCTCAGTCCCTTACTTCGCCGGAGCGTCGATGCCGGTGATCTTCAGCGCCGTGTGGAGCTGGCGGTGGCCGATCCGCTTCTTGTAACCGGTCTTGTTCTTGTACTTCTGGATCCGGATCTTGTCGCCCTTGTGGTGGTCGACGACCTCGCCCTGGACCTTCACGCCGGCCAGGACCCACGGGTCGCTGGTGACCGAGTCGCCGTCGACAACCAGCAGCGTGGAGAGCTCGACGGTGTCGCCGACCTTGCTGGTGGAAATGCGGTCAACCTCGATGACGTCGCCAACAGCAACCTTCTGCTGGCGTCCGCCGGTGCGCACGATCGCGTACACGCGGAACTCTCTTTCGCTAGGAACGGATCCTCTGATGCCAGCCGCTCACACGGGCTCGGGATGGGGCCCGTGGAATCCGAGTGGACGAGCGGCCTCCCTCGGCGGACCGAGAGGTGTGTGCTCAGGGGTTCGGTGTCACAGACACCGACGGTCAAGATTACGGGGCCTTGACCAGGGGGTCAAACCGGCCCCGGACCGCTGACGGTCCGGGGCACGGCCGTGCTGCGCCGCGGCTTACGCCACGCCCTCCGCCGGCGCCACCGACGACTCCTCGGCGGCAGCGGTCTTCTTGGCCGCCGCCTTCTTGGCCGTGGCCTTCTTGGCGGTGGTCTTCTTCGTCGTGGCCTTCTTGGCGGTGGCGGTGGTCTTCTTCGCCGCCGTCTTCTTGGCCGTGGTCTTCTTCGCCGCGGTCTTCTTGGCGGTGGCCTTCTTGGCCGCCGTCTTCTTCGCGGTCTTCTTGGCCGCGGGCTCCGCCTCCTCAGCCCCGGTGCCCTCGGCGGGCTCCGCGGCCCCGTCCGGCTCCGGCTCGGTGACCGGCCCGGCCGACGGGGCCGGCTCGGCCGGCACCACGATCGCGGCGGCCTCCCCGGCGGCCTTGGGGGCACCCGCCGGAGCGGACACCTTCCGGGTCGCCCGACGTCGCGGACGGGCGGGTGCGGGCTCCGCGGCCGGCGCCTCGGCGACCGGCTCGGGGGCCTGCTCCGGCTCGGCTGCCGGGGCCGGCTCGGCCGGCACCACGATCGCGGCGGCCTCCCCGGCGGCCTTGGGGGCACCCGCCGGAGCGGACACCTTCCGGCTCGCCCGGCGGCGGCCACGGCCGCGTCCGGCGGCCGCCTCGGCCTCGGCCGGGCTGCCGAACCATTCGTCGGTGCCCTCCACCGCGGGCTGCAGCTCGGCCTCCGTCACGGGGGCGGGCTCCAGCTCGGGGGCAGCGCCCTCCGGGGCGGGCTCGACGGCCTCGGCCTCGTGAACATGCAGCTCGGGCTGGGTGCCCTTGCCCTTCTTCTTGCGCTTGCCACCGCCGCCGGCCGCCGTCGGCTGGTCCATGTGGACGATGACGCCACGGCCGTTGCAGTGCACACACGACTCGGAGAAGGACTCCAGCAGGCCCTGGCCGACCCGCTTACGGGTCATCTGGACCAGGCCGAGCGAGGTGACCTCGGCGACCTGGTGCTTCGTACGGTCCCGGCCCAGGCACTCCAGCATCCGCCGCAGCACCAGGTCCCGGTTGGACTCCAGCACCATGTCGATGAAGTCGATGACGACGATGCCGCCGAGGTCGCGCAGCCGCAGCTGGCGCACGATCTCCTCGGCCGCCTCCAGGTTGTTCCTGGTGACGGTCTCCTCGAGATTGCCGCCCTGACCGGTGAACTTCCCGGTGTTGACGTCGATCACGATCATCGCTTCGGTCTTGTCGATCACCAGCGAACCACCGCTGGGCAGCCAGACCTTGCGGTCCAGCGCCTTCATCAGCTGCTCGTCGATGCGGTACGTCGCGAAGACGTCGACGTCCGAAGTCCACTTCTGCAGCCGGTCGGTGAGGTCCGGGGCGACGTGCGCGACATAGCCGTGGATGGTCTGCCACGCGTCGTCACCGCTGACGATGACCTTGGAGAAGTCCTCGTTGAAGATGTCGCGGACCACCCGGACGGTCATGTCCGGCTCGCCGTAGAGGAGCGAGGGGGAGCTGGTGGAAGCGGCCTTCGCCTTCTTCTGGATCTCTTCCCACTGCGCCTGCAGCCGCTGGACGTCGCGCGCCAGCTCGTCCTCGCTCGCCCCCTCGGCGGCGGTGCGCACGATGACGCCCGCGTCCTCGGGGACGATCTTCTTGAGGATCTGCTTCAGCCGCGCCCGCTCGGTGTCGGGGAGCTTGCGGCTGATACCGGTCATCGAGCCCTCGGGCACGTAGACCAGGTAGCGGCCGGGGAGCGAGACCTGGCTGGTGAGCCGGGCGCCCTTGTGGCCGATCGGGTCCTTGGTGACCTGCACCAGCACGGACTGGCCGGACTTCAGCGCGGTCTCGATGCGGCGCGGGCCGTTGGCCATGCCCAGCGCCTCGAAGTTGACCTCACCGGCGTACAGCACGGCGTTGCGGCCCTTGCCGATGTCGACGAAGGCGGCCTCCATCGACGGCAGGACGTTCTGCACCTTGCCGAGGTAGACATTGCCGACGTACGAGGTCGCCTGCTCCTTGTTGACGAAGTGCTCGACGAGCACGTTGTCCTCGAGGACGCCGATCTGCGTGCGCTCGCCGCTCTGGCGGACGACCATCACCCGCTCGACGGCCTCGCGGCGGGCCAGGAACTCCGCCTCGGTGATGATCGGCACCCGGCGGCGGCCCTGCTCGCGGCCCTCCCGGCGGCGCTGCTTCTTGGCCTCCAGGCGCGTCGATCCCTTGATCGACTGCACCTCGTCGGCGCTGGTGCTCTCGTCCTTCTTGCGGGGCTCGCGGACCTTGACGACCGTGCGCTCCGGGTCGTCGGTGCCGGTGGCCCCGTCCTCGCCGGCGTCACCGGTACGACGGCGGCGGCGACGGCGACGGCGGCTGCTGCTGGAGCCGCCGCCCGGCTGCTCCTCGCCTTCCTCCTCCGCCTCGGGCTGCTCGTCGGCCTCCTCGGGCTCGGCCCGGTCGCTCTCGCGCTCCTCGGCGCCGCGGTCCTCGGGCTGCTCCTCGGCGCCCTCGGCGGACTCACCGCGACGGCGGCGACGGCCACCACGGCGGCGGCGGCGCGAGGGGCGGCCGTCGGACTCGTCCTCGCCCTGGCCGCTCACGGCCTGCTCGGTCTCCGGTTCGGCCGCTGCTTCGGCTTCTTCGGCCGCCGGCTCCTCGGCGGGGGCGGCAGAGACCTGCTCGGGCTCGGCCGGGGCGCCACGGCGGCGACGGCGGCGCGCACCGGCGGCGGGCTGCTCCTCCTCCACCTGCTCGGCCACGGTCTCCTCCTGGCGCGCCGCGGCAGCGGCGGCGGCCGCGGTCTCCGGCGTCTGGAACATCGGCTCGGTGAAGACCGGTGCCTGGAAGACGGCCGTCGGCGGCCGCTGCGCCCGGCGGCGGCCGCGCTGCGGCGCCTCCTGCGCGGGCTCCTCCTCGGCGCGGGGCGCCTCGGCGGCGGGCTCGGCGGCACGCTCACCACGGCGGCGTGCGCGGCGGCGGGGGGCCTCGGCGGCCTCGGTCCGGGCGGTCTCGGCCTCGGCGTTCTCGGCCTGGGCGGTTTCGGCCTGGGCGGTTTCGGCCTGGGCGGCCGGAGCCTGCTCGGCTTCCGCTTCCGCGGCCTGTCCGGCGACCTGCGGCGCACCCGCGGGGGCGGTGGCCTTACGGGTGGCACGGCGGCGGGAGCGGGCGGGCTTGGCGTCCTCGGCGGCGGCCGGGGCCTCCTCGGCGCTCTCGGCCGGGGCGGCCGGTGCTGCGGTCTCGGCCTCGGCGGCGGGCGCGGCGGTCTCCACGACCGCCTCGCCGGCGTCGCTCGCCTGCGGAGCTCCGGCCGGAGCGGTGACCTTGCGGGTCGCCCGGCGGCGGGTACGGCGCGGCGCGGCGTCCTCGGCCTCCTCGGCGGCGGCCGGGGCGGGCTGCGCGGCGGGCGCGGGCTCCTCGACGGCGGCCGGGGCGGCGGGCGCGGGCTCTTGGGCGGCCGGCTCCTGACCGGCCTCGTGCTGCGGGGAACCGGCCGGGGCGGTCACCTTGCGGGTCGCCCTGCGGCGGCCCCGGCGCGGTGCGGCGTCCTCGGCCTGCGGCGCCTCGGCGGACACCTCGGCGGCCGCGGGCGTCTCGGCGGCGGGTTCGGCGGGGGCCTCGGCCGGCTCGCCACCGGCCGGCTGCGGGGCTCCGGCAGGGGAGGTGACCTTACGGGTCGCGCGGCGGCGGGAACGGGCCGGCTTGGCCTCGTCCCCGGTGGTCACCGCGGAGGCGGCGGCCTCCTCGTCGAGGGCCGGACCGGCCGCGGGAGCGGCGGTGGCTTCGGTGCTCACCACCTCGGCTCCGGCGGCGCCATCGGCCACCGGAGGACCGGCCGGCCGGGAGGCCGCACGGCGCCGGCGGCGCGGCGGCAGCGTGTCGCTGGGTGAGTGGTTGTCGTCGGCACCACGGTCCTGGGACTGCGTGGCGCGGGTGGGCTCAATGGGCTCGAGCATGCGGGCGGTTCTCCCGTCACGCTCCCGGGCGCCGCGCCTGATTCCGGCTGCGGTCCGCGTGATGAGCGCGGTCCCGCTGTCCGGGGCGTGGGCGCCGCACGGGAGCTGTCGTCTCGCTCGCCGGTCCCCGTAGGGCAGGGACCGGCGAAAGTCTCCTGGTCAGTGCGCCTGCCGGACCGGGGTGGCTCCCTGGCTGATCGGCGACGCGACGACGGCGGTCCTACGCAGTACCGTCCCCGGCTGCCGGGGAGGCCCCGCTCGTCACCTTCGCGGCACTCAGCCCGGCGGCCGTGGGTGGGGCGGCCGTGGCAGCGTCGCGGTCGGGCGCAAGCGGGTCGGTCACCGCGCCGGTCTCCTCATCGAGCAGCCCCTGCGCCAGCCTGGTCACCGCTGCGGGGACCGGCGGCGCCAGGTCGGCCGTAGCTCGGAGGCCGGACAGGACGTCGTCGGGTCGAACGGCAGGTGTCAGATGCCGAACAACCAGCCGCAGTATCGCACAGGCTTTGCCGTCGGGCCTATCGCCGGCGTGACCGGTGGCCTCCAGACGCGTCACCGCGGCCCGCGCGTCAAAGGTCCGGATGCCGTTTTTCGTCCGCCGCTCGACCAGCACCTCGTCCGCGGCGAGGAACGCCTCGACCGCGCGCCCGGCCTCCTCTGCCTCGACCCCGTCGAGCCGGAGCTCCCACACCGAGGCCTGGAGCCGGTCGGCCAGACCGCTGGTGCGGGCCTCGACCGCATCGGTCACATCGAGGCCGTCCGGCAGCGACCCGTCGAGCAGGGTGCGCAGCGTGTCCGGATCGCGGTGCTCGGTGAGCTGGATCTCCAGATACTCGGCCTCGCTGCCCGTACCGGTGGGGGCGGCGTTGGCGTACGACACCTTGGGGTGCGGGGTGAAGCCCGCCGAATAGGCCATGGGGACCTCGGCGCGGCGCAGCGCCCGCTCGAAAGCGCGCTGGAAGTCGCGGTGGCTGGTGAACCGGAGGCGGCCGCGCTTGGTGTAGCGCAGTCGGATGCGCTGCACCGCCGGTGCGGGCGGCGGGCCTTCGGGCTGTCGCTTGCCCAGTGTCGTTCAGTCCTTCGTGAGTGCGGTCGTACTGCTACCTAGAGTACGTGTGCCGGGGGCTCCCGGTTCCCGCCGGGGCTCGGCAGCGACGGTCTGCCGGGACTCCGCAGGGGCGCCGAACAGCGCCCGCCGGATCTCCCTGCGGGTCTGCCGCACGGTCGCACGGGCGGTGCGCAGGGCCTGCCGGACCGGTCGCCAGATGCCGTCCCGGATGCCGTGCCCGAGAGGGGTGAGCACGGTGCGGTACACCCACCTCAGCGGTTCGACGAGCAGCCGCCGCAGCACCGCGGCGAGGAACCGGCCGATGGCCCTGGAGACGATCCCGGCGGCCCGCCAGCAGTGCCCGAGCGCCGCTCCGGTCTCGCGCACCACCACCGTCACCACGGCGGCCAGCAGCCGCCCGGCGGGCACCAGCACATACCGCCACAGGGTGACCAGCGGCACGACCACGAGCCCTCGCACGAGGGTGGCGAGAACGGTGCCGAGGCCGCGTACCAGCCAGGCGAGGCCCCGTCCGGCCGGTGTCAGTACATGGGCGTACAGCCACTGGGCGGGGACGATGACGAGCCGGCGGACCAGCCATGCCAGGACCGCACCGGTCCCCCGGCCGACGGGCGCCAGCACATACCGCCACAGGATCACCCACGGCCACACGAACAACGCGCGTCCCACCCACCGCAGGGCCGCGCCCAGTCCGCGCAGCAGCCAGGCGAGGCCGTGCCCCACCGGGGTCAGTACATGGGTGTACAGCCACTGCACGGGGAGCACGAGCAGATGCCGCACCAGCCACGCCACCGCCCTGCCGGCCCCCCGGCCGGCCGGGGCGAGGACGGCGCGCCACAGCCACCCCAGCGGGGCGACGACCAGCGTGCGCCGGGCCCACCCGAGCGGGAGCACGACGAGGGTGCGCCACGCCCAGACCACCGGGACGACCACGAGGGTGCGCCACAGCCGGGCGAGGCCCCGGCCGAGGGGGCGCAGCACGCTCCGGTCGACGGCCCGGCCGGCGGCCGTCAGCGCGTCCCACACCAGACGCACCGGCACCACGAGCACCAGCACCACGATCCGTACCGGAATACGGACCACTTGGGTCACACAGCCCTCGCCCGGCTCGTAACGGGCGGGCACCCGCCGGTCGTTGTCAGTGGGCTCCATCCGGCCCCTCCCCCTTGTTCTTCCGTCCCCGCACCGCGTGTCCCGCGGCCCCTCAGGGGTGCCGGTGCGGCTGCTGTCCGGCGGCGGGTGCGGCCGCGTGGATCCAGTAGCGCAGCTTCTCCCGCCGCTGGTCCTCGAAGATCCCGCCGCAGGCCTCGATGACCTTACGCGAGCCGGTATTGGTGTGGTCGCAGGTGACCAGCACCGGGTCGATGCCCAGCTCGTGATGGGCGAGGGGCAGTGCGGCGCGCAGCATCGCGGTGGCGTGGCCGCGGCGGCGGGCGCCGGGGCGTACGGCATAGCCGAGGTGGCCGCCGTAGTGGAGGAGTTCGTCGGTGAGGCGGTGGCGGAAGGTGACCCGTCCCAGGTAGCTGTCGTCCGCCACCCACCACCGGGTGGTCTTGGGAACCACACCGTCGGCGCGTTCCTCGTCCGGTGCGCCGCCGATCGCGTCGACGTACTCGGCGAACCCCTCCGCACTCGGCCAGCGGGTGGCCCAAGTCCGCAGCTCACGGGCGAGGCTGGAGTGCGGTACCTGCTCGGTGCCGTCGGCGCGGAACTCGTCCATCGCCGCGAGGAACGAGGCATGGACACGGGTGGTGGGCACGATGAGCTGCGGTGACATCACCTCATTGTGCGCAGGCACACCGCGGCCCGGCCCCCGGGGTGCGGGGGCCGGGCCGAAGAGGCGTGCGGGAGGCGCTACTTGACGACGGTCAGGGGCAGCAGCTTCTTGCCGGTGGGGCCGATCTGGATGTCGAGGTCGAGCTGCGGGCAGACGCCGCAGTCGAAGCACGGGGTCCAGCGGCAGTCCTCGACCTCGGTCTCGTCGAGCGCGTCCTGCCAGTCCTCCCAGAGCCAGTCCTTGTCCAGACCGGAGTCGAGGTGGTCCCAGGGCAGGACCTCTTCGTACTCCCGCTCGCGGGTGGTGTACCAGGCGACGTCCACGCCGAAGTCGGGCAGCGTCTCCTCGGCGGCCTTCATCCAGCGGTCGTAGGAGAAGTGCTCGCGCCAGCCGTCGAAGCGGCCGCCGCCCTCGTAGACGGCGCGGATGACCGAGCCGACGCGGCGGTCGCCGCGCGAGAGCAGGCCCTCGACGATGCCGGGCTTGCCGTCGTGGTAGCGGAAGCCGATGGAGCGGCCGTACTTCTTGTCGCCGCGGATCTTGTCCCGGAGCTTTTCGAGACGGGCGTCGGTCTCCTCCGCCGAGAGCTGCGGCGCCCACTGGAAGGGGGTGTGCGGCTTGGGGACGAAGCCGCCGATGGAGACCGTGCAGCGGATGTCGTTCTGTCCGGAGACCTTGCGGCCCTCGGCGATGACCTTGACCGCCATGTCGCCGATCTGGAGCACGTCCTCATCGGTCTCGGTCGGCAGACCGCACATGAAGTACAGCTTCACCTGCCGCCAGCCGTTGCCGTAGGCCGTGGAGACGGTCCTGATCAGGTCCTCTTCGGAGACCATCTTGTTGATGACCTTGCGCATCCGCTCGGAGCCGCCCTCGGGCGCAAAGGTCAGACCGGAGCGACGGCCGTTGCGCGTCAGCTCGTTGGCAAGATCGACGTTGAAGGCGTCCACCCGGGTCGAGGGCAGCGACAGACCGATCTTGTCTTCCTCGTACCGGTCGGCGAGCCCCTTGGCGATGTCGCCGATCTCGGTGTGGTCCGCGGAGGACAGCGACAGCAGGCCGACCTCCTCGAATCCCGTGGCCTTCAGGCCCTTGTCCACCATGTCACCGATGCCGGTGATGCTTCGCTCCCGTACGGGACGCGTGATCATGCCGGCCTGGCAGAAACGGCAGCCGCGGGTGCAGCCACGGAAGATCTCGACCGACATCCGCTCGTGGACGGTCTCGGCCAGGGGGACGAGCGGCTGCTTGGGGTAGGGCCACTCGTCCAGATCCATGACGGTGTGCTTGGACACCCGCCACGGGACGCCGGAGCGGTTCGGCACGACGCGGGAGATCCGCCCGTCGGCCAGGTATTCGACGTCGTAGAACTTGGGGACGTAGACACTGCCGGTCTTCGCCAGGCGGAACAGCAGCTCGTCGCGGCCGCCGGGCCGGTCCTCGGCCTTCCAGGCGCGGATGATCTCGGTGATCTCCAGCACCGCCTGCTCGCCGTCGCCCACGACCGCGCAGTCCAGGAAGTCCGCGATCGGCTCGGGGTTGAAGGCCGCATGGCCGCCCGCCAGGACGATCGGGTGGTCCTCCGTGCGGTCCTTGGACTCCATCGGGATACCGGCGAGGTCCAGGGCGGTGAGGAGGTTGGTGTAGCCCAGTTCGGTCGAGAAGGAGACACCGAGCACGTCGAAGGCGCCGACGGGGCGGTGCGCGTCGACCGTGAACTGCGGGACGTGGTGCTCACGCATCAGCGCTTCGAGGTCCGGCCACACGCTGTACGTGCGCTCGGCCAGCACGCCCTCGCGTTCGTTGAGGACCTCGTAGAGGATCATGACGCCCTGGTTGGGCAGACCGACCTCGTAGGCGTCCGGGTACATGAGCGACCACCGCACATCACAGGAGTCCCAGTCCTTGACGGTGGAGTTCAGCTCACCGCCGACGTACTGAATGGGCTTCTGCACATGCGGGAGCAGGGCCTCGAGCTGCGGGAAGACCGACTCGGCAGACATCTCGAACCTTTGTGAGCTGGCAGGGGGCGACTCTCAAGCGTAACTGCTCGAAGCCACCCCCTCGCACGGCGATCCGGCAGCCCGCGGCACCCCGCGGAGCAGGCAGGCAGCGGCCCGGCCCGAGGGGCGCGTGGCGGGGCGGCCGGCCGTCGTCCGGTGAGGCGGCCCGCCGCCGTGCGCTCACGGCCGGAGCGCGGCCCGGTGCTTGCGCCGTGCGGCCTTCTTCCACCGGCGCGGCAGCTCCCGCTCCCGGTCCGCCGCACGGGCCTCCTCCCGCCCGTAGAGCAGACCGAAGGTGAAGCCGCCCTCACCGGCCTGCTGTGCCTGGGTGGCCAGCTCGCGCAGCGCGCCGCGCGCCACCACGCTGTCCTGGTGATCGCCCAGCAGCTGCTGCACCCGCTTGATCCGCCCGGCGAACTTCTTCGCCGGCCGACCGAGCGCCGGACGGGCGGCCTCCGCCGCGTACCGCGTCCGCTTGGCGGCCTTGCGGGCGCCGTGCAGCGCCTCGTCCCGCGCCTGCCCGGCCGGGGCCGCCAGCGCGGCTTCCACCCGGCGGGCCAGCCGCCGGTAGTCCTTCAGGACGGCCCCGGCCACCACTTCGGACGCCGGCCGGCCCGCGGCCGGGCGCAGCGGCGGCTCCTCCAGGAGGGCGTGCAGGGTCGTCAGCAGCGCCATATAGCGCGGCCCGTCCAATACGGAGAGCACTTCCCTGCGCGCGCCCGTCCGGCGCCGCTCGGACCAGATGCGCAGCCGGGCGTCCACCGGGCCGAGCCGCAGCGTGCGGGGCACCTCGGCCAGCGCCTGCTGCAGCCGCGCGGTCAGCACCTCCCGGTCCCGGTCCACCCCCAGCTCCGCCGCCAGCCACTGGAGCTCCAGGCCGACGGGCCGGGTGGCGGCGCGGTCGAGCACCTTCGTGTACGAGCGGAAGGCGCTGCGCAGCCGGCGGGTGGCGACTCTCATCCGGTGTACGGAGTCGGGCAGATCGCGCCGTACCGCCGGGTCCAGCTCGATGATCACCCGTACCTGCTCGCGGACGTACCGGAGCACCACGTCTCCGGCGGTGGGTTCCTTCTTCCTGCCGGCCGTGGCCTTGTTCTTCCCGGTCATGGTTTTGGTTTTGCTCTTCGCCGTCATGGCCTTGCCTCCGCGCTTGCCGGAGTCTTCGGGGCGGGACGTTTCCGGTCGCGCGCCGGGGCGCGCGGGGCGCTCGCGCGCCAGGCCCGTCTCGGTGAGCGCCCGCGCCAGCTTCGACTCCGATGAGGCGGGGCGGGCCCCGGCCGCGACCAGCGCCCGGCCGACCTCGTCCAGCAACCCGCTGTCGCCGCCTCCGACCAGCTCCACCTCGATCTCGCGCCACCGGACCCCGGCCGTGCCCGCTCCACCCTTGGCGGACTTCCCCGCCCGCTGTGCGTGCACCTCGTCCACCGCCAGCTCCGCGAGCGGTGCGCCCGCGGCATCCCGCAGCACCCGGACCGTGCGCCGCGTCCGCAGCCGGACGAGGGGTGCCAGTTCCCCCTCCAGCACCCGTGACCGGAGGAGCGCGGTCAGCTCCGGGGGCGGCGTATCGGACAGCGGCGCCCGCACTTCGTCCCGGATGCCCGGTGCGACCGGCAGCTTCAGGTGCCAGCCCGCGTCCCTGCCGCCGGTGCGTCTGCGCAGCGTGATGGCGTCGGCGGCGAGGCGCTGGTCGGGAGTGTCGTAGTAGCAGGCGTCAAGATGCTCGACACCCGCTTGCGCCACGGTGGCGACCCGGCCGACGCCGGCCAGGTCGGGCAGCCGCACACCGCCGTCGACCTCGTACTTCCGTTCGATTTCCCGCACGGTGTCCGCCATGCATCGAGGCTAGCCACCCGCCCCGGCCGGGGCCACCCACCCGGCAGGGGGAGCCGCCCCGCCGCACGATCCGCGGCAGGGGAATCTGCGGCAGCGGGTAGCGCCGACCACACCACCTGCGTTACTCTGTGTGACGATTCGAGTACGCAGAGTGCGAATCATGTGTGCCCACCGATCGACGCTCACTCGCCCCCCAGGGGAGGGAGACACCCGTGCACCCCTCAACCGCGCCCGTCACCCGGACACGCCTCCGCGTCCCGGCAGGCGCCCGCCCGTACGTTCTCACCGCACCCAGCACACCCACCGCCCCGAAGGCCGCCCGCGATTTCGTCCACGCCGTACTGCGCCGCACCCCGCTCTCCCCGCTCCTCGACACCGCCGTGCTGCTCACCTCGGAGGCGGTGACCCGCGCTCATCTGCACACACCGCGGACGGCGGACATCCTGCTGCGGATGCTGACCGCCGGGCACGGCCTGCGGGTCAGCGTGCACGGCCGGTCACCGGTCCGGATTCCCCGGCCGGCGCCCGGCGAGCAGCCGGACGATTACGGGCTCCTGCTGACCGGCCGCCTTGCCGACGACTGGGGCACGACACCGCCCGAGGACCTGCCGCGGCCCACCTCGCTGTGGTTCGAGCTGCACCTGGGGCAGTGAGGTGCGCCCCGGCAGAGCTGCGCCCCGAGCAGTGAGGTGCGCCTCGGGCAGAGCCGTGCCTCACGCCGTGAGCCGGCGTCAGCGCGAGGCCGACAGGGGGCGCTGTACCCGGATCGACTGGAGCAGCCCGATCGCGATCCAGACCGCGAACATGGAGGTGCCGCCGTAGGAGACGAACGGCAGGGGGAGGCCGGTGACGGGCATGATGCCGAGGGTCATCCCGATGTTCTCGAAGGACTGGAAGGCGAACCACGCGATGATCCCGGCGGCGACGATGGTGCCGTAGAGCTCGGTGGACTCGCGCGCGATCCGGCAGGCGCGCCACAGGACGACACCGAGCAGCACGATGATCAGGCCCGCGCCCAGAAAGCCGAGCTCCTCACCGGCGACGGTGAAGATGAAGTCCGTCTGCTGTTCGGGGACGAACTGGCCGGTGGTCTGGCTGCCGTGGAAGAGCCCGGAGCCGGTCAGTCCGCCGCCGCCGATCGCGATCCGGGCCTGGTTGGTGTTGTAGCCGACGCCGGCCGGATCGAGGCTCGGGTTGGCGAACGCGGCGAAGCGGGCGATCTGATAGGCGTCCAGCAGACCGAGCTGCCAGATGGCGACACAGCCCACGACGCCGGTGCCGACCAGCCCGAGGATCCAGCGGTTGGAGGCGCCGGAGGAGAGCAGGACGCCCAGGATGACGGCGCCGAGCACCATGACCGAGCCGAGGTCGGGCATCAGCATGATCACGGCGACCGGGACGGCCGCCAGGCCGAGGGCCGTGACGACGGTGCGGTGGCCGGGGTGCGGGCGGTCCCCCGCGTCGACCCGGGACGCCAGGATCATCGCCATGCCGAGCGTGATGGTGATCTTCGCGAACTCCGCGGGCTGGAGCGAGAAGCCGCCGGGGATCGCCAGCCAGGAACGCGAACCGTTGATGGTGGCGCCCAGCGGCGTCAGGACCAGCAGCGCCAGCACGACCGACAGGGCGTAGAGGATCGGGACCGCGCCGCGGAGGGTGCGGTGCCCGAGCCAGATCGTGCCGGCGGCCAGCGTCAGGCCGATACCGAGATTCAGCAGATGGTGCAGGAAGTAGTAGTACTCGTCGCCGTGGTTGAGCTCGGTGCGGTTGCGGGTGGCGGAGAAGACCAGCAGCGCCCCCATCAGCGACAGCACCAGGCAGGACAGCAGCAGCGTCCAGTCCAGTTTGCGCAGCACCGAATCGCGCGCCGTCAGCTTGCCCCAGGTGCCGAGCTCGGGGGTGTAGCGCCGGATCGAGAACGCCCGGGAGGGAGGGCTGGTCGTCACTGTGGGCTCTCCGATGCGGACGGCGACGGCGACGGCAGGACATACGGCTTGATGGGCTGAGCCTCGATGGTCCCGTCACCCTCGATCTTGGGGAGCGAGCCCTGGGGCTTCGGCAGCAGGGCGGCCTTCGGGTTGATGCCCCCCTTCTCGTCGACTCCGTACAGGGCGTTGTAGATGTTGCGTACGGCCGGACCGGAGGCGCCGGAGCCGGTACCACCCTGGGCGATCGTCATGACGATCGTGTAGTCCTTGGTGTACGTCGCGAACCACGAGGTGGTCTGCTTCCCGTAGACCTCGGCGGTACCGGTCTTGGCGTGCATCGGAATCTTGTCCTGCGGCCAGCCCTGGAAGCGCCAGGCGGCGGTACCGCGGGTGGCCACACCCGCCAGCGCGGAATCGATCTGCCGGAGCGTCTTGGGGCTGTCCGGCAGCTTGCCGTGCGACGTGGGCTTGATCTGCTGCACCTTCTTGCCGTCGGGGCTGACGACGGCCTTGCCGACGGTCGGGTTGTAGAGCGTGCCGCCGTTGGCGATCGCGCCGTAGATGGTCGCCATCTGGATCGGTGTGACCAGGGTGTCGCCCTGCCCGATGGCGTAGTTGATGGAGTCGTAGGCGTGCAGCTTCATGCCTTCGAGGCAGCCCTCACGGGCGAGCTTGGTACCGAAGTCCTTCTTCTTGGGCCAGGCCTTGGCCTGCTTGCACCAGCCGGCCTTGTTGGCCTTCCAGAAGTCGGTCTTCCACTTGCGGTCGGGGACCCGGCCGGTGACCTCGTTGGGGAGGTCGATGCCGGTCTCCTTGCCGAGACCGAACTGGTGGGCGGTCTTGTAGAACCAGTCGTTGGGGTCCTTCTTGGGCTTGTCCCCGCCGTCCTTCTTCCACTCCTCGTGCGAGAGCCGGTAGAAGACGGTGTCGCAGGAGACCTCCAGCGCCCGGCCCAGGCTGATGTCGCCGTGGCCCTCGCCCTCGAAGTTCTTGAAGGTCTGGCCGCCGATGCTGTACGAGCTGGTGCAGGGGTAGTGGCCGTTGAAGTCATACCCCGCGTTGATCGCGGCCGAGGTCGAGATGACCTTGAAGATCGAGCCGGGGGCGGCCTGTCCCTGGATGGCGCGGTTCAGCAGCGGGTAGTTGGAGTCCTTGCCGGTGAGGTGGGCGTAGTCCTTGCCGGAGATGCCGCCGACCCAGGCGTTGGGGTCGTAGCTGGGGTTGGAGGCCATCGCCACCACCCGGCCGGTCTTGGCCTCCATCACGACCACGGCACCCGAATCGGCCTTGTAGTTGGTGCCGGTGTTCTTGTCGTGCACCTTGCGGGCGTCCTTCATGGCCTGCTCGAGCTGCTTCTCCGCTATGGCCTGCACGCGGGCGTCGATGCTGGTGACGACGCTCGCGCCGCCCTGGCCCTTCTCGCTCTTGGCCTGGCCGATGACCCGGCCGAGGTTGTCGACCTCATAGCGGGTGACGGCGGCCTTGCCGCGCAGATAGCGGTCGTACGTACGCTCCAGACCGGACCGGCCGATCTGGTCGGAGCGCAGGAACGGCGAGCGGGTGTTCTTGGCCTTGTTGATCTCCTCGTCGGTCACCGGCGAGAGGTAACCGAGCACCTGGGCGGTGTTGGCGTTGCCGGGCTCGGCGTAGCGGCGCACGGCGGTGGGTTCGGCGCTGATGCCGGGGAACGCCTCGGAGCGTTCGCGGATCTGGAGGGCCTGCTGGGTGGTGGCCTCGTCGGTGATCGGGATCGGCTGGTAGGGCGAACCGTTCCAGCAGGGCTGCGGGGTCTTGGCGTCGCACAGCCGGACCTTGTTGCGGATCTCCTTCTCGGACATCCCGAGCACCTTGGCCAGCCGGCCGAGCACGGCCTTGCCGTCGTCCTTCATCTTCAGCAGCTCGGTACGGCTCGCGGAGACGACCAGGCGGGTCTGGTTGTCGGCCAGCGGCACCCCGCGCGCATCGAGGATCGAGCCGCGGGTGGCGGGCTCGATGACCTGCTGGACGTGGTTGTTCTTCGCCTCGGTGGCGTACTCCTGGCCGTTGCGGATCTGCAGATACCAGAGCCGGCCGCCGAGGGTGAGCAGCAGGGAGAAGACCAGGATCTGGATCGCGATGAGCCGGACGCTGACCCGGGAGGTCCGGGTTTCCGGGAGATTACTCATGGCGCGCAGCGCCTCCACGAGGGGTGGTGATCGGAAGGAGAGCGGGCGTCACAGTCGCTTGACCCCCTTGATGCGGCCCGCCTTGTCGCGGGCCGACTTGCCGAGCAGACTGCCGCGCTGGCTGCCGATGCCCGTGCCCGTGCGCAGGGACTTCATGGCGCCGCGGCTGGCCTTGAGCCCCGTACCGGTGGTGAGCCAGCCGTATCCCGCATCGCGGCTGCCGGCCCCGCCGCTCTGGCTGCCGGAACTGTCGCCGGCCAGCAGATCGCCCTCGGTTCTCCGCGCCAGCGCCATCACCACAGGCACCGTGAAGGGGGCCAGCAGCAGGTCGTAGAGGGTGGCGCTGAGCAGCAGTCCGACGATGCCGACATGGCGGGCGGCGGTGTCACCGACCAGCGAGCCGACGCCGGCGTACATCAGCGTCGAGCCGACGGCGGCACCGAGGACGACGAGCAGCGGGAGCGTCGCCGAACGGTGCCGGCCCGAGTCCGGCTTGGTCAGGCCCGCGGCGTAGCCGATGACGCAGAGCACCAGTGCATAGCGGCCGATGGCGTGGTCGGACGGCGGGGCGAGATCGGCCAGCAGCCCGGCGAAGAAGCCGATCAGCGCGCCGCCGACATGGCCGTAGACCAGCGCGAGGCCGACCACGACGAGCAGCAGCAGATCCGGTACCGCACCGGGAAGTTGGAGTCTGGCGAGGATGGTGACCTGGATGACGAGGGCGACGACCACCAGCGGGGCCGAGAGCAGGATCCGGTTGATGCGCATCGGTCAGCTCCTGGGAGAAGCGCTCGCGGAGGGGGTGGCCGTGACGGTGACCGTCGGCGTCGGCTTGGGCTTCGCGGGCGCAGGCGGCAGGACGGTGTCGCGGGGGTCCTGGCGGGGCGGTGCGACGACCACGCCGACGATGTCGAGCTGGGAGAACGAGACGAAGGGCCGGACCTGGAGGTTGCGGGTCAGATCGCCGTTGGACGGCTCGACCTTCATGACCCTGCCGACGGGCACCCCGGGCACGAACGGCTTGTCCCTGCTGGAGCCGAAGGTGACCAGGCGGTCGCCCCGCTTGATGTTGGCCTTGCCATTGAGAAGCTGAACGCGCAGCGAGCGGACGCCCTGTCCGTTGGCGAAGCCGATCTCGTTGGTCTTCTCCATCCGGGTGCCGACGGTGAAGTCGGGGTCGGCGGCCAGCAGGACGGTGGAGGTGTCGGCGCCGACGGTGGTGACCCGGCCGACCAGGCCGTCGCCGTTGAGGACGGTCATATCGCGGGCGATGCCGTCCCGGCGGCCGGCGTCGATGGTGACGGTCCAGGAGAAGCCCTGGGCCGAGCCGATGGCGATGACCTGGGCGCCCTTGATGCCGTACTGGCCGGTGCCCGCGGTCTTGAGGATCTTGTCGAGCTCGGCGGCACGGCTGCGGTTCCGGTCGGAGGAGCCGAGCCTGGCCTTCAGCGCCTCGTTCTCGTGCTCCAGCGTGCTGATCCGGTTGTGCCGGCGGCCGGAGTCCCGCACGGCACCGACGGCGTTGCCGACCGGATTGACGACGCGGGCCACGCCGCTTTCGACCGGGCCGAAGGCAGAGGCGGCGGCTTGCCGGGCACCATCGAGCGGGGACTGTTCGCCGCCGCGGATATCGACCGTGATCAGCGCGAACGCGATCGCGACCAGCAGCACCAGCAGCAGCCGGCTCTCTCGTGTGTCCCTCACGTGCGGCGGCCGTGTCCTTCCTCGTAGGACCGGCCGGCTGCGGGCCCCGCCGGTCTCGTTCGGGAGTTGAGCGTTGTGCCTGATATGACGGTGCCGGATGGTGAAGCGTCAGTGCACCGTGTCTGTCGGGATGTTGTGCCTGTATATCAGCGATCCGCCGGGCTGACCGGCCGCGGTCGCCAGGGGTCCCGACCGCCGCGGACGCCGTTCGACGGCCGCTGCGCGGAGCGGGACCCGGGCCGTGCTACCTGCGCGGCTGGGAGTCGAGGACCTGCTGGAGCGCCTCGAACTCCTCGACGCACTTGCCGGAACCGAGCGCGACGGAGTCGAGCGGGTCCTCGGCGATGTGGATGGGCATACCGGTCTCACGGCGCAGCCGCTCGTCGAGGCCGCGGAGCAGGGCGCCGCCTCCGGTGAGCACGATGCCGCGGTCCATGACGTCACCGGACAGCTCCGGCGGGCACTTGTCGAGCGTCGTCTTGACCGCGTCGACGATGGAGTTGACCGGCTCCTCGATGGCCTTGCGGACCTCGGCGGCCGAGATGACGACGGTCTTCGGCAGGCCGGAGACCAGGTCACGGCCGCGGATCTCGGTGTGCTCGTCCTGTTCGAGGTCGTACGCCGAACCGATGGTGATCTTGATGCTCTCGGCGGTGCGCTCGCCCAGCAGAAGGCTGTACTCCTTCTTGATGTGCTGGATGATCGCGTTGTCGAGTTCGTCGCCGGCCACCCGGATGGACTGCGCGGTGACGATGCCGCCGAGCGAGATGACCGCGACCTCGGTCGTACCGCCGCCGATGTCCACGACCATGTTGCCGGTGGCCTCGTGGACCGGCAGGCCGGACCCGATCGCGGCGGCCATCGGCTCCTCGATGATGTGGACCTGGCGCGCGCCGGCCTGGGTCGAGGCCTCGATGACCGCGCGGCGCTCCACTCCGGTGATGCCGGAGGGGACACACACGACGACCCGCGGGCGGGCCAGATAGCGCCGCTTGTGGATCTTCAGGATGAAGTAGCGGAGCATCCGCTCGGTGATCTCGAAATCGGCGATCACGCCGTCTTTCAGGGGCCTTACGGCGACGATGTTGCCGGGCGTGCGCCCGATCATCTTCTTCGCCTCAGCACCTACCGCGAGAATCCCGCCGGTGTTGGTGTTGATGGCCACGACCGACGGCTCGTTGAGGACGATGCCGCGGCCCCTGACGTACACCAGCGTGTTGGCGGTCCCGAGGTCGACAGCCATGTCACGGCCGATGAACGACATGTTGTTCCCCATGAGGATACGTCTGGCCTTCCCAACTGGAGCGAATGCTTACTGGAGGTCGGCAGGAGGTGATGCGCTGTGCGGCGCGGAAGCCCCCATCGTAGTTCGTAGTGCGCCCACTCGAACACGTCGGGAGGCTGTTCCGCCATTGTCAGCCGTACAGGCACCCGCCCCCCTTAATGGTGACGTCGTGTCGCGATGATGCGTTCCCCCGATCGTGTCGTATACACCAAAGGGCGACCGATGATTTCTTCGGTCGCCCCTGGTCACGCGGGGTGCACAGCTGACGACTCGTCAGGAGATGCCGGGGAAGAAAATCTTGATTTCACGCTCTGCGGACTCTTCGGAATCCGACGCATGGATCAGATTCTCTCGGGTGATCGTTCCGAAGTCCCCACGAATGGACCCACCCGGCGCGGCAATCGGGTCAGTCGGACCGGCGAGCGTCCGCACGCCTTCGATCACCCGCTCACCCTCGACGACCATCGAGACCACCGGTCCGGAGGACATAAAGGCGACCAGGGGCTCATAGAACGGCTTGCCGACGTGCTCGGCGTAGTGCTGCTCGAGAAGCGCACGGTCCAGGCTGCGCAGCTCCAGCGCGCTGATCGTCCAGCCGGCCTTTTTCTCGATACGGCCGAGAATCTCGCCGATCAGACCGCGCTGGACGGCGTCGGGCTTGAGGAGGACGAGGGTGCGCTGGCTCACGGAGGAACTCCCTGGATATGAACAATGGTCAGCGGGTGAACTGAGGCTACATGGGTGACCCGGCCCCGGGCGGCCCCGCCCCCGGCCACCTTCCCCGGGGCCCGGGGCGGCGCCGGCGCCCTCTCTCAGGCCGGCTCGCCCGACGCCTCGGCCTGCGCGGCCCAACGGGCCTTCGCCTCATCGATCTTGCGTCCGAAGTGGACCGACGCCCACCACAGGGCCGCGAAGACCGCGCCCAGGAAGAACATCGTCGGGACCACGAAACCGGCGGCGATCAGGGCGAGCTGCAGTACCCAGCCGAGCTGGACGCCCCCCGGGCGGCCGAGCATCCCGCACAGCAGGAGGCTCAGCAGCATCCCGATGCCGCTGACCGTCCAGACCGTGGCCGCCGGCAGGTCGGTCATCTGCATCGCGACCAGGCCCGCGAAGCCGATCACGAAGAATTCACCTATCAGGGTGCTCGCACACAGGGTGCGCATGATCAGCCCCTTCCCATCAGCAGCCGGGCTTCGCCGACCGTGATCACCGAGCCGGTCACCAGCACACCCGCTCCGGAGAACTCGCCCTCTTCCTCGGCGAGGGTGATCGCCGCCTCCAGGGCGTCGTCGAGCCGCGGCTCGACCTGCACCCGCTCGGCGCCGAAGACCTCGACGGCGACGGCCGCCAGCTCATCGGGATCCATCGCACGATGGCTGGAATTACGTGTCACCACGACCTCGGCGAAGATCGGCTCGAAGGCCTCCAGGAAGCCGCGTACGTCCTTGTCCCCGCTGGCCCCGACGACACCCACCAGCCGGCTGAAGCCGAACGCCTCGGTGACCGCCTCGGCCGCCGCCCGCGCACCCGCGGGGTTGTGTGCCGCGTCCAGCACGACCGTGGGGCTGCGCCGTACGACCTCCATCCGGCCGGGCGAGCTGACCGCGGCGAACGCGGAGCGGAGGGTGTCGATGTCCAGGGTGCGGGCGTGGTCCGAGCCGACACCGAAGAACGCCTCGACCGCGGCGAGCGCCACCGCGGCGTTGTGGGCCTGGTGGGCGCCGTACAGCGGCAGGAAGATCTCGGGGTACTCGCCGCCCAGTCCGCGCAGGGTCAGCATCTGGCCGCCGACCGCGACCTCGCGGCTGAGCACGCCGAACTCCATGCCCTCACGGGCGACGGTGGCGTCCACCTCGACCGCGCGCTTGAGCATCACCGACGCCGCGTCCACCGGCTGCTGCGCCAGCACGACCGTGGCGTCCTTCTTGATGATCCCGGACTTCTCGCCGGCGATCTGCTCGGGCGTCTCCCCCAGCCGGTCGGTGTGGTCCAGGGAGATCGGGGTGACCACGGCGACATCGCCGTCGATGACGTTCGTCGCGTCCCAGGTGCCGCCCATGCCGACCTCGACGACCGCGACGTCCACGGGGCTGTCGGCGAAGGCGGCGTACGCCATGGCCGTGAGCACCTCGAAGAACGACAGGCGGTACTCCTGCTGGGAGTCGACCATCTCCACGTACGGGGCGATGTCCCGGTAGGTCTCGATGAACTGCTCGGCGGAGATCGGAGCGGCGTCCAGGCTGATCCGCTCGGTGATCGACTGGACGTGCGGGCTGGTGTAGCGGCCGGTGCGCAGGTCGAAGGCGGACAGCAGGGCCTCGATCATCCGGGCGGTGCTGGTCTTGCCGTTGGTGCCGGTGATGTGGATGGACGGGTAGGCACGCTGGGGTTCGCCCAGGATGTCCAGCAGCGCCGCGATGCGCTGCACCGACGGGTCGAGCTTGGTCTCGCCCCAGCGGCCGGCCAGCTCGTCCTCGACGGCGCGCAGCGCACGGTCGACCTCGGGGTCGGCCGGGCGGGCAGGGATTCCGTCCCCCTGCGGCGGCCCGGCCTGGGCGCGCAGGGTCCGGCTGCCGGCCTCGATCACCGCAAGATCCGGGGATGGGGTCTCCCCTGCTTGAGCGGAGTCGAGAGCTTGGGGACGGTCGGTCTCCGCCTCGACCAGTTCGTCGAAGGCTTCGTTCGGGTCGGGGTCGTCGTTCTGGGGGCGCTCGCTCACGCCGACCAGTCTACGAGGCACGTGTGACAGCGGTGCGCTGCGCTGCCCCCTCCCGGGTACCGCGCCGCCTGCGGGGGGGGCGGCCGGCGCGACCGGCCCCGGCCCCGCCGTGCTCCAGGACCCGGCCCCGAACCCGGACCCGGCTCCGTACGCCGGAGCCGCCCCCGCCTACGCCCGTGCCGCCTACCTCAGCGCCGCCTTCATCATCGCCCGCGCGGTCGGCGCCGCCAGCCCGTTGCCGGAGACCTCGTTGCGGGCGGCATGCCCGTCCTCGACCATCACGGCCACCGCCACCCGGTGCCCCTTGCCGTCCTCGGCGTAGGAGACGAACCAGGCGTAGGGCGTACCGCTGTTGTCGACGCCGTGCTGGGCGGTGCCCGTCTTGCCGCCGACGGTCAGTCCGCCGATCTTCGCGCCGGACCCGGTGCCCTTGTCCACGACCGTCTGCATCGCCGACTTCAGCTGCCCGGCCGTGTGCGCCGACACGGCCTTCCCGTCGCCGTACGCCGCCGGCCCGAAGTCCTGGACGGTGTTGCCGCCGCCGTCGGTCAGCTTGTCGGCCATCTGCGGCTTCTTGAGCTCGCCGCCGTTCGCGAGGGCCGAGGAGACCATCGCCATCTGCAGCGGGGTCGCCTGGTCGTCGAACTGTCCGATCCCGGACAACGCGGTCTGTGCCTCGTCCATGCCGGAGGGGTAGACGCTCTTGCCGGCCCGCACCGGGGTGTCCACCTTCCCGTCGTTGAAGCCGAACTTCTCGGCCTGCGCCTTCACCTTGTCCTTGCCCAGGTCGACGGCCATCTTCGCGAAGACGGTGTTGCAGGAGTACTGGAGCGCGGTGCGGATGTCCGCGTTCTTGCAGGGCGCGGAGGCGTTCTCGT
Organism: Streptomyces sp. NBC_00400; assembly: GCF_036048035.1. Lineage (NCBI taxonomy): Bacteria > Bacillati > Actinomycetota > Actinomycetes > Kitasatosporales > Streptomycetaceae > Streptomyces > Streptomyces sp. NBC_00400. Next base: position 5,648,789 of record NZ_CP107940.1, on the reverse strand, counting down.
TGGTGAGCTTGGTGCGGGTGTGCGGGAGGGTGTACGGATCGGGGCTGTGGGTGGGCTCGTCCACCGAGGAGTACAGACCGTTCTCCAGCGCGGCCGCGGCGACCACCAGCTTGAAGGTGGAGCCGGGCGGCAGCGGCTGCCGCAGCGCCCGGTTGACCTCGGGGTGGTCCGGGTCGGCGGACATCTTCTTCCAGGCCTTCTGGTCGGACCCGTCGGACCCCGCGAACGTCCCCGGGTCGTACGAGGGGGTGCTGACCATGCCCAGGATCCGCCCCGTGGCCGGGTCCATGGCGACGGCGGCGCCCTTCTTGCCGTCCAGCGCCCGGTAGCCGGCCTTCTGCACCGCGGGGTCGATGGTGGTGGCCACGTCGCCGCCCTTGGCCCGGGTGCGGGTCAGCGCGTCGGCGGGGCTCTGCAGCCGGCTGTCGGAGCCGTCGAGGAGGTCGCCGTAGAGGCTCTCCAGCTGGTTGTGGCCGAAGATCTGCGAGGTGAAGCCGGTGACCGGGGCGTAGAGCGGGCCGTCCCGGTAGGTCCGCTTGTACTTGAGCGTGGAGGAGGTGGCGGCGGAGCCGGTCACGGGCTCCCCGCCGACGAGGATGTTGCCCAGCGGCGCCGCGTACTTGCCGATCGCCACCCGCGGATTGTGCGGGTCCTCCTTGTACTCGCCGGCCTTTGCGCCCTGGATCCAGGTGGCCCAGCCCATCAGCGCGACGATGAGGGCCAGGCAGAAGATCGAGGCCCGGCGCAGGGGCTTGTTCATGGAGCGCGGCTCCTCGGTGGGGGACGGGCGGTGGTGCGGGCATTCCGGCATTCCGGCGTTCCGGCATTCCGCTCCACCGTGCCCCGGCTTTATGAGAGCGCGATGAGAACCGCCGGACCGGCCCCCGAGGGACAACTTTCCGCCGCCTTTCGCCCTCTTCCACGGCGGGCTGTCCACGCCCCGGGATCAAGATCATCACAACGCAGCGCACGGGAAGGCTGGAGCTGAGGACGGGTGCCGGCAATCAGTCAGCGGATGCATTTGGTACTGCTCACCGCCTGGACGGTGCTGTGGTTCGTCCTCGTCGAACCGCACGGCGGCTTCTCCTGGCACTATCTGCGCACCGGCGGCGAACTGATCTACCAGGGCGACGCGGGCGACGGCTCCGGCGGCCTGAACCTCTACGCGCACCACCCCGAGCTCCAGATGGGCCCGCTCAGCTTCCTGACGGCCGGCCTGTTCAACCCCTTCCCCGAGGCCACCGGGCAGTTCCTGGCCGCGGCGCTGATGTCGCTGCTCGGCCTGGTCATCGTGGTGCTGGCGGGCCGCAGCGCCGCCTTCCACTTCCTGGGCACCGGCACCAACCACCAGCGGCTGCGGCAGCGCGTCCTGATCGCCGGGCTGGCCTTCATCCCCATGTGGATCGAGGTCGCGGTCCGCTTCGGGCATCTCGACGACGTCCTCGCGCTGTTCTTCACCGCCCTCGCGGTACGGGCCCTCACCCGCGGCAACGCCGCGCTCACCGGCGCCTGCCTGGCCCTGGCGATGGATTCCAAGCCCACCGCGCTGGCCTTTCTCCCGCTGCTGCTCGCCCTGCCGAGGGAGAAGTGGCTGCGCACCGGGGTGTGGTGCGCGGGCCTGGTGGCCCTCGCGTGGCTGCCGTTCTTCGTCGGCGACCCGCAGTCCTTCGCCGCGGCGAAGTTCGCCATCCCCAACCATCCGGCGTCCGCGCTGCGCTGGCTGGGCGTCGGCGACCCCGAGACCCCGGGCTGGGACCGCCCCGCCCAGGCCGCGCTAGGCCTGGCACTGGGCTCGATCGCCGTGTGGCGGGGGCGCTGGGCGGCGGTGGTGCTGCTCGGCGCCAACGCCCGCATCGTGCTCGACCCCAGCGTCTACACGTACTACACCGCGTCGGTGCTGCTCGGCACCCTGCTGTGGGACGTGATCGGCCAGCGCCGGCTGGTCCCCTGGTGGAGCTGGCTGGCCCTGCTGATCCTCTACGGCAGCGTCTTCGCCGTCCCCGACGATGCCGCCCGGGGCCTGATCCGTCTGGCGTTCGTGGCCGTCTCGACGGCGTATGTCCTGCTCTGGCCGGTACGCGAACGGGGACGGCGGGAGCCGGGACGGCGCAGGCCCCCCGCCCGTACGGACGAGGGGCCTGCACATCACGGTCCCCCACACGGCCCGGATGCCGGACCGTGGCCGGGGCCCGCGCCTACGCCTGGGGCAGGGCCGCCAGCTGCGCGGTGATCCGGACGATGTCCGCCTCCGCGGCCTCCAGCCGGCCGCGGATCTTCTCCACGACCTTCTCCGGCGCCTTGGCGAGGAACGCCTCGTTGCCGAGCTTGGCGGTGGCCTGCGCCTTCTCCTTCTCGGCGGCGCCCAGGTCCTTCGTCAGCCGCTTGCGCTCGGCCTCGACATCGATCGCGCCGGACAGGTCCAGCGTGACCGTCGCGCCCGCGACCGGCAGCGAGGCGGTGGCACTGAATCCCTCACCGGCCGGCTGCAGCCGCAGCAGCGAGCGCATCGCGGCCTCGTGGGGCGCCAGCGCCGTACCGGACAGCTCCAGCTGCGCCGGGACCTTCTGGCCGGGCTGCAGCCCCTGGTCCGAGCGGAAGCGGCGGACCTCGGTCACCACCTGCTGGACGGTCTCGATCTCCCGCTCCGCCGCCGCGTCCCGGAAGCCGCCCGGGGCGTCGGCCCCTGCGACGAGCACAGCCTTCGGCCAGTCGGCGATCACGACCGACTCACCGCCGGTCAGCGTCGTCCACAGGGTCTCGGTGACGAACGGGACGATCGGGTGCAGCAGCCGCAGCGTGACGTCCAGGACCTCGCCCAGCACCCGGCGCGAGGCGTCGGCGGCCGGGCCGCCCGCCATGAACGTGGTCTTGGACAGCTCGACGTACCAGTCGAAGACCTCGTCCCAGGCGAAGTGGAAGAGGGTGTCCGACAGCTTCGCGAACTGGTAGTCGTCGTAGTAGGCATCGACCTCGGCGACGACCGAGTTCAGCCGCGAGAGGATCCACCGGTCGGTCGCCGACAACTGCTCGGCGGGCGGGAGTTCGCCCTCCACCGTCGCACCGTTCATCAGCGCGAAGCGCGTGGCGTTCCAGATCTTGTTGGCGAAGTTCCGGGAGCCCTGGACCCAGTCCTCGCCGATCGGGACGTCGACACCGGGGTTGGCGCCACGGGCGAGGGTGAAGCGGACGGCGTCGGAACCGTAGGCGTCCATCCAGTCCAGCGGATTGACCGCGTTCCCGAAGGACTTGGACATCTTCTTGCCGAACTGGTCGCGGACCATGCCGTGCAGCGCGATGGTGTGGAACGGCGGGGTGCCGTCCATCGCGTACAGCCCGAACATCATCATCCGGGCGACCCAGAAGAAGAGGATGTCGTAGCCGGTGACCAGGACGGCGTTCGGGTAGAACTTCCCGACGCCCGGGGTCTGCTCGGGCCAGCCGAGCGTGGAGAACGGCCACAGCCCGGAGGAGAACCAGGTGTCCAGGACGTCGGTGTCCTGCGTCCAGCCCTCGCCGCTGGGCGCCTCGTCGTCCGGTCCGACGCAGACGACCTCGCCGTTCGGCCCGTACCAGACGGGGATGCGGTGGCCCCACCACAGCTGCCGCGAGATGCACCAGTCGTGGAGGTTGTCGACCCAGCCGAAGTAGCGGGACTCCATCTCCTTGGGGTGGATCGCGACCTTGCCGTCACGGACCGCGTCACCCGCGGCCTTCGCCAGCGGGCCGACCTTGACCCACCACTGCATCGACAGCCGCGGCTCGATGGTGGTCTTGCAGCGCGAGCAGTGGCCGACGGAGTGGGGGTACGGGCGCTTCTCGGAGACGATCCGGCCCTCGGCGCGCAGCGCACCGACGATCGCGGACCGGGCCTCGAAGCGGTCCAGGCCCTGGAACGGGCCGTGCGCCGTGATGACGCCGCGCTCGTCGAGGACGGCGAGGTTGGTCAGGCCGTGCCGGCGCCCGATCTCGAAGTCGTTGGGGTCGTGCGCCGGGGTGACCTTGACCGCGCCGGTGCCGAACTCCGGGTCGACGTGCTCGTCGGCGACGACCGGGATCCGGCGGCCGGTCAGCGGCAACTCGATCTCGGTGCCGACGAGATGGGCGTAGCGCTCGTCGTCCGGGTGGACGGCGACCGCGGTGTCCCCGAGCATCGTCTCGGCCCGCGTCGTCGCCACGACGATGGAGGCGTCGCCCTCGCCGTACCGGATGGAGACCAGCTCGCCGTCGTCGTCCTGGTACTCCACCTCGATGTCCGAGATGGCGGTCAGACAGCGCGGGCACCAGTTGATGATGCGCTCGGCGCGGTAGATCAACTCGTCGTCGTAGAGCCGCTTGAAGATCGTCTGGACGGCCTTGGACAGGCCCTCGTCCATGGTGAAGCGCTCCCGCGACCAGGCGACGCCGTCGCCGAGCCGGCGCATCTGGCCGGAGATCTGGCCGCCGGACTCGTTCTTCCACTGCCAGACCCGCTCGACGAACGCCTCACGGCCCAGGTCGTGCCGGGAGACGCCCTCCTTGGCGAGCTCGCGCTCGACGACGTTCTGGGTGGCGATACCGGCGTGGTCCATGCCCGGCTGCCACAGGGTCTCGTAGCCCTGCATGCGCTTGCGGCGGGTGAGGGCGTCGATCAGCGTGTGCTCGAAGGCGTGCCCCAGGTGCAGGGAGCCGGTGACGTTCGGCGGCGGGATGACGATGGTGTACGGCGGCTTGTCGCTCTTCTCGTCCGCCTCGAAGTAACCCCGCTCTACCCAGCGCTCGTACAGCGGCCCCTCTACATCGGCCGGCGTGTACTGAGTCGGCAGTTCGGGGGCGCTGTGGTTGCTCTGCTGAGTGTTCTCGGTCACGACGCACAGTGTACGGGCGCGGATGTCGCAGCTTCGAATCGGTTTCGCCCCCGGGGCACCGGCTGTCAGCGGCGTCATACAGGATGTCGGAAGCGTATAAACATCACGCAGCACTCAACTGGCTTCAGTTGTCACGAGGGGAACCGCTCCATGAGCTTCAACCAGCCGCCTCCCGGCCCGTACGGCCAGCAGCCCCAGCAGCCCGGCCCGTACGGCCAGCCGCAGCAGCCGCAGGCCCCGCAGCAGGGCTACGGCTACCCGCAGCAGGGCGGCCAGGTCCCGGGGCAGCAACAGGGCTACGGCTACCCGCAGCAGGCCCCGCAGCAGGGCTACGGCTACCCCCAGCAGGGCGGCCAGCCCGGCTACGGCCAGCAGGCTCCGTACGGCGGCCAGCAGACCCCCTACGGCGCGATCCCGCAGGGCGCTCCGGAGAGCGGTGGCAACGGCAAGAAGATCGGCCTGATCGTCGGCGCGGTCGCGGTCGTCGCGGCGATCGGCGTGGGGGCGTACTTCGCGTTCGGGTCGGGCGGGGATGTGAAGCCGTACACGATCTCGTTGCCGAACACGCTGCTGAGCGGGCAGTTCGAGAAGGCACAGAGCCCCGGCAGCTCGGGGGGCGCCGAGGACTTCACCAACGACAAGGAAGCCAAGGCGATGGGCATCACCAACGCCAAGGGCGTCAACGCCGGCTACAAGAGCAGCGCCGGGCTGCAGCTGACGGTCAGCGGCGTGTACGGCAATGTCGCCGACCCTGACGGAACCGTGGGTCAGGTGTTCGCCAAGGTGGACGAGGGGCAGAAGAAGACCTTCGAGAGCAAGGGCGCCAAGATCGAGGACGTCACCCCGACGACCACGTACTCGCCGAGCGACTTCGACGGCTCGGTGATGAAGTGCCGGACCCAGAAGGTCACGCTCTCGCAGGGCGGGGTGTCCGTGCCCGTCACCGTCTCCACCTGTGTCTGGGGCGACAGCAGCGCCATCGGCGTCGTCCAGGCCGCGTCCGCACCGTCCCCCACCGGTGGCACCACCGCCACGACGCCCGGCGCGGAGGAGCTTTCCGAGAAGACCGCCAAGATCCGCACCGAGGTCCGCAAGGAGAAGTAGCGGTTCACCACGAGTCGTCGGTCACCGCCACCGACCGGCGACGGCACGGAGCCGCCCGGCAGCGCGATCGCTGCCGGGCGGCTCTTGTGGTGCGTGCGGGAACGCCTACGCGCTCTTCTCCTGCGGCTCCCCCGACTCGCCGCGGTTGCGCGGCACCAGGGTCGGGTTCACATTCGAGTGCACGACGTCCTCGGTGATGACGACCCGGGCGACGTCCTTGCGGGACGGGATTTCGTACATCACCGCCTGGAGGACTTCCTCCATGATGGCGCGCAGACCGCGGGCGCCGGTGCCGCGCAGGATGGCCTGGTCGGCGATGGCCTCCAGGGCCGGGCGGTCGAAGTCCAGCTCGACACCGTCGAGTTCGAAGAGGCGCTTGTACTGCTTGACGAGCGCGTTGCGCGGCTCGACCAGGATCTGCAGCAGGGCCTCGCGGTCGAGGTTGTGGACCGAGGTGAGGACGGGGAGGCGGCCGATGAACTCCGGGATCATCCCGAACTTCACCATGTCCTCCGGCATGACGTCCTGGAGCTGGTCCTTGGACTCGATCTCGCGCTTGGAGCGGATCGTGGCGCCGAAGCCGATGCCCTTGGCGCCGGACCGGGCCTCGATGATCTTCTCCAGGCCGGCGAAGGCACCGCCGACGATGAAGAGCACGTTGGTGGTGTCGATCTGGATGAATTCCTGGTGCGGGTGCTTGCGGCCGCCCTGCGGCGGGACCGAGGCGGTGGTGCCCTCCAGGATCTTCAGCAGCGCCTGCTGGACGCCCTCGCCGGAGACATCGCGGGTGATCGACGGGTTTTCGCTCTTCCGGGCGACCTTGTCGATCTCGTCGATGTAGATGATGCCGGTCTCGGCCTTCTTGATGTCGAAGTCCGCGGCCTGGATCAGCTTGAGGAGGATGTTCTCGACGTCCTCGCCGACGTAGCCGGCCTCCGTGAGCGCCGTGGCGTCGGCGAACGCGAAGGGGACGTTCAGCATCCGGGCGAGGGTCTGCGCGAGCAGGGTCTTGCCGGAGCCGGTCGGGCCGAGCAGCAGGATGTTGGACTTGGCGAGCTCGATGCCCTCCTCGCCGCGGCCGGGGCCGTTCTCGCCCGCCTGCACCCGCTTGTAGTGGTTGTAGACGGCGACCGACAGCGCCTTCTTCGCGGGCTCCTGGCCGACGACATAGCCGTTCAGGAACTCGTAGATCTCCCGCGGCTTGGGGAGTTCCTCCCACCGCACCTCGGAGGTCTCGGCGAGCTCCTCCTCGATGATTTCGTTGCAGAGGTCGATGCACTCGTCGCAGATGTACACACCAGGTCCCGCGATGAGCTTCTTCACCTGCTTCTGGCTCTTTCCGCAGAATGAGCACTTGAGCAGGTCGCCGCCGTCACCGATGCGTGCCACGAGGTGCTTCCCCTTCGCCTGGGATCCGCATTGCTCCACGGACCCGGGTGCTTGCCTATCGACGGTACCTTGCCGGGCCCCCCGTTCGGGCCCCCCTTGGACCGACTCGGTTCACTCGATCCGATTCCGGTCCAAGGGGGCAACGTTCCGGCTCACTTCGCGAAGATCGTCACCCGATGGAGACGGACGACTTCCGCGTCGAGACGATCTGGTCGACCAGACCGTACGCCAGGGACTCCTCGGCGGTCAGGATCTTGTCACGCTCGATATCGTCCCGGATCTTCTCGATCGGGGTGGTGGAGTGCTTGGCCAGCAGCTCCTCCAGCTGCGAACGCATCCGCAGGATTTCGTTGGCGGCGATCTCCAGGTCGGAGACCTGGCCGCGGCCGGTCTCGCTGTAGGGCTGGTGGATCAGCACCCGGGCGTTCGGCAGCGCCATCCGCTTGCCGGGGGTACCGGCGGCGAGCAGCACGGCCGCGGCGGAGGCCGCCTGGCCCATGCAGACCGTCTGGATGTCCGGCTTCACGAACTGCATCGTGTCGTAGATGGCCGTGAGCGCCGTGAAGGAACCGCCCGGGCTGTTGATGTAGATCGAGATGTCCCGGTCCGGGTCCATCGACTCCAGGCACAGCAGCTGCGCCATGACGTCATTGGCCGAGGCGTCGTCGATCTGCACGCCGAGGAAGATCACGCGCTCCTCGAACAGCTTCGCGTACGGGTCGTACTCGCGCACGCCCTGCGAGGTGCGCTCGACGAAGCGCGGGACGATGTAGCGGGATTCGGCGCGCGGGCCGGAAAACTCGGACTCCGCGCCCTGGGAGAGGCCGCTGCCGGGGTAGTTGTTCATCGTGGTGTTCACCGTCCTGGTGGCGATCAAGTGGGCTGGGGGCTGTAGGGCGAGTGGTACGGGGCTCAGGCCCCGGTGCCGCCCCCGCCCGGAACGCCGGCGGCGGAGGTCATCACATCGTCGATCAGGCCGTACTCCTTGGCCTCATCGGCGGAGAACCAACGGTCGCGGTCCGAGTCCTGGGTGATCCGCTCGACGGTCTGACCGGTGTGGAAGGCCGTCAGCTCCGCCATCCGCTTCTTGGTGTGCAGCAGCCGCTCGGCGTGGATCTTGATGTCCGACGCGGAGCCCGCCAGGCCCGCGGAGGGCTGGTGGATGAGGATCTCGGCGTTCGGCAGCGCGAAGCGCTTGCCCGGGGTGCCGGCGCTCAGCAAGAACTGTCCCATGGAGGCGGCGAGGCCCATCGCGATCGTCACCACGTCGTTCTTGATGTACTGCATGGTGTCGTAGATCGCCAACCCGGCCGAGATCGAGCCGCCCGGGGAGTTGATGTAGAGGAAGATGTCCTTGTCCGGGTCCGCGGCGAGGAGAAGCAGCTGCGCGGTGATCTTGTTGGCGATGTCGTCGTCGACCGGCTGGCCGAGGAAGATGATCCGCTCGCCGAGCAGCCGGTTGTAGACCTGGTCGCCGAGGCCACCGAAGGTCGGCTCAGCGGCGGCGGAAGGCATCGGGATCGTCACGTGTCCACCTGCTCGTTGTCGGACGGCTCCAGGCCGTCTCAGCGTCGTCTGCTGGGGCGTGGGGAGGCGGCGCCGTGTGTGGCCCCGGCGCGGTTTCAGGGACTCCCCTGCCCTCGTATCTACGGACCCTAACGCGCAGGTCGGACAACGCCATCCCGCATCGATAACTGTTCGCTGTGAGCGCAGGCTCACGGGGCGGTACGACCACGGGCCCGAACACGCGGACGTGCGTGTTCGGGCCCGTGGTCAGAGAACTGCGCGCAGGCGCAGGGCGGTGTCCGGGGCTCAGGCCTCGGGCTTCTCCTCCGCGCCCGCCTCGGCCTCGTCGGCCTCGGTGACCTCGACCGTCTCGGCGGTCTCGTCCTCGTCGTCGAGCTCGATGACCTCGCCGTTGCTGTCCTTGACCGTGGCGGCCTCGACGACGACCGCGAGGGCCTTGCCGCGGGCGACCTCACCGACGAGCATCGGCACCTGGCCGCCCTCGACGACGGCCTGGGCGAACTGGTCGGGGGACATGCCGGAGGACTGCGCGCGGCGCATGAGGTGCTCGGTGAGCTCCTCCTGGCTGACGTTCAGCTTCTCCTTGTTGACCAGCTCGTCCAGGATGAACTGGGTCTTGATGCCCTTCTCGGCCTGCTCCTTGGTCTCGGCGTCGAACTCTTCCTCGCTCTTGCCCTGGATCTCCAGGTACTTCGCGAGGTCGAGGCCCATCTGGCCGAGCTGGTGGTTGACCAGGTTGTGCTTGCGGGTCTCGATCTCGTCCGCGAGCAGCTTCTCCGGCATCGGCACCTCGACGAGCTTCAGCAGCTCGTCCAGGACCTTCTCCTGCGCCTGGGTGGCCTGGTCGTACTTCTTCATCTGCTCCAGGCGCTTGCGGCTGTCGGCGCGCAGGTCCTCGAGGGTGTCGAACTCGCTCGCCAGCTGGGCGAAGTCGTCGTCCAGCTCGGGCAGTTCGCGGAACTTGACCTCAGTGACCTCGACCGTGACCTCGGCCTCCTTGCCCTCGGCGGAACCGCCCTTGAGCTCGGAGGTGAAGGTGGCGCTGTTGCCGGCCTGCACACCGGTGACGGCCTCGTCGATGCCGTCGAGGAGCTCGCCGGAACCGACGGTGTACGAGACACCCTCGGCGACGCCGTCCTCCAGCACCTCGCCGTCCACCTTGGCCTCGAGGTTCAGCGTCAGGACGTCGCCGTCCTGGGCCGCGCGCTCGACCGGGCTGGTCGTCGCGAAGCGCTCACGCAGCTGCTCGACGGACTTGTCGATGTCCTCGTCCGACACCTCCACGGCGTCGACCTCGACCTCGATGCCGGAGTAGTCCGGGATCTCGAGGGCGGGGCGGATGTCGACCTCGGCGGTGAAGGCCAGCAGCTCGCCGTCCTTCAGCTCGGTGATGTCGACCTCGGGCTGGCCGAGGACGTTGAGCTCACCCTCGTTGACCGCTTCGGTGTAGAACTTCGGGAGCGCGTCGTTGACGGCCTCCTCCAGCACGGCGCCACGGCCGAACCGCTGGTCGATGACCCGGGCCGGGATCTTGCCCTGGCGGAAGCCCTTCACCGTGACCTGCTGGTTGATCTTTTTGTACGCCGCGTCGAGGCTGGGCTTGAGCTCCTCGAAGGGCACCTCGACAGTGAGCCGAACCCGAGTCGGGTTCAGGGTCTCCACGGCGCTCTTCACGGTTCGGTCTCCTTGGGGCTGACTTCTGGGGTTCTGCGTGAGATCTGCCTGTGCCCGGCTGATCCGGGTCGGGCCGATCGCGCCCGGTACACAGACACACGGGCACGCAGCTTGCATAGTAACCGCAAGGAGGATGACGCCCACAACGCGATCTTGAACGGCCGCTCGGATGCGGCGCCGCCACGGCGGGCAAAGGCTCCGCCCGACTCCGTGCTGTCGGGCTGACCTGCTGCTGGTCGGGGTGGCCGGATTCGAACCGACGACCTTCCGCTCCCAAAGCGGACGCGCTACCAAGCTGCGCCACACCCCGTCGGTGCGACACGTAGGGTACATGGCCGCAGGCGGTACGGCTGCCAGTTACCGGGATGCCTCGTGGGGCGATGTGCGGGCGGGGGCGGGCCGTGTGCCTCGTCCGCGCGAGGGGATGTGCGGCGCACCGCCGCGACCCGCTAGGATGCACTGCGTGCCGAGGTCCTGCGACCTGCGGCGCTCGCGGGCGTAGCTCAATGGTAGAGCCCTAGTCTTCCAAACTAGCTACGCGGGTTCGATTCCCGTCGCCCGCTCTCACCAGGAAACCCCGGGCCGGACGGCCTGGGGTTTTCCGCTTTCCGGAACGCGCCGCCGGGTGCCTGCACACCCCTTCGCGCCACCCCCGCGGCCGCCATAAGGTGGCCCGCATGGAGATCTGGCTCAACCCCGCGTGCTCCAAGTGCCGTTCGGCCGTGGAGATCCTGGACGAAGAGGGCGCCCGCTACACCGTGCGCAGATACCTCGAGGACCCGCCGGACGCCGGTGATCTGCGCGGTGTGCTGACGCGGCTGAACCTGGAGCCCTGGGACATCACCCGGACCCAGGAGGACGAGGCGAAGGAGCTGGGCCTCGCCCAGTGGGAGCGCACCGACACCACGCGCGAGCGGTGGATCGCGGCGCTGGCGGCACACCCCCGGCTGATCCAGCGGCCGATCATCACGGCGGACGACGGTTCGGCACTGGTGGGGCGGAGCGAGGAAGCCGTACGCGAGGCAGTGGCACGGACCGGGAGCGGAGAGGCTTCGGTGGGCTGAAACCCCGTGCGGCGCCCGGCACGGGGCCGGCGGACATCCGGAGGCGGACCGCCTAGAAGGTGATGTGGTTGATGGTGTCCGCAATCGAGTTGAGGAACCGGTTGATCGACGGGGCCATGCCCGTGGAGGCAAGGAAGAAGCCGAACAGTATGGCGACGAACGCCGGACCCGCCTTGATCGACTTCCCTCTGATCAGGACGATCAGAATGATCCCCAACAGCAGCACCACTGACAGCGAAAGAGCCACACTGATCACACCCTCGGTCGGAACGCCTCACCGGCCCGGGGGCATGCCGCGCACACCCCCCTGCACCCATCGTGCCACCAACTCCATGCCCACTGCAGGCCGGTGACGAATCATCGGCCAACGCTTTGCCCGATTCCAGCCGATGGTGGCCACGGCGCTGCGGCAGGGTGACGCGCGGGCGGCGCGGCGGCACCCGCGCGGCGGCCGCGGGCGAACAGGCCCGCCGCGCCGGGCCGACGCCGGAAATTTCTCCGCCTGCCGCGGCGTCGGCAATTCGCCACAGCTCACCACGGCTATTCCGCCCGGGGCATTCTGATCATTTTCCGGCCCGGGGAATTTCCCGTCCGTGGTATCCGTCACTGCCGCGAAGGGCGCCATCAAGGCTTATTAGCGTTCGGACATAAGACCAAGGAATCGGACATTCCCCTTGAGTCGTTTGCAGGGGATACAGGGCGATTTGGGGGGATGATAGGGAACGAATCGGACAGCTCCGGTGTGGGCTCTCCGCGGCGCTAGCGGATTTTATCCGCGCCCCGTCCGCGGCGGAACCCGAGGAAAAAGAGGAATGACTTCGAGGCGGTTTTACGCATTCGCCGACCGCCGCTATCGTGCCTCCAATGTTTCCCGCTGCCCCGACACCGCGCACCGAACTTCCCCCTGCCCGGGCGGCGGAGGGCTCCGGCCGGCCGGAGCCCACGGACCGGTCGTCCGGCGCGGACGGCGCCGAGGGTGCCGAGGGCGCGGCGCCCCCCGCACCGAAGAGCGATGGCCGCAACGCGTTCTTCGACAACGCGAAGTACCTGGCCATCGTGCTCGTGGCGATGGGACACGCATGGGAGCCGCTGACCGACGGCAGCCGCGCCGCCGAGGCGCTTTACATGACCGTCTACACCTTCCACATGCCGGCCTTCATCATCATTTCCGGCTACTTCTCGCGCAGCTTCGACATGCGCAAGGACCGGCTGCAGCGGCTGGTCACCGGGGTCGCGGTCCCCTATGTCCTCTTCGAGACCGCCTATGCGTTCTTCAAGCGCTGGGCGGACGACGATCCCGGGCACCCCATCAGCCTTCTCGACCCGTGGTTCCTGACGTGGTTCCTGGTGGCCCTGTTCATCTGGCGGCTGACCACCCCGCTGTGGAAGGTCGTCCGCTGGCCGATTCCGCTCGCGGTGGCCATCGCCGTCCTCGCGTCCGTGTCCCCGGACATCGGCGATGATCTGGACCTCCAGCGGGTACTGCAGTTCCTCCCGTTCTTCGTCCTGGGACTGGCGCTGCGGCCCGAGCACTTCAAGCTGGTGCAGCGGCGGGCCGTGCGGATCGCCTCGCTGCCGGTCTTCGCCTGTGCGCTGGTGATGGCCTACTGGGCGGCGCCCCGGATGAGCTCGGCGTGGTTCTACCACCGCGACAGCGCCCAGGAACTGGGCACCACCTGGTGGATCGGCGCGGTGATGACGCTGGCGCTCTTCGGCTGCTCGATCGTGATGACGGCGTGTTTCTTCTCCTGGGTGCCGACCCGGCGGACGTGGTTCACGGTGCTGGGCGCCGGGACGCTGTACGGCTATCTGCTGCACGGTTTCCTGGCCAAGGGCTCGCGGTTCTGGGGCTGGTTCGACGACTACGCCTGGCTGCACTCCCCGCTCGGCGAGATCGCGGTCACCCTGCTCGCGGGAGGCATCGTGACGGCCCTGTGCACCCCGCCGGTCCGCAGGGTGTTCCGCTTCGCGATGGAGCCGACGATGGCCTGGGCGTTCCGGAAGGACCCGGCCGACACGGCGCGGGCCCGCGTCAGCGCCTGAGCGCGCGTCGTCCCGGCCGCCGGCCCGGGCGTCCTTCCCGGGCCGGCAGGACGTCCGCCCCGGGCGCCGGCTCCCTCGTGTGACGCGTCCTCGTGTCAGGCCGCCTCGTGTTACGCGTCCCGGCAGATCAGCAGCAGCGCGCGGTCGTCGTTGACATCCTTGGCGACGGCCTCGATCAGATGCCAGGCGGCCCCGGCGAAACCGCCGGCGACATAGCGGTCTGCCTCGCCGGTCAGCCGGTCGATGCCCTCGGCGATATCGCGGTCGGCGGCCTCGACCAGGCCGTCGGTGAACAGCATCAGGACATCGCCCGGCCGCAGCGTCCCCTTGACCGGGTCGAACTGGGCGCCGTCGAAGACGCCGAGCAGCGGCCCCTCCCCCGGCTTCTCCTCCCAGCGGCCACTGCCGGCGCTGAGCTGGAGGGCCGGCAGATGTCCCGCGGAGAGGAGTTCGTAGTCGCCGGACTCCAGGTCGAGGACGAGATGGATCGAGGTGGCGAATCCCTCGTCCCAGTCCTGGCGCAGCAGATAGCCGTTGGCGGCGGCCAGGAAGCCGTGCGGCGGCAGCGAGCCGAGCAGGCCGCCGAAGGCACCGGACAGCAGCAGCGCGCGGGAGGCCGCGTCCATGCCCTTGCCGGAGACATCGGTCAGCACCACTTCGAGGATCTGACCGCCGTGGGTGCGGGAGGCCACCACGAAGTCGCCGGAGAAGAACTGGCCGCCGGCCGGGCGCAGCGCCATCTCGTGGTGCCAGCCCTCGGGGAGCGCGGGCAGCGTGCTCTGGACCCGGATCCGTTCGCGCAGGTCAAAGAGCATGGTGCCGCCGCGCCGCCAGGGCACCCCGACCCGGCTGCGGAACTGGGCGATCAGCAGGCCGGAGAACCCGACCGCGGCGACGACCAGGACCGTGCCCGGAGTGATCCGTTCCGGCCCTTCGTCGTACGGGCCGAACAGCGCGGCCTCGACCACCAGCGCGGCCGCGGAAGCGGCGTACAGGATCAGGAGGTTGGCCGGCCGCAGCAGCAGTCCGCCGGCGATGACCGGGAGGACCAGCGCCGTCGGGGCGATCCATTCGGGCCACCCGAGAGTGCCCGCGGCGAGGGCGGGTATGGCGAGGAGGAGGACCGCCAGCGCGAACCGGTCGGAGCCGTCGCCGCGGAAGTAGTCGACCCCCGCCTTGCGCACGCCGATGCGGGCCCGGTGCAGGCCTTTGTGCACCCGGGCCGTCAGGGCTTCCGTTCCCTGGCCGGTTGTCATTGTTCTGGGACCTTATCCACCCGTTCGGCGGCGCGTCGATTCGCCGCACGTCGCCCCGGAGAATAGCCGGGAAACGCCGTTCGAAATGCGGTCGCGCGGCCGGAGGGCGCCCTGCTAGGCATGGGCCATGGCAAGCGAATTGCGGACATTGCGGGACGCCGAGTGGGACGACTGGTCACACGCGCTGGAGCGGGCGTTCGGCGGGGTGCCGCCGTCCGAGGAGGTCCGTGCGCTCCGGCGTGCCCTCACCGAGGTCGAACGGGCCGTGGCCATCTGGGACGACGGCGACTGTGCCGGCACGGCCGGGGCCTTCTCCTTCGGGCTGACGGTGCCGGGCGGGGCCGAGGTGCCGGTGGCCGGTGTCACGGCGGTGAGCGTGCGCGCGACGCACCGCCGCCGCGGCCTGCTGCGGTCGATGATGCGGCACCAGCTGGAGGACGTCCGCGAGCGCGGTGAGCCGCTGGCGGTGCTGACCGCCTCCGAACCGGCGATCTACGGCCGGTTCGGCTACGGGCCTGCGACCCAGGACATGGAACTGGCCGTGGACACCGTACGGCTGCCCGCCCCCGACCTGCCCGGCGTGGAGGACGTACGACTGCGGCTGGTCGATCCGGCGGCCGCGGTGGCCGACTGCGAGCGGGTCTACGCCCACCTGGTGCCCGGCCGGCCCGGGATGCTGGCCCGGCGGCCCGGCTGGGAACGGCTGCCCGTGCTGGACGAGCCGGGCAGGCGGGACGGGGCGGGGGTGCTGCAGTGCGTGGTGGCCGAGGCGGCCGGCGAGGTGGTGGGGTACGCGCGTTTCGCGGTGAAGCCGGGGCACGACCACGCCGGGCCGACGGGGACGGTACTGGTCCGGGACGTCGAGGCGCTGGACCCCGTGGGGTACGCGGCGCTGTGGCGCTTTCTGTTCGGGATCGACCTGACGACGTCGGTGTCGGTTCCCGGCCGGCCGGTGGACGACGCGCTGCTGCACCTCGTACCGGACATGCGGCGGTGCGGCATCCGCCTGGAGGAGTCGTTGTTCGTCCGCCCGGTGGAGGTGGGCGCGGCGCTGGCGGCGCGGACGTACCTCACGCCGGTGGAGGTGGTGCTGGAGGTCTCGGACCCGTTCTGCCCCTGGAACGAGGGGCGTTGGCGGCTGTCCGGCGACGCGGAGGGCGCGGTCTGCGAGCGGACCGCGGCCCCGGCCGGTCTGGCGCTGTCGGTACGGGAGCTGGGCTCGGCCTATCTGGGCGGGTTCTCGCTGCTCGCGCTGGCGGCGGCGGGGCGGGTGCACGAGCTGCGGCCCGGTGCGCTGGCGGCCGCCTCGCGGGCGTTCGGGTCGGAGGTGGCGCCCTGGCTGCCGCACGGGTTCTGAGGGCCGGTCCGGCCCGTCCCTGCGGTCAGCCGCCGCCGGTGGACGGCTGGCAGCCCGGGCACCAGAAGAGGTTGCGGGCGGCGAGACCGGCGGTGCGGATCTCGCTGCCGCAGAGGTGGCAGTCCTGGTGGGCCCGGCGGTAGACGTAGACCTCGCCGCCGTGGTCGTCGACCCGCGGCGGGCGGCCCATGGCCTCCGGCAGATGTTCCGGGCGGACGGTGTCGATCCGGTTGTCCCGGACGCCCTCGGCCATCAGGAACACCAGGTCGGCCCAGATCTCGTCCCATTCGGGTCGGGTGAGGTCGCGGCCGGGGCGGTAGGGGTCGATGTGGTGGCGGAAAAGGACCTCGGCGCGGTAGACGTTGCCGACCCCGGCGATGATCTTCTGGTCGAGCAGCAGCGCCGCGATCGTCGTACGGCTGCGGGAGATCCGCTGCCAGGCGCGGGCGCCGTCGTCGCCGGGGCGCAGCGGGTCGGGGCCCAGCCGGTCGTGTATCGCGCGCTTCTCGTCCTCGGTGATCAGTGCGCAGGTGGTGGGGCCGCGGAGGTCCGCGTAGGCGGCCGGGTTCGCGAGCCGGAGGCGCACCGTGTCGGTGGGCGGCGGGGCGGGGGCCGGGCCGAAGCCGAGCTTGCCGAACAGGCCGAGGTGGACATGGACCCAGCGGTCCAGGCCGAAGCCGAGGAAGAGGTGTTTGCCGTGCGCCTCGGCGGTGGTCATGACCTGGCCGTCCACGAGGGCGGCGGCTGCGGCGAACTTGCCCTGGGGGCTGCTCGCCCGTACCGGTGCGCCCTCGAAGCGTGCGCGGTGGTCCAGGGCGAGGCGGTGAATCGTATGCCCCTCGGGCACGGGGGTCCTCCAGTGGGCGCGCCCGCCCGCCCCGGCGGCCGGGGCGGGCGGGCGACGGGACGAACGGGGGTCAGCCCTGCGGGTGGTGGGCAGGGATGGCGGGCAGCTCGCCGGTGGTCTCGTAGGCCGAGAGCATCTCGATCCGGCGGGTGTGCCGCTCCTCACCCGAGTAGGGCGTGCCGAGGAAGACCTCGATGAACCGGGTCGCCTCTTCCCGGGTGTGCATCCGGCCGCCCACGGAGATGACGTTGGCGTTGTTGTGCTCGCGGCCGAGCTTGGCGGTCTCCTCGCTCCAGGCCAGCGCGGCCCGTACGCCCTTGACCTTGTTGGCGGCGATCTGCTCGCCGTTGCCGGAGCCGCCGATCACGATGCCGAGGCTGTCCGGGTCGGCGGCGGTCTTCTCCGCGGCGCGCAGGCAGAACGGCGGGTAGTCGTCCTGGGCGTCGTAGAGGTGGGGACCGCAGTCGACGGGCTCGTGGCCGTGGGCCGTGAGCCACTCGACGAGGTGGTTCTTGAGTTCGAAACCTGCATGGTCGGAGCCGAGGTACACGCGCATGCGATGAGTGTGACACGAGCGGCGGCGGGTAGGCGGCGCTGGGTCTTGCCGGGCTGTGTGCACAGAAAGCGACTCTCCGCCTTCCGCACGCAAGCACAGCGCGAAACTATCCAGGGATTCACACAACAATCCGTCGTCAGACCTTCCAATCAACGGTTAACGAAGATCTAATGCGAGGGATCCATCCGCGAACGCACGAAGGACGGTCACATGGGCGCGCACCCTTCCCCGAGCTCTCCAGGAGCAGGGGGCACCCCCACCTCCACATCGGTCCCCGGCCCCGGCACTCCCGGCGGCGGACCCACCGGGGGGCAGTCGCAGGACGGACTGCAGGCAGGGCTCAAGAACCGCCATCTGTCGATGATCGCCATCGGCGGTGTCATCGGCGCCGGCCTGTTCGTCGGCTCCGGCGCCGGTATCGCGGCCGCCGGGCCGGGCATCCTGCTCTCCTACGCGCTGACCGGCCTGCTGGTCGTGCTGGTCATGCGGATGCTGGGTGAGATGGCCGCGGCCTCGCCCACCTCGGGATCGTTCTCCGCGTACGCGGACCGGGCGCTGGGCCGCTGGGCCGGGTTCACGATCGGCTGGCTGTACTGGTTCTTCTGGTCGGTCGTGCTGGCCGTCGAGGCGACCGCGGCCGCCTCGATCCTCACCGGCTGGGTCCCGGCCGTCCCGCAGTGGGCCTGGGCGCTGCTGGTGATGATCGTGCTGACCGGCACCAACCTGATCTCGGTCGGATCGTTCGGCGAGTTCGAGTTCTGGTTCGCCGGGATCAAGGTCGTCGCGATCGTCGTCTTCATCGTGGTGGGCGCGCTGGCGATATGCGGGCTGCCGCCGGGCGGTGCCCCGGTCGGCACGGAGAATCTGACCGGGCACGGCGGGTTCCTGCCGCACGGTCCCGGCGCGATCCTCTCCGGCATGCTGCTGGTGGTCTTCTCCTTCATGGGCAGCGAGATCGTGACGCTGGCGGCGAGCGAGTCGCCGAACCCGGTGCAGGCCGTCCGCAAGGCCGTCAACAGCGTCATCTGGCGGATCGCGCTCTTCTACATCGGCTCGATCGCGGTGATCGTGACACTGCTGCCGTGGAACGACAAGGCGGTGGAGAAGAGCCCGTACGTGGCCGTACTGGAGTCGCTGGACATCCCGTACGCGGGCACCGTGATGGACGTCGTGGTGCTGACCGCGGTGCTGTCCTGTCTGAACTCCGGGCTCTACACCGCCTCCCGGATGGCGTTCTCGCTCGGTCAGCGCGGCGATGCGCCGAAGTCGTTCGCCACCGTCAACAAGGGCGGGGTGCCGGCGGTCGCGATCTGGGCGTCGGTCGCCTTCGGCTTCGTGGCGACGATCTTCAGCTACACCTCGAAGGACACCATCTTCCAGTTCCTGCTGAATTCGTCGGGCGCGGTGGCGCTGTTCGTGTGGCTGGTCATCTGCTTCTCGCAGCTGCGGATGCGCCGGGTCATCGAGCGGGAGACGCCGGAGCGGCTGACGGTGCGGATGTGGCTGTACCCGGGGCTGACCTACGCGACGATCGGGATGATCGTCTTCGTCATCGGCTACATGTTCTACAACCCGGACGGGCGCCAGCAGATGGTGCTGTCGGTGGTCGCGGCCGTGGTGGTGCTGGCGGTCGGACTGATCCTGGACCGGCGGCGGCCGCGGACGGCCGTGGCGGACGGGGCGGGCGCGCCGGGCGTCGGCGCCGGGGTGACGGACCGGGCGTAGCGCAGGCAGCGCACAAAGGGGCCGGGCCCCGTACGCACCGCAGGGGTGCGTACGGGGCCCGGCCTCTTCGTGTGCGGTATGCGGCCCGCTCAGCCGCGGCGCCCGGCCAGCTTCCAGGCCGTGGGCAGCGCGCCCATGGCCAGCGCGGCCTTGAGGGCGTCGCCGATCAGGAACGGGACGAGGCCGGCGGCGACGGCCTGGCCGAGGGACATACCGGTGCTCAGCGCCAGGTAGGGGACGCCGACGGCGTAGATCACGGCCGTGCCGGCGGCCATGGTGGCGGCGGTGCGCAGCACCCCGCGGTCGCCGCCGCGGCGGGCCAGCGCGCCCACGACGGTGGCGGCGAGCAGCATGCCCACGATGTAGCCGAGGGTGGCCCCGCCCGCTCCCGAGGTGCCGCCGGCGAACCACGGCAGGCCCGCCAGCCCCGCCAGGGCGTACAGCGCCAGCGACAGCGCACCGCGGCTCGCGCCCAGCGAGGCGCCGACCAGGAGGGCGGCGAAGGTCTGGCCGGTCACCGGGACCGGGGAGCCGGGGACCGGGACGGCGATCTGGGCCGCGATACCGGTGAGCGCGGCGCCGCCGAGCACCAGCGCGGCGTCACGGACGCGGGCGCGGGAGGCGGTGGCGGCCGGCAGCAGATCGGCCAGGACAGCGCCGGTGGGGGTGCCCCCGTGCGCAGCATGGGGGAGGGAGAGAGCGGCAGTGCTCATCGGGGCTCCGCGGGTGTGAGAGGGACAGGACGGGACGCGCTGACGTTAGTCCAGCGGACCGCCGGAGATCATCGTGTGGCGACGACAAAGCCGCAGCGGCCCGCTTGGAGAGTTCCGAACAGGAGTTCCGAACCACCGCCAGAATGCCGGGCTCCGGCGGGCCGTGAGGCGTCATTGCAGGTCACGTGATGCTCATCACGGCCCGGGCCCCCTCCGGACGCCGGTTTTGTGGTAGCGCGCGACATGCGGCGACACTGGGCGCGCCCCGCGGTGACCTGTGGAGTTCCCCCACCCGCCGGCGGCCCCCGCCGCCCCGGCCCTTGCGAGAGTACGAGCCCATGCACGACGCACCGACCCACGCCGTCGAGTCCTCCCCGGGGACGGCCGCCGACGGGAAAGAACCGCTGGCCGGGGGCCTCAAGCAGCGCCATCTGACGATGCTGGGCCTGGGCGGAGTGATCGGCGCCGGGCTGTTCGTGGGCTCCGGCGCGGGTATCGCGGTGGCCGGTCCCGGGATCGTGCTGTCGTATCTGATCGCGGGCGCGCTGGCCATGCTGGTCATGCGGATGCTCGGCGAGATGTCGGCGGCGATGCCCGCGTCCGGTGCGTTCTCGGTGCATGCGGAGCGGGCACTGGGGCGCTGGGCCGGCTTCAGCGTCGGCTGGCTGTACTGGTTCCTGCTGGTCGTGGTGCTGGCCGTGGAGGCCACCGGTGCGGCGCAGATCGCGAACGGCTGGGTGCCGGCGGTGCCGCAGTGGGGATGGGTGCTGCTCTTCATGATCGTCTTCACCGTCGCCAACCTGGCCGCGGTGAAGAACTTCGGCGAGTTCGAGTTCTGGTTCGCGACGCTGAAGGTCACCGCGATCGTGCTGTTCCTCGCGCTGAGCCTGCTGGCGGTCTTCGGGGTGCTGCCGGACACCGAGCCCGTCGGGCTGGCGAACCTCACCGGGCACGGCGGCTTCCTGCCGCACGGCTGGTCCGGGGTGGTCTCCGGGGTCCTGGCCGTGGTGTTCGCCTTCGGCGGCCTGGAGGTCGTCACCATCGCCGCGGCCGAGTCGGACGATCCGGCGCGTGCGGTGGGCCGGGCGGTGCGCAGCGCGGTCTGGCGCATCCTGTTCTTCTACGTCGGCTCGATGCTGGTCATCGTGACCCTGCTGCCCTGGTCGTCGATGCAGCCGGGCAAGAGCCCCTACGTCGCGGTGCTGGACAGCATCGGGGTGCCGGGCGCCGGCCAGATCATGAACATCGTGGTGTTCGTGGCGCTGCTCTCCGCGCTGAACGCCAATCTCTACGGCTCGTCACGGATGATCTTCTCGCTGGCCGAGCGGGGCGAGGCGCCGCGGGCGCTGCTGAAGGTGTCGGGAGGGGGGTCCCGCCGCTCATGGGGGTCCCCCCGCTCGAACGGAGTGGAGAGTGGGGGAGAAGTGGAGAGTGGAGGAGGGGTGCCGCGCCGCGCGGTGCTCGCCTCGGTGGCGTTCGGGTTCGTCTCCGTGCTGCTGAATCTGAAGTGGCCGGATTCGGTCTTCCTCTACATGCTCAATGCGGTCGGCGCGGTGCTGCTCTTCGTCTGGGGCCTGATCGCCGTCTCCCAGCTGCGGCTGCGTCCGCAGATCGCGCGTGAGGCGCCCGGGAAGCTGACCCTGCGGATGTGGGGCTTCCCGTATCTGACCTGGGCGGCGCTGGTGGCGATGGGCGGGGTGCTGATCCTGATGCTGACCGATGACACGGCCCGGCCGCAGCTTCTGTGGTCGGCCGGGGCGACCGGCCTGGTGCTGCTCGTCGCGGGCGCACGCGCGCTCCGGGAGCGTCGCGGGCGCGGCTGATTCCCGCCAGGCGGGGAGGTCACCCCACGTGACAATCGACCACACGTTGAACACACACGGTGCCGAACACGTCTGAATACCGAACATTCGCTGCACGACTGTTGCCCTGAGCGGACACCGGCGCTCAAACTGAGCCCGCTTTGCCGAGGACCCCGGAGTACAGCCGTCGGCAGGCCCTGCGCGATCCGCCCGCACCGGCGGGGTCCAGGGGGCCCGGCAGCACCGTCGCACCGGTCGCGGCCCGGGGGAACGCAGTATCGCCTTGCTCCGCTCTCACCTACTGGGACAGGTACGACATGAATCGGACACCCTCGTCCGCCGCATCCGCGCGCGAGCACGGCGACGCGGTCCAGGGCGCCGGCCCCGACAGCTCCGCCACGCTGTCCAACGGCCTCAAGCAGCGCCACCTCTCGATGATCGCCCTCGGCGGGGTGATCGGCGCGGGCCTGTTCGTCGGCTCCCGTGCCGGCATCGCGGCGGCCGGTCCGTCGATCGTGGTCGCCTATGCCGTCTCCGGCGCGCTGGTCATGCTGATCATGCGGATGCTCGGCGAGATGGCCGCGGCGAATCCGGCCTCCGGCTCCTTCTCGGTGCACGCCGAGCGCTCCATAGGCTCCTGGGCCGGGTTCACGGTGGGCTGGATGTTCACCGCGCTGCTGTGTGTGGCGGTGGCCGCCGAGGCGCTGGGCGCCGCGGACGTGATGCACCAGTGGTTCCCGGGCACCCAGCCCTGGGTGTGGGTCCTGCTGTTCATGCTGCTCTTCACGGGAACGAACCTGACCGCGGTCTCCAATTTCGGTGAGTTCGAGTTCTGGTTCGCCGCCCTGAAGGTCGGCGCGATCGCCCTCTTCCTGATCCTGGGCCTGCTGGCCATCTTCGGTGTGCTCCCCGGCACCCAGGCCCCGGGCGCCTCACACCTCACCGGTGACGGCGGCTTCCTCCCCAAGGGCGTCGACGGCCTGATGGTCGGTCTGCTGGCCTCGGTGTTCGCCTACGGCGGGCTGGAGACGGTGACCATCGCGGCCGCCGAGTCCAAGGACCCGGTACGCGGTGTGGCCCGCGCCGTGCGCACCGCGATGTGGCGGATAGCCCTCTTCTACGTCGGCTCGATGGCCATCATCGTCACGGTCATCCCCTGGAGCGCCCCCTCCATCGCCAAGAGCGGCCCGTACGTGGCGGTCCTGGACTACCTCAAGATCCCGGCGGCCGGCCAGATCATGAACGTCGTCATCCTGGTCGCGCTGCTCTCCGCGGTGAACGCCAACCTCTACGGCGCCTCGCGGATGGCCTACTCCCTCATCTCCCGCGGCCAGGGCCCGGCCTTCCTCGGCAAGGTGAGCGGCGGCGTCCCGCGCCGCGCCGTCCTGCTGTGCTCCGCCTTCGGCTTCCTCGCGGTCCTCTTCAGCTTCCTGTGGCCCACCACGGTCTTCCAGTGGCTGCTGAACATGGTCGGCGCGGCCGTCCTGGTGGTGTGGGGCTTCATCGCCGCCGCCCAGCTGCGGATGCGGCGCCGGCTGGAGCGCGAGGCACCCGAGAAGCTCGTGGTGAAGATGTGGGCCTTCCCGGTCCTGACCTGGGTGGCGCTGGCGGGCATCGTCGTCGTGCTGCTGCTGATGGTGCGCGACGAGAACCAGCGGATCCAGCTGCTGTTCACCGGTGGCTTCGGGGTGGTGCTGGCCGTGATCGGGCTCATCCGGCAGCGGTCGCTGGGCAGGGGCGCCGGCCTGGCCGAGGAGTAGCACTCCCCAGCGCTCCCCCACTCCCCGCAGGCGGGGCGGGACCTCCTTCCGAGGTCCCGCCCCGCCTGCGTCTTTTGGACCAGGCCGGTCTCCGTAACCGGCCGGTGATCACTTCTGCTGGTAGCGTGCTCTTGCACATCAATTGCAATAAGAAGTCGTAAGCAGTTGGAGAGGCTCGGCATGGCCACCTACACACTTCCTGAACTTCCGTACGACTACTCGGCGCTGGCCCCGGTCATCAGTCCCGAGATCATCGAGCTGCACCACGACAAGCACCACGCGGCCTATGTGAAGGGTGCGAACGACACCCTGGAGCAGCTGGCCGAGGCGCGCGACAAGGACGCGTGGGGCGCCATCAACGGTCTGGAGAAGAACCTCGCGTTCCACCTCTCCGGCCACATCCTGCACAGCATCTACTGGCACAACATGACCGGCGACGGCGGCGGCGAGCCGCTGGAGAAGGACGGCGTGGGCGAGCTGGCCGACGCGATCGCCGAGTCCTTCGGCTCGTTCGCGCAGTTCAAGGCCCAGCTGACCAAGGCCTCGGCCACCACCCAGGGCTCCGGCTGGGGCGTGCTCGCCTACGAGCCGGTCTCCGGGCGGCTGATCGTCGAGCAGATCTACGACCACCAGGGCAACGTCGGGCAGGGCTCGGTCCCGATCCTGGTCTTCGACGCCTGGGAGCACGCCTTCTACCTGCAGTACAAGAACCAGAAGGTGGACTTCATCGAGGCCATGTGGCAGGTCGTGAACTGGCAGGACGTCGCCAAGCGGTACGCCACCGCCAAGGAGCGCGCACACAGCCTGCTGCTGGCGCCGTAACACGGCGTGAGACGTCCCGCCTCGTGATCGTCTTCTCACCCTTCACCTGGCGGGCGGAAGAACGGCGGGGCCCCACGAGGACGTGACTCGTGGGGCCCCGCCCGTGTGCGGCCACGGGCCGGGTATCAGTCGAAGACCGGGCCCTGGGTCCGGGTCCGCTTGATCTCGTAGAAGCCGGGGATGGACGCGACCATCAGCGTCCCGTCCCACAGCTTGGCGGCCTCCTCGCCCTTGGGGGCAGGGGTGACGACCGGCCCGAAGAACGCAATCTGCTCACCGTCGTGGCCGGGAACGGCGATGACGGGAGTGCCGACCTCCTGGCCGACCAGGTCGATGCCCTCCTTGTGGGAGGCGCGCAGCTGAGCGTCGTAGGTGTCCTTGTCGGCGTACGCGATCAGGTCGGCGGGCAGGCCCGCGTCGTCCAGGGCGGCGGCGATGCTCTCGGGGGTCACCCCGAGGCCTTCGTTGTGGATGCGGGTGCCGAGCGCGGTGTAGAGCGGGCCCACGACCTCGTCGCCGTGCAGCTGCTGGGCGGCGACCACCACCCGGACCGGGCCCCAGGCCTTGCCGCCGGGCCGCATGTTCTCGGCGTACTCCGCGGGGAGCTCGTCGAGCCTGTTCTCGTTGAGCACCGCCAGGCTCATCACATGCCAGCGCACCTCGACCGGGCGGACCTTCTCCACCTCCAGCATCCAGCGGGAGGTCATCCAGGCCCAGGGGCACAGCGGGTCGAACCAGAAGTCGGCGGGGGTCTTCGCGGCGTCGGTCACGGGGTCTCCTCATGAAAGCTGTGCGGGGTCGGTTCACGGTGCTGTTCCGTGGAAGGTTCAACCGACGGCGGGCGTGCCATGATTCCCGTTGTTCGATATTCGAGACGAGGACGAGGGAGTCACGCCGTGCCAGGTGAGAATCTGTCCCGGGACGAGGCGCAGGAGCGGGGCCGGCTGCTGAGCGTCGACGCCTATCACGTGGCGCTGGACGTCCGCTCAGCGGTCGCGTCCGGTCCGGAAGCGGAGACCTTCCGCTCCCTGACGACGCTGCGCTTCCGCTGTGCCGAGCCCGGCGCCCCGGCCTTCGCCGACCTGCTGGCGCCGTCGGTCACCTCCGTCACCCTCAACGGCCGGGAGCTGGATCCCGCGGCGGTCTTCGACGGCACCCGGATCACGCTGGACGCACTGGCCGCCGAGAACACCCTGGTCGTCGACGCCCGGTGCGCCTACAGCCGGACCGGGCAGGGCCTGCACCGCTTCGTGGACCCCGAGGACGGCGAGGTCTACCTCTACACCCAGTACGAGCCGGCCGATGCCCGCCGGGTTTTCGCCAATTTCGAACAGCCCGATCTGAAGGCCCCGTTCACCTTCGAGGTCACCGCCCCCGAGGGCTGGCGAGTGCTCAGCAACGGTGTTCAGGAGGGCGAGGCCGAGGGCGGGCGGCACCGCTTCGCGACGACCGAGCCGATCTCGACGTACATCACGGCCGTGGTCGCCGGCCCGTACCACTACGTCTCCGATGTCTACCGGCGTACGTTCGAGGACGGCACGGAGCTGGAGGTGCCGCTGGGCGCGCTGTGCCGCAAGGGCCTGGCGAAGCACTTCGACGCGGACGACATCTTCCTCGTCACCAAGCAGGGCCTGGACTTCTTCCACGACCACTTCGACTTCCCGTACCCCTTCGGGAAGTACGACAGCGCCTTCGTCCCGGAGTACAACCTCGGGGCCATGGAGAACCCGGGCTGTGTCACCTTCCGCGAGGAGTTCATCTTCCGCGGGAAGGTCACCGAGGCGTCCTACGAGCACCGGGCCAACGTCATCCTGCACGAGATGGCGCACATGTGGTTCGGCGATCTGGTCACCATGCAGTGGTGGGACGACCTGTGGCTCAAGGAGTCCTACGCGGACTTCATGGGCGCCTTCGCGCTGGTGGGGTCGACGCGCTTCGCCGACGGCTGGATCACCTTCGCCAACCGCCGCAAGTCCTGGGCCTACCACGCCGACCAGCTGCCCTCCACCCACCCGGTCACCGCCGACATCCGTGACCTGGAGGACGCCAAGCTCAACTTCGACGGCATCACCTACGCCAAGGGCGCGGCCGTCCTCAAGCAGCTGGTGGCGTATGTGGGGCAGGACGCCTTCCTGGAGGGCGCGCGGCGCTACTTCAAGCGGCACGCCTACGGCAACACCCGGCTCGCGGACCTGCTGGCGGCGCTGGAGGAGACCTCGGGCCGGGACCTGGCCTCCTGGTCGCGGGCCTGGCTGGAGACCGCGGGCGTCAACTCCCTCACCCCGCAGGTCACCTATGACGCACAGGGCCGGATCACCGAGCTGAGCATCCTCCAGGAGGCGGCGCCCTCGCACCCGCAGCTGCGGGTGCACCGGGTCGCGGTCGGCCTCTACCGGCGCCAGGGCGCGGACCCGTCGCTGGTGCGCTACGCCCGTGCCGAGGTGGACGTGGACGGGCCGCGGACCGCCGTCCCCGAGCTGGCCGGCCTCGAACGCCCCGAACTGGTGCTGGTCAACGACGAGGACCTGACGTACGCCAAGGTCCGCTTCGACGAGGGGTCGCTGGCCACCCTGCGGGCCCGGCTCGGCGATCTGGCCGACCCGATGGCGCGGGCGGTGTGCTGGGCCGCGCTGTGGGGCCTGACCCGCGACGGGCTGGTGCCGGCCCGCGACTACCTCGATCTGGTGCGGCGGTTCGCCGGCCGGGAGACCGGCATCGGCGTGCTCCAGTCGCTGCACGGGCAGGCGCAGACGGCGCTGGAGCTGTACTCCGCGCCGGACCGCCGGGAGCAGGCCGCGCGGGAGCTTGCCGAGGCCGCGCTGCACGAGCTGCGGCTGGCCGAGCCCGGCAGCGGCCATCAGCTCGCCTGGGCCCGGCACTTCATCGCCCTCGCCGCCGCCCCCGCCGATCTCCAACTGCTCCAGGGCCTGCTGGACGGCACCGCGAAGATCGACGGCCTGGACGTGGACCAGGAGCTGCGCTGGACGATCCTGGAGCCGCTGGCCGCCCACGGCGTCGCGGACGAGAGCGTGATCGACGCCGAACTGGCCCGCGACAACACCGCCTCCGGCGAGCGCCACCAGGTGCGCTGCCTGGCCGCCCGTCCCTCGGCCGAGGTCAAGGCCCGGGCCTGGGACCAGGCCGTGGAGTCCGATGCGCTCTCCAACGCCCTGGTGGAGGCGACGAACGCCGGGTTCGCGCAGTTCGGGCAGCGGGAGCTGCTGGCCCCGTACCGGCCGCGCTACTTCGCGGCGATCGAGCGGGTGTGGCGGGAGCGCTCCATCGAGATCGCGATGACGGTGGTGCGCGCGCTGTTCCCGGCCTGGCTGGTGGAGCAGGACACCCTGGACGCCGCGGACGGCTGGCTGGACGGGCATCCGCAGGCGGCGCCCGCGCTGCGCCGGCTGGTCCTGGAGAAGCGGGACGATCTGGCCCGGGCACTGCGGGCACAGGCTTGTGACGAGGCGGCCGGGCCGAGGCCGTAACCCCCGGGGCGACCAGCCCCTTTCGGCAGTCGAACGCCCGTACTTTAGTACAGGGTTGTCCGGTTTGTGGTACGGGCGTGTAACAGCGGTTAGGGGGCGGAGCGGGCGCGGGAATCGAGGTGACATGAACCACGACACCCCGCTCTCCCCCCTCCCCCTCCGCCACCTCTCCGAGGCGCAGTGCCGGGTGATGACCACCCGTCAGCTGCGTGAGCACGGCGTCCCGGCCGCGGAGACCACCGAACGCTGCCGCGCCGGCGGCCCCTGGCAACAACTGCTCCCCGGCGTCTATCTGCTGCATGCGGGGCCGCCCACCAGCGAGGAACGGCTGCATGCGGCCCTGCTGTACGCCAGCCACCGGGGGCCGGCGGTGCCCCGGCAGGGCGCCGAGTCCCAGGACGCCCCCGAAGCCATGATCACGGGCCTGGCGGCGCTCGCCCTGCACGGCTTCACCGAGGCGCCCCCGCTGCTCGCCCTGGACCGCATCGAGGTACTGGTGGCCCGCACCCGGCGGCTGCGCTCGACCGGTTTCGCCCGGATCGTACGGACGGTGGAGCTGCCCGTCGCGCAGGAGATCACCGGGGTGCCGGCCGCGCCGGTGCCGCGCGCGGTCGCGGACGCGGTCGGCTCGCTCACCGACGCCACGACGGTGCGCCGACTGCTGACCGAGGCGGTGCGCGGCGGCCACTGCGAGGCGACCTCGGTGGTGCGGGAGCTGAGCCGGGCCCGGCTGCTGACCCGGCCGCACGTGGTGGACGCGGTGGACACCCTGCTGGCCGAGGGCCGGGCGCTGGCCGAGCAGCGGCTCTATGCGATGGTGCGCGCCCACGGTCTGCCCGACCCGCTGTGGAATGTCGAACTGCGGCTGCCGGGCGGGCCGCAGCTGGGCGGCGTGGACGCCTTCTGGCCGGAGCACGCGGTGGCCCTGGAGATCGACACCCGGGCGCCGCGCCCCGAGGAGGACCCGCTGCAGTCGCCGTTCTTCCACAAGCGCGAGCATCTGGAGCGGCTGGGCATCACCGTCGTCCGCTGCCTGCCGCGCACCCTGCGCACGGCCCCCGAGCAGCAGGCCGCGGTGATCCGTACGGCGCTGATGGCGGCGGGCGACCGGGAGCCGAGCGCGTATGTGGTGGTGCTGCCGCGTTAGGGGGTGCCCCCTCAGGGGGTGTCCCCTTCAGGGGTGTCCCTTTCAGGGGGCGCGCCGGCGCCGTCAGCTCCGCTTGAGCAGCAGCTCGACGTTGCGGTCCCGGGCCGTGCCCGCCAGGTCGCTGCGGGCCTCGGGGGCGTTGAAGGACAGCTCGCGGTAGAGGGCCGCCAGCCCGGTCTGCGAGAGGTCGTCGAAGTCCGTGCGGTGCGGGGCGGCCGACTCGATCAGGGTGGTGAACAGCGACAGGGTGCCGTCGTGGTTGTCCACCAGCTCGATGACCCGGGCCAGCTGCGGGAAGTCGATGTGCGAGGCGGTGGAGATCTCCCAGAAGCTGCCGTGCGCGATGATGTCGTTCTTGTGGCTGTGGCCGTTGATCCAGCCGACGACACGGGGGTGGGCGGCCAGCAGCTCCACCAGCTCGGCACCGTTGTGCCGCTTCTCGTGCGGGCGGGCCGGGTCGGGCCGGGTGTTGTTCATCGTCTTGCTGGTGTGGTGGCTGAAGACCAGCACATGGGCCTTCTCCCCCTTCTCGTTCTCCTTCAGCGTCCGCTCCAGCCAGCGCAGCTGGGCGTCACCGACCGAGCCGGTGTAGTGGCCGCCGGGGTCGGTGGTGTCCAGGCTGATCCCGAGGACGTCGTCGGAGACCCGGAAGGTGTAGTAGAGACGGTTCCCGTCGAGATGCGCGGAGGTGTAGCCGTGGCCGTGCGGACCGGGGCCGGTGTGCGCCGGGTCGAGGTGGGCGCGCAGATACTCGGCCCGGGTGAAGGGGGCGCGCCGCTCGTCGGGGGTGACCCTCCTGGCCTGCTTGGCGTGCGCCGTCAGCAGCCGCTTGAAGTCCGCCCCCTCGGGGTCGAGGCCGTCCTTGACCGCCTTCCAGACCTTCGCGGCCTCGGCGGCGGGCAGCGTCTCCAGCTTGCGGCCGCCGGTGGCGATCTCGGTCCAGAAGGGGTCGCCGGGGGCGTAGCACCCGCCGGGCAGCGAGTCGTGGTTACCGACCGTCGAGTACCAGGGCAGGTGCAGACCCGGGCTGTGGACGGTGCGGATCGCGGCCGCCAGGAACCCGTCCAGCTGCGGGAAGCCCCGCTTCTTGTCGGCGTCGCGCAGGGCGCGGTCCGGCTGCCAGTACAGCGGCAGCCCGCTGTCCTGGACGCCCTCGTAGCGGCGCGGGTCGCCGGAATTCGGGGTGATCCTGCCGCCGCTCATCGCGGTCAGGAACCACTCCAGCTCCAGCTTGGAGTTGTTGTCGGTGTTGTCGCCGGTGGTCATCACGAAGGACAGCGGGGCGCCGGTGGCGGGCCCGCCGGGCAGCGCGTTGACCCGCTCGACCAGCGAGACGGCCCCGGCGACCGACAGCGCCTCCTGGGGCCGCCAGGCGCTGGCGGTCTCGGCGCGCAGGTACTCGTAGCGCAGCGGGCTCTGCACATCGACCAGATGCAGATCGGTGAACTGCACGAACGACGCCAGCGCGGTACGCCGCTTGTCGCGCCCGCCGTGCGCCGTGGCGAGGTCGGCGCGGACGACCCGGTCCCAGGCGGGGCCGTCGCCGAGCCGGCGGTAGCCTCCGCTGCCGCGCGGGGCGGAGACCCCGGCGAGGGTGGTGCCCCGGGTGTACGG
Source organism: Streptomyces sp. NBC_00400 (assembly GCF_036048035.1). Lineage (NCBI taxonomy): Bacteria > Bacillati > Actinomycetota > Actinomycetes > Kitasatosporales > Streptomycetaceae > Streptomyces > Streptomyces sp. NBC_00400. The sequence continues at coordinate 5,618,060 of NZ_CP107940.1, read as the reverse complement.
CGTACGGGGGACGGCGGGGGCATCGACCGGGACCGGCGCGGCCGGGGCCGGGCCGGAGGCGACGGTGGCGGCCTCGGCCTGCCGGCCCGGGCCGACGCCGAAGGCGAGTCCGAGCCCGGTGGCGGCGCCGACCGCTCCGGTGGCGGTGAGGAACGTGCGGCGGTCGAAGGTGGCGGCGGACCGTGTACGGGACATACGCAAGGCTCCCCGGGTGCGAACGCGAAGGCGGCCGGGCAGCACAACTGCCCTGTCACCTGGGATGGTTGGCATCGGGGATGACCTGCGCGTGAACGCCGTGGCAACGCGGAGAACCCATCACCGCACAGGGATCTGCCGGTCACCTTCCGGCCATGGAGCCCTGCCCGGCGGTGCGGCCGGCGGTCACCGGTTGTTCACTCCCCGGGGTAACCGGACCCGCCACGGACCACGCCCGGCCCCTCCCGGCTCCCTCCCGGACCGCTCGCCCCGGGGACCCCACCAGGGACCGCGCCGGGGACCCCACCAGGGACCGCGCCGGCGACCCACCAGGGGACCGCCCCGTACGCACCGTGAGCACACCGGTGCACTACGCGCCGGTACGGCCGCCCGACCCGCCACGGAACGGAACGGATTGGACAACGCGACGGGTATCACACACATGATGGAGGCACTACTGAGCAGGTGTTCCGAGCAGACACCCATGTCAGGCCAGAAAGAAGGAGTCCCATGAGGATCGGAATCGTCGGAGCCACCGGACAGGTCGGCGGCGTGGTGCGAGGCATCCTCGCCGAGCGGAACTTCCCGGTCGAGCAGCTGCGGCTGTTCGCTTCGGCCCGGTCCGCCGGACGGACGCTGCCCTGGCAGGACACCGAGATCACCGTCGAGGACGCGGCCACCGCCGACTACTCGGCGCTGGACATCGTGATCTTCTCGGCGGGCGGTGCCACGTCCAAGGCGCTGGCCGAGAAGGTCGCCGACGCCGGCCCGGTCGTGATCGACAACTCCTCGGCCTGGCGCCGTGACCCCGAGGTCCCGCTGGTCGTCTCCGAGGTCAACCCGTCGGCGATCACCGACCGGCCCAAGGGCATCATCGCCAACCCGAACTGCACCACCATGGCCGCGATGCCGGTGCTGCGCCCGCTGCACGAGGAGGCCGGTCTGGTCTCCCTGGTCGTCGCCACCTACCAGGCGGTCTCCGGCAGCGGTCTGGCCGGTGTGGAGGAGCTGGACGGCCAGGTCCGCAAGGCCGTCGAGCAGGACGCCACCAAGCTGACGCACGACGGCGCGTCCGTGGAGTTCCCCGAGCCGGACACGTACGTCCGCCCGATCGCCTTCAATGTGCTGCCGATGGCCGGCGCGATCGTCGACGACGGTCTGAACGAGACCGACGAGGAGCAGAAGCTCCGCAACGAGAGCCGCAAGATCCTGGAGATCCCGGACCTGAAGGTGTCCGGCACCTGCGTCCGCGTCCCGGTCTTCACCGGCCATTCGCTGCAGGTCAACGCCCGTTTCGCGCGTCCGATCAGCCCGGCGCGCGCCCAGGAGCTGCTGGCCGGCGCCCCCGGCGTCACCCTCTCGGACGTCCCCACCCCGCTCCAGGCCGCCGGCCAGGACGCGTCCTTCGTGGGCCGGATCCGTACGGACGAGACCGCCGAGAACGGCCTGGCGCTGTTCGTCTCCAACGACAACCTCCGCAAGGGCGCGGCGCTGAACGCCGTCCAGATCGCGGAGCTGGTCGCCGCGGAGCTGCGCGGCTGACGTCTGCTGCTCGCAACACGGCGGGTGCCCGTACGGAGTCTCCGTACGGGCACCCGCCGTTCCGGCTTCCAGGACCACAGGTGCTCAGCGGACCGGCCGGACCTCGAAGTGGAAGCAGCCGTACTCCACGGCCCGTACGTGCACCAGAACGGCTCGGCGGGCCGCCCGGCGTCGTCGGTGACCCGGAGCTCCCTGAGCGCGGTCTCCGGGATGGCGAGAGCGGTGCAGTCGGTGGTGTGCGGGTCGGTCCGGTGCGCGGTGCGGTTTGTCATGCTTCAAGCGTCGGCGTCGCGGGCGCGCCGTGCCGGCGGGAATCGGACGCCGCGGTTCCGCCCGCGGTTCCGCCCGCGGTTCCGCCCGCGGTTCCGGCTTCGGTTCCGGCCGCGGTGCGGCGGGCGCGGACCCGGCAGCGACCGATCCCGAGCTGCCCACGATCAAGGGGCCCTTGCCGTGGAAGGATGACGGAAACGCCGCTTACGAGGCCGCTTACGAGGAGATGACCTGGTGCCTGGCACGAATCTGACCCGCGACGAGGCGCAGCAGCGGGCGCGCCTGCTGACCGTGGACGCGTATGAGATCGATCTCGACCTCTCCGGCGCGCAGGAGGGGGGTACCCCGGGCGACGACGGGAACGGGGGTGGCACGTACCGGTCGGAGACGACGGTGCACTTCGATGTGGCCGAGGCGGGCGCCGACTCCTTCATCGACCTGGTGGCCCCGGCCGTGCACGAGGTCGTGCTCAACGGCGAGGCGCTGGACCCGGACGCGGTGTTCAAGGACTCGCGGATCGCCCTGCCGGGACTGCGGGCCGGCCGCAACGAGCTGAAGGTGGTGGCGGACTGCGCCTACACCAACACCGGTGAGGGACTGCACCGCTTTGTCGACCCGGTGGACCAACAGGCCTACCTCTACACGCAGTTCGAGGTGCCGGACGCGCGGCGGGTGTTCGCCTCCTTCGAGCAGCCGGACCTGAAGGCGACCTTCCAATTCACCGTGAAGGCCCCGGAGGGCTGGACGGTGATCTCCAATTCGCCGACGCCCGAGCCGAGCGGCACCATCTGGCGCTTCGAGCCGACGCCGCGGATCTCGACCTACATCACGGCGCTGATCGTCGGTCCTTACCACAGCGTGCACAGCTCGTACGAGAAGGACGGGCGGACGGTGCCGCTGGGCATCTACTGCCGGCCGTCGCTGGCCGAGCACCTGGACGCGGAGGAGATCTTCGCGGTCACCCGGCAGGGTTTCGAGTGGTTCCAGGAGAAGTTCGACTACGCCTACCCGTTCGCGAAGTACGACCAGCTCTTCGTGCCGGAGTTCAACGCCGGCGCGATGGAGAACGCGGGCGCGGTGACCATCCGCGACCAGTACGTCTTCCGGTCGAAGGTGACGGACGCGGCGTACGAGGTGCGCGCGGAGACGATCCTGCACGAACTGGCGCACATGTGGTTCGGCGACCTGGTCACCATGGAGTGGTGGAACGACCTGTGGCTGAACGAGTCGTTCGCCACCTACACCTCGATCGCCTGCCAGGCCTACGCCCCGGGCTCGAAGTGGCCTCACTCGTGGACGACGTTCGCCAACTCCATGAAGACCTGGGCCTACCGGCAGGACCAGCTGCCGTCCACCCACCCGATCATGGCCGAGATCAACGACCTCGACGACGTCCTGGTCAACTTCGACGGCATCACCTACGCCAAGGGCGCCAGCGTCCTCAAGCAGCTGGTCGCCTATGTCGGCATGGACGAGTTCTTCCAGGGCGTCCAGGCCTACTTCAAGGCCCATGCGTACGGGAACACCCGGCTGTCGGACCTGCTCGGCGCGCTGGAGGAGACCAGCGGGCGGGATCTGAAGACCTGGTCGAAGAAGTGGCTGGAGACCGCGGGGATCAACATCCTGCGGCCGGAGATCGAGGTGGACGCCGCGGGCGTCATCACCTCCTTCGCGGTCCGGCAGGAGGCCCCGGCGCTGCCGGCCGGCGCCAAGGGCACTGTGTCCGATGATGCGGCTCCGCCGCGTGGCGTCCTGCGGCCGCACCGGATCGCGATCGGCGCCTATGAGCTCCAGGGCGGCAAGCTGGTCCGCACCGAGCGGATCGAGCTGGACGTGGACGGCGAACTGACCCCCGTGCCCCAGCTGGTGGGCACCGCCCGGCCGGCCGTCATCCTCCTCAACGAGGACGATCTGTCGTACGCCAAGGTCCGGATGGACGAGGAGTCGCTGAAGACCGTCACCGAGCACCTCGGCGACTTCACCGAGTCGCTGCCGCGCGCCCTGTCGTGGGCGTCGGCCTGGGACATGACGCGGGACGGCGAACTGGCCACCCGCGACTACCTCTCGCTGGTGCTGTCCGGCATCGGCAAGGAGTCGGACATCGGCGTCGTCCAGTCGCTGCACCGCCAGGTGAAGCTGGCGCTGGACCTGTACGCGGCTCCGGAGTGGCGCGAGACGGGGCTCGCGACCTGGACGGCGGCGGCCCTGGAGCAGCTGCGGGCGGCCGAGCCGGGCAGCGACCACCAGCTGGCCTGGGCCCGTGCGTTCGCCGCCTCGGCCCGTACGGACGAGCAACTGGACCTGCTGCAGGGCCTGCTGGACGGCACGCAGGAGGTCGCCGGGCTCACCGTGGACACCGAACTGCGCTGGTCGCTGCTGCACCGGCTGGCCGCCACCGGCCGGGCGGACGAGAAGGCCATCGCGGCGGAGCTGGACCGGGACAAGACCTCGGCGGGCGAGCGGTATGCCGCTTCGGCCCGCGCGGCGCGTCCCACGGCGGAGGCGAAGGCCGAGGCCTGGGCCTCGGTGGTGGAGTCGGACCGGCTGCCCAACTCCACGCAGGAGTCCGTCATCGGCGGCTTCGTCCAGACCGACCAGCGGGAGCTGCTGGCGTCCTACACCGAGAAGTACTTCGCCGCGGTGAAGGACATCTGGAACTCCCGCAGCCATGAGATGGCGCAGCAGATCGCGGTGGGCCTCTACCCGGCGCTGCACGTCTCGCAGGAGACGCTGGACGCCACGGACGCCTGGCTGGCGTCGGCCGAGCCGAGCGCGGCGCTGCGCCGGCTGATGACCGAGTCGCGGGCGGGGATCGAGCGGGCGCTGAAGGCGCAGGCGGCGGACGCGGCGGCGGCCTGACGGTCCCACGCGGTGGGGTCCGCCCGTCGCGGATTCCGCCGGACCCTCGTCCTGGGGGCTGCTCGCCGTGGCGGCGGGATTCTCCTCGCCGCCACGGCGGGTACAGCGCCCGCCGGGCCCCGCCCCCTCCCGCGGGGCCCGGGTGTACGCGGGGTGCGGCTCAGCCGCCCAGGGCGTCGAAGCGGCTGCCGAGGGCGGCGCGGCCGCCCTCGGTGAGGCCGCCGTGCAGGCGCAGCCGTGCCAGACCGCCGTCGGGGAAGACGTCCAGCCGTACGTGGGTGGCCGTCACGGCCCGCGGCAGCCGGAAGCGGTGCGGGGTGTCGGGCTGGAGCCTGGTCTTCGGCAGGATCTCGAACCAGGAGGCCTCGTCGGCCGGGTCGCCGTCGCACCCGGACAGGGCGGCCCAGCCGGCCGAGTTGCCCTTGAGGTAGGCGGTGTCGATCTCCACCGCACGGATCTCGCCCTGTGCGGCGAGCCGGAAGCGGACCCAGTCGTTCGTGCCCTTGACCCGGCGGCGGCGGTTCTCCCAGCCGTCGTCCATCTTGCGGGACAGATCGGGCCGGATGATCTGGGCGGGCGAGGAGTAGAAGCGGTCGGACGCGTCCTCGACGGTGCCGCCGTGCAGCACCGAGGCCAGGTCGAGGGTGCCGAGCACATCGAGCCATTCCGGGTCCGGCACGACCTCGCCGTGGACCCGCAGGCGCGCTATCCCGCCGTCGGGGTGCTGCTTGAGGCGGAGGTGGGTGAAGCGGCGCTCCACGGTGACCTCGAAGCCGTTGGCGGCGTGGCCGCGGACGGGGGTGCGCGGGACCAGCTCCTCCCACTTCACCCCGCCGGCGAGCAGTTCCCCGGGGCCGGGGCTGCCGGGGAGCGCGGTGGCCTCGACGCTGACCTGCTGCGGGTAGTTGCCGCGGAAGTGGGCGGTGTCGACGACGATGCCGCGGATCACACCGGGGGCGGCGAGGCGGATCAGCGCCCAGTCGTGCGCGTCGTCGGCCGGGAAGGGGTGGTCGCCGTCGGTGCCGCGGCGGCGGCGGGTCTCCCAGCCGTCCATGATCTTGCCCTTGTGGCCGAAGTGCTCGGGGTCGAAGACCGCCGGGGTGGGCTTCAGCAGGTTCTCGCGCTCGGCGAAGAACTCGTCGTTCGCGGCGATCACCCCGGCGCCGAGGCGGCGGTCGGCGAGGTCGACGAGGGAGGTGAAGGGGAAGTCCCCGCCGCGGTAGTCGGCGTAGGGGTCTCCGCCACCGTACGGGTTCGCGTCGTTGGCGTGCGGATCAGTGGGGTCGGCGGCCGGGTGGGCGGTCATCGCTGCCTTTCGACGGGGTGAGAGGTGCGGACCACTCCACGGTCGCAGCGCGCCACCGCTCAGGTCCATCGAAAGTTTTTGAGGAATACGTTCAGCTGAACTGAATGGTCGGGTCCTCCGGCGTCTGGCCGGCGGCCGCCTGCCGGAGCGCGGCCAGCACCCGGGCGAGGCCCGGCGCCCCCTCGGAGCCGCGGCGGGCGGCGGCGATCACATGGCGGCGCGGCTGGTCGGCGTGCAGGACCCGCACCGCCACTCCCCCGCCACCGCGTCCGCCCCGCATGCCGGGATCCTCCGCCCCGCGCCCGGCGGCGCCCAGGCCGCCCGCCATGGCCATCCGGGGCACCAGCGCCACCCCCATCCCCGCCGCCACCATCGCCCAGATCGCGTTCCAGTCGGCGGCGGCGTGCGCCTGCTCGGGCACGAAGCCGGCGCTCTCGCAGGCGGTCGTGGTGATCTGCGACCAGGGCCCGCTGCTGCCGAAGATCCAGGGCTCGTCCGCCAGGTCGGCCAGCCGCAGCCCCGGTTCACCGGCCAGCGGATGGCCGGCCGGCAGCGCCACGTCCAGCGGGTCGGCGAGCAGCGAGACCCGGCTGAACCTGTGGTCGCGCGGGGTGGGGGCGTGCGCGGCCAGGGACAGCGCCAGATCGACGCTGCCCTCGGCCAGCAGCTCGTAGGCGGCCTCCGCCTCCGCCTCGCGTACGACCACCGACAGGCCCGGGTGGCTGCGGCGCAGCTCCTGGACGGCCGGGACCACCAGGGCGGGGATGGCGGTGGAGAACGCGCCGACCCGCACCTGGCCCGCCTCCCCCTGGAGGTAGCCGAGCAGGTCCGCGTCCGCGCGCTCCAGCTGGGCGAAGACCGCCTCGGCGTGCCGCAGCACCAGCTGCGCGGCGTCGGTCAGCCGGACCCGCCGGCCGTGCGCCTCCAGCAGCGTGACCCCGAGCGCCCTGGCCAGCCCGGTCAGCTGCTGGGAGACCGCCGAGGGCGTCATGTGCAGCGCCTCGGCGGTCGCGGTGACCGTGCCCAGCTCGTGGAGGGTGCGCAGGATACGCAGCTTCTTGAGGTCCCAGTCGGCCATGCGGGCAGCGTACGCACCGACCGCCCCGGTCACCGTGAGCGGACGGTGACCGGGGCGGTCGGTGGTGGCGTGCGGGCCGGTGGCCGTGGGCGTGCCGGGCCGCCCGGGTCAGCCGCGGCGGTTGGCCTCACGGCGGGCGAGGATGGCGGCCTGGCGCTCTTCGAACTTCCGCGCCTGGCCGTCCAGGCCGTCCATGAACAGGCCCAGCTCCTCCTGCGCGGCCAGCCCGGCCGGGCCCAGCCCGCCGATCTCCAGCACCTTCAGGTAGCGCAGCACCGGCTGCAGCACGTCGTCGTGGTGGATCCGCATGTTGTAGATCCCGCCGATGGCCATCCGGGCGGCCGACCGCTCGAAGCCGGGCATGCCGTGGCCGGGCATCCGGAAGCCGGTGACGACATCGCGCACCGCGCACATGGTCTGGTCGGGGGCCATCTCGAAGGCCGCGCCGAGGAGGTTGCGGTAGAAGACCATGTGCAGGTTCTCGTCGGTGGCGATCCGGGCCAGCATCCGGTCGCAGACCGGGTCGCCGGAGTGGTGGCCGGTGTTGCGGTGCGAGATCCGGGTGGCCAGCTCCTGGAAGGCGACGTACGCCACCGAGTGCAGCATGCTGTGCGCGTTGTCGGACTCGAAGCCCTCCGACATGTGGGCCATGCGGAACCGCTCCAGCTCGTCCGGGTCGACCGCCCGGCTGGTGAGCAGGTAGTCCCGCATCACGATGCCGTGCCGGCCCTCTTCGGCGGTCCAGCGGTGCACCCAGGTGCCCCAGGCGCCGTCGCGGCCGAAGAGGGTGGCGATCTCGTGGTGGTAGCTGGGGAGGTTGTCCTCGGTGAGGAGGTTGACCACGAGGGCGATCCGGCCGATGTCGCTGACCTTGGACTGCTCGGGCTCCCAGGCGTCACCGTCCAGCGGCCCGGGGAAGTTGCGCCCGTCGCTCCACGGTACGTACTCGTGGGGCATCCAGTCCTTGGCGATCTTCAGATGGCGGTTGAGTTCCTTCTCGACGACCTCTTCGAGCGCGTAGAGCAACTGGGCGTCGCTCCAGGCGGCCTGGCCGAGCTCTCCGTTATGGCGGGCGGGGGCGATGGTCACGGGGGAACTCCTGGGGACGATGACCTACGGGTCCGTAGGTTTGACCTACGGACCCGTAGGTTACGTCATCGTAGGTTAGGGCCGGTTAAACACCTCCCCCCGTTCAAACCGGCCGAAAAGCGCGCGATAGCCGCCCCGCAACCCCTTTTCCACCTGCGGAAATAGCCGGGTACGACAAAGGGCGCCCCGCGGTTCTGTCACCGCTGGGCGCCCGGTTCCGGCCCCTGTCCGGACCTGGTCCGGGCATGGTCCGGGCATGACGAAGGGCGCCCCGCGGTCCTGTGACCGCGGGGCGCCCTCAAGGCGTCACTGGTGCCCGGCGTCAGCCCTTGGGCTGGGCCTGCTTGCGGGACTTGTCGCCGGCGACGACCAGCCCGGCGATGATCAGGAAGAGCACGATGGGTGCAGCGACATAGAGGCCGAGCGTGGCGATCACGCTCAGGCCCGGACCCGGGTCGTCACCGTCGTCGCGGGTGAGCGCAAACGCGGGGGACGACATCAGCAGCATCAGCGCGGTGCCGGCGGTGATGGTTCCGGCGCGCAGGACATTCTTCTTGACCTTGTTGCTCACGAAGTCAACGTATCGGACGCCCCGGCGCCCCGCGCGCGCGGGGTGGCACAACCGGCGGCCGGGTGCGCGGGAGCGGGCTCCGGGGCGTGCGGCCCGGAGCGCGGGCGGGACTACCGCCGGACGCCGGACACGTCACGCATCAGCGCGTGCAGGCGGGGGGAGGCGGCCAGCTCCTCCAGGGTGCGCGGACGGCCGTCGGGGCCGGCGATCGGAAGGCGCCAGTTCGGGTACTCCTGCCATGTCCCGGGGAGGTTCTGCGGGCGGCGGTCCCCCACCGCGTCGGGCAGCCAGACGCCCACCATCCGCGCCGGGGTCCGCAGCAGAAAGCGGTGGACGGCCCGGACGGCCGCCTCCTCGTCGCCCGCCCCTTCGGGCAGCAGGCCGCGCCGCACCAACTCCCGCAGCCACTCGGTGCGTTCACAGCGGGCGCGGGAGCGCTCCCGCTCCGGCGGCCCGGCGAGCAGCCCGAGCCGTTCGCGCAGGGCGACGTCCTCACCGGTCAGCCGGGCCGCGGTGGGCGGCAGATCGTGGGTGGTGACGGTGGCCAGACAGGCGCTGCGCCACTCCTCGGGCGCCAGGATGCGGGCCAGGGGGGCGGGGTGCGGGGCGGGCTCCGCCGGGATGGGTTGCGCGGTGGGTTCCGAAGCAGGTTCCGAGGCGGGCTCCGCAGCGGGCTCCGGGCCGGCCTCCCCGTCCCGGCCGCCGGCCTCCCCACCCCCGTCGTAATCCCGCTCGAACCACAGCACCGACGTCCCCAGGACGCCCCGTTCGGCGAGCGCCGCACGGACCCCCGGCCCGACGGTGCCCAGGTCCTCGCCGATCACCGCGGCGCCGGCCCGGTGCGCCTCCAGGGCCAGCACCGAGAGCATCGCCTCACCGTCGTAGCGGACATAGGCGCCCTCCGTCGGCGGCCGGCCCTCGGGGACCCACCACAGCCGGAACAGCCCCATCACATGGTCGATGCGCAGCGCCCCGGCGTGCCGCAGCATGCCGCGCAGCAGCTCCCGGTAGGAGGCGAAGCCCGCGGCGGCCAGCGCGTCCGGGCGCCAGGGCGGCAGCCCCCAGTCCTGGCCGCGGGAGTTGAAGGCGTCCGGCGGCGCCCCGACGGACATCCCGGCGGCGAAGGAGTCCTGCTGCGCCCAGGTGTCGGCACCCGAGGGGTGGACGCCGACGGCGAGGTCGTGCACCAGCCCGATGCCCATCCCGGCCTCGCGCGCGCTCCGCTGCGCGGCGGCCAGTTGCTGGTCGGTGAGCCAGACGAGCCGGCTGTGGAAGTCGATCCGGTCGAGTAACCGCGGCCGCAGCCGGGCCGTGCCCGGGGAGCGCGGATCGTTCAGCCCGTCGGGCCAGCCGCGCCAGTGGGGGCCGTGCCGCTCGGCGATCGCGCACCAGGTGGCGTGGTCCTCCAGCGCCTCGCCCTGCTCGGCGAGGAAGTCGCAGTACGCGGCCCGCCGGCCCGGGGTGAGCGGGACCGCACACATCAGCTCCAGGGCCTCGCGCTTGAGCGCCCAGACCGCGTCCCGGTCGATCAGTGCGTCCCCGTCGAGCACCCCGTCGCGCAGCGCACGGGCCTGCGCGGCGAGCTCGTCGGCCCGTAAGCGGGCGGCACCGGTGAGCCGGGCGTACTCCGGGACGTCCTCGATCCGCAGATGGACCGGGTCGGGGAAGCGGCGCGAGGAGGGCCGGTAGGGCGACGGGTCGGTGGGCGGGCCGGGGACGGCCGCATGCAGCGGGTTGAGCTGGAGGAAGCCCGTGCCCAGGGCGCGCCCCGACCAGGCGGCGAGGTCGGCCAGGTCCCCCAGGTCGCCCATGCCCCAGGACTGCCGGGACAGGAGGGAGTAGAGCTGCACCAGGAAGCCGTGGCTGCGGCCGGGCGGTGCGGGCACCCGGTCGGGCGCCACGATCAGCCGGGCGTCGGCGGCGCGGCCGTCGGGGGCCCGGGCGTGCAGCACATGGATACCCAGGGGCAGCCGGGCGAGGGCCGCCGGACCGGACGCCGCCAGGCCCTGTGCGGCCGCCCCGCTCTCGGTCTCGACCCGCAGGACGGTGCCTTCGGGGAGATGCGCGAGGTCGGGCGGCCGGCCGGGGCGGGCGACGACGGTGCCAGGGAGCAGGGCGCGGGCCGCGCGGTCCTCGTACGCGGCCAGGGCGCTGCGGACGGCTTGCGGGGTCGAGGCATCGACCCCCAGTGCGGCGAGCACGGCGACGACGGTGTCGCCGGTGATCTGGACGCTCCGGCCCGGCGAGGGCTCGTAGGACGTGGCGATGCCGTGCAGCCGGGCGAGCCGCGCGCGGCCCATGGGTCCTCAGACCTCCATGGACTCCGTGCCGTGGCCGGCGGCCGTCGGCTCGCTGGTCAGCGGCAGCTCGGCGGAGATCGGGACCTCGCTGGTCAGCGGGGCGGCGTCGGCGAGCGGGGGCTCGCTGGTCAGGGGCGGCTCGACGAAGCTGAAGGAGCCGGAGCCGTCCAGGCCGGAATCGGGGTCGGACACCCCGTCGAAGATGTCGGACTCCATCGTCGCACCTCCCGGTTTGGAGGACAGAGCGTCGAGGAGCAGCTGAGCGGATGCGGCCACGAGGGCCTCCCGTTCATCGGTAATGGGACACGTGGGCCCTACCCACTCGACACGTTCGCAGACGTATCTGCTCACGAAACGTGACCCACGTCACATTATGCCTCACGCAGGCGATTTCACTGCACCGGGCCCCGGAGGGCGCACAGAACGCGGAGGAACCGGGCTCCGGAACGGAAGTTCTGCGGGCCGGCGAGCCCCCCGGATCCCGCCCGCGGCACCGGCCGGAACCCGTCCCCCGCCGCCCCTCCGGGACCCCCCGGCCACGCCTGGTTGACACCCGAACCGCCACAATGGTGGGCTCACGGCCGGAGGTCTGCCCGAACGGGCATCGGCGGGGATAAACGGGGCGCCGGTGCAGACCGGCGAGTGATGGACGGGGACGAGGAGCAGCCGTGCGAGGCCGGGGCGTATGGAGCGTCGGAAGTATCGGTAGGAGCGGCAGGGGGAACGGCGCGGGCGCCCGTGCGCGGGTGGCCGGAACCACCGCACTGGCCGCCGCGGTCATCGGAGGTCTGCTCGGCGGGGTGCCCAGCGCCCAGGCGGCGCCCGCGGACCCCGCCGTCGGCGCCCCCGACCGGCCGGACCGTCCGGCCGGTGCCGGGCACACACCCACCGTCTGGCCGCGCCCGCAGTCGATGCAGGAGCTGGGCGCCGCTGTGCCGCTCGGCCGCGAGGCGGTGCTGGTGGCCGCCCCGGACACCGACCCCCACGCCCTGGACGCGCTGCGCAGCCTGCTGCGGGACGCCGGGGTGCACACCGTCCGGCAGCAGGCGCCCGGCGACCGGCTGCCCGCGGCCGGGCCGGTGATCCGGGCCGGCGGCAAGCAGGCCGCGGACGCGCTGCGGGCGCTGCGGGCACCGGCCCGCGGGGATCTGCCGGCCGGCGGCTACCGCCTGGCCGTGGGCCAGGTCGCGGGCCGGGACACCGTCGCCCTGGACGGCGTCGGCTCCGACGGCCTCTTCCACGCCGCGCAGACCCTGCGGCAGCTGGTCACCCACGGAGCCGGCCGGAAACAGCTGGCCTCGGTGGCCGTACGCGACTGGCCCGGCACGGCGGTGCGCGGCACCACCGAGGGGTTCTTCGGGCAGCCCTGGAGCCAGGCCCAGCGGCTCGCCCAGCTGGACTTCATGGGCCGCACCAAGCAGAACCACTACCTGTACGCGCCGGGCGACGATCCGTACCGCCAGACCCGGTGGCGCGACCCCTACCCGGCGGAGCAGCGTGCCGGCTTCCGGGCGCTGGCCGAGCGGGCCCGGGCCAACCACGTCACGCTGGGCTGGGCCGTCGCCCCGGGCCAGGGGATGTGCCTGTCGTCCGAGGAGGACATGCGGGCGCTGCGGCGCAAGGTGGACGCCATGTGGGCGCTGGGCGTGCGCTCCTTCCAGCTGCAGTTCCAGGACGTCAGCTACAGCGAATGGCACTGCGACGCCGACGCGGACGCCTTCGGCACCGGCCCCCGGGCCGCGGCGCAGGCACAGGCCAAGGTCGCCAATGCGCTCGCCGCGCATCTGGCGCAGCGGCACCCGCAGGCCGGGGCGCTCTCCCTGATGCCGACCGAGTACTACCAGGACGGCTCGACGGCGTACCGCCGGGCGCTGTCCGACGCGCTCGGCGACCGGGTCGAGGTGGCCTGGACCGGCGTGGGTGTGGTCCCGCGGACCATCACCGGCGGCGAGCTGTCCACCGCCCGCCAGGCGTTCGGCCACCCGCTGGTGACCATGGACAACTACCCGGTCAACGACTATGCCCAGGACCGGATCTTCCTCGGGCCCTACCGGGGCCGGGAGCCGGCCGTCGCCACCGGCTCCACGGCGCTGCTGGCCAACGCCATGCAGCAGCCGCTCGCCTCGCGCATCCCACTGTTCACGGCCGCCGACTACGCGTGGAATCCGCGTGACTACCACCCGGACCGGTCCTGGGACGCGGCCGTCGACGATCTGGCGGGCGGCGATCCACGGTCCCGTGCCGCGCTGCGTGCGCTGGCCGGCAACGCCTCCTCCTCGCTGCTGGAGCGGACCGAGTCCGGCTATCTGCAGCCCCTGATCGACCGCTTCTGGAAGGCCCGCGAGGCCGCGGTCAACCACGGCCGGCCGGGCCGGGACGTGGATCTCGCCAAGGCCGCCAAGGCGCTGCGGGCCGCGTTCGGCACCATGAGCACCGCGCCCCGGGACCTGCGCCCGGACCTGGCCGCCGAGGTCCGTCCGTGGGCCGAGCAGCTGGCCCGCTACGGCAAGGCCGGCGCCCAGGCCGTCGACACGCTCATGGCGCAGGCCCATGACGACGGCGACGCCGCATGGTCGGCCCAGCGCACGGCGCAGCAGCTGCGCAAGGAGTGCGCGCACAGCCCGGCGACGGTCGGCAAGGGGGTGTTGGCCCCGTTCCTGGAGCGGGCGATGACCGAGGCCGACGCCTGGACCGGCGCCCGCCGCACCACCCCCGAGCCCGACGACGGCGCCGGCGAACGCGACGGCCGGACGTCCCTGACCGTGCCCTTCGAGCGGATCCGCCCGCTCGCCGCGGTGACCGCGCTGACCGACCCGGGCCCGTCCGCGGCCGCCGTCTCCATGGAGGCGCATGTCCCCGGCGAGGGCTGGCGCCGCCTCGCCCGGCTCTCCGCCAGCGGCTGGACCGAGGCGAAAACGCCCCGGCTGCGTGCCGACGCGGTACGGCTGACCTGGGCGAAGAGTGCGCACGCCCCGTCCGTGCACACCTTCACGCCCTGGTTCGACGACACCCCGGCAGCCGGCCTCGAACTGTCCCGCAAGGAGTCGGACGCCCAGACCGGCGGCAGTGCGACGGTGGACGCCCTGATCTACTCCCGCCGCCCCGGCGACGTCCGCGGGAAGCTGGCGGTCAAGGCGCCCAGGGGCTTCACGGTGCACGCCCCCGAGGAGGTCACCGCACCGCGTGGCGGCACGGCCACGATCCGCATCACCGTCGGCATCCCCGAGAACGCCCCCTCGGGGACGTACGAGATCCCGGTGGAGTTCGGCGGCGCGCAGCGGACGCTGACGGTGCGCTCGTATCCGCGCACCGGCGGCAAGGACCTGGCGCGCGGCACCGTCGCCACCTCCTCCGGGGACGAGACGGCGGCTTTCCCGGCGTCTGCGGCCACCGACGGCAACCCCGGAACCCGCTGGTCCTCCGCCCCGGAGGACGGCGCCTGGCTGCAGTTCGCGCTGGCCCATCCGACCCGCCTCGGCCGGCTCGTCCTGAACTGGCAGGACGCCTACGCCGCCCGCTACCGCATCCAGGTCTCGCCGGACGGCCGCAGCTGGCGCACGGCGGCCACGGTCCGGGACGGCAAGGGCGGCCGCGAATCCGTCCGGATGGACGCCGAGAACGCCCGGTTCGTCCGCATCCAGGGCGACAAGCGGGCCACCCACTTCGGCTACTCGCTGTGGTCGGTGGAGGCGTATCGGGTGGCGGAGGCACGCCACCCGGGCAACGACAAGCGGTGAACGGCGCCCGGCGAGCGGTGCCCGGGGAACGGTGCGCCCGGTGACCGGGTGCGGTGCGGGCGGGTGCGCCGGCGGCCGTCGTGGACGCCGCGGGATCCTCGTCGCCGCGGCGGGCGGCCACGGGGCGGGAATCCGGCGGCGTCCGCCCCGGCCGGAGCGGGACGCACGACCTGTGCGAGCCGCACGAGAGGTGCGGGACGTGCGAGACGCACCACACCACCGTCAGGACGCAGAAACCCGGACCTAAGCCGATACGGCGTCGATCCGGGCCAGGGCGTCATCCGCGCCGTACGGCTGCAAATACGGCAGCCAGCGCGGGTCGCGATGGCCCGTGCCGATGATCCGCCACGCCAGTCCTGACGGCGGGGCGGGCTGATGCCGCAGCCGCCAGCCGATCTCGGCGACATGGCGGTCGGCCTTGACGTGGTTGCAGCGCCGGCACGCGGCGACGACGTTTTCCCAGGTGTGCTGACCTCCGCGGCTGCGCGGGATGACGTGGTCGACGCTGGTTGCGACGCCACCGCAGTACATACAGCGCCCGCCGTCACGGGCGAACAGCGCCCGGCGGGTCAGGGGAACGGGGCCTCGAAAGGGCACCCGCACAAACCGCTTCAAGCGGACCACGCTCGGAGCGGGTATGACATGGGTCGCACTGTGCATCAGGGCGCCGGATTCCTCGAGGCTGACAGCCTTCTCGTTGAGGACGAGGATGAGCGCGCGGCGGAGCGGTACGACGCCGAGCGGCTCGTACGACGCATTGAGGACCAGAACATGCGGCACGGGTGCCTCCTTGTACGCCGGCGGCGCGTGGCTCGCGCCGGGACGATCTCCCCACAGTGTCCCCCGGTGCCTGGTGAGAGCGCCACCATGACCGAGTAACGGGTCGGAGGTGTTTTCCACCACACACCGGCACGTCCGGCCGGATACGGCTCATTCCGGCCCTGCGCACAACTATCCGACTCGAACAAGGGCGCGGACCGCTCCTGTTGCCCCGTTAGTGTGGTTGGTCTGCCCGGTTCACGGTGTCCCACCGGGGCCCGGGTCTGCTGTCCCACACGGAAGGTTCGACTGTGTTCTGGTCCGCTTCGCCGGCCGCTGCCGCGCACCTGCGCGCCGCCACGCCCGGCTCATCCGGCCCGACGTCGCTCGACGACGCCACGGACAAGGCCACCAACGCCGCCGGCTGGGTGCAGGAGAACTGGGGGACGTGGCTCACGTCCGGCCTGCAGATCTTGCTGATCATCGTGATCGCGGTGGTGCTGCGGCATGTGATCCGCCGCACGATCACCAAGCTCATCGAGCGGATGAACCGCACCGTGGCCGCCGCCCAGGGCACCGCGCTGGGCGGTCTGCTCGTCAACGCCGAGAGACGCAGACAGCGCTCCGAGGCCATCGGCTCGGTGCTGCGCAGCGTCGCCTCCTTCGTGATCATGGGCACCGCCGCCCTGACCGTGCTCTCCGTCCTGAAGATCAACCTGGCGCCGCTGCTGGCCAGCGCCGGTGTGGCCGGTGTCGCCATCGGTTTCGGCGCCCGCAACCTCGTCACCGACTTCCTCTCCGGCGTCTTCATGATCCTTGAGGACCAGTACGGCGTCGGCGACGAGATCGACGCGGGGGTGGCCACCGGTACGGTCATCGAGGTCGGCCTGCGGGTCACCAAGCTGCGCGGCCCCAACGGCGCGATCTGGTACATCCGCAACGGCGAGGTCAAGCGGATCGGCAACCTCAGCCAGGGCTGGTCCACCGCCGCCGTCGATGTGGTGATCGCCGCCGACCAGGACCTGGAGCGCGCCCGCGAGACCATCACCGGCGCCGGCGAGGAGATGTCCAAGGCCGAGCCCTGGAACGAGCAGCTGTGGGAGCCGGTGGAGGTCCTCGGTCTGAGCGAGGTCCACCTGGACACCGTCACCATCAGCGTTTCGGCCAAGACGATGCCCGGCAAGGCCCCCGGCGTGGAGCGCGAACTGCGCTGGCGCATCAAGCGCGCCCTGGACGCCGCCGGCGTCCACCTGGCCCCGCGCCCGGCCCCCGAGGACGAGAACGAGGAGGCCGCCGACCCCTCGGCCGGCATGGCCGCCCCCTCGGCCCTCAACAACCCGACGTCCCCGCAGTCCCTGGCGACGAGCCCGATCGCTTCGCCGTCGAAGATGGGGAAGTGAAGCAGGGGAAGCCGGGGGAAACAGAGGCAAGTGAACCGGCCGTCCGGACCTGACGGCCCTGACTGCCGGCAGAAGGGGCGTACCGCGCGGGTGCGCCCCTTCTGCGTGGCGCCGATCCTGCGCCCGGCCTTGAGGCACCGGATCCACGGCTGCGCCGCTCAGACAGGCCGCAGAAAGCACGGCAGCACAGACCCGCGGCCCGGTATCCGGGAGCACAGGACCCGCAGCCCGGTATCCGGGAGCAGAGGGCGGGCAGAGGGCACGGCGGGCGGCGCACCCGCCCCGTCCGCACCGTTGACGCCGCCACGGCCCGCCGCTTAGCTTCCTGCGGGAACGATGGGAAGGTTTCTTAACAGATACTCGGCCGTCGGCGCTCCGGCCGCCGGGAAAACGGGGAGGGGCGGTGTCATGGCCGGTGGGCACAGCGCGCAGGGGATGCCGGGCACGCAGGGGATGCCGGGCACGCCCGGGAGGCGGGGCACGCCGGGGACGCCGCGGGTGTTGCGGGCCATGAACGACCGGGCCGCGCTCGATCTGCTGGTGTCGCAGGGCCCGTTGACCCGTACGCGGATCGGGGAGCTGACCGGGCTGTCGAAACCCACCGCCTCGCAGTTGCTGGCGCGGCTGGAGGCCGCGGGGCTGGTACGGACGACCGGGAATGTGACCGGGCGGCCGGGGCCCAGTGCGCAGCTGTACGAGATCGACCCGGTGGCGGCGCATGTTGCCGCGCTGGCCGTCGATCCGCTGGGGATCACCGCCACGGTCGCCGACATCACCGGGCAGGTGCTCGGGGAGGAACGGGTCGGCACCGACGCCGTTGCCGAGGAGGCGCCGCACCGGACCGCGCAGCTGGTCGCGCGGGCCGTCGACGGGGCACTGGCCAGGGCCGGGCGGGAACGCGGGCAGCTGCACGGGGCGGTGATCGGCACACCCGGTGCGCTGGACCCGGGGACCGGGCGGCTGCGCTATGCGCCGCATCTGCCGGGGTGGCACGCGCGGGCGCTGAAGGAAGAGCTGGCCGGGGTGCTGGGCACGCCGGTCACCCTTGAGAACGATGTGAACCTGGCGGCGGTCGCCGAGCAGTACGACGGGGCCGCACAGGACGTCGACGACTTCGTGCTGGTGTGGGCGGACAAGGGGGTCGGCGCCGCCCTCGTGCTGGGCGGCCGGCTGCTGCGCGGGGCCACCGGCGGCGCGGGCGAGATCGGCTACCTGCCGCTGCCCGGCGCCCCGTTGTCCCGGGGCGGTGAGCACGGCGGTGACCACGGCGCCGCGCAGGCGGGCGCCGGCGGCGGCTTCCAGCGGCTGGTCGGCTCGCCGAGCGTGCTCGCACTGGCCCGGGAGTACGGGGCCCCGGACGTCCGTACCGTCGAAGGGGCGATGGCGCACGACGGGGTCCGCGCCGAGATCGCGCGGCGGCTGGCGACCGGGATCGCGGCCGTGGTCGCGGTCGTCGACCCGCGGCTGGTGGTGCTCTCCGGCGAGGTCGCCCGGGCCGGCGGGGAGGCGCTGCGCGCCCTGGTCGAGGAGGAGTTCACCGGGCTCCCGCTGCCCCGCCCCGCCTTGCGCCTGAGCCGTGTCGACGGCCCGGCGATTCTCATCGGCGCACTGCGGACGGCGCTCGCGGCGGCACGCGATGCGGTGTTCCACACCGGCTGAGTGCCGGGCTCCGGCCCGCGGATGCACGCCGCGCAGGGCGTCCCCGTCCTGTTCTCCGCTTGCTTCCTGTTCTTCGCTTGCTTCCTGTTCTTCGCACGTTTCCTGTTCTTCGCACGCTTCGCACAGAAGGCCTTCGTCGAAGGCGTCACGCTCACCGGAGTGAAGGGCTGATCCGTATGCCGTCTCCCCAGGGACGCACCCCGCGCCGCACCGAGCACCCCCGCATCAAGCTCGCCGTGGTCGGCGGCGGCTCCACCTACACCCCCGAACTCATCGACGGTTTCGCGCGCCTGCGCGAGGTGCTGCCGCTGGAGGAACTGGTCCTCATCGACCCGGCCGCGGACCGGCTGGAGCTGGTGGGCGGCCTGGCCCGGCGGATCTTCGCCAGGCAGGGCCACCCGGGCCGGATCTCCTGGACCACCGACCTGGACGCCGGTGCCGACGGCGCGGACGCGGTGCTGCTGCAACTGCGGGTGGGCGGCCAGGCCGCCCGCCACCAGGACGAGACCTGGCCGCTGGAGTGCGGCTGCGTCGGCCAGGAGACCACCGGCGCCGGCGGCCTCGCCAAGGCGCTGCGCACGGTCCCCGTCGTCCTGGACCTCGCCGAGCGGGTGCGCCGCCGCAACCCCGGGGCCTGGATCGTCGACTTCACCAACCCCGTCGGCATCGTCACCCGGGCGCTGCTCGCCCACGGCCACCGGGCCGTCGGCCTGTGCAACGTCGCCATCGGCTTCCAGCGCAGATTCGCCGCGCTGCTGGGCGTCTCCCCCGACGAGGTCGAGCTGGAGCACATCGGCCTCAACCACCTCACCTGGGAGCGGGCGGTACGCGTCGGGGGCGAGGACGTGCTCCCCCGGCTGCTGGCGGACCACGGCGGCACCCTCGCCGAGCAGCTGCGCCTGCCCCGCCCGCTCCTCGACCGCCTCGGCGTCGTCCCCTCCTACTATCTGCGCTACTACTACCAGCACGACGCGGTCGTACGGGAGTTGCGCAGCAAACCCTCCCGCGCGGCGGAGGTCGCCGCCATCGAGCAGCAGCTCCTGGACATGTACGGCGATCCGGCGCTCGACGAGAAACCCGAGCTGCTGTCCCGGCGCGGCGGGGCCTTCTACTCGGAGGCCGCGGTGGCGCTCACCTCCGCCCTCCTGCGGGACACCGGGGACACCCAGGTCGTCAACACCCTCAACCGCGGCACCCTGCCGTTCCTGCCCGACGACGCGGTGATCGAGGTGCCCGCGACCGTGGACGCGACGGGCGCCACGCCCCTTCCCGTGCGCCCCCTGGAACCGCTGTACGCCGGGCTGGTCGCACACGTCACCGCCTACGAACACCTCGCCCTTCAGGCCGCGCTGTGGGGCAGGGACGGCCGGCGGGCCGACCGGGCCGGCGGGCGCGATGCCGTCTTCTCCGCCCTCCTCGCCCACCCCCTCATCGGCCAGACCGACGCCGCGGACCGGCTCACCGACCAGCTGCTCGCGCACAACCGGGAGCACCTCACGTGGGCCTGAGGGGCACGGCGCTCGCCGTCGACGCGGGCAACAGCAAGACCGACGTGGCACTGGTGGCCGCGGACGGCAGGCTCCTGGGCACGGCACGCGGCGGTGGCTTCCAGCCGCCGGTGGTGGGCGCCGGCCGGGCGGTCGACGTCCTGGCGCCGCTGGTGCGCTCGGTCCTGGCCGGGGCCGGGCACCCGGGCCCCGTCGACCACCTCTCGGCCTTCCTCGCCAACGCCGATCTCCCCGTGGAGGAGGCCGCGCTCACCGCCGAGATCGCGGGCCGGGGATGGGCGCGCACGGTGAGCGTCCGCAACGACACCTTCGCGCTGCTGCGGGCCGGGCTGCCGGACGACGGGGAGCGGGTGGGCGTCGCCGTGGTGTGCGGGGCGGGCATCAACTGCGCGGGGGTCGGCCGGGACGGTGCCACCGCGCGCTTCCCGGCCCTCGGCCGGCTCTCCGGCGACTGGGGCGGCGGGGCGTTCCTCGCCGAGGAGGCCATGTGGTGCGCGGCCCGGGCCGAGGACGGCCGCGGCGCCCCGACCCGGCTGGCCGACGTCCTGCCCGCGCACTTCGGCCTGCGCGGCATGCCGGACTTGATCGAGGCTTTCCATCTGCGGGCCCTCCCCGGCCACCGCCGCCATGAACTGGTGCCGCTGCTCTTCTCCGCGGCGGGGGCCGGTGACCCGGTCGCCCGCGCCCTCGTGGCCCGCCAGGCGGAGGAGATCGTGCTCCTGGCCACCGTCGCCCTGAAGCGTCTCGGTCTCCTCGGGGAAGCGGTCCCCGTGGTGCTGGGCGGCGGCGTCCTGGCCGCCCGTCACCCGCTCCTCCACGACCGGGTCACCCGGCTCCTCGCGGAGCGTGCTCCCGGGGCGGTGCCCCATGTGGTGACCGCCCCGCCGGTGGTGGGGGCGGCCCTGGACACGCTGGACCGGGCGGGCGCGGGGGCGGGCGCCCACGGACGGCTGAGGGCGGCTTGGGAGGCGGAGGCGCCGCCCGTCCCTCAGTCCCCCACCGGAAGCGCCAGGTCCCGTACGTGACCGGCGAGGAGCAGGACCGCGGCGTCCACGGCGGCCCGGGGGTCCCGGTCGCGGATGGCGTCGGCGAGGCGGGAGTGCGGGTCGTCGGGAGCCGCGGTGGCGGTGTCCAGGCAGGCGGCGCGGCGCAGTTCCTCGCGCAGGGCGGCGCTCAGGGAGCGGTAGATGTCGGCGAGGACGGGGTTGTCGCTCGCCTCGGCGACCAGGACGTGGAACTCGGCGTCGGCGGCGGTGAAGGCCTCGCCGTCCTGCGCGGCCAGGGCGGCCCTGCGACGGGCCAGCGCGGCTTCGATGCCGGCGAGCTGGCGGTCCGTACGGTGCTTGGCCGCCTGGCGGGCGGCGACCACGTCGAGGCCCTGGCGGACCTGGGTGACATGGCTGAGCTCGGCGCGTTCGAGGCGGCGGCGGAGGGCGAGGGCGCTGTCGTCATCGGAGAGCACGAAGGTGCCGTCGCCCTGCCGGGGCTCCAGGAGGCCGGCGTGCACCAGGGACCGTACGGCTTCGCGGACCGAGGCGCGGCTGACCCCGAGGGTTTCGGACAGAGCGCTCTCGGGCGGGATGCGGCTGCCCACCGGCCAGGTGCCGCTCACGATCTGGGCGCGGATCTCGTCGGTCGCGGTCTCCACCAGCGACACCCTGCCCTTGCGGACCGACTGCACGGGATCACTCCCCCTTCGGCGCGGTGTCCGGGCCCCGGCATCACCTGATGTCTGACGATTCCCCGCCCACTGTAGTGCCGGTCCCCGCGGCGCGGCGGGCCCCGCCGGAGCACGGCCCGAACACCCCCCTCGGACAAGATCTCCGAACAAGATCGGGGCAATCGCGGTGTGTGTGTCAGTGGCTGCGGACATACTGCTGCCCATGCACCGGTTCTTCTCGTGAGCGCTCCCGGGCGCCGTGCGCGGGGGCCGGTCCCGACGTCAGCGACCGGGGGGAGGTTCCGTGTCGAGCACCAGCGTGCCGGCCACCAGTGGGTCGGCCGGCGGCGCGTCACCGCCCGCCGCCGGGCGCCGGACGGCCTGGGCCGAGGGGCTGGACGAACTGCGTGCCGCGGCGACGACGGAGCCGGGCCGGCTGCGGGTGATCGGTGCCGTACTGGCCCTGCTGGTGGTGCTGTTCGGCGCGGTCACGGCCTGGCAGGTCGCGGACCGGGCGGCGGCCGCGGACGACGTGGTGGAGCGCAGCCAGCCGCTGACCGCGGACGCGGCGAGCATCTACCGCTCGCTGGCGGATGCCGATACGACGGCAGCGGCCGGTTTTCTGGCCGGTGCCAAGGAGAGCCGGGCGACCCGCGACCGGTATGCCGCCGACATCTCCACCGCGTCCGCGCTGCTGGTCAAGGCGGCCGCCCACAGCAGCGGTCCGGCCGGCGCCGGCGCGCAGATCGCCAAGCTCAACAGCGGGCTGCCGCGCTATACGGGGCTGGTGGAGACGGCGCGGGCGAACAACCGGCAGGGGCTGCCGCTGGGCGGCGCCTATCTGCGGTACGCCAATGAGCAGATGCGCACCGAACTCCTCCCGGCCGCACGGGCGTTGTACGACGCGGAGACGGACCGGCTGGCGGCGGACTACCGCGCGGCCGGGGCGCGGCCGTGGTACGCGGTGGCGGCGGGGCTGGTGGCCCTCGGTGCGCTGGGGTGGGCGCAGCGGCGGCACTACCGGCGCACCAACCGGGTGTTCAACAGGGGCCTGCTGGCGGCGACGGCGGCGTCCGTGGTGGTGCTGGGGTGGCTGGTGGCGGCGCATACCGTGGCACGTACGGGGCTGACCGGTTCGTACGAGCACGGCGCCCGGTCGCTGCGGGTGCTCAACGAGGCGCGGATCGACGCGCTGCAGGCGCGCGGGGACGAGAATCTGACGCTGGTGGCACGCGGTGCGGTGCTGACGCACGGCCAGGAGGATTTCTACGAGGCCGGGTTCCGTTCCCGGATGGCGGATCTGGCGGGCGGGGGCGGGCCGGGGGCCGCCTCGGCGAGGAGCAGGCTGGGGGCGGCGCTGGCACTGGCCGACGACGAGGCGGGGCGGCGTCCGGTGCACGCGGCGCTGACCGGCGTGCGGCAGTGGCAGGCGCGGCACGGCGAGGCACGGACGGCGGACGAGAAGGGCGATTACCCGCAGGCGCTGGCCAAGGTGATCGGCACGGACGGTTCCACCGGCCAGTCCTTCGACCGGGTGGCCGCCGGGCTGCAGCAGGCGCTGGTGCACGAGCAGGCGGAGTTCCGGTCGGCGGCGGACGCCGGGCGCAGGGCGCTGGACGGGCTTGTGGTGGGAGCCGGGGTGCTGGCGGCGTCGGCGGCGGTGGGCGCGGTGCTGGGGATCGGCCGCAGGCTGGCGGAGTACCGGTGAGGAGGCCTGGTGAGAGGGGCATGAGGGTGCGCGCGAGAGAGCTGGTGAATCTGCGTGCCGTCCTTGCGCCGGTCGCGTCCGGGATGGGCGTGATGGCCGCGGTCGCCGCCGTGCTGGTGCCGGTGCTGGGCGGCGACGCCGAACGGGCCGTCCACGGCGGCGGCCGGGTCTCCTCGTCCGCGGCGGCACACCGGGCGTACGGACCGGGGGCGGCGCCGGCCGCACCTGCCGCCGCGCCGTGCACGGCGCACCACGCCGCGGCGAGCCTGCGCCCTTCGGCGGACGACGGTGCGGCGGTGCAGCGCATCAAGGAGCGGGGCCAGCTGGTCGTCGGGGTGGACCAGAACACCTACCGGTGGGGGTACCGCAACCCGTCCACCGGCACGCTGGAGGGTTTCGACATCGATCTGGCACAGGCGATCGCCGAGGACATCCTGGGGCCCCATCCCCCTGTGGTCTTCAAAACGGTGCCGACCAACCAGCGGATCCCGGCGCTGCAGAAGCGTGCGGTGGACATGGTGGTGCGGACGATGACGATCAACTGCGCCCGCAAGCAGCAGGTGGCGTTCTCGACCTCGTACTTCCAGGCGGGACAGCAGGTGCTGGCCCCGATCGACTCGACGATCAAGGCGTTCGACGCTTCGCTGCGGGGCCGGCGGGTGTGCACGGCGGCGGGTTCGACGGGTGAGACGGCGCTGCGGGCGCAGCCGCACGGCGCACAGGTGCTGACGGTGCCCAGCCAGCTCGACTGTCTGGTGCGGCTGCAGCTGGGCCGGGCGGATGCGGTGGTCACGGACAGTGCGCTGGCGGCGGCGCAGGCGGCGCAGGACCCGAGGGTGGAGCTGAAGGGCAAGCCGTTCACGGACGAGTCGTACGGCGTGGCGATGAACAAGGACGACACGGACCTGGTGCGGCGGGTGAACAAGGTCCTGGACGACTACCGGGGCGGCGGCGAACACAGCGCCTGGATGCGGGCGTACCGCAAGTGGCTGAAGGCCGATCTGCCGGGCATATCGGGGCCGCCCGCGCCGGAGTACCGCGACTGATCGCTCCAAGGAGCGGAGTAGTGCCACTGACCGCCCCGGGAGGGCCGGATGCCGTCACTATGGAAGAGGTCGTGGGAGGAGCAGACCGCAGCGGCCGCCCGGCCGCGGCAAACGCCGTGCACCGTACGCGTATTGGAGAGGTGATCGATGGGGGTCCCCAGGCCCTTCCCCGGCTCTCCGGGGGAGCCCGATGCCCCGGTGCTGGACCGGGAGGAGGTGGACCGCGCCCTGGCGCGGCTCGGTGCCGAGTACGAGGCGATCGAGACGTCGCTGCTCGCGTTGCAGGATCACGCGGGGCGCCGGCTGCTGGAGGGCGCCGGTCTGACCGGCACCACCAAGGAGCGCTGGGCCGCGGCGGAGCGGTCCATCACGGTCCTGTGGACGCTGTTCGATGCGTATACGGCGGCGCTGGAGCAGGCGCGTGAGCTGCGGGAGCGGCGCCGCCTGCCGTCCCCGGAGGACCTGGCGCAGCTGACCGGGCTGCTGTACGGCGACGGGGTGACGGTGCCGGGTGCGGCCGCGGCCGGTGACGGTACGCCGGGCGGCCCGGCCCTGCGGTGCGAACGGTTCAGTCTGGAGCGGCTCGTCGAGCGGATGAACGGGCTGTACGCCCAGTCGCTGGACGTCATCGTCGCCGCCGATGCGGTCTGGTCGGCGCTGCCGGCCCGGATAGACCTGCTGTCGGCCGAGTTGCAGCGGACGCGTTCCCTGGCGCATTCGGTGGGAGTACGCCCCGGCGAGCATCCGGCGGGCGACGACCTGGAGCGGATCACGGACGAACTGCTGCGGCTGCGGGAGCGGGTGATCGAGGATCCGCTGGCGTTCTGGGTGTCGGCGTCGACGGGGAGTTCGGCGCCGGGCGGCGGGCGTCCGGACACCGTGCGCTACGACCGTGCGGCCCGTGCGCTGGAGGACATCCGGCGTGAGGTGGCGGCGGTGCTGGATGTGCGGCAGGACGCGGAGCGGCGGCTGATGCAGCTGCGGGACGTGCTGTCGCGGGCGGACCGCACGCTGACCGAGGCGCGGCAGGCCCGGGGCGAGGTGCTGGCGAAGATCGCCGCGTCGGAGGTACCGGCGGTCAGCGGCCCCTCGACGGCGCTGCACGAACAGCTGGCCACGGCCGCCGGCTACCGAAGACGGGCGCAGTGGCACCGCCTCTCGCCGCTGCTGGACAGCCTGGAGGAGCGGGCGGAGGACGAACTCCTGCGGGCCCGCGAGTCGTTGACGGCGGTGACCGCGCCGCTGGCGGTGCGGGCCGAGCTGCGCGGCCGGCTGGATGCCTACCGGGCGAAGCTCGCACGTCACGGTTTGGCGGAGGATCCGCTGCTGACCGAGCGGTACGACCTGGCGCGGCGGATGCTGTGGAGTGCGCCGTGTGATCTGCGGGCGGCCGAGCAGGCGGTGTGGCGCTATCAGCAGGCAGCGGCGGAGGCATTGGCTGTGCAGCAGCGGGAGGGCAAGGGGGATTCGTGACGGAGCGGGCCGACGAGCGCTGCCAGCGGCGGGAGTGCGCGGGCAGTTACGAGGATGTCGGCGGCGGTGAGCTGTACTGCGACCTGTGCGGGCTGGCGCCGGTGGTCTCGCCGGACGGTCTGCTGTCCTCGCCGCCCACGGGCCTGACGGGCCGGGCGCTCACGGGCGGCACGGCGGGCCGCGAGGCGGCGGGGGCGTTGCTGACGGTCCCCTCCCCCGCCCCCGGTTCCGGCCCCGGCACGGATTCCGGCGCCGGCACCCGCACCGCCCGTTCCGCGCCCTCGCGGCGCTCGGTGCCCGGGCGGCACTCGCGGTCGGTGTCCGGCAAGGGGCCGGAGCGCGGTATGGCGGCGGTGTCGGTGCGCGGCGCGGGCAGCGGCGCGTCGTCCGGGGCGGCGCGGGGGCGGCTGGGCGCGGGGCTGGTGACGGTGCCGGAGGTGCCGCGGCCCGATCCGCGTACGGCGGTGCTGGAGCATCCGGAGGTCCCGGAGCGGAAGCGGTTCTGCAGCCGTACGGACTGCGGCGCGCCGGTGGGCCGGGCGCACGGTGAGCAGCCGGGCACCACGGAAGGCTTCTGCATCAAGTGCGGCCACCCGTACAGCTTTGTGCCCAAGCTGCGGCCCGGCGACATGGTGCACGGCCAGTACGAGGTCGCGGGCTGCCTGGCGCACGGCGGGCTCGGCTGGATCTATCTGGCGACGGACCATGCGGTCTCCGACCGGTGGGTGGTGCTCAAGGGGCTGCTGGACACCGGCGACGAGGAGGCGCTGGCGGTGGCGATGTCCGAGCGGCGCTTCCTCGCCGAGATCGAGCACGCCAACATCGTGCGGATCTACAACTTCGTGGAACACCTCGACCGGGCGACCGGCAGCCTCGACGGCTACATCGTCATGGAGTACGTCGGCGGCAAATCGCTCAAGGAGCTCGCCAACGACCGGCGCACGCCCCAGGGCAGGCGCGATCCGCTGCCGGTCGGACAGGCCTGTGCGTACGGCATCGAGGCGCTGGAAGCCCTCGGCCACCTGCACCGCCGCGGCTACCTCTACTGCGACTTCAAGGTCGACAACGCCATCCAGCAGCACGACCGGCTCAAGCTGATCGACATGGGCGCGGTGCGCAGGATGGACGACCACCACAGCCCGGTCTACGGCACGATCGGCTATCAGGCACCGGAGATCGCCGCGCTGGGCCCGTCGGTCTCCTCCGACCTCTACACCGTCGCCCGCACCCTCGCCGTCCTCACCTTCGACTTCCAGGGCTATACGAACGTCTTCGCGGACTCCCTGCCCGATCCGGACCACATCGAGGTGTTCCGCAACTACGAGTCGTTCTACCGGCTGCTGGTGCGCGCCACGGACCCGGACCGGGCGCGCAGATTCGCCTCGGCGGAGGAGATGGCCGAGCAGCTGACGGGCGTGCTGCGGGAGGTGGTGGCGCTCCAGTCCGGCGAGCCGCGGCCCGCGCTGTCCCCGCTTTTCGGGCCCGAACTCCGGGTGGTCGACACGGAGCTGATGGCCGCGGCGGAGGGCGACAGTTCGCTGCTGGGCGCGCGGGGGGCGGCGCGCCCCGCACAGCCGGCCTCCGGCGGCCCGGCGCTGCGCCCCCTGGACGTCGCCGGTGCCGCCCTGGCCCTGCCGGTGCCGCGGGTGGATCCGGACGATCCGCACGCCGGGCTGCTGGCCGGGCTGCTGGCCGCCGCGCCCGCCGAACTGCTGGGCGCCCTGCGCTCGGCGCCCGCCGACTCCCTGGAGGTCCGGCTGCGTGCGCTGCGCGCCCGTCTGGAGACAGGGGACAGCGCCGGGGCACAGCGGGCGCTGGAGGAGATCGCGGCGGCGGAGCCCGCCGGGCAGTGGGCCGCCGCGCGGCGGGCCGGCACCGAGCCCGGCACCGGAGGCGCGGACTGGCGGGTGGTGTGGCATCGCGGCCTGGTGTCGCTGACGACCGGTGACCGCGAGAGCGCCGCACTGGCCTTCGACGCGGTCTACGACGCCTTCCCCGGCGAGCCGGCGCCGAAGCTGGCGCTGGGGATCTGCGCGGAGCTGCTGGGCCAGCTGGACAACGCCGTGGAGTACTACCGCCTGGTCTGGGCGACCGACCGCAGCTATGTCGGCGCGGCGTTCGGACTGGCACGGGTGCACCTGGCGGCGGGCGACCGCACGGGCGCGGTCGGGGCGCTGGAGTCCGTCCCGGAGTCGTCCATCCACTACATAGCGGCGCGGATCGCGGCGGTCCGCGCCCGGCTGCGGGGGCGCCCGCCGCGCGATCCGCTGACGGCGGATCTGCGGGCGGCCGCCGAACAGGTCGAGGCGCTGGCGGACTTCGGTCTGGACGCCGAACGAAGGGAACAACTCACCACCGAGGTACTGGGCAGCGCCCTGGACTGGGTACTCTCCGGTAGCCACGGTGCCGGGCCGGACGGTCCGGCGGGCGTGGCCGAGCGGCCGTCGCTGCTCGGCTGCCCGCTGGACGAGCGCGGTCTGCGGTTCGGCCTGGAGCGGTCGTACCGCCTGCTCGCGCGGCTGGCGCAGCGTGGTGAGAAAAGGATCGAACTGGTGGAGCGGGCCAACCGCTTCCGCCCCAGGACGTGGGTGTGACATGGGTGTGACTGAGCCGTCCCGGTGCCCGGGCTGCGACGAGCCGTTCGCTGCGGGAGACAACTTCTGCGGGCGGTGCGGCGCCGCCCTCCCGGCGCCCGCCGCGGCGCCGGCGTACGGCGCCCGGCCCGCGCACGGCGTCCCCGCCGTACCTCCCGTGCCGCCCCTGCCGCCGGCGCCGCCCGGGGTGCCGCCCGGGATGCCCGGGGTGCCCAGGCCGCCGGCCGCCCACGGTGCGGGTGCTGCCGGGCCGCCGCCTCCGCCGGCCCCGCAGGCCCGTCTGCCGTACGGGGACGCGGGCACGGCACCGGCGCCCGCGCCGGTGCCGGTGCCGGGCAACGCCCCGCCACTGCCCGGCCATGCGCCCTCGGTGGCCGGTCCCGGGCCGGCGGCCGGCTCCGCCCCGGTGGCCGACACGCCGCCGCCCGTGGGCCCGCCGGTGGACCCGCACGCCGCCCCGCCCGTCGACCCGCCCGTCGACCCGCGCGTCGCCGGATACGAGGCGGTCGCCGACGCGGCGGGAGCGGAGCCCGGTGCGCCGGCCGCGGAGCGGGGCGCGCCCGGCCCGGCCGCCCGTACGCCGGACACCGCACCCGGTCCGCCCGTCGCGCCCGCCGCCGCGCCTGCCGGTGGCCCCGCGGGTGGCCCCGCAGCGGCCGGTACCCCGTCCGGCACCCCCGCCCACGGCACCCCCGCCCACGGCACCACCCGCTGCGCCGCCTGCCGTTCCGGCGCCGTGGGGCCGGACGGCTACTGCGAGCACTGCGGGCACGCCCAGCCCCGTGAACGCGACCACATGGAGCGCGAGTTGGCGGGCATCGCGGCGGTCAGCGACCGGGGCCACCGCCACCACCGCAACGAGGACTTCTTCGCGCTCCGCGCCGCCGCGCTCCCCGACGGCACCCCCGCCGTGGTCGCGGTGGTCTGTGACGGCGTCTCCTCGGCGACCCGCCCGGACGAGGCGTCCACGGCGGCGTCCGAGGCCGCCGGCGAGGCGCTGCGGACGTCGCTGCCGCGCGGCACCCATCCCCAACAGGCCATGCACGAGGCCATCCTGGCGGCTTCCTCGGCCGTCGACGCGCTGGCCCCCGACCCCTCCTCGGCGCATGACGAACACCGCCAGCAGAACGCCCCGGCCTGCACCTTCGTCGGTGCGGTGGTCGGCGGCGGGCTGCTGACCGTCGGCTGGGTCGGCGACAGCCGCGCCTACTGGATCCCCGATGACCGTACGGCGCCGCCCGCCCGGCTCACCGAGGACGACTCCTGGGCCGCCCAGATGGTCGCCAACAACCTGATGTCCGAGGCCGAGGCGAACGCCGACGAGCGGGCGCACGCCATCACCGGCTGGCTCGGTGCGGACGCATACGAGGTCGAGCCGCACACCGCCACGTTCCAGCCGGACGGGCCCGGTGTGGTGGTGGTGTGCACCGACGGGCTGTGGAACTACGCCGAGTCCGCGGAGCAGATGGCCGCGGTGCTGCCGTACGACGCGCCCAGCAGGCCGCTGGAGAGCGCCCGCACGCTGGTCACCCACGCCCTCGACGGCGGCGGGCACGACAACGTAACGGTGGCGCTGGTGCCGTTCCCGGCCCCCGCGGGGCGGGCAGGATCGGCCTGACCGGCTCACCCCCGCTCCGGTCGGCTGCCGGCTCGGATGCCGGTGGGGCGCACGGCACAGGGCGCCACGTACGCGGTACGGCGCGCCCGGTGTCCAACACCGTGCGCCCCCGCACCCCGCACCACGCATGACGCAGCACGGCCCCGACAGCCCCGTTCGACCGGTTACGGCGTCTCAAGGAGCGGCACGGATGGCCAACTTCACCAAGTCCCGTGTGCCGCGCTTCCGTGCCGAGGTGTACCAGAACCCCTACCTGCCCGACGGCGGGCGCGAGGTGCACGCCATCGTGACGGTCACCGCGACCGGGGGCGGCACGACCGGGGGCCGGCCGGTCCGTCCGGCGGGCACCGGCGGGCCGGACGCCGGAGTGGTGATCATGGTGGACTGCTCCGGGTCGATGGACCATCCGCCGGAGAAGATGCGCGGCGCCCGTGAGGCGACGGCCGCCGCCATCGACACCGTGCGCGACGGTGCCGGCTTCGCCGTGGTGGCCGGAACACACCGGGCCGCCGAGGTCTTCCCCGGCGGCGGCCGGCTGGCCGTGGCCGGTGCGGCAACCCGCGCGCGGGCGAAGGAGGCGCTGCGGAAGCTGAGCGCGGGCGGCGGTACGGCGATCGGGACCTGGCTGCGGCTGACCGGCCGGCTGCTGTCCAGTGCCGAGGCGGGTGTCCGGCACGCCGTTCTGCTCACCGACGGCCGCAACGAACACGAGTCACCGCAGGAGCTGCGCGCCGCCCTGGACGCCTGCGCCGGCTCGTTCACCTGCGACGCCCGCGGTGTCGGTACGGACTGGGAGGTCAAGGAGGTCACCCAGATCGCCTCGGCGCTGCTCGGCACCGCCGATATCGTCGCCGATCCGGCGCACCTCGCCGCCGACTTCACCCAGCTGATGGAGAAGGCGATGGGCAAGGAGGTCTCCGGGGTCGCCCTGCGGCTGTGGACGCCGCTGGGCGCCGAGACCGTCTTCGTCCGGCAAGTGGCGCCCGCCGTGGCGGACTTGACCGGCCGGCGCCGGGATTCCGGCCCGCGGTCGGGGGACTATCCGACCGGCTCCTGGGGCGACGAGTCCCGTGACTACCACCTCTGCCTGCGGGTCCCCGCAGCCGCCGTCGGCCAGGAAATGCTGGCCGGCCGCGTCTCGTTGATCATCTCCGCCCCGGACGGCCCTGCCCCGTCCGCGCCCCCGCCGCGGCCCCTGGCGCAGGGACTCGTACGCGCCGTGTGGACGGACGATGTGACCGCTTCCACATCGATCAATCCACAGGTCGCGCACTACACAGGACAGGCGGAACTGGCATATCTCATCCAACAGGGACTGGATGCCCGCAAGTCGGGTGATACCGAGGGCGCCACGGCGAAATTGGGCCGTGCGGTGCAGGTGGCAGGCGCCTCGGGGAACGAGGAGACTGCGAAACTCCTTGCGAAGGTGGTGGACGTCGTCGATGCGGCGACCGGTACTGTGCGACTGAAGGCGAAGGTCGCCGAAGCGGACGAGATGACTCTCGAGACGCGCTCGACGAGAACCGTTCGCATGAAGAATTAGCCACGATCAGTACCGAGCAGTTCCACCGCAGCACATCGGTACGGAGGGGGAAGAACCGACATGCCGACCTGCCCGAGCGGCCACCAGTCGGTGGCCGAAGACTGGTGCGAGGTGTGCGGCCAGCGGATGGCGGGCGCTGTGCCCCCGCCGCCCTCCTTGCCTGCAGGTTTCCTGAACACGCCGCCCGGCCCGCCGCCCGGACAGCCCGGTCCCCCGCCCGGACAGCCCGGTCCGCCCCCCGGACAGCCCGGCCCCCCGCCCGGACAGCCCGGCCCCCCGCCCGGACAGCCCGGTCCGCCGCCCGGCGGCCCCGGCCCCGGCCCCGGCTTCGGTGGCCCCGGCTTCGGTGGCCCCGGCGCTCCGGACGGCCAGGGCGGTCAGGGCGGCTACGGCTTCCCGCCCCCCGCACCCGGTCCCGGCGGCCCCGGCCCCCAGGGCGGCCAGGACGGCTACGGCTTCCCGCCGCCGGCGCCCGGCCCCGCGGCTCCCGGCCCCGGCACCCAGGGCGGTCAGGGAAACCCGGGCGGTCAGGGCGGCTACGGCTTCCCGCCCCCCGCGCCGGTCCCCCAGGGCGGCCCCGGTCAGCCCGGGCAGCCCGGCCAGTCCGAGACGTGCCCGCAGTGCGGCACCCCGCGTGAGGCGATGGCGCCGTTCTGTGAGGGCTGCCGCTACAACTTCCTCACCAACTCCCCGATGTCCTACGCGCCGCCCGCCCAGCAGCCGGGCCCGCAGGGCGGCCAGGGCGGCTACGGCTTCCCGCCGCCCGCCCCCGGACCGCAGGGCGGCCAGGACGGCTACGGCTTCCCGCCGCCACAGCAGCCCCAGCCCCAGCCCCCGCACGGCATGCCCCCCGGCGGTTTTCCTGACCAGCCCGGCCCCGGCGGCTTCCCCGACCAGCCCGGCCCCGGCGGCTTCCCCGGCATGCCCGGCCCCGGCCCGGCCGGTCAGCCCGGCCCGCCGCCGCAGCAGCAGGGCGGCGACGACTGGACGCTGAATCCACCGAGCGCGCAGGCCGGACCCCCGCCGATGGCACCCGCACCGCCCGGACCGGGCCCGCAGGCCCCGTTCGAGCAGCAGCAGCCGCCGCCGTTCCCGCCGCAGCCGCAGCCCCCGTACGAGCAGCAGCAGCCGCCGCAGGCTCCGTACGAGCAGCAGCAGCCCGGCCCGTACGAGCAGCAGCAGCCCGCGCCGTTCGAGCAGCAGCAGATGCCGCCGCAGCAGCCCGGACCCGACCAGCAGTGGAACGGCGGCCCCGGCCAGGGGCCCGCGGCACCGCCGCAGGGTCCGCAGCCGGTCGTCGGTAACGGCTGGGTGGTGGCGATCGCGCCGGACCGCGAGTACTTCATGGCGATGATGGGCCGCAGCGGCCCGGAGGCGGCAGGGCTCAATCTGCCCTCGTACTCCCCCGAGCAGGTGCTCCCGCTCGCCAACGGACAGATCGCGGTCGGCCGCCGCCGGAACAGCACCGGCGAGGCCCCGGACATCGATCTGGGCAGCGCACCGGAGGACCCGGGCGTCTCGCACCAGCACGCGCTGCTGGTACAGCAGCAGGACGGCAGCTGGGCGGTGGTGGACCAGAACTCCACCAACGGCACGACGATCAACCTCGCCGAGGACCCGATCCAGCCCTATGTACCGGTGCCGCTCCATGAGGGCGACCGGGTGCACGTCGGTGCCTGGACGACGCTGACCGTCCGCCGCGGCTGACCCGCAGCGGACCACCGAGCGACCCCGGGGCGTGATCGACCGATCACGCCCCGGCCGCATTCGGCCGTATTCCGGCCGCAGTTCCTGCCGCACTCCCGGTTGCCGTTCCGGCCGTGACCGGTCTCTCCGTCCTACGACCGAAGTCCTCGGCCGGGGCGTCTGCCACCATGGACGGGTGAACAAGATTCCACGCGGCACGCTCGAGGAGCAGACCTTCTACGAACAGGTCGGTGGCGAGGAGACCTTCCGGCGCCTGGTACACCGCTTCTACCAGGGAGTCGCCGAGGACCCGCTACTGCGGCCGATGTACCCGGAGGAGGATCTGGGCCCGGCCGAGGAGCGGCTGGCGCTCTTCCTCATGCAGTACTGGGGCGGCCCCCGGACGTACAGCGACGGACGCGGACACCCGCGGCTGCGGATGCGGCACGCCCCCTTCACCGTCGACCGGGCCGCCCACGACGCCTGGCTGCGCCACATGCGGGACGCGGTGGACTCCCTCGACCTGTCCGAGGCCCACGCCACGCAACTGTGGAACTACCTGACGTACGCGGCCGCCTCAATGATCAACGCCGCGGACTGACCCGGCCGTACGTGCGCCGGCGCGGGCTGACACGGCCGTACGCGTGCCGGCGCGGGCCAGTCGGCGTCGGCGCGAGTCAGTCCGCACCGCCGCCCCGCCTCGTCAGGCAGGCGTCACCGTGAGACCCGAGAGCCCGGTCAGCCCTTCCGGGCCCCCGGTCCGTACGGCGATCGACCCGTACGGGGTGCTCAGCCGCAGCCAGCCGCCCGCGGACAGCAGGCTCAGCGGCTGGGGCTGCGGTGCGGGGGCGGGGGCGGGGGCAGCGGCTCCGGGAGACGTACCGCCTCCCACGAGCGCGCCCGCCCGCACCGGTCGCAGAAAGCCCAGCGACTGCGCGGCATGGGCGGCACGCAGCGGAAGGTGGGTGTCGCCGAGGGTCCGCGACCAGATCTCCCGGCCGATACGGTCCCGTTCGCTGCGGGTACGGTGCTGCGGCGGCAACGCCTCGTCACGGGCCCGGAATTCGGCGACCGCACCGGACACCGCACGCACCAGCGCCTCGGGCGCGGGCAGCCCCGGCACCCGCTGCCAGCCGCCGCGCGGCGGCAGCAGCCCGGTCCAGGGCGGGCCGGTGACCGCGGCGGGCACGGTCACCACGCCCGCCGACTCCTCGATGCCTTCGAGGAGTTCACCGGCCGAGACGGTGGCGTCCACAGCGGTGTGCCCAGCGTCGCCCGGAGTACTGCTCCCGGCGTCCGGAGTGCTGCTGCCGGCCTCCCGGGAGCTCTTCCCGGCGAGCCGGGCGGTGCGGATCGCCAGCACCTCGAAGGACGGCGGGCGGCCGAAGACGGCAAGCACCCCGCCGCCGGCCTGGAGGCGTACCGCGGCGGCCTTGTCGTAGTGGATCAGCCGGGCGAGGAAGGCGGCGAGATCCGCCGCCTCCCCCGCGTCGGCCAGGTGCAGCACCGTCATACCGCGACGGTCCCCTTCGGTTGTGACGTCTGGTGCGACGCGTCGTCCAGATACTCCTTGAGGATCGCCTTCTCCTCCGCGGTGAGGCGGCGCGGGCGCTCCTCGGTGAAGTTGTACGGGACGACGACGGTCGAGGCGCGCAGGTAGAGCGCGTCCTCGTCCTTGACCTCGTAGCCGACCGTCATCGACGCCGCACTGATCTTCGTCACCCACAGTTCGACGGTCACCGGGGCGGGCCGGTGCACCAGCGGCCGCACATAGTCGATCTCGTGCCGGGCGACGACCGAGCCGCCCGTGAACGACGGACTGCCGCCCCCGGGCGCCAGCCGGCGCATGAAGTCGATCCGCGCCTCTTCGAGGTAGCGGACGAACACCGCGTTGTTGACATGGCCGAACGCGTCCATGTCCGACCAGCGCAGAGGGCAGGAGTAGAGGTGACGCACGGCGGTCAGCCCCGGGTCAGCTTCTTGTACGTGGCGCGGTGCGGACGGGCCGCGTCCGCACCGAGGCGCTCGACCTTGTTCTTCTCGTAGGACTCGAAGTTGCCCTCGAACCAGAACCACTTGGACTCGCCCTCGTACGCCAGGATGTGCGTGG
Organism: Streptomyces sp. NBC_00400; assembly: GCF_036048035.1. Taxonomy (NCBI): domain Bacteria; kingdom Bacillati; phylum Actinomycetota; class Actinomycetes; order Kitasatosporales; family Streptomycetaceae; genus Streptomyces; species Streptomyces sp. NBC_00400. Next base: position 5,582,349 of record NZ_CP107940.1, on the reverse strand, counting down.
CGACGCGGTCGAGGAACCAGCGGTCGTGGGAGACGACCACGGCGCAGCCCGGGAACTCCAGGAGCGCGTTCTCCAGCGAGGACAGGGTCTCGACGTCGAGGTCGTTGGTCGGCTCGTCGAGGAGCAGCAGGTTGCCGCCCTGCTTGAGGGTGAGCGCCAGGTTGAGGCGGTTGCGCTCACCGCCGGAGAGCACCCCGGCCGGCTTCTGCTGGTCCGGGCCCTTGAAGCCGAACGCGGAGACATACGCCCGCGAAGGCATCTCGACCTGGCCGACGTTGATGTAGTCGAGTTCGTCGGAGACCACGGCCCACAGGGTCTTCTTGGGGTCGATGTTCTCGCGGCTCTGGTCGACGTAGGAGATCTTGACGGTCTCGCCGACCTTGATGTCGCCGGAGTCCGGGGTCTCCAGGCCCTGGAGCATCTTGAACAGCGTGGTCTTGCCGGCGCCGTTCGGGCCGATGACGCCGACGATGCCGTTACGGGGCAGGGTGAAGCTCAGGTCGTCGATCAGGACCTTCTCGCCGAAGGCCTTGTTGAGCTTGTCGACCTCGACGACGACATTGCCCAGGCGCGGGCCCGGCGGGATCTGGATCTCCTCGAAGTCCAGCTTCCGCATCTTGTCGGCCTCGGCGGCCATTTCCTCGTAACGGGCCAGTCGCGACTTGGACTTGGCCTGCCGCCCCTTGGCGTTGGAGCGGACCCACTCCAACTCTTCCTTCATACGCTTGGCGCGCTTGGCGTCCTTCTGGCCCTCGACCTTGAGACGGGTCTGCTTGGTCTCCAGGTACTTGGAGTAGTTGCCCTCGTAGCCGTGCAGGCGGCCGCGGTCGACCTCGCAGATCCACTGGGCGACGTGGTCGAGGAAGTACCGGTCGTGGGTGACGGCGACGACGGTGCCGGGGTACTTCGCGAGGTGCTGCTCCAGCCACTGCACGGACTCGGCGTCCAGGTGGTTGGTGGGCTCGTCGAGCAGCAGCAGGTCGGGGGACTCCAGCAGCAGCTTGCACAGCGCGACGCGGCGGCGCTCACCACCGGAGAGGTTGGTGACCGGCCAGTCGCCGGGCGGGCAGCCCAGGGCGTCCATGGCCTGCTCCAGCTGGGTGTCCAGGTCCCACGCGTTGGCGTGGTCGAGGTCCTCCTGGAGCTTGCCCATCTCCTCCATCAGCGCGTCGGAGTAGTCGGTCGCCATCAGCTCGGCGACCTCGTTGAAGCGGTGCAGCTTGCCCATGATCTCGGCGGCGCCGTCCTGCACGTTCTGCAGCACCGTCTTGGACTCGTCCAGCGGCGGCTCCTGGAGGAGCATGCCGACGGTGTAGCCCGGGGAGAGGAACGCGTCACCGTTCGACGGCTGCTCAAGACCGGCCATGATCTTCAGTACCGTGGACTTACCGGCGCCGTTGGGGCCCACGACACCGATCTTTGCGCCCGGCAGGAAGCTCTGCGTCACGTCATCGAGGATGACCTTGTCGCCGTGCGCCTTGCGCGCCTTGCGCATCGTGTAGATGTACTCAGCCAAGAGAAACCGTCCGGCAGATTTGGATGGATCAGGGTCTGTGCGGCACCGCCCCAGGGCCGTCATGCGCCGTGACCATGGGAAGGGCAGATACACCCATCTTGCCGTACGCCTGTGCTCTGGCGGAAACGAGTAGGTCAGAGCGCCCCTGCTCAGCGCCGACCCGCTACGACGCGGTGCCCGCCCGGTTGCCCTCCGTCAGCGTTCTGCCGGCGTTGCTCGCTTTTGACCGCTGTGCAGCGGGCTTTCTTCTGCGCCCGGCGTCCGGCGCCCCGGGCCGTGCTTCCCTGCAGGAGGAAGCGGCCCGGTGGCGCCGGACGCGGAGGGCCCCGGAGCGCCGTTGCGCTCCGGGGCCTTCTTGCCCACCGGCCGGCGGCCGCTCGCTCACCCTGAGGTAACCGAGCGGCCGCCGGTGGTCACTGCTCGCCGGCGCTCACCGGTTCCGGTCAGGAATCACCGGACGCCGGGGCCACCGAGTGCCCGGGGGTCACCGAGCCGGGGCACCGAGCCGGGTGTCACTGAGCCGGGGTGCCGGTCTTCTTCTTGCGGAGGAAGAACACCGCGGCGCCGCCGACCACGACGAGGACGGCCGCGATGCCCGCGATCATCGGGGTGGCGTTGCTGGAACCGGTCTCGGCGAGGTCGCCGCCCTTGTCGCCGCCCGTGCTGCCGCCGACCGAGGCCGGGCTGGGCTGGGTGGAGGGCTTGCCGCCGCCGCTGCCGGCGGTCTTGCAGTCCAGGACCCCGGAGAAGGACTTCTTGAAGCCGCCCTCACCCTTGATCGTGATGTTGTACGGCTGGTCCTCGGACACCGGGACGGTCACGGTCTGCGACTTGCCCGGGGCGATCTCGTAGTTCTTGCCGGAGAGCTGGAAGCGGAAGGCCTCATCGCCCTTGTTGGCCGCCGTGACGTCCACGCCGCCCTTGGCGCAGTTCTTCTCGGCGGTGATCGCCGGGATGGCGCCCTGCTTCTTCCAGGAGACCGTGGCGGCCGCGGAGACCGTGGACTCGCTGGAACCGGCCAGGATCTGGGTCTGGCTCTTGGCGTGCTCACCGATGCCGGTGAAGGCACGGCCGACCGGGACCTTGGTGGCGGCCTGCGCGGTCAGCGAGGTGCTGCCGTCGGCGGCGCCCTTGGGCACGTCGAAGAACAGCTGGGTGCCATCGGCGGCGCTGGTGACCGGCTTGCCGTCCTTGCCGACGACCTTCACACCGGCCGGCACACCGGCGGCGGGGGAGATCGTGACGCTGTCGGCGTTGGTGTGCACGGTGACCGGGCCGAGCTTGCTGCCGGACTTGCCGGAGACGGCGGGCGGGTCCAGGGTCAGCGACGCCTTGGGCTCGCCGACGTTCTGTGCGTTCTTCTCGAGGTAGTCGGCGAGCTTCTCGGCCGCCGGGTCGACCGCGTCCACCTTGACGTGGTCGGAGAAGCGCCAGATCGCGACCTGGGTGCCGGCCGCGGCGGTCTTCTCGGTGAGGTTCCCGGCGCCGGCCTTGGAGGCGAGCGTGGCCAGGTCGTTCACCTGCGGGTACGAGTTCTGCAGAATCCAGCGGATCTTGCCCGCGTCCCCGTTGTTGTGCAGCGACGAGGCGCTCCAGGGCACTTCCTGGTACTTCGCCTGCTGCTGCGTCGGGTTGTGGATGTCGATGCAGTACGTCTGGAGCGTGCCGCCGTTGTCGACCGCCATCTCGAAGAGGCCCGCGCCTACGCGCTGGTCCCCTCCGTCGTTGTGCACGACCGCCTGGTCGAAGGTCTTCAGACCGCCGAGCGTGGCGGTGGCACCCCCGTGCGTGGGCGTCGTGTCATCCGCCGCGGCAGTGCCCGCGGTGGCTATCGCACCCGCCGCGACCAGGCCCGAGGCCACGACCGCGGCGGCAAGGCGAGCTGCGCCCCGCCTCTTCATCGAAAGCATGAATTTCCCCTCTGGGCGAGGCGGTCGAGTGGGAGAGGATGCCTCGCCGGAAAGATCCCAAAGAACTCAACAGCCGAACACGTCAGCCCCCGTGAGTACTTGTCGGATCTTATGGAGCAGGTGCATCAGGGTCCCCAGTAATGGCATCCCATAAGCGATCCGAATCGCAATCGTTACCGACAACGGGCACCCTGACCTGCCATTATCGACAAATCCCCAGAACTTTTCAGGACACACCGACCTTCTCGGGTGAAAGGGTTGCGTCCGAGGCCGATGGAACGGCCCCTTCCGGAGGTTCGGACGGTGGCGAAATCGCGTCGGTCGCCCGTCTCTTGGCGGGTGACTGCCGCTCGGCAGGTGACTGCCGCTTGGCGGGCGCCGGTCTCTTGGCGGGTTGCTTTGCGAGTGCAGGCCTCCTGGCGAGCGCCGGTCTCGTGACGGGTTCCTTTGCAAGTGCCGGTTTCCCGGCGGGCGTCTGTGCGTCGGCCTGCGCCGGCGCCTCTCCGACCGCCGGAGGTTCCCCCGGCGCCGGAGGTTCCCCCTCTGCCGATTCCGTCGGTTCCGTCGGTTCCGTCGGTTCCGTCGGTTCCGTCGGTTCGGTCGGTTCGGTCGGTTCCGTCGGTGACCCGGCGGCGCCCGGCGGTGTCCGGTCAGCGGGCAACATCCCTTCCCCGGGCTCTTGTTGTCCGGGAGCCTCTTGCCGCAACGAGGGCGAGAGATGCGGGGGCGATGACAGGGACGGTCCGTGGCCGGCGTCCGTACGCGGCGGCCGGACGACTCTCCGGAAGGCGGCGGTGCCGCGCGCGAGATCGTGGCCGATCGCCACGGCGTCGACCTCCGCCGAGAACCAGCGCTGCCCGCCCCGTTCCGGCGGCTGCTCCCCTTCCCGCAGCCGCAAGCGCCCCTGGACGACGAGTGGTTCCCCCACCGCCACCGACGCCGCGACATTGTCGGCGAGCGCGCGCCACGACCGGACCGTGTAGAAACTCGTCCCCCCGTCGGTCCAGCGCTCCTGCGCCCTGTCCCACCGACGGGATGTCGCCGCCAGCCGGAACCTCGCCACCGTCACACCCGCCGTCGTCTGCCGGTGCTCCACCGCTGTTGCGGCATTCCCCACCAGCGTCACCATCGTGTCGTTCACGGAACACGCCTCCCCCGCGTCATGCGCTCGCTCCCGTCATGTGCCGCTCGCGCTGCGTTGACCTCATGCTGCACGGATTCGGCGGGCGCCGCGGCGGCCTGTGGACGGTCGACAGGCTGTGGACAACTCGGCCACCCGGGAGAGGGAACCCGCCGCCCCGGCCCACAGCCCCGCGCCCACCGTCACGTGCCGATGCCAACCGTCAGGCGCCACCGCCGAGCACCGCCACCAGGCAACAGCCGCCAGGCACAGCGGTCAGCCACAGCCTCCAGACACCGTCGCCGGGCAACGCAACACCCCTCACGCACCCGGCATCAGGCACCGCCGTCACGCACCACCAGCAGACACCCGCCCGTCACACACCCACCATCAGGCGCCCGACGCCACCGCGTACTGCTCCCGTACCTCGCGATAGCGCAACAGCTCGGCGGCGACCGGCTCCAGGACGCGCGCCCGTCCGCACCCGGCCGCCGCACTCCGCAGCCGCCGCTCGGCGTCCTGCCCGTAACGCCTGGCCGGTCCGCGTGCCACCACCCGGCACAGCCACGCCAGCGCCGGACCGCCCACCGAGCCGAGAAGCGCGGGCAGCAGCCCGGAGACCCAGGCCGTCGCCCCACCCGCCCCCGTGACCGCGCCCAGCAACCACAGCACACCGACGGCTTGGAGTACGGACAGCATCCCCTGCAACGAGGCGGCAACCTTCCACCATCGCGGTTTCCCTCCCGGCCCGCCCCGCAGCGACTCCTCGGCATCCGCCGCCACCTTGTCCAACGCCTCCGGCAGCCCGTACGCTCCCCGGTCCGCCGCCTCCCGCACCGCCTGGGCCCAGGGCGCCGGCAATCCGTACGCCGCCTCGGCAGCCACCGTGCGGACGGCCTGCTCCACCACGGGCCGTGCCGCTGCCCGGCCGTCCACCGCCGACTCCACTCCCTCACCGGCCGCACCACCGGCCGCCGGCAGATCACCGGCCGCCCCCTGCCGCCCCGCCAGGGCCCGCCGCATGCCGGTACGCCACGCAGCGGCCCGACGGGCACCGGCCCGACCGACACCGGTCTGACCGACACCGGCCCGGCCTACCTCGGCCCGCCCCGTATGCGTGCGCCCCGACTCCACCCGCCCGGCGCCCGTCAGCCCTCCCCCGATACCCCCGGCGCCCGTTGCCCCGGCCCCGGAGCCCCGGATCCCCCACCGGCTCCCCCGCCATCCCCGCATCCGCGCCCACGGTGACCCGCACGCGCGCTCCGCGTACCGCAGCCAATCCCGTTCCGCCGCGCGCCCCGTGGCCACCGCCCCGACCGCCTCCGCCAGCCGGTCGTCGAACTCCGCCCGGGCCTGCTCGGTCAGCCCGACCCGGCTCTGTGCCGCATATACGGACCGCAACCGCTCGGTGGCCGCATCCACATCCGCCGCCAGCCGCCGGTCCGCCGCTCCCCGCTCCGCGACGAACTGGCCCAGCGCCTCCCGCAGTTCGCCCACGCCCCGGCCGGTCGCGGCGGACAGTGCGAGCACCGCCGCCCCGGGCTCCCCGTGTTCGCCGAGGGCCAGCCCGTCCTCGTCCAGCAGCCTGCGCAGATCGTCCACCACCTGGTCGGCGGCGTCCCCGGGCAGCCGGTCCACCTGGTTGAGGACGACGAACATGACCTCGGCGTAGCCCGCCAACGGCCGCAGATAGCGCTCGTGCAGCACCGCATCCGCGTACTTCTCCGGATCCACCACCCAGATCACCGCGTCCACCAGCTCCAGCATCCGGTCCACCTGAGCGCGGTGCTCGGTGGCCGAGGAGTCGTGGTCGGGCAGGTCGATCAGGATGAGTCCGTGCAGCTCGGAGCTGCCGTCCGCCGGAGCGTGCCGCCGGTGCACGGGCACGCCCAGCCGGTGCAGCAGCCCTTCCGCGCCCGACCGGCTGCCCGGCCAGACACAGGCCACCGGCTCCGCAGTCGTCGGCCGCCGCGGCCCGGCCTGGGAACGGTTCGCCCCGGCCAGCGCATTGAACAGCGACGACTTACCGCTGCCGGTCGCCCCCGCGATGGCGACGACGGTGTGCTCACCGGACAGCCGGTAGCGCTCGTCCGCCGTCTCCAGCACCCGCCCCGCGCCCTCCAGCGCCCGCCCGTCCAGCCGGGACCGGGACAGCGCGATCAACTCCCGCAAGGCATCCAGCCGCCCGCGCAGCCCGCCCCCGACGGCCCGCCGCCCACCGCCCGCCACCCACCGGTACGCGCCTCCGCCCCCACCCTCCACACCCGCCGGCGAACGCGGCTGAACCATCGCGCCACCACGGTCGTCACCACAGCGGTCACCACGGGCCTCGGCACGGTACGCGGCCCGTGACTCGGCATGCGACGCGCCATACGCCCGCATGCCTGACGCAACACGGCTCCCGCCCGACGACGCCACACCTGCCACCACAGGCGTCTCCACCCGCTCCTCATTCCCCACCTGCCGCCCCAGCAGCCGGGGCAGCCCCACATCCCGCGCCCGCCGCGCAATCAACCCGTCATCCCACGCCCCACCCACCACCGCCGCCCGCACCACCGGCTCCGCCCCCACGCCCGTCTCCCGCTCCCGGTCCCGGTCCCGGTCTCGCACAGGTTCCACAGGTTCCATGAGCACACCGCCCTCTCCAGCCCCTCCAGCCGCTTCAGCCCCTCCAGCCCCCGACTCCACCGACATCACCCACTCCCCCGAAGCCACACCCTGCCCCGCCCTCTCCTCGGCCTCCCCCTCCCCCGCCTCCCGCCTCTTCCCGGGCCTCTCCCCGGAACCGACCGCCGCCTCGGAATCACTCACCCCGACACCTCCTCCTTCTCCATCTCCCTCTCCATCCCCTTCTCCCTCGCCCTCTCCCGCTCGTCCTCGTCCCGCGCCCGCCTCCGCCTCTCCGACTCCTCCTGCCGCTCCCTCTGCACCACGGACAGCGCGGCAATCAGCTCCGCCTGCTGGTCCAGCGGCACGGTCAGCTGGTCCAGTGGTGCCAGCCGCCGCTCGCGCTCGCCGTCCAGGGCGCGCTCCACATACGTGGCCAGGAGCCGGGCACCGCGCTCGCAGAGCCGCAGTGCGGTCTGGGCTCCCAAGAGGTCGGCAAGGTTCTCGCCCGCCGTACGGGCCCGCCGGCCGCCGAGCAAGGCGGTGGCCAACAGCGCCGCCGATTCCTCCGGCTCCACCGACCCCGCCCGTTCACCGGCCTGCCCGGCACGCGCCTCACGGGTCTCCTCCTCGGCCAGCTCCTCCAGACAGCGCCGCCAGCGCCGGACGATCACGCCGAGCCGTCCGCCCGCGCCCGTCGCGCCGGCGACGGCCGACATCGAGACCTCGGTGGCCGCGGGATCCTGCCGCCAGGCGCTCGCGGCCCGCTCGTCGGCCTCCTCCACGGCACAGGTCAGCAGCGAGGTCAGCCCGTCGGTCAACGCGTCGAGCAGTTCGTCCGACCGGCCGCCCGGCCCCTGATCACGCCAGTGGGCCCGGGCGTCCCCGGACAGCACCTCACCGGCCGCGACCTCCTGCCGTACCCGCTCCGCGGCCCGCTCGTACGCCTCCTCGACCCGGCCGGCCAGCCGCAGCGCCGCGGCGTGCTGAGCGGCGGCGGCCCCGGCCAGCGCGGGCAGCCGGCTGCGCAGCGACGCGATCACCCCGGCGGCCGTACGGTCCGCCGCGGCGGTGCGGGCCACGGGGTCCTGGGCGTGCCGCTCCAGCCAGCCCCGCAGCGCCGCCACGGCCGTGGCGGGCAGCAGACCGCTCCCGCCGCCGGCCGACTCGGGCAGCTCGGGAATGGTGAACCGCGGGACATGGCCGAGACCGGCCCGCTGGAGAAGTTCCGCGTACCGCCCGGAGATGTCCGTGGCGATCTGATGCGGCACCCGGTCCAGCACGGTCACCAGCGTGACGTCGTACTCCTTGGCCGTACGCAACAGATGCCAGGGCACCGCATCCGCGTACCGGGCGGCCGTGGTGACCAGCACCCACACGTCCGCCGCACAGATCAGCTCCGCGGCCAGCTCCCGGTTGCGCGCGACCAGCGAATCGATGTCCGGGGCGTCCAGCAACGCCAGCCCGCTGGGCAGCGCCCGATCCGTCTCGATCCGCACCGTGAGCAGCCCCGCCTCACCCCCGCCCCCTGTCGCACCCGCACCCGGTTCCCCGCCCGGCCCTGCGCCCCTGCCACTCCCCACACCCTCAAACGCCCCGCCGCCGTACCCCGCGCCCCCGTACGCCCCACCACCTCCGCTCCCATAGCGGCCACCGGCGCCGCCCCCGGCCGCGCCGCCCCCGGCCCCCCGCCCCTCACCCGCGTAGCCATAGCCTCCGGCTACTCCGGCCACTCCGGCCACTCCGGTCGCTCCGACCGCTCCGATGGCCCCGCCCGCACCACGCACCCCGTAGTCGCCCCGCCCCAGACCATCACCACCCGTCGCGTACTCGTCCTCACCGCCGTCGTCCTGCTCGGGAACCCACACCCGGGCGAGCTGCGGCAGCACACGCGGCCCGGCGAACCAATGGAGATCATCCGGATGACAGACCAGCACCGGCGTACGCGTCGTCGGCCGCAGCACCCCCGCCTCCGAGACCCGCCGCCCCACCAGCGAATTCACCAGCGTGGACTTGCCCGCCCCGGTCGACCCGCCGATCACCGCGAGCAGCGGGGCCTGAGGAGAACGCAGGCGGGGAATCACATAGTCATCGAGCTGGGCCAGCAGCTCGGCCCGGTTGCGCCGGGCCCGGGCAGCACCCCGAAGTGGCAGTGGAAAGCGTGCGGCGTCGACGCGGTTGCGCAGAACGGACAGTGCGTCGATCAGCCGGGGTCGTACGTCCAAGGTCGCCACATGTGCAGAATGCCCAATTTCGTTGGGTTTTTGAAGCGTATAACCCCTTGTGCGCGCCGCCAGAACCCCCACAGAACGGGATGAGTGACGCATGGGACGTTCGCGACAAGCGAGGCACAGGCATAACGAGTGCACAACACCCGCCGCACGGGACGCCAAAAGCGATGCAGGATTCGTACCTGCCTGCGATTATCGGGACCGCTTCACCGAACCTCCACAACGTGCCACGCAGGTGAAGCAACCGGGACGAGGCACCCGGACCTCTATCCTTGTCCGCGGTCCGTGATCCACGCCCACACCCGGCCCCCGTAGCTCAGTGGATAGAGCAGGTGCCTTCTAAGCACTTGGCCGCAGGTTCGAGTCCTGCCGGGGGCGCTCTCCAAGACCCTTCCTTCGGGAGGGTCTTTTTGCTGGTCAGGGCCGGTGTGGGCACACATGCGAAAGCGCCGGCCCCTCCCCGACGGTCATGGGGAGAGTCCGGCGCTGTCCGGCTGTCACCGGGTTTCTGCGGGTGGCTGCGGCAAATACGCGGCGAAGTTTTCCGAGCCGCTCAGTCGGCTTCCGGCAGCTCGGGAAGGTCTCCCTGAGCCTCCATCCGCCGCTTGAGGTCTGGAAGCTGCCCCGAGATGCACCCTGCGTAGAAGGCAAGCAGGACCGCGACACTGTTACCCGCCCAGTAGGCGACCTGGGCGGGCGGGATGCCGTCGTTGAGCCACTTGGTCAGGCGGCTGTGTCGAATGTCGTAGATCCGCTTCCCCATCGGGGAGGCGTACTCCTGCTCGGTGAACTCCAGCTTCCGAGCGTTCCCCCACGCCCTGCGAGCGACCGAGCCAGCGAGTATCCCGCCGTTCTCGCCCTGAAAGAGCCGGTCGCCGGGCTTCAGGTTCTCCGCCCTGATGTGCTCACGAAGCAGCCTTGTGAGCGCGGGAGGGCCAGGCACAACCCGGGTGTCGTCCTCCGCGCGCCCCTTCAAGCCGCGCTCCTCGTGGATCTCCCCGTCGTCCGTCCAGTGCTTACCGACTTCCGGCTGGGCCGTGTGGAAGAGCAGGTCGCACCACTGGTCTTCGGCGTCCTCAGGGGGGAGCAGCACGTCTTCCACGCACATCGCCACGGCTTCCTCAGGGCGCGGTCCGGTGTAGTACAGCGTGGAGAAGTACGCATGTAGCCGCCGGCCGCCACGGGTCCGGGACCGGATCCGGCGCAGCATGCGCGCCATCCGGTCCGGACTGATCAGAGACCGTCTGTCTACCGCAGATGACGTCTTAGGGGCCGTCCCCCTTCCCTTCGGCAACGGGTTCGCACGGAGGACCTTGTGCTTGACGGCGTATTCCATCGCGACGTTCAGCACACGTCGGGTCCGCTTGACTGAGCTTGCCGCGGCCCGTGTGCCGTCCAACTTCTTGTCCAGCGCCCGCAGGACTTCCTCGACCTTGACCGGGTCTTCCCACAACGACATCGTCGGGGAGTTGCGTTCCGCCCACTTAAGGATCGTGACCACTTCCGGCCGGGCTTCCTCCCTCCGCCGCGTGTTGAACGCGAACTGCCGCAGCGCCGTGCGCACATCGACCGGCTTGAAGCCCGTCGGCGGCGTCCGCAACAGAGCCATGGTCGTCGACATCAGGACCCTGGCCGTGCTCTTGCGGCTGTTGCCCGCCGTGCGCTCCCACTGAGCATCCGTGAACTGGACGGCGAAGTCGTACCAACTCACCGCGCTCGCCCCCGATCGGTACGAGGCCGGGCGTCCCGTGGAGAGGCTGAACGCTTCACCACGGCGCGTGGCACTCACCAGCTCGGAGCGGAAGGCGTCCGCGAGTGGACGCGTGTCGAACGGCGCGCGCCATTCCCTGCCGTCCAGCTCCCAACGCACGCTGTACGAGGTCTTGCGCTTGCCTCGATAGACCCTGATGCTCCAGATCTTGACGTTGTACGTGGTGTCCATCAGGCGCAGTCCTCCCGTCCGTCCAGCCAGTGTTCGTAGTCGCTACGGCGAATCCGCAGGTCTCCGTTGGGCAGCTTGATGCAGCGCGGGGCACGCCTCTTCGCGCGCCAGTCGTAGAAGGTGGATCGGGAGATCATCAGTTCTGCGCAAACCTCACGGATCGTGAGCAGCCCACGACTTCTGAGCGGAGTCGTCATGCCTCATGCCTCTCGTCGCCAAGGACTGCCGCCGCAGAAACCGCAGAATCCGCAGAAGCCTGCGGGCGTGCGGTGTGACCTGCGGCGATGGGGGTGTGGGGGCAGTTGCCGCAAAAATCGCGCGAATCTCCGCAGAAATAAGCGGCAGGAGTGCCGGCCGGGATCGGCCTCTGGCGCGGCGGCGTGGCCGGGCTGATTTCTGCGGCGATTTCTTGGATTTCTGCGGATGCGTAGCCGGTTGGGCGTTGCCGCTGGTCAGCGGAGGTGGCCATTGGTTTCTGCGGATTCTGCGGTTTCTGCGTAAGGGCTCGTGCGCGGGAGCGTGGTCGCGGGCTCATGCCTTGGGCTGCCTCACCTGGGGGTGGATGAGGTAGCGGGGGGCTGGTGGCCGGCCGCGCTTGCCAGTGCGGGGCGGGGTCTCGCTGCGGAGGTAGCCGTGCTCTTCCAGGAGCGCGGCAACCGGCTCCAGGTCGGCGACGGTGGGGAACTCGGAGCGGGAGAGCTTGGCGAACAGGTCGCGGCGGCTGACGCTCTCCCATCCGTTGTCCTCCAGGACCGCCAGGAGGCTGCGGGCACGGGCGAGGGTGGCGTCAGCGCCCATCAGGTCGAAGACGGTCAGCGCGTGCTGCGCGAAGTAGTCGCCCACTTCGATGGCGGCGTTCATGGTGGCGCCGCTGATGGGCCGGGTGTAGCCGTCTTCGAGGTGCTGGCCCAGGTGCAGGAGCCCGGCGATGCGGGCGGTAGCGCCAACCAGCTTGCTGGCCCACTTGGTGATGTGCCCCAGGCGCCCGCCCCGGGCTCGGAGCTGGGGTTCGATGCGCTGGTCGTAGGCGCTGAGGGCCTTGTCCGCTTCGGGGGTGAGGCGGAGTACGGCGGGGTCGGTCCACTCCGCCAGAGACAGGGTGAGCGCGGTGATGGTGCGCTCATAGCGTTCGGCGACCTGCTCGGGGACGGGGTCGGGGTTGGCCTTGCGGTAGCCGACGAGGGATTCGGGCAGTGCGTACAGGAAGCGGGCGAGCAGTCCGCGGCCGTCGAAGCCGCGGTTCTTGCCGATGTCTTCCAGGACGTCGGGCTGGACGGCCAGGCCCATGGTCAGGGCCGGGGCCTCGATGTTCTCGGCACGGGTGCGGCGGTCCACGCGGAGCCAGTCTCCGGCGTGGCCCTTGAGGAAGACCTCCATGTTGGGGGTGCCGGAGTAGCGGCCGGCGATGATGTCGAAGATGCCGCCTTCAGCGGACATCACCGACAGCCGTCCGCCCTGTTCGCTCATGAGAGTGGTGACGGTTTCGGGGGTGGAGTCGTCGGCCAGCAGGCGTGGGGAGACGGGGACTTCGAGGCTGTCAGCGGCCTGGGCGAGCGCGATGGCCTCGGCGGTCAGCCCGTCGCGCTCCATGCCTTCGGCCTTGGCGGCCTGGGCGGCGGCCTTGTCGGCCGCTTCGCGGGCCATCTTGGTGGTCACCTCGGCCTCAGCGATGCTCCCTGCGGCCTGGGAGACGAGCAGCTTCTCAGCGGCGCGCAGCGGCGCGGTCATGGCCGAGAAGACGGCCGACTTGCGGTTGCCGGGCGGCAGGGCGACAACGACGAACAGGTTGGTGGGCTCGCGCCAGCGCCCACGGAGCTGGACGATGACCCGGCCGCCGGCGGCCGTGGCGAGGACGGCCAGGGCGAGCGCTCCGGCCAGATCGGGCGGGGTCTGGGTCTCCTCCGCCACGGCGTCCACGAATTCCCGCAGCCAGGTGGGCAGGGTGTGGGTGGGGAAGGTGGGGAGCTTGGGCTGGTGGTTGAGCGGGATCGGCTCCGCCCACACGCCGGGCAGCGTCTCGGCGCCAAGTGCCAGGGCTTCGCGCAGGTCCTCGGGGGTGGCGTCCGGGGACATGCCGGCCTGGACGATGCGGGTGCCTGCTTCGATGCTGCGGCGGCGCCGTGCCAGCTCGTGAACGATCTCGGCGTAGTACACGGCGTTGGCGGCAGTGGGGACTGCGTCGATGAGGGTGTGGAGGTAGGACCGGCCGCCGACGCGGTGGAGGTCTCCGACCTGTTCGAGGTGGTGCCCGAGGGTGATCGGGTCGGCGCGCTGGCCCTGGCTGTGCAGGTGGAGAGTGGCGCGGTGGATGGTCTCGTGGGCCGGGCGGTAGTGGTCGGCGGGGTCCATGACCGCGCTGACCTCGGCGATGACGTCGGGGGCGAGCATGAGGGCGCCGACGACGGCCTGTTCGGCATCCACGTCGTTGGGCGGGATGCGGGTGAAGTCGTCGCCGGTGCGGTCGCGCATCGGCAGCACGGTGGCGTGGTGTGCGTGCGCGGGCTCAGGTGTCATGCTGGGGGTTCTCCTGTTTCTTCGAAGGGACGGAGAGCCGGGGCGGTCGCGGTCTTGTGGTGAGAGGCGACCGCCCCGGGCGTATTCACTCCTCGACGGCTCCACCGTGGCCCAGGGACGACGCCACAGGCTGGGCGCGGTTGCGCTCGTAGGCGGCCTCGGTCTCGTCGGCCATGGCGTCGAAATGGAGGAGGAGTTCGCCGAGTTGGCGAAGGGTGAGCAGACGGGAGTAACTGCGCTCCCAGTCGTAGGTGTCGAGTTCCACAGTCACGATCTCGTCGGGATCGATATCCATCTGGTTTCCCCTGCTCAGTGGTGGAAGTGGTTGCGCTTGATGACGGCCTTGCGGATGTGGACCGTGGTCACCCCGGCACGGTCGCCGGTGGCGCTGAAGACCTGAACGGCGACCCAGCCGCCGAAGATGACGGCGGCGAGCACGATGAGCTGGTGGATGAGCGCGGCGAGCGCGGCGATGAACGTGGTCAGCAGGAACAGCCCGCCGCAGACCGCACCGAATCCGATGCCCCCGAGGGCGATGTTCACTGCTGCCCGGGAGACGGCCGGCTTGGCCGCGACCGGTTCGGGCTTGGCGGCCTCGATGGCGTAGCCGGTCACGACCCGGCCGTCCGGTAGAACCACGCTCGCCACCGTGGGGACGTTGTCCGGCTGGACGGGGACGAGCGGTGCGGTGGGTGCGGGTGTGATCGGTGTGGGGTGGTGGACCGTGACGGCCGCCTGATGATGCCCAGGTGGGCGGCGGGGCGCGGTGGGCTCGTTCATGGCGGGCTCCTACAGGTTGCCGATGGCGTCGATGACGGCGTGGGTGAGCTGGTTGATGGGGCCGGAGGCGCCGGTGGAAGCGAGGAAGAAGCCGAACATCATGGCGATGAAGGCGGAGCCCCAGCCGAGGGTCTTGGAGCGGAGCAGGAAGAACAGGACCAGGCCGAACAGGGCGACAAGCGAGACGGTGATGGCCACAGGGGCCTCCTTGGCGTGAGGTGGTGGGGTCAGCGGGTGCCGTCGCGGTGGAGGCGGGCTGCGACGTTGAACAGGTGGCGGCCGACGCGGATGCGCTTGCGGTCGCCTCGGCAGCGGCGGCAGGTCTTGCCGGGGCGGAGCCGTCCGCGGCGGTCTTTCTTGAGCGCGTAGCCGAAGCCCTTGCACCTGCGGCAGTCACCGAACGGCGAGACAGCACACAGAGCGAAATAACAGAGCGTGACTATCGCCAGGCAGGCGATAGCGAAGCTGATGGGGGTCATGAACGGCCTCCAGGGCGGTTTTCGAGGGTTTCCGCAGGTGGGCCGCTATCCGCTAGCAGCCTGATCAGAAGTGATGTGGGGCGCTAGCGGGGCCGCTAACGTTAGCGAGGGTCACTGCTAGCGATAGCGGCCCCGCAGGCTCATCCGGCGTCCCGCTTTCCGTCACGCTCCGCTACTGCGACCGTGATGTGGGCGCGTTCGATGCCGCGGCGGTTGACGACCTTGCCGTTGATGCGCCGGCCGATCTGGACGGTCTCGATGCCATGCGGCTTCAGCGCCGCGGTGAGCTGTTCGGCGGCCCACTCGCCGTAGACGTCGGGCCGCAGCTCGGCCAGGCGGGCCACGACGGTTTCGTTCCAGACCTTGGCCTCTTCGGCCGGGATCACGCCGAGCAGGTCCCGCAGCAGGTCATAGACGGCGGAGGCGTTCGCCTCGGGCTCCTCGCCCAGCGCGTGACCGGAGAGCAGGCCGACGTCCTCGCGGGCCTTGCGGGCGCGCAGCGCGATGGCGTCGGCGCCGACGCCATCGACGTAGACGGAGCCGACGATCCGGGCATCGGCTCCTTCGCCGACGAAGTAGTGAATGCCCTTGTCGCCCCACGAGAACATCGTGGCCCGGACGCCCCGCTTGTAGGCGGAGGTGCCCAAGACCATGTCGTTCTCCAGCTGGCCCATGACCTTCAGGCACCAGCGGGCCGAGGCGTTCGCGGAGATGCCGGTGGGCAGTGCCTTGGCGTCGGGGCGCTGGGTGGCCAGCAGCAGCACGATGCCGGTGGCGGGGCCGCGCTTGACCAGGTCGGTGGCGATCTCCTCGAACTCGTCCTTGTACTTGGGGTGCTCGAACAGCACCTGGCACTCGTCCACCCCGACCACGATGGGGTGCAGGCCCAGTTCCTTCTTGCTGGCCAGCTCGGACGTCACCTTCGACTCCGGGCAGATGTCGCGCGGCAGGGAGCGGATCATCTTGGTGCGGCGCCGCAGCTCGTTGCGCAGCTCCCGGAAGTCGCGGATGGCGTACTCGATCGCCTCGTCATCGTCCCCGGCTGCGTGGCGGTGGGCGACGGCGTTGCCGACGGGGTCGAGGTCGCCGGTGCCCTTCATGTCGTAGGTGTGCAGCTCGGCCCGGGGGTCGAGGGCGGCGATGAGCAGCAGCAGCCGCAGCAGGAAGGTCTTGCCCATGCGGGGGATGGCGCCGATGATGCCCGCGATGTACATCAGGGTGACGTTGATCCAGCGTCCGCGCTGGTCGGTGCCGAACGGGACGGGCTTGAACAGGTCCACCGTGCCGGACTTGGCCAGCGGCCAGGCGGGCTTCTTGGCCTTGGACATGTCCTGATCGCCGACCCACAGCACCAGGCGGCCGGTGTGCTCGTCGGGGACCGCCTCGGGCCACACGCAGCCCAGCGGCCGGCGCAGACCCGAGGCCAGCTTGTCTCGGCGCTCGATGACGTCGGTGACGGTCACGCCGTACGGGAGGTCGCCTTCGGCGCGCCATCCGGGGCCGTCGCGGGTGATGGGTGCGGTGAAGGTGAACCCTTCGCGGCCCTTGGACTGGGCCTGGTTGATCGCCGGGATACCGAGCGCGCCCAGCGCCCGAAGGACGATGTCGGAGGTGAGCTTCTGGGCCTTGGGCAGCTCCACGGCCCGGTTGATGACCGGGTCATCGGCCGCGTCCCCGGCCCAGCCCAGGGCCAGCACCACCGCGCTCACCGACACCGCCATGAGCCAGGCCGGGGCCAGCACATACAGCGCGAGCGCGGCCCCGAGGCCCATGAACGTGGCGAGAGTGACCACGAGTGTGCGCAGCCGGACGCGGCCGTCGCGCTGGCGGGAGAGCTTGAGGTAGGTGGCCGCGTCCTCCTTGGTCACCATGGCGCGGCGCACCGGGTCGCCTTCCGCGTCGGAGGCCCAACGCATCGTGCCACCGAGGAACTTCGCGGCCCCGCGCGGGGCTTGGAAGGCCAGGCGGGCGGCGTAGACCGGTGTGCGCAGGGCGTGGTAGCCGGTCATGTGGCCGTAGTGGCCAGCGACCCAGGTGGCGGCGGTCTTCAGTTCGTTGGTGGACTTCAGCCACTCCGGGACGATCGCCCGGCGCTTGGCGCCCATCAGCCTGCCCAGGTAGCCGGGGCCCTTGACGTCGGGACCGTCCACCAGCACGCGAGCGGACGGATCCGGCTCCGCCGGGCGGTCGGTGGTTGGCTCCGGGGCGGGCGATTCCTCGGCCGCATCGCGGGCGGAGCGGGCCTTGCCCAGGTCCACCACCTCCGCGCCCTCCTGGCGGGCGGCGTCGGCGGCCATGTCGGCTTCAAGCCGGTTGAACAGTTCGCGGTCGTCGTCGTGATTCACTGCTGCTTCCTTCCGGAAACGGGAGGTGGAAGGGGCCCGGACGGCGCTTTGGCCGGCAGACGTCCGGGCCCCGTTGAGCGAAGTGGGAGCGGGTCATAGCTGGTTGGGCTCCAGCGAGAAGAAGACGACGTTGGCACGCGTCATCTCCGGGGCCTCCCGGCCGATGTCGGTCTTGATGGCCATGAAGACGTCATGGCGGGTCGCGCCCTCGGGCGGGGTCCAGGTGCCGTAGAGCGTGTTCATGGCACGGCCGGGAAGCTCCAGGGTCATGACCCAGTGGTGCGAACCCTGCTGCTGGGCGGAGGGGGCGGTGGTCTGGCTGGTCACAACGGTGCTCCTCAGGTGTTCGATGGATGGTTGGGCTGTTGGGCGGCTATTCAGCGGGCCGCAGCTGCGGGCACCAGGTGCAGGCCCTGGCGGGCGGCGGTGGCGCGGCGTTCGTCCACGGCCTTGATGCGCTTGCGGGCCCAGCCTTCGGAGAAGCCGAACTCCCGGCCCAGCGCGGCCGGGCCGATCGGCGTTCCGGCGTCCAGGGACTGCGCGTACGCCTCTTCGGCGCGCTGGCGCGTACGCTCCAGCTCCGCTTCCTCGTACGCCTTGTCCGAGGCGGCCCGTCCACCCGTACGGGCAGGCCGTACGGGTGCCGTACGTGTCGGCTTCGGGGGCTGGGGCGTACGGGGCTTGACCTGCTCGTACGGGCCGTTCGCGGTCTCGTCCGTACGGTCTTGCGTACGCTCCCCGGCCCCCTCTTCAGAGTCCGTACGCTCCTGCTCCGGCACGGGCGTGGGAGCGTCTGTACGGGGGCCGGTGAACAGCTCCAGCGAGGGCAGCGGCCCAGAATCCGCGTGCTCGGCGACGAGCTGAGCGATCTTCCCGGCTCGCTTGGTGTGCCGCTTGAGATCCCGGCGGGTGACGCCGGGTTCGGCGGCGTGGACCATCCGCCAGGCGGTCTCCCACGCACGGGCCTCATCCATCGGCGGGACGGTGGCCCACCGCAGCCGGGTTGCCGCGCGGTGCACCTTGCGGTGGTGGCGCCGCCGGCGCCGGTTGTGCCGGATCTCCTCCGGGCTGGCGCCGGTGTCGTCCTCGGAGACCGACAGGCGGTAGGTCTCATACGCCACCGGCGCGGCCAGCGAGCCGACCGCGGCGACCACGCCGAAGCCGAAACCCCACATCTGCGCGCCGTGCGCCAGGTTGATGCCGGCGGCCACCAGTGCGGCCGACCAGGTTCCGGCGCGGTGGACGCCGGCGGACAGGCCGCGCTGTTCGCGGCGCTGGCCCTGGATGGCGAACATCCACGTCAGGGACTCCAGCGACACCCCGCCGGCCACGGCCATCGGCCATGCCCAGCGGCTGCCCAGGAAGTCGATCTGCGCGGGCAGCGCCACCGACACGAAAAGCGCGATGACCACGACGGTCACCAGCGTCACGCGGTGCGCGCCCATCTGGCCGCCGAGCCGAGCAAATGCGGCACGGCGCCGCTCCCGGCGGGCCGCCGCGTTCTCTTCGCGCTCCTGGCGCCGCTCGCGGCGGGCCTGGGCCGCGGTTTCCCGCCGGACGCGTTCGACGTCGATGTTGGCCTTGCCGGCCGCGGCGGCGGCCTGGGCCCGCAGCAGGTCGGCTTCGGCGTTGGCCTTGGCGACGGTAGCCGCGTCCATCTGCCGCGCGCCCCGCGCACTGTAGATCTGGCTCACAGCGACCCTCCTTCGAGGCTGTGGTCCGCGCTGGTGCCGCGGCGGCCATCCCGGCGGCCATTGACCGTCCGGTAGGCGGGAGCCGCATTGTCGGCTCCGACCATCCAGCCGCCACCGGTCTGCTTGGCGCCGTACATGACCTCGTCCGCGCGCCGCATCAACTGCGACAGGTCCGCGACGCGGTTGCCGGTGTGCTGCTGGACGACTCCGGCCGATGCCCCCACCCACATCAGGTGTTCTTCGAACTCCACCGGCGCGGCGAGCGACGCGGTCAGCGCGTTCATGGCTGCGCGCAGCTCCCGGGCTTCGGAGACGCGGATGACGGCGGCGAATTCATCGCCCCCGAGGCGGCCGGCCGCCCCGCTGTGGCTGCGGCTCCACTCGCCCAGGCGCTGGCCGCTTGCAGCGATCACAACATCCCCGGCAGCGTGGCCGTAGGTGTCGTTGATCTGCTTGAAGCCGTCCAGGTCGATGACCACAAACGCGAACGCCCCAGCCGCCGCGATCTTCCGAGCGCGGGCCTGGAACGGGTCCCGGGTCAGCAGACCGGTCAACGGGTCCCTGCGGGCTGCCTCGATGCGGCGGTGCAGCCGCCGGGAGTGCAGGGACCATCCGGCCGCCAGAGGCGCCACAGCCGCCAGCATCGTCAGAGTCTGGCTCATGCCGCCTCCCCCGTTCCGTCCGATCGACGGACGCGGCGCACGCACCGCAGCGGCGCAACGGCGGTCAGGGCGTCGGCGTAGAGGGCGTCCCACGCGGCGATCTCGTCGCCGTGCTCGCCCTGCTCCCGCAAGTCCGCCAGGATGTCGGCGGCCGCGTCCAGGCGGGCCGCGCGCTCGTCAGCGGTCTCCGGCTCGAACGGGCTGAGGAACAGGTCACGGTCGATGCCCAGCGGCCGCTCCTCGAACCCGAAGGCCAGTTCCTCGAACTCGCCGGTGGACAAGATCTGTTGGTTGCCGATGTACGTACGCATGGCTTGCTCCTGTGTCGAAGGGACGGAGAGCCGGGGCGGTCGCGGTCTTGTGGTGAGAGGCGACCGCCCCAGCGGGTGCAGCTGTAGCGGGGTCAGACGGTGGCGATCAGGACGGCTGCGATGAGCAGCCACAGGTGGTGGAAGGACTGATCCAGCGCGTAGGCACCCGTGCCGAGGTGAGCGGCGGGCTTGCCTTCGGCAGTGGTCGGGTGCGCGGGGTGGGCGGCGGTGCCGAGTCCGTAGAACTCGGCCTTGCCGGTGACCTTGGCCAGCCACGCCAGCGTGCTGCGGCGATCGGCCCACCAGTGCGTCACCGCATCCACGCCCAGGCCGATCACCAGGCCAAGTACCGACAGACGCAGCCCCAGCAGCGCGGCGACCGGCAGGAGTAAGGCCAGCTTTGTGGCCGTGAGAGTGGCTACGTGGCGCGCGTCAGCGAGACGACCGACCCAGCCGGGGCGGCCCTTGGTGGCCGACTGGTGCGAAGTCTGAACCCAGTGGTCACCCACGCTGTGGGCGACGTACAGGGCGATGAAGACAGCAGCGAAGGTAGCGGATTCCATGTGTGGCTCCTTGTTGTCGAAGGGACTAAGAAGCCGGGGCGGTCGCGGTGATGTGGTGAGAGGCGACCGCCCCGGCAAGTGCGTGGGTACGGCTACTTGTGTCCGCGCCAGGCGCCGGCGGCGGCGTTGCCCTGCGAACGGGCGTGCCCGGCCTGCTCGCGGGCGACTGCCTGGTTCTCCGGGCTGTTGTGGGTGCGGTAGTCCTCGCGGGCCTGAGCGTGCAGCTGCTCGACCTCGCTGGACTGTGCGTTGCTGCGGGAGCGGAATATGCTCACCTTCGATCCTTTCTGGGATCACAGGGCGCGCCCGACAGCTGCCAGGCGGAGGGCGTGCCCTGCTTCGTGTCCTGGCTTTGGAACCGAACTGTTCGGCTCCCCTCACCGCCCGTGCGGGACGGGCGGATCGGGCAACGCATCAGCGGCGGTGGTGGGGGACGCTCAGTTGGTGTCGTCGTCCGTGGCGACCTGGATCTGACCGTCGATGACGGTGACGGTCTCGTTCGGGCCGGCGGTCACCGTGTAGCTCTCGCTGGCCTGGTCCTGAATGTCGTTGCGGAACTCGCCGTCATCGCCGAAGCCAATGACCAGACGGGACATGTGTGCTCCTTCATCGGAAGGGCCGGACTATCCGGCTCCCCTCAGCCCCGCCCGTACCGCACAGGGCCGGACGGGCGAGGGAGGCAACCGGCCGCAGCACACGTGTGCGCTGCGAAGGATGAGATGGCGCTGTTCATCACGCGGAGACCGCGTGACCGCCTACTTGGCCGAGGAGAGGCGGCGTGATCCCCATTCAGTTGTCAAGGAACGACCGCTTCCTTCGGGCCCGTTTCACGGGGTCCTCCGGGCGGCGTGGAACAGCAACACCTGCAGCCCCGAAGCGATGCATGTATTACATGTCTCTCACCGTGGCAGATCGGATCCGGGTCGTCAACCCTCGGGTTCTCGGTGCCGGAACTGCCGCCCTCGATCAGCGACATGACCAGCTTGGCAACTGAGCACGGGACGTTGGACTCCGTGCATGTACGACTTCCCCCCGACTCGCTAGAGTCGAAGTCGTCCCAGGACGTCCTAGACGGGGGAGGCCGTATGGCGAACGAGAGGCTTCGCGGGGCGATCGTGGAGAGCGGCCTCACGCTTGAGCAGGTCGCAGCGCGTCTCGGGGTGTCGCCCAAGACCGTCGAACGCTGGACCTCTGAGCCAAACCGCAAGCCCTACCGGCGATTTCAGTACGCGGTCGCGTCGATGCTGCGCCGTGAGGTCTCGTACCTCTGGCCGGACGAACGGACCTCTGACGAAGTAACCGCGTCCAGCGACTCGGAGGTACTGAAGCTCTACCCCCACCGATCCGTCGTCCCGCAGGACACATGGACCAAGCTGTACGCCGATGCCACCACGCACTTCGACGTGCTGGTGTACTCAGGGTTCTGGCTGACCGAGGACCCACGGTTCCATCGGCTCGTCCGAGAGAAGTCGGCCGCCGGCGTCCCGGTGCGCTTCATGATGGGCGACCCGAACAGTCCAGCCGTAGCCGTCCGAGGCAACGACGAAGGAATCGGGTCGGCCATGGCTGCCAAGATCCGAAATGCGCTACTCAACTACGCGCCGCTCTTCCGGCTGCCGGGCGTGGAATTCAGGCTCCATGCCACGACGCTCTACAACTCGATCTACCGCGCTGACAACGAGCTGTTAGCGAACGGCCATGTCTACGGCGTCGGCGCCTACATGGCGCCGGTCCTCCACCTCCAACGCATCCCAGGTGGCGAGTTGTTCGACACCTATGCAGAGAGCGTTGAGCGCGTCTGGGAGAGCGCCCGGCCGATCACATCACCAACCGACTTCGAAGGCGGAGCAACATGAGCCGCATTGACTACTTCCGCGACCCGAATGCCCCCAAGGCGAACTCAGTTGTGCCATCCGTTACTGCCGTCGTCCGCGACGACAGCGGGGACATCCTGCTCATCCACAAGACCGACAATGACCTGTGGGCGCTGCCTGGCGGCGGCCACGACGTAGGTGAGAGCGTCGCGCAGACGGTCATACGGGAGGTGAAAGAGGAAACCGGCATCTCCGTGGCCGTGGAAGACATCATCGGCCTCTACACCGATCCGCAGCACGTCATGGCGTACGACGACGGCGAGGTCCGTCAGCAGTTCTCTATCTGCTTCCACGCCCGGCCAATTGGTGGCACGCTGCGCACCAGCTCCGAATCGAAAGAGGTCCGCTGGGTCTCCCCAACGGACCTCGACAAGCTAGACATCCATCCGTCGATGCGGCTACGGATCGACCACGGCTTGGACGACTCGCGCACCGCCCCCTACATCGGTTAGCCGACTGCACCCGCTCCGCGGAGCCGCCCCTCGACCCGCTGCACGGCCGCGTGGATCTCGGGGGCAGCTCGCTGGATGAAGCGGCCCACGATCGTGTCCGGTCCGTACCGCCCAACGATCTCCGCGACCCGGTCCCTGGAGGATGTGCACCCACCATCGGGGGTCGTCGTCATGTCACAGAACAAGAGCGCGTCGACGAGTGCCGGCCGCTCCAACTCGAACTCCGTCTCCAGCTCTTCTCGAAGCCCCCGCTCCTCAGCCTCAAGCAGGGCACACGAGTGGTGCGCCACGAGACGGACGACTCGGTCGTCCATGGCCTCCTGATCACGTAGGAAGCGGGCCCCGTCCAGCGGATGGAAGCCCGTGGAAGCGATGCTCGGCGAGTAGCCGATGTCATGGAGGACAGCCGCAGCCTCCATCAGGGCAGCATCCCCGTCGAGGATCGGCGCAAGCGAGCGGGCCCGCTCAGCAACTCCGAGCGAGTGCGCCCAGCGGCGCGGCAGCGGACCGGACAGCAGCGATTCAGCGAGGCTGTAAGCCCGCTCAGTGAGATCCATGGTGCTCAAGGCTACGGTCCACCTCACCCGGACGGGAGGGCGCGCACCTGCCGTCGGCGGTTGGCGCCCATCGCGACCAGCCCCCGTCCCTCCAGTTGCGCGATCGCGGAGCGCACTGCCGTACGAGACACCCCGAACCGCTCACACAGCTCCTTCTCTGAGGGGAAGGCGTCGCCCACCTCTACCCCGTCCGCCCGGAGGAGGTCGACAACCTTGTCCACGAGTGGCCGGCGGTCGCCCGTCCCAGCCACGTACCAACCGGCGCCCTGGACGGACTCGATCACACCGTCAGCCTTCAGGGCCTTGAGTGCCCGCCCGATGGTGCTGCGACCCACGCCGTAAGTGCGCATCAGATCAGCCTCAGAAGGCAGCGCCTCGCTGATCTTGCCTTTCTCGATCTTCTGTCGCAGAGACTCCGAAATCTGCAAGTAGGTACCTCGCGGACTGGCCTGCGGCACTGGATCTCCCCTCCATCCACCTCGGCGCTGGCTGCTGTCGTCGTGCGCCAGGTCCAGCTTCGCACGCCACGAAACCTCTCCGATTTCCCTGCCTCGCCGTGCTACGCCGTTCGGTTCCAAGGTCGGCCCCGGGTGAGCACCTTCTGCGCTGACAGTGCCAGTTGCCCAGCAACCTCAAATCTGGCTCTTAGCCGAACCGTTCGCCGCCCGGCCTCGCCTGCGACTGTCAGGCTGAGCACATGAGTGCACGCACCAAACGCATCGTGGTCACCGCCGCCTTAGCCCTGCTGGTCATCGGCTACGCCCTCCTGCTCTGGCGCGGCCCCTGGTGGATCGACGGCAGTCATCTCCGCGAACAGAACCTCCAGCCTGCCGATGGCGTCGTCATCACCGGATTCCGCACCACCCTCGTCGCCCTAGGCGCCGGCGCCGTAGCCGCGCTCGGCCTTTGGTACACACACCGTAACCATGAATTGTCGCAAAGCCAGTTCGAGCAGACGAAAGAACAGTTCACGCTCGCACAGCGGCAGTTCGAACACACTCAAGATCAGTTTCAGCACACGCAGGCCAAAGACCGTGAAGAGGCTCAGTTGTCTCGCGAAGGGCAGGTAACTGAACGCTACGTCGAAGCGAT
Source organism: Streptomyces sp. NBC_00400 (assembly GCF_036048035.1). Taxonomy (NCBI): domain Bacteria; kingdom Bacillati; phylum Actinomycetota; class Actinomycetes; order Kitasatosporales; family Streptomycetaceae; genus Streptomyces; species Streptomyces sp. NBC_00400. Next base: position 5,557,700 of record NZ_CP107940.1, on the reverse strand, counting down.
CAAACTACTCGGATCAGAAAATGCCACTGAACGCCTCGGAGGAATCTACTCGCTCGAACGCATCATGCGGGACAGCGAGAAAGATCACGCCACTACCGTCGAAGTTCTTGCGGCATTCACCCGAAGTGCGGCGTCGCCGTTGAAACCCGCCCGACCCGCCTTTCAACTTCCCGCCGCCCGGCCCCTCCCCAGAGAATCCAAGGAATCGAATAATAAAGGGGTGACCGTGGTCGACTTTCCGGCACCCCTTGCCGAGGACATCCAAGCAGCCATTACCGTCCTTGGACGCCGTCCAGCACGCATGGAGGAACCAAGCATCAACCTGCATGTCGATGAAAACATCGAAGGATTCGTGCGCGGTGCAAAACTAGCCAGGGCGACCCTCAGGGACGGGAGGTTCAATGGAGCGCATTTGAAGTACGCCAATCTGGAGTCAGCAGACCTCACGAGAGCAAAATTCAAAGAGGCGAACCTCAGTGGTGCAAAAATGCGCCGCGCGCGTCTCAGGATGGCGGATCTCAGGAAGGCCAACCTTAGCGGTGCAGATCTCAAAGGGGCGAACCTTAGAGGAGCGGATCTCACAGGGGCAGACCTCAGCGGAGCCGATCTCGCTGGGGCTGACCTATTGGGTGCCAAGCTCGCGGGTGCAGAATTCTTTTTCGCGGATCTCGAAGAGACAAATTTCGCGAAAAAGGAGACCAGGTGGTCAGACCCATCGGATGAGCGCATCGAGGATGCCGCCCTAGCTCAGGCGGAAGGTATAACAGTGAAACATTTGGAGCATGCGTTCATCTATGGCACCACGAAGCTGCCCCATGGCCTCGCTAACGAGCCCGCGATACAAGCCAACATCGAGAAAACCGAAGCTCGCCGCGCATCAACACCGGAAACACCAAAAGGTTCGCAACGGGCCGACGCGGCAGAGTGACGAGGCGATGGCAAGCGCGCCGCAGTCATGACAGATGGCTGCGTCGAGCGTGACTCGACCTGCCTCACGCCCTGCGGTCTTACGGCAGACGGGCGCTGCCCGAGTCGCGGCGCCCCTCGTTGCGCGCTGCCGGAACGTCCTGTTCCGGCAAATGCGCGGTGATGTCGCCATCGAAGTGCCGCTCGCCGATCGTTAAGGAGCAGGTCAGGACGCCAAGCAGGCCGGAGTGGATAACTCTCTTCTAAGCACTTGGCCGCAGGTTCGAGTCCTGCCGGGGGCGCCATCGCCCGTACGGTGCCCAGCCCTCCCTCGTGGAGGGCTTTTTTGCAGGTCAGAAGCGGTTTAACGGACGCGTCGTGACTGCTTCGGCAGAGCAGGAACGACTCCCGGCGGCGAGGCTGCCAGTCCGGCTGACGCCGGTTTTGATCGCCTCTCGGCGGCTGGTTTTCCCGAAAACTTCCCGAAGTTTTCCGACGGACCCTTCACGGCTGCGGGCACGGCAGGCAGCCGCTGGGGCCCTTCGAGCCGCCCCTGGAGTTCGGTCAGCTGTCCGGTGATGCAGCGTGTGTAGGTGGCCAGAGGACGGGGACGCTGTTGCCCGCCCAGGCGGCGACCTGGGCCGGCGGGATGCCGTTGTTGAGCCAGGTCGTCAGGCAGGTGTGGCGCAGGTCATCAGGCAGGTGTGGCGCAGGTCGTACACGCGCTTGCCGACGGGCGAGCTGTACTCGTGCTCGTCGAGGACGGCCTTTCGGGCCTTGCGCCAGATGCGGCGGAAGACCGATCCGGCGAGCAGCCCGCCCTTCCGCCCGAACACATCCTCGCCTTCGTCGGCATAGCAGCCACCCACATCGGCTACCGCCGACTCACCAAGTGAAACGGCATAGCAGCCACCCACATCGGCTACCGCCGACTCACCAAGTGAAACGGAGTTTTACGCGCGCTGCCTCGGCGACGGGACTGGTGGCACGTGTGCCCAGGAGCTCCAGGAACAAGTTGCTCTTTGCCGCGAAGTTGGATTAGAGCGCGCCGATCGAGTATCCCGCGTTATCCGCGTTATCCGCGATCTCCTCAACGGAAGCCCCGTCTGTAGCCCTTCCTCGCGAACGTTTCGGCTGCGGCATCGAGCAGCAGTTCACGGGTCCTGGCCTTGGCCTCTGCCCTGGTCAGGCGCTTGGGGCGGGGCATCTTCTCGTTGTCAGGCACCCCGCAAGGCCATCGAGAGGGTAATCACTGTGTCAAAGCGGGTGAGGTGTCGGCTAGGCGCTGTGCATATGCCCCATCATGGGCTTGCGTGCAACCGTGAGCGGCGAAAAACCACTGCACAATCATGCAGTTGTCCGGGCGTGACCTGCACGTGGGGGCCCTCACGCTGGAAACATGACCGACACCATCGCGCTCCACAGCGACGAACGCGCCGCCGATGACGGCATTCCGGTGGCCGACCTCACGGACGCCGGGCCCATCCACACGCCCATCCAGCAGTTCATGGACCTGGCCCGGATCCACGGCCCGGTCTTCAAGCGCAAGTTCGGCGACCACGAGACGCTGTTCCTCGCCTCGCTCGACCTGGTCACCGAGCTCGCCGACGAGTCCCGCTTCAGCAAGGCCAAGTCGGTCGTCCTGGAGAACGTCAGAGAGTTCACCGGTGACGGTCTGTTCACCGCCTACAACGACGAGCCGAACTGGGCCAAGGCACACGAGGTCCTGATGCCGGCCTTCGCGCTCGGCTCGATGCGCACCTACCACCCGGCGATGCTCAAGGCCGTGCGCCGGGTCACGGCCTCCTGGGACCGGCGGGTGGCCGACGGCACGCCCGTCCAGGTCGCCGAGGACATGACCCGGATGACCCTGGACACCATCGGACTGGCCGGATTCGGCTTCGACTTCGAGTCCTTCTCCCGCGGCGACACCGAGCATCCGTTCGTCGAGGCGATGGTGCGCTGCCTCGAATGGAGCCTGACGAAGATCTCCCGCGACCCCGACGCCGACCACTCCGCGGCGGACGCGGCCTTCCGGACCGACGCCGACTACCTCGCCTCGGTCGTCGACGAGGTCATCGCCGCCCGCACGGCGAGCGGTGAGAGCGGCGACGACGATCTGCTGGGCCTGATGCTCGGCGCCCGGGGGCAGGAGGACGGTGCGGCGGGTGACGGACCCGCCCTGGACCTCGCCAACATCCGCAACCAGGTCATCACCTTCCTGATCGCCGGTCACGAGACCACCTCGGGCGCGCTCTCCTTCGCCCTCTACTACCTGCTCAAGGACCCGCTCGCGCTGCGCATGATCCAGCGCGAGGCCGACGAGCTGTGGGGCGACCAGGCCGACCCCGACCCCTCGTTCGAGGACATCGGCCGGCTGCCGTTCACCCGCCAGGTCCTCAACGAGACGCTGCGGCTGTGGCCCACCGCCGGCGCCTTCTTCCGTCAGGCCCGCGAGGACACGCTGCTCGGCGGCCGCTATCCGCTGAAGGCCGGGGAACCGGTCATGGTGCTGACCCCGATGCTGCACCGCGACCCCGTCTGGGGCGACAACCCCGAGCTGTTCGACCCCTCCCGCTTCAGCCCGGAGGCCGAGGCGGCCCGCTCCCCGCATGCCTACAAGCCCTTCGGAACCGGTGAACGCGCCTGCATCGGGCGGCAGTTCGCGCTCCACGAGGCGACCATGCTGCTCGCTCTCCTCGCCCACCGCTACCGCCTGATCGACCACCACGACTACCAGTTGCGCATCAAGGAGACGCTGACCCTCAAGCCCGACGGGTTCACCCTCACCCTGGCCGCCCGTACGCCCGCTGACCGGGCCGCGGTCCGCGCCGCGCTGGCCGTGCTTCCCGGCAGCGCCGAAACCACCGGGGACGACGCGGCCGCCGACCAGGGCCTGCCGACCCGCGTCCCCCAGGGCACCGGTTTGCTGCTCTTGCACGGCAGCAACTACGGCACCTGCCGCGAGTTCGCCGAGCGGCTCGCCGACGAGACCACCGGACTCGGCTTCGCCGCAGATGTGGCGCCGCTGGACGCCCACGCCGGTGCGCTGCCCGCCGACCGGCCCGTCGTCATCGTCGCCGCCTCCTACAACGGCCGGCCCACCGACGACGCGGCCGCCTTCGTCGAATGGCTGAACACCGCGCAGGACGGCGCCGCCACGGGTCTCCCGTTCGCCGTCCTCGGCGTCGGCGACCGCAACTGGGCCGCCACCTACCAGCACATACCGACCCTCATCGACGACCGGCTCGACGCACTCGGCGGCGACCGGCTGCTGCCGCGCGCCGAGGCCGACGCCTCCGGCGACCTCAGCGGCACCGTCAAGGAGTTCACCGCGGCGCTGCGCACTCAATTGCTGACGCGCTACGGCGACCCGGCGAGCATCGGCGCCGCCGAACCGGATGCCGAGGCCACCGGCTACACCGTCACCGAGATCACCGGCGGCCCGCTGGACGCGCTCGCCGCCCGCCACGACCTCGTCCCGATGACCGTCACCGAGGCCCACGACCTCACCGCCGAGGGCTGGCCGCGGCCCAAGCGCTTCCTGCGCATCGCCCTCCCGGACGGCGCCGGCTACCGCACCGCCGACCACCTCGCGGTGCTGCCGGCCAACGCCCCGGCCGCCGTCGAGCGGGCCGCCCGCGCCCTGGGCGCCGACCCGGACACCGTCCTCGCCCTGCACTCCGGCCGCCGCGCCGGGCGCGACACCCTGCCCGTCGACCGGCCCCTGACGGTGCGGCAACTGCTCACCCACCACCTTGAACTGGGGCAACGGCCGACGCCTGACCAGGTCGCCGTGCTCGCCGCGCACAACCCCTGCCCGCCCGAGCGCCACGCCCTGGAGAACCTCGCCGAGGACGACCCGCGCACCCTGATCGACCTGATCGAGGCCCACCCGGCGCTGCGCGGGGCCCTGCCCTGGCCGGTGCTGCTGGAGCTGCTGCCGCCGCTGCGCACCCGGCACTACTCCCTGTCGTCCTCACCCGCCGCCGACGCCCGGCACGCCGATCTGATGGTCTCGCTGCTGCCCGGCGGCACCGGCTCGTCCTACCTGCACGGTGTGCGGCCCGGCGACACCGTCCTGGCCCGCGTCCAGCCCTGCCGCGAGGCCTTCCGCCTCGACGCGGCCGATGACACCCCCGTCATCCTCATCGCCGCGGGTACCGGCCTCGCGCCGTTCCGCGGCGCCGTCGCCGACCGCCTCGCCGCGGGCCAGCAGGCCCCCGCCCGGCTCTACTTCGGCTGCGACGACCCGGAGGCCGACTTCCTGCACGCCGCGGAGTTCGCCGCCGCCGAAGCCGCCGGCGTCATCTCCGTACGCCCCGTCTTCAGCGAACGCCCCGAGAACGGCCACCGCTTCGTCCAGCACCGGATCGCCGCCGAAGGGGCAGAGGTGTGGGAGCTGCTGCAGGCCGGCGCGCGGGTGTACGTCTGCGGGGACGGCAGCCGGATGGCACCCGGGGTACGGGCCGCCTTCCGCGACCTGCACGGCGCGAGCACCGGCGCCTCGCCCCAGGAGTCCGAGGCCTGGCTGCGCGAACTGACCGCCTCAGGACGCTACATCGAGGACGTCTACGCGGCGGGCTGAGCCCTAACCCCCGGCGGGCTCATCTCCCGGCCTGCCGGGGGCACACCGTACACAGTGCCCTGAAGGTCCTTTGGCCTCTGGAGCCGCATGAGGAGGAGTGTGCACTACGGATTCACCGGAACCGGCATGTGGATGTCGCCGGCGAAGAGCCGTGGGCGATCCTGCTCACCAACAAACTCCACTACACCCGCGACGCTGTGGAGCCACCGGCTCGGCGCGGGCGGACTGGAGGAGGTACGCCACTGGCTGGGCCGGTCCCTGGTACAAGCCCTGGAGCCCAGCCCCGTGCGCGCCAAGGCGCTGTGGATCGGTGGGTGGCCGGCTCCTATACGCGGCGACACCGTCGCCGCGAGGACCCGGCCGGCCGACTGCCGGGACCTCGCCGAGACGCTGGGCGACGGTCCGGCATGTCAGAGGTCAGCGGTCAGCGGACCGTTTTCCCGTGGCCTCGTCGGGCGAAGCGCTGGGGAGAGAAGGGACGTGCCGTGTTGGCGATGTCCGAATCACGCTCCTCTCCCTTTACCTGTGCGGCGATGATCTCCGCCGTCATCGGCGCCAGGGTGACCCCGAGCATCCCGTGTCCACTGGCGACGAATACGTTCTCCTTGCCTGGCAGCGGCCCGATGACGGGCAGCCCGTCAGGCGTCATCGGACGCAGTCCCGTCCAGGCGTGCTGCTGCGGTGCGGGCGGGAAGTCCGGCAGGTATTCGCCGGCGGACCGGATGATTCCGCGCACACGATGTGGTGCGACCGTGGAGTCGGAGCTGCCGAACTCCATCGTCCCGGCGAACCGGAGCCGGCCTGACAGCGGCGTGATGGCCACCTTCGCTTCGCCCAGGTACACCGAGTGCCGCAGCTGCACCGAGCCACTGGTGTCGTCGAACCCGTAGCCCTTGCCCGGCTGGATGGGCAGGGGGAATCCGGCCAGCCGCGACAGCGCGCCGGAGTGCACGCCTGCTGCGAGGACGAACAGGTCCCCGCTGATCTCCTCGTCCCCCGCCAGTACGGAGGTCGTCAGGGCGCCCTCGGAACGGATGCCGGTGACGTGCCTGCCGTGGAGGAAGCGCACCCCGAGGTCCCGACAGCGCTGCTCAAGGCCCTCGATCAGCGTGGCGGGGTCCACATGCCGTTCCTGGGTGCACTGGAGACCTGCCTGCACGTAGGGGCCGAGCGCGGGCTCCAGATCCCGGGCCTCGTCTCCGGAGAGCGGGACGGCGGTGTGGCCGATCCGCTCCATCGGGGCGAAATCGGCCCGGTGCGCGTGCATGGCATCGCGAGTGCGGAAGACCAGGAGATGACCCGTGCGGTGGTATGCGAAGTGCACTCCGTCCTGCTGGTACCCGTCAAACAGGGAGACGGTTCGTTCATTCAGCGCCACGAGAGCTTCAATGCCGTGCTGGTAATCCCTGCTATTGCAGTGACGCAGCATGCTTGCCATGAAGCGCACATGGTCAGGGCGCAAGGACGGTCGGATATGGAGGGGACTGTCCTTTCGGGCCATCCACCGCAGTGCCTTACCCAGCATCCCGGGTGCGGGGACGGGAGTCGACATGACCGGAACGATCCACCCGGCATTGCGAGTTGAGGCGCCGGCCCCGCTCCGGCCCGTATCCACGACCGTGACATCCAGTCCGTCCCGGGCCAGTCGGTAGGCGGTGGCGAGTCCGACCATGCCCGCTCCGACGATCACTGCTTTCTCTGTCATCCTGCACTTCCTCGGGTCGACGTCTTCGCCGGTGTGGTGAACGCTCGGGCGAGCACGGCGCCCGGCGCCCGGCGCTGTGAACTCAGGGTTGGGTGGGGTGGCCGGTGAAGGGCGCAGGGTGCGAAGCCGGTGCCTGGGCCGGTGTACTGCCACTGGCGTCTGCCAGTCGGCGGCCGCGGGTCTCCGGTGCCAGCGCGAAACAGACCACGAATCCGAGAACGGTGACGCCGGCCATGATCAGCATGATGGGCCCCACCCCCATGCTTTCCAGGCCGATCGGCAGCAAGTAGGTCCCGATGGCCGCACCGATGCGGCTGACCGCGGTGCCGATGCCGACCGCCGTCGCGCGTATCTCCGTGGGGAACAGCTCTGTGGGATAGATGAATTCGAGGATGCTCGGACCGCCGGAGAAGAACGCGTAAGCGCAGAAGCACGCGAGAACCACGGCGATGGGCGCGCCGGGAGCCAGTCCCAACATCGCGAGCGGGACGACCATGAGTGCGAACGACCAGACGATGAGTGGACGTCGGCCCCGGGTATCGATGATGCGCAGCGCAGGAAGGCAGCCGACGAGGAACAGCACGCTGATGAGCGCCGAACCGATTACCGAGGTATTGCTGTCGGCCATGCCGAAAGCGCCGAGGATCGTCGGGCCGAAAGTGTAGATCGCGAACAGCGGAACGATTTGCAGAAGCCAGAACAGACCGACGAAAACAGTGCGCTTGAGGTAGATACCGCGGAAGACTTCGGCGAATCCCAGACCGTGCGCGGACTCGTCGGCTCTCAGCGATTCGACCGCCTCCGGGGTGGCCTGCTCACCGTAGACGCGGGTGAGTACGGCACGCGCCTGCTCCAGGCGTCCGCGGCTGACGAGCCAGCGAGGCGACTCAGGTGTCCCGATGCGCGCGATGATGAACGCGACGGCCGGGATCGCCGCGCTGCCCAGCGCCCAGCGCCACGCGCCGGAGCCCGCGAGATTGATCAGGCCGTAGCCGACCAGGTACGCAGTCGTGGCCCCCACGAACCACATCATGATGAGCATTCCCATGACACGTCCGCGCTGAGCCGTCGGCAGCCACTCGGACAGCAAGGCGCTGCCGATGGCGTAGTCCGCGCCCAGCGCGATTCCGATGACGAACCTCAGGGCGATCAACTGCACCGGGTCGGTCACGAACATCGACCCGATGGAGGCCGCCGCGATCACGATGAAGTGGAGTGTGAACAGCAGTTGACGGCCGATGCGGTCGGTGAGGCGTCCGAAGACCAGGCCGCCGAGGAACAGGCCGATGAGTGCCGACGCGCCGATCAGGCCCGCCGCACTCGCTGACATCCCGAGGTCTTCGGATATTCCGAGTACGACTACGCCGACGATGCTGAGCAGATAGCCGTCGAGGAACTGTCCTCCGGCGGTGAGCACGAACATCTTCTTGTGGAATGGACTGAAACGAGCGTCATCGATGAGCGAGGTACTCACGTGTTCTCCTTGGTGCCGGTCGTCGGCAGCGACGATCCTGACTTCTCGGATCAGCGGACGACCTGGTGAAGTGGGCTTCCCATACCTCTACGGATTCGAAGTGGCCCTGCGACGTCAGCTGAGGACTGCGGGAGGGCTGAGGACTGCGGTGAGGGCGGTGGGCTGCGGCGATGAAACCCCGGCGGCCTGGTAATTCCCGGAACTCACTCCGGCGCGGGCCTCCTTGACTGGTGTGCGGGCGGGTTCACGGAGCGGGGTTTCGGGTGGAGCGGTAGACCAGCGCGGCCGCGGCCAGGTCGGCGAGACCGCTGCCGACGGACTTGAAGACGGTGATCTGGTCGCGGTCGCGCCGGGCGGCAATATCACCGCGGCACAGTCCGGGCAGGGTCCCGGCGATCGCGTTCCGGTCGAGGACGCCGGCGTCGATCGGCTGGATGAGGTCGCCGGACTCCTCCAACGCGGCCCAGGTGTCGATGTAGACCGTGCCGCGGCGTAGGCACGCGTCGTCGGCTTCCCGCATGGTGGGGCGGAAGCTTCCGATGAGGTCGAGGTGGGTTCCCTTGCGCAGCCAGTCCCCGCGGATGAGCGGCTCGGTGGCGAGGGTGGCGCAGGTGACGATGTCGGCGGCGGCCACCGCATCCCGCAGGTCGGTGGCGACGCAGGCGTCGACACCCTGCTCACGCAAGCTGTCCACCAGGCGTTGCGCGTGCGCGGGCACGTGGTCGTGCACGATCACTTTGCGGATGTCGAAGGCACTGCGGTACGCGTCGGCAGCCAGGCTGCCGACGTGCCCCGCGCCGACCACGACGTGGACCTTGCTGTCCTTGCGTGCCAGGTAGGTGGCCGCGAGCGCCGAGGTCGCCACGGTCCTGCGCTGGGTGAGCGTGTTTCCGTCCACCACGGCGAGATGCTCGCCGGTGGTGGCACTGGCCAGGACGAAGGCGGAGGACAGTGCCGGACGTCCCAGCGAGCTGTTGCCGGGGAAGACGTTGACCAGCTTCACACCGAGGTACTCGCCGTCGGTCCAGGACGGCATGAGCAGCACGCTCGCATCGGACCCGGCGTCGACGACGTGGTGGTGCCGCTGGGGAGTGTGGGCGCCGTTTCGGAATCCGGTGCGCAGCGCGTCGATGAGTGCATCGAAGGGCAGTGCCCGGACGGTGTCTTCGGCTGAGACGGTGAGCATTGGCTTGCCTCCGGGAGGGGCGTCGAGGGGCAGTCCCGGACCAACAGGGCCCGGGGTTGCCGGGCGCGTGTGGGTCGTCGCGTGGTGGGGCTCCGGCGTGGGGTACCGCCGGAGCAGGCATACCGGGCCTCTTCCCCACCTACTACTCATGGGTAATCGGTTACCGGTTACCTGTCACCGGTTGGCGAGTACCATGCCTACGGCGAAATCCAAAGTCAAGAGTCTGAGACCAGGAGGTGACGTGTCCGAGCCGGCATCCCAGCCCTTGCGGCACACGAATCTGCGTGACCAGGCACTGGAGGTGATCCGGCAGGCACTCGTATCCGGCGAGATCAAGCCCGGCGAGATCTACTCCGCGGCGGCACTGGCCACGCGGCTCGGAGTGTCCGGAAGCCCCGTACGCGAGGCCATGCTCACTCTGGTCAACCAGGGCCTGATGGAACCCGTCCGCAACCGCGGATACCGCGTCGTGCCGATGAGCGAACACGACCTCGACGAGGTCTACGAGATGCGCCTGCTCCTCGAGGTGCACGGCACGCTTCAGGCCGCGGGCAACATGAGCAAAGGCGATCTTGCCCGACTCGAATCAACCGTGGCCGACATGGAAGCCGCGGCCGGCAAAGGTGACGTGGTGCAAGTCCTCGAAGCCGACCGGCAGTTCCATCTCGGCCTCCTCGCCCACTGCGGCAACAAACGCCTCGTCAACACGGTGGAGACTCTGCGCGACCAAACCCGGCTCTACGGGCTGGAGTATCTGGCCCAGCACGGCATACTCACCGACATCGTCCACGAACACCGAGACATCCTGACGGCGATCGCAGACGGCGACATGCCCCGCCTGGAGAGCATCATCCGGGCGCACCTGCACCACGTCCGATCCGACTGGGCGGACGGGGACTAGTCCCAAGCTCAGAACGCGGGTTCGGATCCCCGTCACCCGCTCCACGACGAGGGCCCAGGTCGGAGACCTGGGCCCTCGTCGTTATCCGGACCGTTCGGGTGGAAACGGTCAGGCGCCCCCGCGTGGAATGACCACAGTGCGCGGTCGTGCGCTCGGGCCGCACGGCGACGCGAGCAAGCCTGTCAGGAGGTGAGGACGGAGATGCCGTCTCCGAGCAGTTTCAACCCGAGGACGAAGAACAGGACCGCCATCACGGCGACATTGTGCTGGGCTGCCCAGTCTTTCCACCTGCCGAGCGTGGTTTCGGCTCGCTCTCCTCCCAGCAGGAAGACGCCCAGTGGGGCCAGCAGGCCGAGGGTGGCGATCAGCACGAAGATTGCCAGTGAGGCGATCTGCTGCCCGACCGGCAGTCCGGCCGAGCCGATCGAGGCGCCCGCGGCGATGGTCAGCGGGGCGTTCTTGGCGTTGAGCGCGGCCAGGGCCAGTCCGAGCCCGAAGACCTTGACCGGCGTGAGGCGGTCGATCGCGCCCATCCACTTCGGCAGCTGGGCCTGCGAGGGATCCTTCGGGCGCCGGTGCCACTGCCGGGCGCCGAAGAGGACGAGGAACACGCCCAGAGCGAGTTTGAGGGCTCCCACCCAGGTGGCCGGGTGATGGTGGGCGGAGGCACCTGCGGGGGAAGCGATCGCCAGCATCACCGCGCCCAGTGCCGAGAGTCCCAGAATCCAGCCGACGGCGAACAGCTGTCCGTTGAGACGTCCCCGAGGCGTGGCGAGAATGAGGATGATGGCGATGATCGGCAGCGGGCTGATCGCCACGCCGGCCGCAAGCCCCAGCACGTCACCGAGAACTTTGCCCATGGTTACCTCCAGGGGGTGGGCCCGGGCGGTGATCAGGTCGGGCCAGAAATGGCGGGTGTGGGTGCTCCGCTCGCCTGGGCGGGCGCCCGCGGGTCTGTCGTGTGCGTGCCCCGGGCCTTCGCCACAGCCCCGGAAGCGCCCCATCTGAGCGGCGAACTCCCCGGTGATCAGCACCCGCCTTGCGGCCGTCCGGACGTTCCTGGCTGCTGAGCGCTTGCATGACCCGAACCCGCTCACGGTGTGGCCGGGACGGCGCCGGGGCGCAGCGGCGCACTGTTACGCGGCTGGCCTCTCGGCCACGCGGAAGCGGCTGCCCGGAAGCGCGACGACGCCGTACTCGGGACATCCCGTCTCATCTTCCTGCGTCGTTGCGGATCTGTCCTCGGGAGCTCCTCAGAACGCGAGGCGCCGTTCTGTTGCGTGCCGGCCACCCGCATTGCTGCGTTCCCGGAACGGGAGAAGCCGGCCGGCACCCGAGGCTGCTTTCCGTCCCCCAGGGCCGAAGATGCGAGGCCGTGCAGGGGCGGTCAGGATGAAGAAGTGAGGGCGATGGCGCCCCATATTCGGGTGCTTGGCGACCCTCGCACCGATCCGTGGCAGGAGAGTCTCACGATGACTGCGACGACAGGTGCCACCCCGTCGGCTCAGCCCGAACGCCCGGGCAGGTCGGATGGGGTCTGTAGCGAGTTCACCGTCTTTACCAAGATCAAGCCGGGCGAGGCCGATGCGCTGCGTGCGGATCTCGCCGCGCTCGCCAGCGGGTCGGATGACGTAGCGGCCCGTGCGGCGCTACGCCAGATCGGCACCCTGCACGACGCCCGGCACGTGATCTTCGACAACGACACCCACTTCATGTTCGCCAGCGTCTTCGACGGCTCCTGGGACACCTACATCGACGACTTCGCCAAGACGGTCATCGGGTCCCACTTCGACACAATCTTCTCGCACAGCGAAGGGTTCCCCGGCATCAGCGATCCCGGGGTGAAGGACTGGTTCGTCGCCCACCAGGCGCCCGCGAAGAGCTTCGTCAGCTCCTATCCCGATCTGACCGTTCAGCAGATCTGGAAGGACCACCGAGTGGACGAGGCGTTCGAGGAGGTGCTGGACACCCCTGAATTCCGGGCGGCGCTGGACAACCCGGCCAACGCCGAGTTGCTGGCCACGCCTGCCTTCCAGAAGCTGCTGGAGGAAGCCGCGGCCTAGAACCCGGACACAACCACCCCTCAGAGCCGACCCCACGTCTGTGGGCCGCGTCGGCGAACGCGGACCAGTCGCTGCCGGGCTGCCGGGCAGAGACCGATGTGGAGGCACAAGCGATCATGAGCACGGCGGACAGCAGCAGTAGCGCAGCGGGCGTGCACGTGGAGATCGACGACGTCCAGAGCGGGGCACTGCGTCCACGGCCGGTGCCGTACGAGGGAAGCTTCGTCTTCCTGCGCGTCGACGACCGTCACGCCGGGCGCGCCCTGCTGCGGCGGCTGCTCCCGTTGACCCCGGGTGGTCTGCCCAGCGTGGACCGGAGCCAGGATGCCTGGGTGGCGGTGGCGTTCACCTACCAGGGGCTGAGGGCACTGGGGGTGCCCCAGGAGTCGCTGGACAGCTTTCCGCGGGCGTTTCGTGAGGGCATGGCCGCCCGGGCGGAGCTGATCGGTGACGTGGGCGGGAGTGCCCCGGCCCACTGGGAGGCACCGTTCGGAACCGGCGAGGTCCATATCGCGTTGAGCGCCCTCGCCTCCGAGGCTGCGCAGCTGGACAAAGCGCTGGAACAGGCCCGTGTCGCCTACGAGGACACGCCCGGTGTCCAGGTGATCTGGCAGCAGGAGGTCCACCAGCTCCCGACGGGGCGCACCACCTTCGGTTTCCGCGACGGCATCAGCCATCCGAACATCGAGGGCGTCGGCCTGCCCGGCTCCAACCCGCAGGAAGCCCCCGTCAAGGCCGGCGAGTTCCTCCTCGGCTACCCCGACGAGACCGGCAGTCTGCCGCCCATGCCCAGCCCCGATGTGCTGGGGCGCAACGGGACCTACGCGGCCGTGCGCAAGATCCACACCAATGTGGCGGCCTGGCGCCGCTACCTGCGGGCGAACACCTCCAGCGCCGAGGAGGAGGCGCTGCTGGCGGCGAAGATGGTCGGGCGCTGGCCCAGCGGGGCGCCGCTGGCGCTGGCGCCGGAGCGCGATGACCCGGAGCTGGCGGCCGATCCGCACCGCGTCAACAACTTCCTGTACCGGGAGAACGACGATCGCGGCTTCCGGTGTCCTGCCGGTGCGCACGTCCGGCGCGTCAACCCCCGCGATGCCACGATCATCGGCGACGCACGGATGCACCGCCTGATCCGCCGCGGCACCACCTACGGCCCACCGCTGCCGGAGGGGGTGCTGGAGGACGACGGTGCCGACCGGGGCCTGGTCGGTGTCTTCATCGGAGCCCATCTGGAACGGCAATTCGAATTCATCAAGGCCGAGTGGGTCAACGACGGCAACTTCATCGGCCACCCCGGCGAGAAGGACCCGGTAGCCGGGCATCACGACGGAACCGGCAGCGCCACCATCCCGGAAAGGCCGATCCGGCGGCGCCTCCAGAACCTGCCCAGCTTCGTGGTCACCCGGGGCGGTGAGTACTGCTTCGTGCCGGGGCTGCGCGCCCTGCGCTGGCTCGCCGAACTGGAGGGCTGACGGCAATTCCTGCACCTGAGGCCCCACCACGGTCCTCGAAGAGAGGTCGAAGTCATGGCAGCACAGTTCGTCCGCTACACGCCGGACGTCGAAGACGATGACCCGCACTTCGCACAGCACCTCCAGACGGTGATCGCAAAGACCGAGAGCTACATCACCGAGTCGGTGACGGCCGGTGGCACCGGCCGGGCCCTCCGCGACGCCCACGCCAAGGGCTACGGGCTGGTCCGAGGGGAAGTGGAGATCCTGGACGGGCTGCCCCCCGAGTACGCCCAGGGCATCTACGCGACTCCGGGAACCCACGATGCCCTCATCCGCTTCTCCAACGGCTCACCGCACGCCGGAGCCGACGCGCGACTGGGCGCCGCCACCGGACTGGCACTGAAGATCTTCGGCATCGCCGGCCCGACCCTGCTGGAAGACGAACCGGACACCGGCACCTTCGACTACGCCAACATCAACGCACCGGTCTTCTTCTGCAACACGGTCGAGCACTACCTGTTCATCCAGGAACTGTTCCTGGACGCCCCGTCCTACTTCTCCCACGGCCGACCCGGCGCGCATCGCTTCTTCACCGAGTTCGTGACCGGAAAGGGGACCCTCGACCAGGACAACTGGGCGTGGGACGAGTTCCTGGCCTTCCTCCGCCTGTCCAAGATCCCCCCGGTCAACGTGCTGCTGTCGAGCTACTGGACGATGGGCGCGGTACGGCACGGGGACTACATCGCCAAGGTGCGCATCACCCCCGATCCGGACTTCGCCGCCGCGGTGGTCCGGCGCGCCATCGACCCGGCCTCCGCGCCGGAGGTCTTCCGGCCGGCCCTGCAAGCCGAGCTGCAGGAGCGGCCGTACACGTTCGACATCCAGGTCCAACTCTGCACCGACCTGGCACGCATGCCGGTGGAGGACACCACCGTGGAGTGGCCCGAGCAGCTCTCGCCGTCCGTCACCGTGGCCAAGCTGCGGCTGCCGCAGCAGGACATCTCCGGCCCGGACAACCTGGAGCAGATGGACTCATTGTCCTTCACCCCCTGGCGGGTCACCGCCGAGCACGCGCCCCTGGGCAACATCATGCGGGTCCGCAAGGAGGTCTACCGGCACTCCTCCATCGCGCGCCACCAGCTCAACCAACAGCCGCGCACAGAGCCGCGCAGCGCCGACGAGGTACTTGGCCCGGCCCGCCATGGCGACCACGCCGGGGGCGAGTAGGGGAAGGCGCTCCTCGCGCCTGCGCCGCCCCGCGACTCAAGCTCCTGGCAGACGCAGACGCGGCCCGTGGCCTCAGGTGCCCGGGTCGAACCACCTTCCACCCTGGGCTTCTTGTCATGCCGGAGCCCGCTCATCGCGCGTGAGCCCGGCCGATTCCCGACTCCCTCTCAGCATGGCGCCGATGCCGTCCGGTGCCATCATGCCCATCCCCCAAGCGTCTGACGGTCCCGAGCCCATTCCTGGCCCCCCAACGCGGCCCCCACCCGAAATCGCACCCCTCGCTGGCACCGGACCGGTCTGCCACAGGCGAGTTGACAGCCCCACCGGACAACTCGAAGTCCAGCTCGTCTTCCCCGCCGACCTGGTGCGTACCGCCGCGCCAGGGGTGCCCGGAAAGACCCCTGCCACCGTCCCGGCGCAGGTCACCGGGAGTACGCGGCCACGTGCCTGACCAGCCCGACCAGTGTGAGCGCCCAGGCGGCGACAGCGGCCCAGAGCAGTACCTGGCCCAGCGTCCACAGCCAGCCCACGGCTGCGGCGTCGGCGATGGACAGGGTGGCGACGGCCGTCATGCCGGCCGGGAAGACTGTCGCCCAGCGCGCCATGTCGTAGCGCGGACGCGGCCAACGCACCTCGGCGAAGACGAGGACGGCGTACCCACACACGGACAGGGTGAGCGTGACCAGCGTGAGCGTACGCAGCGCGTCGTGCAGAGCGGTGCCGCGCCAGGCGGGCACGGCCAGCAGCTTCGACCCGGCGAGCGCACAGATCGCCAGCGTCCCGCCCGCCACCCACTGGTCGCCCGCGCCGGTCCGCAGCTGGCCGAGGTCGAAGCGCCGGAAGGCGAATGCATAGAGCGCCAGGCCGAGCAGGAAGCAGCCCAGTGCCGGCCAGGCGAGCCACCCGGACGGCAGCGCGACGGCCAGCGTTCCGGCCAGCACGGCCAGGCCCTGCGTCGCGACACACACCAGGAACACCGTCCCCGGCAAGCGCCGCCGCCAGTGCCGCACCACCGCCGTCAGCAGCACCGGCCAGATCAGTACCGCGACGACCAGTGCGGCGACGGCGATACCCGACCACCCCCGTAGTGCGACCCAGGTCCCGAGGAGGGTCGTCGCGGCCACTGCGGTCAGTGCGGGCGGCGTGCCCGCCTCGGCCTCCCACCGGTCCCGATCGCGCAGCAGCCGCCGCGCGAAGTCGACCGTGAGCACGAGCCACACGACGGCGGCGAGGACGAACAGGATCCATGAGAGCGCTTCCCGTCCGACCAGGTGCAGCCCGATGGAGACGATCCCGGTCGCCATCACCGCTGTTCCTGCTCCCGGGGGCAGCTCCACCCACCAGCCGGCCAGCCCGCTCTCGGCCGGCGCACGATCACCCATCCCCCGACAGTGTGCGGCGGTGGGGGGAGCCGCAACTGCAACGCGGTGTCCGACGGGCGAACGGGCGTGACTCCAGCGGACGTCACCGCGACGGCCCCCTTGTGGACTCGTCAGCCCCCTTCCCCCAGGGCACGGGCTTCCGGGCCGAGTGACCACAGGTGCTGGGCCGGGGAGGTGGGGCCGGTGTCAATGTCCCGGGCCACGGTGCAGCCGGTGTGGTGCGCCGTGGCCCGGTCGTGGGCCGCTCGGGCCGCCCGGCTCAGCTCGACTGAATCGACTCCAGCATGTTCAGGCGGGCCGCCCGGCGGGCCGGCCAGATCGCTGCCAGGACACCGATCACCAGCGCCAGCGCCAGGAATATCCCCAGCTCGCCCCATGGCAGGACGGTCTCGTACGCGTCCATCGACGAACTCACCAGGCCGCCGCCGGCCCAGGCCAGGAAGATGCCGGTGCCGATGCCGAGCGCCGCGCCGAACAGCGAGATGACCACCGACTCCAGCCGGACCATCTGCTTGATCCCGGTGCGGTCGAGGCCGATGGCCCGCAGCATTCCGATCTCGCGGGTGCGCTCGAAGACCGACATGGCCAGGGTGTTGACGACGCCGACGACCGAGATGAGGAGCGCCATGCCGAGCAGCCCGTACATCATCTTGAGGACCGTGCCGATGTCCGCGCCGCCGTCCTTGATGGCCTGCTCGTGGCTTTGGACCTCCAACAGCGGGCTGTCGCCGAGTGCGGCACGGATCTTCCGCTCAAGGCCCGCAGTCTGGCCGGGTTCGGCCTTGACCAGCACTTTTTCGAGCTTCTTGGTGTCGGTGTACGGGAGGGTGTCGGCGAGCGTGCCCAGTGCCTCCTTCGTCGTGGGGGTCGCGGCGTAGACGCCGACGACCTTCAGCTTCATCTTCCGTTGCTTCTCGGACTTGCCGGTGGATGATCCGACGTCGAGGGTGCTGCCGACCTTGAGCCCGGCCTTGGTGGCGAACTCGTCGGAGACCGCGACCTTCCCGGGGCCGATGTCGCCCAGCGAGCCGGCGCGGAAGTCGAGATGCGCGGCCTTGCCGTAGGTCTTGGGGTCCGTGCCGGTGATCCCGATGAAGTTGAGCCCCCCGGTGCTGACCGCCGCCGTGGTGGTGGGGACAGCCGCGGCGACGCCGGGCACCTGCGCGATCTTGGCGGCCGCGTCCACTTCGAGCCCGGTGGTGATGGTGTTGGCGACCGTGTAGTCGGCGGACAGGCCCTGGGTGGCATCCGCGATCAGGGCGCGCTCGGTGGAGTGCCCGACCACGGTCAGGCCGCTGACCAGGGCGAGTCCGACCATCAGGGCGGATGCGGTGGCGGCGGTGCGGCGCGGGTTGCGCAGCGCGTTCTCCTTGGCCAGCTTGCCGGTGACGCCGAAGAGGCGGGTGGTGGCCTTGCCGGCCAGAGTGATCAGCGGGCGGGAGAGCAGCGGTGCCTGCACGATGATGCCGACGAGGGTCAGCGCGGAGCCGAGCATCGCGATCATCAGGTAGGTCTGGTCGGTGGAATCGACCGTGTAGATGTACAGCATCAGCAGCGCCCCGGACCCGGTGAGCAGGGTGCCGAGCACATTGCGGACCACCAGGGCGCGGGCGGGCGGGGCCTGGTCGATGCTGCTGAGCGCCGCCACGGGGGCGATCTTCGCGGCCTTGCGGGAGGGCAGCCAGGCGGCCAGGACGGTGATGAGGACGCCGACCACGAGCGACCAGATGACCGTCCCTTGGGAGATGACCAGCGGTCCGGCGGGCAGCCCGGCGCCGCTTGCGTTGAGGAGCGGGCGCATGACGGTGGCGATGCCGATGCCGAGGACGAATCCGACGGCGGAGGCACCGAGCCCGAGGAGGGCGGCCTCGATGAGAACGGCGCGTACGACCTGGCGTCGCGAGGCGCCCACGGCCCGCATCAGCGCGATTTCCCGGCTGCGCTGGGCGATGAGCATGGTGAAGGTGTTGGCGATGATGAACGCGCCGATGAACAGCGCGATGCCGGCGAAGCCGAGCAGCGTCTTGGTGAGAAACCCGGTGTGCTCGCCGATCTGCTCGGCCTGCTCGGCGGCCAGGTCTTCGCGGCTGGTGGCCCTGGCGCCCTTGTCGGGGAGCAGTGCCCGCACCCGGTCGGTCAGCTCGCTGGAATCGGTACCGGGCTTGGCCGCGACCGCGATCTCGTGGAACTGGCCGGGGTGGAGGAAGAGCTTCTGTGCGGTCCTGGTGTCGAAGAGCGTGAGCGTGCCCCCGGCGTTGACCCGCGGATCGTCGGTGGCGACGGTGCCGACGAGCTTCTTGGCCAGGCCGGGCCCGTCGATGGCGAAACGGACGGTGTCACCGATCCGGTAGCCGGCCTTCTCGGCGGTCTTGGCGTCCAGCGCCAGTTCGCCCTCGGCGGCGGGTCCGCGGCCTTCCTTCAGCGAGATGCGGCTGTCCTTGCCGGGCAGGTAGTTGGTGGCCAGGTTCAGCCGGGCCTTGTCGGTGTTGACCGGCAGGCCGTCCTTGCCGGCCACGGTGACCATGCCGTTGACGGTGGGGCGCACCGCGGCGACGCCGGGCAGCGCGCGGATCTTGTCTGCCAGCGCGGTGTCGAGCGTGCTGGACGGCGTGCCGTCCGGGCCGCCCGCTCCCGCGACGCTTGGCCGTACCTGGGACTGTACGGAGACGGCCACGCCCTTGAGGCTTGCGCCGGCGGCCGTGCGGTAGGCGTTCGCGGTGGTGTCGCCGAAGATGAGGGTGCCGGAGACGAAGGCGACGCCCAGGAGGACCGCGAGCGCGGTCATGACCAATCGGGCTTTGTGCGCAAAAACGTTGCGCAGAGCTATTCGCAGCATGTCGGTTTCAGTCCTGGAGTGGTGCGGGGGGGCAGGGAGCCGTGCGGGAGGACGGGCCGTGCGTCGGCGCGTCAGGACGGGCCGTGCGGGACGGCGCGTCGGAGCGGGCCGTGCGGGAGGACGGGCCGTGCGGGACGGTGCGTCAGCTCGCCGGTCCGCCGGTGTCGAGGAGCCGCATACGGTCGAGCACGGACTCGGCGGTGGGGGCGGCCAGTTCGTCGGTGATCTGCCCGTCGGCGAGGAAGACCACGCGGTCCGCGTAGGAGGCGGCCACCGGGTCATGGGTGACCATCACGACCGTCTGCCCCAGCCCGCGTACGGACTCCTGCAGAAAGCCCAGCACCTCCGCGCCGGAACGGGAGTCGAGGTTGCCGGTCGGCTCGTCGGCGAAGATGATCTCCGGTCGGCCGGCCAGCGCGCGGGCCACCGCGACACGCTGCTGCTGGCCGCCGGAGAGCTGCGAGGGACGGTGCTGCAACCGCCCGGAGAGGCCGACGGTCCGCACGATCAGATCCAGCCACTGCCGGTCGGGCTTGCGGCCGGCGACATCCATCGGCAGCGTGATGTTCTCCATCGCGTTCAGCGTGGGCAGCAGGTTGAACGCCTGGAAGACGAAGCCGATCTTCTCCCGGCGCAGCTTGGTGAGCCGTCGGTCGTCCAGGCCGGACAGCTCGGTGTCACCGACGTGGGCAGAGCCCCCGGAGAGCGCGTCGAGCCCCGCCATGCAGTGCATCAGCGTCGACTTGCCGGAGCCGGACGGCCCCATGATCGCGGTGAACCGGCCGCGCCCGAACTCCACGCAGACCGAGTCGAGGGCGACGACGCGGGTATCGCCCTCGCCGTAGACCTTGGTCAGTCCCGTGGCGCGGGCGGCGGCACCGGAGGGGGCCCTCAGGCGGGTGGTACGGGTGGTGGACTGCGACATGGCTGCTCCTGGAAGGGGTGCGGGACTCCCGACCATCGTGGCCGCGGCGCACCCCCCAACTCGTCGCTCTCAGGGCGGGGATGTGCCGCCTGCCGAAGGTCAGACTGCCCCGGCCATGTCACCCTCAAGGAGCACGGCCTCTCTGCCCAAAGTCAGAGTCGACGGCCGTCCGGGGCTCAGCTCATGAGCCCGGCCTGGTGCGCCAGCAACGCCGCCTGCACCCGGCTTTCGCACCCCGTCTTCCCCAGGATCGCCCCGACATGGGACTTGACCGTCCCCACCCCGATACCGAGCCGCGAGCCGATCTCCAGGTTCGCCAGCCCCGCCCCCAGCATGACCAGCACCTCCCGCTCCCGGCCCGTCAGACCCACCACCCTGCTGTCCGGAGCGGCGGCCCCGGCACCCGCCGAGCCGCCGCTCAGCATCCGGCGGATGACCGACCCGGTGACGCCGGGCGAGAGCACCGCGTCCCCCACGGCCGCGGCCCGCACCGCGCTGATCAGCTCCTGCGGCCCGTCGTCCTTGAGCAGGAAGCCCGTGGCCCCCGCCCGCAGCGCCCGGATGACGTTGTCCTCGTCACCGAAGGTGGTGAGCATGACCACCTGCGGCCCGGGGTCGAGGGCGACCAGCGGTCCAACGGCCGCGAGCCCGTCGAGAACCGGCATACGGACGTCGAGGAGCACCACATCGGGCCGGTGCTCGGCGGCGAGCCGCACGGCCTCGGCTCCGTTGGCCGCCTCACCCACCACCTCGATGCCCTCGGCGTGCTGGAGGATCACCCGGACACCGTGCCGGATCATCTGCTCGTCGTCGGCGAGCAGCACCCGGATCACGGAATCCGCCCGGGAGTTCACGGAGTTGGCCTGGTCAGTCATGTGGCGTGCTCCCACCGGGCGGTTCGGTCACCATCGGAACGGTAAAACGGTCGATCGCGATCAAAGAGTCGGACCGGAAGCAATAACGGACGGCTTCCAGCCGACCACTCTTCAGCTTCTCTGCCTTGTTCGTATACATGCAGTCCGTGGCGGAACCCGGCCGCGGCGGCTCGCGCCCGGCGGCAACCGCACGCGACGTGTCGCTGTCCGATCCCACGGCGCCCTCCACCTGCTCCCTGCTCATCCCCAACCGGGGCTCCTCGCCGCTCGGGGGTTCGGGACTGTGCTGTGCCTGGTCCACCAGCACGAGCCCGAACATCATCAGCACGCCCACCCCCACCAGGCCGAGCAGCCCGGAGACGGCGACACCGAGGCGCCGCTGGAGGGCGGAGAGCCCGCTGCCGGGGCCATCGACGGCCACCGGCACGTTGTCGTACGCCTCCGCGTCCGCCGTCTCCGCCCCGGGCCCGGGGTCGGCGGGGATGTCGGCCGCCACGGCGAAGCCGCCACCGGGCGTCCCGTGCGCTTCCAGGGCGCCACCGAGCAGCGCCACCCGCTCCCGCAGCCCGATCAGCCCCTGCCCGGAGCCGAGCCCGGTCGCGGCGGCGGGCGCGACGGGCGGCACGCCGTTGCGCACCTCGACCACCACCCGCTCCTCGGTATGGCGGACGGCGACGCTCACATGGGCCCCGGCCGCATACCGGTGAACGTTGGTCAGCGACTCGCGCACCACCCGGTGGACCGCCCGCCGCACCCGCGCCGGCCGACCGTCGAGATCGGGCCCCTCCCAGGAAAACGCGACGGGAATACCACCGCCCTGCGACTCCTCGACCAACGCCTCGACATCCGCGCGAGTGCCCGTCGCATCGGTCAGCACATCCGTACCGGTGTCCCTCTCCACCGGGCCGAGGACCCCCAGCGCCTCCCGCAGCTCCTGCATCGCATCGCGCGTGGCACTCCGCACCAGCGCGGCCTCGTTCTGCAGCGCGGGCGCCTCCTTGAGCAGCGCCATCTCCAGCCCGCCCGCATGCAGGGAGACCAGGCTCAGCCGGTGCCCCACCAGATCGTGCATCTCCGCAGCGATACGCGACCGCTCCCGCATACGCGACTCGCTGTCCGCCAGCCGCCGCGCCTCCTCGGCCGCGGCAGCCCGCTCCCGCAACGCCCGCAGCAGCCGGTCCTGCTGCCCCATGGAGATGCCGACCAGCCCTGGCACGACGACCGTGGTGGTGGCGAGCACCGCAGCGAGGGCAGGGCCGATCTCCCATCTGGACAGGCCCACCCACGGCGCGAACGCCACGCAGGTCACCAGCGCCGAGGCGGCCGCCGCGAGCAGCAGCCCGGCACGCCGCCGCGGCGTCTTGATCTGCCGGGCCGCGGTGTAGGCGGCCACCGCGGTCAACGGCGCCACGGCGGGCACCGCCCCCATCAGCGCCGCCAGCCCGACCAGACCGGCCACCGGGAACCGGCGCCGCACCAACACCAGCACCACTGCGACGCCGATGGGCCCCAGGGCCGCCGCCCCGCCCGCCGGCCCGAGGTAGCTCACCAACCCGTCGCTCCGGCACATCAGCAGCACCAGCGCCCCCGCCAGGACCACCTCACCCGCCGCCCGCCACAGCACCCACCGCCCTTGCTCCCCGGACCCCGCAAAGAGGCTTCGGGCAGAACGGTTCTCGGTGACAGGCGAAGCGCTGAACGACATAACGCCGATTATCACGGCCCCGCAGCAGGGGTTCCCTGGTCCTTGAGGGCGACCCTGCCTCTGCCAAAAGGCAGAGGACCTGCCGGAGGCGGCGGGAACGGGTACGCCCGAGGTGAGGCCCGGACGCGGCTCGGCCGGCGGGGCGGCCCTGGGGCTCGCGGGGTCCGACTATGCACCTACAACGAGTGGCGATGAGGGCGCCGCACCATGAATCAAGAAGACAACGGGCCACTGCCCGTCCCGCAACCATCGGCTGAATCAACCATCGAACCCGCGCTATCTGCAGGTATGAGCACTGCCATGCAATGGGGCGCCACCTTGGGGCCAGAAAAGCTAGAGATTGCTTTCAAGGATTTGGAACCACAGCTCAAACGCGATCACCAGGCATTAATGGCACGCATAGAGATGCAGCGTTCCGCGGCCGAGCGTGCCGATGCAGCCGCTGCGGAAGTTGCCACACGCGAGGCCCAGGATAAACAGCATCGACGTAAGCACATTCAGCACATGAGTGGTTTCGTTGGTGGTGCCGTTATCGCTATTTCCGTGCTCGCCGGTGGAGTCTATGCGACCAAGGACACCCGGTGACTCTCTGCATTTCTTTGCTGGCCCAGCGTTTATGCCCTAGTGAAAATCTTCGTGCTGCGGCGCAGCGACCCAGACGACTTGAAGATTCTATCCAAGGCATCAGGCGGCGCAACCAACGCCGGCGCGCAGGCCCGACCGAGTCCGGGCGTACCCACCAGACTCGTTCAGCCCGTCAGCCCCACATTTCCGGTGCGACCTGACGCCCACATGGTGTGCTCCCGTGAAATTGCGGCTTCTGCCTGGTCGACGAACTTCCCCCAGGACTCCGCATCCGCAGATTCATCCGTGAGAGAACGAATATGCCTGATCTCCCGGGCCGTCAGACTGTACGCAGATGCTTCTGTTTCGAGTCGCTGCGCCTGGAACCATGCGGTGATTCCTGCCACTCCCGCACTTACAACACCGAGTAAGTCGATGGAAACCACGCCGTATGCCTTCACGGCTCCAGCAACGACGCCCAGCATCTCCCCCACGAGAGCGACGCTCCGCCAAGTACGGGACTGCCTATCCCGAAGCTTGGCCATTCGCGCATACCACTCGACCTGTTCCATCAGACGATTGTTCTTGTAGGTCTCGGTCCTCTCCCCCCTACTGGTGGCACGGCAGCGTTCCATGGTTTCGTTGACGTCGAGCCCTGCCGATACATCAACGATATCGAGACCTAGACTGATCTCTCGAAGCCTTTGGATGAAGAGACGCCGAGCCTCGGAAGCGGGCATGGATTCAGGGAACGGATCTCCACACACCGCATAGCGCCAAGCGAGCGTCTTACACGATTCGGCCGCAGCCCGGCACTCGTACCAGCGCCGCTCATCTCGTTGCTCCACGATGTAGAGCCGAACCAAGATGGAAGAGATGAATGCCAGAGCGGCAACAAAACCCGCCCAGTCGATCCCGATACTGCTGAACTTGAGCGTCGTGGCGCCAGCGGCTGCCGCCAAGAACAATAAAAGGAGAGTCAGACGAAGTTGACCGAAATAGCGGCGTTTCGAGCGAATAGCTCCCGAATCGGCATCTTGGAAAAAGGGCGGGAGCTGATGCCAGGTGAAGCTGTCAGTGCCAGGACCGGTCATCGGGCTGCCTTGAGTAGGAAGGAGGTCAACGCACCACTTTAGCCGAGCAGTTGATGCCGCCACAGTGGAAACTTGCTCTTCCCCCTCGCTGGTCGGCCAAGCGGGAGTGTCCCACGTGTCCGGCTGTCCGGTTGAGCCTGTGACCTGCGTAAATTGACCGGACAGTTCCACGCGCAGCTGTCCGGGCTGTCCGGTTACAGGCGGCTGCAACATCACTGGATGTTGCAGCCCGTCGGCGAAGCCGACCCTGACAGGTCGTAGGCGCCGAAGGCGACTTCCCATCTGCTCACGGTCGCGAACTGCCGCCGTGAGGACGCTCCCTGTCGAATACGTGTCGAAGTTGCTCCGGCGTGCAGCGCCCATCGGAGGAAAGGTCCAGGTCAGAGGGATGCGAACGGTGAACTGCACAAGTCTCTTCTCAGCACTTGGCCGCAGGTTCGAGTCCTGCCGGGGGCACCATCGCCCGTACGGTACCCAGCCCTCCCTCGCGGAGGGCTTTTTGCAGGTCAGAGGTGGTTTAGCGGACGCGGCGCGGCGGCTTCGGCAGGGCCGGAACGGCTCCCGGCGGCGAGGGCGCCAGTCCGGCTGACGCCGGTTTTGAATGCCCCTCGGAAGCTGGTTTTCCCGCAAACTTCCCGCCCGGCGGAACACCGATCCGGCGAGCAGCCCGCCCTTCTCCCCGGGGAAGAGCGGATCGCCGGGCTTGAGGCCGTCCCCCTCGGTCAGATCGCGCAAGGTCGCGACGAGGGCGGGATGCGCGGGGACGGCCCGGACGGCCGACTCTTCGACGTCGGCGCGACCATTCCTCCCGACCCGCCCGGACGGTCAGGTCTGTGCGCCACGGTGGTCGGCGGCGGGCGGCCAGGTTCGCGGGGCGAGGATTCCTGTGGTGTAGGCGCGGGCCACCAGTGCTGCCCGGTTCGTCGTTCCCCAGCGTTGGGACAGGGTTCGGAAGTGGTAGTTGACCCCGTCGGGGGTCAGGCCCAGCGCCGTGGCGATCCGGGCGGTTGTGGAGCCGTCCGCCGTGAGGGCGAGAATCCGCGCTTCCATGGCGCTCACCTGGGGACGTTCGTCCGGGGCGGGGGCCGGCGGAGCGGCGGGTCGGTCCAGTACGCGCAGCATCAGCAGCAGGTTCGGGGGTGCGTCCGGCAGGTCGCTGACCACGTCGACGATCAGCTCGCCCTGCCGTTCGGCACCGCTCCCGCTGGTCCAGGACACCTCGATCACCATCCGCGACCTGCGGCGCAGCCGTACCGCTTCGGCGACCGGATCGAAGGGGGTACTGGTCCGCGGGCGGAAGAGCTCCAAGGCGTTGCGCCCGGTCAGGCGCCCGGGGAGGGTGCCCCATTCCGTGGCCATCGCGGGGTTCACCACCCGGATGGTGCCGTCCGCCTCGCAGAAGGCGGACGGCAGCGGTACGTGGTCGAACAGGGTCAGGACGCGGTTGCGCCAGAAGATCGCTCGCTCGCGATCGGACATCGCGGCGTCCGGTGGCAGCCAGCCTGTCTGCTGTTCCTGGGGATCCATCGCGCGTTCTCGCCCCTCGCGCCGTAGTGCCGTTACGCCCCGGAGTTGCCGCACGCAAGTCCGGGACACCCCGGGGCCACTACAAAATTATGTAGGAGGAGGGGCGGGCATGGCGTTGCGGGGGCGCGACGGTGGAGACAGGCGCCGGCACCTTGGCGGCGTCAGCCCGGTAATCCCCGATTTCGAAGGGCAGCCGCCATGGCCGATACCTTGCTTCCGCCGCAGACGATCAGCGGCGCAGACGTGCCCGTCATCGACCTCTCCGCCTACGGTCCGACCGGCGCGCCCATCCTGGGGCTGATGAAGGCGGCCCGGCACCTGGGCCCGGTCTTCGCCATGCGTGCGAACGGCCAGGACAACCTCTTCGTCTCCGGGCTGGACCTCGTCACCGAGCTCGCCGACGATCAGCGGTTCACCAAGAACGTCGGGCTCGGGGTGGAGCACCTGCGCCGGCTCCTGGGCGACGGGCTGTTCACCGCGTACACCCACGAGCCCAACTGGGCCAAGGCGCACGACATTCTCATGCCCGCCTTCGGCCTGGGGTCGATGCGCACCTACCAGCCGGTGATGCTGAAGGTCGCTCACCGGCTCGTCGAATCCTGGGACCGCCAGGCCGCCACCGGACATCCGGTGGAGGTGGCCGACGACATGACACGGATGACGCTGGACACCATCGGGCTCGCCGGATTCGGCTTCGACTTCGGCTCCTTCGACCGCGACGAGCCGCACCCGTTCGTCAGCTCGATGGTGAGCTGCCTGGAGTGGGCGATGACCAGTGTCGGCCGCACCCCCGGTGTCGACCACAGCGAGCGCGACGCGGCGATGCGCGCCGACGCCGCCTACCTGGCGGGTGTGGTCGACGAGGTCATCGCCGCCCGCACGGCCGCGCCGGCCACCGCCACCGGCCGGCCGCAGGACCTGCTGGGGCTGATGCTCACCGCGACGCATCCTTCCGACGGCACCACCTTGGACCTGGAGAACGTCCGCAAGCAGGTCATCACCTTCCTGATCGCCGGGCACGAGACCACCTCAGGAGCGCTGGCCTTCGCCCTGTATTACCTGGTCAAGAACCCGGCCGTGCTGCGCCTCGCGCAGCGGGAGGTGGACGAGGTGTGGGGCGACGCCCCCACCCCGGAGCCCACGTTCGAGGACGTCGGCCGCCTGCACTACACCCGCCAGGTGCTGAACGAGGCCCTGCGACTGTGGCCCACCGCGCCCGCGTTCGCGCGCGAGGCGCGCCACGACACCGTCCTGGGCGGCCGCATTCCGCTGCGGGCCGGGCAGGGCGTCCGCGTCGTGATCCCGACGCTCCACCGCGACCCGGTGTGGGGCGACAACCCCGAGCAGTTCGACCCCTCCCGCTTCGCACCCGGAGCGGTGGCCGCGCGCTCCCCGCACGCGTACAAGCCGTTCGGAGCCGGTGAACGCGCCTGCATCGGGCGGCAGTTCGCGCTGCACGAGGCGACCATGGTGCTCGCCATGCTCCTCCACCGCTACCGGCTGATCGACCACGCCCGCTACCAGCTGAAGGTGAAGCAGTCGCTCACCCTCAAGCCCGACGGGTTCACCCTCACCCTCGTTCCGCGTACCCCCGCCGACCGGGCCGCCAACCGCACCGCTTTGCCGACCGCCGGTGCCGCACCGTCCGGCGACGCCCCGTCCGAGGCCGGCGACCTGCCCACCCGGGTCCGCCAGGGCACCGGGCTGCTGCTGCTCCACGGCTCCGCCTACGGAACCTGCCGCGAGTTCGCCGCCCAACTCGCTGACACCGCAGGAGAGCTGGGGTGCGACACCACCGTCGCCCCGCTCGACGCCCACCGTGGCGCACTGCCCACCGACCGGCCCGTCGTGATCACCGCCGCCTCGTACAACGGCCGGCCCACCGACGACGCGGCAGAATTCGTCCGCTGGCTCCAGGAGGCCGAACCCGGCGCGGCCGAGGGCGTCGACTACGCCGTCCTCGGTGTCGGTGACCGCAACTGGTCCGCCACCTACCAGCGCATCCCCACCCTCATCGACGACCGGCTCGCCGCCCTCGGCGCCACCCGCCTCCTCGGCCGTGCCGAAGCCGACGCCTCCGGCGACCTGTCCGGCAGCGTCACGGCATTCACGGCCGCACTGCGCGCAGCGCTGCTGGAGCACCACGGCGACCCCGCCACCGCGGGCGACCCGCCCCGGCGCGAGCAGGACGGCCCCGCCTACACCGTCACCGAGGTCACCGGCGGTGCGCTCGACGCCCTGGCCACCCGCCACGGCATGACGGCGATGACCGTCACCGACACCGGCAGCCTCACCCACCCCGACTACCCGCGCGTCAAACGCCTGGTCCGCCTGGCCCTGCCCGAGGGAACGGACTACCGCACGGCCGACCACCTCACCGTGCTGCCCGCCAACGCCCCCGACCTCGTCGAGCGCGCCGCCCGGCTGCTCCAGGCCGACCTCGACACCGTCCTGAGCATCGTCCCCCACCGTCCCCGCCGCGACGGCATCCCCGTCGACCGGCCACTGACCATCCGCCAGTTGCTCACCCACCACGTCGAGCTGCAGGACCGCCCGACCGCCGGACACCTCGCCACCCTGGCCGCCCTCAACCCCTGCCCGCCCGAACAGGCCACGCTCCGTGCCCTCGCCGAGAACCCCGACGCGCGCGCCGCCGACCAGCGCACCCTGCTGGACCTCATCGAGGACCACCCCGCCCTGCGCGAGACCCTGACCTGGCCCACGCTGCTGGAACTGCTGCCCCCGATCAGGCCCCGCCACTACTCCGTCTCCTCCTCACCGGCGGCGGACCCGCACCATGCCGACCTCATGGTCTCCGTGTTGCAAGCCCCCGCGCGCTCCGGCCGCGGCACCTTCCGCGGCACCGGCTCCGGCTACCTCGGCGCCGTGCGCCCCGGCGACACCGTGCTGGCCCGGCTCCAGCCGTGCCGCGAGGCCTTCCGCATCGGTCACGACGCCGGTACCCCCGTCATCATGATCGCCGCCGGGACCGGGCTCGCCCCCTTCCGCGGCGTCATCGCCGACCGCCGCGCACTCCTGGCCAACGGCACCCCCCTCGCCCCGGCGCTGTGCTACTTCGGCTGCGACGCCCCCGACGCCGACTACCTCCACGCCGACGAGCTGCACGCCGCCGAACGGGCCGGGGCGGTCGCGCTGCGCCCTGCCTTCAGCGAGGCCCCCGTCGACGGCCGGCGCTTCGTGCAGGACCGCCTCACCGCCGAGTCCGACGAGGTGTGGGAGCTGCTGAGCACCGGAGCCCGGGTCCACGTCTGCGGCGACGGCGCCCGCATGGCCCCCGGCGTCCGCGACGCCTTCCAGGCCATGTACCTGCGGCGTACCGAAGGCGCCGACCGCGCGGACGCCCAGGACTGGCTCCGGACCCTGATGGATCAGGGGCGGTACATCGAGGACGTCTACAGCGGCTGACCCCACCGCGCCCGCGGACCACCAAGAAGCGAACAGCGAACTGTCGAGGAGCCAGGAGCAGTTGTGGACCCTGCAGTACACGGCGAAGCCGGTGGTGAGGACGCC
This sequence comes from Streptomyces sp. NBC_00400, assembly GCF_036048035.1. NCBI lineage: Bacteria > Bacillati > Actinomycetota > Actinomycetes > Kitasatosporales > Streptomycetaceae > Streptomyces > Streptomyces sp. NBC_00400. The sequence continues at coordinate 5,527,757 of NZ_CP107940.1, read as the reverse complement.
ATCCGGTCGGCCATGCGCCATCGGCTGCGCAATGCAGTGATCAATGTTGTGCCCGTTGTCGGATTCACCCTGAGCTTCGCGCTCACCCACCGGCTTGCCGTCGCGCTGGCGCTCGCCCTCGCGGCCGGGGCCGTGGTCTGCGTCTACCGGGCGGTGCGCAGAGAGCCTGTGCGGGGCGCCCTCGGGGCCCTCGGCCTGGTGTGTGTCGCGGGTGCTCTGGCCGCAGGGACCGGGCAGGCCACCAGCTTCTTCCTGCCGAGTCTGCTGCTGCACGCCGTGATGGCCGTGGTGTCGGCCGTGATGCTGTTGCTCGGATGGCCGCCGATGGGCGTGGTGGTGGGGCTGATCACGAAGGAGGGGAACGGCTGGCGCCGGTGCAGGGTGCGCCGTCGGGCCTTCACCAGAGGCAACTTGGTGGTCTTCGCCGGGAATCTCAAGATGCTGGCGATCCAGATCCCGCTGTTCCTGTCCGGCCGGACCGTCGCCCTCGGCGCGGTCGATGTCCTCGGGCCGATTGTCATCGCGCTCAGTGCACTGCTGGGGTGGCGCGTCTACCGGCGTGTCCTTGGCGGGCACCGCTGCGGCAGGCACGACCACCGCTTGACGGTTGTGGCCGACCCCGCAGTTCGGCGCGAACCGGCGCCCGGTGGGGATCGCCGGGGAGGCGGCGCACGGTTCGCCGACGCCACCGCCCGCGCCGGGGAAGTTCATCTTGCGGGTCCCACCGGTGAGCACCTGGTTCCGGCGGCTGCTCACCGGCTCGTTCACCGTGCGCCGGATGCGCCAACTCCCGCGGTGGAGTAGCTCGTCGCCGAGCGGTCGGCCTGACGTCGCCGGCTTCCTGACGTCGGGACGGGGCCTACAGGTATGTGCGAGCGAACCCGCTCGGGCCTACAGCTATGCGCGAGCGGACCCGCTCCGGTCTCCTTTGTGCCGCATCGACGCAAAAGCGGCTTCTGATCATGCAAGAACGCAACGACCGCATCGCCGCTGTGTCTGCGATGCGGGGGAGAGAGTAATGGTGGTTGATTCCGATACCGTCGTGCCCTTTGTGCTCGGCGTTTCCGACGAAGCACTGGAGGATGTGCGCGACCGTTTGCGTCGTGTCCGGCTGCCCGAGGCGGAGACGGTCGATGACTGGTCACAGGGGATTCCGCGTTCCTACGTCCAGGAGTTGTGCCGTTACTGGCTCGAAGAGTACGACTGGCGCCGCCTCGAAGCCGAGCTCAATGATCGCGGCCAGTGGCGCACGGTGATCGACGGGCTGGGGATTCATTTCCTTCACGTCCGTTCCTCCCGTGCGGATGCGCGGCCCCTGCTGATGACTCATGGGTGGCCCGGATCGGTGGTGGAGTTCCTGGATATTCTCGACGAGCTGGCCGATCCGCCGGCCGGTGAGCCCGCATTTCACGTGGTGGCGCCTTCGCTGCCGGGTTTCGGTTTCTCCGACAAACCGGCCGGGACGGGCTGGGGGATCGAGCATATTGCCGATGCCTGGGCCGAGCTGATGACCCGGCTCGGCTATGAGCGTTTCCTTGCCCAGGGCGGCGACTGGGGTGCATTCGTGACGACAGCCCTGGGGGTCCGTCACCCTGAGCGTGTCGAGGCGCTGCACACGACGATGCCGCCGGTCCAGCCCCCCTCGGGGTGCACCGAGGACGATCTCGGCGACGCCGAGCGCGCGGACCTGGCTGCGGCCAGGGAAGTGCTGGCGGCCGAGCGCGGCTATATGGCTGTGCAGTCGACGCGCCCCCAGACACTCGGGTACGGCCTGGCGGATTCCCCGGCCGGGCAACTCGCCTGGATCGTGGAGAAGTTCCAGGGCTGGACCGACTGCGACGGGCACCCCGAGAACGCGGTGTCCCGTCAGCGGCTGCTGGACAATGCCGCGATCTATTGGTTCGGCGCGTCTGGCACGTCGTCGGCGCGGTTGTACTGGGAGAGCCTCCCGCCCCGGGACTGGAGTCCGGTGACAGTTCCGTCGGCGGTGTCGAGGTTCCCGAAGGAGCCTTTCCGAGCGCCCCGCGCCTGGGTCGAGGCGCGCTTTGAGGACCTGCGGTACTGGAATGTCCTGGAGCGTGGCGGGCACTTCCCCTCCCTTGAGGTTCCGCACCTCTTCGTCTCCGAACTGCGAGCCGCCTTCGGACGCGAGTCCTGACGAAACGGGCCACTGTCCTGCCGTACAGGCACGGGAATTCAGCGGAGAAAAACGCACTGGTGAGCGGCGACGAAATCTTCGTTGTGCCAGCGCGATGGCGAGTTCCACACCCACACAAGAAAGAGGAAACACGATGTCAGAGCGGGAAACAATAGAGGTTGACTACCTGATCGTCGGGGCCGGAGCCATGGGCATGGCCTTCGCCGACACACTGTTGACCGAGACGGACGCGACCGTGGCCATCGTCGATCGCTACGGTCGGCCCGGTGGCCACTGGACGGTCGCCTACCCGTTCGTGCGGCTGCACCAGCCGTCGTCGTTCTACGGCGTCAATTCCCGTGAACTGGGAACAGACGAAGTGGACCAGGACGGCTGGAATGCAGGACTTCACGAGCTGGCGTCGTCCGATGAGATCCTCACCTATTTCGACCAGGTGATGCGCAAAACCCTCCTGCCCAGCGGTCGCATCTCGTACTTCCCCATGTCCCATTACGATGGCGCGGATCCGGCGCGACCGGATGTCCAGCGGTGTCACTCCCTCGTCACCGGTGACGAGTTCGGCATCCGCGTGCGTCGGCGGACCGTGGACGCCACCTATATGAACGTCACGGTTCCTGCGATGTGCCCGCCGAAGTACGAGGTGGCTTCCGGGGTCCGGCTGATCACCCCCAACCAGCTGCCGGCCCTGGATCAGCAGGCGCCGCACTACACCGTGGTGGGAGCGGGAAAGACGGGCATCGACGCGTGCCTGTGGCTTCTGCAGCATGGCGTCGACCCGTCCGGCATCACCTGGATCATGCCGCGCGACTCGTGGCTGCTCGACCGTGCTCAGATCCAGCCCGGACCGGAGAACGCCGCGAGCGACGCCGAGTCGTTCACCGCTCGCATCCGCGCGGTGCTGGAATCCCGCACGGTCGAGGAGCTTTTTCAGCGGCTGGAAGCCGGCGGCCTCCTGCTGAGGCTGTCGTCCGACGTCACGCCGACGGCGTATCGCTGCGCGACCGTCAGCCGGACCGAACTCGAACAGCTCCGGCGGATCACCGACATCGTCCGCCACGGCAGGGTCCGGCGCGTCGGCGCCGACACGGTGGAACTCGACGGGGCGACCGTCCCCGCCCGCCCCGGAACCCTCTACATCGACTGCACCGCGGACGGCCTGGAGGCGCGGCCGGTGATGCCGATGTTCAGTGGCTCCCGCATCACGTTGCAGGCACTCGTACCCTGCCAGCAGGTGTTCAGCGCCGCCTTCGTCGCCCACGTCGAGGCAACATATGAGGGCGACGAGGAGAAGAACCGGATATGCGTCGCCGCACCGCACCCCCACACCGCCCTGGACTGGCTTCGCAGCAGTGCGCACCTCGATGACCTGCTCCTGCGGTGGTCTGCGGAGCGCGGGCTCCTCGAATGGTGCGACGCATCGCGTCTGACGAAATACTCGATCGGCTCGCTGCCCGACGAACTGCGGACCATGCTCTTCGAGGGCCTGCAGGCCGAGAGGGCGCAGCTGCAGCAACTGCTGGCACAGGAGGACCAGGCCGTGGCAGTGGCAGCGAACTGACAACCGTCACCGGGCGGGCCTGCGCGCCGAAATGGACGTTCTGACGCAGGCGAGGGACGCCCCGTACCGTCCGCTGCCGTCCGGCCCCGACCAGGTGTGATCTCTGGTCGGGGCCGGACCCCGGTTCGGCGAGCAGTCCCGCGACGCGGGGACCCAGCTGATCCGTGGTTCGCGATCCGTGGCCGGCCCTCGGACACCGGCGGAGTTGAGGCTCGTCGGCCCCGGCCGCAGGTCACCCGGCCGGCGCTCGGTGGAGTGGGTTGTGCGCCGGGTGGAGGGGTGGGCGCTGGAGGGGGTGGTGCGGGCGCGGGGGACAGTCCGGCGTGAGTGGGGGGTGGCTGGAGCCTCCGGGTGCGCCTGCGCTACTGGGCGCAACGCCCAGGTGGCTACTTGACTTTGGTCATCGCGATTCAGTCCCGCTTGTTGGGTAATGACTGTTCCATCCCGTTCTCTCTGGATATGCCAACGTGAAGCGTTGGCGGCATGTGCTTGGAGGCGAACCATGGCCGCCCGACCACTCGTCGCGCGTCAGACCAACCAGCGACTGCGGTCCCTCATCCAGGAAGCCTCGCTGTCCAACTCCGCTCTGGCCCGCCAGGTGAACGTCCTGGGGGAGGCACAGGGCCTGGATCTGCGGTACGACAAGACTTCCGTGAGCCGGTGGCTGGGCGGTCAGCGGCCCCGCGGCCGGGTTCCCGCCATCATCGCCGAGGCGCTGAGCGGGCGGCTGGGCCGTACGGTCTCGACGGAAGAGATCGGTATGGCCAACGGCAACAGCGTGACGTGTGGGGTCGGACTGCACTTCGCGGCGACCGTGGAGGACGCGCTGGAGCAGGTCCGTGAACTATGGCACATGGACGCCGAATCACGGGGGCTTTTGTCCCGTTCCGCCATGACCGCCTCGGCGTTGGTGGAACCCAGCAGGGACTGGCTGATCAGCTCCCCCGACCCGCAGGTGGCGCGTAGCCCGCGGCTGGGGCCGCGGGTGGGGATGACCGATGTGGAGCTGGTGCGGGCGACCACCCAGGCGCTGGCCGAACTCGACCACCGGGTCGGCAGCGGCTATGTGCGGCCGGTGGTGGTCTCGTGCCTCAGCAGTGTGCTGTCCGGGCTGATGGAGGGGAGTTACGGCGAGACCACGGGGCGGCAGCTGTTCGCCGCGGCGGCCCGGCTGACGGAGTTCGCCGGGTACACGGCGCTGGACACCGGGCAACCGGGCCTGGCGCAGCGGTATTACATCCAGGCGCTGCGGCTCGCGCAGGCCGCGGATGACCGTTGCTACGGCGGTTATGTGCTGGCGGCCGGTCTGAGCCACCTCGCCGTCGGCGCCGGCTGCTCCAGGGAAGCGGTGCAGCTCGCCCGGGCCGCGCAGGAAGGCACCCGGGGGCGCGCTCCGCTGGCCGCCCAGGCCATGTTCTACGCGACCGAGGCCCGCGGCTACGCCATGCTCGGGGACGCGCGGATGTGCAAAATACTGGTGGACAAAGCCACGGACGCCATGGCGCATGTCGTTCCGGGGGACAGTCCCGAGTGGATCGCGCACTTCGACCGGGCCTATCTGGCGGATGAACTGGCCCACTGCTACCGGGATCTGAAGCAGCCGCGTCCGGCCGCCCGCCGGGCCGAGGAGGCGCTGGCCCGGCACCCGCGGACCCGGGTGCGCCGCCGGGCCATCGATCTGCTGCTGCTCGCTTCGGCATTAGTACAGGCCGGTGACGTCGAGGAGGCATGCCGGGCAGCCGTGCAGGCGGTGGCGTTGCTCAGCCGGCTGAAGTCGGCGCTCGGTGAGCGGTACTTGCAGAACTTCAGGGACGAGCTGCGGCCGTACGGTGACGCGCAGCCGGTGCGCGAATTGGACGCCCTGGTCCAGGAGAGCGGTGTGCGGGTGCCGCGGTGACACGCGTCCGGCGCCGCGGTGACACGCGTCCGGTGGTGGGGCGAGGCGTCCGGTGAGGGGAGGGGGCGGAGGGGCGGGCAGGACAGGCGGGGCGCCCGTCGTACGGTGCCGACGGCCGGCCGGCTGGTTCCGTCCCGCGGGGAGGTGGTGCGGAGCCGGTGCCTGCCTGGCCGTCGGCGGTAGGGAGCCACCCCGGAGGGGGTGGCGCGGCGGCGGTTGCGTACCGGGTGCCGGTGACGGTCCGGCCCGGCCCGGCCCGGCCCGGCCGCGGAAGGGTGCGTCGCCGGGTGGGGGCCCCGGGCGGCCGTCGGGCCGGATTCGGGGCGTGTGCGTTACGGCGCCAGGCCGCTTCGCACACTCGTGGTCAGCGGTATCGCGGCCCATACGGTGCAGCCGTTGTCGGCCTCGGTTCTGCGGCCCCATCGCGAGGAGGACTTGGCGACCAGTTCCAGGCCGCGGCCGTGCTCCTGGGCCTGGCCCGGGCGTCGCATCCGGGGGACCGACGGGGTCCCACCGCGGTCGTGCACCTCGATGTGCAGCAGGCTTTCCGACCTCCATATCCGGCAGGTGACGTGCCTGCTGGCGGAATACTGAATGGCATTGGAGAAGAGTTCCGACAGGACGAGCAACACCGGATAGCGTGTGTCGTCGTCATGGATGCTCTGCCCGTCGAGCCAGGCGCGGACCAGGTTCCGGCAGATCGGCACCGCCCGCTTCACCGCCGGCAGACGAAATACCACGCACCGCACGGAACTCCAGCAGTCGGAGGGAATCAAAGCTCCCCTTTCCTGGGGCCAGCTCGCGATATGCCGGGCGGTCACCATGACTTCGGCCGCATGCGTTGTGGTGGGTAACATGACTACCCCTTTCGTATGTGCCTCATGGACCTCGATGCCGCTTTCGCCTCATGAAACACGGCCAGCGCCATCGCTCGATCTGCCCTGGCGGGCGGCCTTCGCAGTGCGCCGCGTCGCCTCCGGTGCGTACCGGGCCGCTTTCCGTCCTCGCTCTTTCCCGATAATTCAAGCATTCGGGGAGTCCGCCCGGGAAGGCGCGCAGTGCAGCGCCGGGAGCGGGGCGGGGATATGGGGACGCGAAATACTATCACCATAAAAAAACGGTTGCGCATTACCGGTAATGGAATTACCGGTAATGCGCGGAGAGATGCCAGAGTTCGGGCGGCAAGAATCTACCAGAAATCGCGGCGGTTCGGAATTGCGGCATCCGTTTGCGTGAAATGAGGAGAGAGAGGAGAGAGGTGAGGCGGGGAAGGACGGAGGGGTGGAAAGGGCGGCCGGTGAGGGGTGGAGAGGGGTGGTTGAGGTGAGTGATTTCGTGGCTTCGTGCCCCCGGCCCCGGCCGGCTCGGCCCCCGGCCCCGGCCCGCCGACGCCCGGCGGGCCGTTGTGCGGTCCGCCGGGCGTCTGCGGTCCCCGATGGCCTGCGGGGCCATCGGGGGCTAGTTCGCCGTCAGTTCCAGGCCCAGGTGCTCGGCGATACCGGCGGCGAGGGCGGCGAGGGTCGGGTGTTCCCAGACGAAGTTTCTCGGCAGGGAGAGGGCGAAGGAGCGGTCGATGCGGACGCGCAGCTCCATGGCCAGGAGGGAGTCGAATCCCAGCGACTTCAGCGGGGTCTGCGGGTCGAGGGAGCTCTCCCCCAGCCGCAGCACGTCACGGACGTGGCCCGCCAGATGCTCTTCCAGTGCGGCTCTCCTGGCCAGGCCGGGCGGCAGGGCGGCGAGCCGGGCCCGCATGTCCTCGGTCTCCTCGGGCGGCGGCGGGGTCCGGTCCGCCGGTGCCTCGCCGGACACCCCGCTGAAGAACGGGAGATGACGGCCGGCAGGCGGAACCCAGGTGTCCGGCGGGCCGGGGATCACCCCGGTCTGCACCCACCGGCGGGCCAGCAGCGTCCGCAGGGCCTCCAGGCCGTGGTCCGTGGGAATGGTGCGGTAGCCGCGGCGGCTGAAGTCGGTGGCGACACCGATCTCGCCCCACGGGCCCCAGTTGACCGCCACGGTGGGCAGTCCCTGGGCGGAGCGCCAGGCCGCGAACCCGTCGAGCCAGGAGTTGGCCGCCGCGTAGGAGCCCTGGCCGGGGTTGCCCAGCAGGGAGACCATCGAGGAGAACGCCGCGAACCAGTCCAACGGGTGGTCCCGGGTGGCGTGGTGGAGGTGCCAGGCGCCGACGACCTTCGGCATCCAGACCCGTTCCAGCTGGTCGTCGGCCACGTTGGTGATCACGGCGTCGTCCAGCACCATGGCGCAGTGCACCACCCCGCGCAGCCGGAATCCCCCGGTCACCGCCGTGGAGACCAGCCGCCGGGCGACATCCGGATCGGCGATGTCGCCCAGGACCACCGAAACCTTGGCGGTCCTGCCGATCACCGTGGCGAGCGTCCGCACGACCTCGGGCTCCGGGGCGCTGCGGCCGTTGAGCACCACATGCCCTGCGCCGTGTGCGGCCAGCCAGGTGGCCGTGGCCAGGCCCAGGCCGCGCAGTCCGCCGGTGACGATGTAGGCGCCGCCCTCCTCCACGGGCAGGTCCCTTTCGGGCAGCACCGCGGGGGCGTCGCCCTCGCCGGGCACGGTCAGCACCAGCTTGCCGATGTGGTCGGCGGCCGCCATGGTGCGGAAGGCCGTGGTGGCCTCCGCGAGCGGATACTCCGTGCAGTGCAGGGGCTTGAGCCGGCCCTCCTCGAACGCGCCGAGCACCTCCTTCCACACCGTGGCGAAGGTGTCGGGTCGGTTGCGGTGCAGCTCGATCAGGTCGACGGTGCTCAGGGTGACGTTGTGCCGCAGCGGCAGCATCCCCAGCGGGGCGTCCGCCATGATGTCGCGCACCCCCAGCTCCACGAACCGGCCGAAGGGGCGCAGCGTCTCCAGGCCGGTGCGGATGGCCGCTCCGGACAGTGAGTTGAGGACGACGTCGACGCCTTCCCCGCCCGTCGCCTCGCGGGTGCGTTCGCCGAACTCCAGCGTGCGGGAGTCCATGACGTGGCGGATGCCCATGCTCCGCAGATAGCGGCGCTTGTCCTCGCTGCCGGCCGTGGCCAGCACCTCCGCGCCCAGCAGCCGGGCCACCGCGATCGCCGCCAGGCCGGTGCCGCCGGTCGCGGAGTGGATCAGCACCCGCTCCCCGGCGGCGAGCCGGCCGACGTTGCGCAGCGCGTACCAGGCGGTCAGGAAGGCGATCGGCAGCCCGGCCGCGGCCACCGGTTCGATGCCGAAGGGGATGGGGGCGACCGCGTCGGCGGGGAGGGTGAGGAAGGAGCCGAAGGCGCCGCCGCGCAGATCGACGGCGATCACCTCGTCCCCGACCTGGGGGCGTTCCACCCCGGCGCCGACCGCGCTCACCACACCGGAGCATTCGAATCCGATCCGGTAGCGGACGTCCAGGTCGCCGGGGAGCAGGCCCATGGCCGTGAGCACATCGCGGAAGTTCAGGCCGGCGGCGGTGACGTGCACCTCGACCTCGCCGGGTGCCGGTGCGCGCCGGCCGGTGGCGGCGTACTCCAGACTCGACAGATCGCCCAGCCGGCTCGCGCGCAGCCGGAAGCCGTCCTCCCCGTACCGCACGGTGCACGGGGTGGCGGCCTGGTCCTGCCCGCCGCTCGGCGCGGCGTGTTCCAGGCGGGCGACGTGCCGGCGGCCCGCACGCAGCGCGACCTCGTCGTCGTCCGCGTCCGCCAGCAGTTCCAGGGCCACGTCCTCGGGATCGGCCTCGTGCGGATCGGCGTCCACCAGCACCGGCCGGATCTCGGGGTGTTCCAGCGCGCCGACCCGCAGCAGTCCGCGCAGCGCGCTCTGTCCGAGGTCGACCTCGTCGTCGGGCAGTACGCTGCGGGCGCCCCGTGTGACGACGTACAGGCGCGGCGCCGAGGAGGTGGCGGTGATCGCCTGCAGGGCGCCGAGCAGCCGGCGGGTGCGCCACAGGGACTGCACGGTCGGCTCCCCGCCCTCGGCGCGTCCGCACACCAGCACCACCCCGCGCGGGGTTTCGAGGGTGGCGGACAGGCGGCCGGTGAGGGCATCGCGGAACGCGGCGAGCGAGGTGTCGTCCAGCGGACGGTCCCAGACCACCGTGCGGGCACAGCGGGAGCGCAGCGCGGCGGCCAGCGCCTGGGCCGAGCCGTCCGCTTCGCCCACGACGACCCAGCTCCCCGGGGCGTGGCCGCCGTCCGGTGCCGCCCGGGGTGCCGACCGCCAGCCGATGCCGAGCAGCCAGTCGTCGACCTCCGGGGTGTCGCGGACCGCCCGCCGGGCGAAGCGCAGGCCGTTGACGACGAGGACCACGGCGCCGCTGTCGTCCAGGAGCCGGACGTTGGCCACGATGGCCTGTGCGGTGATCTCGCTGACGTGGGCGTGGCAGTAGACGGCCTGTGCGGGGTCGCCGAGGATGCGTACCGCCTGCATGCTCACCGGCAGCACCAGCGACCGGTCGTCCTCGTTGATCAGGGGCGCCACGGCGAGCTGGGCGCAGACGTCGAGGAGGACGGGGTGCACCGGCAGGCCGGGCGCGGGGGCGCAGGCCTCGGGCGGCACCCCGACCTTGGCCCAGAAGCTGTCGTTGTGGCGGCCGGTGTGCAGTGCGAGGACACCGGTGAACGCCGGGCCGTGCTCCAGGCCGCGCCGCCGCAGGCTGTCGTAGAGGGCGGCCGGTTCCAGGGGCACCGGGTGGCGCAGGCCCATCGCGTCGACGGATCTCGGCCGCAGCTCGGGCCGTACGGTCAGCCGGTGCAGCACCGCGTCGGCCTGCACCTCCCAGTCGCCGTTCTCGTTCCGGGCGAGGATCTCGCAGTGGGCCCGGTCCGGTGCGGTCAGGGTGACGGCGGTGGAGACCTCGGTGGCCTCGCCCAGCCGCAGCAGCTGGGTGAAGTGGACGTCGGTGACCTCCACTTCGTGCGGTGCCGCGCCGAAGACCTCGCAGGCGGCCGCGAGCGCCAGCCCGCAGTGCGCCGCCCCGGGGAGGACCGCGTTGCCGTGCACCCGGTGGTCCCCGAGCCAGGGCAGCGCCCCGGTGCCGGCGTCGGCGCGCCAGCTGTGCCGTACGGGGTCGCCGGGGAATTCGGTGTGGTGGCCGGGGAGTTGGGCCCGCGGCGCTTCGGCGGTCTCCGCGGGCGGGGCGGCAAAGGCAGCGGTGCCGGCCCAGTGGTGGCGGCGGTCGAAGGTGACGGTGGGGGCGTCGACGAGGCTGCCGTCGTCGTAGAGGCGCCGCCAGTCCACCGGCACCGCGGCGCAGTGCAGCGCGGCGAGCTGGGTGCGGAAGGTGGCCTGCTCGTCCTCCTCCCGGCGCAGGGTGGGCAGCACGACGGGGTCGGTGACGAGACCGGCCAGGCTGCGCTCGATGGAGTGGGTGACCACGGGGTGCGGGGAGATCTCGGTGTAGACCAGGTGCCGGTCGGCCGCCGCGGCCGCCACCGCCTCGGCGAAGCGCACCGGGCGGCGCAGGTTGTCGCACCAGTAGTCCGCGTCGAAGGCCGGCGTCCGGCCGGCGTCGACGACCGTCGAGTAGAACGGCACCTTGGGCGAGCGGGGGTCGAGACCGGCCAGGGCCGACCGCAGGGCCGGCAGCACCGGATCCACCAGCGGGCAGTGCGAGGCGACGTCCACGGCGATCGGGAACACCGGGATCTTCCGGGCCTCCCAGGCGGCGGCCAGCCGGCTCACCTCCGTGGTTCTTCCGGCCACGACGGTGGAGTCGGGTGCGGACAGGACGGCGACCGACACGGTGCCGGCCGCGCTGTCGGCGAGTTCGGCCCGCACCGTGTCGGCGTCCAGGCCGACGCTCAGCATGCTGCCGGAGCCCGCGATATCGCTCAGCAGGCCGGAGCGCCGGCAGATCACCCGGACCCCGTCGGCCAGGGTCAGCGCGCCGGCCACCACCGCCGCCGCGACCTCGCCCATGGAGTGCCCGATCACCGCGGCGGGTTCGACGCCGTACGAGCGCCAGGTCGCGGCGAGGGCGATCTGCAGGGCGAAGAGGACCGGCTGCACCGTGCCGCATCCGTGGACGGGCCGGCCGCCCTGCACCACGTCGAGGACGGCGACCTCGCTCTGCGCCCTGATGAGCTCGTCGACCTCGGTCAGCGCGTCGAGGAAGGCCGGTTCGGTCTTCAGCAGCCGGCGGCCCATGCCGGGCCACTGGGAGCCCTGGCCGGAGAACACCCACACCGGCTGCCGCGCCACGGCGGCGCCCACGGCGCCGGTCACGACCGCCGGATGCCGCTGCCCGGCCGCGAAGGACCGCAGGGCGGTGAGGAGTTCCTGGCGTCCGGAGGCCACCACGCCCAGCCGGCCGTGGCCCGCGCAGCGCCGCAGGGCCAGGGTGTGCGCGAGGTCGCGCAGCGGGACGTTCGCGCCGTCGCCCTCCATCCAGTCCGCGAGCCGGGTGGCCGCGGCCGGCAGGACGTCGGGAGAGCCGGCCGGCACCAGGAAGACATCACAGGCGCCCCGGGACGGGCGCCCGGAGTCCTGCTGCCGGGCGGAGGGGCGTTCGGGAGCCTGTTCCAGCAGGACGTGGGCGTTGGTGCCCGAGAAGCCGAAGGAGGACACGGCGGCCAGCCGGGTGGGGGTCCGCAGGGGCCAGGCGGACAGCTCGGTGGGGACGAAGAAGCGGGTGCCCGCCGCGGAGATGGCCGGGTTCCAGCGCCGGAAGTGCAGGTTCGCGGGGATGGTGCCGCGTTGCAGGCACAGCACGCTTTTGATCAGTCCGGTGATGCCGGCGGCCGGTTCCAGATGCCCCACGTTGGTCTTCACCGACGTCAGGGCGCAGCGGCCGGGCCCGTTGCCGTAGACCTCGGCGAGGCTCGCGAACTCGATCGGGTCCCCCACGGGGGTGCCCGTGCCGTGCGCCTCGACCATGCCCACGTCCCGCGGGTCGACGCCGGCCTGTTCCAGGGCCTCCTGGTAGAGGGCCGTCTGGGCGGTCACCGACGGGGCGGCCAGTCCTTCGGAGGAGCCGTCCTGGTTGGTGGCCGAGCCGCGCAGCACCGCCAGGACCCGGTCCCCGTCCCGTACAGCGTCGGCGAGACGTTTCAGCACCACGACGCCGCAGCCCTCGCCGCGTACGAACCCGTCGGCGCCGGCGTCGAACGTCCGGCAGCGACCGCCGGCCGACAGCATGCCCATCCTGGCGAAGGACCGGGTGATGCGCGGCTGGAAGCTCAGGGTGACGCCGCCGGCGAGCGCGAGGTCGCACTCGCCGGCCATCAGCGCCCGGCGTGCCATGTGCACGGCCACCAGCGAGGAGGAACAGGCGGTGTCCAGTGCCACGCACGGCCCCTGCAGACCGAGCAGGTAGGAGATCCGGCCGGCGGCCACGCAATGGCCGTTGGTCAGGATCGACCCCTCCAGCTCCTGGGGCTGCCCGGCCAGCCGGTCCATGTAGTCGCTGTAGCTGATGCCGGCGAAGACGGCCGTGGGGGTGCCGTTCATCCGGTCCGGTGGCAGGCCGGCGTGTTCCAGGGCCTCCCAGGTGACTTCCAGCAGCAGGCGGTGCTGGGGGTCCAGGACGTCGGCCTCCCGGCCCGCGACGCCGAAGAAGGCGGCGTCGAAGCCCGCCACCTCGCGCAGGAAGCCGCCCTGACGGGGTGTCGGTGCCGCTTCCGGGCCCGGGGAGTCCTCCGGGACGAGGCGCCGGCGCTCCGCGGGCAGTTCGCCCACCGCGTCCCGCTCCTCGACCAGCAGCCGCCACAGGGCAGCGGGCGAGTCGGTGTCGCCGGGGAGCCGGCAGCCCATGCCGATCACGGCGATCCGGTCTGTCTCAGGGGTGGGGCGCGTCTCGGCGCCCGGGCCGTGCATGTCATTGCTCATCGGGGTCTCCGTACGTGGGAGGTGATCTGCCCGTGGTCACACGGCTTCCGGACTGCCGAGGAGAATGGCGTTCTTCACACCGCCGACCTGGTAGTTGAAGCTCAGCGCGTAGTCGAAGTCGAGCGGCCGCGGCCGCACTCCGGGGACCGGGTCGAAGGGCAGTCCGTCGGCCGGCTGCTCGCAGTTGGCGGTGGGGCAGACCTGCCCTCGCTCCATCATCATCAGCGTCATGGCGACGCCCAGGCAGCCGGCCGGTGCGCCGTTGTGGCCGAAGCAGCCTTCCTGGGACGTCATCAGGACGTCGTTGTCGGCTCCGTACAGCTCCTTGATGGCGTTCGCCTCGAAGGCGGTGACGACGACGTTGCCGTCACTGCCGCCGTGGACGTACGGCACATCGCGCAGCTGCCACCGGTCGCCGAGGCAGCGGCGGACCGCGGTGACGAGTTCCGCGCCGGTCTCGTCGCACGCCAGGGGGTTGGCCAGCCCGTCGCGGGTCATGGCGGTGGCCAGCACCTGGCCGTAGATGTGCGCCCCGCGCCGGGCGGCGTGTTCCCGGCTTTCCATGATCACGGTGGCCGCGCCCTCGCCGTGGTTGATGCAGTCCGCCCGGCGGTCGTAGGGCCGCATGAGGGAGGTGAAGGACGGCAGCAGTTCGGGCATGTCGGTCGTGCGGAGGGCGTCGTAGGTCTGCTGGGCCCCGCTCAGCAGCCGCTGGATGTTCTGGATGAGGTGGACGTTGAAGACGTCGACCCCGGTCACCACCGCGACATCGACCTCGCCTTGGGCGATCATCCGCCGGGCGTTGCCGATCTGCACGGCGGACGAGGCGCAGCCGCACGAGACGGTGTAGCAGGGGCCGTTGGACTGGGTCAGCGCCGCTTGCACGAGGGCGACATCGGAGGGGGTCACGGCTTGCTGGGCCGCGACGAACAATTCCATGGCGTCCGGTGCGGAGGTTTTCCCGGGATCGGCACTCAGCACCGAAAGATAGCTTTCGACGTTCGAGTCCACGCCTCCGCGACCGACCAGAATGGCGGCTTCGCTCAGTGCGCCGCCACAGAAAGCCAGCCCGGCATCGGTGGTGGCTTCCGCCATCGACACCAGCCCGAACCGGTGCGCCGGGGTGTAATGCTGGGAGAAGAACGGCGGAACGTCCGGGAGGCGTTCGTCGAACATCGCCTGGGTGAGCTCGACCGAGCCGTAATACACCTCGTCACGCTTGAGGCAGGACTGGCCGTTGGAGACGACGTCCCACATGTCGTCGGCGGTGAAAACCGGCTCCGTACGACCGGGCAGACAGAACCCGACACCGGTCACCACGACATTGCGTCCTTCACCTGCGCTTGCGTCTTTACCGGATTCTCGGTTCACGACAGTACTCCGTCCCTCACGAGGTTCAACATGATCTTTCTCCTCTGCACATCGCTTGCTTCCCGGGGACGCACAGCACCTATTCGGCGATTCTTGTGCGGTAACACCAGCGGTACACGGGGACCGGTTCTCCGCCCAAGTCCGCGTATTCGCCGTAGAATTCGAAGCGCTCGTACCCGTTGCCGCGCAGGATCCTTATCGGATCGCCCGCATTGTCGCGCGCATACTGCGGCAGGCCATTTCCCTCGGGCCCGTCGACCAGGATCACCATTCTTCTTTGCGCCATGCTGTCCTCCGGTGTGCTGTCGGAGTGGGTGTGTGGGGGCAGGCTTCAGATGGGCGGTCGGGGGAGCCGGACGCAGCTCACTGCGGGGTGCGGCCGAGGCGGCCGGGGCCGGACGGCTACGGGAAGGGGGCCGGGTCTTTGCCCCGGGGGCGCGGCCGAAGGGTGGCCGGCCGGCCTCAGAGGGCCGGCTGCGCCTCGTGGAGGAAGCCGGGAAGGGGGGCGCCGGCCGGGCCGGCGGCGGGGTACGGGGCGCCGCACCGGACCACTGCGTCCACGGGGACGGCCGGACGGGTGCCGGTGCGGAGGTCTCCCACGGGGCCGGCGGCGTGGCCGGTGACGCCGCTCGCGGACGTCGGTACGGTGCCGTTTCCGGTGGTGGGGGCCGTGCCGCGGACCGGAGAAGACCCCTTGCCGACGGGGACGCCGAGGGACCTCGCACGGCCGTGAGGGGCGGGGGCGGCGTGCGCCCTGCCGGGAGCGGGGGTCGCGAGGGCCGTACCGGACCGGGCGGATACCGGTGCTGTCACGGCGAGGCCCGGGGTCAAGGCGCGTAGACCGTTGACCCAGCGAAGGAGGGAAATGGTTCGCATGAAGCCCCCTGTCCGAATGTGGGGGCCGATCAGCCGGTGCCGACGAATCGGCACCGGCTGACGGATCCAAAACCCTCTACCGGGGACGCCCATACGGCATCTCGGTCTGACCGCAACCAGGCGCTGGGCCGGGCCAACGGATAGGCCAGGTGCCGCTCCCCGGAGAGGATGGGCGGCCCACCGGTTGGATGCGACTAGTTATCCATGCGGCTCGCCGGGCTACAACAGTCAACCGATAAGGCCACCCGTTCGGAGCAGCGCGAAAAGAACAAAGCCGTACCAACTTGCGCAATGGCACGCGGAGGTGCCTTTATTCCACTCATGACTGATGAAGCGTTTGATTGCTCACTGCTCCTGCCCGGTCGCGCAGTAACACCGTGCGCAGCAGCAAGCTCGTCGCTTGTCATTCTTGTATGGGGAGCGCAACGGCAACTGAAGTGCCGCCCATAGGCAGCAGGAAACCGGCCGACGACGACGGGAGGCACCGGAAGTCGCCGCGACCCCGGCAAACGTCCACCCCGCACACACAACTCCCCTCCTTCATAGCCCTGTTGGAGAGGAGTTCACCATTCTCCCGTAGCGGCGGCAGAGTCACGGGAGACCGCCGTACGGGCCGTTCACACCGGCGGGTCCGGCCCCCTTTTCCGACCGTGGCCGGCTGTTGTTCCCTCGCCCTCGGCGGACCGCACGCCAATGCGCTTCGCGCCGGGGACCGCAGTTCACCACCGCCCACCGGCATGAGTCAGCACGATTCCCCGGGAGCCGCTTTCCCGCTCAAGAGCGCAGCACGCCATCAGTACCGGGCGGCCGAATAACTCCCCAGCAGACAAGGGTGATTCGATGATGAACAATAACGCCGGGGACCGGTTTCCCTGGGAGTCCGACACCCACACGATGTCGCTCGCCGACTACGGGGAACGGCGGTGGCCGGCCGCGATGCACGGCCTGGAGCCCCTGACCATGTCCCCCTACCAGGCCGGATGGCGGTTGCGTGTCGTTCCCAGCATCGGGCACGTCCTGATCCGGAAGGTCACCCGCCGCGTCGTCAACCGCGCCCTGCACTGCTGGATCGCCGACGAATGCGGCCTGTCGACGGTGAAGAACAGCCTTGCCGTGCTCGTGCGGGTCCTGGAACAGGCCGTGCGGGACGGGGTGCTCGACGCCAATCCGGCCCGGGTGGCCGGCTGGCAGCAGGAGTACCAGCGTGCGCAGAGCGAACGCACCACTCCCAGGGCGCTGGCCCTGCCGGATGTGCAGGCACTGGAGCGGCTGGCGGCCACCCTCGCCCAGCGGTCCTCGGACGGCTACGAGGGGTGGGGCGACATCGTCAGGTTCGCCGCCTGGACCGGTACCCGCTTCAGCGAGGTGTCCGCCCTGCAGGCCCAGGACATCGATATGGGCACCTGGACCTGGCAGGTCCAGCGCTTCACCGTGTCCGAGCCGGAGGGCCTGGACGACCGCGCCTGCCGGGGCAGGCACCACCGGGTGGTGCCGCTGCGCCCCGCCGCGCGGGAACTGGCCGCCGGCCGGCTGGAGGCGGCGCGGCACACGCCGGCGGCCCGGCTGTTCACCGGTCCGCACCGGCGCCGGTTCACCGCCGCGGTGCTGCGGGACACCACCCGCTGGGACGATGTGGTGGCCGAACTCGGTCACGAATACCTCCGACGGCAGGATCTGCGCCACACCGGGCTGACATGGATGGCGGACGCGGGGCTTCCGTTGCCCTTGCTGTGCGGCGCCGCCGGGCGCCCTCCGCAGGACGCCCGGCGCTATCTGCCCCCCGACGGGCCGGTGCGGTCCGGGGAGAGCCAGGGGGAGCAACCGGCGAGTTCGGCCCCCGCCCGTACGACGGGCGGGGGCCGAACCGCTTTCCGGCGTCCCCCCGCGGGGTGACGGCGCCGGGTCGCCCGGACGGGTCCGGGCGGGCCGGGTGCGGCCCGCCGGCCCCGGCCGGGTACCGGACCGTCATCCGGTGGGACGGGCCGTCACAGGTAGGTGAACGAACCGGCGTTGGCGCTGCCGGCCGCCGTCTGGACGGTCACCTGCACGGTCGATCCGACCGTGCCCGGCGGGACGGTCCCGGTCAGGGACGTGCCGCCCGCGTTGACCGCCACGCCGGTGGCCGGGGCGGCCCCGAAGAGCACGGTCGCTCCGAGGAGGCCGGTCCCGACGATGGTGAAGCTGGCGCCCGCCGCCGCCGAGGACGGCGACACCGTTCCGGTGACCGTGGGAGGCGCCGCCAGGTAGGTGTAGCCGCCGGGGACGGTCGTGGTGCCGCCCGGGGTCGTCACCACGACCGGGACGTTGCCTCCTGCGGGGGGTCCCGCGGGGGTGACACCGAACAGGACGCTGCCGGTGGGGTCCGTGCCCACGACGGTTGCGGCATTGCCCCCGAGGGTGACGGTGGCGCCCTGCAGGCCGGTTCCGGCGATGACGAATGCGGTGCCGCCCGCGACCGGCCCCGAGTTGGGGGTGATGACCGCGGCCGTCGGCGGGACGGGCGCCAGGTACACGTACGACGCCGGGTTGCTGGTACCGCCACTGGTGGTGACGGTGACCTGCACGGCACCCGCGGCGTGCGCCGGGGCCACGACCGTCACGGTCAGCCCCAGCGGGTCCTGCCCGACGACCGTCGCCGTCGACGTCCCGAAGAGGACACTGGTGGCGCCGCCGAGGCCGAGCCCGGCGAGCTGCACGGTGTTGCCGCCCGCGGTCGGCCCCGAGCTGGGCACTACACCGAGCAGCACGGGTCCGGGAGGCAACGCCGGCAGGGCCGGCTGGAGGGTGGGTGTGGACATGGAGTCCTCCTGCTGAGTGGGCTCGCTGCCGGGCCCGTTCGTGACAGACATGGCTCACGAGCGGGGACCCGAGCACTGGCAGCGGCCGGCCGTGAAGGAGGACGGCGCACACGGCGCACAGCGGCCGGTCGCACCGTGCGGCGCGGCGGGGCCGCCGTACTGCCGGCCGTCCTTCGGGCCCCACAGCGAAGAGGGCTGGAGGGTGGGCCGGCCGCGGAAGCCCGAGGGGGATGGACGGCCCACCGACCAGGCACCACCAGTAACCCAGAAGAGGGGGCGCCGGACAATCACGTTGACGCCGGAGCACCCATTCGGCTCAGCGTGAAGCCGGGAAGTTCACCACCGGGCGCGGACCGCGGCGGCGACCAGTGCGGGGTAGTCGTCCAGGGTGAGGGCTGCAGAGATGTCGTGGCCCTGTTGCAGCATGGCGGCGACGGCGGCCGGGGAGTTCAGCGCGGCGTTACGGGCGTCGATGGCTTCCTGGGTGGCCGGGGCCAGGAACTCCCCGGCGCCGCGGCCGCCTTGCTGGCACCGGGTCACATAGGGGCGCAGTGTGCGTTCATAGCGGGCGAAGGCCGCGTCGTGGTTCCCCTCGGCGAGGGCGAGTTCTCCGGCGAGGACGTAGGCGCCGATGAGCGCGGAACCGGTGCCCATGCCACCGACCGTGGCGCCGTGGGCGGCGTCTCCGAGGAGCGCGATGCGACCCGTGGACCAACTCGGCACATCGGCACGGCTGATGGAGTCGAAGTAGACGTCACCGGCCTGCCCGAGTGTGCCGATGAGCTCCGGCGTCCGCCAGCCGGCGCCTTCGTAGGCCCGGGCGATCGCCTGCTTCCGGGCGCGGGGGTCGCGCCGGTCGGTTATCAGCTCCTCCTCGGAGGCGAAGACACAGAAGACTTCGCCCGCGTAGCCCCGTTCCCCGCTGCGGCGGGGGATGCGGCCGACGGTTGCGAGGCGGCCGGGTTCGCCGTAGCCGACCGGGCGGGCGCCCAGGTCTCCGGCGCCTTCGGGCAGGTCCCAGGCGGCGACGTAGTAGCCGAGGTGCCGGACGAAGTCCTGTTCGGGGCCGAAGGCGAGCCGGCGCACGGTGGAGTGCAGACCGTCGGCGCCGATCACCAGGTCGAAGGTGCGCGGTGCGCCCCGTTCGAAGGTGACATGGACGCCGTCGGCGGTCTGGGTGAGGGAGGAGAGGGAGTCGCCGAAAAGGTACTCGGGCGTGGCCGGGCCCCCGGGCGGGCTGCCGGGAGTGTGGCGGGTGGGGTGGCTGCCGGAGGCCCGGTGGGCGCCGGGAGGGGTGAGGCTGTGCCGGTGAAGGATCCGGGACAGCTCCGAGCGGAGTATCTCGACCTCGCCGCCGCTGAATTCGGGAGGCATCGCGGCCAGCGGACGCCCCTGCCCGTCGATGAAGGTGAGGGGGGCGCCGCCGCCCGTGCTGTGGGCCCTGATGTCGTCCAGGACGCCCATGCGTTCCAGGACCGTCAGCTGCGCCGCCCCGCGGAAGTCGACCGCGAAGCCGCCGCCGCGCAGGGCGGGAGCCAGCTCGACCACGGTGGGACGGAAGCCGTAGCGGCCGAGCCAGTAGGCCAGGGCCGGGCCGGCCACGCTGGCGCCGGAGATCAGAACGGAGCGCCCCGGTGGCGCCGTTCGCCGCTCCCACTCCCGGTCCGGCCGGGCCGCATCCTCGCGCCCCGTTGTCGTTGCGTACGTCACCTCGTGCGCCATCGCACACTCCCCCGTCGATCCGATCCGTCGTACCGATAAAAGAAACTGTATCCGACGGACACTGTTCTGTATACCTCGGACACAGTTTTAGGATGCGGGCATGGCGGGAGACGACGGCAAGCGCAGTGTGTTCGGAGATCAGGCGGGCAGCGTCGAGCTGCTGTGGGGCGGGCGGGAGCGGCCCAGCCGGGGCCCCAAGCCGGCGCTGAGCCTGGAGCGGATCACGCATACGGCGATGGCCCTCGCCGACGCCGGCGGGCTCGGGGCGGTCTCCATGCAACGGGTCGCGGCCGAACTGGACTTCACCAAGATGTCCTTGTACCGCTATGTGCCGGGGAAGAGCGAGCTGGTCGCGCTGATGATCGATACGGCGATGGGGGAGCCGCCGGGCGCGGGTGCGCCCGCAGGCCCCGGCCAGGACGACCGCGAGGGGTGGCGGGTGGCACTGCGCGCATGGGCAAAGGCGCTTGCGGCGGTCTACCACCGGCACCCCTGGCTGCTGGACGCGGGCGTCGGCCCCCGCGTCATGGGCCCCCACGAGCTCGGCTGGACCGAACGCGCCCTCGCCGCGCTCGCGGACACCGGCCTGACCGGCGGCGAACAGCTCGACGCCGTGGTCGTGGTGCACGGCCACATCCGGACCCTCGCCCAGGTGTCGGCCTCGATGGGGCTGGGCAGCGCGCGGGCCAAGGGACCGGAAGAAGTCATGAGCGCCGCGCTGAACGAACTCCTCGCCGGCCGCGCCGACCGCTTTCCCGCGGTCGCCGCGGCCGTCGCCGACACCGGAACCGACACCACGTCCCGCGACCAGGCCTGGCAGTTCGGCCTGGAGCGGATCCTGGACGGCCTGGAGGCCTATATGAGCAGGGCGCGGGGCGGCGCTTAGGGAGCCGTCCGCGCGGCGGGCTTCGCGGGCAGGGACCCCAGCCAGTCGAGGAGGAGTCGGTTGACCTCCTCGGCGCGTTCCTGCTGGACCCAGTGACCGCAGCCTTCCAGGATGTGGGAGGCGGACAGGCCGGGAAGGGTCTGCGGGAAGGCCTTGATGGCGTCGGCCATCCAGTTGGTGGAGGCGTCGCGCTCCCCGCCGATGAAGAGGGACGGCTGCCGCAGCGGCGCCCCGTCCCAGGCGGCAAGGTCCTCCCAGTCCCGGTCGACGTTGCGGTAGCGGTTGAGCCCGCCGGTCAGGCCGGTCCGCTCGAATTCGCCCGCGTAGCAGTCGAGATCGGCGTCGGTGAGCCAGGGCAGGGGCAGGAGGTTGTCGGCGGGGAAGCGGTCGGACAGTTTGCCGCCCGGCCGGACCGAGAACCCTCCGACGTGGTCCCCGCCGGACGGGGGCTCGGCATCGCCCGAGGCCACCGCGTAGAACCCGGCGAGCCAGCCGCGGACATCGGGGTCGATCTCCGACTCGGCCCGGCCCGGCTCCTGGAAGTAGTTGACGTAGAACTCCCCGGGGCCGCCGAGCCGCGCGAAGCCCTCGGTGGGCCGGATCCCGCCGCGGGGCGCGTACGGCACGCTCAGCAGCGCCACGGCGGTGAAGAGGTCGGGCCGCAGCAGCGCCGTGTTGGCGGCGATGGGTGAGCCCCAGTCGTGGCCCACGATGGTCGCGCTCTCCTCACCGAGGGCGCGCACCACCGCGACGTTGTCGGCGACATGGGCCAGCATCCGGTAGGCGGCCACGTCACGGGGTTTCGAGGAACGCCCGTAGCCCCGCACGTCGATGGCGACCGCCCGGTAGCCCGCCGCGGCGAGCGCGGGGAGCTGGTGGCGCCAGGAGTACCAGGACTCGGGGAAGCCGTGGACCATCAGGACGAGCGGTCCACTGCCCTGTTCCACGAGGTGGATGCGGCCGCCGGGAACCTCGACCGTACGGTGGGTCGCCTCCGGCAGCGGGCCGGCCGGCGGCTGCGGTACCGGGGCGGCCGGGGAAGGGGGCGGCGTGGACGGGGTCTTGGCGGACTGCGGCATGCACCTCCTCGGGGAGTGCGGCGGCGCCGGTGGTGGCGGCACCTGCGGGCGGCGGCCACGGGCGCGCGGGCCCGGTCCGGCGCGGCCCGCGGTCCCCGCGACCGCACCCCCACGATCATCGCCGTGCTCCACCGCGCGCAAGGAATCTTGCCGGGACGGCAAACCGGCCGGACGCGGGCCCCGCGCCCCCGGGCCTGTCCTCGAAGTCCCGGGACTTCGAGGACAGACCCTCGGCCACTCCCTACAACCGCACCGTCCGCCGCGGTTGTTCCTTGGCCCCCGTCAACAGGCCGTGCAGGTTGGCGAATTCGTCGACGCACTTAGCGGTGCCGTTGACCACGCAGTCCAGGGGCTGGTCGGCGACCGTCACGGGAACGCCCATCTCCTCGCGCAGCCGCTGGTCCAGGCCGCGGAGCAGGGCGCCGCCGCCGGTCAGGGCGATCCCGCGCTCGACGATGTCGCCGGAGAGCTCCGGGGGGCATTCGTCGAGGGTGCGGTGGACGGCCCGGACGATCGCCTCGACCGGTTCGGCCAGCGCGTCGCGGATCTCCTCCTCGCTGATCTCCTGGACCCGGGGCAGGCCGCTGATGTGGTCGCGGCCGCGCACCGTGTAGGAGAAGGGGCGGTCGGGTGCGCCGTCCTCGTCGATGTCGACCGGGGTCCAGACCGCCGAGCCGATCGCGATCTTGATGTCCTCGGCGGTGCGCTCGCCGATGGCCAGGGAGTGCTGCTTCTTGATGTGGGCGGCGACGGCGGCATCCAGGGCATCGCCGGCGACCCGTACGGACTGGGCGGTGACCAGGCCGCCCATGGAGATGACGGCGACCTCGGTCGTCCCGCCGCCGATGTCCACCACCATGCAGCCGACCGGCTCGTCCACGGGAAGGCCGGCGCCGATCGCGGCGGCCATGGGCTCCTCGATGAGGTGCACTTCGCGGGCGCCGGCACCCCGGGCGGAGTCGATGACCGCGCGCCGTTCGACGCCCGTGACGCCGGAGGGGACGCAGATGACCACCCGCGGCCGGGAGAACCGGCGGCTGGGCAGGGCCTTCTTCATCAGGGCGCGCAGCATCCGCTCGGCGGCGTCGAAGTCGGCGATGACACCGTCCCGCAGGGGGCGCATCGCGGTGATCCCGGAGGGCGTACGGCCGATGGTCCGCTTGGCGTCCGCACCCACGGCGATCACCTCGCCGGCGGCATTGACCGCGACGACGGACGGCTCGTTCAGCACCACGCCCTTGCCGCGGGCGTACACCAGGGTGTTGGCCGTGCCGAGGTCGATGCCTATGTCGTACGTTCCGGACGAAGTGCTGGACGCCATGGGGGGTTCGTGTGCTCTCTCGCGACGGAGTGGGGATCCTGGGGCATTGCGCCGCAGACAACCCCATGGGCGAGCAATGGCGTTCATTGCGGGCAATCAATAAGACTACCGGGGGCCCGGAATGGTTCCCTCACACCGGCTCCGCGCCGCCCCGCCGGCGCCCGTCCTCACCTCGCCCTCACCGCTTGCCCCTTCCCCTTCTCCCACCCCGCCCTCACCGGCTGCCGCTGCCCCGCGCGTCCTGGTCCGTCCCGTCGTCCGCGCCGTCGTCCGCGCGCGGCTCCCGCGACAGCGCCTCCGCCAGGTCGTCGAGCGCGTCGAGCTGCAGGTCCGCGACGCGCAGGGCGACACCACGGCTCTCGTCCTCCGCGTCCCACCTCTCCCATACGGCCCGCAGGTCGCTCCAGTTCAATTCGCCCCGCTCCCGCACCGCGCGCGTGGCCTCCTCCAGGCAGGCGCGCAGTTCGAAGGCGAAGGCGGTGGCACCGGGTGAGGCCGCGGCATCGCGTTCGGGGAGGTGGACCTCCAGGATCATGGTGACCCGGCCCATCGTGGCGAGCGCGGCGCCGGCCGCCTTCACCGAGGCTTGGGACAGTCCGCGGTGGCGCACGGGTTCCTTCTCCGCGCGGGCCTCGCTCTCCTCCCAGGCCGCGCGGGCCGCACGGGAGTCCAGCAGGGCGTCGCGGATCTGCCGGGGGCGGCGTTCGGCGGGCGTGGCGTAGAGGTCGAACACGGCCAGCGCGTAGCGCCCGTTGGCCTCCAGCCACGCGGCGAGCCGGTCGCGGAGCTTGGGGGTCTCCCAGGCGGGGAACAGCGCGTACGACAGCATCGCGAGCAGTCCGCCCAGGAGGGTGAGCACCACGCGTTCCTGGACGGTCTGCTCCCAGCCCGCCCCGGCGAGGCCGAGCAGGAAGACGACATACGCGGCCCCGCACGCCGAGGTCACCGAGACGCCGGTGCGCATCAGCAGGTACATCAGCCCCACGCTCACCACGGCGAGCCCGGCGCTGACATAGCTGCCCGGATGCGCCACGGCCATCAGCGCGCCCGCGACGGTGACCCCGACGAGGGTGCCGATGAAGCGGGCGATGCCGCGGGAGTAGGTCTGGGCGAAGTCCGGGCGCATCACCATGACGGAGGCCAGCGGCGCCCAGTAGCCGTGGCCGAACGGGAGCACGGTGCCCAGCAGATAGCCGGCGGCGGCGACCGCACAGACCCGCAGGGCGTGCCGGAGGATGTGCGAGGACCAGCGGGCCTCGCGGTGCAGGGAGCGCAGCGCGCCGGGCACCAGCCGGGGCACGCTGGGGCGCAGCAGATGGCCGCGTTCGGCCTCGGTGGTGGGGCGGGTGGAGCGGACCGGTTCGTCGGTGAGCTCGACGGCGTCGGCGAGCAACGAGATCAGGCGGTAGGCGGAGCGCCGGGCGGCCCCGTGGAGCATCGGGCCGGTGGCGGGCACTTCGAGGACGGCCATCGCCTCCGGGGGCAGCCGGACCGGCCGGGCGTGCCGTACCGCGTGGGCGACGGCGTCCAGGACGGTGGCCGCGGCGCCCAGCAGGTCCCGGGCCCGGTCGCGTTCGGGCCCCTCCAGAGGGGCGCCGACGACCGGGTCGGCGAGGGAGGCGAGGACCGGCCGGACGCGTTCGGCAAGCCCCCGGGGACCGTGCAGCTGTACGGGGCGGCGCCGGGCCTGACGGGGGGTGAGGGCGGAGGCGAGCCGGGCGTCCATCAGGGGCGACGGGTCGAACGGGGCGACCGGGTCGTGCCGCAGCCGCCGGGCGTAGTCCGCCTCGTCGGCCAGCGCGTCGGCGAGCGCATCGCGTTGGACGCCCCAGGGCCGGACCGGGAGGACCACGATGAGAGTGGCCTGGACGAGACCGCCGAAGAACATCAGGGCGGCGTGTTCCAGTGCGCCGAGGACGGACGTCGGCAGGGTGACGGTGACCAGCATGATCGCCACGGTCTGGGTGCCGATCAGCCCGGCGACCGGCCCGATCGCCCAGGCCATCCCGGCCAGCAGGGTCCAGCCGGCCAGGAGCAGGACGAAGGAGACGAGACGGGCGGCGGCCAGATAGCCGAGGAAGGTGGAGAGGGCCAGCGCGCCGGCGACGGCGAGCGCGAGCACCGGGCGCGGCCGCATGCTGCGCTGGAAGGTGACGATCCCGGAGGCGTACGCGCCGAAGGCGGAGGAGACCGCGAGGGTCGCATCGCCGCGCCACAGGCACAGGCCGATGACGAGGGCGACGCCGGCCGCGCCGCGGAGGGCGATCAGCGGGGTGAGCTTGGTCCGCTCGATGGTCAGCCCCGAACGAGCCGCTTCCTTGAGCGCACGCGACCAGGTCATAGCGAGAGGATACGGGCCGAAGACGGACGTTCCGGGCCACGGGGAGCAGGTGCGGTTCCGTGCGTCCCGCCGCCCGCCGACCGGGAAAATCCCGGTAAACCCGCCTCCCTGCCTGCGTAAAGCATCCCAGGTCACGAAGGGGATGCCCGGATTCCGCGGGACGGTGCGAGCAAACCGACACCCCCGAAGGGAAACCCGGGCCCGCGCCGCCCCCTCTTGCTGGCCAGCCGGGGACAGCTCCCGGATGTCGGCAAGGAGAAGGCCCCGTGCGCAAAGCCCTGTTCCCCGCGGTGATCACACTGATCACTCTGACCGTCCTCGTCGGTACGTCCGGCTGCGGCAGCGGCGCCACCCAGGCCTCTCCCCTACGGTTCGGCGGCCCCAAGTCGGGCGCCGCGCTGCATGCCACACCTCCGGGAAAGCGGTCGCTGGTGCAGTGGCCCACGCGTCCGGTCAGCTTCGAGGAGGAGAGCCGGGTCGGCGGGGCCGGCGAGAACACCCCGATCGGCGTCACCACCCTGCACGGCCCCAAGTCGGGCTTCACCGGGAAGGTATGGGTGTGGGCGCCGCCGGAGTACTACGAGAAGCGGAACGCGCACAAGGGTTTCCCGGTGATGGAGGCGCTGCCCGGCGCGTACGGCTTCCCCGTCAACTACTGGATCGGCTCCGACCTCAAACTGGAGGAGAACCTGGCCCGGTGGTCCAAGAACGGCACCAGCCTGCCCTTCATCGTCGTCATGCCGGTGCTCAACCCCAATGACAAGCAGTACTACGACGGCAGCGACATACCGGGCCAGCCGAAGATCGGCACCTGGCTCAGCCAGGACGTGCCCGATCTCGTACGGCAGAACTTCCGCACCCTCAAGACCCGCGACGCCTGGGCCATCATGGGCTCCTCCTCCGGCGGGTTCGCGGCCCTGAAGAACGTGCTGCAGCACCCGGACACCTTCAAGGTGGCGATACCCAACGGGCCGGACATCGTGCCCGACTCGCCGCTGTGGAACGGCCACGCCGGGGCGGAGCGGGAGAACAACCCGGAGGTGCTGGCCCGCCGGCTGATGGCGCGCGGCGGACCGCCGGTCTACCTCGCCTTCCAGGACGGCTCCCAGGAGCACACGGTGCTGCCGAAGGTGCGGAAGTTCATCGCGCGCTACGGGCACGGGCCGGTGCACACCCGGCTGCAGATCGTGCCGGGCGGCACGCACAGCGCAGAGACGTATGTGCAGGGGCTGGGCGAGGGCACGATGCGCTGGGTCAGTGCCCGCATGCAGGGGCCGACCGCCTGACGCGGCCGCCACGGGCGGTGAGGGAGCTGCGTCCCCCGCCGCCCGGCCCGTCGTCACGCCCCGCCACGCCGTCACGACTCACACCGTCGTCCCCCCCTCACACCGTCGTCACGACACACACCGTCGTCACGACTCACACGGTCGTCACGACACCACGTCCTTGCGTGCGAACCCCCGGAACGCCAGCGCGCACAGCACCAGCGCATACGCCACCGAGACCGCCGAGCCCTGGATCATCCCGGACCACTCCCACCCGGGCTGCAGCGCGTTGGCCCAGGAGTACTGCCAGTGGGCGGGCAGCACCTCACGCCAGGTGCCCAGGGCGGTGACCTGGTCGAGGACATTGCCGACGATGGTCAGCCCGACGGCGCCGCCGACCGCGCCCAGCGGCGCGTCGGTCACCGTCGACAGCCAGAACGCCAGGGCCGCGGTGACCAGCTGGCTGACGAAGAGGTAGCCGACCACGACCGCCAGATGCGGCAACGCCTCCGGCGCGGACAGCGTGCCGCCGGCGGGCAGTTGCAGCGGGCCCCAGCCGTACGCCGCGGTGCCCACGCCCAGCGCCACCAGCGGCAGCAGCAGCATCGCGGCGGCGCTGAACAGCAGCCCGACGGTGAGCTTGCTCAGCAGCAGCCGGGCCCGTGGGACCGGCGCGGCCAGCAGATAGCGCAGCGAGGACCAGCTCGCCTCGGAGGCGACCGTGTCCCCGCAGAACAGGGCCACCGGGACCACCAGCACGAAGCCCGCGGAGACGAACAGGGCGGTGGCGGCGAAGTTGGCGCCGGAGGCGGTGGCGGTGTCCATCAGAGCGATCCGGCCATTGCCGCGGCCGTGCGGGTCGCCGCCGATCGCGAACGCCGCCACCAGCACGAACGGCAGCAGCGTCAGGACGGCGGCGATCACCAGGGTGCGGCGCCGCCGCAGCTGGCGGCGGGCCTCGACGCGTAGCGGGAGGGTGCGGCGCGGACGGTAACCCGGCGCCCGCGCCGTGGCGTGTGCGGTCATCGGTCACCTCCGATCAGGGTGAGGAAGGCGTCCTCCAGGCGGCGGTGCGGGCCGATGCGGTCCACCGCGACCTCCAGCCGGAGCAGTTCGGTGAGCAGCTGGGTGGTGGTGAGGCCGCCGCCCAGCTGCACGAGCAGGCCCCCCTCGGCGCGCACGGCCGAGACCACCCCCGGCAGTGCGGCCACCTTCTCCACCACGGCGTCGCCGACCGCTTCCGCGGCACCGACCAGCACGGTGTCACCGGAGCCGGTGATCTCGGCGACCGGGCCGGACCGCACCAGCCGCCCGCGGTCCATCACGACCAGGTGCGTACAGCTCTGTTCGACCTCGGACAGCAGATGGCTGGAGACGATCACGGTGCGTCCGGCGGCGGCGTAGCGGATCAGCACCTCGCGCATCGCACGGATCTGCGGCGGGTCGAGCCCGTTGGTCGGCTCGTCGAGGATCAGCAGATCCGGCAGCCCGAGCATGGCCTGGGCGATCGCGAGCCGCTGCCGCATGCCCTGGGAGTAGGTACGTACGGCGCGCTGCAGGGCGTCGCCGAGGCCGGCGATCTCCAGCGCCTCGTCGAGGTGCGCATCGGCGGCGGGCCGGCCGGTGGCCTGCCAGTACAGCTCCAGGTTGGCGCGGCCGGACAGATGCGGCAGGAAGCCCGCGCCCTCGACGAACGCCCCGACCCGGGACAGCACCTCGGCGCCCGGCCGGACGGCCTGCCCGAAGACCCTGATCTCCCCCTCGTCGGGGCTGATCAGCCCCATCAGCATGCGCAGCGTGGTGGTCTTGCCGGCACCGTTGGGCCCCAGCAGCCCGAGCACCTGCCCCTTCTCGACGCGGAAGGTGAGGTCCTGGACGGCATACCCCTGCGCGGACTTGGCGTAGCGCTTGCTCAGGCCGCTGATCTGCAGCGGGACCTCGGCGAGCGCCGGATCGGGGGCGGGCGCCGCGGCCCTGCGGCGGGCGGTGAGCAGCAGCAGCGCGGCCACCGCGGCGGCCGCGGCGGGCAGCTGCCAGGTCCAGGCGGGCAGCGGGGCGGCCGCACTGCGCACCTGAGGCGCGGTGGGCACGCTCAGGGCGCCGCCCTGCAGCGAGACGTGGTAGGTGGCGGGTCCGGCCGGCGAGGCATAGCCGAGGTCGGTGGCGGAGAGCACCAGCCGCAGCCGGTGGCCGGCCGCGAGCTCGTGGTCGACGGCGGGCAGGTGCAGCCGCACGGTCCTGCCGTCACGGGCGTCCTTGACGCGGTAGGGCGTGACGAGCTGGGACGGCAGGACCTGGCGGCGGCCGTCCGGGGCGACGTCGTAGACCTTGGCGAAGAACACCGCGTCCCGGGAGCTGGACCGCACGTGCACGGTGGCGGTGGGGCTGCCGGTGAGGTGGAGGGGGGTGCGCAGCGGCGCCGAGGCGAAGGCGGCGTACTGGCCGGGGAAGTCCACGGACAGGCCGCCGGCGCCCAGCGAGGAGAGGTTGCCGAGCGCGCCGACACCGGGCACCGCGGAGATCGCGGGCGGTCCGGCACCGGCCGGGTTGCTGAAGACCTGGGGGCGGCCCGCGAGGCGGACCCGCCGGGGATCGTTGTCCAGGCCGGGGTAGCTGCCCCCGCTCGCGCCGCGCAGCCGCACCGCGCCGTCGGTGGAGTCCACTCCCCCGGTGCGGCTGATCCGGAACGCGGGCCCGGTGGCGGCGTGCCTGTCGCCCTTCAGATAGCGGTCGAACCAGTCCTTGGTCCGGGCCTCCAGGCGGCCGAGCTCCCGGTCGCCGCCGTCGTGCCCGCCGGCGATCCAGTCGACGTCGACCGGGGCGCCGTTCTTGCGGACCGCCCGCTGCATGGCGTCGGCCTGGCCGAGCGGGAACAGCGAATCGGTCTGGCCCTGCATGATCAGCGTCGGCACCTTGATGCGGTCGCCGACGGCGGACGGGCTGCGGGACTCCAGGAGCCGGCGGGCCGCCTCGTCCGGTCTGCCCTTTTCGGCGACCCGCTCGTATGTCCGGCACAGCTCCGGCTCGAACCGGACGCAGCCGCCGGGGGCCGAGGGCGCGGCGGCCGGCGAGCCGGTGGTGCCCGCGGGGCCGGTGGTGAAGAAGATCCCCGCCCACAGCTTCTTGAAGACCCCGTGAGGGAAGAGGGCGTCGGCGAGGTTCCAGTAGGTGATCTGCGGGGCGATGGCGTCGACGCGCCGGTCGTAGCCGGCCGCCAGCAGCGAGATCGCGCCTCCGTAGGAGCCGCCGGCGACGCCCACCCGGGGGTCGCCGGCCTTGTCGAGCCGGACTTCGGGGCGCTTGGCCAGCCAGTCGATCAGCCGGCGGACGTCGGCGACCTCGCCGTGCGGGTCATTGAGCCCGATCTTGCCGGTGGACCTGCCGAAGCCACGCGCCGACCAGGTCAGGACGGCGTACCCGTCCCGGGCCAGCTTCTCGGCCTGCGGACGGAGGGTGTCCTTGGTGGCCCCGAAGCCGTGGGCGAGCAGGACGGCGGGCCGCCGCCGCGCGGCGCTCCCCGCCGTGAAGAAGGAGGTGTCGATCCGCACCTCCTTCGTGCTGCCCGGCCGGTCGGGCATCGTCATCACCCGGTCCGCGCGGTGGACGGCGGGCGCGGCGTCCGAGGAGGCGGCCGCCCAGGTGCCGCCTCCTATGAGGACGGCCAGCGCACCCGCGGCGGCGTACAGACGCCGGCCGCGCAGTCTGAGGCCTCGGAGATCCATACCGTGAATCCTAGGTACGGGCCGCGGCGGGCGGCCGGTACCCCGGGCCGGCCCCCGCGGCCTCCCCGGGGAGTAGGGTTCGCGCTTTTGCACCACGGAGGCCGTAGGAGGCCTGCGGCCCCGTGGACCAGGAGCGCCGCCCGCCGGTCAGTACTGCGGCGGTCGGTACCCGCCCTGCGGGGGCAGCGCCGCGATCGCCGGCCCGAAGGCCCGCCCGCGGGCCGCCGGACCGGGCCGGCCGCCCTCCCCCGCCCCGGGCGGCCGCCGTTTCCCGGACGTGCCGGACCCCCCGCCGGCGGGCGCCGGCAGGGGGTCCGTCGAAGACTCCGTCAGTGGTTGCTGGGGAAGCCCAGGTTGATACCGCCGTCCGACGGGTCGGGCCAGCGGGTGGTGACGACCTTGCCGCGGGTGTAGAAGTGCACCCCGTCGTTGCCGTAGATGTGGTGGTCGCCGAAGAGCGAGTCCTTCCAGCCGCCGAAGGAGTGGTAGCCCACCGGCACCGGGATCGGCACGTTCACGCCGACCATGCCGGCCTCGACCTCCATCTGGAAGCGGCGGGCCGCGCCGCCGTCCCGGGTGAAGATCGCGGTGCCGTTGCCCCACGGCGAGTTGTTCATCAGCGCGATGGCCTCGTCGTAGGTGTCGACGCGGACCACGGACAGCACCGGGCCGAAGATCTCGTCACGGTAGGCGTCCATCTCGGGCGTGACGTGGTCCAGGAGGGACACCCCCATCCAGTGGCCGTCCTCGTAGCCCTCGACGGTGTAGCCGGTGCCGTCGATGACGACATCCGCGCCCTGGGCCGCGGCGCCGGAGACATACGAGGCGACCTTGTCGCGGTGGACCTTGGTGATCAGCGGGCCCATCTCGGAGGCCGGGTCGTCGCCGGGGCCGATCCGCAGCTTGTCCGCGCGCTCCTTGATCTTGCCGATCAGCGGGTCGGCGGTCTCGCCGACGGCCACCACGACGGAGATCGCCATGCAGCGCTCACCGGCCGAGCCGTACGCCGCGTTGATCGCGGAGTCGGCGGCCAGGTCGAGGTCGGCGTCCGGCAGGACCAGCATGTGGTTCTTGGCGCCGCCCAGCGCCTGGACGCGCTTGCCGTTGGCGGTGCCGGTGGTGTGGATGTAGCGGGCGATGGGGGTGGAGCCGACGAAGGAGACCGCGGCGATGTCCGGGTGCTCCAGGATGGCGTCGACGGCCACCTTGTCGCCGTTGACGACATTCAGCACCCCGTCGGGCAGCCCCGCCTCGGCGGCCAGCTCGGCGAGCTTGAACGCGGCACTGGGCACCTTCTCGCTCGGCTTGAGGACGAAGGTGTTACCGCAGGCGATGGCCAGCGGGAACATCCACATCGGCACCATCGCCGGGAAGTTGAACGGCGTGATGCCGGCGACCACACCGAGGGACTGGCGGATCGCCGCCACATCCACCCGGGTGGAGACCTGGGTGGACAGCTCGCCCTTGAGCTTCTCGGGGATGCCGCAGGCCAGCTCGATGATCTCCAGACCGCGGGCGACCTCGCCGAGCGCGTCGGAGTGCACCTTGCCGTGCTCGGCGGTGATCAGCCGGGCGAGCTCCTCGCGGTGCGCGTCGACCAGCTCGCGGTACTTGAACAGCACCGAGGTGCGCTTGGCCAGGGAGCTGGTGCCCCAGGTCCGGAAGGCTTCCCTGGCCGCGCCGACGGCGGCGTCGACCTCGTCGGCGGAGGCGAAGGCGACCTGCTTCTCCTGGGCGCCGGTGGCCGGGTTGTAGACCGGGCCGAAGTTGCCGGAGACGCCCTCGACGGGCTTACCGCCGATCCAGTGGCTGAGGGTCTTCATGCGGAGGGCCTTTCTGGGGTGACGACTTCGAGCGGGAGTCAGAGGTGGCGGCGGCGCCCGGCGGTGTGCCGGTCGTACGCCTCCCTGGCAGCCACCGCCGCCGGACGTGTCGCGGTCTCGGCAACAGGCACATCCCACCAGGCCTGAGCCTCGGGCGCGCCCGGCACAGTGTCAGCCGTTTCGGTCTCGACATAGACACATGTGGGCCGGTTCGCGCCACGCGCCTCGGCGAGCGCGGCACGCAGCTCGCCGACGGTGGCCGCCCGCAGCACGTGCATGCCCAGCGACGCGGCGTTGGCCGCGAGATCGACCGGCAGCGGGGCTCCGGTGTACGTGCCGTCCGCGGCGCGGAAGCGGTAGTCGGTGCCGAAGCGCTCACCGCCGGTGGCCTGGGACAGCCCGCCGATGGAGGCATAGCCGTGGTTCTGGACGAGGACGACGTTGATGTGGATGCCCTCCTGGACCGCGGTGACCAGTTCGGTGGGGTTCATCAGATACGTACCGTCGCCGACCAGCGCCCACACCGGCCGGTCGGGGGCGGCGAGCCGGACACCGATCGCGGCCGGGATCTCATAGCCCATGCAGGAGTAGCCGTATTCGAGGTGGTACTGCCTCCGGGACCGGGCGCGCCAGAGTTTGTGCAGGTCACCGGGGAGCGAACCGGCCGCGTTGATGATCACGTCGGTGTCGTCGACCACGGCGTCCAGCGCGCCCAGGACCTGGGTCTGCGAGGGCCGCACCGACGGGTCGGCGGCCCCGTACGCGGCGTCCACCCGCCGCTCCCAGCCGGCCTTCGCCTCCCGGTAGGCGGCCTCGTACTCCGCGTCGACCCGCTCGCCGGACAGCTCCTCGGCAAGCGCCTCCAGGCCGGCGCGGGCGTCGGCGACCAGGGAGAGCCCGCCGAGCTTGTGGGCGTCGAAGGACGCGATGTTGAGGTTGACGAAGCGGACACCGGGCGCGGCGAACAGGGTCGACGAGGCGGTGGTGAAGTCGGTGTAGCGGGTGCCGACGCCGAGGACCACGTCGGCCTCGCGGGCGAGGGCGTCGGCGGTGGCGGTGCCGGTGTGGCCGATGCCGCCCACGTCGGCGGGGTGGTCGTGACGCAGCGAACCCTTGCCGGCCTGGGTGGACGCGACCGGGATACCGGTGGCGTCGGCGAACGCGCGCAGCGCCTCCTCGGCCTCGCTGTGGTGGACCCCGCCGCCCGCGACGACCAGCGGCCGGCGGGCGCCGCGCAGGGCCCGTACGGCCTCGGCGAGGGCGTCGGCGTCGGGGGCGGGCCGGGGGACGCGCCAGATGCGGTCGGCGAAGAACTCCTCCGGCCAGTCGTACGCCTCGGCCTGCACGTCCTGCGGCAGCGCGAGGGTGACGGCGCCGGTGTCGACGGGGTCGGCGAGCACCCGCATGGCCTGCAGGGCCGCGGGGATCAGCGCCTCGGGCCGGGTGACCCGGTCGAAGTAGCGGGAGACCGGGCGCAGCGCGTCATTGACCGAGACATCACCGGCGAAGGGCACTTCGAGCTGCTGGAGGACGGGGTCGGCGGGCCGGGTGGCGAAGATGTCGCCGGGCAGCAGCAGGACCGGGAGGCGGTTGACGGTGGCGAGCGCGGCGCCGGTGACGAGGTTGGTGGCGCCGGGACCGATGGAGGTGGTGACGGCCTGCGCGCCGAGCCGGTCGCGCTGCCGGGCGTAGCCGACCGCGGCATGCACCATGGCCTGCTCGTTACGGCCCTGGAGGTACGGCATCGCGTCCCCGGATTCCAGCAGCGCCTGGCCGAGGCCGGCGACATTGCCGTGGCCGAAGATGCCCCAGCAGGCGTTGATCAGGCGGTGCCGGCGGCCGTCCCGCTCGGTGTACTGGTGGGCCAGGAACTCGACCAGGGCCTGCGCGACCGTCAGCCGGCGGGTCGTCGGAGCATTCATCGGGCGTCTCCTGCGGGCGCTTCGTAGAGGGGGAGGCGGGGGTCGACGGGCTGAGAGGGCCAGGTGGAGCGGATCCAGCCGTGGTCGGGGTGATCGCAGATCAGCCACTCACGGGTCTCGCCGGGACCGGCCATCACATTGAGGTAGTACAGGGCGTGGCCGGGCGCCGCGATCGACGGACCGTGCCAGCCGTCCGGGATCAGCACCGCGTCACCGCTGCGGACCTCGGCCAGCACCTCGGTGCCGCGGCCGCGCCCCGAGGGAGTGACGCGCTGGTAGCCGACACCTTCCGTGCCGTGCGCGGACTCGACCTCGAAGTAGTAGATCTCCTCCAGCTCGGACTCCTCGCCGGGGCGGCACTCGTCGTGCTTGTGCGGCGGGTAGGAGGACCAGTTGCCGCCGGGGGTGAGCACTTCCACCGCGATGAGCTTGTCGCACTCGAAGGTGCCCGCGGCGCCGAAGTTGTTGACCTGGCGGGAGCAGTTGCCGGTGCCGCGCAGCTCCACGGGAACGTCGCAGGCGGCACCGTAGCGGGCGGGGAGCCGGCGCTCGCAGCGGGCACCGGTGAGCGCGAAACGGCCGCCGGCGCCGCTCGCGATCTGCACATGGGCGTCACGCGGTACGTACGCGAAATCGGTGACCCCGCTGAACACGCTCTCCCGGCCGGTCAGTTCGAACATCTCACCGGTCCCACCAGTCCCACTGGTCTCATCGGTCTCACTGGTCTCACTAGCCCTACCGGCCTCACCAGCCCTACCGGCCTCGCCGGCCTCACCGGTCCCGCTGGCCTCACCGGTTTCACCGCTGTCGGTCAGCACCGTGCAGCCGCCGGACAGCGGCAGCACGATCCATTCGCTGTCGCCGGTGGCGAAGGAGTGGTGGCCACCGGGCGGCAGATCGAGGACGCGCAGCGAGGAGTAGCCCCAGCCCGCCCGCTTCGGATCGATGTCCAGCGCATACGGGCCGTCGGCCGCCGCTGTGGCCTTCAGGTGGAATTCAGTGCTCATATATCGAGTCTCCTGCGGAAATCGCGGTGTTCACAGCAGGCCTTCGGTGGGGTTCACGGTATTCACCGTCGGCCTACGGCGGTGGCCGCATCCGGCCCACGAGGGTGTTCACAGCAAGCCCACGGCGGTGTCCACGGCCGCCGCGACATCGCCGTCGGCCGGGTAGAGCAGCGAGCGGCCGACGACCAGGCCCTGCACCGTCGGCAGCCGCAGCGCCTTGCGCCACTTCTCGTAGGCGGCTTCCTGGTCCTGAACGGTGCTGCCGATGTCGCCGCCGAGCAGCACGGTCGGCAGCGTGGTGGTCTCGCAGACCCGGGCCATGGCGTCGGGGTCGTCGGTGACCGGCAGCTTCAGCCAGGTGTAGGCGGAGGTGCCGCCGAGGCCGGAGGCGATGGCCACCGAGCGGGTGACGGCCTCGGCGCTGAGGTCGTTGCGGACCGCGCCTTCTCTCCGGGAGGAGAGGAACGGCTCCACGAAGACGGGCAGTTGCCGCTCGGCCATCGCGTCGATGGCACGGGCGGTGTTCTCCAGGGTGGTCAGCGAGCCGGGGTCGCTGTAGTCGATGCGCAGCAGCAGTTTGCCGGCGTCGAAGCGGAGCCGGGCGAGGTCCTGGGGGCGGTGCCCGGTGAACCGGTCGTCCATCTCGAAGGCGGCACCGGCGATACCGCCGCGGTTCATGGAGCCCATCACGACCTTCCCCTCGAGGGCCCCGATCAGCAGCAGGTCCTCCAGGATGTCGGCAGTGGCGAGCACCCCGTCCACACCGGGCCGGGACAGCGCAAGGACCAGGCGTTCCAGCAGATCGAGGCGGTTGGCCATGGCGAGCTGCCGGTCTCCGACGGCGAGCGCGCCGCGGGCCGGGTGATCGGCCGCGACGATCATCAGCCGGCCGCTGTCGCCGATGAGCGGGCGACGGGTGCGGCGGGCGGCGGCCTCCGCGACGGCTTCGGGGTGCCGGGCCCGCAGCGTCGCGAGGTCACTGATCCGAGGGTTCAAGGCTCAACTCACCTTCTTGAGTGCACAGGTGGGGCGGGGACGGCTGCGGGGACGGCCCCGGGGTGACGGGGGTGGGTGCGGCCGCAGGGGTGACAGGGACGAGTGCGGCCACGGGGTCACCGCCCCGCGAGGAACGCGTCGACCTCGTCGGCCGTGGGCATCGCGGACGAGCAGGCGAGACGGGAGGCGACGATCGCGCCGGCGGCGTTGGCGTAGCGCATCATCGGCTCCAGGTCCCACCCGGCCAGGAGGCCGTGGCAGAGCGAGCCGCCGAAGGAGTCGCCCGCGCCCAGGCCGTTGACGACCTCGACGGGGGTCGGCGGGACCTCGGCGGTACGGCCGTCGCGGTGCACGGCGAGCACGCCCTTGGGGCCCTGCTTGATGACGGCGAGTTCGGCACCCATGTCCAGCAGCGCCCGGGCGCAGGCCTCGGGATCGCGCAGCCCGGTGGCGACCTCGGCCTCGTCGACATTGCCGACGGCCACGGTGGCGTACCGCAGGGCGGCTTCGTAATACGGGCGGGCGGTGGCCATCGCCGCGGCACCGCTCGCGCCGCCGTCCCCGGAGGCGCCGCCCTCGCCGCCCCAGAACATCGGCCGCCAGTCGAGGTCGAAGACGGTCGTGCCCGTCCTGGCGCGGGCCTCCAGCGCGGCAAGAGTGGCACTGCGGCTGGGCTCCTCGCACAGCCCCGTGCCGGTGATCCAGAAGATCCGGGCGGCCGCGATCGCGTCCCGGTCCAGTTCCTCGGGGTGGATGACCAGGTCGGGGGCCTTGGGGCGGCGGTAGAAGTAGAGCGGGAAGTCGTCCGGCGGGAAGATCTCACAGAAGGTGACCGGCGTCGGATGGGCGTCGACAGGGGTCACCCAGCGGTCGTCCACACCGAAGTCGCGCAGCGCCTGGTGGACGTAGTCGCCGAACGGGTCACTTCCGGTACGGCTGATGACCGCACTCCGCCGGCCGAGCCGGGCCGCGGCGACCGCCACATTGGTGGCCGAGCCGCCGAGGAACTTCCCGAACGTCTCCACCTGCGCCAGCGGCACACCGGTCTGCAGCGGGTAGAGGTCAACTCCGATGCGGCCCATGGTGATCAGGTCGTACGGCTCGGTCATGTGCGCCCCTTCGGGTCGGCCGGCGCGGCGGGTTCGGCGGGTTCGGCTCTGAGGAAAGGTCTAACGGGGAGAGTCAGACCCTGTCAACACTTTGTCCTTACATACTGACGTTGAGGGATGCGCTGGAGCCGGGGCGTCGAGGGGGAGCCGGGGCGTGGGCGCCGAAGGGGACGCCGGACCGGAAGGGTGCAGGCGCGGCGCGACGCACCCCGAACACTCTCCCGAGGCAATCCGGGACGCCACGGAGCGCCAATCGGGGCGCCGCGGAGCATCAATCGGGGCGCCGCGGAGCGCCAAAGTCCTTAAGTCCTAATGTCAGGACGAAGTCTTGACACTCCCCGGGGCGGCAGAGAGGCTGTGCCCCACGACCCACCCCAGCGCCTCCCGGTCACCGCCGACCGGCGAGAGGAGAGCCGCAGCATGTCCGTTCCCCATGCCGCCCCGCCCGTCCTGGACCGCCTTCGCGTCGGTTCCGCACCCGACTCCTGGGGAGTCTGGTTCCCCGACGACGACCAGCAGGTGCCCTGGCAGCGCTTCCTGGACGAGGTCGCCGAAGCCGGCTACGAGTGGATCGAGCTCGGCCCGTACGGCTACCTGCCCACCGACCCCGCCGTCCTGCGCGACGAAATCACCCGCCGCAGCCTGCAGGTCTCGGCCGGCACGATCTTCACCTCGCTGCACCACGGCCCGTCCGTATGGGACAAGACCTGGGCGCACGTCTCCGAGGTCGCCACCCTCACCCAGGCGATGGGCGCGGGACACCTCGTCGTCATCCCGTCCTTCTGGCGGGACGACAAGACCGCCGAGGAGATCGAGCCGCGCGAGCTGACCGTGGAGCAGTGGAAGCACCTGACCACCGGCATGGAGCGGCTGGGCAAGCGCGTACGGGACGAGTTCGGGCTGGACATCGTCGTCCACCCGCACGCCGACACCCATATCGACACCGAGGAACACGTCGAGCGATTCCTGCACGCCACCGACTCAGACCTGGTCAGCCTCTGCCTGGACACCGGCCATTACGCCTACTGCGGCGGCGACAGCGTCAAGCTGATCCGCACCTACGGCGAGCGGATCGGCTACCTCCACCTCAAGCAGGTCGACCCGGACATCCTCGGCGAGGTCGTCGCCAAGGGCACCCCGTTCGGCCCGGCCGTCAAGCAGGGCGTGATGTGCGAGCCGCCGCTCGGCGTGCCCGCCCTGCCGCCCGTCCTGCAGGCCGCCCAGGAGCTGGATGTCGACCTCTTCGCCATCGTCGAGCAGGACATGTACCCCTGCCCGCCCGACCAGCCGTTCCCCATCGCCGAGCGCACCCGCCGCTTTCTGCGCTCCTGCGGCGCCTGAGCCGTCCGCTTGCGGCGCCTGAGCCGTCCGCTGCGGTGCGGCCGCGCGCATGAGGCCGTGGCCACGGGGACCGTGCGCCTCAGGGCCATGCACCTCAAGGCCATGCACCTCAAGGCCGCGCGCCACCTCAAGGCCGCACGCCGGCGCAAGGTCGGGCGCTGCCTCCAGGTCGGGCACCGCCTCAAGGCAGCGCGCGCCTCCAGGTCAGGCGGCTTGAGGCATGCACCCTGTGCAGGTATGCCCCATGCAGGCAGGTATGCCTCATACGGGTACGTCTCGCATGCGTATGCCTCACGACGCCTCCTCACACCCCGGCAACGATTACGGAGAGTAATCAGTTCCCAGCGTACATCACACTCTGTAGCACGTAAGGAAACGTAAGGACTTGAGGACGACATGACTTCGCACGAAACGCTCGGCGTGGCGGTCATCGGCACCGGCCGGATGGGCGCCGACCACGTACGCCGCATCAATGAGGTGATCAGCGGTGCCCGGGTGGCGGCCGTGGTCGACATCGACGCGGACCGCGTCAAGCACCTCGCCGACGGCATCGACGGGTGCACCCCCTACACCGACCCCGCCGCCGCCATGGACGACCCCGCGGTGGACGCCGTGCTGATCGCCTCGCCGGGACCCGCCCACGAGGCAACGCTGCTGGATGCCTTCGCGCGGGATCTGCCCGTGCTGTGCGAGAAGCCGCTGACGCCGGACGCCGCCTCCGCGCTGCGCGTCCTGGAGGCCGAGCAGGCGCTGGGGCACCGCCGGGTCCAGGTCGGCTTCATGCGCCGTTACGACGCCGGCTACCGCACCCTCAAGTCCCTTCTGGAGCAGGGCACTTACGGTCGCCCCCTGATGCTCCACAACAAGCACCGCAACGCCGACACCCCGCCCGGCTTCACCAACGCGATGATGATCAACGACTCGGTGGTGCATGAGATCGATGTGACCCGCTGGCTCCTGGGGGAGGAGATCACCGCGGTCCGGGTGCTGCGCCCGGCCCCCACCGGCAACGCGCCGGAAGGCCTCAGTGACCCGCAGCTGGTCCTCTTCGAGACCGCGGGCGGCCAGGTCGTGGACACCGAAATCTTCGTCAACTGCGGTTTCGGCTACCAGGTCAGCTGCGAGGCGGTCTGCGAGGGCGGCACCGCCAGGATCGGCGACGACCACGGAGTGTTCAGCAACACCTCGGGCCACTGGGGTGGCGCCATCCCCCCTGGTTTCGTGGAGCGCTTCGAGGAGGCCTACGACCGGCAGGTGCAGCGCTGGGTGAACGCCACCCGGCGCGGCGAGGTCGAGGGCCCCAGCTGCTGGGACGGCTACGCCGCGGCCGCCGTGTGCGAGGCGGGCGTACGGGCCCAGACCACCGGCGAGCGGGTGACCGTCGAACTGATCGAGCGGCCGTCGCTGTACCGCTAGCGGCCGATAAGCCCGCCCCCACCGAAAGGCCCCGCACCACCGAAAGGCCCCGCACCATGTACGTCGCCCCTGACGCCGACCCGCTCCGCACCGGCCTCATACCCCTGCGCCCCTCCCCGGCCCGCCCCTCGCCGGGCCGGCCGACGCTGACAACGACACCGGCCCTGCCCCCGACACCGGCCCTGGCCCCGACCGCGCCCCCGGCCCCGGCCGCCGGGTGGGCCGGCACGGCGTACCGGAGCTGAGGATGGCCGCTCCGACCAGCCAGATGGCGCCCGCCGGCCCGCGCGAGAACGTGCGGGCCCGCAGCGCCAAGCGCTTCATCGTCGGCATCGCTGCCATTGCCGCCCTCGGCGGCGCCCTGTTCGGCTACGACACCGGAGTGATCTCCGGCGCCCTCCCCTTCTTGGAGAGCCATTTCGGCCTCACCTCTCTGGGCGAGGGCATCATCACCAGCGCGCTGCTGATCGGCGCGGCCTTCGGTTCGCTGATCGGCGGACGGATGGCCGATGCGCTGGGCCGGCGCAACTCCCTGCTGTGGGCGGGCTCCGTGTTCATCGGCGGTGCGCTGGCCGTCGCGCTCTCGCCGAGCGTCCCCTTCATGACCGTGGCGCGCTTCGTCCTCGGGCTCGCCGTCGGCAGCGCCTCCGTCATCACCCCGCTGTACCTGTCCGAGATCGCGCCCCCGCACATCCGCGGCCGGCTGGTCTCCTTCAATTCGCTGATGATCGTCAGCGGTCAGCTGCTCGCCTACCTCATCAATGCCGTTCTGGCGCACTGGGCGGCCTGGCGCTGGATGCTGGGCCTCGCGGCGCTGCCCGCCGTGGCCCTGTTCGTCGGGCTGTTCTTCCTGCCCGACACTCCACGCTG
Organism: Streptomyces sp. NBC_00400; assembly: GCF_036048035.1. Classification (NCBI taxonomy): domain Bacteria; kingdom Bacillati; phylum Actinomycetota; class Actinomycetes; order Kitasatosporales; family Streptomycetaceae; genus Streptomyces; species Streptomyces sp. NBC_00400. The sequence goes on along the minus strand of NZ_CP107940.1, from coordinate 5,486,470 downwards.
GTACATCAGCAAGGGCCGACCGGACGAGGCGGGCCGGGTGCTGCACCGTACGCTGCCCGCCGAGGACGTAGCCGCCGAGCTGGCCCGTATCGATCAGGCCCGCGCCCTGGAGGCCGACGCCCGGCGCGGCGCCTGGCAGCAGCTGCGTACACCGTGGGTGCGGCGGCTGCTGCTGGTCGGGATCGGGCTGGCGGCCGTCCAGCAGATCACCGGTGTCAACGCCGTGGTCTACTTCGCGCCCAAGATCCTGGCGTCGACCGGTCTGGGCACCGGCGCCTCGATCACCGCCACCATCGCCGTCGGCGCGATCTCCGTCCTGGCCACGGCGATCGGGATGTCCCTGATCGACCGGGTCGGCCGGCGGCCCATGCTGCTTGCGGGTCTGTCCGGTATGGCCGTCTCGCTCGCCCTGCTCGGTGCCGCCTTCCGCCTGCCGCACTCCACCGCCGTCAGCGCCCTCGTGCTCGGCCTGATGGTTCTCTACATGGCGTTCATGCAGGCCACTCTCAATACCGGTGTCTGGCTGCTGCTCGCCGAGATGTTCCCGCTCAAGGTGCGCGGACTGGCCATGGGCGCCGCGGTGTTCATGATGTGGATGGTCAACTTCGGGGTCGCGCTGGCCTTCCCGCTGCTGCTCGACGCGGTCGGCGCGGGCACCACGTTCTGGTTCTTCGGCGTGATGTGTGTGCTGTCCCTGTTCTTCTGCAAGCGGTACGCGCCGGAGACGAAGGGGCTGGCCCTGGAGGATCTGGAGCACGAGCTGCGCAGGGCGGCCACGAAGGCGGCACCGAGCAAGGGGAGCCCGAGCGGGAGCCCCAGCGAGTGCCCGAGCGGGAGCCCCAACGGAAGCCCCGGCGGGAACCCGGGCCGGAGCTGACGGCGGCGCGCGCCAAGTGCTGAGGCATTGCCGGAACCGCGCCCCGCTCCCCCGGCGTCAGAACGGGTGGAATCACGTCCAACGGGGGAAACGGGGAATTCGTGAATGCCCACACTCTCAGCCAAGCCGTCAAGCGCACGGCCGTCCTGACCGCGACCGCGGGGCTGCTGACCGCCGGACTGCTCACCGGTCCGGCGTCCGCCGACAGTCCGGCAGCCGGCCGGCCCGGCACGCTGGCCGCCTGCGCGTACTACAACGGAACCGCTCTCACCGTCTACGGTCAGCGCGGCGACCGCGTCTCGCAGGTGCAGTGCCTGCTGGCGAACCGCCGCTATCTCCCGTGGGGAGATGTGACCGGGTACTTCGGTCCCAAGACCCTGGCCGCGGTGAAGAAGTTCCAGTCCCGGCATCATCTGACCGCCAACGGCAAGGTCGACAAGAAGACCTGGCGGGCGCTCTACGCCTGATCCGCTGTGCTCGGGCCGGACGGCCTGACAGCGGGCTGTCCGTCCGGCAGGACCGCTGGTGTACGTGTGGCGGGCCGGTTCCCCAGCCGGGGGACCGGCCCGCCACATGCTGTTCCGCCCCGGGTCCGGCCGCGGCGCCGGTCACGCGTCCGCCGCCGTTCCGAGCCGCCCCGTCTCCGTATCAAACCCCGCCTCCCGTACCGCCCCGTATCGCCCCGTACCGGACCGACCCACCCCGTGCCGCCGCCGTTTTGAGCCGACCCGTCCCATCCCCCGCCCCCGTTCCGGACCGTCCCGCCCCCGTCACAGCCATCCGGCTCGCGTCACGGCTGTCACCGTTACGCGGGGCTTCCGTCACAGCCGATCAACAGCCCCTCCCCCATGGTTACTCGGTGTCGTTGTCCAGGCACAGGGTGAGTGATCACCAGGCCGTACGCAGCCCCCTGCCGGCTCCTCCGGGCCGACCCTGCGTACGGCGCTCAGGAGGTGGCAGAGATGACCGACCGCAAGCTCTGGTCGTACAAGGAGATCGCCGCGCACATCCAGGTGCAGCCGGACACCGTGCGCTCCTACCGCAAGCACGGGCTGCTGCCCGAACCGGATCTGGTGGAGGGCGGGAAACCGTACTGGTTCGCCGACACGGTCAGAGCATGGGTGGCGCAGCGGCCGGGCCAGCGCGGCCGGCGCTGAGAGCCACCGGTACGGCCCCGGGCCCCCGCTCCCGGGCGATGCCGGGGCCCGGGCGGCACCCACCCGCCAGGCTTCCCCGGCTCTACGATCGAGGTATGCCCCGGAGCTCCCCAGCAGCGGTACCCGCCCGGATCGCGGTGATCGGCGGCGGCGCGATCGGTGGCTACACCGCGGCCCTTGCACGGTGGGCCGGGCTGGACGTCACGCTGTGCGTACGCAGCCCGCTGGACGGTCTGAGCATCGAGAGCGGCGGCACGGTCCGGCCCGCGGCGGTGCGTATCGTCACCGATCCGGCGCAGGTGGGGCCGGTCGACTGGGTGCTGCTGACCACCAAGGCACAGGACACCGCGGGCGCCGAGGGCTGGCTGCGGCGGCTGTGCGGCCGCGACACCGCGGTCGCGGTGCTGCAGAACGGCATCGGCCTGAAGGAGCGCGTCGCTCCGCTCGTGCCCCGGGGCACCCGCATCCTCCCCACCGTGGTCTACATCTCGGCGGAGCGCACCGCGCCCGGCCGGGTCCTGCATCACGTCGCCAGTGAACTGCACGTGCCCGAGGGTCCGTTGGCGGACCGGTTCGCCGCCCTGCTGGACGGCAGCGAACTGCGGGTGCACCGCGTGCCGGACTTCACCACGGCCGCCTGGCGCAAGTTGTTCACCAACCTCGCGGCCAATCCGATCACCGCTCTTCTCCAGCAGCGGACAGGGATCTTCGCCGACCCGGAGATGGCCGCGCTCACCCGTGATCTGCTGCGCGAGGCGGCCGTCGTCGCGCGTGCCGAGGGGGCGGACATCGGCGAGGCGGACATCTCCCGGACGCTTGAGCTGTACGCCACCGCCCCTCGGGACGGCGGCTCCTCAATGCTCTACGACCGCCTGGCGGGCCGCCCGCTGGAGCATGAGTTCCTGACCGGCGCGGTGGTCAGAGCCGGCGAACGGCACGGCATCGCGACTCCGCTGAACAGGATGCTGCTGACCCTGCTGCGGGCGGTGGACCGCGAACTGCGGGGCGGGAAGGCGTAGGGGGCCGGGGCGGGGCTAGCCGGACAGGCCGGTCCGGGCCGGGAAGGTGACAGGCGGGCTCCGGGCGGACGGCCCGGCCAAGGCCGCCCGGGCGTGGGTCAGACGGTCCGGGGTGGTGCCGTTGAGCCCCTGATCTCCAGTTCCGGGGGCACGAGCTGCTGCCCGGCCGGGGCGTCCGGGCGCTCCATGCGGTCCAGGAGGCAGCGCGCCGCCCGTCGGCCGACCTCGTGGCTGGCGTTGTTCACCGAGTTGAGCCAGAGGTGGCGGATGCGGGCGAGGTAGGTGTTGTCGTAGCCGACGAGGGAGAGATCGGCGGGGACGTCCAGCCCCAGCTCCTGGGCGGCGGACAGCGCGCCGACACCGGAGATGTCATTGAACGCGAAGACGGCGGTGGGACGTTCGGCGGCGGGACGTTCGGCAGCGGGATCTACGGCGGTGAGACGTTCGGCAGCGGGATCTCCGACGGCGGGGTGTCCGACGGCGGGGTGCCCGACGGCGGGGTGCCCGTCAATGGAGTGTCCGGCAGGGGGATCTCCGGGGGCGGGGCGTCCGGAGGCACGCGAGGGGTGGAACAGCCGGACGGCCGCACGGTAGCCGCCCTCCTCGGTTCCGTCGCCGCTCTCCACGACGGCGCTCGCCGACAGGCCGTGGGAGCGTATGGCGGCCTCGAAGCCGCGGCGGCGCAGTTCGCCGACCTGTCCCTGTCCGGCGATATGGGCGATGCGCCGGTGGCCGAGGGCGATGAGGTGTTCGGTGGCGAGCCGGGCGCCGCGCTCATCGTCGTTGGCGACGAGGTCGACGCGCGGCAGCCGCGGTTCGTGGTTGCCCGCGATGACGGTCGGCAGCCGCTCCGCGACCTCGGCGAGGCCGTCGGTGTCCGGGAGCGTGCCGACGATGACGATGCCGTCGACCCGCAGTTCCTGGAAGGTACGGGCGAAGTCCTGACCGGCCCGCCGGTCCAGCCGGGCATCGATCATCAGCATCCGCAGACCGTGCGCCTGCAACAGAGAGTTCAGGCCGTCCAGCACCTCGACGAACCAGGGGTTGCGCATGTCGTGCAGCAGCACGCCGACCGTGTGGGTACGGCGTGCCGCCAGGCTGCGGGCCGCGGCGTTCGGCCGGTAGCCCAGCTCCTCGATCGCCGCCAGCACGGCCTGCCGCCTGGCCGCACTGACCCGCGGTGAGCCCTGCAGCACGAGCGAAACCAGCGACTTGGAGACGCCCGCACGCTCGGCGACACCGCGGATCGTCGGATGCCGGTCCGCTCCCGGCCGCACGCCGGAACGTTCGCCGTCCCGCTCGCCGGGCCGCCCTTCGGATCGTCCGTCGGCGCGCTGGTTGGACCGTTCCATAGGACGAAGCCTCCCATCGGGCCGGATCGGCGTCAATGCGCAGCCAAGTGCCCCTGCAGAATGGTTGACATGCGGACATCAGGACATGCAGGGTGCCCGTGACGGCAACGGTTGGACCGTTCCAAGGAACGCGCCGGCGCGACGCGCATGGCCCCCTCCTCCCTCCCGCTCGCCCCCACCTATCCCGCCCCCTCAGCTCCCCCTCACCCCTCACCCCTCAGCTCCCCCTCACCTCTCTCCCTCACCCTCTCCCTCATCCGCACCCCCTCCCCGGAAAGGAACCGAGGCATGAAGATCGGTCTGATCGGCACCGGGCGCATCGGCGCGTTCCATGCCCGCACCCTGCTGAGCGTCCCGGGCGTCACCGGCATCGCCGTCGCGGATGTGGACACCGCACGCGCCGCGTCGCTGGCCGAGACCCTGGGCGTACGGTCCGCCGCGAGCATCGAGGAGATGTACGCGGACGGCCTCGACGGCGTAGTGATCACCGCCGCGACCAGCGCACACGCCACGCTGATCCACCAGGCCCTGGACGCCGGGGTGCCGGTGTTCTGCGAGAAGCCGGTCGCGCCGGACGTGCCGGGCACCGTCGGCGTGGTGGAGCGGGCGCAGGCCGGCTCCGTGCCGGTACAGATCGGTTTCCAGCGCCGCTTCGACGCGGGGTACCGCGCCGCCCGCGAGGCACTGCACTCCGGTGAGCTGGGCTGGCTGCACACCCTGCGGGCCTGCACCAGCGACCGGACGCCGCCGCCCGCCGGCTATATCCCCACCTCCGGCGGGCTGTTCCGGGACTGCAGCATCCATGACTTCGACATCCTGCGCTGGCTCACCGGCCGTGAGGTGGTCTCGGTCTACGCCCAGGGTGCCAACCGCGGCGCACCCTTCTTTGCCGACGGCGATGACGTGGACACCTGCGCGGCGCTGCTGCGCTTCGACGACGACACTCTGGCCACCGTCACGGCGACCCGTTACAACGGCGCGGGCCACGATGTCCGGCTGGAGGTCTGCGGCTCCGAGGGCGCCCGCTTCGTCGGCCTCGACGACCGTGCGCCACTGCCGTCCGCCGAGCCGAAGCTGTCGTGGCAGCGGGCGGCCGACCCGTACGCCACGTTCATGGAGCGCTTCCACGACGCCTACGTCACCGAGCTGGGGGTCTTCGCCGAGGTCGTGGCGGGGCGTGCGCCGAGCCCGTGCTCGCCCGCGGAGGCCTTGGAGGCGCTGTACATCGCCGAGGCGTGTGAGCGTTCGCGGCGCACCGGTGAGCCGGTCGCCGTGGCGGATGTCCGGGCCGCCGCAGGTGGCACAGCCCGCCCGAAAGGTCACTCTGTGTAATCAACCTCATGTCTGCACTGTAGGGGCACCCACCGACAATCGCGCCGGCGCCATGGACGAGGCCCGGCCGCCCCGCCCCTCGCCCCGGCCGCCGTCACCCCCTTCGGAGGCCCCGCCGCCCTCGCCCTCGCCGCTCTCCTCCGGCGGGTCGCGCAGGGTACGGCGGCGGGCCGCCCACTGGATCGCGGCACCGGCCGCGGCGACCGCACAGGAGACCCCGAAGCCGACGCCGGCGGCGTAGAGCGGGCGGCCGGTGGTGGCGGTGCCCACGTAGCCGAGGCCCACCGAGTACGTCGCCCAGGTCGCCTCGGCGACGGCGGCGCCGAGCGCGTATTTGCGCAGCGGGTAGCGCAGCACCCCGGAGGCCAGGGCGCCGACGATCCGGCCGCTGGGCAGGAACCGTACGGCGATCACGAAGGGCAGGCCGTAGCGCTGGATGCGGACGGAGGTCCATTCCAGCAGTGCCCGGCGGCGAGGGTTGCGGCGCATCCAGGTCCGTACGGGCTCGCCGAAGCGCCGTGCGGCGGCGTACATGAGGAGGTCCCCGAGCAGTGCGCTGCCCCCGACGGTCAGCAGGACGAGGGGGAGGAAGACCTCGCCCCGGGAGGCGAGTACTCCGGTCGTGACAAGGAGCGCCGAGTTGGGGATCAGTGGTGGCAGCGTGGTGAGCACCAGCAGGCCGTAGAGGGCGAGTACGTCCATACGGCCGCCTCCTCGGATCCGCCCCGAGCCCGTATATCCCAAGGCTGACGCGTGGCGGGGCGTGCGGCAACGCGGTGGGGCGCGGAGGCAACGCGGCGAGCGCCCCCGGAAGCTGGATTGATACCCCCTAGGGGTATAAAGTGCGGAGGGGTGGAAGGCGCCGGCAGTCGCCGGAGTCAGCCACTCACGGTGCGCCGCACCTCCCCGGCGTGCGGCACCACACGGAACGCACAGCACCACACCGAACGCACCAAGCGCCACACGGAACACATCGGCACCACAAGGAGAATCCCCCATGGCCGAGAACAGCTCCTGCTGCACCCCCGAAGACTCCTGCCACTCCGGCGGCACCGACGTCCAGGTCGGCGAGGTGACCACCACGTACCGGGTCACCGGCATGACCTGCGGCCACTGCGAGGGGGCGGTGTCGTCCGAGATCGGCGAGCTCGCCGGGGTGAGTTCGGTGCAGGCGGTCGCGGCCACCGGCCTGGTGACCGTCACCTCCAAGGCGCCACTGAACGAGGACGCCGTGCGGGCGGCCGTCGACGAGGCCGGCTACGAGCTCGTGGAGCAGGCGGCCTGACGCTCCACCCCCGGCCTCCGCGGGTGCCGACGGCCCCGCGTCCAGGAAATTTCACACGGCCCTTACAACCGGCACAACACCCATACCCAAGGGCCTCGATCTCCAGATGGAGGCCCTTGACCGCATTCGCCCCCATATGGCAAGAGACCCAGATCACACTCATCCGAACGTAACCATTGAGGGGGGTCGCGAGTCTAACCGGGCAAGTGCAGGCACCCCGGCGGGGCTTGCACTGCAACAGCCGGGCTGATCTTGGGGGATCGTGCCCGGCTACGCGTGGCCGGGGCGACGTGCCCGGGGAGCTTTGAGCGGCCCTCCCGAATGTGCGCGTCCCGGCAGATCGCGGTGCAACCCGGAACGCCCGGACGGATCCCGTGGGGGGAATCCAACCGGGACAAGGGAAGCGCCCCGCGCTCTGGACCCGTGGGGGGATCCGGAGGCGGGGCGCTTCTTTTTTTGCGTGCGGGGAGCCGGCCTCGGAGGGGTCAGCGCTCCTGGACCGGCACGAAGTCGCGCTCGACGACACCGGTGTAGATCTGCCGCGGGCGGCCGATACGGGAGCCGGGCTCCTTGATCATCTCGTGCCACTGGGCGATCCAGCCGGGCAGCCGGCCGAGCGCGAAGAGCACGGTGAACATCTCGGTCGGGAAGCCCATGGCCCGGTAGATCAGGCCGGTGTAGAAGTCGACGTTCGGGTAGAGCTTGCGCTCGACGAAGTAGTCGTCGGACAGCGCGTGCTCCTCCAGCTTGAGGGCGATGTCCAGCAGCTCGTCGGACTTGCCGAGAGCGGAGAGGACGTCGTGCGCCGCCGCCTTGATGATCTTCGCGCGGGGGTCGAAGTTCTTGTAGACGCGGTGCCCGAAGCCCATGAGCTTCACGCCGTCTTCCTTGTTCTTCACCTTGCGGATGAAGGAGTCGACGTCGCCGCCGCTGGCCTGGATGCCTTCCAGCATCTCCAGCACGGACTGGTTGGCGCCACCGTGCAGGGGGCCCCACAGGGCGTTGATGCCGGCCGAGATCGAGGCGAAGAGGTTCGCCTGCGAGGAGCCGACCAGGCGGACCGTGGAGGTGGAGCAGTTCTGCTCGTGGTCGGCGTGCAGGATCAGCAGCTTGTCGAGGGCGCTGACCACCACCGGGTCGAGGTCGTAGTCCGCGGCGGGCACCGAGAAGGTCATGCGCAGGAAGTTCTCGACGTACCCGAGGTCGTTGCTCGGGTAGACGACCGGGTGGCCGACCGACTTCTTGAACGCGTAGGCCGCGATCGTCGGGAGCTTGGCCAGCAGCCGGATCGTGGAGATGTGGCGCTGCTGCTCGTCGAACGGGTTGTGGCTGTCCTGGTAGAAGGTCGACAGCGCGCTGACGACCGAGGACAGCATCGCCATCGGGTGGGCGTCCCGGGGGAAGCCGTCGTAGAAGCGCTTGACGTCCTCGTGGAGCAGGGTGTGGTAGGTGATGTCCTGCTTGAAGTTCGCCAGCTCATCGACGGTGGGCAGCTCACCGTGGATGAGGAGGTACGCGGTCTCGACGAACGTGCTGCGCTCTGCGAGCTGCTCGATCGGGTAGCCGCGGTAACGAAGAATCCCGTTCTCACCGTCGAGATAGGTGATCGCGGATTTATACGCCGCGGTGTTGCCGTAACCGGAATCCAGGGTCACCAGACCGGTCTGGGCGCGAAGCTTCGAGATATCGAAGCCCTTGTCGCCAACGGTGCTGTCGACGACCGGGTAGCTGTATTCGCCGTCCCCGTAACGCAGTACTACAGAGTTGTCGCTCACGTCATCCCTCACCGACGTTGTGCCTCTTCTTCGAGGTGCCCTGACTGCCTATACCTTCCCCCATTTGGGCCTTGGTTGTGCACTCGGGGTCGGCCATAGGGCCTGTCTGCGGCACTCAGTGCCGTCCGAGTGCCCATCCTGCCCCCCTTCGCCCCGAATGGGAAAGAGGGGGGACCTCTCATATCGCACCGGCGAGCCGGTGATCGAGCGCCGTACACCGCCGACCGGCGGATACCGTGCGGACGGCCTGCCCCAGGGCCTTGCGGGAGCCGACGAGCACCACCAAGCGCTTTGCCCGGGTCACGGCGGTATACAGCAAATTGCGCTGCAGCATCATCCAGGCACTGGTGGTGACCGGAATCACCACCGCTGGATACTCACTACCCTGCGAGCGGTGGATCGTCACGGCATAGGCGTGGGCGAGTTCGTCGAGTTCGTCGAAGTCGTAGGGAATCTCCTCGTCCTCGTCGGTGCGCACGGTCAGCCGCTGCTCGTCGGAGTCCAGGGCGGTGACCACGCCGACCGTGCCGTTGAAGACGCCGTTGAGGCCTTTTTCGTAGTTGTTCCTGATCTGGGTGACCTTGTCGCCGACGCGGAAGACCCGGCCGCCGAAGCGGCGCTCGGGCAGGTCGGGGCGGGCGGGGGTGACGGCCTGCTGGAGCAGGCCGTTCAGCGCGCCCGCACCGGCCGGGCCGCGGTGCATCGGGGTGAGCACCTGGACGTCCCGGCGCGGGTCGAGGCCGAACTTTGCCGGGATCCGGCGGGCCGCGACGTCCACCGCCAGCCGTCCGGCCTCCTCGGCGTCCTCCTCGGCGAACAGGAAGAAGTCCGTCAGTCCGGTGGTCAGAGGCGGGACGCCGGAGTTGATGCGGTGGGCGTTGGTGACCACCCCGGACTGCTGGGCCTGCCGGAAGATCCGGGTCAGCCGGACGGCCGGCACCGGGCCGGCCCCGTCGAGGAGATCGCGCAGCACCTCGCCCGCCCCCACCGACGGCAGCTGGTCGACATCCCCGACCAGCAGCAGATGGGCGCCCGGCGGCACCGCCTTGACCAGCTTGTTCGCGAGCAGCAAGTCCAGCATCGAGGCCTCGTCGACCACCACCAGATCGGCGTCCAGCGGCCGGTCCGCGTCATAGGCGGCGTCCCCGCCGGGCTTGAGCTCCAGGAGCCGGTGGACCGTGGAGGCCTCGGCGCCGGTCAGCTCCGAGAGCCGCTTGGCCGCCCGGCCCGTGGGCGCCGCCAGCAGCACCTTGGCTTTCTTGGCGCGGGCCAGCTCCACGACGGACCGGACCGTGAAGGACTTGCCGCAGCCCGGCCCGCCCGTGAGCACCGCGACCCTACGGGTCAGCGCCAGCTGCACCGCCTGCTGCTGCTCGGGGGCCAGCTCGGCGCCCGTCCGCCGCGCCAGCCAGGCCAGCGCCTTGTCCCAGTCGACGTCCCGGAACGCCGGCATCCGGTCCTCGTCCGTGCGCAGCAGCCGGGCCAGCCGGCCGGCCAGGGAGATCTCGGCGCGGTGGAAGGGCACCAGGTAGACGGCGGTGACCGGCGGCGCGCCCTCCCCGTCGCCCGGCACCTGTTCGCGGACCACGCCCTCCGGGTCCGCGGCCAGCTCGCCCAGGCAGTCGATGACCAGGCCCGTGTCCACCTGGAGCAACTTCACCGCGTCGGCGATCAGTTGTTCCTCGGGCAGGAAGCAGTGGCCCTGGTCCGTGGACTGCGACAGCGCGTACTGCAGGCCCGCCTTGACGCGGTCGGGGCTGTCGTGCGGAATGCCGACGGACTGCGCGATGCGGTCGGCGGTCAGGAAGCCGATGCCCCAGACGTCGGCGGCCAGGCGGTAGGGCTGGTTGCGGACGACGGAGATGGAGGCGTCGCCGTACTTCTTGTAGATCCGCACCGCGATGGAGGTGGACACGCCGACGCCCTGGAGGAAGACCATGACCTCCTTGATGGCCTTCTGCTCCTCCCAGGCGGCGCCGATCATCTTCGTGCGCTTGGGGCCCAGGCCCGGCACCTCCACCAGGCGTGCGGGGGTGGTCTCGATGACGTCGAGGGTGTCCGTGCCGAAGTGCTCGACGATGCGGTCGGCGATCCGCGGGCCGATGCCCTTGATCAGGCCGGAGCCCAGGTAGCGGCGGATGCCCTGGATGGTGGCGGGCAGGACGGTGGTGTAGTTCTCGACGGTGAACTGTTTGCCGTATTGGGGGTGGGAGCCCCAGCGGCCCTCCATGCGCAGCGATTCGCCCGGCTGCGCCCCGAGCAGCGCGCCGACGACGGTCAGCAGATCGCCCGCGCCACGGCCGGTGTCGACCCGCGCGACGGTATAGCCGTTCTCCTCGTTGGCGTAGGTGATCCGCTCCAGGACCCCTTCGATCACGGCTGCGTTGACCATGGACCGACCGTACCGCCGGGGTCTGACATCGCGCCGGGAGGCGGGGGTCCGGACCGGGCCGGGTCCCCTCCGGACCGCTCTCCGGACCGCCGGTGCACCATCGAGGGGCCCGTCCGATGGTCGGGCCCCTCGATTCCCCCTCCACGCCGGTCCCCGGATCCCCCCCGGGCCCCTCCCCTTTCGGGACCAGCGTCAGCTATGACCTTTGTGGACGGCCAACGGTTGCGCGCATCCGCTGAGTTATTTCTCCGGCACCCGCTGTGTGCTTTCCCCGGTCATCCGACGTGGGCGTCATCCGATGTGCGTGCGCCGCCCGGCCTGCGCGTCTCATCCGACGTGGGTGCGCCGCCCGGCCAGCGCGCGTCATCCGACGTGGGTGCGGAAGCGGTCCACGATCTCGGCCAGCACATCCGCGCCGTCGCGAGCCCACAGCACCGGGTTGAAGATCTCCACCTCGATCGGCCCGCGGTAGCCGGCCGCGTCGACCCGCTCCCGGAACCACCGCAGATCCACCGCTCCGTCCCCGAGCTGCCCGCGCCCCAGCAGGGCGCCCTCGGGCAGCGGGGTGACCCAGTCGGCGAGCTGGAAGGCGGCGATCCGGGAGGCGGCCTCCTCGCCGGTGCCGCCCGCGCGGGCGATCTGTGTGCCGACGGTGTCGTCCCACCACAGGTGGTAGGTGTCCACGACGATGCCCACCTGCCCGGCGGGGAACCGCTCGGCGAGGTCCAGCGCCTGGGCGAGCGTGGAGACCACGCAGCGGTCCGCCGCGTACATCGGGTGCAGGGGTTCGAGGGCCAGCCGGACACCCCGCTGTGCGGCGTACGGGCCCAACTCGCCCAGTGCGTCGGCGACCCGCTCCCGGGCGCCGGACAGGTCCCGGCTGCCGGGCGGCAGCCCGCCGGAGACGAGGACCAGGGTGTCCGTCCCGAGGGCGGCCGCCTCGTCGACGGCCGCCCGGTTGTCGTCCAGGGCGGCCGCGCGCCCGCCCGGGTCCGGCGCGGTGAGGAAACCGCCCCGGCACAGGCTGGTGACCCGCAGTCCGGCGTCCCGGACGAGCCGGGCGGCCGCGGCCACCCCGTACTCCCGCACCGGGGCACGCCACAGCCCCACGCCCCGTACACCGGCCCGCGCACAGCCGTCGGCCAGTTCGGGCAGGGACCACTGCCGGACGGTCTCCTGGTTGAGGCTGAGGCGGTCGAGGAGGCAGCGGGGGCTGTCGCTCATGCGTCCTCCGTCTCCGTCCCGTATACCGCGAGCTCCGTCCCGTATAGCGCGAGGAGCTGCCGCATGCGGTGGGCGGCGAGCTCCGGGTCGGGGAACAGGCCGAGTCCGCCGGCCAGTTGGTGGGCGCGCCGCAGGTGGGGCAGGGAGCGGGCCGACTGCAGACCGCCGAGCATGGTGAAGTGCGACTGGTGGCCCGCCAGCCAGGCCAGCAGGACGATGCCGGTCTTGTAGTGGCGGGTGGGTGCCTGGAAAAGGTGCCGGGCGAGCGCGACGGTGGGGTCCAGGGCGGCCCGGAACCCCGCGGTGTCCCCGTTGTCCAGGAGGCGTACGGCTGCGGCGGCGGGCGCGGCGAGCGGGTCGAAGATGCCCAGCAGCGCGTCGCTGGCGCCGTGGTCGTCGCCCGCGATCAGCTCCGGGTAGTGGAAGTCGTCGCCGGTATAGCAGCGCACCCCCGGCGGCAGCCGGCGGCGCAGCGCCACCTCCCGGGCGGCGTCCAGCAGGGAGACCTTGACGCCGTCCACCGCGGCGGGGTGGTCGGTGATGATCGCAAGGAACGTCTCGGTGGCCGCGTCGAGTTCCGCGCTGCCCCAGTAGCCCGCCAGCGCCGGGTCGAACATCGGGCCGAGCCAGTGCAGGATCACCGGGCGGGTGGCCTGGCGCAGGAGGTGGCCGTAGAGCTCGCGGTAGTCGTCCGGGCCGGTGGCGGCCCCGGCCAGCTGACGGGAGGCCATCAGGACCGGGCGGGCGCCGACGGCCTCGACGAGGCCGAGCTGTTCCTCGTAGGCGCACCGGATGCCGGCCAAGGAGGCGGGTTCCGGCGGCAGTTGGTCGGTGCCGACACCACAGGCGAGGAGGCCGCCGACGGCCGCGGCCTCGGCGGCGGTGCGCCGGATCAGCTCGGCGGCGGCGCTCCAGTCCAGGCCCGCACCGCGCTGTGCGGTGTCCATCGCCTCGGCCACGCCCAGGCCGTGCGCCCACAGGTGGTGCCGGAAGGCGAGGGTGGCGTCCCAGTCGACGGCGGCCGGGCCGTCCGGGGTGGTGTCGGCGCGGGGATCGGCGACCACATGGGCGGCGGCGAAGACCGTACGGGAGCGGAGTGGGGGCCGTACGGAAGACGGGCGGGCGGCGGAGTCCGGCCCCGGTGGGCGGGTGGCGGAGTCCTTCCCGGGCGGGGGCGGCCCCGCGGGCGCGTTCACCGGCCCGGCGCCGGGACGTCCAAGCGGCGGCCCTCCGCCGAGGACCGCAGCGCCAGTTCGGCGAGCTGAACGCCGCGGGCGCCCGCAGCCAGGTCCCAGCGCCAGGGCTCGTCGCGGACGACATGCCGCAGGAACAGCTCCCACTGCGCCTTGAACGCGTTGTCGAAGACGGCGTTGTCGGGGACCTCGTGCCACTGCGCGCGGAACGGCTCGGTTGCCGGAAGGTCGGGGTCCCAGACCGGTTTGGGGGTGTGGGCGCGGTGCTGGACGCGGCAGTGGCGGAGCCCCGCGACGGCCGACCCTTCGGTGCCGTCGACCTGGAACTCGACCAGTTCATCGCGGTGCACCCGGACCGCCCAGGAAGAGTTGATCTGGGCGACGATGCCGCCGGACAGCCCGAAGATGCCGTATGCGGCGTCGTCTGCGGTGGCCTCGTACGGGGTGCCCGACTCGTCCCAGCGGCATGGGAGGTGGGTGGCCAGCTGCGCCTGGACGGTGGTGACCGGCCCGAACAGCTCGTGCAGGACGTACTCCCAGTGCGGGAACATATCGGCCGCGATACCGCCGCCGTCCTCGGCGCGGTAGTTCCAGGAGGGGCGCTGCGCCTGCTGCCAGTCGCCTTCGAAGACCCAGTAGCCGAACTCGCCCCGTACGGACAGGATGCGGCCGAAGAAGCCGCCCTCGACGAGGCGGCGGAGCTTGCGCAGGCCGGGCAGGAAGAGCTTGTCCTGGACGACGCCGTTCTTGACGCCCGCCTCCTGCGCCAGCCGGGCGAGTTCCAGCGCGCCCGCGTGACTGCTCGCGGTGGGCTTTTCGACGTAGAGGTGTTTTCCGGCGGCGATCGCCTTCTTCACTGCCTCCTCGCGGGCGGCGGTGATCTGGGCGTCGAAGTAGATGCCGATGGAGTCGTCGTCCAGTACGGCGTCGAGGTCGCAGCTCCAGTGCTCCAGGCCGTGCCGCTCGGCCAGAGCCCGCAGCTTGGGCGCACTGCGGCCGACGAGCACCGGTTCGGGCCAGATCACCGTGCCGTCGGCCAGTTCGAGGCCGCCCTGTTGCCGCAGGGCGAGGAGGGAGCGCACCAGGTGCTGGCGCTGCCCCATGCGTCCGGTCACGCCGTTCATGGCGATGCGTACGGTCGTGCGTGTCACGGCCCGGCCCCTCTCGCGCACAGCAGGTGGCAGTCCCGCTCCAGTAAGCGCCTTCCGGGCGGCGGGCGCCAGACCGCCTGGCGGGACACGGACGAAGGGCCGCACGGACGAAGGGCCGCACGAACGAAGGGGCGGGTGCCGGCACAGAAGGCACGGACGAACGGCTGAATGAACGAAGGAACGGATGACACGAAAGAGGGGCGTGACCCAGATGCGCCAGAAACCCGCCACGGGATGATCTTGAAGGGTTGAGCGCATCGGGCCCGTCACCTGTTCGGCTCAGCGTCGTTGGTGGTGACGTTGGATGTCGTCCGGGGCGGGGTGAGCTGTGACCTCGATCGAGAGGACCGCGTATCCGCGGTTCAAGCGGCTGATCACCGCGCACGAGCTGCACTTGTTCTTCGCGCCTAGCCGTGAGGAAGTCGAGTGGGCCACCGCCCGTACCGACTGCGACGAACACCTGCTGGCCCAGTTGCTCGTGCTGAAGTCGTACCAGCGCATGGGGTGTTTCCCGAAGCTGGACGAGGTCCCGGACACGGTCGTCGATTTCGTGCGTCGCGCGGCGGACCTGCCGGAGGGCACGGTGCCGAGGGCCGCGAACCGTACGGCGGAGCGGCAACGCACCGCCGTACGGCAGCGGACGGGCCTGTCGTACGACAAGGCGAAGGCCCGGAAGATCGCCGAGGCGGTGATACGGAGCGAGGCGGTGTCGAAGAACCGTCCGGCGGACCTGATCAACATCGCGCTGGAGAAGGTCGTGGAGGCCAGGCTGGAGCTGCCGGGCTTCACCACGCTGGACGCGCTCGCGGCGAAGGTCCGCGCCGAGGTGAACGCCTCGATCTGCGCGAGCATTTGCGAGCAGCTCAGTGAGGCCCACCGGGAGCGGCTGCTGGCGTTGCTGTCGGAGAAGGACACCTCGGGTACCACGAAGTACAACCGGCTGAAGCAGTCGGCGAAGGCCCCGACGTGGTCGCACTTCCGTGCCCAGGCCGAGCACCTGGGTGGGTGGACGGGCTGGGCGAGACCGGGGCGTGGCTGTCCGGCGTGGCCTCGGGGAAGATCACGGACTTCGCCGGGGAGGCGGACGCCGCGGACGCGCCGGGGCTGCGGGACTACGGCCTGGTCAAGCGGCTCGCGCTGCTGGTGTGTCTCGTGCACAAGGCGCGGATGCGGGCCCGGGACGAGCTGGCGACGATGTTCTGCAAGCGGGTCGCATTGCAGGTCAAGCGGGCCAAGGCGGAGCTGGAGAGCATCCGCGAGCGGCAGCAGGCCATCGTTGAGGCGTTGATCGGGAACTACCGCACAGTGCTCCAGCACATCGACGCCGACGGCCCCGTCCAGGCCGCGCGGGAGAAGGCGGCCGCGTTGACGGCGGAGATCCTGGGGGTGGTCACCGAGCTCGACCAGGACGCGCCAGGCCGGCGCTGTGGCCACGCGGCTCGGCGACCAGCTCGCGCCCGCCCTGCACACGATGGCGAAGGCCCTGCGGGTGCAGGCCGGCGCCCTGGGGGCCGCGGCGGTGGCGGTGGACGGTTTCGGCGGGTTCGAGCAGCAGTACGAGCAGATCGAGAAGGTCGCCGCCCATCACGGCAACTACTGGGAGGTGCTGCTGTACGGGCACCTGCTCAAGGACCGCTCCACGATGTACGACCTGACCAGCCGTCTGGAACTGACCGCCACCTCGGAGGACAACCGGGTCCTGGACGCGCTCGCGCACGCCCGCCGCCACAAGCACCTGCGCGACTACATCCCGGGACGGTATGAGGACGGCCGCCCGGTCGACATCTCGTTCGCCACGCTGAACTGGCAGAAGGCCGTCCGCGACAAGAACCGGCCCGGCGCCTTCGTCCGCAAGCACTTCGAGGCGATGGTCTTCGCCGCGCTCGCCGAGGAACTGCGCACCGGGGATGTCGCGGTGGCCGGGTCCGAGGAGTACGCCGACTGGAGTCAGCAGCTGCTGCCCTGGGACGCGGTCGAGGAGAAGCTGGGCGGCTACCTGGTGGAGGTCGGCCTCGCCGAGCCCGGCGACGATACGCCGTACGACGCGGTGTCGTTCCGTCGGCAGCTGGAGGACAAGCTCACCGCGGCCGCCGCGGCGGCGGATGCCGGGTACCCGGACAACGAGGGTCTGGTCATCGACTCGGAGACCGGCATCCCCTCCCTCAAGGCCCACCGCGCCGAGGGCCAGCGGGCCTCGGCGAAGGCCCCGGAGCAGGAGATCAAAGCCCGGATGCCGGAGCGCTCCCTGCTCGGGGTCGTCTCCCGCACCGCGTACTGGGTGGAGTGGTGGCGCCGCTTCGGCCCCGCGTCCGGCAACGAGCCGAAGCTGAAAGACCCCTTCGGCCGGTACGTGATCACCACCTTCGTGAAGGGCACCAACCTGGGCCCCTACGAGGCCGCTCGCCACATCCCCGGCGTGAGCGGGCACGAGCTGTCGCTGGCCGCAAACCGGCACTTCTCCATCCCGACGCTGAACGAGGCCATCGCCGACCTGGTCAACGCGCATGCCCGCCTGGACATCTCCCAGGCATGGGGCGACGGCTCCACGGCCGCCGCGGACGGCACCCACATGGACACCTACCTCAACAACCTGCTCTCCGAGACGTCCGTGCGCTATGGCAAGCCGGGCGGTATCGCCTACCACCACATCTCCGACACCTACATCGCGCTGTTCACGCACTTCATCCCGTGCGGGGTGTGGGAGGCGGTCTACATCATCGAGGGCCTGCTCAAGAACACCTCCGAGGTCAAGCCGGCCACCGTGCACGCCGATACTCAGGGCCAGTCCTTTCCGGTCTTCGCGCTCGCGCACCTGCTGGGCTTCGACCTGATGCCCAGGATCAGGAACTGGAAGGACCTGACCTTCTACCGGCCCACGAAGAGAGCCGAGTACGTGCACATCGACGCCCCGTTCGGGGAGAGCGGCCGCAACGTCATCGACTTCGACCTGATCGAGTCCCAGTTCCGGCACCTGATGCGGGTGGCGATCTCGGTGCGCGAGGGCGTCATCTCCTCCACCCTGCTGCTGCGGCGCCTGCGGGCCGGGTCACGCAAGAACGCGACCTACACCGCCTTCCGCGAGGTCGGCCGCGTCATCCGCACCGTCCAGCTGCTGCGCTACCTCTCGGACGCCCCGCTGCGCCGGCGGGTGACCGCCGCGACGAACAAGGTCGAGGCATTCAACGGCTTCTCCCAGTGGATCGGCTTCGGCAACGGCGGCGTCATCACCGACAACAATCCCGTCGAGCAGGAGAAGACCGCGAAATTCAACGCGCTGCTCACCAACGCGGTGATCTTTCACAACGCCCTGGACATCGCCGAGATCGTGCGCCAGCTCCAAGAGGAGGGCTGGGAGATCGACCCCGAGGACCTGGCCCACATCTCGCCGTACCTGACCGAGCGCATCCGCCGCTTCGGCGAATACTCCACCCACGAACTCGGCATCCAGCCCGAGGCGTACGACCCGCACCTGGACGTCGACTTCAGCCCGCTGCGCGGCGACGACCCCGGCACGGACGGATACGGCCAAGCGGCCTGACTCCGCCCCTGCCGGGGGCCCACAGCCCGCCCCTAAAACGTAGGACAGCTTCTCAGCTTGTCCTTTGACCTCCGTCAGCGCCGTGAGTGCCGGGCCGTTGGCTCTACTCCATCTGGCTGAACCAGTGGCTGTTTGCCCTGGTTGGCGCCGCCACTGACGCCATGACGGGCCGCTATGAGTACCGACATGTCTCGCACCGTAGTGCTATTCCGCTATTCGAAGGCCGACTCCTCGTTCGAGGGTGATGATCACCAGCGTCCGCTCGCCGAGCGCGGCCGTCGTTTTGCTGGTAACCGGGGGACGGACAAGACCGTCCCCCGGGCGCGGGCTTCCCAGGGGGTGGCACGGACAGTCAGCGGAACAGGCGGAAGAACCCGCGCACCTGCTTGACCAGCGACTCCGGCTGCTCTAGCGCGGCGAAGTGGCCACCATGCGGCAGCTCCTCGAACCAGCGCAGGTCGGTGAACCGCAGCTCGGCCTCCCGCCTCGACGGGCGGGTTATGTCGCGCGGGTAGACCGACAGCCCGGATGGCGAGGTCACCTTGTCCCGGAAGTTGGCGAAGCTCTCCCAGTACAGGCGCGCCGACGACGTGGCCGACGCGGTGAACCAGTAGACCGAGATCTCGTCGAGGATCGTCTGCCGCGACAACGCGTCCTCGGGATGGCCGTCGTTGTCCGTCCACGCCCAGAACTTCTCGGCGATCCAGGCGGCCTGCCCCGCCGGGGAGTCGGTGAGGCCGTAGCCGAGCGTCTGCGGCCGGGTCGCCTGGATCGCCGAGTACCCCCGGCCGGTGCGCTGCATCTCCTTCTCGGCCTCGAGATTCGCCAGCTCCGCGGGCGTCGGGTCGTCGAACGTGCCCGCCGCCACGGATCCCAGGTTCAGGTGCACGCCGGCGACCCGCTCGGGCGCCACCTCGCCCAGCACCGCGGACACCGCCGAACCCCAGTCACCGCCCTGCGCGCCGTACCGTTCGTAACCCAGCGAGACCATCAACGTGTCCCAGGCGCGCGCGGTGCGAGTGATGCTCCACCCGGTCGTCGACGGCTTGTCACTCCAGCCGTACCCGGGCAACGACGGCGCGACCACGTGGAACGCGTCCGCCGGGTCACCACCGTGCGCGCGCGGGTCGGTCAGCGGGCCGAGGACCTCCAGGAACTCGAGCACCGAACCCGGCCACCCGTGCGTGAGCACGAGCGGGAACGCGTCCGGCTCCGGCGAGCGGACGTGCAGGAAGTGGATGCCCAGCCCGTCGATCGTGTCGCGGTACTGCGGGAACACGTTCAGCCGCTCGGCGAACCCGAAGTCGTAGTCCTCGGCCCAGCTGCGGCACAGCTCCTGCGCATACGCCAGCGGCAAACCCTGTGACCAGTCGTCCACCGGCTCGCGCTCGGGCCACCGTGTCCGTCGCAATCGTTCACGCAGGTCCGCGATCTCGGCTTCGGTGATGCTGACCTCGAATGGCTCGGCGGACATGGCAAGGCTCCTTACTGGTCAAGGCGTTATCGGATCAGAGGCAGGTGGACCGTCATCGCGGGCTCCCACGGGTGGCGTCGGGTTCGGGGCGGCGGTCGGCGGTAGGGCGCCGGGTCAGGCTGAGGACGAGTCCGGCCAGGGGGAGTGCCGCGAGCACGGCGAGGGCCACCGGCACCGGCACGATGCCGGACAGACCCGCGACAGCGGCCGGACCGATCCCGCCACCCAGGGCGTTCATGAAGGTGAGCAGGCCCTGTGCGGTGTCGCGGTCGTCCGCGGCGACCAGGTCCGGCGCGAGGCTCACCAGTACGGCTTGGGCGCCGGCGAACCCGCACACGGTCAACGCCGTGCCGACGACAATCGGGATCGGCCCGGTGAAGATCGCGACCACGAGCACGCCGACGACGGTGAGTGCCGCAAGCCCGGCCGACACCTGCCAGCCGGTGAATCGGTCGGTCAAGGTGCCGACCAGCCGCCCGGCCAGCACCGAGCAGGCGGCGGCCGGGACCAAGAGCACGCCGGCTTCCAGGGGGCCACCGCCCGTGGCCTGCTCGATCAGGGACGGGGCGCGGAACAGCACCCCGTAGTAGCCGGCGAAGACGGTCCCGCCGATGAGCCCGGCCGCCAGGAAGCCGCGGGATGCGATCACCCGCCGAGGCACGAACCCGTCGGGCGTGCTTCGCACGCGCCACCACAGTCCCACGGCGGCGAGCGCCCCGGCGGCAGCCACGACGAGCGTGACCGGAGCGGGCAGGCCGACCGAGTGTGCCTGCAGCAACGTGATCAAGGAGCCGGCGAGTACCGACAGCACGGCCGCGCCGACGATATCGAGTCGCCCGGTCGAGCCGTTTCGCTTGCCGCTTCCGCTCCGCGTCAGCGCGCGCCTACTCGGCAATGCGGCCAGCAGGAGGGGCAGCGCGAGGGCCGGGATCGCGAGCACGGCACGCCATCCGAGCCATGCGGTCACCGCCCCGCCCAACAGTGTCCCGCACCCCGACGCCGTCGCGCTGGCGGCCGCGATGATTCCCAGGGCGCGGATCCGTTGCCGCCTGGGAAGGGCGGTGGCCGCGGCAAAGACGGCGATCACGGTCGCGCCCGCCCCGGCGCCGCCGATCAGTCGGCCGACGATCACGACGGACAGTGTCGGCCCGGCTCCGGCGAGCGCGGAGCCCGCGGCGAGCGCCACGACCCCGGCGACGAGGACCTGGAAGGGGCTCCAGCGGACCAGCAGCCGACCCGCGACCGGCATCGCGAGCGCGGAGGTCAGCGACCACGCGGCGAGAATCCATGCGGTGGCCCCGAACGGCACCGCGAGTGCGCGGCCGATGGCCGGCAGGGCCACCGACGGCGCTCCCAGTGCCACGTACATCGGCAGCACCAGCATCCCCAAAGTCAGCCCCAGCCGACGCCCGTCCGGGGCGTCCGTTCGCTCCGGTGCCGGGGCCCCTCCAGACGGGATCGTCTGTGGCGTCGTCCCCTGCCGGGTATGTTGTGACATGCTAAAGCTCCTTTGCGTGTAACATTATGGAGCGATGAGGAGATGCGTCAAATGCGGGATGCGTGTTACAGCCCATGGGTGGTCCAGACGGCCGTCGACCTGGCCAACACCTTGAGGCCGATCAAGGGAGAGGACACGCTCGAGACCGTGGAGCAGCTCCGGGACTTCCTTGACGACCATCCCGCGGCTGAGCCTCCGAGTTCGGCCGCGAACCAAGGGGCCGGTCCGCGGCATCTCACCCGCGCCGACCTGGCGGAAGTCCGCGCGTTGCGCGAGACGGTGCGTGAGGTGCTCGAACGGGCGAACGCGGACGCGGTCGAAGCTGCGGCTCTGATCAACGACGGTCTGCGTCGCAGCCGCGCCACCCCGGTACTGCGCCACGAGGACGACCGCTGGTGGACCGAGGTGACCTCCGACACCGACCGCTGCTCGGCGCACCTTGCCGCGACTACGCTCAGCGCACTGGCATCCGTGATCGCCACGCTCGGTCCCGCTCGTCTCGGCGTATGTGCCGGGCCGACCTGCCGGGCCACTTTCGTGGACCTCTCGCGCAACGGCTCGAAGCAGTACTGCACCCGAACCTGCTCACACCGGGCCAGCGTCGCGGCCTACCGGAGTCGGCGCAGCCCGCGTTGAGCGCTGGCACCTGACCCTGCCAGGCCGGCGCCGGGGTTTCGTCCGAGCCCGCCTTCGACGAACTCGTTCGGGCCTCCGAGGGCGTTCCTCGCGATGCGATCTGCATCGCAGCGAAAGCCGCAATGCAGGCCCGAGACCGCAAGATCTCCGTTCCGATCGTCCAGGACGCAGCGCGAGCCTGGTATCAGTCCGACAAGGCGCGTGCTCTCCGCGCATATCTCGAGCCGGACCGACAAAAGCGACGACGGCGAGGAGCAACACATCGGGCTCGGCGTTTCGGCCCAAGACCTTCGCGCGATTCGACGGGCAATTCTCGACCTCGACGTCCAAGCAACGGCGGATCTCAAGCAAGGTTGAGCCGAGCCATGGGGGCTGGTGCCGGAAGCGAGCCCTGGACACCCATGCAACACAGCAGGACTTGACACGGAATCCGGGTGACCCAAGCCTCGGGGCCGGGATGACGTGCACACCGTGGGCCGTGCGGGCAGCGGATGCCCGCACGGCCGCAGCCCCTACGCAACGGCATGGGCCTTCTAGGGGAGCTCCAGGCGGGCCTCGACCGGGATAGTGGCCGCTCGGGAAGCCGCCCTCCGGGCCCGGTACCGGTGGCCAACGCCTCTTCACCGTCCCGGCTGCCACTCCTCACCCTGTCGGCAAACGATCGTTTGACGACAGGTGGCCGGCGCGTCCAATGAACCCGTGCAATTCGGGGGTTCACGGCGGCGCGAATCCAATCAGATCCGATGGTGATTGCTGACAGGGTTTGACGACAGATGGGGTCCGATCCTCCATACGGAAGGGGTCCCTCGGTGGTGAACCTGGTCTACAAGCGGGTGTCGACCGACCAGCAGTCGACCGCCCGGCAGAACCTCGTCCTGGACGAGGCTGGGATCGAGGACCCGGTCGTCTTCGAGGAGGACCCGGGCACCTCCAGCCGCCTCCACCCTCTTCAGCGCCCGAAGTTCCGAGAGCTGCTGACGTACGCGCGGCCGGGCGACACCGTGCACATCTCCGAGATGTTCCGCCTGGTGCGCGGGACCGGGCACATCCTCGACGTGCTCGACGTCCTGCATCGCGAGCAGGTGGCGCTGCGCATCCACGACGGCGCGTTCTCGGCGATGGACCTCACCGCCCGCCACCCGCGCACCGGAGAGCTGCTGTCCACCGTGAAGTTCATGGTGCAGACCCTCGCCGCCGCCGGCGAACTCCAGCACGACCTCCAGCGCGAGCTGACCTACGACGGACTGCGCGCCGCCGAGGCCAAGGGCAACAAGGGCGGTCGCCGCCCGGCCGTCCCGGCCGCGAAGACCGACACCGTCCGCACCTCCTACCTGGAGGGCCGTTCGATCGCCGCCCTTGCGCGCGATCACGGCGTCAGCCGCGGCGCGATCCGCACGGCCGTCGCCGGCCTCCTGCCCGACCACACCGCCATTGAGGAGGTTCCCCCCCCCCAGAGCTGCCGGTCACCCTCGACATGCCCGGCAAGGTCGCGGACTTCCTCCGCACTACCGAACTGGACCCCGCCGAGCGGGCCGCGCTCGACCAGGGGATGACCGCACGGCGCGGCCAGGGCTACACCCTGCGCATCAGCGCCGTCCCCGCCGTGCACCGCCAGCTCCTCGACCGCCGCCAGCCGCTCGACGGCGCCCAGGGCGTTCCGGCGGTCCCGGCCCAGCGCAAGGCCCGCCGTGAGTACGAGAACCGGGTCAGCGCCCTGGCGAGTGGCACACCATAGCCAGCCTTCCGGGGCCAAGATCATCTCGTGGCGGGTTTCTGGCGTATCTGGGTCACACCCCAAAGAGGGATGTGCGGAGCGGCCCCGGCGGCTTACTCTTGACTCAGTCAAACTTGACTCAGTCAAAGGTGAGGGGCTGATCATGACCGTCAGGACGCCATCCGATGCACCCACCGACACGCCCACCGACACACCCTCCGACACACCGCCCGACGCACTCTGCGGGGCACGGCCCGGCGCCGCGGCCGACGTCCGTGAGCTGCGCAGATTCAACCGCTTCTATACGAATCTGATCGGCGCGCTCGACTACGGGCGGCATCTGTACACCCCGTTCACCCTCACCGAGGCGCGGGTGCTCTACGAGGTCGCCAACCATCCGCGGGTGGACGCCGCGGATCTGCGCGCCTCGCTGTCGCTGGACGCCGGCTATCTCAGCCGGCTGCTCGGCAAGTTCGAGGACCGCGAGCTGATCACCCGCGGCAGGTCCGAGCAGGATTCCCGGCGGCAGCGCATCACGCTGACCGAGGACGGCCGGGAGGCGGCCGGCCTGCTGGAGGAGCGCTCCCAGGATGCCGCGGGGACGCTGCTGCGGCGGCTGCCGGCCGCGGACCGCGCCCGCCTGGTGGAGGCGATGCGCACCGTCCGCGCCCTGCTCGACGAGGGCGCGAAACGGTCCGGCGAGGGGCCGGAGCAGCCCGGCGAGGGCACGGAACGACCCGGTAAGGGGGCGGAGCAGCCCGGCGAAGGGGCGCGGCAGCCGCGTGGGGACCGCGCGCCCGGGGTCGCGCTGCGCACCTCCCGCCCCGGTGACCTCGGCTGGATGGTGGAGCGCAACGCCGCCCTCTACGCCGCCGAGTACGGCTTCGATCTGAGCTATGAGGCGCTGGTGGCCCGGATCGTCGCGGAGTACGCCGAGGACTTCGACCCGCGGTGGGACCGCACCTGGATAGCGGAGCTGGGCGGGGAGCGTGTGGGCGCGGTGATGTGTGTACGGGACGGCAGACCGGGGGTCGCCCGGCTGCGGCTGCTGCTCGTGGAGCCGGGCGCCCGGGGGCACGGGACGGGGCGGCAACTCGTCGACTCCTGCATCGAGTTCGCGCGGGAGGCCGGGTACGGCGAGATGGTGCTGTGGACCAACTCCGTCCTCGCCTCGGCCCGCACCCTCTACCAGCGGGCCGGATTCGAGCTGGTCGCCGAGTCGCCGCACCACAGCTTCGGGCAGGACCTGGTCGGCCAGGACTGGCGGCTGATGCTGTGAATCCACGGTGAAGCCGCGAGTCCACGGGGGACGCCGTGAGACCACAGGTGGCGCCGCGAGCCCACGGTGACGCCATGAGTCCACGAGTGACGCCGTGCGTCCACGGGTGACGGAGCGGGCAGGCGGGCGAGGGAAGCGGGGAGGGTGGGAAAGACGGGAAGGACAGCGACGGCGGCATAAGCGACGCGAAGGAGCGCAGACATGGCCCCCACGGATCGCACGGACGGCAAGCGCACGGATGGCGGGTATACGGATGGCGGGCGCGCGGATGGCGGGCGCGCGGGCGACAGGCCCACGGAGGGCGGCGGGCGTACGGAGGGCGGCGGGCGTACGGGCGGCAGGATCCCTGCGATGCGCTACGCGTTTTCGACCCTCGGTGTGCCCGGGATGCCGGTGGCCGAGGTGCTGCGGCTGGCCACCGGTGCCGGGTATCAGGGGGTCGAACTGCGGGCCCATCCGGAGGAGCCGGTGCATCCGCTGATCGGGGCACGGGAACGGGCCGCGGTGCGGGGCCAGTTCGCGGACGCCGGCGTGGAGGTCCTTGCCGTTGCCGGATACGCCCAGGTCGCCGCCGCCCGCGATGCGGCGGGAGAGGAGGAGCTGGCACACGAGCTGGCCGGGCTGGTTCACCTCGCCGCCGATCTGGGGGCACCGTACGTCCGGGTCTTCCCCGGCGGTGGCGGCCGCCCGGCGGCCGAGGCGGACGCGGATGCCGCCCGCCGGCTCGCCGCGGTGGCGCCGCTCGCGGCCGGGCGGGGCGTCCGGGTCCTGCTGGAGACCCATGACTCGCACCGGACCGGCGCGGCCGCCGCCCGGGTGCTGGGCCTGGTGGGGCATCGCCGGATCGGAGCGCTGTGGGATGTGCAGCACAGCTGGCTCGGCGGCGAGGAGCCTGTCGACACCCATGCCGCGCTCGCCCCGCATCTGGGCTATGTGCAGGTCAAGGACGTCGCCTCGGCCGAGGAACGCACCCCCCTCCCGCTCGGCGCCGGCACCCTCCCGCTGGCGGCCGCCCTCGGCACCCTCGCCCAGGAGCCCGTAGGTGCCCACGGTCCCGTACCGGCCCCCGAGGGCACCTACGACCAGGGATCGGGCGGCTGGCTCTGCTGGGAGTACGAGAAGCGCTGGTATCCGGAGGCGGCCGACCTCCCCGCCCTGCTGGCGCCGGGCCGCGCGTACCTCCAGCGGCTCCTCGGCGAAGGCACCCCCTCCTGACCCCGGAGTGTCCGCCTGCCCGCCGGTCCTGCCCGTCGCCTGCCCGGTCAGCCCGTCCGTCCGCCGGTCCTGCCCTTCGTTCCTGCCCGCCGTTCCACCCGCCCACCGGCCCCGCCCGCCTGACCGCCTGCCCTGTCAGCCCGTCCGCCGGCCCCGCCTGCCCGCTACCCGTCCTCGTCTCTCCTCCTCCCCCGACGACGCCCCATCACATATCCGCGCCCGCCCCGCAATACCTGGGCGCCATCACGAATCGAGTCATTGACCGACAATAGTTTTCCGGCTATCCGTGGCCTTTTGGAAGTTTCCTTCAATGATCCGAGGAAGCCCTCCGGAAGGAGCGCACATGCACTCCAGACGTACCGTCCTGACCACCGCGGCAGCCGCGGCCGCCGCGGCCGCGGGCGGCGCGAAGCCCTCCATCGGACACCAGCCCCCCTCCCCCGCAGCCGCTCCCGTATCCGCCCCCGTCCCCTCCGCCGCCACCCGGGCCCGGCTGCGCCGCCTCATCTCCCGTATGACACCGCAGGAGAAGGCCGGCCAGCTCTTCGTCATGCGGGTCTACGGGCACTCCGCCACCGACCCCGACCCGGCCGATGCCGCCGCGAACCAGCAGGAGATCGGGGTCGCCAACGCCGCCGAGCTGATCGCCAAGTACCACGTCGGCGGCATCATCTACTTCGGCTGGGCGCACAACACCCGTGAGCCGCACCAGATCGCCGACCTGTCCAACGGCATCCAGAAGGCCGCCGCCGCCCAGCGCGTCCCCGTCCCGCTGCTGATCTCCACGGACCAGGAACACGGCATAGTGGCCCGTGTCGGCGCACCCGCGACGCTCTTCCCCGGGGCGATGGCGCTCGGCGCGGGCGGCTCCCGCGACGATGCGCACACGGCAGCCAGGATCGCCGGCGAGGAGCTGTACGCCATGGGCATCCGGCAGGACTACGCACCGGACGCCGATGTCAACATCAACCCCGCCAACCCGGTCATCGGCGTACGGTCCTTCGGCGCGGACCCGCAGGCCGTGGCCCGTATGGTCGCCGCCGAGGTGAAGGGCTACCAGGGCGCCGGGATCGCCTCCTGCGCCAAGCACTTCCCCGGGCACGGCGACACCGACACCGACAGTCATATCGGGCTGCCCTACATCCACCACACCGCCAAGGAGTGGGAGCGGCTGGACGCGCCGCCCTTCAAGGCCGCGATCGCCGCCGGGATCGATTCGATCATGACGGCGCACATCGTCGTGCCCGCCTTCGACCCGAGCGAGGACCCGGCCACCCTCTCCCGTCCGATCCTCACCGGCATCCTGCGCGAACGCCTCGGCTACGACGGTGTGGTGGTGACGGACTCGCTCGGCATGGAGGGCGTACGGAAGAAGTACGGCGACGCCCGGGTGCCGGTGCTCGCCCTCAAGGCCGGTGTCGACCAGCTGCTGAACCCTCCGGACCTGGCCGTGGCGCATGCCGCCGTCCTCACGGCGCTCCAGGAGGGCGAGCTGACCGAGCGGGAGCTCGACGCCAAGCTGATGCGCATCCTGCTGCTCAAGGAGAGACGCGGGCTGTTCAAGGATCCGTACACCACCCACCGCGCGGTGGACCGGGTGGTCGGCATCCGCAGTCATCTCGACGCCGCGGACCGGATCGCGGACCGCACCACCACGCTGCTGCGCAACGACGGCGGGATCCTGCCGCTCTCCCGGCGACGGGAGCGGCGGGTGCTGGTGGCGGGTGTCGACGCGGCCGCGCCGTCCGGCACCGGCGGGCCGCCCACCACGGTCCTGGCGAGGACCCTCACCGAGCTGGGCTTCACCGCCACCGCGCTCTCCACGGGCATGGCACCGGCCCAGCGGCAGATCGACGAGGCGGTGGCGGCGCTCGGGGAGCGGGACGCGGTGGTGGTGGCGACGTACAACGTGACCGCGGACTCCCGCCAGCGGAGGCTGGTGGCCGCGCTGCTGGCCACGGGCAAGCCGGTGGTGCAGCTGGCGGTCCGCAACCCTTATGACATCGCCCAGTTGGACGGCGTCCGGGCGGCCCTGGCGAGCTACTCCTGGACGGATGTGGAACTACGGGCGGCAGCCCGGGTGATCGCCGGCCGGCGGGACCCGGCCGGCCGGCTGCCCGTCGCGATAATGCGCGCCGACGCCCCGGCCCAGGAGCTCTACCGGATCGGCCACGGCCTGACGTACTGACCGGGAGACGGACTCGGCGCGCTCCCCCTGTCCCCGGGGAACGCGCCGTTCCGGTCATCGCACCGCGGCCGCCGGCCGCTGTGGCGCGACGGCGTGCGGCCTCAGAGCCTCACGGCCCGCAGGCCTTACGGCCCCAAGGCCTCACAGCCCCAAACCTCACGGCCTCAGCATCGGCATCCGCCGGACCTCCTGCTTGTCCAGCTGCTTGTTGTACGGCGCCAGCGGTGCGGCCTCGCCGGCCGGGGCCTGGACACCGGCCCAGTCGAGCAGCTCGGCGGTGGCCTTGGTGCGGTCGGCCTCCGCCAGCTTCGCGATGTTCGAGCCGTGGTTGCCGCCGGGCACGGTGAAGACGTACGAGTCCCGGGCCCCCTTGCCGACCTCGAAGTGCTCCGAACTCCACGGGTCGTACTGGCCGTTGACGAACATCATCCGGTTGGCGTGGTGCCGCACCCAGTGATCGACGTCGGGCATCGCGCGCTTGTCGAAGCGCATCGGGATGTCCTTCGGCACGAACGACCGGGAGTTGTTGATCCCGGGGTACTTCAGCAGGCCGGCCAGCTGCGGGTAGCGGTAGCCGGGCTCACCGAGCTGGGTGCCCGCCTGGTAGTAGTACGGCGTGTACGGCTCCATGCCCTGGTCGGTGTAGCTGCCGAAGCCGCCGACCGTGTCCATCCACTTCCACAGGCCGTCCGTGGAGACGGTCGGCTCGGGCACCTCGGCACAGGCGGTCTCGGCCGGCTGGTACTGCCAGAACCCGAACACCAGGTCCGTGACCATGACTTCATAGGCCCGGTCGGCGCCGCCGACGGTCTTGAAGGTCTGCTTCTCCTTGTCGGCCCAGGCCTGGAACCGGGCGACCATCTCCTTGCGGCGCACCAGGGCCTCGCGCTCGATGGCGGCGAGGTCGCTGCGGCACTGCGCGGTGCCGACGGTCTGGAAGAACCGGTCGTACGCCGAGTCCTCGTCGTTGCGTACGTCGTTGGGCGCGACGTAGGCGACGGTGCCGTTCATGTCGTGCGGGAAGAAGCGGCGGTAGTACGTCGCCGTCATACCGCCCTTGCTGCCGCCGGTGTCGATCCAGTTCTTGCCGTAGATCCGGTGCAGCGCCTGGAAGATGCGGTGCTGGTCATCGGCGGCCTGCCGGATGTCCAGCTTCTTCCAGTCGGTGGGCGTGGGCCGCGACGGGGTGAAGTAGCGGTACTCCAGGGAGACCTGATTACCGTCGATGATCTTGGTGGGCTCGCTGCGGGACGGCGTGGTGCTGACGTTGTACCCGGAGGTGAAGAACACCGTCGGCCGGTCCACCGACTTGTGCAGCAGCGTCAGCCGCTGCTGGAAGGTCCCCTTGGAGGGGTGCCGGTGGTCAACCGGCTGGGTGTAGTTCAGTACGAAGTAGCGGTAGCCGTCTACCGGCTTCTCCTCGATGAGGCTCATTCCCGGGATCGCGAGGATCCGGTCCTTGATGTCCCCGGTCTTCGGCTCGGCGGCGGTGGCCGCTCCTGCCGTCGCACTGCCGGCTCCCGCCGTGCCTATGAGCACCGCGAGCGACAGCAGCCATCTGGTGGCCTTGCGCATGCACCCTCCCCTTGGGATAGCAAAGGTCGGGCTGAACCTATCGGCGCGACGGGGGTGCCACCAGCCCCTGGCGCCGTTCGGTGGATCAGCCGAACGCCGAACCGCCGGTGTTGCCGAAGCCGCCGGTACCTCCGGACGGCACCTCCCCTGCCTCCGGACGGCACCTGTAGGGCCTCAGGCCCGGGCGCGGCCCCGCGCCCGGGGCCCCCAGGCCTCACGCCGCCAGTTCCTCCTCCTCGCCCGTGAACGTGCGCCACAGCTCCGCGTAGCGGCCGTCGCGGGCCAGCAGTTGGGCATGGCTGCCGTCCTCGGCGATCCGTCCGCGGTCGAGCACCACCACGCGGTCCGCTCGGGCCGCGGTGGTCAGGCGGTGGGCGACGATGAGGGTGGTACGGCGGCGGGCGGACGGGGTCTGGTCCGCCCGGGCGGAGCCGAGATCCCGGGGGCGGCCGGTGGCCTGGTTGACGACGGCTTCGGTGGCCAGGTCCAGGGCGGCCGTGGCCTCGTCCAGCAACAGCACGTCCGGGTCGACGAGTTCGGCGCGGGCCAGCGCCAGCAGCTGGCGCTGGCCGGCCGAGAGGTTACGGCCGCGCTCGGCGATCTCGTGGAGGTAGCCGCCGTCGAGGGTCGCGATCATCGCATGGGCGCCGACGGCCCGCGCGGCGGCCTCCACCTCGGCATCGGTGGCATCCGGACGGCCGTAGGCGATGGCGTCGCGGACGGTGCCGGCGAAGAGGTAGGACTCCTGGGGGACCACGCCGAGGCGGCGGCGGTAGCCGGTCAGGTCCAGCTCGCGCAGGTCGGTGCCGTCGATCCGGACGGCGCCCGCTGACGGGTCGTAGAACCGTGCGACCAGCTTGACCAGGGTGGACTTGCCGGCGCCGGTCTCACCGACGAAGGCCACGGTCTGGCCGGCCGGGATGGTCAGATCGATGCCGGCCAGCGCCGGCTCGTCGCCCTTGCCGTAGTGGAAGTGCACCGCGTCGAAGGCGATGTCGCCCCGCAGCGCGGGCACCTCGCGGGGCCGTTCGGGGGCCGGAGTGGTGGTCGGCTCGCGCAGCAGCTCCTGTATCCGGCCCAGGGAGACGGATGCCTGCTGGTAGCCGTCGAAGACCTGGGAGAGCTGCTGGACGGGGGCGAAGAACAGGTCGATGTAGAGCAGGTAGGCGACCAGCGCGCCGGCGCTGAGGGTGTGGGAGCCGACCCGGTCGGCTCCGACGATCAGCACCAGCGCCGCCGCCACGGACGACAGCAGCTGGACGAACGGGAAGTAGACGGATATCAGGAACTGGCCGCGGACCCGCGCCTGGCGGTAGGCGTCGCTGCGGGCGGCGAACCGCTCCGCGCCGCGCCCCTCGCGCCGGAACGCCTGGACGATCCGCAGCCCGGCCACGCTCTCCTGGAGGTCGCCGTTGACGACGCTGATCCGCTCACGGGCCAGCTCGTAGGCCTTCACGCTCTGCTTGCGGAAGAAGTACGTGCCGATGATCAGCGGTGGCAGGGTGGCGAAGACGACCAGGGCCAGCTGGAGGTCGATGGCCAGCAGTGCGACGAGTATGCCGAAGAAGGTGAGCATCGAGACCAGGGCGGTGACCAGGCCGGTCTGCAGGAACGTCGACAACGCGTCCACGTCCGTGGTCATCCTGGTCATGATCTTGCCGGACAGCTCGCGCTCGTAGTAGTCCAGCCCGAGGCGCTGGAGCTGCGCGAAGATCTTGAGACGGAGGGAGTAGAGGACCCGCTCGCCGATCCGTCCGGTCATGCGGTTGCCGCCGATCTGCGCGGCCCACTGCGCCAGGACGACGAGCAGGGCGATCCCGGCGGCGGTCCAGACGCCGGCCAGCGCGCCGAGCCGGACGCCCTCGTCGATGCCCTGCCGGATCAGGACCGGCAGCAGCAGCCCGGCCAGTGCGTCCAGGGCGACCAGCCCCAGCGCGAAGGCCAGCGGCCCGCCGAAGCCGTGCAGCAGCCGGCGCAGGCCGTAGGAGCGCTCGGGGCGCACGGCCCGGTCCTCGTCGACGTCCGGGGTGTCCGTGGCGGGCGGCAGCGCCGCCACCTGGGCGAGGAGGTCGGGGGTGGCAGGGAGTCCGGCCATCGCGGCGCCGATGCCGGGCCCGGCGGCGACGGCCGCGCGGGCCGCCATCCCGGCGCCGCCCGCCTCGGCCTCCTGCTCACGGCGCACCCACAGCTCGGGGGTGATGGTGCCGGCCGCCCCGGGCCGGCCTGCCGCACCGTCGCCCTCGGCCTCCGTCTCCGTCTCCCGCCCGGCCTCGATCCCGGCCTCGATCCCGGCCTCGATCTCGGCTTCGACCACTGCCTCGGACTCGGTGGCGTCCGCCGCCCGGTCCTGTGCCGGCAGCCGGCCGTCGGCGAACTCACCGTCGAAAATCCCGGACGGCTCGCCCTCCGGGTCCCACCCGGTGCCGCCCAGCTCCTCCGGGTCGGCCAGCAGCCTGCGGTAGAGCGGGCAGCGGTCTTCCAGCTCCGCGGTGGTGCCGATGTCGACCAGCCGTCCGTCGTCCAGGACGGCGACCCGGTCGGCGAGCGCCAGCGTGGAGGCGCGGTGGGCGATGAGCAGCGTGGTGCGGCCCGCCATGACGCCGCGCAGCGCCTCATGGATCTCGTGCTCGACCCGGGCGTCGACCGCCGAGGTCGCATCGTCCAGCACCAGCAGCCGGGGGTCGGTGAGGATGGCGCGGGCCAGGGCGACGCGCTGCCGCTGGCCGCCGGACAGGGTCAGCCCCTGCTCGCCGACCTTGGTGTCATAGCCCTGGGGAAGCTCCGATATGAAGCCGTCGGCCTGGGCGGCGCGGGCCGCGGCGCGCACCTGCTCGTCGGTGGCGTCCGGGTGCCCGTAGGCGATGTTGTCGCGTACGGAGTCGGAGAACAGGAAGCTGGTCTCGGGCACCAGGCCGATGGCGGCCCGCAGGGACGGCAGGGTCAGGTCGCGCACATCGTGGCCGGCGACCAGGACCCGGCCCGCCGAGACGTCGTAGAAGCGGGGCAGCAGCAGCGAGACGGTGGATTTGCCGCTGCCGGACGTGCCGACCACGGCGACGGTCTCCCCGGCCTCGATGCGCAGCGAGAGGTCGTCGAGGACGGGGCGGAGGGGCCCGGCCTCGCTCACGCCTTCGCCCTCGCCCTCGTGCGGTCGCGCGTAGCCGAAGGTCACCCGGTCGAAGACGACCGTGGCCGGGGCGTCGGCGGGCAGTTCGTGTGCATCGGCCCGCTCCTCGATCGACGGCTCGGTGTCGATCAGCTCGTAGACCCGCTCCACACCGGCCCGCGCCTGTTGGCCGACGGTCAGCATCATCGCCAGCATCCGGACCGGTCCGACCAGCTGGGCGAGGTAGGTGGAGAAGGCGACGAAAGTGCCGAGGGTGACCTGTCCCTGGGTGGCCATCCAGCCGCCGAGGGCCAGCATCGCGACCTGGCCGAGCGCCGGTACGGCCTGCAGGGCGGGGGTGTAGCGGGCGTTGAGCCGGACCGTGCGCAGGCGTCCGGCGAACAGCCGGCGGCTGACCTCGCGCAGCTTGCCGGTCTCCTGCTCCTCCTGCCCGAAGCCCTTGACGACCCGCACGCCGGAGACCGCGCCGTCCACGACCCCGGCGACGGCGGCGGCCTGCCCCTGGGCGTACCAGGTGGCGGGGAAGAGGCGGGCGCGGCTGCGCTGGGCGATGAACCACAGGGCGGGGGCGACGGCCAGCGCGATCACGGTGAGCAGCGGCGAGAGCACCGCCATCACGACCAGCGAGATCAGGAAGAGCAGGACGTTCCCGATCATCATCGGGAGCATGAACAGCAGGCCTTGGATCAGCTGGAGGTCGCTGGTGGCGCGGCCGACCACCTGGCCGGTGCTCAGCTCGTCCTGCCGCCGGCCGTCGAGCCGGGAGATCGCGCCGAACATCCGGGTCCGCAGGTCGTGCTGGGCGTCCAGGGCGAGCCGTCCGCCGTAGAAGCGGCGGATGTAGGTGAGGACGTAGACCGCGACCGCGGCGACGACCAGCAGAGCGGCCCAGGGCCCGAGGGCGCGGTCGTGCTTGACGATGACATCGTCGATGATCAGCTTCGGGACGAGCGGGACCAGGGCCAGCACGGCCATCCCCGCGAGCGAGGAGCCGAGGGCGAGCAGCACGTCCTTTTTGTACTGCCAGCAGTCGCGGATCAGCCGCCGCGCCCAGCTCGCTCGTTGAGAATCCGTCCCCGCCACCCGATGCCTCCCGCGCCTCGACTCCTGACGCCTGACACCAACAATGCGGGGGGCGGATTTCATCCCGCCGCAACAATTCTCCGGGCCGGGCGGGGCATCCCGTACGCCTGCGCACGCGGGACGGCCCCCTCCCGGGGGGGCCGGACACTGTTCCCACAGCGTCCGGGTGGTCCGGGAGGGGGCCGTCTCCAGCGCGGGGCCGTCTCCAGCGGAGACGTCTCCAGCAGGCCCGGCAACCGCCGAGCGGGCTACTTCACCCGCTGCACCGTGAGCTCCGAGATCCCCGGATGCGGCTTCGGCTTGCCGTCCTTCCCCTTGGCCTGGTCACCGTGCACCACGACCCGTACGTACCGGGCCGGCGTCTTTCCCGCGTATCCGGTCCCTGACCAGTGCTTCCCGTCCCGGGAGACCTGGACGTTGTAGGACGTGGGCCGGGTGGTGTTCCAGTGCGGGGTGATCTGCCCGACGCGGGTGGTGCGGCCGAGGTCGACGGTGAGGGTGCCGTCCGC
Source organism: Streptomyces sp. NBC_00400 (assembly GCF_036048035.1). Taxonomy (NCBI): domain Bacteria; kingdom Bacillati; phylum Actinomycetota; class Actinomycetes; order Kitasatosporales; family Streptomycetaceae; genus Streptomyces; species Streptomyces sp. NBC_00400. The sequence continues at coordinate 5,451,877 of NZ_CP107940.1, read as the reverse complement.
GGAGTTGGGCACCCAGGCGGTGGTGCCGTTGCCGTCCACCGCGGCGGCCGCGTACAGGCCGGGCTCCTCGGAGGTCGCCTTGGCCGACGTGCAGCGGGCCGCGTTCGAGGTGGCCGCCAGGTCCGGGCGGCGGGTCTTCAGGACGGCCGGCGCCCCGCGGCTGACGATCTTGTCGCCCTCCGGGGTCTCGATCCGCATCGGCGCACCGGCGGTCAGCCGCACGGTGGTCTGGTGGGCGCCGATCGCGATGTCGTAGGTCCGCCCCTGCCAGTGCAGGCCGCGCAGGGTGACGCCCTGGGAGAGCTGCGGCGGCAGCATCGGGTCGAGGTGTACCGCGTTCTCGCGCAGCCGCAGCCCCGTCAGCCCGTGGGTGAAGGTCTGCAGGAAGCCGCCCTTGCCGGTGAGGAAGTCCTGTGCGGGCTTGCCGGCGTGCGGGTCCGAGGCTCCGGCCTTGTCGCCGCGCGCCTCGGAGAACTGGTCGAACGGCCCGCGGACGAACGGCTGGATGGACCGCCTCAGGTAGGTGTAGGTCGAGCAGCCGGGCTCGCCGATACCGGCGGCGTCGATGGCGTGCACCGAGTCCGTCATGGCCGGGCCGTCCGGGTCGGTGTGCCCGGCGTAGAAGTCCAGCGTGCGGGCCGCCTGGGTCTGCGACATGGGCCATTCCAGCGGGTACATCAGCAGCACGGTGTCGGCCTGCTTGATGGTCGTGCCCTTGTACCCGGCGTACTGCTCGAAGATCTTCTTCTTGCTGTCGTAGGGGATGCGCAGCTTGTCGGCGATGGTCTTCCAGGAGGCCGGCGCCTTTTCGCCGAGGAGGGCGGCGACGCGGGTGGCGTGGCGCAGTGCGGTGGCGGCGCCGGCGTTGGTGAACACCCCGTCGTTGACGCCGTTGCTGTACTCGTCCGGTCCGGCGACGTTCTTGACGGAGTAGCTGCCGTCGGCGTTGTGGGTGGCGCGCGAGGCCCAGAATTCGGCGATGCCCTTGAGGACCGGCCAGCCACGGGACTTCAGCCAGGCGGTGTCCTTGGTGGCGAGGTAGTACTGCCAGGTGGCGAGGGAGATGTCGCCCATGAGGTGGTTCTGGGTCTTGCAGTGCGGCGGGTCCCAGCTGTGGCACTCGTTCCACAGGTCGCCCTTGCTGCCGCTGGTCCAGGGGTAGAACAGCCCCTTGTAGCCCAGCTTCTCGGCGTTGGCGCGGGCCCCGGCCCGGGTCTTGTAGCGGTAGTCGACGATCGACTTGGCGAGTTCGGGGTGGGCGGCGAGCAGGCCCGGGTACATCCAGGTCTCGGCGTCCCAGAAGACCTCACCGGCGTAGTTGTCGCTGGTCAGGCCGGTGGGACCGATGCTGTTGTCACTGCCGGCGCGGGTGGAGGACAGCAGTCCGTACTGCGCCGAGCGCACCCAGGACTGCAGATCGCGCTTGCCCTTCACCTCGATGTCGCTGCGCCACAGCCGCTTCCAGGCGGCGGTGTGCCGGGCGAAGAGGGCGTCCCAGCCGCGGCCGGCGGCCCGGCGCGAGGCCGCGTCGGCAGCGGCGCGCGGGGAGCGGGAGGTGAGTGCGGTGTCCACGCCGACGTACTTGGTCAGCTCGTACGAGCGGCCGCTGCGGACCGGGAAGGAGACCCGCTGCCGGTTGCTGAGCTTGTCCGCCCGCGGCGCCGGTCCGGGGCGGCCCGCGCGCACCCCGGGGCCGGTGCGCAGGGTCGAGGCCACTGCGCCCTCGGTCTTCGTCCCGTCCGTGCGGAACCCGACGTCCATGGTGCGGCCGGACTCCTGGCCGCCGCCGGATTCCTTACCGACAGTGCCCTGGCCGCCGGATTCCTTGCCACCGGTGTCCTTGCCGGCAGTGCCCTGGCCGCCGCCGGACCCGGTGCCGGACGCCGTCATCCGGCGGGCGCCACGGCCGTCGAGGCGGTCGGTGACGGCGGCGTCGCCGCTCCAGTGGGGCGTCATCCGCAGGCGTACGGCGCCGGTGTGGGCGTCGTTGCGGTCGGTGAGCACGTCGTAGACCAGGTCGGTGACACGGCCGTCGGCGGCCGTCCAGGTCAGCGAGGTGCGGACGAATCCGCAGCGCAGCGAGAGCGTCTGGCGGTAGTGCGAGATCCGGCCGGGTGCGGTGGCGGAGGAGAAGGTGTCGGGGTGCGCGCCGCCGGCGCTGACATCGAGGGTGGTCCAGGTGGGGAGGGCGGCGATGGCCTGCCGGCCCTTCACGCTCTTGGGTCCCTCGGCGTACAGGCCGGAGACGAAGGAACCGTCGTACTCCGGCGTCTTCAGCGGCCAGCCGGTCGTGCCGCCGGGCGCGGCGTAGCCGGTGCCGTTGGGCGGCACCCGCTGTCCGAGGTAGCCGTTGCCGACGAAGGCGTGATGGCTGTCCTTGGGGTCGATCTTGCTGCTGGTGGCGGTCCAGCCGTCGCTGCCGTCGCCCTTCATGCAGGGGCCCTGGGCGCCGCCGGCCCGCTGTGGTGCGGGCGCCGGTGCGGGTGCGGAGGCGGAGGCCGAGACGGGCGCGAGGATCGCGACCAGGGCCGTGGCGAGCAGTGGGGCGACCAGCCTGCGGGAGCGGGGCGCCACCGGCCGGGATGGTTGCCCGGCCGCGGGAGAGTGCTCCGCCGGGGGCTGCGGGGGCGGGTCCACGGGGTGCTGTGCCGAATGTTCCATGGTTCTCCGTCGTATGTGCGCGCCCGTGCCGCATTACCGCGGCACGGACATCACCTTGAACATCATCAGGCCCCCGCCTGCACGGCACCCTAGGCCGGTTCCCCCGTTCGGGTCACGGCCTTCCGGCCACGAAATTGTCCGGACGCCCCCGTAGCACCACCCCCATGGATCACGCGGACCCTGACTGCGGCTACACTTTTAGACTGACCAGTCAGATCAAAAGGGGAGGGGTGTTTGTGAACACCACCCGCCAGGGGGCGGCGGTCGACGCCAGGGGGATCGGAGTGGAGGGCCCGAGAGGGTGGGCCTTCCAGGGCATCGACATCTCCGCACAACCGGGCACCCTGATCGCGGTCGAGGGCTCGTCGGGCTCCGGCCGCACCTGTCTGCTGCTGGCCCTCACCGGCCGGATGCGGATCACCGAGGGCACGGCGACGGTCGCCGGGCTCCCGCTGCCCCAGCGGATGGGTACGGTGCGCAGCCGTACCGCCATCGCCCACGTACCGGGCGTCGTCGACCTCGAACCGGCCCTCACGGTCGGCGAACACCTCAGGGAGCAGGCCCTGCTGGGCCACCGCTTCCAGGGCCTCGGTGCCTCGCTCCCTTGGGGCAAGCGCCACAAGGAGGCCACCCGGGCCCGGGTCGACGCCGCCCTCGCTGCCGTCCGGCTCGACCCCGCCACCCTGCCCAAGGGGCTGCGGACGGCCGTACGCGATCTGGAGCGGATCGAGGCGCTGCGGCTCTCCGTCGCGCTCGGGATCATGCACGGCCCGCAGTTGCTGGCCGTCGACGATGTGGACCTCAAGCTCTCCGAGGCCGAACGCGCCCAGGCCTGGCAGATGTTGCGGGACCTCGCGCTGGAGGGCACCACCGTCGTGGCGGCCGGCAGCGACGCACCGGCGGACGCCCTGACCGTCCGCACCACGCGGGCCAAGCCCGCAGCCGCCACCCCCGCCCCCGTCAAGGACGAGCCCTCCAGCCCCGTCGAGGACGAACCCTCCGCCCCCGTCAAGGACGCACCCCGCACCGCCGAGCAGGACGAGCACCGGGCTCCCGTCCAGGACGCGCCCCACACCACCGAGGAGGAAGCAGCGCATGCGTTCGCCGAGACTGGCCGCGCTTGAGCTCAAGCGGTTCGGCAGGGGAAAGCTTCCCCGCCTGGGCCTGGTCGCCCTGATGCTGATCCCGCTGCTCTACGGGGCCCTGTACCTGTGCTCCTTCTGGGACCCCTACAGCCGCCTGGACAAGATCCCGGTGGCCCTCGTCAACGAGGACCAGGGCGCCACCACCGGCGGCAAGAAGATCACCGCGGGCGACGACCTGTCCGAGAACCTCAAGGACAGCAAGAAGTTCCACTGGGAGGACGTCAGCTCCGCGGACGCCGCCAAGGGCGTCGAGAACGGCACGTACTACCTCTCGCTGACCGTCCCGAAGGACTTCAGCAAGCGGATCGCCTCCAGCTCCGGGGACACCCCGCAGACGGGCGCGCTCAAGGTCCGTACGAACGACGCCAACAACTACGTCGTCGGCTCGATCTCCAAGACGGTCTTCTCCGAGGTCCGGGCGAAGACCTCGGCCACCTCGGCGCGGGCCATGCTCGACAAGATCTTCATCTCGTTCTCCGATCTGCACGACAAGACCGCCGAGGCGGCGGACGGGGCCGGGAAGGTGGACAAGGGGGTCGGCTCGGCCAAGAAGGGCTCCGGTGACCTCGCGAACGGCCTCGGCAAGCTCAACGACGGCGCCGGCAAGGTCAGTCAGGGCGCTGGTGACCTGAGCAAGGGCGCCGGGGCGGCCGTCGCCAAGGCCCGGGAGCTCAGCGCCGGCGCGGGCAAGGTCGCCGACGGCACCCAGCAGCTCGCCGAGAAGGTCCACGGCCTCGCCAAGAAGGACCTGCCCTTCCTGCGCGAGCACGGCAAGGAGATCGGCCGGGGCGCTCAGTTCGTCGCCGACGCCACCGAGACCATCGGCGACGTCCTCGACACCCTGCCGAACGACTCCGCCAAGGCCGCCACGCAGGCCCGCAAGAACGCCGACAACGCCGCGGAGATCTACCAGGACCGCTGCGGCGGGCTGCTGGACACCGACGCCGACTGCACCAAGCTGAAGGCGCTCGCGGACGGCAGCAAGGTGGCCGCCGACGCGGCGGAGAAGGTCAACGACGCCGTCGCCGGGGCGGACTTCGGACAGATGCGCGGCAAGCTGCGCGAGATCCACCAGGGCGCGGAGATGGTCGCCGAGCAGGCACCGGGCATCGGGCAGCGCGCGGACACCGCGATCCGCCAGATCAACGCGCTCAACGCCGGGGCCCACAAGGTCTCCGAGGGCGCGGGCCTGTTCGCGAACGGCATCGGCACCCTCGCCGACGGCGCGGGCAAGGTCGCCGACGGCGCAGGCAAGGTCCACAACGGCGTCGGCGTCGCCAAGGACGGCGCCGTCAAGCTCACCGGCGGCCTCTTCAAGCTCAAGGACGGCACCAACCAGCTGGCCGACGGCCTGCACGACGGCGTCGCCAAGATCCCGGACTACAACAAGAAGGACCGCGACGCCCGCACCGAGGTGATGGCCGACCCGGTCGAGCTGGCCGCCAAGTCGATGCACAAGGCGCCCAACTACGGCACCGGCCTGGCGCCGTACTTCATCCCGCTCTCCCTGTGGGTCGGCGCGATGGTCGCGTTCATGCTGCTCCCGGCGCTGGGCAAGCGGGCCCTGGCCGCGGGCGCCCCGGGCTGGCGGATCGCCCTCGGCTCCTGGCTGCCGGCCTACGCCATCGGCGTGGTGCAGGTACTGGCCCTGATGGCCGTCCTGCACTGGGGCCTCGGCCTGGAGATGGTCCGCTCGGCCGGCACCGTCGGCTTCCTGCTGCTGGCCACCGCCTGCTTCACCGCCATCATCCAGCTGCTGGGCGCGTTCTTCGGTCCGGCCGGCCGGGTGCTGACCCTGGTCGTGCTGATGCTCCAGCTGACCTCGGCGGGCGGCACCTACCCGGTGCAGACCAGCCCCGGGTTCTTCGCCGCCATCCACCCGTTCCTGCCGATGAGTTACGTGGTCGACGGCCTGCGCCGGCTGATCACCGGTGGTGACCTCGCCATCGTGCAGCAGGGCTGTGTGGTCCTCGTGGCCTTCACCCTCGGCGCGCTGGCGCTCACCGCCCTCGCGGCGCGCAGCCGGCAGGTCGTACGGATGAAGGACCTGCACCCGGAGCTCAGCCTGTGAGCGTGCTCCCGGGGCCCCGGGGCGGTGCCGTCGACGGCACCGCCCCGGGGGCTTCCCCCGTCACCCGCCGCACCTCGACGCGCCGCCGGCTCTTCGACGCCGCCGTGACCCTCATCGCGGAACAGGGCTTCTCCGCCACCACCGTCGACGAGATCGCCGACCGGGCCGGCGTCGCCAAGGGCACCGTCTACTACAACTTCGCCAGCAAGAACGTCCTCTACGAGGAGCTGCTGCGGGACGGCATCGACCTGCTCGCCGACTCGCTGCGCCGGGCCGCCGACACCACGGCCGCCCGCGGCGGCACCCGGGTCGACGCCCTGGACGCCATGATCCGCGCGGGCCTGGACTTCATCGCCTGCTCCCCCGCCCTCATCCAGCTCTACGTCGCCGAACTGTGGCGCACCAACCGCACCTGGCGCGACACCCTCACCTCGGTACGCGGCCGCGCCCAGTCCGTCGTCGAGTCCGTCCTGCGCGACGCCGTGGAGACCGGCGAACTCTCCGACGAGCTCGACATCCCCCTCACCGCCTCCGCGCTCCTGGGCATGGTCCTGGTGGCCGCCCTGGACTGGCAGTCCTTCCAGCCGGACCGCTCCGTAGAGGACGTGCATGCGGCGCTGTCGCGGCTGCTGCAGGGGCGGGTGGGGGCCGGCGCGCGGTAGGGCGCTCCCGCCCCGCGGCACGGCTGCCGCACGAAGGCCGGCCCGGTCGTGGACAGGTGTCCACGACCGGGCCGGCCTCACGCATACCGCTCTCACACATAGCGGCTCAGCCGGCCGGTGACCGGGCGGGGGGTCAGGGTTCGACGACTCCCGCGTGCGCGCTGGACGGCGACAGGATGGCTGTCGGGGTGGTCGCTCCGGCGAAGGAGGCGTCGTAGCCACCGTTGGCGAGGATGTACACCAGGATGACCGTCTCGTTGAACCGGGCGACGCCCTGGGCGTCGGTGACCGCGGTGCCCATGAGGTTGCCGCCGACGCTGAACACGATGGTCTGGCCGGGCACGGGCAGACCGGTGGCCTGGTCGGTCAGCGTGGCGGTCAGGAACGGGAAGTACACGTGCGGCGGGAACAGCTTCGACAGCGCCGGGGTCGCGGTCAGCGTGGTGGCGTGGACGGGGAGCAGGTAGGTGAAGCCACCCACCAGCGTGGCGCTGCCACCGGGCGTGGTGACGGTGACGTCCGCGGGACCGGCCGCGCCGGGCGGGGTGACGAAGGTGAGCTGGGTGCCGGTTGCGTTGACGGTCACCCCGGTGGCGGGGTTGCCGCCGACGTCGACACTCGCCCCGGTCAGGTTGGTGCCGGTGATCGTCACCATCGTGCCGCCCGCGATGGGCCCTTGGTTGGGGACGATGCTGGTCAGTGTCGGGTCGAATTGGATGACGCTGACGTTGTTCCCGTTGATGTTGCTGACGTAGACCTTGTTGTTGGGGGCGACCGTCACGGCGATCGGTCCGGCGCCGACGGGGATCGGGGCGCCGACGACGGTGTTGGTGGCGGTGTCGAACACCGTCACGTTGTTCGCCGCCCGGTTGGAGGTGTAGGCCATCCCGTCGGCGCCGACCGCGATTCCCCACGGCTGGTTGCCGACGGCGATCGGGGCGCCGACGACGGTGTTGCTGATGGTGTTGATCACCGTCACGGTGTTCGACCCGATGTTGGCGACGTAGGCGTTGCCGTTGGGGGCGATCGCCACGAAGTTCGGCTGGGCGCCGACGGGGATCGGGGCGCCGATGACGGTGTTGGTGGCGGTGTTGATCACCGTCACGGTGTTCGATCCCCGGTTGGTGACGTAGGCGTTGCCGTTGGGGGCGACCGCGATCCCGACCGGCTGGGCGCCGACGGCGATCGGGGCGCCGACGACGGTGTTGGTGGTGGTGTCGATCACCGTCACGGTGTTCGCGGCGAAGTTGGTGACGTAGACGCGTCCGCCGGGGACGGCCGCCACCACGGCCGGCTGGTTGCCGACGGCGATCGGGGCGCCGACGACGGTGTTGGTGGTGGTGTCGATCACGGACACCGTGTTCGACCCGCTGTTGGGGACGTAGGCGTTGCCGTTGGGGGCGACCGTCAGCCAGACCGGCGTACCGCCGACGCCGATGGGGCCGCCGATGACGGTGTCCGTGGTGGTGTTGATCGCCGACACGTTGGCCGACCCGGAGTTGGCGACGTAGAGGTCGCTGCTGGGGGCGATCGCCAGCCCGACCGGGTTGTTGCCGACGGGGATCGACGTGACGGCAAGGAAGAGGTGCGCCGGGGCTGCCGCCCGGCTCATCTCTCCCGCCCCGGCGGCCGACGGCACCTGGCCGGGGAGGAGAGCTGTCGCCAGCAGTTCCTGCAGCGGTGACTGAACGCTACTACTCATGTGGACCCCTTCGATGGGGGCCACCCCGGACCTGGCACCCCCGGGCGGGGAGCAGCACACGTCCGTCGGTCCCTGTCCGGGGCACCACAACCACCACGACAGACCGCAGGTTCACCACAACACGGCGGGCTGCGCACCCCGAGGAGGGATGGGCAGCCCGTTTGGTTCGGTAGGGGCTCCATGCCCACCCGGCAAGGCGGCGAAACCTCCAGGGGCTCAGTGGAGATGTCAGGGCCCGGTGGAGACTTCAGAGTCCGGCGGAGACTTCAGGAGTCCAGGTGCGTCGGCGCGAACATCCGCAGGTGGGCCGGGAGGACGACGACCGAGGGGCCGGGGGCGGCGAGCGCCGCCGCCAGGTCCGTACGGAGCCGGTCCGGGGCCGTACGGACCGCGGGGACGCCGAATGACTCGGCCAGCGCCACGAAGTCCGGCCGGGTGAGTTCGGTGGCGGTGGGCGCGCCGAAGGCGTCGGTCATGTATTCGCGCAGGATGCCGTATCCGCCGTCGTCCACGATGAGCCAGGTCACCGGCAGGTCGTACTGCCGGGCGGTCGCCAGCTCGGCGATCGAGTACATCGCGCCGCCGTCGCCGGACACCGCCAGGACCGGCCGCGCCGGGTCGGCGACGGCCGCGCCCAGCGCCGCCGGGAAGCCGTAGCCCAGTCCGCCCGCGCCCTGGGCGGAATGCAGCGCGTTGGTGTGCCGGGGGTCGAAGGCGGACCAGGCCCAGTAGGCGAGGATCGTCATGTCCCAGCAGCTGACCGCGCCGTCGGGAAGCGCGGCCCGCACCGAGGCCAGTACCTGCTGCTCCAGGTCGAGATGCTGACCGGCGATCCGGTCGCGGACGCGGGCCAGGAGGGCGGACACGGCGGCCTCGGGGGAGGGCGCATGGCCGGACCCGGGACCGGGAGAGGGCGGACGGCCGGCCCCGGGGGCTGCCCCGGCTTCCCCGGCGGTGGACGCTTCGTCGTCCTCGGTGCGGCCGGCCTCCCCGGTCTCCCGCTCCCCCACCTCCTTGACCAGCGCGGCCAGCGCCGCCCGCGCGTCCGCGTGGATGCCCAGCGCGGCGTGGTTCGACTCCAGCTTGCCGAGGTCCGCCTCGATCTGGACGACCCGGCCGAGCGGCCGGAACGTGTGGTAGTTCGAGGAGAGTTCGCCCAGCCCCGAGCCGACGACCAGGAGGGTGTCCGCGTCCTCCAGGAAGGCCGTGGTGTAGCGGTCCTCCAGCCAGGACTGGAGGGAGAGGGGGTGCTCCCAGGGGAAGGCGCCCTTGCCGCCGAAGGTGGTGGCCACCGGTGCCCGCAACTGCTCGGCGAGCGCCAGCAGTTCCGCCTCGGCCCCGGCCCGTACGACTCCGCCGCCGGCCAGGATCACCGGCCGCCGGGCCCGGGTCAGCCGGGTCGCCGCCTCTGTGATCAGCTCGGTCCGCGGCAGCAACTCCTTCGGCCTGGCGCGGAGTCCGGCCACCGGCGGCACATCGGCCTCCGCCAGCAGCACATCCTGCGGGATCTCCAGCCACACCGGTCCGTGCGGGGTGCTCAGCGCCGACTCCCAGGCGGCGGCCACCGCCGAGGGGATCTGCGAGGCCGTACGCGCCGTGTGGACGGACTTGACCACGCCGCGGAACGAAGCGCTCTGATCGGTGAGTTCATGGAGGTAGCCATGGCGTCCGCCGCCGATCCCGGCCAGCGGCACCTGACTGCCGATGGCCAGTACGGCGGCGGAACCGGCCGCCGCCTCCTGCAGCGCGGCCAGCGTCATCAGCGCGCCCGGGCCGGTGGAGACCAGCAGCGGAGCGACCCCGTGCGTGGTCCTGGCGTACGCATCGGCGGCGAAGCCCGCGTTGTTCTCCACCCGCAGCCCCACGTAGCGCAGCGCGGAGCGGCGCAGCGCGTCGAACACCCCGAGCGCATGCTGCCCCGGCAGCCCGAAGACGGTGTCGGCGCCGAGTGCGGCCAGCGACTCGACGACCAGGTCACCGCCGTTGCGCCGGTGCTGCGCGGGCGGGGGCATGGGGGTGGGGGTGCTCATGGGGATGCGTGCTGCCTTCCTTGGCGGGGGAGCTGCGGGAGCTGCGGGAGCTGCGGGAGCTGCGGGAGCTGCGAGGGGGCGTGCGGGCGGGCCGGTGTGCGGGTCAGGCTCGCCGGGTGGCAGGGAAGGGGGCCAGTACCCGGGCCACCGCCACGGACGTGTCGCCGGCCGCGTCCTCCTCCGGATCGTCGCCCTCCGGATCGTCCCCGTCCACGGCACCGTCCGGCCGGCCGGCCAGCCGCGCCCGCCAGGCCGTCAGCACCTGTGGGTCCGTCGGCTCGGTGGCCAGGCTGACCGCCACATACGCCACGAGCGAGGCGATCAGCCCGTAGTAGATCGGCTCGTTGGCGAGGACGCCGAGCGAGACCATCAGGCCGATGACGGTCAGTCCGCCGACCGCGACCGAGGCGAGCGCGCCGGCGGCATTGCCCCGCTTCCACAGCAGTCCGCCGAGGATGGGCACCAGCAGGCCGCCGACGAGGACGTTGTAGGCGAGGGTGAGCGCTTCGACGACGTTGTTCAGCGCGATCGCGATGACGATGACCGCGAGGCCCATGAGGAGGATGAAGACGCGGTTGCCCCGCACCTCGTCGTGCGCCCCGTCGTGCGCCTCGGTCCCGCTCCCGTCCCCGGTGTGCTCCGCTCCGGGCGCCCGGCCGGCGTCGGCGGACTCCCCCGGGGCCGGCCGGCTCCGCACCGCGGCAACGCGCTTCACCCGCGCCCAGATGTCGTTGTTGGCGACCGTGGCGCAGGCGATCAGCGCGCCCGAGGACGTGGACATCACCGCGGACAGCGCTGCCGCCAGCACCAGCCCGCGCACCCCCACCGGCAGCGCGTCCTTGACGATCGTCGCGAAAGCGTCATCCGGGCTGCCCAGATGGGGGTAGAGCACCTTGGCCGCGGTGCCGATGACCGCGCCGGCCAGCGCGTAGGCCAGACAGTACGTACCGGCCGCGGTGCCGCCGAGGCGCGCCACCTTGTCGCCGCGCGCGGTGAACACCCGCTGCCAGATGTCCTGGCCGATCAGCATGCCGAAGGAGTAGATCAGGACGTAGGTGAAGACCGTCTGGCCGCCGATGCCGAGCGGGGCGAAGTAGTCGTCCGGCAGCTGCGCCTTCATCGCCGCGAAGCCGCCCGCCTTGATGACGGCGATGGGCAGCAGGAGCAGCAGCACACCGATCGTCTTGACGACGAACTGGACCATGTCGGTGAGGGTGATCGACCACATGCCGCCGAGCGTCGAGTAGGCGACGACGATGGCCCCGCCGAGGATGATCGACAGCGTGCGGTCCATGCCGAAGAGCACGTCGAAGATGGTCGCGTAGGCGATGGTCGAGGTCACCGCCAGCATCAGCGTGTAGGCCCACATCACGACGCCGGAGATGATCCCGGCGGAGCCGCCGTAGCGCAGATCCAGCATCTCGGAGACCGTGTAGACCTTCAGCCGGGCGATCCGGGCCGAGAAGAAGACGCTCAGCGCGAGCAGCCCCAGGCCGATGGTGAAGACCATCCAGGCGCCGGACAGGCCGTACCGGTAGCCGAGCCCCACGCCGCCGATGGTGGAGGCGCCGCCGAGGACGATCGCCGCCATGGTTCCCGAATACATCACGGGGCCGAGGCGGCGGCCCGCGACCAGGAAGTCGCTCTTGGATGTGGCGCGCCGCATGCCCCACCAGCCCATGGCGAGCATTCCGGCCAAATAGAGCACGATCACCGCATAGTCGACAGCCATGGGCCATCCCTTCCAACTGCGCCGGGGGGAGAGGGGTGTGGGGAGGTGAGGATGCGGGGGGTGGCGTCGAGGCGGCGGGCGCTCGGCGAGCGGGGGTCTCGTCCAAGCGCCTCGCCTCGGGGGTTGACCCTAGGAGGCGCGAAGGCAACGCTGAAGTGTAGTTTTCCTCCATTCACCACCCTCCGATGTGGATGGTTCGCACATGCCGCCGCACCGCCTCCCGCCGCCGTCCACCCCACCGGTGCCGCTGGCGGATCTCCTTGCCCGTACGGATCTGGGCCTGCGCCAGATCGCCGGCCCGCGCGAGGGCGTCGCGATCCACTGGGTGCACACCTCCGAGATGGCCGACCCGGTGCCGTACCTCCTGGGCGGCGAGATGCTGCTGACGGCGGGCATGCATCTGGCCGAGGTGACGAGGGGCACGGGCGAGGAGTCCGCCGCCGCCCTCGACGCGTACCTCGACGGTTATGCCGCCCGGACCGTCGCGGCCGGTGCCGCCGCCCTCGGCTTCGGGATCGCGCCGGTGCACGACACCGTCCCCCGCACCCTGGTGGCGGCCTGCGACCGGCACGGCCTGCCGCTCGTCGAGGTCCCGGCGGGCACCCCGTTCACCGCCGTCGAGAGCGCCGTGTGGCAGGCGGTGACACAGGCCCGGCACCGCGAGCTGACCCGGCTCAGCGAGGCACAGCGCGCGCTGGCCGCGGCCGCCGCCCGCCCCGATCCGGCAAGCGCCGTGCTGCGCGCACTGGCCCGCCATGTGCACGGCTGGACCGCGCTGTTCGCCCCGGACGGCACGGAAGGCGGCTCCGCCGGCCCCCGCCCCACCGCCTCGGTCCGCGCCGCGGCCGGCCGTCTCGCGCAGGTCGTCGGCGCGGGCGGTCCGTCCTCGGCGACCGACACCGTCCCCGGCAGCTCACTGTCCGCCTACGCCCTGACGGGACGCGCCCGGGGCAGCCGGGCGCTCGCGCTGGTGGTCGCCGCGGATCCGCACGACCCGCCCGCGCACACCATCGCGGGCGTCGCCGCCGTGCTCCTCTCACTGATCACCGGCCCGCCCACCGATCACGCTCCGGCCGCCGCGGGGCACGCGGCGGCCCTGGTCCGACTGCTCCTCGGCGCCCGTCCGGCCGAGGTCGCCCCGCTCCTCGGCTCTCCCCTCTGGACCGTCGTCCACGCCGAACGCCGCCGTGACACCAGGGAGTCGGCGGCCTCGCTGGCCGCCGCTCTGGGCACCCCGCTCGTCGCCCCGGGCTCCGGAAGCGGGCCGGCCACGGCCCCGGAAGCACACCCCGGCACCGGCCCCACGGCGGCGGCCGCGCCCGGCACCGGCCCCGAGGCGAAGGCCGCGGCCGTCACCGCCCCCGCCCTGCGCGCCCTGGTCCCCGCCGACCAGGAGATCACCGCGCACCCCGGCTGGACGCTCGGCGTCAGCGAACCCGTCCCGGTCGCGGAGCTGCCGGCCGCCGACCGGCATGCCGCCTCCGCCCTGCGCCGCGCCCGCGCGGGCCGCGCCGCTCTGGTGCGTCATCGCGCCCCTGGCCCCCACAGCATCACCTCGCTCGTGGCCCCCACGGAGGCCCAGCAGCACGCCCAAGCCCTGCTCGCCCCGCTGGCCGGCTCCCCCGCCCTCCTCTCCACCCTCCACAACTGGCTCTCCCTGCACGGAAGTTGGGACCGCACCGCGACCGCCCTCGGCATCCACCGCAACACCGTCCGCCAGCGCATCACCCGTATCGCCGGCCTCCTCGACACCGATCTGGACGACCCCGACGTCCGTATGGAGCTGTGGTTCGCCCTGCGTTCGCTCGACCGGGGCGCGGCACCGGCCTGACGGCCGGCCTCACCTCACCTCACCGGGCGGAGACCTTGTGGACGGTGGTGTCGTCCGGGTCCAGCCGCCGCCCGTCCGCGGACAGCACTTCCAGCGCGCGGAGTTGATGCCCCTCCCGGCGGTCGACCAACCGGGAGTGCGCCTCGCCGGGGGCGAAGAAGTTCTCTTCGCCCCACTGCCGCAGCGCCACGATGACGGGGAAGAGCGCCTTGCCCTTCGGCGTCAGTACGTACTCGCGGTAGGCGCTGCCGTCCGAGGCGGGGACGGATGCGAGGACACCACCGGCGACCAGGGTGCGCAGGCGCGCGGTGAGGATGTTCTTCGCCACGCCGAGGCTGCGCTGGAACTCCCCGAAGCGCCGGCTTCCGTCGAAGGCGTCCCGCACGATCAGCAGGGACCACCAGTCGCCGATCGCGTCCACCGACCGGGCGACGGGGCATTCACTGTCGTCGAAACGCGTCCTGGTCACCATGGCGCCCCTCACCCTCTCCTCCCCCCGCACAACGGTTGCAACATGCTACCAAAAGGGCCTACCGTCTCCCCGTCGTCATTGGTGGCAAGATGAAACCAGATTTACGGAGGGGTGCCGATGCCCGGCAACCGAACCGGCAACCGAACCGGCCATGGTCCTGGCAACGGCGAGGCGGTGACACGGCGCCGGCACCGACGCCGCCTTCCCCGCCCCGGGCCCCGGACCGGGGAGGGCTCCGAGTCGGGTCCGTCCGTCCTCTCCCGTGGCGTCGTCACCCTGTTCGCCGTCGCCTGCGGGGCCGCGGTGGCCAACGTGTACTTCTCCCAGCCGCTCCTGGTGACCATGGGCCATGACCTCGCCATGAGCCCGGCACTCGTCGGCAGCGTGGTCACCCTCACGCACATCGGATACGGGCTCGGGCTGTTCTTCCTCGTGCCGCTGGGCGACGTGACCGACCGCAGGCGGCTGATCGTGGCCCAGTTACTGCTCCTGGTGGCGGCGCTGGCCGTGGTGGCCGCCGCCCGCACGGCGGCGGTCCTGCTGGCGGGCATGGCGGCGACCGGGCTTCTCGCGGTCGTCACCCAGACGCTGGTGGCCTTCGCGGCCTCACTGGCCCCTCCCGCCGGGCGCGGACGGGTCGTCGGACTGGTCACCAGCGGCGTGGTCACCGGAATTCTGCTCGCCCGCACCGCGTCCGGCCTCCTGGCCGATCTCGCGGGCTGGCGCTCCGTCTACCTCGCCTCGGCGTCGCTCACCGCTCTGCTCGCCCTGGTCCTGTACCGGGTGCTGCCGCGCCACCGCGCCGCTCCGCCGGCAACCCTGCGCTACGGACAGCTCCTGCGCTCCACGCTCACCCTGTTCGCACGGGAACGGCTGCTGCGGCTCCGGGCACTGTTCGGCCTGCTGGTCTTCGCCGCCTTCAGCACGCTGTGGAGCAGCGTCGCGCTGCCGCTCAGCGAGGCCCCGTACTTCCTGCCCCACAGCGCGATCGGGGCGCTGGGGCTGATCGGTGTCGCCGGCGCCCTGGCCGCGACCGCGGCGGGCCGCCTGAACGACCGCGGACTCTCCCGGCGGACCACCGGCATCGCCCTGGCCCTGCTCGCCGCCTCGTGGCTGCCGCTGGCCTTCACCCGCAGCTCGCTCTGGGCCCTGGTGGCCGGGGTGATCCTGCTCGACCTCGCCGTGCAGGCGGTCCATGTCACCAACCAGACCCTGATCTACGCGCTGCACCCGGAAGCGGGCAGCCGGCTGATCGGCGGGTACATGGTCTTCTACTCGGCCGGCAGCGCCACCGGCGCCCTCGCCGCGACCTCCCTCTACACGGTGGCCGGCTGGGGCGCCGTCTGCGCACTGGGGGCCGCTTTCAGCTGCCTCGGGCTCGTGCTGTGGGCGTGCACGGCGGCGCCGCACTCACGCACGTGAGCAGCGCCGCCCGGCCCGCCACGGTGTCCGTGGCGGGCCGGGCGGCATCGGCCGATGCCGGGGACGGCGGGGCCGCGGCACCGCCTCCTGCCCCTGGTGCCTCTACTGCCCCTGCCGCCCCGCCGCGATCTGCCGCGACATGATCGTCGTCAGCTCGTACGCCGTGTGGGAGGCGGCCACGCAGGTGATCTCCGCGTGGTCGTACGCCGGGGCGACCTCGACGACGTCCGCCGAGACCAGGTTGCAGGAGGACAGCCCGCGCACGATCTCCAGCAGCTCGCGGGAGGTGAGCCCGCCGGCCTCGGGGGTGCCGGTGCCGGGCGCGTGCGCCGGGTCCAGCACGTCGATGTCGATGGAGATGTACAGCGGACGGTCACCGATGCGCTGGCGCAGCTGGTCGGCGACCTCGTCCACCCCGCGCCGCATGACATCCGCCGACGTGACGATGCCGAAGCCCATCTTCTCGTCCTCGTCGAGGTCCTTCTTGCCGTAGAGCGGACCGCGGGTGCCGACGTGGGAGAGCGCGGAGGTGTCGAGGATGCCCTCCTCGACGGCGCGGCGGAACGGGGTGCCGTGGGTGTACTCGGCGCCGAAGTAGGTGTCCCAGGTGTCCAGGTGGGCGTCGAAGTGCAGCAGCGCGACCGGGCCGTGCTTCTTGGCGACCGAGCGGAGGAGCGGGAGGGCGATGGTGTGGTCGCCGCCGAGGGTCATCATGCGGGCGCCGGAGGCCAGCAGGTCGTCGGCCGCGGCCTCGACCGTCTCCACCGCCTCGTTGATGTTGAAGGGGTTGGCGGCGATGTCACCGGCGTCGGCGACCTGCGCCAGCGCGAAGGGGGACGCGTCCTGGGCCGGGTTGTAGGGGCGCAGGAGGCGGGACGCCTCGCGGATGGCGTTGCCGCCGAAGCGGGCCCCGGGGCGGTAGGAGACACCGGTGTCGAAGGGGACACCGACGACGGCCACATCGGCCCGGCCGCCGACCTCGTCGAGGCGGGGCAGCCGGGCGAAGGTCGCGGGCCCGGCGTAACGCGGAATACGGGAGGAGTCGACGGGGCCCACGGGCCCGTTGGATGCGCTGGCTGCGGTGGTCATGAGCCGAGAGTAGGGAGGACCGGGCGCAAGGCCCATGGACATTTGCGGAGACAGGGCCGGGGGCGTTGGACGTTTTGGCCAGGGAGCCCTCGGGGCGGGCGGTGGCCAGGGCGTTCCCCGGGATCCGCACCACTGTCCGCACCCCGGTGCCACCGCTCCGGCATCCGCCCTCCGGTGTCCGGGCTGCGGAACTCCGCCGCCCCTGAACAGGGGTACGGGCACAATGGGCGCTATGCCGATAGCCTCCGCAGCCGCCGCCCCCGCCCGCGCCGAACTCGTCGACCATCTCGTACGGACCCGGATCGCCGGTGACGTCGCCACTCCCCGCGAGAACAACCTCTCCCACTACCGCAGACTCGCCAACGGCGAGCGCCACTACTGGTTCGGCCTGGAGTTCGGCGACCGCTGGACGGACGAGCAGGATGTGCTGGCCGTGATGGCGGAGCGCTGCGGCGTGGTCGACGACCCGCACCACCGGCAGGGGCAGGACACCATCGACCCCGAGCTGACCGTGGACGCGCTGGACCGGGCGGCCGCGGTGCTGCGCAAGGCGGCGGCCGGCGGGCAGCGGGTGCTGTTCGCGACCGGCCACCCGGGCGGGCTGCTCGATGTGCACCGCGCGACGGCCGAGGCGCTGCGCGCGGCGGGCTGCGAGATCGTCGTCATCCCGGACGGGCTGCGGGCGGATGACGGCATGGTCTTCCAGTTCGGCGACGTGGCGATGCTGGAGCGCGGCGCGACGCTGTGGCACACCCACTCCCCCGAGCCGATGGCCGCGATCCTCGACGGCCTGGAGCGCGACGGACGGCCGCTGCCGGACCTGGTGATGGCCGACCACGGCTGGGCGGGCTGCGCCGGCCAGCGCGGCATCGACGCGGTGGGCTTCGCGGACTCCAACGACCCGGCCCTGTTCCTCGCCGAGTCCGAGGGCACCGTCCAGGTGACAATCCCCCTGGACGACCACGTCCTGAGCCCCCGCCACTACGACCCGCTGACGGCTTATCTGCTGGATGCGGCGGGGCTGGGCTGAAAGCCTCCCGGCCGGCGGGCGGCACAGGTGGACGTGCCACCCGCCCCGGAGGACCGCCGTACACGGACGGGGCCGGTTCCGTTCGTCACACGGCCCAGGAGTCGGCCGGGTCGTCCAGCCACGCCCACTGCCCCTCCGCGGTGATGGTGAGACCGAACCGGGTGTGGTCCGGCTGCCCCCGGCCGACCCACCAACGGTGGGCCGCCTCCACTTCGTCCCACAGGCGACGCGGGCCCGACTGGTAGACCATGGCGTCCGGTTCGCCACTGCGGAACACGACGGCGGCCCAAGACCGGCTCGTCAGATCGAAGAACCACGCCTTCGCGGTCCCCTCGTCCGACCTGTTGATGACATGGGCGCAGTCGGGCACACACAGCCCCATGACGAACCGTGCGGGCTCGTAGCGGTCCCCCAGGTCCGTCAAAGTGACCGCCGTACCGGAGACGTCGGCGTCGCCCGGGAATTCCGGAACGTGCTCACTGAACCGGTTCCAGTCCAAGCGCTGATCCCGCAGCTTCATGAACTCGACCATGCGCAGGAACGGGCCTGACGCGGAGCCGTCCTCCCGCACGGTCAACCGGACAAGTGCGTCCTGGTCGCTGTAGTGGGTGCCCCAGGGGGCAAGGATGACCCCGCCCGGCCGTGACTGCTCCAACCAGCGCGGCGGAACGGCTCGTACCCCTGCCGTGACGATCACCCGGTCATAGGGCGCCCCGTCCGGCCACCCGCCCCCACCGTCCCCGTGGACTGTCTCGGGGTGGAGCCCGGCGCGCAGCAGCGCTCCCCGGGCTTGATCGGCGACCGCCTCGTCGATCTCGACGCTGACCACGTTCCCGCTGCCCAGCCGGTGAGCGAGGAGTCCGGCGTTCCACCCCGTGCCGGTGCCGACTTCGAGCACCCGCATACCCTCGCTCACGTCCAGGTCGCGCAGCATCGCAGCCACAACTGACGGCATGCTCGCCGAACTGGTCGGCACGGACCCGGGCTCGCTGCCCGTGTGCCGTCCATCGTCCCACTGGGTGACGAGCGGGACGTTCGCGTACGCGGCGCGCTCCCACCCTGCAGGGTCGTTGCTCCGGGAGACGGACACACTTCGGCCGGTCGCCATGTCGTGCGCCCAGACGAGATCCGGCAGGAACAGCGCTCGTGGAACGGCTCTGAACGTCTCCGCCCAATCCGGGGTCAGGGCCCCCGTTTCGAGGAGGGACCGCGCCAGCTCGTCACTGGCGCGGCGCCCCTGCCGAGAGTTGAGGCTCACTTGCGGTGCGTCCCGTCGCCGGGCGGCATGTCACCGTCGGGGGGAGGCGGTGGAGGAGGCGTCCAGGGCTGGCCAGGGTGCCCGTCCCCGCCGTCTCCGCCGCCTTGCTGCCCGCCATCGGCAGCGGTGATGATCTGCATGCGCATCCCGTGCTCCTCTCCTTCATCCAGTTGGTGGTTCCTGTACTTGCTACCCACCTGGACCGCTCAGGCTCTCCAGAGCTTGTGTCCGGGGCTGCGCCCCGCCCCGGCCGGGTCCACCCAGTCCAGAGGCGGGAGTTTGGGCTGTCAGCCTCCGTCTGTGGCGAGCGTCGTGCCGCCGACGAGAAGCAGTCGGTTGCCGCTCCTCAGCGGCTCAGCCGTGCACCTCTGCTCTCCGCGACGCGATGCACGTCGCGTAGGGCCGCACTCAACTGTGACCCAAGAAAACGGAGTTGCGGATTCGTCGCCTTGTCGTCCCCGAGCATGTCGGCTGCGTGATCGAGCAGCGCGTCCGCCATCTGTAGCTGCATGTCCTCCATACGGTCCGCGACACGGGAGAAGCCGCTCTCACCCCTGCCGTCACTCAGGAGCACGCATGTCTTCCCGTCAGGACTCGTCCACGGCAGCAGGCGCGTGGTCCGTGACTCGTTCATCGGGCCGCCGCCTCCGCCCTGCCCGCAGGACGAGGACCGGTACCCGGAGCCGGAGCTTCTGACAACAGTCCATGTTGTACGTGGAGTTGATACCGGTTCGCATGCCGTCGTTCGTACGCCACCAGGTACGGGCGCACCATGACGGTGTCCTCACCCCGCACCATCGGCACTCGCACCAGACGCGACCGTACGGGCGGCCGGTCCCTACGCTGCGGCGTGGATCGGTGCGGGTACGCGCCTTCCGACCGATGACGCCCCGGCGCCGGCACTAACAGCCGCAGCAGCAACTCGAAGATCCTGGCGATACCGTTTGGCATGTCGACCTGCTTTCCTCAGGTTGGCCATGCCCCCGGGCCGTCCCAACACGGTCGCGGGGGTCTTCTGACCCTCTCAGCCTGCCGACCGCGGAAGGCCGGAACTATCAGTCATCGCTGATAGCTCCGGCCAAGGGCTCTCAGAACGTCACATACGGAGCCATGAGCCATAGTTGCTGAAGGTGTCGGGCATCCTGCGCCTGGCCGAGTCCAGACCGGCGTACGTCTCCCGCACGGTGGGGTGGTATCGCGTCTGTTGCGGGGCGACCTTGCGGGCCTTCAGCAGGCTCTTGAATGCCGCATCCGTGCGTCCCGCCCACATCAGAGCCCGCGCTACCTCGGCATGGTGGTGTGCCAGCCGGGACGGCGGCCACCCGTCCGGAATCGTGACCTCTTGTGCGGACCGCACGGCCTCGGGGTAGAGGTCCAGCTCTGCGAGCACGCTGACCCGGTGCACACCGACGTTGGCAGGCCCGAACGACAGCCAGTGGACCTCCTCCGCAGGACCGGTCCGCTCCGCGATCCGCTGAGCTTCACCGAGGTGCCCCTCTGCAGTGTCCCCGTCCTTGTCGCGACCCGCCAGAACGGCGGCTCCCAGGTGCAGCTGTCCCGTTACCGCGTCAAGCACCCGCCCGGGAACAGCCTGCTCCAACTCCGTCATGCCGAGCCGGACCAACCGCTTCCCGGTGCGATAGTCGCCCGCCCGCAGATAGGACACACCCCGCATGTACTGACGCACTCCGCTGAGCACCGCATCCGAGGCACGCTCGGCCGCCCAGCCCATCCGGTCAAGTGCCACCATGCCCAGGTCGACGAAACCCAGTTTCGCTGTCACGTCATACGCGGTGCGGTACGTGCTCGCCAGCAGCCGCCAGTTGCTGTCCGTGGGATTCAGGTGCGTCGTCGTGGTGGCCTCGTGGATCAATCCGGGAAGCTCGGCAGCAACCTGTTTGATGTTCGTCGCTCGCACCATGGCGCACAGCCGATCGTCATGTGCCGCCAACTCCTCCACCGTGCGCGGGGATACCTCCGGGTCGGGGCCGAGGTCGTAGATGTTGAGCGCCTCGCGAATGGGGTTGATCAGGCCGTCCAGCTGGTCCTGGCGGAGTTCTTCAAGGTAGGGCTGGCCCGTCAGTTCCGTCACCGGCACCGAGAGGGAACGGGCCAACGCCCCGAGCACCGAAGGGCTTGCGGGCAGGACTCCCTGCTCTACTTTGGTCAACGTGCTGTACGAGACGTGTGCAAGGTCGGCCAGCTCGCGTTGGGTCAGGCGTCGGACCTTGCGTGTGTGCGCGATGCGTGCGCCCGTGTGGTCGTCGTACAGCGAAGGCATACCGCTCTCCCGTCCTGTCCTCGCAGCCATGTGGAACGGTACCGGCGCGGGCGGACAGGTGAGCGCTCTCCGCTCCCGATCCACCGGCTTCATGGCAGAAGGCTGTGGTGGGATGGCGTGATGAATCGTCCCGTGCTTTACCTGTTCGGTTCCGCAGCCCCGCCCGTCCAGCAGTTTGCCGAAGTGGCACGCAGCGCCCGCACAGCTGGATTCGATGTGTGCATCGGTTTGACACCCACAGCGGCCCGGTGGCTCGGCGGGGAGATACCGCTACTGGAAGAGCTGACGGGGCACCCGGTCCGGTCCGAGTACAAACAACCGGCCGACCCTGATGTGTGGCCACCGGCCAACGTCATCGTGTTCGCACCGGTCACCTTCAATTCCCTCAACGCCTGGGCGCTTGGATTGACGCACCACTTCGTGGTCGGGGTGGTTGCCGAGGGCATCGGCAAGGGCATTCCCACGGTGGCGATGCCCTGCGTGAACACCGCATATGTGCACCATCCCCAGTTCGACCGGTCAGTGGCGACACTGCGCGGCGCGGGTGTGTCGGTGTTGTACGGGCCCGGCGGCTTCGAACCCAACGAGCCGGGCAAAGGGCGACCAGAAGGTTATCCGTGGCAACTGGCGCTGACTGAAGCGACACGAGTCGTCCGCATCACCCCGTAACGTCTCAACGCTCAAGGGAACAGGTCGCGACGACTGTGGGGTCGTCAGTCTCCCGCTGCCCTGCGCCCCATGAACGTGCCGCGTCCCCGGGTGGCGGCCCCGAGGACATGCCCCCGGAGCATCACCCCTCCGCCGACCCCCGCGGCACCCGGATAACCCCCTCCTGGATCACCGACACCGCCAGCTGCCCGTCCGCCGTGAAGATCCGGCCCTTGCCCAGGCCGCGGCCGCCCTGGGCCGTCGGGGACTCCTGGTCGTAGAGGAGCCAGTCGTCGGCGCGGAGCGGGCGGTGGAACCACATCGCGTGGTCCAGGCTGGCGCCGACCACGTCGCCGACCGCCCAGCCGCCGCGGCCGTGCGCGAGCAGGACCGAGTCCAGCAGGGTCATGTCGGAGACGTAGGTGACCAGGCAGATGTCCAGCAGGGGGCGGGTGACGGTGTCGCTGCAGTCGGCGCCGTCGGCGAGGGCCTTGTCCAGGTCGCCGTTGGTGCGGAACCAGACCTGGGAGCGGGGCTCGCGCACCTCGCCGACGGTGGCGTAGGGCGGCTCGTCGACGTAGCGCAGGTCGATCGCTGCCCGGGCCTCCAGCAGGCGGTCGGCGACGGCCGGGGCGAGGAACCGTCCGGCGTGCTGCGGCAGGATCTCGGCCGGGCTCGGCAGGGTCAGCGGGTCCGGTGCCGGCGGCATCGGCTCCTGGTGTTCCAGACCCTCCTCGTGGACCTGGAAGGAGGCCGAGAGGTGGAAGATCGGCTGGCCGTACTGGACGGCGACGACCCGCCGGGTGGTGAAGGACCGGCCGTCGCGGATCCGGTCGACGGTGTAGACGATGGGCGCGCCGGGGTCGCCGGGGCGCAGGAAGTACGCGTGCAGGGAGTGCGGCGGCCGGTCCTCGGGGACCGTGCGGCCGGCCGCGACCAGGGCCTGGGCGGCGACCTGGCCGCCGAAGACCCGGGGCACGACCGAGGCGCGGCTCTCGCCGCGGAAGATGTCCTGCTCGATCCGCTCCAGGGCGAGCAGATCGAGCAGGGACCTCAGTGCGTCGTTCACGTGCACGGTGCCCTGACGGCCTAGAGGCCCATGGACTTGGCGATGATGGTCTTCATGACCTCGCTGGTGCCGCCGTAGATCCGGTTGACGCGGTTGTCGGCGTAGAGGCGGGCGATCGGGTACTCGTTCATGTAGCCGTACCCGCCGTGCAGCTGGAGGCACTTGTCGATCACGCGGTGTGCGACCTCGGTGCAGAACAGCTTGGCGCTCGCGGCCTCGGCCGGGGACAGCTCGCCCGCGTCCAGGGCCTCCAGGGTGCGGTCGGCGACGGCCTGCGCGGCGTCCACCTCGGCCTGGCAGGCGGCCAGCTCGAACTTGGTGTTCTGGAAGGAGGCGACGGTCTTGCCGAAGATCGTGCGCTCCTGCACGTACTCCTTGGCGAACCGGACGGCCGCCGCGGCCTGTGCGTACGCGCCGAAGGCGATGCCCCAGCGCTCGGAGGCGAGGTTCAGGCCCAGGTAGGAGAAGCCCTTGTTCTCCTCGCCGAGCAGGTCCTCGACCGGGACCTTGACGTCGACGAAGGCGAGCTCCGCGGTGTCGGAGACCTTCAGGCCGAGCTTGTCCAGCTTGCGGCCGACGGAGTAGCCCTCGCTCTTGGTGTCGACGGCGAAGAGCGAGATGCCGAAGCGGCGGTCGTCCTCCTTGGGCGCGGCGGTACGGGCGCAGACGATCACGCGGTCGGCGTGCACGCCGCCGGTGATGAAGGTCTTGGCGCCGTTGAGCACGTAGTGCGTGCCGTCCTCGGAGAGCTTCGCGGTGGTCTTCATGCCCGCGAGGTCGGAGCCGGTGCCCGGCTCGGTCATCGCGAGGGCCCACATCTCCTCACCGGAGACGAACTTCGGCAGGAAGCGCTTCTTCTGCTCGTCGGTGGCGAGCATCTTGAGGTACGGCAGGCCGAGCAGCACATGCACGCCGGAGCCGCCGAAGGAGACACCCGCGCGGGCGGTCTCCTCGTACATCACGGCCTCGAACTTGTACGAGTCGATGCCCGCGCCGCCGAACTCCTCGTCCACGCGGATGCCGAATATGCCCAGCTCGGCGAGCTTGTAGTAGAAGTCGCGCGGCGCCTGGCCCGCGGCGAACCACTCGTCGTACACCGGCACGACCTCGGCCTCGATGAAGGCCCGCAGGGTCTCCCGGAACGCCTCGTGATCCTCGTTGAACACCGTACGGCGCATGCCATGGCCTCCTTAGACCGCCGCGTCTGGCTAAGCGCTTGCTCAGCTTCTCTGCAGCGAAAGCTACCGGCCAGTCACTAAGGCTGTCCAGGGGTGAACGGAACCGGTGGGCGACGCCACACTCCGGCCCCGTACACGCCACGACCCCGCCCCCGTACGCGCCACGCCCCGGCGCTGCACGCGCCACACCCCCGCCCCGTACGCACTACGCCCCCGGCACACCCACCGCGACCGACTCCCCCGGCGCCGGCTCCCCGCCCTCCGGCTCCCCGGCCGCCGCACCGAACGCCCCCAGCGCCAGCCGGTGCAGCAGCTCCGCCATCTCCGTACGGCCCGGGAGGGCGCCCGGCCGGCCGAGGTGCGGGGTGGAGTTGAGCAGGCCGAAGACGGCGTGCACCGCGGCGCGGGCCCGGGACTCGGAGGGGAGGGCGTGAACCCGGCGGACGACCTCCACCCACAGCTCCACGTACTCCCGCTGGAGCCGGCGGACCCGCTTGCGGTCGGCCTCCCGCAGCCGGTCCAGCTCACGGTCGTGCAGGGTGATCAGCGGCCGGTCGTCCAGCGCGAAGTCGATATGGCCCTCGATCAGCGCGTCCAGCACCGCTTCCGGGCTCTCGCCGCCCTCGGCCACCCGCATCCGGCCGCCCTCCAGCAGCCGCTCGCTGATGCCGACCAGCAGCTCGGCGAGCATCGCGTCCTTGCCGGCGAAGTGCCGGTAGAGGCCGGGTCCCGAGATGCCCACGGCCGCCCCTATCTCGTCCACGCCGACGCCGTGGAAGCCGCGCTCCGCGAAGAGCCGGGCCGCCTCCTTGAGGATCTGCTCGCGGCGGCTGGTCGGGGCGGAGGACTGCGCATTACTCATGCCGTCGATTGTAGACAGCCGGGTTAGTGGTCGTTAACCTGAAGAGAGATGTGGTTAACGCCCATTAACCCGGATGGCCCGGCAGCCGCGGACCGCGGCACCGGGAGCGTCGACCGAGCAAGGGGGCTCATACTGATGGAGCAGGCACCGGTGCTGGGGAGTACCGCCGATCCGGCGTCCGACTCCTGGCGTGCCAACGAGGCCGCGCACCGCGAGCTGGCCGCCGAGCTGCGCGAAAAGCTCGCGTCGGCCCGGCTGGGCGGCGGCGAGAAGGCCAGGGCGCGGCACACCGCGCGCGGCAAGCTGCTGCCCCGCGACCGGGTGGACGCCCTGCTGGACCCCGGCTCGCCGTTCCTGGAGCTGGCACCGCTGGCCGCGGAGGGGATGTACGGCGGGGCCGCGCCGGCCGCGGGTGTGATCGCCGGCATCGGCCGGGTCTCCGGCCGCGAGACGGTGATCGTCGCCAATGACGCCACGGTCAAGGGCGGCACGTACTACCCGATGACGGTCAAGAAGCATCTGCGGGCGCAGGAGATCGCCCTGGAGAACCGTCTGCCCTGTCTCTACCTCGTGGACTCCGGCGGTGCCTTCCTGCCGATGCAGGACGAGGTCTTCCCCGACCGGGAGCACTTCGGGCGGATCTTCTACAACCAGGCGCGGATGTCGGGTGCGGGGATTCCGCAGATCGCCGCGGTCCTGGGGTCCTGCACGGCGGGCGGCGCCTACGTCCCCGCGATGAGCGACGAGGCCGTGATCGTCCGCAACCAGGGCACGATCTTCCTGGGCGGTCCGCCGCTGGTGAAGGCCGCCACCGGCGAGGTGGTCACCGCCGAGGAGCTGGGCGGCGGCGAGGTGCACGCCAAGACCTCCGGGGTCACCGACCATCTCGCCGAGGACGACGCCCATGCGCTGCGCCTGGTGCGCAGCATCGTCGGCACCCTCGGCGAGCGCGCACCGCTCCCGTGGTCCGTGCGGACGGTCGAGGAGCCCAAGGCCGATCCGGCCGGGCTGTACGGCGCGGTGCCCGCGGACTCCCGTACGCCCTATGACGTCCGGGAGGTGATCGCCCGGCTGGTGGACGGCTCGCGCTTCGCCGAGTTCAAGGCGGAGTACGGCACGACGCTGGTCACCGGCTTCGCCCATCTCCACGGCCACCCGGTCGGCATCGTCGCCAACAACGGCATCCTGTTCTCCGAATCCGCCCAGAAGGGCGCCCACTTCATCGAGCTGTGCGACCAGCGCGGCATCCCGCTGCTGTTCCTGCAGAACATCTCCGGCTTCATGGTGGGGCGTTCGTACGAGGCCGGCGGCATCGCCAA
This sequence comes from Streptomyces sp. NBC_00400, assembly GCF_036048035.1. Classification (NCBI taxonomy): domain Bacteria; kingdom Bacillati; phylum Actinomycetota; class Actinomycetes; order Kitasatosporales; family Streptomycetaceae; genus Streptomyces; species Streptomyces sp. NBC_00400. The sequence continues at coordinate 5,425,415 of NZ_CP107940.1, read as the reverse complement.
GCACGGCGCGAAGATGGTGACGGCGGTGGCCTGCACCCGCGTGCCGAAGCTGACGGTCGTCATCGGCGGCTCCTACGGGGCGGGCAACTACTCCATGTGCGGCCGGGCCTACTCCCCGCGCTTCCTGTGGATGTGGCCGAACGCCAAGATCTCGGTGATGGGCGGCGAGCAGGCCGCCTCCGTCCTCGCCACCGTCAAGCGCGACCAGCTGGAGGCGCACGGCGAACAGTGGAGCGCCGAGGAGGAGGCCGCCTTCAAGGCGCCGGTCCGCGAGCAGTACGAGACCCAGGGCAACGCCTTTTACGCGACCGCGCGGCTGTGGGACGACGGCGTGATCGACCCGCTGGAGACCCGGCAGGTGCTGGGGCTGGCGCTGACCGCCTGCGCCAACGCCCCACTGCCCGAGAAGGACCGCACCGCGCCCGGCTACGGCGTCTTCCGGATGTGAGAGGGATGTCCCCAGCAATGGCCACCAATTTCGACACCGTGCTGATCGCCAACCGCGGCGAGATCGCGGTCCGTGTCATCCGTACGCTGCGCGCCCTCGGCATCCGCTCGGTCGCGGTCTTCAGCGACGCGGACGCCGACGCCCGCCATGTCCGCGAGGCCGACACCGCCGTACGCATCGGCCCGGCCCCGGCCGCCGAGAGCTATCTGTCCGTGGAACGGCTGCTGGACGCGGCCGCCCGGACGGGCGCGCAGGCCGTCCACCCGGGCTACGGCTTCCTCGCCGAGAACGCCGCCTTCGCCCGCGCCTGCGCGGACGCCGGGCTGGTCTTCATCGGCCCGTCCGCCGACGCCATCGAGCTGATGGGCGACAAGATCCGGGCCAAGGAGACGGTGCGGGAGGCCGGCGTCCCGGTCGTGCCCGGCTCCTCGGGCAGCGGGCTGGACGACGGCCAACTGGCCGCGGCGGCCCGGGAGATCGGCATGCCGGTGCTGCTCAAGCCGTCCGCGGGCGGCGGCGGCAAGGGCATGCGGCTGGTCCGCGAGGAGGCGCTGCTGGCCGACGAGATCGCGTCCGCGCGCCGCGAGGCCCGCTCCTCCTTCGGCGACGACACCCTTCTCGTCGAGCGCTGGATCGACCGGCCCCGGCACATCGAGATCCAGGTGCTGGCGGACGGCCACGGCAACGTCATCCACCTCGGCGAGCGCGAGTGCTCCCTCCAGCGCCGCCACCAGAAGGTCGTCGAGGAGGCCCCCTCGGTCCTGCTGGACGAGGCGACCCGCGCCGCGATGGGCGAGGCGGCCGTCCAGGCGGCCCGCTCCTGCGGCTACCGCGGCGCCGGCACCGTCGAGTTCATCGTCCCGGGCAAGGACCCGGCCTCCTACTACTTCATGGAGATGAACACCCGCCTCCAGGTCGAGCACCCGGTCACCGAGCTGGTCACCGGCCTCGACCTGGTCGAGTGGCAGCTGCGGGTCGCGGCCGGCGAGCACCTGCGCCACGCCCAGGAGGACATCACCCTCACCGGGCACGCCATCGAGGCCCGGATCTGCGCCGAGGACCCGGCCCGCGACTTCCTGCCGACCGGCGGCACGGTGCTGGCGCTGCACGAGGTGCAGGGCGACGGGCTGCGCACGGACTCCGGCCTGTCCCAGGGCGTGGAGGTCGGCAGCCGCTACGACCCGATGCTGTCCAAGGTCATCGCCCACGGCCCGGACCGGGCGAGTGCGCTGCGCCGGCTGCGGGCCGCGCTGGCGGAGACCGTCACCCTCGGGGTCACCACCAACGCCGGTTTCCTGCGGCGGCTGCTGGCCCATCCGGACGTGGTCTCCGGCGAGCTGGACACCGGGCTGGTGGAGCGCGAGGCGGCCGGGCTGGTCGACGGCGCGGTGCCGGACGAGGTGTACGCGGCGGCCGCGGCGGTGCGGCAGGCCGCCCTGGAGCCTGCGGTGGACGGGGGCGGCTGGCGCGACCCGTTCGCCGCCCCCAACGGCTTCCGCCTCGGCGGTGAGCCCGCCCCGGTCCGCCACTGGCTGCGCGTCCCCGGCCACGACCCGGTCGCCCACGACGTACGGCCCGGCGGCCCGTCCGGGCAGGTCACACCGGACCGCGTCCGGGTCACCGTCGACGGGGTGCTGCACACCTTCCACCGCAGCGGCGACTGGCTCGGCCGGGACGGCGACTCCTGGCAGGTGACCTCGTACGACCCGGTGGCCGCGGCGCTGCGCGGCGCCGCCGGGGCCCACGGCGCGGACACCCTGGCCGCCCCGATGCCGGGCACCGTCACCGTCGTCAAGGTGGCCGTCGGCGATGAGGTGGCCGCGGGCCAGGGCCTGCTGGTGGTCGAGGCGATGAAGATGGAGCACGTCATCTCCGCGCCGCACGCCGGCACCGTCACCGAACTGGACGTCACCGCGGGCAGCACCGTCGCCATGGACCAGATCCTGGCCGTGATCACCCCGTACGAGGACCCCGGCCGGGCCGACGCACCCGCGGCGGCGCCCGGGGACGAGCAGGGGAGCACCCGATGACCGCACCCGGACTGCCGATGGAGGTCACCGCGGAGGGGCTGCCCACCCGCGTACGGATCCATGAGGTCGGCGCGCGCGACGGCCTGCAGAACGAGCGGACCGTGGTGCCCACGGAGATCAAGGCGGAGTTCATCCGCCGGCTCGCCGACGCGGGCCTGCCCACCGTCGAGGCCACCAGCTTCGTCCACCCCAAGTGGGTGCCCCAGCTCGCCGACGCCGAGCAGCTGTTCCCGCAGCTGGACGGCATCGATCCGCACCGGCTGCCCGTACTGGTGCCCAACGAACGCGGTCTGGACCGTGCGCTGGCCCTGGGCGCCCGCCGGATCGCGGTGTTCGGCAGCGCCACCGAGTCCTTCGCCAAGGCCAACCTCAACCGCACGGTCGACGAGGCGCTGGCGATGTTCGCACCGGTCGTCGCTCGTGCCAAGGACGCCAAGGTGCAGGTCCGCGGCTACCTCTCGATGTGCTTCGGCGACCCCTGGGAGGGCCCGGTGCCCGTCGCGCAGACCGTCCGGGTCTGCCGGGCGCTGCTCGACCTGGGCTGCGACGAGCTGAGCCTGGGCGACACCATCGGCGTGGCCACCCCGGGTCATGTGCAGACCCTGCTGGCCTCCCTCAACGAGGCCGGCGTGGCCACCTCCCGTATCGGCGTGCACTTCCACGACACCTACGGGCAGGCCCTCGCCAACACCTTCGCCGCGCTGCAGCACGGCGTCACCACCGTCGACGCCTCGGCGGGCGGCCTCGGCGGCTGCCCCTACGCCAAGAGCGCCACCGGCAACCTCGCCACCGAAGACCTGGTGTGGATGCTGCACGGCCTCGGCATCGAGACCGGGGTCGACCTGGACCGACTGGCCGCCACCAGCGTGTGGATGGCGGACGTCCTGGGACGGCCGAGCCCCTCCCGCACCCTTCGCGCCCTCTCCCACAAGGAGTGACCCTCATGTCCCTGGACCACCGTCTGTCCGCCGAGCTGGAAGAACTCCGGCGCACCGTCGAGGCGTTCGCGCACGACGTCGTCGCCCCGAAGATCGGCGAGTACTACGAGCAGCATGCGTTCCCGTACGAGATCGTGCGGGAGATGGGCCGGATGGGCCTGTTCGGCCTGCCGTTCCCCGAGGAGTACGGCGGGATGGGCGGCGACTACCTCGCGCTCGGCATCGCCCTGGAGGAGCTGGCCCGGGTCGACTCCTCGGTGGCCATCACCCTGGAGGCCGGCGTCTCGCTGGGCGCCATGCCCCTCTACCGCTTCGGCACGGAGGAGCAGAAGCGCGAGTGGCTGCCCAAGCTGTGCAGCGGTGAGGTGCTGGGCGCCTTCGGCCTCACCGAGCCGGACGGCGGCTCGGACGCCGGCGCGACCCGCACCACCGCCGTACGCGACGGCGACAGCTGGGTGATCAACGGCAGCAAGTGCTTCATCACCAACTCCGGTACGGACATCACCGGCCTGGTCACGGTCACCGCGGTCACCGGCCGCAAGGACAATGGCGCCCCGCTGATCTCCTCGATCATCGTCCCGTCCGGCACCCCCGGCTTCACGGTCGGCGCCCCGTACTCCAAGGTCGGCTGGAGCGCTTCGGACACCCGCGAGCTGTCCTTCTCCGACGTCCGCGTCCCGGCCGCCAACCTGCTGGGTGAGGAGGGCCGGGGCTACGCCCAGTTCCTGCGGATCCTCGACGAGGGCCGGATCGCCATCGCGGCGCTCGCCACCGGCCTCGCCCAGGGCTGTGTGGACGAGTCGGTGCGCTACGCCAAGGAGCGGCAGGCCTTCGGCCGCGCGATCGGCACCAACCAGGCCATCCAGTTCAAGCTCGCCGACATGGAGATGCGCGCCCACACCTCCCGGCTGGCCTGGCGCGATGCCGCGTCCCGGCTGGTGCACGGCGAGCCCTTCAAGAAGGAGGCCGCACTCGCCAAGCTCTACTCCTCCGAGATCGCGGTCGACAACGCCCGTGAGGCCACCCAGATCCACGGCGGGTACGGCTTCATGAACGAGTACCCGGTCGCCCGGATGTGGCGCGACGCCAAGATCCTGGAGATCGGCGAGGGCACCAGCGAGGTCCAGCGGATGCTGATCGCCCGGGAGCTCGGCCTGAGCGCCTGATCGGGCGCCCTACGGCCCTGCAGCCGGTCCTGCGGCCGGTCCTGCAGCCGCGGCCCTACGGCCGGCCCTGCGCGGCGGGGCCGGCCGTAGGCGTGCGAGAAGGGTGCCGTTCCTCCCCCGCTCACCCGCTCACTTCGCGGGCCACGGCACCTCCGGCGCACGGTAATAACCGATGCCCAGCGCGTCCCAGCGCGGCCCCTGGGCGGCCAGCCGCACCTTGTAGTCGTCCCAGTCATGCGTGGACGCCGGCGACCAGCCCAGCTCGGCGATGCCCGGCAGCCGGGGGAAGGCCATGTAATCGAGGTGCGCGGAGGTGGACAGGGTCTCGGTCCACAGGGGCGCCTCGACGCCGAGGACGGACTGCGCGGGAGCGTCCTTGAGGTAGCTGCCGGGGTCCCAGTCGTAGGAGCGTCTGGTGTCGACGTAACCGGCCCAGGCCAGGCCCAGCGGCGTGTTCTTGTCGTACTTCATGTCGAGGTAGGCGCGGTCGGCGGGCGAGAGGATCAGCCGGGTGCCGTTCCTGGCGGCGTCGGCGACCTGCTGGCGCTCGGCCGCGCCCGTCTTGTCGTAGCCCCAGTACTGGGCGACGGCGCCCTTCGCCGGGTGCGCTCCGGTCAGCTGGTGCCAGCCGATCGCGGTCTTGCCGTACTTGGCGACCACCGGCTGCACCTTGTCCATGAAGGTCACGTAGTCCGCATGGCTGGTGGAGTGCGCCTCGTCGCCGCCGATGTGGAGGTAGCGGCCGGGAGTCATGGCGGCGAGCTCGCGCAGGACATCGTCCACGAAGTCGTACGTCTCCTTCTTGGGGACGCACAGCGAGCTGAAGCCGACCTGGGTGCCGGTGTAGAGCGGCGGCGCCTGGCCGTTGCAGTTGAGCGGGGCGTAGGAGGCCAGCGCGGCGTTGGTGTGGCCCGGCATGTCGATCTCGGGGACGACGGTCAGATAGCGGGCCGCGGCATAGCGGATGATCTCGCGGTAGTCGTCCTTGGTGTAGTAGCCGCCGGGGCCGCCGCCGACCTGGGTGGAGCCGCCGTAGGTCGCCAGCCGCGGCCAGGACGTGAGGGCGATCCGCCAGCCCTGGTCGTCGGAGAGGTGCAGATGCAGCTTGTTGATCTTGTACATGGCGAGCTGGTCGATATACCGCTTGACCTGCGCGACCGTGAAGAAGTGCCGGGAGACGTCGAGCATCGCACCGCGGTAGGCGTAGCGCGGGGAGTCGGCGATGGTGCCCCCGGCGATCCGCCAGGTCCCGCGCCGGGCACCTTCCCGCTCCACGTCGGCCGGCAGCAGCTGCCGGAGCGTCTGCACGCCGTGGAAGAGGCCGGCCGGGCGGGCGGCGCTGATCGTGACCGCACGGGCGCCCGAGGTGAGCCGGTAGCCCTCGGCCCCCAGCCCCTTGGTGCCGCTGCCGCCGAGCCGGAGGACGATGCCGTCCCGGCCGTCCTTGGTGGTCACCGGCAGGCCGAAGCCGGTGGCGGGCCGCAGCAGCCCCGCCAGATAGCCGGCCACCCTCCTGGCCTCGCCGGAGCCGCCGGGCACACGGATCCGGGTGCGGTCACCGAGGGTGTACGCGTCCCCGGTGCTGTGCACGGACGCGGGCGCGGGGATCACCTGGTCCAGCGGTGTGGCGGCCGGGGCGGCGGCGTGCGCGGCGCCCGGTGGCGGTACGGCGGCGGTTCCCAGCCCCGCCGCCGCGACCAGCAGCAGCGAGAACAGCAGTCTGCGTCGTCTCATCGACGGTCCCTTCGGCGAACCTTGTGCATGACGTCGTGCATGGCATGGAGCGACCGAACGGTGACCATGCGTACCGTGAGCCTCGATTCCGGTCAAGGTGTAGACCACTTTCCGGCCGCCGATTCAGTGACGTGCCCGATATCGGGCAGATTTCTTGCGTATCCGCGCGGCGCCCCGCAATATCGACGGGTGCTCGAACGCCGTAACCGCAGCGCTGAGGCGCCGCACGATGACCTGGTGGACCACCTGGTGCGCAGCACGCCGCTGCAGCGCGGTGAGGCCGCCCGGGTGGTGCTCGATGTGCTGGCGTACTTCGACGAGACGACGGAGGAATTCGTCCGGCGGCGCCATCGGGAGCTGCAGTCCCACGGGCTGCGCAACGAGGAGATCTTCGACCGGATCCGCCACGAGATGCCGCACCGCGCCGTGGCCCCGCCCGATCTCTCGACCCGCCAGCTGCGCCGCCTCGTCTACGGCTGACGGCCACGCCCGGGGCGCCGGGCGGCACGAACCAATTGCCACAACGTTCTTCTCGGAGGGTCACTGTATGTGCGGGATCGTCGGCTATATCGGCAAACGTGATGTTGCTCCGCTGCTCCTGGAGGGCCTGCAGCGCCTGGAGTACCGCGGCTACGACTCGGCGGGCATCGCCATCCACGCCAAGGGCACCGGCAAGGCCGCGGGCGGCCTGAAGACCGCCAAGGCCAAGGGCCGGGTCCGGGAGCTGGAGTCACGGGTGCCGAAGCGGTTCGCCGGTACCACGGGCATCGCGCACACCCGCTGGGCCACCCACGGCGCGCCCACCGACGAGAACGCCCACCCGCACCTCGACACCGAGGGCAAGGTCGCCGTCGTCCACAACGGCATCATCGACAACGCCGCCGACCTGCGCGCCCGGCTGACCGCCGAGGGCGTCGAATTCGCCTCCGAGACCGACACCGAGGTGCTGGCCCACCTGATCGGCCGCTCGCAGGCCGAGAAGCTGGAGGAGCGGGTCCGCGAGGCGCTGCGGCACATCGAGGGCACCTACGGCATCGCCGTGCTGCACGCCGACTTCCCCGACCGCATCGTCGTCGCCCGCAACGGCTCCCCGGTCGTGCTCGGCATCGGCGAGCACGAGATGTTCGTCTCCTCGGACGTCGCCGCGCTGGTCTCGCACACCCGCCAGGTCGTCACCCTCGACGACGGCGAGATGGCCACCCTCAAGGCCGACGACTACCGCACGTACACCACCGAGGGCTCGCGGACCACGTCCGCTCCGGAGACCGTCGAGTACGCGGCCGAGTCGTACGACCTGGGCGGCCACGACACCTACATGCACAAGGAGATCTCCGAGCAGGCGGACGCGGTGGACCGCGCGCTGCGCGGGCGGATCGACGACCGCTTCTCCACCGTGCGCCTCGGCGGCCTGAACCTGGACCCCCGTGAGGCGCGCGGGGTACGCCGGGTGAAGATCCTGGGCTGCGGCACCTCGTACCACGCGGGCCAGATCGGCGCGCAGATGATCGAGGAGCTGGCCCGTATCCCCTCGGACGCCGAGCCGGCCTCCGAGTTCCGCTACCGCGACCCGGTCGTGGACCCCGACACGCTGTACGTGGCGGTCTCCCAGTCCGGTGAGACCTACGACGTGCTGGCGGCCGTCCAGGAGCTCAAGCGCAAGGGCGCCCGGGTGCTGGGCCTGGTCAACGTGGTCGGCTCGGCGATCGCCCGGGAGACCGACGGCGGCATCTACGTGCACGCGGGCCCCGAGGTCTGCGTGGTCTCCACCAAGTGCTTCACCAACATGGTGGTCTCCTTCGCCCTGCTCGCCCTGCACCTCGGCCGGATCCGTGACCTGTCCGTCGCGGACGGCAAGCGGATCATCGAGGGCCTGCGCAAGCTGCCCGCGCAGATCGACGAGATCCTCAAGAGCGAGGAGGACATCAAGCAGCTGTCGGCCGCCTACGCGGACGCCAAGTCGATGATGTTCATCGGCCGGGTGCGCGGCTACCCGGTGGCCCGCGAGGCCTCCCTGAAGCTCAAGGAGGTCTCCTACATCCACGCCGAGGCCTACCCGGCCTCCGAGCTCAAGCACGGCCCGCTCGCCCTCATCGAGCCCGCGATGCCGACCGTGGCGATCGTCCCCGACGACGACCTGCTGGAGAAGAACCGCGCCGCGCTGGAGGAGATCAAGGCCCGCAGCGGCCGGATCCTGGCCGTCGCGCACCAGGAGCAGGAGAAGGCCGACCACACCATCATCGTGCCGAAGAACGAGCCCGAGCTGGACCCGATCCTGATGGGCATCCCGCTGCAACTGCTCGCCTACCACACGGCGTTGGCCCTGGGCCGGGACATCGACAAGCCCCGCAACCTCGCCAAGTCCGTCACGGTGGAGTAGAACCCCGCGCCGACGGTGGGGGAATCTCCCGTGCCACGGTGAAGCCTCCCCACCCCACCGAAGCGACAATTGAGCAACCCCCACGGCGCCCCACCACCTCCGCGAAAGCGGCGCCGGCTCAGGCGCAAAAAGGGGCGGCGCCGGCTTAGGCGCAAGGGGGGGAGCAGCGGCTCCGCGCGTGCCACCAGCGCGCGGAGCCGCCGCCTCCCCTTTTGCCGGCGTCGCCCATACGCCGACAGGATGCCGCCGCCCCGGGAAACCGTCACCTCCCGGCCGGCAGCACGAAGTTGCCGTGCGCGCGGCCGCCGGGCCCGTGACGCGGCGCGCCCACGTGACCGTTTTCTACCCTTCCGCGACGCACAATTCACCTGCGCGGGCCGGAAGAAATGCGGCTGCACACCCTCCTCATGATGCCCCCTCAAGTGTGCGCAAGCCGCGGAGAATTGATCACCTCGGGGCGCGGAACGCGGCGCCGCACCAGGGCGGCGCACGACGGGGTGAGGAGACGGCTCGCGTCAGGGGATCACGATCACCGGGCGCTGCGCCCGGCGGGCGAGCCGGCCGGCCACCGAACCGAAGATCCGGCCGACGATGCCGTGAGTGGAGCCGACCACGATCGCGTCGGCCTCGTACTCCCGGCCGACCTCCTCCAGCTCGTGGCAGATGTCGCCGCCGCGCTCGACCAGGATCCAGGGGACCTCGGTGAGGTGATCGGCGCAGGCCAGCTCCAGACCGAGCACTTCGGTGCGGTGATCCGGCACGTCCACGAAGACCGGGGGCTCACAGCCCGCCCAGACGGTCGTCGGCAGCCGGTTGGCCACATGGACGATGATCAACCCGGAGCCGAGGCGCCGGGCCATACCGATTGCATACGCCAATGCCCGCTCGCTCGACATGGAGCCGTCGAAGCCGACCACGACGCCGTGCCGGAACGCGGGGTCGCAGGAATGGCGCGTCTTTTCCGCCGCTTCGAGGTCCGCCATCGGATCGGCGACCTGCTTGCGGTCCGCGGGTTCGGGGATTTCGTGACCGGCCATTGGTGTCTCGGCGAGGACGTCCTCTTGCGGAGGGGCGAACGGGGAACGGCGATTGACTTGATCCGGCAGTTGACTGAGCTGGCTCGCCCGAGGGTGCGGGAGCCATAGTTCAAAGAGGAACGATACGACTGGGAATCATCTTCCCAACCCGATACCCCAAGAGTACGGCGCCACTCCCCCGCTGCCCAGAGCCCGCTGCGGACGCGGAGCGCCCGCGCGAGGCCGGGTGGGGCCTCGAACGTTCCCCGGAGCATGCCGGAGCGTGGCCCGGATGGCAATGCCCCGGCCTGCCCCCGTACGTACCCCTCACGGTGACCCATGATCGCCGCCGGCGTTGTAGTAGCAGCCCGATCCGAGGGGAGCACACGGTGCCGTTGCCGTCCGACAGATCACCCGACCCGGTGAGCGATGTCATGCGCTGGGGCGCCTTCAGTTGCGCCCTGGTGCCCTTCGTACTGATCATCAGCGGCGTTTCCTGGACCGGCGCGGCCGGCACCGCCGCCGGTCTGGCCGCGGTGACCTGCGCCTGCCGCGCCCTGCTGCGGCAATCCGAACGGACCGCGGCGCGGATCCGCGTGCGCGAGACCGGAAGGCACCGGGACCAAAGGGCATATATGGGGACGACGGCGCAGGGAGGCGGTCGGCACTCCGAAGGGCGTACGCCGGTCGACTGAGGCGCTTGCAAGTCTGCGCGCGACCGTTTTCAGCCAACTTCCGGCCGAGGTCCACACCTTGCCCCGAACCCCCCTCAACCCTGGTGTGAGCAGGGAGGAAAGGACCGCTGGGCATGGTTGTGCCCTACTGCGAACGGGCAGAGCCGAGACGCGTACTTCCCATGTAGGCCCGACGAGTGGAACGCTTCGTGATCGAATGCTTCGCGCCAAGTTGCCATATCGACATACCAGCGGGTGGTGAACTTGGCACTCCATCCTCACGGAACACAGTAGATTCGATCTTGGTAGTAACGGCGGGGGAACTGTGCAGGACCGAGAGGGCGAGACGACCGAGGGGGGCTTAAGTGCCATGAGCCAGGACTCCGCTGCCGTACCAGATGCCGCACGCAAGCTCGCCGCCCGACGACGCCGCGAAATAGTCGCGGTGCTCCTCTTCAGCGGCGGCCCCATTTTCGAGAGCTCCATTCCGCTCTCGGTCTTCGGCATCGACCGACAGGACGCAGGCGTTCCGCGGTACCGGCTACTTGTGTGCGCGGGCGAAGATGCGCCTTTGCGCACGACCGGGGGGCTCGAACTGTCAGCCCCCTACGGGCTGGAGGCGATCTCCCGTGCCGGGACGGTCGTCGTACCGGCCTGGCGCTCCATCACCCAGGCGCCGCCGCCCGCGGCGCTCGACGCGCTGCGCCGCGCGCATGAAGAAGGCGCCAGAATCGTCGGGTTGTGCACGGGGGCGTTCGTCCTCGCCGCGGCCGGACTGCTGGACGGCCGTCCGGCCACGACCCATTGGATGTACGCGCCGACGCTCGCCAAGCGTTATCCGTCCGTCCATGTGGATCCCCGCGAGCTCTTCGTCGACGACGGCGATGTGCTCACGTCCGCGGGAACGGCGGCCGGCATCGATCTGTGTCTGCACATCGTGCGCACCGACCACGGCGCGGACGCCGCGAACGCGCTGGCCCGCCGGCTCGTCGTGCCGCCCCGCCGCACCGCCTCCGATATGGGGCACCAGCGCTACCTCGACAGGTCATTACCTGAAGAGATCGGCGCCGACCCGCTCGCCGAGGTCGTCGCCTGGGCGCTGGAACACCTCCACGAGCAGTTCGACGTGGAGACGCTGGCCGCGCGCGCGTACATGAGCCGCCGCACCTTCGACCGGCGCTTCAGGTCCCTGACGGGGAGCGCTCCGCTGCAGTGGCTGATCACTCAGCGGGTGCTGCAGGCCCAGCGGCTGCTGGAGACCTCCGACTATTCGGTGGACGAGGTCGCGGGGCGCTGCGGCTTCCGCTCGCCGGTCGCCCTGCGCGGCCACTTCCGCAGGCAGCTGGGCGCCTCGCCCGCCGCCTACCGGGCGGCCTACCGCGCACGGCGGCCGCAGAACGGGCCACCCGAGCCCGCGCTCAGACCGGAGCGGGCCGAGCGCGCCGAGCGGCCGGAGCGTGAGCGGGCGGCCCTGGGGGCGGGCGCGGAGCGGTTCTCCGCCGCCGCGCTGGCCGGCCACGGCCTGGCCTCCGCCGAAGCGGGCGAAGCGGGCAAACCGCAGTCGGACGTGTACGCCTCCCGGCTGCCGGAGACCGCGGTGGGGAGGGGAACCGTCCGCCCCGTGCTGCCCGGACAGCGCGAGCGCCCCGTAGGGTGAGATGTATGAACGATCGCATGGTGTGGATCGACTGCGAGATGACTGGCCTCTCGCTGGCGAATGACGCGCTCATCGAGGTGGCCGCTCTGGTCACCGACTCGGAGCTGAATGTGCTGGGCGACGGGGTGGATGTGGTGATCCGCCCCCCGGCCGAAGCACTCGGCACCATGCCGGAGGTGGTGCGCCAGATGCACACCTCCTCCGGGCTGCTGGAGGAACTGGACGGCGGCACGACGCTGGAGGCGGCCGAGGCACAGGTGCTTGCGTACATCAAGCAGCATGTGCCGGAGCCGCGGAAGGCGCCGCTGTGCGGCAACTCCGTCGGCACCGACCGCGGCTTCCTGCTGCGGGACATGCCGACGCTGGAGGAGTACCTCCACTACCGGATCGTCGATGTCTCGTCCGTGAAGGAGCTGGCCCGGCGCTGGTACCCGCGGGCCTACTTCAACAGCCCGGACAAGAGCGGCAACCACCGGGCACTGGCGGACATCCGTGAATCCATCGCGGAACTGCGCTACTACCGGGAGGCGGTCTTCGTACCGCAGCCCGGCCCCGACTCGGACACCGCGAAGGCCATTGCCGCCAAGCACGTCCTTCCTGCTGAGCCGCAGTCCACGCCGTAGCGCGGCGCGGCAGGGCGCGTGTGGTGCGGGCCCCGGCGGGTCCGCCGTGACCCGCACGACACGCCCTCGGCCCCGGGACACGAAACCTGGGCGCGAGCACCCCTTCGGACCCTGTACACTTTTTCTCAGCCGGTGGGGAAAAAGAACCACACAGCACCGGTCATGGTGGGTATAGCTCAGCTGGTAGAGCACCTGGTTGTGGTCCAGGATGTCGCGGGTTCAAGTCCCGTTACTCACCCCACATCAAGGCCCCCGACCTCAGGTCGGGGGCCTTGGCGTTTCTGCGGGTGTGGTGCGCGGGCGCCGGTGCGGCGGGTCGAGGGGCCGGGTGCCGCGGTGGAGGGGCCGCGGCTCAGTAGCCGACGGTGAAGCGCTCGCCGACGTGGCGGGGCTGCTCTATTTCGTCGACCACGGCGACGGCGTAGTCCTCGGCGGTGATCCGGCTGGTGCCCCCGGCACCGGTGATCAGGTCGTCGAGGGCGGTGCGGTAGCTCCCGGTGCGCTCGCCGGGCTCGATGGTGGCGGCCGGGCTGAGGCTGGTCCAGCGCACGTCGGAGACCGAGCGGTAGAAGTCCAGCGCATCGCCGTGGGCATGCATGATCTGCAGCAGGAAGGCGGGAAGGCCCTCCGCGTCCCAGACCCGTGCGCCGTCCGGCGTGCGCAGCGAGCCGGCGCCGCCGACGGAGATCAGCCGGGGTGCCGTGTCGCCGAGGGTGCGCAGCCCGGCGACAAGGGACTCGGCGGCGGGCCTGATCGTGGCGGTGTGGCCCGGTCCGTCGCCGCCGCCGACCGCGCTGACCAGGACGTCCCGGCCCCGGGCCGCGGCGGCGACGGACGCCGGGTCGAGGGCGTCGCCGGTGGTCACGGTCAGGTCCGGGTGGGTGGTGGTGATCTTCGCGGGGTCGCGGACGACCGCGGTGACTTGGTGGCCGCGCCGCAGGGCCTCGTGGAGGATGCGGCTTCCGATGGTGCCGTTGGCCCCGAAGAGCGCGATCGTGGACATGGTGGTCTCCCAGCTGTTCCGTACGTCCGGACGTCCGGGTGAGGACTTCCGTTTTCCGTCAGCGGTTGCACTGACGTCTTCTACGCTAGAGGGGCCGGCAGTGCATTTCTGGGTGGCGAGGGGACCGGTGAGGGTGAAAATGCGACAGGAGCGCCGGGAGCCGTCGCCGGAGATCCCGGAGGTGGCGTTCTCCGCGCCGGCCGGGCGGCCGACGGGGGTGGAGGTGCTGACGCTCGCGGAGCTGCGGGCGCGCGCGGACGCCTGTCAGCTGTCCGCCCCGCACCGCCCCGGCTTCCACCATCTGCTGGTCCTGGACGGCGGCCGGCTGGTGCACAGCGTCGACTTCCGCGAACACGTCCTCGCACCGGGCGATCTGCTGTGGTCGCGCCCCGGGCAGGTCCAGCACTTCGGTGATCTGACGGGCGCGGAGGGGCGGCTGGTGCTCTTCGAGGCCGGCTTCCTGGATCCGGCGACCGCGGCCGCGGCCCGGGTCGAGGACTGGTACGGGCCGCCCGTACGGCATCCGGAGGGCGCCGCGGCCCGGGGGGTGGACGAGGCGATGCGGCAGTTGCACGGGGAGTTCGGATCGCTGGGCGGGCTGCCGCTGGAGATCCATCTCGATGTGCTGCGGCATCTGCTGGCCGTCCTGGTGCTGCGGGCCGCGCATCCGGGCGGGGAGGCGGACGGGGCCGGTGACGGGTCCTGTGCGGCGAGCGCCACCTATCTGCGCTTCCGGGACGCGGTGGAGCGGGACTTCACCCGCAGCCGGCGGGTCGCCGACTACGCCCGCGCGCTGGGCTACGCGCCGCGCACCCTCTCCCGGGCCACCGAGGCCGTTGCCGGGGTGGGGGCCAAGGAGTTCATCGACCGGCGGGTGGTGCTGGAGGCCAAGCGGCTGCTGGCGCACGGCGACCGTTCCGCGGCCCGGATCGCGGACCGGCTGGGCTTCGCCGACGCCCCCAACTTCAGCAAGTTCTTCCAGCGGCAGACGGGCACCACCCCGATCGCGTTCCGCACGGCGGTACGCAGCGGTGCGGTCTGAGGACGCGGGCGGCGTACGGGAGTTGGGGCGGGCGGGCAGCGGGGAGCGGAGCCCACGGGCAGCCGGCGGCGGACGGCGGGCGCACGGGCGGCGGGTGGCGCGTGCCGGGGCACGCGGGCGGCGGGGCGCAGCGGTGGGGGGATTCCCGCTGCGCCCCGCCTCTCGGGCGAGCGGTCCGGTGGGGGTCAGCCGGTGTACGCGGCGAAGGCCTTGGTGAAGTCCAGCGGCTTCTGCTGGACGGAGCTGCAGGTGGGCTGCGCCGAGGTGCCGGCGCCGCCCGGGCAGGCCCGGTCGCGGGTGGCGGACCACATCGACAGCCAGGCCAGGTGCTTCTTCTTGGCGAACTTCACCAGTTGGGTGGCGTCGTCGGCCTTGAAGACCTCGTTCTGGACATCGTTGACGCCGATCATCGGGGTCACGGCCACGGTCTTCCAGGCGGCCGCCTCGCTCAGGCCGAGCGCCTTCTTGAGCTGGCCCTGGGTGGCGGTGGCGGCCTGGGTCGCGTAGGTGCCCATGTCGCCGCTGTAGGAGGAGCCGTAGTCCATCGCCATGATGTTGACGGCGGAGATCTTGACGCCGTTCTTCTTGGCGTCGGCGACCAGGTTCACCCCGTCCTGGGTCAGGCCCTCGGGCATCACCGGCAGCGTGAAGGAGACGTCCAGACCGGGGTGCTTCTTCTGGAGCTGGGTGAGGGCCCGGGCGCGGCGGGTGTTGGCGGCGGTGTCGGGCAGGGCGCCGCCCTCGATGTCGAAGTCGGCCTTGGTGAGCTTGAAACGGTCGATGACCTTGCCGTAGGCGGCGGCCAGTTCGTCCGCGGAGCCGCAGGCCGCCCCGAGCTCGGTGCCGGTGGCGCCGCCGAAGGAGACCCGGACATCGCCGCCGGCCTTGCGCAGGGCGGGTATCTGCCGGGCCACCTGGTCGTTGCCGAGCTCGCCGGAGCCGCCCCACTTGGGGGTGCAGCCGCCGCCGGAGGTGACGAAGGCGAGGTTGACGTTCTTGACCCCGGTCTTCCGGGCGGTGCCGGCCAGGTCGTGGGCGGGGGCGAGCGAGGTGTCGACGTACGGGGCGAAGCCGGCCACGGCCTTGGGGGCGGCCTGCCCGGTGCCGGCGGTCCGCGGTGCCTTGGCGGCCAAGGCGGATCCCGCGACGGCGAAGGCGCCGCCGGCCGCGACCAGGACGGCCGCGCCGCTCACGATCAGCTGGGTGGTGCGGCTCTTGCGCCGGCGGTGTGCCGAAGAACTCATCTCGTGCCTGCCTGTCGTCACATGGAGGGGGGAGGGGTGCACCGTGGTGCGTCCCGCACGCTAGCGGCAGGGAAACGGACAAATGGCGGTAATGGTACGGAGGTTGAGGGACTTAGGAGCGCCTTAAGGAAGCGGAAGGGGGTGGTTAAGAAGCAGGGGCGGATGCTCCCGCGGGCGGACGTTCAGGAGCCGGTGCGCGCGGTCCGCCGGCGCCGGACGCCGAGGGTGCGGCGCAGCCGGTGGCCGCGGCGGGCGCCGGTGCGGGCGCGGCGGTCGTCCAGCGCCAGCCAGACCCGGACCTCGGTGCCGCCGAGGACGGAGCGGCCGATGCGCACATCGCCGCCGGTGGACTCGGCCAGCCGCCGCACGATGTCCAGGCCCAGGCCCGTGGAGCCGCCCTCGGCCACCGCTGGGCGGTTCCCCCGGGCGCCACCGCCCGACCAGCCGCGGCGCAGCGCCGCGTCCGGGTCGTCGATGCCGCCGCCGGCATCCGAGACCAGCACGATCACCGCGTCCTCGGCGTTGTGGACATCGACCGCGAAGGCGGTGCCCTCGGGGGTGTGGCGGAAGACGTTGCCGAGCATCGCGTCCAGGGCGGCGGCGAGTTCGGGGCGGGCGACGGGGACGCGTACCGGGCGGTCCGCGCCGGCGACGCGGACGGTGCGGCCCTCGTCCTCGGCGAGCGCCGACCAGAAGTCCATCCGCTCGCGGATCACCTCGGCGGCGTCGCAGCCGGCCGCGGCGGCGGCCTGCCGGGTCTGGGCCTTCTGTTCACGGGCGGTGCGGATGATCTGGTCGACCTCGTGCTCCAGCTGTTCGACGGCGGCCCGGGTCTGTTCGGCGGCCGAGGTGTCGCCGAGCGAGGCGGCGTTGAGCCGCAGGACGGTCAGCGGGGTACGCAGCCGGTGCGAGAGGTCGGCGGCCAGTTCGCGCTCGTTGGCGAGCAGTTGGACGACCTGGTCGGCCATGGCGTTGAAGGCGCTGGCCGCGGACCGCAGTTCCTTGGGGCCGTCCTCCGGAACGCGGACACCGAGCTTGCCCGTGCCGAGGTCGTGAGCGGCGCCGGCCAGCCGCTTCGCGGGCCGCACCATGCGGGTGCCGAGCCGGTCGGCGACGGCGACCGAGCCGATGATCAGCGCGAGGCCGACCCCGGCGAGCACCACCCAGGCGGTGGCGACGCCCTTGGTGAGCGCCGCGTCGGGGACGAAGACCTCGACGACGGCGATACCGGAGGCGACGGCGGTCGGCTGGAGCAGCGAAGAGCCGCCCGGGACCGGGGAGATGGACGCCCGCCCGAGCTTGACGGCGGCCGCCACATCCGCTTCCGCCGCGCGCCGGGCGCCGATCTCGGCGGGCCTGCCGTTCCGGCCGCTCGCCGGGACATGGACGCCGATCCGGCCGCCGGGGCCGGTCTCGGCGCTGGCGACGGCGCGTTCGAGCTGGGTGCGGTCGGTGGTGATGGCGAGGACCGGGCCGATGGTGGCGGCCTGCCGTTCGGCATTGGAGTAGGCGCGGTCGCGGGCCAGCTCCTTGACGACCAGTCCGAGGGGGACGGCGAACGCGACCACGACCATGGTGGTGACCGCCAGCGCCACCTTGACCAGGGCCCATCTCACTGCGGCGGCTCCAGCTTCACGCCGACGCCCCGCAGGGTGTGCAGATACCGGGGCCGCGCCGCGGTTTCGCCCAGCTTGCGGCGCAGCCAGGACAGATGGACGTCGATGGTCTGGTCGTCGCCGTAGGACTGCTGCCAGACCTCGGCGAGGAGTTCCTTGCGGGGGACGACGACGCCGGGACGTCCGGCGAGGAAGGCCAGCAGGTCGAACTCCCTGCGGGTCAGATCGAGGGTGACGCCGTCCAGTTCGGCCTGCCGGCGCAGCGGGTCGATGGACAGGCCGCCGACCCGGATCGCTCGTGAGGGCGCATCCGCACCGGCCACGGCGGCCCGGGAGCGGCGCAGTACGGCCGTCATCCGGGCCGACAGGTGCTCGACGGAGAACGGCTTGGTGAGGTAGTCGTCCGCACCGTCGTTCAGCAGCCGGACGATGTCGGCCTCGTCGTCACGGGCGGTGGCGATGATCACCGGGACATCGGTGATGCCGCGGAGCATCTTCAGCGCCTCGCCCCCGTCCAGATCGGGCAGGCCGAGGTCGAGGATGACGACGTCGAAGCCGACGTGCGCCACCTCACGAAGCGCCTCCAGGGCGGTACCGACGCTGCGTACCGTGTGGGCGGCCTCGGTCAGATGCCGGATCAGAGCCGAGCGTACGAACTGGTCGTCCTCGACGACGAGCACACGTGCCATGGGCGGCACCGTACGCCATTCGGGCGGGGTCCTTTGCCCGAGGTTGACGACGGGGCGGCGCACTGAGGCGTGCGGGACGGGCTGCAACCGGGCGGTCGGGTGGGGCAGTATGAACCGGATGCAACGAGGACTGGTTCATGCGGCGGCCTGGACGCTGGCGACCGGCGCCGCGGTCACCCTGTCGTGGTTCGGCGTGCACACCGTGCTGTCCGCCACGGCGTATGACGCACCGCGTGCACTGACGATCTCCGACCAGGTGCCCTCGCAGACGGGGAAGGACGACGTCGCACCGCGCGTCTCCTCCACCCACCGCCCCAAGCCGTCCCGTTCGCCCGCCCCCACCCCGGCGCCCGCCGACGGCACACCGTCCCGCCCGTCCGCCCCGTCCCACGGCGCCACCCCCCGGTCGGGCTACCCGGACGCCGCCTCACCGGGCGGCTCCGTACCGGACACCGACGGCCGGGTGCGGAGTTATTCCACGGCGGGCGGGCGGGTGGTCTTCGACATGGGCAGCCGGGCGGCCGAGTTGGTGTCGGCGACGCCGAACCCGGGCTGGGAGATGCAGGTGTGGAAGCAGGACGGGTGGATCCGGGTCGACTTCTCCGGCGGCAGTGGCCATACGTCCGTGTTCTGCACCTGGAACGGCCATCCGCCGACCGTGCAGACCACCGGGCCCACGGCTTAGCGGTCCACGGCCCGGCACCACCGCGCGGCGCTGCCGGGTGCCGGCCGGACGCCGCGGCCGGCCTCAGTCGAAGGCCGCGGCCGGCGGGGCGGGCGAGGCGAGGGCCGTGCCGTCGGTGACCGGTGCCGCGCCACCGGTGAAGTCCAGCAGCGCCCGGCCGTGTTCGACCCGGCCGGCCTGCGGATCGGTGGCCGCCCGCCGGGTCAGCTCGGCGACCGGCAGCGGCCCGTCGGCGGCCAGCAGGACCGCGTTGCCGAAGCGTTTGCCGCGCAGTACGGCCGGGTCGGCGGTCAGGCACAGCTCGGGGAAGACCGTATGGGCCGTGGCGATCTGGCCGCGCAGAAACCGCAGCGGCGGCCCGTCCGCGAGGTTCGCCGCGTAGAACCCGCCCGGCCGCAGCGCCCGGCGGATCTCCGTCAGGAATTCGGTGCTGGTCAGGTGCGCGGGCGTGCGCGCACCGCCGAACACATCGGCGATGATCAGGTCCGCCCAGCCGTCCGGGATCTTCGCCAGGCCGGCCCGGGCGTCACCGCCGCGCACCCGTATCCGCCAGCCGCTGTCCCACGGCAGCTGCCGGCGCACGAGGCCGACGAGCGGTGCGTCGATCTCCACCACCTGCTGGGTGGACCGCGGGCGGGTGGCCGCGACATAGCGGGCCAGGGTCAGTGCGCCGCCGCCGAGATGGACGGCGCGCAGCGGTTTGCCCGCGGGTCCGGCCAGGTCGGCGACGTGCCCGAGCCGCCGCTGATAGGAGAAGTCCAGGTATGCCGGGTCGTCGAGGTCCACATGCGACTGCGGGGCACCGTCGATCAGCAGCGTCCAGCCGCGCGTCCGGTCCCGGTCGGGCCGCAGCTCGGCAAGCCCGCCGTCCACCGTTTCGGTGACGGACTCCGGTCCGCCGCGCCCGCGTCTGCTCTTCGCCATGCCCTCCAGTATGGGCCCTGCCCCGGAGGCCGTATCCGCTGGTCAGCGAGGTGCTGCCGAGCGGTACGGCGGGGCGCCCGGCCGCATCGGGCAGAGTGGCGGACCACCCGCGACCGAGGCCGGGGTGATCCGCCAACTGCACATCACGACCCGTGCCGGCCCGACATGCCTGGCGGACCGGCGTGGGGTCACCGGTTGATGCAGATGTTCCCGAACGCCGGGTTCAGCAGCGAGAAGTGGCTGAGGCTGTTGCCGCAGATGTTGATCGGCATGTTGATCGGAACCTGGACATTGTTGCCACTGAGGATGCCCGGGGAGCCTGCGGCAAAGCCCGCCGCGTTGGCACCGGAGCGGTGGTTGTAGAGGGCACGGTGGTCGCTGCGGAAGTGGTTGTGACCACGACCGCCGTGGTGACCGTCCCCGCTGGCTGAGGCAATGCCTGCGCCACTCAGCACTACGGCGCAGCTGGCCGCACTCACCGCGGCGGCCTGGATAAAGCGCTTCATCCCATTCTCCTTTCAGTTCGCGAATGGGGCAACCGGTCACAACGAACGAAATGAGTCAAGGGTACGGGCGTTCCCCCGTCCGGGACGATATTAGCTCTTATGGCAGTACCTATTAGCCCGTCCGGAGGTAAGGCGCCCCCCGGCGAAGTCCGGTATTCCGTTCATCGGATTCCCCGAGGGGGTCCGGCGTGCCTGCCTCGGATTCCAGCATGATTTCTGTCAGAGTGCTCTGCAGTTTGACTGATTGAAGTCGGAGAGGAAGACATGCGGAAATCGATGGACCGCACCACGCGCGGCGTCGTATGCGCACCGGCCTCCGACCTGAGAAACCCGGCGGTCACCATGAATCCGGCGGTCACCATGAACCCGGCGGTCGCCGGATTCGGCCGGCAGGCGCGGCGGCTGCCCGCCTGCCGCAGCACTCCCGGATGTGATTCCGGCGAATTCGGCAGCAGGCCGGTGCTGCGGTCCGGCGGCTATCGGCGCACTCTCCGCTTCACCACCCGCAATCGGGGATATCTGTCCGGCGCGCGCTTCCTCCGGACCGATACCAGGCGCTGAGCGGCGTGCCCCGGCAATTCCCGTAGAGCGTCCGGAAATTCCCGTAGAGAGTTCTGTCAGCTCGGTCATCAGGGGAGCAGTGCGTGCTGCCGCAAGACCTGCAGTGCCAAGAGCGGCCAACGGTTCTCCATGTCTCCCGTCCCGTCGACGGCGGGGTCGCCCGGGTCGTCACCGACCTGGTGCGGTCCCAGGTGGCGGCGGGGCTGCGGGCCGTGGTCGCCGCACCGCCCGGTGGGGTGCTGCACCGGGACGCCGCCGCGGCGGGCGCCGAGGTGGTGTCGTGGCCGGCCCGCCGCGCCCCGGGCCCGGCACTCGCCGGGGAGAGGGGACGGCTGGCCCGGCTGATCCGGCGGCTCGGCCCGGACCTCGTCCATACGCACGGCGCCAAGGCCGGGCTCGCCGCCCGCCTGGCCGTCCGGGGCCGGATCCCGACGGTCCATCAGCCGCACACCTGGTCCTTCGAGTCGTCCGACGGGACGGCGTCGCGGCCGGCGCTCGGCTGTGAGCGGTACACCGCGCGCTGGGCGGACCGGGTGCTGTGTGCGAGCGAGGCGGAGCGGCTGCGGGGCGCCGAAGCGGGGGTGCCGGCCCGGTGGGCGGTGATCCGCAACGGGGTGGACCTGGACCGTTGTGCGCCCGCATACCGTGAGGACGCGGTGCGGCGTGCGCTGCGCCGGGACCTGCCCGCACTCGGCGATCTGCCGCCGGACGCACCGCTGGTGGTGTGCGTGGGGCGGCTGTGTCCGCGAAAGGGCCAGCTGTCGCTGTTGCGGGCCTGGCCCGCGGTCCGCGCCGTCGTCCCGGACGCCCGGCTGGTGCTGGTCGGCGACGGCCCGGACCGGGAGCTGCTGCATGCCGCCGCACCCCCCGGTGTCCGGTTCGCGGGCACGGCACGGGACGCCGTCCCCTGGTACCGGGCGGCGGATCTGGTCGTCCTCCCCTCCCACCGGGAAGGGATGGCGCTGGCCCCTCTGGAGGCGATGGCCTGCGGCCGCCCCGTGGTGGTCACCGATGTCGGCGCGGCCCGCGAGAGCCTGCCGCCCGGGTCCGCACCGCACTGTCTGGTGCCGGCCGCGGACCCGGCCGCCCTGGCACAGGCCGTATGCGGGCTGCTGACCCGCCCTCAGCTGCGCGCCGCGCTGGGCCTCCGGGCCCTGGAGCACATGCGGGCGGCGTACGACGTGCGGCACACCGCGGCGGCCGTCCTCGGGCTGTACCGCGAACTGCTCGGCGCGGCGTGCCCGGAGAGCAGGGAGCGGATCAGCCGATGACGACGGATCGCGCGGACGCCCCCCGTTCCGCCCGGGTCCTGCCCCCGTCGGCGGTGCCCCGGCCGGCGGCCGCCGCGGGCCGTCCGCCCCGCGGGCCGGTCCCGAAGACCCTGCCACCGCCCCGGCCCGGCCGCGGCCTGCGGCGGCGGACCGTCGCCTTGCTGCTGGCCGCCGACTGCCTGGCCACCGCGGGCGCCGCGCTGCCCGCCCTGGGCACCGCCGCGGCGCCGGCGGCGCTCACCGCCCTGGTGCCGGCCGCGCTGCTGCTCCACTGCCGGGCCGGTCTCTACCGTCCCGGCCCCGCCCCGAGCGCGCTGAACGACCTGCCGAGGCTGCTGGGCCGGGCCGCCGTCCTCTGGTGCGCGGCGGCCGCGGTGCTCGCCGCCGTCCACCCCGGGCGGGCGCTGCCACCGCTCGTGCTGTCGGGCGCGGTGGCGGCACACACCCTGCTGGCCTGCGGCGGCCGGGCCGCGGTCCACCGGGCGCGCCGCAACGCCGCCCGCCGCCGGCCGCGCGCGACCCTGATCGTGGGCATCGACCCGGCCGCCCGGCAGCTGGCCGCCGCGCTGGACGCCCACCCCGAGTACGGCATGCGCCCGGTGGGCCTGGTCCCGCCGGCCCCGCTGCTGCCCGGCGGGCCCGCCGCTCCCCCGGCCCGCGGGGGGCTGCCGCGGCTCACCTCCGTGCCGGAACTCGCCCGGGCCGTCATCCAGCACACCGTGCGGGACGTGGTGTTCACGCTGCCGCCGTACGGCGATCCGCACACCGCCGCGCTGCTGCACCGCTTCATCGACCAGGGCTCGGTGATCTGGCTGGCCGGTCCGGCGGCCGCCCGCGAGGGCCGCCCGCCGCATCCGGGCACCGACCAGCTGTGGGGCTTCGCCTGCCGCCGGCTGGACACCTCCCCGCCACGGCACGGCGGCCGGCGCAAGCGGGCCCTGGATCTCGCGCTGGCCACTCCGGCACTGGTGGCCGCGGCCCCGGTACTGCTGGGCTGTGCGCTCGCGGTACGGCTGGCCGACGGACCCGGCGTGCTGTGCCGGCAGGAACGGACCGGCCGGGACGGGCGCGGTTTCACCCTGCTGACGTTCCGCACCCTGCGCGGGTCGGCGGCGCACGAGAAGACGAGCCGGCCGGGCGGGGCGGGCGACGGCCGGATGAGCCGGGTCGGGCGGCTGCTGCGGCGCAGCAAGCTGGAGGGGCTGCCGCAGCTGTGGAACGTGCTGCGCGGCGATATGAGCCTGGTGGGCCCCCGACCGGAGCACCCCCTCGTCGTCCAGCAGTGCACCCAGGCCTGCCCGGAGTACGGCGCCCGGCACCGGATGCGGCCGGGCCTGACGGGACTCGCGCAGGTGCACGGGCTGCGCGGTGGCGCCTGCGCCGAGGACCGGGCCCGCTTCGACAACCTCTACACCGACAGCTGGTCGCCCTGGCAGGACATCCGGATCCTGCTGCGCACCGCGGCCTCGGCGGTGCGTCGGGAGCGCGGATGAGGGCGGGCGCGCCGGCCGGCGCCGCCGGTGCCCTGGCGATCGCGGCCGCACCGCAAAAAGGCGCCACACCACAAACACGCGCCGCACCCGCCGCACCCCGGTGTGCTGCCCCCTACGAGACCACCACCCCGGCCGCTACCCCAGGAGGCATCCGGTGAAGGTTCTGCACGTCATTACGGGCCTCGACGTGGGCGGCGCCGAGCAGCAGCTGCGGTTGCTGCTGCGCCGGCTGCCCGCGCACTGCGAGGTCGTCACCCTGACCCGTCCGGGCCCGGTCGCCGAGGGCATCGAGGCCGACGGCACCCCCGTCACCCACCTCGGAATGACCGGCAACCGGGATCTGACCGCCCTCCCCCGCCTCGCCGGACTGATCCGCGAGGGCGGCTACGACCTGGTGCACACCCACCTCTACCGGGCCTGCGTCTACGGCCGGATCGCCGCCCGGATGGCCGGCGTGCGGGCCGTGGTCGCCACCGAGCACTCGCTGGGCGACGCGGTCATCGAGGGCCGCCGGCTGACCCGGGGCGTCCGTACGCTCTACCGGGCCACCGAACGGCTGGGAACGGCGACGGTTGCCGTCTCGGACACCGTCGCCGCCCGGCTGCGCCGCTGGGGCGTA
The DNA here is from genome assembly GCF_036048035.1 of Streptomyces sp. NBC_00400. NCBI lineage: Bacteria > Bacillati > Actinomycetota > Actinomycetes > Kitasatosporales > Streptomycetaceae > Streptomyces > Streptomyces sp. NBC_00400. The sequence continues at coordinate 5,401,099 of NZ_CP107940.1, read as the reverse complement.
CCGGAGCAGCGCATCCATGTGGTGCCGGGCGGCATCGAGGCGCACCGTTTCGCCTTCGATCCGGCGGCCCGGGCCCTGGTCCGCACCCGGCTGGGGCTGCCGCTGGACGCGTTCGTGGTCGGCGGCGCCGGCCGGCTGGTGCCCGGCAAGCGGTTCGATGTGCTGGTCCGGGCGGTGACCCAGCTGCCGGGCGTACACCTGCTGTTGGCGGGTGCGGGGCCGGAGCGGGAGACGCTGCGCCGGATGGCGGAGCAGTTCGGCTCGGGCGACCGGATCCATCTGCTGGGCGAGCGCGACGGGGCGCTCGACACCGCGTTCGACGGGCGGGGCACCGCCACGTGGGGAGCCCACGGCCAGGGAAGACCCCACGGCCAGTCAGCCCACGGCCAGGGAACCGAAGGCCCCGACATCCCCGGTCTGCTCTCGGCCATCGACGTCTTCGTCTCGCCCTCCCCGGACGAGGCATTCGGGCTGGCCGTCCTGGAAGCGCTCGGGTCCGGGCTGCAGGTGCTCTACGGCAGCTGCCCGGCGGTCGACGAACTGCCCGCCGACCAGGCCCCCGGCGCCCGCCGCTTCAGCCTCGGCGTCCACGAACTCGGCACCGCGCTGAGGGAGTTGAGACGCCACGGACCGGGCCGGCTGCCGGTTCCGCCGGTGGTGCGGCGCTACGACATCACCCGCAGCGCCGAGGCGCTGATGTCCGTGTACGAGCAGGCGGTGGCCGCCGCCCCGGCCCGGCGCCGGCGCCCCGCTGCGGTGCCTTTGCCGCAGGGCCGCTCGGCGGCGCTGTCCGCGGCGGCCGTCTCACTGCCGGATCCGTCCCGGTCGCCCGACCCGTCCCCGCTCTCGAACAGATAGGCACGTCCGGACCGGTCCCCCCTCCGCCCGGTGGTGTGCCGGCCCCGCCCCCGCGGTCGCTTCCGTCCGTACCGCACCAAGAGAAAGAGCAGGGAGCTTCCATGTACGACCTCGTGGTGGTGGGCGCCGGCCCCTACGGACTCTCGATCGCCGCACATGCGGCGGCGGCCGGGCTGCGGCTGCGGGTCCTGGGCCGGCCGATGGCCACGTGGCGCGACCACATGCCCGACGGCATGTTCCTCACCTCCGAGCCCTGGGCCTCCCCGCTCTCCGACCCGGACGGCAGCCACACCCCGGCCGCGTACGGCGCCGCCCACGACCTGGCCGCCGAGCACGGCGTCCCGCTGCCGCTCGACACCTTCACCGCATACGGCAGATGGTTCGGCGAACAGGCGGTACCGCAGATCGAGGAGGTCACCGTCACCTCCGTACGCCCGGACGGCGACGGCTTCCACGTCGACACGGACACCGGCGAGCGGATCGCGGCCCGGACCGTTGCGCTCGCCGTCGGTGTGATGCCGTTCGTCAACCGCCCCTGGCCCCTGCTCGAACTCCCCCCGCACCTCGCCTCGCACAGCAGTGACCACCGCGACCTGCGCCGCTTCTGTGGTCAGGACGTCACCGTGCTCGGCGCCGGCCAGTCCGCGCTGGAGACCGCGGCCCTGCTCGCCGAACAGGGCGCCCTGCCCCGCCTCGTGGCCCGCGCCGACCGGCTGCGCTGGAACTCCCCGCCGCCGCCGGCGCGCGGCCGGCTGCGTGCGCTGCGCGCCCCGCACTCCGCACTGGGCACCGGCTGGCCGAACCGGCTGTGGTCGCAGGCCCCCTGGGCGGTGCGCCGGCTGCCCGCCGCGACCCGGGTACGGATCGCCGAGACGGCGCCGGGCCCGGCCGGCGCCTGGTGGCTGCGGGAGCGCTTCGAGCAGGCGGTACCGGCCTTGCTGAACCACCGGATCCGGGCGGCGGCCGCTCACCACGACGGGGTGCGGCTCCACCTCACCCACGCGGAGGGCGGTACCGAGACCCTGGACACCCAGCACGTGGTGGCGGCCACCGGGTTCCTCCCCGACCTCGGGCGGCTGCGGCTGCTCGTCCCCTCCGTGCGCACCACGCTGCGGACGGTGGGCGGCAGCCGGGCGCCCGAACTGAGCTCCTGCTTCGAGTCGTCCTGGCCCGGGCTGTTCTTCGCGGGGCTGCTGACCGCCCCGTCGTTCGGCCCGTCGATGCGCTTCGTCCACGGCGCGGCCTTCACCGCGACGCGGCTGCTGCGCGGCGTACAGCGCCGGCTCGGCGACCGGCGCGGCGCGACCACCATCCCCCGCCCGGCGAGGGACAGCGCACCGGCCGTGCAGGAGACGTAAGGCGCGCACGCCCGGCGGCCGGTCTCACTGACAGCGGTCGACGGCCTCGATGGTGCGGGCCGCTTCGCCGAGTGCCGCACGCAGTACGGCCGGGTCGGTGGCCGCGGCGCCCGCACCCTCCGGGGACACCAGCCAGCCGCTGCCGGTGACCGGCGGGTGCGCCGCGGCCCCTTCCCCGCACAGCGCACCCAGCGCGATGCCCCTCCCGGAGGTCTGGGTACACGCGCTGCCCGGCACGTCCCAGCCCGCCGCGGTACCCGCGGGCACCAGAAAGCCGAGGGTGTCGCAGACCCCGTCGTGCAGGACCGGGCCGACACCGTCCCGCAGCCGGAGGATGTCCACGGCCTCCAGTCCCTGCCGGGCGGGCACCGTCACGAGGTCGCACGCCTGCGCCGGTACGGCCGGTGCCCCGTCTGCGACGGCCTGGCCCGCGGACCCGTTGCCGCCCCTGCTCACGCCGGTCTCCCACACGGAGAACCCCTCCTCCTGCACACACCCGACCCTTTACACCGACTTCAACGGTCAGGCGTGTCAACAGCTACGGCGGCGTAACGCTGCAAAGGATGGCAGTTCATGGCAGATCGCACGCGAGATATCCGATTTGTGGCCAAACTCTGCGTATCGGAGCCATCACAGCCGGTACGGTCAACCCGCCGCACCGCCAGGAGGCGGCATCGTCACCTGATGGCACGGAGAGGGCACGGAGAGGGTCCGCCATGGCGTCGCCACGAGCAAGTTCAGCGTCGTCCCGCACCGTACCCGCCCGCCCGAACCTCGCTTTCCGACAGCTGCGCGGCCGGCTGTCACCGGGCGAGTTCGCGGCGGCGGTCCGACGGTCCGCCCGTGAGATCGGTGAACAGGTCTCGTGCGACGCCCGCTATGTGGGCCGCGTCGAGTCCGGGGAGATCCGGTGTCCGAACTACGCCTACGAGCGGGTGTTCCGGCACATGTTCCCCGGGCTCACGCTGCCCGACATGGGCTTCGCGCCGCGCGAGGCGGTACGCGGACGGGGGGCGCGTACCGCGGCGGCCGGCGCCGCGCCCCTGGCAACCGACCCCGACCACCGCGATACCTGTATCCAGATCCACGAGGAGAGCGACGTGCTGCGTCGCGCGTTCATCACCGGCGGCCCGGCGGCAGCCCTGGGCTTTGCCGCACTGCACCCCATCGAGGCCGCTGCCGCCGCCGCATCCGCCCATGTGCCGGGCCCGCGCGCCGCGGCCGGCGGCCGCGCCGGTGCCGCCGAGGCCACCGCCGTCGAGGAGGCGGTCCGGCAGCTCCGGCTGCTGGACGACCGGCACGGCGCGGAGGGCATCTACCGCCGCGCCACCCAGCCGCTGCGCGCCGCCTACGAGTTGCTGGACGCGGGCGTACAGCGCCGCTCGGTGTCCGACCGGCTGCACGCCGGCGCCGGTGAACTCGCCATCACGGTCGGCTGGCTGGCGCATGACTCGGGCCGCTTCGGCGACGCCCGCTCGCACTACGCGGAGGCGCTGGCCACCGCCCGGGTCTGCGGCGATGCGGCCCTGGAGGCCCACGCCTTCTGCAATACGGCCTTCCTCGCCCGCGATGCCGGGCGTCCGCGCGAGGCGGTGCGCGCCGCGCAGGCGGCCCAGCAGGCCGCCAGGCATCTGGCCTCGCCGCGGCTGCTGTCGCTGCTGGCGCTGCGCGAGGCGGGCGGCTGGGCGGTGCTGGCGGACCGCTCCGGCTGCGAGCAGGCGCTGGCCCGGGCGGAGCGGCATTTCGCGGGCGGGCCGCGGGACGGCGACCCGGAGTGGATGTCGTTCTACGGCGAGGCCGAACTGGCGGGACTGGAGGCGCAGTGCTGGTCGGCCTTGGGTGAGGCGGGGCGTGCGGTGGAGCATGCGCGCCGGGCGGTGGCGCTGCAGAACCCTCACTTCACCCGCAATATCGCCCTGTTCACCGCGGAGCTCGCGGGCAATCTCGCGGACAGCGGGCAGCCCGAGGAGGCCGCCGCGGCCGGGGGCCGGGTGCTGACGCTGCTGGAGCAGGTCCGCTCGGCCCGTATCCGGGCGATGCTCGACGGCACGGCCCGGACGCTGCGGGCGCACCGCAACTGCGGCGCGGTCGCCGGCTTCCTGGAGCGGCACGCGGCATCGGCCGTATCGGAGGAGGACGGGACACCGGGGCCGGCCTCGGACGGCTGAGGGCTGCGGGCTGAGGGCTGACCGTTGACGGCTGGCGGCTGGCGGCTGAGGGCGCCGGGCCATGCAGCTCCCCCCGCGCCCTCCCCCGGCGGCTTCCGCCGCGCCCCTCAGCCGAGGTGTCCGGTGTCGTTCCAGCGCTCGATCGCCGGTTCGCCGTAGGCCCAGCCGAGCACCGACAGGGAGGTCGGCTCCAGCCGGATCCGGGCGGCGAAGGAGATGTCCAGGCCCAGCCAGCGGGCGCCGAGGGCACGCAGGATGTGGCCGTGCGCGAAGACCAGCACATCGCGGCCGGCCGACCGCGCCCAGTCGACGACCTCGTCCGCCCGCGCGGCGACCTCGGCGAGCGTCTCGCCCTCCGGCACACCGTCGCGCCAGATCAGCCACTCCGGCCGCCCCGACTTGATCTCGGCCGGCGTCAGGCCCTCGTACGCGCCGTAGTCGAACTCCATCAGCGCGTCCCAGTGCTGCGCCCGGTCGCCGAAACCGGCCAGCTCGCAGGTCTCCTCGGCGCGCACCAGAGGGCTGGTGCGGACCTCGACGCCCGGCAGGCCCTCCCAGGGGGCGCGGTGCAGCCGCTCGCCCAGCAGCTTGGCGCCGCGCCGGCCCTCGTCCAGCAGCGGGACGTCCGTGCGGCCGGTGTGCCTGCCGGACAGGGACCACTCGGTCTGCCCGTGCCTGGCCAGGAAAATGCGCGGTGCCATGGTCGTACCTCTCGCCGGGTTCCCGGCTGGTCGTTCTCGGTGCGGGCGGCGTTGACCGCGGGCTTTCCATCATCGCGCATCGGGTCGATTTGTCCCCGGCCGGGGCGGCCGCCCTGCCCCTGACCGGCGGCGGGGTCCCGCTCCCTGCCGGGAGTGCGGTCCGGGAGCGGGGGGCCGAGGTCTGCCCACGGGTCTGCCCGGGACGTGCCCGGGGCCGGCCGGCCAGCGAGGCCGTACGGCGTACGGGCGGCTGCCGGGAGCGGTCTCCGCCGACGGCCGGTCCGTGGGCGGTCCCCCCGCATGTCAGTGCCGGATGCGAGACTTCCGCGGGTGAACGTTTTCCGCGACAGCCGCCCCGCGCCGGCCGCCCCCTCGGGCGAGCCGCCGACGGCGGCACCGAGCCGGCCGCCGGAGGCAGCTCCCCGCGTGGGCCGGGCCAGGCTCACCGAGCTGCGCGGCCCCGGCGTGCACCCCCGCCCCCTCGACGCCCGCGCACTGGCCGCGCTGGCCGCCAACCCCGGCTGCCACCGCCGTGCGCTGCTGGACGGCGCGGGCATCGACAAGGGCGCGCTGGCCCGGGCCCTGGGCTCGCCCGCCGCGTACGGCCAGTCCCAGTTCGCCCTCGTCCGCGGCACTGCCTTCGAGGCCCGGGTGAAGGCCGACGGCGGCACGGAACTGCTGCGGCTGGTCCACGAGCGGCTGGCGCCCGGCACCCCCGCGCCCGTGCCCGAGGAGGTCGCCGCCCCGGAGCTGTCCGCGGCCGGGCCCGCGGGCCGGGCGGCGCGCACGGCGCTCGCGCTGCGCGACGCGACCGCGGCCGGCGGCTGGGCGCTGCTCGACCACCCGATGCTGGCCGTCGAGGTGGCCGGCTCGCCCGCCTATGTGGAGCCGGACGCGGTGGTGGTGCATCCGGACGGCAGCTGGACGGTCGTCGAGATCAAGTCCTTCCCGATGATCGACGGTTCGGCGGACGCCGCCAAGGTGGGCGCCGCGGCACGGCAGGCGGCGGTGTACGTCCTGGCCCTGGAGCCGGTGGCCCGGCACGCCGGTGCCCGCACCGGCCGCACGGTCCGGGTCCGCGACCGGGTGCTGCTGGTGTGCCCGAAGGACTTCTCCAACCTCCCCACGGCCGCCGCCGTCGACGTCCGCAGGCAACTGGCCACCACCCGGCGGCAGCTGGCCCGCCTGACCCGGGTCGAGGAGATCGCCGCCGATCTGCCCGCACGGACCACCTTCGACCTGCGGCTCGCGGACGACGGGAAGACGGCGACCCGCCCGCCCGAGGAGCTGGCCGAGGCCGTCGAGGCGGTCGGCGCGGCCTACGCCCCCGAGTGCCTGGCCGCCTGCGAGCTGGCCTTCCACTGCCGTACGCGTGCCCGTCAGGACGGCGCGGTGGAGGCGCTGGGGCGCGGCGTACGGGGCGAGTTGGGCGGCCTGCGCACCATCGAGGAGGTGCTGACGGCGGCCGGCCCGGACGGGACGGACCCCGCGGACCCGGGCGAAGGGGAGGGACCGGGCGAAGCGGACCCGGCCGTGGTGGCGCTGCGCCGGGCCGCCGCGCTGCGCGCCGAGGCGCTGGCCGGCGCCGTCGTGCCGGCGCCGCGGACGGAGGAACCGGGATGTCGCTGATCGAGACGCTGGCCCGGATGGAGGCGGTCGCCGCGGGCCGGGCGCAGCCGCGCTGCACGGCCCTGCACCGCCATCTGTCCGGGCGCCCTTTGGTCTTCGTCCCGCTGACGACCGCGGGCGAGGCCGGCGCCCCGCTGGGCGCGCTGGTCGGCACGGACCGCGAGAAGCCGGTGCTGCTGGCCGTTCCGCAGCCGCGCGACCGCGATCTGCGGTTCGCGTTCCTCGCCGAGCTGGCGGAGACGGTGCTGCCGTATGTGGACGGCTACGCGGACGCCATCGGGTGGGAGGAGCGCAAGGAGACCGATCCGGAGACCGGCAAGAAGGTCCCGGTGCAGGTCGAACTGTGTGCGGACGCACCGCAGTTGATCGTGCCGAGCGCCGCGGGGATCGAATTCGTCCGGCTGCTGGGACGCTCGATGCGGTTCCGGCGCACGGCCGAGCAGGAGCCGGAGGCGCCGTACCCCGCGCCGCCGCACGTCCCGCTGCTGGGCCGCTGGCTGACCCATTTCGGCGAGCGGGCGCGGGTCCCGGGCGCGAGCCTGCTGCTGTCCATGACGGGCCTGCTGACCCGCCACTGGGCGACCGGCCAGAGCGTGCTGGAGGACCAGCACCTGGGTGCGCTGCTCTCCTGGATCGACCCGCCGCCGGGGATGTCGGGCCGGGAGGCGGCCGAGCGTGCGGAGTCGGCGCGCGACGCGGCGGGACAGCTGCTGTGCCCGCCGGCCGGCCCGGCCACCGACCCGGCGTTCGACAACCGGCTGCTGGCTCCCGCGATGGCCCGTTACGACGCCGGGCTGCCGGGCGCCGAGGACGCCCTCCGCGCCCTGGTCGAGGGGCAGTTGCGGCCGGCCTGGGACGCCGTCTGGCACGGTCTCGACCTGCTGCGGGCGCTCCCCGAGGGCGCCCGGGTCGCCGACCGCTGGAAGCGCGACCGCTGGTCGTACACGGCGCACCGCGACCGGGTGCGCGCCGGGGAGCCCCCGCAGCCCCGACAGGACGACGCGGTCACCGCCGCACAGAAACTGTCCGCGCGGGAGACCGCCCAGGCGCAACTGGACGCCCAGGAGGCCCTGGACGATCCGCTGGTGATGGCGGGGCGGCGGCTGGCCGGCGAGGCGTTCCAGGGCACGGTCACCGCCGTCGAAATGGCCTTCTCCGAGGGCAAGCGGCCGATGCCGCGCCCGCTGGTGACGCTGTGGACGGCCGACCGCCCGCAGCTGTCCGAGGGGGGCAAGCTCTACCGCCCCCTGGCGGACGGCAGGACGCAGACCGCGGAATGCGTCGCGCCCGCGGCCGGGGAGCCGGGCGCCCTGGTGGTGCGGCTGACGGGCGGGATGGGGCGCGGGAAGACCCCCGAGCCCGGTTCGGTGCCGGAGCCGGACGACACGGTGTGCTGGACACTGTTCGAACACGCCCCGCGCGGCGGCCCGGAGCTCCCGGACCCCGAGGACACGCCGTGGACCCACGGCGGCCCTCCGCCCGGGCCCGCCGGCCCCGCGCAGGCGCCGTACGACGCCCCCGACCCCGTGACCACGGAGGACTTCCTGTGAACCGCCCCCGGCACCCGGCCGCCCCGGAGAGCATTGCCGTATGACGGCCCCTCAGGACTCCCCCGCGCCCGCGCCCGCCGCCGCCGCCAAGAGCTTCGATCCGGCCGCGGCGGCCGCCGCGGCCACCGAAGCGATCCTGCACGACACGCTGCACGGCTCCCGGCGCGGTGTGGTCGTCGACTCCCCGCCCGGCGCCGGCAAGTCCACCCTCGTGGTGCGGGCGGCCCGCGAACTGGCCGCCGCCGGACGCCCGCTGATGGTGGTCGCGCAGACCAACGCCCAGGTCGACGACCTCGTGCTGCGGCTCGCCGAGAAGGACCCCGACCTGCCGGTCGGCCGGCTGCACAGCAGCGAGCCCGGCGCGTTCGACCCGGCACTGGCCGCACTGCCCGCGGTCCGTACGTCCGCGAAGGCCGCCGATCTCGCCGGGATGGACATCGTCGTGTCGACGGCCGCGAAATGGGCCTACACCAAGGTCGACGAACCCTGGCGGCACGCCATCGTGGACGAGGCCTACCAGATGCGCTCCGACGCGCTGCTGAGCGTCGCCGGGCTCTTCGAACGGGCGCTGTTCGTCGGCGACCCCGGCCAGCTGGACCCGTTCAGCGTGGTCGGCGCGGAGCAGTGGGCGGGGCTGGCGTACGACCCGTCCGCGAGCGCGGTGTCCACCCTTCTGGCCCACAACCCCGATCTGCCGCAGCACCGGCTGCCGGTCTCCTGGCGGCTGCCCGCCTCGGCCGCGCCGCTGGTCTCCGCCGCGTTCTACCCGTACACCCCGTTCCGCAGCGGCACCGGCCACGGCGACCGCCGGCTGGCGTTCGGGGTGCCGGGCGACGGCTCGGGGGTGGACCGGGTCCTGGACGAGGCCGCGGAGTCGGGCTGGGGCCTGCTGGAACTCCCCGCCCGCCGTACGCCGCGTACGGACCCGGAGGCGGTCCGCGCGGTGGCCCAGGTCGTGCGCCGGCTCCTGGACCGCGGCGGCGCCGCGACCAGCGAGGCCCGGCGGGACCCGGACGGCGGGGCCGCCGTCCCGGTGCCGCTCACGGCGGCCCGGATCGCGGTCGGCACGGCCCATCGCGACCAGGCGGCGGCCGTCCGCGCCGCGCTCGCCGAACTGGGGGTTTCGGGGGTCGCGGTGGACACCGCCAACCGTCTCCAGGGCCGCGAGTTCGATGTGACGGTCGTCCTGCATCCGCTCTCCGGCCGCCCCGACGCCACCGCGTTCCATCTGGAGACCGGCCGGCTGTGCGTGCTGGCCTCCCGGCACCGGCACGCCTGCATCGTGGTCTGCCGGGCGGGCGTCGCCGATCTGCTGGACGAGCACCCCTCGACCGAGCCGGTGCGCCTCGGCGTCACGGTCAAGTTCCCGGACGGCTGGGAGGCCAACCACGCCGTCCTCGCCCACCTGGCGGAACACCGGGTGGCGTGGCGTCCTTGAGGAGGCCGTGACGTCCGCAGGGGGCGTGGCGTGCCGAGAGGCGTGGCGTCCCCTCGCCGGCCGTGGAACGGAGACGGCGGCGGACACCCGCGCCTGCCCCCTTGCGCGGGGCGGGACAATGGAATGCGGCACACGATCTGGAGGTAGGTACATGTCCGAGCCGCGACCGGCTCCCGACCCGCGTGGTACGGCCCCGGGACCACGGCGGATGAAGCCCGCGCAGCTGCTCTTCGAGCCGCCCGAGGCCGTCACCGACCCCGAGCACTTCTTCGGCCTGGAGTCGATGGAGGACCCGCGCGAGCTGCTGGGCCGCGCCACGGAGCTGGCTCTCGCCTTCCGCGCCGCGGCCGACCGCGCCACGGAGTTCCAGGCGCTGGCCGCCGCCCAGCTCGCCGACCCCAGCCGGTTCGACCGGATGCCGCTGGCCACGCTCGCCGAGCAGGCGGAGTGGACCGAGGACTACGCACAGAAAATGATCGAGTTCGGCCGCAGCCTGATGCGCAGCAGCAGCACCCTGCCGGGCGAGACGGACTGAGCACCCCGGCCCGTCGGCCGCCCCGGGAGCAACTTCCGCACCACCCGCCTCACTACGGCTCATGGTCCATGATCATGAGCCGCTGGCATATGCAAGAGGCGCAAGATACCGGCTCCCGCGGCGCCCCGTCCCGTTTTCCACCAATCAGCTCAGTGGGCGCCCGCCGCATCGGTAGACCTGTCCCCCATGACCGACTGGCTGCCTGAGACCCCCCGCACCCTGGCCTTTCCCACCGCGGCGTACGTCACCCTCGCGGGCGCCGACTGGCTCGCCTCCGCCAGCCCCCGTCCGGACGAGATGCACACCCTGTGGGCCACCCGCCCGGCCGCCCCCAGCGCACTGCCGTGCGGCACCGCTTTCGACGTGATCAACGCCCCGGCACTCTTCGGGCGCCGCATGGTCGACCGGTTGTGGTCCGACGGCCCCGGCTCGGGTCCGGTGGCGGCACACCGCGGCCGCATCCTGCTGTTCGCCGCCCCGGGGACGGCCCAGCGGCTGCCGGCGCTGCTCGTCTGGGAGGAGTGGGCCGCCGCCGTCCCCCCGCTGCTGTGCCACGGCAGCGGCGATGCGGTGACCGTCCCGCCCCTGCACCCCCGCCGGACAGCCGCCGGGGCCGTGCCCGCCGACGCCACCCCTTTCCCGGCCGCCGGGGACGTGGCCGGCCCGTCCGTCTCCCGCTGGCTGGTGGCGCCGGACGTCCGCAATCCCTGGCTGCCCGGTCCGGACGTGCTGCTGTGGGCCTGTGTGCGCGCCGCCCGTTCCCTGGCCGGCCCCGGGCGGGGAACCACAGCTCAGGACCGCATTCCGGCGCTGACCGCGGGCTGAGACAAACCGATTTTTGCCCTCCCCGACCATGATGCTAATGTTTTCCCCGTCAGCAGGCGCCGCTAGCTCAGTTGGTTAGAGCAGCTGACTCTTAATCAGCGGGTCCGGGGTTCGAGTCCCTGGCGGCGCACAGACAGTCGAAGGCCTCCACTCCGGTGGGGGCCTTCGTCGTATACCGCCCGGCTCGCTCCCCGCCGGCCGTATGCCTCACCCCGGTCCGCCGGCGGGCGTCAGCCGCGCCCGACCTTGACCGCCCAGTCCCCGTCGGTCGTCCGCCCCGCGACCTGGATGCGCACGCCGTCCCGGACATCGTCCATGCTCTCCCCCACGCCCAGCGGTGCGTCCGCGAGCGGCGGATAGACGGAGGTGCCCCCGCAGGCCGAGGTGCCCGGGTGCCCGTCGAGGACCTGCACGGGCCCCGATCCGGAAGGGGTCTCGCTCCGCACGCGGTAGACCAGGACACCTTCGGTGCACAGGGAGCGGTCGTTGCCCATGGCACCGCGTGCCTCGATGGCCAGTGCGCTGTCGGGCCCCGTACGGACCACCAGGAGCCGCGGCCGGCGCTGGGCCCTGGGCTCCTCGGGGGCGGACAGCGTACGCAGCGAGTGCGGGGCGGGGCTGGTCAGGTCGACGCAGTCGACCTGGCTGTCGGCGATCCAGCCCAGCTTCCACTTGTGCCAGGCGAAGGGGTCGGGCGCCAGACCGAACTGGCTGCCCATGAGATCCCAGTCACCGACGTAGGTGTCCCAGTCACCCTTGCCGCTCTGCGGCCGGTGATAGAGGTCCGGCAGGTCGAAGACGTGCCCGGTTTCGTGCGCGAGGACATTGCGGTCCGGCGGGCTCTGCTCGAAGACGGTGACGAACCGGCGCAGATCGCGGTCGTCGGCGTGCATCGGCTGTGCGAGGTTGACGACCTTGGTGGCGTCCGAGTCGACGCCGGGGGCGTCCGGGTCGGCGACGAAATAGACCACGTCGTAGCGGCCGAAGTCCACGGAAGGGTCGGCGGCGGCGACCGCGTCGCGCAGATAGTCGGAGCGCCGGCCGGCGTCCCAGTCGCGCCGTATCCCGTAGGAGACGGACGGGCGGGGCATCCGGACCCAGTGGCGCTGGATGTGCGGACGCAGCCGGAACTTCCCGTACGAGGCGCGGTCGAAGAAGCCGGAGGTGGCGGGGAAGTAGGCGCGGGAGAGCTCCTGCGGGGCGGCGGACGGCCGGGCATCCGGGAAGGAAAGGAAGATCATGACGGCGTTGAGCGGACGGTCCGGGCGCGGGTAGGCGCCGTTCCAGGTGTCCAGGCCCTCGGAGTGGTGCGCGTCGGTGCGCCCCAGGGCACAGGAGAGGGCGGCCTCGGAGGCGGTGGCGGGTCCGGCGACGATGGAGGTCGCGATGAGCGCGCTCAGCGAGGTGACGACGGCCGCGACGCGCCGCAGACGGCGGCGATCCACCCCGTCGGGTGTCCGGGCGCGCGGCACATCTACCTCCAGGGACGGATTCGGAGACCTCATCTACCCTGTGGCGATTTAATGCTATTCGTCCTGTTTTGCGGACCCGGAAGAGTGACCGGCGCGCCTCCCTCGCTTCGTAACGGAAAGTCACAAACAGCCAATGGGGCATTCGGCACGAACAGACCCGGGCAGAAATGGCCGAAGATCCGTCATGCGAGCGGATGATCACGGCTGCGTCGCTGGATCGGCCGTTGCGCCAGCCTCTATGATCGCCACACTTTCCAGCGCGAGATCCCCCCTCCATCACGAGACAGCGCCATGCGGGAGCGAGCAGTGAGCGGACACCCCGACAGTCCGGGCCGCACGCCCGGAGCGACGCTCCCCTCAGTGACGGAGCGTAATGGTACGACCAATGCATCCGCCGGTGCCCGGCGCACCCCCGCCGGCCGCTGCGACGACACCGCGGCCTCGCTCGGCGACTACCGCGCCACCTTCCATGCCGCGCGGCTGGCGATGGCCGTCCTCAACCGCGACGGCCTGGTCCTCGCGGCCAACGCCGCCTTCGGGGAACTGGTCGGCGCCGACCCGGCCGAGCTGGTCGCCGCCACCGCGGCGGACCTCACCGACCTCGGCGCCGACCCGCTGGTGTGGACCGCCTACCGCGAGGTGCTGTGCGGCCGCAGCGACCGGATGCGCTGCACCCGCCGCCTCAAACACCCCGAGGGGCACTCCGTCTGGGTGGAGGTGATCGTCGAGCCGCTGACGCCGGAACCGCTCAGCGGCGAGGAGCGGATGCTGCTGTCGGTGGCGGACATCAGCGACCGGCACGATCTGCTGGCCCGGCTGCGGCATCTGCAGATGCACGATCCGGTGACCCGGCTCCCCAACCGGGCGCTGTTCTTCGAGCGGCTTTCCGCCGCGCTGGAGACCGCCTCCTTCGCCCCGTCCGGCACCGGACGGATCGGGCTGTGCTACCTCGACCTGGACGGCTTCAAGGCCGTCAACGACACCCTCGGGCACCGCGTCGGCGACCGGCTGCTGAGCGCGGTGGCCCAGCGGCTGACGCGCATCGCGGAGAGCGCGGCGGACCGCGGGCCGGGCCGGACGGGGCACCTCGTCGCGCGACTGGGCGGTGACGAGTTCGCTCTTTTGGTGGAGGACTCCACCGGCACCGAACAGCTGGCCGAGCTGGCCCAGTGCGTCCTGGACGCGCTGCAGCGCCCCTTCGACCTGGCCGGGCAGCGGCTGTCGGTGTCGGCGAGCATCGGCGTCGTGGAGCGGGCCGCAGGCGGCACCACCGCGACCGGCCTGATGCAGGCCGCGGACACCACGCTGTACTGGGCCAAGGAGGACGGCAAGGCCCGCTGGACGCTCTTCGACCCGGAGCGCAATGCCCACCGGATGACCCGGCAGGCGCTCTCCAGCACCCTCCGCCCTGCCGTGGACCGCGGCGAATTCACCCTGGAGTACCAGCCGCTGGTCGGGCTGGACGACGGCCGGGCACAGGGGGTGGAGGCGCTGGTGCGCTGGCGGCACCCGCAGTTCGGGACGCTGTCGCCGAATCGGTTCATCGCCCTGGCGGAGGAGAACGGCGCGATCGTCGAGCTGGGCCGCTGGGTCCTGGAGCGGGCCTGCCACCAGGCACGGGCCTGGCAGCTGGCGCACCCCGGCCAGCCGCTGTTCGTCAGCGTCAATGTGGCCGTACGTCAGGTGTGGGACTCCGACCTGGTCGCGGATGTCGCCGGGATCCTCGCCGAGACCGGGCTGCCGCCGCGGCTGCTGCAGCTGGAGCTGACCGAGTCGGCCGTGATGGGCTCGGCCGGCCGGCCGCTGCAGGCCCTCCAGGCGCTCAGCGACATGGGCGTACGGATCGCCATCGACGACTTCGGCACCGGCTACTCCAACCTCGCCTACCTCAGCCGCCTCCCGGTGTCCGTACTGAAGCTGGACGGCTCCTTCGTCCGCGGCTTCCGCTCGCAGGAGCACCCCAACCCGGCGGACGAGATGATCGTGGAGGCGCTGGTGGCGCTGGCGCACCGGCTCGGCCTCACGGTCACCGCCGAGTGCGTGGAGAGCGCCGAGCAGGCCGATCGGCTCCGCCGGATCGGCTGCGACACCGGGCAGGGCTGGCTCTACTCCCGCCCCGTGGCCCCCGACCAGGTCGAGGCCCTGCTCGACGCGGGCCGGCACACGGGTATCTGAGGGCCCGCGCGGAGGCGGACGGGTCTCGCCGGCGCGGCCGGAACCGGCGCCCTACCCCGGGAGCCCGTACGCGTCCGCGATCAGCTCGTACGAGCGCAGCCGGGCCGGGCCGCCGTGGGCATTGGCGGTGATCATCAGTTCGTCGGCGCCGGTGCGCTCGGCGAGATCGTCCAGGCCCTGGCGGACGGCGTCCGGAGTGCCGTGGATGACATTGCCGAGCCAGGTGTCGACGAAGTCCCGCTCCGTGGCGCTGAAGCCGTACGCCTCGGCCTCCTCGGGGCTGGGGACCAGGCCGGGGCGGCCGGTGCGCAGCCGGACCATGGACAGTGCGCCGGTCAGCACCTGGCGGCGGGCCTCCCGCTCCTCCTCGGCGGCGAGCGCCGCGACCCCGATCAGGGTGTACGGCTCGGACAGCACCTCGGAGGGGCGGAAAGAGGCGCGGTAGAGGTCCAGCGCGGGAAGGGTGTTGGCCGCGGAGAAGTGGTGCGCGAAGGCGAACGGCAGGCCCAGGGAGCCGGCGAGCCGCGCGCTGAAGCCGGAGGAGCCCAGCAGCCACAGGGGCGGCCGGTGCCGGGACTGGACGCCGCCGGGCGAGGTGGCCTGCACCGGTCCTGGGACCGCGTGGATCCTGGCGTAGGGGTGGCCGTCGGGGAAGGAGTCGTCGAGGAAGCGGGTCAACTCGGCCAGCTGCTGGGGGAAGTCGTCCGCCCCCTCATGCAGGCGCTCCGTCCTCCGCAGCGCCGCGGCGGTGGCTCCGTCGGTGCCTGGCGCGCGGCCCAGGCCCAGATCGATACGGCCGGGGGCCATCGCCTCCAGGGTGCCGAACTGCTCGGCGATCACCAGCGGGGCGTGGTTGGGGAGCATGACGCCGCCCGAGCCGAGACGGATGCGCTCGGTGTGGGCGGCGAGGTGGGCGAGCAGCACCGCGGGTGAGGACGAGGCGACGCCGGGCATGGAGTGGTGCTCGGCGACCCAGTAGCGGTGAAAGCCGCGGCGTTCGGCCGTACGGGCGATGCCGACGGCCGTACGGACCGCGTCGGCAGCGGTGTGCCCGGCGCCGACCGTCACCAGGTCGAGCACCGAGAGGGGAACCGGTGCGGTGCCCGGTGCCGCGCCCCGTATGCCGTCGCCGCTTTCGCGGATCGCCTCGTCGCTGCCCCGGGCCTTGTCTCGCTCGCCGCTCACGGTGCGGGTCCTCCTCGCGTCGGTGGTCTGCGAGGAGGACAACCGGAGTCGTTCTCCACTTATTCCCGGGTCGGTTCCCGGGCCTGGGGCGGTTCCCGTTCCCGGGTCAGACGTGCGCCGTCCGCGAGAAGAGGGTGCCCAGCACCGGGCAGGCCACCGTGCGGTCGAGCAGCCGCAGCCCTTCCCAGACCGTCACCTGATTGGCGGTGAGCACCGGCTTGCGCAGCTCCGCTTCGAGGGCCGGCAGATGTTCGGCGGTGTGCAGTGCCGTGTCCGGCAGCAGCACCACCTCGGCGTCGGGATGGTCGCCCGCCCGCGCGAGCGCCAGCACCTCCTCGCTGCCCCAGGTGCCGACCTCGGCGGCGGTGATGATGCCGCTCCCGCGGGTCGAGACGACCTCCGTACCGGCGGACTTCAAGAACGCGTGGAAGCGCTCGGCCACGTCGTCGGGGTAGGTGGCGGCGATCGCCACCCGCCGGGCCCCGAGCGCCTGGACGGCATGGGCGAAGGCGAAGGAGGTACTGGAGGCGGGCAGGCCGGCGGTGACGGACAGCTCCCGGACCTGAACGCGCGCGCCCTCCCAGCCGAAGACGAAGCTCGCGCTCGTACAGGCCCAGACGACCGCCTCGGCGCCGCGCTCCTTGAGCTCGTCGACGCCGGCCGCCAGCCGCCCGGCGGAGCCCATCTCCAGCAGCGCGTCGACCCGGTGGGCGTCCTCGCCGATGTCGGTGTGGACGAGCGGCAGACGGACCACGCCGCCCAGGAGCGATTCGAGCCGGGGGTAGTCATCCTCCGCGGAGTAGCCGGGGTAGAGGAAGCCGACCGATGCCATGCAGTTCTCCCTTGCGTGTACGGCTGCGGGTGCAGGGGCGTTCGTGGAGACGGGTGGTTCGTGGAGACGGGTGGTTCGTGGAGACGGGTGGTTCGTGGAGACGGGTGGTTCGTGGAGACGGGTGGTTCGTGGAGACCGGCGCATTCGTCCATGCGGGTGCATTCGTCGACGCGGGTGTCTTCACGGGATGGTGCATCGAGGTGCGGAGGGGCGCTGCCGGCGGGCGGGACCACACCGGCAGCATCCGTGGTGGTGCGGGCAGGTGCCCACCCGCCTCACACCGGGGGCAGACCTCCTGTGTCCTCGGGCGGATAGGCCGGGGGTTCCAGACCGTCAAGGGCCTCCCCGTCCGGCGCCGCGGCGGATCCGGCGAAGGCGGCCTCGGGGGTCGCCCCCGTCAGCCCTTCGCCCGGTCCTGGCTGCTCCGATCCGGTCATCGCGGCCGGGCCGCGGCGCGCCACCGGATCGAGCAGCGCCTGGTACGGGCCGACCGCCTGGACGCCGATGGCACGCAGCGCCGCCCACATCGTGACCTGATTGGCGGACAGCACCGGCATCCTCAGCTCGGCCTCCAGCTGCGGGATGACGTCGTACGTCGGCAGATTCGTACAGCTGATGAAGAGGGCGTCGGCGGAGCCGACGACGGCCGCGCGGGCCATGTCGACGACGTCGCGGTACGGCACCTTCCAGATGTGCCGGGTCAGCCCGAGGTAGGCGCGGCCGGTGACCGTGATGCCTGCTTCACCGAGGTAGTCCTCCAGGGAATCGGTGACCGATTTCGTATAGGGCGTGACCACGGCGATGCGCCGTGCGCCGATCTCGCGCAGCGCTTCGATCAGTGCGCCCGATGTCGTGAGGGAGACAACCTCCCCCGCCTGGGCCATGGCGGCGCACATGGCCCGCTCGCCCGCCACCCCGGCGACAAAGCTGCCGGACGTGCAGGCATAGGAGATGACCTGCGGTGATACCGCACACAGCGCCTGGACGGCGGCGTGCAGCGTTTCGTGCTCACTGACCAGACGGGCCAGATCGAGGCTGACCTCGACGGGCACAAAAGGGGTGCGGGTGAGGTGGAGGGACACGTCGTCGGGGACCCAGCGCCACAGCTCTCTGTCGAGAGCGAAGTCGAAGGGAGCGACGACGCCCACGCCGAGCTGCGGCTGTGGGCCACCCAGAAAAGAGACGTCCATGAAGGCCCCTAGAACAAAAACGAAGGGCTGGAATGGCCAGGCCAGTGGCCGGGGATGAGGTGCAGCCGGATCAAGCCGGGACGTCGGAACAGAGCCGTTGTTGACACGGTAGATACGACTTCTTAGCGTGGTCAATCCTCGCATCCCAGGCATCTGTCGGCGCCCCTTTCCATGAAAGGGGACTCACGTTTCAGAACGGTTTCTGGCTATGTCCGAAAGCACCGTCCTCGTCCTCGGTTCCGACCCGCCGCCGAAGCTCGACCGGCTCACCGGCCGGGCTCGGGTGATCTTCACCGATGAGGATTCGCTCGCCGACCGACTCCCCACCGCCGACGTGTTGTTGGCCTGGGATTTCACCTCCGATGCGATCCGCAGAGCCTGGCCGGAGAAGGGCCCCAGGCCCCGGTGGGTGCACACCGCGAGCGCGGGTGTGGACCAGCTGCTGTGCCCGGCGCTGATCGCCGACGACACCCTGGTGACCAACGCCCGGGGGGTCTTCGAGCAGCCGATCGCCGAGTATGTGGCCGGGCTGGTGATCGCCATGGCCAAGGACTTCTACGGAAGTTGGGAGCTGCAGCGGCAGCGGCGCTGGCAGCACCGCGAGACCCTGCGGCTGGCCGGCAGCCGGGCGGTGGTGGTGGGCTCCGGGCCGATCGGCCGGGCCATCGGCACCACCCTCCTGGCACTGGGTGTCAAGGTCGACCTGGTCGGCCGCCGGGAGCGCCGGGACGACCCGGAATTCGGCCTGGTCCATGCGAGTGAGGCGCTGAACGGCCTCCTGCCCCAGGCGGATTGGGTGGTCTGTGCGGCGCCCCTGACCGAGGCCACCCGCGGCCTGTTCGACAAGGCGGCGTTCTCCCGGATGCCACCGCGGGCCCGGTTCATCAACATCGGGCGTGGCCCGCTGGTCGTCGAGGACGCCCTGGTCGCGGCGCTGCGCGAGTGGCGGATCGCGGCGGCGGCGCTGGATGTCTTCGAGCAGGAGCCGCTGCCGTCGGACAGCCCGCTGTGGGACGTCCCGCATCTGATCGTCTCGCCCCATATGAGTGGCGACACCCTGGGCTGGCGGGACGCCCTCGCCGAGCAGTTCCAGGACAACTTCGACCAGTGGTCGGCCGGCAAGCCGCTGCACAACCTCGTCGACAAGAGGCTCGGGTACGTACCGGTGCGGTGACGGCGCCGGCTGCCGGACCGGGCGCGCCACCCCGCCCCGCCACCGTCCCGCCCGGGGCGGCCAACGCTCGGAGGACGTATGACCACCGAACCGACCCACCTCGCCGACCTCACCGCCACCCGGCTCACGGCCGGGTACGCGGCCGGCGAGTTCTCTCCCGTCGAGGCGGCCCGGGCGGCGCTGGAGCGCGCCGAGGCCGCACAGGCCGCGACGAACTGCTTCACCCGGATCGACCCGGACGAGGCGCTGTCGGCCGCCGGGGAAGCGGAGGAACGCTGGCGGGCCGGTACGCCTGCCGGGCCGGTGGACGGGGTGCCCGTCACCGTCAAGGACCTGATCCTCACCCGGGGCGTGCCGACGCTGCGCGGTTCGCGGACGGTGCGGGCCGAGGGCCCGTGGGAGGAGGACGCCCCGTCGGTCGCCCGGCTGCGGGAGTCCGGGGCGGTGTTCCTCGGCAAGACGACCACCCCGGAGTTCGGCTGGAAGGGCGTCACCGACAGTCCGCGGCACGGGGTGACGGGCAATCCGTACGACCCGGGGCGCACCGCGGGCGGCTCCAGCGGCGGCAGTGCGGCGGCGGTGGCGCTGGGCGCCGGGCCGCTGAGTCTGGGTACGGACGGCGGCGGTTCGGTCCGTATCCCGGCGTCGTTCTGCGGGATCTTCGCCCTCAAGGCGACCTACGGGCGGGTGCCGCTGTATCCGGCCAGCCCGTTCGGGACGCTGGCGCACGTCGGGCCGATGACCCGGGACGCGGCGGACGCGGCGCTGATGATGGAGGTGATCTGCGGCGCGGACTGGCGGGACTGGTCCCAGCTCGGCCCGGCCGGCGGGTCGTTCCGGGAGGCGCTGGCGGGTCCGGTCTCCGGGCTGCGGGTGGCCTACAGCCCGTCACTCGGCTGGGAGGTGCCGGTGGCCCCGGAGGTCGCCGCGGCGGTCCGGGGGGCCGTTGACACGCTGGCCGGGCTCGGCGCGTCCGTCGAGGAGATCGACCCGGGCATCGCGGACCCGGTGGAGGCCTTCCACACGCTGTGGTTCAGCGGCGCGGCCCGGGTGGTGCAGCATCTGGACGACGACCGGCGGGCGCTGCTGGACCCGGGGCTGCAGGAGATCTGCGAGCAGGGCGCCCGCTACAGCGCGCTGGACTACCTGGCCGCGGTCGATACGCGGATGGCGCTCGGTCAGGCCATGGGACGCTTCCACAGCGCCTACGACCTGCTGGTGACCCCGACCGAGCCGATCACCGCCTTCGAGGCGGGCGTCGAGGTACCGCCCGGATCCGGCCACACCCGCTGGACGGGCTGGACGCCGTTCACCTACCCGTTCAACCTCACCCAGCAGCCGGCTGCGACGCTGCCCTGCGGGGTGGACGGCGACGGGATGCCGATCGGCGTCCAGCTGGTCGGCGCGCGGCACGCGGACGCGCTGGTCCTGCGCGCCGCACACGCCCTCTACGAAGCGGGGACCGCGGAGATCCCCGCGCCGCCTGCCCTCAGGGGCTGACCGCGAGGTCCCGTCGCCGCCCCCAAGGGAGGGGGACGGCGACGGGAGGTGACCACGACAGGCTCTAGACCCGCCGGAAGTTGAGGGTCTCCCCCAGGGCTCCGGCCCGCCACAGGTCCTGGCAGGCGTCGGCCATCCGGTCCAGGCCGTCGACGACACTGCCCCACACGATGCCCGGCACCCAGCCCGCGTCACCGTTGATCAGCAGATTGTTGCGCTCGTAGAACAGCGCAAGGTCCACAACGGTGGCGCGGCCCTGGTGCGTGGCCTGGGTCTCGTAACCGTAGGACTTCGTCCCCAGTTGGGTGTCGGTGAAGGTGAAGTAGCACAGATCGCCGGGGATCGGAGTGATCGTCGGATTCTCCAGCGGCGGCTCCTCCGGGGCGAACGGCGCGAGCAGGGCGTAGATCTCGTTGCGGGCGTATTTGGCGTGATAGACGTCGCCGCCCAGTGGGAGCGCGTCCCATACGGCATTGCAGGTGATCGGCGCGCGGTCGTCGAGCAACTTGGCCGTGCAGCTCACGCCGCGCTTGTCCAGGGAGACTTCGATGAAGCGATCGGTCATGCCCCGATCGTAGGTGGGCAATACCGGCGTACGGAACAACTCCGGGGCGCTTCTATCAAGGGCTGGAAACGATCGGCATATATGCCAGGCGTTCGGGTAGCCGCGCGCCCATGGCTCCACCACAGGAGAACACCAAAATGATCAAGAGAAAATTGGCCGGAGGCATCCGGCGGCGAACGCTGCTCGCGGGGGTGGCGGCGCTCGGCACGGCGGGTGCGATGGGAGCGGGCACGGGCTGCTCCCGGGTGGATGTCTCCGGGGCGACCGGGGGCGGACACCAGCTGGAGGACCTGCGGAAAAAGGGCACGGTCCGCATGGGCATCGCCGGCGAACCGCCCTATGCGTCGATCAACAGCAAGGGCGAACTGACGGGTGAGGCACCCGCGGTCGCCAAGACCATCTTCCGCCGGCTGGGCATCAGGAACTTCGAGCCGGTACCGGTCGAATTCGGCGCATTGGTGCCCGGTCTGCACTCCTTCCAGTACGACGTGATCGTCGCGGGCATGTTCATCAACAAGGCCCGCTGTGCGGCCGTTCTCTTCTCCGATCCGGATTACGAGAACAAGGACGCTTTCCTCGTGCCCAAGGGCAACCCGAAAAATATCCATACCTATGCAGATATCGCCAAGGGGCACCTCCGGATGGGCTCCGGTATCGGTTATGCCGAGATCGACTACGCGGTCGGCAACGGCGTCAAGAAAAGCGCCATCCAGACCTACGGCGACCAGATCGGCGGCATGGAGGCCCTGGAGGCCGGCCGGATCGACGTCTTCGCCGGCACCGCGCTGACCATGATCGAGGCGCTGAAGACCGGCGCCCACCCCAAGATCGAGATGACCCCGCCGTTCACACCGGAGGTCGACGGCAAGCCCCAGCGCGACGGCGGCGGCTACGGCTTCCGGATCGGCGAGACCAAGCTGCGCGACGCCTTCAACCGCGAGCTGCAGAAGATGAAGAAGAGCGGTGAACTCCTGCGCATCGCCCGGCCGTACGGCTTCACCAAGGAGTTCCAGACCGACCTCACGGCGAAGGAGCTCTGCAAAAAGTGACCGGCGCTCTGTGGGAACTCTTCTTCGAGGGACTGTGGATCACCATCCAGCTGATGGTCTACAGCGCCGCCCTGGCCGCGGTCGTCGCCTTCGGCATCGGCCTGGCCCGCACCTCACGGTTCTGGATCGTCCGCTTCCTGTCCGGGGTCTACGTGGAGTTCTTCCGCGGCACCTCGGCCCTGGTGCTGATGTTCTGGCTGTTCTTCGCGCTGCCGCTGCTGGGCTGGCAGTTGGTCGGCATCTGGGCGGGCACTTTGGCGCTCGGCCTGTCGTACGGCGCGTACGGCTCCGAGATCGTCCGGGGCGCCGTCCAGGCGGTGGCCCCCGCCCAGCGCGAGGCGGCCATCGCGCTGAGCTTCACGCCCTGGCAGCGGCTGCGGAAGGTGATACTGCCGCAGGCCGTCCCCGAGATGATGCCGCCCTTCAACAACCTGCTGATCGAACTGCTCAAGGGCACCGCGCTGGCCTCGCTGCTGTCCATCGGCGAACTCACCTTCCAGGCCAAGCTCGCCCGGCTGTCGACGGGCCAGAGCGCCCAGATCTACGGCATCATCCTCGTCCTGTACTTCGCGGTCGCGTTCGTGATGACCCGGATCATGCGGATGCTGGAGCGCCGCGCCAAGGCCTCGGTCGGCCGGGCGGTGCCCAAGGGCGAGGGCTGGTTCTCCCGCAAACTGCCCGTCGAGAAGCAGGGCCCCGAGGCGCTGGCCACCGGAGGAAAGCCGTGAACAACTGGTCATGGAGCTACGTCGGCGAGATCATGCCCGACATCCTCAAGGGCCTGTGGATCACCGTCCAGGCGACGGTCTACGGCTCGCTGGTGTCCTTCGCGCTCGGGCTGGTGTGGGCGCTGGCCCTGCGCGCACCGAGCCGCTGGGTGACCTGGCCGGTCAGCATCTTCGTCGAGTTCATCCGCAACACCCCGCTGCTGGTGCAGCTGTTCTTCCTGTTCTTCGTCCTGCCGGGCTGGGGTCTGACCTTCGCGCCGCTGACCACCGGTGTCATCGGCCTGGGCCTGCACTACTCGACGTACACCTCCGAGGTCTACCGCGCCGGTATCGACGGGGTGCCGCCCGGCCAGTGGGAGGCCGCCACGGCGCTCAGCCTGCCGCGCCGGCGCACCTGGACCGCGGTGATCCTTCCGCAGGCGTTCCGCCGGGTGGTGCCCGCCCTGGGCAACTACGTCATCGCGATGTTCAAGGACACACCGCTGCTGGCCGGTATCACCGTCGCCGACATGCTCTTCCAGGCGAACAGCATCAGCGCCACCACCTTCGACTACCTGGAGCCGATCACCGTCGTCGGCATCCTCTTCGTGGTCATCTCCTACCCCACCTCCCTCCTCCTGCGAGCCCTGGAGCGTCGCCTTGTCCGCTGACCACACCCCCTCGAAAGACGCGAAAGACACGGCCGGCCCGGCGGACGGGACCTCCCCCCGGACGGAGTCAGGCGAAGGCACCGAGCTGATCCGCTTCGACAAGGTCACCAAGCGGTTCGGGGCCCACACGGTCCTGGACTCGCTGGACTTCACCGTCTCCTCGGGCAAGCACGTCACCCTGATCGGCCCCTCCGGGTCCGGCAAGACCACGATCCTGCGGCTGCTGATGACGCTGCTGAAGCCCGACGAGGGGACGATCAAGGTCGGCGGCAAGTACCTGACGCACGAGGAGAAGGGCGGCAAGCTCGTCGCGGCCGGCGAGAAGCACATCCGCGAGGTCCGCAAGAACATCGGCATGGTGTTCCAGCAGTTCAACCTCTTCCCGAACATGAAGGTGCTGCGGAACATCACCGAGGCGCCGGTGCACGTCCTCGGGCTGGACAAGGACGCCGCCGAGGAGCGGGCCCGCGACCTCCTCGAACTGGTGGGCCTGACCGAGCACCTCGACAAG
The DNA here is from genome assembly GCF_036048035.1 of Streptomyces sp. NBC_00400. Taxonomy (NCBI): domain Bacteria; kingdom Bacillati; phylum Actinomycetota; class Actinomycetes; order Kitasatosporales; family Streptomycetaceae; genus Streptomyces; species Streptomyces sp. NBC_00400. The sequence continues at coordinate 5,377,006 of NZ_CP107940.1, read as the reverse complement.
TACCCCACCCAGCTCTCCGGCGGCCAGCAGCAGCGGGTCGCCATCGCCCGGGCCCTGGCGATGCGCCCGCAGGTGCTGCTGCTGGACGAGGTGACCTCCGCGCTCGACCCGGAGCTGGTGGCCGGGGTGCTGGACGTCCTGCGGGACATCGCGCACACCACGGACATCACCATGCTGTGCGTCACCCACGAGATGAACTTCGCCCGGGACATCTCCGACGATGTCCTGATGTTCGACTCCGGCCGGGTCATCGAATCCGGGTCTCCGGAGAAGATCTTCAGCGAGCCGGAGAACGAGCGCACGCGGGAATTCCTGAGCGCGGTGCTGTAGAGCGGCGCTGCAGAAGGGCAGCCGCTGGGCGCCGGGTCCGGTGTCGTGAGGTGACTCGGCGTCGTACGGCCGGATTTGGCTCCCCGGGTTTCGGGGGACCGGGCGTCCGGCTTTCGGACCGACTCGCGGAACCGGCCACAGATGTGGCCGGTTCCGTACCCTTCCGAGGCTTTCCCCCTCCCTCGTCCCGGGGTATACGGGTGCCGCGGGGCACAAAGCACCAGGACACCGGGGGCATCTTGACCTTGGCATATGCCGAAGTCTCAAGCCCCAGTACAGAAACGGCGGGCACGCTTCTTTTCAGTCAAGACCCCCTCCCTCGAGGGCCGTTGACCGCTATCGTGAGGGCAACGCCGTTGTCCGGGACCGGCCGCACAAGCGCCGGCCGAGACCGCCAACGACCGTCATGACGCAAGCGGTAACAACCTGCTAGGGGGACACCGTGGCGCTGAAGCCCGAGCCGACCGCGCCGTTCCATTCGGTGCAGTACGCCCTTCGCGTGCTCGAAACGATCTCCAGGCACACCAGCGGTGTGACCGATGCACAGATCGCCCGCGAAACGGGACTGTCCCCGGGCCAGCTCGCCCACATGCTGTCGATGCTCCGGCGCGAGGGTTATGTCGAGCAGGTCACCGACGGCGCATACGTCGTAGGCGAATCGCTCCTGCTCCTGGGGGCGGGCGGCGACCGCAACCAGGCACTGCGCGACAAGCTCCAGCTCACCCTCGACCACCTGCGCGACTCGGTCGGCGCGGCGGTCTACATCAGCCGGTACATCGACGGCGAGGTGAAGATCCTCCACTACGCCGACGGACCACTGGCTCCCAAGGTCAACGAGTGGGCCGAATTCCACCGCACGGCACACGCCAGCGCGGTCGGCAAATGCCTGCTGGCACAGCTCGACCACGACGGCCGCAAGGACCATCTCTCCCGTCACAAGACCGCCCGGCTCACCTCCCGGACGATCACGAACGAGAAGGTCCTGTTCCACAAGCTCGACAGCCAGCCGCCCACGGTCCCGGTCCTCGATCTCCAGGAGTACGCCGTCGGCACGGTCTGCGCGGCCGTACCGATCACCGCCGGTGCGACGGTCGGCTGCCTCGCCCTCTCCATGCCGCTGGAGCACGCCCACCGCCTGCGCCAGGCTGCCGACACCCTGAACCGCCAGGCCGCGCCGGTACTGCTGTCGCTGGCGATCTGAGCCCCTGCGCCCTGACCCGCTTGCGTGGTCATGAGCACCCCTCTCGACCAGGTAGTATTTCTTTCGTCAGCGCGCGCCGCTAGCTCAGTTGGTTAGAGCAGCTGACTCTTAATCAGCGGGTCCGGGGTTCGAGTCCCTGGCGGCGCACGTACCAAGTGGGCGTTTCCGGTTCTCCGGGGACGCCCACTTTGTTGTGCCGGGACGGGGCTGCCCGGGACGGGGCTGCCCGGGACGGCGGGCCCCCGGATCGCCGGGCCCCGCAACTCCGGGCCGGATCGCTGAGGCGCAGCACCGGACCGGATCACCGGCGGGCCCTCCGTCGTGGGTCACCGGTCCAGGAGGTGGGCCCGGTCGTGGTCGCGGTACAGCGCCAGCAGGGCGGCCCGGTCCGCGGCGGTGAAGCGGCGGTATGCGCTGCCGGCGGGGACGACGGGCGCGACCGGGGCGACCGGCGCGGCGGGGCCGGAAGGGCCCGCCGCGGAGACCGGGGAGACGGGGGCAGCCGGGGAGACCGGCGAGACCGGGGACCACCAGACCGGCTCCGGGCACCGGAACCCGGTCCGGCGCAGGGCGGCCCGGTGCACCTTGTGGGTGGCGGTCACCGGCAGCGCGTCCAGGATCCGTACGAACCGGGGAGCCATTTTCGTCCCGAGATCGGGCTGGGCGGCGAGGAAGGCCACGAAGCCGTCCGGGTCGAACACGGCGCCGTCCCGCAGCGCCAGGGCCGCCATGGCCTGGTCCCCCGCGACCGGGTCGGGTACCGCGTACACGGCCACACCGGCGGCCGGGGCGTACCGGGCGAGGATGTTCTCGATCATCGCGGCGGCCAGGTTCTCGCTGTCGACCCGCAGCCGGTCATCCGTCCGCCCGGCGAAGTGGAAGAACCCCTCGGTGTCCCGGAAGAAGAGGTCGCCGGTCCAGTACCAGCCCGCGCCGACCCGGCCTTCGCCCCGGCCGCGGGTGCGGGCGGCGGTCGCCTCGGGGTTGCGCCAGTAGCCCTCGAAGGAGCTGCGGCCGCGGTTGACCAGCTCCCCTGTCGCCTCGTCCCCGTTCAGCAGCCGGCCCGCCGGGGCGAGGCGGGCGCGCGGCAGCTCGGCGCCGGTCTCCGGATCGACGACGGCGAGATCGTCGCCGGGGGCCGCCCGGCCGATGGCGCCGGGCGGGGTGTCCGGGGTGCGCTGGATCGCCGCGCCGCCCTCGGAGGAGCCGTACCCCTCGGTCAGGCGGACGCCGAACCGTTCGGCGAAGCGGGCGGCGTCGACGGCGCCCGCCTCGGTGCCGAAGCCGCTGCGCAGCGTATGGTCCCGGTCGTCGGGGGCGGGCGGGGTGGCGAGCAGGTACTGCACGGCCCGGCCGACGTAGGTGAAGTAGGTGGCCCCGTGGCGGCGCACATCGGGGAGGAAGGCGGAGGCCGAGAAGCGGCGGCGCAGCGCCACGGCGGCCCCTCCGGCCAGCGCCGGGGCCCAGCCGGCGATCACGGCATTGCCGTGGAACATCGGCATGCAGAGGTAGTGGACATCGTCCCGGCGCACCCCGAAGTACCTGGCCAGCGAGTGTCCGGCGGCGGCCAGCCGGCCCTGGGTGCACAGGGCGGCCTTGGGCGCGCCGGTGGAGCCGGAGGTGAAAGAGAGCAGCATCCGGGAGGCGGGGGCCGGGGTGCCGGTGGCGCCGTGTCCGCGTCCGCGTCCGCCTGCCGCGATCTCGCCGGGCGTCGTGCCCTCGTACGGCCCGAGCAGGTCCCGGTAGGCCGGGTCGTCCACGACGAGGATCCGCTCGGGCGGGACGGGGAGGTCCAGGCCGGCGAGCAGCGGCAGCTGGGCGCGTTCGGTGATCAGCAGCGCGCAGTCGGTATGGCTGATGTCGCGGGCGAGTTCCGGCCCGCGGCGGGTGGGGTTGAGCCCGGCGACCGCGGCCCCGGCGAGCGCCGCCGCACTCAGCCACAGCGGGTACTCGGGCACATTGCCCAGCAACACCCCGAGGTGCGGCTCGGCACCGCGCGGCAGCAGCTCCCCCAGCAGCGCCGCCCGCGCGGCGGCGCCGCCCGCCAGCTCGTGATGGGTGAGCACCAGATCCTCGTACTTCGCTCCCACCCGGTGATCGCCCCACTGCGCCTGGACGAGCTCCGCGACGGTGGCGGCGCCGGAACGTTCCTGACCGCTGGTGCCGTTGGCTGCCATGGCGTCGGAGGGTAGCTGACGTGGCGTCAGGTGGGGAGGGCGGGGCCGGGTTTTCCCCGGGGGGAGACGGAGTGGGGAGTGGGGAGTGGGGAGTGGGGAGGCCCGGCGGGGGTGCGGCGCGGTGTCCCCCGCCGGGTCGTCGGGGCGTCAGGGCGTCAGGGCGTCAGGGCGTCAGGAGAGGTCGACGTCCGAGCAGGCGTAGAAGGCGTTGCCTGTGTCGGCGATGTTCCAGACGCCGAGGATGAGGTGGCGGCCGGATTTCTGGGTGGGGACGGTGCCCTGGTGCTGGACGGTTTCGCCCGGCCGGGCGCCGCCCATCGGGACCGTCATGAACGGCTGGGGCTCCAGGTCGGCGCGGGTGAGCGGCTTGCCGGGGTCGTAGCCGTCCTTGGTGATGAAGTACTCGAAGTCCGTGGTGGCATGTCGCGCCGTCAGCCGCCAGGTGAAGGTGTAGCCCTGCCCCGATGAGAGCTTGGTGCCGGGCCATTTTCCGCCGCGCGGGTCGTCCAGCTGGGCGAAGTTCTGCTGCCCGCCGGAACAGATCCTGCCGTCCGCCGGGCCGGCGGCCGGGAAGCCCTTGGGGCCCTCGACACTCTGGGGTTCGTACTGGATCGCGCCGCAATCCTTGACGGTGCCCTTGGCGCAGAGCGCCTGCCGGCTGGGCGGCGCGTCGCTGTAGCCGTGACTGGAGGCGCTGCCCGTGGAGAGGAGGGAGACACCGAGGACGCCGAGGCCGATCACGGCCGCACTGATCTTTTTGCGCATGCTTCGCTCCTGAAGAACGTGGGGGAGTTCCATGCCGGGAGAAATGCAGTGCACTGCGGTGCCGAACTCTGCGGTCTAGACCAAACAGCAGAGTAGGACTGCGGCATTGGCATGTCCAGACCAATCACTGCAATCGGTGCGGAGCAGTTCCGTGCCGGTGCGGAGCCGGCTCGCGTGGGTGCGGAGCGACCCCGGCCGCGTCCGGTCCGGCCACATTCAGGCCAGGCCAAGCCAGGTCGGGTCAGGTCAGGTCGGGTCAGGTCGGGTCAGGTCGGGTCGGGTCGGGTCGGGTCGGGGTGAAGCCAGACCAAGCCGAAGCAGGTCAGGTCAGGCTGCCGCCGTGAGGGGGGCCGTGGTGGGGCGGGCGGCGGCCTGGACGAGGGCCGTATAGGTGCGGCGGAGGGCGATCAGGGACTCCTGGGCCTCGCGGTAGACGGCGGCGTCGGGGCCGCCGCGGTGGGCGAGGGTCCGTACGGGTGCACAGTGGCGGTCCATCGCGCTGAGCCAGGCACGGTGCTGTGCCGGGAGATGGCGCCGCAGCAACTGGCGCCTGCCCTCGCCCATACGGCGTCCGCCGATACCCAGCACCGCTTCGGCCGCCTGGAGGACCGGCGGCTCCAGGGCGCCCTGTTCGGCGAGCGCACCGAGCACCGCACGCTGCTGCGGTGTGGCCGGCGCGGCCGTCAGTTCCGCCGCCTCGGCGACGAGCTGGGCGCGCAGCGCATGCTGAACACGGACCAGGCGGCGCAGCGCCGTCGGGGTGGAGGAGTCGTCGGGTGACCGGCCCGCAAGGGTTTCGGCGAGCCGGAAGAGCCAGATCCCGTGCGCCTCCAGGCGCGTCGCGGCCAGCATCAACCGGTCCAGACGACTGAGCGGCTGGCCCTCCGGGGCCCAGCGGACGATCGGCACGAGCACTTCGGTGCGGGCCAGTTGGTCTATGGGGATATGGCGGCGGGGCTTGCGCTCGGGGACCCAGTTGTGGAGCGCGAGGGTGGGCAGGGCGACGAACTGATCGTGGTCGATACGGTGGGCGATCGCCGCCCACAGATCGAGAAACGCCTCGTCGGCGACCTCGCGAGCGGCCGGAGCCTGCGGGTCGAGGCCACCCCAGCCGCAGGAGACCGCGATCACCGCGATCCGCAGGGCGGCGGCCTCCGCATTGCGCAGGGAGAGGCGGGAGACGCGCTGCCGCAGGGCGGACAACTCCTCCGCGCGATGCGCGCGTTCGACGAGCGCGATGGCGGCCTCACGGTCGGGCGCGACCGCGACCGCACGTGCCATGACGTCCAGCCGGGTCCAGGTTCCGATCATGGAACGGACGGGCGGCCGCTCGGGCAGAAAGCCGTGGGCACAGGGGTCGTGCGGGGAGGCGGAGGCAGGTTCGGCGGAGGAGGCGGAGGAGGCGGAGGCGCCCGGGGTCACCTGGGTGGCCTGGGTGGCCGACGGTATGCCGGGGGCGGAGTCCGGGGTCGGGGCCGGCGTTCCGGAGCTCACCGGCGTTTCGGAGCTCACCGGTGTCGCGGCGGACGGGCCGGACACACCGGCGGCCGGTATACCGGCGCCGGGGGCGGCCGCCGCCACGTCCGCAGGTCCGGTCGGCTTCCTGCCCCTGCCCGGGGCTGCGGGTGTGCCCGCGGACCGGGCCGCGGGCACACCCGCAGCCCCGGTCGCGCTCACGGCCCCCGGCGCAGTCGCGGCTGTGGTCGCGGCCGTGGTCGCGGCCGTCACCGTCGCCGTACCCGCAGCCGTGCCCGCGGCGGCCCTCGCAGTACCGGCCGTGGTCGCGGCCGTAGTCGTAGTCGTAGTCGTAGTCGTAGTCGTAGTCGTGATCATGATCGCCCTGTCCCCCCTCAGCACTTCCCGGCGAACAGCCGGGCCAGGTGAGTGTCCATGTCGAGATAGCGGTCCTCATGGCCGGGCGGAACGATCGCCGCGGTCTGCTCCAGCCAGGCGGTCAGCTCGATCGCGCGCACCGACAGCTCACACACGCTGTCATCGGTGGACAGCTCGATGTGCACCCGCCGTGATGCGCCCGGCCGGCGGAAGGGCCACACCCGTACGTCCCCCTCGCCTGCTTCGCCGTACAGCCCAGCCAGCAGCAGATCACGGGCGAACAGCCAGGTGGCCACCTTCTGGCCACGGCTGATGAACGCGACCTCGACCTCGTAAGGGCGGTCGCTGCGATAGCTGAACCGGCCGGCCACCGGAACCGCTTCGTCCGGCCCGAGGAGGAGCTGCATCTCAAGGGTGCGCTTGGCTGTCGACACCACGACGATCAACCTTTCCGACGGAGGGGCGAGTCCCGGGGACCCGGTCCGGGGCGCGCGTCCTGGCAGACGTTGCTGTGGAGGGTGGGGTTGCAAAGGGGAGAGGAGGAGTGACGGACGCCATGGCCGACACCCTCCGGGCGCGCTCCGTTCTTTCGTCCCGACGTTCGCTTCAGCCTCTCAACCGGCAGGAGATATCGCATGTTGACGGGGCAACTGATGTCCGACCGCCATGGAGCCGATGAAATCGATCTTCGTGGAGCAATGCGGGCGGACCGCGGGACGAAGGCCCCCGGACCAAGAGTCTTTTGCCCCCTATGAGGTGACTCCCTGGTGAAGTAGGGCGGAACCACCGGACGCCACGGCGAGTGGCGGGGATCACATGGGCCGAGCGCGTGAGCGCAGCGGTCGGGGGTACGGAGCACCTCTCGCGTTCGTGTAAAGTTCTTCAGGTCAGCGCGCGCCGCTAGCTCAGTTGGTTAGAGCAGCTGACTCTTAATCAGCGGGTCCGGGGTTCGAGTCCCTGGCGGCGCACGTAAGACTGAGGCCCCTCGCCATGCGGGGGGCCTCAGTCATGGGGTCGACCGGACGGATGACCACCCCCGCACCCCTCCCCTCGGCCTGCCCCCCGGATGGCGGCAGCCGATTCCCTTGCGATCACAAACGGTAATGATCCGATCGCACACAGATTCACCCACCCCCGGCGCCCTCCCTTTTCTCCGCAAGTACGCCACTCCGCCGCCACGCGTTTCCACCCCCGCTCCGGATCCGCCCTCGACCGGCGGCGGCATCCAGGCGACCAAGGCGGCCGAGCCGTCCGAAGCGGCGACGACGCCATAGCAACAGGACTCCGGAAATCGCGGGCCCATCCCCCACGGAAGGCGCTTCCCGCACTCCCCCGACGACGGTCGCCCATAGGCCGGGCGAGCGGGGATTCCCTCTGCCTCCCTCCCGGGAAGTGGTCACACCTTCGGCCAAATCGGCATACTCAGTGGTAACTTCACCGGGGTCGGCAAGCAGGTCGAACGCGTCATGGATCCACTCCCCGGCTGCCCGGCCGACACATTCCCGCAGACGCCGATCCATACCGCACCTCCGGCGTCTCAAGTCCCCTGAACAGGCTGTTTGTTCGGGGGATGGCAACCTCCGCGCCCTCCGTCGCACCCCGCCCGGGAATCCCCTGGCGCGCCGGCCACCTTTACCGGTTGGCGGCGGATCGACCGGGGAATTACTGGTGCGGGGCACCCCCTTTACGCACGGGATCCTGCTGGACACCCAGAGCGAGGAAGCCTTGACAATTGCCCCGATATCCGTTGACAGCGGGAGAATTGGCGCCAGTTCCGTATCAAAGTGATGTGCCCCGCGCCACACCCGGCCCCGTCTTGCGCACTCTTGTACACAATTCCCTGGACAACTCTTGCCATCACGACGGCGGTTAGGGAACCTGACCTGATAACTCGGCGAAATGAGGGCCGCATCCAGCCGAGTGGGACCAGTCGGGCACGCCGGATGGCGTGATGTGAACACGGGGAAATCGCCGCTTGGCAGGATCGCGGCAGCGTTGCATACGCAACCGGAGGACGGCTGCCAACCGTCCGACGGTGCAGGCGGCCGACAGCAAAGCGCCCGAGTCGGTCGCGGGGGACCGCGGACTCGGGCCATCAGCACAGACGGCACGCAGCCAGGGTTGCGTGCGGGGGGATGGACTCATGACGTCGCCGCCTGACGGCTCCCGGCCGCAGCGCCCGTACGACCCGTCGGCCACGGCGCGCCTGCGCGTGCCACGCCAGCACCGGCAGCGGCGGACCCAGCGCAAGCCGCTGCCGCGCTATGACTACGAGCACTACAGCCGGCTGGCCGGGCCGCTCACCCGGCCCGACCCGGACAAGCCCTACAAGGTCCGCTACCGCTCGCTGCTCGCGGACGAACCGCACCGCATACGGGCGGCCCTGCTGCTCGGCGCCGCGCCGCTGGTCTCGTTCGGGCTGCTGGTCTGGCTGATGCAGCCGACCCACTGGACCGAACGCGACTACCCCGCCTATGACTTCCTTCCGGCGCTGGACGTCGTCATGCTGGTCTCGATCGGGCTGATCGAGCTGTTCCGGTGCATGAATGTGCTGTCCAACGCGCATGCCACCCTGGTCGCCCGCGACCCCGTCCCGGTCATACCCGAGAGCGGCACCCGCGTCGCCTTCCTCACCTCGTTCGTACCGGGCAAGGAACCCCTCGCCATGGTGACGAAGACGCTGGAGGCGGCGGTCAAGATCCGCCACCGCGGTCTGCTGCACGTCTGGCTGCTGGACGAGGGCGACGACCCCGAGGTCAAGGAAGTCTGCCGGCGCCTGGGCGTCCACCACTTCAGCCGCAAGGGCGTCCCGGAGTGGAACCAGGCCAAGGGCCCGCACCGTGCCAAGACCAAGCACGGCAACTACAACGCCTGGCTGCAGGCGCACGGCGACGCCTATGACTACTTCGCCTCCGTCGACACCGACCACGTCCCGCTGCCCAACTACCTGGAGCGGATGCTGGGCTTCTTCCGCGACCCGGACGTCGCCTTCGTCATCGGCCCGCAGGTGTACGGCAATTACGACACCTTCGTCACCAAGGCCGCCGAGTCGCAGCAGTTCCTCTTCCATGCGCTGGTCCAGCGGGCCGGCAACCGCTATGGCGCCCCGATGTTCGTCGGTACGTCCAACGCCGTACGCATCAGCGCGCTGAAGCAGATCGGCGGGCTGTACGACTCGATCACCGAGGACATGGCGACCGGCTTCGAGATGCACCGGCACAGCAACCCGCAGACCGGGAAGAAGTGGCGCTCGGTCTACACCCCGGACGTGCTCGCGGTCGGCGAGGGGCCCACGGCCTGGACCGACTTCTTCACCCAGCAGCTGCGCTGGTCGCGCGGGACGTACGAGACGATCCTCAAGCAGTTCTGGAAGGCGCCGTTCACGCTGCCCGCCGGCCGGCTCTTCAACTACACCATGATGGTGATCTTCTACCCGATGTCGGCGCTGAACTGGATCCTGGCAGCGCTCAGTTGTGCGCTGTTCCTGGGCCTGGGGGCCTCGGGTGTGCAGATCGATCCCGCGGTGTGGATGATGCTCTACGGCAATGCCTCGGCGCTGCAGATCGGCCTGTACATCTGGAACCGGCGGCACAATGTCTCGCCGCACGAGCCGGAGGGCTCCGGCGGGGTCGCCGGCATGGTGATGTCCGCGCTCTCCGCGCCGATCTACGCCCGGTCGCTGTTCGATACGGTGCTGCGCCGCAAGAGCAAGTTCGTGGTCACGCCGAAGGGCGACTCGTCCAGCCCGGACACGCTCTTCGGGACGTTCCGGGTGCACCTGTTCTTCCTGCTCGTCTTCGGGGGCTCGCTGGTCGCCTCGTTCGTGCTGGGGCACAGCCACCCGGCGATGGTCACCTGGGCCACGCTCGCGATGCTGATCACCGCCGCGCCGATCATCGCCTGGCGGCTGACCGTACGGGGTGAGGAGCGGAAGCGGAGGGAGGCGGCGGCTGCCGGGGGTGCCGAGGGTGTGGGTGCCGACGGAGCCGCCGGTGGTGCCGAGAGTGCCGGTGGTGCCGGTGGTGCCACGGGCGGTGTCGCGGATGGTGCGCTGCCGGCCGCCGCCCGGGCCGACGGCCAGCCGGCCGCCCCTTCCGCCGGCCCCTCCGCCGGCCCGCGCGTGGGCCCTGACCAAGCCCCCGACCAGGCCCCTGACCAGGGCCCTGGTCAGACCGCTGATCAGGCCGACGCCCCGGCCGTCAGCTCCGAACAGACCCTGCAGATCGCCCTTGGGGGACGTCACACATGAAGTACCGTCCGAACCGTCGCACCCGCCGAGTGGCGATAGCGGCGGCGGTGGTGCTCGCGCTCGCCGCGATGAACGGGCCGGCCCTCTACGGCTTCGCCTCGGAGCAGTACCACCAGTACAAGATCAACAAGCCCGAGTACAAGGCGGCGAACGGCCACTGGGATGTCGTCAACGTCCCCGACAAGTACCGCATCAACACCATCCACGCGGCCCTGCTGCACACCGGGAAGGTGCTGCTGGTCGCCGGCTCCGGCAACAACGCGGCCAACTTCAAGGCCAAATCGTTCCGTACGGTCCTGTGGGATCCGGAGAAGAACACCTTCAAGAACATCCCCACGCCCAAGGACCTCTTCTGCTCCGGGCACACCCAGCTCCCCGACGGCAAGCTGCTGGTGGCCGGCGGGACCCAGCGCTACGAGAAGCTGAACGGCGATGTGAAGAAGGCCGGCGGCCTCATGATCGTCTACAACGAGGACCCGGACGCCCCGAAGACCTTCCCGGCCGGCACGCTCTTCACCGGCAAGAAGAACGGCAAGACCTTCGCCTCCAAGGACCCGGTCGTGGTGCCGCGGGCCAAGAAGAAGACCGACCCGAAGACCGGCAAGGTCACGGTGGTGCACAGCGAGGCGCGGGTCTATGTCGAGGCCCTGAAGGACGGCCGCAGCTACTCCACCGGCGCCCAGGACAACTACCGTATCCACGGCCTGACCGGTGCGGCTGCCCACAACTTCTACGGCATCGCGCAGAAGTTGTCCTTCGACAAGAAGGACTTCCAGGGGATCAAGGACTCCTTCGAGTTCGACCCGGTGGCCGAGCGCTACATACCCGTCGACCCGATGAACGAGGCCCGCTGGTACCCGACGCTCACCACGCTGCAGGACGGCAAGGTCCTCTCCGTCTCCGGGCTGGACGAGATCGGGCAGGTCGTCCCCGGCAAGCAGGAGGTCTACGACCCGAAGACGAAGAAGTGGACCTACCTGCCCAAGCGGCGCTTCTTCCCGACCTACCCGGCGCTCTTCCTCACCGACCAGGGCCGGATCTTCTACACCGGCTCCAACGCCGGCTACGGCCCGGACAACATCGGCCGCACCCCCGGCATCTGGGACCTGAAGTCCAACAAGTTCCAGGTCGTGCCCGGGATGAGCGATCCGAAGATCCTGGAGACCTCGATGTCGGTGCTGCTGCCGCCGGCCCAGGAGCAGCGGTACATGGTGCTGGGCGGAGGCGGGGTCGGCGAGGACCCGAAGTCCACGGACAAGACCCGCATCGTGGATCTGCACGCCCCGTCGCCGCGCTTCAAGGACGGCCCTCCGCTGTATGCGAAGGCCCGCTACCCGAGCAGCGTGATCATGCCGGACGACACCGTGCTGACCACGAACGGCTCCGGTGACTACCGCGGCCGCAGCGACTCCAACATCCTCAAGGCGGAGCTGTACGACCCGGCGGCCAACTCCGCCCGCCAGGTGGCCGACCCGCTGGTGGGCCGTAACTACCACTCCGGTGCGCTGCTGCTGCCCGACGGCCGGGTGATGACCTTCGGCTCCGACTCCCTCTACGCCGACAAGGACAACACCAAGCCGGGCGTCTTCCAGCAGCAGATCGACCTCTACACCCCGCCGTACCTCTACCGGAAGTCGCGTCCCGAGCTGACCGACGAGGGGCCGAAGACGGTCTCGCTCGGCGGCAGCGCGACCTTCGGCTCCCCGCACGCCGCCGGCATCAAGAAGATGCGGCTGATGCGCCCCGGCTCGTTCACCCATGTCACCAATGTCGAACAGCGCTCGATCGCACTGGACTTCACGGTGGCCAAGGGCGGGGACGGAGTGACGGTCACCCTGCCCAAGGACCCGTCGCTGGTGCCGCCCGGGTGGTACATGCTGAACGCGGTCGACGGGCACGGCACCCCGTCGAAGGCGGTGTGGGTGAAGGTGCCCGCGACACGGGGTCAGTGAGTGTGACGGCAGCGGCTGCCGCAGGTCCGGCCGGGCCTGCGGCAGCCGCTGCCGCCCGCTGCCCCGCTATTCGGCGCTACGGGCCAGTCCCAGGGCGTACTTGGGCCACCAGGTGCCCGCCTTGGGACCGCCCTTGCAGGTGCCGTCCGACTCTCCCGGGCGTTTGATCCACAGGTAGGCGGCTATTCGGGGGTCGCCGGTCTTGGTGGTCGGTGCGGTGCCCAGGGCGCGGCCGGGCGGGTTGCACCAGTTTTCCGGGTCGTCCCCGCCGGGGGCCGGACCGTTGCCGTTGCGGCTGGTGTCGATGACGAAGGGCTTGCCGCCGACCATGGCGGACAGCCGCTTGCCGTACTTCGTGTTCTCCGCGGTGGTCTGGTAGTTGGAGATGTTCAGCGCGAAGCCGTCGGCGCGGTCGATGCCGGCCCGCTTGAGGGGTTCGACCATCTGGCCCGGGTCCTTGATCCAGTGGGGATTGCCGGCGTCCAGGTAGACCTTGGTGCGGGGCAGCGCCTTGAGCTTGCCGACCGCTTCCGTCAGCAGGGCGTAGCGCTCCTCGTGGAACTGCTGCGGGGTGCACTTGTCCGCGATGTGCGGCAGCGCGTCGGGCTCCAGGATGACGGTGGTGGCGCGGTCACCGATGCCTTTGAGTACGCCGTCCAGCCAGGCCCGGTAGGCATTGCCGTCGGCGGCACCGCCCTGGGAGTAGCGGCCGCAGTCGCGGTGCGGGATGTTGTAGAGAACGAGCAGCGCCTCGCGGTCGGCCTTGGCGGCGGCCTGGGTGAAGCCGCGCGCCTCCCCCTGGGGGTCGTCGACACCTATCCACTCCGCGACCGGCTGCGCCGCGATCTTGTTGGCCAGGCGGGCGTCCGCGGTCTTGCCCTCGTCGCCGTAGTCGGATACCTGGCGGGCCGCCTTGCTGTCGGGGTTGACCCAGAACGGGGCGACGGCCTTGGGGCGTTGGCCCGGTTTGGCCGGAACGCTGTCGTCACCGTCGCCGGAGGAACAGCCGGCGAGCAGCAGCAGGGCCAGTGCCCCCACCGCCGTCCTCGTCGACGCCGCCCCGGCATGCGCGGTCCGCCGCCGGCCGCCGCGGGGCCCGACGGGCGGACCGGCACCGGCCGTCCGTCGCAGATCGCCGTACATCCACTCCCCCTCGGAACATCGAACAGGGCCGGCGGGGACCGCCGGCCTCACCATCGTGGCACACGGCCATCCGCCGGGGTCGGCCTGTGGACGGGCTGTCCACAGGCTGCTAAGACGCTTGACGAATGGCGCTCGTGATGGTTCAGCCGCCCCGCGTGCCCTCCGCCTGAAGGGACGTCAAGTAGGCCGACACCACGACCACGTTCGAGGCCCCGCTGCCACGGGCGTGCGGGGCGGCGTGGCCGTTGCCGCCGTCGTCGACGATCAGCCGGAGTTCGGAACGGGCCCGGTCGCGGGCGGCGTAGGCCCTGCGTGCGTCGAAGCGGTCACGGTCGTAGAGCTGGACGTCCTCGACGGTGAAGCGTGCGGTGCTGCCGTCGGAGCGCTGGATGTCCACCCGCTCCCCCGGCCTGAGGGCGGTCAGACGGTGCACGAGGGTCTGCCGGGCAGGTGAGTCGCGGTCGGCGCCGCCCCGGCCCACGAGCAGCGCCGCACCCGCCTCGCCCGGTCGCGGCCCTTCGGCGTACCAGCCGACGAGGGCCGGGGAGGTGTCCGGGGGCGGGGTGAGGATGCCCTGCGCGTCGAGGCCCCGTGCGACGATGCCGCCCTCCCGTACACCGAGGGCGTCGATGGTGAGGCCAACGGGCTCTGCCTTCACGGCGGCGGGCAGCGGCGCATGCGCATGTGGAGGGGCCTGACGGCCCAACGGGCGCCCGACGGCGGCGACATCACCGGTCGTGGCGAGCTGCGCGGCCACCCCGTCCGCCAGATCACGGCCCCACAGCCACAGCCCCAGCAGCAGCACGGCCCAGGCCACACCGGCGAGAAGCTTTCCGGGGGTGGTGGCCGGATGGCGGCCGGGGTGGCGGGTGGGGCGACGGGTGTGGCAGGGGGTGTGGGCGGGGCTGTGGGCGGGGGCGGAGGCGGAGCTGGTGCCGGAGTTGAGGCTGGGGCTGGGGCTGGGGCCGGGGCCGGGGTGGTGGCTGTGGCGGTTGTGGCCAGGGGTGGGGCCGAAGTTGATGCCGGGTGGGGCGAAAGGGCTGTAGGGGCTGTAGGGGCTGTAGGGAGTATGGGGAGCGTGGGGGCCGCGGGCACGGAGGGCGCCGGAAGAGGAGAAGGCGCCGCGTGTGCCCGACAGGGCCGGCGCCCCGGCCCTTGCCTCGGTCCTCTCCTGCTCCTCAGTGCTCACCTGTCCGTCAGTGCTCACCTGTCCGTCATTGCTCACCTGTTCCTCAGTGCTCATCGGCCTCACCCCGCCGCTCGCGGCGCAGTCGCATCCGGAGCCGGAGCAGCTGTCCCGCGATGACCAGGACGGCGCCGCCGGCCAGCACCAGGCCGACGGCCGAGGTGCTGCTCAGCTCACGACTCGGCGAGGCCTCGGCGGGCACGCCGGTGCGGGGGGCCGGAGCGGGACGGACCGCGGGAGCGGGGTGGAGGGCCGGCGCGGGATGGGGTGCCGGCGCCGACGCGGGGACGACCGAGGCGGGGCTCGCCAGGGCAAGGGCCGCCGAAGCAGGCGTCGCCGGGGCAAGGGCCACGGAGACCGCTCCGGTCCCGGCGGCGCAAGCGTCCCCGCCGTACACGGGCGGCGTCATCACCGCGCAGGCCGCGACCGCGGCGCAGAGAGCAAGTTGCCGTGAGCGCATAGTGAACCTCCGATACCTCCGAAGGTCCGCCCGTGCGAGCCCGGCCGCATCCGGTAGCGGTCCGGGGCTGCGCCGTTCGGGTGGGGTCAGCGGCGCCGGAGGTCCGGGCCGTCCGCGGCGCGCCAGGCACTACGGGGCGCCGGACGTCCATGGCACCGGTGGTCCGGCCGTCCACGGCGCCGGTGGTCCGGCCGTCCACGGGCGCGGGTGGTCCGGCCGTCCACGGCGCGGACGCTCGTGGCCGCCGGGCGCCGATCCCCCCGGCTCACGCGCCCTCGGCGCCGCTCACACCAGGTCGATCAGGTCCGCGATCGAGTCCACCACACGGGAGGGCCGGAACGGGTGCCGGTCGACCTCCTCGGGACGGGTCAGTCCGGTCAGTACGAGGAAGGTCTCCATGCCCGCCTCCAGTCCGGCCAGCACATCGGTGTCCATCCGGTCGCCGATCATCGCGGAGGTCTCGGAGTGGGCGCCGATGACGTTGAGCCCGTGCCGCATCATCAGCGGGTTGGGCTTGCCGACGAAGTACGGATCGACGCCCGTCGCCTTGGTGATCAGCGCGGCCACCGAGCCGGTCGCGGGCAGCGCGCCCTGCGGGGAGGGGCCGGTCTCGTCGGGGTTGGTGGCGATGAACCGCGCCCCCTCGTTGATCAGCCGGATCGCCTTCGTCAGCGCCTCGAAGCTGTAGGTGCGGGTCTCGCCGAGGACGACATAGTCCGGGGAGTGGTCGGTCAGGACATAGCCGATGTCGTGCAGGGCGGTGGTCAGGCCCGCCTCCCCGATGACGTACGCGGTGCCGCCGGGCCGCTGGTCGTCCAGGAACTGGGCGGTGGCCAGCGCGGAGGTCCAGATGGACTCCCACGGCACCTCCAGCCCGATGCGGTTCAGGCGGGCGTGCAGGTCACGCGGGGTGTAGATGGAATTGTTGGTCAGCACGAGAAAGGGCTTGCCCGACTCGCGCAGCCGCTTGATGAAGGCCTCCGCCCCGGGGACCGGAACGCCCTCGTGCATCAGGACGCCGTCCATGTCGGTGAGCCATGACTCGATCGGCTTGCGCTCTGCCACTGCCGGACTCCTGCCGTGCGTGTTGACCAGGGGCGCCGGCCGTCTCCGTCCGTGGGTCACCCGCCGCGGACCACGGCGGATGATCCGCGGAACGTACATACGGAACGTACATACGGCCGACACACCCACCCTAAGTCAGCGGGCCGCCGCCCCGACCCGGCCCGCACCCCTGATCTCCGGCGGCCGGCAGCCGGCCGCACCCGCACCCGCACACCGCCGCTCACGGCGACGATCCACAGCAGGTCACGGGGCGACTCGGTGAGCCCTTCGCACAGGACGGCAAGGCCTGCCGGACATGCGGGGATTGTCTCCCGTTCCGGAAGGCAGCACAGTTGGCCGGGGAAGTGCCGGACAAGGCCGCCCGTATCCGTATCCGGAGGATGCCGTGAGCAGCATCGAGTGGGTCACCACGTCAGTGCCGTACCTGACCGCACGTCAGCCGGGGCAGCGTGATGCGTGGAGCACCGAGACGGCAGCCAAAGGGCGCCGGGGCAGCCAGCGCATCGTGCAGGCGGGAGAGACCGTCGCGCCCGCCGGGATCGCGGAGGTGCTGGGTCTGGAGCCGGGTGCCGAGGTGGTCGTACGGCGGCGCATCATGTACCTCGACGGCCGGCCGTGCGAGCTGACGGACACCTACTACCCGCTGCCGATCGCCCGCGGCACCCGGCTCGCCGGGACGGCGAAGATCCCGGGCGGGGCGATCACGCTGCTCGCCGAACTCGGATACATCGGGGTCCGGGCCCGCGAGGACGTCAGCGCGCGGCTCCCCCGCCAGGAGGAAGCCGAGGCACTGGAGTCGGACGTGACGCAGCCCGTGCTGCAGGTGATCCGGCTGTCGCTCGATGCCCAGGACCGCCCGGTCCAGGCGGACCGGATGGTCATGCCCGCACAGCTCCAGCAACTGCGCTACGACATGAAGACCGGGTGAGCGGGGCTCCCGTCAGCTCCCCGTCGCCTCCCGCCACCCCTCCACGTACGCGTCCAGGTTCTTGTCGATGTCGTTCCAGTCCGGCCGGAAGATCTGGACGTTCTTCATGATCTTGGCGAGTTCGGTGGCGTGGGCGTCGGTGGCCTTGATGTCCTTGCGGGAGGTGAAGCCGCCGCCCGCCGAGGAGACCTGGCGCTGGACGGGGGCGGAGAGCAGGTAGTCCAGGAACTTCTGGGCGTTGGCGCGGTGCGGGGCGTTCTTGACCAGGCCGGCCGCGTACGGCAGGGCGAAGGTGGTGGGCTTCGCTCCGGGTTCGGCGGCGGGGAAGAAGATGCCCTGGTGCGGCATCGACGTCATGTTGGCGTAGTTCATCTGGACGTCGCCGTTGGCGACCAGGAGTTCGCCCTTGTCCGTCTTGGGGGCGAGCTGGCCGGTGGAGGAGGACGGGCCGACGTTGTTGGCCTGGAGCTTCTTGAGGAAGGACAGGGCCGGGCCCTTGCCGCCGAAGTCGTGCAGGGCCTTGATGAGGACGGCCGTGCCGTCGCCTGCGACGCCGGGCGTGGAGTACTGGAGGTGGTTCTTGAACTTGGCGTCCAGCAGGTCCTGCCAGGTGGCGGGGGGCTGCTTCAGCTCCTTCTTGTTGTAGATGAAGCAGAAGTAGTTGTTCACGATCGAGGTCCACTTGCCGGACGGGTCCTTGTCCGCGGCGGCGACCTGGTCTGCGCCCTTGGGGCGGTAGGTGTCCAGGAGGCCCTTGCCGTCGGCCTGCTGGATGAACGGCGGGAGGGTGACGATCACGTCCGCCTTGGTGTTGGCCCGTTCGCGGGCGAGGCGCTGGACGGCCGCGCCGGAGCCGGACTCGACGTAGTTGACCTTGATGCCGGTCTTCTTCCGGAAGTCCTTGAAGACCGTGTCGTAGAACCCGTCGCCCTTCTCGCTCTTGAGGCCGTCGGCGCTGTAGACGGTGATCTCCTTGGCGTGGGGGTCGGCGGTGGAGGCGCCACCGCATGCGGTGAGCGGGGCGCCGAGGGCGAGGGCGCCGCAGCAGGCGGCGAGCGGCTTGCGGAAGGGGCGGGGGCGGGGGCGGGACATGACGCGATAACTCCTCGGGTGGGTGGGGATGTTGCGGTTGCCGGTGTGGCCGCGGGGATCAGCGGTGGGAGAGAGACCTTGGTGCGTGCCGATACGGGGTCAGTGGGGGGGGCAGTAGGGGCGGCAGGGTCAGCGGTACGAGGCCTTGGTGCGGATGCGGGAGACGCCCAGGAGGACGAGCAGGGTGGTGGCCATCAGGGCGACCGCCAGTGCGGCACCGGCGAAGAGGGAGCCGCGGTCGGTGACGGCGAAGATCTGGACCGGCAGGGGCAGCCAGTCCGGCGGATAGATCATCATCGTGGCGCTCAGCTCGCCCATGGACAGGGCGAAGCACAGGCCCGCCGCGGCCGTGAGGGACGGCAGCAGCAAGGGGAGCTTGACCCGCCACAGGACGTAGGCGGGTCGGGCGCCGAGGCCGGCCGCGCTCTGTTCGTACGCCGGGTCGAGGCGGGCCAGCGCGGCCGTCACGGACTGGTAGGCGAAGGCGGTGACCAGCACGGTGTGGGCGATGATCACGATCTGCGGGGTGCCGTTGAGGAGGAAGGGGGGACGGGAGAAGGCCACGAGGAGGGAGAGGCCCACGACCACGGAGGGGACGGCGACGGGCAGCAGGAACAGCCCGTCGAGGAGGCGGCGTGCGCGGCGGCCGAGCCGTTCGGCGGCCAGGGCCGCCCAGGTGCCGGCGGTCAGGGCGCCGACGCTCGCCGCCAGTGCGGTCAGGACGCTGGTGAGCAGGGCGTCGAGCGCATCGCCGCGGGCGATGTCCCGATAGTGCGTCAGCGTCGCGCCGGAGGGCAGCGCGCCGCTCCAGTTGTTCGCGAAGGACGCGGCGACGATCACCACCAGCGGCAGGGCGAAGACGGGCAGGAAGAGGGCGAAGAAGAGGATGTGGACGGCCCGGCGGGCGGTCCTGCTAGGCACCAGCACGGTGGGATGCACCTCCGGTACGCGGTCCGGCGCCGCCGCCCTTACGCGAGCGCACGCTCCTGGGGGGCACGGTCCGCCGCCGCACGGCCTGGTGGAGCACGGTCCGGTAGAGGGCGTAGAGCCCGGCGGACAGCGCGATGTTGACGACGGCGACGACGCAGGCTCCGGTGTAGTCACCGTCGAGGATGGCCTTGGTGTAGACGAGCATCGGCAGGGTGACGACGTCCTTGGCGCCGGTGAACAGCACGATCCCGAACTCGTTGAGGCAGAGGACGAGGACGAGTGCGCCGCCCGCCGCGAGCGAGGGCAGCGCCTCCGGCAGGATCACCTTCCGTACGATCCGCCACGGCCGGGCACCGAGCGAGGCGGCGGCCTCCAGCTGCCCGGTCTCGACCTGCGAGAAGGCGGCGAGCAGCGGCCGCATCACGAACGGGGTGAAGTAGGTGACCTCGGCCAGCAGGACGCCCCAGGGGGTGTGGAGGAAGTCCAGCGGCCCCTGGGCGGCGCCGGTCATATCCGTCCACAGGCCGTTGGCCATGCCGACGGTGCCGTAGAGGAACAGCAGGGCGAGGGTGATCAGGAAGGAGGGGAAGGCGAGGAAGATGTCGATGAAGCGGCCGAGTGCCTTGCCTCCGGGAAGCGGGACGAAGGCGATCACGAGGGAGAGCGCCAGCCCGAGGAGCAGGGCGCCGGCGGTGGCGCCGACGGCGATCAGCACGGTGTTCGTCAGCGCCTCGCGGAAGGAGGCCTCGGCGAGGACCGTGGCGTAGGGGGCGGTGGAGTGGCCGCCGTCCTCGGGGCTGAAGGACTGCCACACCACCAGGGCCAGGGGGTAGAGGAAGACCAGCGCGAGGGCGGCGACGGGGGGCAGGGCCCAGAGGGCGGGGCCGGGGCGGCGGGGGCGAGCGGCAGCGCCGGCGGCAGGGCCGGCGCTCTCCGTGGCCCGGCCCGGCGCTGCCGCCCCGCCCGTCCCGCCCGTCCTGTGCGTCCTGTGCGTCCCGTCTGTCCCGACCGTCCTGTCCGCCCCGGCCACCACCGCCGTATCCGTCCTAGGCACGCGCCTCACCACCCTCGCTGAGCCCCGCCGGGATGAGGACCGCGTCCTCGGGCGCGAAGTGCAGTGCGACCTCGTCGCCCAGCGCCGGTGTCTCGCGCAGTTCGCGCACGTCGGCGAGGACGCGGTGGCCGTCGACCGCCGCATACAGACGGTGCGTCGAGCCGCGCCACTGGACCTCGGTGATCGTGCCGCGCAGGGTGGTGCCCCGGCCGTCGCCGAGCGGGCTCTCGCCGAGGCCGACGAGGTGCGGGCGCAGACAGAGGGTGGCGGTGGCCCCCTCGGCCACGCCGTCGCCGACGGGCACGGCCAGCGTCCGGCCGGCGAAGTCGACCCCGTCGCCGCGCACCGTCACCGGCAGCAGATTGGCGGTGCCGACGAAGGAGGCGGTGAACTCGGTGCGCGGGCGGCGGTAGAGCTGCTGCGGGGTGCCGCAGTCCTGCAGCCGGGCCTTGTCCAGCACCGCGATCCGGTCGGCCAGGGTCAGCGCCTCGACCTGGTCGTGGGTGACGTAGAGGATCGACACCTCGGGCAACTCGCGGTGCAGCCGGGCGAGTTCGGCGAGCATGCCGGAGCGCAGCTGGGCGTCGAGCGCGGAGAGCGGTTCGTCCAGCAGCAGCACGCCGGGGCGGATGGCCAGGGCCCGTGCAATGGCGACCCGCTGCTGCTGGCCGCCGGACAGCTCCCTGGGGTGCCGGTCGGCGTAGGCGGCCATCCCGGTCATCTCCAGCGCCTCGGCGACCCGGCCGGGGATCTCGGCGCGCGGTGTCTTCTGCGCCTTGAGTCCGAAGGCGACGTTCTCGGCGACCTTCATGTGCGGGAACAGCGCGTACTGCTGGACGACCATGCCGATGCCGCGCCGGTGGGGCGGCAGTCCGGTCACGTCCCGGCCGCCGATCAGCACCCGTCCCGAGGCCGGCTGGACGAATCCGGCGACCGCCCGCAGCGCGGTGGTCTTCCCGGAGCCGGACGGGCCGAGCAGGGCCATCACCTCGCCCGGCTCGACGGTCAGGTCGAAGGAGTCCAGGACGGTGTGCTCCCCGTGCTTGCCGTAGGCGACACAGACGTGGTCGAAGCGGATGCCCGAGGGGGGCGCGGCCCGGTCGGCGGACGGGCCGGCGCTCCGGCCGGGCGCCGTGGCAGCTGGGGCGGGCATCTCACACCACTCCCAGCAGCGCGGGCAGTTCGGCGACCGAGCCGAGGACGTGGGTGGCGCCGGCGGCCTCCAGCTGTGCCCGCTCGTGCGCACCGGTGAGCACACCGGCGACGACCGAGGCGCCGGCCCGCCGCCCCGAGAGCATGTCGTACGAGGTGTCGCCGGCCACCGCGATCCGCTGGACGGAGTCGGTGGCGTGGGTGCGCAGCAGCGCGGTGAGGACCATGTCGGGGTAGGGGCGGCCGCGACCGCCCGCGTCGGCCGGGCAGAGGGTGAGCCCGACGAGGTCCCGCCAGCCGAGGGCGCCGAGGATGGCGTCCTGGGTGACCCGGGCGAAGCCGGTGGAGAGCGCCACGGTGCGGCCCGCCGCCTGCAGCGCCTCGATGGCCTCGCGGGCGCCGGGGACCGGCGCGATCCGTCCGCCGTCGACCAGTTCCCCGTAGGCCGTCTCGAAGGCGGTGTTGGCGCGCTGGGCTGCGGCCTCGTCGCCGAAGAGATGGCGGAAGACGGAGATCTTGGACTCCCCCATGGTGGCGCGTACGTAGGCGAGCTTTTCGGCATGGCCGGGGCTGCCGGGTTCGACGCCCAGGTGGCGGGCGGCGACGTCGAAGGCCTGCTCGACCAGGCCGCCGTCGGCGACGGTGGTGCCGGCCATGTCGAGGACGATCAGGTCGATGGCGGTGTGGACGATGGCGGTGTGGTCGATGGCGTTCCGGTCGACCTGATCGGCGCTGTCGGTCTTCTCCCGGTCATCGGCGTTGTCGGCGTTGTCGGCCTTCTCCCGGTCATCGGCGTTGTCGGTCATCTCGCTGATATCGGTCAACTCACTCACCAGTCCAGTTCGTTCGCGGTGGTCTCGGCGATTGCCGGGGAACAGGTCATGCCGCGCCCGCCCGGCCCGGTGACCAGCCAGACGCCGTCGCGGACCTGCTGCCGGTGCACCACCCGAGCGGTGTCGGTGCACTGTGCGTAGACGCCGGCCCAGCGGCGGCGGATACGGGGCAGCGGGCGGCCCAGGATCGACTCGACGACGCCGGTCAGGTGCTCGTAGGGCTCCTCGACGGTGTCAAAGGCGAACGGCGTCGCGTATTCGTGGGTGTCGCCGATGGTCAGTCCGCCGTCGGCGCGCTGGACCATCAGCAGCTGCATCTTGTGCGCGGCGGCGGCCGGCGCCTGCGCCTGGCCCGCGTTGAGCGCGTCCAGGGCCGCGCTCCGGTACGCCGGGTAGTAGCGGAAGCTGTCGGCGTCGGCGACGGAGGTGGTCAGCGGCTCACCGAGCGGGTCGGTCTGCATCATCTGCAGCCGCACCCGGCGCACCGGCAGATCGGGGACCAGCTCACGCACCAGGCCGCCGAGCCAGGCACCGGTGCACAGGATGACGGCGTCGCCGCGGTGGAGGTCGCCGTGGTCGTCGCGTACGGCGCGCTCGCCGGTCACCTCGCGGACCTCACGGCCGCCGAGGTAGGTGTACCGGCCGGACTCCAGCAGCGCCGCCTTGAGGGCGCGTTGGGCGATCCGGGGCTCGACGGCGGCGTCCCGCTCGCACCACAGGGCGCCGGCGAACTCGCCGCGCAGGGCGGGGTTGCGGGCACGGGCCTCGTCGGCGTCCAGCAGCCGGTAGCCGCGGGCGGCGGCGTCGGGGCGGCGGGCGGCGGCCTCGGCGACGGCCAGCTCGGCGGCGTTCTTGACGACGGTCAGCGAGCCGATGGCCCGGAAGCCGAGCTCGGGGACGCGGGCGCCGATGCCCTCCCACAGCTCGCGGGCGCGCAGGGCGGTCGACAGCTCCTCGCCACCGGCCCGGCCGCTGATCCAGATCTGCCCGAAGTTACGGACCGAGGCGCCGCGGGCCTCGGCCTCCCGCTCGATGTGCAGGACGTCATGGCCCCGCTCGACTGCGTGCCAGGCGTGCAGGGTTCCCAGGACGCCGGCTCCGACAACTATGACTCGCATGCCCCAGACGGTCGCGGCGGTGGGTGACCCGGCGGGGGCGCACCGGCGACGCGACGGTGAACAGGGTCCCAAAGTTGGCCTAGACCCGTTATCTTCTCGTGACATTCAAGGGGTGCGAGCCAAGGCCGACGGGCGTCGCCACCTCGCCCGGCCGAGGAATCATCGCCCCTCGACCGGCGGACCTCGCCCCCTCCGTCGGCGGGCAGCGATCCCTCGGCCGGTGACCGCCGCCCGCCTTCACTCCGACGCGGCCGGCTTCCCCAAATGGGTGGTGAAGGAGAACCGGTCCCCCCGGTAGAGCGAGCGCACCCGCTCCAGCGGGCGGCCCCGGGTGTCCCGCGAGAGCCGGTGGATCAGCAGCATCGGCAGTGCGCCCGGCGTGCCGATCAGCAGCGCCTCGCGCGGGGTGGCGAGGACGGTCTCCAGCCGCTCGTCCGCATCGCCGAAGCCGATGCCCAGCTGCTGGTGGAGATAGGCGTAGAAGGACGAGTCCGGTGCGAAGCCGGTGGCGAGGTCCGGCACCCGCTCGACCGCGACATAGGTGCTCTCCAGTCCGACCCGCTCGTCGTCGGCGAGCAGCACCCGCTCCATGTGCCATACGGCGTCGCCCACGTCGAGCCCCAGGTCGCCGGCGAGCTGCGGCGGGCACGGGAACCGGTCCAGGCTGACGAGATGCCGGCCCGGTTTGCGGCCCTGGCTGCGTACGCCCTCCGTATAGCTCGCGAGCGACAGCGACTGCTCCATCTTGGGACCCGCGACGACCGTGCCCCGCCCCAGCCGCCGCAGCCGCCCCTCCAGGATCAGCTCACGCAGGGCCTGGCGCAGGGTCTCGCGGGAGACCTCGAAGCGCAGCGCCAGCTCGCGCTCGGTGGGCAGCACCTCGCCCTCGCCCAACTCCTCCAGCAGCGCGGCGATGTCGACCTTGGCCGCGTAGTACTTGGGAATGCGTCCGTGCTCGGGGACGCCGGACCGGATGGGTGCGCCAGGATCCTGGCCGTACGGGAACTCCACCCGGTGATCCTCGCACTACGGGCGCGGGGCGGTGCGTCCCAGGCCGGGCTGACGGCCCCCGAACAGCGGCGCCAGCACCAGTTCCGCCGCGCCGTCGGCGACCACCCGCGCACCGCCGCGGGCGAGCGCCACCGGCACCGCCTCCCCGGCCCCGGCCCTGCCGCGGGTGCGCGCCTGCTCGGCGAGTGCCGTGGTCACGCCCCCGAGGAACGCGTCGGGGTGGTCCAGTACGGTGCGGCCGCCGAGCAGCACCCGGTCGATGTCCAGCAGCTCGACGAGGTTGGCGGCGCCCACACCCAACGCCCGTGCCGCGCCCGGCAGATCGCCACGGGCGACCGCCGCCAGGCACAGCGCCTCGATGCAGCCGCGCCGTCCGCAGCTGCAGCGCGGACCGTCCCACTGCACGATCTGGTGGCCGAATTCACCGGCGCCGGTGCGCGGACCGCGGTAGAGGCTGCCGCCCAGGACGAGCCCGGCGCCGAGGCCGGTGCCCAGATGGAGGTATCCGAAGGAGCCGGCGCCCGACGGTATCCCCTGGGCCAGGCCCAGTGCCGCCGCGTTGGTGTCCTTGTCCAGGACGACGGGCAGGCCGAGGCGTTCGGCGAGCGCGTCCCGCAGCGGGAAGCCGTCCCACCGGGGCGCGCCGGTGACCCGGTGCAGGACGCCGGTGGTGTGGTCCAGCGGGCCGGGGCAGGCCACCCCGGCGCCCAGCACCGGCGGCCCGCCGGCCTCGGCACGCAGGGCGGCGACCTCCCGTTCGGCGGTGGCGAGCACCTGCCCGGCGCCCGCCTCGAAGGCGAGCGGGGCACGGCGTACGCCGACCGCTTCGCCCGCGAGGTCGGCGAGGACGGCGGTGAGCTCATCGCGGTCCAGATGCAGCCCGACGGCGTGCCGGGCGCCGGGGACCAGCCGCAGGACGGTGGCGGGCTTACCGCCCGTGGAGGCGCGGCGGCCCGCCTCGGTGACCAGGCCGTCGGCCCGCAGCCGGGCGGTGATCTTGCTGACGGCCTGCGGGGTCAGCCCGGTGCGGCCGGCGAGCTCCCGCCGGCTGACACCTTCCTCGCCGGCCGCGCGCAGCAGGCCGAGCACCAGCGCGGCATTGTGGCCGCGCAGGGCGGGGAGGTTGACGCCCGGCGGGCCGACAGCGAAGCCGTCGCGGGAGAGATCGTTGCCGTTGCTGCTATTGCTGCCGTTGTTGCCGTTGTTGCCGTTGCCGCTCTTGCTGCTCACCCACCCATTGTCCGCATCGCTTGCACTTTGGCAACAGCGTTGCTTAAGTGGGAGCCATGAGCGAGAAGCGCGACTCCACCGGCACCGCCGCCCTCCACGACCCGCTCCGCGTCGGCCTCATCGGTTACGGCCTGGCGGGCTCGGTCTTCCACGCCCCGCTGATCGCGGCCACCGAGGGCCTGCAGCTCGACACCGTCTCGACCGCCAGCCCGGAGCGGCAGGCGCAGGCCCGCGCCGAGCATCCCGGGGTCCGTACGGCCGACACCCCCGAGGCGGTGCTCGCCCGCGCCGCGGACCTCGATCTGATCGTGCTGGCGACACCGAACAAGACGCATGTGCCGCTCGCCACCGCCGCCCTGGAGGCCGGTCTGCCGGTGGTGGTCGACAAGCCGCTGGCCGCGACCGGCGCCGAGGCCGAGAAGCTGGCGGCGCTCGCCGAGGACCGCGGCCTGCTGCTCTCCGTCTTCCAGAACCGCCGCTGGGACAACGACTTCCGCACCGCCCGCACGCTGATCGAGCAGGGCGAGCTCGGCGACGTCTACCGCTTCGAGTCCCGCTTCGAGCGCTGGCGGCCGCAGCCCAAGGGCGGCTGGCGCGAGTCCGGCGACCCGGCGGAGATCGGCGGACTGCTCTACGACCTCGGCAGCCACCTCGTCGACCAGGCGCTGGTCCTCTTCGGCCCGGCCGTCTCCGTCTACGCCGAGTCCGTGGTCCGCCGCCCCGGCGCGGAGGCCGACGACGACTCCTTCATCGCCCTCACGCACGCGAACGGCGTCCGTTCCCACCTGTGGATGAGCGCCACCGCGGCCATGCTGGGCCCGCGCTTCCGGGTGCTGGGCAGCCGGGCGGGCTATGTGAAGCACGGCCTGGACCCGCAGGAGGCCGCGCTGCGCGAGGGGCGCCGGCCCGGTGACGAGGAGGGCGAATGGGGCGTGGAGCCGGAGTCCCGCTGGGGCCGGCTCGGTGCCGGGTCCTCCCCGCAGAGCGGTGGCGGCGAGCGGGTCCCGACGCTGCCGGGCGACTACCCCGCCTACTACGCCGCGATCGCACGGGCGCTGCGCGAGGGCGGCCGCCCACCGGTGACCGCCACCGAGGCCGCGGCCGCCCTCCGCGTCCTGGAGGCCGCGAAGCTCTCCGCCGCCGAAGGCCGTACGGTCCACCTCGGGACGCCCGCGTGAGCGCGGCCGGCCCGGAGCGAGGCACGCCCATCAACACGGCCGGCACACCGGCGGCGGCGAACGACGAGATCCGCGAACTGGCGGCGCAGGAAGACCGCCTGGTCCTCGACGCCTTCAGCAACGACGACGCCTGGCACCTGGGCTCCCTGCTGGTGGAGCTGGCGCGGGAGCGCGGCGCCGCGGTGACGGTCGGAATCCGGCGCGGCACCCAGCACCTGTTCCACTGCGCTCTGGCGGGCACCTCCGCCGACAACGACGCCTGGATCGCCCGCAAATCCGCCGTCGTGGAACGCTACGGCGAGTCCTCCTACCTGGTCGGCCACCGATTCCGAGCCAAGGGCCGCACCTTCGAGGACTCCTCCCGCCTCGACCCGGACCGCTATGCCGCCCACGGCGGGGCCTTCCCGGTCCGGCTGCGCGGCACGGGTGTGGTCGGCGTCGTCGCGGTGTCGGGACTGCCCCAGGCCGACGACCACGCGCTGGTGGTGGAGGGACTGGAGCGGTTTCTGGCGGCGGACTGACACGGAGCGGAGGCGCAGAACTCCCGCTTGGGGGTACGTTTCTGAGTGCTACCGCAGAACGGAGTCCATCGTGCCGGCGAGCATCGAAGAGCCCGCCGGCGCACGGATCGCCCGATACAAACCGTGCTGTCTCATCGGGGACGGCACCGGGTACCTCTCCCGCATCGCCGATGACACCGAGACCGCTCAATTGCGACCGATGACGGGCCGACGCTTCCTGCGGAGGCGTTCAGGTGAGCGCCCGACTGACGCCGAGCCCGGAAAAGTGACTTTCCGGCCCGGCCGTCCGTTCCCCGAGCGGGCCGCCGGGCCTGCCGGCCCGCCCGAATGCACCGCCTGCCGGAACCCTGCCGCTCAGGCGTCCTTGAGATCCAGGCCCGTCCCGGAATGTCGCCATCGTCCGGCTACATCGCCCGTAGACTCCGAGCCCTGTGCGACGAGTTCGGTCCTTTGAGCCGCGACCACCGCGTGGCGGAGCTGGGGGCGGAGATCGCCACGCTGAGCACGCCGTGACGAGAGGGGTTGGCATGTCGCAGACCGAAGGCGCACGACTGTTCCGGGAAACCTGGATCGCAGGGGTGCACCAGCACTTCCCCGGGGTACCCAAGGCCGGATACGTCACCCCGTGGGACGACACCCCGCAGTGGGAGCGCGCGGCCGCAGGGGCCGTCTACGCGCAGGTGCGCCAGTTCGTCGAGGTCAGCGGGGGTCACACGTCGAGGCTGTCTCGCGAACAGAAGGGGCGCTTCGTCGCGACCTGCTGGGCGGCCCAGATGTTCCGGCACTTCGAGGATCCGAAGCCCGCGTACGTAGCCGACTGGCCCGACCTTCCGTCCTGGCAGCGGGAGACCGATGCCGACATCTTCGAAGCCATCGAGAAGGCGCTGAGCTGATCTCCCGGAGACGTTCCCGGGAGGCGGGAGAGGACTCGGCGGGCGGGATACGTTCGGTGTTGTTGTCGTGTTGCCGCCATGTTGTTGCGTAGGGGGTCGTGTAGGTGCCGGGCCGCGGCGGGGAGTTGTACGGAGCAGGCTCGGTTGAACTCTCCGCCGCTCCCGCCGCCACCTGGCGCTCCCAGCGTCACCTGCCGCCGGCGACCGCCACTCGCCGCCACCCGCCCGCAGCGTGACGTGTGGTCAGGACCCGGCTGGGCCGGGGCCCCTCAGGCCCCCTTGAGCTGCTGTCGCTGCCGCCCCAGGCCGTCGATTTCCAGTTCCACGATGTCGCCGGCACGTAGATAGGGCTTGGGGTCCGGGTGGCCCATGGCGACGCCGGCCGGGGTGCCGGTGTTGATGATGTCGCCGGGGTGGAGGGTCATGAACTGGCTGACGTAGCGGACGACTTCGGCCACCGGGAAGATCTGATCTGCGGTGGTGCCGTCCTGTTTGAGGTCGCCGTTGACCCATAGCCGCAGGCCGAGGGCCTGCGGGTCGGGGACCTCGTCGGCGGTCACCAGCCACGGGCCCAGGGGGTTGAACGTCTCGCAGTTCTTGCCCTTGTCCCATTGGCCGCCGCGCTCGATCTGGAAGGTGCGCTCGGAGACGTCGTGTGCCACGGCGTAGCCGGCCACCGCCGCCAGTGCCTGTGCGTCGCTCTCCAGGTAGCGGGCCCGGCGGCCGATGACGACCGCCAGTTCCACCTCCCAGTCGGTCTTCACGCTGCCCCGCGGGACCAGCACGGTGTCCTCGGGGCCGACGACCGTGTCCGGCGCCTTCATGAAGAGGATCGGCTCCTCGGGGGGCGTGGCCCCCGTCTCCCGGGCGTGGTCGTGGTAGTTCAGGCCGATGCACACGATCTTGCCGATCCGGGCCAGCGGCGGACCGGTGCGCAGCCCGGCCGCGTCGAGCGGTGGCAGCTCACCGGACGCGGCGGCGGCGCGGAGGCGCGCCAGTGTTCCGTCGTCGGCGAGCAGCGCTCCGTCGATGTCCGGCACCAGGCCGGACAGGTCCCGCAGGACCCCGGCCTCATCGAGCAGCGCCGGGCGTTCCGCCCCCACCGTTCCGACACGCATCAGCTTCATCGGTTCCACTCCCGTGGTCGAAGGTCGGCCCGGGAAAGGGAATTCCGGGCCGGCCGATGGGGGACGGCCATCGAGCGATGTGGCCGATCGTCCAAGAACGGGGTCCGGTCTGCAAGACCCCGTTCACGGACTGGACCGTTACCGGGTGGTAGTGGCGGTTTCCCCGGTGGTCTTCCCGATGGCCTCCCTGGCGGCCTCCCCGGGAGCCCCGCCGGTCTGCGGCTTCGGCCCGTCGGCCGGGCCGGTCCTGGCCTGGGAGTTGGCCCTCGCACGGGCCGCGCGCTGCCGGGCCGCGCGGGTCTTCGGCGCGCCCTTGCGGTCCGTACGCTGCGGCTCCGGACGCGGCGACGCCGGACGCTTCTGCGGGGACCGGGTGCCCGAGGCACCGTCAGCCGGGGCGGGCGCCCGGTCCCCGGACGGGGCGACGTCCTTCGCCTCGGTACGGGCCGGATTCCCCTTGGCCGGCTTGCCTTCAGCCGGCTTCGCCTCGGCCGGTGCCGCCGCGATGGCCGCGTCCCCCTCGCCGCGCTTCCGGTCCCGGTGCAGCAGCGCCCGCTCGCAGGCCGTCCAGATCGTCGTTGTGACCGTGTAGAGCCCGGCGGCCAGCGGCACCACGGCCACCGTGATCAGCATGCCGAAGGACAGCAGCGGCATCACCTTGGCCATGGAGGCCATCCCGGGCAGTGCCGCGCCGGCGCCCGCGGCCGGCTGCGGGGCCTTGGCCATCGTGGTGCGGGCCCGCCGGAAGTTCCAGGTGGCGACGGCCGCGATCAGCGCGAACAGCGCGAGGTAGACCAGTCCCTGCGGCCCGAAGGGCCCGCCGTCCGCCAGCGCCTGGCTCCAGTGGCCGCCGAGCGGCGCCCCCAGCAGTGTGTGGTGCAGGAGACCGCCGCCCCCGGTGGAGAACAGGTGGTACATCACGAAGAAGACGGGCAGCTGCAGCAGGGCCGGCAGACAGCCGGCCAGGGGCGAGGAACCGGTCTCGGCGTACAGCTCGGAGGTCGCCTTCTGCAGGCGCTCGGGGTGGCCCTTGTGCTTGCGCTGCAGTGCGGCGAGCTGCGGGGCGAGCGCCGTACGGGCCTTCTCGCCGCGGGCCGCGGCGCGGGCGAGCGGGTGCAGTGCGGCGCGGACGCCGAGGGTGCACAGCACGATGGTGGCGGCCATGGCCGCGCTGCCGAAGAGCGGGGCGATCGCCTCGGCGCCGTGCGCCAGCGCGTCGCCGAGAAAGCCGAACATGGACATGGGTGAGCCCTCCACGGGTCTCGTCGTGCCGGGATGAGGATTCGGCGTGACGAGCCGCGCGGACGCGGAATGCGGTGCGGTGACCGGACCGGATGCGGTGCAGTGCTGCGGACCGGATGCGGTGCAGTGCTGCAGACCGGATGCGGTGCGGTGAGCGCGACCGGGCGCCTACGCGGCCGTCGGGAGGGGACGGCCCGGTGCTCGGGGGCGCGGGCGGCCGGCCGCGTCGGGATCACGTTGTGGCAGGAAGGCCGTACGCCGCTCGCGGTCGCGCAGGGCCGTACGGATCCGGCCCGGTGGCAGCGGCCGGGCGCAGGCCGCGATCAGGAAGGCGCGGCACAGGAGCAGCAGCGCACCGGTGGTCGCGGCGGCGGTCAGGGCGGCGGTGAGCCCGGTCTGCGTGAGCAGGAAGCCGGCCAGGACGAAGAGGAGTGCCGAGGTGTACAGGCGCCAGGCGTCGAGGATGCGGTACATCCGGCGCCCTCCCCGGGTTGTCAGGTCGTCAAGACTTATCGGCTTCCGCTCAAGAGTAGCCACAGATCTGGGCAGCCGGGACACCGGCCGATAACTTGCCCCCCTGCCGTCGGGACGTCGGCAGGACCAGGGGGTCAAGGGGGAACACCTAGGAGGTGCTGTGCGCGACATCAGCGTTCCGGCCGTGGCGGCTCGACTGCGGACCGGCGGTCTTGCCGATTCCGTCTTCGACACCGCGACCCACCAGCCGGATTTCGCTCAGCTCGCCCGCCGCGACGCCAGAGCGCCCGGCGGCTGGCAGGAGGTGTCCGCGGCGGAATTCCGGGACGAAGTCATGGCCCTGGCCAGGGGGCTGCTGGCGGACGGGATACGGCCCGGCACCCGGGTCGCCCTGATGTCCCGTACGCGCTACGAGTGGACGTTGTTCACCTATGCGCTGTGGGCGATCGGCGGACAGCTCGTACCGGTCTATCCGACCGCGTCGGCCGAGCAGGTGCGCTGCATCCTCGCCGGGGCGAAGGTCACCGCGATCGTCGTCGAGAACGAGGCGCAGGCCATGACCGTGGCCGAGGCCTGCAACGAGCAGGCCAGACTGCGCCGGCTGTGGCAGCTGGACCTGGACTGCGTCCGGCGGCTGACGGAGGAGGGCACCCGGCTGCCCGAGGCGGATGTGCACCGGCTGCGCCACATGGTCTCCCCGGAGGGGATCGCGGCGATCGTGTACACCTCGGGAACGACCGGGCGCCCGCGCGGCTGTGTGATCACCCACGCCAATCTCGCCGCCGAGTGCGACACCCTCTACGCGGGCTGGGGCGGGCTGCTGGCCGCGCCCGGCGAACGCCCGTCGCTGCTGGCCTTTCTGCCGTTCGCGCAGATCTACGGGCTGATGGTGCAGGTGGCGTGTCTGCGCGGCGGGGTGAAGCTCGCCCATCAGCCCGATGTGTCGTCGGAGGAGTTGCTGACGGCCCTGGCCTCGTTCCGTCCGACCTTCCTGTTCGCGGTGCCGTACGTCTTCGAGAAGATCTGCACCCGCGCCCGGCTGGCCGCGGAAGCGGCGGGCCGGCGGCGGACGTTCGACGCGGCGATGACGGTGGCGGTGCGCTACGCGGAGGCGATGGCCGAGGAGGCGCGGGGCACCGGGCGCGGGCCCGACCCGTTCCTGCGGGCCCGGCACGCGCTCTACGACCGGCTGGTGTACTCCCGCATCCGGCAGACGCTGGGCGGCCGGGTGCACACCGCGGTCTCCGGCGGCTCGCCGCTCCTGCGCGAACTGGGCCTGCTCTTCGCCGGGATGGGCATCACCGTCTATGACGGCTACGGCCTGACGGAGACCAGCGGCGCGATCACCGTACAGCCGCCCGGCAAGGTGCGGTTCGGGACGGTGGGCCGCCCGCTGCCGGGCAGCGCGGTGCATCTGGCGCTGGACGGCGAGGTGTGGGTGCGCGGTCCGGTGGTGTTCGCCGGCTATCTCGACGAGGACGGCACCGCGGACAGCGGGCTCTACGACGGCTGGCTGCCGACCGGCGACCTGGGACATCTGGACGAGGACGGCTATCTCGTCATCACCGGCCGCAAGAAGGACATGCTCATCACCAGCAACGGCAAGAGCGTGGCCCCGCAGGGGCTGGAGCAGCGGCTGTGCTCCCATCCGCTGATCTCGCAGGCCGTGGTGGTCGGCGACAACCGGCCCTATGTCACCGCGCTGCTCACGCTGGACCCCGAGGCACTGGAGCACTGGCGCAAGCTGCGGGACGAGCCCAGCGCCGACAGCAGCGCGCCGACGCCGGAGGAACAGCTGCAGGCGGAGGTGCGGCGGGCGGTGGCGCGCGCCAACGCGTCGGTGTCGCGGGCCGAGTCGATCCGCGCCTTCCGGGTGCTGCCGGGCCAGTTCAGCCAGGAGTCCGGGCTGATGACGCCGTCGCTCAAGCTGCGCCGGGCGGCGATCGTCAGAACGTACGCGGCGGAGATCGACGCCCTGTACGCGGAGGGCAAGCGCGAGGACCCCGGCACGCGGCGGGACCGCCGCCGCTGGGCCGCGGCGGGGCTGTACGCGCGCTGAGCACGGCACACACCACGCTGGACGGGCCCGGCCGGGCATACGAAATCCGACGCACGTCACCCGTTCCCCCGGCCGGGCCCGCATGCGGCACCGTAGCAGTGCCGCGGCGGACCCGGCCGTTATTTGTCCAGGGGTGAGGACCCGGGCCCGCCGGCCCGGTGCGGCACTTAGCGTCCGGTGGGATTCCAGTAGTGACGAACCGGGAGGCCGTGTGCGGTCCATCCTCAGCAATTCCGCAACATCCGGGCGGGCCATCGCCACCGGACTGGTGGTTGCCGCGCTCGTGGCCACGCTCGCGGCGCTGCTGCTGCCCGTCCAGCTCTTCGGCGAGTCCGCGGCCGCGGCGACCACCACCCTCTCGTACGACGACGACGGTGGCGGCACGGTCGAGACCCGCTACGGTCCGCTCACCGCGATGGACCGGGACTTCGTACGCAAGGTCAAGCTGGCCGGGCTGTGGGAGATGCCCTCGGGCCGGATGGCGCAGCAGCGCGGGACGACCGCCGCCGTCCGTACGGCCGGCAACCACCTCGTGGCGGGACACACCGAGCTGGACCGGCGGTCGAACGAGGCCGGCCGGGCGCTGGGTGTCGACCTGCCCACGGAGCCCAACGTCGCCCAGCAGGGCTGGCTCGGCCAGCTCAAGGCCGCCCAGGGCAAGGAGTTCGACGCGACGTTGGCCGAGTTGTTGCGCCGGGCCCACGGCAAGGTCTTCGGGCTGATCGCCTTGGTCCGCGACCAGACCAAGAACACGATGGTGCGCGCCCTGGCGGACCGCGCCAACAGCGTCGTGCTGGACCACATCACGGTCCTGGAGAAGACCGGCGACGTCGACTTCAACACCCTGCACACCAGCTGACCGGTCGCAGGCACCCCTCCGCGGTGCGTCCACCACGACCCTCTGTGAACCGAAACAGGACGACACCCCTCACATCGGACGAAGCGAAGTGATCTCATGAGGCAACGGCAACAGGCCCATAAACGCTCGCGTTTGACGAACAGAATGCTCATCGGCGCGACCGCCCTCCTGCTGGGCGGCGGCGGGCTGGCCGCCTACGCCACCACGGCGCTGGCGGGCAACCAGACCACCCCCGGCACGGCGTCCGGCCATCAGCACACCGCGTCCGGCATCACCATCTCCTGCCCCGATGTGGGCGAACGGCTGCGGACCGTTCCGCGCAGCGCCCAGCTCCCGGTCTCCAAGGGGCTGTCCGCCCTCGACAAGCAGGTGCACGACGCGTACCACAAGATGATGGGCGGCAGCGGTACCGCCGTCATGGCCCCGCTCAAGGCGCAGCGGGAGAAGACCATCAAGATGATGGTCACCGCGATCGCCAAGAACACCAAGCGGCCGGGCTATCTGATCAAGATGAGCGGCTGCACCACCAAGCCCGTGGACGAGGGCGCCGGCGCGGGCGGCAACGACTCCACGAAGTCCGTGCAGGACGGCTGGTACCAGGGGCAGACCCAGAACCAGACCCAGGGCGACCAGCAGGGGCAGCAGCAAGGACAGCAGAGCCAGGACCCGAACCAGCAGCAGGGCCAGGACCCGAACCAGCAGGGCCAGAACGGCGGCCAGCAGGGCCAGGCCGGCGGGCCCTCCCCCGACGACTTCGTGGACATCACCACCGTCCAGCCGAACGCGGACGCCCCGCCGTTCGCCGCCCCCAAGGGAGGCAACGCCTCGACGGGCACCTTCACCACCGAGTGCGGGCGCAACGAGGACGGCCACTTCAACTCCGACAACGTCATCGTGACCCCGGGTGTCAGCAACGGCGCCCACCACACCCACGACTACGTCGGCAACAAGGCCACCGACGCCTTCGCCGACGACAACAAGCTCGCCGCCTCCGACACCACCTGCAACAACGGCGACCAGTCCACCCACTACTGGCCCGTGCTGCGCAAGCTGGACGGCGCCGCGGAGCAGAAGCCGGGCGCCGCACAGGACGCCAACGTCGGCACGACCCTGACCCCGGCCACGGTGACCCTGAAGTTCCGTGGCAGCCAGGTCGGCCAGGTCGAGGCGATGCCGCGCTTCATGAAGATCATCACCGGCGATGCCAAGGCGTTCACCAACGGCACCAAGAACGCCAACGCCTCCTGGAGCTGCACCGGCTTCGAGGACCGGCAGCTGAAGGACAAGTACCCGCTGTGCCCCCAGGGTTCCCAGGTCGTACGGACCTTCGCCTTCCAGAACTGCTGGAACGGCCGGGACATCGACAGCGGCAACCACCGCGACCATGTGGCGTTCTCGGACCAGAACGGCGTCTGCCCCAACGGCTTCAAGGCGATCCCGCAGCTCACCCAGCGGATCACCTACGACGTCCCGCAGGGCCAGAGCTTCGCGGTGGACAGCTTCCCCGAGCAGCTGCACAAACCGGTGACCGACCACGGCGACTTCATCAACGTGATGCCGGACCAGCTGATGAGCAAGGCGGTCGACTGCATCAACAGCGGCCGTAACTGCACCTGAAACCGGTCCCGGTGAGCCCTGAGCCCCTTGGGGATCCCCCAAGGGGCTCACTCACGGGCCGTTGGCGGGGTGGCCGCGGTGGTCGGTGAGCGGTGGTCGGTGAGCGGTGGTCGGTGAGCGGTGGTCGGTGAGCGGTGGTCGGTGAGCGGTGGTCCGTGAGCGGTGGTCCGTGAGCGGTGGTCCGTGTGTGGTCGGTGAGGCGGTGGTCGGCGGTCGCGGCCCTTGGTCGTGGACCGTGGCCGTGCCCCGTGGCCCGGTGGCCGTCGCCCGTGGCGTGACCCCGTGACCGTCCCCCCGTGGCCATCGCCCCAGGCCGTGTCCCTGGCCCGCAGCCCGCAGCCCGCAGCCACGGCCCACGACCCACGGCCCACGGCAAAGCAGCGGCCCCGACCCGGATGTCCGGGGGTCGGGGCCGCTGCTCGGCGCCGGGTGGCTGTCGCTGTGCCGGAAGGCCCCCACCGTTCCGGTCGGCCGTCAGCTCAAGGGGCGCGGTGGTTCATCCGCCGGTCCTCAAAGACCGTTGACGCGGGCCTCACGGGCCATGCCCAGCGGGCGTATGGACGAGGCGACGGTCCGTGCGCGGCGGCCGGCGCGTGCGCGGTAGCTGCGGACATGCGCCATCAGGCGGCGGCTGCGCAGCGCCATTTCCAGCTCGAAGCGGGTGCGCGGGTCACGCAGCACCGGGCCGAAGAGCTTTTCGATCTGACGCAGACGGTATCGGACCGTCTGGGGGTGCACATGCAGCAGTTTGGCCGCCTCGGGGGCACCGCCGCCCTCCAGCCATGCCAGCAGCGTGACTTCGAGCCGTTCGCTCTGCCGGGGCGTCAGCTCCTCCAGCGGGCCCAGCCAGCGGGAGGTCAGCGCGTCGGCCAGCGACTCGTCCTGGAGCAGCAGCAGCGCGGAGAGATGGTCGTCGACGAACGCGGGCCGCGACTCGGGGCCGACCCGGCCCGGGGCCAGCGTCAGCAGATAGCGGGCCCAACGCAGCGAGGACGCGGTGTCGGTGGCCGGTACGACGTGCCCGACCGCGGCCGGCCGCCCCTTGAGCGCCGCCTCCAGGCGGGCCCGGGTCTGGGTGGCCGGGTCGGGGACGAACAGACAGGTGTACCCGTCGACGGAGCCGATGAGGGCGTGTCCGAGCGCCGCGGCGAGCTGGGCGGCCTCGGCGGGTGTGGCGAGGACGACGGCCTGGAGGGTGTCGGGGATGGGCCAGCCGGCCTCGCGGGACAGCTCGGTCAGCCCCTTCTCGGGCAACTCCCGTTGTCCGGCGAGTACGTCGAACAGGTCCTGGCGGGCCCGGGCCACCGGCATCGGAGTCACCACGGACGGCACTGCCCGAGGTTTACTCTCCGACTCTTTTTGGTACCCAAGAACTGTCAGCAAGGCCTGTTCAAGCGCCCATTGTGCCTCTTCTACGGGAGTATCCCCGAG
Organism: Streptomyces sp. NBC_00400; assembly: GCF_036048035.1. Lineage (NCBI taxonomy): Bacteria > Bacillati > Actinomycetota > Actinomycetes > Kitasatosporales > Streptomycetaceae > Streptomyces > Streptomyces sp. NBC_00400. The sequence continues at coordinate 5,339,896 of NZ_CP107940.1, read as the reverse complement.
AAGTGCGGACAATGCGGGAAATCCGCGTTGCAACTCCGCGACCAACTTGTCGGCGAGATCCGGAAGTTCATTTCTGACTACCCGGTTCCACTCGCCTCGTGGACGCGACCAGATGCGGTTCAGGAGATCACACATCGCTACCTCGATCCTGGCGGGGATGCGGCTGTTACTGGGAATTGGCGCCCCCGTGCGCCTGAGTCGGCATCATCCGGAGTCACCCCGCGGGACCGCGATGCCAGTGCAGGAATTTGTCACAGCGCGATAAACCTTACGAAAGCTTGAACGCGTTCGGAGATGCTTTTACACATCCGGATTACGGCCCTGTGTATCCGACCGGTTACAGAATGTTTAGTGTTACCGGGGGTCACCCGAACAAAAGCCCCGGGCAAATTACGCCCCCGGGAGATTTCATCGAAATTCGCATCCCGCACCCGCGCCCTGACACCGGGAGGTCCGATGTCCGCACCGCGTATGCAGAGCCGCCGCGCCGCACACCGAGCCCGGCCTTCGCCCTTCGTGCCTCGCCCCCGGCGTCCCCCGAACGAACCCGGGCCGCCGGCCCGCCGACCGGCCGGCGGCTTCGCCGGAACCGCCGCGCTCCGCCCGGCGCTTCCGGCCGCACTGCTGCTCTTCCTCGCCGTCATGCTGCGCTCCGGCGCGGTGGACGGCCTGCTGAACTTCCTCGACTTCGGCGCCGGGGTGCTCGCGCTGGTGTCCCTGTCGGTCACCGTGCTGTGGGGCCTGGCCGCCACCGACCGGATGGTGCTGAACTCCGGCCACCGGCTGCTCGCCCAGGCCGTGCACCGCGGCACGGGTGTCGCCGGCCTCGGCTTCCTCGGCCTGCACATCTGGGTCAAAGTCACCGAGGGCCACACCGATGCGATGGCCGCCGCGGTGCCCTTCACCGATGGCGCCCGCCCGGGCCTCATCGGCCTCGGCACCCTCGCCGCCTACGTGTTCATCGCCGTCGCGGTGACCGGCGCGGTGCGCGGCGCCTTCACCGGCATCACGGCCTCCCGGTGGTGGCGGGGGCTGCACATGAGCGCGTACGCCGCCTGGGGGCTGGCCCTGGTGCACGGCCTCAGGGCGGGCCGCCCCGCGGCCGGCTATGCCCTTGTCGGCTATGCCATCTGCCTTGTCGCGGTGGCCGTACGGCTCGCGCTGCGGATGCGCGACTCACGCAGGAACACAGGAGAACTCCCATGACCGCCCCCGCCCCCACCCGCCCGCTCCCGGCCGTTCCCGGCCCCGCGGAGCCCGTGCCGACACTGGCGTCCTTCGGCCCGCCCCGCCTGCTGGCGGGGCTCGACGAGATGCCGCGCATGGGCCGGGTGGCGCATCTTGCCCGTCACGGCGGCCTGCCCCAGCTCAGCTCCACGGAGCTGGTGGCGCTCGCCGAGGACATCGACCTGCGCGGCCGGGGAGGTGCGGGCTTCCCCTTCGCCCGCAAGCTCACCGCCGTCATGGACGGGATGCGCAAGGCCGACGGCAAGGGCGCGGTGGTCGTCAACGGCAGTGAGGGCGAGCCCAGTTGCCTCAAGGACACCGCGCTGCTGCTGCACGCCCCGCACCTGATGCTCGACGGCGCCCTGCTGGCCGCCGACGCGCTCGGCGCCCAGGAGGTCGCGATCGGCGTGACCCGCATGGACGTGCTGAAGTCCGTGCAGAGCGCCATCGACGAACGCGGCCCGGTGCGGCCGACGTTACGGGTCACCCTGCTGACCGAACGGTTCGTCACCGGCGAGGGCTCCGCGATGACGAACGGACTGGGCGGCGGCGCCGGCCTGCCCTCGGGCCGCAAGATCCGCTCCAGCGAGCGCGGGCTGAACGGTGTGCCGACGCTGCTGTCGAACACCGAGACCTACGCCCAGCTCGCCGTGGCCGCCCGGCTCGGTGCGCTCGGCTACCGCACCACGGGCCTGCCCACGGAGCCCGGCACGCTGCTGCTGACGGTCGCCGGCAGCCGGGTGGTGGAGGTGCCCTACGGCGTCTCGCTGGCCCGGGTCCTGGCGCTGTGCGGCATGGACCAGGGTCAGGGCGTGCTGATCGGCGGCTACCACGGCACCTTCGTCTCGCCCACCGACGCGCTGACCGCGAAGCTGTCGAAGGAGTCGCTGGCCGAGTACAACGCGGTGCTCGGTGCGGGAGCGGTACTGCCGCTGCCCTACGACACCTGCCCCGCCGGCGAGACGGTACGCGTCGCGCAGTGGATGGGCGCCGAGTCGGCCGGCCAGTGCGGCCCCTGCGTGCTGGGGCTGCCCGCACTCGCCGAGCAGCTCGACCGCGCCGTACGGGGCGGCGGTGCCGCCGCGCTGGAAGCCGTCCAGGCGCGGATGCGGGCGGTCGAAAAGCGGGGCGCCTGCAGCCATCCGGACGGCACCGCGCGCTTTGTCGCCTCGGCTCTGGCCGCCTTCCCCGAGGAGTTCGAGCGGCATGCGCAGGGGTTCGGATGCGGCCGCCCGGTGACCGGTGCGCTGCCGGTCACCGGGAGCCGGCCGCTGCCGTCCACCGTCCCCCAGCCGGCGCCCGCCCCCTCCCGGGCGGCCGCGCCGCCGCAGGAGCGGCTGCTGGTCGACTGGACGCTGTGCCGCGGCCACGGCCTGTGCGCGGATGTGGTGCCCGGCATCATCAAGCTGGGCCCGGACGGCTACCCGGAGAAGGCCAGCATGCCGTTGCCGGCCCGGATGCGGCGCCGGGCGCAGCTCGCGGTGCGCCGCTGCCCGGCGCTCGCACTGCGGGTGCAGGGCGGCAGCTGAGGTGCGGGGGCGGGGCGTCAACCGGGGTGCCGGGCAGGGCCTTCGGGCGTCAACCGCGGTGCCGGGCACGGTTTTTGCCCAGGGAGAAAATTCTTCGGCTCCGTTGAACGCCCGGCACCCCGTAGCGCGTATTCCCCCGGCGACGGCACCCCGCCGGGGCCCCGGGCCGCATCGGCGCCCGGTCCACCGTCCCAGCCCTCACCTCGGCAAGCGACACACTCACCAACCGACCAAGGAGACATCATGAGCACTCGACGTCGTGCGGGTCTCGCGGCCACGGCGGTCGCCACCCTGGCCCTGACCGCCGCCTGCGGCAGCAGCGCCAACCAGAGCGCCGGCACCGCCACCACCGACAACGTCCAGCCCGCCGGGCAGGGCACCAGCGACTACGGCTACGGCTCCTCCGGTGGCGCCGGCGGCGCCGGCGGTCAGGCGGGCGGCGACACCGGCGGCAAGGCCCCGCAGGCCGCCCCCAGCGCCGGCAAGCTGGCCCTGCACCAGGACACCGAGCTCGGCCCGGTCGTCACCGACGCCAAGGGCATGACCCTCTACCGCTTCGACAAGGACACCCCGGACCCGTCCAAGTCCAACTGCTCCGGCTCCTGCGCCACCACCTGGCCGGTGGTCCCCGCCGACGGCGCCACCGCCCCCGCCGGTATCGACAAGAGCAAGCTGGGCTCGGTCACCCGCGCCGACGGCACCAAGCAGCTCACCATCGGCGGCTGGCCCGCCTACCGCTATGCCAAGGACACCAAGCCCGGCGACACCAAGGGCCAGGGCGTGGGCGGCACCTGGAACGCGCTGGCCGCCGACGGCAAGAAGGCCGGCGCACAGAAGCCCGGCGACGTCTCGGTGTTCGACCACCCGCAGCTCGGCTCGATCCTCGTCGACGGCATGGGCCGCACCCTCTACCGCTTCAACAAGGACAGCGCCTGGCCGATGAAGTTCGGCTGCAACGACGCCTGCCTGGACACCTGGAAGCCCGCCAAGCCGGCCGACCGCTCCAAGCTCAACGGCATCGCCCCCAAGCTCATCTCCACCGTCACCCGCCCCGACGGCACCCGCCAGCTGGCCGTCGACTGCTGGCCGGTCTACTGGTTCACCGGCGACAAGCAGCCCGGTGACATCAACGGCCAGGGCAAGATGGGCCTGTGGTTCGCGGTCTCCAAGGAGGGCAAGAAGATCACGACGACGCCGTAGGGCCGGCCGCCCCGTCCCGCGAGCGGGCACCGTCCCGGGGGAACTCGTCGTCCAGCGCCAGGACCTCGGCGTCCGGCCTGACGTCCGCATCGCGCGGTCCCAGCCAGGTGACCCCGAGCGCCACCGCCACATTCACGGCGAGCGCGACGATCCCCGCGTTCATCCCCCCGACCGGGTCGTGTCCCCCGAAGACCAGGACACAGACGAGAGCGAAGCCCGCCACCAGGCCGCTCACCGCGGCGCGAAGCGTCAGCCGCCGCCACACCAGCCCCAGCAGCAGCATCGGCACGAGCTGTGCCATGCCCTCGTACGAAATCAAGGACAGCCTCACGAGGGTGTCGGGGGCGGTGTAGGTCAGCAGCAGCGCCAGCGCCCCGGCCACCACCACGACCACCTGCGACCACAGCTTCTGCCGCCCGCCGTCCGCCCGCCGCCCGCCGTCCCCGGAAGCCTCCCCGGCCCCGCCGTCCGGATGCGAGCGCGCCCCCAGCACGCTCCTCCCCCACATCGTGCCGATGACCAGCATGAACACGGCCATCGGCACGATGGAGGAGAGCGCGGCGGCCACCCCGGTCAGCCCCACGGCCCAGGCCGGAAGGGAGTCCACCACCAGCTTGAACAGCGCGAGATTGGAGTCCGCGCCCACCAGCCCGGGCACCACGAACAGCGCCGCCATACCGAGCAGCATCGGCACGAACAACAGCACGTTGTAGAAGGGGAGATAGAGCGCGTTACGGCGCAGCACCTCGGCGTTGCGGGCCCCCAGACAGCCCGCCACGGTCGTCGGGAAGATCACCACCGTGAGGGAGTTGACGACGGTGGTGGTGACGAACCAGACCGGGCCCAGTCCGCCCGACGCATGGCCCGGGAAGGTCAGCCACTGCGGCTTCTCGGCGACGATCCGGTGCAGGAAGGGCCCGTAACCGCCGAAGTAGTGCAGCGGCACATACACCGCGAGGAAGCCGAGGGTGGCGATGACGAGGATGTCCTTGAGCACCGACACCCAGGCGCTGCCACGCAGCCCGCTGATCACGACGAAGCCGGTGGTGACGGCGAAGGCCAGGAAATAGGCCCAGTTGAGGCTGATGGCGCCGTAGGAAATGGTGGAGACGACCACCCCCATGCCGGTGATCTGCAGCTGGATGTACGGCAGCAGGCAGACGGTGGCCAGGACGGCGACGGCACCGCCGAGCCAGGGCGCCCGGTAGCGGTGCGCGACCATGTCGGTGATGCCGACCAGCTGGTGGCGGCGGGCGTAGGCCCACAGCATCGGCCCGACGACGTACCCGAGCGCATAGCCGCAGGACATGTAGGCCAGGACGTAGAGCACCGGGGCGCCGAAGTTGTAGCCCCAGCCGGCCGCGCCGAGGTAGCTGAAGCTCGTATAGCTCTCGCCCGCCATCAGCACCCAGATGAAGACGGTCCCCAGGCTCCGGCCGCCCACCGACCACTCGGCCAGGCCTCCTTCGGAGCCGCGGCCGCGCACCGCGAGCAGGCCGAGGGCGACGGTGAGCACCATGAAACCGCCGAATATCGCGGTGGACACCGTGGCGTTCATCCCCGGCCCCGCTTGAGGTCACCGCGCCGCGCCAGCCCCACCGACAGCGGGGTCGCCAGCGTGGCCACGAGCATCCAGAAGAACAGGAACGGCAGGCCGAGCACCGTCGGTGTCACCCGGTTCACCAGCGGCAGCACCGCCAGGAACAGCACATACGGCAGCAGCAGCCACAGCAGCGCGGGGCGCCTTCTCGAACCCGGGGATCGCCCGCCGGAGGTCTCGTTTCGCACGGGGCGAGAGCCTAGGCCACCCGCGGCCGCCCTCACCGGGACTGTGTCGACCGCAACACGCCCCAGACCACCAGCCGGTAGGTGGAGGTGTACTCCGGCGTACAGGTCGTCAGGGTCAGATAGGAGCCGGGCGCCGTGAAGCGGTAGGCGGGGTGCACGCTGCTGTGCGGGACGGTGGCGAGGACCGTGCCGTCGGCGGGGGTGGTCCGCGGCAGGGTGCGCCGGACCACATAGGTGTAGCGGGCCTCGGCGGTGTCCAGGAGGACGGTGTCGCCGGCCCGCAGCCGGTCGAGACGGCGGAACGGCTCGCCGTGGGTGTTGCGGTGCCCGGCCAGTGCGACATTGCCGGCCTCACCGGGCTGCGCGCTGTGCGGATAGTGGCCGACGTAGCCCTTGTTGAGGACCGCGGCCTTGCCGACGCCCTGGGCGACGGGGGCGGTCAGGCCGATCCGCGGGATGCGCAGGACGGCGTACGCGGCGTTCCGCGGCGGCGGGGGCCGGCCGGCGGTGCGGCGGGCGGGTGTGCGCGACGAGGGGCCGCCGCGCGCGGTCCGCGACGCCGCCCCGTCCCCCGCACCGGGCGCCGGGGGCGCGGCGGATGACGGCGGCCGGGCGTCCCACTCCCGCTCCAGCAGGCCCACCTGCTCGTGCGCCGCGTCCTGCGCCTGACGGTTCGTCCACCACAGCTGGTGGACCACGAGCAGCAGCAGTACGGCGCCCAGCGTCACGGCCAGCTCGGCACCCGTCCACAGCGCCCGCGCGGCAGGGGAGCGACGGGTGCGCCGCCCCTGTACGACTACCGGTATCCGCTCCCGCACGCGGGCACCGTAAGCCCTGCGGGCCGAAGTCACCAGAGACGGCGCACGGCCCGTCCCCGGGCAGGGGTCAGCCGCCGAAGGCCTGCGAGACGGCGTAGATGGCGAGGCCGGCCAGGGCGCCGACGACGGTGCCGTTGATCCGGATGAACTGCAGGTCACGGCCGATGTGCGCCTCGATCTTCTTCGAGGTGTGCTCGGCGTCCCAGCCGGCGACGGTGTCGGTGATCAGGGAGGTGATCTCGCGCTGATACGTCGTCACCACATAGACGGCCGCGTTCTCCAGCCAGCCGTCCACCTTGTCCTGCAGCCGCTTCTCGCCGGCCAGCCGCCGGCCCAGGGACAGCAGCGCCGCCCGCACCCGCAGCCGCAGTTCGCTGCGCTCGTCCTCGGCCGCGGCGACGATCATGGCGCGCACCGAGCCCCAGGCCGAGGTGATCAGGTCCTGTACCTCGCCGCGCCCCAGCACTTCGGACTTCAGCCGCTCGACCTTGGCCCGGGTGTCCGGGTCGGACTGCAGGTCGCCCGCGAAGTCCCGCAGGAAGCGGTCGATCGCCCCGCGCGCCGGATGCTCGGGCATGTCGCGCATCTCGGTGACGAAGCGCATCAGCTCCTTGTAGACCCGGTCGCCCACCCTGCGGTCGACGAACCGCGGGGTCCATCCGGGTGCGCCGCCGGAGACCGCGCTCATCACGGAGTCGCCGTGCTCGACCAGCCAGTCGTGGAGGCGGGCGACGAGCAGGTCCACCACCCGCCGGTGGCCGCCCTCGGCGACGATCTTCTCCAGCATCGCGCCGATCCCGGGCGCGATCTCGTAGGCGTCGGCGCGGCGGGTGATCGCCTCGCCGACCACCGCCTGCACATCGGAGTCGCGCAGCACGGTCAGCGCGCCGCGCAGCGCGGTGGACAGCTCGGCGGTGACCCGGTCGGCGTTCTGCGGCTCGGCGAGCCAGCCGCCGACCCGGCGGCCGATGCCGACGGAGCGCAGCCGGCGGCGGACGACCTCGCCGGAGAGGAAGTTCTCGCCGACGAAATCACCCAGACTCTGACCCAGTTGGTCCTTTTTGGTGGGGATGATGGCGGTGTGCGGGATCGGCAGTCCCATCGGCCGCTTGAACAGCGCGGTGACCGCGAACCAGTCGGCCAGCGCACCGACCATCCCGGCCTCGGCGGCCGCCGCGACAAATCCGGTCCAGCCGCCCGCACCCCAGGCCCCGGCCCATTTCGCCAGGACGTAGACCAGGGCGACGGCCAGCAGCAGGCCGGTGGCCGTCGCCTTCATCCGGCGTACGGCGCGCCGGCGCTCCTCGTCGGCGGCGCCGTACGCGAAGCCGCCCGGCGCGGTCCGGCCCGCCGGCGCCGCTCCCGGCTCCGGCGCCCGTTCCGCCCTCGGCGCCGTCTCGGCATTTGTGCGTTCCATCCGCTCCACCGCTCCCACCGTGCCCCCCGCCATCCCTCAGGACCGCCCCGCTCCGCACACCCGGCCGCCGGTCCAGCCATATATCCCACTGTGACCTACTCCCGGAACGCACCACGAGTTCCCCGCGTCCATGCCAGGGAGGCATCGAGCGGGGCGCCGGGCGGCACCCCGGAGGTCCGTGGGATCATGATGGACCGATCGGACCGCAACGGTGCCGCTGATCATCCGCTGCCCTTGCCCGCCCGGAGCGTGCTGCTCCGCTTTACCCAGGAGACCCCTCCCGCATGAAGAAAAGTGTGGGTTACTCCCTGCTCGCCGGTCTGGCGGCAGTGGTGGTGCTGATCTCGACCGCCATATTCGTCGGCTTCGGCGGCGACGACGGCGGCCCGGACGATTCCTCCCACAAGCCGCGCGACCCTGCCGCACCGGCGGTCTCCGGGCAGTGGGTCGGCACCTGGTCGGCGGCCGCGGCGGCGGCCGAGCCCGGCACGCTCAACGGCTACGCGGGGATGTCGATACGCAACGTCGTGCACACCAGCGTCGGCGGGGCGGGCGTGCGCATCCAGCTCTCCAACCTCTACGGCACCCGTCCGCTGGTGGTGAGCCATGCCACCCTGGCGCTGGCCGCGGCCCCCAGCAACCCCACGGCCGCGGACGGCACCATGCGGCGGCTGTCCTTCAACGGCAAGCCCGCGGTGACCATCCCGGCGGGCGGCGCGGTCACCAGCGACCCGACCCGGCTGAAGGTGCCCGGCGACACCGACCTGCTGGTCACGACGTACTCCCCGTCCCCCTCGGGGCCCGCCACCTACCACCCGTACGCCCGGCAGACCTCCTACCTGGCGCGCGGCGACCGGTCCGAGGACGCCACCGGCGCGGCCTACACCGAGCAGAGCCCGTACTGGCGCTACCTGACCGGTGTGGACGTGTGGAGCACCCAGGCCCGCGGCTCCGTCGTGGCGATCGGCGACTCGATCACCGACGGCATCACCTCCACCGCCGGCGCCAACCACCGCTGGACGGACTTCCTCGCGGCGAGGCTGCGCAAGGAACCCGGCGCGCCCCGCTACGGCGTCCTCAACCAGGGCATCAGCGGCAACCGCCTGCTGGTCAACGGCTCCAGGTTCTCCCCGAACAACGGGCCCAGCGTGCTGTCCCGCCTGGAACGCGACGCGCTGTCGCGGACCGGCGTGAAGGCAGTGATCGTCGAGATCGGGCTGAACGACCTGTTCAAGACCCCGCGCCAGCTCGACCCGCAGAAGATCGTGGCGGGGATGCGGGAGATCGTCCGGCAGGCGCACGCCCGCGGTCTGCGCGTCACCGGCAGCACCCTTAGCCCGTTCGGGGGGCACCGCGGTTACTCCAACCTGCTGAATTCGGTGCGCGAACAGGTCAACCACATCATCCGCTCCGGCACCGTCTACGACGAGGTCGTGGACTTCGACAAGGCGCTGCGCGACCCGTCGGCGCCGGGGCGGCTGCGGCCCTCCTACGACTCCGGTGACCATCTCCACCCGAGCGACGAGGGCTTTAGGGCGATGGCGAACGCGGTGAACCTCGCCCACCTCAAGCTGGCCGCGCCCGCCGCGCTGTAACGCGAACGGAGCAGGGGCCGCCGCCTCAGTCCAGCTCCTTGCGCGGGTGGCCGTCGAGGCGGCGCCGCTCCTCCTTCAGGCGGCGCTGCTCCTCCTTCAGGCGGCGCCGCTCGGCCCTCGGCAGCTTCCGCTCGACGCCGACGCCGCCCATCATCGCCACCCCCTTGACGATCACGCGGGGCGCGCCGGGCTCGCCCGGCACCCCCTCCTCGCGCGAGTCGAAACCGCCCATGATGCCCACGCCGCGCACCTCGACCTCGACGCCCGGCGGCACCACGACGTTCACCCCGCCCATGAGCACCCAGCAGGTGATGACGACCTCGGGACCGGCGAAGTTCGCCTCGCGCAGATCGATCTCGCCGCCGCCCATGAGGCAGGCCGCCGTGAAGCGGCGCCCGACCGTCCACCGGCCCTTGCGCTGGAAACCGCCCAGGAAGGCCAGGCCGGCCGACGAGCCCTGCGTGCCGTCCACGATCCGCTCCGCCCACGGCGTGGGGGACGCGCTCTCCTTGCGCAGCGACAGCGGCGCCGGGGCCGTCGCGGCCATCGGCAGGTCGGCGGTGAGCAGTTCCAACTCCCGGTAGGTGCGCGCCTTGTACGCCGCGTCCAGCCGCTCGTCGAACTCCTCCATCGCCAGCCGCCCTTCGGCGACGGCGTCCTGCAGGATCTCGGCGACCCGCTCTCTGTCGGTGTCGGAGGCACGCAGCGCCGGGAGTTCTTCAGTCATACGGACACATTAGAGCGCCGGGCCCCCGTTGCCCCCGCTCCGCCCGGTTTCCGGTCGTTTTCCCCCGCTCGCGTACAGCTCGGCGATCAAGGTCTCGATGTCCGGCTCCCGCACCGACAGATCCACCAGCGGATAGCGCGCGGCGACGGCGGCGACCAGCGGGGCCGCGCTCTGCGACGCCGGGAACGCCAGCCACTGCCGGGGGCCGTCCACCTTGACCGTACGGGCGCCCGGTACGCCCTCGATCGGCGGCAGTTGCCGCTCCAGGTCCACCACCAGCGTCCGCTCGCCGTCACCGGCAGCCCGCAGCCCGTCGAGGCCGCCGTCGTAGACCAGCCTGCCGTGGTCGATGACCATCACCCGGCGGCACAACTGCTCGATGTCGGTGAGGTCATGGGTGGTCAGCAGGACCGTGGTGCCCCGCTCGGCGTTCACCTCGCGCAGGAACCCGCGCACCTTCGCCTTGCTGACCACGTCGAGGCCGATGGTCGGCTCGTCGAGATACAGCACCTCGGGGTCGTGCAGCAGCGCCGCCGCGAGATCGCCGCGCATCCGCTGCCCCAGCGACAGCTGCCGTACCGGTACGGACAGCAGCGGGCCCAGGTCCAGCAGCTCGACACAGCGCGCGAGGTTGGCGCGGTAGACGGCTTCCGGGACCCGGTACATCCGCCGCACCAGCTCGTAGGAGTCCTTGAGCGGCAGGTCCCACCACAGGGTGGTGCGCTGTCCGAAGACCACCCCGATCCGGCGGGCGAGCCGGGTCCGCCCGCGGTCGTGGCCCGCGCGGAGACCGGACCCCGGGGACGGGTCGATGCCCGCGATCCGCAGCCGGCCGCCGCTGGGCACCAGAATGCCGGTCAGCATCTTGATCGTGGTGGACTTCCCGGCGCCGTTCGGGCCGATGAAGCCGACCATCTCACCGCGCGGCACCCCGAAGGAGATGCCGTCCACGGCCCGGACCTCCTGCCGCACCCGCCGCAGCCGGCCCGCCTTGCGCCGCACCGAGAAGACCTTCTCCAGGCCGTCCACCTCGATCAGCGGTGCCGCCCCGGCGGTTTCGCTCACCACGCGCGTCCTCCTCTTCCCTCGTCCCGTTCCCGCCCCGCCCCGTCCTGTACGTGATGCCCCGTCAACTGCCCGTGCTCCGGTACGCCCGGAGCCCCAGCCGCCACGCCAGCCCGGCCCCCGTACACATCAGCGCCGCCACCACGGGCCCCAGGAAGTCCACCCAGCCCGGCAGCCCCAGCGGATCGGGGCGGCCCAGCAGCCGCAGCGCGGGCAGCCAGTTCACGAAGGCCAGCGGGACGAGGAAGGTGACCCCGCGCACCAGCTCCCTGGCGAACACCGTCGGCGGGTACTGCAGCATCGCGTTGCCGCCGTAGGTGAAGGAGTTCTGCACCTCGGCAGCGTCCTGCGCCCAGAACTGGAAGGCGGCGCCGGCCGTGAAGACCGCCGCGAAGATGGCCGTTCCGCACACCGCCATCAGCGGCACCATCAGCACCCGGCCCACCGTCCACTCCACCGGGAGGTGCGGCAGCGACCAGCCGAGCACCAGCACCGCCTGGGTGAGCCGGCCCAGCCTGCGCAGCGCGAAACGGTCCGCCGCGACCTGCGCGAAGACCGGCGCGGGGCGCAGCAGCAGGACGTCGAGGGTGCCGTCCCGCACCCGCCGGCCCAGCCCTTCGATGCTGCCCAGCAGCAGGTCCGCCAGGCCCAGCGACACTCCGGACGTCCCGTACAGGAAGGCCACTTCGGGCAGCGAGAACCCGCCGAGCGCGTCGATCCGCGAGAACATCAGCATGATCGCGACGAAGTCCAGGGCGTTGGCTGCGAAGTTGCCGAACGCCATCATCAGGAACGAGGTCCGGTAGGCGAGGGCGGAGCGCATCCACATCCGCACGATCAGCCCGTACGCGAAGATCCCCTGGGCGACGCGGCCCCCGCCGCCGGCCCGCTCCCCCGGCCCGCCGCCAGGGGGTGTCTCCCTATCCACCGTGCACCACCACCTTGCGGGTCGCCGCCGACTGCACCAGCCGTCCCAGCGCCAGCAGCGCCACCGCCCACCCGGCCTGGAAGACCAGCCCCCGCAGCAGCGCACCGCCGCTGCGCGCGCCCACCAGCACATCGGCCGGCACCTGCAGGACCGCCGCCCAGGGCAGCAGCTGGGCGACCTCGCCCAGGGCGCCGGGGAAGACCCGCAGCGGCAGCACCATCCCCGAGAAGAACATGCAGGCCAGACCGCTGATCAGGGCCAGCCCCGTACCGTCGAGGAGCCAGAACGAGGCCAGTGCGACGAGATAGCGCAGCGTGAAACTGACCAGCACCCCGAGCAGCACCGACAGCAGGAAACAGCCCCAGGTCAGCGCATCGCCGGGCAGCGCGAGCGGAAAGGCCAGGGCACCCACCGCCATCGGCGCCACCCCGCGGCCGATCACCTGCAGTCCGGCACGCCCCAGATCCGCGGCGAGCCACCACAGCTGCAGATCCGCGGGCCGGTAGAGGTCCACGGCGATATCGCCGGTGCGGATCCGCTCCTGCAGCTCCTCCAGACCGCCGCCGCCCATCAGCCCCGTACAGGCCAGCAGCGCCTGCCCGGTCCATACGAAGGCCAGCGCCTGCGCCTGGTCGTAGCCGCCCAGATGCGGCCGCTCGTCCCACAGCGCGATGTACGTGAAGGCGACGATGAAGCCGAAGACGGTATTGGTGAACACGCCCGCCACGGTGGCGATGCGGTAGGTGGCGTACCGCCGGAAGCTGCCGGCCGCCACCGCGACGTACCACACGACCCGTTTCCCCCAGCCCTGTAGTCGTCGGACGGCCAAAGCACCGGAGCCTAGGCCCAGGGCACGGCAACCCGCCATCGCATTATCACCGCTTCGGGTGAGCCGTGGGCGCCGTTCGGCCGGTCAGCTGGCGGACTTCGGTGCGCGCCACCCCGCCGTGCCGGGGCACATGATGCGAGAGTTTCCCCACGGGCGGCAGTTGCTCCGGCGGCATCCCGCGCGCATCCCCCGACACGACACGACCGCCGCGGTACAACCTTCGGCGGCGGCCGAGGAGTCCATACCTACATGAGCGGACAACGCACAGGCTGGCGCCGTGTCCTCCCCACCTGGCGCGCGGTGCTGGGCACCGTGCTGCTGTTCCTGCTGCTCATCGTCGGCGGGCTGGTCGCCGGCTATCTGCTCGTCGGGATCCCGCCGGCCAACAGCGCCGCGAAGGCCCAGAGCACCGTCTACCTCTACTCCGACGGCTCCGAGCTGGCCCGCGACGGCGAGATCAACCGGCAGAACGTCACCCTCGGCCAGGTCCCGAAGTCCGTCCAGCAGGCCGTGCTCGCCGCCGAGGACCGCGACTTCTACGCCGAGTCCGCGGTCGACCCCGCCGCGATGCTCCGCGCCGCCTGGAACACCGTCACCGGCAAGGGCAAGCAGTCGGGCTCCACCATCACCCAGCAGTACGTGAAGAACTACTACCTCGGCCAGGAACAGACCGTCACCCGCAAGGCCAAGGAATTCTTCATCGCCATCAAGCTGGACCGCGAGGTGAGCAAGGACAGGATCCTGGAGGGCTACCTCAACTCCAGCTACTACGGCCGCAACGCCTACGGCATCCAGGCCGCCGCCCAGTCCTACTACGGCCGCAACGCGGAGCAGCTGACCACCGCTCAGGGCGCCTACCTCGCCACCCTCCTCAACGCCCCCAGCGCCTACGACGTCACCGCCCACCCCGGCAACCGTGCCCGGGTGCTGGCGCGCTGGAACTACGTCCTGGACGGCATGGTCAAGCAGAAGTGGCTCACCCAGGCCGACCGGGCCGCGCTGGAGTTCCCCCTGCCCAAGCCCGCCAAGCCCTCCGCGGGGCTGTCCGGTCAGCGCGGCTACCTCGTCGAAGCGGTCAAGAACTACCTCACCGACAACAAGATCCTCGACGAGGACACCCTGCGGACCGGCGGCTACCGCATCACCACCACCATCAGCAAGAAACGCCAGAACGCCTTCGTCAAGGCGGTCAACACCCGGGTGATGGACCGCCTCGACGACTCCCGGAAGGCCGACCGCTACGTCCGGGCCGGCGGCGCCTCCATCGACCCCGCGAGCGGCCGGGTCGTCGCCCTCTACGGCGGCATCGACTACGCCAAGCAGTTCGTCAATGGCGCCACCCGCAGCGACTACCAGGTCGGCTCCACCTTCAAGCCGATCGTCTTCGCCTCCGCCGTACAGAACAACTCCACCACCCAGGACGGCGAGCGGATCACCCCCCGCACCGTCTACGACGGCACCAACAAGCGGATGACGGTCAGTCACGGCACCCGCACCGGCTTCGCGCCCGCCAACGAGGACGACCGCTCCTACGGCCCGATCACCGTCAGCGAGGCCACCGACAAGTCCGTCAACGCCGTCTACGCGCAGATGGGCATCGACGTCGGCCCCGCCAAGGTCAAGGCCACCGCCGTCGACCTGGGCATCCCCGCCGGCACCCCCAGCCTCGCCTCGTCCCAGGGCGCGATCTCGCTGGGCACCGCCACCCCCAGCGTCCTGGACATGACCCAGGTCTACGCCACCCTCGCCCAGCACGGCAGCCACCGGCCGTACACCCTGGTCGACAAGATCACCAAGAGCGAGCAGGAGGAGATCGAGCTGCCCGAGCGCGAGGAGACCACCGCCATCCCGCGCGCCGCGGCCGACACCACCACGTCGATCCTGCGCAGCGTCGTCGACGGCGGCACCGGCACCGCGGCCCAGGGCGCCGGGCGGCCCGCGGCGGGCAAGACCGGCACCGCGGAGGACGACAAGGCCGCGTGGTTCGCCGGCTACACCCCCGATCTCGCCACCGTCGTCGCGGTGCTCGGCCAGAACCCGGAGAGCGCCGCCCAGGAACCCCTCTACGGCGCCGGAGGGCTGGCGCGGGTCAACGGCGGCGACTACCCCGCCCAGATCTGGGCCGACTACACCGCGGCCGCGCTGAACGGGCGTCCGGTCCGCGATTTCGACCTGCAGCTGGAGGAGGGCGCGGAGCCGGTGTCGCCCTCGCCGTCCGGCAGCGACTCGGCCTCCCCCGACGTCTCGGGCTCGCCGTCCGACGGCCCGACCGGGTCCACCCTCCCCACCCCGCCCACCGGCGCCCCCACCCGGCCGGCCGGCGAACCGCCCACCCCCAGCCCGCCGGCCGAACCCACGCCGACCGCGGAGCCCACCCACGACACCCCGACGTACGAGCCCCAGAGCGACGACCTGGAGCAGCGGCTGCGGTGGCGGTGGGGCGAGGGCGGGTAGCGGCGGCAGCGGGGAGGGGCGAGGGCGGGGCAGGCGCGCGAGGGCGGGTAGGGGCCGCAGCGGGCAGGGGCGGCCCTGAGCGGAGGCGTACGCCCCTCAGTGCCCCGAGGTCGCCTTGAGCCCGACCACCGCCACCAGCAGCAGGCAGATGAAGAAGATCCGGGCCGCCGTGACCGGTTCGCCGAGCATCATCATGCCGACCACCGCCGCACCGGCCGCCCCGATGCCGACCCACACGCCGTAGGCGGTACCGATCGGCAGGCTCCGGGCCGCGTACGAGAGCAGGACCATGCTGGCGACGATGCCCGCGCCGGTGAACACACTGGGCCACAGCCGGGTGAATCCGTCCGTGAACTTCATCCCGACCGACCAGCCGACCTCCAGCAGTCCGGCGATCAGGAGCAGGATCCATGCCATGACGGGCACCTCCGCGACAAGAGCTTCACCAGGGGTGCGTCGTCTTGTCGTGACCCGGTACGGCGCGTCTCGTCGGGTGTGTCCCGAGGCTAGCAAAGGGCAGCGAAACGGGCGGTGACCACGGTCACCGCCCGTGGGGAGCGGACGGGGCCACAGGCGCCGCCGGGGCCACAGGTGCCGGCAGGGCGGCAGCCGCCGACGGGACGACAGGTACCGACGGCAAGAACGGCGGTCAGGCCTACAGGTACAGCCCGGTCGCGTCCTCCGCGCCCTCCAGCCGCTCCGCGGCCACCGCATGCAGATCGCGCTCGCGCATCAGCACATACGCCACCCCGCGCACCTCGACCTCGGCCCGGTCCTCCGGGTCGTACAGCACCCGGTCCCCCACCTCGACGGTCCGCACGTTCTGCCCGACCGCCACCACCTCGGCCCAGGCCAGGCGGCGGCCGACCGCCGCGGTCGCGGGAATGACGATGCCCCCGGACGAGCGGCGCTCGCCCTCGGGGATGTCCGTCCGGACCAGCACACGGTCGTGCAGCATCCGGATCGGCAGCTTGTCGTGGGTGTCCTTGGTGTTATTCGGGCTCACGGCATGACCGTACCTGCCCGGCGGCACCCGGCACGCACCACGGCCGCCCCCGGGAACAAGCCCCTCAGCGGCGCCGCCGGGCGCGCAGCGTCAGCAGACCGACCAGGGCCACGCCGACCATCGCCACCGGAACGATCCGCTCCAGCCGCGGCGCCCCGTCCTCCGACACCAACTGGGCCCGCACATCCGAGACCGCACGATTGGCGGCCACATACGCCCGCCCCGCCGTACGGTCCACGGCAGCCGCCGCCCTCGCCTTGGCATCGTCCATGATCGTCTTCGGGTGCAGCCGCACACCGATCTCGTCGAGCGTGACGGCGAGCTCCTGCCGCCTGCGGACGATGTCCGCCTCGATCTGCGCCGGGGTCCTGGCTTCCGCCACCGCGCTGCCTCCGTCGTCTCGCGCCGATGCGTACGGGGACCGGGCACGAGGCCCCGTACGGAACCGGCCACACAACTGACTGCCGATTCGTGATGGACAGTCTGTCAGCTCACGCCCCCCTGCGCCCCACAGCACCCCCGTTTCGCCCCCCTGAGGCGCCCCGGGACGCCCCCGCCGCCCCTCTGCGCCCCGGCTGGCTAATGTCGGGGGCGTACGGACCCACGCTTCGGGGCCGCTACGGACCCACACCAAGGAGAGTCATGAGCGAGCGACTGCAGCCGGGCGACACCGCCCCGGCCTTCACCCTGCCCGACGCGGACGGCAAGCAGGTCTCGCTCGCCGGCCACCGGGGCCGCAAGGTCATCGTCTACTTCTACCCGGCCGCCCTGACCCCCGGCTGCACCAAGCAGGCCTGCGACTTCACCGACAACCTCGACTTCCTCGCCGGCCACGGCTACGACGTCATCGGCATCTCCCCCGACAAGCCCGAAAAGCTCGCCAAGTTCCGGGAGAAGGAAGACCTGAAGGTCACCCTCCTCGGCGACCCCGACAAGACGGTCCTGGAGGCGTACGGCGCCTTCGGCGAGAAGAAGCTCTACGGCAAGACCGTCACCGGCGTCATCCGCTCCACCGTCATCCTCGACGAGGAGGGCACGGTCGAGCGCGCCCTCTACAACGTCAAGGCCACCGGCCATGTCGCCAAGATCATCAAGGATCTGGGGCTGTAGCCGCAGGCGAGGGCAACCCCGGGACCCCGCGTCAGGGTGACCCGGAGCAGGAGCCGTTGTCGGTTCCGGCGAGGGGAACACCGGTCCCCGGCGCCGGCGCCGCATGGTCCGGCAGTTCCAGCACGGCCTCGGCGCCGCCGTCCGCGGCGGCGCCGAAGTCCAGCCGCGCCCCCAGCACCTCCGCCTGCCCGGCCGCGATCGTCAGCCCCAGACCGTGCCCGGTCCCCCGCTCCGGCGCCGCCGTACGGAACCGCCGCGGCCCCTCCGCACACAGCTCCGCCGGATAGCCCGGACCGTGATCGCGCACCACGATCCGCGACCCCGCCACCACCACCTCGATCGGCGGCTTGCCGTGCTTGGCCGCGTTCGCCAGCAGGTTCACCAGCACCCGCTCCACCCGCCGCCGGTCCGTCTCCACGATCCGCGGCTCCCCCTCCACGGACACCGACACCTCGTCCACCCCGCGCTGGCGCGCCGCCCGCCGCACGATCCCGCGCACCAGCGACGGCAGCTCACAGGCGTCCAGGTCCGCCCGCTCCACCCCCGCGTCCAGCCGCGAGACCTCCAGCAGGTCCTCCACCAGCCGCCGCATCGCCTGCGCCCGGTCCCGCACCAGCTCCACCGCCCGCGGCTGCGGCAACAGCTCGGCGGCCGCGACCAGACCGGCCACCGGCGTCCGCAGCTCATGCGCCACATCCGCGGTGAACTCGCGCTCCGCCTGCGCCTGGGCCGCCAGCGACGTCGCCATGTGATGCACGCTCCGGCCCAACTCGGCCACCTCGTCGCGGCCGTTGCTCGCCAGCGCGTCCGCGTCCGGCGCCTCCCCCGCCGCGATCCGCCGCGCCGCGGCGGCGCTCAGCCGCAGCCGCCGCGACAGCCGCTGCGCCACGAACCACGACACCACCGCCATCAGCACGACCGTGCCGCACCCCGCGATCAGCAGCGCCCGGTCCAGCGCCAGCTGCGACGGATCGTCGTGCGGATAGGCCGCGGACACCGACAGCGTCCGTGTCGGAGCGCCCTCGCCGGAGCCCCCGACCCCGGTCGCCGCCCACACCCGGGGGTCCTCACCACCGCTGATGTACGTCCCCGACCGGTTCTTGAAGACCGCGTCCCGCAACGGCGACGGCAGGGTCGCATCGTCCACCTGCGCCCCCAGCGCCCGCGTGCCGTCCCGCTCGTAGATCTGCAGCGCCGAACTCAGCCGGTCGTCCTGATAGGCCCGCGCCGCCCGCTCCCGCTCGTCGTCCGCTATGTGGTGGACGGAAAAACCGAGCACCACCACGGCCAGCGCCGTCATTCCTGAAATGGCCAGGGCGATCCGGCCTCGAATGCCCATCACGCGAGGTTGTACATCTCCGTCGTGTCACCGAGCGGCGTCGAGCCCTCGTACCGCACTTCGAGACCGGTGAACACCAGCCCCCCGTCGACCGCCTTCGGGGCGAACAGCCGGAAGGTCGCCGGGAAGCCGGAATCCGCACCGCCCCCCGTGGTCTTCTCCACCTGCACCGTGCCGGCGCCGAACGCCTCCCGGGCACCGTAATACTTCCACGTGATCCCGGTCGCCACCGTCCCCGCGTCCCGGCAGGCCAGCGTGATGACATGCGGTTTGGACACCGGCGTGCCGAAGCCGCAGTCCCGCACCCCCGGCAGGCCGGAGGGCGGCTTGCCGTCCTCCTTCACGTCCTGCACCGCCGCCGTCTTCGGCGCGGCGTCCACCGCCGATGCACGGTCCGACGCCTGGCCGAACCACACCCCGCCGGCCGCCAGCACCGTCACCGCGGCGAAGGCCGCCAGCGCGGTACGCACCCGAAGCCGGCGAGACCTCTCGCGGTCGGTCATCACGTTCTCCTCCCGGGGACCACGCCCCGTACCCCCACCCGGCACACAAGAATGCCGTGCCCGGCGCTCCACTCTGCCGCCCCCCGGACACAGGCTGATTGCCCGGATGCTGCGGTGACCACTCGGCTGTGTACCAGTCCTGTAACAAGCCCTGTCGCACCCCTGGCGCGGCCCCCGCCCCGCCCCTGCCGGAAGCCGCCCCACGCACCGGACGGACCGGCCCCGCGTGACGAATCTCGCTTCGTCCCTCCGGAGTGGTTTGGATCGGCGCTCGGCTGCGCAGGCGCACCTGTCGTATCCCCGCCCGCGCACCACGCGCTGACCGACCGAGAGGACCGCCTCGTGCCGACCGGCAGCACCGAAGCCGACCCCGCGCCCGACCAGGACCGGGATGCGCGCAAGCGCCACCGGGTGCTCTTCCGTGCCGTCGCCCGGCGCAAGAACCCCCGACTGCGGCGCACCGACATCACCGTCACCGACGAGCGCGTGGTCAAGCGTGCCGTGAAGGCCGCCGCGCTCGGCAACGCCATGGAATGGTTCGACTTCGGGATCTACAGCTACCTCGCGGTCATCATCGGCAACGTCTTCTTCCCCGGCGGCAGCGACACCACCAAGCTGCTGTCGTCGTTCGCGACCTTCGCGGTGGCGTTCCTCGTACGTCCCCTGGGCGGCGCCTACTTCGGCCCGCTCGGCGACCGTATCGGCCGCAAGAAGGTCCTCGCCTTCACCATGATCATGATGGCGCTGGGCACCTTCTGCATCGGCCTGATCCCGTCCTACGCCACCATCGGCTTCTGGTCCCCGTTCCTGCTCATCCTCTTCCGCCTCATCCAGGGCTTCTCCACCGGTGGCGAGTACGGCGGCGCCTCCACCTTCATCGCCGAGTACGCCCCCGACAAGAAGCGCGGTTACTACGGCAGCTTCCTGGAGATGGGCACCCTGATCGGGTACACCGGCGCCGCCGGCATCGTGCTGGTGCTCAACACCACCGTGGGCGACGACGCGATGAACAGCTGGGGCTGGCGCCTGCCGTTCCTGATCGCCGGCCCCCTCGGCCTGGTGGGTCTCTACCTCCGGGTCAAGCTCGACGAGACCCCCGCCTTCCAGAAGTTCGAGGCCGCCCACAGCCACAGCGCCACCGGCTCCGCCGTCGAGGCCGAGGCAGAGTTCTCGCACCTGTCCGAGAACGCCCCCAAGAAGAAGATCGGCGAGATTTTCGCCCAGCAGTGGCCCACCCTCATCCTGTGCATCGCCCTGGTCGGCGCGTACAACATCACCGACTACATGCTGCTGTCGTACATGCCGACCTACCTGACGGACACCCTCCACTACGAGGAGTCCCACGGCCTGCTGATCCTTCTCGGCACCATGGTCGCCCTGATGTGCGTCATCAGCACCGTCGGCAAACTGAACGACCGCTACGGCCGCAAGCCCCTCCTGATGACCGGCATGCTCGGCTTCTTCATCACCGCCATCCCCGCCTTCCTCCTGGTCAACCAGGGCAGCCTCGGCGCGGTCATCGGCGGCATGGCCCTCCTCGGCATCTCCCTGGTCTGCCTGCTGGGCACCATGTCCGCCGCCCTCCCCGCCCTCTTCCCCACCAACGTCCGCTACGGCTCCCTCTCCATCGGCTACAACCTGGCCGTCTCCCTCTTCGGCGGCACCACCCCCCTGGTGATCACCGCCCTGATGGGCGCCTTCCACGGCAACGTGATGGTCCCCGCCTACTACACGATGGTCGCCGCCCTCGTCGGCGTCATCGCCGTGGCCTGCATGAAGGAAACCGCCCAGCAGCCCCTCGACGGCTCCCCGCCCTCCGTCGCCACCAAGAAGGAAGCCGTCGAACTCATCGAGGCCCAGACACCGGAACCGCGCTTCTGAGCCATCGCGACAGCACCGACGGGCCCTCGGGGAACCTCCCCGAGGGCCCGTCCGCCTTTCCACCCCCTCCGCCGTAACCGACTCCGCGTTCGATCGTTGTTCTGTTCGAGAGGGCGCACGGGGAGGGGCCTGGGCGCGGGACGGGGGGAAAGCATGCCGGTCAAGTACACGCCCGAAGGGCTCGCGGAGGCCGCGCGCGCGTCATCATCGTTCGACGACGCCGTGCGATGGTTCGGCGGGACACCGACGCCGGGCAGCAGACGCTACCTGCGCGCAAGGATGCGGGAAGCAGGCGTCGACACCACACACTTCGCAGCCCCCGGCGTACGGCACACCGAGGCCAGACTTCGCGAGCTGACGGCCTGCTCGCACAGCATTGCCGAGGTCGTACGCCGCCTCGGCATCAGCCCGGTCGGCGGAAATCAGGCACACATCAGCCGGCGCATCGCTGAACTGGGCATCGACACCTCGCATTTCACCGCCCCGCCCCGCGAACGCACCAAGGTCGTCAAGCGCGATCGTCTGGTACTGGGCTCGCCGGCCGACGGCCGCACCGCGGGTGAACGCCTCCGCAAGGAGTTGCTGTGCCAGGGGGTTCCGGAGCGGTGTGTCATGTGCGGCACGGATGCGCAGTGGAACGGCAAGCCGTTGCGCCTGGAAGTCGATCACCTCAACGGTGACTGGTGGGACAACCGCCCGGCCAACTTGCGCTTGCTGTGCCCCAACTGCCATACGGTGACCGACACGTATCGCGGCCGCAAGCCGCGGCGGAAGTGACGGCCCGCCCATGGCCCGGCGCATCGCCTACACCCGCGACGTGCTGACCCGCACGGCCGCCGTCTCCACCAGCCTGATTGACATGCTGCGTCGGCTCGGGGCGCCCTTGGGCAGCGGTCCGCGCAGATACCTACGCGACCGGCTGCAGCACTATGGCATCGACACCGCGCACTTCGTCGACGAGCCGCTCCCCCGCCGTCGACACCGTTCGTACACCGAGGCGCTGCTCAAAGAAGCCGCCGCGCAATCCCACAGCATCCGGGAAATGATGGAGTACATGGGGGTGCCGCCGTACGACAGCGCGTACACCCACCTCCGCAGGAAGCTGGATCGATTCGGCATCGAAACCTCCCACTTCACCCCTCGCGGGCTTGGCTCCTCCCTGCTTCCACGCGGAGACCTGGAAAGCGCCGTGGCCTCCTCACAGAGTCTCGCCGGAGTCCTCGCCCGCCTCGCCCGGACCGACAACGGCACATCGCGAAGAGCACTGAAACGCAGCATCGAGGCATACGGTCTGTCGACCGAGCACTTCACCGGTCAGGGCCACCGACGAGGGCTCCCTTCCCCGGCCCGCAAGTCCGCCGACACCATCCTGCGGCGAAGCGAGCCTGGTTCCCGACGCGAGAAGACGACGTTCTTACGCCGCGCCCTCGAGGAGAAGAACGTTCCCCGGCAGTGCGCGGAGTGCGGTCTCGGGGACACCTGGCAGGGCAAGCGGCTCGTCCTGGAGGTCGACCACATCAACGGTGACCGGCTGGACAACCGTCTGGAGAACCTTCGCTATTTGTGTCCCTCGTGCCACAGCCAGACCAGGACCTTTTCCTCCCGGTCGGCGCACTCGGCCATCCCCGTACAGCCGCGCGCCCGGGCACAGTAAGGTAGGCGCGCGGGCCCGTACCCCAGCTGGCCAGAGGGCGCCGGTTTAGGTCCGGTGTGTCGTGGGTTCGAGTCCCACCGGGCCCACTTACGCGTACAGCCTCCCCGTCGTGAGACGGGGAGGCTGTTTTCGTACCTATGGGCCGGCTGTCGCCTCAGCCCAGCAACTCCCGCACCACCGGTGTCAGCGCGCGGAACGCCTGGCCTCGGTGGCTGATCGCGTTCTTCTCGGCGGGGGGCAGTTCGGCGCAGGTACGGGTGTGGCCGAGGGGCTGGAGGATGGGGTCGTAGCCGAAGCCGCCGGTGCCGGAAGGGGTGTGGCGGAGGGTGCCTTCGAGCCTGCCCTCGACGACGCGCTCGGTGCCGTCGGGGAGGGCGAGGGCCGCGGCGCAGAAGAAGTGGGCGGCGCGGTGTTCGTCGGCGATGTCGGACAGCTGGGCGAGGAGCAGGGTGAGGTTGGCCTGATCGTCGCCGTGGGTGCCCGACCAGCGCGCGGAGAAGATGCCCGGGGCGCCGCCGAGGACGTCGACGCAGAGGCCGGAGTCGTCGGCGACGGCGGGGTGGCCGGTGGCCTCGGCAAGGGCATGAGCCTTGAGGAGGGCGTTCTCGGCGAAGGTGACGCCGGTTTCCTTGACGTCGGGGATCTCGGGATAGGCGTCGGCGCCGACAAGGTCCACATCGAGGTCGGCGGTCTCCAGGATGGCCCGGAGTTCGGTGACCTTGCCGGCGTTGCGGGTGGCGAGGATGAGGCGACGGGGGGCTGCGGAGTGTCCACCGGTGTGAGGCTGCATGGGCAGCGATTATCCCGGTGTGCAGATCCTCGTCATGTCATGGGCCCCGTCGACGATCGGCTGTATGTCCGGGGCCTTGTTGTGGTCGAGGTCCTTGCGGGCGGCCTTGATGCCGTTGTTCGTCTTGTCGACGGCCTTGGACAGCTCGGGGTCGTTCGCTTCCTTGCTCAGCTTCCGCAGGTTGGTGTCGATGTTGTCGAGGGCCTGCTGAGCCTTCTGCGGGTCGGTGAGGGAGTTGTCCGCGGCCTGCTGGAGCTTGTCGACGGCATTGACGACGGAGGTGGCGGTCTTGGCGCAGTCCATGGCCTTCTGGACCGCCCCGCAGGCGGAGAGCAGCGGTATCGCGAGGGTCGCGGCGACTAACGCGGCGCATGCGGTGGTGGCGGGGCGACGGTGCCGGCGGGTGCGCGGGGCCATGGTGCGGTTCCTTCCCTCGGGTCATGCTCGGGCAAAGGAAGAAACGCGGGGCGGGGCCGTTTGGTTGCCCGGACACCGGCGCCGGGGCCAGGACCGGACACCGGGACGGGAAGCGGGGCCGGGCACGGGACGGGAAGCGGGGCCGGACGCGGGACGGAAAGCAGGGCCGGACCCGGGAGCCGTCCCGGCCGTCAGACGAGGCCGGTCTGGGTGAGCAGCATGGCGAGGACGACGACGAGGGTCCAGCCGAGGATGTGCTCCAGGAGCCGGGAGTCGTCCTGCGGCCCGCCGGTGCGGGCGCGGACGCGGGGCGCGGTCGCGGCAGTTGTGGACATGGACCCACCATGCGACGGCCGCGGGGGCCTTTTCCAGAGAGGGACGTCCCATGAGAAAAGCCTCACAGGGGGAGGGTGCGGGGCCTCCCCCTGTGGCGCGGTGGTTCACACGGCGGGCCGCTCACGCGGTGGTCCGCTCACACGGCGGGCCGCTCACACGGCGGGCCGCTCACACGGCGGGCCGCTCACGCGGTGGTCCGCTCAGGCGGTGGGCCGCCTACGCGGTGGGCCGCTCCCCCTCAGAGCGTGCGGGCCAGCGCCGCCCGCTGGACCTCGTCGAGTTCGGCGCAGCCGGCGACGGCGAGGTCGAGGAGGGAGTTGAGTTCTTCGCGGGCGAAGGGCTCGGCTTCGGCGGTGCCCTGGACCTCGACGAAGCGGCCGTCGCCGGTGCAGACCACGTTCATGTCGGTGTCGGCGCGGACGTCCTCCTCGTAGCAGAGGTCGAGGAGGGGGGTGCCGCCGACGATGCCGACGCTGACGGCGGAGACGGTGCCGGTCAGCGGCTTGCGGCCGTGCTTGATGAGCTTCTTGCCCTGGGCCCAGGTGACGGCGTCGGCGAGGGCGACATAGGCGCCGGTGATGGCGGCGGTGCGGGTGCCGCCGTCGGCCTGGAGGACGTCGCAGTCCAGGACGATGGTGTTCTCGCCGAGGGCCTTGTAGTCGATGACGGCGCGCAGTGAGCGGCCGATGAGGCGGCTGATTTCGTGGGTGCGGCCGCCGATCTTGCCGCGTACGGATTCGCGGTCGCCGCGGGTGTTGGTGGAGCGGGGCAGCATCGAGTACTCGGCGGTGACCCAGCCCTCGCCGGTGCCCTTGCGCCAACGCGGTACGCCCTCGGTGACGGAGGCGGTGCAGAAGACTTTGGTGTCGCCGAAGGAGATGAGGACGGAGCCTTCGGCGTGCTTGCTCCAGCCGCGTTCGATGGTGACCGGGCGGAGCTGTTCGGGAGTGCGGCCGTCGATGCGAGACATGGCGTAGACCCTATCGGGAATGGCGAGGGCCCCACTCCGGGGCGGTGGATCGTCCGGGGCGGGGCCGTCGGGAGCGGCCTGGCGGCCGGCTCGTCAACTCACATCATGTCTTCGATCTCGGCGGCGATGGGGTCGGCGTCGGTGCCGATGACGACCTGGATCGCGGTGCCCATCTTGACGACGCCGTGGGCGCCGGCGGCCTTGAGGGCGGCCTCGTCGACGAGGGAGGAGTCGACGACCTCGGTGCGGAGGCGGGTGATGCAGCCCTCGACCTCTTCGATGTTGTCGAGTCCGCCGAGCCCGGCGACGATCTTCTCAGCCTTGCTGGCCATGTCCACTCCTGCTTGTCTCGGCCGCCGGCGGTTCCGCCGTGCGGTTTTCACACCGTAACGCACGTTCAGCCCAACAATATGGGCGTTTGTCCGCGGTCTCGCGAAGGATGGCGATCATCGGAGTGCGCACCGGAACGGTCCGCACCACGAGTGGTCTACACCACCAGTATGCGGCAAGCACGAGGCCGGTTGCCGACGGGCCGACTGCCGGGAGGACACGGATGAGTTCGGACGCAGCGGCGGCGGCACCGGGGAAGGACTGGGCGCAGAATCTCTTCCAGGGTCTGCAGAAGATGGGGCGCAGTCTGCAGTTGCCGATTGCCGTCCTGCCCGCTGCGGGAATTCTCAACCGTCTCGGCCAGCCGGATGTGTTCGGCGCGGACGGGCTGGGCTGGGACGCCGTCGGCAAGGTGTTCGCGGCCGCGGGCGGTGCGCTGCTGGATTCGGGGCTCGGGTTGCCGCTGCTGTTCTGCATCGGTGTGGCGATCGGCATGGCCAAGAAGGCGGACGGTTCGACGGCGCTGGCCGCGGTGACCGGGTTCCTCGTCTACTTCTCGGTCATGCATGCGTTCCCGGCGGGCTGCGCCGCGGGCCAGACGTACACCCAGGCGGGCCTGTGGAGCGGGGTGTGCGTGGACCGGAAGCTGACGGTGACGCAGGCGTCCTTCCAGAATCCGGGGGTGTTCGGCGGCATCGTCATGGGGTTTCTGTCCGCCTGGCTGTGGCAGCGCTTTCACCGGGTCAGGCTGGTGGACTGGCTGGGGTTCTTCAACGGCCGCCGGCTGGTCCCGATCATCATGGCCTTCGTGGGCCTGGTGTTCGCGGTGCTGTGCCTGTTCGTCTGGCAGCCCATCGGTGATGCGCTGACGAGCTTCAGCGAATGGCTGACGGGGCTGGGGGCGTGGGGTGCGGGGATCTTCGGTGTCGCCAACCGTGCGCTGCTGGTGATCGGCCTGCACCAGTTCCTGAACACCTTTGTCTGGTTCCAGTTCGGCAGTTTCACCAAGCCGGACGGCACGGTCGTGCACGGTGACATCAACCGGTTCCTGGCGGGCGATCCGACGGCGGGGCAGTTCACCACGGGGTTCTTCCCGATCATGATGTTCGCACTGCCGGCCGCGGCGCTGGCGATCGCGCACTGCGCCAAGCCCCATCGCCGCAAGGAGATCACGGGCATGATGCTGTCGGTCGGCCTGACGTCGTTCGTCACGGGCGTGACCGAGCCGATCGAGTACTCCTTCCTCTTCGTGGCGCCGGTGCTGTACGCGATCCATGCCGTGCTGACGGGTGTGTCGATGGCGGTGAGCTGGGCGCTGGGGGTGCACGACAGCTTCAGCTTCTCGGCGGGCCTGATCGACTACGTCATCAACTGGGGTCTGGCGACCAAGCCCTGGCTGATCATTCCCATCGGACTGTGCTTCGCGGTGGTCTACTACGCCCTCTTCCGTTTCGTGATCACGAAATTCCATCTGTCGACGCCCGGCCGGGAGCCGGATGAGGTGGGGGACGCCATGGAGCGGGAGAACGTGAAGTAGGAGGACGGGCAGGGGCGGAGCGAGGCAGGGCAGGCGCGGAAAGCGCCTGCCTTTTCCGCTGCCCGGGGGCCGGTGGCCATGTGGTCCACACCACTTGGAAGAATGGATTCCTTTATGTCAGGTCTACGTGCTAAGAATGGTCTAAACCACTAGTGGTGTAGACCAAGGTGTAGACCAAACGCGGGCCGTCCCCCCTTTTGAGTGCCCGCCTCACCAGGAGGAATCCGATGAGTTCGGCCACCGCCACGGCGGCCCCCGAGAAGAAGGGCCGCGGCTCCGGCGCCATGGCCGTGGCCCAGCGCATCGGCCGCAGTCTCATGCTGCCGATCGCCACGCTGCCCGCCGCCGCGCTGATGGTGCGGCTCGGCCAGCCGGACATGCTCGGCCGGGATTCACTCCCCGCCTTCCTGAACAAGATCGCCGAGTTCATGGCGGCCGGTGGCGGCGCGCTGCTCGACAACATGCCGCTGCTCTTCGCGGTGGGCATCGCGATCGGCTTCGCCAAGAAGTCCGACGGCTCCACCGGTCTGGCCGCGGTCGTCGGCTACCTGGTGTTCAAACAGGTACTGGGCACCTTCAAGGACACCAACCTGCCCAAGATCCAGGACGTCGTCGACGGCAAGGTGGCCAACGTCGCCCCGCCGGTGGACGCGGGCGTGCTGGGCGGCGTCGTGATGGGCATCGTGGTCGCACTGCTCTACCAGCGCTACAGCCGCAAGAAGCTGCCCGACTGGCTCGGCTTCTTCGGCGGGCGCCGTCTGGTGCCGATCCTCTCCGCCTTCGCCGGCCTCGTCATCGGCATCGTCTTCGGCTACATCTGGCCCGTTCTCGGGGCCGGGCTGCACAGCTTCGGCGCCTGGCTCGTCGGCTCTGGTGCGGTGGGCGCCGGAATATTCGGTGTCGTCAACCGTGCGCTGATCCCGGTCGGCATGCACCACCTGCTGAACTCCTTCCCGTGGTTCCAGGCCGGTGACTACCAGGGCAAGCACGGCGACATCGCCCGCTTCCTGGCCCACGACCCCACGGCCGGACAGTTCATGACCGGTTTCTTCCCGATCATGATGTTCGCCCTCCCGGCCGCCTGCCTGGCGATCGTGCACTGTGCGCGGCCCGAGCGCCGCAAGGTCGTCGGCGGCATGATGTTCTCCATCGCGCTGACCGCCTTCATCACCGGCGTCACCGAGCCGATCGAGTTCACCTTCATGTTCATCGCCCCGGTGCTGTACGCCATCCACGCGGTACTGACCGGTGTCTCGATGGCGCTGACCTGGGCGCTGGGAATGAAGGACGGCTTCGGCTTCTCGGCCGGCGCGATCGACTTCGGACTGAACCTCGGCATCGCCACCAAGCCGTGGCTGCTCGCCCTCACCGGGCTGGTCTTCGCGGCGCTGTACTACACCGTATTCCGGTTCGCGATCGTCAAGTTCAACCTCCCGACCCCGGGACGCGAGCCCGAAGAGGAGATCGCCGCGGAGGACAAGGCCCAGTACAAGGCCTGATCCGCCACCGCGCGACGGCGGTCGAGAACACGGCGAAGGCCCCCGGAATCCCTACGGTTCCGGGGGCCTTCGCCGTACGGGCGGGGCGCACCCGCGGCTCAGATCTCGTACGCCGCGCCCGCCTTGGCGACCTCGACCGGTCCGTCGTAGGACTTCTGGGCGTCGCGGATGCTGAGGGCCGGGTCGGTCCACGGCGGGATGTGGGTCAGCACCAGCCGGCCCGCGCCGGCCCGCTGGGCGACCTCGCCGGCTTCCCGGCCGTTGAGATGCAGATCCGGGATGTCTTCCTTGCCGTAGGTGAAGGACGCCTCGCACAGGAAGAAGTCGGCGCCCTCGGCAAGGCTCTCCAGCGCGTCGCACGGGCCGGTGTCCCCGGAGTACGTCAGGGACCGGCCGCCGTGTTCGATACGGAAGGCGAAGGACTCCACCGGGTGGCTGACCCGCTCCGTGCGGATCGTGAACGGCCCGATGGTGAAGGTGCCCGGGGTCAGGGTGCGGAAGTCGAAGACCTCGCTCATGGCGCCGTCGTACGGCAGATCGGCGTGCGCGACGGTCAGCCGGCGCTCGGTGCCGGCCGGCCCGTAGACCGGCATCGGCGCGCAACGTCCGCCGTCCGGACGGTAGTAGCGCACCACGAAGTAGCCGCACAGGTCGATGCAGTGATCGGCATGCAGATGCGACAGGAGTACGGCATCCAGGTCATAGAGGCCGATGTGGCGCTGCAGCTCGCCCAGGGCGCCGTTGCCCATGTCGAGGAGCAGCCTGAAGCCGTCGGCCTCCAGGAGGTAGCTCGAACAGGCCGATTCCACGGAAGGGAACGACCCCGAGCATCCGACGACGGTGAGCTTCATAGCGGGCGTGAACCTCCGTGGGCGGGGGCGGCGGTATAGCGGTCTTCCCTGCTCGAACACCTAAGGGCTCGGGGAAGGGTCCATGCCGGGATTCCCGGCGGGTCCTTGCCGGGTGATGCCGGGTCCTCGGCGGTCGGTGCGGTGCCCCCGAGCGTAAGGCGCAAAGGGGCCTGTGGCTCCTCCGGCGGGGCGAGCTGTGGGCGGAATCACCAGTCTGGGCTGTCGCCCCGTACGCCCGTACGCCCCTGCGCCCGTACACCCCGGCCGGTACCGCCTGGTGTTCCGCCGGGCCCCCGGTCGCGGGGGGCCGATGCGCCGCAACGAGGTGAATGCGTACCGAGGGGCGCCCGGCCCCCGCCTACGCGCCCCCGGGAGATCGTGCGGCGCGCCGGGAAAACCCTGCCGCCGAGCCCCCGGGAGAAAGCTCCGCCGCCGCGGCAGGGAACCACGACGGCGGATACGTACCGGACACGGCGCGCACCGCACGCACGGCCCGCTCCACCGGCTCCACCGGCTCCTCCGGCTGATCCGGCTGATCCGCCGGCGGGCGGCTACGCCCAGAGCTGGCCGTGCAGCGTTTCGATCGCCGCTTCCGTGGACTCGGCGGTGTAGACGCCGGTGGAGAGGTACTTCCAGCCGCCGTCGGCGACGACGAAGACGATGTCGGCGCTCTCCCCCGCCTTGACGGCCTTCGTGCCGACGCCGATCGCCGCGTGCAGCGCCGCGCCGGTGGAGATGCCCGCGAAAATGCCCTCCTCGGCGAGGAGTTCACGGGTGCGGCGGACCGCGTCCCGGGAGCCCACCGAGAAGCGGGTGGTGAGCACGGACTCGTCGTAGAGCTCGGGGATGAAGCCCTCGTCGAGGTTGCGCAGACCGTAGACGACGTCGTCGTAGCGCGGCTCGGCGGCGACGATCCGGACGCCGGGAACGTGCTCGCGCAGGAAGCGGCCGACGCCCATGAGCGTGCCGGTGGTGCCCAGACCGGCCACGAAATGGGTCACGGAGGGGAGGTCGGCGAGGATCTCGGGGCCGGTGGTGGCGTAGTGCGCACCGGCGTTGTCGGGGTTCCCGTACTGGTAGAGCATCACCCAGTCGGGGTGTTCGGCGGACAGCTCCTTGGCCACCCGGACGGCCGTGTTGGAGCCGCCCGCCGCGGGTGAGGAGATGATCTCGGCGCCCCACATGGCAAGCAGCTCGCGCCGCTCGGAGGAGGTGTTCTCCGGCATGACGCACACGATGCGGTAGCCCTTGAGCTTGGCCGCCATGGCGAGCGAGATGCCGGTGTTGCCGCTGGTGGGCTCGAGGATGGTGCAGCCGGGCGTGAGCCGGCCGTCCTTCTCGGCCTGTTCGATCATGTGCAGCGCAGGCCGGTCCTTGACCGAGCCCGTGGGGTTGCGGTCCTCCAGCTTCGCCCAGATGCGGACGTCGTCGGAGGGTGACAGGCGCGGGAGGCGGACGAGAGGGGTGTTCCCGACCGCCGCCAGCGGGGAGTCGTACCGCATCAGCGCATGCCGCCGGCCACCGCCGGGAGGATCGTCACGCTGTCGCCGTCGGCGAGCTTGGTGGAGATGCCTTCCAGGAAGCGGACGTCCTCGTCGTTGAGGTAGACGTTCACGAAGCGGCGCAGCTGCTCGCCGTCGACCAGGCGCTCGCGGATGCCGGTGTGCCGGCTCTCCAGGTCGGCGAAGAGGTCGGCAAGGGTCTCTCCGCTGCCCTCGACGGCCTTCTCGCCGTCGGTGTAGGTGCGCAGGATGGTGGGGATTCGGACCTCGATGGCCATGGGAGTGCTCCTGTCCAGATGCGGTGGCGGGGCGGTGCGTCCCGGGTGCACGGCGTTACGGCGTGCCGGGAGGGCGTCGGGTGACGCCGGAAGTGCGGGGCTGTGGGCAGCGCGCGCCGCGCGCCCTGACGGGCCGGCTCAGGCGGCGGCGCAGCGCGGACAGATGGCGCTGGAAAGGCGGCACAGATCGACGTGCAGCCGTGCGGCTCCGCAGCCGAACACGCCCAGCAGTGCGGATGCCGAGCGACGCATGGCGAGCGGAGCGAGCAGCAGCATGCCCGGCCTCTTCTCGCTCATGTCGTGGTCAACCATGTGGGCATCGTATCGATTCCCGGTCCGGGTATTGGAACCTCGTCCCATCATGCGGACGATTGGTGTACAGCAGGTGGGACGGCCTCAGGAATAGGCCGCCACGACCTCGACTTCTTCCTCGGTGACCGCGCCGTCCACGATCCGGTACGAGCGGAACTGGAAGGGTCCGGCGTCGTCGGTGTCGGCGGTGGAGACCAGGACATAGTGGGCGCCGGGCTCGTTCGCGTAGGAGATGTCGGTGCGCGAGGGGTAGGCCTCGGTGGCGGTGTGCGAGTGGTAGATGATCACCGGCTCCTCGTCCCGGTCGTCCATCTCGCGGTAGAGCTTGAGCAGGTCGGCGGAGTCGAATTCATAGAACGTGGGCGACCGGGCGGCGTTCAGCATCGGGATGAACCGCTCGGGGCGGCCGCTGCCCGCCGGGCCGGCGATCACGCCGCAGGCCTCGTCGGGGTGGTCCTGGCGGGAGTGCTCGACGATCTGGTCGAAGAGTGCCTTGGTGAGGGTCAGCATGGCGCCAAGAATAAACAGCGGGCCCGCGCGTACCGAAGAGTGGTACGAGCGGGCCCGCATGCTGGACGCCGAGGGGATGTGCCCCGTTCCGTCCGGGTGGCGCCTCAGCCGTTGGTGTCCTTGGTGGAGGCGTCCTGCGGCGCCGCGCCGGCCGTCAGGCCGTTCGCCGCGTCCCGCCGCTTGATGCAGAGGTAGCCCACGCCCAGGATGAGCGCCCACACGGGAGCCGCGTAGAGCGAGATCCGGGCGTCCTTGTCGACGCCCATCATCACGATCACCATGGCGATGAAGGCCAGCGCGAAGACCGAGGTGTAGGGGCTGCCGGGGGCCTTGAACTCGGACTGCGGCAGCTCGCCGCGGTTCGCCTTGGCGCGGTAGCGCAGCTGCGAGGCCAGGATGACGATCCACGCCCACATACCGGAGATGGTGGCGAAGGAGACGACGTAGTTGAACGCCTCACCGGGCCACTGGTAGTTGATGTAGACGCCGAACAGCATCATCGCGACCGAGACGCCGGTGCCCCAGGTGGGCAGGCCGTTCTTGCTGAGCTTGGTGAAGAGCTTCGGGCCCTGGCCGTTGAGCGCGAGGTCGCGCAGCATCCGGCCGGTGGAGTACATGCCGGAGTTGGCCGAGGAGAGCGCGGCGGTCAGCACGACGAAGTTGACGATGCCGGCGCCGGCCGGCAGGCCGATCTCCTGGAAGGCGCGGACGAACGGGCTGACGCCCGGCTCGAAGACCGTCCAGCTGACGACGGACAGGATGATGATCAGCGCACCGATGTAGAAGAGGCCGATCCGCCACGGCACGGTGTTGATCGCCTTGGGCAGGACCTTCTTGGGGTTGTTCGCCTCGCCCGCGGTGACGCCGACGAGCTCGACGGCCAGGAAGGCGAACATCACGATCTGCAGCGTCATCAGCGTGCCGCCGATGCCCTTGGGGAAGAAGCCGCCGTGGGACCACAGGTTGGTGAAGGAGGCGGTGTCACCGGCGTTGGAGAAGCCGAGGGTGATCACGCCGAGGCCGATCAGGATCATGCCGATGATCGCGGTGACCTTGACCATCGAGAACCAGAATTCCAGCTCACCGAAGATCTTCACGGAGATCAGGTTGATGCCGAAGAGCGCGCACGTGAAGACGAGCGCCGCAGCCCATTGCGGTATGCCCTTGTTCCAGTACTGCACATACGTGGCCGCGGCGGTCACTTCCGTGATGCCGGTGACGACCCAGAACAGCCAGTACGTCCAGCCGGTCACGAAGCCGATGAACGGGCCGAGGAATTCCCGTCCGTACTCCGAGAACGAACCGGAGACGGGGCGGTACATGAGCAGCTCGCCCAGGGCCCGCATGATGAAGAAGATGACCAGACCGACGATGGCGTAGGCGAGGATGATGCTCGGCCCTGCCATCGAGATCGCCTTGCCGGCTCCGAGGAAGAGTCCGGTACCGATGGCGCCGCCAATGGCGATCATCTGGATCTGACGGTTTCCCAGACCCCGCTGATAGCCCTCTTCGGGGGCCGTCCCAGCTGCCTCATCGCCGTCGTGCTGCTTGTCGACCTGCACAGAGGTCATGTGTGGTGCGCCTTTCTCCATACCGACCCGGTCTGTCCGGATCGGGTCCCGATCCCCCCGGATGGAGTTCCTGCACGCCGACGGTCGGCCGGCAGTAGCGCTCCCGCGGCGACAGGGGTGGCGTCGCTCACGGCAGGTCGTGAACATGTATCACGGCGTCTCTTGGACCGCCTAGGGATGGCGTGAATCAAACCACGAGATAAAGGGGACAAGGACCCTGAAGTGCCGCAATTCACATGGCTGAGGTGATGCGATCGTTATCCGGATTTGAGCATCCGCTGAGCGAACTCAGCGGTAACAGCAGGGGTGGAACGCCCTGTTTTCAGCCCATCAGAGACTCGACAAGAGTCTCCTGGAGCCCGCCGAGCCAGAGGTAGGCCATCACCATCGGCTTGCGCGGATCGCTGTCCGGGAGCCGCAGCAGTTCTCCGCCATCTTCCTCATCGGTGACTTCAAGCCGGGTTCCGATGGCCAGCCTGAGGTCGTTGAGGGCTCCCAGCCACTGCCGGCACTCACCGGCATCGAGGCGGAGCAGCGCACTGTCACCGGCGGGTGCCAGGCCGTCCAGCGCGCGGATCAGCGCCAGGGCGTCCTCGCGCTTGCGCGCGCGCAGATCGTTCTCGGTGTAGCGGCGGAATTCGGCGGAGGCGGCGCGCACATCGTCGTCGGGGACGAGGTCGGGTCCGCCGTAGGCATCGGGGAAGAGGCGGGCCAGCACCGGGTCGGCGGGCGGCTCGCTGGGGCCGTCGTTGAAGATCGACGCCAGCAGGTCGTCGCTCTCGCTCTCCCCGGCCTCCTCGCCCGGACCGATCAGCTCCATCAGCTGGACGGCGAGGCTGCGCAGGATGGAGATCTCGACCTCGTCGAGGGGGACGGCGGCGCCGCCCCCGGGCTGCGGCTCGAAGTGCCCGGTCATCGGCGGTCCTGCTGAAGGGTCGCCCACAGGCCGTAGCCGTGCATGGCCTGCACGTCGCGCTCCATTTCCTCGCGGCTGCCGCTGGAGACCACCGCGCGGCCCTTGTGATGGACGTCGAGCATCAACTGATGGGCCTTGTCCTTGGAGTAGCCGAAGTACGACTGGAAGACATAGGAGACGTAGCTCATGAGGTTGACGGGGTCATTGTGGACGATCGTGACCCACGGGACGTCGGGTTCGGGGACCTCGAAGGGAGCCTCGCTCGACTGGGGGCGCTCGGTCTCGACCGGGACACTGAGGGTGCAGCGATGCGGCCGGAGCGTGATCGTGGGTGACGGGTGGGCGCTCACAGGCCCCATGCTGCCACCCGGGGGCGGGCGACGCACAAATGCCCCTCGCGCGGGCCGCGTCGGCGGGCCGCACCCGGCGCCCGCGGGCGGTCTTTTGTCGCCTCCGGAGCACTATCGTCAAAGTGACGAGTATTGGGGGTAGCATCGTCCCCATGAACACAGCAGACCTGGGGCTGCCGGTGGCCGTGCCGTCGACTGCGCTCTTCACCGACCAGTACGAACTCACCATGCTGCAGGCCGCGTTGCGGTCCGGCACCGCGGACCGGCGGTCGGTCTTCGAGGTCTTCACCCGCCGGCTTCCCGAGGGCCGCCGCTACGGCGTGGTGGGCGGCACCGGCCGGGTGCTGGACGCGGTGGAGAACTTCCGCTTCGACGAGACGATCCTCGGCTTCCTGCGCGAGCGCGCCATCCTCGACGAGCCGACGCTCGCCTGGCTGGCCGACTACCGCTTCCGCGGCGACATCTGGGGCTACCCGGAGGGCGAGGTCTACTTCCCCGGCTCCCCCCTCATGCGGGTCGAGGGCACCTTCGCCGAGGCGGTCCTCCTGGAGACGGTGATCCTCTCGATCCTCAACCACGACTCCGCGGTCGCCGCGGCCGCCTCCCGGATGTCGGTGGCGGCAGGCAGGCGCCCGCTGATGGAGATGGGCGCCCGGCGCACCCATGAGCTCGGCGCGGTGGCCGCGTCCCGTGCCGCCTACGTCGGCGGCTTCCACACCACCTCCGACCTGGCGGCCGGCTTCCGCTACGGCATCCCCACCGTGGGCACCAGCGCGCACGCCTTCACCCTGCTGCACGACACCGAGCGGGACGCCTTCACCGCGCAGGTCGACAGCCTGGGCAGCGGGACGACCCTGCTCGTGGACACCTTCGACGTCGCCGAGGCGGTGCGCACCGCGGTGGAGGTGGCAGGGCCCGGTCTCGGCGCCATCCGGATCGACTCCGGCGATCTGCTGCTGATCGCCCACCGGGTGCGCCAGCAGCTCGACGAGCTGGGCGCCACCAAGACCAAGATCGTGGTCACCAGCGACCTGGACGAGTACGCCATCGCCTCGCTGGCCGCCGCGCCGGTGGACGCGTACGGCGTCGGCACCCAGCTGGTGACCGGCAGCGGGCACCCGACCTGCTCGATGGTCTACAAGCTGGTCGCCCGCGCCGACAGCGAGGAGCCGGGCGCCCCGCTGCGGCCGGTCGCGAAGAAGTCGATGGGCGCCAAGAGCTCGCTCGGCGGCCGCAAATGGGCCGCGCGCCGGCTGGACGAGGACGGTGTGGCCACCGCCGAGGTCATCGGCACCGGCACGGTCCCGGCGGAGCTGGCCGACCGGCAGCTGCTGGTGCCGCTGGTGAGCGCCGGCAGGGTGGTGGCCCGCGAGCCGCTGGACGCCGCCCGCGCCCGGCATTTCGCCGCCCGCGACGGGCTGCCGCTGTCGGCGACCCAGCTCTCCCGCGGCGAGCCCGTGCTGGCGACCGAGTACGTCTGACGAGGACGCCGGACGACTGCGGCTGACGGCTGCGGCCGGCCCGTCCACCGCCTACGTCCGGCCCGACGCCGCCGTTCGTGTGCGGGGTGCCGGGCGCGGCGGCCCGGGTGCGCCGCGCCCGGCATCCGCCGCACTGCCGGGCGCCGCACCACTCCCGCAATCCCCCTCCAGTGGCTACCCTCGGTCACACCACCGCTCCTCGCCCCTCCCCGATTCCAGCCGGAAGGCACGCACCATGCACCGGGCATTGATCGTCGTTGATGTGCAGAACGACTTCTGCGAGGGCGGCAGCCTCGCGGTGGCGGGAGGTGCGGATGTGGCGGCGGCGATCACCGATCTGATCGGCCAGGCGGCCGGCGGCTGCTACCGCCACGTCGTGGCCAGCCGGGACCACCACATCGATCCCGGCGACCACTTCTCCGACACTCCCGACTACGAGCGCTCCTGGCCGGTGCACTGCGTGGCCGGCACGGAAGGCAGCAGCTTCCACCCCAATTTCGCCCCGGCGCTCGCCTCCGGCGCCATCGACGCGGTCTTCGACAAGGGCTCCTACACCGGCGCCTACAGCGGTTTCGAGGGCGGGGACGAGAACGGCACGTCGCTCGCGGACTGGCTGCGCGCGCACCGGGTCAGCGAGGTCGATGTGGTCGGCATCGCCACCGATCACTGCGTACGGGCCACCGCACTGGACGCGATCCGCGCCGGGCTGCGCACCCATGTCCTGCTGGATCTGACCGCCGGGGTGGCCGCGCACACCACCGAGCGGGCGCTGGAGGAGCTGCGGGCGGCCGGCGCCGAGCTGACCGGCAAGCCGGTGGTCCTCCGCGGCTAGGGCGGTCTTCCGGACCGGCCCGGGATGGATCCCGGAAGACCCGCCCTTCAGTCGCCCGCCGGGCCCGTCAGGCGGCCGCGGGGCCGTCAGCCGCCCGCGGGGCCCGTCAGGCGGCCGATGCCGGGCGGTCGCCGTCGTCCGGTCCCTCCTCCCGCAGCGGACGGGCCGGGTTCCGCAGCAGCGCCCGTATCGGGTGCCACGACTCGGTGTCGTCCTCCGGGGCCTCGCGCCAGACCAGGCCGTCCGGATGGTGCAGGACGGCCGTGACCTCGTCGGGTGTGGGCGGCTTGGTGTTGCCGCGCAGGTAGACGGCCCGCAGGCCGAGGTTGCGCAGCCTGGTCAGGGCGCGCTGGCGGTTCACGGCATGGACCAGGACCCGCACCCGGCAACCGCAGTCGTACAGGCTGCCCCGCGCCCCGTGGGGCGGCCTGGGCAGCGACAGGGCGACCACCACGCTTCCGCCGGGAAGCCTGGTGAAACCGCCACCGGACATCGTCATATCTCCCCCCGTGAGACTTCGCGTCAACAAGGAACTGTAGAACGCATCTAAACGCGAATCGGCCGCCGCCCGCTAGGGGGCGGCGGCCGCATGGCTCGTGAGCTGCGGTTTTACCTTTTACTTACCGGCAGGGCCGACCTGAAGCGTCACCGAGGAGCCGTCCCGGGCCTCCTTGGCGATCTTGATCCGGGTGTTGGTGTCAGGGACGATCACACCACCGGTCGGGTTCGCCTTGTCGTAGTAGACGCCGTGCCGGTCGTCGAAGAGCGCGATGCCCGGCTTGGACGCGATCGTGGCCTGCTTGCCGTCCTTGTGGAGGGTCAGGGCGTCGGTCCGGTAGCGCGTGAAGGTCGAGTCGTAGGACTGGAAGCGGTTGCGCATCAGCTTGCCGTCGGCCCAGCGCTCGGCCTTGGGGTGCGCGTCGACCGGCAGGATCTGCCCGTAGCCGGGGTGCCGGCCGACGTTGTTGTCCGGCTGCGAGGTGTCCCACAGCCAGATCAGCACGCCGTTCTGGTACGGGAAGTGCTCCACCCAGCTCGGCTTGGCGGTGGTCCAGCCGAAGTTGTACGGGCCGACCTTGAGGGTCTTGTCGTACGACACGTACTGGCGGTTCTCGGCGAGGTAGTACTGCGCGTAGTCCTTGGTGAAGGACGCACCGATGCGCGAGAAGCCCTTACTGGTCCAGCCGTTGTCGCCGCTCTCGGCGTTGTCGCTGAAGAGCGCCTTGCCGTCGGCGGTGACGCCGATGCTGTCGGCCGCGAAGCCCTTCTGCGCCGCGCCGCCGTCGGTCTGGTAGCGGAAGCGCAGGTCGATCTTCTTGCCCGCGTAGGCGTCCAGCGGGTAGGCGAGGTCCTGGTAGACGGCGACGGTGCCGGTCAGGGCGGGCTTGTCGCTGCCGTCGCGCGGGATGGCCTTGCCGTTCGCGGTGCCGTCCAGCGCCGTCCAGTTGCTGCCGCCGTCGGTGGAGACCTCGGCGTAGAGGTAGTCGTAGTCCTTCTCGATGTCCCACCAGCCCTTGAGGCCCAGGGACGCCTTGGACTTGCCGGTGAGGTCCACCTGCCGGGTCAGGGTGTTCTTGAGGTCGTTGCCCATGTCGCTCCACCACTGGTGGGAGCCCTCCGCGGGCGCGACGATATCGGTCTTGACCTTCTTGGCGGGCAGTTCGACGACCACCGCCTGCTTGTTCTTGGTGTTGTACTCGGCGACGCCCAGCTTGTGGGTGGACTTCGTGGCGGCCTTCGCCTTGCCGTAGTTGAGCCAGCCCAGCTGCAGCTTGTCCCAGGCGCTCATGTCGCCGGGCAGGTTGCCGATGTTGTCCTTGCCGGTGCCCAGCCAGGAGCCGCCCGACATCAACGACCAGAAGTCCACCGAGGATTCGCCGGTGCCGGTGGTGTCGTACTCGTCCGGCAGGCCCAGGTCATGGCCGTACTCGTGGGCGAAGACGCCGAGTCCGCCGTTCTCCGGCTGCATGGTGTAGTCGCCGACCCAGATCCCGGTGTCGCCGATCTGGGTGCCGCCCGCCTTGTTGGCGCCCGGACCGGTCTTGCCGGCGTCGGTGCCGTAGGCGTACCAGCGGTGTGCCCAGATGGCGTTGGTCTTCTGGACGCCGCCGCCCGCGGACTCGTCCTCGCCGGCGTGCACGATCTGGAAGTGGTCGATGTACCCGTCGGGCTCGTTGAAGTTGCCGTCGCCGTCGTGGTCGTAGCGGTCCCACTGGTCGTACTTGGCCAGGTCGGCCTTGATCTGGGCGTCGGTGCGGCCCTTGGCCTTCTGGTCCTTGGCCCACTGGTTGACGCCGTCGCGGATCAGGTCCCAGGCGCTGGCGCAGTTGGTCTGGCCGCAGTAGTTGGAGCCGTAGCGGGCCTCGTTCGAATCGACCTTGACCCAGTCCGAGACCTCGCCGTTGACCGAGTAGCGGCCCGAGGACTGCTTCTCGTAGTACTTGGCCAGCGACTGCTTCTTCTTGTCGTGCGAGAAGTAGAGGTCCTGGAAGTGCTTCTGGTTGAAGTCCTTCTGCCAGGCCGTGCTGTTGTCCTTGGCACGGTCCGGCTGGGCTATCCGGTTGTGCGCCGGGCCGGGGTCGCCGCCGTACTTCTTCACCGGCGGCTTGGGGCCGTCGCCGTCCGGGTCGTACATCGTGGTGTCGTCGACCTTGTCGCCGAAGTCCACGAGGATGGTGAAGATCTTGTCGGTCTTCTGCCGGGCGAGCTCGACGTACTTGCTCTTGCCGAGCTTGACGACCTTGGAACCGCCCCGCAGGGTCGCCTTGGCGTCGCCGGAGATGACCTGCTGGAGGGCTTCCTTGCGCTCGGCCGCCTGCCGGTCGCTGAACGGGCCCTTGAGGTCGTGGTCCACGGTCCGCTCGGGGGCCGGGTCATGGCGCCTGGCCACGGGCGAGGGTCCCTGCGCGTCGGCCGCGGCCACCCCCGAAGACAAAGCGGCCGCCCCGATCGCGGCGATTGC
This sequence comes from Streptomyces sp. NBC_00400, assembly GCF_036048035.1. Lineage (NCBI taxonomy): Bacteria > Bacillati > Actinomycetota > Actinomycetes > Kitasatosporales > Streptomycetaceae > Streptomyces > Streptomyces sp. NBC_00400. The sequence goes on along the minus strand of NZ_CP107940.1, from coordinate 5,299,382 downwards.
CGTGGCCAGGGCGGCCGATCTGAACACCGTTCTGTTGTCTCTCACTTGGCGCTGTCCTCCCCTTCGAACCGGTCACTGTTCGACGGCATTCGACCGGAAGTACGGGGAAAAAGACAGATCTTGACTTGGCCACGTCAGCGAAGTACGTTACTCGGCTCGCGAGTTGCGGCTATCGGACACCGTGCGGCAGCGTCGTCGGGGTGCCCCCTCGCCGGGCAGAGACCCGGTGTATATGCCCGTCGGGCATGCGCCCCCGCCCTCAACAGCCATGACAGCGCGGGGCGTACGCACGGGCGCCGGCGTTGTGCGCCCCCTGTGCACCGGGACCGTGGGTTAGGTCACGCTTACCTGGCGTTCCGTTCGGGCAGTAAGGACCGTAGCCTCGTTTGATGGCGCGCCCTTGACCGACACCCCCTGCCGACCCTCCGAGGACGGATTCCGTCATGCCTCGTCCGACCCCCGCACAGCTCGCCTACGGTTCGGCCACCGTCTTTCTCTCCACCCTCGCGATGCTGCTGCTCTCGCAGACGCAGACCGGGATCGGGGTCGCGGTCATCGCCATCGCCGGGCTCGGGCTCGGACTGCTGGTCGCCATGACGGTCCCGATGCCCGGGGTGCCGCGGGTGGTCCGCCGGCATCTCGTACGGGACGAGGCACCCGCCGCGCCCGCCCCGTCCCAGGCCGTACCGACGCCGCCCGAGCACCTGAGGCCCGTGGCCGCATCGTCCCCCCGCGCCCCCTGGGGCCGCTTCGCCGCACCGGCTGCCGCCGCCACGGACACCCGGATCGGCGAGCACTCCCGCTGAGACGGGCACTCACGCCGGGCGGGCACTCCCGCTGAGACGAGCACTCACACCTCAGCGGGCACTCACGCCGCAGCGGGCGCTCACGCCGAAGGGGCTTGAGCCGTCTGTGCCGGTGCCTGTGTGGACACCACCACGGTTTTTGCCGCCTTGTCGTGCAGACACTGGTGATACGGCTGGTCCCAGGTACACCACAGGACGTTGACCAGCCAGAAGATGAAGCCGCAGCACGGCACGATCTCCGGCAGCGTATAGACCGCGGCCCGGGTCCAGCCCGCCTGCGCGGTGGGGATCGAGCCGTTCGAGAGCATCGCCACCCGGATCTTCATCGCCATCTTGCCGAGGGTCTGGCCGCGGCTGGAGAGCATCAGCCCTTCGTAGATGAGATACGCCAGCATGGTGACGCCCGTTACCGTCGACTGCCTGCCGGCCTCCACGCTGTCGGTGCTGAAGTAGTCCACCCCGCCGACGATCAGCGCCATGATCACGGATACCGGTACCCCGATGATGATCGCGTCGATGATGCGCGCCACGAGCCGGCGCCCGCGGTTCGCCAACGGCGGCATACCGGCCAGCGGGTCGGCCGGACCGGGCTGCCCGCCGTAGGGGTCACCGGCATACGGGCCGCTGCCGTACGGGGCGCCCGCGTAGGGGGGCTGGGCGCCGCCCGGGGGCGGGGTACCTCCCGGCGGCGGAGTCCCGCCCGGAGGAGGAGCCCCGCCCGGGGGCGGCGCGCCGCCTTCACCGGCGCCGGTACCGTTGCCGCCCGTACCGTTGCCGCGCGGAGCGTGGTTGCGAGGGGCGCCGTTCTCGCGGGGCGAGCTGTTACGGGGAGCGCCGCCCGCCGGGGGCTCCTGCGGCTTCTTCAGGAACGGGTCGTCCTCCGGCGGCTCACCGGAACCGGGCCGGGGCTGGTCGGTACTCATGGCCCGAGTCGACCGCTTGTCGCGGCCCGCCGCATCCGGCGAAGTCCGTTCGGGGGACGGCTACCGGCCGGGCGGGCGGCGAGGCAGGCGGGACTTTGACGACAGGCCCCGGGAGCCTCAGCCGGAGGCGACGAACGTCCGCGCGACCTTGTCGTGCCAGCACTGGCGCCACGGCCGGTCGAACAGGCACCAGAGAACGTTCAGCACGCCGACGACGAGCACGCCGAGCACGCTGTAGACGAACCAGCGCCGCAGCGCCGCGCCGAGGGCCGGGCTGTCATGGCTCTCGATGTCGAGGACCCGTACGCCGCACAGCTTCTTGCCCAGGGTGCGGCCCCATTTGAGGGTCGGCAGCGCCTCGTACAGCGCACCGCCGAGCAGCAGGACGGCCAGGATCGTGGCGAAGACCGGGATGGTGGTGCCGTCGATCAGATAGACCGTCATCTGGCGGCCGGACTGCTTGGCCGCCTCGACCTTGGCGTCGATGTGGTCCGTGACGGTGCTCCACATGGGAACGGCCACCGCGGCGGTGAGCGCCCCCAGCACCAGCGTGTCGATCAGCCGGGCCGCCAGCCGGCGGCCGAGTCCGGCCGGGTGGCCCTGCGCGGCCTGGGCCAGAGCCGAGAAGGGATCGGCGGCGGCCGGCGGCTTCCAGGGGACGACGCCGTCGGCGTCGGCGCCCTGCGGGCCGGGGTCGCCGGGGGTCTGCTGCGCCGGGCTCTGCGGGGCGGGACGCGGCGCGGGGCTCGGGGGCGCCTGCTGCTGCGGGGCCTGCGGGGCGGCCTGGTTCTGCGGGGCCTGCGGGGCGGCCTGGTTCTGCGGGGCCTGCGGGGCGGCCTGGTTCTGCGGGGCGGGGCCCGGGGTCTGCTGCGGCGCCGGGCGGCCCTGCTGCCGGTCGCCGACGGACGGCAGCGACTGCGGGGAGGCGTCACCGGGCGCGGCGGACGGGGACGGGGTACGGCCGCCGCCCGCGACACGGATCGCCATGGTCTCGCCGCCCTTGGCGGGCTGTGCAGCGCCGGGCCGTACCGCACGGATCGCGGTGGTGCCCTGGTCCGCGGAATTGCTGCCGCGGCGGGCGGCCGGGTTCACGGCCCGGATGGCGACCGTCCCGTCGGACGGGCCCTCGGGGCGCACGGGCGAGGACCCGCCGGGCGCCTCGCCGGCCGGGGCCCCGTCGCCGCCCTGCTCGCGCTGCGGCGGCACCCCGCCCCAGGGAGCGGCGCCCGACGGAGTACCGGCGGGCGCCTGGTCCGGTGAGCCCCAGGAGATCCGGCGGTCGGTCTCGGCGCCGTAGCCGCCCTGCCGGGAGGCATCGGCCTGCCAGGAGGCCGCCGGTCCGGGGCCGGCGCCGTGCAGCCGGGCCGGGTCGTCCCAGCCGGCGGCGGGCCGGGCCTCGACCTCGCCGCTCTGGCGTACGGCCGGCACCGCGGAGCCGCCGGCCGCCCCCTCCTCGTCGAAGAAGACCGGTCCGGTCTCCTCGACTGCAGGGGTTGACGCCGGGGCCACGCCGGGCGGCGGTGCGGGCATCGCCTCGCCGTCGGCGGGGGCGGGCCGGCTGGTGCCCGGCACCCATGCGGCACCGTTCCAGTACCGGATGTAGCCGGGGATGGACGGGTCCGGGTAGAAGCCTGGCGTAGGGCTACCGCCGGCGGATCCTGAGGTAGGGGCGCTCATGTCCGAAGTCCCGTATCTGTACTCGGCCTGGTGGGTGTGGGGTGCAGTCTGCCGCAACGCGGCGTCCACATCTATCAGACCCCGGTTGCCCTCATACCCATGCCCGCCCACGACCACCTGGAAGAGGCGCGGGAAAAAAGTTGTACGAAGTCGTGTAATGGTCCGGCGCCCGGCGCCTCTCTCCTCTGTGCGGGCCCGGTACCGGGTGCCCGCGGGGCGCGAGGAGAGGCGGACGTCATGCACACCGTGGTGGAGCGAGAGCTGGAGCTGGGCCTGGTGTTGTCACCGGAGCGGAGTGTTCCGGTGCCGGCCCGGCTGACGTACCGGACGGACGACCCGTACGCCGTCCATATCGCGTTTCATATCGGTTCCCACTCCCCGGTCCGGTGGACCTTCGCCCGCGAACTGCTCGTCGAGGGCGTGTTCCGGCCGTGCGGCGACGGCGACGTACGGGTGTGGCCGACCAAGCTGGACGGGCGCAGCCTGGTCTGTATCGAGCTGGACTCGCCGGACGGCCGGGCGCTGTTGGAGACTCCGGCCCCCGCGGTCTCCGGATGGCTGGAGCGCACGTTGCGGGTGGTGCCGCCGGGGTCCGAGCAGGGGCACCTGGACCTCGACAAAGGACTGAGCGATCTGCTCGCCATGGCACCGACGGAGGCGGCGGATGACCAGCGGCCGGGCGGTCCCCGCCCCTCGGAGGAGCCCCCCGGGCCCGGGGCGTAACGGGTGGCGAAGCTGCTGCCGCGTGGCCCGGCCGGGAAACGCCGGGGCCGGGGTGCGGGCGGCGCCCGGCCGCACCCCGGCGCGGCGGCCGGGCGGGTGCGGCGCCGTGCTCAGCCGCGGTAGGCCTCCAGCAGCCGCAGCCACACCTCGCTGATCGTCGGGTAGGAGGGCACCGCATGCCACAGCCGTTCGAGGGGGACCTCGCCGGCCACCGCGACCGTCGCGGAGTGCAGCAGCTCCGCGATCCCGGAGCCGACGAAGGTGGCGCCGAGCAGCACCTCGCGGTCCAGGTCGACGACCATCCGGGCCCGGCCGCGGTAGCCGTCCGCGTACAGGGACGCCCCGGCGACGGCCGCCAGGTCCTGGTCGATCACCCGGGTGCGGTAGCCGGCTCGTTCGGCAGCGGCGGCGGTCAGGCCCACCGAGGCGGCTTCGGGGTCGGTGAAGACGACCTGCGGCACGGCGAGACGGTCGGCGGTGGCGGCGTGCGCGCCCCAGCGGTCGGACTCCAGGATCGGGACGCCCCGGGCGCGCGCGGAGATGGCGGCGCCGGCGATCCTGGCCTGGTATTTGCCCTGGTGGGTCAGGAGGGCGCGGTGGTTGACGTCGCCGACGCCGTAGAGCCAGCCGCCGGTCACGCCCGTCACCCGGAGGCTGTCGTCGACGTCCAGCCAGGAGCCGGGGGTCAGGCCGACCGTGTCCAGGCCGATGTCCTCGGTGCGCGGGGCCCGGCCGGTGGCGACCAGCAGCTCGTCGGCGACGATCTCGTCTCCGGAGTCCAGCAGGACGGTGACCGGGCCGCCCGGGGCTTCCCGGCGTACCTCGCGCACCTCGACGCCGGTCCGCAGGAAGACCCCGGCCTCGGCGAGCGATTCGGCGACCAGGTGGCCGGCAAACGGCTCCATACGGGGCAGCAGCCCGTCGCCGCGTACCAGCAGCGTCACGGAGGAGCCCAGGGCCCGCCAGGCGGTGGCCATCTCGACGCCCACCACACCGCCGCCGACCACCACCAGACGGCCCGGCACGGCCTTGGCGCTGGTGGCCTCGCGGCTGGTCCAGGGCCTGGCCTCGGCGAGCCCGGGGACGGGGGGCAGCACCGCGCGGCTGCCGGTGCACACCGCGACCGCGTGCCGCGCGGTGAGCACCGGTCCGCCGTCGACGACCACCCGCCGGGGTCCGGCCAGCCGGCCGTGGCCGCGCACCAGGTCGATGCCGAGCGAGTCCAGCCAGCGGACCTGTCCGTCGTCCTTCCAGTAGGAGACGAACGCGTCGCGGTGGGCGAGCACCACCGGCACGTCCAGGGGCACGTCCGCGGCCTCCTTGAGGCCGGGGACCCTTCGTGCCTCGGCGCGGGAGGCGACCGGGCGCAGCAGGGCCTTGCTGGGCATACACGCCCAGTAGGAGCATTCGCCGCCGACCAGTTCGCTCTCCACGACCACCGCGCTCAGCCCGGCGGCGTGCGCCCGGTCGGCGACGTTCTCCCCGGTCGGCCCCGCCCCCAGCACGATGACGTCATACGCCTCATCAGCGGCTTTGGTCGCTTCGGTGGCTGCCATCGGCTCTCGCTTCCTGCGTGGGCATGAGGGGGCCCGGTGGACATGGAGGCCCGGTGGGCCCGGCGGGTCCTTCCGGCCATCCTCTGCCCAACGGGCCGTCAGCGCATCCGGCGTTCGACCGCTTCCTTGGCCTCGGCGAGTCCGGAACCGGTCACCTCGCGGTGCACCTTGATCGCCTGGATCTTCTTCCCCTGCGCCAGCAGGGCGTCCAGCTCGGCCATCCTGGGGTCCTCCGGCTCGACGATCCCGGCCTGCGCGAGCAGCAGGTCGACCTTGCGTTCCAGCCGCTGGAGCCTCAGGTCCTGCCGCTTGGCCCGGAGGTCACTCGCCCTGGCGAAGCCGGAGGCCCCGATGAGGAGGAAAACTGCTGCTATGAGGGGTGCGGAATCCATGACGGAACTCTACGAGGCGGCGGCGCGCGCCATGAACACGGCAGTCGCGGCGGGGCCGTGCACACTGCCCCGGACGGCCGGTGCGCCGTCCGTGAGGATCTCGCATTCGGCGTAGGCGTCCGGCCCTTCGAGGGTGAGGGTGAGCATCGGCATCGCGCCCACGCCCCGCGCGTCGGTCACCACGAACCACGGCAACTCGGGCCGGACCACCTGCTGTTCGCCCCCGGAGTCACCCAGCGCCTGGACGGCGTAGGTGAGGTCGTCGACGCCCTTCCCGGTCACCCGGAAGGTGACCATGCCCTCGCCTGACCTGTGCGGATCGTTGATCGTCATGGGGGCAGTCAACCGTCCCTCCCCGTGCCGTGTACATCGGGGTGGCGGGCCGGCCACCGGGGCCCGGGTGCGTCAGAAGAGCTTTCCGGGGTTGAGGATTCCCAGCGGGTCGAAGACACCCTTGATGCCGCGCTGCAACTCCAGGCCCACCGGCCCCAGTTCGCGCGCCAGCCACTCCTTCTTCAGGACGCCCACGCCGTGCTCACCGGTGATGGTGCCGCCCAGTTGCAGGCCGAGCGCCATGATGGCGTCGAAGGATTCCCGGGCCCGGCGGGACTCGTCGGGGTCCGCGGCGTCGAAGCAGACCGTGGGGTGGGTGTTGCCGTCCCCCGCGTGCGCGCAGACACCGATGGTCAGGTCGTACTTCTCGGCGATGGCGGCGGTGCCGTCGAGCAGTTCGGCGAGCCGGGAGCGCGGTACGCACACATCGTCGATCATCGTGGCGGACTTGACCCGCTCCAGTGCGGTCAGGGTCAGCCGGCGGGCCTGCAGCAGCAGGTCGGACTCGGCGGCGGTCTCGGCGGGCACCACCTCGGTGGCGCCCGCGGCGGTGCACAGCGCGCCGACGGCGGCGAGGTCGGCGGCCGGATCGGGGGTGTCGAAGGCGGCCAGCAGCAGCGCCTCGGTGCTGTCCGGGAGACCCATCTGCGCCATGTCGTTGACCGCGCGGATGCTCGTCCGGTCCATCAGCTCCAGCAGCGACGGGGCGTGGCCGCGGGCCATGATCTCGCAGACCGCCTCGCAGGCGGCCGCGGTGGAGGGGAACTCGGCTGCCAGCGCCAGTTGCCCGGGCGGCTCCGGCTTGAGCGCGAGAACGGCGCGTACGACGATGCCGAGGCTCCCCTCGGAGCCGACGAACAGCCGGGTGAGGTCGTAGCCCGCGACGCCCTTGGCGGTGCGCCGGCCGGTCGTCAGCAGCCGCCCGTCGGCGAGGACGACGTCCAGGCCGAGGACGTACTCGGCGGTGACCCCGTATTTGACGCAGCACAGGCCACCCGAGGCGGTGCCGATGTTGCCGCCGATCGAGCACTGCTCCCAACTGGAGGGATCGGGCGGGTAGTAGAGGCCGTGCTCGTTCACCGCGCGGGACAGCACGGCGTTGATGACACCGGGTTCGACCACCGCGATCCGGTCGACGGGGTTGATCTCGATGATCCGGTCCATCTTGACCAGCGAGAGCACGAGGCAGCCGTCGGAGGCGTTGGCGGCGCCCGACAGGCCCGTGCGCGCGCCCTGCGGGACGACCGGGACCCGCAGCTCGGAGGCCGTGCGCATGATGTGCTGGACCTGCTCGACGGTGCGCGGCAGCACGACCACGGCGGGCGTCCCGGCCTCGCAGAAGCTCGCCATGTCGTTGGCGTAGGAGCCGGTCACATCGGGGTCGGTGAGAATCGCTTCCCCCGGGAGCCCGGCGCGCAGACGTGCGATGAGGTCCATACCCTCAGCCTCGCATCCATGGGCCGTACACGGAAGATCACCGAACGGCCGGGCGCCACCCGATCGAGCCGAGCGGCAGGCCCGAGCCGCAACGGAATGCCGCCGGCGCCGAAGCGGGCACCCAGACGCTGCGGACACCCGCCGACCGACCGAAGGGTGCGGGCCGGAGGGCCCGGGTGCGGGGACGTAAAGCGCAGCAGTCCCCGCGCCCGGGCCCGGAGGTCCGCACCCGGCAGCCACCACCGGCAGAGGGCGCCTCCCCCCGCCGCCGGGCTCAGAGGTTGCCGCGCCGCTCCTGCTCCCGCTCGATCGCCTCGAAGAGCGCCTTGAAGTTGCCCTTGCCGAAGCCCATGGAGCCGTGCCGCTCGATCATCTCGAAGAACACGGTCGGCCGGTCCTGGACCGGCTTGGTGAAGATCTGCAGCAGATAGCCGTCCTCGTCGCGGTCGACCAGGATCTTCAGCTCCCGGAGCGTTTCCACGGGCACCCGGGTCTCACCGGCCCACTCGCCCAGGGTGTCGTAGTAGGAGTCGGGAGTGTTGAGGAATTCGACGCCGGCGGCACGCATCGCCCGGACACTGGCGACGATGTCATTGGTGGCCAGCGCGATGTGCTGCACGCCGGGGCCGCCGTAGAACTCCAGGTACTCGTCGATCTGCGACTTCTTCTTCGCGATCGCGGGCTCGTTGATCGGGAACTTGACCTTGAGCGTGCCGTCCGCGACGACCTTCGACATCAGGGCGCTGTATTCGGTGGCGATGTCGTCGCCCACGAATTCCTTCATGTTGGTGAAGCCCATGACGTGGTTGTAGAAGGCCACCCACTCGTTCATCCTGCCGAGTTCGACGTTGCCGACGCAGTGGTCGATGGCCTGGAAGCGCCGCGGGCCGGCCGCCACCAGCGGCTCGGCGGCGACGAAGCCGGGCAGGTAGGGGCCGTCGTAGCCGGAACGCTCGACGAGGGTGTGCCGGGTCTTGCCGTAGGTGGCGATGGCCGCCAGGACGACGGTGCCGTGCTCGTCACGGACCTCGTGGGGCTTCTCCAGGCCGGTGGCCCCCTGGGCGACCGCGTGCTCGTAGGCGGCGCGGGCGTCCGGGACCTCGATGGCGAGGTCGATGACGCCGTCGCCGTGCGCCGCGACATGGTCGGCGAGGAAGCGGCCCCACTCGGTCGTGGGCTTGATGACGGAGGTGAACACGAACCGGGCGCCGCCGGATTCGAGCACATAACTCGCGGTCTCGCGGCTGCCGTTCTCCGGGCCGGAGTAGGCGACGCGCTGCATCCCGAAGGCGGTCGAGTAGTAGTGCGCGGCCTGCTTGGCGTTCCCGACGGCGAAGACGACCGCGTCCATCCCCTTGACCGGGAAGGGGTCCGCCTGCCGGGCCGTGTCGGGGGCGATGGGCTGGGTGTGCATCGTGGTGTCTGCCATGCCCGCAGAGTCCCCCCGATCCACAAGGTGCGCAATAGTTCGCGAATCTTCTGGGCATTATGCATAGCGAAAGGGCGAAGTCGCCCGGCTATCTGTACATGATGACCATCACCAAGGGCGGTGCGAACAATGGCGATCGATCATTTGGACGGGGCACTGCTGGAACTGCTCGCCGAGGAGCCGCGGATCGGCGTGCTGGAGGCGTCCCGGCGCCTGGGGGTGGCCCGCGGGACGGTCCAGGCCAGGCTCGACCGGCTTCAGTCGAATGGAGTGATCCGGGGCTTCGGACCGGATGTGGACCCGGCGGCCCTCGGTTATCCGGTGACCGCATTTGCCACTCTGGAGATCAAACAAGGGCAAGGAAACGACGTACGCGCCCACTTGACGACCGTTCCCGAGGTGCTGGAGCTGCATACAACGACCGGACATGGGGACATGCTCTGCAGGCTCGTCGCCCGGTCCAACGCCGATCTACAGCGGGTGATCGACCGGGTTGTGGGCTTTGATGGCATCGTGCGGGCATCGACGGCAATCGTCATGGAAAATCCGGTTCCGTTGCGGATCGTCCCGCTGGTGAAACAGGCATCGGCAGACTGACCGAGGAGACCGAGTGAGCTTCTGGGAGTACGTCGGCACCCGGCACGCCCAGCTGCTGACGGACACATATCAGCACGCCAGTGCCGTCTTCCAGTGCATGGTGCTCGCCACCCTGCTGGGCGTCTTCATCGCGGTGGTGACCTACCGCAGCGAATGGGCGGGCAACCTCGCCACCACCTCGACCGCCACCATCCTCACCATCCCGTCCCTGGCCATGATCGGTCTGCTGATCCCGATCGTCGGCCTGGGCGTCCCCCCGACGGTGATCGCGCTGACCCTGTACGGACTGCTGCCGGTGGTCCGCAACGCCATCGTCGGACTGCGCGGGGTGGACCCGGACCTGGTCGACGCGGCCAACGGCATCGGGATGTCCCGCACCGCCCGGCTCTTCCGCGTCGAACTGCCACTGGCCTGGCCGCCCATCCTCACCGGCATCCGGGTCGCCACCCAGATGCTGATGGGCATCGCCGCCATCGCCGCATTCGCCTCCGGCCCCGGCCTGGGCAACGAGATCTTCCGCGGGATCGCCTCGCTGGGCAGCGCCAACTCCCTCAACCAGGTGCTCTCCGGCACCCTCGGGATCGCCATCCTCGCCCTTCTCTTCGACGCCGCCTACGTCCTGATCGGACGCCTGACCATCTCCAGGGGGATCCGTGCCTGAGACGCCCGAGACCGCTGCCGCCTCCGGCGCGAGCATCCAGCTGGAGAATCTGACGAAGATCTATCAGGGGAACTCCGTCCCCGCGGTGGACAGCGTCAACATGGAGATCAAGGCCGGCGAGATCGTGATCCTCGTGGGGCCCTCGGGCTGCGGCAAGTCCACCTGCCTGAAGATGATCAACCGGCTGATCGAGCCGAGCTCCGGGCGGATCCGGATCGGCGACGAGGACGTCACCGACATGGACCCGGTCAAGCTGCGCCGCAAGATCGGCTACGCCATCCAGGCGTCCGGCCTCTTCCCGCACATGACCGTCGCCCAGAACATCGCCCTGGTCCCGAAGATGATCGGCTGGTCCCCGTCGAAGACCAGGAACCGGGTCGAGGAAATGCTCGACCTGGTCGGCCTGGACCCGCGCGAATTCCACGGCCGCTATCCGCGCCAGCTCTCCGGCGGCCAGCAGCAGCGCGTCGGGGTGGCCCGTGCCCTCGCCGCCGACCCGCCCGTCCTGCTGATGGACGAGCCGTTCGGCGCCGTCGACCCGATCACCCGCGACCACCTCCAGGACGAGCTGATCCGGCTCCAGCACGAGCTGCACAAGACCATCTGCTTCGTCACCCACGACTTCGACGAGGCCATCAAGATCGGCGACCGGATCGCGGTGCTCCGCGAGCGCTCGCACATCGCCCAGTTCGACACCCCCGAGGCCATCCTCACCAACCCGTCCGACGACTTCGTCTCCGGCTTCGTCGGCGCCGGGGCGGCGCTCAAGCGGCTGAACCTGACCCGGGTACGGGACGTGGGCGTGGTCGACTTCCCCACCGCCGCGACCGATGACCCGCTGGAGTCCATCTTCGACCGGGTGCGCGCCGGCTCCCACAACGAACTGCTGCTGCTGGACCCCAACCGCCGCCCGTACAAATGGCTGCGCCGCGGCGATCTGGCCCTGGCCAAGGAGTCGCTGGCACGGGCCGGGACGCCGGTACAGCACACCGTGACCCGGGACGCGACGCTGCGCGACGCGCTGGAGGCGGTGCTCACCGACAGCGCGGGCCGGGTCGCGGTCACCGGGCGGCGCGGCGAGTACATCGGCGTGGTCGACATGGAGACGCTGATGAACAACGTCCAGGAACTGCTGGAGGCGGACCGGATGGAGGCCCTGGAGCACCAGCACCAGCTCCGGGAGCTGCGCGCCCGCCAGACGCAGCTGGAACAGGAAGGCCTGGAGGCATGAGCCCGCGCGACGGGAGCAGTCCGCACCGCGGCGGGCGACCGACCGGCGACCACGAGGGCTTCGCCGTCCGCGACGACGTCGAGATGCAGGAGCGGGAGGACGCGGCCGGTGAGGCGCCGGTCCCGTCCGTCGCCAAGGGCCGGCGCCGGATCAGCTGGCAGAAGTGGACCTTCATGCCGGCCTTCCTGGTCCTCGCCCTGCTCGCCACCTGGCTGTGGTTCCGCGGCGCCCGCCTGGACTCCATCGCCCACCAGGCGGTCGACAACGGCAAGGTGTGGCTGGCCCTGCAGCAGCACATCTATCTCACCGCCGTCTCCACCTTCTTCGTGCTGATCATCGCGATCCCGCTGGGGATCGCACTGACCCGCTCCAAGCTGCGCCGGGCCACCCCGGTCGCCATGGCCTTCGCCAACCTCGGGCAGGCCGTCCCGGCGCTGGGTCTGCTGATCCTGCTGGTCATCTGGCTGGGCATCGGGCCCCGTTCGGCGATCGTCGGCATGGTCATCTACGCCGTGCTGCCGGTCCTCGCCAACACCATCGCCGGGCTGCGCGGCATCGAGCCGACGCTGACCGAGGCCGCCCGCGGCATCGGCATGTCCCCCACCCTTGTGCTGACCAAGGTCGAACTCCCCCTGGCCGTACCGCTGATCCTGGCCGGCGTCCGCACCGCGCTGGTGCTGAACGTCGGCACCGCGACGCTGGCCACCTTCGGCGGGGGCGGCGGCCTCGGTGACCTGATCTCGGCGGGCATCGTCACCCAGCGCATGCCCGTACTGATCCTCGGTTCGGTGCTCACCGTGGCGCTGGCCCTGCTGGTCGAATGGCTGGCGTCGCTGGCCGAACTGCTGCTGCGGCCGCGCGGACTGGAGGCGACGGCATGAGGATTCCCCCGCGTCCGGCCCCCCGCCGCCGTCCCCCAAGGCGCCGGGGCGCCCGGTTCCTGGTCATCCTGCTCGCCACCGTGCTCAGCGCATGCGGCCTGGTCAGCGGCAGTGCGATGAGCGACAACGTGCTGCCGGGGCCGAAGGCCGGCTACCCGGGCCGCCCGCTCACCGGAGCACAGCTGACCGTGACCTCGAAGGAGTTCACCGAACAGATCATCCTCGGCCAGATGATGGGCATCGTCTTCGAGGCGGCCGGTGCCAAGGTCATCGACAAGACCAGCATCCAGGGCTCGATCGGCGCCCGGGAGGCCGTCAAGTCCGGCACGGCGGACGCCGCGTACGAGTACACCGGCACCGGCTGGATCACCTACCTCGGCCACACCAAGCCGATCGTCAACCCGCAGCAGCAGTGGAAGGCGGTCCGCGACGAGGACCGGAAGAACGGCATCGTGTGGCTGCCGGCCTCGACCCTCAACAACACCTACGCCCTGGCGCTGAACACCGCCAACCAGAAGAAGCTGGGCGTGCGCACCCTCTCGCAGGTCGCGGCGCTGTCGCACAAGAACCCCGGCGCCGTCACGATGTGCGTGGAGAACGAGTTCGCCACCCGCAACGACGGCCTGCCGGGCATGGCCCGGGCGTACGGCATGAACGTGCCCTCCGGCAACATCCGCAAGATGACCGGCGGCGTCGTCTACACCGAGACGCAGAAGGGCACCTGCGCGTTCGGCGAGGTCTTCACCACCGACGGCCGGATCAAGGCGATGCATCTGCACGTCCTCGCCGACGACAAGCACTTCTTCCCCAACTACAACGTCGCTCCCGAGATCAATGCCGAGGCCCTGAAGAAGTACCCGGCGATGGCCGAGGTCCTGGCCCCGGTCACCAAGGCCCTCAACAACACCGTCGCCCAGGAGCTCAACCGCAAGGTCGACGTGAACGGCGAGGACCCGCACGAGGTCGCGAAGGACTGGCTGATCCGGGAGGGGTTCATCAAGCAGGGGTGAGGGGCACGGGCGGCGCCCGCGCGGCGGCGGGACGGCCGGGGAGCGGTCAGGCCGCTCAGCAGTCAGGCCGCTCAGCGGTCAGGCCGCTCAGCAGCTGGGCAGCTTGCCCCCGGTCCGCAGGGCCTTCAGGGAGTCCACCGCACCGTCGAGCGTCGTGACCGGGATCAGCCGCATCCCCTTCGGCAGCTCCGCCCGCGCGTCGGTGCACTCCTTGCGCGGGACCAGGAAGACCGAGGCGCCGTCCCGGTGTGCGGCCTGCGTCTTCAGCGGGACCCCGCCCACCGCGCCGACCTTCCCGCCGGCGGTGATGGTCCCCGTACCGGCGATGGTGCGCCCGCCGGTCAGGTCGTGGCCCGCGCCGTCGCCGTCCAGCTTGTCGACGATGCCGAGGGCGAACATCAGCCCGGCGCTGGGACCGCCGACGTCCGCGAGGCTCAGCTTGACCTTGATGTCCTTGGCGGACTTGCCGAGCTGCCCGAGTGCGGCGCTGGTGGCGGTGTCCTGCGACTGCTCCATCTGCTTCGCGTTGTGCTCGGCGATCTCCTCGGTGTTGTTGCCCACCGGGTAGACCGCCTCCCGCGGCATCACGGCCTCGTCCGTACGGAACCAGCCCTCGACGATGTCCGGCAGGTGGACGGAGGCGTCGGGCCCGGTGGCGACGATCGAGGTCATCCGCAGCTGTCCGCTCGTCTTACGGGTCCCGGCGCCGGTGATGGTGATCACCGGTTTGCCCTTGTCGTTGCCGAGGACGTTCGCCGTCATGCCGGGATAGGCGACAGCGAACGGCAGCGGGGCGAGGACCACCGTGAGGACGAGGGCCAGGACAAGGACGGAGCAGAGCGCCAGGGCACGGGTGCGTGAGGACACCCCGCCAGCCTAATTGACCCCCGCACCACCAGGGCCGTAAGGCGCTGCGGCCTCACCACACGGCCACCGCCCCTTCACACCCCGTGGCCCCGGCGTCCCCGGGGGCCTGTGGTCGGCGTCCCCTCGTTCGCCGCGAGACGGGCGGGGCTTCGGCGGCAGCCCCCGGCCTCAGCGCAGCGCCTCCGACACCTCCCGGGCCGCGTCGACCACCCGCGGCCCGATCCGCTCGGACACGGTGTCCGCGAGCATCACCACGCCCACGCTGCCCTCGATGCCGCTCACCCCGAGCAGCGGTGCCGCCGCGCCGCTCGCCCCGGCCTCCAACTCCCCGTGGGTCAGGGCGAGTCCGGCGTCCTGGAGGCGGCCCTGCCGGGCCTTGAGGATCGCCCGCCCGGCGGCCCCCCGGTCCAGCGGATGGCGGAAGCCCGCCCGGTAGGCCACGTGGTAATCGGTCCAGGTCGGCTCCACCACGGCGACGGCCAGCGCTTCCGTGCCGTCGACGAGGGTGAGGTGCGCGGTGGCCCCCACGTCCTCGGCGAGCGACCGCAGCGCGGGCAGCGCCGCCTCCCTGACCAGCGGATGCACCTGCCGGCCCAGGCGCAGCACGCCCAGACCGACCCGGGCGCGGCCGCCGAGGTCGCGGCGGACCAGAGCGTGCTGCTCCAGCGTGGCCAGCAGACGGTAGACCACCGTGCGGTTGACGCCGAGCTTGTGGGAGAGCTCGGTGACGGTCAGCCCGTGGTCGGTGTCGGCAAGCAGTTTGAGGACACGCAGCCCTCGGTCGAGAGTCTGGGAGGTCTCTGCGGTCACGACGCCTCCTGGGTGAGTGGCGGCCCTCGGACGCGACGCGCTGCGAGTCCCGGAGCAGCGCGCGCTAGAGGCCGCCGGCCGCATGGCACCGGCTGCGCTCCGCGGCGGCGCTGCCACGGGGCGTGTGCGTGACCGGGACAGTAGCGAGCCGGTCCGGTGAGCGGAAGAGTCCGTCCAGAATCCGGGCTTTCCCGCCCGGAATATCCCCGTAGGTCCGTCCAGAACGTCCCGTGGTGTTTCAGGTAGGGCTACAGGGCCGTTCGGGCGGTATGGGGGGAAGCGACGGGCGCGGTCGCCCCCGCCGCCGGCTCCGGCACGCCGCGCCGGAAACGACGGCGGGGCGGCGCGCCGCCTACACCCGGCACACCGCCCCCGCTCACGGGCCACGGGGCCACGGGTCACAGACCACAGGCCCCACAGGCCCCACAGGCCCCACAGGCCCCAGGCGGACTCACTTCATCCGCGTGGCCCACTCCCGGACCTTCTTGATCCGCTCACCCAGCTGCCCGGCGGTGGCCTCCGCGCTCGGCGGCCCGCCGCACACCCGCCGCAGCTCGGTGTGGATCACGCCGTGCGGCTTCCCGCTCTGGTGGACATACGCCCCCACCAGCGTGTTCAGCTGCTTCCTGAGCTCCAGCAGCTCCTTGTGCGTGACCACGGGCCGCCGCTCGGCGGGCAGCTCCAGCAGGTCCGCCTCCGCGTCCGGCCGCTTCTTGCTGTGCGCGATCTGCCGGGCCTGCCGCTTCTGCAGCAGCATCTGCACCTGGTCGGGCTCCAGCAGCCCGGGGATGCCGAGGTAGTCCTGCTCCTCCTCGCTGCCCGCGTGGGCCTGCATCCCGAACTCGGCACCGTCATAGAGCACCCGGTCGAAGACCGCCTCCGACTCCAGCGCCTCGAACGAGAACTGCTCCTGCTCGCCGGTGTCCTCGTCCTGCTCCTTGTTCGCCTCCTCCATCTCCTTCTCGGATTCGGCGTACGGGTCCTCCTCCCCGTCCTTCTTCGGCTTGTCCAGGACGTGGTCGCGCTCGACCTCCATCTCGTTGGCGAAGCCGAGCAGCATCGGGACGGTGGGCAGGAAGACCGAGGCGGTCTCGCCGCGCTTACGGGACCGCACGAACCGGCCCACGGCCTGCGCGAAGAACAGCGGCGTCGAGATCGTGGTGGCGTACACCCCGACCGCCAGCCGCGGCACGTCCACCCCCTCGGACACCATCCGGACCGCGACCATCCAGCGGTCCTGGGAGTACGCGAAGTCGTCGATGCGCTGCGAGGCCCCGGTGTCGTCGGACAGGACGAGGGTGGCACCCTCGCCGGTGATCTCCCGGATCAGCTTGGCGTACGCCCGTGCCTGCTCCTGGTCGGAGGCGATCACCAGTGCCCCGGCGTCCGGGATGGACTTGCGGACCTCGCTCAGCCGCTGGTCGGCGGCGCGCAGCACATTCGGCATCCACTCGCCGCGCGGATCCAGCGCGGTACGCCAGGCCTGCGAGACCGCGTCCTTGGTCATCGGCTCGCCGAGCCGGGCCGCGATCTCGTCGCCCGCCTTGGTCCGCCAGCGCATATTGCCGCTGTACGAGAGGAAGATGACCGGCCGGACGACGCCGTCGCCGAGCGCGTTCCCGTAGCCGTAGGTGTAGTCGGCGGAGGAGCGCCGGATGCCGTCGTTGCCCTCCTCGTACGTCACGAACGGGATCGGGTTGGTGTCGGACCGGAAGGGCGTACCGGTCAGCGCGAGCCGCCGGGTGGCGGGCTCGAACGCCTCCAGGCACGCCTCGCCCCAGGACTTCGAGTCACCGGCGTGGTGGATCTCGTCGAGGATCACCAGCGTCTTGCGCTGCTCGATCCGGTTGCGGTGCAGCATGGGCCGTACGCCCACACCGGCATAGGTGATCGCGACGCCGTGGTACTCGCGGCCCAGCGGCCCCGCGCTGTACTCCGGGTCGAGCTTGATCCCCAGCCGTGCCGCCGCCTCGGCCCACTGCTTCTTCAGATGCTCGGTCGGTGCCACGACCGTCACCTGCTGCACGACGTGGTGGTGCAGCATCCACGAGGCGAGCGTGAGCGCGAAGGTCGTCTTGCCGGCTCCGGGCGTGGCGACGGCGAGGAAGTCTCTCGGCTGTGCCTGGATGTAGCGGTCCATGGCCGCCTGCTGCCAGGCACGCAGCTTGTTCGCGGTACCCCAAGGGGCCCGTCCCGGGAAGGCCGGGGACAGGTGATGGTTATTGGTGGCGCTGGTGGTGGTAGTCACGGTCTCCGTCGGCTGAACTCGGCGATCGGCAACCGCGTCAGCCTACCCGTGCAGCGGTTCACGCCCCCGGGTTAGGGCACCGGCTCACCCTGGGGTGGGACCGAGGTCACATTCGCCATCCGGCCCCGGACGGCGGCGGATCCACAGGTGGGAGCGGTGTTGCGGGTGCCGGCACGGCGCCCTCACACCCGCTCGGGTCGCAACCGGCTTGTGACCCCCGCCCCGGCCAGCGCCACCACCGCCATCGCCGCGAACACCGCCGCGAAGGCCGCCGGATGGCTCGCCGAGGCGGCCCCGGCCGCGGCCGCGGGCCCGTGCGCCGCGATCGAGCCACCGCCGAAGGCCGCGAACAGCACCCCGCCGGCCCCCACGAAGGTGACGTTCCCCAGCGCGTCCGACATCTGCAGGGACGCGGAGTTGCTGCCCGCCTCCTCGGGACGGGAGAGCTTCAGCAGCAGTACGCCGCCGCTGGAGATGTTCAGGCCCATGCCGAACCCGCCGACCGTCCAGGCCGCCGCGACGATCGCGACGGGCACCGTGTCGAGCAGCGCCAGCGGCACCATGACGATGGCCGCCGCCAGCAGCACCATGCCCAGGCCCATCAGCCGCTCCCGGTACGGCTCCAGACGCGGCCGGCTCTGGACGTACGAGCCCAGCGCCCAGGTCAGTCCGCCGCCGGTGAGGGAGAGACCGGCGAGGGTGGGCGACAGCCCGCGCTGGGTGACCAGCATCAGCGGGATGAAGCTCTCGGCGCCGACCAGCGCCCCCGCGGCCAGACCGCGCATGAGCACCACGCTCGGCAGACCGCGCCCCGCGCGGAACGTGCCGCGCGGCAGCAGCCGGACGATGCCCGGTACCAGCAGGGCCAGCCCGGCGGCCGCGGGCAGCAGCGCGAACCAGGCCGGATGCTGGCCCGCGTACTGCAGCAGGCAGGCGCCCACGGCGACGGCCAGCGCGAGCAGACAGCGCCGGCTGCCCAGCACCTGGCGTACGCCGCCGTCCGGGCCCGGCCGCGTACGGGGCAGCTTGCGCAGCGCCGGCAGCATCACCGCGAGCGGCAGCAGTATCAGTACCGGGATGGCGAGGAAGACCCAGCGCCAGCCGAGCTGTTCGGTGAGGGTCCCGGCGACCAGCGGCCCCACGATCACCGGCACCACCCAGGCCGCCGAGAACGCCGCCATGATCGACGGGCGCAGCCGGTCGGGGTAGGCACGGCCCACGACCACGTACAGCGAGACCACCACCATCCCGCCGCCGATGCCCTGCACCCCGCGGCCCGCGACGAACATCCCCATGCTCTGCGCACCGCCCGCGACCAGCAGCCCCGCCCCGAACGCGGCGATCCCGGCGAACAGCGGTGCGAGCGGTCCGTGCCGGTCGCTCCACTCCCCCGCGAGCGCCATCGCGAACAGGCTCGCCGTGAAGTAGGCGGAGAACGCGAAGGCGTACAGACCGATCCCGTCCAGGGCGCGGGCGGCGACCGGCATCGCGGTGTTCACGGCGATCGCCTCGAACGCGACGACCGAGACGACCGAGATGATGCCGAAGGTGAGCGCGCGGTGGGCCCGGCCGAGGATGCCGCCGGCGTTGGCAGGGGCGTCGGCGCGTTCGTCGGCCGGCGGGGCGAGGTCGGTGGCTCGATCAGCGGTCATCGAGCCAGCGTAAGGGCCGTACGACGGTGGCGCCCCTGTCCGGAGACGGGAACCGGGTCGTCCAAAGGACCTACGCCGCAGGGCCAGGGGGCGATCCGGCGATCCGGCGATCCGGCGATCCGGCACCACACGACACGGACCGGCCGTACATCGCCCGCCGTCGGGCAGGCTGTCCTTATGCCGCACTTCCGCACGTACGACGACGCCGAGCTCCACTACCGCGTGCTCGGCCCGGCCGACTCGCCCCTGCCGCCCCTGGTGTGTCTGGCCGGCGGCCCCGGACGGGATGCCGCGTATCTGGGCGACCTCGGCGGGATGAGCGCACACCGGCAGCTGATCCTTCCGGACAGCCGCGGCACCGGCGCCTCCCCGGCCGCCGCCGACCCCTCCCGTTACGCCTTCCCGCAGCTCGCCGAGGATGTCGAGGCCCTGCGCGCGCACCTGGGCCTGGAGCGGTTCGCCCTGCTCGCGCATGACGCGGGGGCCGCGGTCGCCCAGGCGTACGCGGCGAGGCACCCGCAGCGGCTGACCCGGCTGGTCCTGGTCTGCCCCGGCTCCCGGCTGCAGGGCGAACTCCCCGACGACGCACGGGAGATCTTCGCCGCACGCGAGCACGAGCAGTGGTGGCCGGAGGCCTCGGCGGCGGTGCGGCAACTGGCCGAGACATCCGATATGGACGAGGTACGAGCCCTCCTGTTCGCCGCCGCGCCGCTCGCCTACGGACGCTGGGAGGAGCCGCAGCAGGCCCATGCCGCCACGGAGGGCGAGCAGTTGGGCCCGGTACCGCGGGCCGGCTTCTGGCAGGGCGTGGACGAACAGCTGCGAGAGGCACTGGCGTCCGGTCTGGGTGAGGTGAGCTGCCCAGTGCTGGTGGTGACCGGTGACCGCGACGGGGTCACGGGCATGCGCGCGGGCGAGCTGGTGGCCGAGTCGTTCCCCGACGCACGGGTCCGGCCGCTGCACGAGGTGGGCCACTACCCATGGGTGGACGCCCCGGAACTGTTCGGGCCGGCGGTGGAGGAGTTCCTGCACTCGGCCTGAGCGACCACCCCGCCGGAGCCCTGCCCCGGCGGCTTTGAACTGCGGCGCCACCGCCCCCACTTCATGAACGGCATGTTGCCCCGCGTTGCCCCGTATTGCAGCTTCACGCCACTTCGCTCCGCACTCTTGCCGAACACCCCACCACGCGGCATACAGTCAGGTTCAGCACACCAACCCGGCCGTGTGCCCGAGTGGTTCAGGGGCTCGCCTGCAAAGCGAGTTACGTGGGTTCGAATCCCGCCACGGCCTCTCTGCCTGCCGTATCTCGCGGGCCTCGCGCGTGGGTCGTTCGGCCCTCTTGACCTGCATGTCCAGTTGCTTGATGCGAATCCGGTGTTCGCGCTTCAGCTGCGGTTCCAGGGCCGCACGGCCGGGAGCGGCGCTTCGTCAGGAACCGCAGTCGCGGCCGGCGTCGCACTGCCAGCCGGAAAAGCCGCCTTCGCGGGGGTGGTCGATGTCGTGGTCGAATTGGAGGAATCCCCAGGCCACCCAGGCGATGAAGGCGACGCACAGGGCGAGTCCGGCCCACAGGGCCAGTTTCTTCAGAAGGGTGCGGGGGTCCGCATCGTCCTCAGGGGCGTCAGGCCCGCACCGGCCGTCTCCGTTCCGCACGTGCCGGACACGTCGAAGTCCCGGGCCATTCCGGAGCTGTGGAGATGAGCGATGTCGGCCTGTTCCAGGTTCATTCCCAGCGGCCCCGGCCCCCCGCCGGACACCGTGGCGCGGTGCTCGCTGGGGATCCCCCAGTCGTAACGCTTCTTGACCTCGACGTGGTAATCACCGACCACTCGACCGTGCCGGAGTCGGTGATCGTCATTCCTTCCTGCAGTGCCTCCTGCTGGAGGTTCTCGGCGCGGCGCGGCCGCCCTTGCCTTGCCAATGATCCTCATGGAGTGGTTTCACCACGTCGGCGTGGAACCCCGTCCGGGTGTCCTTCAGCTTCCGGTGGACTCTCGCCCACTCATCGGCGAAGGTCTCCAGTCCCGCGGCCTCGAGCTGCAGCAGTGCGTTGAAGCCGGGCATGTCCTGTCTCCGTATGCGGTCGCGGTCGGTGATCAGGAGAACAGCGAGGCGGTGCGCGTCTCGTTCTCGTCGTAGGCGTCCGCACTGAGGCGAAAGTTGGTCGCTGCCTGGTCGAGCCGCCGCACGACGAACTTGTTCAGCGCCTCCCAGCGGCCCTGGAGCTCGTCGAGACTGCCGACGAAATTCCAGCCGTCAGCCGCGCGGGCCAGGCCCGTACTCGCGTCCTTCGCCACGTCTCGCGTTTTGCGGATGGCCTCGGACGCCGTATCGCAGTCGTCGGCCCGCTCGCGCAGGAACGACGGGGTGACGCCGAGGTCCGGATCGGAACCCCACGGCGCCGGCGGGATCGGTCTCGGGTTCGGCGAGGGCGAGGGTTCCGGGCTGGGACTCCCACCGCCTGCCCCCGGTCCGGACGGCGATGGGCTCGGGGTGGGGCCGGGAGTGGGGCCCGGCGAGGGCTCCGCGGTGATCGCGTACGCCGCCCTCGGATCGACGGGATCGCTCATGTTTGCTCCCCTGGCCGTCCGCAAGCACTTCCCCCATGGAGCACTACGACAGCCACGCGGAAATGTACCGGACAACGGTCAGTCATCTGGGCGGCCCGAGCAAACCTGCAGAGCGAGTGACGTGGGTTCGCATCCCGCCGCGGCCTCCGCAGGCTCCGACCAGGAGCGAGAGCGGGGCCGGGATCCCCGAAGGGAGCCCGGCCCCGCTCTGTTCGTCTCGGCTGCCGTATCGGGTGTCCGCTCAGGCGGGCGGCCGGTACGTCCGCCCCGCGACGCCGCACGGCCGCCGCCGGGCCGCGTACCCGCCGCCTCAAGCCCCCTGCTGCTGCACCGCCTGCGCCACCGCCGCCTGTGGGCGGATCGGGAGGCGGCCGATGGGGCGGCCGGTGGCGGCGCGGACCGCGGAGGCCACGGCGGCGGGTGAGGTGACGACCGGGACCGCGCTGGCGGGCTTGGCGCCGAAGGGGGCGATCACGTCCCGTTCCTCGACGAGCTTGACGATACGGATGTCCGGGGCGTCCAGGGCGGTCGGCAGCGCGTAGCCGGTCAGGTCGGGGTGGCGGACCTGGCCGCGGGTGGTGCGCAGGTTCTCCATCAGCGCGGCACCGAGGCCCTGGGTGACCCCGGCCTCGATACGGGACCGCAGCTGGCGGGGGTTGAGCACCCGGCCCACGTCCTGGGCGACGGTCATCTCCACGACCCGGATGGTGCCGAGCTCGATGTCGACATCGGCGACGCAGCGGATCGCGCAGAAGGCGAGGCCGACGAACGCGTCGCCCTGGCCGCTCTCGTCCAGCGGCTCGGTCGGGTGCGGGCGGCACTGGGCGGTGGCCCACAGTTCCTTGCCGTCCAGCGCCTCGGCGACGGTGGTGCTGAGCACCCCGTCGTAGGAGGTGATCTTGCCGTCGTTGATCTGCAGCAGCTCGGTGGACATCCCGAACTTGTGGGCCAGCGGCTGCAGCAGCTGCGTACGGACCATCTTGGCGGCGCGCTCGACGGCGCCGCCGGAGACCCAGGTGTGCCGCCCGTGGCAGGCCGGGCCGGCCGGCGGCTGGTCGGTGTCGACGCCGGCGACATGCACCTCGTCGACGCCGAGCGTTTCCTGCACGATCTGCCGCGCCAGGGTGGAGAAGCCCGATCCGGTCTCGACGGCGGCGCAGATGACGTGGGCCACCGAGCCGCTGACCTTGACGGTGGCGGTGGAGACCTCGTCGGTGCCCTCGGCGCCGAGCATGTGCACCATGCCCAGCGCGTAGCCGACACCGCGGCGCACCGCGCCCGGTTCGCCCGCCCCCTCGGGACCGCCCGGCAGCAGCCACTCCGCTTCGGGCGCATCCTTGGGCAGCTCGGGAAGCGGCGCTTCCTTGACGGCGTGCAGGAGTTCGGCGACCGGGGCCGGGCAGGTCACCGTCTGCCCCGTGGGCAGCAGGTCTCCGGTGGCCATGGCGTTGCGCAGCCGGATCTCGTCGGGCTCCAGGCCCAGCCGGGCGGCCAGCTTGTCCATCTGGCCCTCGTAGGCGGCACAGACCTGCAACGCGCCCTCGCCGCGCATATGGCCGGACGGGGGGTTGTTGGTGCGTACCGCCCAGCCGTCGACCACGGCGTGCGGGACGACGTACGGGCCGCAGGAGAAGGAGACGGCCGCTGCCAGCGCGTCGGCGGAGGTGTCCGCGTAGGCACCGGCGTCCATCAGGATCTGGGCCTCCACCTTGACCAGCGTGCCGTCGGCGTCCGCATGGTGGCGGTAGCGCAGCAGCGTGGGGTGGCGGTGGGCGTGCGAGAGGAAGGACTCCTCGCGGGTGGCGGCGAGCTTGACGGGGCAGCCCGTCCGCAGCGCCAGCAGGCCGAGCGGCAGTTGGATGCCGGGGTCCTCGCGGTCGGCGGTGGCACCGGGCACACCCGTCACCACGACCTTGACCTGGTCCGGTTCCAGCCCGAAGGAGGCAGCGGCGAGATCGCGGTCGGTGTGCGGGTCCGTGGAGGCGGTGTAGATCTCCACGCCGCCGTCGGGGCGCGGCACCGCGAGCCCGGCCTCGGCCCCGATGGGCGCCGGGTCCTGGCGGCCGATCCGGTACAGCCCCTCGACCATCACCTCGCCCACCACATCGGGGTCGCCGAAGCGGAGCGGGATGTGCCGGATGAGGTTGCCGTCCGGGTGCAACGGCTCGGCCTCGAAGGCCAGTTGGGGGTCGGTGACCGCGTCCTGGATCTCGTACTCGACGGCGATGGCGGCAGCCGCCAGGCGCGCCGTGTCGGGGTGCTCGGCGGCCACCGCGGCGATCGGCTCGCCGTGGTGGCGGACCTCGTCCTTGGCGAAGACCGGGCGGTCGGCGGTGCCCCGGCCGTGCCCCGCGTCGCCGGGGACGTCCTCGTGCGTGACGACGACGCGCACGCCGGGCATCTCCACGGCCTGCCGGGTGTCGATCGACAGGATGCGTGCCCGCGGGTGCGGTGAGCGCAGCACCGCGGCCCACAGCAGCCCCTCGGCCCACAGGTCGGCGGCGTACGGGAAGGTGCCCTCGGCCTTGGCCGGTGCGTCGGCGGGCGGCAGGGACACGCCCAGGCCGCGCAGCGGCTCCTCGGCGGGTACCGGGACGCCCGCCGCGGGGGTGGTCGCGGTGACGGTGCCCGCGCCGTCGGACGTGCCACTCATGCCGCAACCTCGCTTCGCCCGGCCTCGCACTCGATCGGCGCGCAGGTATCGATGTCTCTGCCCCGGCCGCGGGCCCGGGGGGCGCCCATGCCGCGCTCGTTCATGCGGAGCCTCCCGTGTGCGGATCCTGGTCGTGCGGGGCGTGGCCCATGGGGTCTGCGGGGCCTGCCTGGTGGGGGATGCGGGCGGTGTCCGCCGGCGCCGTCCCGTCGGCCTCGTCGTCCGCCGGGCCGTAGGCGGCCTCCGCCGACTCCGCACGGGCCTTGACGACCTCGTCGACGGCGTCCAGCACCCCCCGGTAGCCCGAGCAGCGGCAGAGGTTGCCGCACAGCGCCTTACGGGTCTCCAGCTCGCTGGGGGCGTGATTGCCCTCCAGGAGGTCGTGGACGGTCATCGCCATCCCCGGTACGCAGAAGCCGCACTGCACCGCACCGGAGGCGGTCAGCGCGCGCTGCACGTCGGAGGGCTCACCGTTCTCCGCGAGTCCTTCGACCGTACGGACCTCGCTGCCCGCCGTGGTGGCCGCGGGCACCAGGCAGGACGCCACCAGCCGCCCGTCCACCTGGACGGAGCAGGCCCCGCACTCGCCCTGCGAGCAGCCGTCCTTGGCGCCGGCCAGGCCCAGCCGCTCGCGCAGCACGTAGAGCAGCGACTCGCCGATCCAGGCATCGGTGACCGGCCGGTCGATGCCGTTCACCCGCAGGACGTAGGAGGCGGCGGGGTGTTCGTCGAAGGCTTCGGCGTCGGGGGCGCCCGCCACGTCGGCCTCGCCCGCCACCTCGGCGCCGGACGGGCCCTCGGTGTCACCGGCCGGAATCCCGCTCTCGCTACCGCTACCGCTGTCACTGTCGGCGTCGGCGTCGGTGGCATCGGCGGTGCCGCTGCCGTCCTCGCCGGGGTTCTCGGCGCCCCCGGGGGTCTCGGCCGCCCCAAGGGTCTCGCCCGTTCCGAGGTGCTCGTCGGCCCCGGCATTCCCGCGCGCCCCGGGGTGGTCGTCCGCCCCTGAGCTCTCGCCGGCGCGCCCGGCGCCTCGCGGGTCCGCCAGACCATCGAGGTCCATGAGGCCGCCGAGGTCCGTGAGACCGGTGTGCTCGTCGTGCTGCGGCACGGCGTCCGCATGGCCGTCGGCGCCCGGGGCGGCGGGCGTCACGTGCCCGGCCGCGTCGGAGCTCACGAACTCGCCGGAATCCTCGGGCAGTTCGTCTGCCGCCCCCGGGACCGTCCAGTCGGCCGCGCCGCCGGGCACGTCCGCCGTCCCGTCGGGCCGGTCCGCCGGCTCCTGCCGCCGCGCCCCGTCGTGCGGCGGCTGCGCCGTGTCCCCGGCGGGCGGCCACTGGGCCAGCGCGTCGGCCGGCAGCGACCAGTGCCCGGTCGCCCCGTCTGCCGCCCCGCCTGCCGCGCCGTGCGGGACACCCGCGCCCGTCCCGTACGGGTCGCCGCCCGACGGGCCGGTGCCGCCCGGCCGTTCGGCGTCGGGCGCGGCGCCGCGGTCCGGGAGGCCGTGTCCGTGTGCGAACGGGGCGTCCGCGGCGCCGCGGAAGTGAGCGGGCACCGCGCCGCCGTGCGAGGCGTCGTGCGGCGCCGTGGGGTGCGTTTCGGCTCCGCCGGCGGCGGTCAGCCCGGTGGTGAAGTTCCAGTGCCCGGTACCGGCGGCCTCGCCGGTGTCCGCCGGGTTCCCGGCCCCGTCGTACGCACCGGCGCCCGGGTACCCGCCCCCCTGGTAACCGGTGGCGCCACCGGCCCCCGCAGGACCGGGGTGTCCGTGATGGCCCGTATGGGCGGGGTGGCCCGGATGACCGGGCTGAGCGGGGTGACCGGGGTGGCCCGGATGGCCGCCGGAAGGTGCCGTATGACCCGTCAGTCCGTCGTCGCCGAGCAGGTATTCGCCGGATTCCTCCGGGCCGTCGTCCGCGGCCGCGGGGACCGACCAGGCGCCGGGGTTACCCGCCTCCGGGCTGCCCGCGACGGGCCAGTCCACCGGGTCGCCGTGCCACGGCCGGGCCGCCTCGGGGGCGTCACCGTGGTAGCCCTCCGGGGCACCGTGGTGGGCCGCGTACTCCGCCTGGGCCGGGTACCCGGCGGACGGGTCGGCGTATCCGGCCGAGGGGTCGGCGAAGGGCATCGTCCACTGGCCGGTGGCCGACGGATCGGTGCCCGCGCCCGCGACCGGCGGCGTGGGCTCGTGCGGGGTGAAGGAGGCCGGCGGGGTGTAGCCGTGACCGGGTGCGGCGAGCGGTTCGGTGCCCGGGGTGCCGTACCGGGGCGATCCGCCGCCGTAGACCCCGGTGGTGAAGCCCTCCGGGAGCTGTACGAAGGCCGTCGCCTCCGACTCGTACTCGCCGCCCTGCGGCAGCGGCTGCCAGCCGTGTTCGGGGTGCGGCTGGTACGGATGGCGGTTGTCGGCGTCGCTCATGCCGAGCCCTCACTTCGCTCGGCCCCGCCTTCGCGAGGCGCGCACCTTTCGATGATGATCTCCCGGTCTCCGGCCGGGGGGACCTCCACGCTGCGCTCGCTCATGAGAGCGCCCTCCCCAGTGCGCGGCGGGCCAGGGCTGCCACCGTACGGCGCAGATGGAGTGCGGCCGGCGGCAGGCCGGCCGGTTCCGAACCGTCCTCGGGCGGCGCCGGGTCCGGGATACAGGCGGCGGCGACATAGTCACCGAAGGCCGTCAGCGCCTCGGGCACCAGGCCGCGTTCGCCGTCCCAGTCGATGAGCGAGGCCACCCACTGCTCGGCCTCCAGGGGGCGCAGCGGCATGGCGGCGACCGCGCCCACCGCGCAGCGCACCCCGCGCCGGGCCGGGTCGAGGACGAGCGAGACGGAGGCGGTGGCCCGGCCGGGGCCGGTGCGGCCGGTGGCCTTGAGGAAGGTCTGCGGGGCGTGCAGCAGCGGCACCCGCACGAAGCCGACGAGTTCGCCGGGGCCCAGCATCTCCCGGCCGGCCAGGAGGTGGCTGACCGGGATCTCGCGGCGGCTGCCCCCGGGGCCGGCGATGATCACCGTGGCTTCGAGGGCGGCGAGCACCGGGAGGGTGTCGCCCGTGGGCGCGGAGGTCACGATGTTGCCGCCGAGGGTGCCGGCGTTGCGGACCTGCGGCGGGCCGGCCGCGCGGGCGGCGGCGGCGAGCCCCGGGATCAGGGCGGCGAAGTCGGGGCGTCCCATACGGGCGAGGGTGAGGCCGGCGCCGAGCAGCGCATGGCCGTCCAGGTACTGCCAGCCGCGCATCTCGCTGATCCGGCCGAGGCCCACCAGGCCTGCGGGTCTGAGGAGTCCGGCGTTGACCGCCGCCATGAGGTCCGTGCCGCCCGCGACGGGCACGGCGGCAGGCATGGCCGTCAGCGCCGCCACCGCCTCGTCGAGCGAGGCCGGCAACGTCACCGTGTGCGACGCGTGCGGTGCGTGCGTGGTCAAGCCAGCTGCCCCTTCCCCGGTGTCCCGGCAGTTCCGCTCCGCCGTACGGTACGTGCTCACGGCCCGGACGTGGCAACTCTGGCACATCTTCCCGGGCCCCCGGCGCGAGGGTCCGCGAACCGGCGATCCGTCCCCGAACAAGGTGCTGGTCCGGTTTCGTCCGCCGCCAGGCCGTGCGGGAACTGCGGTGTGGCGCATCGGCGGAGGCGTCCGGCCGGGCGCACACCGCCGCTACGGCGATGCCCGGTACAGCAGTGCCCGGTACGGCGATACCCGGCCACGGAAGTGCCGCGGTGCGGGGTGACGCCGTACCGGACCACCGTCCCAGGGTCCGGCCGTACGGGCGCCCTCCTTGCACGGGGGCTCACACGTTTGGGGGCGCCCCGTCGATCGGGCGTCCGAGCACGCCGGGCCGTTCCTGCCAGGGGCGGGGGCCACCCGGCGGGCGGTAGCCGACGCCGAGGGCGTCGAGGCGGGCGTAGTGGACAGTCATCCGCCGGGTGAAGTCCTGGTAGTCGCGGTCGGCCGGCGCGGGCAGCCGCGACCAGGCGACCTCGGCGAAGGCGGCGAGCCGGGGAAAGACCTGGTAGTCGAGGCGCTGCTGACTGTCCATGACCTCGGTCCAGGCGTTGGCCTGGGTGCCCAGGACGTGCGCGGCCTGGTCCGCGGTCAGCTCCGGCGGCACCGGCTCGAAGCGGTAGACGTCCTCCAGGGTCCGTACGAAGCCGATCGGCACCGGCTCGTTGGGGGAGTGGTGCTGACGGTGGTCCAAGTACACCTGCTGCTCGGGGCACATCACGACGTCATGGCCGGATTTCGCGGCGGCGACACCGCCCGCGTAGCCGCGCCAGGAGGAGACGGCGGCGCCGTCGGCCAGGCCGCCCTCCAGGATTTCGTCCCAGCCGATCAGCCGCCGGCCGCGGGCGGCGAGCCAGCGGCCGAAGTGCCCGATGAACCAGCTCTGCAACTCGTCCTCGCCGGCCAGTGACAGCTCGGCGATCCGTGCCTGCGCGGTGGCGGACGCCTTCCACTGGTCCTTGGGGCATTCATCGCCCCCGAGGTGCACGAACGGCGAGGGGAAGAGCGCCAGGACCTCGTCGAGCACCTGCTCGTAGAACCGCAGGGTGTGGTCGGTGGGCGCCAGTACGTTGGGGTTGACGCCCCAGGTGTCCCAGACCTTCAGGGAGGTGGTGTCGATGACGTCGGTGTTGCCGAGTTCCGGGTACGCGGCGATGGCGGCCTGCGAGTGTCCGGGGATGTCGATCTCGGGGACGACGGTGATGTGCCGCTGGGCGGCGTAGGCGACGATCTCGCGGATGTCGTCCTGGGTGTAGTAGCCGCCGTGCGGGCGCTCGTCCCAGAGGGGGGAGGCCCGGTGACCGATTTTGGTGCGCTCCCGCCAGCCGCCGGTCCCGGTCAGTTCCGGATAGCGGGCGATCTCGATCCGCCAGCCCTGGTCATCGGTGAGGTGGAGGTGGAGGACGTTGAGCTTGTGGGCGGCGAGCAGGTCGAGGTAGCGCAGCACACCGTCCTTGGGCAGGAAGTGCCGGGCGACGTCGAGCAGCATGCCGCGCCAGGCGAAGCGGGGACCGTCCTCGACGGTCTGCTGCGGCAGGACGGCCGCGCGCCCGGGCGCGAGCGGCGCCCGGCGGAAGGCGTGCGGACCGAGGAGCTGACGCAGCGTCTGCGCGCCCCAGAAGACGCCTGCCGGACCGCCGCCGGTGATCCGTACGCCCCGGCGCGGGGCGGCCTCCAGGCGATAGCCCTCCGCGGGCAGGGCCGGGTCGAGGGCGAGCGCGAGGGTGTCGCCGGCGTCGGCGGAACCGGGCGGCAGCGGCAGGCCGAAGGCCGCTGCGAGGGTGGCGCGCAGCCAGCGCGCGGTGTCCTCGGTGCCGGGCCCTGCGGCCAGCGCGGTGCCCTCGCCCAGGTGCACGGCGCAGCGGTAGGGCCCGTCGATGCTCAGCGGCGCCGGGACCAGCCCGCCGCCCGGTGCCGTGGGGATGGTGTCCGTGTCGGGCATGCCGTCCGTCCTTCACCGTGCCGCCCGGCCCGGGACCGAACCGGCCTGTACGCGTACGAACCCGTACGCGCACGAAGAGGAGGGGAAGCCCGGCGCGGGGCGGCCCGCACGGCCGATGCTGCCATCATCCCGCCCCGGCCGGGAGGCGGTTCGGCGTGAACGTGCCGAAGACCGGCCGTGCCGGGGCGGGATGGGGACGGGCGGGGCGGGGGCCGGCGGCGCGGCGCCTCACGGGGACGGGGCGCGCCACGGACGGCGGGACGCCCCACGGACGGTGAGGCGCGCCACCGACGGCGAAGCGCCCCACGGGCGGTGAGGCGCCCCACGGACGGCGGCTGCTACTTCTTGCCGCCGTCCTTGCCGCCCTTGTCCTTGTCGCCGCCGGCGCCCATGGACTCGAAGATCTCCTTGCACATGGGGCAGACCGGGTACTTCTTCGGGTCGCGACCCGGGACCCAGACCTTGCCGCACAGCGCCACGACGGGGGTGCCGTCGAGCGCACTCGCCATGATCTTGTCCTTCTGGACATAGTGGGCGAAGCGCTCGTGGTCGCCGTCGCCGTGCGACACCTGCGGTGTCGGCTCTACGAGGGTTCCCGTACCTGCCCCGCGCTCGGGCTCAACAGTGCTCATAACAGCCAAGGGTACTCACGCCCGACACCGCCCGGGAGCGTCGGCCCGCCGCCAGGTGGAGCGCAAGACCCGCCGCCGGGTGTACACCCCCTACGAAGCCACCGCCACCCCGCCCCGGGACCCGGCCGTCAGGCCCAGTTGTGTGGCGAAGGCCAGTGCGGCGTCCGGGCGGACCTCGTACCAGCAGTCCTGGCCGCAGACCGCGTCCAGGAGTGTGGTGATGTCCTGGGCGCCGACCCTGCGGGCCTCGGCGGCGGCGAGGAAGGCGCGGACCGCCGCCACGGCGTCGACCTCGGTCTCCGTGCGGGCCACCAGATCCTCGGCGATCTCCCTGACCGCGCCGTCACCGGGCGCGACCCAGCTCATGGCCGTCTCCAGGCCGTCGTCCGGCATCTTCTCGGGGTACGGTGCGCGCGCCCAGGCGCCGTCCTGCCACCAGTAGACGAACCCGAAGAGATTGCCCTCGGCATCCTCGCGCAACTGCTCCCAGGGCAGCCATACGGGGCCGCCGGCCAGGAAGTCGATCTGGCGGCCGCCGCTGTGGGTGTGGCTGCCGTCGGAGTCCTGGCCGCAGAGCAGGGCCCGGCCGTCCTCGTACAGCTTCAGCCGCCACCAGTAGCTTCCGCCGCCGTTCCAGCACTGCAATCCCTGGTCGCTCCAGGAGAATTCGTCCCAGTCGTCCATGGCGGCCGCCACCACCGCCAGCGTCGCGGCCCGCGCCCACAGGTGCTCCGGATGGTCCAGGTCCTCGGGCAGGCTCGGCCTGTGCATGGCGCTCTCCCCCGCTTGTCCAGCGCGGCCCTGCCGACGCGGCCGCGCACCGTCCCCTGTCGCCTCGAACCATAGCGACGGGGTCTGACACTTCCCCATGACGAAGCCGTCACAATAATCAAGTCGTCAACAAAATCTGGCCCGCGACGCGCCCGCCGCCCGCCGGCCCGGCCAGGGCCGGTTCGGTGACGGCCGGTTCGGTGACGATCGGCTCAGCGACGGTCAGTTCAGCGACGGATCATCCGGATACGTGGCCACCATCGCCAGCTCGTTGCGCTGCCGGCGCAGCACCGCGCGCCACAGCTGCTCGGGGTCGGGCGAGGAGACATCGCCGGGCTCGGACTCGACGACGTACCAGGCACCCTCGACCAGTTCGCCCTCCAGCTGGCCCGGGCCCCAGCCCGCGTACCCGGCGAAGATCCGCAGGCTGCCGAGGACCGCCGCGAGGAGTTCCGGAGGGGCCTCCAGATCGACCAGCCCGATCGCGCCGTGCACCCTGCGCCAGCCCAGCGGCTCGTCACCCGACTGCACGCCCGTCCGGTCCGCGGCCGGCACCCCGGCCGTCTCCGCGCCGTCGCCGCCCGCCCGGGCGCCGCTGTCCACGGACGGGATGCCGCCCTCGCCGGACAGCCCGCCGGGCACCACGGCCACCCCGAGCGCCGAGTCCAGCGACACCGGACCGCCCTGGAAGACCACCCCCGGCTCACCGGCCAGCGCCGCCCAGGGCGCAAGGATGTCCGCGACACCGACCGGCGTGGGGCGGTTGAGGACCACGCCGAGGGAGCCCTCCTCGTCGTGGTCGAGGAGGAGCACCACCGCGCGGTCGAAGTTCGGATCGGCGAGCGCGGGCGTCGCGACAAGAAGCCGCCCTGTGAGCGAGGACACCTCGGTCATGGCCACATGATCCCGCACTTCTGCCCGGAGCGGGGAGTCAACGCCCGGACCCGGGCGAAAGCAGGGCAGGGCGTACGGCGGCAGCACCGGCGCACACCCCGGCACCGGATCGGCCATTCACGACATCCCCGGCAATTTCAGTCAAAGGTTGATTACAGATCAAAGGCGGACCGTAGCGGAGCGTGTTGTGACAAAGCCATTACATGCTCGAAGGCTGCACGGGCCTACGGACTCACCCCCGCCCGCCCTTACCATTTCAGCTTGGCCCCTGCCCGTCTCCAGGAACGCGAGATCCATGACCGTCTCTACTGACGACGTACTGCTTGTCCACGGCGGCACCCCGCTCGAGGGCGAGATCCGGGTTCGCGGCGCGAAGAACCTTGTGCCCAAGGCCATGGTCGCCGCCCTCCTCGGCAGCGGCCCCAGTCGGCTGCGCAACGTGCCCGATATTCGAGACGTACGTGTGGTGCGCGGGCTGCTGCAGCTGCACGGCGTCACGGTCCGCCCCGGTGACGAGCCGGGCGAGCTGATCCTCGATCCGTCCCACGTGGAGAGCGCCAACGTCGCGGACATCGATGCGCACGCGGGCTCCTCACGGATCCCGATCCTGTTCTGCGGCCCGCTGCTGCACCGTCTGGGCCACGCCTTCATCCCCGGCCTGGGCGGCTGCGACATCGGCGGCCGGCCGGTCGACTTCCACTTCGACGTGCTGC
Organism: Streptomyces sp. NBC_00400; assembly: GCF_036048035.1. Lineage (NCBI taxonomy): Bacteria > Bacillati > Actinomycetota > Actinomycetes > Kitasatosporales > Streptomycetaceae > Streptomyces > Streptomyces sp. NBC_00400. Next base: position 5,266,486 of record NZ_CP107940.1, on the reverse strand, counting down.
GCCAGTTCGGCGCGACGATCGAGAAGCGCGCCGACGGGCAGTATCTGGAGGCCCCGCAGCGGCTGCGCGGCACCAAGATCCGGCTGCCGTACCCGTCGGTCGGCTCGACCGAACAGGTGCTGCTGACGGCCGTCCTGGCCGAGGGCGTCACCGAGCTGTCGAACGCCGCCGTGGAGCCGGAGATCGAGGACCTCATCTGCGTGCTGCAGAAGATGGGCGCGATCATCTCCATGGACACCGACCGGACGATCCGGATCACCGGTGTCGACAAGCTCGACGGCTACACCCACCGCGCCCTCCCGGACCGCCTGGAGGCCGCCTCCTGGGCGTCCGCGGCGCTGGCCACCGAGGGCAACATCTTCGTGCGCGGCGCGCAGCAGCGGTCGATGATGACCTTCCTCAACACCTTCCGCAAGGTCGGTGGCGCCTTCGAGATCGGCGACGAGGGCATCCGCTTCTGGCACCCGGGCGGCCTGCTCAACGCCATCGCGCTGGAGACCGACGTCCACCCCGGTTTCCAGACCGACTGGCAGCAGCCGCTGGTCGTCGCGCTGACCCAGGCGTCGGGCCTGTCGATCGTGCACGAGACGGTCTACGAGTCCCGGCTCGGCTTCACCTCCGCGCTCAACCAGATGGGCGCGCACATCCAGCTCTACCGGGAGTGCCTGGGCGGCAGCGCCTGCCGCTTCGGGCAGCGCAACTTCCTGCACTCCGCGGTCGTCTCCGGACCGACCAAGCTGCAGGGCTCCGACCTGGTCATTCCCGACCTGCGCGGCGGCTTCTCGTACCTGATCGCGGCGCTGGCGGCGCAGGGCACCTCCCGGGTGCACGGCATCGACCTGATCAACCGCGGCTACGAGAACTTCATGGAGAAGCTCGTGGAGCTGGGTGCCGACGTCGAACTGCCGAACGGCGCCCTGCCCAACTGAGCGGACGGCGCCCTGCCCGGCCGGGACTCCCCCCGGCGGGTGCGCTGCCCGGCCGGCGAACGCCGCCCTGCCGAGCGGGCACCGGGGAGAGCGGCTTGTTGCCGCTCCCCCGGCCCCCGCAGGAGCTGAGCGGGACTCCCCCCGGTGAAGCCCCGCTCAGCAGTCCGTCACCAGCACCGGCTTCTCGTGCGGTGTGACCGTGCACCGTGCGCCCGGTGTCAGCTCGCCGGCCTCCCAGCTGGGCACATCGGCCTTGAGCCGGACGCCGGTCTCGGTGGTCAGATGCAGACGGGTGGTGGCGCCCAGGAAGGTCGCCACCCGTACGGTCGCGGACATCCCCTCCGCGCCCGCGGCCGTACGGATGGCGAGACCTTCCGGCCGCAGCAGTACCTCGACCGCACGGCCCTCACTGCCGCCCGGTGCCGCCCCGTGGACCGGCAGGCGGCGGCCGAACAGCTCCACCACCCCGCCGTCCCTGACGGTGCCGGGCAGGCGGTTCATGGTGCCGACGAACTCCGCGACGAACGGGGTCGCCGGGCGCTCGTACAACTCGGCGGGTGCGGCGCACTGTTCGAGCCGCCCGCCCTGCATCACGGCGACGCGGTCGGCCATCGACAGCGCCTCCTCCTGGTCGTGGGTGACGAAGACGGTGGTGATGCCGAGTTCGAGCTGGATCCGCCGGATCTCCTCGCGCAGGCTGAGCCGCACCTTGGCGTCGAGCGCGGACAGCGGCTCGTCCAGGAGCAGCACGCGCGGGCGGACGGCGAGCGCGCGGGCCAGCGCGACGCGCTGCTGCTGGCCGCCGGAGAGCTGGTGCGGATAGTGGTCCTCGCGGCCGGGCAGGCCGACCAGCTCCAGCAACTCCGCCGCGCGGGCGGTGCGTTCGGCGGCGGCGGACCCCCGCACCCGCAGGCCGTAGCCGATGTTCTGGGCGGCCGTCATGTTGGGGAAGAGGCTGTAGGACTGGAAGACCATGCCGATGCCGCGGCGGTGCGCGGGGACGTGGGTGACGTCCTGGCCGTCCATGGTGAGCTCGCCGCCGTCGGCGGTCTCGAAGCCCGCGATGATCCGCAGCGCGGTGGTCTTGCCGCAGCCGGACGGGCCGAGCAGGGCGACCATCTCGCCGGGCGCGATCTCCAGGTCGAGGCCGTCCAGCGCGGTGGTCGCGCCGAAGCTCCGGCGCAGCCCCTTGAGGTGTACGGGTACGGTCATGACGTCGTCCTTTGCCGGCGGGTACGGCGGGCCCGGCCGCCCGCCAAGAGGGTGAGCAGAAGCAGCAGGCCCCAGGTGAGGAAGAGGCTCAGCATGGCGGCGGCACCGGCGAGTTCGGCCTCCTCGCCTCCGACCTCCACCATCCACACGGCGAACGGCCGGTAGCCGAGCACGGAGGCGACGGTGTATTCGCCGAGCACCATGGCCAGGCTGAGCACCGCCCCGCTGACGACGGCGGGCCGCAGGTTGGGCACGACCACCCGCCCCAGCGTGGTCAGCCGTCCGGCGCCCAGGCTCCGGGAGGCCTCGACCAGCGTCCTGAGGTCGACGGCGCGCAGTCCGGCGTCCAGCGAGCGGTAGAGGAACGGCAGCGACATGACGGTGTAGAGCAGGACGAGGACGAGCGGGAAGTTCTCGTTCTGGATGGCCATCAGGGTCTGGTAGAAGGGCGTCCGCGCCAGCTCGGGTGCCCACGACAGCACCGTGTTGACCCCGGCGACCAGCGCGATCGGCGGGACGACCAGCGGCGTCATGCACAGGATCTCGACGAGCGGGCGCAGCCGGGGCAGCCGGAGGTGGACGACGACCATGGCGGGGACGGCCAGCAGCAGGCCCAGCACGACGGTGGCCAGCCCCAGTTCGACGGAGAGCAGCAGGCTGCCCAGCATGTCGGCGGAGACCAGATGGCCGGTGTAGACGTCGAGGGAGAAGCCCTTGAGGGGGTCGTCGACGGTGAACCAGAGGGAGGCGGCGACGGGGAGGGCGAAGTAGAGGAACGCCAGGAGGAGGACGGCGAGGCGTCCGTAGGGGCGGCGGCCGCGGGCGGGGGGTGCGGGGCGCGGCTCGGGGGCGCGGTCCGAGGGCGGCGCCACGGGCGGCTGCGCGGCGGTGGTCATCCCAGCCATCGGGCGCTCCTGCGCTGCAGCGGTATCTGCACGGCCATCACCAGCAGCGCGATGACAACCATGTTGAGGCTCATGGCGAGGGCCAGGTTCTCCTGGCCGGCCAGGACGTTTCCGGCCAGTGCGTTGGAGATCTGCACGGTGATCAGCGGCACCGAGCTGCCGACCATGACGGCGGCGGTGGCGTGCGAGGCGAAGGCGGTGCCGAAGAGCAGCACCGCGCCGCCGAGCAGCGAGGGCAGCAGGACGGGGAGGCCGATGTGCCGCCAGAACTGGCCGCGGGTGGCGCCGCAGGACGCGGCGGCCTCCCGCCACTGGGTGCGCAGCCCGTCGAGCGCGGGCAGCACGGTCACCACCATCAGCGGGATCATGAAGTACAGGTAGGCCAGCACCAGTCCGGCGGTGGTGTAGAGGCTGAACCCGGTGGCGCCGAGGGAGAGCAGCCGGGTGAGGGTGCCGGTGGTGCCGAGGGTCGCGACGAAGGCGAACGCGAGCGGGGCGCCGGAGAAGTTGGCGAGCACCCCGCAGGCGGCGACCACGGCGCGGCGCAGGGCGGGGCGCCGGGAGGCCACGACGGCCTGCGCGATGAGGGTGCCGCAGAGCGTCGCCAGCAGGGCGCAGATCAAGGAGAGCTGGACGCTGCCGCCGAGGCCGGTGGCGTAGATGCCCTGGAGCGACTGGCGGACGTTGTCGAGGGTGGCGTGGGTGTGGCCGGTGGCCGGGTCGGTGGCGGTGAAGGCCCCGTACACCAGGGCGCCGGCCGGCAGGCCGAAGCAGAGCGCGAGGAAGACGAAGAAGGGCAGGACGGCCGGCCAGTGGAGGCGGCGGGTGCTGCGGCGGGGGCGGCCGGGCGGGCCGGCGTCCGTCGCGGGTCGGTCACTCATACGCGGGAGATCTCCAAGGGGGCGGGGAGGGGGTGAGCGGTGGTCAGCCGACGGCCTTGCCCCAGCCCTCGTTGATGGCCGCCTTGGCCGCGTCCTCCTGTTCCGGTGTGGGGAACTTCGGGGTGCCGTGGACCTCGGGGAGGCGCGCTGCGGCCTGCTTGTCGGCGGTGCCGTCCTTCTCCATCCGGTCGAGGAGGGCGGGACGGGAGTAGCCCCGCAGCCAGATGTTCTGGCCCTGGGGGCTGTAGAGGAATTCGAGCCACAGCCGGGCGGCGGCGGGGTGCGGGGCGTAGGCGTTGACGCCCTGGTTGTAGTACTGGGAGTACGGGCCGTCGGACGGCACGGTGACCCGCCAGTCGACGCCCTTGGCCAGGAGTTCCTTGCGGTAGCCGAGGTTGAGGTAGTCCCAGTCGAGGGAGATCGGTGTCTCGCCCTTGCGGATGGTGGCCGGTGAGGACTCGACGGGCACGAAGTTGCCGCGCTGCTTGAGCTTCTTGAAGAAGGCGAGGCCGGGCCGGACGTCGCCGAAGGAGCCGCCGTTGGCAAGCGCGGCGGCGAAGATCGCGGAGAACGCCGAGGACGACTCCGCCGGGTTGCCGTTGAGCGCGATCTTGCTCCGGTACTGCGGCTGCAGCAGCTCGGCGAAGGTCGTGGGGCACCTCTTGACGGCCTTGGCGTCGCAGCCGATGGAGATATAGCCGCCGTAGTTGTTGAGGTACGAGCCGTCGGCCTGTTTCTGCGTGCGGGGGATGTCCCGCCAGCCGGTCACCTTGTAGGGCGCGAGCAGCCGCTTGCCCTGGGCGTTGCGCATGAAGGCGGTGCCCAGGTCGAGGGCGTCGACGGCGCGGTCCTGGCCCCGGCGCTTGTCGGCGGCGCCGAGCGCGAGCTGGCTGGTGCCGCCGGGGTTCTCGTTGTTGACCTCGATGCCGTACTTCCGCTCGAAGGTCTTGATCATCTCGCCGTAGTTCGCCCAATCGGGGGCCAGCGCATAGACGTTGAGCCGGCCTTCCTTCTTGGCTGCCGTGACGAGGGCGTGCATGCCGCCGAGGTCCGCGGCCGAACGGGCGGTGGCCGCCTTGCTGGTGACGGCGGCCGGGGCGTAGCCGCAGCCGCCGGCGGCCGTGGCGGTCACGAGGACCGCGACGCCGCCGGCGAACGCCCGGCGCAAACCCGCCGGTCGGGGTGGCTTCACTGGTTACTCCTGGATCTTTGGCCCTCCACCTGTATGGACAAGCCGCCGTCAGTAAGCCCCGTCAAAATAACCGGAAGATGAACCCCAGACAAACCCCTGGAGCAGAAAAACCGCAGGTCATAAGCGTTATAATGGAAAAGGTTTAGAGCTTGGCGCAGTGGTTAGACGCATACCCCGTGGCTACGTGGACCTCTACATCTGTGCACAGCTGACCCGATCGTTCCGGCCCTGTCCGCAGGGCCAGGAGCCGTCCTGCCAGCCACCTCCCCACCAGGCCGCGAGGAGTCCTGTTGACCCGACGCCACCAGCAGATCGCCGAGGCGCTGCGCCGGGCGATCACCGACGGGCAGCTCCCCGTCGGCAGCGCACTGCCCTCGGAGACCGAACTCGCCGCCACCCACGGCGTCTCGCGCGGCACGGTCCGCCAGGCGCTCGCCGCGCTGCTCTCCGAAGGCATGATCGGCTCCCGCCAGGGCGCCCGGCACCTCGTCCTGAGCACCGCGCCCAGCCAGAGCTTCACCGAGCTGCGCAGCTTCGCCCAGTGGGCGCACGCGGGCGGCCACACCCCCGGCGGCCGGGTACGGGAGAGCGTCCGCGGCACGGCCACCGCGGAAGAGGCCGCGCTGCTGCAACTGGCCCCCGGCGACGAGGTGCTGCGGGTGCTGCGGGTGCGGACCCTGGACGGCGAGGCGGTGTTGCTGGAACGCACGGTCTACGCGGGCTGGATCGCCGGTGCGGTCGAGGAGCTGCCCGACGACTGCGAGTCGGTCACCCAGGCGCTCCTGGACTCCAGCGGGCTGGTGTTCGCCCACGGTGAGCACCACTTGGACGCCCTGGCGGCCGGCACCGTGGACGCCCGGGAGCTGGGGGTGCGACGGGGCAGCCCGCTGCTGCGCGTCCGCCGCACCACGACCACCGCGGAGGGCCGCCCCGTCGAGACCTCCGACGACCGCTACCGCCCGGGCGCGGTGGTCTTCACCGTCCGCAACTCCACCCAGGCCAACCCGCTGGCCCGCACCCCGGCCGACTGACACCGGGGCCGCCGCACGACGCCGGGCGCCACCGCGCCGGCCGGCCTCCCGCCCCCACGTCCGACTCCGCACGCCCTCTCCCCCGAACTGCGAGCCCGCCCATGCCCGTGATCCCCCCGCCCGCCCCCACGCTCCCCGCGGCCCTGCTGTGCGACATGGACGGCACCCTCGTCGACACCGAGCACCAGTGGCTGGACGCGGTGGCCTGCTTCCTGCGGGAGCAGGGCCTCGCGGCCACCGACGAGGTGCTGGCGGACTTCGCCGGTGCCCCGGTGGACGACGCCGCCCGGCGGCTGGTGCGCGGGTACGGGGTGCGCTGCGACGTCACCCGGACGGCCGCCCGGCTGGACCGGGACTTCACCGCCCGGGTCGCGGCCGGCGTCACCGTCCAGCCGGGTGCACTGCGGCTGCTGGACCGGGCGCGGGCGCTGGGCGTCCCGGCCGCCCTGGTCACCGCCTCCGAACGGCATGTCGCCGATCTGGTGCTGCGCACCCTCGGCGCGCACCGCTTCGCCCTGTCGGTCACCTCGGGCGAGGCGCCGCGCGGCAAGCCGCACCCGGACCCCTATCTGGCCGCCGCGGCCGGTCTCGGCGTCGACCCCGCCGACTGCCTGGCCGTCGAGGACACTCCTACCGGCGCCGCGGCGGCGCTGGCGGCGGGCTGCCGGCTGCTGGCCGTACCGAGCGTGCCGGGCATCGTCCCCGGCCCCCGTACGGCCGTGGTGGCCTCTCTGGAGGACGTGGACCTGGCGGACTTCCCGTTCGCCCGTCCCGCCTGATTACGGCGGGCACAGGCCGCCCCGGGCGGGCGCAGCGCCCCTTTCCGGACCGCAACGCCCCCGGGACACACGAAAAGGCGGTCATCCCTGGGAGGGATGACCGCCTTTGTGCCGTGCTAGGGGGTGTTACTTACCCTTGGCGGCTTCCTTGAGCTTGGAGCCCGCGGAGACCTTCACGCTGTAGCCGGCCGGGATCTGGATCGGGTCGCCGGTCTGCGGGTTGCGCGCGGTGCGAGCGGCACGGTGGGTGCGCTCGAAGGTCAGGAAGCCGGGGATGGTGACCTTCTCGTCGCCCTTGGCGACGACCTCGCCGGTCACCTCGGCGAGGGCGGCCAGAACGGCGTCGGCGTCCTTGCGGGTCACCTCGGCGCGATCGGCCAGAGCGGCCACCAGCTCACTGCGGTTCATGTTTGTACTCCCGTGTTCTTCTTGCCAATGAGGCGTGAGATCGAAGCCGATGCTGCCAGGGTCCTCGGACAGTCCCCGGACCCGGGTCTGGTGCCAGACCCTCGCGCCCGATTACGCATCCTGCCCCCACCTGCGGCGGTAAAGCCAATCCGGCACCCAGGAGGGTCACACGAAAAGCGCCACTGCCTCGTTAGTGGTCACGCTCCGTATCATTCCCGCTCCGGGCCGGCCCCACAGGGCGGCGGTCGCTTGCTGCCCGCCACCCTATGGGGGCCCCAACGACGGCGTGTCCAGCGACGCGCCGTACTCAGACCGTCGTGGTGGCCGTCACAGACGGGTCGCCGCTCTTCGCCGCGTCCCGGACCGCTCCGGCCACCGCGCCCGCGACCTTTTCGTTGAAGACGCTGGGGATGATGTAGTTCGGGTTGACCTCGTCCTCCAGGACGACATCCGCGAGGGCACCGGCCGCGGCCAGCATCATCTCGGTGTTCACCGTACGGGAGTGGGCGTCCAGCAGGCCGCGGAAGACACCGGGGAACACCAGGACGTTGTTGATCTGGTTCGGGAAGTCCGAGCGGCCGGTGGCCACGACGGCGGCGGTCTGCCGGGCGACGGCCGGGTCGACCTCCGGGTCGGGGTTGGCGAGTGCGAACACGATCGCGCCCTCGGCCATCTGCGAGACGTCGTCGCCGTCCAGGACGTTGGGCGCGGAGACGCCGATGAAGACGTCCGCGCCGACCACGGCCTCCTTGAGGGTGCCGGTGACGCCCTCCGGGTTGGTGTTGTCGGCGATCCAGCGCAGCGGCGAATCCGGGTCGGCGTCGACCAGGTCCGGGCGGCCGGCGTGCACCACACCGTGGATGTCGGCGACGACGGCGTGGTGGACGCCGGCGGCGAGCAGCAGCTTGAGGATGGCGGTGCCGGCCGCACCGGCGCCGGACATCACGACCCGGACGTCCTCGATCTTCTTGCCGACGACGCGCAGCGCGTTGGTGAGCGCGGCGAGCACCACGATGGCGGTGCCGTGCTGGTCGTCGTGGAAGACCGGGATGTCCAGGGCCTCCCGCAGCCGCGCCTCGATCTCGAAGCAGCGGGGCGCGGAGATGTCCTCCAGGTTGATGCCCGCGAAGCCGGGGGCGATGGCCTTGACGATCTCCACGATCGCGTCGGTGTCCTGGGTGTCCAGGCACAGCGGCCAGGCGTCGATGCCGGCGAAGCGCTTGAAGAGGGCCGCCTTGCCCTCCATGACGGGCAGCGCGGCCTTGGGGCCGATGTTGCCCAGGCCCAGCACCGCGGAGCCGTCCGTGACGACCGCGACGCTGTTGCGCTTGATGGTCAGCCGGCGGGCGTCCTCGGGGTTGTCGGCGATGGCCTGGCAGACGCGGGCGACACCGGGGGTGTAGATCATCGACAGGTCGTCGCGGTTACGGATGGGGTGCTTCGACGACATCTCGATCTTGCCGCCGAGGTGCATCAGGAACGTACGGTCGGAGACCTTGCCGAGCGAGACGCCCTCGATGTGGCGCAGCTGCTCGACGATCTCGTCGGCGTGGGCGGTGGAGGTGGCCGCGATGGTGACGTCGATCCGGAGCTTTTCGTGTCCGGATGCCGTGACGTCGAGGCCGGTCACCGAGCCTCCGTTGGACTCTACGGCCGTGGTGAGCTGGGAGACCGCGGTTCCGCTCGCGGGCACCTCCAGCCGGACCGTCATCGAGTAGGAGACGCTGGGCGCCGTTGCCATGGCCGACTTCCTCTGCTTTCACCGTGTTGCTGGATTGCCGTCCGATCGTCGCACCTACCGCGGAGTACGCGGTAGCCGCCTCGCATTGCGAACATTGTGTTCGCGGGCACCGGCGACTCCGGAAAACAACTTCCACCATACGAGAATACCCGTCCACGGCAAAGAGGCCCACGTCACCGGGTGACGTGGGCCTCTTTCTCCGGTCTATGACACCGACCCGCCATGCTCGCCTCGCGGCAAGTGGTCGCTCGTAGCGACGATGGTTGGGCCCGGGGGCTTGGATCGGGCCGGTGCCGTCACCCAGGCTAACAAACCATCCCCGGAAGCGAATCCCGTCCCGCGGGCCCGATTTCAAGACCCCTCGTACGGCGGCGGCGCAGCGCCCGGCCGCGCCCGCCGTACGGGTGCCGGGCCGAGGCCCGGCGGGGGGCAGGACCGGGCCCGAGGGGTGCCGCGCCGGGCCGGCGGGTACCGGGCCGAGGCCCGCCCGGGCCGGTCCCGCAGCGGGTTCAGTCCCGCAGCAGGTCCGGCACCCCGGCCGTGTCCGGCTCGTCCCGCGCGGCCGACAGCACGGTCAGCTGCCGGGTGGCCCGGGTCAGTGCCACGTACAGCACCCGCAGCCCGGCCGGGGACTCGTCGGCGATCTCGGCGGGCGAGACCACCAGGGTGGCGTCGTACTCCAGCCCCTTGGCCTCCAGGGAGCCCAGCGCCACCACCCGGTCGCCGAGCGGGGCGAGCCAACGGCGGGCCTGCGCGCGGCGGTTCATGGCCACCACGACGCCGACCGTGCCGTCCACCTCGTCCAGCAGCCGCCCTGCCTCGGCGACCGTGGCCTCGGCCAGCGCCGCGTCGTCGGCGGCCCGGTCCGGCCGGCCCCCGTCCCTGTCCCCGTCCGCGTCCGCTTCCGCGACGAGCGCGAAGCGCGGCTCCAGGCCCGTGGAGCGGACCGCCTTCGGCGACTGCATCCCGGGCATCGCCAGCGCCAGCACCCTGGCGGCCAGTCCGGCGATCTCCGCGGGGTTGCGGTAGTTCACGGTGAGCGTGAAGCGGCGGCGCGGGCGGGTGCCCAGCGCCTCGTCGCGGGCTACGGCGGCCTCGTCCGGGTCGGACCACGAGGACTGCGCGGGGTCACCGACGACGGTCCAGGTCGCGTGCCGGCCGCGGCGGCCGACCATCCGCCACTGCATCGGCGTCAGGTCCTGCGCCTCGTCGACGATGACATGGGCGTAGTCGGTGCGCTCCTCCTCCAGCCGTTCGCGCCGGCCGCGGCCGCCGCCGTTGCGCTCCGTGTAGGTCGACAGCTCCTCCAGACCGGTCAGATGGTCCAGCGGGTCGGCCTCGCGCGGCCGGGGCGGGCGCATCGGGGCGCCGAGGATCATCTGCAGCTCGTCCAGCAGGGCGACATCGTGCACCGACAGCGGGCCCTTCCCCTCCCCCGCCCCGGGGGCCCGGGCGGGGGTGTCCCCGGCGGCGGCCGGGGGCGCACCGGCGCCGTCCAACCGCCGCAGGGAGCGGGCCAGTTGGCGCACCTCGCGCGGGTTGAGGATCCGGCGCGCCCAGCGGCCCAGCAGTCGCTCGTCGGCCATCGCGGCGAGCACCCCGCCCGGGGTCAGCTCGGGCCACCAGGCGTCCAGGAACTCCTGGAATGCGGTCTCGGTGGTGATGTCCTCGTCGAAGCCCTCACGGGCCTCGGCGGCCAGTTCGGGATCGGTGTAGCGGCGGGCGGCGCCGGACTTGGCCCACAGGGCGTCCAGGATCAGCCGGCGGGCGCGCGGGCGCAGCAGATTGACCGGGGCGGTGCCGCCGAGCGCGGACTGCCGGATGGCGTGCAGCTCGTCGGCGTCCAGCTCGATCCGGCCGCCGAAGGCGACGACCCGCAGCCGGGCGGGTACGGCCGGGGCGGGGCGGGAGGGTCTGGAGCGGCGGCGGCCGGTGCCCTCCCCGTCGCGTTCACCGTTCCCGGCGGACGCGGTGAACAGATCCTCCAGGGAGAGCTGGGCGTCCTCGTCCACGGCCCCGCCCTTGGGCCTGGGCGCCGCGGCCACGGGGCCGGCCAGCTCCAGCGCCCCGCGGGCCGCCTTGCGCAGCAGCTTCAGCATCCGCGACGAACCCTTGATACGCGCCACCGCGGGCGGGTCATATGCGGTCGCCTCGACGCCGTCCACGAGCGAGCCGAGCGACCGGATGGCGACCTGGCCCTCCTCGCCGAGCGACGGCAGGACGCCTTCGGTGTACGCGACCAGCAGCGGCGTCGGCGAGACGATCAGGATGCCGCCCGCATAGCGGCGCCGGTCCTGGTAGAGGAGGTAGGCGGCGCGGTGCAGCGCGACCGCGGTCTTGCCCGTGCCGGGGCCGCCCTCGACCTCGGTGACGGAGGCGGCGGGGGCCCGGATCACCATGTCCTGCTCGGCCTGGATGGAGGCCACGATGTCCCGCATGGTGTGGCTGCGGGCCCGGCCCAGCGCGGCCATCAGCGCACCGTCACCGATCGCGGGCAGCTCCTCGCCGTCCAGCGTCGCGGTGACCTCGGGGCGCATCAGGTCGTCCTCGACGCCGAGGACCCGGCGCCCCTTGGAGCGGATCACCCGCCGCCGGACGACCCGGCCAGGGGCGACCGGGGTGGCCCGGTAGAAGGGCGCGGCGGCCGGCGCCCGCCAGTCGATGACCAGCGGGGAGTAGTCCGCGTCGAGCACGCCGAGGCGGCCGATGTGCAGCGTCTCGGCGATCGCGGCGCGGTGGTCCTCGATCGCGCCGTCGGCGGGCTCGACGGAGGTGAAGGCGCCGTCCGGGCCCTTCTTGCCGTCCTTGCCGAGGAGCAGGTCGATCCGGCCGAAGAGGAAGTCCTCGTACTCGGAATTCAGGCGGTGGAGATGGACGCCGGCCTGGAAGACCTGGGCGTCGCGCTCGGCGAACGCGCCGGGCGTGCCGACCTGGCCGCGCTTGGCGGCGTCGTCCATCAGGAACTCTGCCTCGTGGATCTTCTCCTCGAGGCGCCGGTAGACACGGTCCAGATGCGTCTGCTCGGCTTCGATCTCGCGGTCGCGAACGGAATCCGAAGCGTGATCCGGTGCGTGCGTGGCGTTGTGCGCGGCCACCCAGGCCCCCTTCTCCTGTGCGTAGGGCAGCCGTCAACCGTACGCGAACCAGGCACCGCGCGCACCTGGGGAAAGGGACAAAGTCGGGCGATTTTGGTCGGATGTTGAATCAAGCCTCTACGTCGGGCGGACCCGGTCGAGGGGATTGCCGATCGACGGCATGGCGGTCCTTGACGGGCGCCCCGTGCCGTACCCGGCCCGGGGCGCCGGACCGCGCCGCTCAGACGTTCACCTTGGCCAGCCGCTTGCCCTCCGTCGTGGTGACCTCGAAGTGGTCGATGTCGCCGCGGTTGAAGCCCGCGCCGCCCGCCGCGTACAGGGGCTCGCGGTTCCACTTCGCGGTGCCGCCCGGGATGCCGTAGCCCCCCTTGGGCACCGCCCAGGTGGTCACCGTCTGCCGCTTGCCGTCCTTGCCGACGGCCACCAGGCCGCAGGTGAGCGGCCCCTTGACGTTGGCGAGTTCCAGGACCACCTGGGTGCCCCACGGCCGGGCGGCCATCGAGACGCCCGCCGAGACCTTGGTGTCCGGGTCGGTGGAGCTCACCTTCTCGCCCGCCGCGTACTGGGCCCGTACGGCGTTCGCCAGCGGCGGCGCCGGTTTCTCGCCGGAGTCCTGGGGCGTCAGCTTCAGGGCGGCGAGCGGGCCGCCGACGATCAGCACGACGGCGGCGGCGACCAGGAACAGCCGGCGCCGGGCGCGGCCGCGCCGGGTGGCGGCGACCTCGTCCATCAGCCCGTTCAGCAGCCCCGGACCGGGGACGGCCGTGATCGTCTGCGGCGTCGGGGCGGACTGTTTGAACTCGGCCAGCACCGGCGACAGGCCCATGAGTTCTTCGAGTTCGGCCGCGCACCGGTGACAGCCGACGAGATGCGCCTCGAACCGGTCGGCGTCGGCACCGTCCAGGACGCCCAGCGCATAGGCGCCGACGTCGGTGTGCCGGTCCGGCTGCGTGGGCGGGTTCACTCCGTTACTCCTCGTTCCTCTAGCGAGAGTCTCAGGGAGCGCAGCGCGTAGAACACCCGGGACCGCACGGTCCCGGCCGGTACGCGCAGCACCTCCGCTGCCTCGTTGACGGTACGTTCCTTGAAATACGTCTCGACGAGGGCCTCTCGATGGGCCTGGCTCAGGTCGCTCAGCGCCTCGGAGATCGTCATCATGCGCAGTGCGCGGTCGATGACATCCGCGGCCGGCATCGTCTCCAGAGGAGTCGGATCGACCTCTTGGGGCCGCGCCTTGCGACTGCGGTGCCCGTCGATCACGATCCGCCGTGCGACGGTCACCAGCCAGGGTCGTATCGAGCCGGTCGCCCGTTGCAACTGGTCGGCGTTGCGCCAGGCGCGCACCAGCGTCTCCTGCACCACGTCCTCCGCGCGGTGCCGGTCGCCGGCCACCAATCGCAGGACGAAGGCGAGAAGCGGGCCCGCATGATCGTCATAGAGGGCTCGCATGAGCTCCTCGTCAGGTGTCGTCCTGTCTGCCACGACGGCATCCTTACGCACTCCAACTCCCGGGTCGATAGCCCAGATCGCCCAAGATCGCCGGGGGACCCTGCCATGAATCGGACTTGCGGTGAGGAGTACGGACGGGACGGGCGGGTTACTCAGAGTTCGGCGGAAAATTTTTCCGCGCCGGTCACGACGCTCTGACCAGCGCTTCCGGCCTGCTCCCTGCGCACGGTCGTCCGCCGCCGGTGCCGGGCCACCCGCTCCCGGTTGCCGCACACCTCGCTGGAACACCAGCGGCGGCGACGGCCGCGCGAGGTGTCCAGATACACCAGGGTGCAGCTCTCGCCCTCGCACTGGCGCAGTTGCTGCCGGGCCACCGCGTCGGTCAGCAGGCCGATCGCGTCCCGGGCGACCGCGGCCAGCAGCCCGGCGCAGTCGGGCGGGCCGGCCAGGGCACGGGCCAGGGCGCCGTCGACGGTGCGCACCGCAGACGCGGCGGGCGGCTGCCCGGACGCGGCCGCGCAGTTGAGCAGCGCCAGGTCGGCCTCGGTCGCCCGGCCCCGCAGCTCGTCGTGCACCACCCGGCGCAGCAGCTCGCGCAGTACGCGGAAGCGGCCGACCCAGCTGCCGTCGACGCCGTCCAGCGGGGTGCCGCGCGGCACCAGACCCGCGCCGACCAGCCAGGCCCGCAACTGGTCGGGGCCGGTGAGCCGTTCGGCGGTGGGCCGTTCGCCGGTGAGCCGTCCGGCGGGGGCACGGTCGGCCGTGGCTGCCAGGTCCAGGCAGATCCGCCCGCAGTCGAACCGCAGGTCGCAAGGCGCCGCCATGTTCCTGTCACTCCTTAGGGCCAAACGTGTGTGCTTCCAGAGTGCCCGGCCCACGGGCCCGCCGGAACCCTCCGGAGGCGGCCACTCCACGCAGGCATGACACGTAGACACAGCAAGTAGACGCTAGGTGTATACGCCTTATGTATAGTTCGCGGCACGGCGGTTCGCGGGCCCCGGACCCCGGGCCCCGGCCACCGCATGCCGTCGCGCTTGCCGCAGCGCTTCCCCTAGCGCTCCTTGCCCTCCAGGAGGAAGGTCTCCATGTCGCGCACGTCCCTGCTCACGAACCGCGCCAGCCTGACCCACAAGATCGGTTACGCGGTCCGCCACCCGGCCAAGATCACCCCGTACGTCAAGCGCACCGCCCGCGACACCTGGCTCCGCCTCAAGCACCCCGACCACGTCGCGTACTACCGGGCGGTGATGGCCTCCGACACCGGCCGCAACCCGGAGGCCGCGGTCGGCAGCCGCAGCCATGAACGCTGGCTGGCGCTGGGCGAGATGCAGTTCGACTACCTGGCCGAACACGGTCTGAAGCCCGGCCACCGGATGCTGGACATCGGCTGCGGCAATCTGCGCGCCGGCTGGCGCTTCATCGCCCACCTGGACGCCGGCAACTACTACGGCATCGACATCTCGCCGGACATCCTGGTCTCCGCGAAGCAGACCCTGACCACCTACGAGCTCCAGGCCAAGCTGCCGCACCTGACGATCACCCAGAATCTGACCCTGGACTTCCTGCCGTCCGCCCACTTCGACGTCGTCCACGCGCACAGCGTCTTCTCGCACTCACCGCTCGGCGTCATCGACGAATGCCTCGCCCATGTCGGCCGCATCCTGGCGCCCGGCGGCTTCTTCGACTTCACCTTCGACCGCACCGAGGGCGCCGAACACCAGGTGCTGCGCGAGGACTTCTACTACCGGACCGAGACCCTGCTGAGCCTGGCCCGCAAGCACGGCCTGGAGGCGCGCTTCATGGAGGACTGGGAGAAGCGGCCGCACGGCCAGTCCAAGATCCGGGTGAACAACCCGGCGTAGCGGGCGTCCCGCCGCTGCTCCCCGCCACAGCAGAGGACACCTCCCCGCCGCCGTACGTGTCCGTGCCACTCCCCGTACGTGCCCGTGCTACTCCCCGCCGTACTTGTCCGTGTCCGCATGCGGGTCGAGCGACAGCCGGTAGCCGCGCTTGACGACCGTCTGGATCAGCTTGGGCGCGCCCAGCGCCCCCCGCAGCCGGGCCATCGCCGTCTCCACGGCATGCTCGTCCCGGCCCGTCCCCGGCAGCGCGCGCAGCAGATCCGCACGGGAGACCACCCAGCCAGGGCGACGCGCCAGCGCACGCAGCAGCGCCATCCCGGCCGGCGGCACCGGCCGCAGCGCACCGTCCACCACGACGGCATGCCCGCGGATCTCCAGCCGCCGCCCGGCCACCGGCAACGGCTTCACCCGCCCCGGGAGTTCACGGCACAGCAACTGCACCAGCGGCCCGAGCCGGAAGCGCTCCGGCTGGAGCGTGGGGACGTCCTCCGCCTGGAGCGGCAGCGCGGTCACCGGCCCCACGCACACCGGCAGCACCTCCCGCCGCAGTGCCGCCAGCACCTCCTCGCGGATCCCCCGCTCCCCGGCCCGGCGCAGCAGCGACGCGGCGGCCGGCGCGCTGGTGAAGGTCACCGCGTCCAGGGCCCGCGAGAGCACCGCGTCCAGCAGCCGGTCGACCGGCCCGATGTCCTCCGGCGGCATCCACCGGTACACGGGGACGCCGACCACCTCCGCACCGCCGGCCCGCAGCGCCTCCACGAAGCCCGGCAGCGGCTCCCCGTGCAGCTGCAGGGCCACCCGGCGCCCGGAGACGCCCTCCTCCAGCAGCCGGTCCAGCACCTCGGCCATCGACTCGGAGGCCGGCGACCACTTCTCGGTCAGCCCGGCCGCCCGGATCGCACCGCGCACCTTGGGCCCGCGCGCCAGCAGCTCCACCCCGGTCAGCCGGTCCAGCAGCGCCTCACCGAGGCCCCAGCCCTCCGCGGCCTCGATCCAGCCGCGGAAGCCGATGGCGGTGGTGGCCACGACGACATCGGGCGCCCGGTCGATCAGGTCCCGGGTCACCGCCAGCAGTTCGGTGTCGTCCGGCAGCGGGACGATCCGCAGCGCGGGCGCATGCATGACCTGTGCGCCGCGCCGCTCCAGCAGGGCGCCCAGCTCCTCCGCCCGCCGGGCCGCGGTCACCCCGACGGTGAACCCGTCCAGCGGCCGGACGGCCGAGGGCGGTGCCGCTGCCGCTGCCGTTTCCGGTCCCGATTCCAATTCCGGTCCCGATTCCGCTTCCGGCGCCGCCGGCTCCCGCTCGTTGTGCTCCTGCTGCTGATCGTGCATGGTCGTCCCGCTCCGCCCAGAGTGGTGTTCTGCTGTGTGCTGCCGTACCGCCGCGGCTCGGGCGGCACGAAGTGCCAGGGTGTCAAGGTGCCAACGGCACGTGACGGTCCCGGTCCTCCAGTATTTCCCCGCGGTTACGGCGGGGCGCCCCTGCCCCACGCCGTACGGGCGGTACACCCACGGCGTGAGGCGGGGCGCCGCGCCGGATCCCCCCGCCCCCGCGCCCGCCCCGCCGCTCCCGCCCCTGCTCACACCTCCGCGTACACCGGCCCCCGCTCCCCGTCCGCCGCCTCCGACCCGTCCGACCCGTCCGCCTCCCCCACCGCCTGCGCCCCCTGCCCCGTACGCCGCCCACGCGCCGCGGGACGCAGGTAGACGCCCCAGGTCACCGCCCCGCACACCACGTAGCAGGCCAGGAACGACACAAACGCCGGAGTACCCGAGCCGGCCACCAGGAACGACTGCCGGAAAGCCAGATTGATGGCCAGCCCGCCGAGCGCGCCCACCGCCCCGATCAGCCCCATCGCCGCCCCCGAGAGCCGCCGTCCGTATACCGCGGCCTCCTCCCCCGCCAGCCCGCGGCGCAGCGCCTGGGCCTGGAAGATCCCCGGGATCATCTTGTAGGTGGAGCCGTTGCCGAGCCCCGACAGCACGAACAGCGCGATGAACCCGGCCAGGAACACCGGCAGCGACCGCTCCACCGACGCATAGATCACCACGCCCGTGGCCAGGCCCATCGCCGCAAAGTTGCCCAGGGTGATCCGGGCGCCGCCGAACCGGTCCGCCAGCCGCCCGCCGACCGGCCGGATCAGTGAGCCCAGCAGCGGCCCGAGGAACGTCAGCGACGCGGCCTCCAGGGGCGTCCGTGCGAACTGGTTCTGCAGCACCAGCCCGAAGGCGAAGCTGTAGCCGATGAACGACCCGAACGTGCCGATGTACAGCAGCGACATCACCCAGGTGTGCGGCTCCCTGGCGGCGTCGAGAGCCGCGCCGGTGTCGTTCGTCACCGGGGCCAGGTTGTCCATGAACAGCGCCGCGAGCACCGCCGCGAGGACGATCAGCGGCACATAGACGGCCGGCACGATCCGCGGATGCGCGGCCCCCGCCGTCCCGATCACCAGCAGCCCCAGCAACTGGACCACCGGCACCCCGATGTTGCCGCCACCGGCGTTCAGCCCCAGCGCCCACCCCTTCTTCCGCAGCGGATAGAAGGAGTTGATGTTGGTCATCGAGGAGGCGAAGTTCCCGCCCCCGACCCCGGCCAGCGCCGCGACCAGCAGGAACGTGCCGTACGACGTGCCCGGCTCCATCACCACCGCCGCCACGGCGGTCGGCACCAGCAGCATCGCGGCGCTCATCACCGTCCAGTTGCGCCCGCCGAACCGCGCCACCGCGAAGGTGTACGGCACCCGCAGCACCCCTCCCACCAGCGTCGGCACCGCCACCAGGAAGAACTTCCCGGCCGGATCGATCCCGTACTCCGGCCCCATGAACAGCACCATCACCGACCACAGGCTCCAGACGGAGAACCCGATGTGCTCACAGAGCACCGAGAAGGCGAGGTTCCGCCGCGCGACCCGCTCCCCCGTCTCCCGCCAGAACCCCTCGTCCTCGGGGTCCCAGTACTCGATCCAGCGCCCGCCCCGCCTCGTACGGCCGTCGGTACGGCCGTCGGCAGGAGTGTCGGCAGGGGTGTCGTCAGGCTTCTCGCTACGGGTGTCTGCTGCCGCGGCCGTCATCGCGCCTCCCAGGGGTCAGGTCCTGCTCCCTGACGCTAGGGACGACGGATTTCCGTACCGTGCCGCCCGGTGACGGGGACGCAACCTTGCACTCACGCAAGACGGCAGGGGGCGGTGAGGGGCGGGCGGCCCGCACGGCCCGCCGTCACAGGACGAACTCACACCAGACGACCTTGCCGGGCATCCGCTCCCCCACACCCCACTTGTCCGCCAGCGCCTCCACCAGCAGCAGCCCGCGCCCGCCCTCGTCCACCGGCCCGGCGCCCGTCCGCACCCGCGGCCATCCGTCCCCACTGTCGTGCACCTCCAGCCGCAGCACCCCGCCCCCGGGCGGCCACACGTACAGCTGGAAGCCGCGCCCCGGCGGCACCCCGTGGCGCAGCGCGTTCGTCGCCAGCTCGCTCACACACAGCAACACCGCGTCCGCCGGCTCCCCGACGCCCCACTCCGCCAGCGCCGCCCGTACAAACTCCCGCGCCCTCGGCACCGATCGTCGCTCACGCCGGTAGAACCGCTCGCGTGGACAGGGGAGTTGCCTCTCTCCGTTCATACGATGACGGTCGCAGTGCGTCACTACGCTGCCCAGTACGCGAACCCGTACTCGCGGTGAGTACGGGCGCACATACGGTCACCGGCGCCGAAGTACGGGGAGTGGTACGCCATGAAGCCGCGAAACAAGCCCAAGAAGCGACACTCCGCAGCCATGGAGGTCATCGGCGCCCAGTTAGCGCTGTTCCGCATCCACGCCGGGCTCACCCAGCGCGGCCTCAGCGAACGGTCCAGCGCCTCCGAGGAGACCATCGCCTCCATCGAACAGGGCAGGCGGGTCCTGATGCCACACCTGGCAACCGAGTTCGACCAGCTCCTCAAAACCTGCGGAGCGCTGGCGGCGGGGGTGGCGAAGCTGCCGCCGAAGGACAAGTATCCGATCTGGGCGGAGGAGTTCATCGCCTACGAGCGGGAGGCGATCTCGCTCTGCGGCTACGAAAGCGGTGTCGTCCCCGGCCTACTGCAGACCCAGGGCTACGCATTCGCCACGTTCCGCAGCAAAATCCCGCATCTCAATGAGGAGCAGGTCGAGCAGAAGGTCACGGACCGGCTGGATCGTCAGCAGATCCTGCACCAGCAGGACCCCGTCACCGCGAGCTTCGTCATCTCCGAGGCCGTCGTACTGAGCAATATCGGGGGCCGCGAGGTCATGCGGGGCCAGATCTCCCACCTGCGTCACTGCACGGAAGTCACCGGCGTATCCATTCAGGTCCTGCCACTGAAGCGCGAGCTTCACGCCGGGCTCGACGGACCGTTCGTGCTGCTGGAAACCCCCGACCACCAACACTTGGCCTATACCGAGGCGCAACGCAGCAGCGTGCTGACTTCCGACGCCGATGAGGTCAGCGTCCTCGCTCAGAAGTATGGAATGCTGCGAATGCAGGCCCTCAACGCAGAGGAAACCGTGGGCCTGCTGGACCGGCTGCTAGGAGAGCGATGACCCATCTGACGTGGTTCAAGTCCAGCTACAGCAGTGACGAGGGGGGCAACTGCCTCGAAGTGGCTTACGAATGGCACAAGTCCAGCCACAGCGGCAGCGAGGGCGGCAACTGCCTGGAAGTCGCCTACACCTGGCACAAGTCCAGCCACAGCAGCGACGAAGGCGGCGCCTGCGTGGAGGTCGCCGCCCACCCCTCCACCATCCACGTCCGCGACTCCAAGGACCCCCAGGGCCCGCACCTCGACTTCTCGCCGGGTGCCTGGGCCTCGTTCACCTCGTACGCCGCACGTACCGCTGCCGCCACAACAGCCCCGTAACCGGGGCTACGTAACCGGGGCTACGTAACCGGCCTACTCGGCCGCCTCCCGCGGCGGGCCCATCCATATCCGGTCCGTGCAGAGGGTCATCCACAGGCGCTTGCCCTTCTCGTCCCGTGCCACGACCGCCTGCCGGCCGGGGTAGTCGCGCGGCGCGGAGACCACGGCGAGGTCGTTGGTGACCGTGGCGGCGTTCGGCGGGGTTCCGGCGGGGCAGTCCCTGTAGCGCAGGGGGGCCGTGATGGTGCCGCCGCGCCCCAGGTCTATCGGCAGGGTCTTGCCGTGCCCTCGGGCATCGGCTTCGGGCCCCTTGCCGAGATGGACCTCGAAGGCCGGGAAGCCGTGGAACACACAGGGGCCCGCGCCCTTGTTGGCGATGGACAGCCGGGCCTCGCGCTGTTCGGTGTGCGGCTTCTTCTTCAGGACGGTGAGCGTCCAGCGCAGGCCTTTGGTCGTGCAGTTGGCGTGCAGCAGCGTCATCCGCGCCGAACCGCAGCCGGTCAGGGCCAGGCCCGCCGCGGCGGTCAAGGTCAGCGCGGCCGCCACCACCGCGAGATGTGAAGGCCGTCGCACGGTTCCCCCTGTTCGTTCCGGACAGATTTCCTCGCCATTAAGGAAAGACTTCACGCCCCCGGGGTTGCCTCTGCGGCCGTCTCTTCTTCCGAACGCCGCATACGCCGGGCGGTCACCCCCGTACGCCCATCACCCGCGCATCCGCCTCCGGGAGCCACCACGCACTCCCCGGCGGCGCCAACCAGCCGTTCCGGTCGGCCAGTTCGCGGGCAGCAGCGCGCAGCGCGTCCAGCCCCGGATGCCGCAGGCCCCGCCGCCACACCATCGAGACCGGTGAGAGCGGTACGGGATCGACGAGCGGCCGCAGCACCATCCCCGGCACCTCGATGAACTCCACACTCGCCAGCACCGACCACCCCCGCTTGCGCACCACCCGGACGAACTCCTGCGAGCCCTCGATCTCCGGGAACGGCTCGGCGGCCGCAATGCCGCGGCCCGCGAAAAGCCGCTCGGCCAGGTCCGTCCACTCCGCGGTCTGCGGATTTCCGGCGGCCGCGTAAAGCGTCTCGCCGGCCAGCTCGGCGAGGGCGACGGCGGGCCGTGCGGCCAGGGGATGGTCCTCGCGCAGCAGGACCGCCATCGGCTCCAGCCGGACCGGCTGATGGCCGAGACCGGCCCGTATCCCGGACGGCAGCGCCGCGATCCGGCCGAAGGAGACATCGAGGCGGCCGGCCGCCACCTCGGCCGCCGCGCCCGTCAGCCCGCTGTGGAAGCGGGCGACCAGCTCACAGCGGTCCGGCACCCGGTCCCTGGCCGCCTCCAGCACCCCATGGGCGGTACCGATCGGCACCCCCACATCCACCAGCAGCGGCCGCTCGGGGGCGCCCCGGAACGCGTCGGCCAGCTCGCCGTGCGCGGTCAGCACCCGCCGGGCGAGCGGCAGCAGCCGCGCCCCGTCCGCCGTCAGGGAGACCTGGCGGGTGGTCCGTACGAACAGCGCGGCGCCCAACTCCCGCTCCAGGCGCCGGATGTCACGGCTCAGCGCCTGCTGGGCGACGTAGAGCCGGGCGGCGGCGCGGGTGAAGTGCAGCTCCTCGGCGACGGCGAGGAAGGCGCGGAGCAGACGCGGATCGGTGTCGTACGGCACCGGGTCATCCTGGCAGCAGCGTTCCCTGCCGGCGCAGGCCGAGGGCCCGCCCCTGCACAGAGCCCGTACACACTGACAACACAGGTGCGTGAATGGGCGCTGACCAGGTGTTGGACGGGCGGCATCGGCGGCAGCGACCGTAGCGGCATGATCCTCTTCCTCGCCGCCCGGCCGGTCACACCCCCGCCCGTTCGCCCGGCCCCGCGGCGTGCCCGTACCCCCTTCCGCCGCCGCGCCCGCTTCCGTCCCCTCGCCCCCTACCGCCGGATCTTCGCCGTCCCCGGCGCCCGCGCCTTCACGGCCGCCAATCTGCTCGCCCGGCTGCCGATGGGGATGCTCAGCGTCAGCGCGGTGCTGATGATCGCCGGCTCGCGCGGCTCCTACGCGCTCGCCGGAGCGGTCACCGCGAGCGGGCTGGCGGCGACGGCGCTGGCCGGGCCGTGGACCGCCCGGCTGGTCGACCGTCACGGCCAGGCCCGGATCGCGGTCCCGGCCACCGCGCTCGCCGTCCTCGGCTCGCTCTCCCTGCTCCTGTGCGTCCACTACGGCGCGCCCGACTGGACCCTCTTCGCCTGCTACGCGGCCACCGCCACCACCCCCAACACCGGCGGGCTGTCCCGGGCCCGCTGGGCGCACCTCTTCCGCGACGACCCGGCCGCCCGGCACACCGCCAACTCCTTCGAACAGGCCGCCGACGAGCTGTGCTTCCTGCTCGGACCGGTGCTCGCCACGCTGCTGTGCACCACCCTCGCCCCGGAGGCGGGTACGGCGGTGGCCGCGGCACTGCTGCTGACCGGGGTGCTGCTGTTCGCGGCCCAGCGCCGCACCGAACCACCCGTGGCCCCGGTACCGGCCACCGGCAGGCCCCGCTCCCCCCTGCGCCGGCCGGGGCTGCCGCCGCTCCTGGTCACCTTCCTCGCCACCGGCGCGGTCTTCGGCTCCCTGGAGGTCGTGACGATCGCCTTCGCCGACGAGCACGGCCTGCGGTCCGCGGCGGGCGCACTGCTCGCCCTGCAGGCGGCGGGCTCCTGCGCGGCGGGGCTGCTCTACGGCCTGCTGCGGCCGACGACGGGGACAGCGACGGGGGCCCCTCCCCGCTCCTCACGAGCTCGGGGGACGGCCGGCCACCGCTTCCTCGGCTGCACCGCGGCGATGGCGGCCCTGATGCCGCTCCCGCTGCTCGCGGCCACGGCAGGGGGCCCGGCGACGCTGGCCGTCGCACTCCTCCTGGCCGGCACGGCGACCGCGCCGGCCATGGTCACCGGTATGGGACTCGTCCAGTCGCTGACGCCGCCCGCCCAGCTCAACGAGGGCATGACGCTCGCCGTGACCGCACTGCTGGGCGGGATCGCGGCCGGCTCGGCGGGCGGCGGCTGGGCGGTCGACCACCTGGCCGGGGCGGGCGCGGCCTACGGGGTGCCCGCGGCGGCGGCCGCCCTCGCGGCGGCCGTCACCCTGCTCACGGCACGCCGACGCCCAGCCCGCCCGCCGGCGCCCGTCAGCTGACCGGGGCCCTGGTCCTGGTCAGCTGACCAGGACCCCGGACCGCACACGACTCAGGCCCCGCCGTCCTGGGACGGCGGGGCCTGGGCCTCACATGGGATGAGTGGAGATGGCGGGAATCGAACCCGCGTCCAACGGTGCGGAATCAGGGCTTCTCCGAGTGCAGTTCGCTGCGATTTTCTCGGCCCCGGAGATCACGCGAACAAGTCTCCGACGGGCTCAGTCACTGTTTGATTTCCTCCTGAACCCCGTGACCGGGTCCAGAAGTTTAGTCCCCTAGCTGATGCCAGGATCCGGGTCGGGAACAGCCCCGGGCTGACACTTCGCAAGTCGCTACTTAGGCAGCGAGGGCGAAGGAATCGCGCTTGGTATTGGCGATTATTGGTTGCGACATATGGTTAACGAGATCATTGCCGCTTCCTCGACTCGCTTCCCCTGCTTCGACATCCGCTGTCGAAACCGATCATCCCCATGTTGATTTATCAAGGTGGTACCCACACCCCTCGTGGGGTGTGCTCCCATCGTACGGGAACAACGCGTGCCGTTGCCAGCGCATTCCCCGGCGGACCGGGCGGAGCGGCCCGTACGGGCAGATCAGCCCCGCTGCCGCCGCCGGGCCGCCGAGACGGCGCGGTCCGTCTCGCGGCGGTCCTGCTGCTCGCGGAGCGTCTGCCGCTTGTCGTACTCCTTCTTGCCCTTGGCCAGGGCGATCTCGACCTTGGCCCGGCCGTCCTTGAAATAGAGGGCCAGCGGCACGATCGTGTGCCCCGACTCCTGGCTCTTGGACTCCAGCTTGTCGATCTCGACGCGGTGCATCAGCAGCTTCCGCTTGCGCCGGGCGCTGTGGTTCGTCCAGGTGCCCTGGGCGTATTCGGGGATATGTACGTTGTGCAGCCAGGCCTCACCCCGGTCGATCTGGATGAAACCGTCCACCAGCGACGCCCGGCCCTGCCGCAGCGACTTCACCTCGGTGCCGGTCAGCACCAGGCCACACTCATAGGTGTCCAGAATGTGATAGTCGTGCCGCGCCTTCTTGTGCTGCGCCACGAGCTTGCGCCCGGGAGTCTTGTCCTTGCCCTTGTCCTTAGCCATAGTGCGGCCATTTTCGCACTACGCCCCGCCCCCGAGGCCACTCAATACTGTGCGGGCCCGTTTCTCCGCGCCGGATCCGACCATGACGTCGGGGGTGAGGCCGTCGCCGTCGACAGTGCGGCCGGACGGCGTGCGGTAGTGGCCGACGGTCAGCTCGGCGACCGAACCGTCCGCCAGCGTGCTGGGCATCTGCACCGACCCCTTGCCGAAGGTCCTCGAACCCACCACGAGCGCCCGCCCCCGGTCCTGGAGCGCGCCGGACAGCAGCTCGGCGGCGCTCATCGTGCCGCCGTCGACGAGGACGACCAGGGGGATACGGGTGTTGCCACCGCGCCGGGCGTACAGCGCGCGCTGGCTGCCGCGCACGTCGTACGTCGCGACCAGACCGCCGTCGAGGAAGGCGGAGGCGGTGGCCACCGCCTCCGTGACCAGGCCGCCGGTGTTGCCGCGCAGATCGAGCAGCATGCCGCCGTGCGGGGAGGCCCGGCGCACCGCCCGGCGGACCACCGCACCGGTGCCCTTGCCGAACGAGGCGATCTTGACGCGGGTCGGGCCGTGCGCACCGGCGGGACGGTCGATGACGACGTTGTGGGATCTGAGCCGGGTGCGGTGCAAGGTGGCCGACCAGCGGCGGGTGCCGCGCTGCAGGTCCAGCGTCACGGGGGTGCCGGCAGCGGCGGCGGGGTGACGGGAGCCGCCGGTGGCAACGCCCCGCAGCCGGGCGACGACCTCGGTGACCGGTGCGCCCCGGGACGGGCGGCCGTCGACGGCGCGCAGCCGGTCACCCACGGCGATACCGGCATGTGCGGCGGGGCCGCCGGGCTGGACCCGGGACACCTCGATCCGGCCGTGGGGCGCCTGGCGCACCCAGAGCCCGACGCCGACATAACCGCCGTCCAACTGCGCCTGGAAATCCTTGAACTCGCCCGCGCTGTAGATCGTCGACCAGCGGTCGCCGCTGCGGCTGACGACGTCCGCGGCGGCCTGCGCACCGGACTTGCCGTCCTCGACGGCCTCGGAAGCGGCGCGCTCGACGGCCGCGCGGTCCGCGGTGGCGGCCTCGCCGGCCCGCGCGCCGGACGCCGCGCGGGCCGGTACGGGCCGCTCGGCCGCACCCCGGTCACGGTCGCTCC
Organism: Streptomyces sp. NBC_00400; assembly: GCF_036048035.1. Taxonomy (NCBI): domain Bacteria; kingdom Bacillati; phylum Actinomycetota; class Actinomycetes; order Kitasatosporales; family Streptomycetaceae; genus Streptomyces; species Streptomyces sp. NBC_00400. The sequence goes on along the minus strand of NZ_CP107940.1, from coordinate 5,240,737 downwards.
ACGTGCCGGTCGCCGCGCCGGTGGCGAGCACGCCCGCGAGGAACAACGTCAGGGCCGCCCCGCGGCGAATGCGGCGGGGCCGGTCGTACGAACACGGGCCCGACATGCCGGTGAGTCTAGGGGACAAAAGGGCGCCGTACGGCAAGTTGACCGTACGGCGCCCCTTGGCAAAGCTCACACCTTGAGGTACTTGCGCAACGCGAAGAACGCGGCGAGCGCGGGCATCAGCAGCCCGATCAGGAGGACCAGCGGGAGGACCGCCGCCACCGAGTCCCAGCCGATGAAGTTGACCACCTGGATCTTCTTCGCCAGCCAGTTGTTGATGAGGGCGTACTTGCCGCCGACCAGCAGCACACAGGCGAAGGCCGCGCCCAGCAGCCCCGCAATGGCGGCCTCCAGGATGAACGGCATCTGGATGTAGAAGCTGGACGCTCCCACCAGCCGCATGATCCCGGTCTCCCGCCGACGGCTGAACGCCGACACCCGGACGGTGTTGACGATCAGCATCAGCGCAACGACGAGCATCAGCGCCATCACGACTATCGCGGCGATGTTCATGCCGTTGAGGAGGTTGAACAGCGGCTCAACGGTGTCCCGTTGATCCTGTACTTCCTGGACGCCGGGCCGCTCGGAGAACGCCGACTTGATGACGGCGTACTTCGTCGGGTCCTTGAGCTTGACGCGGAAGGACTCCGGAAGCTGGTCGGGCGTCACCACTCCGGCAACGGGCGTATCGCCGAACTGCTCCTTGTAGTGCTTGTACGCCTGGTCGCTGGACTCGTACACCACCGGCTTCTGCACGATCGGCAGCCGGTCGAGCTCGGCCTTGATGTCGTTCTTCTGCTGCTGGGTGGCCGCACCCTTGGCGCAGTTGGTGCCGGTGTCGGCATCGTTCTTGTTGCAGAAGAAGATGGAGACGTTGACCTTGTCGTACCAGTAGCCCTTCATCGTGCTGACCTGGTCGCGCATCAGCAGCGAGGCGCCGAACAGGCCCAGCGAGAGGGCTACGGAGACGATGACGGCGAAGGTCATCGTGAGGTTTCGGCGGAGACCGACGCCGATCTCCGACAGGACGAACTGGGCGCGCATGGCGTCCTTTCAGTACTGGGGGCCGTACACGCTTAGTGCTGGTAGCCGTACACGCCGCGCGACTGGTCGCGTACGAGCCGGCCCTTCTCGAGTTCCATGACCCGCTTGCGCATCTGGTCGACGATCTGCTGGTCGTGGGTGGCCATGACCACCGTCGTACCGGTCCGGTTGATCCGGTCCAGCAGCTTCATGATGCCGACCGAGGTCTGCGGGTCGAGGTTGCCGGTGGGCTCGTCCGCGATGAGCAGCATCGGGCGGTTGACGAAGGCCCGGGCGATGGCGACGCGCTGCTGCTCACCACCGGAGAGCTCACCCGGCATACGGTCCTCTTTGCCGCCGAGCCCGACGAGTTCGAGGACCTCGGGAACCGTCTTGCGGATCTGGCCGCGCGGCTTGCCGATCACCTCAAGGGCAAAGGCGACATTCTCCCCCACGGTCTTGTTGGGGAGCAGCCGGAAGTCCTGGAAGACCGTGCCCACCTGGCGCCGCATCTGCGGGACCTTCCAGTTGGAGAGCTTCCCGAGGTCCTTGCCGAGGACGTGCACATGGCCGTGACTGACGCGCTCCTCGCGCAGCAGCAGCCTCAGGAAGGTGGACTTACCGGAGCCCGAGGAGCCCACCAGGAAGACGAACTCGCCGCGCTCGATCTCGAGCGAGACGTCCCTGAGTGCAGGACGGTTCTGCTTCGGGTAAGTCTTGGAGACGTTGTCGAATCGGATCACTGATGCACCACGGTCGACCTGAATAGGGGCACGGTTGCCGAGTTGCGGCTCCCGTCGGTGTGCGTGACCATACGCGAACCTCGCAGGGCGGCCCAGTCGGCGTAGGCGGTTGGTGCGGTTATTCACGGCACCTACGGGACAAAAGGCGCACAATTCTGCGGGGCGCGCCGTTTGGGCCATGAGCTGGCACAGTGGGAGAGGGAACCAATGCGCCTCCCGGTGCGTTGGTGCAGTGGAGAAGGAGGTCGCATGACGTACGACCGACTGGTGTGCGCCAATTGCGCGGCCCCTGTGAACGAGGGCCGCTGCCCCGTGTGCCGGGCCAGCAGAGAACGTCTTCAGCAGCAAGCGGGCGGTCTCTTCGCCCAGCTCAGCCCGGCGATGCTGGTGGCGCTGATGATCGTGCTGATAGCGCTGGGTGTGCTGCTCCACCAGACCGTCTGACACCGAGCCGTCCGACACCCGTACGAGGCTTTCCCGCCGACCACCCGTACGGGGCTTTCCGCCGACCACCCGTACGGGGCTTTCCGGCGGCCGTCACGCAAACGCCGAGGGGCCCGGGACGCATGATGCGTCCCGGGCCCCTCCAGCTGTACCGCGTCAGCGTCAGGCCGCTGCGGCGCCGCCGCCGTTCTTGTTGATCAGACGGGGCAGCATACGGAAGCCCACACCGCCCGCGATCATCGTCGCGGCGCCGATCAGCAGGAAGGTGGTGCCGGAGGAACCGGTCTCCGCCAGCTCACCGCCCTTGGCCTGCTGCTTTGCCTGGCCGGGCGTGTCAGCGATCTGCTCCTTGCCCTGGCCGGGCTGCTCGATCGGCTTGGTGCCCTCGTTGTCGGTGCCGGTGCCGGTGCTGGAGTTGCCACCGGTGGTCTCGTCACCGCCGGTGCTGCCGCCGGTGGTCTCGTGACCGCCGGTGGTGCCACCGGTGGTCTCGTGACCGCCGGTGCTGCCGCCGGTGGTCTGGTCACCGCCGGTGCTGCCACCGGTGGTCTGGTCACCGCCGGTGCTGCCACCGGTGGTCTGGTCGCCACCGGTGCTGCCACCCGTGGTCTGGTCGCCACCGGTCGTGCCGCCGGTGGTCTGGTCACCGCCAGTGGTGCCGCCGGTGGTCTGGTCGCCACCGGTCGTGCCACCCGTGGTCTGGTCGCCACCGGTGCTGCCACCGACGGTCTCGTCGCCACCGGTCGTGCTGCCACCGATGGTCTCGTCACCGCCGGTGCTGCCACCGATCTCGCCGCCGGTGGTGCCACCGGTGGTCTCGTCGCCACCGGTCGTACCGCCGGAGGTCTCTTCACCACCGCTGCCGCCGCCGAGGACTCCACCGAGAATCCCACCGATGATGCCGCTGCTCTGGCCGCCGGTCTCACCCGGGCTGGCCGCGGATGCAGCTCCGGCCGCGGTGAGCGACGCACCGGCCGCAATCACTGCGCCGGCCGCAATGCGCGCTACGCGCAGCCGCGTCTTCTTCGTCATGTACTGCTACCCCCAGTAGCTGAACTCGTCATGGGTGCACCGCTGTACGGGGCGACGAGCCGATGTCGGGGTGCGTGAGCTTCGGCCCCGCACTGCGGGCAGGCCGCTCAATTCCCCGTTCTTACACGCGCCCCAGACATACGCATGCCGCGCTCAGCCTTCCCAGTTCGGCCACCCTCGTCAAGGTCGAATAAAGTCCCGATGCCCGAATTGGCAAGCAGTGGGCGGTACATGGACATACGACTGTGACCAAACCGCCACAGCAAAAACAACTGCCTCCCCGAGGGAAGCAGTTGTTTCGCTTTCGGACGGGCCTTGGCCCGTTACTTCTCCTGCTGCTTGCGCCAGCGGATGCCGGCCTCCAGGAAGCCGTCGATGTCGCCGTCCAGCACCGCGGTGGGGTTGCCGACCTCGAAATCGGTCCGCAGGTCCTTGACCATCTGGTACGGGTGCAGGACGTAGGAACGCATCTGGTTGCCCCAGGAGTTGCCGCCGTCGCCCTTGAGCGCGTCCATCTTGGCCTGCTCCTCCTGGCGGCGGCGCTCGAGGAGCTTGGCCTGGAGGACGTTCATCGCGGTCGCCTTGTTCTGGATCTGCGAGCGCTCGTTCTGGCAGGAGACGACGATGCCGGTGGGGATGTGCGTCAGCCGGACCGCGGAGTCGGTGGTGTTGACGCCCTGGCCGCCGGGGCCGGAGGAACGGTAGACGTCCACCCGCAGCTCGGACTCGTCGATCTCGATGTGGTCGGTCTGCTCGACGACGGGCAGCACCTCGACGCCGGCGAACGACGTCTGGCGCCGGCCCTGGTTGTCGAACGGCGAGATGCGCACCAGGCGGTGCGTGCCCTGCTCGACGGAGAGCGTGCCGTAGGCGTACGGGACCTGGACGGCGAAGGTGGTCGACTTGATGCCGGCCTCTTCCGCGTACGAGGTCTCGTAGAGCTCGGTCTTGTAGCCGTGCCGCTCGGCCCAGCGCAGATACATGCGCTGCAGCTTCTCGGCGAAGTCGGCGGCGTCCACGCCACCGGCCTCGGCACGGATGTTGACGACCGCTTCACGGGAGTCGTACTCGCCGGACAGGAGGGTACGGACCTCCAGCTCGTCGACCGCCTTGCGGACGGCGGTCAGCTCGGCCTCGGCCTCGGCCCGCGCGTCCTCGTCGCCCTCGGCCTCGGCGAGCTCGAAGAGCACCTCGACGTCGTCGACCCGGCCGCGCAGGTCCTCGGCCTTGCGCAGCTGGCCCTGGAGGTAGGACAGCCGACTGGTGATCTTCTGTGCGTTCTCCGGGTCGTCCCACAGGGACGGCGCCGCGGCCTGCTCCTCGAGCACGGCGACATCGGCCCTCATCTTGTCGAGGTCCAGGACGGCCTCGATCGACCCCATGGTCGAGGAGAGGGACTTCAGCTCTTCGGATACATCGACGACTGCCACGCACCCAGCCTAACGGCTGCCGCCGTCAGCGTGACCCGGCCCCGGCAGGTCGTACCTGCCGGAAACCGCGGGCGGCGGGTCGCCCGGCAGGCCGGGCGCCGCCCCGCGCACCGGCCGGTACCGGGGCCGGGCTGTCGTTTCCGGGCCCCTCGGCGGCGCGGCGGGCCCTCACGGGGTGCCGGGGTCCGGCTGCTGGACGCCCGGTGTGGCGTCCCCCGCCGTGTCGTCGCCCGAGGCCAGCCAGCCGCCCAGACCGGCCGCCATGACCACCGCGGCGGCGGCCGCGCCGAGCTTGATCCGGCGGCGGCGCACCGCGTCCGGCGACGAGCGGTGCCGGGCCGAGCCCGCCCGGCGTTCCCCGGCGGCGCGCGGGGCACGGGCGGTGCCGTGGGCGCCGCCCGCCAGCTCGTCCGGGCCCGGGACCCGCATGCTGGTGTGCGTCTCCCGGCTGGAGTCGGGGACCGCGCCCTGGACCAGCGGGACGGCGCCGCGCGGCGGGGTGGCCTCCCCCGGGTGCGGGGACGGGTGGAACGGCTCCTCGCGGGAGGCGGCGGCGCTCTCCTGCTCGTCCTCCGGCTGTTCCTCCTCCGGCTCGTCGATGTCGAGCGGCGGGATACCGGCCAGGCCGGGCAACAGCTCGCGCAGCCGGGCGGCGAGCTCGGGGGCGCGCAGCCGGGAGGCCGGTGCCTTGGCCAGGCACTGCAGCAGCAGCAGCCACAGCTCGTCGGGGATGCCGGGCAGCGGCGCCACACTCTCGGTCACATGACGGCGCAGCACCGCCCCGGGGTGCCCGCCGCCGAACGGCGTGAACCCGGCCAGCAGCTCGTACAGGACGGTCGCCAGCGCATAGACGTCCACGGAGGCGCGCGGCGGGAGGCCTTCGATGATCTCCGGGGCGAGGTAGTCGGGGGTGCCGATGACCTTGGCCGAGCGGAGCGAGCCTGAGCTGCCCCCTGCCGGGGGCTGGAGGGTGCGGCGCGGCGAGTCGACGAGCCGGGCGATGCCGAAGTCGGTGAGCAGGGCGGGGTGCGCACCGCCGGGGCCGAGCGGCCCCTGCATGTCCAGCAGCACGTTTTCGGGCTTGACGTCGCGGTGCACGATCCGGGCGGCGTGCGCCGCGGCGAGCCCGTCGGCGACATCGGCGGCGATCGCGACGGCGGCCTCCGGGGCCAGCCGGCGTTCGCGCTCCAGACGGGTGCGCAGGTCGGTGCCGCGTACGAGGTCCATGACCAGCGCCAGGTCGTTGCCGTCGACGACGAGATCCCGGACGCCGACGACATGCGGGTGGTCCAGGCTCAGCAGCGCCGCCCGCTCCTGTACGAAGCGGCCGACGAGTTCCTGGTCGGAGGCGAGATCCTCACGCAACAGCTTGATGGCCACGGCCCCTTCGGGACCCTCGCCCAGCCATACCGTGCCGGCACTGCCGCGCCCCAGGATCTGGTGGGCGGTGTACCGGCTGCCGATCTTCCGTGCCAAGACTGCTCCGACGTGTCGGGCCCCCGAGCGTCCTGCGGGGGCTGAGGTTGGCGTCAAAGCTACGCGGGTGCCAGGGGGTTCCGTGCCCCGGAACGTGGCAACCTTCACTTCTGTGAGCGAAATTGACCGTCAGAAGTCGACAAATCCACTGGGTGGGTTCCAGGACAGGCTGACGGGGCGGAGGAACGGCGCGGGCCCGGCGCCGCCTGCAAAGAGGCGGGGCCGGGCCCGTCGATGACCGTCCGGAACAGGTCCGGGGCGCCCGCGGCGGTGAGCCCGCGGGCGGACGGCGTCAGCCGCCGAATTTCTGCACGAACTGCTGCACGCTGTGGAAGACGTGCCCGACCTGCGAGAAGAAGCCCCGGGTCGTGCCGATCCACTCCTGGAGCGGGGTCAGCTCCCAGACCAGCCAGGCCGCCACGAACAGCAGGATCAGCGTGAACAGGCAGCCCTTGAGGCAGCCCAGACCCGGGATCTTCATCGGGTTGGCGCTGCGCTGACGGGGCTCGCGCCGGGGCCGGGGCTCCGGCTCGGGCCGCCGCTGTGGCTCGTAGCGCTGCGGCGGCGGCTCCTGGCGTCGCTGGGGGGCCTGCGGCTGCTGCTGGGCGTACGGCGCCGGAGCGGGCTGGCGGTACTGGGGCTGCTGCGGGCGCTGCGGCGGCTGCTGCTGGGGAGCGGCCTGGCGCTGCGGGCGGCGGCGCAGCGGGTCCTCGGCGGGGTCCAGATACTGCACCTGGGTCTGTTCGTTGCGGTCGCGCGCGGCCCGCATCTGGGATTCCCAGGGATGGGGGTTGTCGGGGTTCTGCGGTCCGCCGGCCGGTGCGCCCATGGGCATCGGCGGCATGGCGCGGGTCGGGTCGGCGCCCGGCCCGCCGGGACCGCCCGTGGACGGGAGCACGCTGGTCGCCGCGGCCGGGTCGTACGAACCGGCACCGGAGGGGAGCACCTGGGTGGGGTCGGCCTCGCCTCCGGCGCCCTGGCTGCCGTCGGCGCCCGTTCCGGGGACGGTCGCGGGCGCGGGGTCGGGGGCGAGCAGCGCGGCGACGCCGAGCGCGGCCTCGGCCGCGGCCGGGGTGGCGTGCACCCCGATGCCGTCCGCCACGGTGCGCAGCCCCCGGGCGAGATTTTCGGCGCTGGGCCGCTCCTCGGGCCGCTTGCGCAGACAGCGCTCGATGACCGTCCACAGGGGCTCGGGGAGGGTGCCGGGGCGGCGCGGCTCCTCGCTGAGGTGGCGGTGCAGCACCTCCAGTGCGGTCGACCCGGCGAACGGCGGACGGCCGGTGACCAGCTCGTACAGCAGGATGCCGGCGCCGTAGATGTCCACGGCGGAGGTCTGCGGACGGCCCTCGGCGGACTCCGGCGCCACATAGGCCGGGGTGCCGACGAATTCGTGGGTGCGGGTCAGGCCCGGGGAGTCGGCGAGGCGCGCGATGCCGAAGTCGGTCAGCATCGGGTGCATCTCGCCGCTGCCGTCCGACCCGGCGAGCAGGACGTTGGCGGGCTTGAGGTCGCGGTGCACCACGCCGTCGGCGTGGCTGGCGGCCAGCGCGTCGGCGATCTGGGCGGTGAGCAGCGCGGCGGCCACCGGGCTGAAGGGGCCGCTGTCGCGCAGATAGCGGTGCAGGTCGGGGCCGTCGACCAGGTCCATGACCAAGGCGAGCAGATCGCCCTCGACGACGAGGTCGCGGGTGCGGACGATGTTCGGGTGGGCGAGGCGCAGCAGGACGGAGCGCTCCCGCAGGAAGCGCATCACCACGTCCGGGTCGTGCGCCAGCTCCTCCTTGAGGACCTTGATCGCGACCGTCTCGCCGGGCTCTCCTGCCACGGCGGCCTCGGCGCCCGCCGCCTCCCGCTGGCGGGCACGCCAGACGGTGCCCGTGGCGCCGCGTCCCAGCGGCTCCTCGAGCAGGTACTTGCTGCCTACCGGCCGCACGTCATGCGCTCCCTGGTCGTGGTGGTTCTCTTGCCCGGCCCGCCGGGTCAGTTGATCAACTCCGCTGATCCACTCCGCGCGGCCCGTCCGGCCCACTGTAATGCCGTCGTACAAACTTTTCGGTCCGGCGGCCCGGGACGGGCTTGTGGGAAAGACGCAGTGGGGGAACGGATGGTTGCCTGCCGCGTGCGGCTGGTACCCGGCACCGCCCGCGGCATTCCGCACAGGACCGTTCCGCACCGTTCCGCACCGTCCCGAGCTGACCACGGCGGTCGAAATCCGGCCGGGCGCGGCACGCAAGCAGGCACTTTTTCGCCCTTAGAAGACCAATCAAGATCACTGAATGGCGGTCGGCGGGCGTGTTGTCAGTGGCAGGTGCGAGGATGCACCCAGCACGATGCGGTGGGGGCGCGCGGTCTTTGTCGCGACGTGCACTTGGGACTTGTACGTGCCGACGTGCCCGGGTGCGGTGGGGGGAGTGAGCGGTCCCCCGGCGGATCCCGGCAGAAGGGACCGTTGACGGCGATGCAGATCCGGCTGACCGTCCTCGGGCCGCGCAGCGGCCACACCACACGGACCTGCGACGTGCTCGTGACGGCCCCCGCCGGGACCGCGCTGGCGGCGGTGGCGGGCGCGCTCGCGGCCTCCGTGGCGGGCTCGGGTGCGGATGTCGGCGGTCCGGGCGGCGGCAGCGGCCCCGTCGTGCTGTACGCCGGGCACGAACGGCTCGATCCGCAGCGCGCGGCGCTCGGCGAGCCGCCTTTGATCGACGGCGCGGTGCTCTCCCTCCAGGGCCCCGGCCCCGCCCCGGCACACGGCCTGCCGCACGGCACGGCCCGCCTGCGCATCGTCTCCGGCCCCGACGCCGGCGGGGTGCATCTGCTGCACGGCGGCCAGATCCGCATCGGCCGCTCGGCCGACGCCGATGTCCCCCTCGACGACCCCGATGTCTCCCGGCTGCACTGCGCCGTGACGGTCGAGCCGGACGGCGCGGTGTACGTGGCGGATCTGCGCTCCACGAACGGCACGGTCGTGGACGGCACCGACCTCGACGAACGGCCCGCGCCCCTGCGGCCCGGCGCCCTCCTGCGCATCGGGGAGTCCGCCCTGCGCCTGCAGTCCGCGCCCGGCGCCCCGGACCCCGCCCTGCCGACCGCCCCGGACGGCGAGGGACATCTGCGGATCGCCCCGGGCACGGCCGGTGCGCGCCCGGACGCGGCGGCGGGGCAGGCCGCGGCGGTGGCGGGCCGGATGGAGCGCCGTGGGGAGTACGGGGAACAAGGGGCGTACGGGACGCCACCGGGCCCGCGAGGAGCGACTTCGGCGGCGGAGGGGGCGTACAGGGGAGCCGGCACCCACGCCCCGGATCCGGCAGGACGGCGGGACACTCCCCTGCGCGGTACCCCGGCCCGGTACGCCGCCCCCGGCCACGACTCCCCGTCCGGCGCCGCCGCGGCTCCCGTCCCGGGTGCCTCCACGGGCCATGTCTACGACCGCACCACCGGCGCGGGCCCGGCGGACGGCTTCGGCCCCGGGGTCCGGGAGCGCAGCGACGCCTTTCCGGCCGGATCCCAGGACCGGACGCACGGCGGCCAGCAGTCATTGGCACCGGAGTCTTCGGCACCGGCCGATGAGGGATCCCGTAAAGGCGGGCGGCGGGGTGGCATCGGCGCCTGGGCACGGCGGCTGGCGGGCGGCCGGCCCGCCGTGGAGCGGCCGGACGGCGCCTTCGCACCGGAGTACGAACCGGCCGGCGCCTCCAGGGCGGCCTTCGCGGACACCGCCGAGGGCGCCCCGGCGCCGGAGGCGCTCTCCGGGCCGGCCGCCGACGAGCGCTGGCCGGACGCCGCAGCGGTCCTGCTCACCGCACTGGGCCCGGGGCCCCGGCTCTGGGAGCGCGGCCCGGACCACCCCGACGCCCTGACCGTCCGGCTGGGGACCGCGGCCCGGAACGGCGGCCGGGCCGCCGTACCCGTCACCGTCGATCTGCGCCGGGCGGGCTCCCTCGGTCTCGCCGGGCCGCGGGTGCGGCTGACCGGGCTGGCCCGCAGCGCCCTCGCCCAGCTCACGGCCCTGCACTCCCCCGGCGCCCTGGAGCTCGTGCTGATCAGCGCGGACCGGGCGCGCCCGGCCGAGGAGCGGGTGGCGGACTGGTCCTGGCTCGGCTGGCTGCCGCAGGTCCGCCCGGACCGTGGCCAGGACTGCCGGCTGCTGCTGGCGTACGACAGCGAACAGGCCGCGGCCCGTACGTCCGAGCTGGTGCGCCGGCTCGACGACGGCCCGCTGGGCCCCGGCTGGGCGGACGCCGAGCGGGCGGAGACCGCCTCCGCCGCCGCCCGCCACCAGGGCCCGTACACCCTCGTGGTCGTCGACGGCGACCCCGGCACCTCCGCGCTGCGCGAGACCACCGCCCGGCTCGCCGCGGGCGGCCCGGCGGCCGGTATCCACCTCCTGTGCCTGGCCGAGACCCCGGCCGCCTCCCCCGCCTTCCCGCTGGCCGCGACGTACGAAGCGGCCCGGGCGGCCTCGCCCGCCTTCGGCGAGTGCGGGGCGGTGGCGGTGCTCAGCGGCGATGTCGCCACGGCGCTGCGCGTCATCCAGCCGGGCTCCGGGCCCAACGGCACGGTCGCGACGGTGGACGCGGTCTCCGGCGCCTGGGCCGAGCGGTTCGCGCGGGCGCTGGCGCCGCTGCGCGAGAGCGATACGGCGGCCGCGGCCGGTGGCCGGACGGCACCTCGTGCGGCCGTCCCGCTGCCCGACTCCGCGCGGCTGCTGGACGAGTTGGGGCTGGCCCGCGCCACCCCGGCGTCCCTGATGGCCCGTTGGGCCGCCGCGCTGGACGCCGACCGGACCGGTGCCGCCGCAGTGCTCGGCGCCGGACCGCACGGCCCGCTGTGCGCCGATCTCGCCGCCGATGGCTCGCATCTCGTCCTGGAGGGCGCGGCGGCCACCGGCAAGACCGAGCTGCTGCGGGCGATGGCCGCCTCGCTGGCGGCCGCCGACCGCCCGGATCTGCTGTCGCTGGTGCTGGTGGACGGCGCCGGCAGCGAGCGCGGCGAGGGGCTGCGGGTCTGTACGGACCTGCCGCATGTCACGACCTACCTCGCCGCCTCGGACCCGGTCCGGATGCGGGAGTTCGCCCAGGCGCTGTCCTCCGAGCTGAAGCGGCGGGCGGAAATACTGGCCGGCACCCCGTTCGCCGAGTGGCGCGCCAAGCATCTGCCGGCTCCCCGGATCGTCGCCCCGCGACGGTCGGCCGAGAGCGGTGACAGCGAGCGCAACAGCCGCGAGCATCGTGATTACAGAGAGCAGGAACTGACTACTCTCCGTAATCGTTGCCGTGATAGGGGAACGGACGGCGGCACAGCGGCGGACCCGTCCACGACCGGAACCCTCCGCCTGCGCCCCCGCAGCACACCGCCCGCCGCCGGCCCGGCAGCCACGGAAGGCGCCACCGGCGCGGCCCCGCCGATGCCCCGGCTCTTCGTGCTGGTCGACGACTTCGACGCCCTGGTGGCCCCGGCGCTGGGCAGCACCGGCCGGCCCGCCGCCGGCTCCGTGGTGCGCGCCCTGGAGGCGGTGGCCCGGGACGGGGCGGAGCTCGGGGTCCACCTGATAGCCGCCACCGGTCATCCGGACCGTACGGCGGAGACCGCGGCCAGCGAACGGGCCGGTCTGCGGGTCCGGTTGGGCGCCTTCGACGATCCGTCCGAGCCGGTGCCCGCGGGCCGCGGACGGCTGCACCGCGCGGCGGACGGCTCCTCGACACCGTTCCAGGCAGGCCGGGTCACCGGCCGGATACCCCGGACCTCCACCCTCCGGCCGACGGTCGTACCGCTGGAGTGGCAGCGGATGGGCGACCCGCCGGCCCGGCGCCCGCTGCGCGAGCTGGGCAACGGCCCGACGGACCTGGCCCTGCTGGCCAGCGCACTGCAGCGGGCCGCCCAGTCCTCGGGGGCGGCATCGGCTCCGCCACTGCTGTGAACCCGGTGCGCCGCCCATAACAGCCGCGTCACGAAAGGCCAGTTGGCGGGGAACGCGGTATTGCGGAGCCGGTGGCCAGGGCGTAGGACTGTCGCACACCGCACAGCACGACGTACACCGCAGAGCGCGACGCATACCGCAGACCAACAGAGCACGACGAGGCGCAGCGCGACCACGCACCATCGCACGGCACGGCACGACGCGACCGGCACGATCGGTACGCAGGCCCGTACGGCACGACGCGAACGGCACGATCGGCACCCAGTCACGTACGGCACGACGCGACCGGCACCTGGGCACGTACGGGCACGTACGAGCACGAAGCGAACGGCACGGTGGGGGCGCCGTGGCACGGCAGGGCACGGCTCCCCTTGCACCCGGCACGGCAGGCGCGGCGACAAGGGGCTACGGGGATGCGCAGACGACTCGACCGCACGGCTGTACGCGCCACGACCGCGGTGGCGGTGGGCACGGCGCTCGCCCTGGCGCTGGCCGCGTGCGGCAGCGGCGGCAGCAGCGGCGGCTCGAAGGACAACGGCAGCGGTGGCAGCAAGGACGGGAGCACCGCCCCCACCGTGCAACTCCCCCAGCTCAAGGGGCAGAAGCTGCAGGTCACCGCGGTCTGGACGGGGCCTGAGCGGGAGAATTTCGTCAAGGTGCTGGACGAGTTCGAAAAGCGCACGGGCGCCACGGTCGACTTCGTGCCGAGCGGCGACGACATGGCCGGCTTCATCGGCTCCAAGATCGCCGGTGGCGGGCCGCCGGACATCGCGATGCTCCAGCAGGTCGGCGTGCTGGGCGAGTTCGCCGGGAAGGGCTGGCTCAAGCCGCTCGGCGCGACCGCCAAGGCGCAGCTCGCCAAGAACTACAGCAAGGGCTGGCAGGATCTCGGCGCGCACAAGGGCACGCCGTACGGCGTCTACTTCAAGGCCAGCAACAAGTCGCTGGTCTGGTACAACGCCAAGGCGTTCGACAACGCGGGCGCCCAGGAGCCGAAGACCTGGCAGGACTTCCTCAAGACGGCGCAGACTCTCTCCGAATCGGGCATCGAGCCGGTCTCGGTGGGCGGTGCGGACGGCTGGACGCTGACCGACTGGTTCGAGAACATCTACCTGTCCCAGGCGGGGCCCGAGAAGTACGACCAGCTGGCGCAGCACAAGATCAAGTGGACGGATGCCTCCGTCAAGCAGGCGCTGACCACGCTCGGACAGCTCTTCGGCCGTAAGGACCTGCTCGCGGGCGGCAACTCCGGTGCGCTGCAGACGGACTTCCCGACGTCGGTGACCCAGACCTTCAGCGGCGGCACCCCGAAGGCCGCGATGGTCTCCTCGGCCGACTTCGCCGCCGCCAGCATCACCCAGACGAAGGCCAAGGTCGGCACGGACGCCAAGGTCTTCCCGTTCCCTGCGGTGGGCGCCAGGTCCCCGGTGGTGACCGGCGGCGATGTGGCGGTGGCCCTCAAGGACTCCAAGGCCGCACAGGCCCTGCTGACGTTCCTGGCGTCGACGGATGCGGCCAAGATCTGGGCGCAGGCGGGCGGGTTCATCTCGCCCAACAAGGAGCTCGACCAGGCGGCGTACGCCGACGGGGTGATGCGCCGGATCGCCAAGGCGCTGATCGCGGCGGGCGACGACTTCCGCTTCGACATGTCCGACCAGGCGCCTGCCTCGTTCGGCGGCAAGCCGGGCCAGGGCGAGTGGAAGGACCTGCAGGACTTCCTGAAGAGCCCCAAGGACATCGCGGGCACCCAGGATCGGCTGGAGAAGGACGCCGCGAAGTCTTTCGGGCGCTGAGTCCGTACACGAAGCCTTTCGGGCGCTGAGTCCGTACACGGAGCCTTTCGGGCGCTGAGCCCGTACGCGGAGTCGTTCGGGCGCCGAGGGCCTGTCGTCGGCCACCGACCACCGACCACCGACCACCTCGACCGGGACCGGGGGACCGTCACGATGAGCGCCGTACAGGCCGGCAAGGCCGGCAAGGTCAGTGACAGCGGCGGGCGCCGCCCGCGCGGCAACGGCGGCCGGCTCCGCAACAGCGGCAAGCGTCCGGGCGGCGGCGTCCTGGGCGCCCGCCCCTGGACCGCCGCGGTGTTCCTGTTGCCGGCGCTGCTGCTGCTCGGTGCGCTGGTCGTCTACCCGATCGTCTTCTCCGTCTACCGCAGCCTGTTCGACGCGTCCGGCACGGGGTTCGTGGGGCTGGGCAACTACGGCGCGTTGTTCTCCGACGAGGGCATCCGTACCGCGCTGAGGAACAACGTCGTCTGGGTCGTGGTGGCGCCGACGGTGTCGACGGTGCTGGGGCTGATCTTTGCGGTGCTGACCGAGCGGATCCGCTGGGGCACCGCCTTCAAGCTGATCGTGTTCATGCCGATGGCGATCTCGATGCTGGCGGCGGGCATCATCTTCCGGCTGGTCTACGACCAGGATCCGGAGCGCGGAGTCGCCAACGCGGTGTGGGTCGGCATCCATGACACGTTCTCCGAACCGGCCCCGTTCCCCGGCGCCACACCGCGGCCCCGGTCCGGTCTCGCGCCGTCCGGCGGCGGTGCGTTCACCACGCGCTCGGCCGTGCGGGCCACGTCACCGGTGAATCTTCCGCTGGTCGCCGTCCAGCCGGGCGATCTGCGCGGGGCCCGTCCCGCGGCCGCCGCCGGGCCCCGCCCGGGCAAGGTCACCGGCACCGTGTGGCTGGACTTCACCCGCGGTGGCGGCGGCCGCCCCGGTGTCATCGACGGCAACGAGAAGGCGCTGGCCGGGCTGACGGTCGAGGCGGTCAAGGGCGGGCGGGTGGTCGCCTCGGCGACGACGGCGGCCGACGGCACCTATGCGCTGCCCGCCGACCGGGCCGAGGGGGCGCGGCTCCGGCTGCCCGCGGCCAATTTCGCCGAGGCCTACCACGGTGTCGACTGGCTCGGCCCGGCGCTGGTGACCCCGGCCATCATCGGCTCGTACGTCTGGATGTGGGCCGGTTTCGCGATGGTGCTGATCGCGGCGGGGCTGGCGGGTGTCCCGCGTGAGCTGCTGGAGGCGGCGCGGGTGGACGGCGCGGGCGAGTGGCAGGTCTTCCGCCGGATCACGGTGCCGCTGCTGGCGCCGGTCCTGGTGGTCGTACTGGTCACCCTCATGATCAATGTGCTGAAGATCTTCGACCTGGTCTACATCATCGCCCCGGGCTCCAGCATCCGGTCCGCCAACGTCCTGGCGCTCCAGCTCTTCCAGTCCTCGTTCGGCACGGATGTCGACGAGGGCCTGGGCAGCGCGATCGCCGTCTTCCTGCTGCTGCTCGTGCTGCCGGTGATGTACGTCAATCTCCGGCGCATCCGGAAGGAGCGTCGCCGATGACGAGCGTGGACGGTGCCGGGGCGGCCGGGCGTGCCGGGGCTGCCGGGGGTGCGGGGGCGGCCGGGGGTGCGGGGGCGGCCGGGCGTGTCCTGCCGGACGGGCGTCCCGGGGCGGCCGGCGGCGTACGGGCGGGGCGGGGCGGACGGGCCGGGCGGCCGCTCGCGGCGCGGATCGCGGCGCGGACCGGCGGCGGCGCGCTGCGGATCTTCCTGGTCCTGGTGGCGCTGTTCTGGCTGATGCCGTCGGTGGGACTGCTGCTGTCCTCGCTGCGCAGCCCGCAGCAGATCGCCGAGTCCGGCTGG
The DNA here is from genome assembly GCF_036048035.1 of Streptomyces sp. NBC_00400. Taxonomy (NCBI): domain Bacteria; kingdom Bacillati; phylum Actinomycetota; class Actinomycetes; order Kitasatosporales; family Streptomycetaceae; genus Streptomyces; species Streptomyces sp. NBC_00400. The sequence continues at coordinate 5,224,984 of NZ_CP107940.1, read as the reverse complement.
TGGCAGGTCTTCGGCAAACCGGCTCAGATCACCTGGGACAACTACAGCCAGTTGCTGGCCAACGACAAGGTGATGGGTTCGCTGCTGACCACGGCGGCGATCACCGTGCCGGCGACGGTGCTGGTCGTCGTCATCGGGTCGCTGGCCGGTTATGCGTTCGCCTGGATGGACTTCCCCGGCCGGGACGGCTGGTTCCTGGTCGTCGTCGGGCTGCTGGTGGTGCCCGTGCAGGTGGCGCTGATCCCGGTGGCCAAGCTGTTCGGTGCGGTCGGGCTCTTCGAGACGACGGCCGGGGTGATCCTCTTCCATACCGCCTTCGGGCTGCCGTTCGCGGTGTTCCTGCTGCGGAACTTCTTTGCCGAGATCCCGCGAGAGCTGCTGGAAGCGGCCCGCCTGGACGGGGCGGGCGAGCTGCGGCTGTTCACCCGTGTCGTGCTGCCGCTGGGCGGCCCGGCGATCGCCTCGCTGGGGATCTTCCAGTTCCTGTGGGTGTGGAACGACATGCTGATCGCGCTGATCTTCGCGGACAGCGGCCATCCGCCGATCACGGTCGCGCTGCAGCAGGAGGTGCGGCAGTTCGGCAACAACATCGATGTGCTGGCGCCCGGCGCGTTCCTGTCCATGGTGGTGCCGCTGATCGTCTTCTTCGCCTTCCAGCGTCAGTTCGTCTCCGGTGTGATGGCCGGCGCGGTGAAGTGAACTCCGCACGACGTCCCGCCGCTCCCCGGCCGCACGCCACCTCCCGTTCATTTTCCTGCGCCTACGATGACGCCGCTGCCGTGCCGTGCACGGTGCGGCGGTGCGCATGGCGGGTCGGCACACGGGGTGACTGAGGGCGCCCCGGCCCCCGCGAGGCCGCGCCCGTGCGCAGCGGCCATGACGCCGGGCGCGTCCAAAACTGCATAGACCGCACAGGTCAGGACAACTGCAGACGTAACCCCGCACACCTCCATAACGCCACACCTCCATAACGCGATACCGCCACACCTCCACAACGCGATGCGGCGATACCGCCACAACGCCATACCGCCACCACATCCACGGCAGACAGCGCCGGTACATACCGCACGTACTCCCTCACGCACGCGTCGTACTCAGCCCTATGTCCCCGACCGTCTGGAGACGGACCGCACATGACTGCCCCCCTCGCAGACCAGAGTGCCGAACAACTCCCGCGCCCCACCCGGCTGTCCGAGGTCAAAGGCTGGTTCTTCACCGCCGACCAGCTGCTCTTCGACTGGTTCCTGGCGCACCAGCAGGACCGTTCCGAGCCGGGCGATCTGCTCGAACTGGGCGCGTATATGGGCAAGAGCGCCATCTTCCTCGGTGCGCGGCTGCGCCCGGACGAGCGCTTCACGGTCTGCGACCTCTTCGACTCCCCCGCCGAGGACGCCTCCAACTCCAAGGAGATGAGGAAGTCCTACGCGACGCTGACCCGCCGCGCCTTCGAGGCCAACTACCTCGCCTTCCACGACGAGTTGCCCACCATCGTCCAGGGGCTCAGTTCGCTCGTCAGCGATCACGTCGACGAGGGTTCGGTGCGCTTCGCGCATATCGACGCCTCGCATCTGTACGAGCATGTGCACGGCGACATCCTCGCGGTGCGCAAGCTGCTCACCGCCCACGGCATCGTGGTGATGGACGACTACCGCGCCGAACACTGCCCCGGGGTGGCCGCCGCCACCTGGCAGGCCGTCACGAACGAGGGGTTGCGCCCCGTCTGCCTCACCGGCACCAAGTTCTACGGGACCTGGGGCGACCCCGAGCCGCTGCAGAAGGCGCTGCTGGAGTGGATCGCGTCCCGTGGCGACATCTGGCACGAGGTGCAGTACGTCAACGGTGCCCCGCTGGTCCGGCTGAGCGCCAAGGGCGCCGAGGAGCCCCGCCATCCGGCCTCCCGGCACACGTCCGCCGCCCGCGCTGTGCGGCGGTCCGCGGCGCGGTCGCCGGAGGTCTCCGCGGCCCGCCCGGCCCCGCGCCGGCCGGTCCCGGCGCGCAGCACGGTGCGCCGGGTGGCCCGCGACGTGCTGCCGCCGATCGTCACCCGCGCCCTGGTGAGGGCCCGTAAGCGGGCTCGTACGCGCTAGCGGGCTCGTACGCGCCGGCCGGCACACACGCACCAGCGGGTTCGTACGCCCTCGGGGGTGCCCCCCCTACCGGGCCACCTGCCCCACCAGCACGAACACATTGGACCGCAGCAGCATCCCGGCCGGGCGCGGCAGCGGATGGGAGTAGGTACGCCGTACGGTCAGGCCCGCGGACTCGGCGAAGGCGCGCAGCAGGGCGAAGTCGGTGAAGCGCACCGGGGTGGGCCCGGCCCGGTGCCCGGCCTCCTGCGCGGTGATCAGCAGTACTCCGCCGCCCGGCCGTACGTACCGGACGTAGGCCCGCAGCAGCCCCTCGACCTGTTCGTCGTCCAGATGCTCCAGGACGTTCGCGGTCAGCAGCGCGTCGAAGGCGCCGGGCCGGGCGTGCGGGCTCGCCAGGAAGGTGTCGGCCGTATAGGCGGTCAGCCCGCGTTCGCGGCAGCGCGCCACGGACTGCGGATCGTGGTCCACACCGACGCTTCCGGGCGCGCAGTCGGCGAGCGTGTCGCCGGTCCCGCAGCCGATCTCCAGTACCCGGCCGGTGCCGATCCGCCGCAGCTGACTGCGGTACGGGGACCGGGCGGGCAGCAGCCGTGCCGGGCCGCCGCGTCCCCGGTCGGCCGGCAGCCGCGCGGTGGAGGCGGACGGCGCGGTGCCCGTGGGACGCGTGGGCCGGGCGGTCCGGATGTCGCTGCCGGGCGGCCCGGCGTCGGGGCTGTCGGTGGCGGCGGAGCTGTCGGTTCTGCCGGGCATCGGGACGCGGTCACCTTCCCTGGGGAACACGGCGCGCAAAACGCCGTAAAGCTGTGCAACGGGTCTACGGCATCGGACGCGGCCCGGCGCTACGGCGCGCCGAATGCGCGCACCGAGCGTCATCCCGCGCACACGGACGCGCGGCCCGGCACAGGGTGAGATGCGGGCCCGCGCCCACGGACGAGCGGCCCGGCACGCCGTGGTGCGCGGTCCCTGCACACGCGGACGCCCGGTCCCGCACACACGGTCGCCCGGCGGGTCCTCTCACCCTTTCAGCGCAGATCCGGTGACCGTGCCGCCGTGGGCGAGTTGAACGGACCGGTCTTGTGCATTCGCCAGTCCGGAAAGGCTTGGTCCGCGTATGAAGCCTCGGCTCACCGTCGTCGTCCCGGTCCATCGCATCGAGGGGTCCGAGCGGAATGTGGAGGAGTGCCTGGAGTCCGTCGCGGCCCAGACGCTGACCGATCTGGATGTGGTGATGGTGGACGGCGGTCCGCCCGCGGGCGGGGGCGGGGACGCCACCGCCGCACGGGGCGGGCCCGCCGCTGCCGCCCGCCGTTTCGCCGGGCGGGACCCACGGTTCCGGATCGTCCACCACGCCGGGGGCCCGCCGGCCCCCGGCTGCGGCGCGCTCCGCAACACCGGTGCCCGGCACGCCTATCCGCACACCGGCTATCTGGCCTTCCTCGACGCCGACGATGTGCTGCTGCCGCGCGCGTACGAGGATCTGGTCGGCCTGCTGGACCGGTCCGGTGCGGACCTGGCGACCGGCAATGTCTACCGGCTCGGTGCGGCCGGCCGCAGCCAGTCGGCACGTCATCCGGCCACCCGCGAAACCGTGCTGCGCACCCGCCTCCGCGACGACCTGACCCTGCTGTCCGACGACTTCGCGCGCAAACAAGGTCTTCCGCCGCACCTTCTGGGACAAGCACCAATTCGCCTTCCCCGAGGGGGAGTTGTGCCATGACGCGGCGGTGACGCTGCCCGCGCTCTTCCTGGCCGACGCGGTCGACGTCCTGCGGGAGCACGTCTGTTACTGGCGGCTGCCGGAAGGGCCCGACCGCCACCACAGGCCCGATGCCCGGGGCGTACGGGACCGGTTCGCGGCGGTGGCCGGCATCCGGCGCTTCCTCGCCGACCCGGCCCACGCCCGGCTGCGTGCCTATCAGCGCGACTACGACCGTGCGCAGCTCACCGACGGGCTGCTCGATCTGGTCGATGCGCTGCCGGCGGCCGCGCCGGAGTGCCGGACCGCGTTCCTCGACTGCGCCCGCGACTTTCTCTCCGGTGTCGATCCGCGGCTGTTCCCGACGCTCCCCGTCGAGCTGCGGATGCGCTGGTATCTGATCCGTGCCGGGCGGCTGGCCGATCTGCTCACCCTGCTCACCCATGAGGCCCGTAACCCGGCCGGGTTCGCCGTCGCGGGGCCGCCGCTGCGCAAGCGCGCGGTGCTGCCGCTGACCCCGCCGCTGGAGCTGCCTCCGGGGGTGACCCGGCTGGACCGCGCCGACTTCCCCGTACGGGCCCGGGTCAGGGAGGCGGAGTGGCGCGGCGGTGTGCTGGTGCTGCGCGGCTACGCCTATATCCGGAATCTGGATGCCGCGACCCGGCACAGCTATCTCAGGACGGCCGTGCTGTCGTGCGGGCGGCGCCGGATCCTGCTGCCGCTGCGGCCGGTGGCGATGCCGGAGGCGACCGCCGAGTCCGGCCAGGAGCTGCACTGTTACGACTGGTCGGGCTTCGAGCTGCGGCTCGATCCGGCCCGGCTGCGCAAGGGCGGGCGCTGGGAGGAGAGCGACTGGTCGGTGGGGGTGCTGCTGGCGTCGGCGGGGGTGGTGCGGGCCGCGGCGCTGCACGCCGCCGAGACCGGCTCCGGCGCCGCCCCGTGCGCCCGTGAACTGCCCGGGGACGGCACGGGCGCCGTGCGGATCACGCCCCGGTACCCGGACGGGCGGCTGCGGCTGTCGGTGGTCCGTCCGGCCCGGCGGCTGACCGGCCACCGGGCGGTGGCGGCCGGCGCCCTGGACCTGACGGTCACCACAGCCGGCCCGCCCCCCACCGCCCTGCGGCTGACCCACCAGGGCACCGGCACGGTGGTGTCGTTCCCGGTGGAAGCGGAACCTCCCACGGGAAGGGGGCCGGGACCGGGACCGGGGCAAGCGGACGAGGCGCCCTGCACCGCGCCCCGCACCGCCCCCGGGGCCGCGCCCCGCACCGCCTCCCCGCCGCTCACCTTCCGTGTCCGTCTCGACGCGCTGGCCGCCGCGCGGCCCCCGCGGGACGGTGCGCCGCGGGCGATCCCGCCGGCCCACACCGAGAGCTGGGCGGCCGAGGTGGTGCTGCCCGGCGGCGGCACCGACCCGATCGCCTGTGACCTCGGTCTGGCGCCGGCCGCCCATCCGCTGCCGCACGGCCGCGAGCTGGTCGTGGCGGCCGGGCCGGCCGGGAACCTGGTCCTGCACGACCGGACCCCGCAGCCGTATCTGGACCGGGCGCTGTGGCGGGCGGACGGCACCCTGCTGGTGGCGGGCGCGCTGCCCGATGCCGCGCCGCTCGCCACCGAGCTGGTCCTCAAGCACGGGGCGCACGCCGCGGAGCTGGCGTTCCCCACCACCCACGACGAGGGCCGGTTCCACGCCGCGCTGCCGCTCGGCGCGCTGCCCTCGCTGGCCGGTCCGCTGCCGCTGCGCGAGGGCCGCTGGACGCTGCATCTGCGCGAGCGGGGCGCGCCCGGCTCCGCGCTGGACGCCCCGGTCCGCGCTCTGCCGTCCCTCCTGGGCGGGCTGCCGGCGACCCGTACGGTCCGCGGCAAGCCGCTCGCCCTCGACCGGCACCGGCACGACGAAGCGCTCGTGGTGGCGGGGCCGGCGCTGCCCGCCACCGACCGCGGCCCCTACCGCCGCCGGATGCTGCGCGAGCAGCACTATGCGCTGCACCGTTCCCGTCCGCTGCGCGACACCGTCCTCTACAGCAGCTTCGGCGGCCGGGCGTACGGGGATTCCCCGCGGGCGGTGCACGAGGAGCTGGTGCGCCGGGGCATGGACGTGGAGCATCTGTGGGCGGTGCGCGATGCGCAGACCGCGGTGCCGGAGACGGCCCGTGCGGTGCTGGTGGGCAGCGCCGAGTGGCACGGGGCGCTGGCGCACAGCCGCTGGGTGGTCACCAACACCCATCTGCCCCGGTGGTTCACCCGGCGCGGCGGGCAGCGCATCATCCAGACCTGGCACGGCACCCCGCTCAAGCGGATCGGCGCCGACCTGGCCGGGACGCTGTGCGCGGGGCTGGCGCATCTGGCGCCGCGGCCGCGGGTCAGCCGGCAGTGGAGCGTGCTGCTGTCGCCGAACGCGCACAGCACTCCGGTGCTGCGCTCGGCGCTCGGCTACTCCGGGCGGCTGCTGGAGACCGGGCTGCCGCGCACCGATGCCTTCTTCGCCGCCGACCGTGACCTCAGGGCGGCCGCGGTCCGCGAGCGCCTGGGCATCGAGCCGGGCAGGAAAGTGGTGCTGTACGCGCCGACCCCGCGCGACGATCTCGCCTACGACGCGGGCCACCACCGGCTGCATCTGCCGCTCGATCTGGACCTGGCACGGCGGGAGCTGGCGGACGACCATGTGCTGCTGGTGCGCTCCCACCCGCTGGTCGCCGACCGGCTGCCCGCCCACCACGCGCCGTTCGCCCTCGACGTGTCCGCCCACCCGGACGCCACCGAGCTGCTGCTGGCCGCGGACGTCCTGGTCACCGACTACTCGTCGCTGGCCGCCGACTTCGCCAACACCGGGCGTCCGATGCTCTTCCTGACACCCGATCTGCCGCACTACCGCGACACCCTGCGCGGCTTCACCCTCGACTTCGAGGCCCGGGTGCCGGGTCCGCTGCTCACCTCGACCGGTGAACTGATCGACGCACTGGGCGACTTGGAGGAGATCGCCGCCGCCGGGGCGGATGCGTACGCGGATTTCCGGGAAGCGTTCTGTCACCGGGACGACGGGGGTGCGGCCGGCCGGGTCGCGGATCTGATGGAGCGGTGACCGGGGCCGGTCCGTCGCAAGGAGGTGGCGTGCGGATCAACATCGTGCGGCACCCGCGTCGTTACAGCATGTGCAGGCGCCCTTACGGGTCTGCACACCCCCGGGCCCCGGCTCCCGCCAGTTAAGAAGACGGCAAGAGGACGGGAAAAGCGGATCGGGGGGTGCAACCGCTCGACGGGATTCGCCCTCTGAACCATCGGAAACAGGTTCGGACCCCGCTCGCGCCAAGAGATGCTGTCGACACGAAATGTAGATTCAGTGACTGTGAAAGAAGCCCTCGATCCGCTGACGGGGCCCACCATCACGCCTTCCGCTCAGGTCAGCATCGTCGTCATCGCCTTCAACGATGCCGGTCATGTCTGCGATGCGGTGCGCTCCGCGCTCGCGCAGGGGCCCCCGGGCGAAACGGTCACCGAAGTGATCGCGGTGAACGACGCCTCCACCGATGGCACCGGCGCCGCCCTGGACGCCCTCGCCCACGGCGAACCGCGGCTGAGGGTGATCCACCGCGACACGAACAGCGGCGGCTGCGGCACTCCGCGCAACGACGGTCTGCGGGCCGCCACCGGGCGCTTCGTGATGTTCCTCGACAGCGACGATGTGCTGCCCCCGGGCGCGGCCCGGGCGCTGCTGGCCGCCGCTGGTGAGCATGACGCCCCGGTCGTGGCCGGCGCCTGCGTACGCCGTGAGCTGCCCGCGCACCGCGATGTCCCCTGGCAGCCGGGCCTCTACCGCGAGACGGCGGTGCACAGCTCCCCCGATGCGGCCCCGCATCTGGTCCGGGACACGCTGTGCGTCAACAAGCTCTACGAGCGGGCGTTCCTCGACAAGCACGCCATCACGTTCCCCGAGGGCCGCTTCACCTATGAGGACTTCGTGTTCACGGCGCGGGTGCTGGCCGCCGCCCCGCGCATGGTGACGATCCCCGACCGGGTCTACATCTGGCATGTGCGCCGTTCGGCCGCCCGGCAGTCGATCTCGCTGGACCGCAACGACGTCGCCAACTGGCAGGCGCGGATCGCGGCGCACCGCGCCAGCGTGCAGATTTTCCTGGACGCGGGGCACAAGGCGCTGGCGCATGCCGCGGGCACCAAGTTCCTCGACCACGATCTGCGGATGTACGTCCGCGAGCTGCACACCCGCGGCGCCGACTACCGCGCCGAGTGGTGGCGGCTGACCCGCGGCTATCTGGCGGGGTTCGACGAGGCCGATCTGCGCGCGGCGCGTGCCCCGGCCCGCTGGCTGGCCCGGGTGGTGCTGGCCTCGCCGGCCCCCAGGGACCTGGAGCGGCTGACGCAGCTGGCGGCCCGGCCCGGGCGGCTGCTGCCGCCGTACGCGGAGGCCGGCGGCCGCGCGGTGTGGTCGGCCGACCTGCCCGAGGTCGTGCTGGACGCGATGGGCACCAAGCCGATGCACCGGCTGCCGGTGACCATAGATGCCGAACCGTCCCCCGACGGTCCCGGTGTGCTGCGGCTGCGGGTGCACGATCTGTACGGGCGGCTGGCCGCGTCCGGGCCGGAGAGCATCGACATCGAGCTGCGGCGGCGCCGGGACGACCGGCGCGGCCCGGTCCACACCGCCGCTCTCACCCCGGCCCCGGCCGTCGGCGGGTCCCAGGCCTGCTGGACCGCCGAGGTCGTACTGGATCTCGCGGCGCTGGCCGAACGGGGCGGCGGGCACAGTGCCGACCCCGAGCCGTGGGACCTGATGGCGCAGGTCAGCTGCGCGGACGGGGCGGGTTTCCGCGCGGCGCTGCGGGCCCTGGGCCCGGGGCTGCGCCGCCAGGTGCTGCCCAGCCGCCGTCATGCCGTGCTGCTGGTGCAGCCGTATGCGACGACCGGCGGGGCCCTGTCCCTGCGGGTCGCCTCCGGCCTGCGCAGCGTCTGGCGGATCGCCGCCCGGCGGCTGCGCGGCTGAGCCGCCCCGGCCTCTTTCCCCGCACTCCTCTACCCCGACCTAGGATGGGCACTATGTCTTACTTGATCACGGGTGGTGCCGGCTACATCGGCGCCCATGTCGTACGGGCCCTGCGTGAGGCAGGCGAGAGCGTCGTCGTGTTCGACGATCTGACGACGGGTGTGGCCGCCCGGATCCCGGAGGGCGTCCCCCTGGTCGTCGGCTCCACGCTCGACCGCGCGCTGCTCGATGCCACGCTCGCCGAGCACGGCATCACCGATGTGGTGCATCTGGCCGCCAAGAAGCAGGTCGGCGAGTCCGTCGAGATGCCGCTGCACTACTACCGCGAGAATGTGCACGGTCTGCAGACGCTGCTGGAGGCGATGGCCGCGGGCGGTGTCGGCCGGCTGGTGTTCTCGTCCTCGGCGGCGGTCTACGGCATGCCGGATGTCGATCTGGTCACCGAGGAGACCCCCTGCACCCCGATCAACCCGTACGGCGAGACCAAGCTCGTCGGCGAGTGGATGGCCCGTGCGGCGGGCAAGGCGCACGGCATCAGCACGGCCTGTCTGCGCTACTTCAACGTCGCCGGGGCGGCCACCCCCGAGCTGGCGGACACCGGGGTCTTCAACATCGTCCCGATGGTCTTCGAGAAGCTCACCGAGGGCGCGGCGCCGCGCATCTTCGGCGATGACTACGACACCCCCGACGGCACCTGCATCCGCGACTACATCCATGTCGCCGATCTCGCCGAGGCCCATGTGTCGGCCGCCCGCAAGCTCGCCGAGCCGGGCCCGGTGCGCGATCTGACGCTGAACATCGGGCGCGGCGAGGGCGTTTCGGTGCGCGAGATGGTGGATCTGATCACCGAGATCACCGGGCACCGGGGCGTCACCGCCGAGGTCACCCCGCGCCGTGCGGGCGACCCGGCCCGGGTGGTCGCGGCCGCCGACCGGATCGCCGCGGAGCTGGGCTGGAAGGCCCGCCACGATGTGCGCGACATGATCACCTCGGCCTGGGCCGGCTGGCAGCACCACCGTCCGCAGGGCTGAGCGCGGACCGCGGGCGCCGGCCTGCCGGCCGGGCCCGGGGTGCGCGGATCAGGGGGCCAGGGCGGGCGCCGGCCGGGTCGGCGGGCCCCGGTCAGGTCAGCGGGCCCGGGTCAGGTCAGCGGGTGCGATGTCCGGCCCGAGGCCTCGTCGATCTCGTCGTGCGCCTTGGTCAGCAACTGCATCGCCAGTTCGTTGAGCGCTCGGGCTCCCGCGACCTCCTCGCCGACCCGCGGCTGGTGGGAGTCGACGGGGTGGCGGCTGGCGTAGCCGTGGGCCCGTACCTCGGTTCCGTCGGGAAGCCGTACCAGGGCCGCGGCGCGGGTGCGGTGGGTGTCCTCGTCGAATTCCATGTCGACATGCCATCCGACAACGGTCTGCAGCATCACGATCACCTCCGGAGCCCCCCTGCTTCCAGCGTGCGCCCGGCGGGCGGCCCTCGCACGGCGCCCGTGGCGGCACATCAGCGCCCGGGGCGGGTCCGTGACCGGACTCCGCCCCGGGCGCGCTCATGCCGCCCGGCCACCCTGTGGGCCGACCACGGCCGTCTACGGCTGGAGGGTGATCGAGTTGATCGGCGTGAGGTCCTTGTCGATGTAGTAGCCGGGCGAGAGGTAGCCCTGGCATCCCGTGCCGTTGTAGCCCGTGCAGGTCCGCATGGTCGCGCCCCCGGACTGGTTGTTGTAGATGCGGTGCGTCCCGACCTGGTTGCTGAGGTTGTGCGCCCCGTAGCTGTAGTAGAAGAGCGACGGGTGGCCGCCGTTCCATCCGGCGTTCTGCGGATAGATGCAGACCGCGCCGTAGGGGCAGCCCTGGACGGTGCCGCCCGCCGCGGCCGCCGCTGTTCCGGCCGTGCCGACGACCGCGCCCGCCGGGACGACCAGCGCCGCGACGGCCATGGCCGCCATTCCGGCTCGCTTCCATACGGACATGTGACGTTCCCCCTTGGTCAAATGGCCCCGCGAGATGGTCGTCGCGGGTGCACCTGTGCAGGTGCCTGATGGTGGGTCAGCCTCGTCCCGCGGGGGCGGCACGCACAAGGATTTTCGGCGGTGACCGAATTGGCCCGGCCCTGGTGTCAGCCGCGCAGGCGGCGCAGCAGCTTCCTGGGGAAGGTGGCGCCGGGCACGGTGAGAGTCAGCGGCGGCCGCTCGCCGGACCGGCCGCCGGCCGCCGCGACCGGCAGGTCGCGGCGGAGCGGGCCGGCGGTCACCCGCAGGGACACCCGCCAGGTGCCCGGGGGGCCGCCGCGCAGCACGGAGCGCACGGTGTAGTGGTCGTCGGCGCCCCGTTCGACCGTGGTGGGCAGCGCCACGGTGCGGGTCGCGTCGCGGAGGACCAGCCGCAGCCCGGCGTCCACGGGGCAGCCGGGCAGGGTGAGGTGCGCGGCGAGGGTGGCCCGCCCCGAGCGGGTGCGGTGCGCCGTGCCGCGCAGGTCGCCGCCGAGCGGCCGGCGGGCTCCCTCCCTGTCCAGGTCGAGGTGGAGGTGGCCGTGCGGTTGGGAGAGGAAGAGCGCGGCGACGGCCGGGCCCGCCGGGCCCCGGCCGGCGATCCGCGGCGCGCACTCCCGCCCGTTCGCCCCGCCTTCCGGGGCCAGCCAGGCCTCGCGGCGGAAGGCGGGCCCCGCCGCGCCCGCGCCGCCGTGCGCGGTGACCGCGATCTTGAGACCCCAGATGCCGTCGGTCAGCGGCCCGCCGTCCGCGGCGGTCGCCGGGTCGACGGCGGCCTGCCAGGTGCCGTCCGCGTACCGCGCCGGGACGCGGTGGACGGCGCCGCTGCGCTGCAGCTGGACCTCGACGGTGTCGCCGCCGAGCAGGGGCAGCTCGGCGGTGCCCCGCAGGTGCAGGACGCCGCCGACCCAGCCCCAGCGGATCAGGCGCTGGCGCAGTACCACGCGGTCGGTGAGGTCGTAGCAGGCGTCGGGGAGGGCGTGCTGCGGGTCGCGGAAGTGGGGGTATGCGGCGTAGACGCGGCCGTCGGCGAGGCGCGGCGGGTCGGGCTGCCGCTCGGTGTCGGCCCGGACGACGGCGGTCAGTGCCTCGTCGAGCCCGGCGCGCAGGCAGTGGGCGCGCAGCCGGAGCCGGGGCGGCAGGGCGGCCTGGATGCGGTCGGTGAGGTAGCGCTCGACGAGCGGGCGGGCGGCCGCGGCCATCGCTTGCCGGTCCGCCGCGTCGCGGGCGAGGTAGGCGGCCCCGAAGGGCATGAGTATCTCGCCGTGGAAGTGCCGGATCATCAGTGTGTCGCGCTGTTCGCCGGGCGGGACCTCGGCCGCGAGGCCGTCGAGGACGGTGCCGATGTAGTCGAGGTATTCGCACCAGTCGATGTCCTGGCGGCTGGCGTTGCTGTCGTCGTCGCGGCCGTGCAGGTAGTAGCAGTCCTGGTCGGCGAGGACGGAGACGGTCTTGGCGCGCAGCAGGGCGGCGATGCCGAACGGCAGGTCCTCGGCCAGCAGCCGGCCCTCGACGAAACGCAGCCGGTGCTCTTCGAGGAAGGAGCGGCGGAAGAGCTTGAAGGCGGCCAGGGACCAGTAGACCGGGGAGTCGAAGACGGAGACCTTGTCGCTGGTGGTGCGCAGGTCGACGGGGGCGGCGCGGCCCTCGGCGCCGGCGATCCGGCCGTAGACGACGTCCGAGCCGCACCGTTCGGCCATGTGGACGAGCCGGGCCAGCGCCTCGGGGGCGAGCCGGTCGTCGGAGTCGAGGAAGAAGACGTAGTCGCCGGTGGCACGGTCCAGCCCGGTGTTGCGGGGCTTGCCCGGGCCGCCCGAGGCCTCCTGGCGCAGCACGGTCAGGTGGGGGCGCCGGCGGGCCTGTTCGTCCAGCCACTCGGCGCTGCCGTCGGTGGAGCCGTCGTCGACCGCGATCACCTCGATCCGGTGCCGATCCAGGGTCTGCGCGAAGACCGAGCCGAGGCTGCGGTCGAGGTAGCGCCGGGTGTTGTGCACCGGCACGATCACGGAGACGGTCGGCGTCGCCGTGGCATCCGGTCCGTCGCCGGCCGTGGCCACAAGGTCGTCAGGAACGGGCACCATGCCCTCCACTCTTTCCGCAATCCCCGAAATGCCCGGCGCCCTAGCCAGGCAAAGGGGGTGATTAAGACATATAACGTGGGGTGAACGTTCGCCGATCGTGGAGGAGTGCCGGTGGCTCCGACGCCCGCCACCCCACAAGAGGCGGTCCGGCCCCTGGAGGTTGCCCGGCCTCTTCCCGTGAGTGAACGCCCGGCCGCGGAGCACACCGCCCCCGGACAGCGGACGGCACCCTGGCTCGCGGCGGCCCTGTCCATGGGGGCGTACTGCCTCGCGCTCACCCTTTACGGCAGCTACCCCTTCGGTCCGCGCTCACGCGCCATCAATGACCTGGGCAACCAGTTCGTCCCGTTCCACGCCCGGCTGTGGGACCTGCTGCACGGCACCACCAGCGGCGATCTGTTCTTCAACTGGAGCAGCGGCTACGGCGTGCCGTTCCTCGCCGACTTCTTCACCTACCTGATGAACCCCTTCTCCTGGCTCGTCGGGCTCTTCCCCCGCGCGCTGGCCGACCTGCCGGTCTTCCTGGTCACCCTGTTCAGCATCGGCCTGGGCGCCGCCTTGATGACCGTCTTCCTCGGGCGGCTGCGGCAGGGCTCCGGCCCGCTGCGGGCGCTGCTGTCGGTGGGGTACGGGCTGTGTGCCTGGGTGCTGAACGACGGCTTCGCCGACCCGATGTGGATGTGGGGCCTGGTGGCGCTGCCCCTGACCGGGATCGCCGCGGACTGGTGCCTGCGCCGTACCCGCTGGGTGGCGGGCACGCTGCTGGTCGCCCTCGCCTGGGCGGGCAACTTCTACACGGCCGCGATGGCGACCCTGGCGATGGCGCTGGTGCTGGTGGTGCGGCTGCTGACGGCCGCCGCGATGCCGTGGCGCGCGAGGCTGCGGGCGCTGGTCCGCGCGGCCTCGATGGCGCTGACCGGCATCCTGCTCGCCGCGCCCGTGCTGACCGTCACCCTGGCGGCCAGCCGGGCCGCCCAGCCCGCGCCCGCGGTGTCCTACGACGACCGGCCGTCGCCGCTCGGCCAGTGGGCACAGTTACTGCCGGGCGGCCACCCGGGCGCGCCGGTCCCCAACATCTCCATCGGGGTCCTCGGGCTGCTGCTGGTGGCCGCCTTCCCGTTCGTGCGGGCCGTGCCGCTCCGGGTGCGCGCGGGCTGGTGCGTCCTGGCGGCGGGCGTCGCCGTCTCCTTCGTCCAGGAGCCGACGATCCTGCTGTGGCACGGTTTCGCGCTGCCCAACGGCAGTCCGTACCGCGCCGCCTTCGTGCTCAGCGGCATCCTCGTGATGATCTCCTGGCTGGCGCTGGCGCACCGCCCGCGCCCCCGCGAACTGGCCGCGGGCACGGCGGCGGTCGCGCTGCTCGCCTGGCTCAGCCGCGACCAGGGCGCGGTCGGCACCGACACCTGGATCCTGGTGGCCGGCGGCGGTGTGCCGGCCCTCCTGGGGCTGGCCGCGCTCGGCAGGTCGCGCACCTCCCGTACCCGGGCCGCCGCCCTCGCCGCGCTGGCCGGCACGGTCCTGCTGGGCTCGGCGTACACGGCGCTGTCGGTGACCGCGGCACGGGGTGCGATCGCCTGGTTCCAGCCCAAGATCACGTTCGCCGGTCCGTCGCTGACCGCGCGGGACGGGCTGCTGGCCCGCGCCGACTGGCCGCGCAGCCGCACCGACCCGGGCCCGCACGAGTTCGCCAACAACGACCCGCTGCTGATCGGCGGCGAGGGCGGCTCGTACTACAGCAGCTTCGCGCCCGCGGTCACCGCCCGCACCCTGCGGGGCCTGGGCGCCGGCTGGTACATGAGGGGCCGTCACACCCTCAGTTTCGAGGACCCGGTGGGCCGGGCGCTCATGGGCGTCGGCAGCTATCTGTCCCCGGTGCCCGGGGACCGCGCCCTGTTCACCCCGCATCCGGCCCGCCCGGCCCCGCTGCTGACCGTACGGGACACCCTCCCGCGCCCCGCCGGCAAGGAGACCGTCTTCGCCCGCCAGGAGCGGGTGCTGGGCGCCGCCGTGTACGAGGTGCCGGCCCTGACGCCCACCGCGGGCGAGGCCCCGCTGCGTGACCGTGGCGGCTGGCTGCTGCCCGGCGCGCGGCGGGAGGGCACGGGCGCGGACGGCGGCGGCGCGAAGGGCACGGGCGCGGACGGCGGGGGCGCGGACGGCGGGGGCGCGAACGGCACGGGCGCGGCCGGCACCGGGACCACCTTCACCGTGCGGTGCGCCCCGGGCAGCACCGCCCTGTGGTACGCCCCCTGGTTCTCCGGGGAGGTCAGCGGCCCGGGCCTGCGCACCACGGCGATCGGCAGTCACGACGTCACCGCGAATCCGCTGCGGATCCTGGGCCGGGTGCCCGCGGACGGCACGGTGGCGGTGCGCTTCACCGGCCGGGGCCGGCAGCACCTTCCGGGGCGGGCGATCGGCTGCCTGTCCGGGCGCAGGCTGACGGCGGCGGTGCACGCGCTGCGCGCCCGCGGCCCGGTGGAACTGACCGCCGGCGGCCACCGGCTGACGGCCCGGCTGCGTCCGGGCAGCAAGGGCAGCGCGGTGCTGGCGCTCCCCGCCGTCCCGGGCTGGGGGTGTTCGGTGGACGGCGGACCGTTGCACGCGCCGCACGCGTTCGGCGGTCTGCTGGCCGTCCCGCTGGGCCCCGGCGCCACCCGGCTGTCGTGCTCCTACCGGCCGCCGGGCCTGCACACGGGGCTTGCGGCGAGCGGCGCGGCGGCGCTGGCGGTTGCCGGGGTGGCGGTGTCCGGCACCACGCGCGGCCGGTGGCGCCTCCGCCTCACCACGCCACGCCGGACACATCATGACAAACCAACAGATTTGTAGAATTACCCTTCAGGGGACGGTGCCTGAGCCGCCCCTGACCCCGGCGAAAAGGCCTGCTCATGAAGCTTTCCATCGTCGTCCCCTGCTACAACGAAGAAGCCGTCCTCGGCCGTTTCGACGAGACGGTCCGCGCGGTCCTCGCCGGACTCGCCGTCGAGTACGAGCTGTGTTACGTCGACGACGGCAGCGCCGACGGCACCCTGGCCCGGCTGCGGGGCCTGGCCCAGCAGCACCGCGGCACCACCCGCTACCTCTCCTTCAGCCGTAACTTCGGCAAGGAGCCCGCCATACTGGCCGGCCTGCGGGCGGCGACCGGCGACGCGGTGATCCTCATGGACGCCGATCTGCAGCACCCGCCCGGCCTCATCGAGACGATGCTCGACCTCTACCAGCTCGGCCACGACCAGGTCGTCGCCAAGCGCAGCCGGACCGGCGACCAACGGCTGCGGACGGCGCTGAGCAGGCTCTACTACCGCGCCGTCAACAAGTGGGTCGATGTCGAACTCACCGACGGGGTGGGCGACTTCCGGCTGCTGTCGCGCAAGGCCGTGGACGCGCTGCTCTCGCTGCCGGAGTACAACCGCTTCTCCAAGGGCCTGTTCTCCTGGATCGGCTTCGACACCGTCACCTTCGACTACCGCAATGCCGCCCGGGAGGCCGGCGAGACGAAGTGGCGCCTCGGCTCACTGGTCAACTACGGCATCGACGGCATGCTCTCCTTCAACTGCCGCCCCCTGCGGCGGGCCCTCTACGCCGGGCTCGGCCTGGCCTCGCTCGCCGCCGTCTACACCCTGTGGATCGTCGGCGCGGCCCTGGTCGGCGGCGTCACCGCGCCGGGGTATGTGACGCTGGTGGCCATCGTCGTGGGCCTGGGCGGGCTGCAGATGGTGATGCTCGGGCTGATCGGCGAGTACATCGGGCGGATCTACTACGAGGCCAAGGGGCGGCCGCACTTCCTGGTCAAGGAGAGCAGCGCCACCGTCCCCGCCATGGCACCGGCCCCCGTCACGGCGTCCGTGCCCGCCACGGCGCCCGCCCCCGGTCCGGCGGGCGCCGCCACCGCCGGTGCACGGGCCCGCTGATGCGCGCTTCGCCGGCATCCGGCCGCCCCGGGGGCCGGATCGTGCGCTTCGCCGCCGTCGGCGGGGTCAACACCCTGACGTTCTCCGCCTGTTATCTGGCACTGCACCACCTGCTGCCGTACTTCGCGGCCTACACCGCCGCCTTTGCGGTGAGCATGACCGGCTCGTTCTTCCTGCACACCTACGTCACCTACCGCACCCGCCCGACCTGGACGAAGTTCCTGCTCTTCCCGCTGACCCAGGTCACCAACTACGGGGTGCAGAGCGCGGGGCTGGTGGCGCTGGTGGGCTGGTGCCGGATGAGCACCACGGTGGCGCCGCTGGTGGCGGCGCTGTGCGCGCTCCCGTTCAGCTACCTTCTCTCCCGGCGCATCCTGCGCCCGCCCGCCCGGACCGGACGCTCGGCCCCGGCCGGTCCCACCGCCCCGGCCGGTACCGGCGATCGGGCCGGTACCGGCGATCGGGCCGGTACCGGCGATCGGGCCGGCCCCTCCGCTCCGGCCTGTCGCACCACCCCGGCCGGCCGCTCCGTTCAGGCCGGCCCGCCGCCCGCCCGCTCCGGCGGGCCCGCCTGAGCCCGCCAGCCCCCGAACCGCACCGACTGCCCGACCGACGTCTGACGCGCCGTGTACAGCCTGCCGTCGAGGCCCAGCGCGACCACCACCGCCCGCCCCACGGCGTCCTGGGCGACCCCGGCCGCCGCCGAATGCGCCACCCGGCCCCGCTGCCAGGGCCCGGCGCCGTCCTGGGCCGTCGCCATCCGTACCTCGCCCGCGTCATCGCGCGCCGCGAGCACCATCCGGTCGCCGCTGCCGACCTGCGCCGCCGCCACCCGCCCGTAGCCGCCGACCGCCGCGCAGCGCGCCGAGACCCGCCAGGCACCGATCATCCGCTGCCGCTCGGCGATCAGGACCTGGGCGGTGACCGACCGCCGGAAGACGGCCCGCACCGCGCCGTCGGCGACCGGGACGAGGCTGACCGGGCCGCCCGGCTGCGGCAGCCCGGTGGCCGCGGCCGGCCGCGGGATCTGCCCCGGTTCCTTCGACACCCAGTGCTGGACGGTCCCGACGGTCGGCGCGGCCAGATGGATCAGCCCCTCGGAGTCCACACAGGCATCCAGCCCGTCGACGATCCGCGGTGAGGCCGTCAGCGTGCTGACCGGCCCCTCCAGCCGCTGCCACGGCGACCAGTGCACGCCGTGGGGGCCGCTGCGGTGGGCGACATTGCCGTCCCAGGTGCGGACGAACACATGCACCGTGCCGTCCGGGCCGGCCACCGCCGCCGGGAAGCCGGTCTCCAGCGACCGGACCGGGTCAGCGTCCGGGGAACCCAGCGACTTCCAGCGCGCGAAGACGGGCACACCGTCCGCGGTGGTGCCGGTCTGCGGCGCACTCAGCAGGTCGCGGCGGTGGGCGGCGTTGCGGCCCGGCAGCACGGTGCGGGAGGCGAACAGCTGGAGCGCTCCGCCGGGGCGGCGCACCACCTGGATCTGCCCCTGCAGCAGCGCACCGCCGACCGCCACCGGCGTACCGAAGCTCCCGCTGCCCGGCCGGGTCTCCGCCCAGCAGTACGCCGTTCCGCCCAGCACCGCGAAGGCGGTGAGCCGGCCGTCCGCGGCCGGGCGCACCCAGGCATTGGAGCCGGGTGCGCGCAGCCGGGTGCTGCGGGTCCAGTTGCGGGAGCCGCCGTTGAGCGCCGAGCCGCCCACCTTGCGGTCCCCGCAGCCCGCCGGGTCGCCGCAGGCGCGGTGGTCGGCCCAGCCGTAGACCGACAGCAGCCGGGCCTTGCGGCGGGCGGCGGCGAGGTCGAGGTCGTGGGGCAGCACCCCGTCCTCGTAGCCGAGGTAGTTCTCCACGATCGCCGGACGGCCGCGGCCCCCGTACGCGGCCAGCGCGGCCTCGGCGAAGTGGGCGGAGGCGGTGTGGTCCTGGTGGTCGTAGTAGCGCAGCCCGGCCAGGCGGAGGTCGTGGTCCGCGGCGGCCGGCGGCCGCTTCGGGGAGTGCACCGCGTTCGGGTCCAGGGTGCGCACGAGCGTGGGCCCGGCCCGGTCGAGCACCGCCACCAGCGTCCGGATGACCTGGTCACGGGTGTAGTGGAACCGCCGTTTCACGGGGGTGCCGGCGGGGCGCAGCGTGGGGAGGGTGCCGGTGGCGCCCAGCCACAGCCCGCGCAGACTCCTCGCCCGGGCCTGCCAGACGGCCCTGGCCTCCACCAGCCCCAGGAAGATCAGCTGGTGCTGCGGGGCGTCGCGCAGCGTCTGGATCTCCACCTCGAAGCCCGGGAGCAGGGAGAGCGCCGCGACGTCCCAGCGGGCGGCCGGGTCGCCGGTGACCATCACGGCATGGGCGGCGCGCAGCCCGTTGGCCCGCGCCCGGGAGAAGGCGGCCCGGTCCTGGGGGACCCGGGCGGGGTCGTGGGCACGCGGGCTGACGTTGCGGCCGTCCGCCTCGCCGCCGGTGAGGCAGACGGTGACCGAACGCGCCCCGCTGCGCAGGGACTGCTCCAGATCGGGGTTCATGAAGTACAGACCGTCATCGGCATGCGCGATGATCTGCAGGAAGGACTGCTCCGCCGGGTCCGTCAGCGGCCGTCCGGGGCCCGCAGGGCCGGCCGAAAGGGCGCCGTCGTCCGACAGCCGGGCCCAGACGCCCACGCCCGCCGTCGCGGCGAGCACACCGGCGCCGGTGGCCTGGAGCAGCCATCGGCGGGAAACGGACTCGCGGGGCGGGCGCGCAGCTGACACACCCTCAGTATTCGGGCGCTCACACGATCCCGCGCACCCTGCGACGCATGTCGTGACGCGAGGGGTGAACGGGGCAGGGCCCGGCGGCCGGCCCCCTGGCGCTCAGCCCGCCGGGTCCGCGGCTCAGCGCCCGCCGAGCGCGCTGACCACCGCCGCCGTCAGCTCGTCGAGATAGCCGGGCGGCACCGCGTCGCGGACGACCAGCAGCCGCCAGTACAGCGGCCCGGTCAGCAGATCCAGGGCCAGCCGGCCGTCCGCTCCGGCCGGGATCTCCCCGCGTTCGACGGCGCGCGCCACCATCGCCGTCGCGACGCCCTCCTGGCTGTCGTGCAGCGCGGCCTTGAGCGCACCCGCCAGCTCGGGGCTGCGGGCCGCCTCCGCCAGCAGGTCCGGGACGATCTGCGAGGCCATCGGATGCCGCAGCGCCCGGGCCGCGACCTCCAGCAGCATCCGTACGTCGCCGGACAGCGAGCCGGTGTCCGGCGTCGGCATCCCCGCCGCGGCCACCGCGGAGACCACATCGAGCACGAGGTGCAGCTTGGAGCGCCACCGCCGGTAGACGGCGGTCTTGCCCACCCCCGCCCGCCGTGCGATGCCCTCGATCGACATCCGGGCGAAGCCCACCGCCGCAAGCTCCTCGAAGACCGCGGCACGGATCGCCTCGGTCTTGTCCTCGCGTAGTACGGCGGCGCCTGCCGGGGTCCGGCGCACCGCCGCGGACTGGTTCCCGCTGCCGTCTTGTGCCATGCCTTGAGCATAGCGTCACGACGCTACGGTTGCGTTTCGACGTGAGCACCCTTTAGTGTCGACGTCGCGACGATACGGCCCCGTTCCGTCGTATGGCCCCGTTCTCGTTCCCCCGCCCCCGTACGCAAGCGAAAGCGGCCTCCTCCATGCCCCAGACCCTCGCGCCCCCGGCCCCGACGCCCGCCCGGGCGCCCACCCCCGGCACCTCTCCCGATCCCGAGCTGCGCGCACTGGCCGAACGCCACGGCCTCACGGTCAGCGGCGCCCGCCCCTCGCTGCCGGAGTACACCCGCCAGCTGTGGCACCGGCGGCACTTCATCACCTCGTTCGCCAGCGCCAAGCTCACCGCGATGTACACCACCGCCAAGCTCGGTCAGCTCTGGCAGGTCCTGACCCCCCTGCTCAACGCGGCCGTCTACTACTTGATCTTCGGCGTGCTGATCGGCACCAAGCGAGGCGTCCCGGACTACGTCCCGTTCCTGGTGACCGGCGTCTTCGTCTTCACCTTCCTGCAGAACTCGGTGATGGCCGGTACGCGGGCGATCTCCGGCAACCTCGGTCTGGTGCGGGCGCTGCACTTCCCGCGGGCCTGCCTGCCGATCTCGTTCTGCCTGGCACAGCTGCAGCAGCTGCTGTACTCCATGGGCGTGCTCGGGGTCATCCTGCTGTGCTTCGGACAGGTCCCGACCTGGTCGTGGCTGCTGGTCGTACCGGCACTGACGCTGCAGTTCGTCTTCAACACCGGCCTGGCGATGGTCATGGCACGGATGGGGGCGAAGACCCCGGACCTGGCGCAGCTGATGCCCTTCATCATGCGGACCTGGATGTACGCCTCCGGCGTGATGTTCAGCATCAACCTGATCCTCCAGGGCAAGCACCTCCCGCAGTTCGTGGTGGTGCTGCTGGACGGCAACCCCGCCGCGGTCTACATCGACCTGATGCGTTTCGCCCTGATCGACAGCTTCAAGGCGAACCAACTGCCGCCGCACGTCTGGGCGTTCGCGGCCGGCTGGGCCCTGCTGGCCGGCGTCGCGGGCTTTGTGTACTTCTGGAAGGCCGAGGAGCGGTACGGACGTGGCTGAGGTCAGGACGGAACAGAGGAACGGTACGGACATGGCCGAGCGCACGAACGGCACCCGCCCGGCACAGGCCGACGGGACCCGCGTCCCGACGGTGATCGCGGACGATCTGCACATCGTCTACCGCGTCTACGGCACCGGCGCGGGCAAGGGCAGCGCCACCGCGGCGCTGAACCGGATCGTGCGCCGCAAGCCCTCCACGGGGGTACGCGAGGTGCACGCGGTCAAGGGCGTCTCGTTCACCGCCTACCGCGGCGAGTCGATCGGCCTGATCGGCTCCAACGGTTCGGGCAAGTCGACGCTGCTCAAGGCGGTCGCCGGTCTGCTGCCCGCCGAGCGCGGCAAGGTCTACACCCACGGCCAGCCCTCGCTGCTGGGCGTGAACGCGGCCCTGATGAACGACCTGACCGGCGAGAAGAACGTCCTCCTGGGCGGCCTGGCCATGGGCATGAGCCGCGAACAGGTCCGCGAGCGCTACGACGGCATCGTCGACTTCTCCGGCATCAACGAGAAGGGCGACTTCATCTCGCTGCCGATGCGCACCTACTCCTCCGGCATGGCCGCCCGCCTGCGGTTCTCCATCGCCGCCGCCAAGGACCACGATGTGCTGATGATCGACGAGGCGCTGGCCACCGGCGACCGCAGCTTCCAGAAGCGCTCCGAGGCCCGCATCCGCGAACTGCGCAAGGAGGCCGGCACGGTCTTCCTCGTCAGCCACAACAACAAGTCCATCCGCGACACCTGCGACCGGACCCTGTGGCTGGAGCACGGCGAGCTGCTGATGGACGGCCCGACGGACGAGGTCATCAAGGCTTACGAGGCCCACCGCTAGGCGGTGTCCGCGTGAACGGGAACGGCCCCGGAAGCATGCGCTTCCGGGGCCGTTCGCCGTGGTACGGGCGTCAGCCGTGGTGCGGCGTCAGCTGTGGGTGCGCAGCAGCGTGCGCATCGTCCGCATGGCGACGGACAGGTTCGCCAGGTCGAACCCCTCCGAGCCGTAGATCTCCTCCAGCGTCGCCCGCGCGCGGCCGAGGATCGCCGCATTGGCCTGCTCCCAGGCCTTGAACCGCTGCTCCGGCGTCGAGGTGCCGTTGCCCTCCGACAGCACATCCGCGGTCAGCGCCGCATGAGCCGCGAAAAGGTCCTCGCGGATCGAGGCACGGGCCATCGACTGCCAGCGGTCGTTGCGCGGCAGCTCCAGGATGCGGTCGAGGAGCTGGTTGATCCGCAGCCGCTCGCCCAGGTCGTAGTAGACCTCGGCGACATCCAGCGGCTCCTTGCCCATCCGGTCCGCGACGGCGACGATGTCCAGCGCCGGGAAGACCGACGAGAAGCCGGACACCTGGACGGCCAGCGCCTCGGGCACGCCCGCGGCGGTCAGCTCCTCCAGGATCGTCTGGAACCACTCCAGGTCGCTGCCCTGCAGCAGGTTCGGCAGCTCCTTCCAGAGCCCGGCGACCCGCTCGGCGAAGAAGTCGATGGTCTTCGACAGCTCCAGCGGCTGCGGGCGGTTGTTGAGCAGCCAGCGGGTGCCGCGCTCGACCAGCCGCCGCGAGTGCAGCCGGATCCGGGTCTGGACATCGGCCGCGACGACATTGTCGAGCGCTTCGACGTCGTCCCAGACCTGGTTCAGCCCGAAGATCGCACGGGCCGCGGTGTGCGCCCGCACGACCTCCTCGAGGGAGGCCCCGGTCTCCTCCTGCATCCGGTGCAGGAAGCTCGTACCGCCGGTGTTGACGGTGTCGTTGACCAGCACCGTCGTGACGATCTCGCGGCGCAGCGCATGCCCGTCGACCTGCTCGGCGAAGCGTTCGTGGAGCGCCGAGGGGAAGTAGGCGTGCAGCAGCCGCTGGAGGTACGGGTCGTCCGGCAGCCCGGTCTGGATCAGCGCCTCGGCGACCGTGATCTTGGTGTACGCCAGGAGCACCGCGGTCTCGGGCTGGGTCAGCCCGCGCCCGGCGTTCAGCCGCTCACGGATCTGCCGGTCGGTGGGCAGGAACTCCAGCGCCCGGTCGAGGTCGCCGTCGCGCACCAGGCGGCGCATGAAGCGCTGCTGGGCGTTGAGCATGCTGGACGACTGGGCGAGGGCCAGGGCCAGTGCGGTGTTCTGCGCGTAGTTGTTGCGCAGCACCAGCGCGCCGACCTCGTCGGTCATCTCGGCCAGCAGCTTGTTGCGCTGCTTGACGGTCATATCGCCGTCGGCGACCACGGCGTTGAGCAGGATCTTGATGTTCACCTCGTGGTCGGAGGTGTCCACACCGGCGCTGTTGTCGATCGCATCGGTGTTGATCCTGCCGCCGGCCGTGGCGAACTCGATCCGGCCCAGCTGGGTCAGGCCCAGGTTGCCGCCCTCGCCGACGACCTTGACCCGCAGGTCCTCGCCGTTGACCCGGATGGCGTCGTTGGACTTGTCGCCCACATCGGCGTCGGTCTCCACCGAGGACTTCACATACGTCCCGATGCCGCCGTTCCACAGCAGGTCGACCGGCGCCTTGAGGATCGCCTGCATCAGGTCGGCGGGCGTCATCTTCTTGACCCCGGCATCGATGCCGAGAGCCGCCCGCACCTGCGCGTTGATCTGGATGGACTTGGCCGAGCGCGGGTGGATGCCGCCGCCCTGGGAAAGCAGCTCGGTGTTGTAGTCCGCCCAGGAGGAGCGGGGCAGCTCGAAGAGCCGGCGGCGTTCGGCATAGGAGGTCGCCGCGTCCGGGTTCGGGTCGATGAAGATGTGCCGGTGGTCGAAGGCGGCGACCAGCCGGATGTGCTCGCTGAGCAGCATGCCGTTGCCGAAGACGTCACCGGACATGTCGCCGACGCCGACCGCGGTGAAGTCCTCGGTCTGGGTGTCGTGGTCCAGCTCGCGGAAGTGGCGCTTGACCGACTCCCAGGCGCCGCGGGCGGTGATGCCCATGCCCTTGTGGTCGTAGCCGGCGCTGCCGCCGGAGGCGAAGGCGTCACCGAGCCAGAAGCCGTACGACTCGGCGACCTCGTTGGCGATGTCGGAGAACGTCGCGGTGCCCTTGTCGGCGGCGACGACCAGGTAGGTGTCGTCCTCGTCGTGCCGGACGACGTTCTGCGGGTGGACGACCTCGCCGCCGACGAGGTTGTCGGTGATGTCCAGCAGACCGGAGATGAAGGTCTTGTAGCTGGCGATGCCTTCGGCCAGCCAGGCGTCCCGGTCCTGTGAGGGGTCCGGGAGCTGCTTGCCGACGAAGCCGCCCTTGGCGCCGACCGGCACGATGACGGTGTTCTTGACCATCTGCGCCTTGACCAGGCCCAGGATCTCCGTACGGAAGTCCTCCCGGCGGTCCGACCAGCGCAGACCACCGCGCGCGACCTTGCCGAACCGGAGGTGGACGCCCTCGACCTTCGGGGAGTACACCCAGATCTCGTACGCCGGGCGGGGCGCCGGCAGGTCGGGGATGGCCTGCGGGTCCAGCTTCATGGACAGGTAGGCGTGCGGCCGGCCCTCGCTGTCCTTCTGGTAGTGGTTGGTGCGCAGGGTCGCCTTGATGACGGTGAGGAAGGAGCGCAGGATCCGGTCCTCGTCCAGGGAGGCGACCTGGTCGAGCGCGGCGTCCAGTTCCTCCAGCAGGGCGTCGGTCAGCTCGGTGCCGGCCCGCTGCCGGCCGGGGGACATCCGCGCCTCGAAGAGGGAGACCAGCAGCCGGGTGGTGTGGACGTTGTTGGAGAGGGTGTCCTCCATGTACGTCTGGCTGAACGTCGCACCGGCCTGCCGCAGGTACTTGGCGTAGGCCCGCAGGACCATCGCCTGGCGCCAGTTGAGGCCCGCCCGCAGCACCAGCGTGTTGAAGTTGTCGCTCTCGGCCGCGCCGGTCCACACCGCCGTGAAGGCGTCCTGGAAGCGCTCGCGGGCGTCGTCGCCCTTGACGTGCTCGGGCATCCGCAGCCCGAAGTCGTAGACCCAGGCGATGGTGGAGTCGGCGCAGCGCAGCTCGTGCGGGCGCTCGTCGACGACCTCCACGCCCAGGCGGTTCAGGCCGGGCAGCACCCGCGACAGCGAGACCGGCTCGCCCCTGCGGTAGATCTTGAAGCGGCGCTCGCCGGGGCCCGCGCCGACCGGCTCGTAGAGGCTGACGGAGAAGTCACGGCCGGGCTCACCGGTCAGCTTCTCCAGGTGCTGGAGGTCGGCGACGGCGCTGCGCGGGCTGTTGTCGGCCTTGTAGCCCTCGGGGAAGGCGTGGCCGTAGCGGCGCAGCAGCTCGGCGGCGCGCTCCTCACCGACCTCGGCGGTCAGCGCCTCGCCGAAGCCGTCGGCCCACGAGCGGGCGGCCTCCACCAGCCGGCTTTCGAGGCGGTCAGCGGCGGCGTCGGTGAGCTCGGGAAGGCTGGAGCCGGGCTCGACCCGGATGACGAAGTGCAGCCGGGAGAGGATCGACTCGGTGTTCCAGGCGGTGAAGTCGACGCTGGTGCCGCCGAGCTCTTCCTTGAGGATGTCGATCAGGCGCAGCCGCACCGCGGTGGTGTAGCGGTCGCGCGGGAGGTAGACCAGCGCGGAGTAGTAGCGGCCGTACTCGTCCTGGCGGAGGTAGAGCCGCAGCCGGCGGCGTTCTTGCAGGTAGAGGACGCTGGTGGCGATGGACCGCAGCTCGTCGACGGGCGTCTGGAACAGCTCGTCGCGCGGGTAGGTCTCCAGGATCTGCAGCAGGTCGCGGCCGTCGTGGCTGTCGGGGCTGAACCCGGCGCCCTCCAGCACCTCGGCGACCTTGCGGCGGATGACCGGGACGCGGCGCACGGACTCGGTGTACGCGGCCGAGGAGAACAGGCCCAGGAAGCGCCGCTCACCGATGACATTGCCCTCGGCGTCGAACTTCTTGACGCCGACGTAGTCGAGGTAGGAGGGGCGGTGGACGGTGGCGCGGCTGTTGGCCTTGGTCAGGATGAGCAGCTTGTGCTCACGGGCCTTGGCGCGGGCGTCCGCGGGCAGCCGGTTGAAGGACGGCGAAACGGGGTGGCCGTCGGCGCTCTCGTGGTGCGTCGGGTCGGCGCGCAGGATGCCCAGGCCCGTGCCGGGCACAGCGGTCAGCACGTCCTCGTCGACGCCGCCCTCACCGGGCACCGAGGCCAGCTCGTACTCGCGGTAGCCGAGGAAGGTGAAGTGGTCGGCGGACAGCCACCGCAGCAGCTCCTGGGCCTCCTCGATGTCCTCGCCGCGCAGATCGTCGGCGATCGGCTCGGCGGGCAGCGCATCGGCGATACGGCCGGCGGCGGCGCGCATCTTCTCCCAGTCCTCGACGGCCTCGCGGACGTCGGACAGCACCCGCAGCAGATCCGCGGTGATCTGCTTCAGGTCCTCGCGGTCGGTCTCGCGGTCCATCTCGACGTGGATCCAGGACTCGGTGACCGCGTCGTGCGGCAGCTTCGCGCCCTTGCCGTTCTTGCTGTGCGCGTCGCAGCTGGAGTCGAAGACCTCGATGAGCTTGCCGGTGACATCGCGGCGGACGATCACCTGCGGGTGGATCACGACATGGATGCCGCGGCCCTGCCGGGAGAGCTCGTTGGTGACCGAGTCGACCAGGAACGGCATGTCGTCGGTGACGACCTCGACGACGGAGTGGCTGCAGGTCCAGCCGTTCTCCTCGACCGTCGGGGTGTGCACCCGGACGTTCGCGGTGCCCTGAGGACGCATCTCCGCGAGGCGGTAGTGGGAGAGTGCGGCGCCGAAGACGTCGACCGGGTCGCGGCCGGTCAGGTCCTCGGGCGCGGTGTGCAGGTAGTAGCGCTGGAGGTATCCCGCAAGGGTGTCCGGGTCGAGCCCCCGTACCGGGTGCTTACCCCCGGCAGGGCTGCTCTCTACGACCCGGGCGGCCCTGGCGAGCAGCTCGGTTTTGGCTTCGTCCAGCTTGGTCTGCATGTCCTCTGGCTCCTGTCGCGCGCCGTTGCGTGACGTTGTGGAAGAACGTGATGGAAGCCGCACAACGCCGCCGCGACGCGAGGTGTCCTGTCGCTGTCGACGCTATGCCGCGATGAGAGAGGGCCGTGCCGTTATCGACAGTTTTTGACGAAGTCGACGGCGAATGTTGGCCGCAAAGACCAGCGACCGCCCGGTCACGGTGGTGCCCCGGGCGCACGGCAGGGGCCTCGATGCCCCCGCGGGTTATCGCGCTGATCACGGTGCAAGGCTATCGCTCCCCACACGGGTGCCGTCATGCGCCGTGTGCGTACAAATCCGCGGCCCGAACTTAGACCTTCTGGACAACGGCGCGGCGGGGCGGAATGTGCGTGGTGTCGCGCCGCCCCGCGTCCCGGGACCGCGGGAACAGGCCCCTGGGCGACCTCTAGACCGCTATCTCGCCCGCCAGCTCGACCGCCTCGGCGAGCGTGTCCACCACCGGCACCCCGGCGGCCGCCAGGCTCCCCCGGCTGTGCGATCCGCCCGTGTAGAGCACCGCACGTGCCCCCGCGTCCCGCGCGGCCACGGCATCGTCCACGGCGTCGCCGATCACCACCGTACGCGCCGGATCCACGCTCTCCATCGCCGCCAGATGCCGCACCATATGCGCGCTCTTGGTACCCCCGGACGGCCCGGTCCTGCCCTCCACCAGCACAAACCGCGACTCGATCCCGAAGTCGCGCACGATCGGCAGCAGCTCGTCGTGCCCGTACATGCTCAGAATCGACTGGCTGCGTCCGGCCGTCTGCCACCCCTCGAGGAGCATTTCCACGCCCTCGGCGAGCTCACAGCCCAGGCGATGCGTGCTGTAGTGGCGATGGAACGCCTCGTCCATCACCAGCCACTCGGTGTCCGTCGGCAGCCGTCCCATCAGCCGCTCGTAGAACCGCGGCACGGGCACGCAGTACAGGTCCCGGTACGTCTCGAGGGTGATCGGCTCCAGCCCGATCTCCGCGAAGGCGGAGTTCGTCGCCCCGATGACGGCGTCGATGTCATGGAACAGGGTGCCGTTCCAGTCCCAGACGATGTGTGTCGCGTGCTTCCCCATGTGGTCCCCCACGTCGTTCTCCGTGCGTTTCCCCCTGAAGAAAAAGTACCCGCCGCCACTGACAACGGCGCCGGATCCGCCGAGCCGGGGCCGTGGACCGGCGCCCTCAGCCGATCAGATGCGGGATCTCCTGCACCCCGAACCACATCAGATCGTGGTCCTCCGCGCCGTCCACCGTGAACTGCGCATCGTCGTCGCCCTGGTCGGCCGCGCCGAGCGCCGCGGCGGCCGCCGCGATGTCGGCCTCCGCGTCGGCGGCGTCCACATGCACCGCGGCGGCC
Source organism: Streptomyces sp. NBC_00400 (assembly GCF_036048035.1). Classification (NCBI taxonomy): domain Bacteria; kingdom Bacillati; phylum Actinomycetota; class Actinomycetes; order Kitasatosporales; family Streptomycetaceae; genus Streptomyces; species Streptomyces sp. NBC_00400. Next base: position 5,196,420 of record NZ_CP107940.1, on the reverse strand, counting down.
TTCGACAACGGCACCGGCCCGGCGACCCGCACCTCGCCCAGCGCCGACTGGTCGAGCCCCCGGTCCGGATCCGCCACCGCGGCGCCGTCCGCCACGTCCACGGCCACCACCACGCGCCGCCGCGCCAGGTCCGGGTGCCCGGCGAGCAGCCGCAGCGAGGCCTGCGCGGCGCGGTTCAGCGCGGCGTACTCCAGCTCCTCGATGTCGTCCGAGACGTACCACTCGCGCAGCGCGGGCGTGACGGCATACGCGTCCAGGGGGCCGGGGCCCAGTTCGCCGTTCTTGTGCGCCTCTGCGAGACCGGAAAGGGTCAGGGGGACATAGACGCGCATGGCAGCCGCTTCCGCTCGATTCGCTCGACTCCGAAGATTGTCCCGCCAGCATACGGGCGCGAGTCCCCCATCGTGCCGCCCCGGCACCCCCCGGACCGCCCGCCCGGAGCCCGGCTTCCACCCCGCTCCCGAGGCCTCGCCGCAAGCCCCGACCACGGACGGGTGAACTCTTCGCCCCCTTCGTCCCGGTCCCTTCGCGCCTTGCTGCCGCCCCGATCGCGCCGATACGAAGTTCCCCACCAAGAAAGCTACCGCCCAGTAATTCACGGGCCCGGCACCACGGGGGCGATCAGCAGCATGACCGGCACGAACGGCACCACGGCGCACACCACACCCACCACAGCCGCCGGCAACGAGCACACGGAGCAGCCCCGGACACCCGCTCCGTCCGCTCAGTCCGCAGGCACCACACCTGCTCCGTCTGCAGGAGCCACACCTGCTCCGTCCGCCGGCAGCACGCCCGCTCCCTCTGCCGGCATCACGCCCGCCCCCTCCACCGGCAGCACGGGCGACGACGGCGGCGCTCGGCCCCGCCCCACCGGCGCACCGGGAGCGGCCCCCACGGTCCCCCGGCCCCGCCGCTCTCCCGCCGACCGCCGCCCCCTCGGCCCCGCCGGGAGCGGCCCCGGCGTGTCCGGCCGGGGCACCGGTCCGGGGCGTCGCGGCCCCGGTTCCGCAGGCCGCGGCCCCACCCGCGGCACCCCGCGCCCCGGCCGCCCCGCCGCCCTGGCCGCCGCCGCGAGCCGGCGGACCGGCACCCCGGCCCCGGCCACGCCCGTGAACGCGGCCGGCGTCCCCCTGCCCACGGCCGGGGCGCAGCGCCGGGCGCACGAGAGCCGGCCGCATCACTGGTTCGCGCATCAGCTGGTGCTCGCGCTCAGCGGGCAGCGCCCCGTCCACGCCCTGCTGGGGCATGCGCTGCCCGCCGCGTACGACCGGCTGGCGGAGCTTGCCCCGCAGGCGCCGCTGCGGCCGGTCACGGCGTCCGGCCGGCGCGGAGAGGCTCCCACCGTGCGCGACTGCGGACTGTGCCGGCCGCGCCGCGGCGTCATCGAAGCCTTTGCCCGGATCGCGGCGGACGGGCGGCTGCGGGCCCTGGCCTTCCGGCTGGAGCTGGGCGCCGACTCCCGGTGGCGCTGCGCCGCCCTCGACATCGGCCCGTCCCCGGCCGTCAGCGGCCCGGCCTTCTGACTGCCCCGCAGTCCACCTGCCCGGCAGCGGAGCTGCGTGGCACGGACCTGCCCGGCACACAGATGACGCCCCGCCCGGCAGCGGACCCGCCCGGCAGCACAAGGGCGCCCCGGCCGTTCTCCGGCCGGGGCGCCCTCGTTCTACACGGCCGCGGGGCAGCAGATGCCCGGGCCGCCTCCTCGCCTACTTCTTGCGACGACGCCCGGCGCTCTTCTGGGCCTTGCGCCGCTCGGCACGGGTCAGACCGTCCGCCTCGGAACGGGCCGGCACCGCCTCCTCGTCGCTGATGAAGTCGCCCTCGATGACACTGCCGTCGCCGTCCACCTTGGGAGCGGAGAAGTGCAGCCGGTCCGGCCGCTGCGGCGCCTCCAGGCCCTTGGCGTGGATCTCCGGACGCCCGGCACCCGCGGGCACCGCCTCCTGCTTGTCCAGCGAGGGCGGCTCCGCCGCCTCCTCCACCGGGACCTCCTCGACCTGCTGCTCGACCTGGACCTCCAGGTTGAACAGGTAGCCGACGGACTCCTCCTTGATGCCCTCCATCATCGCGGTGAACATGTCGAAGCCCTCGCGCTGGTACTCGACCAGCGGGTCCTTCTGGGCCATCGCCCGCAGGCCGATGCCCTCCTGGAGGTAGTCCATCTCGTAAAGGTGCTCACGCCACTTGCGGTCCAGGACGGACAGCACGACCCGGCGCTCCAGCTCCCGCATGATGTCCGAGCCCAACTGCTCCTCGCGGGCGGCGTACTGCTCGTGGATGTCGTCCTTGACGGCGTCGCCGATGAACTCGGCGGTGAGGCCCGCGCGGTCGCCGGCCTCGTCCTCCAGCTCCTCGACCGTCACCTTGACCGGGTAGAGCTGCTTGAACGCGCCCCACAGGCGGTCCAGGTCCCACTCCTCGGCGAAGCCCTCGACCGTCTCCGCCTGGATGTAGGCGTCGATGGTGTCCTCCATGAAGTGCGTGACCTGATCCTGCAGGTCCTCGCCCTCCAGGACGCGGCGGCGCTCGCCGTAGATGACCTCACGCTGGCGGTTCAGCACCTCGTCGTACTTCAGGACGTTCTTCCGCGTCTCGAAGTTCTGCTGCTCGACCTGCGACTGGGCGGAGGCGATCGCCCGCGTCACCATCTTGTTCTCGATCGGTACGTCGTCGGGGACGTTGGCCATCGCCATGACCCGCTCGACCATCTGCGCCTTGAACAGCCGCATCAGGTCGTCGCCCAGCGAGAGGTAGAACCGCGACTCGCCCGGGTCGCCCTGACGGCCGGAGCGACCGCGCAGCTGGTTGTCGATGCGCCGCGACTCGTGCCGCTCGGTGCCCAGGACGTAGAGCCCGCCGAGCTCCTTGACCTCCTCGAACTCCGCCTTGACCGCGGCCTCGGCGCGCTCCAGGGCGGCGGGCAGTGCGGACGCCCACTCCTCGACGTGCTCGACCGGGTCCAGGCCGCGCTGGCGCAGCTCCGCCTCGGCCAGGTCGTCGGGGTTGCCGCCGAGCTTGATGTCCGTACCACGGCCGGCCATGTTCGTGGCGACCGTCACGGCGCCCTTGCGGCCGGCCTGCGCGATGATCGGCGCCTCACGGTCGTGCTGCTTGGCGTTCAGCACCTCGTGGGCGACACCGCGCTTGTTGAGCTGCTGGGAGAGGTATTCGGACTTCTCGACCGAGGTGGTGCCGACCAGGATCGGCTGGCCCTTCCCGTGCTTCTCGACGATGTCCTCGACGACCGCGTCGAACTTCGCGGTCTCCGTGCGGTAGATCAGGTCCGCCTGGTCCATACGGACCATCGGGCGGTTCGTCGGGATCGGGACGACACCGAGCTTGTAGATCTGGTGGAACTCGGCGGCCTCGGTCATGGCCGTACCGGTCATGCCGGAGAGCTTGTCGTAGAGGCGGAAGAAGTTCTGCAGGGTGATCGTGGCGAGGGTCTGGTTCTCGTCCTTGATCTCCACCCCTTCCTTCGCCTCGATGGCCTGGTGCATGCCCTCGTTGTAGCGGCGGCCGGCGAGGATACGGCCGGTGTGCTCGTCGACGATCATGACTTCGCCGTCGATGACGACGTAGTCCTTGTCGTTCTTGAAGAGCTCCTTGGCCTTGATCGCGTTGTTGAGGTACCCGACGAGCGGGGTGTTCACCGACTCGTACAGGTTGTCGATGCCCAGCCAGTCCTCGACCTTGCTGACACCGGACTCGTGGATGCCGACGGTGCGCTTCTTCTCGTCGACGTCGTAGTCGCCGGTCTCCTCGACGCCGCGCTGCGGGTTGGCGGCCTCGCCGCGCTTCAGGCGGCGCACCAACTTGGCGAAGTCGCCGTACCACTTGGTGGCCGAGTCCGCCGGGCCGGAGATGATCAGCGGCGTACGGGCCTCGTCGACGAGGATCGAGTCGACCTCGTCGACCACCGCGAAGTTATGGCCCCGCTGGACGAGTTCGTCCTGCGACCAGGCCATGTTGTCACGCAGATAGTCGAAGCCGAACTCGTTGTTCGTGCCGTAGGTGATGTCGCAGTTGTACTGCTCACGGCGCTGGGCCGGGGTCATGTCGGCGAGGATGCAACCGACGGTCAGGCCCAGGAACTTGTGGACCCGGCCCATCATCTCGGAGTCGCGCTCGGCCAGGTAGTCGTTCACCGTGATCAGGTGGACGCCCTTGCCGGACAGCGCGTTGAGATACGTCGGGAGGGTACCGACCAGGGTCTTGCCCTCACCGGTCTTCATCTCGGCGACGTACCCCATGTGAAGGGCCGCGCCACCCATCAGCTGGACGTCGTAGGGGCGCTGGCCGAGCACCCGCCGGGCGGCCTCACGGACCGTGGCGAACGCCTCGGGCAGCAGGTCATCGAGGCTCTCGCCGTCGGCGTAGCGCTCTTTGTACTCATCCGTGAGCGCCCGCAGCTCAGCGTCGGAGAGCGCTGCGAAATCCTCCTCGATGGAGTTGACCTGGCCCGCGATGCGGTGCAGCTTGCGCAGGATCTTTCCTTCGCCTGCACGCATGATCTTCGTCAAGACGGACACTTGGGCTGGTCTCCTTGCCGGTCGGGCCTGCACGGTCGAGTGCGCGGGCGCGGCATTTTTCCAAGGGGGCAGGCCCCGCCGCAACGGCCATCGTAAAGGAGGACGCTGCCGGGCCGGGAGGTACGCCGCAGCGAACCCCGTTGCCCCCTCCCCAGCGTGAACGCACGAGGCCGCGAGAAGGTGCCGGGCAGGGGCCGGGAATCCCGCGGAAAACCCTTCGCCACGCCTTCCGCAACCTTGCAGACTCACGTCATGGAGCCCGTCACCCTCGCCACCGAACGCCTGGTGCTGCGTCCCTTCGAGCCCTCCGACGCGCCCGCGGTGCATGCCGCGTGCCAGGAGCCCGATATTCCGCGCTGGACGGGTGTCCCGTCACCGTACGGCATCGAGGACGCGGAGCATTTCGTCGGTACGGCCGTCCCCGAGGGCTGGCGCGACGACACCACCTACCACTTCGCCGTCGTCTCCCGGGCGGACGGCTCCCTGGTGGGCGCGATGGGCCTGGTACGCCTCGCCCGGCTGCACACCCCCGAACGGCAGGCCGAGCTGGGCTACTGGACCGCCAAGGAGCACCGCGGCCGGGGCTGCACCGTCGAGGCGGCCCGCGCCGTGGTGCGCTGGGGCTTCGACGACCTGGGGGTGGAGCGCATGGAGTGGCACGCGGAGGCCGGGAACGAAGGCTCCCGGGCGGTGGCCCGCAAGCTCGGCTTCCGTATGGAGGGCACGCTGCGCGCCAAGAAGGTGCACGGGGGCACCCGCCGGGACGTCTGGATCGGCTCCCTGCTCCCGTCCGACCTGCCCGGGGAGACCGGGGAGCCCGGGGAGCGCGCACCGGCCGGCCGCGCCGGCACCCGCCGCCCGGATGCGACCCCGTATCTGCCCTACCCCGGCTGACGACCTGCTGACGATGCGCGCGACCACTGTCCTGCCCCGGCCGGGCAGTGGCGTGGCGCACCGGCCCGGGGGCCCGCCGCGCCACGACGATCCCGCTCCGCCCGGGCATGGACAACGCCGCCACCAGCGGCGATTCCCGTCCCCGGGGCTGTTGTCAGTGCCCGCCCCTACGCTGTGCCGCATGACCGCCGTGACGCAGCCACCGCCTCTGCCGCAGCCTGTGACCGCCCTGTCCCGCGACGACGCCCGGCGCATGGCGCTGCGGGCCCAGGGGCTGCTGGGCGCCCCGGACCGCCGGGCCGGGGTGCGCGGGGTACTGCGGCATCTGGGCGCGGTGCAGCTGGACACGATCTCGGTGCTGGCCCGCTCCCATGAGCTGGTGCCGTACGCCCGCCTCGGCGCCGTCGGCCGCCCCGCCGTCGAGGCCGCCTACTGGACCACGGCTCCCTCCGGCGCGCCTGCGCCACGACCCCACAGCTTCGAATACTGGTCGCACGCCGCCTGCATCCTGCCCATCGAGGAGTGGCCGCACTTCGCCTTCCGCCGCCGTGCCCGGCGCGCCAAGGGCCACCGCTGGCACGTCATGGAGGACTCCGAGCGCTCCTGCGCCGCCGTCCTGGACCGGCTCAAGACCGACGGCCCGCTGACCACCTCGGAACTGGGCGGCGGCCGCAACGGCGGGGAGTGGTGGGACTGGTCCGAGACCAAGATCGCGGTGGAGTGGCTGCTGGACACCGGCGAGGTGGTCTGTACCCGGCGCCGTGCCTGGAAGCGCGTCTACGACCTCGCCGAGCGCGCCGTCCCGGACGCACTGCTCCACGACGATCTGGACGACGCCGCCTGCCTGCGCCGCCTGGTCGCCCAGGCCGGGGCCGCCATGGGGGTGGCCACGCGCGCCGATCTCGCGGACTACCACCGTCTGAAGGCCGAGCAGGTCGATGCCGTGGTCGCCGACTCCGGTCTGGTCCCGGTGGAGGTGGAGGGCTGGGGCAAGCCCGCCTGGGCCGACCCCGCCGCGCTGGCCGCCCCGCCCCGCGGCCGGCACCGCACCACCCTGCTCTCGCCCTTCGACTCCCTGATCTGGGACCGGCCGCGCACGGAGCGGATCTTCGGCTTCACGCACCGGCTGGAGGCGTACGTCCCGCGCCCCCGTCGGATTCACGGCTATTTCGCGATGCCCCTGCTGGCGGGCGGCCGGCTGGTGGGCCGGGTGGACCCGGCGCGTGAGGGCACCACCCTCGTTGCCCGCCAGGTCTCGGTGCAGGACTCCAAGGCCGTCGCCCCGATGGCCCGGGCCCTTCGGGAAGCCGCGACCTGGGTCGGCTGCGACGGGGTACGCGTGGAGCGCTGCGACGATCCGAAGCTTGCCACCGCACTGCGCGCGGAACTCACCCATACGGGCGACGAGTAGCACCGGCCAATGGGTGCGGGGGCTCGCCCGCCCCCGTTCACCCGGCGCGGCCGGGCCGCACTCACCAGGCCGACGGTCACGGCCGGCCGCCCCCGCCAGCTCACGGGCTCACGGGCTCACCGGATCTCGAGGATCTTCTCCCGCATCGCGTACACCACCGCTTCCATCCGGGAGTGCAACTGCAGCTTCTCCAGGATGTTGCGGACGTGGTTCTTCACCGTGTTCTCGGAGATGAAGAGTTCCTTGGCGATATCGCGGTTGTTCATGCCCGTGGCGACCAGCTTGAGGACCTCCAGCTCACGGTCGGTGAGCCGGGGCGCGGGCACCAGCCTGCGCTCGTCCGTACGCTGGATCATCGACTTGAACTCCGTCAGGAGCTTGGACGCCATCGACGGACTGATCTGCGACTGGCCGTCCGCCACGGCGCGGATCGCGGTCGCCACCTCGTCGGTGGAGATCTCCTTGAGGAGGTAGCCGGTGGCGCCGGCCTTGATCGCGTCGTAGAGATCGGCCTCTTCGTCGCTGATCGTCAGCATGATGATCTTCGCGCTGGGGGCCACCTCCTTGAGGGAGGTGCACGCCTCGATACCGCCGCGCCTGGGCATCCGGACATCCATCAGCACGATGTCGGGCAGCAGGTCCGCGGCCTTGTCGACCGCCTCCGCACCGTCCCCCGCCTCACCGACGACCTGGATGTCCTCTTCCTGGGCCAGCACGATCTCCAGACCCCGCCGGAAGAGCGCATGGTCGTCCACGACCAGGACCCGGATCGGCTCCTTGCGCGGCATGCTCACGGCCCGGCCGGCCTCGTCGTCACCGCCGGCACCGCTGTGGTCATCGTCCGCGGTGTCGCGCACGGGCCCGAAACTGTCCCCCATGGGTCCTCCCCGTCAACTACTCGGCCGCGAGGCCAGAGCTTGGAAATAAGGCTGGTTGACAACAGCCCCCTGCCGGCCCGATCGATGCCATACGACCGCCTCCCCGGCACGTCGCCGTCACGTGTCCACATACTCCCTGGTCGGCACAAACACTATACGGCTTCAACTCCTGCCCCCTCCGGGCACGATGGTGCCCCCGGCGTGCGCCGGGGGCACCGAGCGAGTGGGGTTCAGCCACCCAGCGCGCCGCCTGCGCCGCCGGGCTCCTCCTCCCCGAACAAATCGGGGTTCAGGTGAATGACTCCGTAGTCGTAGGCGTGCCGGCGGTAGACGACACTCGGCAGCTTGGTGTCGGCGTCGACGAAGAGGTAGAAGTCGTGCCCGACCAACTCCATTTCGTTGAGTGCCTGGTCGAGCAGCATCGGCGCGGCCGAATGAGTCTTCTCGCGGACGACCAGGGGTCCCTCGCCCTGGACGTCGATACATCCCATCTTCGTGGTCGGCACCGTCTGGCCGGCCTCGGCGGCGGCCAGTTCGCCGTTGGTGTTCAGGCTCGCGGCGTCCGGCACGCTGACGGCGACCTCACTCGCCGGGATGCGGCCGTTGCCGCGACGCGAGTAGCGCTTGTCGTGCTGCTTCCGCAGACGCGCCTCGAGCTTCGCGGTGGCCAGATCCAGTGCGGCGTACGCATCGGCCGCGGCGGCCTCGGCCCGGACCACCGGACCACGGGAGTGGAGCGTGATCTCCACCCGGTCGGAACGGTCGGCCTGCCGCGGGTTGGGCTCCTTGGACACCTCGACGTCCAGGCTGATCACCTTGGCGTCGAGCTTCTGGACTTTGTCCAGCTTCAGCTTCTCGGCCACGTGCTTACGGAACCGCTCGGGCACCTCTGTCTTGCGGCCCTTGACGACGATGTCCACGCAGAACTCCGTTCCCGGATCGCTCCGCTCATCAGGCGGAGCAATTCCTTCTTGCACCAGGCTCCGGTGGTTGCCGAAGCCTCGGACTTGGCGACTTTCACCTCCTCCTCCCCCGGCGACCGGCTCTCCACTCCCCCGATTTCAGGGTCGTCGCAAACGCCCCTGAACGCACTCATCACGACATTCGAGGCAAAACACTCGCCAAGTCCTCACAACCGAACATAGCTCTCCCGGACGGATGTCGGCACCCCCTCGGAGCCCTCGGCTCCATTTGGGTGACTTTTCCTCCTCGCCTATCTGCCACGTGGTAGTGACTCCCTCGCTTCACAACCGGTGGTGAACGCACTGCGGGGTGCCGCCACGACCGCGGCTCCGCTCACCCGGCCGGTGGCCGCCCTGACCGCCCGGGCCGCCTCGGCGAGGGTGGCTCCCGTCGTCACCAGATCGTCCACCAGCACCACTGGCCGCCCCGCCAGCAGCCTCGCGGCAGGGCCCGGCACCTCCAGTGCACCGGCGACATTCGCCAGCCGCTGGCGGGCGCTCAGTCCCGCCTGGTCGGACACCGCGCGACGCTGCCGCAGCACATCGAGCACCCGGGCCCCCACGCCCGCCCGCCGCAGTTCCCCGGCCGCCCTCAGCGCCATCCTGCGCACCGGATCATGGCCCCGCCCGGCCACCGCTCTCCGGGCCGAGGGCACGGGCACCAGCAGCTGGGGGCCGGCCTCCCTTCCCAGCCCTCGCACCGCCCCGGCCAGCACCGCCCCCAGCGGCCCGGCCAGCCGCAGGGCACCCCGCTCCTTGTGGGCCAGCAGCACCGCCCGCACCTCGTCGGCATAGGGCGCCCCCGCCCACACCCGGGGCAGCCCCGCCGGGCTCGGCCACAGGCGCACCCGCTGCGCTCCGCGTCCGTCCCGCGCAAGCCCCCGGCGACACTCCGCACACAGCTCCGTACGCGGCCGGCCACATCCCGCGCAGTCGACCGGCAGCACCAGGCCTGCCAGTTCGCGCCACACCCCCTGCATGACTCCACTGTCCCGCCGTCCAGGCCCGGTCACCACCCCTGTGGACAACCATGGCCGCGGACCTGCCGCTCCGCGGGATCTGCGGGATCTGCCGCCTGCCCGTCCGCGGGGCCCGGGCGGCTCGGGCGGCCTGGGACCTGCAGCCTGGGACCGATGGGATCAGCAGGACACCGGCCGGCGCGGCAGCCCGTCTCTCCCCCCCCCCGCACGTCCCGGCCCGGGGGTACGGCGGAGCCGCCATCGGCACCGGGCAGGCAGATGCCGCTCACCCGGATCGCCCGGCCGCCCGTCACCGTCCACCGCTCACGGCCACCGCCCACGGGGCACACCCACCAGCCGGCGGCGACCGCCCACCAGCCGCCCCCACTCACCCGGGATAGACCGGCGCCGTCCCGTCCTTCGCCACGGTCTTCCAGTTCGCGTCCGGAGGCAGCCGCACAATGCCCTCCGTGGCATCGGCGATCAACGGCCGGGTCTCGTCCTCCGAGGCCGCCACCGCGATGACGCCGTTGACGCCGGGCAGGGTCTGCGCGTTGGACGCCGAGCCGTCGGTCTCCATGAACTGCATCTGCTGGACCCCGCCGGACTCCCGCCCGACGACCACCAACCGGCTGCCGCCCGCCCAGGATGCGGCCACCACATCCTCCAACTGGGGTGCGATCGGCCGCAGTTCCTGCACCGAAAGTTCCGGATGCGCCGAACTTCCGTCGCGCTCGACCCGGCCCAACTGGAGTGTCGTACGGCCCTTGTCCTCCACCAGGACCGCGATCCGGATGCCGTCAGCGGCCACCTTGATCGCCTTGATCCGGCGGTCGCCGAGACCGGGCACCGCGACCTTTTCGGGGGCGCTCTTGCCCTCGCGCAGCCGCAGCAGCCGTGAACCGTGCGCATCGCGGTCCGCGATCCACAGATCGCCCAGACCGTCCCAGCTCGGCGCCGTCAGCCCCATATCGGGGTTCTTGGCCGAACCCGTGCTGGTCAGCAGCGGATCACCGCGCTCGATGCCGTCCTCCATCGGCGCCACATACAGCGACCGGCCGTCGCCCGACACACCCGCCGCGGTGTCCTCGCCGCGCGAGATGGCAACCGAGCGCAGCGGGGTCTTGCCGGTGCCGAACGGCCCGCGCACCGGCGTCGGTTCGGTCGCGGAGTCCGACATTCCGACGACCTTGTGGTCGGCGTCGATGAAGTACTCCTTGCCGGAGCGCCCGGTGCCCGGGGACGGGGCGAAGTCCTGCTGGGCCTGCTCCTGGGACAGTGAGCACAGCGAGTTGCCGCTGTTGTCCTGGAGCTCGACCTCGCTGATCTTCGAAGCCCGTGTCATGTCCTGGACGGTGAAGAAGAGCTGAGCCGCCATCTGCTTGCACTGGGTGGTGTCGGTGTTCACCGCGTCCTTGCTGAGCTTGACCCGCAGCGCGTTGGAGTCGTCCAGCGCCAGGTCATGCGCGGCCAGCCGGGTGCCGGTCGGGAAGGCCGAGGTCGTCACGTGGTTCAGCCAGTCGGTGGGCCCGGACAGCAGCGCCTCCACGCTGGCCGTGATCGGCTTTATTCGCTGCCGCAGATAGACCGGGTCCGCGACCAGCACGTTCCGGTTCGCCTTCGGCTCCCCCGACTCGGAGTTGTAGGACGCGAAGTAGTACTTGTTGACGGAGCGATAGATGCGCTGGAAGTCCGACAACCCGAGCACCAGCCCGTTGGGCAGCCGGTCGATCCGCCACTGTCCGTCCTCCTTGATGAGGTGGATCGTCTGACGGTAGGGCTTCTCCTCAGGGGTGTAGGCGTGGCTGTCGTCCACCGCCGCCACCTGGCTGCCGGACAGGGTGACGGTGTAGCCGTTCGAGTCCTCCCGGTTGGGCAGCGCCTTCGGCTCGGGCTTCGGGCGCTCCTGGAGCACATTGGTGACCTGGAACGGCCGCCAGGTCCGCTTCGCCGATTTGGCCAGATACTGGGTGGCCGTACGGAAATCCGCCTCGTCACTGGTCGTGGCATCGAGGAAGCTGCGGACGATGTTGGTCGGCTGCGCACCGTCCTGCGGGGGGACTCCGTAGACCCGCACCTGCGACTCGCCTTCGGAGCGCGGCGACTGGTCGACCGAGGTGACGTCCCCGCCGTCGGGCATCGACGCACACCCGGCCAGCAACGCCGCCGCGCAGCCCAGCAGCAGGAATGTCCGCGCCGGCCCGGCTCCCCTGCGGGCGCGCGTACGGGGTCCGGTCCCCGCCTGGTGCCCGTCTCGGCGCTCAGTGTCCACGCAGCCCGCCTTCCCGATCCACGCCCCGTTCGGCTTCCTGCTCGCCCCGGCCCTCGTCGACCGGCTCGTCAGCGCACGCACTCTCGCCGTGCGCCGCCTCGTCGCTCCCTGCACCCCCGTTGTGCGGCACCACACGGGCACCGTTGCCGGGCAGCGCCGTCGGGTCGGCCGCCGGCAAGGACACCTTCGGCTCCGGGGCGGGGACTGCGCTGTCAGCCGCTTGTGCCGCACGCGTCTGCACCGGGATCGTGGACGTCTTGCGCGCCGCCCCGGCCCGCGGCTGTCCCGTCTCGTCCAGTCCGCGGTTGCGCCGCGAGTCCTCCGGCTCCAGGGGGATCGGGGACCCGCGCAGCGTCTCGCCGGCCGTACGGGGCAGCGTCAGCCGGAACTGCGAGCCGCCGCCCGGCTCGCCCCAGGCCTGCAGCCAGCCGCCGTGCAGCCTGGCGTCCTCGACGGCGATGGACAGGCCCAGCCCCGTACCGCCGGTCGTGCGGGCCCGGGCCGGGTCCGCACGCCAGAAACGGTTGAAGACCCGGCTGGCCTCGCCGGGCTTGAGGCCGACACCGTAGTCACGCACCGCGACGGCCACCGCGCCGCCGCTCGGGCTGCCCGCGGACGCCAGCCGCACCACCACCTCGCGGCCCTCGCCGTGCTCGACGGCGTTGACGACGAGATTGCGCAGTATGCGCTCCACCCGGCGGGTGTCCGCCTCGGCGATCACCGGCTGCTCGGCGCCGCGTACCACTATCCGGGTGCCCTTGCGCTCGGCGAGCGGTTCGGCCCCCTCGATGACGCGGTGCACCACATCGCGCAGATCGATCGGCTCGGCCTCCAGCGCGGCCGCCCCGGCGTCGAACCGGCTGATCTCCAGCAGCTCCGCGAGCAGGGATTCGAAGCGGTCGAGCTGGCCGCGCAGCAGCTCGGCGGAGCGCGCGGTGGCGGGGTCGAACTCGTCCCGCACCTCATGGATGACATCGGCCGCCATCCGTACGGTCGTCAGCGGCGTACGCAGCTCGTGCGAGACGTCGGAGACGAAGCGGCGCTGCATCCGCGAGAGCTCCTCCAGCTGCTGGATCTTGACCTGGAGGTTCTGCGCCATCTTGTTGAAGGACTCGCCGAGCCGGGCGATGTCGTCCTCGCCGGTGACCTTCATCCGCTCCTGGAGGAGACCGGCGGCCAGCCGCTCGGAGATCCCCGCGGCCATCCGTACGGGCGTGACGACCTGCCGCACCACCAGCCAGGCGATCGCGCCGAGCAGGATCACGACGAACACCCCGGCCGTCGCCAGCGTCCCCGTCACCAGCTTGAGCGACTCCTCCTCCTGGCTGAACGGGAAGAGGTAGTAGAGCTGGTACTGGTTGCTGTTCACATCGTTGAGCCGCTTGCCGATGATCAACGCCGGTACGCCGTCGTCCGACCCGATGCGCTTGATCTCGGTGTACTGGCGGAACGTCCCGGATTTGGTCTCCAGCTTCCGCCGCAGCTCGGGGGGCACGCTGCGCTCGGGATCGACATCGCCGGAGGCGCGCGGACCGCGGGTGCCGGGGCTGGAGTCACCGAACGGTTCGTCGGAGTCCGAGCTGAGCGCCACGACGGAGAAGACGCCCTGCCCGCCGCTGGCGAGCTGTTCGACCAGGCCGGTCAGCCAGGTCGCGGAGTCCTGGGTGCCGCGGTTTCCGGTGCGCGCGGTGTCGTCGGGCCGGGTGTCGTCGGCGCCGTCGGCCATCTTCTGGGCGACGCTGAAGCCGCCCACGGCCTGACTCTGCGCGGCCTGCGCCTTGGCCGTGAGCAGGCCGTTGCGGACCTGGCCGACGACCACGACGCCGAGCAGCAGCACCACGGCCAGCGACATCAGGAGCGTGGTCGCCACCACGCGCAGCTGGATATTGCGCCGCCACAGCCGCAGGGCGGGCAGCAGCGGCCGCCGCACCCAGCGGCTGAAGAGCCGGAGCAGAGGGTGGACCGGCCCGCTCACCGCGCCGTCGGGCAGCAGCTGCCCCCCGCGCAGCAGCCAGGCAGACACCTTCCCCGAAAAGGACATATCGCCCGACGGGTCGACGGTGCGCCCCCGCTTTCCCTCCGGGGCCGAACCGTCCCGGGTCATCTCAGCTGGGCCCGGCCTTGTAGCCGACCCCGCGCACGGTCACCACGATCTCCGGCCGCTCCGGATCCTTCTCGACCTTGGAGCGCAGCCGCTGCACATGGACATTGACCAGCCGGGTGTCGGCGGCGTGCCGATAGCCCCAGACCTGCTCCAGCAGCACCTCACGCGTGAACACCTGCCACGGCTTGCGCGCCAGTGCCACCAGCAGATCGAACTCCAGCGGCGTCAGCGCGATCGACTGCCCCTCGCGCTTCACCGAGTGGCCCGCCACATCGATAACCAGGTCACCGATCGCCAGCTGCTCGGGCGTCGGCTCCTCCGAACGCCGCAGCCTCGCCCGGATACGGGCCACCAGCTCCTTGGGCTTGAACGGCTTGACGATGTAGTCGTCCGCGCCCGACTCGAGCCCGACCACCACATCCACCGTGTCGCTCTTGGCGGTCAGCATGACGATCGGCACTCCGGACTCGGCCCGGATCAGCCGGCACACCTCGATACCGTCCCGCCCCGGCAGCATCAGGTCGAGCAGCACAAGATCGGGCTTGGTCTCGCGGAAGGCCGCAAGGGCCTTGTCACCGTCCGAGACAAACGACGGTTCAAAACCTTCGCCGCGCAGCACGATGCCAAGCATCTCTGCCAGTGCGGTGTCGTCGTCGACGACCAGGACGCGTCCCTTCATTCGGCCATCATCCCATTACCTGATCGTGACTTACTCCATCGTGACGTGGAACACACCTCTGCCAGCCCGTCCCGGGTCACCGGCGACACCACTCCGGCCTCCGTGACGATCGCCGTCACCAGGTCCGCCGGAGTGACGTCGAAGGCCGGGTTGTAGGCCTGTGCGCCCAACGGCGCCACCTGTATACCCGTGCCCGCCTCCACCCCGGGCCCCTGTGCGTACGGCAACGAGAACTCCGTCACTTCCTGGCCCGGCCGCTGCTCCACCTCGATGTCCGACCCCTCCTCGGTCTCCAGATCCACCGTGCTGGTCGGGGCCACCACCACGAACGGAACGTGGTGGTACCGCGCCAGCACCGCCAGTGGATAGCTGCCGATCTTGTTGGCCACCGAACCGTCCGCCGCGATCCGGTCCGCGCCGATCAGCACTGCATCCACCTCACCCCCGGCGAACAGCGACCCTGCCGCGCCGTCCGGGAGCACCGTGTAGGCCATACCCGTGCGCGCGGCCTCGTAGGCGGTCAGCCGCGCCCCCTGCAGCAGCGGCCGCGTCTCGTCCACCCACAGCCGGCGCAGCTCACCGGCACGGTGCGCCGCCAGCGCCACTGCGAGGGCGGTGCCCTCGCCCCCGGACACCAGCGCACCCGCATTGCAGTGCGTGAGAATCCGGTGGCCGCCGCCCGGCAGCAGCTCGCCCAGCAGCGCCAGCCCGTGTTCCGCCATCCGGGCGCTGGCCTCGATGTCCTCGGCATGCACGGCCCGCGCCTCGGCCAGCGCCGCGGCCGCCTGCGCATCGGCCCCGCCGGCCGCCGCGGCGCGGTACGCAGCGGCCGCCCGCCGCACGCCGTAGCCCAGGTTGACCGCGGTCGGCCGGGCCTGCGCCAGCGCCTCCACCGCTTCCTCCACGTCAAAGCCCCGCGCTGCGGCCAGCGCGACGCCATAGGCGCCCGCGATGCCCAGGAGCGGCGCCCCGCGCACGGCCAGCGTCCGGATCGCCTCCACCAGCGCCGGAACGTCCGTGCAGACTCGCTCGACCTCCTCCGCCGGCAGCCGGGTCTGATCGAGGAGGACCACCACGGGCCCCTCGGGCAGCTCCTCCCAACGCAACGACGGAATGGTGAGCGCCTCGGCGCCCGCCTCGGATACCTCGTACTGATCGCCCATTCGTTCAGTCTGCCGCCGATCGCCCCTCGAACAGAAGGTCCCCTCTCCCTCCAGGCACCGGTACACAACGCCGACGGCCATGACACGATGACTGCCACCGCGGACCCCGCACCCCGGCCGCCCCGGCGGACGGGCAGCAAGAAGGAGCGACGATGAACAACTCTCCGGGCTGGGCCTCGCCCGGATCCACTCCCTCCGACGAGCCGGGCCGCGGCACTCAGGAGCAGCCCCCACAGGAAGAGCAGCCCCCGCAGAAAGACCGGTCCGGCTCCGGCGAGCAGCCGACCCCGCCGAACTGGTCCAAGGAACAGCCCCCCGCCGGCCGCTGGTCGGCCCCCACCGGCATCCCCGGCCAGAGCGGCCCCCACGGGAGCGGTAGCCTCGCGAGCGGCGAGCGCTCCCGTGCCTCGTCGCCCGGCCCGGGAGGCCCCGCTTGGGGCGGCAATCCCGGCCACTGGGGCAACCACCCCGGCAGTCAGCCCCCTTGGGGCGGTGCCTGGGCATCCGGGCCGCAGGCCGCCAAGCCCGGCATCATTCCGCTGCGCCCGCTCGCCGTCGGCGAGATCCTCGACGGTGCCGTCGCCACCATGCGCGCCCACTGGCGCACGGTCCTCGGCATCTCGCTGATCGTCGCGGTCGTCGCACAGACCGCCATCACCGTGGTCAACGGCCTCTGGTTCCAGGGCTCCGGCCGCGCGCCTTCCCTGGCGGACGACAATGTCCCGCCCCTCCGCGAAACCCTGCAGCGGATGGGCACCGCGCTCGCCGCCAGCGGCATCACCACGGCGATCGGGCTGCTCGCCACCCTCGTCGTCACGGGGCTCCTGACCATGGTCGTGAGCCGTGCCGTCCTGGGCCGCTCGGCGACCGCCGGGGAAGCCTGGCGCGATGCACGTACCCAACTCCCGCGCCTGCTCGGCCTGCTTGTCCTGCTGCCCCTGTTCATCACGGCGATATGCGCAGTCGGCGTGGCTCCGGGCCTCATCCTCACCGCCACCGGCACCCCGGAAGCCGGGCTGCTCCTCACCCTGTTCGGCGGGCTGGCCGCCGGCATCGTGAGCATCTGGCTGGGGGTCCGCTACAGCCTCGCCTCCCCCGCCCTGATGCTGGAGAAGCAGGGCGTCGTCAGCGCCATGCGCCGCTCCGCGAAGCTCGTACGGGGCACCTGGTGGCGGGTGCTGGGGGTGCAGCTCCTCGCTTTCCTCCTGGTGGGCATCGTCGAGTTCATCATCCAGATCCCGGCCACCATCATCGCCTTCGTCATCGGCGGCGAGAGCCTCGTGGACTGGGCGAACGGCACCAGCAACACCACCAGCTGGCCTTTCCTGATCGTGCTGGGCATCGGAGCCGTCATCAGCTCCACCATCACCTTCCCGATCACCGCCGGCGTCACCGCGCTCCTGTACATGGACCAGCGCATCCGCCGCGAGGCACTCGACCTCGAACTCGCCCGCGCCGCGGGCCTCCCCGGCTACGGCACCGACGCTCCCCGCCCCCACCCGGCCGCGCCCGCTCCCCCAGCCACGAGCACGACCGCCGACAACGCACCGGCAACTGCCGCCCCGGCCTCCGCCGGCACCCCTGCGGACGAGGCGAAGACGGACAACTCCACGCCGGACGGCCCCCACGCGGAAGGCGCCCACACGGAACGCGCCCCAGCAGAGGAAAGCACCGACGCGCACAGCCCCGAGGCGGGCACCGCGACCACCGGCGGCGCCACGCCCCCGGCCGCCCCGGCCACGGACACCACTCCGCCCGCCGACCGTCCCGGCCCATGCCCCGACGACGCCGCGCCGGGAAGCTGATGCGGTGACCGGAGGGGGGAACATGGCCGCGCTCGGACGACTCGTGGCGCGCTCCGACGACGACATACCGGTGCGGACTCCACGCGTCCCCGCCCGCGAGGCGGCCGAACGCGAACTGTCCGACCCCCGGTACCACCAGCACGACCCCAACCCGATCCAGCAGGCTCTTGACTGGCTCTGGGCACGCATCAACGAACTCGCCAACGCGGCCGCCGGCACCACACCGGGTGGCTGGATCGGGCTCCTCGCCATTGCCGCCTGCGTCGTTCTGCTGCTCATCGCCCTCCGGCTGCGTCTTGGTGCGGTACGCCGCACTCCGGCCACGAGCGGCGCACTCTTCGCCGAAGCGCCTCGCACTGCCGCCGAACACCGGTCCGCAGCTGACCGGCACGCCGCCGAGAGCCGCTGGAACCAGGCCGTCCAGGACCGGATGCGCGCCCTCGTCCTCGCCCTGGAAGAGCGCACCCTGCTCACCCCCGGCCCTGGCCGCACTGCTGACGAGGCCGCCACCGAAGCCGGCCGCGCATTTCCCGAGTACGCCGGCCAACTCCGCACCGCGGCCCGCACCTTCGACGACGTCACATACGGCGGCCGTCCCGGCACGGAGGCGGCGTACGCCCTCCTGGCCGGCCTCGACACCGATCTGCAGCACGCCAAGCCCGCCCTGGCCACCACCCCGACCAGGAGCAGCGGATGACCACGGCCGCCACCGGCGCCCCCGCGCCAACTCCCACCGCTCGTAGTCTGTGGACCCGGTTCCGCGGCCCGCTGCTGGCGCTCCTTCTGCTCGTCGTCAGCGGTGTGGTCCTCGGGGCTCTGCAGTCCGGCGAGCAGCACGGACGGCTCGACCCGCGCTCCGCCGACCGGACCGGGAGCCGGGCCCTGTCCCAACTCCTGGCCTCCCACGGCGTCTCCACCCAGGTCGCGACCAGTTCCGAGGAGGCCGCTGCCGCGGCCGGCCCCGGCACCACGCTGCTCGTCACCAATCCTGACCTGCTGACACAAGATCAGCTGACGGGCCTGCACACCGCCACTGCGCACACTCCCGGTCGCACCGTCCTGCTCGCCCCGCGAACGGCGGCCCTCGAAACCTTCGCCCCCGGCGTCCAAATGGAACCCCCGGCCCCTACCTCGGTACGCCGGCCTTCCTGTTCCCTGCCGGATGCCCGCCGTGCGGGCAGCGCCCTCCTCGGCGGCCTCCGCTACGCCACCGCCGCCGACGGAGCCGATCGCTGCTACCCCGGCGCCGGCGCCCCCACCCTGCTGCGGCTTCCGGCCCCGGACAACGGCCGCGACACCGTGCTCCTCGGCTCCGCCGATCTCCTCTACAACCACCATCTCGCCGAGCACGGCAACGCCTCGCTTGCCCTTCAACTCTTCGGTACGCACAAGCATCTGGTCTGGTACCTCCCCTCCGTGAGCGACCCGTCATCCGTTCAGGGCGATCAGCGCGGTTTCCTCGACCTCATCCCTTCCGGCTGGCGCTGGGCCCTGCTCCAACTCGCCTTCGCCGCCGTGTTGGCGGCCCTGTGGCGCGCCCGCCGACTCGGCCCGCTGATTGCGGAACGGCTCCCCGTCACCGTCCCGGCCGCCGAAACCACCGAGGGCCACGCCCGCCTCTACGAGCAGGCCAACGCCCGCGACCGGGCCGCTGCCGTGCTGCGCTCCGCAACCCGCACCCGGCTCGCCCCTCTTATCGGAGTGTCCTCGGCGCACGCCCACACTGCCGACGCCCTCCTGCCCGCTCTCCACACCCACTCGACCTCCGCCCCCGGCACCGAAGCAGGTCTCCATGCCCTGCTCTTCGGCCCGGCTCCCGCGGACGACAGAGCCTTGGTGCACCTGGCCGACCAACTCGACGCACTCGAATCCTCGATCGTTTACCAAGAGAGGCACGCCCCCCGTGAGCACCCCGACCGCTGACAGCGCCCGAACCTCCCTGGAGGACCTGCGCTCCGAGATAGCCAAGGCCGTCGTAGGCCAGGACCCCGCCGTCACCGGGCTGGTCGTCGCCCTGCTCTGCCGCGGTCATGTGCTCCTCGAAGGCGCCCCCGGCGTCGCCAAGACCCTGCTCGTACGCGCTCTCTCGGCCGCACTCGAACTCGACACCAAGCGCGTCCAGTTCACCCCAGACCTGATGCCGAGCGATGTCACCGGCTCACTGGTCTACGACGCCCGCAGCTCCGAGTTCTCCTTCCAGCCAGGCCCCGTCTTCACCAATCTCCTGCTCGCCGACGAGATCAACCGCACGCCTCCCAAGACCCAGGCGTCCTTGCTCGAAGCGATGGAAGAGCGGCAGGTGACCGTCGACGGCGCAGCCCGCCCCCTCCCCGAGCCGTTCCTGGTGGCGGCCACACAGAACCCCGTGGAGTACGAGGGCACCTACCCGCTCCCCGAGGCTCAGCTCGACCGTTTCCTGCTGAAACTGACGGTGCCGCTCCCCGCCCGTCACGACGAGATAGACATCCTCACCCGGCACGCGGCCGGCTTCAGCCCTCGCGACCTGGGCGCCGCCGGACTGCGCCCCGTCGCCTCCACCGCTGACCTCGACGCTGCCCGGGCCGCGGTCGCCAAGACCGCCGTCTCCCCCGAAGTCACCGCTTATATCGTCGATATCTGCCGTGCCACCCGAGACTCCCCCTCGCTCTCTCTCGGCGTCTCCCCCCGAGGCGCCACCGCCCTGCTCTCCACGTCACGAGCCTGGGCCTGGCTCACCGGCCGCGACTATGTCACCCCTGACGACGTCAAGGCCCTTGCTCTTCCCACGCTCCGGCACCGCGTCCACCTCCGCCCCGAAGCGGAGATGGAAGGAGTCACCGCAGACTCCGTGATCAACGCCGTTCTCGCTCATCTCCCCGTCCCCCGCTGAGACGACACCGTGGCCCTTACCGGACGCACCGCCCTCATCTCCGCACTCGGAGCACTCTTCGTCGGCTTCGTGCTGCCCAGCTGGCTTGGCGTCGTCCTCGTCCAACTCGCCTTGCTGCTAGCAATTTTGTGCGATCTCCTGCTCGCCGCGCCAGTGCGAAAGCTGCATATCACCCGAACCGGTGACACAACAGTTCGACTGACGGGCGAAGCCTCCTCGCACCTCACCATCACCAACCCGAGCCGCCGCACCCTGCGCGCCACGCTCCGCGACGCCTGGCCCCCGAGCTCCTTCCGCCCCGGCGCGGACGCCTCCGAGTCCCGCCACAGCATCCGCATCCCCGCCGCCGAACGCCGCCGCCTCACCACCACGCTCCGCCCCACCCGCCGCGGCGACCATCAGGCGGTCCGCGTCACGGTCCGCTCCTACGGCCCGCTCGGCCTGGCCGCCCGGCAAGGAAGCCGCCACGTCCCCTGGACGTTGCGCGTCCTGCCCCCCTTCACCAGCCGCAAGCATCTCCCCGCCAAGCTCGCCCGGCTCCGCGAACTCGACGGCCGCACCAGCATCCTCACCCGTGGCGAAGGAACCGAGTTCGACAGCCTCCGCGACTACACCCCCGGCGACGACACCCGCTCCATCGACTGGCGCGCCACCGCCCGCCGGCACACCCTCGCAGTCCGCACCTGGCGCCCCGAGCGCGACCGGCGCATCCTGCTCGTCCTGGAGACCGGCCGTACCTCCGCGGGGCGAGTCGGCGACATTCCCCGCCTCGACGCTTCCATGGACGCCGCCCTGCTGCTCGGCGCCCTCGCCGCCCGCGCGGGCGACCGCGTGGACCTGCTCGCCTACGACCGCCGCATACGCGCCTCCGTACAAGGCCGCACGGCACGCGACCTTCTCCCGGCCCTGACCGACGCCCTGGCGCCCCTCGAATCCGAACTGGTCGAGGCAGATGCCCGCGGCCTGGCCGCCACCATCCACCGCCGCACCCCGCGACGGTCCCTCATCGTGCTCTTCACCGGCCTGGACACAGCCCCTGTGGAAGAAGCTCTCCTGCCCGTCCTCCCTGGCCTCGCCCAACGCAACGAACTCATCGTCGCGGCGGTGGCCGACCCCCGCATCGAGGAAATGGCCGCCGGCCGTCACACCCCGCAGGCCGTCTACGCAGCCGCCGCAGCGGAACAGACCCACGCCGCCCGTCGCCGCACCGCAGACCGCCTCCGCCACCACGGCATCACCGTCATCGACTCCACCCCGGCCCGCCTGGCCCCCGACCTGGCCGATGCCTACCTCACCCTGAAGTCCACCGGCCGCCTGTAGAGCCGTCTGGCCCCACCTCTCCGGAATGCAAGCTCTGGACAGCGGCGGATACACACCACGAAATATGTGGCGTGGCTACGCAGCATGGGCTACCCAACAGCCCCACGGGAGAACGACACCACCGCCAGGTGGACCCGTCCCAACCTCAGCAGCACACTCCGCCCAGAGGGCGCTCGAGAACGCCGGCAAACAAGCTGAAGGACACCGGCAGAGAGCCAAGACCCAGCCGCTTCAGCTTTCTTTCCCCAACCCCCGCCATCCCCCTCCCCTGACCACACCCCATAAGCCCAACACTCCACCTCGCCACGCAAAAATGCCCCGCCCCCGGAGTCGAAGCCGGAAACGAGGCATGTCACCAACGCAAAAAAGCTCCGGTCCCTGAACCATCAAGGTTCAGGGACCGGAGCTGAAAAATTGTTCGGCGGCGTCCTACTCTCCCACAGGGTCCCCCCTGCAGTACCATCGGCGCTGAAAGGCTTAGCTTCCGGGTTCGGAATGTAACCGGGCGTTTCCCTAACGCAATGACCACCGAAACACTATGAAGTTAACCAACCCGGCACAATCACAGGTCGTTACTTCAGAACCTACACAGTGGACGCGAGCAACTGAGGACAAGCCCTCGGCCTATTAGTACCAGTCAACTCCACCCGTTACCAGGCTTCCATATCTGGCCTATCAACCCAGTCGTCTACTGGGAGCCTTAACCCCTCAAAGGGGGTGGGAGTACTCATCTCGAAGCAGGCTTCCCGCTTAGATGCTTTCAGCGGTTATCCTTTCCGAACGTAGCCAACCAGCCATGCCCTTGGCAGGACAACTGGCACACCAGAGGTTCGTCCGTCCCGGTCCTCTCGTACTAGGGACAGCCCTTCTCAATACTCCTACGCGCACAGCGGATAGGGACCGAACTGTCTCACGACGTTCTAAACCCAGCTCGCGTACCGCTTTAATGGGCGAACAGCCCAACCCTTGGGACCGACTCCAGCCCCAGGATGCGACGAGCCGACATCGAGGTGCCAAACCATCCCGTCGATATGGACTCTTGGGGAAGATCAGCCTGTTATCCCCGGGGTACCTTTTATCCGTTGAGCGACGGCGCTTCCACAAGCCACCGCCGGATCACTAGTCCCTACTTTCGTACCTGCTCGACCCGTCAGTCTCACAGTCAAGCTCCCTTGTGCACTTACACTCAACACCTGATTGCCAACCAGGCTGAGGGAACCTTTGGGCGCCTCCGTTACTCTTTAGGAGGCAACCGCCCCAGTTAAACTACCCACCAGACACTGTCCCTGATCCGGATCACGGACCCAGGTTAGACATCCAGCACGACCAGAGTGGTATTTCAACAATGACTCCACCATGACTGGCGTCACGGCTTCAAAGTCTCCCACCTATCCTACACAAGCCGAACCGAACACCAATATCAAGCTATAGTAAAGGTCCCGGGGTCTTTCCGTCCTGCTGCGCGAAACGAGCATCTTTACTCGTAATGCAATTTCACCGGGCCTATGGTTGAGACAGTCGAGAAGTCGTTACGCCATTCGTGCAGGTCGGAACTTACCCGACAAGGAATTTCGCTACCTTAGGATGGTTATAGTTACCACCGCCGTTTACTGGCGCTTAAGTTCTCAGCTTCGCCACACCGAAATGTGACTAACCGGTCCCCTTAACGTTCCAGCACCGGGCAGGCGTCAGTCCGTATACATCGCCTTACGGCTTCGCACGGACCTGTGTTTTTAGTAAACAGTCGCTTCTCGCTGGTCTCTGCGGCCACCACCAGCTCAGGAAGTAAATTCCATCACCAGCAATGGCCCCCCTTCTCCCGAAGTTACGGGGGCATTTTGCCGAGTTCCTTAACCATAGTTCACCCGAACGCCTCGGTATTCTCTACCTGACCACCTGAGTCGGTTTAGGGTACGGGCCGCCATGAAACTCGCTAGAGGCTTTTCTCGACAGCATAGGATCATCCACTTCACCACAATCGGCTCGGCATCAGGTCTCACCCTCATGTCATCCGGATTTGCCTGGATGACGGGCTACACCCTTACCCCGGGACAACCACCGCCCGGGCTGGACTACCTTCCTGCGTCACCCCATCACTTACCTACTACCACCTTGGATCAGCGGCTCCACCACTCCCCTTTGTCCGAAGACTCCAGGGCGGCTTCACGGCCTTAGCATTAATGGATTCGATATTGGGCGCTTCAAAGCGGGTACCGGAATATCAACCGGTTGTCCATCGACTACGCCTGTCGGCCTCGCCTTAGGTCCCGACTTACCCTGGGCAGATCAGCTTGACCCAGGAACCCTTAGTCAATCGGCGCACACGTTTCCCACGTGTGTATCGCTACTCATGCCTGCATTCTCACTCGTGAACCGTCCACAACTCGTTTCCACGGCTGCTTCACCCGGCACACGACGCTCCCCTACCCATCACAACGGACGTTGGTCCTCATGCTGCAATGACACGACTTCGGCGGTGTGCTTGAGCCCCGCTACATTGTCGGCGCGGAATCACTTGACCAGTGAGCTATTACGCACTCTTTCAAGGGTGGCTGCTTCTAAGCCAACCTCCTGGTTGTCTCTGCGACTCCACATCCTTTCCCACTTAGCACACGCTTAGGGGCCTTAGTCGATGCTCTGGGCTGTTTCCCTCTCGACCATGGAGCTTATCCCCCACAGTCTCACTGCCGCGCTCTCACTTACCGGCATTCGGAGTTTGGCTAAGGTCAGTAACCCGGTAGGGCCCATCGCCTATCCAGTGCTCTACCTCCGGCAAGAAACACACGACGCTGCACCTAAATGCATTTCGGGGAGAACCAGCTATCACGGAGTTTGATTGGCCTTTCACCCCTAACCACAGGTCATCCCCCAGGTTTTCAACCCTGGTGGGTTCGGTCCTCCACGAAGTCTTACCTCCGCTTCAACCTGCCCATGGCTAGATCACTCCGCTTCGGGTCTTGGGCACGCTACTCAACGCCCTATTCGGACTCGCTTTCGCTACGGCTTCCCCACACGGGTTAACCTCGCAACATACCGCAAACTCGCAGGCTCATTCTTCAAAAGGCACGCAGTCACGACGCACCGAGCAAGCTCGATGCGCGACGCTCCCACGGCTTGTAGGCACACGGTTTCAGGTACTATTTCACTCCGCTCCCGCGGTACTTTTCACCATTCCCTCACGGTACTATCCGCTATCGGTCACCAGGGAATATTTAGGCTTAACGGGTGGTCCCGCCAGATTCACACGGGATTTCTCGGGCCCCGTGCTACTTGGGTGGTTCTCAAACGAGCCGCTAATGTTTCAGCTACGGGGGTCTTACCCTCTACGCCGGACCTTTCGCATGTCCTTCGCCTACATCAACGGTTTCTGACTCGTCGACCGGCCGGCAGACCGATCAAGAGAACTCCCACAACCCCAACCACGCAACCCCTGCCGGGTATCACACGTGACTGGTTTGGCCTCATCCGGTTTCGCTCGCCACTACTCCCGGAATCACGGTTGTTTTCTCTTCCTGCGGGTACTGAGATGTTTCACTTCCCCGCGTTCCCTCCACACTGCCTATGTGTTCAGCAGCGGGTGACAGCCCATGACGACTGCCGGGTTTCCCCATTCGGACACCCCCGGATCAAAGCTCGGTTGACAGCTCCCCGGGGCCTATCGCGGCCTCCCACGTCCTTCATCGGTTCCTGGTGCCAAGGCATCCACCGTGCGCCCTTAAAAACTTGGCCACAGATGCTCGCGTCCACTGTGCAGTTCTCAAGCAACGACCAGCCACCCACCACCCCAACCCGAAGGCTGAGTTCACTGGGGCCGGCATCGCGAAGGTCCAGACTCACAGTCCGTACCCTCAGATACCCAACAACGTGCCCGGCCCACTCCATCAATCCCCACGTTCCACGCCGAAGCAGTACTAGTGACAACCAACCGAGTGTGCCGAATAGTCAACGTTCCACCCATGAGCAACCAGCATCAGACATTCGCTGATGTACTGGCCTCTGACCCGGACAAGTCCGAGTAAGAAGTGCTCCTTAGAAAGGAGGTGATCCAGCCGCACCTTCCGGTACGGCTACCTTGTTACGACTTCGTCCCAATCGCCAGTCCCACCTTCGACGATTCCCTCCCACAAGGGGTTGGGCCACCGGCTTCGGGTGTTACCGACTTTCGTGACGTGACGGGCGGTGTGTACAAGGCCCGGGAACGTATTCACCGCAGCAATGCTGATCTGCGATTACTAGCAACTCCGACTTCATGGGGTCGAGTTGCAGACCCCAATCCGAACTGAGACCGGCTTTTTGAGATTCGCTCCACCTCGCGGTATCGCAGCTCATTGTACCGGCCATTGTAGCACGTGTGCAGCCCAAGACATAAGGGGCATGATGACTTGACGTCGTCCCCACCTTCCTCCGAGTTGACCCCGGCAGTCTCCTGTGAGTCCCCATCACCCCGAAGGGCATGCTGGCAACACAGAACAAGGGTTGCGCTCGTTGCGGGACTTAACCCAACATCTCACGACACGAGCTGACGACAGCCATGCACCACCTGTACACCGACCACAAGGGGGACCCTGTCTCCAGGGTTTTCCGGTGTATGTCAAGCCTTGGTAAGGTTCTTCGCGTTGCGTCGAATTAAGCCACATGCTCCGCTGCTTGTGCGGGCCCCCGTCAATTCCTTTGAGTTTTAGCCTTGCGGCCGTACTCCCCAGGCGGGGAACTTAATGCGTTAGCTGCGGCACGGACGACGTGGAATGTCGCCCACACCTAGTTCCCAACGTTTACGGCGTGGACTACCAGGGTATCTAATCCTGTTCGCTCCCCACGCTTTCGCTCCTCAGCGTCAGTATCGGCCCAGAGATCCGCCTTCGCCACCGGTGTTCCTCCTGATATCTGCGCATTTCACCGCTACACCAGGAATTCCGATCTCCCCTACCGAACTCTAGCCTGCCCGTATCGAATGCAGACCCGGGGTTAAGCCCCGGGCTTTCACATCCGACGTGACAAGCCGCCTACGAGCTCTTTACGCCCAATAATTCCGGACAACGCTTGCGCCCTACGTATTACCGCGGCTGCTGGCACGTAGTTAGCCGGCGCTTCTTCTGCAGGTACCGTCACTCTCGCTTCTTCCCTGCTGAAAGAGGTTTACAACCCGAAGGCCGTCATCCCTCACGCGGCGTCGCTGCATCAGGCTTTCGCCCATTGTGCAATATTCCCCACTGCTGCCTCCCGTAGGAGTCTGGGCCGTGTCTCAGTCCCAGTGTGGCCGGTCGCCCTCTCAGGCCGGCTACCCGTCGTCGCCTTGGTAGGCCATCACCCCACCAACAAGCTGATAGGCCGCGGGCTCATCCTTCACCGCCGGAGCTTTCCACCACCAGACCATGCGGTCGGTAGTCGTATCCGGTATTAGACCCCGTTTCCAGGGCTTGTCCCAGAGTGAAGGGCAGATTGCCCACGTGTTACTCACCCGTTCGCCACTAATCCCCTCCCGAAGGAGGTTCATCGTTCGACTTGCATGTGTTAAGCACGCCGCCAGCGTTCGTCCTGAGCCAGGATCAAACTCTCCGTGAATGTTTACCCGTAATCGGGTGAAACACACACGAGAGCGGAACAACCAGACGGAATAGGTCCGGTCGTTCACAGCGTCCTCGCTGTGTGTGCCACCCCGACCGCTTGGGCCGTGGTGGACTTTCAAAGGAACCTCATCCACCGAAGTGGACGGGGTATCAACATATCTGGCGTTGACTTTTGGCACGCTGTTGAGTTCTCAAGGAACGGACGCTTCCTTTGTGCCTGTTTCACCAGGCTCTCCGGGCGCTTCCCTTCGGTCTTGCGTTTCCGACTCTATCAGATCCTTGCGGGCCCGATCTTCGCCGGAGCGTTTCCGCCTTTCGGCTTCTTCGCGTTTCCAACCTTACCAGATCCGTTTCCGTCTCTGGCTCCCTGTTGGAGCGGGTCGGCCGTTCCGCTTTCGCTTTCCGGCCTTTCCGACTCTAGCAGACCCGATTTCGTTCCGTTGCCGGTCCGAATTCGCTTCCGATTCCCCGTCGGAGGGGGGTGCCTTTTGGCTTTTCCGACTTTATCAGAAGAGATTCGGTCGAATTGATCGACCGGGGTCTTCCGGTAAGTGGTCGGTTGCGCCTCGCCGAAGAGAAATTCCGGCCGAAGCGGAGAGGATACTAACCGTCGCGGATGAACTTGTCCAGTTCGTTGCAACCGTTCGAATCTACCTCCCCCTGGCGCTCGTGTCAACGGGCTCCTGGGGCGAAGAGGAGATTAGCAGGCCAGCGGGGCTGGATGCACATCACGCGGCGGTCGGGACGGTGGCTTCGCGGTCGGTGAGGTCCACGTCGCCGGTGGCTCCGGCACGTACGGCGCGGCCGCCCAGGACGTAGACGTAGAGGAGGAAGGCGAGTTCGGCGGCGATGCCGATGCCGATGCGGGCCCAGGTGGGGAGGCCGGAAGGGGTGACGAAGCCTTCCAGGG
This sequence comes from Streptomyces sp. NBC_00400, assembly GCF_036048035.1. Classification (NCBI taxonomy): domain Bacteria; kingdom Bacillati; phylum Actinomycetota; class Actinomycetes; order Kitasatosporales; family Streptomycetaceae; genus Streptomyces; species Streptomyces sp. NBC_00400. The sequence goes on along the minus strand of NZ_CP107940.1, from coordinate 5,168,095 downwards.
CGCCGGATATGAAGAGGACCCCGGCGAGTCCAATGGCGACGCCGAGGGCGGAGCGGCCTTCCTGGGCCAGGGCGGTCCGGCGGGTGCGGGGGCCCGGGTCGATGAGGGTCCAGCCCAGGCGAAGGCCGATGCCGGCCGCGATGAAGACGGCGGTCAGTTCGAGGAGGCCATGCGGAAGGATCAGCCCGAGGAAGGTGTCGAGTCGGCCGGCCGAGGACATCAGGCCGATGCCGACGCCCAGATTGAGCATGTTCTGGAAGAGGATCCACAGGACGGGGAGTCCGGCGAAGGCTCCGAGGACGAGGCACAGGGCGACGGCCTGGGCATTGTTCGTCCATACCTGGGCGGCGAAGGATGCGGCGGGATGACTGGAGTAGTAGGTCTCGTACTCGCCGCCGGGGCGGGTCATATTGCGTAGGTCTTCCTGGGCGCCGATCGCCGCCTGAACGTCGGGGTGGGCGGCGATCCACCAGCCGAGGAGGGCGGCGACCGCGGTGGAGAGGATCGCGGTCGGGATCCACCAGTGGCGCAGGCGGTAGACCGCCGCGGGGAAAGCCGTGGTGAAGAAGTGGGCGGTGTCGCGCCAGGAGGCCTTGCGGGCGCCGGTGACCGTGCTGCGGGCGCGGGCCACAAGAGAGGTGAGTCGGCTGGTCAGCACCGGGTCCGGGGCGCTGGAGAGGAGGAGGGAGAGGTGGGTGGTGGTGCGCTGGTAGAGGGCGACCAGTTCGTCGGCCTCGGCTCCGGTGAGGCGGCGTTTGCGGTGGAGCAGGGTGTCGAGGCGGTCCCATTCCGCGCCATGGGCCGTGACGAAGACATCGAGGTCCATGTGGTGTCGCTCCTCGCAGCGCCGTGGGTGGGGGCCGGATCAGCTTGGCAGACTGGCCGTGTCCGGCGTGGGGTGGGCGGGACATCGGGGAGCGAGAGGGAGTGAGCGCGGCGTGAGTGGACTCGTCACGGGTGAAGCGGTGGTGCTGGGGCTGCGGCCGGCCAGGCTCCCGAGCCGGGGTCTGGCGGTGGCCGTCGATGTGGCGGTGGGCTGGGCGGTCTACCTCGGCGCCTCGCTGCTGCTGTTGAGCGCCACGTCGTCGATGGACAGTGCGGCGGTGGCGGCCGTGTCGGTGGCGACGTTCGTGTTGGTCCAGGTCGGGATACCCATCGCCATCGAGACGCTGAGCCACGGGCGGTCGCTGGGGAAGCTGGTCTGCGGGCTCCGGGTCGTACGGGAGGACGGGGGGCCGATCCGGTTCCGGCACGCGTTGGTGCGCGGGGCGATGGGGGCCATCGAGATCGTGATGACGATGGGGGTGGTGGCGGCCATCGCCTCCCTGTTGTCGGCGCGGGGGCGCCGGGTGGGGGATGTGTTCGCGGGGACGTTGGTCATACGGGAGCGGATGCCTGTGGCGGAGGTGGGGACGGCGCTGCCGCCTCCGCCTCCGTGGCTGGTGGCGGAGCTCGGGGCGCTAGACCTGTCGCGGGTGCCCGATGGGTGGTGGCTGGCGGTGCGGCAGTACCTGGCGCGGAGGGGGCAGCTCGATCCGGAGGTCGGCGGGGCGATGGCGGGGCGGCTGGCGGAGGATCTGCGGGAGTTCACCGGGGTGCCGGGGCCGGCGGGGGTGCATCCGGCGGCGTATCTGGCGGCAGTGGTCGGGGAACGGCAGGCGCGGGAAGCGCGGCGGGCGTTCGGGGCGTCGGTGGCGGCGGGCGGGACGGCAGCGGCCAGCGGTACGACGGCGGGCGGCGGGACGGCGACGGCGGCGGGCGGGACGACGGCCGTCGGCAGGGCGGCGGGCGCTGCGGATGGTGGGGAGTCTTGGCGTGAGGACTCTTGGCGTGGGGAGCCGGAGGCGTTGGTCCGGGCTGTGGGGGTGGCGGAGGGCGCCGCGTCGTCGGGTAGCGCAGGGGATCCGGGGGCAGCAGAGGGCCCGGTGACGGCAGGGAGTGCGGTGTCGTCGGTCGCGGCAGCGGTGTCGTCGGCTGCGGCTGGGGGCTGGGCGCCGCCCGGGGGCGGGGCCCAGGCTCCCGGGGGCGGGGGTGGTGCCGCGGCCCGGGACGAGCCGGCGTGCCAGGACGGTGCCGGGGTGCTCGGGGTGCCGGAGCAGCGGGAGCGTCGGGGTGATGCGGAGAGTGGCGGAGCGGGCGGGCTGCCGCGTACGGGGTTTGCGCCGCCGGTGTGAGGCGCCGGTGAGAGGTGAGGTGTGGGAGCCGGCCGGCGGGGAGGTCCGGCGGGTGTCGGGCGGTGGATGCGCCGGTTCGGACCTGGCGTATTCGGTGGTCGCGGCGGGGCGCGCTCCGCGTCGGGCCGTTGCCAGCCGTGGCAGGTGGTGCACAGGGCCTGCCATGAGCATGCGTGAGGAGGCCCGCTGTCACGGGGGGCTGCCGCGGCGGACGCGTCGCGACGGGCCTGCCCGCGACGGTGAAGGGCGGCGACCGGCGGAGCAGGCGTGTCAGGGGAACGTCGACGGTGGGGATTCGAGGGATTCGAGTTCGATGCCGGGGGCGGAGAGGACCACGTCGCCGGCGATGTGGACGGTGTGCTGTTCGCCGGTCTCCAGGTCGTTGACCTGGTATTCGTCGGCGATCAGGAGGGCGTTGTCAGTGGCGTGTGGTGTGCTTTTCAGCAGGGCCCAGGACTGGTCGAGCGTGCGGGGGGCGAGGACGGGGGGTGTGAAGGCGACGAGGCGGGTGCGGACGGCGCCGGCACCGAGGGCGGGGCGCAGGAGGCGCGCGGTGGCGATGAGGAATGCGGGGGACGCGCCGGTGAAGGCGTGGGCGGGGACGTTGCCTTCGGTGGCGTGTTCACCGGTCGGGTCGGTGCGTACCCAGGTGACGCCCTCCAGGGCGGCGCCGCGGACCTGCCAGGCGGAGGCGTGGAGTTCGAGGCGGAGGGGCCGGCCGAGTTCGTCGAGGGTGAGGTCGACGGAGCCGGTGTGGTCGCCGGAGGGGTTGACGATCTGGGAGACATAGCGCCAGCCCGAGGGGCCGGTGGCGCAGTGGAAGTGCTCTTCACCGAGGGGGGTGTGATCGTGCGGGTCGTGGAGGGAGTAGTGGCCGCGGGGCATAGGGGGTCGAGTCCTTCGGGCGGCGACGTGCCGGTGAGTCGGGGGCGGCGGGTCTGTCCGGGGTCCTCATGGGCCAGGCCCCCGCCGTGAGGGGCGAGGGCCTGGGATCACCGGCTGCTGTGGGGAGCACCAGCGGTCGGCGGGGCCGACCGGTTGGTGATCGCCCGCTGGAGCCGGCTCAGTAGCGGTAGTGGTCGGGCTTGTACGGGCCCTCGACCTGGACGCCAATGTAGGCGGCCTGCTCGGGACGCAGCTCGGTGAGCTTGACGCCCAGCGCGTCGAGGTGGAGACGGGCCACCTTCTCGTCCAGGTGCTTGGGCAGCACATAGACGTCGGTGGGGTACTCCTCGGGCTTGGTGAACAGCTCGATCTGGGCCAGCGTCTGGTCCGCGAACGAGTTGGACATGACGAACGAGGGGTGACCGGTGGCGTTGCCCAGGTTGAGCAGGCGGCCCTCGGACAGCACGATCAGGACCTTGCCGTCCGGGTGGGTCCAGGTGTGGACCTGGGGCTTGACCTCTTCCTTGACGATGCCCTCGAGCTTCGCCAGGCCGGCCATGTCGATCTCGTTGTCGAAGTGGCCGATGTTGCCCACGATCGCCTGGTGCTTCATCTGCGCCATGTGCGACGCCATGATGATGTCCTTGTTGCCGGTCGTGGTGACGAAGATGTCGGCGGTCTCGACGACGTCCTCGAGGGTGGTGACCTGGTATCCGTCCATCGCGGCCTGCAGGGCACAGATCGGGTCGACCTCGGTGATGATGACGCGGGCGCCCTGGCCGCGCAGGGACTCCGCGCAGCCCTTGCCGACGTCGCCGTAGCCGCAGACCACGGCCGTCTTGCCGCCGATCAGGACGTCGGTGGCGCGGTTGATGCCGTCGATGAGGGAGTGGCGGCAGCCGTACTTGTTGTCGAACTTCGACTTCGTCACGGCGTCGTTCACATTGATCGCCGGGAAGAGCAGTTCGCCGTCCCGGTGCATCTCGTACAGACGGTGCACGCCCGTCGTGGTCTCCTCGGTGACCCCGCGGATCTCGGAGGCCAGGTTCGTCCACTTCTGCGGGGCCTCGTTCAGCGTGCGGGTCAGCAGCTCCAGGATCGCGCGGTGCTCGTCACTCTCCGCGGTCTCCAGCGCCGGGACCTTGCCGGCCTTCTCGTACTCGACGCCCTTGTGGACGAGGAGGGTGGCGTCACCACCGTCGTCGAGGATCATGTTCGGGCCGCCGGTGGGCGAGTTCGGCCAGGTCAGTGCCTGCTCCGTGCACCACCAGTACTCCTCCAGCGACTCGCCCTTCCAGGCGAAGACCGGGATGCCCTGGGGGTCGTCCGGGGTGCCGTTCGGGCCGACCGCGATGGCGGCGGCGGCGTGGTCCTGGGTGGAGAAGATGTTGCAGGACGCCCAGCGGACCTCGGCGCCCAGGGCGGCCAGGGTCTCGATCAGGACGGCGGTCTGCACGGTCATGTGCAGGGAACCGGTGACCCGGGCACCGGCCAGCGGCTGGGCGGCGGCGTACTCCTTGCGGATCGCCATCAGGCCGGGCATCTCGTGCTCGGCGAGGGTGATCTCCTTGCGGCCGAAGGCGGCGAGGGACAGGTCGGCGACCTTGAAGTCCTGGCCGGTGGCTGCTGTCGTCATGCGGGCTGCTCCTCGAGCGTCGAGGTGGATGGGCTGGCAGTCTGCGGCGCGGGCCGGGGCCCCAGCGTGACCGGGGCATATACGAGCGTACGCGGAAGCGGACGCACCTCTCCCGTTGGCCGCAGCGCAGTCCGTCGGAGGCCCTCTCTCCCTCGGCCGGTCCGCGGTGCGGGCCGCCCGACCGCCATCAGCAGCGACGTCTGGCACTGGTCACGAATCTACACCGATCGGCCCGGTGAACCCCAGCCAGGAGGGGCCGGGGCGGGTGCGGTGCCGGTCGGGGAAGGGCGGCGGGACGAGTGTTGCCTCCCGGGTTCCGGGGCGCCGGGGCGGACGTTGCCTCCCGGGCTTAGGGGCGCCGGCGACCCGGGTTCCGGCTGCTGGGGCCGCGGTCCCGGAGGGGTTGGCGCGTGCTGCGACGTCATGCAGGATGCCTGGCAGCGCGGGAACGGATGCACCCCCGCGCGCACGTTCGTAAGGAGAGTCGCGTGACCACCACTCCAGCTGATCCCCCCGAGGGCGCGGGGAAGAGCGGGCAGGTGCTGAAACTGCTCGCAGTGACCGCCTGCCCGACCGGGATCGCCCACACGTACATGGCCGCGGAGAAGCTGGCCCAGACCGCCCGGGCCCTCGGGCACGAGATCAAGGTGGAGACCCAGGGGTCCATCGGGGCCGAGAACGTCCTGTCTGACAACGATGTCAGCGAGGCGGACGGCGTCATCATCGCCGCGGACAAGGAGGTGGACCGCAGCCGGTTCGCCGGCAAGAGGGTCCTGGTCGTCGGGGTGGCCGAGGGCATCCGCCATCCCGAGCGGCTGATCGAGCGAGTGCGGAACGCGCCGGTGTACGGGGGCGCGGAGGGCGACGGGGCCGGAGCCCGAGGCGGGGCAGGAGACGGGGCCGAGGGCGGTGCGGCGCCGGGTTCCGGGGGCACCGGTGGCGGCCGGGAGCGCAGCGTTGCGTACAAAGCGCTGATGAACGGCGTCAGTTACATGATTCCGTTCGTGGTGGTCGGCGGTCTGCTGATCGCGATCTCGCTGGCGGTGGGCGGTCATCCGACGCCCGAGGGGCTGAAGATCGCCCCCGGTTCGTTCTGGGGGGACGTCAACCACATCGGCACCATCGGCTTCCAGCTGATGGTGCCGGTCCTCTCCGGCTATATCGCCTATGCGATCGGTGACCGGCCCGCGCTGGTACCGGGCATGATCGGCGGGTGGATCGCCACCCACGGCGAGTTGTACGGGATGAAGGACGCGAGCGCCGGCTTCATCGGCGGTATCGTCACGGGCTTCCTGGCCGGGTATCTGGTCGTGTGGATCAAGAAGGTCGAGGTTCCCAAGTTCGCCCGGCCGATCATGCCGATCATCGTGATCCCGATCGTGGCCACGACCGCACTCGGGCTCTTCTTCATCTCTGTGCTCGGCAAGCCGATCTCGTGGGTGTTCACGCATCTCACCGGGTGGCTCAGCGGCATGACCGGGACCAGCGCGATCGTGCTGGGGGCGGTCCTCGGCCTGATGATCGCCTTCGACATGGGCGGACCGGTCAACAAGACGGCGTTCCTGTTCGGTTCCGGCCTGATCGCCTCCGGTAACCAGACGGTCATGGGCATGTGCGCCGCCGCGATCCCGGTGATGCCGCTCGGGCAGGGGCTGGCCACGCTGATCCGCCGGCGCCTGTACTCCGAGCAGGAGCGGGAGACGGGGATGGCGGCGCTGTTCATGGGGCTCTTCGGGATCTCGGAGGGCGCGATCCCGTTCGCCGCGGCCCGGCCCGCGCAGGTCATTCCGGCGAACATGCTCGGCGGCGCGGTGGCCGGAGCCGTGGCGGGGATGGCCGGGGTGGCGGACGCGGTGCCGCACGGCGGGCCGATCGTCGCGGTGCTGGGTGCGGTCGACGGGGTGCCGGTGTTCTTCGTCGCCGTGGTGATCGGAACGGTGGTCACGGCGCTGACGACGGTGACGCTGGTGGATGTCTCGGAGCGGAGGAAGGACGGGGGCGTGCGGGCGCGGGTGGCCGAGGGCGCGGGGGCAGCCGAGGGCGCGGGGGCAGCCGGGGGTGGTGCCGGTGTCACCGCTGCCGGTGGGGGGATGGCCGGTGGCGCTCGTGTCGGCGTTGATGCGGTCGGCACGGCGGCTGCCGGTGTGGTGATTGCCGACGCGACGGCCGCTGGTGTGACGGCTGCCGGTGTGGCGTCGGCGGAGTCGGCGAGGGCCGTGTCGGATGTGGAGTCGGCGGCGGAGCCCGTGGTCGTTGTCGGCGGAGGAGGTGCCGGGTCTGCTGCCGGGGCGGGTGGTGCGTCCCGTACAGGCGCGGCGGTTGCCGCTGTCCCAGGGCCGGCCACCGGCCCTGGGAAGGTGGCCGGGGCCGATGCCGCGGACGGCGATGCCTCCGAGGCCGGTGGTGACGACGGTGTCAGCGGGGACGGTGCCGAAGGCGGCGCCAACGGTGACAGCGACGGCAGCGACGGCGCCGGCCAGGTGCTCTCGGGCTATCTGACCGTGCAGACCGTCAAGACGCAGCTCGATGCCGACGGGAAGGAAGCGGCGATCCGGGAGATGGCCGAGCTGGCGGCCGGCACCGGCAGGGTGGCGGACGTCGACGAGCTGGTCCGGGTGGCGCTGGCGCGTGAGGCGCAGGGCACCACCGGGCTCGGTGAGGAGATCGCCATTCCGCATGCCAAGACGGATGCGGTGACCGCTCCGGTCGTCGCCTTCGCGCGGTCGGCGGACGGTATCGACTGGGGCTCGCCGGACGGCACGCCCGCCAGGCTGGTCTTCATGATCTCGGTGCCGGAGGCAGCGGCCGGCGACGAGCATCTGCGCATCCTGGCGCTGCTGTCACGGAAGCTGATGGACGCGGAATTCCGGGCCCGGCTGCAGGGGGCGGAGGACGAGGCGGCGATTCTGTGTGTCCTCGGTGAGATCCATTAGGGCGCCAGTGCGCGGCGCCGCTGTGCGCCCCTGGGGGCACCCTGGTGCGTCTTCGGGGCACCACTAGGGCGTGGGCGAACAGATCCCGTAGGGGGTGCGAGGGCCCCCTCGGGGCCTGGAACGCGGCGGTCCGGGGGCGGTATTCCGTGGCTCAATTCTGTGGCTCGGTTCCGTGGCTCACCCGATGGCCGACGGGTCGTGGCCGTAGGGCAGCGATCAACGGCCCTGGACGTCAGGCCCTGGTTTTGGGCCCTGGTCGTCAGGCCGTGGTCATTAGACCGCAGTCGTCAGACCACGGACGACGGGCGTGATCGATAGGCCCGTGGTCGATAGACGCGACCGACGGGCCGTGGTCGTCAGGCCGTGGTCGACAGGCCTGCGGCCGACAGCCCGCGATTGCCGGTCCGTGGTCGACGGCATGGTCGACGGGCGTTGGCAACATGCGTAAGCAATGAGCGCGACCGATGGGCGTGATCAATAGGCCCGTGGTCGACGGGCCGCGATCGCCGGGGCGCGGTCGCCGGACGTGGTCGGCAGGCCACGTTCCGGGCCATGGTCGGCGGGCGTAAGCGATGAGGGTGAGCGATCACCGTGATCGATAGGCCGGGGGTCGTACGGAGAAGGCCCCCGCACTCGCCAGGAGTGCGGGGGCCGCTCGTTCACAGGGGCCGGGCTCGGCGCCGGTGCCTACCCGGGGCTCAGGCCCCGCCGCCGGTGGCTGCCGTCGGGCTCAGGCTCCGCCCGGTGTCCTGGCCGGGTCGGCGCCCGCGGCGGCGGTGGCCTCGTTGTAGATGTCCGGCTCCAGGTAGATGACCCGGGCGATCGGTACGGCCTCGCGGATGCGGGCCTCGGCGGCGTTGATGGCCTGGGCGATCTGGGTGGCGGTGTCGTCGTGCTGGACCGCGATCTTGGCTGCGACCAGCAGCTCCTCGGGGCCGAGGTGGAGCGTGCGCATGTGGATGACGCGGGTGACGACCGCACCGTCGACGACCGCCTCGCGGATCTTGGCGAGCTGCTCGGGACCGGCCGCCTCGCCCAGCAGCAGCGACTTGGTCTCGGCGGCCAGGACCAGGGCGATCACCACCAGCAGCGCACCGATGCACATGGTGCCGATGCCGTCCCAGATGCCGTCGCCGGTGGCGAGGGTGAGGCCGACGCCGCCCAGCGCGAGGACCAGACCGACCAGTGCGCCGAAGTCCTCCAGCAGCACGACCGGCAGCTCGGGGGCCTTGGCGCGGCGGACGAACTGGGCCCAGGTCTGCTTGCCGCGCAGCTCGTTGGATTCCTTGATCGCCGTACGGAAGGAGAAGCCCTCGGCGATGACCGCGAAGACCAGGACGCCGACCGGCCAGTACCAGTTGTCCAGCGCGTGCGGCTCGTGGATCTTCTCGTAGCCCTCGTAGAGCGCGAAGACGCCGCCGATGGTGAACAGGACGATGGAGACGAGGAAGCCGTAGATGTAACGCTCGCGGCCGTAGCCGAAGGGGTGCTCGGCGGTGGCCGCGCGCTTGGCCTTCTTGCCGCCGAGCAGCAGCAGGCCCTGGTTGCCGGAGTCCGCGACGGAGTGCACGCCTTCGGCCAGCATCGAGGACGAGCCGCTGAAGGCGAAGGCCACGAACTTCGCTGCGGCGATCGCCAGGTTGGCGCCCAGCGCCGCAACGATCGCCTTTGTCCCGCCTGATGCGCTCATAAGTGCCGCATGTCCCTTCCGTCGTCCGGCCTTTACCGCCGCTTTAATGCTGCGGCGGTCATTGTTGCAGCCCCGCGGCGGGCGTCCGCCAGGAGGCCACCTGGCGGACGGTTTGCGGCGCCCGGCATTCGCCCAGCGGCCGCCCTGAAGGCGTCTAGGCCACCACCGTCGCGCGGAAGAGCGTGCCCTCTCCGGCGATGGTGAGGTGCTCACCGGCCGGGACAAATGCGGATTCACCGGGCGACAAGGTCCATTCGCCCCCCGCCTCGGCAGAACCGCCGGCGCCGACCCCGTCACCACCACCCCGCACCCGGACCACCCCCGCCGTGCACAGCAGGATCTGCGGCGTACGGGAGACGAGCGGGCGCGGGGCGGCGCCGGGGGCCAGGGCGAAGCGGGAGAGGCGGAACTCGTCGATGGGGGTGTCGTAGATCTCCTCCCCGTCCACCGCTTCGGGGCGCAGCACTCCCGCGTCGCCGGCCTCGAAGCGGACCACCCGCAGCAGTTCCGGTACGTCGACGTGCTTGGGGGTCAGACCACAGCGCAGCACGTTGTCCGAGTTGGCCATCAGCTCGACGCCGAGGCCGCTGAGGTAGGCGTGCGGGATGCCGGCGCCGAGGAACAGCGCCTCGCCGGGCTGGAGTTGGACGTGGTTGAGCAGCATGGCGGCCAGCACGCCGGGGTCGCCCGGGTAGTGGTGGGCGATGCCGGCGTAGGCGGCGTAGTCGCCGGCGTACGGGCCGCCCTTGTCCGCCAGCCGGTCGGCGGCGAGGGCCGCCCGCTCGACGGTGCCGGCGATCGCGTGGTGCTCGGCGCTCAGGACGGCGGTGAACACCTCGCGCAGCGCGTCCTCCTCCGGGTCGGCGCGCAGGATGTCGACGTACGGCTTGAGGTCGTCGAGGTCCAGGCCCGCGAGGAGGTCGGCGGCCTGCGCCGGGTGCCGGAAGCCGCACAGCCCGTCGAAGGGGGTGAGCGCGACGATCAGTTCGGGTTTGTGGTTGGCGTCCTTGTAGTTGCGGTGGGCGGCGTCGACCGGGACGCCGCGCCGCTCCTCGTCGGCGAAGCCCTCCCCGGCCTGTGCCAGATCGGGGTGGACCTGGAGGGAGAGCGGGGAGCCGGCCGCGAGCAGTTTGAGCAGGAAGGGCAGCCGGGGGCCGAAGGCGCGGACGGTGTCGGCGCCCAGTTCGGTTTCCGGGGCGGCGTCGATCACCTCGGCCAGGGAGACGGGGCCCGCGCCGCGGTCGATGCGGGAGGGGGCGCCGGGGTGGGCGCCCATCCACATCTCGGCCTGGGGTTCGCCGGTCGGTGCGGTGCCGAGGAGCTCCGGGAGGGCGGTGGTGGAACCCCAGGCGTAGGGGCGCACGGTATTGGCGAGGCGATCCATGGGACTACTGCTTCCTGAGGGACGTACGTGGCTGCGCAGTCAGGCGGCCGGCCTGCGGGTGCGGGCCGGCCGTCACAGATCACTCGGTGCCGGCGAGCGCCAGGTAAACGGCGCCGAAATCCACGATGGCGAGTAGTTCCGCGGCCTTCTCCAGATCGCTGCCGGCGTCCGGTTCCAGTTCGCTGACGGCGGTGTCGCGCTCCTCGGCGAGCGCCTGGGCGGCGCGGGTGGCGGACAGCGGGCCGGGCTCCTGTTCGCGCAGCAGCACGACTCTGGCGTGCATCGCGGCGGGCTGCTCGACCCGGTCCCGGAAGAAGTCGTCGGGGTCGGCGCCGGCGGCCAGCGCACCGGCGAGCAGGGTGCGGTGGGTGGCGAGCGCTTCGGGCAGCTCGGCGGCGAGCGCGGGGCGGCCGGCGAGTCCGGCCAGCTCGGTGGCGAAGTGCCGGCCGACGGCGCCGGCGATGGTGCCTTCGGTCCAGATCAGCGGGAAGGAGTCGGCGAGGTCGGCGGCGAGGGTCTTGCCGGGGTTGGTGTACGTCGGGATGGCCGGGCCGCAGCGTTCGGCGAGCTGGTCGAGGCGGTCGGCGAGCTTGCCCAGGTCCTCCGGCGGGGCGCTGAGCAGGCCGATCCGGTCGGCGAGTGCGAGCAGCGGGATGAGCACCGACCAGAGGGTGCCGGGGGCGGCCGGCGGGGCGCCCTCGACGTCGAATTCGGCGTCGTAGGGGGTGGTCGCCAGCGGGACGGCCAGGCCGCGGGCCTGGACGACGGCGTCGGAGAGCGGACCGCCGGCCGGGGTGACGGCGACGACGGCGCAGCCGCGGCGGTAGGCCTGCTCGACCAGCTCGGCGAGGCCGGGGTCGGCGGCGTCCGGGCCGGGGAGCAGCAGCAGGTCCAGGGGCCCGGCCCAGCCGGGCAGCGTCCAGCGCAGGGCGCCGGGCAGCGGGGCGACTCCGGTGGGCGGGATCAGGGTGACCGGGCAGCTGCCGCCGCCGAGTGCCCGCAGGAGGTCCGCGACGCCGGCCGCGGCGGGTCCCGGCCCGGCGACGAGGACGGCGCGCGGCCGCCCGTCGGGGGTGAGGTCGAGGATGCCGGCTTCGGCGGCGCTGCGGGCGGCGGTGCGGACCCGGGCGCCGGATTCGGCGACGCCGCGCAGCAGACCGAAACGGTCGGCGCCCGCCAGTGCGTCAGGGGTGTCGAGGAGTGACTCGTCGAGCATGGTGGGCGCGGCCTCCGATCGCCGGTACGGGCGGGGGAACACGGGGCGGGGCCGGGGCGGGCCCGGCGGCGCCCGGTCAGGCGGGGCTGGGGGTGCCGCCCGCGCCCTGGGAGCGGGCCTCGTCGACGAGGAGTACGGGGATGCCGTCCCGGACGGGGTAGGCGAGGCCGCAGTCGCCGGAGGTGCACTGCAGCTCGGCGGGGTCGTCGGCCGTCCGGTCGTCGAGCGGGGCGTGGCACGCCGGGCAGGCGAGGATCTGGATCAAGCTGGCGTCGACCGGCATGGAGGGTGCTCCTTCGGGGCGGTTGCGGCGTGGCCAGCCTACCGCCGGGCGGGGGGCGGGGGCGTGCTCGGAGGGGTTTTGGGGTGGCGGGCGGCGAGGGTGCCGCTCGCCGCCCGCCAGCGCCCGCCACCGCCCGGGGCCGGCACCGGGGCACGGGCGGCCCCGGCCCCGGCGGCGCGGGGTCTCAGGCGCGGATGATCCCCAGGGCCTCGTCGCGGACCCGGTCGGCGGTCGCCCCGTCGCGCGCCTCGACGTTCAGCCGGAGCAGCGGCTCGGTGTTCGAGGCGCGCACGTTGAACCACCAGTCGTCGGCGGTGATGGTCAGTCCGTCCAGCTCGTCGAGGGTGACGCCCGCCCGGCCCTCGTAGGCCGCCTTGATCGCGGCGAGCCGGCCGGTCTGGTCGTCGACGGTGCTGTTGATCTCGCCGGAGGCCGCGTACCGGTCGTACTGCGCGACCAGCTGTGACAGCGGGCCCTGCTGGCCGCCGAGGGCCGCCAGGACGTGCATCGCGGCGAGCATGCCGGTGTCGGCGTTCCAGAAGTCGCGGAAGTAGTAGTGCGCGGAGTGCTCACCGCCGAAGATCGCGCCGGTCTTGGCCATCTCCTCCTTGATGAAGGAGTGTCCGACGCGGGTGCGGACCGGTGCGCCGCCGTTCTCCTTGACGACCTCCGGCACCGACCAGGAGGTGATCAGGTTGTGAATGACCGTGCCGCCGGGGTGCTTGGCCAGCTCGCGGGCGGCGACCAGGGCGGTGATCGCGGACGGGGAGACCGGGTCGCCGTTCTCGTCGACGACGAAGCAGCGGTCGGCGTCGCCGTCGAAGGCGAGGCCGAGGTCGGCGCCCCTCTCGCGCACCCGCGCCTGGAGGTCGACGATGTTCTTCGGATCCAGCGGATTGGCCTCGTGGTTGGGGAACGAGCCGTCCAACTCGAAGTACATCGCGTCCAGTTCGAGCGGCAGGCCCTCGAAGACGGTGGGGACGGTGTGCCCGCCCATGCCGTTGCCCGCGTCGACCACGACCTTCAGCGGGCGGATGCCGCTGAGGTCCACCAGGCCGCGCAGGTGGGCGGCGTAGTCGCCGAGGACATCGCGCCGGGTGACGGTGCCCGGCGCGGCGGCCGGCTCCGGGGCGCCCTCGTCGGACCAGCGCTCGACCAGCGCGCGGATCTCGGCGAGGCCGGTGTCCTGGCCGACCGGCGCCGCACCCGCCCGGCACATCTTGATGCCGTTGTACTGGGCGGGGTTGTGCGAGGCGGTGAACATGGCGCCGGGCAGGCCCAGGGCGCCGCTGGCGAAGTACAGCTCGTCGGTCGAGCAGAGACCGATCTCCGTGACGTCCGCGCCGCGGGCCGCAGCGCCGCGGGCGAAGGCCCCGGACAGACCGGGCGAGGAGGGCCGCATGTCGTGTCCGGTCACGATCGCGTCCGCGCCGGTGATCTCGGCGAAGGCGGCTCCGAACAGCTCGGCCAGCGTCTCGTCCCACTGGGTGGGGACGACGCCGCGTACGTCATACGCCTTCACGATCTGCGACAGATCAGTCACAGCCAGCCCTCCTGGAGAGTCATCACGGACTCCCAACCTACCGGGCGGCGGCACGGCACGCGGGCCGGTACGTCCTGCTGTACATCCTGCTGTACGTCCTGCCGTTGCGGGCCCGGCGGGAAGGCGCAACAAGGCCGCCGGGTCAGGAATCCGGCGAGCGCAGCACCCGGAGATGGCCCCGGCGGGCGACTTCCATGGGATGGGTGTCGCGGGCACCCGGGTCCGGGGAGCCGCCGGCGCCGGCCGCGCGCTCCTGGGGGCGGGCCGCCTCGCGTACGGCGTTCGCAAGGGCTTCGAGGTCGTCGCCGCTGGGGCGGGGCGGGCCGGAGTCGAGGGCGAGGCGGACAACTTCCCAGCCGCGGGGCGCGGTCAGGCGCTCGGAGTGCTCGGCGCACAGGTCGTAGCAGTGCGGTTCGGCGTAGGTGGCGAGCGGTCCGAGCACGGCGGTCGAATCCGCATAGACGTACGTCAGCGTTGCGACGGCGGGGCGGCCGCACGCAGTGCGCGAACAGCGACGTACAGGGCTCACGACGTTGGACGGTACCGCACTCTTGAGCGGGCCGCGACGACTCTCCCCCGGCTCACCCAACCGTGTCGTCCCGCTTCGTCCGATGCGTCTGACCTGCACCCGCTCGACCTGACCTGGGCCGGGCGCGCCCGCGAGGACGCCGCGCGGCGAGGAATCCCGTGACGACTCGATACATTTCCCGCCATTCCGGGGTCGGTCCGCGATCTCATGCGGGGAAGCAAACGAACGCGATGCGGACAGCTCCGGTCAGCCGACGACATGCCCCGTCTTGCCGCGCTCCCCGGTGTGAGGCGGTGCCGGACGGCTACGCTCGATGCTGATGGACAGTCCTGTACCTCCCCGACCGGCACAGCCGCGGATCCGCCGCCGCGACCGCCACGGCCGCGGCATGCGCGGCCCGATCGCGCCGCCCCAGGTGCCGCTGTCGGTGACCCGCGCCGACGCGTTCGTGGATCTTGTCTATGACTCCCGGGACCGGCTGGAGCGGCGCTGGCCGCAGCTCTCCCAGGTCGACTTCCTCGTCCTGGAGGTGCCCGGGTTCGGGCCGGACGACGGGCCGGATGCGGCCGCCGACGAGGAGACCGTGCCGCTGGGGCGGGTGGCGCCGGCCGCGGGCGGATATCGCGACCGGATCGTGATCTACCGCAGGCCGGTGGAGATCCGGACGAAGAGCCGTGACGAGCGGGCGCTGCTGGTGCACGAGGTCGTGGTCGAGCAGGTCGCCGAACTGCTGGGGCTGGCCCCGGAGTCGGTGGACCCGCGCTACGGCCAGGACTGAGGCCGTCGCGCGGGTCCGCCGGAGCGGGTGCGGTCAGTTCGTGAGGACCGTCAGCCCGTGAGGACCGTCAGTCGGCGAGGACCGACAGGTCCTGGCCCGCGGTCGGGACGAGGACCGAGCCCCGGTCGTCGGGCATCGGCTGGACGGTGAAGGCGGGCACCCCGCCCTGGGGCCGGGCGAGCATGCGGGACGCGTAGACGGGGCCGCTGCCGGGCTCCGGCTCCACCGTCAGGGCATAGCTCCCCTTCAGGCCCGTCGGGCGGGGCGGGACGGCATCGAGGCTGGTGCCGCCCTTGACCGTGTACGTCTTGGTGACCGGGGTCCCGCCGCCGCTGCCGGCCGACGCGGTGACCTTCACCTTGGCGTCCTTGCCCTTCTCGGGGGCGACCAGCGAGAGGGTGGCGTCCTTGCCGCGGTTGTCGACGGCGGTGGCGCGCTTCTCGATGGGCCGGGTCGCGGGGATGAACGCCATCTCCTGCTTGGCGCCCTTGCCGCGGGTCACCCGCAGCGCGGCCGCGACCGGGACCTTGGAGCCGCTGTCGGAGGGCGTGAGCACCAGCGAGCCGGCCTCGCCCTTGGTCAGGTCCTTGAGGTCCACCGCCGTGGTCATCCCGCTCTTGAGGTGCAGGGTCTCCACTCCGGCGGGGGTGATCATCCCGGTCGGGGTGGCCAGTTGCACCTTCAGGTCGGCATCGGATTCACCGGGGGCGAGGGCGACCAGCCGGACGGAGGTGGCGTCCTTGGGGACACCGGGCAACACCACGCTCGGCGACGGGTCGGCGGCGGGCGGCAGCCAGTCGCTGCCGAGCTTGCTGTCGCTCGCCTGAACGGCGGCGCCGACCCGGCCCTCGCGGGCGACGACATGCAGGGTCGCGTTGGTGGTGGGGGTGTCGGTGAGGGTGGAGAGCAGGACGGGGACCGTGGTGTGCGGCGGGACGGAGATGTCCTCGCCGGCGGAGCCCGCCAACGCCCCGTCCTTGCCGCGCAGTTCGAGGTCGACGACGGCCGGCGTCGAGTCGGGGTTGGTGAGGTGGACGTAGTCCTGGCGGTCGGTGGCGGTGCTGACGCCGGGGAACCAGAACGTGGTGTCGGGGGTGGTGCAGCCCAGGCCCAGGAGGCCGCGGCCGGAGCCCGCGGCGACCGAGGTGGTCTGCTGGACGGTCCAGCCGGGGGCGAGAGTGCCGTCCGCCGTGCCCACGAGGGCGGGGGCGTCGGGGCGGTCGGTGGTCGTGGTGACCGGCTGGCCGGCCTGCCGGAGGGGCACGACGGGCTTGGTGTCACGGGGCGGGACGGCCTGCCCGGCGGCGGAGTCCGCGGCGCCGCCCTTGTCCCCCTTGGCGTTCTTCCCGCCCTTGCCCTTGTCCTTGCCGTCGCCCGCGCCGCCGGCGTCCTTGACGGTCCCGGCGGGCAGCAGCTGGGCGGTGCCCTTCTTGCCGTCCGCACCGGCGGCGGCTCCCTGGGGCGCGAAGGCGGTGTAGGCGGTCTCGCCGACCTCGGAGGAGGTCGGGGCCGGGCACAGCAGCGCGGAGCGCTGGACGGGCAGCCGGCTGCCGCCGCGGGGTGCGTCGGGGGCGCCGCCGCCCGGTCCGGCCACGGCGGCGACGCCGGTGACCGCGGCCAGCGCCACGGTCACGCCGATCAGGGACATCATGGTGCGCTTCACTGCTGGTCGCTCCCGTCACGGCGCGGCTCGGGGTAGGAGCCGGAGTACCCCGGGTACTCGGTGCCGTCGTCGTAGGGCTGCTGGTGCTGCGGCCCGCCGTCGCCGTACTGCTGCTGCCCGTACCCGTACGGGTCGTAGGCGCCCGCCTGGTAGGGGTCCGCGGCGTACGGCCCCGCGGCCTGGTAGGGGTCGCCCGGCGGGTAGGGCGGCTGGCCGTACGGCCCGGCCTGGTAGGGGTCGCCGGGGACGTAGGGCTGCTGTTCGCCGGAGTGGCCCGGCGCACCGGGCTCGCCCTGCTGGGCCGCCTGCCAGGCGTCGTACGCCGGCTGCTGCGGCACGGCGCCGTACATGCCGTCCGCGTCCTGGGCGGGGGCCGCCGCGGCCATCGGGTCGGCAGCGGCCATCGGGTCGGCAGCGGCCATCGGGTCGGCAGAAGCCATCGGATCAACAGCGGCCATCGGGTCGGCGGCGGCCGGGTCGAGCGGCTGCTCCCCCGCCCGGGCCCCGGGGATGCCGGGGCCGGCCCCCTCGGGGGCGCCCGCGGCCTCGGCCTGGGCCCGCAGGCGCCGGGCCCGGCGGCCGTCGCCGGTCGCCGCGGCGGCCTGCGCGGCGACCGTGTCCTCGGGCAGGTCGTCGTCGATCTCCCGGCGGCGGCCCGGCAGCGCCAGGACCACCAGGACGACGGCGAGCAGGCCCTGCGCCCACAGCCAGAGGGTGTGGCCGACCGGGTTCTCGTGGGTGAGGTCGAGGGTGCCGCCGCCCGCGGGGAGCGCGAAGCCCTGGGCCCAGCCGTCGACGGTCCGCGGCTTGAGCGGGGTGCCGTTGAGCGTGGCCTGCCAGCCCTCGTCGGCGGCGTCCGCGAGGCGCAGCACCCGGCCGTCGGCACCGCCGGGCACCTTGGTGTGCGCCTCGACGGGGCCGGACGGTACGGGGACGGGCGCGGCGGCCTCGCCGGCGCTGGTGCCGTCCTTGGCCTCGCCCGCGACGATCGAGACCCGCGAGACCCGGCGGTCGACGCGCCACAGGGCGCTGCCGTCGTCCTGGCTGAGCCGGGTCAGCCCCGGGGTCGAGTCCAGCACCCGGCCCATCTCGCGCGGTGCCCCGCCCCTGACCAGGACGTAGCGGACCGCGTAGCCGCCGAGCTGGTTGGTCTGGTCGGCGCCGGAGCCGGCCACCAGATGGGAGACGATGCCGCCGAGCCGCTTGTCCTCGCCCGCCGCTGCGGCCAGGTCGGCGTCACCGAGCGCGGCTCCGGAGCCGCGGACGAGGGTGTAGTCGACATGGCCCGGGGTGCCGTCGAGGACCAGGGTGCGGGCCCGGTCGGAGGTGCCGGCCTCCTCGGCGACGAAGGCCGGGACCTGCTCCGGGTTGCGCCGCTCCAGCGGACCGGCGGCACCGGTGATCATCCAGCTGACCGCGGCGTAGAGCGGGGCGAGCACCGACGCCAGCGCGATCAGCACGGCGACCGGCTGCTTCCAGCCGAAGCCGAGGCTGGCCATCCGGGTGCGGATGCCCTCGGCGCCGATCGCGGCGGCGCACAGCAGCGCCAGCCCGTAGACGAGCATCGCGGGCCCGGTCCAGCCGGAGCCGTTGCCCAGCGCCGCGAACAGCAGGCCGGCCAGGGCCACCGCCCAGGCGATGCGGATCGCGCGCTGCCGCTCGTCGCGCAGCGTCGCGGCGAGCGCGGCCGCCACGATGCCGAAGAGCAGCACCCCGCCGACGGCCTTGGGGCCTCCGGGGCTGAGCCCGACGAGGTCGAGCACGGAGGCGGAGCCGGCGCCGTAGCCGAGGCCGGCCTCCTGGAAGAAGCGGGACGGCTGGGTCAGCAGCGACAGGGACCAGGGGGCGAGCACGACGAGCGGCGCGAGGAGCACGACCAGGAACCGCAGCCCGTGGGCGCCCAGCTGGTCGCGGTGGCCACCGGCGACGCGCAGCACCAGCAGCCCGGTGCCGAGCAGCACCGCAATCGGCCAGACGACCGGGGTGAAGGCCATGGTGAAGGTGATCAGCAGCGCATACGCCCAGGTGGCGCGCCAGCTGGGCCGGGTGCCCGCGGGCAGCCGCAGTCCGCTCGCCGCGACGGCGGCGCGCGCCATCAGCGGCAGCAGGACGGCGAGTACCGCGGTGCCCAGCCGGCCGCCGGCCAGCGCACCGGCGGCCGCGGGCAGGAAGGCGTACGCGATGCTCGCCCAGGCCCGCAGCAGCCGGGAGGCGACCAGCGGGCGGGAGGCGAAGTAGGCGGTGAGGCCGGCCAGCGGGACGGAGCAGACCAGCAGCAGGGTGACGGCGAAGCCGGTGCTGCCGAGGAAGACGCTCGACACCAGGGCGACGACGGCCAGGTAGGGCGGCGCGGAGGCGCTGCCGCCTACCCCGACCGCATGCCAGCTGTCGAGGTAGGCCGACCACAGATCGGACACGCTGCCGGGCGCGGGCAGCATCGCTCCGCCGGTCAGCGCACCGGAGCCGAGCAGGCCGCGGCAGGCGGTCAGTGAGACCAGCAGCAGGACGAGGAAGAGCACCGGTGCGGGCTTGCGGGCGATCCGCTTGAGCCGGGCGAACTGCTCGACCTCCAGGAAGTCGGCGTCGTCGCCGCCGGGCCCGGACTCGACCGCGCCGTGCCGGCCGGCCGAGGCCACATCCGGTGCGGCCCGTCCGGCGAGGTTGCCGGCGACCTGTTCGACGGTGGCCCGCACGGTCGCGCCGGGGGGCGGGAAGAGCGGCCGCAGTTCGCCGGTGTCGACCGCGGGGCGGCCTCTCTTCTTCCGTGCGGCGAGGATCTTGCCGGGCCGCAGCAGGGTGCCGAAGAGTCCGGCGAGTTCGTCGAGCGCCTGGCCCGGGACCTTGCCGACGAGGTAGGCGATGACCCGCAGGAAGGTGCCGATCAGCAGCCGCAGCAGGACGTACGGGAGGATCGCGCCGCGGGTGTTGGTGAGCAGGGTGTAGACGGCGCCGGCCTTGTCGACGCGGTGCGGGTTGGCGACGCTCCGGCCGACGCAGTCGATGGGGCGGCGCTCGCGGGCGGCGGCCTCGGCGTGCCGCAGGATCGCGTCCGGTGCGACCAGGACCTGGTGTCCCGCGGCCTGGGCGCGCCAGCACAGGTCGACGTCGTCGCGCATCAGCGGCAGCCGGCGGTCGAAGCCGCCCAACTCCTCGTAGACGTCACGGCGGATGAGCATGCCGGCGGTGGAGACGGACAGCACGGGGCGTACCTGGTCGTGCTGGCCCTGGTCCTGTTCGCGGCGGTCCAGGCCGGTCCAACGGCGACCGCTGCGGGCGATACTGACCCCGACTTCGAGCAGCTGCCGGCGGTCGTACCAGCTGCGCAGCTTGGGACCGACGATCACGGTGGAGGGGCTGGCGTCGGCGACCCGCAGCAGCTCGGCGAGCGCGTCCGGCTCGGGCGCGCAGTCGTCGTGCAGCAGCCACAGCCACTGGACCGGTTCGCCGTGCGGCAGCTCCGGCATGTCGTAGGCCTCGTCGCGCCAGGTGCGGCTGACCGGGTCCCAGCCGCTGGGGCGGCGCAGGTACGGCAGGTCGTCGGGGGTGAGTTCGGGGGCCGTGCGGACGGCTTCGTCGACGGCGGTGCCGAATCCGGAGCGGCGGGCGAGGTGCAGCACCCGCTGGTCCCCGATGGCCTCGGCGAGCAGCTGGGCGGAGTGGTCCGCGCTGCCGGTGTCGGCGCCGATGACGTTCTGCACCGGGCGCTCCTGGCCGAGCAGGCCGGTGAGCGCGTCGGGCAGCCAGCGGGCACCGTCATGGGAGACGATCACGGCGGTGACGACGTGCCTCGGGAACTCTGGGGTGGCGGCTGCGTATGAGGCGGCCTGGGCCGCCGGCTGGCTGTGCACGGACATCGAGGTACGGGCCCTCCGGACCCGGGAGTTCGAAGGCCCGCGGCGAAGTCGCGCTAAGGCCCCGCCCCCGGAAGACACTGCGACGGACTACGAGGCGACGCGCGCGCCCGGCAGGGCGGCGGCGCATCTCGGACGGGGCCCCACACTAATGGTTCGCGCCGGTACCCCGACCGGGCCCGTACGAAGCAGCGCACAGCAGTCCGCCTCCGGCGCGCGAGTCGCTGGAGGCGGAGTGTTCGCTATAGGGGGATATGGGGAGTTGAGGTGGCACGGCGGCGTGGTCCGTGCGGCCCCGCCCGTTCGGTCCGGCCGGCTGCGCTGTCATCGTCAGACGGCGGCCTTCTTCAGCCGGCGCCGCTCGCGCTCGGACAGGCCGCCCCAAATGCCGAAGCGCTCGTCGTTGGCGAGCGCGTACTCCAGGCATTCGGACCGGACTTCGCAGGCGAGACAGACCTTCTTGGCCTCGCGGGTGGAGCCACCCTTCTCCGGGAAGAAGGACTCGGGGTCGGTCTGGGCGCACAGTGCGCGCTCCTGCCAGCCGAGCTCCTCGTCCGCCTCCTCGACCAGCAATTCCTGGAACAGCTCGGTCATGTGCGCCCCTCGTCTGTCTTTACGTCCCCGTGATCAAGCCGTGATCGATTTCGGCTGAACGACACGAGTGAAATTACAAGTGTGGTGATCCGGGCCAGTCAAGCCGAGATCTGCTATTGGGCCTCTTATTCACTCGGCGGAACCAAGCGTATGCGGAAAGTGTTCAAATCAGTAAAAACCAGGACACTTCCCCGGGCGTGCCACCCGGCGCATCCTCAGTCGCTCACCAAGACGCGTTCAGGCGGCATTCACGTTGCACCCCGCGCGCCGAAGCGGGGGAGATCACAGACGGATCACGGGGCCGCAGCGGCGTTTGAAGGTGCGGTTGCCGGTCGATGTCTCCGTGCCAACGACTGCACAAACCTTTCTCCGGGCGGAGTAACCGGATGAGGTGAAAGATTTACGGCAAACCAGTCATCAAGTTGACATCGCCGCGTGAACCCGGTCTCCTGGACCGCATGCCAGCGACCCCCGCGCTCCGACTGACCCGTGCCTACGGGTCGCTCTGCGCTGCGCAGGCCCGCTGTCGCTGTTCCAGCTGTCGAAGCCACTGAGCTCCAGCTTTTCGCTCGCACCACCCCGCAGCGCCCCTGCTCCGCGTCACCGCGCCGCGCCCCCCACAGGGAAAGCCCGCGCCGTGCCGCAGCCCTCCCCCAGCTACGGCTGGGACCCCAGCACCTTGGCCGAGGAACCCGAAATCCCATGAACAGCGACGTCCAGATCGCCGGCGACCCGCTCGCCATCCCCCACCTGCTGCCGCCCGTTCCCGCGCACCCCACCACCGTCGCCGGCTTCGCGGGGCTGGCCCGCTCGATCGCCGCCGACCGCGCCGCCTGGGCGCCGCTCGTCCGCTACGACACCACCACCCGCTGGTACCACCGGCTGCGCACGGCCCCTGGCTACGAGGTGTGGCTGCTGAGCTGGGTGCCGGGGCAGGGCAGCGGCCGGCACGACCACGGGGCGTCCTCCGGGGTGCTGACCGTCCTGGAAGGCGAGTTGACCGAGCACACCGCGACCGGGGCCCGTACGCTCACCGCCGGCGCCCAGCGGGTGTTCGCCCCGGGCTACGTCCACGAGGTCGTCAACGACGCCCTGACCCCCGCGGTCAGCCTGCACCTCTACTCCCCGGGCCTGACCGATATGCCGATGCACCCCGGCCAGACCACGGCCGTCGGTGGCGCGGCCGCCCCGTCCGAGGTACTGGCCCCCTGACACCCACTCGCCGGCCCCTGCCATGCTGGGGCCATGCGAATCGTGGTTCTGGCCGGCGGTATCGGCGGCGCCCGCTTTCTGCGGGGACTGAAGGCAGCGGCTCCGGACGCGGACCTCACCGTCATCGGCAACACCGGCGACGACATCCATCTGTTCGGACTCAAGGTGTGCCCCGACCTCGACACCGTGATGTACACGCTCGGCGGCGGCATCAACGAGGAGCAGGGCTGGGGCCGCACCGACGAAACCTTCCGGGTGAAGGAGGAGTTGGCCGCCTACGACGTCGGCCCGGAGTGGTTCGGGCTCGGTGACCGGGACTTCGCCACCCATATCGTGCGGACCCAGATGCTGGGCGCCGGATATCCGCTCAGCGCCGTCACCGAGGCGCTGTGCGCGCGCTGGAAGCCCGGCGTACGGCTGCTGCCGATGTCCGACGACCGGGTCGAGACCCATGTCGCGATCGACGAAGACGGCGAGCGCAAGGCGATCCACTTCCAGGAGTACTGGGTGCGGCTGCGCGCCTCGGTGCCGGCGCACGCCGTGGTGCCGGTCGGCGCGGACCAGGCCAAGCCCGCACCGGGCGTGCTGGAGGCCATCGCCGACGCGGATGTGGTGCTGTTCCCGCCGTCCAACCCGGTGGTCAGCATCGGGACGATCCTGGCGGTGCCGGGCATCCGGGAGGCCATCGCGGACGCCGGGGTGCCGGTGATCGGGCTCTCCCCGATCGTCGGCGACGCCCCCGTGCGCGGGATGGCCGACAAGGTGCTGGCGGCGGTGGGCGTGGAGTCGACCGCCGCGGCCGTCGCCCGCCACTACGGCTCCGGGCTGCTGGACGGCTGGCTGGTGGACTCCGTGGACGCGGACGCGGTGGACGGGGTCGAGGCGGCCGGGATCCGCTGCCGGGCCGTACCGCTGATGATGACCGACCTGGACGCCACGGCGGCGATGGTGCGCGAGGCGCTGGCCATGGCCGAGGAGGTCCGGGCGTGAACGGCCCCGAGGGGGTGCCCGGATACCGGGTGTGGGCGCTGCCGGGAGTGCCCGAGGTGCAGCCCGGCGATGATCTCGTCAAGCTGATCGCCGCGGCGGCTGCCGCCGACGGCCTGCCGCAACTCGCCGACGGCGACGTGCTGTTGGTGACCTCGAAGATCGTCAGCAAGGCCGAGGGCCGGGTGGTCGAGGCCACCGATCGCGAGGCGGCGATCGACCGGGAGACGGTGCGGGTGGTGGCCCGGCGCGGCACCCTGCGGATCGTGCAGAACCGGCAGGGCCTGGTGATGGCAGCGGCCGGGGTGGACGCCTCCAACACCCCCGCGGGAACGGTGCTGTTGCTGCCGCAGGACCCGGACGCCTCGGCACGCGCCCTGCGGGCGGGCCTGCGCACCGAGCTCGGCGTCGACGTCGGCGTCGTCATCAGCGACACCTTCGGGCGGCCGTGGCGCACCGGCCTCACCGATGTCGCCATCGGGGCCGCCGGGGTGCGG
Organism: Streptomyces sp. NBC_00400; assembly: GCF_036048035.1. Taxonomy (NCBI): domain Bacteria; kingdom Bacillati; phylum Actinomycetota; class Actinomycetes; order Kitasatosporales; family Streptomycetaceae; genus Streptomyces; species Streptomyces sp. NBC_00400. Next base: position 5,144,240 of record NZ_CP107940.1, on the reverse strand, counting down.
GTGCTGGACGATCTGCGGGGCGGCACCGACGCGTACGGCAATCCGCTCAGCGCGACGGTGGTGGCCACCGCCGACGAACTGGCCGCCGCGGGCGACCTGGTGAAGGGCAAGGCCGCCGGGCTGCCGGTCGCGGTGGTGCGCGGACTCCCCCATGTCGTCGAGGAGGCGGGCGACGGCGCCGGGGCAGGCGTCATGGTGCGCGGCGCCGAGGACGACATGTTCCGGCTGGGCACCTCGGAGGCCGTACGCGAAGCGGTGACGGCGCGGCGTACGGTCCGCGCCTTCCGCGACGAGCCGGTCGATCCGGGGTCGGTCCGGCGCGCGGTGGCGGCGGCGCTCACCGCCCCGGCGCCGCATCACACCACGCCGTGGCGGTTCGTCCTCCTGGAGTCGCCGCAGGCACGGGTGCGGCTGCTGGACGCGATGCGGGACGCCTGGATCGCGGATCTGCGCGCGGACGGCAAGACGGAGGAGTCCATCGCCAAGCGGGTGCGGCGGGGTGAGGTGCTGCGCAGCGCGCCGTACCTGGCGGTGCCGTGCATGGTGGCGGACGGGGCGCACGACTACCCCGACGCGCGGCGGAGCGCCGCGGAGCGCGAGATGTTCGTGGTGGCCCATGGCGCGGGCATCCAGAACTTCCTGGTCGCGCTGGCGGGCGAACGCCTGGGCTCCGCCTGGATCTCGTCGACGATGTTCTGCCGGGACGTGGTCCGCGAGGTGCTGGAACTTCCCGGGAACTGGGAGCCGATGGGGGCGGTGGCCATCGGGCATCCGGCGGCGGCACCGGCGCCCCGTCCGGCGCGGACCGCCGACGAGTTCGTGGTCGTGCGCTGACCTGCGCGCCCGCCCCGCGTCAGAGCCGGGCGATGTCCCCCACGGGGAAGCGCGGGGCGCGGCGCGGCGGGACGCGGCCGGACAGCAGGATCAGCCGGGCCGCGCGGTGCCGCTGGCCCTCGTAGGGGGCGAGGAGTTCGAGCATCTGCTCGTCGGTGGTGCCGCGGCGGCCGGTGAGGGCATAGCCGATGATCTTCGGCAGATGCAGGTCGCCGACTGTGATCGCGTCCGGTGCGCCGAGGGTGCGCTGGAGGGTTTCGGCGACGGTCCAGGGGCCGATGCCCGGTAGGGCCGTCAGCCGCCGGGTGGCGTCCGCGAGGTCCATCCCCGCAGCCTCCTCCATCCGGCGGGCGGCCCGCACCGCGCGCAGGATCGTGGCCGAGCGCTTGCCGTCGACGCCCGCGCGGTGCCACTCCCAGGAGGGGATCAGCGCCCAGCCGCGCGGGTCCGGCATCACCCGCATCCGGTCCCAGGGCCCGGGGGCGGCCTCGCCGTGCCGCGACAGCAGGAGCCGCCAGGCGCGGTAGGCCTCGTCGCTGGTGACCTTCTGCTCCAGGATCGAGGGGATCAGCGACTCCAGGACCAGACCGGTCCTCGCGAGCCGGAGGCCGGGGTGGCGGCGGCGGGCCTCATGGACGATGCGGTGCCGGGCGGTGAGTTCCGCCGGGTCGTCCGCCGCCCCCAGCAGCTCGGGCAGCCGGTCCAGCAGCCAGTCGGCGCCCGGGCCCCAGGCCTCGGCCTCGATGCCGCCGGCGGACGGGCGGGCGGCGAGCCGCAGCGTGCCGGGGCCCTGCGGTGTACGGCAGGCGCGCCACAGCTCGCCGCCGCGCACCGCGAACGCGGGGTCACCGGGGCCGCGCTGCAGCACACCCAGCGTGCGGTGCAGGTCGAACGGGCCGGGCGGAAGCCAGGTACGGGCGGGCATGCGGCCAGGCTAGGCGATACGGCCGGGGCGGCGCGGGGGCCTGTGGACAACGACGGGCCGGGCCCGGTGAGCGGTCGACGGGCCGGGCCCGGTGAGCGGTCCACCGGCCTGCCGGCCGACGGGTTACCGGCTCCCCGGCTCCTGGCTCTCCGGCTACTGATCGGAGGAGAAGCGCACCGATGCGGCCGGAATGTCGGCGTCGCACCAGATGCGGATACCGCCGCGCAGCTCGTTGTCGGCGCCGATCCGCGCGCCGTCGCCGATGACCGCACCGTCCAGGACCGTACGGGCCCCGATGCGCGCGCCGGCGCCGATCAGCGAGTCGCGGATCTGGGCGCCCTCCTCGATGACCGCACCGTCGAGGACGGCGCTGCCGTCGATCCGGGCGCCGGAGCCGATGACGGTGCGGGCGCCGGCGACGGTGCCGCCGGTGAGTTTGGCGTCCGGGGCGACCTCGGCGGTCTCCAGGACCAGGCGGTCCCCGCGGCGGCCGGGCACCGCCGGGGACGGGGCGCGGCCCAGGACCAGGTCGGCGGAGCCGCGGACGAAGGCCTGCGGGGTGCCGAGGTCGAGCCAGTACGTGGAGTCGACCATGCCCTGGAGGTGGGCGCCCTCGGCGAGCAGGCCGGGGAAGGTCTCGCGTTCGACGGAGACCGGGCGTCCGGCCGGGATGGTGTCGATGACCGACCGGTTGAAGACGTAGGCGCCCGCGTTGATCTGGTCGGTGACGATCTCCTCGGGGGTCTGCGGCTTCTCCAGGAAGGCGGTGACCCGACCGGTGTCGTCGGTGGGCACGAGGCCGAAGGCGCGCGGGTCCTCGACCCGGGTGAGGTGCAGCGAGACATCGGCGCCGGCGGTGCGGTGGGTCTCGACCAGGGCCGGGATGTCCAGGCCGGTGAGGATGTCGCCGTTGAAGATCAGAACCGGCTCGTCGGGGGCGGAGTGCAGCCGCTCGGCGACATTGCGGATGGCCCCGCCGGTGCCCAGCGGCTCGTGCTCGGTGACGTACTCCAGGTGCAGGCCCAGCGCCGACCCGTCGCCGAAGTACGGCTCGAAGACCTCGGCGAGGTAGGAGGTGGCGAGGACGATGTGCTCGACGCCGGCGGCCCGGGCGCGGGCCAGCTGGTGGGTGAGGAACGGCACGCCGGCCGCCGGGACCATGGGCTTGGGCGTATGCACCGTCAGCGGCCGCAGCCGCGTGCCCTTGCCGCCGACCAGGAGGATCGCTTCAGTCACTGTGTCCTCTGTTCGCTTCTCCGCCCGCGCAGCGGTGCGGCTGTCGACGTCGACCACAGCCCGGCGGCTGCACGTGCGACGCTCACGGTGTCTTCTCTGCTTCCTGCTGGGGTCGGCCGATCGGCGGACCAGTGTAGGCAGAGAGGGCATCCGGATGCCCCCGGCGGTGCGACCGGCCCCGTGCTGTTCAGGCCACGGGGCGGCACGGGGCCGGGGCGAAGACGTCGTGGTCGAAAGGACGCGTCAACGGCAGGAACAGTTCAGTGGCTTCGGCACCATGTGCACCCCCACGCACCGTGCCGAATACCCGCAAAACTGTGCATGACCACCCGATTCGCCGCGGCGGGTCAGCGGCCCTGGAGCCCGGCCGCGGCGACCCGCGTGGCACCGAGCTTGTTGTAGAGGTACAGGCCCGGGCAGTCGGTGGTGAAGCCGTCGCGGTGGCCGGAAATGACATGCAGCGGGACCTTGGAGCCCTTGGGGAAGCGGTTGCCGCCGGCGGACAGCAGCTTCGTCATTTTGCGCGGATCGACGCCGTAGAGGCCGAGCTTCCAGGCCGTCAGACGGGCGATGGCGTCGACGGCGGGCCGCGGCGGCTCGGTGTCGGTGAAGGTGCCGAGGACGGCGATGCCGGTGCTGTCGGCGTTGAAGCCGAGGGTGTGGGCGCCCATGACGGGCTTGGCGACGCCGCCCGCCCGGCCCTCGTAGACCGTGCCGCACTTGTCGATGAGGAAGTTGTAGCCGATGTCCCGCCAGCCGTTGCTCTTGACGTGGAAGCGGTACATGGCGCGGATCATCGCGGGGGCCTCGTCGCAGCTGTAGTCGTTGCCGGAGCCGCTGTGGTGGACGAAGGCGGCGCGGACGGTGTGGGTATAGATGAAGGCCTTCTCCCGCAGATCCTCGTCGGCGCCCCAGCCTGCCCGGGTGACGATCCGGGGGCGCGCTCCGAGGAAGGCGCGGGGCGGCGACAGCAGGCCCGCCGCGGCGATATCGGCCAGGGAGGCGACCTGGTCTAGGGCCGGGATCTCGGTGGCGCCGAGCGGGGTGAGCAGGGCGTTGGCGGCGGAGGCCGCGGCCGTGGCCGCCCCGGCGCTGACCGGGGCCGGCGGGTCGGCGTGCGTCCCGCGGAGGCCGCGCGGGGCCCTGCCGGGGTCGACGAGTTCCAGCCGCAGCCCGGCCGGGACGGTGGCCGCCGCGCGGTCGCTGTTCTCGGGGGTGATCCGCAGTTGGACGGCGTCGGAGTCGCCGACCCACAGCGGAGAGGTGCTGCCCCGCACGTCGCTGCCGTGCCGTTCGGCGGAGCCGAGGTCGGGGGCGTCATCGTTGTGGACCTGGACGTCCTGCCAGCCGGACCACCGGGTGGTGCCGGTGGCGCGGGTGCGGACCTGGACCCGGCCGTGCAGTTCGGCGGCGTCGTCGTCCCAGACCACCCCGAGGAGGGAGAACGGCCGCACGGTGCGGGCAGGCAGGCCGAGCGTCCCGGGCGCGGGCACGGTGGCGGAGTCACGGTCGGTGGCGTCGGGGGCGGCTGCGCCGGGCGTCGGCACCGGCAGGGACTGGGTGCTGCCGGGCAGCTCGGGGGTGCTCGTGGCGCGCGGCGCCGGGGCCGGGGCCGGGGCGGGGACGGCATGCGCACCGGCCGCCGGCGCGAGGGACAGGGCGAGGGCGGCGGTGCACACGGCGCCGAGGCAGGTCACGAGGAAAGGGCGCATGAAGAAAATCCTGGACATGTCCGGACCGAACGCGCCAACGGTGACCTGACGGGACATCGGCCGATCCGGTGGCCGGTACTGCTGCGCCCGCCCCGTCGCCGGCCGCCGCCGCGCGTACCCTGGCCGCGATGAACGCCACCGATCGCACCCCCGCCGACCTGCTGAGTTCCGCGCTCGCCGCGGATCCGGCCCGCCCTCTGGTGACCTTCTACGACGACGCCACCGGCGAGCGCGTGGAACTGTCCGTCGCGACCTTCGCCAATTGGGTGGCCAAGACCGCCAACTACCTCCAGGGCGAGCTGGCCGCCGGGCCGGGCGACCGGCTCGCGCTGCTGCTGCCCGCGCACTGGCAGACCGCCGTCTGGCTGCTGGCCTGCTCCTCGGTGGGCGTGGTCGCGGAGGTGGAGGGCGATCCGGCCGCCGCCGACCTCGTCGTCGCCGGGCCCGACCGGCTGGAGGCGGCACGGGCCTGCTCCGGGGAGCGGGTGGCGCTGGCACTGCGCCCGCTGGGCGGCCGGTTCCCGCAGCCGCCGGCGGGCTTCGCGGACTTCGCCGTCGAGGCGCCGGGCCAGGGCGACCGGTTCGCGCCGTTCGCGCCGGTGGACCCGGCGGACGCGGCCCTGGTGGTGGGCGGCGAGGAGCTGACCGGCGCGGGCATCGGGGCGCGCGCCCTGGCCGACGCGGCGGCGGCCGGGATGCCCCAGGCCCCCCGGGTGCTGTCGGGGCTGCCGTACGACACCTGGCAGGGCCTGTCGTACGGGCTCTACGCCCCGCTGGCGGCCGGCGGTTCCGTGGTGCTGTGCCGCCACCCGGACCGGCTGGACGCGGACGCCGCGGACGCCCGGGAGACCAGCGAGAAGATCACGTACAAGGCGCCGTCACCGCACTGAGCCCACGGCACCGTCACCGCACCGAACCCGCGGCGCCGTCGCCGCACCGAGCGGTCCTCCCCCGTCCGGCGGACCGGTGGCGCCCGTGGCGGGCCGGTTCGCCCGTTTCGGTCCAGGATCTTGAGTACGCAGCACCATGCGCGGGGTTCGTCCGTCTCTTGTTCCGTCCGGGCCCTCGTGCGCGCGCGACGCCGACTCCGTGAGGGATGGACGCACAGGTGACCGAGACCCCCGAGCCTCCCCGGTTCACCGGCTGGGACGAACGCCCGGCCGGGGGGCTGGGGTCGCACCGGCCGGGGCCCTCGCGCACCCCGCGCCGCCCGCGGAGCTGGCGGGGCTGGGCCGCACTGGGGGTCACCGGTGTCATGCTGGCCGGGGCCGGCAGCGGCTGGGCGGTCTACGCCAAGCTCAACAGCAATATCCGCACCGACAGCGCCACCGAGAAGGAGCTGCGGAAGTGGGAGTCCGAACGGCCCCCCGCGGGCCCGCCGAACGCCGTGAACGTGCTGCTGATCGGCTCCGACACCCGCAGCGGCGACAACGGCCGGTACGGCCACGACGCCGGCCAGCGCTCGGACACCACGATGCTGCTGCACCTGGCGGCGGACCGGAAGAGCGCCACCGCGGTGAGCATCCCGCGCGATCTGATGGTGGAGGTGCCGCACTGCAAGCGCCCGGACGGCACGGAGACCGCACCGCTGACGACCCAGTTCAACGGGGCGTTCGCGGTCGGCGGCGCGGCCTGCATGATCCGTACGGTCGAGAAGCTGACCGGCATCCGCATCGACCACTACTTGATCATCGACTTCGTGGGCTTCAAGAAGATGGTGGATGCGGTGGACGGCGTCGAGATCTGCCTGCCCCGGCCGGTCCACGACCCCGCGGCGCAGCTCACCCTGCCCGCGGGCCGGCAGACCCTGCACGGTGAAGCCGCGCTCGGATTCGTACGGGCCCGTAAGAGCCTGGGCAACGGCAGCGACACCCAGCGGATGCAGCGACAACAAGACTTTCTTGCCGCTCTCGTGAAGAAAGTGCAGAGCAACGGTGTGCTGCTCAATCCGACCCGGCTGTATCCGGTGTTGGATGCCGCGACGAGTTCACTGACCACGGACGCCGCGCTGGCTTCCCTGAAGGGGCTGTACGAATTGGTGCGCAGTACCCGCAGCATTCCCGCCGGCCGGGTTCAGTTCATGACCGTGCCGCGCCGGGAGTACCGCTACGATCCCAATCGCGATGAACTGGTCCAGCCGGACGCCGGCCGCCTCTTCGGGCAGCTGCACAGCGATCGTCCGGTGACGGTGAAACCCCCGCCCGACACCGGGGAGAAGCCGGTGCGCACGGGAACCGGGGCGCCGGCAGGCCGGGCGGGCAGAGCTCCCTCGCCGTCGGCGGGTCCGGACCCGTCCTTTCCCGGGACGACAGCGGGACACGGGGTCTGCGGATAAAGATGCCGCAAAGTACGCCTGGTGACTCGAATGGATTGGGCGGATTGCCCAGTTGTAGGCAAGTGGAATTTGTCACGAGCGTCGCGGGGCGCTGAACTGGGCGGATAGTGTGAGCGATCCGGTCGCAGGACCAGCTGACCGATGACCATGCACTAAACGATCGATCGACCGACCGAGCGCCTTGAGGGGATGGCGCCGCGTGGCACCGACGGAGGACTCAAGGCACCGTGGACGCGCAAGGCCGTGGGCGGGCGGGCGACAACAACGTCGATCCCGCCGATCAGTGGGTGTTCGACCCGAACACCGGCAACTACGAGCTGCGGCTTGACCATGCCGGTCAAGCCGACGCTCGGCCCGCCGACCGCAAGCCGGCCGGCTCCAGACGTGCCGCGCGCAAGTCGGGCGGCGACACCGACACCCGGCCGCTGCCGACCCAGCGCGGCCGCCGGGACGAGGACGCCGAGGGCGACGAGCGCGCCGGCGGCGGACGGGCGGCCCGGCGGGCGGCCGGCAGCCGCACGGTGTCCGCGGCGGCCGCGGGCCCGGCGAGCCGCCGCAAGCGCAAGCCGAAGTCGTCCGGGAAGAAGAAGGCGCTGTACTGGACGGCCGGTGTGGTGGGCTTCGTCCTCGTCGCCGGCTGCGGTGGCGCGTTCTACCTCTACCAGCAGCTGAACGGCAACATCTCCAAGGTCGATGTCGGCGTGGAGAACGACGCGGTCTCCGAAGGACCGGTCAACGTCCTCATCATCGGGACGGACGCCCGCTCCGGGAAGGGCAACGCCGGCTACGGCGACGCCGGCAGTGTGGGGCACGCGGACACCACGATCCTGATGCACATCTCCAAGGACCGGACGAACGCCACCGCGCTGAGCATTCCGCGCGACATGATCACCGACATCCCGACCTGCCCGACGAAGCAGAAGGACGGCTCGACGAAGAACATCCCCGGCGAGCACGGGGTGCGCTTCAACACCAGCCTGGGCCAGGAGGGCCGGGACCCGGGCTGCACCTGGCGCACCGTCGAGAAGCTGACCGGGCTGAAGATAAATCACTTCATGATGGCCGACTTCAACGCGGTCAAGGAGCTGTCCACCGCGGTCGACGGCGTCGAGGTGTGCGCGGGCAAGGACCTCAACGACCCCAAGTCGCACCTGAAGTTGAAGGCCGGCCGGCACGTCGTCAAGGGCGAGCAGGCGCTGGCGTTCGTCCGTACCCGGCACGCCATCGGGTTCGGCAGCGACCTGGACCGGATCAAGATGCAGCAGCAGTTCCTCAGCTCGCTGATCCGCAAGCTGAAGTCCAGCGCCTTCAGCAGCCCCGGCAAGCTCTACGACGTCAGCCAGGCGGCGACCAAGGCGCTCACCGTCGACACCGGTATCGGTACCGCGAACAAGCTCCTGGACTTCGGGACCGACCTCAAGAAGGTCGACATCGACAAGGTCACCTTCGCCACCGTGCCGGTGCTGGACAACCCCGACGACCCGGCCACCGTCATCCTCAACAAGACCGCCGCGGACCCGCTGTTCGCGATGGTCCGGGCGGACCACGCCCTGGCCAAGGGCAAGAAGGGCAAGGGCAAGAAGTCCGCTCCGGTGAAGAAGGCCGCGCCCGGGCAGGTGCGGGTCGATGTCACCAACGGTGGCGGACCGATCGGTTCGGCGCAGGAGACCGTGGACTGGCTGCAGAACACCAAGGCCGCCAAGCTCTCCACCAACGCCGGCAACGCCCCGGCGAAGCTGGCCACCACCCGCCTCGAATACGCGCCCAACCAGGCCGACCAGGCCGCCACTCTGGCCGACTGGATGGGGCTGCCCAAGAGCGCGCTGAAGAAGTCGTCGCACAACGCCGGTGACCGGGAGCCGATGAAGCTCACCCTCGGCAAGGACTTCAAGGCACCGGGCACACCGATCGACGCGCCGACCGAAACCCCGGACGGGGTGCAGAACGTCAATGCAGATGACAAGAACGTCTGCGCGAAGTGACCTGAGCGGGCTCCGGCCGCCCCTCCGAGGCGCCGAACGCACCATCGGACTCATAACGGGGAGAGGGCCCAATGCGGCAGAGCAGTGTGCGCGGTGACCGATCACGTCGGCGACGACGGCCGGATGCACCGGATGCACAGGAGCTGGGCTGGGACGACGGGCTGTACGAGGACAAGGGCCTGCCGCCGGACGCTCCCGGCTGGACGCCCTCCGCGGGCGGCGACGCCCCCTTGGGCGACGGGGACGGCGACGGGCCCGCGGAGGGCGACGGCCACCGCAAGGGGGGCCGGCCGCGCCGCGGCAAGGGCCGCAAGGTGCTGCGCTGGACCTCGCTGACCCTCGCCGTCCTCATAGTGGGCGGCGCGGGCGCCGGGTACTGGTACTACGAGCACCTCAACGCGAACCTCCGCAAGGCCCCGCGGTCCCTGGCCGGGGACGGTCTGAAGAAGCCGGATCCCAACGCCTTCGGGCAGAGCCCGCTGAACATCCTGCTGCTGGGCTCGGACGGCCGGAACAGCAAGAAGAACATCGAGCTCGGCGGCGCCCGGCAGGACGCGGACCGCAAGCCGCTCGCCGATGTGCAGATGCTGCTGCACGTCTCCGCGGACCGCAGCAACATGTCGGTGATCTCCATCCCGCGCGACACCCGGGTGACGATCCCGCAGTGCACCGACCCGAAGACCCACAAGGTCTATCCGCAGACCTCCGCGGCCATCAACCAGTCGCTCCAGCACGGCGGTCCGGGCTGCACCCTCGCCACCTGGCAGGAGCTGACCGGCATCTACATCGACCACTTCATGATGGTCGACTTCTCCGGCGTGGTGGACATGGCCGACGCCATCGGCGGCGTCCCGGTCTGCGTCGACAACAACGTCTACTCGCACGACAGCAAGGGCCACGGCAGCGGGCTGAAGCTCACCAAGGGCACCCACTCCGTCAAGGGCGTCCAGGCCCTGCAGTGGCTGCGCACCCGCTACGGCTTCGAGGACAACACCGACATCGGCCGGGCCAAGGCCCAGCACATGTACATGAACTCGATGGTCCGCCAGCTGAAGAAGGGCACCAAGCTCACCGACCCGGGGCAGCTGCGTGACCTGGCCGAGGCCGCGACCAAGGCGCTGACCGTCGACGACGGCCTCGACACCGTCAAGAAGCTCTACGACCTGGGCAGCGACCTCAACCGGGTGCCGGCCAAGCGCCTCACGATGGTCACCATGCCCTGGCAGTACAGCCCCGACGAGTCGTATGTCATGCCCAAGCCCGGCGACGCGGACGCGACCTTCGCGCTGCTGCGCAACGACACCGGGCTGGACGGCAAGGACAAGGAGAAAAAGGCGGCGCCGGACCCGAAGCCGTCAACTCCCAAGGGGCAGCTGAAGGTTGTGGTGCAGAACGGCACCAACAGCACGGTGAACGGCCCGGTCTCCGGCCGCGCGGCGGTCATCCAGCAGCGGCTGTCCGGCCTCGGCTACACCGCGGCGGGCACCGACTCCGCGCTCACCACCCAGGCCGACACCACCGTCACCTACCGGGACAAGGCGCAGCGGGGCGACGCGCTGGCGCTGGCGAAGGCGCTGGGACTGCCCAAGGGCGCGGTCCGGGAGTCGAGTTCGGCCACCGGGATGCGGCTGGTGGTCGGCAGCGACTGGCGCAGCGGCTCGGCGTACCCGAAGCAGTCGGGCGACGAGAAGGGGGCCGACAAGGCGCCGGACAGCGCCGATGCGCTCAACGGCGAGGACTCCAAGGCCTGCATGAAGGTGAACCCGCAGTACAGCTTCTAGGCGTCCTCCGGGGCCTTCCGGGGCTTCCGGGGCCTTCCGGTTTCGGCGGGCCCTGGGGCTTTCCCTACCGGGGCCTCCCCCTTGCCCAGGTTTTTCCCCGCCGCCCACCCCCCTTCGGGGGGTGGGCGGGTGTGGAGGGGAGGTTTCCCGGGGGGCGGGTGTGGAGTTCCCCGGGGGTGTGGAGCTTCCCGGGGCCCGGCCTACTCCGCCCCCGCCCCGGCCGTCCCGGCAGCTCCGGCCGCCGGCGACATGACCGCCGGGCGGCGGCTGGCGATGACCCTCCTGGCGAGGGAGCGGGGGCTGGTCAGGAAGCCCACGCCCCAGGCCATGTGCATGGTGGCCAGGGCGAGGGGGATCTGGGCACGCGCCTTGAGCGAGAGCCCCTTGCCGGCGGGCACCGACCCCGCGGCGATCGCCGCGAGATAGCCGCCCGGGACGATCAGCGCCCAGGGCGTGACCGTCGCACCGGCCACCAGGCCCGCCGCGATGGCGCACACCGCGGTCGGCGGGGCGAGATAGCGCAGGTTGATCGAACCGGCGTGGTAACGGGCGACGACATGGCGCCACTTGCCGTAGTCCTTGTACTGCTTGGCCAGCGCCTTGACGCTCGGCCGCGGGCGGTACTGCACCCGCAGCTCGGGTGAGAACCAGATCTGCCCGCCGGCCTCACGGATACGGAAGTTCAGCTCCCAGTCCTGGGCGCGGATGAACTCCTCGTTGTAGCCGCCCTGCTGCTCCAGCGCCTCGCGCCGGAAGACGCCGAGGTAGACGGTCTCGGCGGGGCCGGCCTGCCCGCCCGTGTGGAAGGCGGCGTTGCCCACGCCGATCTTGGAGGTCATCGCGGCGGCGACGGCGTCCTCCCAGGCGTTCTCGCCCTCGGCGTGCATGATGCCGCCGACGTTCGCGGCGCCGGTCTCCTCCAGGAGGCGCACGGCGGTGGCGATGTAGTCCGGCGAGAGCATGCCGTGGCCGTCGACGCGGACCACGATGGGGTGCCGGGACGCCTTGATCGCGGCGTTCAGCGCGGCGGGGGTACGGCCGGTGGGGTTCGGCACCGTGTGCACCCGGGCGTCCTCGGCGACGAGCTCGGCGGCGATCTCGTCCGTACGGTCCGCGGACGGGCCGAGGGCGATCACCACCTCCATCTCACCGGCGTACTCCTGCTCCAGGATGTGCCGGACCGAATTGCGCAGGTGACGTTCCTCATTGAGCACCGGCATGATCACGGAGACGGCCGGGGGCTGCTGCTGCGGCATGGTTCCTCAGGGGTACGGCCCGCGGCGGAGCCGCCAGCGACGGCAGCGCCCGCCGGGAGACTGCAGTATCGCGCCTCACGTTACCGCGAATGGGGGACCGCGTCGGACGCAGCCGGGTGGCCGGCCGGCGGATGCCCGGCGTGTGGCGCCGTACATCCGATCATATGGACCTACGGTGCTCTAGACGGATTTGCCCCTTTTTCCCTCTGCTCCAGCCGCCCGTCCCGCCGCGGAGGTGTCCCCCGTGACCGCACCGTTCCGCTCCCCCCGTCCGGCCAGGCGCCGGGCCGCCCGGCCGGGCCCGCGCCGGCGCCCGCCCGGCACGCGCTGGGGGCTGCGGATCGGCGCGGTCACGTCCGTGCTGCTGCTGGCCGCGAGCGGCGTCGGGCACGCCGTGGTCACCGGCGTGGAGAACGGCATCGGCCGGGTGGACGCCTTCACCGGCATGAGCAACCGGCCCGGGGGCGGCGACGGGCTGAACTTCCTGGTCGTCGGCACGGACGGGCGCGACAAGCTCACCCCCGGCGAGAAGCGGAAGTACCACCTCGGCGGCGCGCCCTGCCACTGCACCGACACCCTGATGCTGGTCCACCTCTCCGCCGACCGGGACCGCGCCAGCGTGGTCAGCCTCCCCCGCGACTCCTATGCCGAGGTCCCCGCGCACACGGACGCGGTCACCGGCCGGCAGCGCCCCCAGCACGCCATCAAGCTGAACGCGGCGTACGCCGAGGGCGGCCCCAGCCTCACCGTGCGGACCGTCGAGCACATGACGGGAGTGCACATCGACCACTATCTGGAGGTCGACTTCACCAGCTTCATGCGCAGCGTGGACGCGGTCGGCGGGGTGGAGATCTGCACCGTACGGCCGCTGCGCGACAGCTATACGGGCCTGGATCTCCCCGTCGGCACGTCACGGCTGAGCGGTGGCCAGGCCCTGCAGTACGTGCGCTCCCGGCATGTCGACGGCTCCGCCGACCTCGGCCGGATGCAGCGCCAGCAGCGCTTCCTGGCCTCCCTCATCCACAAGATCACCTCCTCCGGAGTGCTGTTGAACCCGATCCGCTTCCGGAACGTCGCCGACACGGTGCTGGGATCGGTACGTGCCGACTCGGGCTTCGCGGCGGGCGACCTGGTCGATCTCGGGCAGGCGATGCGCGGCTTCACCCCCTCGTCGTCGGAGTTCACGTCCGTGCCGCTGCGCAATGTGGCCCAGCCGGTGCCCGGCGTCGGCTCGACCGTGCGGTGGGATCCGGTACAGGCGCCGAAGCTCTTCCAGGCGATCCGCGAGGACAGGCCGCTCGCTGTGCACCGGGACCGCAAGGAGCCGCGGGCCAGGGTCGTGGACGTACCGCCGGGGCAGGTCCAGGTGCAGGTCGGCGACGGCAGCGACCGGCCAGGACCGGACGCCGCGGTGGCCAGGGAACTGCATGCCACCGGCTTCGCCACCACCGGCGTGCCCGGCACCTCCCCCCTCGGCAGGGCGCCCCGCACGGTCATCGCCTACGACCCGCGCTGGGACCGCTCGGCCCGCTCGCTGGCCGCCGCGCTGCCGGGCGCCGAGCTGCGCCCGGTGGCCGGGCGGGGGCCGGTGATGCAGGTGACGGTCGGCCGAGGCCACCAGGCGGTGCAGCGGGTACGGGCCGAGGAGCCGCCGCAGAAGCCGGGCGGCATCGCAGCGATCACCGGTGACGAGGCGGTGTGCACATGAGCGAGCGCAGGGATCTCCGCATCGGAAGGTGCCCGCTCCGCGCTGACGGGACCGGGCGAAGCGAGGCCTCGGCATGAGCGTCCCCGCCCCCCGCCGCACCGCGTCCCGGCCGCCCGCGCGCCGCCCGGACGCCCGCCGCGATGCGCGCCGGATCGTGGTGGCCGTCGCGGCGCTGTGCCTGGTCGCGGCCACCGCCGCCGCCGCGCCGCCGGCGCCGCCGGAACCGACCGGCTGCGGGGATCTGGTGCGCGGCCAGCTGTGTCTGCGCGGCCCGGTGGGGGCCGACGGCACGTACACCGCGGCCTACCGGCGGCTCGGGACGGCGAGCGGCCGGGACGAGATCATCGTGCGGCTCGGTTACCAGCGCAAGAACGACCGGATCACCGCCTTCCCCGGGTGGTTCGGCACCCGGCGGACGCAGGGCGGCGCGGTCGTGCTGAGCGGCCGGGTGGAGATGCTCGCGGACGAATGCATCCGGGGCGTCATGGAGCGTGCCGAGACGGTCTATGTCACGAAGTGGAGCTGCAGCTGATGTCCTGGACGGCCTGAAAGGGGCGCATCGTGTGGCAGGTTGTGCTGGACGTCACCCCCACCACGGTGACGCTCTTCCTGATCCTGGCGCTGGCACTTGCCGTGGCGTTCGCCCTGTGGACGGCGCTCACCCCCGGCAGCACCGCGCCGCGCACCACGGCCCGGACCCTGCTGGCCGGCTGGCTGCTGCTGTTCCTGGTGGCGACGCTCGCGCCGAGCCAGCCGATCGGCTCCGGGGACGCAACGGTGTGGTGGCGGCCCGGTGAGGGGCTGTTCGATCTGGGGGCGCAGCTGGAGCCCGGGGAGCTGGCGATGCTGGTGCGGCGGCAGATCGCCACTGCCGCGCTGTTCGTGCCCGCGTCGCTGCTGCTGCGCTTTGCGGCGCCGCGCACCTCGGCGGCCGCCGCTTTCCTGCTGGGCGTGGGCCTGTGCCTGGTCATCGAGACGGGGCAGTTGCTGATGCGGGCCGGGCGGATCGCCGATATCGACGATGTGCTCTGTGCGGCGGCAGGCACCGTCACGGGTGCGGGACTGGCGCTGCTCGGGCAGCTGGCGGTCGCCGCTATGCGTCGTCGAGTCCTTCCGCGACGCGCCGTTCGCGCAGTTCCATGATCGCGCGCCGCCGGGCGAGGCGGTGCGTCCGGCGGATCTGTGCCTCCTGGTAGCGGCGCTGGTCGCGCTCGGTCTCGGGGAGCACCGGCGGCACCCGGCGCGGCTTGCCCTGCTCGTCGACGGCGGCGAAGACCAGGTAGGCGGAGCCGACCTGCTGGGGCGGGCTGGATTCGTTCCAGCGCTCGGCCAGCACCCGTACGCCGACCTCCATCGAGGAGCGCCCGGTCCAGTTGACCTGCGCGCGGACGTGGATGAGGTCGCCGATCCTGACCGGTTCGAGGAAGGCCATCTCGTCCATCGAGGCGGTGACGGCGGGCCCGCCGGAGTGGCGCCCGGCCACGGCGCCCGCCGCGTCGTCGACGAGTTTCATGATCACGCCGCCGTGCACCGTCCCGAGGAGGTTGGTGTCGCCGGCCGTCATGATGTGGCTGAGTGTGATGCGGGACACGGATGTGGGCTTGCCCACGATCTCGTCCTCGGCGCTGTCGGTGACGAGTTCGGTCATACAGCCAGCCTAAGCGGCGCCCGTACGGCCCCGCCCCACGCGGATCGTGAGACTGGTCTCGCCCTTTGCGCAGGTCCGTGACACGGGTCTCCTCTCCCGCGCCGGAAACCATCCGGAATGGTTGCTTCCGTTCGTGCAGGTCGGAATGGTCATGGGCCCGTGCGGTATGCGGTGGGCTGCCGCCGTGTCTTTGCATCAGCTCTGCAACAGCACTGACCCGATCCGGCACCCGCTCTATGGAGGACCGCCGTGGGGCATGCACACTTCCTCTTATGAATCAGTGGCAAGGGGGCACCTCCCGTTCGAGCGGAGCCGAGAATGGGGGCGGGTGGTCCGGCGACCAGAGCGGCAACCGGTACGGACACGGCAGCGGCAGTGCCGAGCCGGAGGGTGCGCGTGCGATGCCACAGGTGCGTCGCGACGCGGGCCCCGGCTATCAGCGGCACGAGCCTCCGCTGCCGCCGTCGATGTCCCCGCGCCGGGGCGCGGCCGTGCCGCCACAGCAGTCCCAGGGCTACGACGACGCTTACGACGGATACAACACCGGCCAGGTCTACGGCGGCGGCCACGGTGGCGGTGACGGCTACGAGGGCCGCGCCGGCCGGCCGCGTCCCCAGTGGGGCCGGCGCATCAAGTGGACGGTCATCGCCCTGGTCGCGGTGCTGGCGGTCGCCTCGGTGGCCACCTACTTCTGGGCCGACGGCAAGCTCCGCCGCAAGGTCGACCTGAGCAAGGTCATCGACCGGCCGGCGACGGGCGACGGCACGAACTACCTGATCGTCGGCTCGGACAGCCGTGAGGGTATGTCCGCAGCGGACAAGCAGAAGCTGCACACCGGCTCCGCCGAGGGCAAGCGCACCGACTCCATGATGATCCTGCACGACGGCAGCAACGGCCCGACGCTGATATCCCTGCCGCGCGACTCGGACGTGGAGATACCCACCTACGTCGGCTCGGACTCCGGCAAGAAGTACCCGGGCACCGGACGGCACACCAAGCTCAACGCGGCCTACGCCGAGGACGGCCCGGAGCTGCTGGTGCGCACCGTCGAGTACAACACCAAGCTGCACATCGACCACTACGTCGAGATCGGCTTCGCCGGCTTCGCCAACATCGTGGACGCCATCGGCGGCGTCGAGATGGACATCCCCAAGGCGTTCAAGGACAAGAACTCCGGCGCCGACTTCCCGGCCGGCAAGCAGACGCTCAACGGCCAGCAGGCGCTCGCCTTCGTCCGCACCCGGCACGCCTTCGCCGGCCAGGACCTGGACCGTACGAAGAACCAGCAGAAGTTCCTGGCGACCCTGGCGAGCCAGACCGCCACGCCCGGCACGGTCCTCAACCCCTTCAAGCTCTACCCGACCATGAGCGCCGGCCTGGACACGCTCATCGTCGACAAGGACATGAGCCTGTGGTCCCTGGGCAATATGTTCTTCGCGATGAAGGGCGTCACCGGCGGCGAGGGCAAGTCGATGAACATGCCGATCTCCGGCAGCACCGGCGGCAACCTGGTCTGGGACAAGGCCAAGCTGCGCCAGCTGGTCCAGCAGCTGAACAACGACGAGAAGGTCACGGTCTCCGGCAACTGACCGGCGGCCCGGACCAGGAAGACAAGAGAGAGGGGCCCCGGACCGCAGCGGCGGTCCGGGGCCCTCTCCTGTGCCCGTGGCCTGCCTACTGCGGCAGGTTCCTGGCCATCACGATCCGCTGCACCTGGTTGGTGCCCTCGTAGATCTGCGTGATCTTGGCGTCCCGCATCATCCGCTCGACGGGGTAGTCACGGGTGTAGCCGTAGCCGCCGAGCAGCTGGACGGCGTCCGTGGTGATCTCCATGGCGGCGTCCGAGGCGTAGCACTTGGCGGCGGCACCGAAGAACGTCAGGTCCTCGCCCTTGCCGCCGGCGGAGATCCGCTCGGAGCGGGCCGCCGCGGCGTAGGTGAGCTGGCGGGCCGCCTCCACCTTCATGGCCATGTCGGCGAGCATGAACTGGACGCCCTGGAAGTCGCCGATCGGCTTGCCGAACTGCTTGCGCTCCTGGACGTAGCCCTTGGCGTAGTCCAGGGCGCCCTGGGCGATGCCGAGCGCCTGGGCCGCGATGGTGATGCGGGTGTGGTCCAGGGTCTTCATGGCGGTGGCGAAGCCGGTGCCCTCGGCGCCGATCATGCGGTCGGCGGGGATCCTGACGTTGTCGAGGTAGACCTCGCGGGTCGGGGAGCCCTTGATGCCGAGCTTCTTCTCCGGGGCGCCGAACGAGACCCCCTCGTCGCCCTTCTCGACGACGAAGGCCGAGATGCCCTTGGAGCGCTTCTCCGGGTCGGTGACGGCCATCACCGTGTAGGAGTCGCTGACGCCGGCGTTGGTGATCCAGCGCTTGACTCCGTTGAGGATGTAGTGGTCACCGTCGCGGACGGCCTTGGTCTTCATACCGGCCGCGTCGGAACCGGCGTCCGGCTCGCTCAGGCAGTACGAGAACATCGTGTCGCCCTTGGCCAGCGGGCCCAGGTACTTCGCCTTCAGCTCCTCGGAGCCGGAGAGGATCACCGGGAGCGAACCGAGCTTGTTGACCGCCGGTATGAGGGAGGACGAACCGCAGACGCGGGCCACCTCCTCGATGACGATGACGGTCGCCAGCGCATCGGCGCCGGCACCGCCGTAGGCCTCCGGTACGTGGACGGCGTGCAGGTCGTTGGCGACCAGCGCGTCGAGCGCCTCCTGCGGGAAGCGGGCCTCCTCGTCCACCGCGGCGGCGAACGGCGCGATTTTCGCCTCGGCGAGCGAGCGCACCGACTCGCGGAGCATGTCGTGCTCCTCGGACGGCCGGTACAGATCGAAATCAGCGGTTCCCGCCACGCTTTCTCACTCCCCTGTGAGCTGTCGGCAGTGCTAACTACCGTTAAGTAACCCTTTACCTCTCCGGATTCTAGGCGCCGGGCCGGGCCTGCGGATACGTGAGGTTGCCGACAGTTACAGGACTGGTCGTGCAACGACTGGAGATGGCCCTTCCGGGCCCGACTATGCTCGGTCAGCGCCGTTTTCCCCAGCCCCCGCCTCCCGACCCCGCCCCTCGACGCCAGGCGCCCCGCGCCGCACTGCCTGTTTGGAGCATCCATGGCCCTCAAGATCACCGTGATCGGCACCGGCTACCTCGGCGCGACCCACGCCGCGGCCATGGCGGAGCTGGGCTTCGAGGTGCTGGGACTCGATGTGGTGCCCGAGAAGATCGAGATGCTGCAGCGGGGCGAGGTCCCGATGTACGAGCCCGGCCTGGAGGAGCTGCTGCGCCGCCATGCCGACGGCATCGAGGGCTCGACCGGCCGGCTGCGCTTCACCACCTCCTACGAGGAGGCCGGAGCCTTTGGCGACGTCCACTTCGTCTGCGTGAACACCCCGCAGAAGCACGGTGAGTACGCCTGTGACATGTCGTACGTGGAGAGCGCTTTCGACGCGCTGGCGCCGCATCTGACCCGGTCCGCCCTGGTGGTCGGCAAGTCGACGGTGCCGGTGGGCAGCGCGGCCCGGCTCGCCGAGCGGCTGGCCGCGGCCGCCCCGGCGGGCGCCGCCGTCGAGCTGGCCTGGAACCCGGAGTTCCTGCGCGAGGGGTTCGCCGTCAAGGACACCCTGCACCCCGACCGGATCGTCGTGGGCGTGGCCGGTGAACGGGCCGAGGAGCTGCTGCGCGAGGTGTACGCCGCCCCGATCGCCGAGGGCTCGCCGTTCATCGTCATGGACTACCCGACGTCCGAGCTGGTGAAGGCCTCGGCCAACTCCTTCCTGGCGACGAAGATCTCCTTCATCAACGCCATGGCGGAGGTCTGCGAGGCGGCCGACGGCGATGTGGTGAAGCTCGCCGAGGCCATCGGGCACGACGACCGGATCGGCAAGAAGTTCCTGCGGGCCGGCATCGGCTTCGGCGGCGGCTGCCTGCCCAAGGACCTGCGGGCCTTCATGGCGCGCGCCGGCGAACTGGGCGCCGACCAGGCCCTGACCTTCCTCCGCGAGATCGACTCGATCAACATGCGGCGCCGCGGCCACATGGTCGAGCTCACCCGGGATGCGGTCGGCGGCGGCTTCCTCGGCAAGCGGGTCGCCGTCCTGGGCGCGACCTTCAAGCCGGACTCGGACGACGTCCGCGACTCCCCCGCCCTCAATGTCGCCGGCCAGATCCACCTCCAGGGCGGCCAGGTGACGGTGTACGACCCCAAGGGCATGGAGAACGCGAGGCGCGTCTTCCCGACGCTGAGCTACGCCGACACCGCCCTGGACGCCGTACGCGGCGCCGACGTCGTGCTTCACCTCACGGAGTGGCGGGAGTTCCGCGAACTGGACCCGGCCGCGTTGGGCGACGTCGTCGCCGAACGCCGCATCCTGGACGGCCGCAATGCCCTCGACCCCGAACTGTGGCGCAAGGCGGGCTGGACGTACCGGGCGCTGGGGCGCCCCCGCGCCTAGTTTCCCCACGTCTTCGGCCTTCCCGCCGTGCCGGCTTCTCGCCGTTGCGCGCTTTGCGGCGCCCCCCACGTACCCGGCTTTCCCGCCACGGGCCGACCCGCCGTTGCGCCTGCGGCGGGCGTGGATCGCCGGGTGCGGTGACGGCCCTCCGGACTTCGTCCTGCGGTCCGTCCCCTCCCGTGGGTGGGTGGTGAGGTGGAGGGCGCGCGTCTCCTGTCCGCTGTCCCTGTGGTGCGTCCACGGGGCGCGCCTGCCCGTCCGCCTGCACCCCCACCGGTCTTCTCCCACCCCCAACGGGGAGGGGCCGCACCGCAGGACGGAGTCCGGAGGGGCGGTCCCGCAGCCGAACAGCCCCGCGCCGGCGGCACCGGCCCGCCGCAGGCGCCACGGTGGGACGGCCGGCAACGTGGGCGAGCGACCAAGAAATCCCACCACGGCGTGCCCCTGGGCATGGCATCGTGGCCCGCATGAGCCACATCACACTCGGCGTTGTCGCACTGGACTGTCCCGACCCCCGGGCCCTCGCGGATTTCTACGCGGACATGCTCGGCTGGCAGGTGACCGAAGAGGACGAGGACTGGGTCGAGATCGCCGGACCGGACGGCCGGACCCTCGCCTTCCAGCGGGTGGCCGAGGGCTACCGGCCGCCGCAGTGGCCCGGCCAGGACATGCCGCAGCAGCTGCACCTCGATTTCGACGTCCCGCGCGCGAAGATCGACGAGGCCGAGCGCACGATCGTCGCGCTGGGCGCCAAGCTCGTCCAGCACGACGACGGGAAGCAGAGCTGGCGGGTCTATCTCGACCCGGCCGGGCACCCGTTCTGCCTCTGCATGAAGTGAGGGCCCCGGCCCTCACCGCATGAGGTGAGGACCCCGGCCCGGTACGTCAGCCGTCCAGCTGCTCGATCGTCGCGTGGGACGGGCCGCGCCGCTGCTGCTCGGCGCGCGCCACGTCCTCCGCGGCGCGCAGCGTGCGCACGGCGTTTCGCCAGGTGAGCTTGGCCAGGTCCGCTTCGGACCACTTGCGGCCTTGCAGTTCGGCGATCAGGTTCGGGTAGCCGGCGACATCGGCCAGGTCGGCCGGGGTGAAGGCGGTGCCGTCGAAGTCGCCGCCGATCCCGATGTGGTCGACGCCGGCGACCTCGCGCATGTGGTCGAGGTGGTCGGCGACGGTGGCCGCGGTGGCCATCGGGCGGGGGTGCGCGGCCTCGAAGTCCCGCTGGACCCTCATGCCCGCCTCGGTGGTGTCGAGGTGGTGCAGACCGTGGGCCCGCATGTTCTCGTCGGCGCGCTGCGTCCAGGCGACGGCGGCCGGCAGCACGAACTTCGGCACGAACGTGGCCATCGCGACGCCGCCGTTGGCGGACAGCTGTGCCAGTACGTCGTCGGGGATGTTGCGCGGATGGTCGCAGACGGCGCGGGCGGAGGAGTGCGAGAAGATCACCGGTGCGGTGCTGACGCGCAGCGCGTCGCGCATGGTGTCGGCCGAGACGTGGGAGAGGTCGACCAGCATGCCGCAGCGGTTCATCTCCCGGACGACTTCCTCGCCGAAGGCCGACAGGCCGTGGTGGCGCGGCTCGTCGGTCGCGGAGTCCGCCCAGTCGATGGTGTCGTTGTGGGTGAGCGTCATATAGCGCACGCCCAGCTGGTGCAGCGCGCGCAGGGTGGCCAGCGAATTGTGGATGGAGTGGCCGCCCTCGGCGCCCATGAGGGACGCGATCCGGCCCTCGGCGCGGGCCGCCTCCATGTCGTCGGCGGTGTGCGCGAGGCGCAGTCCCTCGGGGTAACGGGCGACCATTTCCCGCACCACATCGATCTGTTCGAGGGTCGCGCTGACGGCCTTGTCGCCCGCGTAGTCGGCGCGTACGTACACCGACCAGAACTGTGCGCCGACGCCGCCGGACCGCAGCCGCGGCAGGTCGGTGTGGAGGTGCGCGGACTGGTCGGCGGCGATGTCGCGCCGGTCGAGGTCGTAGCGGACCTGCTCGCGCAGCGCCCAGGGCAGGTCGTTGTGGCCGTCGACGACGGGCCAGCGGGCGAGCAGATCCCGGGCGGCGTCCAGGGAAGGACTCACTTACCGCCCCCGAAGCCGAAGCCGGCCGGGGAGGCGACCTTGTTGCGCAGCCGCTTGCCCTTCTCGGTGGCCTGGTCGTTCAGCTCCTGCTGGAACTCCCGCATCCGGGCGAGGAGTTCGGGGTCCTGGGTGGCGAGGATCCGGGCGGCCAGCAGCCCGGCGTTGCGGGCGCCGCCGACCGAGACGGTGGCGACCGGCACCCCGGCGGGCATCTGCACGATGGAGAGGAGGGAGTCCATGCCGTCCAGGTACTTGAGCGGTACGGGGACGCCGATGACCGGGAGCGGGGTGACCGAGGCGAGCATCCCGGGGAGGTGGGCCGCGCCGCCGGCGCCGGCGATGATCGCCTTCAGGCCGCGCCCGTCCGCCTCCTCGCCGTACGCGATCATCTCGCGGGGCATGCGGTGCGCCGAGACGACGTCGACCTCGTAGGGGATCTCGAACTCGTCGAGGGCCTGCGCGGCGGCCTCCATGACGGGCCAGTCGGAGTCGGAGCCCATGACGATGCCGACCACGGGGGACGGGTCGGCGGGGGCGTCGGCGTTCGGTGCGGGCGGCATGGGCGTCATTCGGTGATCGTTCCTCGCAGGTAGCCGGCGGCGTGTGCGGCGCGCTCGCGCACATCCGCCAGGTCGTCGCCGTAGGTGTTGACGTGGCCGACCTTACGGCCGGGCTTCACATCCTTCCCGTACATATGGATCTTCAACTGCGGGTCCCGCGCCATGCAATGGAGGTACGCGTAATACATGTCGGGGTAGTCGCCGCCGAGGACGTTGGCCATGACCGTCCAGGGCGCGCGCGGGCGCGGATCGCCGAGCGGGAGGTCGAGCACGGCCCGGACGTGGTTGGCGAACTGCGAGGTGATCGCGCCGTCCTGGGTCCAGTGGCCGGAGTTGTGCGGGCGCATGGCGAGCTCGTTGACCAGGATGCGGCCGTCGGCGGTCTCGAAGAGCTCGACGGCCAGATGCCCGACGACGTCCAGCTCCTGGGCGATGCGCAGCGCCAGCTCCTGGGCCTGGCCCGCGAGCTCCGCATCGAGGCCGGGCGCCGGCGCGATCACGGTGTCGCAGACGCCGTCGACCTGGAGGGACTCCACAACCGGGTAGGCGACGGCCTGGCCGTGCGGGGAGCGGACGATGTTGGCGGCCAGTTCGCGGGCGAAATCGACCTTTTCCTCCGCAAGGACGGGCACCCCGGCGCGGAATGGCTCGGCGGCCTCCTTGGAGGATCGTACGACCCAGACGCCCTTGCCGTCATAGCCGCCGCGGACGGTCTTGAGGATCACGGGGAATCCTTCGCCCTCAGCCGCGAACCGCTCCACGTCCGCCGGGTCGGAGACGATGCGGTGGCGCGGACAGGGCACGCCGATGGCGTCCAGTTTCGCCCGCATCACCCCCTTGTCCTGGGCGTGCACCAGCGCACCGGGACCGGGCCGTACGGGGATGCCGTCGGCCTCCAGTGCCCGCAAATGCTCGGTGGGAACGTGCTCGTGATCGAAGGTGATCACGTCGCAGCCACGAGCGAAGGCGCGCAGGGTGTCCAGATCGCGGTAGTCGCCGATGACGACATCACCGACCACCTGAGCCGCCGAATCCTGCGGAGTGTCGCTGAGGAGCTTGAATTTGATGCCGAGGGGGATACCCGCCTCGTGGGTCATACGGGCGAGCTGACCGCCGCCGACCATGCCGACTACCGGGAACGTCACGCCCCCAGGGTATCCGTAAGGCGGCGCGGGCCCCGACCCGGGCTTGGATGATCCTCTGAGTTCGCACGTTCGAAGATCGCCGGTGGAAGATCGGCACAGGCGGTTACCCTCGGGCCGGGGTGCGGGGCCGGCACCCGGGCCGGGCCCGGCAAAAGGGGAGGCCGGATGGGGAACAGTGGCATATCAGGGGGCTCCAGGAAGCTGGTGATCGTGGTCGCGATCGCCGCGCTGCTGGTCGCCCTGCACTCCGTTTTCAGCCAGTTATCCGCGCCCACGGTCTACGACGCGGACGACACCGAGATCACCGTCTCCGCCGGCGACCGCTTCAGCGTGCAGGTCCCCGACGATCCCGCCGGCGGCTACCGCTGGATCATCGCCGAGCCCCGCCCCGACCCGGCCGTCCTGAGGGCCGCGGGCGCGCACGGGGGCACCGGCGGCCCGCCCCCGGCCGGCACCGCCCGCTACCTCGCCTTCGAGGCCGTCCGTCCGGGACGTACGGACTTACGGCTGCTGCGCTGCCGGCGCTGCGGCACCGGCGCCGCCGACGAGAAGGGCGCCCGCAGCCTCAACTTCCGCGTCACGGTCGGCTGATCCCGTTGTCACCGTGGGCCGGTCCGCCGTCACTGTGTGCTGCCCCGTTCGGACCGCCAGGCGTTGCGCACGGACCTGACAGATGGCAGGCAGCGCTCGCGGCCCCTGGTTAGCATGAGGAAGCGGAACAGCTTGAGAACAGGCCGACGGCCGCGCACACCGCCCACGACAGGAGCTGAACGATCACCATGAGTGAACGGAGCGCACTGCGGTCGCGGCTGGAGGCGCTCGTTCGGGAACTGGCGAAGTTCGGCGCGGTCGGCGGCGCGGGGGTCGTCGTCAATTTCGCGGTGTTCAACCTCGTGCGGCATCTGACCGAGGTCCCCGTCGTCCGGGCCAGCATCATCGCGACCGTCGTGGCGACCGGCACCAACTACCTCGGCTACCGCTACTTCACCTACCGTGACCGCGACAAACAGGGCCGGACGAAGGAGCTGACGCTCTTCCTGCTGTTCAGCGCGGTCGGCCTGGTGATCGAGAACGGTCTGCTCTACGTCGCGACGTACGGGTTCCACTGGGACAGCCCGCTGCAGAGCAATGTCTTCAAGTTCCTCGGCATCGGCTTCGCCACGCTCTTCCGCTTCTGGTCCTACCGCACCTGGGTCTTCCGTGCCCTGCCCGCGCGGGAGGCCGTGGAGAGGGCCGAGTCCTTCCTCGCCGACGGCTCGGAGCGCCCGCGCAGCGCCGCCCGGAAGTAACCCCCGGGGCCGGCCGGGACCCCCAAGGGCGCTCGCGGCCTCACTCCTCGACCGGCTCCGCCTCACGTGCCAGGAACAGCGCGAAGACCGGCGGATGCTGCTGGAGCAGTTCCAGCCGCCCGCCGTCCGCCTCCGCCAGGTCCCGTGCAACGGCCAGCCCGAGCCCGGTGGAGTTCCGGCCGGAGACCGTACGCTCGAAGACCCGCGAGCCGAGGTCCGGCGGCACCCCGGGCCCGGCGTCGGTGACCTCGACGACCGCCTGGTTGCCGGTGACGCGGGTACGCAGCGCGACCGTCCCGTCGCCGTGCATCAGCGAGTTCTCGATCAGGGTGGCCAGCACCTGGGCGACCGCGCCCGGTGTGCCGACGGCCCGCAGCCCCTTCTTGCCGGAGCGCACGATGGCCCGCCCCGCACTGCGGTAGGCCGGCCGCCACTCCTCGATCTGCTGCTTGACCACCTCGTCCAGGTCGAAGGCGACCGCGGAGCCGCTGCGCGGGTCCCGGGAATTGGTCAGCAGCCGCTGGACGACGTCCGTCAGCCGCTCCACCTGCGCCAGCGCGATGGTGGCCTCTTCCTTCACGGTGTCCGGATCGTCGGTGACCGTGATCTCCTCCAGCCGCATGGACAGCGCGGTCAGCGGCGTCCGCAGCTGGTGCGAGGCGTCCGCGGCCAGCCGCCGTTCGGCGGTCAGCATCCGTGCGATCCGTTCGGCGCTGGCGTCCAGCACATCGGCGACCCGGTCCAGCTCCTGGACGCCGTAGCGGCGGTGGCGCGGGCGGGGGTCGCCGGAGCCGAGCCGTTCGGCGGTCTCCGCGAGGTCGGTGAGCGGCGCGGTCAGCCGGCGGCCCTGGCGGACGGCCAGGATGACGGCCGCGATGATCGCCAGCAGCGCCACGGCCAGGATGACCAGCAGCGTCCGCCCGATCTCCGCGCTGACCATGGAGCGGGAGGCCTGGACCGTGACCGACTCACCGCGGTCCCCGCTCACCTGCGACTGGATGACCTCGCCCGAGGGCCGCGTCCCGATCTCGATCGGCGCCTTGCCCGGCACCTTGATCTTCGCGTACCGCTTGGCCGTGATCTGCTCGGAGAGGATGTCCGGGGTGATCTTCTCGCCGCTGCCCAGCCGGCTCTCCACTATCCCGACCAGCCGGACCGCCTCGGACGCCACGCTCTCCTGGGCGCCGGCCTGGATGGTGCGGGTCTCGACGATGACGAGCGAGACACCGAAGACGGCGATCACGACGAGCACCACGGCGAGCGTGGAGTTGATCAGGCGGCGGCGCACGGGCCCCTAGCTCTTCTCGAAGCGGAAGCCGACTCCGCGGACGGTGGCGATGTAGCGGGGGTTGGCGGCGTCGTCCCCGAGCTTCTTGCGCAGCCAGGAGATGTGCATGTCGAGCGTCTTCGTGGAGGACCACCAGGTGGTGTCCCAGACCTCGCGCATCAGCTGGTCGCGGGTGACGACCCGTCCTGCGTCCCGCACCAGGACCCGCAGCAGGTCGAACTCCTTCGCCGTGAGCTGCAGTTCCTCATCACCCATCCACGCACGGTGCGACTCGACGTCGATCCGTACGCCATGCGTGGCGGGCGGCTGCTGGGGCTCGGCGGTGGAGCCGCGGCGCAGCAGGGCCCGTACCCGGGCGAGGAGTTCGGCGAGCCGGAAGGGCTTGGTGACGTAGTCGTCGGCGCCGGCGTCCAGGCCGACGACGGTGTCCACCTCATCGGCGCGGGCGGTCAGCACCAGGATGGGGAAGGAATGGCCTTCGTTGCGCAGCCGGCGGGCAACCTCCAGGCCGTCCATGCCGGGCAGCCCCAGGTCCAGGACGACGAGGTCGATATTGCCCTGGAGACCGGCGTCGAGGGCGGTCGGGCCGTCCTCGCGCACCTCGACTTCGTAACCCTCGCGGCGCAGTGCGCGGGCGAGCGGCTCCGAGATGGACGCGTCATCCTCGGCGAGCAGTACACGGGTCATGGCCCGATGGTAGTCCGATGTCCGTGGGCCGAGGGGCGGACCAGCGCGGATGGCCGACGACGGACCGTTCCTGCAGCGTGAGCCGGGGACGCCCCGGGCGCATGCGAGGGCGCGTGGTAGCCGCAGGGGCGCTCACAGTTCCCCGTGCCGGTGTGAGCGTTGTCTCACGCAGCCCAACAGTCCTGCCACCAGACGTATGGTGGCAGGACGTCCACCGCTCAACCACCGGGACCTTTGACTCTCCACTGACGTCAACGGTCCCTCGTTGTGTACCGGGCTGGAATCGCCAGCCCTGATGGACAGTGATCGACCTGTCGACCGGGTCCGCCGCGCTTGCTAGACGGGGGGCGTGGAATCCGGAGTACGACCGTCCTGACGGCCCCTCGCGGGGGTGCCGAACCCCCCGGACGTGGGGGCGGGCGGGGCTACGCCGGTGCCGGTCACCCCCCCCACCCGGGCGCGTATCGGCCAGCGAACGCGTCCCGTAGCAGCAAGGAAACATCCATGGCGTCCAGCCTGACGAAGGACGCGGCCCAGCAGGGGAACCCTGTGGATGGCGGCAAGACCTTCTTCGGCCACCCCCGCGGACTGGCCACGCTCTTCATGACCGAGATGTGGGAGCGCTACAGCTTCTACGGCATGAAGGCTCTGCTCCCGCTGTATCTGATCGCGCCCGGCGGCATGCACATGCAGGCCACCACGGCCACGGCGATCTACTCGGTGTACATGGCGATGGTCTACCTGCTCGCCATGCCGGGCGGCTGGGTGGCCGACCGCTTCTGGGGACCGCGCAAGACGGTCGCCATCGGTGCCCTCGTCGTCATCGCGGGCCACATCACGCTCGCCCTGCCCTCCGCGGCGTCCTTCTTCGCGGGCCTCGTGCTGGTCGCGATCGGCTCCGGCCTGCTGAAGGCGAACATCTCCACGATGGTCGGCCACCTCTACGACGGCCCGCAAGACCCGCGCCGTGACGGTGGCTTCACGCTCTTCTACATCGGCATCAACATCGGCGCCCTCCTGGCCCCGCTGTCCATCGGCACCGTCGGCGAGAGCGTCAACTGGCACCTCGGGTTCACGCTCGCCGCCGTCGGCATGGCGCTCGGCCTCGCCCAGTTCCTGCTCGGCACCCGCCACTTGAGCCCGGAGAGCAGCGTCGTCTCCCAGCCCGCGACGGACCGGGAGAAGGCGTCCGTGCTGCGCAAGGGCCTGATCTGGCTGACCGTCGCGGCCGTCTTCTACACCCTGCTCGGCGTGACCGGTAACTTCGCCGACTGGGCGCTGATGCCGATCACCATCGCCGGCCTGGTCATCCCGATCGCGGTCCTGGTCCGCATGAAGCGCGACAAGGAGCTCACGGAGCTGGAGCAGTCCAAGCTCTCGGGCTACATCTGGTTCTTCGCGGTCGCCGCCGTCTTCTGGATGATCTACGACCAGAACGGCTCCACCCTGTCGATCTTCGGCGCGAACTCCACGACGAACGACCTGCTGGGATTCCACTTCCCGACGTCCTGGTACCAGTCGCTGAACCCGCTCTTCATCATGGCGCTCGCCCCGGTGGTCGCGTCGGCGTGGCTGTGGCTGAACAGGCGCGACAAGGAGCCCAGCACCGCGGTCAAGTTCGCCTCCAGCCTCGCGCTGATCGGCATCTCGTTCGCGGTCTTCCTCATCCCGCTGATCGACACCGCCGCGGGCGGCGGCAAGGTCAGCCCGATGTGGCTGGTGGCGATCTACTTCATCCAGACCGTCAGTGAGCTGTGCCTCTCCCCGGTCGGACTGTCGGTCACCACCAAGATGGCGCCCGCCAAGTACACCTCCCAGATGATGGGTGTCTGGTTCCTCGCGGTCACCGCGGGTGACTCGGTGTCAGGTCTGCTGACGTCGCCGCAGCTGAACGTCAATCTGAACACCGCCGCCTCGGTCACCGTGGAGGCCGTGTTCGCCGTCATCGCCGGCCTCGGCATCTGGACGTCCCGCAAGCGGATCAAGGAGCTGATGGGCAGCGTCAACTGACGCCTGCCGGCCCGGCCCCGGACAGCGGAAGGGGGCGTCGCACCGCCGGTGCGACGCCCCCTTCGTGCGTCCGTGGGGACGAACCCCGCCTATGCGCCGGGGACGTGCCGCGTCAGCGGACCCGTGCCCGGTGCCGGGGCAGGAAGGTGAAGACCGCCCCGCCCAGCAGGATGACCGTCCCGGCGAGGAGGCCGAGCGCGGTCAGCGCACCGTGGTCGCCCGCTCCGGTCTCGGCGAGGCCGCCGCTGCTGCCGCTGCCGCCCGAGACACTGGCCGGCCCCGCCGCGCCGCCACCGGAGGCCGCGGCGCCGCCGGTGGCACCACTGGACGTGCCGCCGGACGTGCCGCCCTGCTGGGCCGAGGTGTCCAGGGCGAGCGAGACTCCCGGGTCCTTCTCCGGGGTGCAGGTGGTGGTCGTCCCGAGGGCGTTGACGGTGAGCACGCCCGGGGTGAGCGTGGCCTTGCCGGTGGCACCCGGCTTGTAGGTGCCCTTCAGATCGGGGATCGCTATCGGCTGCCCCGACTTGATCGGATCGGCGTTCGCCGGCCCCTCGACCTTCACCGATCCCTTGTCCGCGCCACCGGCCTTGACGTCCATCGACGGCTTCACCGAGCCCTTGGGGATGTCCGCCGGACTGTCCATCACGGACTTGCTGAACTTCACCGTCAGGTCGTAACTGCCGGCCTTCTTCACGGCGTTGATCTGGACCGGCGAGGTCGCCTTCTTGTCCCCGATGGGCGTCTTGCAGGCGTACGGGACCAGTACTTCCTTGCCCTTGTACGCGGTGCCGTCGGGGTCGCCGCCGGAGCCTCCGGTGGTCGTACCGCCGGACGAGCCGGTGGTCGCCCCGCCGTCGGTGCCGCCGGTGGTGGTGCCACTGGTGGAACCGCCGGTGGTCCCGCCGGTCGTGCCCGTTGTGGTGCCGCCGGTCGTGCCGGTGGTGGTCCCGGTAGTGGTGCCGCTCGTGGTCCCGCTGGTGGTGCCGCTGGTCGTTCCGGTGGTCGTGCCGCTCGTGGTGCCGCCGGAACCGGCCCCGCCGTCGGTCACCTTGATGGTGACCGCGGGCTTCACCGTCTCCTTGGGCGAGCACTTGGTGTCCGTCGAGATCGGCTTGTTGACGTTGATGTTGTAGAAACCGGGCGTCAGGGTGACCTCACCCGGCTTCGACAGTTTCAGCTTGCCCTTCATGTCGGACAGCTTCATCGGACTGCCCTTGGGGATCGGCGGGTTCTGCCGCGGCCCCTGCATGGCCAGATCGCCGGTCTGCGCCCCGGCCACCTTGATCGTGCCGGTCGGCTGGACGGTGTTCTCCCCGAGATCGAGGATGTCGGGGTTCTTGGACGCTCCCTCGACGGTCTTCCAGACCACCTCGATCTCGTCGCCCACCTTGGCCGTCTCCGGCGCGCTGACCGCCACCTTCGTGGTGCCCTCGACCGGCGGCAGCCCCGATATCGGCGGCGGCAGACACTCCGTCTTGTACGACACCTCTGCGGCCTGGGCGGTCCCGGCCGCTGCCATGATGCCCGCACCCGCGAGCACCAGCGCGGCCGCCGATGCCACCGCGGCTCTCCTCCGTTGCCTCATCACGCTGAACCTTTCGACGTCGGTC
Source organism: Streptomyces sp. NBC_00400 (assembly GCF_036048035.1). Lineage (NCBI taxonomy): Bacteria > Bacillati > Actinomycetota > Actinomycetes > Kitasatosporales > Streptomycetaceae > Streptomyces > Streptomyces sp. NBC_00400. The sequence goes on along the minus strand of NZ_CP107940.1, from coordinate 5,113,712 downwards.
GTTCGGTTGATGTCGGTCGTTCGGTTGATGTGGTGGTGGACGGTGCGGTGTCCGGGGTGAACCACGGCAGTGCGGCACGGCCACCCGGTGTACCGGGGCCGGCCGTGGAGCCCTTGCTCGCGGTCCGGTTCCTGATGCGTGGTCCGAGGCCGGCCGCGCGGGTGCGTCCGGCCGCCGGCATGCCTTCGGCCGTGGGCGTACGTCCGGTCTCGGACGTGCGTCGGGTCGTGGGCGTACGCCCGGTCGTGGGCGTACGTTCTGCGCCGTGCCTGCGGGTGCCGCCCGTCCGGCGCGGGCGCACCCGGTCCACGAGTGCCATCCCGATGCGGAACACCGCCGTCGGGACCACCACGCAGAGCAGCGCCCAGAAGAGCGTCACGCCCCAGGGCCTGCCGACGCCCCAGGGCTGCTCGGCCAGCACCTTGCCGCCGTATGCGAGCGAGACCAGATAGTCCCCGTGCGCGCCGGCCGGCAGCTCGACCGGCAGCGTGACCTCGGCCTTCTTCCCGGCGGGTACGGTCCCCCGCCACTGCTGCTCCTCCCACTCCGTCGCGAAGACCCCGTGCGCGGTGCCGACCCGGAAGACGGGGTCCTTGGCCGGTGCCGAGCCGAGATTGCCGACCGTGAGGGTCAACTGGCGCTGTGCGGGGGCGCCGAACCAGGTCAGCAGGCCGCTGCCGCCCGCCAGTCGCGGCTGGGCGAGCACGGTCAGCCGGCCGCCGGCGCTCTCCACGGGCAGCGGCGCCACCGGGTGGCCCGCCACCGTGAAGACGGCATCCGCATCGGCCGCCTCACCGGTCACGGTTGCCGCATGCACCACACAAGGGCAGGGCTTGGGCGGCTCGGCGACCGGGAGGCGCCTGCGGAACGTGCCGTGGGAGTCGGTGGTGACCGCCCGTCCGTCGCCGTTGGCACAGGAATTGGTGCCGCCGATCATGTTCTGCCCGCAGATCAGCAGCGTGAGCAGCGCCCTGGGCCGCCAGCCACGGCCGGTCACGGTGAGCGAGCCGCCCTTGCCGGCTTCCTTCCGGGAGAGGTGGACGGTGGGGGCGCCGTCGGCGGCATACGGGGCCGCGGGCGCGGCGGCTGCCGGGAGCGGAGCCGCCACGAGTGCCAGGCAGAGCAGGAGCAGGGCCACCGTCCGCTGCCGTACGGGGAGTGTGGGGCGTGCGGCGCGTACGGTGCGGGTTGCCGGGCCGGTGCGGAACCGCCCGGTGCCGCCGGTCACGACCGCGCTCCTGGTCCGGTACCGGCCAACTGCCCCGCCGCGTCCGCCCGGTCGCCGCCGGGCGGTGGCGCGTCACCGGCCGTCCCCGCCGCGGTCCCGGCGCCTTCTGCCCCGCGCGCGCCCGGCACCTCGCTCGCGCCCCGTGCCCGGCGCCGCCGGCGTACGACAACCGGTCCGCCCACGCCGGCCACCAGGAGGAGCATCCCTCCGGCCACCGCACCCCAGGGGGCCGTGGTGTACGTGGCGGTGGCGGACCCGTGGGCGCCGCCGCCCGCTGTCACCGTGAGCCGGAGGTCCACCGCGTCCAGGCGGGGCGGATCGGCCCACTTCTCCGTCAGATCGACACCCTGGCCGGGCCGCAGCGTGGTCGGCAGGGCGCGGGGGGCCCGCCGCAACACGGGGCCGAAGAGCCCGTCGGCGCGGACCGCGAGGCGCGGCGCGAGCACCGTGTTGCCGCGGTTGACCAGCGTGTACCGGATGAGCGCCGCACCGCCCCGGCCGCGCACCGACACCTTCTCGACGGTCAGCGCGGACAACGGCCGCCCGGTCACCCGCAGATGGACCGGTACGGCGTCCCGCCCGTCCGCGCCGCTCCCCCGGCCGCCGGTGGCGAGCAGCGAGCCGGAGCGCTCACCGGGGGCGGCATCCCGCGGCACGGTCACCGTGAACGGCACACTCGCCCGGGTGTGCGGCGGAACCTTCACCTCCGCCGAGGCGAGCGTGAGCCACGAGCCGGGTGTGGAGCCGCGCAGCCGTACGGTGACGGTGCGGCCGGTGGGGTTGCTCAGGGACAGCCGGTCGCTCATGACGGTGCCCGGCGCGCCCTCCAGGTAGAAGTACGGGCGGTCCGGTGTGCCGGGCGCGGCGCCGTCACCGGGCGCGGGCGCCGCGGACCAGCCCGGTGGCGCCGGGGCGGCGGCCGGCCGGGCCACGGCAGCGGCGGAGCACGGCAGCACGGCGGCGGTCGCGAGGACCACACCGCTGACCGCTGTGCGGGGACGGAAGGGCATCGGCGGCTCCTGGTGCAAGGGGGCCGCCCCGTGCCGGCCGGGCATGGGGCGGGCGGAGAACGACGGTGCACCACGCGGGTCCTGGCGCCCCACGCGGCGGGTCACACCCGCTGGTGACGGCGGGTCAGCCAGAGCGCCCCGGCCGCGCCGGCCAGCAGCACGGTGCCGCCGAGGGTGCCCAGCGCGAGGGCGGAGTCCGCGGGTCCGGTCTGCGGCAGCTGCCCGCCCGAGGAGCCCCCGCCGCCGGCCGCCGCAGCACCGGTGCTTCCCGAGGCACCGCCCGAGCCGCCGGTCCCCTTCACGTCCAGGGTCAGCGAGGGCTTGGGGTGGTTGGCGGGCGTGCACGTGGTGGTGGTGCCCAGCGCCTTGATGGTGAGCGTGGAGGCGGTGAAGGTCACCTTGCCGCTGCCCTTGGGGGTGTACGTACCGCTCAAGTCACTGATCTTGATCGGGGTGTTGGCCGGAATGGCCTGGTCGTTGGGCGGCCCGGCGACCGGCACCGTACCGCTCTCCGCGCCGCCCAGCGTGATCAGCGCGCTCGGCTTCATGGCGCCCTTGCCCAGCTCGACGGGACTGGAGGAGACCCCCTTGCGGAAGGACATGACGAGCTTGTACGCGCCACCGCTGGGCGTGCTCGTGATGTCGATGGGCGAGACCGCACCCTTGCTGCCGATCGGCGTTTTGCACTGGTAGTTGACGTCAACGACCTCGGCATGGGCAGCCGGCGCGGTGAGCATCACCGCGGACCCCGCCGCCATCGCCACGGCCGCGGCGACACCGGCCGCCCGGCCCGGGCGCCTGCCGTGCTGTTCGTAGAAGCGGGCCACCTCGGATTCCCCTTCTCCCGGTGAGCGCACCGCCGGACGTTACTGACGGCACATCAGATTGGCCGCTCAAGGTACGCCGGGGACCTTGCCGAGGGAAGGCAATGCACAGCCCCGATCGGCCCGGGGGCCGCGCGGCGGGGAAATCCGGCCTCGGCACACCGGTCCGGAGGTACGAAGGGGCCCGGGGTGCGCAGGGATCCGGGGCGCCGTGGGCAGGGGGAACGTCCCACACGACAAAGCGCGGGCCCTCGGGCCCGCGCTCAGCTCTTGTCTTCCCCGGCGGTATCCGCCCGCCCTTCAGGACGGCGCGGCGAGCTCCGCCCAGACGGTCTTGCCCGTGCCGTCGGCGTTGCGCACCACGCCCCAGTCCAGGCACAGGCGCTGCACGATGAACATGCCGTGACCGCCGGGGCGGCCCGGGCGGTGCGGGCTGCGCGGCGCCGGCGAGCCCGCGCCGAGGTCGCTGACCTCCAGGCGCAGCACTTTGCCGGTGCTGCGCAACCGCAGCTCCTCGGGCCCTTCGGCGTGCAGGCAGGCGTTGGTGACCAGTTCCGAGACGACGAGCAGCACATCCTCGGCCGCGGCACGCCGGTCGGCGCTCGCGGCCGGCAGCCAGCCCCAGTCGTGCAGCGCCTGCCGGGCGAAGTCACGGCCGCGCGCCACGGCCCCTCGGGTGCCCGCCAGGCGCAGCCGGCGGATCTGACCCACCGGGGGGGCAGCCGGGGCGGCGGAAGCACCCGCGCCGCCCGGCTCCGGGCCGAGATCGCCCGGCGGATACGGCCGGGTGGTGCTCATCAGCGCTTCACCTCACCGATTCGCCTGTTCACGGAAAACAGATACTGACTGATTCAACGGATTCAGATGTCTCCTGCCCGACCGGACCGTGAGAACACCCACTTCTTGGGTACGGAAGTTGTGACACGGACTACGTGCCCGGAATGCAACGTTCCGGACACCGTCGCCGTGTCAGTCGGCCAGGGCCGCGTCGAGGGAGTCGTGCACCGTGAAAACCGCCTCGGCGCCGGTGATCTCGAAGACCCGGGCGACTACCGGCTGCATTCCGGCCAAGTGGACTCCGCCCCCCTCGGCTTCCGCCTTCAGGCGGGCGCCGAGCAACACATTGAGACCGGTGGAGTCCATGAACTCAAGGGGTGAGCAGTCCACCACCAGGCGTGCATATCCGTCGTCCACACAGCCTTCAAGTGACTCACGCAACAGATCTGCGGTGTGGTGATCGAGCTCACCCGAAACCGTCACGACCGCGCTGGCGCCGTGATGGCGGATCTCGACATGAAGCCGCCCCCGGCTTGCACTGCCGACCGTCCCGCGGTCCATGCGCGCGCACCTCTCCTGCTGTCTAGACGACTGTTTGCTTACCTACTGCGCTCGTCCGAACCCTACGCCTTCCCGACGCCTCTCGGTAGCCGAACAATCCGCGTATTGCCCAATATATGGACAACGCGTACTTGCCATCTTCAGGCAAAGCCAGGTAGGCGTAGAAGCACACATTCGAAACGGCCGGCTTTGGAGGCGCCGCACACCGCAGCTTCGCGTAGAGGCATCGGCAGCCATATGCCGAGAACGATGGAGGAGACCATGTCACCCCGGCTCGACGAATTGCGCACCGACGACACCCGGCAGCCCGCATCGTCGACACCCCCGTCCGACCCGACCGGGCACATCCCTTCCCAGTTGGTCCCTGCCGAATCCGATCTGGCGGGATTGACCGAGATCGAGGGGCTGCCCGAGATCCCGCCGTTCGACGAGGTGGGCCCGGTGGACGCGAGGGCTCTGTCCAAGACCCTCTTCGAGCGTCTCGAGACGCTTGAGGAAGGCACCCACGAATTCGCGTACGTCCGCAACACCCTGGTCGAGCTCAACCTCGCGCTGGTGAAGTTCGCGGCCTCCCGGTTCCGCTCCCGCAGCGAGCCCATGGAGGACATCGTCCAGGTGGGCACCATCGGCCTGATCAAGGCGATCGACCGCTTCGAGATCAGCCGTGGTGTCGAGTTCCCGACGTTCGCCATGCCGACCATCGTCGGTGAGATCAAGCGCTTCTTCCGTGACACCAGCTGGTCGGTGCGGGTACCGCGGCGTCTGCAGGAGCTGCGTCTGGACCTCGCCAAGGCGGGCGACGAACTGGCGCAGAAGCTGGACCGCGCCCCCACGGTGCACGAACTCGCCGCACGCCTCGACATCAGCCGTGACGAGGTCGTCGAGGGCATGGCCGCGAGCAACGCGTACACCGCGAGCTCGCTGGACGCCCAGCCCGAGGAGGACGACAGCGAAGGCGCGCTGGCGGACCGCATCGGCTACGAGGACCACGGGCTCGAGGGCATCGAGTACGTCGAATCCCTCAAGCCGCTGATCGCCGAACTCCCGCCGCGCGACCGGAAGATCCTCTCGCTGCGCTTCGTCGCCAATATGACGCAGTCCGAGATCGGCGAAGAGCTGGGCATCTCCCAGATGCACGTCTCCCGTCTGCTTTCCCGCACCCTCGTGCGGCTCCGCAAGGGGCTGATGGTCGAGGAGTGAGGGACCGCGGTCCCTGCCGGTCCGCGCGGCCGGCAGCCGCCCGCGCAAAGGAGGGCCTGCCCCGGGGTTGCTCGGGGCGGGCCCTCTCTTGCTTGCCGGTGCGCAGAGCTTTCTCTTGCCGGTGCCGAAGGCCGTCCGCGCCGGCTGCGTGAGCCGGCGCGGAGGTCACTGCGGTCGGGCGGGCGTCAGACGCGCACTCCCTTGTGCCACACGGCCGAGACGAGCGGGACGCCCGGCCGGTAGGCGAGGTGGACGTGCGAGGGCGCGTCCAGGAGGGCGAGGTCGGCGCGGGCGCCGGGCGCGATCCGTCCGACGTCCGTACGGCGCAGGGCACGGGCGCCGCCCGCGGTCGCCGACCACACCGCCTCGTCGGGCGTCATCCCCATGTCGCGGACCGCCAGCGCGATGCAGAACGGCATGGAACTGGTGAAGGACGAGCCGGGGTTGCAGTCGGTGGACAGCGCGACGGTGGCGCCGGCGTCGAGCAGCGGGCGGGCGTCGGGCCACCGGGCACGGGTGGAGAACTCGGCGCCCGGCAGGAGGGTGGCGACGGTGTCGGACTGCGCGAGGGCGTCGATGTCGGCCGGGCTGAGGTGGGTGCAGTGGTCGGCGGAGGCGGCACCGAGTTCGACGGCGAGCTGGACGCCGGGGCCGTGGCCGAGCTGGTTGGCGTGCACCCGCGGCACCAGGCCCCTGGCCTTGCCCGCGGTGAGCACGGCACGGGCCTGGTCACCGTCGAAGGCGCCCCGCTCGCAGAAGACGTCCACCCAACGGGCGTGTGGGGCGCAGGCCTCCAGCATCGGACCGGTCACCAGATCGACGTAGCCGGCCGGGTCGTCGGCGTAGTCGGGCGGGACGATGTGCGCCCCGAGGAAGGTGACCTCGTCGGTGTGTTCGGCGGCGATGCGCAGCGCGCGGGCCTCGTCCTCGACGCTGAGCCCGTAGCCGGACTTGGTCTCCTGGGTGGTGGTGCCCTGGCGCAGCGCCTCGGCGAGGTAGCGGGCGACGTTGGCGTGCAGGGCCTCGTCGGTGGCGGCGCGGGTGGCGGCAACGGTGGTGCGGATGCCGCCGGCGGAGTACGCGCGGCCGGACATCCGGGCGTTGAACTCCGCGGTGCGGTCGCCCGCGAAGACCAGGTGGGAGTGGGAGTCGACGAAGCCGGGGATACCCGCCCGGCCGCCCGCGTCGACGGCGTTGTCAGTGGCGGGTGCTTTGCTGGAGGCACCGACCCAGGCGATGCGGTCGCCGTCGATGACGACCGTGGCGTCCTGGATCAGGCCGAGGGGGCCTTCACCCAGGGAGGGGTCGTTGGTGACGAGCTGGGAGATGTGGGTGATGGCGGTGGTGGTCGGCGTGGAGGTCGTCGTCATCGCGGGGGTGTTCTCCTTCAGCCGCGTACCGCGGCGATGGACTCTGCGAGGGCGGTGGGTACGTCGGGGACAAGGGTGTGCACACCGTCCCGGACGATCTGCCGGCCGCCGACGATGGTGTGCCGTACGTCCGCCGCGGAGGCGGCGAATACAGCCGTTTCGGCGGCCAGCCGGGGCGGTGGTCCGGCGGTGCGTACGGAGTCCAGTGCGATCGTGGTGAAGTCGGCGAGCGCGCCGGTCTCCAGGGCGCCGGCGTCGTCCCAGCCCAGGGCGGCATGACCGTCGGCGGTCGCGGCACGCAGCAGGGCGGCGGCCGTCCAGTGCCCGCGGGTGCGGGTGCGCAGCCGTTCGTCCAGCTCCATGGCGCGGGCCTCTTCGAGCAGGTCGATGACGGCGTGGCTGTCGCTGCCGAGGGACAGCGGGCTGCCGCGGCCCTGGAGCCGGGCGGCCGGGCCGATGCCGTCGGCCAGATCGCGTTCGGTGGTGGGACACATGCACACGCCCGTGTGGGAGTCACCGAGCAGCTCGATGTCCTCGGTGGTGAGGTGGGTGGCGTGCACGGCGGTGGTACGGCTGCCCAACGCACCGTGGTCGGCCAGCAGCCGGGTGGGGGTGCAGCCGTGGGCCTCGCGGCAGGCGTCGTTCTCGGCGGTCTGCTCCGAGAGGTGGACGTGCAGCGGGGCCTGCCGTTCGCGGGCCCAGTCCGCGACGGTGCCGAGCCGGCCTGCGGGGACGGCGCGTACGGAGTGGATGGCGGCGCCGATGCGGGCGTGGGCGCGCTCCTTGAGCGCGTCGGCGCGTTCGGCCCAGCGCTCGGCGGTGCCGTCGCTGAAGCGCAGCTGGTGGTGGTCGGGCGGGGCACCGAAACCGGCCGAGAGATAGGCGGTGTCCAGGAGGGTGATCCGGATACCGGCGTCGGCGGCGGCGGTGATCAGCGCCTCGCCCATGGCGTTGGGGTCGTCGTAGCGGGTACCGCCCGGCGCGTGGTGGAGGTAGTGGAACTCGCCGACGCAGGTGATGCCGGCCAGCGCCATCTCGGCGTAGGCGGCGCGGGCGAGGGCGTAGTAGGTGTCGGGGGTGAGCCGGTCGGCGACGCTGTACATCACCTCGCGCCAGGTCCAGAAGGTGCCGGTGCCGACCTGGACGACGCCGCGCAGGGCGCGGTGGAAGGCGTGCGAGTGGGCGTTGGCGAGGCCGGGGAGGGTCAGGCCGCGCAGCGTGGTGGCACCGGGCGGTGGAGTGTCCGTACCGGTGCGGACGGCGGTGATCCGGCCGTCGGCGGTGTCCACCGTCACGCCCGGCTCGGCGTGGGTGCCGAGCCAGGCGTGTTCGAGCCAGTACGTCGTCGGTGTTGCCTGCGTCGTCAGCGGCACGCCAGCCCCTCCAGTACGTCGGCGAGTGCGGTGACCCCGGCGGCGCAGTCGTCCTCGTCCGCCGCCTCGGCGGGCGAGTGTGACACCCCGGTGGGGTTGCGGACGAACAGCATCGCCGTGGGCACCGTTCCGGACAAAATACCCGCGTCGTGCCCGGCGCCGGTGCCCAGGACGGGCACGGTCCGCTCCCCCGACTTGCCGAGGATCGCACTCAGCTCGTCCCGCAGGGCGTGCTGGAACTCCACGACGGGGGTGAAGGATTCGCGGACGACGGCCAGCTCCACCCCGTCGCGGGCGGCGCGCTCGGCGGCGGCCTGCTCGATCCCGGTGATCACGGTGTCCAGGGTGTCCTGGTCGGGGGCGCGGGAGTCCAGCCAGCCGCGGACCAGCGAGGGGATGGCGTTGACGCCGTTGGGCTCCACGCTGATCTTCCCGAAGGTGGCCACGGCACCGGCCAGCCGGGCCTGCTCGCGGGCGGCGAGCACGGTCGCGGCGTAGCTGAGCATGGGGTCGCGGCGGTCCTCCAGGCGGGTGGTGCCGGCGTGGTTGGCCTCGCCGTGGAAGTCGTAACGCCAGCGGCCGTGCGGCCAGATGGCGGAGGCGATACCGACCGGATCACCGGACAGGTCCAGGGCACGGCCCTGCTCGACGTGGAGTTCGACGAACGCGCCGATCCGGGCGAGCCGTTCGGGGTCCGGGCCGATGGCCTCCGGGTCGTATCCGGCGCGCTCCATGGCCTGCGGGAGGGTGATGCCCTCGCCGTCGCGCAGCCGGTGCGCGGCCTCGGGGGTCAGCGCTCCGGTCGCGAGCCGGGAGCCGGCGCAGGCCAGGCCGAAGCGGGCGCCTTCCTCGTCGCCGAAGTTGACGATCGCCAGGGGCTTGTCGAACTCCGCTCCCCTCCGGCGGAGTTCATCGAGCGCGGCGAAAGAGGAGACGACGCCCAGCGGGCCGTCGAAGGCGCCGCCGTCGGGCACGGAGTCCAGGTGCGAGCCGGTGACGACGGCGTCGCCCGGGTCCACGTCCCGGTAGCCGGTGGCGCCGAGCCAGGCCCACTGGTTGCCGTTGCGGTCCAGTTCGTAGGCGAGTCCACGGCTCTCGGCCCGGTCCCGGAACCACGCCCGGCAGTCGGCGTCGGCGCCGGTCCAGGCGTAGCGGCGGTAGCCCCCGGAGGAGGAGTCGCGGCCCAGCGGCCGCAACTCCTCCCACATCTCGTGGAACGAGGCGGTCACGCGCCCTCGCCTTCGCCCTCGCGCATCGGGATGCGGACGCCGCGCTCGGCGGCCACCTCGTCGGCCCGCTCGTAGCCCGCATCTACATGCCGGATGACGCCCATGCCGGGGTCGTTGGTGAGCACCCGGCGGATCTTCTCGCCGGCCAGCGCGGTGCCGTCGGCGACGGTGACCTGGCCGGCGTGGATCGAGCGGCCCATGCCGACGCCGCCGCCGTGGTGCAGCGAGACCCAGGAGGCACCGGAGGCGACATTGACCATGGCGTTGAGCAGCGGCCAGTCGGCGATCGCGTCCGAGCCGTCCTTCATGGCCTCGGTCTCGCGGTAGGGCGAGGCGACGGAGCCGCAGTCGAGGTGGTCGCGGCCGATGGCCAGCGGGGCCTGGAGCGTCCCGTCGGCGACCATCTCGTTGAACCGCTCGCCGGCCTTGTCGCGCTCGCCGTAGCCGAGCCAGCAGATCCGGGCGGGCAGCCCCTGGAAGTGCACCCGCTCGCCGGCCAGCTTGATCCAGCGGGCCAGCGACTCGTTCTCCGGGAAGAGGTCCAGGATCGCCTTGTCGGTCGCGGCGATGTCGCGGGCGTCGCCGGACAGCGCGGCCCAGCGGAACGGCCCCTTGCCCTCGGCGAACAGTGGCCGGATATAGGCGGGGACGAAGCCGGGGAAGGCGAAGGCCCGCTCGTATCCGGCGAGCTGGGCCTCGCCGCGGATCGAGTTGCCGTAGTCGAAGACCTCGGCGCCGGCGTCCATGAAGCCGACCATGGCCTCGACGTGCCGGGCCATCGACTCGCGGGCCCGCTGGGTGAAGTCGGCGGGCTTCTCGGCGGCGTAGGCGGCCATGTCGTCGAAGTCGATGCCGGCCGGAAGGTAGGCCAGCGGGTCGTGGGCGCTGGTCTGGTCGGTGACGATGTCGATCGGCGCACCCTCGGCGAGCATCTGCGGCAGCAGCTCCGCGGCGTTGCCGAGCAGGCCGATGGAGAGCGGCTTGCGCCGGTCGCGGGCCTCGACGGCGAGCTGGAGGGCGTGCTGGAGGCTGTCCGCCTTCACGTCCAGGTAGCGGTGCTCGATCCGGCGCTCGATGGCGCGCGGGTCGACGTCGATGCAGATCGCGACGCCGTCGTTCATGGTGACGGCGAGCGGCTGGGCGCCGCCCATACCGCCGAGGCCGGCGGTGAGCGTGATCGTCCCGGCCAGCGTGCCGCCGAACTTCTTCGCCGCGACGGCCGCGAAGGTCTCATAGGTGCCCTGGAGGATGCCCTGGGTGCCGATGTAGATCCACGAACCGGCGGTCATCTGGCCGTACATGGTCAGCCCGAGGGCTTCCAGGCGGCGGAACTCCTCCCAGTTGGCCCAGTCGCCGACGAGGTTGGAGTTGGCGATGAGCACCCGCGGCGCCCATTCGTGCGTCTGCATCACGCCGACCGGCCGGCCGGACTGGACGAGCATCGTCTCGTCCTGCTTCAGCGTGGTGAGCGTGCGCACCATGGCGTCGAAGGAGCGCCAGTCACGTGCGGCCTTGCCCGTGCCGCCGTAGACGACGAGCTGGTCCGGGTGTTCGGCCACCTCCGGATCGAGGTTGTTCTGCAGCATGCGCAGCGCGGCTTCCTGCTGCCATCCCCGAGCACTCAGCTCCGTACCGCGCGGTGCCCGCACGGGTCGCGGTCCCGACATGGGCCGTGCCTCCCTGACGTCGAATGGATTGAGCTATTCACATATTGAGGTTGATGAATAGCTCTAGTCAACAGGGCGCGGTGGGCCGCTCGCCGCGAGCCGCACGAACCGGCCAACCCGCCGGACATTTTTTGACTTGCCTACTGGGAAAGCCTGAGCTAACTTTCCCAGTAGGCAAGTCAACGGGGAATGCCTGGACCGCCTTGGGGAGGCGATGGCCATGAGCACATCAGTCGATGCCGAACAGGCCTGGAAGGATCTGCAGCGCATCCGGGTGCCGCAGGAGCGGGTGTACGACGAGATCGAGCGAACCGCCCGGAACGACGCGGGGTCGGCCTACGCCACGGCTGCGGTGATGTGGGTGTTCGTCGCCGTCTCGGGCCTCGATCTGCCCGGGTGGGCGTTCTGGCTGGTACTCACGGCCTATGTCGCCCTGCTCGGCTCGCTGGCCGTGATCTACAACCGCAGGACCCGGATGCGCCTGCACCGCTCGCGTCACAGCTGGCGGTCGTTCGCCATCTTCTTCGCGGGCATGGCGGTGACGTTGGTGACCATCCTGGGCTCCGGCCGGCTCGTCGACTGGCTGGCACTGCCCTTCGGCAGCCTGATCCAGGCCACCGTCTCGGCGGGCGTCTTCGTCCTCTTCGTCGGACCGGCGAACCGCTGGGCGGTCGGCTCACTGCGCGACCGCGGTACGAGAACCCTCCGGAAGGAAGCAGGCCGATGAGCACCCCGAGCGGCTTCGACGAACTGATCCACCCCTCCACCCGGCTGTCCGTGGTGGCACTGCTCGCCGCCACGGAGTGGGCCGGCTTCCCCTTCATCCGCGACAGCCTCTCGCTCAGCGACTCCGCACTCTCCAAACAGCTGCACACCCTGGAAGAGGCGGAGTATCTGGAGATCCGCAAGGAGGGCGGCGGCCGCAAGCGGCGCACCAAGGTGCGGCTGACGCACCGCGGCCGGACCGCCTTCGAGGGACATGTGGCCGCGCTGCGGGCCATCGTCGAGGGCGCCGGGCCCGCGGCGTCGACCGCGCCGGCGACGGAGTCCGCGCCGTCGGCGGAGACCACGGCGGCGGCCACCGGGACAGGGCAACAGCAACAGCACGCGGAGGCGGGTCGATGACGACAACCGAGCAGCCGGCCGTCGCCCCGTCCACGACCGTTCCGGAGCCGGCCGTCCCTCGGTCCGCGACCGCTCCGTCCGCCGCGGGGCCCGGCGGATCCGCCGGCCGGCCCGTCATCCGGGTACGCGACATGAGGATGTCGTACGGCGGCACGCACGTCCTGCACGGCATCGATCTGGACATCCACCGCGGCGAGATCTTTGCGCTGCTCGGCCCCAACGGTGCGGGAAAGACCACCACCGTCGAGATCCTGGAGGGCTTCCGGCAGCGCTCCGCCGGGGAGGTCACCGTCCTGGGGACGGACCCGACGCGCGGCGACGACGCCTGGCGTGCCCGGATCGGCCTGGTCCTGCAGTCCTGGCGCGACCACCGCCGCTGGCAGGTGGCCGAGCTGCTGAGGCACTTCGCCCTGTACTACCCCGCTCCCCGCGATCCCGTGGAGCTGCTGGCCCTGGTGGGCCTCACCGAGCAGGCCGGGCAGCAGGTCGACCGGCTCTCCGGCGGACAGCGCCGGCGCCTCGACGTGGCACTGGCGATCGTCGGCCGCCCGGAACTCCTCTTCCTGGACGAGCCGACCACCGGCTTCGACCCCGAGGCCCGGCGCGACTTCCACGACCTGGTCGAACGGCTCGCCCGCGACGAGGGCGTCACTGTCCTGCTCACCACCCACGATCTGGCGGAGGCCGAGCGGCTGGCCGACCGGATAGCCGTGCTGGTCAGCGGCCGGATCCGGGCCGGCGGCACCCCGGCGGAACTGGCCCGTCGAGCCGCCGCGCAGGCCGAGGTCCGCTGGACGGCGGCCGACGGCACGGCACGCCGGGAACGCACCGAGGACCCCTCCCGGCTGGTCTGGGAGCTCCACCGGGACACACAGGGACCGGTGGCCGACCTGGAGGTCCGCCGCCCGACGCTGGAGGACACCTACCTGCACATGGTGCACCGGGAGGACGGAGCCGGGGGCGGGGACGGAGCCCGGGCAGGGGCAGGGGTCAGGGGTGCGGGCGGGGCCGAGGCCTCGGGCGGGGCCAAGACTCCGAGCGGGGCACCGGCCCCGGGCAGGGGGGCTTCCGGCGCAGAGGCCTCGGACGCAGAGACCTCCGGTGGGGAGAAGGGGGAGCAGCAAGCATGAGGGGGACCGGAGTGACGACTTCGACAGAAGCGGCCGTGGTGACGGGCACGCCCCAGGGGGAGGACACGGCGGGACGGGCGGCCACGGCCGGCGCCACCGCGGGGACGGGATGGCGCCGCCGTCGCTACTGGCGCGCCGGCCTCCTGCGCGGCGGCATCGAACTCCGTCACCTCGTCCGCAGCCCCAAGGAGCTGAGCGGCCATCTGGTCAACGTCGTCGTCGCGCTGCTGCTCGCCGGCTATATCAGTGACCAGGTCCCCGGCACCCGGGTCCCGATGGCCCATCTGACGCTCGCGGGCTTCGCCGCCTACCTGCTGTTCCAGATCGGGCTGGTCAATCTCCCGCAGATCCTGGTGACCGAGCGCGAGGAAGGCGCTCTGCTGCGGCTGCGCGCCACCCCCGGCGGCATACCCGCCTACCTCGTCGCCAAGTCCCTGCTGGTGGTCGCCATGGCGTTCGGGACCCTGGTCGTCCTGCTGGGAGCGGCCGCGGTGCTGGTGGACGGCCCGCTGCCGCACGGGCCCGGCGGGTGGCTGACGCTGCTGTGGGTCTGCGCGCTCGGGCTGCTCGCCGTCGTCCCGCTGGGGGCGGCCATCGGCGCCGTGCTGCCGAACCCCCGTGAGGCGCTTGCGTTGATCATGCTGCCCTCGATGGGTCTGCTGATCACCTCGGGCGCCATGTTCCCGCTCACCTCGCTGCCCGTGCCGGTCCAGAAGATCGCCTCGGTCTTCCCGCTCAAGTGGATGGCCCAGGGCCTGCGCTCGGCCCTCCTGCCGGACGCCGCGCGCGCCGCGGAACCGGCCGGCTCCTGGGAGCTGCCGACCGTGGCGCTGATACTCACCGCCTGGGCCGTTCTCGGCTTCCTGCTCGCCGTCCCGCTCCTGCGCCGTGCCGCCCGCCGCGAGTCCGGCTCCCGCCTCTCCGAACGCCACCGCAAGGCGGGGTGGAGCGGCAGCCGGACGGCCTGAGCCGGAGCCGCCCCCTCCGGCCCGTCCGGTCGGGGACGGACGGGCCGAGCGAGGCGGCCCGTCCGGACGGAGGCGGACTGCGCGGGAGAGGGGACCGTCCAGACAGAGACGGACGGTCCAGACGGAGAAGGACGGTCCGGGCGGAGACGGACGGTCCAGGGCCCGGCTCCCGGTTGGCCCAGGGTCCGGCTCCCGGTTGGCCCAGGGTCCGGCTCCCGGTTGGCCCAGGGTCCGGCTCCCGGTTGGCGTCACACCCCCACCCAATGATGGAGTTGAGCCATGAACTTCACGGAGCGAGACCGTGCCATTCAGGCAGCCATCGCGCGCGGGCTGGTAGGCCCCGGCGAGCCCGTTGCCGGACTGCTCGACATCGCCGGGATCCGCCGGTCGGCGGCCGAACTCCGCGCCGCCTTCGAGGAGTTCACCGCGCCGGGCACCCCGATCCTGCACGCCTTCGCGGTGAAGGCCGCCTCACTCGTCCCCGTACTGCGGCTGCTCGCGCAGGAAGGGCTCGGCTGCGAGGTGGCCAGCCCCGGCGAGCTGGCGCTGGCCCGTGCCGCCGGGGTACCGGTCGCCCGGACCGTCCTGGACTCGCCGGCCAAAACCCTCGCCGAGCTGCGCGAGGCGCTGGCCCTCGGGATCGCCGTCAACGCCGACAACCCCGAGGAGCTGGCTCGGATCGACGCGCTGATGACCTCGGCGCCGAGCAGCGCGCCCATCGGCCTGCGGGTCAACCCCCAGATCGGCGGCGGCAGCATCGGGGCGATGAGCACCGCCACGGACACCTCGAAGTTCGGCGTCGGGCTGCGAGACGAGGGTGCCCGCGACTGGGTCGTACAGGCCTTCCTCGCCCGCCCGTGGCTGACCCGGCTGCACGGTCATGTCGGCTCCCAGGGCATGCCCCTGGAGCTGATGGCCGCGGGCGTCACGGCCCTGTACCACCTCGCCGAGGAGATCAACGAGAAGGCCGGCCGGCGCCAGATCGACACCCTCGACATCGGCGGCGGCCTGCCGGTGAACTTCTCCTCGGACGCCACCACCCCGACCTACCGCGAGTACGCCGCGCTGCTGCACGCGACCGTCCCCGGCCTGCTGTCCGGGCGCTACGGGCTCGTCACCGAGTTCGGCCGCTCACTGCTGGCCAAGCACGGCACGGTCCTCGCCCGGGTCGAGTACGCCAAGTCGGCCGGCGGCCGCCCCATCGCCGTCACCCACGCCGGTGCCCAGGTCGCCACCCGTACGGTCTTCGTCCCCGAGGCCTGGCCGATCCGGGTCGCGGCCTATGACGCCGAGGGGCGCCCCAAGACGGGCGCGCCGGTCGCCCAGGACATCGCGGGGCCGTGCTGCTTCGCGGGTGACCTGGTCGCGGAGAACCGTCCGCTCCCCCGCCTGGAGGCCGGCGACCACGCCGCCCTCCTGGACACCGGCGCCTACTATTTCTCCACCCACTTCGCCTACAACTCCCTCCCCCGCCCCGGGATTTACGGCTATGCGGCGGACGCGGACGGCGGCGTCCGCTTCGCGACCGTCCGCACCCCGCAGACCCTGGAGGAACTGACCGCGGAGAGCGGTGGTGCGCACGCGAAGTCGCTGGGCGAGCTCGGGAAGCAGTAGGCGGCGGGCACCCGGCAGAGGAAGCCCGTCCGCCGGGTTGCCCGCCGCCGCGCGCCCCTCAGCGGCCGGCCCGTACTCCCCCGGCCCGGGGCGCGCCGGTCCGCGCTCCCGCTCGCCGTGCCCCGCCGGGCCGGGCATCGCCCGCGGCCGTCCCGGTCAGGGACCTCCTCGCCCCGAGACCGCTCCGTTCCCACCTGTCCGGCACACCTGCACCGGCCTGTCCGGCACACCTGTACCGGCGGCGGGAGGGGCCCACGGGCCGCACCAGGTCTCTCCCGGCGGCCCTCTCACTCCCTCCTCGCCTCACTCCACGAACAGCCCCCGCGCCGCCGCCGCCGCGTCGAATTCCTCCAGCCGGGCCTGGGCGTCCGGAAGCGCGTCGCACATCGCCTCCAGCAGTACGCGGCCCAGGAGCATGGGCGCGCAGGCCGTGTCGAAGGCCAGGCCGGTGCCGACGGGGGCCGGGAGCAGGAGGTCGGTGTGGTGGGCGACGGGGGCGAAGGCGCTGTCGGCGACGGTGACGACGGTCAGGCCGGCGGTGCGGGCGTATTCCAGTGCGTCGACGACCTCGCGGGGGTGGCGGGGCAGGGCGAAACAGAGGAGGGCGCTCGCGCCGGCGCGTACCGCGGCATCGATGCGGTCGGTGAGCATGGTGCCGCCCTCGTCCAGCAGCCGGACGTCGGGGTGGACCTTACGGGCGAAGTAGCTGAAACCGGCGGCCTGGGCGGTGGCGGCGCGCAGGCCGAGGACGGGAAGCGGCCGGGAGGCGGCGAAGAGGCGGCCGGCCTCGACCACCGGTGCGGGGTCGGCGAGGGCGCCGGCGAGCCGGCGGAGGTTGTCGATCTCCGCCTGGACGGCCTGCTGGTACTCGTTGTAGGAGCCGGTGTCGCCGGGCTTGTCCGTGGGGGCGACCTCGCGCAGATGGCGGCGCAGCGCCGGGTAGCCGTCGAAGCCGAGGGCTACGGCGAAGCGGGTGACGGACGGCTGGCTGACCCCGGCCAGTTCGGCCAGTTCGACGCTGGAGAGGAAGGGTGCGTCGGCGGCCCGGCGCACCATGCAGTGGGCGATCCGCCGCTGGGTGGGGGTCAGCCGGTGGCCCTCGAAGAGCTTCTGGAGGCGGGCGGCCGTACCGGTGTCCGCACCGGAGATACCGGCCTCCCTGCCGGTGACCTCCCTGCCGGTGGCCCCCAAGCCGGTGGCCTCGATGCCGGTGACCTCGATGCCGGTGGCGTCCCTCCCGGTGGTGCCCCTGCTCCTGTCCCGCGGCCCGTCGCCTGTCACGTCGCCGGTCACGTCGCCGGTCACGTCGCCGATGCCGCCGCCGTTGTCCCCGTCCCCGCTCATCGCCTCTTCTTCCCGGCCCGGTCGGGGGCCTGTCCTGTCCTGTGTCGACCGACTGTACGGAATTCCTGGCCCGCTCCGGTCCGCGCTACGCGCCGCGATCCGGCCGTAAGCGCACCACGCCCCCGAGCCCGTCACTGCCCGCCCGAAGCCCCGCTCCGCTACAGCTCCGCCAGCCCGTCCAGCAGCCGCGCCGCGACGGCCACGTCATCCGTCAGCGGCCGGTCCTCCATCCGCGGGTCGAGGGCGTCGGCGGCGAAGGCATAGGCGGCGGCGAGCGGGATGTCCGGGTCGGGTTCCAGGGAGCGCATCCGCAGGGCCCGTACGGTGGCGACCAGTTCGCAGGCGAGGACCTGGCGGTAGTGCGTACCGGCGCGCAGGCTCTGGCGCGCGCCCAGGGAGGCGAAACTGGCCTGTTCCTCGACGCCGCGGGAGAGGACGGCATGGCCGAGCGAGGCCGGCTGGGAGACCGCGCGCATCTCCCCGAGCGCGGCGCCGGCCGCGTATTCGAGGATCATCACGCCGGAGCTGGCCGGTGCCGCATCCCCCAGGAACGGCCGCAGCCGGGTGAAGTCGGGCTCGGAGAGCGCGGCGAGCCGGGCGGTGGACAGCTGGGCGGTCTGCAGCACGGCCAGCCGGAGGGCGTCCAGGGCGAGCGCGGTATGGGCGGCGTAGAAGTTGCCGTGGTGGTAGGCGGCCTGGTCCTCGATGCTGATCAGGGGGTTCTCGGCGGCGGCGTTCACCTCGACCGTCAGCACCTCGTCCAGGGTGTCGGCGGCGTCCAGCGCCGGGCCGTGGATCTGCGGGATGCAGCGGAAGCCGTACGGGTCCTGGATACGGCCGAGGGGCGGGGCCGGGCGGGGCGGGACGCCGGAGAGGGTACGCAGCCGGGTGGCGGCGGCCGCGGAGCCGGGGTGCGGGCGGGCGAGCATGACCGGCTCGGCGAAGGGCTCGTACGAGCCGCCGACCGCGAGCAGGGAGAGGGCGGCGACGGGGAGGGAGGCCGCCAGGAGCCGGCGCAGTTCGTCGAGGGCGAGCGCGGACTGGCCGAGGGTGAGGGCGTTGCTGCTGATCAGGGCGAGCGCGTCGTTGTTGTCGAGGGCGATGGGGGCGGGGGCCCGGCCGCCGGATGCGCAGTGCCAGGGGTGTTCGCCGGCCAGCGCGAGTCCGGTCTGGGCGAGCGCGGCCAGGTCGCCGGTGCCGACGCCGCCGTGTTCGTTGACGACGGGGTGCGCGCCGGCGTCCAGGGCGGCGAGCAGGGAGGTGATGACGGCGGGGTTCAGGCCGGCGCCGCCCGCCAGCAGCTGGTTGGCGCGCACGGCGAGCATGGCGCGGACCTCGCGGCCGGGCAGCGGGTCGCCGACCGCGCCGGCATGGCTGCGCAGCAGCCGCAGTCCGTGCTCGGCGTCCGCGGCCCCGACGTCCTCCGTGCGGTTGGCGCCGACGCCGGTGCTGCGCCCGTAGACCCGGCCGGTGGCGGCGAGGCGGCGTGCGGTCTCCCAGGATTCCTCGGCGCGGGCGAAGGCCTTGGGGTCGGGCGCCGTGGGGTGCGCGGTGCGCTCCGCGAGGGCGGCGATGTCGGCGCTGTGCAGGCCGGTGCCGTCGAGCGTGATGCGCCGGCCGGCCGGGCGGCCGGTGTCCAGCATGTGAGAAACCAAGGGGTTCAACTCCCTCTTATAACGCGCTTTGTGGACGGAAGTCCGACACCTCTCTCCGTACGGTGAGCCGAAGCAGCAGGCGAGGGATCAGACGATTCACTCCCGCCTATTGACTTCTATTCACGTGCCTATGACTCTGCATGACACTATGCAGGCCGGGCAAGGGGCAGCGGATGATCAAGTTCGACGCAGTCAGCAAGCGATACCCGAATGGCACCACCGCCGTGGACGAGCTGTCCCTGGACCTGCCCGAAGGCGGGGTCACCGTCCTCGTCGGCTCGTCGGGCTGCGGCAAGACCACCACCCTGCGGATGGTCAACCGGATGATCGAGCCGACCTCCGGCAGGATCAGCGTCGGCGGCCGCGACATCCAGGAGGCGGACGCCGCCGAGCTGCGCCGCGGCATCGGCTATGTCATCCAGCAGTCCGGTCTCTTCCCTCACCGTACGATCCTGGACAACATCGCGACGGTCCCCCTGCTGCTGGGCTGGGGCAAGCGCAAGGCCCGCGCCCGCGCCGCCGAGCTGCTGGAGCTGGTCGGCCTGCCCGCCGACGCCGGCAAGCGCTATCCGCACCAGCTCTCCGGCGGCCAGCAGCAGCGCGTCGGCGTCGCCCGTGCGCTGGCCGCCGACCCGCCGGTGCTGCTGATGGACGAGCCCTTCGGCGCCGTCGACCCGGTCGTGCGCACCCAGCTGCAGAACGAGCTGCTGCGGCTCCAGGAGGAGCTGCGCAAGACCGTCGTCTTCGTGACCCACGACATCGACGAGGCGGTCCGGCTGGGCGACCGGATCGCGGTCTTCCGCACCGGCGGCCGGCTCGTCCAGTGTGCCGAGCCCGCCAAGCTGCTGGCCCGGCCCGCCGATGACTTCGTCGCCGACTTCCTGGGCGCCGAGCGCGGGCTCAAGCTGCTCTCGCTCACCACCCTCGCGGACGTTCCGTACGCCCCCGGCCGGGCGATACGCGCCGACGATCCGGTCGGCGGGATACCCCGCGGCGGCGGCCGCTGGCGAGTGGTGACCTCACCGCGCGGGGAACCGCTGGGATGGCTGGACACCGACGCGCTGCCCGCCGGCGGGACGGCCGGCGAGGCCCCGCTGGAGGCCGTACGGCCGCTGCACGACAGCGATTCGCTGCTCTCGGCGCTCAACGAGGCGGTCTCCTCCCCCGCCGCCGCCGTCGTCCGGGTCTCCGACGACGGGGTGCTGACCGGCCTCACCTCCCGCGACGCCATCCACGACCGGGCGGGCCGCAGCCACGCGGACGCGGGCCGGGCGGCGGCCGCCGGGCCCACCGCCCCCGAGGCCACCACCGGGACGCCCGCCCCCGAGGCACCCGACTCGGACGACACTCCCGAGGACACCCCCGCAAACGCCGGGCCCCCCAAGACCCCCTCCGCCACGGAGCGCCCCGCATGACCATCGAGTGGGGCTGGTTCCCCGACCACGCCGACGAGATGGCCCGCCTGACCGCCGACCACCTCGCCACTGCCGTGCCCGCCGTCCTCCTCGGCCTGCTGATCGCGCTGCCGCTGGCGGTCCTCGCCCACCGGATCCGGCCGCTGCGCGGCGTCATCCTGGGCGCGTCCAACATCCTCTACACCATCCCCTCCCTCGCCTTCTTCGTCCTCCTCCTGCCGGTCACCGGCCTCACCCGCACCACCGCGATCGTCGGTCTGACCGCGTACACCCTGGTCGTCCTCGTACGGAACACCGTCGAGGGACTGGACGCGGTCCCGGTCAAGGTCCGTGAGGCGTCGACGGCGATGGGGACCGGGCCGCTGCGCACCCTGCTCACCGTCGAGCTGCCGCTCGCCCTCCCGGTGATCATGGCGGGTGTACGGGTCGCCACCGTCATGTCCATCTCCCTGGTCAGCGTGGCGAGCTACATCGGCTACGGCGGCCTCGGCCAGCTCTTCACCGACGGATTCCAGCGCAACTTCCCCACCCCGGTCATCGCCGGCGTGGCCCTGACCCTGCTGCTCGCCCTGGTCGCCGACGCGCTGCTGGTGACCGTCCAGTGGCTGTGCACCCCCTGGCGGCGCGGCACCTCCCGGCAGCGCACCTCTCTGTGGCGGAAGGCAGCGTGACGCGCCGATGCTCGAACTCCTGAAGAACCTCGCCTCCTGGCTGACCAGTCCGGCCCAGTGGTCGGGCCCCGAGGGCATCGCCACGCGCATCCTGGAGCACCTGGAGTACTCGGTGCTCGCCACCCTGGCCGCGGCCGTGATCGCGCTGCCCGTCGGCCTGCTCATCGGGCACACCGGCCGGGGCGCGTTCCTCGCCGTCAACCTCTCCTCCTTCGGCCGGGCGCTGCCCACCGTCGGCCTGGTCACCCTGGTCTTCCTCGCGGGCGGGCTGAGCGTGTGGCCGGTGTACGTGTCGCTGGTCGCGCTCGCCGTTCCGGTGATCATCACCAATACGTACGCGGGGATGGCCGCCGTCGACCCCGAGGTCAAGGACGCCGCCAAGGGCGTGGGGCTGCGCGGCCGCCAGGTCCTGTGGCAGGTCGAACTCCCGCTCGCGCTCCCGCTGATCATGACCGGCGTACGGCTGGCGACCGTGCAGGTCGTCGCCACCGCCACCATCGCCGCCTACGTCAGCTTCGGCGGGCTGGGCCGCTATGTCTTCGACGGGCTGGCGCAGCGCGACCTGGTGCAGGTCCTCGGCGGTGCGGCCCTGGTCGCCGTGCTCGCCGTCGTCGCCGACCTGGCGCTGGGCGGGCTGACCCGGCTGCTGTTCCGCGGCCGCCCGGCCACCGCACGCTGAACGCCTGCCGCCCGGCCACCGCACGCTGAGCACCTGCCGCCCCGCCCCCTACGTACGCACCGAGGAGCCCCGCCCATGAACCGTCGTACCGCCTTGACCGCTCTCCTCGCCGGCGCCTCGGCCCCGCTGCTGGCCGCCTGTTCCTCCGGCATCACCTCCCTCAAGGGGGACGGCGCCGGCGGCGACAGCGGCAGCAGCACCGGCGGACTGGTCATCGGCACCGCCAACTTCACCGAGAACCAGATCCTCGGCTACCTCTACGCGGGCGTGCTGACCGCCGCCGGGGTCAAGGCCACCGTCAAGCCCAACCTCGGCTCCCGCGAGATCGTGGTCCCCGCGCTGCGCTCCGGCGATATCGACCTGCTCCCCGAATACCAGGGCAGCCTGCTGCTCTACCTCGACAAGAAGGCCACCGAGACCGAGGCGGGCGCGATGCAGAACGCGCTGGCCACGGTGCTCCCCGACGGCCTCGAAATCCTGCCCTACGCGGCCGCCGAGGACCGCGACAGCTTCGCGGTGACCCGCGCGACCGCCGACCGCTACGGCCTCAAGACACTCGCCGATCTGCGCAAGGTCAACGGCAAGCTGGTGTTCGGCGCGGCCGCCGAGATGAAGAAGCGGGTCGTCGGGCTCGTCGGCCTCAAGGACCAGTACGGGGTGGAGTTCAAGGAGTTCAAGGCGCTGGACTCCTCCGGGCCGCTGGTCAAGGGCGCGCTGAAGAAGGGCGACATCGACATCGCCAATGTCTTCACCACCGACGTCGACACCGCGGAGAACGGCTGGGTCCTGCTCGCGGACCCCAAGCACCTCATCCCCGCCCAGCACATCGTCCCGCTGATCGCCGCCCGCAAGGCCGACTCCAAGGTCCGCAAGGCCCTGGCCCGTCTGGGCAACACCCTCACCACCGCCGACCTCACCGAGCTCAACCGCCTCGTCGACAAGGAGAAGCAGGACCCGGACCGGGTGGCCGACGCCTGGCTGAAGAAGCACAAGGTGAGCTGAGACCCGGCGGGGGCCGCACGCCTCACGCGGGCGGCGGGCCGCCGTGGCGGAGCGGCAGGCCGAACAGCGGGAACAGCCGCTCGGTGTCCAGGAAGCACTGCAGTGCGGTGATCCGACCGTCCGCCGTCTCGATGACCTGGATCGCCCAGGGCGTGCCGTCCGCGCGGTACTGCCCGAACGCCGGCCGGCCGTTCGCCGCGACCGGCACCAGATGCGACCCCTCGCAGCCGCAGCCCGGCCCCAGCATCCACTTCACGATGTCGTCGCGGCCGCGCAGCCACAGCTCGAACGGCGGCATGGAGAGCGTGGAGTCCTCGTGCAGCACGGCCGTGAGCGCGTCCATGTCGAACCGTTCGAAAGCGTCGACATAGCGCCGCAGCAGCGCCTGCTGGGCGTCGTCCAGCGGCTGCCGCGCCACGTCGGCGGCGGTGTCACCGGAGGCGGCGAGCGTGGCACGGGCCCGCTGCAGGGCGCTGTTGACCGAGGCGACCGAGCTTCCCAGCAGCTCGGCGACCTCGCTCGCCGACCAGCTGAGCACTTCCCGGAGGATCAGCACCGCCCGCTGCCGGGGTGCCAGCCGCTGCAGCGCGGCGATGAACGCCAGGCGGACCGACTCCCGGGCGACGGCGGTCTCCGCCGGGTCCGCCGCGGACGCCAGCACCCGCTGGTCCGGTACGGGTCCGATCCAGGTCGCCTCGGGCAGGCCGGCGCCGACCGGGGTGTCCACGCTCGACGGGGAGGCGAGATCCATCGGCCGGGCCCGGCGCTGACCGCCCTTGAGCAGGTCGAGGCACACATTCGTGGCGATCCGGTAGAGCCAGGACCGCAGGGACGCCCGCCCCTCGAACCGGTCGTAGCTCCGCCAGGCCCGCACCATCGTCTCCTGGACTGCGTCCTCGGCCTCGAACGCCGAGCCCAGCATCCGGTAGCAGTAGCCGGTCAGCTCGGTGCGGTGGGCCTCCAGCCGGTCCACGGGCTCGTTCCGGTCCACGGGCTCGCTCCGGTCCACGGGCTCGCTCCGGTCCACGGGCTCGCTCCGGTCCGCGGGCTCCTTCCGGGGCGCGCGTCCTGTGCCGCCGTCCGCCGGCCCGGCCCCGCCGTCCGCCGTGGTTTCGCTCGTCGAGGACCGTTTCATCGAGGACCCACCCATCCGCCCGTCAGCCGACCGCCGGCACACGCGCCCGACGCTACCGGAGCATCCGGCACCAGTCTGCTCCCCGGCACGGGGCTCCGCAGCCGGGAACCGGGCGCAGGAGAACCCGGGAACCGGGCGCAGGAGAACCCGGGGATCTGACGCGTGAGACCCCGGGATCTGACACGTGAGACCCGGGGACCGGACGCGGGAGACCCCGGGAACCGGACACGGAAGAACGACGCAAAGGCGGGCCGGGCACCACGGCCCGGCCCGCCCCCGCTTCTCAGATCATCTGCGCAACTGCACGCCGCGCAGCACCCCTCCGACAACCGCTCCGGCCACGATGCTCAGCCCGAGCCGGGCAGGTTCCGTCATTCCGGAGAACACGGTGTGCGTGAGCGCGAAAACGACCACGACCGCGAGAACTCCGGCGATCAGCGCCTTTCTCATTTCTTGCCCATCATCAGCAATCGGAAAGCGAAAGCACCGCGCCGGAGACCAGGCCTCCGAAAGCCCCCGCCGTGGCACCCGCGGCACACCCGGTCTCGGCGCCTGCTATACAGCCGCCTATCCCACCGGACACCACATAATCCTTGATCTTGTCGTTGGCGCACTGCGAGTAGCTCTCGGCCGCCACGCTCCGCGCGGTGACGCCGAGATCCCGGAAGCTGCGGGTCGCCCGCACGGTCACCGTGGCGCCCTTGGCGCGGTAGCTGACGTGCGCCGTCTTGCCGTTCTTCAGTTTGATGGCGGTGCCCAGCGAGCCCACCGCCCGATGGCCGGGACCGACCAGCTCCAGCTTCTTGCCGGCCACGGTGAAGTGGTACCCGGCGGGCATGGAGAGGGTGGCCGTCAGCGTTTTGGCGTCCGGCGACCTGAGCGACTTCAGCTTGAATCCCTTAACGGAACTCACCGATTTCGCGGAATGCGGCGCACTGTGCGCGGAGGCGGGACCGGCCACCCCCGCAATGGTCAGTGCGGTGAGTGCGGTCGCAGCGGTCTTACGGAACCTCATATATCCCCGTTTCCCCGTGTGGATCGATTCCTTGATCAGTCTACGGGTGACGTCGCAAATGCAAGATCCATAGCGAGTAATTTCGGGGTAAACCCGGCCGCTTACGGGGCAGTTCGGCCCTCGCGCGAGCTGACGGGGCGCCACCGGCGGTGCACAGGACGGCCCTTCGGGTGTCCGGCTACGGCCGCGCCGCCACCGCCGAGCCCCGTTCCGAGAGGCGCGGGGCGCACAGGATGCGCTTGCGACGGATCCGGCGGCCCTCGATGGCGGCGACCGCGAGGCGGGCGGCTTCCTTGGCGATCTCGCTCAGGCCCCAGTCGACGGTGGTCAGGGGCGGGGTGAGGACCCGGGAGACGGGGTGGTCGTCGAAGCCGACGACCGAGAGGTCGCGGCCGACGGTGAGGGAGGCCTCGGCGGCGGCCGCGTAGACGCCGTAGGCGATGGAGTCGGAGAAGCAGAAGACGGCGGTGACCGGGACGGGACCGGCAGGCCGGCGGCCGTCCGGGCTGTTGGCCAGGACCCGGCGGGCCATCGCGGTCGCCTCGCCCAACTCCTGCGGGCAGGGCAGGACTTCGGCCTCGATGCCGAGCCGGTCGGCGGCCTCGCGCACATAGACGTCGGCGGGGCGGTCCGGGGTGGACGGGCCGGTGGGGGTCAGCACGGTGACCCTGCGGTGCCCCAGCCCCCGGAGGTAGTCCAGGACGGCATCGATGCCGGCCCGGTTGTCGAAAAGCACCTCGCCCGCCGTACGGGCCCGGCTCAGGGCGTCGCCGATGGAGACCACCGGCACGGCGTCGGCGATCGCCGACCAGCCCTCGGCGGACGGATCGACGGGCGAGACCAGCAGGCCGTCCACCCGCTGGTCGCGCAGCTGCTTGGCGAGGGACAGCTCCCGTCCGGGGTCGCCGCCCGCGTCGAGGATCAGCGCATAGCGGTCGCCGGCCAGCAGCTCACGCCCTATCGCCGCCATCAGCTGCTGCTGCCAGAGGTCCTGCAGATCGCCCGCGAGCACACCGACCGTGCTCGTACGGCCGCTGGCGAGGGCGCGGGCGATCGGATCGGCCTCGTAGCCGAGGTCGGCGGCGGCCTTGCGCACCCGCTCCTCGGTTTCCTTGGAGACGTGCTTGCCGCGCAACGCGTAGGAGACGGCCGCGGTGGAGAGGCCGGTGGCCTCGGCCACCTCGCGGAGGGTGGTGCGCTTATTGGGCCTGGCCATGTCCGGAAGCCTACCCAAGGAAGGCGCGGCAGCCGGTCACGATGCGGCGCCCGCCGGGCGGCATCCCGGGGGCGGCAACGGCCTGCCGGATCCGGCAGGGCCTTGACAGCACTCTCGGTTAACCGCTTCACTTAAACGCATCAGTGAAGCGGTTAAGTGCACGGCTGGGCAAGCGGTCCGGGGCGCGGGTCACGACGCGCGCGCCGCCCCGCACCACCGCCCCACCGCCCACGGCCACCGCCCCGCACCCCGAGGGAGGCTCGTGCCCACCGACGTCCACCAGCACCTCTGGCCGCCCGGCTTCCTCGCACTGCTGCGGTCCCGCAGTGCGCCGCCGCGACTGGACGGCTGGACGCTGCACCTGCCGGGCGAGCCCCCGTACGCCGTCGACCCCGCCGACCACGACATCGCGGCCCGCGCCCGGCTCGCCCGTGCCGACGGCCTCGATCTGGCCCTGGTGTCGCTCTCCAGCCCGCTCGGCATCGAATACCTGCCGCCCGCCGAGGCCGCACCCCTGCTCGCCGCCTTCCACGACGGCGCGCTGGACCTGCCCGCCCCCTTCGGCGTCTGGGCCTCGGCCTGCCTGTCCGCACCCGAGCCGGACCCCGGCGCACTGCGGCGCGAGCTGGCCCGCGGCTGCGTGGGGCTGCAACTGCCCGCCACCGCCCTGCTCGACGCCGCCGGGTGGGCCCGCTGCGCCCCCCTGCTGGACGCCGCCGCCGAGCGGGACGCACCGCTGTTCGTCCACCCCGGCCCGGCCCCGTCCGCGGACCAGGACGCCCCCGCCTGGTGGCCCGCCCTGGTCCCCTACCTCCAGCAACTGCACGCCTCGTGGTTCGCCTTCCGCGCCTTCGGCCGGCCGCGCCACCCGGACCTGCGGGTCTGCTTCGCGGCCCTGGCCGGCCTGGCCCCGCTGCACGGCGAACGGCTGGTCGCCCGCGGCGGCGGCCGGGAGCGCGGCCGGGTGGACTGCAGGGCGTTCTACGAGACGTCCTCGTACGGGACCCGTGCGGTCGACGCAGTCGTCCGGGCCGCGGGCATCGACGTCGTCGTCAGCGGCAGCGACCGCCCCTATGCCGACCCCGTCCTCCCCGACCTCGGCGCGGAGGCCGCCGTCCACGCCCTGCGCACCGCCAACCCGGCCCGCCTGCTGGGCCCGACGAAAGGAGCCCGCCCATGACGTACCGCACCTCCCCGGCCGCCACCGCCCGAGAGGTCCCCGACGGCGAGGAGCCGTTCACCGCACTGCCCGAGCGCAACCTCGACAAGCGCGAGCTGCAGGACCTGGTCGAAGCGCTCGCCACCCGCCCGGACCTGTGGCGTGAACAGGTCGCCTTCTCGGACACCGAGCGCCACTACGCCTCCCTGCACCGCGACGAGTTCGTCGATGTCTGGCTGCTGTGCTGGACCCGGCAGAACGACACCGGCTGGCACGACCACGACCTCTCCTCCGGGGCGGTCCGTGTCGTCCAGGGCGTACTGACCGAGTCCAACCCCCGGATCGGCGGCGAGCACCTGGCCACCGCGGTCGGCGCGGGCTCCTCCTTCTCCTTCGGCCCGGACCACATCCACCGGCTCACCGGGGCGAGCGACGATGCGGTGTCGGTGCACGCCTACTCGCCGCCGCTGTGGCGGCTGGGCCAGTACGACATCACCGAGGACGGCCTGATGCGACGGGTCTCGGTCTCCTACGCGGACGAGCTGCGGCCGACGGACGGGACGACCGCGGCCTGAACGGCCGGACCGGGCGCTCCGGGCGCTCCGGCGGCCGGGGGCCCGGTGCCCGGCGGCCGGAGTGCGGGCCGGCGCCGGCGGGACCCACCCGGACCTGCCCGGACCCGCCCGGCCCCGCCCGCACCGGCCCGTCACCACGAATTACTTCCCACCTATTGACCTTCCATTCACCGCCATCGATCCTGCATGAATCCATACAGACGGCAACGCGAGGCGGACTCATGGCAGGTGTGGTCGAACGGCGCTCCATCGACGTCGTCCCCGATGACGAACGGCACGGCAGCGCGGTCAGCCAGTTCACGCTCTGGCTGGGCGCCAACCTCCAGATCACCGCCGTCATCACCGGTGCGCTGGCCGTCGTCTTCGGGGCGAACGCCTTCTGGTCGCTGATCGGGCTGCTGCTCGGCAACCTCCTGGGCGGTGCGGTGATGGCGCTGCACTCCGCCCAGGGACCGCGGCTCGGACTGCCGCAGATGATCACCTCGCGGGCCCAGTTCGGGGTGCGCGGCGCGGTGGTCCCGCTGGCGCTGGTCATCGTGATGTACATCGGGTTCTTCGCCAGCGGCAGCGTGCTGGCCGGGCAGGCGGTCGGCGAGCTGACACACCTCGGCGAGACCCCCGGGATCGTCCTCTTCGCCGCGGTCACCGCCGTGGCCGCGGCCGTCGGCTACCGCCTGATCCACACCCTCGGCAAGGTCGCCGGCCTGGTCTGCGCCCTGGCCTTCGTCTACCTCGGCATCCGGCTGCTGCAGCGCACCGACCTCGGCACGCTCCTCGCCGACCACCGCTTCGCGCTGCCGGTCTTCCTGCTCGCCGTCTCGCTCTCGGCCTCCTGGCAGCTGGCGTTCGGCCCGTACGTCGCGGACTACTCGCGCTACCTGCCGCGGCACACCTCGGCGCGCGCCACGTTCTGGTGGACGCTGTCCGGCTCGGTGCTCGGCTCGCAGTGGTCGATGACCTTCGGCGCGCTGGCCGCCGCCGCGGCGCCCGCGGCCTTCGTGGGCCACGAGGTCAGCTACATCGTCGGCCTGGGCGGCGCGGGCCTGATCGCCTCGCTCCTCTACTTCGTCATCGCCCTCGGCAAACTCACCATCAACATCCTCAACACCTATGGCGGGTTCATGTCGCTGGTCACCAGCGTCAGCGGCTTCCGCGGGCAGCGCACCCTCACCCCGCGCGGCCGCTCCGCCTACATCGCGGGAATCATGGTGGCCGGCACCGCCGTCGCCCTCCTGGGCAAGGACTCCTTCCTGACGTCCTTCAAGGACTTCCTGCTCTTCCTGCTGACCTTCTTCACGCCCTGGTCCGCGATCAATCTCGTCGACTACTACCTGATCTCCAAGGAGCGCTACGACATCCCGGCGCTCAGCGACCCCGCAGGACGCTACGGCGCCTGGAACGTGCGGGCGCTGGCGGTCTACGTCCTCGGGGTGCTCGCCCAGCTCCCGTTCCTGGCCACGCACTTCTACACCGGCCCGCTGGTGGCACCGCTCGGCGGCGCCGATATCTCCTGGCTCGTCGGGCTCGCCGTACCGGCCGTCCTGTACTGGCTGACCGCCCGCCGCGACACCGCCCGCACGGCAGCGCCGGAAGCGCCGGAAGCGCCCCAGGACATCCGGAATCCGGCCGGATCGGGGGGCTAGCCCTACCGCGCCGCCCGCCCGGCGTCCGTATTCTCGCGGTATGGCGACCCACGACCCCGAGCTGCGCAAGGAACTCGACGCGACCCTCCAGACGCGCAAGGAACTGGGGCCGGAGTACGAGTCCGAACTCCTGGAGTCCTTCCTGGAGAAGCTGGAGCGGAGCGTCGACCAGCGGGTGCGGCGGCAACTCGCCGAACAGCAGGTCCAGGTGGCCCGCGGCGCCCGGCCGCCGCGCCCCGGGGGCGGCGGCCCGGTCTCCTGGGAGCGGTTCGGGCTCGCCGCGCTCTCGCTGGTGCTGGCCGTGCCGCTGTCCGCGATCGCCGCGAGCCAGGCCGGGCAACCGGGACTGCTGATGTGCTGGGCCGGGATCGTCGGCGTCAACGCCGTACAGCGCGGCGGCCTGCACAGGCTGGTGCGCTCACGCACGGACCGCCGCGACGGCGCAAGGGACTGAAGACCGCGGGGGGGGCTGAAGGCCGCACGTGCCTGAAGCCGCAGGCGTCCGAAGACCGCAGAGGTCCAGGTCCGAAGGCTTCGGCGGGAGCCGGATGGCGCGGGGACCGCCGCACCCCGGCACTGCCGGGGGCGGGACGACGGCGGTCCCCGCACGGGACGCGTTCCGGGGTGAAGCCGGTCGTCGCATCCGGTGGCGACGGTGGAGGTCCGGGAGCCGCTCCGGAGGTCCTTGTCGCCGTGACATCAATCTGCCCGACGCGTGTTAAGCCCGTGCTGCGAGCACATGACGCATACGTACACCTTGCGGCGACGCCCCGTTTCCTGACGTCCGCTTGACGCCGTGACAGGTGCGGAACGGGACGGCGGCCGGGGCGCGGGACGTCACCGCCCCACGCCCCGGCCGCCGGGTCCCGCTGCTACTTGCCGGCCTCGCGCGCCAGATAGGCCAGCAGGTCCTGCCGGCTCACCACGCCCTTCGGCTTGCCCTCGACGAGGACGATCGCCGCGTCCGCGTTCTCCAGGACCGCCATCAGATCGGCGACCGGCTCGCCGGAGCCGACCTGCGGCAGCGGCCGGCACATGTGCTTCTCCAGCGGGTCGGTCAGCGAGGCACGCTGCGTGAACAGCGCATCGAGCAGTTCGCGCTCGACGACCGAGCCGACGACCTCGGCGGCCATCACATCCGGGTGCCCGGCGCCCGGCTTGACGATCGGCATCTGCGAGACGCCGTACTCGCGCAGCACCTCGATCGCCTCGCCGACGGTCTCCTCCGGGTGCATGTGCACCAGCGAGGGCAGCGCGCCCTCCTTGTGCTCCAGCACCTCGCCGACCCGGGCGGCGGCGCCGCCCTCCTCCAGGAAGCCGTAGTCGGCCATCCACTCGTCGTTGAAGATCTTGGAGAGGTAGCCGCGGCCGCTGTCCGGCAGCAGCACGACCACCACGTCGTCCGGGCCGAGCTTGGCGGCGACCTCCAGCGCACCCACCACGGCCATCCCGCAGGAGCCGCCGACCAGCAGGCCCTCCTCCTTGGCGAGCCGCCGGGTCATCTGGAAGGCGTCCTTGTCCGAGACCGCCACGATCTCGTCCGCGACGGTGCGGTCGTAGGCGGTCGGCCAGAAGTCCTCGCCGACGCCCTCGATCAGATACGGGCGCCCGGAGCCGCCGCTGTAGACGGAGCCCTCCGGGTCGGCGCCGATCACCTTGACCTTGCCGTCACTGGCGTCCTTCAGATAGCGGCCGGTGCCGCTGATCGTGCCGCCGGTGCCGACACCCGCCACGAAGTGGGTGATCCGCCCCCCGGTCTGCTCCCACAGCTCGGGACCGGTGCTCTCGTAGTGGGAGCGCGGGTTGTTCGGGTTGCTGTACTGGTCCGGCTTCCAGGCGCCGGGCGTCTCGCGCACCAGCCGGTCCGAGACGTTGTAGTACGAGTCCGGGTGCTCGGGGTCGACGGCGGTCGGGCAGACCACCACCTCGGCACCGTAGGCACGCAGCACATTGATCTTGTCCGTGGACACCTTGTCCGGGCAGACGAAGATGCACTTGTAGCCCTTTTGCTGGGCGACGATCGCCAGGCCCACACCGGTGTTGCCGGATGTCGGCTCGACGATGGTGCCGCCGGGCTGCAGCTCACCCGACTGCTCGGCGGCCTCGATCATCCGCACGGCGATCCGGTCCTTGACCGACCCGCCGGGGTTGAAGTACTCGACCTTCGCCAGGACGGTGGCCTGGATCCCTCGAGTGACGTTGTTGAGCCGCACGAGCGGGGTGTTGCCCACCAGCTCAATCATCGAATCGTAAAACTGCACGGTGGTCTCCGCGGTCAGGGGCACGCTCTCCTGCGCCCGTGCGGCCAGCCTATTGCCCGGGTCCGTTAGAGGAGGGATGCGTTGCGTTCCGTGCAGGAACGGGCAACACCCTGTTGTAGGAGTTCTTGCCGATTCAAGAGCGCGTCCGGCCCCCGTGGCCAGGGCGCGCCCGCAGTGCGCGGGGAGGTGCCCGGCCCATGCCGATGACGATGTCCAGGGCCAGAGTGGCCCGGCGGATCGCGACCGCTGCCGCTTTCGGTGGCGGCGGGATCGGCCTGCTCGGGGTGGCCACCGTCGGCGTGCTGCTGACCGAGGTCCGGCTGGCGCGCCGTACGGTCGGCGGCTCCAGCGACATTCCGCCGTGCGCCGACGGCCGTTACGGCGCCGCCTTCGACCACCTCACCGACCGCCCGCCGCTGCGGCTCGGCTTCCTCGGCGACTCCACCGCCGCGGGCCAGGGCGTCCACCGCGCCCGCCAGACTCCCGGCGCGCTGCTCGCCTCCGGCCTGGCCGCGCTCTCCGAGCTGCCCGTCGACTTCCGCAATGTGGCGCTGCCCGGCGCGCAGTCGGACGACCTGGCGCGCCAGGTGGAGCTGATGCTGGCGGACGGCACCGAGACCCCGGACGTCTGCGTCATCATGATCGGCGCGAACGATGTCACCCACCGGATGCCGCCCGCACAGTCCGTCCGCCATCTCTGTGAGGCGGTGCGTGCACTGCGTGCGGCGGGCTGCGAGGTGGTCGTCGGCACCTGCCCGGACCTGGGCACCATCGAGCCGGTCTACCAGCCGCTGCGCTGGGTGGCCCGGCGGCTCTCCCGGCAGCTCGCCGCCGCCCAGACCATCGGGGTGGTCGAGAGCGGCGGCCGTACGGTCTCGCTCGGCGATCTGCTCGGCCCCGAATTCGAGGCGCGCCCACGGGAGCTGTTCGGGCCGGACAACTACCACCCTTCGGCCGAGGGCTATGCCACCGCCGCGATGGCCCTGCTGCCGACGCTGTGTGCCTCGCTCGGCCTGTGGCCGGAGAAGGAGCAGCCGGAGCCCGCACGCGGCGAGGGTCTGCTGCCGGTCGCGCAGGCGGCCGCCGAGGCGGCCGCCGAGGGCGGCACGGAGGTCACCGCCTCCCGTCGTGCGCCCTGGGCGCTGCTCAAGCACCGCAGGCGCCGCCAGCTGCCGGCGCCGGAGCCGACGGACCCGTCCTCGGTCACCCCGTGACGGGCGGCCGTCCGGCACACCCCGGGCGGCGGTCGGAAACCAGCGGCCGGCGAGGGGGACACCCTCCGGCCAGGGGCCGCGGGGGAATACCCCGCGGCCCCTGGCCGTTCCTATAAGCGCCCGCTTAGAAAAGAGGCCCGCATCACAGCGCGGACCCCGTGACCTCAGCACTACGTGCAGGTAACTTCCCTCACAGTCCGCCCATTTCCCGCGCACTTGGAGCCGTGTGATGCCCGAAGCCGTGATCGTCTCAGCCGCCCGCTCCCCGATCGGCCGCGCCTTCAAGGGTTCGCTGAAGGATCTGCGGCCGGACGACCTGACCGCGAAGATCATCGAGACCGCCCTCGCCAAGGTCCCCGAGCTGGACCCCAGGGACATCGACGACCTGATGCTCGGCTGCGGCCTTCCCGGCGGCGAGCAGGGCCACAACCTCGGCCGCATCGTGGCCGTCCAGA
This sequence comes from Streptomyces sp. NBC_00400, assembly GCF_036048035.1. Lineage (NCBI taxonomy): Bacteria > Bacillati > Actinomycetota > Actinomycetes > Kitasatosporales > Streptomycetaceae > Streptomyces > Streptomyces sp. NBC_00400. The sequence continues at coordinate 5,080,197 of NZ_CP107940.1, read as the reverse complement.
TGGGGATGGACCACCTCCCGGGCTGCACCATCACCCGTTACTGCTCCTCCTCGCTCCAGACGACCCGCATGGCGCTGCACGCCATCAAGGCCGGCGAGGGCGACGTCTTCCTCTCGGCCGGCGTCGAGACCGTCTCGCGCAGCGTCAAGGGCAGCTCCGACGGCCTGCCGGACACCCACAACCCGCTCTTCGCCGACGCCGAGGCCCGTACCGCGGCGCGCGCCGAGCAGGAGGGCGCCGACTGGCACGACCCGCGCGAGGACGGCCTGATCCCGGACGCGTACATCGCGATGGGCCAGACCGCGGAGAACCTCGCCCGCCTCAAGGGCGTCACCCGCCAGGACATGGACGAGTTCGGCGTCCGGTCCCAGAACCTCGCCGAGAAGGCGATCAACGACGGTTTCTGGGAACGGGAGATCACCCCGGTCACGCTGCCCGACGGCACGGTCGTCGCCAAGGACGACGGCCCCCGCGCCGGCGTCACCGTCGAGGGCGTCGCCGGCCTCAAGCCGGTCTTCCGCCCCGACGGCCTGGTGACCGCCGGCAACTGCTGCCCGCTGAACGACGGCGCCGCGGCGCTGGTCATCATGTCCGACACCAAGGCGCGCGAGCTGGGCCTGACCCCGCTGGCCCGGATCGTCTCCACCGGCGTCTCCGGCCTCTCCCCCGAGATCATGGGTTACGGCCCGGTCGAGGCCAGCAAGCAGGCGCTGCGGCGGGCCGGCCTCTCGGTCTCCGACATCGACCTGGTCGAGATCAACGAGGCGTTCGCCGCCCAGGTGATCCCGTCCTACCGCGACTTGGGCATCGACCTGGACCGCCTGAACGTCAACGGCGGCGCGATCGCCGTCGGCCACCCCTTCGGCATGACCGGCGCCCGGATCACCACCACCCTCATCAACTCCCTCCAGTGGCACGACAAGCAGTTCGGCCTGGAGACGATGTGCGTCGGCGGCGGCCAGGGCATGGCGATGGTCATCGAGCGGCTGAGCTGAGCTGCAGCGGAGGGTAGGGGTCGGGGCGCGAGGAACGAGTACCCCGGCACCTGCCCGCAGCGGAAGCGAAGCTCAGCGCGACCATGAACACGCGCGGCTGAGCTGACCCGAGTCGTAACAGAGGGTGGCGTCCGGGCCCGCGCGCGAGCGCATGCGCCCGCCCTCGCGCCGCTCACAAGGGAGCGCGACAAAACGGACCAACTACCGCCCGGCGCACACCCATCGCTGTCGTCCGGACACGGGCGGCGACATGGCGTGACCTGCGCCACTCGTTAACGAGATCGCGACCCAATCTCCCCCAGGATTGTGACCAACGCCCTGGGGGAGAGGCGTTCTTGCAGGTCAACAGGGGTTCGCCCGGGCGAACGAGCCCCCGGCTCCCCTCCTTTTCGGGACATAGTGCATCCGGAGCGGTCGCCGACCACCGGCAGCCTGATGTAGGAAGTCGGAGAACATTCTGCTAACGGGAGTACGCCGGTGAGCGAGGCGCTACCAGGAGTGATCCCGTGAGCGAGCGCATCAAGGGGGTCACCCCGACCGAAGGCCGGGGGAAGTCCACGTACCGATGCGCGGCCCGTGCGAAGAGGTGAGGGCCGCCGAGCGAAGTGGGGAGGACGCATGAGCGAGCGTCACCCGGGGATCCCCTCGGCCACCGGCCGGGGGCGCATCACCCATGGGTGCGCGTCTCGCCCGTGCGGGACCGAACGAAGAGAGGTTTCGGCATGAGCGTCACCACCCTCGTCCTGCTGCTGGCCGCGGTCGTCGCCGTGGCGCTGGGCGCCGCCGCCCTGCACACCGCCCGCGCCCTGCGCCGCCAGCTCGCCGAGCTGCACACCGAGCTCAGCGCGGCCCGGCAGGACGCCGTCGCGAGCACCGCGGCGGTGCACCCGGCCGCGGCGGCCATCCCGGCCGCTCGCGCCACCCCTGCCGCCGAGACCCCGCTCGCCGACATACGTGCCGCCGTCGCCGATGCCCTGGCCGAGGAGCGGGAACGCGAACTGGCCGAGGCCCGCGCCTTCTGGGCCGCGCAGGAGGCCAGGGACGCCGCCGACGCCCCGTCGCTGCTGGGCGGCCTCGCCGGCCTCGGCGACGAACTCCTCGACGGCCGCACCGACCAGCGCGAGCTGCCCGAGCGCCAGGACACCGACCGGTTCGACACCCAGCCGTTCCTCCCCCGCCAGGCGGACCTGGCCGGACTGGAGCCGCTGCTGGGCCCGGACGCCCTGGAGGCGATGGACGCGCTGGAGTCCATGGACGCCCTGGACGCGCCGGAGTTGGAGCCCGTCGAGGAGACCGAGTCCGCCGAGCTGGCCGCCGCGCGCCGGCGCCACCCCTCGCACCCCGACTTCTCGCCGTCCCCGGTGATCAGTGATCACGAGCGCACCGTCGCGCGCCTGGAGGAACTGGCGCAGCTGGCGACCCCGCTCGCGGATGTCCGCCCCGGCCCGCTGGGCACCCTGGACGTCTATGTCTTCACCGACGGCACCACGCTCTGCCTGACCCCCGGGCAGCGCGAGACCGCGGAGCGCGTGGCCGGCGCACTGCACGCGGGGCACACGCCCGTGCTGCTGGGCGGCTCCGGCATCTCCGGCGCGTACGCGCTGACCTTCTCCTGGGGCGAGAGCCGCGAGGAGAGCGTCTACATCCTCGCCGACCGCGTCATCGCCTCGCTCTGACCCGGCGCGGCGGTCCGCGTCAGCAGCGTTCCGCCGCCGCCCGGACGCATCGCACGGCCTCCGCCAGTTCGTCGGCGGGGGCCCTTTTCGCGTCAGAATCCCCCGCTGCGCCGGCCATCCGCACCGCGGCGGCGCGCAGCGCCTCGACAAGATCGTGGCCGGCCACCGCCAGCTGGTCGCCGGCCGCGAACACCCCGGCGTCCGGCAGCTCCCGCGGGGGCTCCCCCGGCCGCTCGATCAGCTGCGCCCGGGTCGCCAACTGCCGCGCCAGTGCCAGGCCTTCGGCCGCGGCGCCCTGGTGGAGCCTGCTCTGCGGCAGCGATCGGAGCCGGTCGGCGAGGGCGTCCACGGCGGTCTGCAAGGGGGTCACGTCAAGCACGCCGTGAGCCTATGCGCCACCCCGGGGTGGTTGCCAACGCCCGAACGCTCAGGCACGGTGGGCTGAAGAACCAGCATCGACCGCGTCCGGAGGCGCCGATGTCTCAGCTCTTCTCAGAAGAGACCCACCGGAACATGCTCTCCCGTATCCCGCACTGCACCGGCCGGGAAATCTCCGACTGGCTCCGCACCGTTGAGGAAGGCCCCGCTCTCTTCCGCTTCGACGAAAAGGTCAGCTGGCTCCGTGGCGAGCACAATCTCGCCTACGGCCATGCCAAGGCAATTGTCCATGAACACGACCTCAGGCGCGCTGCGCGCAAGTTCTGATCCGCGGTGACGGGGCCCGGCCCCGGTCCGGCTCAGGACACTCCTCGCTCACCACGCCGAAGGGCCCGCGGGCACCATGCCCACGGGCCCTTCGTGCGGCGCGCAGGCCGCGTACGGCGCCTTGTGCGGCGGCGTCGTGCGGGGTCAGTCGCCCCGGAGGATGGAGATCAGCCGAAGCATCTCCACGTAGATCCACACCAGGGTCGTGGTCAGGCCGAACGCCGCCAGCCAGGACTCCTCACGCGGCGCGCCGTAGGCGACACCGTCCTCGACCTGCTTGAAGTCCAGCGCCAGGAAGAGCGCGCCGAGGACCACGCCCACGACGCCGAAGGCGATGCCCAGGCCGCCGCTGCGGAAGCCGAGACCCTCGTTCCCGCTGAACACCATGAACAGGACGTTGACCATCGACAGCAGGAAGAAGCCGAGGCCCGCGATGATCACGAAGCGGGTGAACCGGGCGGTGACCCGGACGATCCGCGTCTTGTAGGCGACCAGCATGGCGACGAACACCGCCATGGTGCCCAGCACCGCCTGCATGGGGGCGCCGTGCAGCTGCGGCAGGTCGTTGATGAAGCCGCTGAGCGCCCCGAGGAAAAGGCCCTCCAGCCCCGCGTACCCGAGGATCAGTGCGGGCGACGGCGTGCGCTTGAAGGACTGGATGACGCCCAGCACCATCGCGACCAGGCCTGCGCCGAACGCGAAGCCGAGGCTCCCGGTCAGGAAGAGCCAGCCGGCGGTGGCGCCCACGAGGAGCGTGCCGAGCGTCATGCCCGTGCGCATGACGACGTCGTCCATCGTCATCGGACGGGTCTGCGGGCTGTACTGCGGCGGTGCCTGGGTTACCTGCTGCTGGTCCTGGGCGTAGGGGTTGCCGCCCTGCGCGTAGGGGTTGGCTCCGGCGTACGGGTTCGCGGCGGCCCCGGCCTGCGGCGGTGCGTTGAAGCCCGCGTAGCCGGTGGCGCGGCTGAACCCCCGTCGCGAGAAGACCGGGTTGCTGCTCCTCATCTCACTCCTCCATGGCCGCCCTGCGCGGCCTCGACGGCAAGCGTAATGGCTTGGCAAAGGGGCGTCGCTAGTTCTTGAGCAGGATCTTTCCCCGAACCCGCCCGGACACCTCCTCCGTGAGGAGGACGTTCGAGAGGACGCAGAGGTGCCCGCAGCGGGCCCGGACAGGCGGCATCCGACCGGCCGGGCGGCCCTGCCGCTACACCGCCGCCTCTCTCCGCCCCCGCCATTCCGGATATTCGATCTCTTGCTGTGTTCTTGCCGTGCTCTTGCCGTGTCTCGTCGCGCTCTTGCCGCGCTCTTGCCGCTCTCTTGTTGCCTTCTTGTTGCCGTCCGTTGTCATCGCGGGAGACCGCCCGTGCCCGAACTGCCATTTCCGTCTGCGGCCCGGGGACTCCCCTCGGGCCGCTTCGCGCGGAATCCGATAAATGTCTGATCGCAACGGACCTCACATGACACGGCAGGCAACCGATTCACAGGGGGACCCGTCTTCCCTGGCGGCCGGATCCTGCCCCGGCGGGTGGATCTGCAGGGCTGACGCATGGTCAAGATCCGAACGCCGGAGTACCCCTCACCGTTCTCCCACGACTCACCGTCCGTAGCGCTATGGACGCGATCGGTTGTAATCCGGGGGTGCAGACAGGGCTATTCTGGCGGGAAACAGTAGCGAAAGAGGGTTGAGGTGCCTGTGCCTGACGTCTCAGTAGTCGTCATCGTCTACAACGACGCCGACCGGTTGCCGACCGCGGTTCAGTCCGTGCTGGATCAAACGCTCCGGGACGTCGAGGTGGTGATCGTCGACGACTGCAGCACCGACCGTTCTTTCGAAGTGGCGCAGCGACTCGCCGCTGATCATCCAGGGCGGGCCAGAGCCTTCCAGCTGCCGGAGAACAGCGGTGGGTGCGGCGAGCCGCGCAACGCCGGCATCCAGCACACCCGGGGCCGCTACGTCATGTTCCTGGACAGCGATGACGTCCTGGAACCCAATGCGTGCCGGAATATGCTGGAGGCCGCCGAGAAAACCGGCTCCGATATCGTTTCCGGTCAGTGTGTACGACTGCATGTGGACACCCGCAATCAGAAGCGGGACGAGTGGTATTCCTGGCTGTACTCCACCACCCGGACCATCGATTCCGTAACGGAATTTCCGGACCTGTTCGTGTGGGACACCCTCTCCACCAACAAGTGCTACCGGCGTGAATTCCTCATGGCACACAATCTCCGCTTCGCCAAGGGATTGTTCTACGAGGACCTGCTCTTTATCGCCGATGCTTACCTCGCCGCGGAACGCATCACCCTGATCCCCAATCAGGTCTATTTCTGGAATGTCTACACGCAGGGCGCCGTGAAGTCGGTGACAAACCGACGGCACGAGATGCGGAATTACGTCCACCGGCTGGAGGTCCACAAGCGGATCGACGCCATGCTGGCGGAGCGCGGGCTCACCGAGATGAAGCTCGCCAAGGACATCAAATTCCTCAAGCACGACCTGGTGCTGCATCTGCGGGATCTGCCGTTCCGCGACGAGGCCTACCGCCGGGAGTTCGCCGAGCTCTCCCGGGAATACCTCGCCGGCGTGGCTCCCGAGGCGTACGAGCACGTCCAGCCGATACAGGCCATCTGTGCGTATCTGCTCCAGCAGGGTGACTGGGCCGGCCTGATCCCGGCGGTCGACACGCTCATCAACCGCACCAAGCTCTCCTCGCCGCTCGCCGAGCACGACGGCCGGATCTACTGGTGCGGCGGCCACTTCGACGATGCGTTCGGGCGCGGCGTGCTGGACGTGACCGACATCGGCTACCACGAGAAGCCGGTCAACCAGCTGTTCCTGCGCAACCAGCTCACCGGCTTCGGCGAGTCCGGCCGGGCCGTCTCGCTGACCGGCGAGATCACCAACCCGCTCGGCGTCATCCCGCCCGGTGCGCGGCTCAAGGGCGAGCTGGAGTTCAGTGCCCGGCGGCGCAGCCTGCAGTCCTTCCACTTCCCGGTGCAGGAGCTGCGCCACGAGGGGGACGCCATCCACTGGGCGGCCGTCGCCGACCTCACCGCGAAGCTGCGCCCGCTGGGCATCGTCGACACCATCTGGGACGTACGGCTGCACCTGGAGGTGGACGGCGTGCGCACCACGAGCCGGCTCACCGTCGCCGACACCGCGCTGTCCGGGGCGCTGCCGGTGCGGCCGCGGCTGACACGGATGGTCGCCGACCACCTCGAACCGCATGTCTCGGCCAAGGGGCATCTGGCATTCCGGCTGGTCAGCGAGGGCCAGAAGGCCGAGCGCGTACAGGAACTGATCAGCCTCGGGGTGCACGGCAAGCCGGGGACGCTGGCCAAGACCGGCTACCGCAAGGCGAAGGCGCTGCGCGGCAAGGTCCTCTCGGGCGACAACAAGATCCGCGCCTATCACGAGGTGTTCAGCAGGCTGCCGGTCAAGAAGCGCACGGTGGTCTTCGAAAGCCACCTGGGCAAGCAGTACAGCGACAGTCCGCGCGCCCTCTACGAGGAGATGCGCCGGCAGGGCCTGGAGTTCGAGGCGATCTGGTCGTACGCGGGGTCCCCCAAGGGCTTCCCCAAGGACGCCACGCTCGTCAAGCGCTGGTCGCTGCCCTACCTCAAGGCGCTGGCCCAGGCCGAGTTCTGGGTGGACAACCAGAGCTACCCGCTCAAGCTCACCAAGCGCCCGGAGACGACCTATCTCCAGACCTGGCACGGCTCGGCGCTGAAGAACATGGGCTTCGACCAGCCGGCGCTGAAGGCGCAGACCCGGCAGCAGCAGGCGGAGCAGCAGCGTTCGCTGGACCGCTTCGACCGGTTCCTGATCCGCTCCGAGCACGATGTGCACACCCTCGCCAGGGCCTTCCGGCTCAAGGAGAAGACCCTGCTGCGGGTGGGGTACCCGCGCAATGATGCGCTGGTGCGCGCCCGGCAGCGGGAGGCGGACCGGGGCGTGCGTGAACGCGGGCCGCTGGCCGCCAAGTTGGGCATTCCCGACGACAAGACCGTGCTGCTTTACGCGCCGACGTTCCGTAAGGCCGGCGGCCGGCACGGGCGCTTCGAATTGCCCTTCGACGTGGAGCGTTTCGCCGATCGGTTCGGCGACCGCTATGTCCTCCTGGTGCGTTCGCACTACCTCAATCACGTGGTGCTGCCGCCGACCGTGCAGGGCCGGGTCATCGACGTATCGGCGCACCACGATGTGACCCCGGTGCTGGAGCTGGCCGACGGGCTGATCACCGACTATTCCTCGGTGATGTTCGACTATGCGCTGCTCGACCGGCCGCTGGTGTTCTTCACCTACGACTACGACGAGTATGTGCACGAGGGCCGTGGCACCTACTTCGATCTGCTGGAGCACGCACCGGGCCCGGTGGTCCGCACCGAGGACGATTTCCACCAGGCGATCAAGGCCTTCGAGTCGCAGTCCGCGGAATACGCGGAGAGCCGCAAGGAATTCGTCGCCAAGTTCGGGGAATACGACCAGGGCAACGCCGCCCAGAGCATCGTCGATCAGTTTTTCGCGCAGTGGAGCCGTTGATGACCGAGTCGTACGCAGCCGAGCCGCGGGACATCTTCTTCGTCTCCAACAGCGTCAACGAGGTGGGTGGCGTCACCAGTTGGTCGCACCAGATGGCGCGCCTGTTCAGCGAGCGGGGCCACCGGGTGCACCTCGTCGGCGTGGTGCCGCCCCCGGAGGGACGGGTCCACGAGCTGGCGGCCGACCTGCCGTTCAAGACCACCACGCTCTACTCCGCGCACCCGCCCTCCGTCCGCCCCCCGCGGGGCCTCAAGGGCAGGCTCAACCTCGTCGAGCAGCGCCGCCGCGCCGCCCGCGAGGCCGGTATGCAGGAGCAGGCGGACAAGATGAGCGCGCTGTTCCGGGCGGCGAAGCCGGGCGGCGTGGTGATCGTCACGCAGGTGTGGGCGATGGAGTGGGTGGCACTGGCCGACACCGCGGGTCTGAGCGTGATCGGTATGAGCCATGAATCCTTCGAAACCTGCCGTAAGTCGTCGCGCTTCGGCCGGGTCAAGCGGTTTTACGCGAACGTCGACCGGATGTTGACGCTCACCCGGGAGGACGCCGACCGCTGGATCCGGCAGCGGATGGACAATGTCGGCTTCATGCCGAACCCGCTGCCGTTCTTCCCGGAGGTCCCCTCGGACCGCTCCCGCAAGTGTGTGGTCAGCATCGGCCGGCTCCACGAGGAGAAGGGCGTGGACCTCCTGCTGGAGGCCTGGGCCAAGGTCGCACCGCAGCACCCCGACTGGACGCTGCGGATCTACGGCTCCGGCGAGGAAGAGGAAGCACTGCGCAAGCAGGCCGCGGACCTGGGAGTCGCCGCCACGGTCGCCTGGATGGGCCGGACGTCCGAGGTGCCGGGCGCGCTGCGGGAGAGCGCGGTCTTCGCCCTCAGCTCGCGCGGCGAGGGCTTCCCGCTGGCCCCCATGGAGGCCATGGCGACGGCCGTGCCGTGTGTGGCGTTCGACGTGGCACCGGGCGTCCACGAGATCATCTCGGACGGCGTGGACGGCCTCCTCGCTCCCCCGGGCAACATCACCGAATTCGCCCGGCATCTCGACACCCTGATGTCCGACAGGGACCTGCGCGACACCATGGGCGAAGCGGCCCGGGAGAACATCCAGCGCTTCTCCACGGACGAGATCGTCGGCCGCTGGGAGAACCTGTTCACGCTCGTGGAGCGCTGAGGCGCGGGCGCCCGCGCCGCAGGGCGCCGACGCCCGTGGGCGCGGAGCCGGCAACTGCGCGCGGGGAGGGGCCGCCACGTGATCCGTGGCGGCCCCTCCCCGTGTAGCGGGCGTGCCTGTTCCTCAGCCCTCGGGGGCCGGTGCATGCCGCGGCCGGCAGCCTGCCGTGGTCACGTGGTGAAGACCAGGCTCACGTTGTGGCCGCCGAAGCCGAAGGAGTTGGCCAGCGCGGCGTTCCAGCGGCCGGTCCGGTTCTCGCCCCGCACCACGTCCAGGTCGATCCTCGGGTCGAGGGTGTCGAGGTTGCGGACGGCGGGGGCCACGCCGTCCCTGAGCGCCAGCAGGGCCGCCAGCGCGCCCACCGCGCCGGAGGCACCCAGCATGTGGCCGGTCATGGACTTCGTGGCGGTGACGGAGGCATGGGTGCCCACCGCGCGGCCGATCGCCTCGGCCTCGGCCAGGTCGCCGGACTCGGTGGAGGTGGCGTGGGCGTGCACATGGCCGATGTCCCGCGGGGCCAGGTCCGCATCGCGCAGGGCCAGTTCGATGGCGTGGACCTGGCCCGCCGCGTCGGAGGCCGTGATGTGGTTCGCGCTGGAGCTCACGGCGCTGCCGGCCAGCGTGCCGTACACCGTGGCGCCGCGGGCCCGGGCGAACCCGGCGCGCTCCAGGACCATGATTCCCGCGCCCTCGCCCATGACGAAGCCGCTGCGGGCCGCATCGAACGGACGGGAGACCGACTCCGGGTCCGCCGACTGCGTGGAGAGCGCCTTCATCTGGGCGAAGGCGGCGAGGGTGAACGGGTGCAGACAGGCCTCGACGCCACCCGCGACCACCACGTCCACCCGCCCGGCGCGGAGCAGGTCGAGACCCATCGCCAGCGCCTCGGCACCGGACGCACAGGCGCTGACGGGCGTCCTGGCCCCGCCCTTGGCGCCCAGCTCCATGCTCACCCAGGCGGCCGGTCCGTTGGGCATGAGCATGGGAACCGCGAACGGCGAGAGCCGGCGCGCCCCGGACTTCTCGAAGAGGTCGTCCTGGCCGAGGGTGGTCAGCACACCGCCGGTGCCGGTACCGATGACCACGGCCAGCCGTTCGGGCTCGACCTCGGGCGCGCCGGCGTCCTGCCAGGCCTCGCGCGAGGCGCGTATCGCCAACTGCTCGCTGCGGTCCAGCTTCCGGGCCTGGGTACGCGGCAGCGCGGCGGCCGGATCCTCGGTGAGTGAGGCCGCGACGCTCACCGGGAGATCCGTGGCCCACTCCTCCTCCAGCGCGCGCACCCCGGACTTCCCCGCCAGCAGCCCCGACCAGGACGATGACGCATCGGCGCCGACCGGAGTCATCGCTCCGACACCCGTCACCAGCACCTGACCGTTCTCGGTCATCTCCGCCTCCTCTGACCTCATGGAAACCGCACAAAGCCCATGCCGGGCCCGTAGAGATCATCTCAGCGATACGCTGGTCAAACAGGGGCCGAGCGGACCGATTTCAGCAACGGTAAGTTGTGACTCTCCTACAACAACGCGCACGCTCTCAGCACCGGGCAAAACCGCCGTGACCGGCCCGCCCGCTCCGCCCGCCCATTCCCCGCATCCATTCCGCCCGCCCATTCCGGCCCGGTCGCGGCAAGCGGACGCACGCCTGGTGGGGATCCGGTCCGCACACCCTTTTCGGATCCGCCGACCGCCCTCGGACGCCGGAGCGGGACGCCCGTCCTCGCGCGCAGCCGCCACCGCATCGCCTCGCCTCGCCTCGCATCGCCTCGCATCCGAAGGCGAAGGGGTGCTTTTTCTTTCACGCCGCAAAATTTCCGAAAGCCCGGCGGTCGCCCCGGCGTACGGCGCGTTCGTCGTCCACGCCCCGGCGCGAAGAAGCAAAAACGGGCCCGGGCAAGAGAAGTGGCATGACACTTTCGGATCGGAGCGGGCGGGCCGTCGGATGACACCGGAGAGGAAGTGCGCGGCGCCGGGTATCCGCACTCACCGACGGCAGGGAAATCCAATATTCAAGTTACCTTGGGTATGCGTCGGGGCTCGTTCCCCGATGCCCGTACGAGACGAACGCCCGTGCCACGAAGGCGGGGAAGCCATCCCGTCCGTCGGCCGCCCCTGCGCGGCGCCCCCAGCCCGGCGCGGCCGGCCCCACGTTCCCGAAAACCGCCGCCGGTCAGTCGAGTTGACGGCTTCTCAGCAGTTCCCGGGCGGCGCGGTCCGTACGAACACGGTACGAGCAGGGCACGAACAGGCAGGCGGCAGAGGCGTTTGCCCGATACCGCCATGGCGGCACTTCACTTGGCAACCGGGGATATTTCCGGCGCGGTTTTCCGCGTGCGGCTCTCGTCGTCCACACCGTCAAAGTCCCTGCGTTCCCGGCGTGTTCCGGTGAGCGGCAGGGACCTCGGATCTATATGGTTGTTTGTTCAAGGTCTCAAGGCTGCGGTTGAGCGGTGCCCGGAGCCGGACTTGAACCGGCACGGCCCGTAGGCCAGCGAGGTTTAAGCTCGCCGTGTCTGCATTCCACCATCCGGGCCTGGGCTCCCCCCATGCCACCTCAAAGAGGCAGCACGAGCGTAGCCCGCAGCGCACGACACGGATCGGCCGCTCTTCCCGAGGTTGTCTTATTTTATTGGCAACTGAGGGAGCATCAGTGCCGGGTACAGGCCTTGGGCACATGCCTGAGGCCCACCTTCGCCAGGACACCCCGCAACGCATTTTCTTGTCCGAATTGACGGAAACTCGACGCCCTCTCCGAGCCCCGGCACCGCCGTGGCACCGGCCGTCCGGCCGCTCCGGGCGCAGTAGCGCCCGTCAGGGTTCCGCTCCTCCCCAGGGATGACACGCACTCCCCGGCTACCTCCCAGGTGTGGCCCAGGACGGGCACAGGGGTTGACGTCCGCGCCCCTCGCTCTGTCCCACGATGGAAAGGTCCGCTTCCGTCCGCGGCAGCTGTTCTCACGGCCGTCGCGGATCCCAGGTCCTTCGTCCCGACAGGAGCCCCTTCCCGTGACCACCCACCACTCCGGCGTCGCCACCGCCCCCCGCGCCACCGCGGCGGCCGCCCGTGCCACGGACCTCACCAAGGTCTACGGACAGGGCGAGACCCAGGTGGTCGCCCTGGACGCGGTCTCCGTCGAGTTCCGGCAGGCCCAGTTCACGGCGATCATGGGCCCCTCCGGGTCCGGCAAGTCGACGCTGATGCACTGCATGGCCGGACTGGACGCGATCTCCGGCGGCTCCGCCAGGATCGGCGACACCGAACTCACGGATCTCAAGGACAAGAAGCTCACCCAGCTCCGGCGCGACAAGATCGGCTTCATCTTCCAGGCGTTCAACCTGCTGCCGACCCTGACCGCCCTGGAGAACATCACCCTGCCCATGGACATCGCGGGCCGAAAGCCCGATCGCGCCTGGCTGGACCGCGTCGTGGAGACCGTCGGCCTGGCCGGCCGCCTCAAGCACCGCCCCAGCCAGCTCTCGGGCGGCCAGCAGCAGCGCGTCGCGGTCGCCCGTGCGCTGGCCTCCCGGCCCGAGATCATCTTCGCCGACGAGCCGACCGGAAACCTCGACTCGCGCTCCGGCGCCGAGGTCCTCGGCTTTCTGCGCAACTCCGTGCGCGAACTGGGCCAGACCGTGGTGATGGTGACCCACGACCCGGTCGCCGCCTCCTACGCGGACCGGGTGGTCTTCCTCGCCGACGGCCGGATCGTCGACGACATCGCCGACCCGACCGCCGACACGGTGCTGGAGCGCATGAAGGGCTTCGACAACCGGCGTCGTACGACCTGATCGGCAACCGCCGCCAGAACTTTGGACCTCTCCTCCAGGACTGCCCCTCATGTTCCGTACCGCCTTGCGCAATGTGCTTGCGCACAAGGCCCGGCTGCTGATGACCGTCCTCGCCGTGATGCTCGGCGTGGCCTTCGTCTCCGGCACCCTGGTCTTCACCGCGACCCTCTCCGACGCCTTCCGCACCAGCTCCCAGAAGAGCTTCGACAACGTCGATGTCGCCGTGATGCCGGCGTCCCCCGACGAGCCCGGCGCCACCACGGCCAAGGACCCCCGCCTCGACGGCAAGGCGCTCGGCACCCTGGCCCGTCTCCCCGGCGCCGCCGCCGTCACCGGCACCGCCAACGGCTTCACCGGGGTCAGCGACAAGGACGGCAAGCTGATCGCGTCCGGCGAGAACAGCCGCGGCAGCAACTACTTCCCCGGCAAGGACGGCAAGGACGCCCGCTATCCGCTGAAGCAGGGCACGGCCCCCACCGGCGCGGACCAGTTCGCGCTGGACGCGGGCACCGCGGCGAAGGGCGGCTACCACGTCGGCGACACCGTCCGGATATCCGCCGACGGACCGGTCCGGCAGCAGAAGCTGACCGGCATCTTCACCACCGACGACGGCCGGGTCGCGGCCGGCGGCTCGCTGGCCCTGTTCGACACCAAGACCGCGCAGAAGCTGTTCGGACTGTCCGGCGGATACAGCGAGATCGACGTCCGGGCCACGGCCGGGACGTCCCAGGCCGCACTGCAGCAGGCGATCGACAAGGCGCTGCCCCGGCACAGTGCCACCACCGCCACCGGCAAGGAACTCGCCGATGCCGAGGCCAAGGCGATCGACCAGAGTATGGAGGGCATGCGGACCGCGCTGCTGGCCTTCGCTGCCGTCGCGCTCTTCGTCGGCATCTTCCTCATCGCCAACACCTTCACCATGCTCGTCGCCCAGCGCACCAAGGAGCTGGCGCTGCTGCGGGCGGTCGGCGCGAGCCGGCGCCAGGTCACCCGCTCGGTGCTGATCGAGGCCTTCTTCGTCGGTGCGATCGCCGGTGTCTCGGGCCTGGTGGCCGGCATCGGCCTCGCCGCACTGCTGCGGGAGGTGCTGAACGGCTTCGTCACGAAGTTCCCCGAGGGGCCGCTGGTGGTCTCGCCCTCCGCGACCGTCGCCGCCCTGGGCATCGGCATCGTCATCACGGTGCTCGCCGCCTGGCTGCCCGCCCGGCGCGGCGCCAAGGTCCCGCCGGTCGCCGCAATGAACAGCGTGCACGCCACCGCGACCACCAAGTCCCTGGTCGTCCGCAACACCATCGGGGCGCTCTTCGCGGGCGCCGGTACGGCCTCGGTCATCGTCGCCACCTCCGTGTACGACGGCGACAACACCAGCAAGATCATGCTGGGCGGCGGCGGGATGCTGCTGCTGGTCGGCGTGTTCATCCTGACGCCGCTGCTGTCCCGTCCGCTGATCGCGCTGGCCGCCCCCGTCCTGCGTGCCTTCGGTATCTCCGGCCTCCTCGCCCGGCAGAACGCGCTGCGCAATCCGCGCCGTACCGCCACCACCGCCTCCGCGCTGATGATCGGGCTGACCCTGATCACCGGCATGACGGTGATCGCGGGCAGCACGCAGCAGGGCATCAACAAGCTGGCCGTCGATGCGCTGAAGGCCGACTACACCATCTCGATGGAGGGCCACACACAGCTGCCCACCACCGCGGAGAAGCAGGTCCGCGAGGCGCCCGGCGTCACCGCCGTCACCCCGCTGCGCGAGAGCATGGCGGCGATCGGCACCAACGCCGCCGCCCGGCAGCCGACCCGGCTGACCGGTGTGGACGGCGCACAGTTCGGCTCGCTCGTCCGGCCCGACATCAGCGAGGGGTCGCTCGGCACCCTGCGCGGCGACCGGGTCCTGGTGGACGAGGACACCGCCGCCCGCAACGGCTGGCGGGCCGGCTCGCACCTCCCCGTGACGTTCCAGGACGGCAAGAAGTCCACGCTGACGGTCGCGGGCGTCTACAAGGGCAACGAGATGCTGAGCGGCGTCTACCTGGACAACCGCACCCTGGCTCCGCACCAGAAGGACATCAGCGACAAGCAGTTGCTGGTCAAGATGGCCGGCGGCGCCACCGACGCGCACAAGGACGACCTGGTCAAGGCGCTCGGCAAGAACCCGGCGGTCACCGTCGCGGACAAGAAGGACGTCTCGAACGCCATCGCCTCGATGTTCACCCTGCTGCTGAACATGCTCTACGGCCTGCTGGCCATGGCCGTGATCGTCGCGGTGCTCGGGGTCGTCAACACCCTGGCGATGTCGGTCTTCGAACGCTCACAGGAGATCGGCATGCTGCGGGCGATCGGCCTGGACCGGCGCGGCATCAAGCGGATGGTGCGGCTGGAGTCGCTGGTCATCTCGCTGTTCGGCGGGGTGCTCGGCATCGGGCTCGGCGTGTTCATGGGCTGGGCGGTCGGCCGGCTGATCAGTGCCCACCTGCCCACCTACGAACTGGTGCTGCCGTGGGCCCGGATGGGCATCTTCCTCGGCCTGGCCGCGCTCGTCGGCATACTGGCCGCCCTGTGGCCGGCGTTCCGGGCGGCGCGGCTGAACATGCTGGCCGCCATCAAGGCCGAATAGCGCCCCGGCGCGGTCCCGTTGCCCGCCCGCCCGCTCCCTCACGGCAGCGGGCGGGCGGCGTTCAGCCGCGGTGGGTGCCGGTGCGCCACTCACGCGCCCGCAACGGCAGGTCCGAGGTCCCGGACTCCGGTGTACGGACGGCCAGCACCTGGTTGACTCCTATCCGGTTGCGCTCGAAGGACAGCGCGGACGCGGCCATGTACAGCCGCCACACCCGGGCCCGGCCGACCGAGGTGTGCCGCGCCGCCTCGTCCCAGTGCTCCTCCAGGTTGGCGACCCAGTGCCGCAGCGTCAGGGCGTAGTGCTCCCGGATCGCCTCCACGTCCCGCACCTCGAATCCGGCCTCCTCCAGCTGGCCGACGGTCCGGCCGAGCGGCGCCAGTTCACCGTCAGGGAACACATAGCGGTCGATGAACTCGTCGACGTGGTACGTCTCCTCGTCCGTGACCGGCCGCCGGGCGATCTGGTGGTTGAGCAGCCGCCCGCCGGGCTTGAGCAGCGCGTACAGGGCGTCGGCGTACTCCGCGTACTGGGTGCGGCCGACGTGCTCGGCCATGCCGACCGAGGAGATCGCGTCGAACGGTTCGTCGTGGATCTCGCGGTAGTCCTGCACCCGGATCTCGACCCGGTCGGCCAGCCCGGCTTCGGCGATGCGCTTACGGGCGAAGGTGGCCTGCTCCTCGGAGAGGGTGATGCCGACCGCCCGTACGCCGTACTCGCGGGCCGCGTGCAGCACCATCGAGCCCCAGCCGCAGCCGACGTCCAGCAGCCGCAGGTCCTCCCGCAGTCCGAGCTTGCGGCAGATCAGGTCCAGCTTGCCGCGCTGGGCGTCCTCCAGGGTGGCGACGCCGTCCTCGGCGGTCCCCCAGTAGGCGCAGGAGTAGACCATGGACGGGCCGAGCACCAGGGCGTAGAAGTCGTTGCCGACGTCGTAGTGGTGGCTGATGGCTTCCTTGTCGCGCCGCAGGGTGTGCAGCGGCCCGCGGCGGCGTCTGACCTCCTCCGCGGGCGGCGCCGGCGGGACGGGGGCGCCGGCCAGGGTCAGCAGCTCCCGGGCGGCGGCGCGGATCTCCGGACGGGCCAGGGCGCGCAGCATGCGGGCGCGGTGCGGCGTGGGGGCGTCGGTGCGCTCCCAGATCAGTCCGGCGAGCCGGTCGAGCGCGTCGTAGAGATCGCCGTCGATGTCGAGGTCGCCGGCCACCCAGGCGCGGGCCAGGCCCAGCTCGCCCGGTTTGAACATCAGCCGGCGCAGCGCCCGGCGATGGCGGATGACGAGTGTGGGTGCCCCCGGCGGGCCCGACTCGCTGCGGTCCCAGGCGCGGATACGCACCGGGAGCGGGACTCCCAGCACCTCCTCGGCGAGCTTGGTGAGCCGTCCAGCGGCGTCGGCCATGTCGCACACCTCCGTGTTGACGAGTCGGGCAAAGAAGATTCACCCACCACGTAAACGCCAATGGGGCGCCCGGATAGTCCCGTTCACACGCAAGAGAACCGCACACCGCCCGGTTTTCGCCAGAGCGGACACGCCAAAGGGCGCCCGCCCCACGGATGGCGGACGCCCTTCGGGCTGGTCGGAGTACCCGACCGGGAATTCAGGAAGCCTTGGCCTTCGTCTTGTCCCCGGCCTCGGCGGCGGTCGGCGGGGCCGGCGCCGGCTTGGCGGCCTCGTAGAACTCCTCGCGGGGGTTCTCCATGGCGCCGAGCGAGACGACCTCGCGCTTGAGGAACATGGCCAGCGTCCAGTCCGCGAAGACCCGGATCTTGCGGTTGAACGTCGGCATCGCCATGCCGTGGTACGCGCGGTGCATGTACCAGGCGAGACGGCCCTTGAGCTTGATCTTCATCTTGCCCATGACGATCATCGCGACGCCCTTGTGCAGGCCCAGACCGGCGACCGCACCCTTGTTGGCGTGGCTGTACTCCTTCTGCGGGAAGCCCCGCATACCGGAGAGCACGTTGTCGCCGAGGACCTTGGCCTGCCGCAGCGCGTGCTGCGCGTTCGGCGGGCACCAGGCGTTCTCGTTGCCGTTCTTGCGGCCGACCATGTCCGGGACCTGGGCATTGTCGCCGGCGGCCCAGATGTAGTCGGTGCCCTGCACCTGGAGGGTGGAGCCGGTGTCGACGTGGCCGCGCGGGCCGAGCGGCAGACCGAAGCGGGCCAGCGCCGGGTTCGGCTTGACGCCCGCGGTCCACACGATGGTGTTGGAGTCGACCTCGAGGCCGTTGTTGAGCTTCACGTGGCCGTCGACGCAGGAGTCCATGCCGGTCTTGAGGTAGACCTCGACCCCGCGGCCCTCGAGGTGCTCCTTGCCGTAGGCACCGAGCTTCGGGCCGACCTCGGGGAGGATCTTGTCGGCGACGTCGACCAGCAGGAAGCGCATGTCCTCGCGCTTCACGTTGTTGTAGTACTTCGCGGCGTCGCGGGCCATGTCCTCGACCTCACCGACGGTCTCCGCACCCGCGAAGCCGCCGCCCACGAAGACGAAGGTCAGCGCCTTGCGGCGGACGTCCTCGTCGGTCGTGGAGTCGGCCTTGTCCAGCTGCTCCAGCACGTGGTTGCGCAGGCCGATGGCCTCTTCCACGCCCTTCATGCCGATGCCGTTCTCGGCCAGGCCGGGGATCGGGAAGGTACGGGAGACCGCGCCCATCGCGATGACCAGGTAGTCGAAGGGCAGCTCGTACGCCTCGCCGACCAGCGGGGCGATCGTGGCGACCTTGCGGTCCTGGTCGATGGTGGTGACCCGGCCGGTGAGAACCTCCGCCTTGGGAAGCACGCGTCGTAGCGGCACCACGACATGGCGGGGGGAGATGCTGCCGGCTGCAGCTTCGGGGAGGAAGGGCTGGTACGTCATGTACGAGCGCGGGTCGACGACCGTGACGGTCGCCTCGCCGTACCGCATCTGCTTGAGGATGCGACGTGCCGCGTACAGGCCTACGTACCCACCGCCTACAACGAGGATCCTGGGACGCTCCGTGGTGCTCATGCAATCGAGTATCCACCCCCACATGGGGGGTCGCTCGTGAGCCCCTTCACAAGCAACCGGGGGGCATCTGCTACACTCCGCCGGCTTCGTGACCGACGCCATAGTCCAAACCGGAACCACCGTGTCACGCGAGGCGTTGGAGACCCCTGTTGATCAGGGATTGTCGCCCGTCGGGCGGGTGAACCACCGTCTCCGTCAGCGCGCCGCCCGCGCACCGGCCGCCGCGCATTTTCGGGGTCGCAAGACCCTGGAGCCTTCGAATGAGGGTCGGACGATCAGATTGTTCGCCCAACGGGAGGCTTTTTCATGTGAAGGATTTCACGAACTTTCTTCGCGGGCCCCTCCGCGGAGCCTTCCCAGACCCCCTGAAGTGCGCTCAGACGGGCATCACACCCGCTCAAAAGGCTCCTCGACAGAGGCCGTTGCCGGCCTCTGCCGCTTCGTCGGCGCCCCTCAGCCGGCGAGGCTCCAGGCGATGCCGTCGAGGATGTCGTGCTCGCTCGCGATGACCTTCTCGGCGCCGGTCCGCTCCATGACCGACAGCAGCACCAGCGCACCCGCGCCGATCACATCGACCCGGCCCGGGTGGACCACGGGGATGGCCGCGCGCTCGGCATGGGTGGAGGTCAGCAGACGCTCGGTGATCTCGCGGACCTCGGCCAGGGAGATCACGGAGTGGTGGATGGCTCCGGAGTCGTACCCCTCCAGGCCCCGCGCGATCGCGGCGACCGTGGTCACCGAGCCGGCCAGGCCCACGAGGGTGGCGGCCTCGCCCAGCGGGACGGTCTCCCCGGCCCGGTCCAGCGCCGCGGCGATATCGGCCTTCATGGCACTGATCTGCCCCGGGGTCGGCGGGTCGCTGATCTCACCGCCGTGCACCAGATGCCGTTCGGTCATCCGTACACAGCCGACGTCGACCGAGCGGGCGGCGCGGACGGAGTCGGCACCGAGCACGAACTCGGTCGAGCCCCCGCCGATGTCGACCATCAGGAAGGGCCGCGCCAGATCCGCGCGGCCGGTGAGCTCCTTGGTGGCACCGATGAAGGAGAACTCCGCCTCCTGGTCGCCGGTGATCACCTCGGGCACCACGCCCAGGATGTCCCGCACGCCGCGGACGAAGTCCTCGCGGTTCTCCGCGTCCCGGGAGGCGGAGGTCGCCACGAAGCGGACCTGCTCGGCGCCCAGGTCCTTGATCACCGCGGCGTACTCGCGGCAGACCGCGAAGGTGCGCTCCAGCGCCTCGGGCGCCAGCCGCCCGGTGCGGTCCACGTCCTGTCCCAGCCGGACGATCTCCATCCGGCGTTCGAGGTCCTTGAGCTCTCCTGCCGCCCCGGGCCCGGAGGAGCCCTCGGGCACGGAGACGTCCGCGACCAGCAGCCGGAGGGAGTTCGTACCGCAGTCGATGGCGGCGACCCGCTTCACTTGGCGTCTCCTTCGGCGGCGTCCCGGGCTCCGGGGGCGTCCGGGCCGCCGGAGGTGTCCTGGCAGGGGGTCACGCACGGCCCCTTCTTCCACCACTCCGGCAGCATCGCCAGCGCCTCGTCGCCGAGCGGGTTGACGCCCGGCCCGGCGGCCAGCGAATGGCCGACGAGGACATGCAGGCACTTGACCCGGTCCGGCATACCGCCCGCGCTCGGGAAGCCCTGCAGCACCTCGATGGCGTCCCGCCGGCGGATGTAGTCCTCGTGGGCGGCCCGGTAGGCGGCGGCGAGCTCGGGGTCGGCTGCCAGCCGCTCGGTCATCTCCTTCATCACGCCGTTGGCCTCCAGCGTGCCGATCGCGGAGGCCGCGCGCGGGCAGGTGAGGTAGTAGAGCGTGGGGAAGGGCGTGCCGTCCTCCAGGCGCGGCGCCGTCTCGACGACGTCCGGCTGCCCGCAGGGGCAGCGGTGCGCGATGGCGCGCAGGCCGCGCGGCGGGCGGCCGAGCTGTTCCCGGAAGGCGGCGATGTCCGCGTCGGTGGGCTCGGTGGGCTCGGTCTGGGGCGGGGGGGTGTCCATGTGCGCTTTCGGTGAGGTGAGTGGTGAGGTGGCGGCGGGGCGGGCCGTCCGGCCCCGACACTACGGGCTGCCGCCCGGCGGCGGTACGGGCAGCCGGGGGGCTAGTGCTTGTCGGCCGCGTCGACGGTGTCCCACAGATTCTCGTACCAGGGGCGCTGCGCCGCTTGCGGCCCCTTCGGTGCCAAGCCGGCGGCGGAGCCGTCCTGGACGATATAGCCGGTCTCGCCCGGCATGAGGTAGTGCAGATGCCGACGGGCCTGCTGGCGTACGTAGTCGGGGTCCTGCCAGCGGGCCTTCTGCTCGCGCAGCCGGTCGAGGGCGGCGCCCGCGTCCTGGGCCTTGCGGCGCTGGTCGGCGATGTCGGAGCGCTGGGAGACGTACTGCCTTATCGGGTACGCGAGGGCGACCACCAGGGAGCACATCACCAGCGCCAGCAGGGCGGCGCGGCCGGTGAGGCGGTTACGGCGGGGCGGGCGGGCGCGGTAGACGCGGGCGGCGGCCTGCTCACCGAGCGCCTTGAGTCGGGTCGCGGTCGAGAACCGGTCCGCGGGCACGTCGCCTCCCCTTCACTGACGGACGCCTGACTGCTTCAAGCAGGCACGTCCCCGGCAACGGTACGGGACCGTCGCCGGGGACGTACGGGGTGCCGGGCGGTTGCCTCGCCCGATCGGCCCTCCGCCCCGGTGGGGCGGGCAGCGGGCCGTCTGCGGTCAGCTGCCGTGGCGGAACCGCGGGAAGGCGGAGCGGCCGGCGTAGACCGCGGCGTCGTCGAGGATCTCCTCGATGCGCAGCAGCTGGTTGTACTTGGCGACGCGCTCGGAGCGGGCCGGGGCGCCGGTCTTGATCTGGCCGCAGTTGGTGGCGACGGCGAGGTCGGCGATGGTGACGTCCTCGGTCTCACCGGAGCGGTGCGACATCATGCACTTGAAGCCGTTGCGCTGGGCCAGCTCGACGGCGTCCAGGGTCTCGGTCAGCGAGCCGATCTGGTTGACCTTCACCAGCAGCGCGTTGGCGGAGCCCTCCTCGATGCCGCGGGCCAGGCGCTCGGGGTTGGTGACGAACAGGTCGTCGCCGACGAGCTGGACCTTGGCGCCGAGCTTGTCGGTGATGACCTTCCAGCCGGCCCAGTCGTCCTCGAACAGCGGGTCCTCGATGGAGACCAGCGGGTAGGCCGCGACCAGCTCCTCGTAGTACTCGGTCATCTCGGCGGCCGAGCGGTCCTTGCCCTCGAACTGGTACTTGCCGTCCTTGTAGAACTCGGAGGCGGCGACGTCCAGCGCGAGCGCGATGTCCTGGCCGGGGGCGTAACCGGCCTGCTTGACGGCCTCCAGGATGAGGTCCAGGGCCTCGCGGTTGGAGCCCAGGTTCGGGGCGAAGCCGCCCTCGTCACCGAGGCCGGTGGACAGCCCGCGCTCCTTCAGGACCTTCTTGAGGGTGTGGTAGACCTCGGCGCCCCAGCGCAGCGCCTCGGAGAAGGACTCCGCGCCGATCGGGGCAATCATGAACTCCTGGATGTCCACGTTGGAGTCGGCGTGCGAGCCGCCGTTCAGGATGTTCATCATCGGGACGGGCAGGACGTGCGCGTTCGGGCCGCCGAGGTAGCGGAACAGCGGGAGGTCGCTGGCCTCGGAGGCGGCGTGCGCGACGGCGAGGGAGACGCCGAGGATGGCGTTGGCGCCGAGCGAGCCCTTGTTGTCGGTGGCGTCCAGGTCGAACATGGCCTGGTCGATCAGCCGCTGCTCGGTGGCGTCGTAGCCGACGAGCTCCGGGCCGATCTGCTCGATGACGGCCAGGACGGCCTTCTCCACGCCCTTGCCCAGGTAGCGGTTCGGGTCGCCGTCACGAAGCTCGATGGCCTCGAAGGCGCCGGTGGAGGCGCCGGACGGCACGGCGGCACGGCCGGTGCTGCCGTCGTCGAGGCCGACCTCGACCTCGACCGTGGGATTACCTCGCGAGTCGAGAATTTCGCGGGCTACGACGACGTCGATCGACGGCACGTTGTCTCCTTCGTGGGTGTCTGGCGTTCTGCGCATGAGCCTAACGGCCCGGGGTGCGTCCACCCGCCCTTGGCCCGCTCCGTGGGACGGAACAGCCCGGAAAACTTCCCAAAGGCCCAGTTCGCGGGGCATTTAGCGGCATTGTTCGCGGAACGGGAAAAAACCTGGAACGTCGCCGGTCACGGGCGTGCAGCCGCCTCGGCTGCGGCGGTCCGGTCACGGCGCCGGACGAGAGAAGCCCCGCCGCGACGCGCTGGGGGAAGGGCGCGCCGGGCGGGGCGGACTCACACAGGAAGCGGTCTCACAGAGGTCTCACACGGGAAGGGGGCTCGCCGCTCGGGCCCGCCTGATTCCGGTGAGGGGAGACTCAGACGTTGAGCTTCTGACCCGGGAAGATCAGGTTCGGGTTGCCGCCGATGACCGACTTGTTGGCCTTGTAGACGGACTTCCAGTCGGTGCCGTGCGCCTTGGCGATCTTGGCGAGGGTGTCGCCCGCCTTGACGGTGTAGTTGCCGTGGCCCATGGACTTGCGCTCGGTCGAGCGCGAGGCGTGCTGCTCGGGGGCGGCCGGGGCCTTCTTCGTCTCGGCCTTGGCGGAGCCCTGGTCCTGCTGGGGCGCGGACTTGGTCTGCGCGGAGCCGGAGGTGTCGACGTCGGCCGCGGGGCCGCCGGAGGTCAGGTTGCCGGCGCCGGCGCAGGACCAGGCGCCCGGGCCCTGGATGGCGAGAAGCTTCTCGGCGGCGGCTATCTGCTGGGACTTGCTGGCCAGGTCGGCGCGCGCGGCGTACTGGGTGCCACCGGCGGCGGCCCAGCTGGAGTTGGAGAACTGCAGGCCACCGTAGTAGCCGTTACCGGTGTTGATCGACCAGTTGCCGCCGGACTCGCACTGGGCGACCTTGTCCCAGGTGGAGACGGAGGCGGCGGAGGCGGAGGTGGCGCCCATCAGCGGGACGGCCACGGCAGCACCGGCGATGCCGGCGAGGGTGGCGACGCGGACGGCCTTGGACGGACGACGGTGCTTGCCCTTGATGATCAGCATGGTTGGTTCGTTTCCTCACCGACGCCTACGAGGTGAGCTGTCGGGTTCGGGCTGTGAGAATCGCCCGGCCGCGTGCGCGTGACGCACGTGGCTTCACCCCAAGCCGGTTGGCCCGCTTTCACGGGCGGGGCCGGCACTTACCTTGGTTCCCCCGCTCCTGCCTTCGGCGCTTGCGCGTCAAGTGCCTCCGATCACCGGCAGGATTCGGCGTGTGATCAAAGGGCCCGCTTTGGCGAGCGGTCCTGACGTTAAGCAGTAATGGGCTTGGGGTTCAAACCCCATCATCTGGACCAAGTTGACCGCTTTTGATCACGAGTAGGTCACATACCCGCAGGTGAACCCCGGTTTGCCGAGGCGGCACATACCGGGGTTCACCCGAGTCAACGAGACCCTTGTCTCACTTTCCCAAAAGCGGTCGAACGGCGGCGAATTACCCCGCGGAGTGCCCGAGATCGAGCAGTTGGCCCGGCTTGATCAGGTCCGCGTCGGAGCCGATGACGCCCTCGTTGCGGTCGTAGAGCGCGGCCCAGCCGCCGGACAGCCGGTGGGCCGAGGCGATGGCTGACAGCGTGTCACCCGGGCGCACGGTGTAGTCGCCGTCGGCCGCCGGGCCGGTGCGCTCGGCGTCACCCCGCGAGGCGTGCCGGCCGCCGGACCTGCCGCCGTCGTCGGCGCCCTCGCCGCCCGCACCGCCGCGGTGCTTGCCCTTCGCGGGCGTCTCCCGCGGCGTGCCGGAGGTGTCCGTACGGCTGCCGCCCTCGGACGGATCGGCGGACGGGTCGGCCGGCCGCGACGGGTCATCGGACGGGTCATCGGCCCGGCCGCCCGGCGTCGCCGGTCCCGAGGCCTCGTCGCCGGGCTCGTGCGTTCCGGCGGAGTCCGAGGCGTCGGGCGACGGCGTCGGATCGGACGGCTCGTCGCCGGGCCGGTCGTGTGCCCCGGCGGAGCCGGACGCGTCAGGGCTGCCGGACGAGTCCCAGGGGTCCGGGGAGCCGCCGTCGTCCGACGGGTCGGGCGAGGGGGTGGCGACGCTGCCCGGGTCGACCTCCGGCGCCTGGCCGTCCTTGGCCAGACCGGCGCTCACCGCACAGCCCGACCAGACGTCCGGGCCGCGGTGGTCGAGGATCGACTCGGCCACCGCGATCTGCTGGGAGCGGCTGGCGAGGTCGGGACGCGAGGCGTAGGCCGAGCCGCCGTAGCTGTCCCACATCTCCTGGGTGAGCTGCAGCCCGCCGTAGTAGCTGTTGCCCGAAGCCGCGCTCCAGACGCCGCCGGTCTCACACTGGGCGACCTTGTCCCAGGTCGCGGTGTCGGCGGCGTGAGCGCCACTCGCGGCGAGCAGCGGCAGGGCGAAACCTGCGCCGGTCACTCCCGCCGTGACAAAGATGGCCGGTGCCTGGCGGGGTCGACGATGTCGGCCGTTCCCGGAACGCATGCGGATGCCTTTCGCGCGGCGGTTGAGTTGTACGACGAGCTCTGCGAGCTGCTCGACGGGCACCCGCCCGGCCGACGCGCACGAGGCGCACCGTTACACCGGTCCCCCACATCACCGCTTCGGCCGATCGGGTGAAGCCCGTCGATCGTCGGTGGAAAGGTAGCCGGGGTCACGGGTAGTCACAAGTCGGTGTAGTGCAGATCACGCGAAGGTCACGCACCTGACTCTCTGTCACTTCTGCCCTTGTTGCTGGTCAGGGCGTTCGGGCGAGAACTCCACCGGCAGCGACCGCAGTCCGCGCATGATGAGCCCGCCACGCCAGCGCAAGGCGTCCGGTTCCGCCGCGAGCCGGAGGTCCGGGAGCCGGGTCAGCAGCGTCGCCAGAGCAGCCTGCCCTTCGAGCCGGGCGAGCGGTGCACCCAGGCAGTAGTGGATGCCGTGCCCGTACCCCAGGTGCTGGTTGTCACGACGGGTCAGATCCAGGACATCCGGCTCGGTGAAGCGTGCCGGATCGCGGTCGGCGGCGGCCAGCACCACCAGGACCGGGTCGCCCTTCGCGATCCGCTGCCCGCCCAGGGTCAGCTCCTGCGTTGCGAACCGCCAGGTCGCCAGCTCCACGGGGCCGTCGTAACGCAGCAGTTCCTCGATGCCGGTGGTGAGCAGGTCGGTGTCGCCCGCTGTGATCGACTTCTGCAGCAGCTCGCGCTGGGCCGGGTGGCGCAGCAGGGCGTAGAGGCCGTTGCCGATCAAGTTCACCGTCGTCTCAAAACCGGCGAAGAGCAAGATAAAGGCCATCGCGGCAACCTCGTTCTCGGTGAGGTGCTCGCCGTGGTCCGAGGCCCGGATCAGGCCGGAGATCAGATCCTCGTCCGCCTCCGCGGTGTCGCCGAGGGTTTCGCGCTTGCGGTGGATCAGCTCGGCGAGATAGCCGCGCATCTTCTTCACGGACCGGGCGACACCGCCGCGCGGCCCCCCACCGTGCCGGATCATCATGCCCGCCCAGTCGCGGAAGTCGTCCTGGTCCTCGCGCGGCACGCCCAGCAGGTCGCAGATCGCGTAGATGGGCAGCGGGAAGGCGAACTCATGGATGAGGTCGGCCTCGCCCTTCGCCGCGAACCGGTCGATGAGCTGGTCGGTCAGCTCCTGGACCCGCGGGGCGAAGGCGGCCACCCGGCGCGGGGTGAATGCCTTCGAGACCAGCCGGCGCAGCCGGGTGTGGTCCGGGGGGTCGATATTGAGCAGATGCGTCATCAGGTTGGCGCTGCGCTCGCCGGGGATGCCGACCTTGCCCTTGCCGTGCGCGGCCTCGCTGTGGTGCACCGGGTTCTTCGACAGCCGGCCGTCGGCGAGCGCCTGCCGCGCCTCGGTGTAGCGGGTCACCAGCCAGGCCTCGACGCCGCTGGGCAGCTGGGTCCGGTGCACCGGCGCATGCTCCCGCAGCCAGGCGTACGCGGGGTAGGGGTCGGCGGCGAACTCCCAGGTGAACAGCTCGGGCGCGGGGGCGTCGGAGACGGGGCAGCCCGCGGGGGCGTCGGCTGCGGGAGACGGGCCCGCGGGGGCGTCGGCGGCTGGGCGGCCCGCGGAGGCGGGGGCGTCGGCATCGGGGGCGTCGGGCTTGTCGTGCACCTTCCGACCGTAACCTTTGGGCACACCGTGGTGCGCCCGCGCGCCGTCCGGCCGTTGCCGCACCCCCTGCGCTACGCCGGCCCCCCGGCGCTACGCCGGATCCACCCCCAGCCCCGTCAGGAACTCCACGGCCGCCGGCGACGGGCCGAGACCGCTCCACACCACCCGCTCGGTGCGCTCGGGCGCCGGCCGCACCCGCACGAGGTGCAGCCCGGTCAGCTCGGAGGCGATGGCCTCCGGCACCATCCCGACCCCCAGGCCCGCCCGCACCAGCTTCGCCAGGAACTCGACGGTGGTCACCTCGAACGCCACCTCCGACGTCAGCCCCGCCGCCCGGAACGCCTCATCGCGCTGCCTGCGGGCCGCGGACCCCGCCGTGAAGTCGACGAACGTCTCCCGCGCCACCCGCGACAGCGTGGTCCACTCCCGCTCCGCGAGCGGATGCCCCGGCGGCACCACCGCGACCAGTTCCCCGCGCGCCAGCTCCTTCTCCCGCACGCCGACGGTGCGGGCGCCGGGCACCAGCCCGACGAAGGCGACGTCCAGGACGCCCTGCCGCACCTGCTCGAGGAGCCGGTCGCTCATCTCCATCTGCAGGCTGATCCGCACCCGGGGGCAGCGCCTCCGGAAAGCGCCCAGCTCACGGGCCAGATCCACGGCCGCGACGGTGGAGATCGCGCCGACCGCCAGCCGACCGCGCACCTCCCCGGTCGCCGCCGCCACCTCGGCGCGGGCCCGTTCGGCCGCCTCCAGCGCCTGCCGGGCGACCGGAACGAAGGCCTCACCGGCGGCCGTCAGCCGGACACTGCGGCTGGTCCGGTCGAAGAGCCGGGCCCCGAGCTCCTTCTCCAGCCGGGCGATCTGATGACTGAGCGCGGACTGCACCACATGGCAGCGCTCGGCGGCCCGGGTGAACCCACCGGTCTCGGCCACCGCGACCACATAACGCATCTGCTGGAGCTCCATACCCACCGATCCTAAGGAGCAGCGATCTCGATTAACGATGGATGCGATGACAACGATGTGTTGGACTCATCGATCGAGAGGGCCCCAGGCTGGGACGTGGCCGTGCGCGGTACGGCAGCAGGGCAGTAAAGGGGTGAAGCGGTGCAGCAGAGCAGAGGTACCGGGGCACGAGGACACAGGGAAGGTCATGACAGGGAAGCCGGGCACATACCGGAGCCGGTCACGGGAGGCACGGCGGGCCCGCGGCCGGGCCCGGGGCGCGGCATGCTGCTGCTGATGTCGGTCGCCGCCGGACTGTCCGTCGCCGGCAACTACTTCGCCCAGCCGCTGCTGGACGTCATCGGCAGCGATCTCCACCTCTCCTCGTCCACCGCCGCACTGGTCGTCACCGTCGCCCAGGTCGGCTACGGCCTCGGCCTGCTGCTGCTCGTCCCGCTCGGCGACCTGCTGGAGCGACGCCGGCTCGCCGTCACCCTGACCGCGGCGACCGCGGCCTTCCTCACCGTCACCGCGAGCGCGCCGAACGCCGCCCTCCTGCTGACCGGCACCGCACTGACCGGACTGACCTCGGTCGCCGCCCAGGTCGTGGTGCCGTACGCGGCGACCCTCGCGGCGCCCGCCGAACGCGGCCGGACCGTCGGCACCGTCATGACCGGGCTGCTGCTGGGCATCCTGCTGGCCCGTACGGCCGCCGGTCTCCTGGCCGAGCTGGGCGGCTGGCGCACCGTGTACTGGGTCAACGCGGCGCTGATGCTGCTGATGGCGGTGCTGCTGCGGCTCCGGCTGCCCGCACTGCGCACCCCCGCCGGGCTGCGCTATCCGGCGCTGCTGCGCTCCACGCTGGCGCTGTTCGCCCAGGAGCCGGTGCTGCGGTGGCGCGGCGCGCTGGGCGCCCTGACCTTTGCGGGCTTCAGCGTGCTGTGGACGGCGCTGGCGTTCTTGCTGTCCGGCCCGGCCTACGGCTGGCAGGAGTCGGCCATCGGTCTGCTGGGGCTGGTGGGCGCAGCCGGTTCGCTGTCCGCCTCGGTGGCCGGACGGCTGGCGGACCGCGGCCTGGCACACCATGTCACCGGCGCGGCGGCCTTCCTGCTCCTGGGGTCCTGGGGCCTGCTCGCCGCCGGTGGAGCGGGCGGCACCTGGTCGCCGGCGGCACTGCTGGCGGGGGTGATCGTGCTGGACCTGTCCGCGCAGGCGGTCCACATCAGCAACCAGAACCTGGTCTACGCGGTCCGCCCCGAGGCCCGCAACCGCCTCAACTCGGCCTATATGACCAGCTATTTCGTGGGCGGCGCGGTCGGTTCGGCGCTGACGTCGGTGGTGTGGGGCGCCGGCGGCTGGAGCGGGGTGTGCGCGCTGGGTGCCGCGCTGGCGGTGACGGCCGCGGGGCTCTGGCTCGCCGAGCGGCTGCGGCGCCGTCGCAGGACGGCGAACCGCTACGCGGAGCGGGGACCGGCGGCCACCGGCGAAACGGCGGCTTCGGTCACGTCGTGACGGGGGCGGCGCCGGCCTCAGGACCGGGCCTCGGACAGCTCCGGCCTCAGACGGCCCCGGCCCCGGCCTCGGCCTCGGCAGCCACCACCGCATCCCGGTAGGCACGCGCCGCCGCCCGCAGTGCCGCCTCCGGGTCCACGCCCTCCGCCTCGGCCCGCATCGCCAGCGCCAGCAGTTCGTACCCGACGCCCTGTCCGGCCGGGGGCGCCACATCGAGCCCTGCCGTGCGGGCGCGCGAGGCGAGCTTCGCCGCCAGCGCCAGACCGGGCTGGGCCAGCGGAACGCCCTCGGTCACCGAATCGCGCTGCTTCTCCTCCGCCTTCACCCGCAGCCACTGCGCCCTGACGTCCTCCGGGGTCGCCGCGTCCGCCTCCCCGAAGACATGGGGATGGCGGCGGATCAGCTTCTCGACGATCCCGCCCGCGACATCGTCGAGGGAGAACGGCTCGTCGGGGTCGTCCTGGGCGATCCGGGCATGGAAGACGACCTGGAGGAGGACATCGCCCAACTCCTCGCGCAGCGCCTCGCGGTCGTCCTCCTCAATCGCCTCGACCAGCTCGTACGCCTCCTCGATGCCGTACTTGGCGAGGTCGCGGTGGGTACGGATGCTGCTCCAGGGGCAGGCGGCGCGGATCTGGTCCATGACCTGGACGAGATCGAGCAGCCGGGCACCGGGCAGGTCGTAGGAGCCGGGCAGCAGCTCCAGGTCCGGCATGGTCTCGCGGCCGGAACCGGCCAGCCGGGCCAGGCCGTCGGTCAGCGCGCTCTCGCCGTCCGCCGAGGTCAGGACGACGGCCGTACGGTCGCCCGGCACGCAGTAGTCGACGAGTTCGCGGGCGGCGGGGGCGGCCGTCTCCACCTCGATGCCGGCTTCCCGCAGATAGGGCAGCTGCGGATGGTCCGGGTCGGCACACAGCACACGGTCCGCCCCGCGCAGGATCTGCCAGGCGGGCCAGGACAGGAGTCCGGGCGCGACCCGGTGGCTGGTGGTGAGCAGGACCAGGCGTCCGGTGCCGGTGCCCTCGGGGCGGGCTTCGGCGCCGGTGTCGGCGGCAGAGGCGTCAGCGTTCACGCCTCGAACGTAACGCACCGCACTGACAGCGCCGGGCGGCGGTGGGGGGGCGGTGGGCGGCCCCGCCCCACCCCCCTTCGCTCACCCCGAACGGACCGACCACCGCGGATACGGCCGACCACCCGGATACAGCCGGCCTCAGGCCTGCTGCTTCGCCGGCTCCCTGGTGATCCACGGGTCCTTGGTCTCGCCGAGGATGACCTGGTGGTCGTCCCACTTGCCGAACCGCGGATTGACGTCGATCCCCATGGACCGGGAGGTCTTGGCCAGGGCCTGGGCGAGCTTCTGCTGGCCCTGCGGCTTGCCGCGGTCCGCGCCGAGCCGCTGGGCGACGCCGTCGAGCAGCAGCTGATTGCGGACCATGGCGTCGATCTCGTCGGGGGCGATGCCCTGCTGGAGCCACATCTCCTTCAGCCGGTCGGCGCCGCCGGCCTGCTTCTCCGCCTGGGCCCGCCACCGCTGGACGTCGCGCCGGGTGACCGTCACCCCGGCATCGTGCGCGCCGCGGGCCAGCACCTCGTCGAAGATCATGCCGTTGAGAGTGGCCAGGCTCAGCCGGCCGGTGTTCATGATGAGCTGATCACCCTGCGGCGACTTGGCCTGCGCGGCGCGGACATCCTTCACCTTCGCCTGCAGCTGCGCGACGGTGATCCGCTTCCCGTCCACGAGGGCCGCGGCCCCGGGATGGGCATCGCTGCCACAGGCCGCGAGCAACGGGGCCGCGGCCAGCAGGCCTGCGGTGGCGGATACGGAGAGCGCTGTCCTACGGCGGAACACATGGCCTCCCGGCAGATCGTGCGACGGAGTCTCGACCTTGGTGGATCGATGCTATGGAGTCGGCGTGGCCCAGGCCACTGCTTCGGCCAACGATCTGGGACGGGGACGGTTCTGCTCCCGGGCGCCGGTTCGCCGCCACCGCCCTCGGCGTGCTGCACGGCTACCGACGGCCATGGCGTCGGCAACATGATCGAAGCAGCGGAATCCGCGGCAGAGTCGGATGACGACAGCCCTCTGACCTGCAACAACCGATACGGGGCCGCCGGCCGGACCGGCTCGCCGCCGTCCCCCCCCCAACGCCGCCGCGCCGAACGGCCGTTGACGGGCCCCTCCAGCTCACCCGGCGCCTGTTCCGGTCAGGGCGGTGTGGGCACGCCGGACGCGGCCTCAGCGGTGGTGATGGTCCGCTGCAGGATCTTCCGGGCCGTAGCGATCTCGGCAGACCGCCGGTCCAGCGTCCGCAGCCGGGTGCGTAGCGCGTCCAGGATCCCGGGGCACGGCAGCACCGTTGCCTCGGCTGTGGTGCAGGGGAGCACCTGACGGATGCCCCGGGTCGGCAGTCCCGCCGCGAGCAGGGCCCGGATCCGCTGTACCGCTTCCTCGGCTCCCTCGTCGTACGTGCGGTATCCGTTGGGCAGACGCTCGGGTCGCAGCAGGCCCGCCCGCTCGTCATGGCGCAGGAGGCGTTCGCTGGTCCCGGTCCGTTTGGCCAGTAGTCCGATGAGCACCGTCCACATCGCGGCCGTGGTCGAGCGCGACGTGGTGGGGCGGGGACTGCGCGGGATCGGGGAGCTCACCCCTCCGGCAGGCCAGGCCGCACGGATCGAACCCGTGCTGCGGGCCGCGCACGACCACGGCGGACTACCGGTTGTGGTGCACGGTTTCGCTCCTACCACCGCCGAGGACCTGCGTACCCTCGCCCGGCTCGCCACCCGGTACCGAGCGGTTCCGCTGGTGATCAGTCAGCTCGACGGAGTGCACTGGATGGAGGCCATCGAACTGGTGCGGGACACCCCGGGCAGGTACCTGGAACTCTCCACGGCCAGCCTCATCCTCGCGGTGCGGATGGCAGTCCAGGAGATCCCCGAGCGCACCCTCTTCGGCTCGGACGCCCCCTATGGCGATCCCGTGCTCACTCGTACCACGGTCGAACGAGTCACCTCTCCCGGTGAGGTCCGTGACAGGGTGCTGGGAGGGACTGTGGGGCAGCTTTTGGGAGTCTGCTGACCGCCGGCCGGCGAAGCGTCCGTGACCGTAGCCGGTCGGAGCCGAGGGGCGGGCCGCCCCGGAACGGACCGGCCGGCGCCCGCGTCTGACCCACTGCCACTCCCTTGCCACGGCCTGTCCCCGTGCCACCCCCGCCCTCACGGTCGCAGCGGTCGCCGGGCCGGCCGGGGCTCCGCTTCGAGTATCTTTTCGACAGTTGAGAGTGAGGATCCGCATGGACACGGCCGCAGTAACGGCTGGGGGCGCCCCCGGACGGATTCTTGGGGAGGACATCGGCGCCGTGCCGCCGCCCCGGACCGCTGCCCCGGCCGAGTCCATACCGGCGCCCCGGTCCGCCCCGCCCCCGGCCGGCCACGAGGCCACGGCCACCGGCGCACCGCCACCGGACCGGCCCGGCCGGCTGCGGCGCACCGCGCACCGTCTGCGCACCCGGACCGCCCCCCTGCGCGCCCCTCGCTTCGACCCGTACTGGACGGCGGGGTTCTTCTTCGTCGCGTTTACGCTGCTGGCCCTCTACCGTTTCCGCACGCTGTCCACGTCCTCCTGGGACCTGGGCATCTTCGAGCAGGCCATACGGGGCTACGCCCACTTCCGGGCCCCGATCGTCGACCTCAAGGGCCCCGGCACCAACATCCTCGGTGACCACTTCAGTCCCGTACTCGTCGTGCTCGCCCCGTTCTACCGGCTGTTTCCCTCCCCCCTGACCCTGCTGATCGCGCAGGCCGCGCTCGTCGCGCTGTCCGCGATACCGGTCACCCGCGCCGCGACCCGCGCTCTGGGCCGCGTCCCGGGCCTGGCGGTCGGCGTCGCCTACGGCACGTCCTGGGGCGTGCAGAAGGCCGTCGACTTCGACTTCCACGAGATCGCCTTTGCGCTGCCGCTGATCGCCTTCGCGCTCGAAGCGGTGCTGCGCGGACGGTGGACCGCGGTGGTGTGCTGGGCCGCGCCCCTGGTGCTGGTCAAGGAGGACCTGGGGGTGACCGCGGCCGTCATCGGTGCGCTCGCCCTGATCCGTACCCGGCGGGCCAGCCCGCTGGCCATCGGCCTGGTCGCCTTCGGCCTCAGCGCCACCGCCGTGACCCTCGGCGTGCTGATACCGGGGTTCAACGGCTCCGGCTCGTACGACTACTGGAGCAAGTTCGGCGCGGACGGCGGCGGCCTCACCATCCCGCTCGTCACGGCCGTGCGCACCACGCTGTGGGTGCTGCTGCCCACCACCGGCCTGCTCGCACTGCGCTCCCCGCTGCTGCTGGTCGCGCTGCCCACGCTGGGCTGGCGCTTCCTGTCGCACGAGCCGCACTACTGGGGCACCGACTGGCACTACAACGCCGTCCTGATGCCGGTGGTCTTCCTCGCCCTGATCGACGCCCTGCCCGGGGCCCGGGTCTCCGCCCGGCCCTGGCTGCGCTCGTACGCCCACCATCTGCCGGCCGCCGTGGTGTCCGTGGCCCTCGCGCTGACCACCACACTTCCGCTGGCCCGCCTCACCGAAGGCGCCACCTACCGCACCCCGCCGGACGTCACCGCCGCCGAGAAGCTGCTGGCGCGGATACCCGACGGCGCGAGCGTGGAGTCCGACATCCGGCCGCTGAGCCGCCTGGCCGGCCGGACCCGGGTCTTCTGGATCGGCGACACCGGCGGTCTGTCGCCGGAGTACGTCGCCGTGCAGCTCCGCGACAACCGCACTCCGCGCCAGGCGCTGGCGGATGCCGCCGCCCGCCACCCCAAGTCCACCTACGTCGTCCTGGGCGGCGCCGGGGACCTGCTGGTATTTCACCGGACATCCGCCCGCTGAACGCGTACGGTACCGCGATGACCACCGATGTGATCGTCCTGAACGGCGGCTCCAGCGCGGGCACTTCCACCCTCGCCCGCGCCCTGCAGGAGACCCTGCCCCGCCCCTGGCTGACCTTCGGCGTCGACACCTTCATCGCTGCCCTGCCGCCCGCCCTGATGGCCTCCCCGGACGGGCTGGTACTCGCCCCCGACGGCACGGTCTCCGTCGGGCCCGCGTTCCGCGCACTGCAGACCGGCTGGCTGCACGGCATCGCGGCGATGGCCCGGGCCGGCACCGGCATCATCCTCGACGAGGTCTTCCTGGACGGCGGCGCGGGCCAGGACCGCTGGCGCCGGGCGCTGGACGGCCTGACGGTGCTGTGGGTCGGCGTCCACTGTGACCCCGGCACCGCCGCCGCCCGCGAACTCGCCCGCGGGGACCGGGTGGTGGGCATGGCCGCCACCCAGGCCGCGCTGGTCCACGAGGGCGTCCGCTACGACCTGGAGGTCGACACGACCTCCACGGATCCGGGCGTCTGCGCCCGGGGGATTGCCGCGCGCGTTGCCGGGTGATCCGCCGTTTTTCTTTCTGTTGTTCTTTCCCGCCTTCGGCGGGAGCGGGGGTGGTTGTCGTGGGGTTGCCGCCTTCGGCGGGGGGTGGTGTTTGGGGTGGGGTCCCGGCTGTTGTGGTGGGTGCCGGGTTCGGGGCCTCCGGGGTGGGTTGTGGGGCCCCACCCCGGTGGGGGTGAAGGAACAGACAAAGACCAGTAGCTGGGCCCGCATCGTGGTGCGGGCCCAGCTACTGGTCTTTGAAACCTTCACCCCCACCGGGCGGGGGGCGCCGTCCCGGGCGGGAGGTGGCGGGCCGGAGGGGCCTGTGTGGTGGACGTAAAGCGAAGCAGTCCACCACACAGGCCCCGGAGGCCCGCCACCGGCACCCACCACGAACAGCAAGCGGCCCCCGCCCAAACACCACCCACCCCGCCGGAGGCGAAAACAGACGACACACGGCGCCGCACCCGACAACGTGGGAAGCGGGGCTACGAGCCCAAAACGGCTACGAGCCCAAAACGGCTAAGAGCCCAAAACGGTGGTGAGGAACTCCCCCACCCACGCCAGCAGCGCGCGCCCGACCAACGGCTTGCCGCCGATCTTGCCGGTGGCCGGGCGCGGCACCAGGATCTGACGGGTGGCCGGCTTGAGGACCGTACGGGGGTGGAGCCGCTTGAGCCGCAGCTCCTGCGATTCGCGCAACTCCACCGGGCCGAAGCGGATGTTGGAGCCCTGGAGCGTGATGTCGCAGACCCCGCAGGAGCGGGCGAGCATCCGCAGACCGGCCACCAGCAGCAGATTCTCGACGGGCTCGGGCAGCTTGCCGTAGCGGTCGACCAGCTCCTCGCGGACGGCCGCGATGTCCTCCTCCGAGGAGGCGGAGGCGATGGCACGGTAGGCCTGCAGGCGCAGCCGCTCGCCGGGCGCGTAGTCGTGCGGGACATGAGCGTCGACCGGGAGCTCGATCTTGACCTCGAGCGGGGGCTCCTCCTCCACGCCGCCTTCCAGGGAGGCCCGGTAGTCGGCGACCGCCTCGCCCACCATCCGTACGTAGAGGTCGAAGCCGACGCCGGCGATGTGGCCGGACTGCTCGCCGCCGAGGAGGTTGCCCGCACCGCGGATCTCCAGGTCCTTCATGGCGACGTACATGCCCGCGCCCATCTCGGTGTGCTGGGCGATGGTCGCCAGCCGCTCGTGGGCGGTCTCGGTCAGCGGCTTCTCCGGCGGGTAGAGGAAGTAGGAGTAGCCGCGCTCGCGGCCGCGGCCCACCCGGCCGCGCAGCTGGTGGAGCTGGGAGAGGCCGAAGTTGTCGCCGCGCTCGACGATCAGGGTGTTGGCGTTGGAGATGTCGATGCCCGATTCGACGATCGTGGTGGAGACCAGGACGTCGAACTTCTTCTCCCAGAAGTCGACGACGACCTGCTCCAGTTGGGACTCGCCCATCTGCCCGTGGGCGGTCTGGATACGGGCCTCGGGCACGATCTCGCGGAGCCGGGCGGCGGCGCGGTCGATCGATTCGACGCGGTTGTGGATGTAGAAGACCTGGCCCTCGCGCAGGAGTTCACGGCGGATGGCGGCGCCGATCTGCTTCTGCTCGTAGGGGCCGACGAAGGTGAGGACCGGGTGGCGCTCCTCGGGCGGGGTGGTGATCGTGGACATCTCGCGGATGCCCGTCACCGCCATCTCCAGGGTGCGGGGGATGGGCGTGGCGGACATGGTCAGGACATCGACGTTGGCGCGGAGCTTCTTCAGCTGCTCCTTGTGCTCGACGCCGAAGCGCTGCTCCTCGTCGACGATGACCAGGCCCAGGTCCTTGAACTTGGTCTCGGAGGAGAACAGCCGGTGGGTGCCGATGACGAGGTCGACGGAGCCGTCGCGCAGCCCTTCGAGGACGGCCTTGGCCTCGCCGTCGCTCTGGAAGCGGGACAGCGCCCGGACGTTGACCGGGAACTGGCCGTAACGCTCGGTGAAGGTGCCGAGGTGCTGCTGCACGAGCAGCGTGGTCGGGACCAGGACCGCCACCTGCTTGCCGTCCTGGACGGCCTTGAAGGCGGCGCGGACCGCGATCTCCGTCTTGCCGTAGCCGACATCGCCGCAGATCAGGCGGTCCATGGGGACGGACTTCTCCATGTCCTCCTTGACCTCGGCGATGGTGGAGAGCTGGTCGGGCGTCTCCGCGTACGGGAAGGCGTCCTCCAGCTCGCGCTGCCAGGGGGTGTCCGGGCCGAAGGTGTGGCCGGGCGCCGCCATCCGCGCGGAGTACAGCTTGATGAGGTCGGCGGCGATCTCCTTGACGGCCTTCTTGGCGCGCGCCTTGGTCTTGGTCCAGTCGGCGCCGCCGAGCCGGTGCAGGGTGGGGGCCTCGCCGCCCACGTACTTGGTGACCTGCTCCAGCTGGTCGGTGGGGATGTAGAGGCGGTCGCCGGGCTGGCCGCGCTTGGCGGGCGCGTACTCGACGAGGAGGTATTCGCGGGTGGCGCCCTGGACCGTGCGCTGCACCATCTCGATGTAGCGGCCGACGCCGTGCTGCTCGTGGACGATGAAGTCGCCGGCTTCGAGGGTGAGGGGGTCGATGGTCTTGCGGCGGCGGGCCGGCATCCGGGCGCCGTCCTTGCCGGCCGCCTTCTGGCCGGAGAGGTCGGTCTCGGTGAGGACGGCGATCCGGAGGTCCGGGTCGATGAAGCCGTTGTCGAGGGTGCTGCAGGAGACATGGACGAGGGACGGGGAGAGCTCCGCGAGGTCGGCGTCCAGGCGGGCCGGGATGCCCTCGCCGCCGAGGACCTCGACCGTACGGGCCGCCGGGCCGTGTCCCTCGGTGAGGAACAGCGTGCGCCAGCCGTCCGCCAGCCACTGCTTGGTGTCGGCCAGCGCCCGCTGGGTGTCACCGCGGTAGGTGTCGGGGGCGTGCATGCCCAGCTTGAGGGTGTCGCCGTCGCCCTCCAGCTCCTCGCCGGACGCGAAGGGGCTGACCGACCACCACATCATGCCCAGCTCGCGCGCCCGGTCCCGGACGTCCGCGAGGCCCCACAGGGAGGCCGCGCCCACGTCGATCGGCGCCTCTCCCCCGCCGGCGCTGGCCGCCCAGGACGCCTGCAGGAACTCCTGGCTGGTCGCCACCAGGTCGGCGGCCCGGGTACGCACCCGCTCCGGGTCGCACACCAGCGTCATGCTCCCGGCCGGCAGCACGTCCAGCAGCAGCTCCATGTCGTCCACCAGGACCGGGGCCAGCGACTCCATGCCGTCGACGGCGATCCCCTCGGCGATCTTGCCGAGCAGTTCGCCCAGTTCGGGATGCTTCTCGGCGAGCGCCGCCGCCCGCTCCCGGACGGTGTCGGTCAGCAGCAGTTCACGGCACGGCGGCGCCCACAGGCCGTGCTCGGCAACCTCCAGGGACCGCTGGTCGGCGACCTTGAAGTAGCGGATCTCCTCGACGTCGTCGCCCCAGAACTCCACCCGCAAGGGGTGCTCCTCGGTCGGCGGGAAGACGTCCAGGATCCCGCCGCGGACCGCGAACTCACCGCGCTTCTCGACCAGCTCGACGCGGGCGTACGCGGCCGCCGCCAGGCCGTCGACGATCTCTTCGAGGTCGGCGCTCTGCCCGGTGCGCAGGCTCACCGGCTCCAGGTCGCCCAGGCCCTTGACCTGCGGCTGGAGCACGGAGCGGATGGGCGCGACGACGACGGAGACGGGGCCGGCCGTCGGGTCGTCCGTGCGCGGGTGGGCGAGCCGGCGCAGTACCGCCAGGCGCCGGCCGACGGTGTCCGAGCGCGGCGAGAGCCGCTCGTGCGGCAGCGTCTCCCAGGACGGGAACTCCACGACGGAGTTGTCCTCGCCGGCCGGCATCAGGCTGCGCAGCGTGGCGGCGAGATCCTCCGCCTCCCGGCCGGTGGCGGTCACCGCGAGCACCGGGCGGCCGGCCTGCCGGGCCAGTGCGGCGACCGCGAGCGGGCGGGCGGCGGGCGGCCCCACCAGATCCACATGCGGCCGGTTCCCGTCGGCCGCGGCCTGCAGCGCTTCGGCGAGCGCCGGGTCCCGTACGACGGCGTCGAGCAGACCAGTCAGGCTCATCAGAAGATTCCGTCCCAGCGAGGCGAACAACGCAGCAGCCCGACACGTCTCACGGGCCGGGGCTGCCAAGCGTACGCCCGCCCGCCACCCGGGCGGGCCGCAAACCCGGGAGGGCCCCGGCGCGCCGGACAGCACGCGCCGGGGCCGTGCTCCTGGCCGCGGCGCGAGCCGCCGGCCGGGAGCGGCGCCGGTCAGCCGAGGACCCGGACCGCGGCGTAGTACTTGTCCGCGCTCTTGAGGCAGGCGGCCTTCATCTTCTTCCGCATCGCCGGGGTGAGCGGGTCGGCCCAGGGCTTGTACTGGCAGGCCTGGCGCATGTCCTGCAGGAA
Source organism: Streptomyces sp. NBC_00400 (assembly GCF_036048035.1). Classification (NCBI taxonomy): domain Bacteria; kingdom Bacillati; phylum Actinomycetota; class Actinomycetes; order Kitasatosporales; family Streptomycetaceae; genus Streptomyces; species Streptomyces sp. NBC_00400. The sequence goes on along the minus strand of NZ_CP107940.1, from coordinate 5,041,380 downwards.
TACGTCGTCGATGCGCTTCTTGTGGTCCCGGCGCCAGGCCGTCTTCCCCACAATTGTTTTGTAATTGCGGTAACCGAAGTCGTGGCGGTGGCAGGAGTAGGTGAAGTCGTAGCCGCCCGGCAGCTTCTCCGGCGAGCTGTTGCAGCCGTTGGTGCTCCAGTTGAACCGGAAGTAGTTCGAGCCCGAGCGGTACAGCCCGAGGTACTTGAACCAGGCGTCCCGGGACGCCTGCCCCTTGCTGGTCAGCGACTTGAGCTTCGCCAGCCGGTACGCCCCGCCGACCGCGGGACCGGCCACGTCCGCCGTGGAGATCTGCTGCGCCACGGCGGACGGTCCGGTCGTGACCGCCTCCTTTGCCGGCGCCGCGGCGAGCGCGGGTGCCGCCGTCCCCAGAGCGAGGACACCGGCCAGTACGACACCTCCGAAAGAGGTCCGTATCGTGTTCACTTGTTTTCCCTTCCCCGATTTCATGCTGCATGCGAAGCCGTATCCGAAATCGGCTTCGGGAAGGAAAATAGCGCGACAGTGCGGCCCCGCAGAGGGAATTAAAGGAAATGCCCGGGCACCCCCTCAAGGAATCCCGCATTCCGCAAGCCCTGACATGGGAGATGAAGGCATATTTCAGCCACTATGTCTGAATGAAGCTCATGCGCAAAAGAGATTCGATGCGCACAAATCCCTCGCGCGCACGCACCGCTGTGATCTGGAACACCCCTGGCGCCGAGACCGCCAACGTGCCACGCCCCGGAGCCCGTCGAGCCGCCGCCGGCCCGGATGCGCGGTTCCGCACTCCGCCCCAGCATGGAAGGGTGCAGCGTACAAGGACCTGCGGAAGGTCCCGCGGAGGGGGAACGGTGAGCAACAGCGCGCGAGGGGCCGGCCAGAGCGCACGCGAGGCCCTGCGGACGGCGGGCCCGGCGCCCGCGGACCCACGGCGCCGCCCCGTCGTCGCCGCCCTCATGCTCGGCATGGCGCTGGCCGCACTCGACTCGACGATCATCGCCACCGCCATCCCCCAGATCGTCGGTGACCTCGGCGGCTTCGCGGTCTTCTCCTGGCTCTTCTCCGGCTATCTGCTGGCCGTCACCGTCACCCTGCCCGTCTACGGCAAGCTCTCCGACACCTTCGGCCGCAAGCCCATCCTGATCACCGGCATCGTGTTCTTCCTCGCCGGTTCGCTGGCCTGCGCGGGTGCCTGGAACATGGCCTCGCTGATCGCCTTCCGCGTGCTCCAGGGCCTGGGCGGCGGCGCCCTCCAGGGCACCGTCCAGACCATCGCCGCCGACCTCTACCCGATGAAGGAACGCCCCAAGATCCAGGCCAGGCTCTCCAGCGTCTGGGCCGCCTCGGCGGTCGCCGGACCCGCGCTGGGCGGCCTGCTCGCCGCCTACGCCGACTGGCGGTGGATCTTCCTGGTCAATGTGCCGGTGGGTGCGGTGGCCCTCTGGCTGATCGTGCGGCACTTCTCCGAGCCGGAGCGGGACCGGCACGCTGCGCGGGCCCGCCGTCCCCGGGTCGACTGGCCCGGTGCGCTGGCGATCTTCGCCTGTGGCGGGCTGCTGCTGACCGCCCTGGTCCAGGGCGGGGTGGCCTGGTCCTGGTACTCCGCGCCGTCGCTGCTGCTGTTCGCCGGCAGTGCGCTGTGCGCCGCGGTCACCGTCCTCATCGAACGCCGTGCCGCGGAACCGATCATCCCCGGCTGGGTCTGGCGCCGCCGCACCATCTCGGCCGTCAACCTCGCCCTCGGCGCCCTGGGCCTGCTGATGGTCGCGCCGACCGTGTTCCTGCCGACCTACGCACAGGCGGTGCTGGGCCTGGGCCCGACGGCCGCCGGCTTCGTGCTGTCCGTCATGACCCTGAGCTGGCCGGTCTCGGCCGCCCTCAGCAGCCACGTCTACAACCGCCTCGGCATCCGCACCTGCTCGGCGCTCGGCATCGGCGCGGCGGGCCTGGTCCTGCTCGCCTTCCCCCTGCTGCCCTACCCCGGCGCCGCCTGGCAGCCCGCCCTGATCATGCTGGCGCTCGGCGCCGCCCTCGGCCTCTTCCAGCTCCCGCTGATCATCGGCGTCCAGTCCTCGGTCGGCTACGCGGAGCGCGGCACCGCCACCGCCTCCATACTCTTCTGCCGTCAGGTCGGCCAGTCCCTCGGCGCCGCGCTCTTCGGCGCCCTCGCCAACGCCACCCTCAACGACCGCCTGGCGCACGCCCCTTCGGACATCCGCCCCGGCCTGCCCGGCGACCTGGACGCGGTCTCCCACGCCCTCCAGCACCCCGGCGCCCTCACCGCCCATGCCACCGACTACCTCCGCCGCGCCGTCGACACCACGGTCGACCACGTCTACCTCGGCGCCGCCACGGCCGCCGGGCTCGCGCTGGCCGCGCTGTTGCTGCTGGCACCGCGGCGCTTCCCGGTGCACTCGGACGCCCGCGGGACGGGCGAGGAGGAAGGCGGCACGACGTAGCCGGGCGGGACGTGGCCGGTGGGAAACAGCCGGGCGGGGGCCGGCCGGGCGGGGCGGGCGGTGCGGTCAGGCGCCCGGGCCGCCGCGCCGACGGGGCAGCTGCGTCTCCAGGGTGTCGTCCTCGTCGGCGCCGGAACCGTTGCCGGATCCGGAGCCGTTGCCGAAGCCGCCGGCGGCGGTGCCGGCGCCACCGTCCCGTCCGCCGCCCTCCGCACTCCCGGCGCCTTCGTCGCCGCCCTCCGCCACCGGCGCCTTCCCGGTGAGCACCGCCAGGCTGTTGCGGACATGGGTCATGTGGACGCGTACCTCTTCGCGCTCCGCGTCGTGTTCGCGCAGGATCCGCTCCGTGGCCCGCGCGATGCGTTCCTCCTCCGCCCGGGCCCGGTCCAGGAGTCCGGCGGCACGGTCCTCGCCGTCCTCCTGACGGTGCCGGGCGGTCTCCTCCGCCTCCGCGTACAGCCGCCGGGCGTCGGCGCGGAGGGCCTTCCCGCGGGCGTCCAGCTCCACGACGCACCGGTCCGTCTCCGCCTCCAGCGCCACGAGTTCCCGCCCGGCCGCTTCCCACTCCTCCGTCTGCCGCTTCTCCTGGTCGCTGAGCAACTGCGCGGTGCGCCGGCGCACCTCCGCCAGCCCCTCGGCCGCCTCACTCCGCAACCGCTCGGCGTCCTCGGCCGCCACGGCCGCCAGCTCCGTGGCCTCCCCGCGCGCCGCCCGCTCCGTGCGCCGGGCCCGGGTATCCGCCTCGGCCCGCAGCGCGTAGGCCGCCCGCTCGGCCGCGTCCCGGACGTCGTCCGCGTGGGCGGCGGCCTCGCCACGCGTCCGCTCGGCCGCCTTTTCCGCCTCGGCCCCCAGCCGTGCCGCCTCGGACTCCGCGGTCGTCAGGATCAGCCGGGCCTCGCTGCCGAGCGATTCATACGTCTGCGGCGGCTGCTGCGCCAGATAGACGCGCAGCTCCGCGAGTTCGGCCTCCATCTGGTTGGACAGGACGGTGAGCCGTGCGGCGCGCTCCCAGCAGGAGTCGCGGTCCACCGAGAGCCCCGTGACCCGGCGGTCCACATCCTCCGGCCGGTAGCCACGCCCTCGTACGGCCTCGAACCCGTGAGGCGAAACCGATGCACTCATCCCTCAAGCCCCTCTCCGCCGCGCACAGCAGTCGCGCGACCCGCAGCGTTCCGCTTCATCTCGCATGATTCCGTGCAGCACCGTGCGGTGACCCGCACTTCCGGTGGATCGCACCGAACGCCGCACCCTCGCGACATTCCGTCCCACCCACCCACCAGGATGCGTTATTTATCGCCAGAAGTCGGAATCCGATCATCTGCGCGCAGCGCCTGGAACAACCGCCTCGCCCCGGTTTCGTCCCACTGCAGCACCGACCCCACACCGCTCACCATCACCCCGGGCCGTACCACCGGAACCGTCGTCGCCGTCCCGACGCCCCCGGCGATCTGCTTCATCGACCAGCCCATATCCAGCACCCGCGCCATGTCGGCCCCCTGGTCCACGGTCAGCGCCGCCAGCGAGGTGTGCAGCACCCGCTGCAGCCGGGACGGATCGAGCAGGACATCCGGGGAAGCCATCTCGTCGGCAACCGCACCGAGCAATTGCCGCTGGCGCTTCACCCGTCCGAGGTCACCGTCGGGGTCGGTATACCGGGCCCGTACGTACGCCAGCGCCTGGGCGCCGTTCATCCGCCGGCAGCCCGCCGCGAAGTCGGCCCCCGACTTCTCGTCCCGCAGCGGCTTGTCCAGACACAGCCGCACACCGTCCAGGGCGTCCACGACCTGCACGAACCCCAGGAAGTTCACCTCGGCATAGCGGTCCATCCGCAGCCCGGTGGCCTGCTCCACCGTTCGGGTGAGCAGCTGGGGCCCGCCGTCCGCATAGGCCTCGTTGATCTTGCGGCTGCCGTGGCCGGGTATCGGCACATAGCTGTCGCGCGGCAGGCTGACCAGCGACGGTCCGTGATCGCCGTAGTGCAGCACCATGATCGTGTCGGTGTTCCGCACCTCGTTGTTGCCGACGTGCAGTTCCTTGCGCTGCCGCGGGGTCAGCGCGCTGCGGCTGTCCGAGCCGACCAGCAGCCAGTTCGTGCCCCTGCCCGCGGGCGGCCGTCCCGGATAGTCGGCCAGCGCGTCCCTGTGGCGCAGCTGCCGCCCCGCCGAGACGTACAGCCAGGCCCCGATCGCGACCACCACCACGGCCAGCACCAGCAGCGACACCAGGAGCCAGACCAGCCACGCCCAGCGGCGCCGGGGCGGGCCAGGACCGCGCAGCGACATGGCCGTCCGCCGCCGGTGCCACCAGCGCGGGCGCCCCGCCCGGTACAGCGTCGCCGGCGTCGACGACGACGGCTGCGACAACGGGGGTATCGGACGGCCCATATACGCATGGTCAGGGCACCCGACCCGTCCCGCTCGTCGAACGCCCTGACCATGCCGCTACCGCGGAGCCCGCCGCCGCCCCCGGGGGAGCGCCGTCACCGCCCTACAGCAGCCCGTCCCACATCTGCTCCAGCAGCACCGACCACCAGGTCTCCGGCGAACCCAGCGCCGGCGGGTCCAGCGCGACCAGCTGCGCCTGGAAGTCGACGGTCCAGCGGCCCGCCTGCTCGGGCGTCAGCCCGTACCGCAGCCGCCACATCCGCCCCAGCATCGCCAGGCAGCGCACGAACTCCGGCAGACCGGAGTTCACGAACTGCGGCGTCGCGGGCGCACCGCCAGGACCGGCCTCCATCGGCACCGCCACGATGTGCCCGGTCCCGTACTGCACACACAGCTGACGGCCGAAGTCATTGCCCATCACCAGATACGACCCGGCATCCGAGGCGGGCTGCACCATCCGTTCCGCCGCCAGCTCCGCCAGCGTCGGCACCGGCCGGTGCGGCTGCGCCTGCGCCCAGAAGAACGGCCCGAAGTCGACCGGCAGCCCGGACCACACCAGCGTCTGCGCCACCACCTCGGGCACGCCGTGCCGGGAGACCGCCCGCTGATCGAAACGGAAGATCCCCTGCGGTCCGAACGCCTGCTCCAGCTCCTGTCCGATCGCCTGCGGGGGCACCGGGGGCACCGGCTGCACCTGTGACGGATGCGGCAACGGCACCCGCGCCGGCGCCGGCCGCGCCGGACCGTCCGCGACCTGGTGCAACTCGCCCTGATGCTCGACGAGATGCCGTACGCCCTGCTGACGCGAGGCATGGTCCCTGCCGTACGCGGCGGTATGGCTGATCCGCACCTGCGGCCAGGTGTCCCGGATCATCCGGGCGCAGTAGCCGCCCGGCAGATCGCAGCACTCCAGCTCCGTGTGCAGCTCCAGCACCTGCTGCGGGGGAACGTTCATCCCGCGCAGCTCGTGCAGCAGCTGCCACTCCGGATGCGGCGTACCGGGCGCCGAACGACGCACGATCTTCTGCTCGGAGCCGTCCGGCGCGCGATAGCTCAGTACGGCCATATAGCCCGGGCCGACGGTCGGCTGACCGCCGGGCGCCTGCGGATAGCCGTACGCGCCGCTGCCGCCCGGGGGCTGGGCACCGGCGGCCTGCTGCGCTCCGGGCGGTCCCTGCACAGGCGCGGGCGGGGCGGGCTGACCTGGCGGGGCCTGGGGCGGGGCGACGGGGCCGCCGGTACCGCCGCCGGGCCCGTGGGCACCCGGACCGCCGGTACCCGCGAGACCGGCCTGCAGAGACGCACCGTCGGCGAGCATCGTCGCCGCGGCATGCACCCCGCCACCACCGGCGCCACCCGCGGCGGGCGGGGCGGGTGGCGCGGAGGGCGGCGGAGGCGGACCGTCCGGGCTGCCCGCGCCCCGGCCGCCCGCGGACGCGCTGGGCCTGCCGGGCGGGCCGGGGGGCTTGGGCGCACCGGGGGGACCGGGCGGCCTGGGCGCACCGGGCGGGCCGGGAGGCGCGGGCGGCGGCACACCGGGGCCGCCGGTTGCGCCGCCGGTACCGCCGCCGGGCCCGTGAGCACCCGGACCGCCGGCACCCGCGAGACCGGCCTGCAGAGACGCACCGTCGGCGAGCATCGTCGCCGCGGCATGCACCCCACCACCACCGGTACCACCCGCGGCGGGGGACCCCGTACCACCGGAACCCGAACCGGAACCGGAAGCGCCGGACCCGCCGGCCGCACCCGCCCCGCCCGGCCCGTCCACCGCACTGAGATCCAGCTCCGCCGCATCCAGCTGCGAGACCATCTGCGTCGGTACGTAGCCACCGGCCGGGGCTCCGGACGCACCGGATGCGCCAGAGGCGCCGGGGCCGGGCGCCGCGGGCCCGCCGGACGTGCGCGCCTCGGCGTCGCCCGCAGCGGCGGGACCGGGCACGCCGGGAGGCGGCGGCGGACCGGCGGCGGCGTTACCGGGCAGTGACGCACCATCGGCCAGCATCGTCGCCGCGGCATGCACCCCGGCGTCCCCACCGCCCACGGGCGGCGCGGGCGGCGTCCCGGGGCCGGGCGCAGCGGCACCCGGCGGCGGCGGTACGTCGACGACCGGCGGGCCGGACGGCGGCGGCAGGTCCGGCAGCCCCGCAGCTGCGGGCGGCGCAGCAGGCATCGGCGGCGGCAAGGGGACGCCGGCCGGCCCGCCGGCCGGGCGCGCCTGACCGGCCTCGGGACCGGCTCCGGGACCCGTCCCGGGTCCGGCCCGGTCCGGCAGATCCAGCGCGGGCGCCACCTGCGTACGCGGCAACTGACTGCCGCCGTGCAGCAGTTCGGTCTTCGCCTCCGGCCGGGCGCGGGGCACCTGCGGGGTGTCGTCCTCCTCGCCGAAACCGGCCAGCGGCGGCGCGAAGACCGTCGCGGGCAGCCCCACCGAGCGGTCCTCGCCGCCCGCGCCGTCGGTCGTGTCCGCCCCGGCCCACGGCGTCGGCGCACCGGGGGCCCCGGCAGCACCGAAAGCCCCGGCTGCCTCCTCCCCCGCGGGAGCGGCCGCACCCTCGGTGCCGTTGACGTTCACCCCCGCCCAGGCTTCCGAAGCCGACGGCGCGGCAGCGGGCGCGGGCGCGGGCGCAGCCGACGGAGAAGCCTCGGGGAAAGCCGCCGGGGAAACCGCCGGCGCCGCACCCGCAGCTCCCGCGGCACCCGCGCCCCCGGCACCCGTACTCCCCTCGCCCGTACTCCCGGCACCCGTGCCCCCGGCCCCCCGCCGGCCCTGCCCGCCGATCGTGTCCGCCGCCTGCTGCAGCCACTCCGGCGGCGTCAGCAGAAACGACGTGGCCTCCAGATCGATCCGCTGCGGCGGCGCCTCGGCCGCGCCGTACCCGCCGTCCACGGGGGCGCCGTACGCCTCCTCGTAACGCCGGATCACCTCACCCACCGGCAGCCCCGGCCACAGCGTCGTCTCCCCGCTGTCCCGTGCGATCACCATCCGGGCCCGTCCGCCATCCGTCGACGGACCCCCCTCGCGGTCCTCGGCCCAGGCCACGAAGCCCAGATCGAACTCCCGCACCCGCACCTCACGATGCATGGGCGCCGGGACGTCACCGTTCACCCACAGCTCCGCGCGCTCCTGCGCCTGCGCGAACGTCACCACCGTGCTCAGCCCCCCACCGCAACCGCGTACGCAAAACCGCCGTCGACCATCAGGTTCGCCACGGTGTCCAGCTCCGGCGGATTGCCCACCAGCCGCTGCAGAAAGTCATCGAAATCCGCGCCGCACGGCAACAGCAGCCGCTCCACCCGCTCCTGCACCGTCCAGCCGTCCTGATCCCGCGCATCGTCGTACGGGCAGAACCACACCGAACCGAGCGCCTCGCCGCGCACCTTCACCGCGACCACACCGCCCTGGACGAACGCCACGCCCAGGTAGTCCTTGGTGAAGTGGTCCCGCAGGCACTTGTTCACATAGAGCAGGTCGTTGACCGCCGCGTCGTCGCGCACCGTGAAGAACGGCTGGTCGACCAGCAGCCCCAACTCCGCGTCCAGCGCCGCGCCCACCGGGGCGCAGCCGCCCGCGGCCTTCAGGAACGACCGGTAGGCGCCCGGCAGCCGATAGCCCAGCGCCTCCTCGGCCTGCGCCACCTGCTCCTCACCCACCGACAGATCACGGTGCGGCAGCCCGAAATGCACCGGCCGGGTCTCCTGCAGCGGCCGGGTGCCACGCCGGTCGTGTGCCACCGCGGCCGTCGCCAGCCCGCCGTGATGACGCAACAGCGCCTTCACCTCGACCGGGATCAGCTCCATCCGCCGGGTACCGGCCACGTGATGCCAGGTCCAGCCGTGCGGCGTCGCCACGGCCGGCACATCTATCCACAGCTCGTGCCCCTGCGCGTGCAGGGCCGCATTCGCCGACACATAGTCCGTCAGCCGCAGCTCATCGACGCCGAAACCCTCCGGCGGCTCGGCGATCTCCGCCGCGGCGCGCGCATACGGCGAGAACTCCGGGAAACCGCGGGCGTCCATCCGCACCCCGGCGGGGTATCGCGTGGCGCGGACCGGGTCCGGAAAATGTACGACCTGTCCGGCATAGGCCGCATTCGGTGGGGCGGTACCTCCCGCCACCTGGGGGCCGGGGTGTGCCCCCAGCCCTTGCCCACCTGTCGTCATCGCGGTTGCCCCCTGGCTGAAGCTGGCTTTGGGGCACAGCCTATGCCGTACCGCAACACCCGCCCCCGCCCGCCTGCCCCCACACGTCAGCCCCGCGACACACCGGCGTCACCCACCGGCACACCACCCCCGAGCCCCCCGCGCACCACCCCGCCCACCAGCCCCGTTCCGCCGCGCCCGACGCCCCGTCAGCTCACCGTGACATCGCCGACAGGCCGCCCGACTACCGCAACACCCAGCACATTTGGCAGGCTGACCCTCCCCCACCATTGGCGGGGAGACCCCCAGCACCACGGGGATTCGGGGAGGGAAAGCACCACCATGAGCACCACCGCACGCCACCACAACTCAGCCGCAGGCGATCCCCGCACCGCCGGCGGCGACCCACGCATCGGCTGGAGCGGCACCACCGACGACCATCGCGCGCCCACCCTCCACCACCGCCGCGACGGCATCCTCCCCACTATCGGCGCCGCCCTGTCCGTACGCGGACAAACCCTCACCTGCACCGCGAGCAAGGCCGAACAGCCCCCCGCGCTCCACCCGCTGGTCCAGGACTTCCTCGACACCCTCGCCACCACACAGCGCGAACGTTTCACCGGACGCTGCCCCGAAGCCGTCCTGCTCTCCCGTCACCTCACCGCCGTCGAGGGCAACCGCGGCAAACGCGCCTCCCGCAAACCCCTCACCAATGGCGAAGCCCGCCGCTCCCTGAAACACTCCAAGATCACCGCACGCCACATCCGCGAGGACGGCGACCCCCAGCACGGCAGCTACGCCCCGCCCTGTCGCTCCTGCGACGCACTCCTCGCCCACTTCGGCGTCATGCCCATCAGCGGCACCACGCCCACAGGAAGCTGACCGCCACCATGCCGCCCACCACCCCCCGCCCCCGCACCCCGGCCCACGACCGCGCCGACTCGACCCGCTTCCCCGCCGCCGTCGACGTCGCCCTCCAGGAAGCCGGCTGGCAACCCGGCCGCTGGGACATACAGCAGGCCGAACACTGGGCCGACACCCTCCGCGCCCACACCTCCCCCGCCGGCCACCGCCACACCGTCTTCCCCGCCGCCGTCGAGGCCTGGGCCGAATTCGGCGACCTGCGCATCGCCGGCCCCGGTCCCGGGCGCCACATCGCCCCCACCCCGTTCGCCATCAACCCCCTGCACGGACTCCACCTCGCCCGCACCCTCGGCGACCTCGGCCGCGCGCTGGAGACCGACGTGGCCCCCCTCGGCCGCGAAGAACTCACCACCGACGGCACCACCTACGGCCAGGCCACCCTCGCCATCGACGCCGAAGGCCGCGTCTACAGCCTCGACCACACCGGCGACTGGTACCTGGGCCCCGACCTCGACAGCGCCCTCGGAACCCTGGTACTGGGAACGAGGCCGAGCCGGCTCGCCGTCGCGTCGTACGGCTGACGCCTCTCGCCTCCGGCGGGGGGTGAGGTTTGGGCGGGGGCCGCGTTTCGCCTCCGGCGGGGGGTGAGGTTTGGGCGGGGGCCGCGTTTCGCCTCCGGCGGGGGTGGTGTGGTTTGGGCGGGGGCCGCGTTTCGCCTCCGGCGGGGGTGGTGTGGTTTGGGCGGGGGCCGCTTGCTGTTCGTGGTGGGTGCCGGTGGCGGGCCTCCGGGGGTGGGTGTGCGGACTGCTTCGCTTTACGTCCGCACACCCACCCCCTCCGGCCCACCACCTCCCGCCCGGGACGGCGACCCCCGCCCGGTGGGGGTGAAGGTTTTCAAAAACCAGAAACTCGCCCGCGTCGTGGCGTAGCCGATGCTTGGGGTCTTTGGTCTTTTCCTTCACCCCCACCGGGGTGGAGCCCCACAACCGGCGGGAGGGGGCGGGGCCGGAGGGGTGGGTTGTCGGACGTAAAGCGAAGCAGTCCGAACACCCACCCCGGAGGCCCCGAACCCGGCACCCACCACAACAGCCGGGACCCCACCCCAAACACCACCCCCCGCCGAAGGCGGCCTCAGTCGATGGCCGGCCATGCGGCCGGGAGCACCGCAGACACCCGGAACCCCCCCGCCTCCGTCGGACCCGAGACGAACACACCGCCCAGCGCCGTCACCCGCTCCCGCATCCCCACCAGGCCATTGCCGCCGCTCGGCAGCCCCGCATCGGCCGCGCCGCCCTCACAGGGCCCGTTCTCCACCTGCACGGCGAGCTCGCCGTCCCGGTGCGCCAGCCGCACCCGCGCCCGCGCGCCCGGCGCATGCTTGTGCACATTCGTGAGCGCTTCCTGCACCACGCGGTACACGGTCCGCTCCACCCGCGCCGCATACCGGCGCCCGGCCACGGCAGGCGCCCCCGCCCCCGCAGACCCGTCCTCCGCGGCCGCCTCCTCCGCAGCCCCGTCCACCGTCAGCTCGACCGCCATCCCGGCCGCCCGGGACTGGCCCACCAGATCCGCCAGCTCCGTCAGACACGGCCCCTCGGCATCCGCGTCCCCCGCCCCGGACACCGGCGACGCCGCCGCCCCCGGACCGGAGCCACCGGCCACCGCAGACGACGACGCCCCGTCCGCGGACGGGGCGGACGCCCGCGCCTGTCCCGTCGCCTTCGCCCCCGCCTGCGACGCCACCGCCGCCAGCCGCTCCGGCGCGCCCGAGGCCGCAGCGCCACGCCCCGCCGCCCCCTCGGCCGTACGCAACACCCCCAGCATCTCCCGCAGCTCCGTCAGCGCCTGGCGCCCCATGTCGCCGACCAGCCCCGCGTTCTTCGACGCCTTCTCCGGGTCCTTCAACGCCACCGCCTGGAGCGCGGCCGCATGCACCACCATCAGACTCACCCGGTGCGCGACCACATCGTGCATCTCCCGCGCGATCCGGGTCCGCTCCTCGTTGCGGGCCCACTCGGCCCGCTCCTCGGCCCGGTCCGCCAGCAGCGACAGTTCCCGCTCCAGGCCGTCCGCCCGCTCCCGCAAGCTCTCCACCAGCCGCCGCCGGGCGGCGATATACAGCCCCCACAGCACCGGCGGCGCCGTCAGCACCAGCCCCACCGCCAGCGCTATCAACGGCACGAACCACATCGGCGGATGGAAGTCCTGCTGCGCCGCGACGTCCTCCCGCAGGCTGAGGAAGGTCGTCACCAACGTCCCCGCCACGGTCATACCCGCCAACAAGGCCGTGATCCGGCGCGGCACATCCGACGCGGCCAGCGTGTACAGCCCCACCACGCTCAGCAGCCCGCCCATCTCCGCAGGCATCACCGCGATCGAGACCAGCACCACCACCACGGGCCACCGCCGGCGCACCAGCAGCACCGGCCCCGCCAGCAGGCCGAGCACGATCCCCAGCAGCGCGGGCACCTGTGCCTCGTGCGCGGAACTGATGCCCTCCCCCACGCACTCCGCCGCGGAAGCCACCGCCAGAAACACGTCCAGCGCCGCACTCCGCCGCCGGGCCCACCACCACGGCCCCTCCACCGGCGCACCCCGCGCGCCCACACCTTCACTTGCCCCCGTCGCGGTCATACCGCCCAGCCTACGGGCGCCGGTCCCCGATCCCCCGCCCCGTTACCGGTCATAGACCAGGCCCATTACCAGCCCTTACCGCCGGTTATCGCCCGAACTGTTGAATCGCCCACATTTTCGCCACTTCCGCACACATGATCACGGCATCCTGTTCCCATGCCGAACACCCATCGCAACCCGCCGGACTACGAGGCGTTACGCCCCGAGGCCGTCGCCCTGCGCCGCGCCGGCCTCAGCCGCCGCCAGATCCGCGACCGCCTCCACGTCCACAACAACGACATCCTCAACCGCCTCCTCGACGGCATCCCCGCCCCCGACCGGACCCGCCGCCCGAACGCCAAGGACGACCTCCGCGAACGGGCCCGCGAACTGCGGAAGGAGGGCAGGACCTACGACGAGATCCAGGTCGAACTCGGCTGCTCGAAGAGTTCGATCTCGCTGTGGGTACGGGACCTGCCGAAGCCGCCACCCCGTACCCCCGAAGAGGCCTCGGCCATCGCCCGCCGCGGCTGGGAGGCGACACTCAAGCGGCGCGACGAGGAGCGGCAGCGGACGAAACAGGCCGCGACGCGCGAGATCGGCGAGCTCACCGACCGGGAACTCTTCCTGATCGGCGTCGGCCTGTACTGGTCCGAGGGCAGCAAGAGCAAGCCGTACCGCCTCAGCGAACGTGCCGTCTTCATCAACAGCGACCCCGACATGATCCGGGTCTACCTCGCATGGCTCCGCCTGCTGGGCGTGAACCATGAGCGGCTGCGGTTCTACGTACACATCCACGAGTCGGCCGACACGGGGGCCGCGGAACGCTTCTGGGCCGGCATCACAGGCGCCGAGCCGTCAGCCTTCGGCAAAACCACACTCAAGAGACACAACCCCAAGACGGTCCGCAAGAACGTCGGGGAGGACTACCACGGCTGCCTGATGATCCACGTTTCGCAAAGCGCGGAGCTATACCGTCGCATCGAAGGCTGGTGGTACGGCATAGTGTTGGGTGCTGAGCGATCAGCCTGACGGAATGTCTGGTTTGACCCTCTTCATTATCCCCCGTGGTGTAATGGGCAACACTGTCGGTTTTGGTCCGACCATTAGAGGTTCGAGTCCTCTCGGGGGAGCTCTCCATCGAATGGGCATTTTCCGGGTCCTGACCACCACGTCAGGACCCGCCCGCGTTTCGGCTGCTATACGCACCGGTATCCTTCGGGTGACCACCACCCGAAGTAGCCAAGAAGCCGAAGGGCATCCCCGTGAGCGCCAACCGCCCGGCAGCCGTCGTCGTTCTCGCAGCGGGTGAGGGCACCCGCATGAAGTCGGCGACCCCCAAGGTCCTGCACGCACTCTGCGGCCGCTCCCTCGTCGGACATGTCGTCGCCGCCTCCCGAGAGCTGGATCCCGAGCATCTCGTCGTGGTCGTCGGCCATGCCCGTGAGCAGGTGCAGGCGCATCTGGCCGAGGTCGACCCCGCCGCCCGCACCGCCGTGCAGCACGAGCAGAAGGGCACCGGCCACGCGGTCCGTACCGCCCTGGAAGAGCTGAGCAACAGCGGTGTCGCCCTCGACGGCACCGTCATCGTCGTCTGTGGCGACACCCCGCTGCTGACCGGCGAGACCCTGCGGCTGCTCGGCGACACGCATGCGGCGGACGGCAATGCCGTGACCGTCCTGTCCGCCGAGGTCCCGGACTCCACCGGCTACGGGCGCATCGTGCGCGAGGCGGGTACCGGCGCGGTGACCGCGATCGTCGAGCACAAGGACGCCACCGCGGGCCAGCGCGCGATCCGGGAGATCAACTCGGGGGTTTTCGCCTTCGACGCGCAGCTCCTGGTGGATGCGCTCGGCAAGGTCCGTACGGACAACAGCCAGGGCGAGGAGTACCTCACCGATGTGCTGGGGATCGTGCGGGAGGCCGGGCACCGGGTCGGTGCGGCGGTGTCCGCCGACCACCGGGAGATCCTGGGGATCAACAACCGGGTGCAGCTGGCGCAGGCGCGGCGGCTGCTGAACGACCGCCTGCTGGAGCGGGCGATGCTGGCCGGTGTGACGGTGGTGGATCCGGCGTCGACGTGGGTGGATGTGTCGGTGACGTTCGAGCCGGACGCGACGGTGCACCCGGGTACGGAGCTGCGGGGGGCCACGCATATCGCCACCGGCGCCGAGGTGGGTCCGCAGTCCCGGCTGACGGATACGTCGGTGGGTGCGGGCGCGGTGGCGTCGTTCACGGTGGCCGAGGGTGCGCGGATCGGTGAGGGTGCGAGCGTCGGTCCCTACGCCTATCTGCGGCCGGGGACGGATCTGGGTCCGAAGGCGAAGGCCGGCACGTATGTGGAGATGAAGAACGCGTCGATCGGCGAGGGCACGAAGGTGCCGCATCTTTCGTATGTGGGAGATGCGACGATCGGTGAGTTCACCAATATCGGTGCGGCGAGTGTCTTTGTGAACTACGACGGTGAGGCGAAACACCACACGACGGTCGGGTCGCATTGCAAGACGGGGTCGGACAACATGTTTGTGGCTCCGGTCACGGTCGGGGACGGCGCTTATACGGCGGCGGGCTCGGTCATCACCAAGGATGTGCCCCCGGGTTCGCTGGCGGTCGCGCGTGGCCAGCAGCGGAATATCGAGGGTTGGGTCGCGCGCAAGCGGCCCGGAAGCGCCGCCGCGCAGGCGGCTTCGGCTGCTCGCCAGGATGCCGAGGGCGAGCGGTGACCGTGCAAGGGGTGCGCCGTGCGGGGCGTACCTTTGTTGAGCGCACGCAAACTGTGATTCGAGGAGATTTGCTGTGACCGGGATCAAGACGACCGGCGAGAAGAAGCTGATGCTCTTCTCCGGCCGCGCCCACCCCGAGCTTGCCGAGGAGGTCGCGCACCAGCTGGGTGTGGGCCTGGTCCCGACCAAGGCTTTCGACTTCGCCAATGGTGAGATCTATGTCCGCTATCAGGAGTCGGCGCGTGGCGCGGACTGCTTTTTGATTCAGAGCCACACGGCTCCGATCAATAAGTGGATCATGGAACAGCTCATCATGATCGATGCGCTGAAGCGGGCTTCGGCGCGGAGCATCACGGTCGTCGTGCCGTTCTACGGTTATGCGCGGCAGGACAAGAAGCACCGTGGCCGTGAGCCGATTTCGGCGCGGCTGATCGCGGATTTGATGAAGACCGCGGGTGCGCACCGTGTGGTGACCGTGGATCTGCACACGGACCAGATCATGGGCTTCTTCGACGGCCCGGTGGATCATCTCTTTGCGCTGCCGGTCCTTGCGGACTACGTGGGCGCGAAGGTCGACCGCGACAAGCTGACGGTGGTCTCGCCGGACGCCGGCCGGGTGCGGGTCGCGGACCGCTGGTGCGACCGCCTCGGTGCGCCGCTGGCGATCGTCCACAAGCGGCGTGACAAGGACGTGGCGAACCAGGTCACCGTGCACGAGGTCGTCGGCGATGTGAAGGACCGGGTGTGTGTCCTGGTCGACGACATGATCGACACCGGTGGCACGATCTGTGCGGCGGCGGATGCGCTGTTCGCGAATGGTGCGTCGGATGTGATCGTGACGGCGACGCACGGTGTGCTGTCGGGTCCGGCGGCGGACCGGCTGAAGAATTCGAAGGTGAGCGAGTTCGTGTTCACGAATACGCTGCCGACGCCTTCGGAGCTGGAGCTGGACAAGATCACGGTGCTGTCGATGGCGCCGACGATCGCCCGCGCGATCCGTGAGGTGTTCGAGGACGGCTCGGTGACGAGCCTCTTCGAGGAGCAGTGAGCGCCGGCTCCCGGGCGGACCTGTGAGGTAGTCCGGGGCTGATCGACTTTGGGGCGGCCTTCCGGCCGGGTAGACTCATCGAGTTGCTCGGCGAGGGAGGCCGCCCTTTTGTGGTGGCTGTCCGTTATCGACGCGCTCTTCGTAGCAGGTCTGTCGTGGGCCGGGTAACGCCCACCAGATGTTTTCTGCGATACGAGGAGTGCCGTTATGGCTGAGGTCAAGCTCACCGCCCAGGTTCGTACCGACTTCGGTAAGGGTGCCGCGCGTCGTGCGCGCCGCGCCGACCTGGTTCCCGCGGTGATTTACGGTCACGGTGCCGAGCCGCAGCACGTGGCGATCCACAACCACGCGCTGATGATGGCGCTGAAGACGCCGAACGCCCTGATCCGTCTGGACTTCGACGGCAAGAGCGAGCTGGTCATCCCCAAGGCCGTGCAGCGTGAGGCGATCCGCCAGTTCCTGGTGCACGTGGACTTCCTGGCCGTGAAGAAGGGCGAGAAGGTCTCCGTCGAGGTGCCGATCCACGTCGAGGGCGACCTGGCGCCGGGCCAGCACGTTCTGGAGCACGTGCTGAACGCGCTGCCGATCGAGGCCGAGGCCACCCACATCCCCGAGTCGGTCACGGTGTCCGTGGCGGGCCTGGAGGCGGGCGCTTCGGTGCTGGCCAAGGACATTGCCCTGCCGTCGGGTTCCGCGCTGTCCGTCGAGGACGACGCGGTGGTGCTGCAGGTTGTCGCGGCGCAGGTCGAGGCTCCGGCCGAGGAGTCCGCCGAGGGTGAGGGCGAAGGCGCCGAGGCCTGAGGCTTTCTTCGCTGAGGGGTTTCCCCGGCGAGTGGTCCAGCCGCTGCCGCGCGCCTTGGGGCGCGGGGTGGCGGTTGGCCTGTTTCATGGGCAGTTGCGGTCGGGGCCGGTGCGGGGTTGCCGGCGGATGTGGGAGTGGCTGAGATGGCGGACGCTGATCCGTGGCTGGTGGTGGGGCTGGGTAATCCGGGCCCGGAGTATGCGCGTAATCGCCACAATGTGGGTTTCATGGTGGCGGAATTGCTGGCGGAACGGATGGGGGGCCGTTTCAAGGCGCACAAGGCGCGGGCGCAGGTGGTGGAGGGGCGTTGTGGTGCGCCCGGTCCGACGAGTCGTCGTGTCGTGGTGGCGAAGCCGTTGTCTTTCATGAATCTGTCGGGTGGGCCGACGACGGCGTTGCGGGATTTCTACAAGGTGCCGGTCGGCAACATCATTGCGATTCATGATGAGTTGGATATCGATTACGGTGCGTTGCGGCTGAAGCTGGGTGGTGGTGACAACGGTCACAACGGCCTGAAGTCGATCACGAAATCGCTGGGTGCGGAGTATCACCGGGTGCGGTTCGGGATCGGGCGTCCGCCGGGCCGTATGCAGGTCGCGGATTTCGTGCTGAAGGATTTTTCCTCGGCGGAGCGGCGCGAGCTGGATTATTTCGTGGACCGTGCCGCAGATGCGGTGGAGACGCTGATCGTGGACGGTCTGGAACGGGCGCAGAGTACGTACAACTCCTGAATGGGACAGCGGGGGGCAGGCTCTGACGAACCGTGGTCGGAGGTTGACCGGGTGCGGGTTATGGCCAAGGATCGCCGCCATGCCCAGAAGCAGTACGCGCACCAAAGCGGTCAGACGGAGTCGTACCCGGCGGGTCGGTGAGAGCGCTTACGGTGCGCTGCTGCTGGCCAGGACCGGGGTGATGGGTCTGCTGGCGCTGCTCCTGCTGGTGGCGGGGGTGTGGACGTCGTGGCACACGGCGCAGTACGCGATGCTCGTCAAGGCGCGGGAGCGCGGAATGATGACGGTGTCGGCGTGTGCGGCGGAGCGGTGCACCGGGTCGTATGTGCCGACGGGGGGCGACGGCCGGCCGCGGTCGCGGGTGACGATCGCGGAGGCGGCGGCGGGGGGCCGGGGCGAGCGGGTCGAGGTGACGGTCGAGCCGGGGACGGCGCGTGCGGTGCGGACCGGGACGGCCGGGATCCTGCATGCGTGGGTGCCGTTCGCGGGGTCGTTGCTGCTGGCGGCGCTGGTGGTGGCCGGGGGGATGCGGCTGCGGCGGACGGCGTGGGTGATGGGGTTGTTGGGAGCGGTATTGCTGGGCGCGGCGTTCGCTGCGCTGTAGGCGGTACGGCTGCAGACGGTACGACGGCAGACGGTACGACGGCAGACGGTACGACGGCAGACGGTACGACGGCGGCCCGCCCTCTCGGTGGAGAGGGCGGGCCGCCGTCGTGTGCCTTGCCGGGTGGTGTCAGCCGGTGTTGCGCAGTCCGGCGGCGACGCCGTTGACGGTGAGCAGCAGGGCGCGGGCGAGGACCGGGTCCGGCTCCTCGCCGCGCTCGGCGGCGCTGCGCTGGCGGTCCAGCAGCGAGACCTGGAGGTAGGAGATCGGGTCCAGGTAGGCGTCGCGGATGTGGAAGGTCTGCTTGAGGACCGGGTTGGAGTCGAGGAGCGTCTTCTCCCCGGTGACCCGCAGGACCTCGGCGACGGTGAGTTCGTGTTCGGCCTTGATGACGTCGAAGACGTGCTTGAGCTCGTCGGGCACGAGGGTGTCGACGTAGTGCTGGGCGATCCGCAGGTCGGTCTTGGCCAGCGTCATGGTGACGTTGGACAGGAAGTTGCGGAAGAAGTGCCAGTGCTCGGACATCTCGTCCAGGACGCTGTCGAGTCCGGCTTCGCGGGCGGCCTTGAGGCCGGTGCCGACGCCGTACCAGCCGGGGACGATCTGGCGGGACTGGGTCCAGCCGAAGACCCACGGGATGGCGCGCAGTCCGTCGAGGCCGGCGCCGGAGTCGGGGCGGCGCGAGGGGCGCGAGCCGAGGTGGAGCTCGGCGAGCTGGTCGACGGGGGTGGAGGCGAAGAAGTACGCGGGCAGGTCGGGGTCCTCGACCAGGCGCCGGTAGGAGCCGTGGGCCGCCTCGGAGACGGTTTCCATGGCGGCGTCCCAGCGGGCCAGGGCCTCGTCGGACTGCCGGGGGGCGGTGTGCAGGGCGGAGGCCTGGAGGGTGGCGGCGACCGTCAGTTCCAGGTTCTCCCGTGCCAGCGACGGCACCAGGTACTTGTCGGAGATGACCTCGCCCTGTTCGGTGACCTTGATCTCGCCTTCGAGGGTGCCGTAGGGCTGGGCGAGGATCGCGTCGTGGGAGGGGCCGCCGCCGCGGCCGACGGTGCCGCCGCGGCCGTGGAAGAGGCGCAGCCGTACGCCGTGGCGGTGGGCGACGTCGCGCAGCAGGCGCTGGGCGCGGTGGATCTCCCACTGGGAGGTGGTGATGCCGCCGAACTTGGAGGAGTCGGAGTAGCCGAGCATGACCTCCTGGACGTCGCCGCGCAGGGCGACCAGGCGCCGGTAGGAGGGGTCGGCGAGCATCTCGTCGAGCAGCTGGTCGGCGATCTTCAGCTCGTCGGTGGTCTCCAGGAGCGGGACGATGCCGATCTTGGCCCAGCCGGCGTGCAGGTCGATCAGTCCGGCCTCGCGGGCGAGGACGGCGGCGGCGAAGACGTCGTCGGAGCCGGCGCACATGGAGATGATGTAGGACTCGACGACCTCGGGGCCGAAGGTCTCCTTGGCCTTGCCGATGGTGCGGAAGACGCCGAGGGTCTTGGCGCCGGCCTCGTCGAGCGGGGCCGGGGTGGGGGCCAGCGGGCGGCGGGAGCGCAGTTCCTTGGCGAGGAGCTTGCGGCGGTAGTCGCGCGGCATGTCCGCGTAGCGCCAGGATTCCTCGCCGAGGCGGTCGAAGAGCTGGCCGAGGGCGTGGTGGTGGGCGTCGGCGTGCTCGCGGACGTCCATGGTGGCGAGCTGCAGGCCGAAGGCGGCGATGGTGCGCAGGGTGCGCTCCAGACGGCCGTCGGCGACCAGGCCGCCGCGGTGCTCGCGCAGCGAGGTCTGGATGAGGGCCAGGTCGTCGAGGAGTTCCGCGGTGCCGAGGTAGTCGCGGCCGGGGACGTGGGGGGTGTCGCCGGCGAGACGTTCGCGGGTGTTGACGAGCTTCTGGCGGATGCAGGTCGCCTTGAGGCGGTAGGGCTCCTCGCTGTTCAGCCGCTTGTAGCGGGGGCTGATCTCGGGGAGGAGGTCGAGGTCGTGCCGGAGGGATTCCAGCAGTTCGTCGGTGGCGCCGCAGTTGCGGATGGAGTTGGACAGCGCGCCGCGCAGTTCGTCGACGTGCTCCAGGGCGTCGGTGATGCCGTGCTCGTGCTGGAGGAGCAGGACGTCCCAGGTGACCTGCGGGGTGACGTTGGGGTTGCCGTCGCGGTCGCCGCCGATCCAGGTACCGAAGGTGAGCGGGCGGGTGCCGGCGGGCAGCTCGGTGCCGGCCCGCTCCAGCTCGGCGGCGAGGTCTTCGAGGACGTCGCCGACGGCGCCGCGGCCCAGCTCGTCGAGGTAGTAGATGGCGTTGCGGGCCTCGTCGGTGGGCTCCGGGCGGGCGACGCGCAGCTCGTCGGTCTGCCAGATGAGGTCGATGTTCTCGGCGAGGCGGAGGTCGGCGCGGCGGCGCTCGGAGTCCGTGCTGTCCAGCAGCTCGGCGACCTTGCGGAGCTTGGTGAGGACGGAGCGCCGGGCGGCCTCGGTGGGGTGCGCGGTGAAGACGGGGCGCACTCCGAGGTTGCGGGCGGTCGCCTTCAGGTGCTCGGGGTCGGCGTCCTTGAGCATGTCGGCGGTGCGGGCGAGGATGCTGCCCTCGGCGGCACGCTTGGCGCCCAGCTCACGCCCGCGGTGCACCTGCTCGGTGACGTTGGCGAGGTGGAAGTACGTGGAGAAGGCACGCACCAGCTTGGCGGCGGTGGCCAGGTCGGTGTCGCCCAGGAGCCGGGCGGCGGCTTCGCCGTCGGAGCGGGTCAGGGCGCGGACCTGCTCGACGAGGTCGAGGAGCTCCCGGCCTTCCTGGCGGACAAGGGTTTCGCCGAGGAGGTCGCCGAGACGGCGGATGTCGGCGCGCAGGGCGATGTTGTCGCTCGGGCCGGGGTCGAGGCTCTCGATGGGCGCGATCTCGGCTGGAGTGTTGTCGGCACTGCTCACAGGTGCGGCTCCTTGCAGCGATCAGGGGCGTCGTACCGCGGCTCATGGGAGAGGTGCCGGCGGGCGACGGGTGTGCAGGTCTGATGCGGGCGGGTTGCGGACCGCGCTGTCCGACGTCCCCAGGATAGGTCTGCCCAGCGTCAGCAGATCACACCGTCCGCTGGGTGGGCAGATGCGTCACAGGGGGTAGGTGTGGCGCCTGTCACGGCCTTGCCCGTGACGGTGGCACTGCCATACTTACGAGACCGTAGGTTACGGTTCCGTAGCCGTAGCCGTGCCCCCGAGCCCCCGAGCCCCCGACGAGGGACACCATGACCGCTGGTCCTGAAGCCGTAGAAGATCCCCCGATTCCTGCCGATTCCTCCGCCGGTTCAGCCGCAGCTCCGTCGTCGTCCGCGACGCTGGGTGGCGAGCAGCGCAGGTCGATCGAGCAGATCACGCTGCTGCTCTTCATCACCGTCCCGTTCGTGGCGCTGGTCGCCGCGGTCCCGCTGGCCTGGGGCTGGGGGGTGAGCTGGCTGGATCTGGGGCTGATGGTGGCGATGTACTACATCGGCTGCCACGGCATCACGATCGGCTTCCACCGCTACTTCACGCACGGTTCGTTCAAGGCGAAGCGGCCCCTGCGGATCGCGCTCGCGATCATGGGCTCGCTGGCCGTCGAGGGGCCGCTGGTGCGCTGGGTCGCGGACCACCGCAAGCACCACAAGTTCTCCGACGCCGAGGGCGACCCGCACTCCCCGTGGCGCTTCGGCGAGACGGTGCCGGCCCTGATGAAGGGCCTGTGGTGGGCGCACATCGGCTGGATGTTCGACGAGGAGCAGACGCCGCAGCAGAAGTACGCACCGGACCTGATCAGGGACGAGGCGATCCGTACGGTCTCCCGCCAGTTCGTCCTGTGGACGACGGTGTCGCTGATGGTCCCGCCGCTGGTGGGCGGTCTGGCGACCTGGTCCTGGCAGGGCGCGCTGACCGCGTTCTTCTGGGGTTCCCTGGTCCGCGTCGCGCTGCTGCACCACGTCACCTGGTCGATCAACTCCATCTGCCACGCGGTGGGCAAGCGCCCCTTCAAGTCCCGCGACCGGTCGGGCAACGTCTGGTGGCTGGCCGTCCTGTCCTGCGGTGAGTCCTGGCACAACCTGCACCACGCGGACCCCACCTGTGCCCGGCACGGGGTGATGAAGGGGCAGCTGGACTCCAGCGCCCGGCTGATCCGCTGGTTCGAGAAGGCGGGCTGGGCGTATGACGTCCGGTGGCCGGACGCGTCCCGTATCGACGCCCGACGCGCGGAGCCGGCCGCCGGGGGTACGTCCCGGCGGTAGGCGGGGAAGGCATGATTGACGGGTGGCGATCGACAGCAGCAGCGCGAGCAACAGCAAGGGCAAGCCCTCCCCGGCCGCGGGCACGCGGCGGGCCCGCCGGGTCCGGATGACCGGTGCCGAGCGCCGGGAGCAGCTGCTGGACATCGGTCGCACGCTCTTTGCCGAGCGGGGCTACGAGGGCACCTCGGTGGAGGAGATCGCGGCGAAGGCCGGGGTCTCCAAGCCGGTGGTCTACGAGCACTTCGGGGGAAAGGAAGGCCTGTACGCGGTGGTCGTGGACCGCGAGATGCGGCAGCTGCTGGACATGGTGACCGGCGCACTGACCGCCGGCCACCCCCGCGAACTCCTCGAACAGGCGGCGTTCGCGCTGCTCGATTACATCGAGACCTTCACCGACGGCTTCCGCATCCTGGTCCGCGATTCCCCGGTGGCCCAGTCCACGGGCACCTTCGCCTCCCTCATCAGCGATATCGCCACCCAGGTCGAGGACATCCTGGGCCTGGAATTCAAGGCCCGCGGCTTTGACCCGAAGCTGGCCCCGCTCTACGCCCAGGCCCTGGTCGGCATGGTCGCGCTGACCGGCCAGTGGTGGGTGGACACCCGCAAGCCGAAGAAGGCCGAGGTGGCGGCCCATCTGGTGAACCTGGCCTGGCACGGCCTGGGCAACCTGGAGGCGAAGCCGCGGTTGATAGGGCACCGGAAGAACTGAGGGGCGGGAGGGGACGGCGGGGCTCGGGGGCAGGGCTCCTCGGGCCGGGAGTCGCCCGGCGGGGAGTCGCGGGTCGGGAGTCGCCGGTCGCGGCGTCCCCTGGTGATCATCGTCTGACACACTGGGCGGCCGTCGTCACGTACCGCGCCTCACCAGGAACCGTCAGACGGTCATCCGGGTACGCGAGGGTTGGACCTTTGCGGACGAGGCGCTCCGGAGCTGGAGCAGCAAGCCGAATGACCGAAATAACCTTCTGCCTTTCCCGGGCAGAGTTCGCGCAGCAATTCACCGCGCTACCCGTGCACGAGGCATGGGGGGCTCTCCAAACGGGGAATGGACGGATTGCCGCCGAATCACCGCTGGCCCGGGTGCACCGCCGGGGCGGCAGTGACGACCGTGAGGCGGCCTTCACCCTCACCTCGCCGGCGGAGCCCGCCCACACCCTGTGCACCGTCGCCCCCGAGGCCGGCGCCGCCGGATCGGGGACCGCTTATGCGGTGCATGACGGAACCGGCCACCTCATCGGCCGGATCGTCCGTGAGCGTTCCCCGCTGGGCATTCGCCAGGCATGGCGCATCGAGGACACGGTCAAGCAGTGCGGCGCGGTCGCCTACAAGGGGAATGTCCGCGGCTGGATCGCCTATTGGGCGGTCTCGCCGTTCTGGCTCGTTCTGGCGCTGATCCACCTTCTCAACGGCGACCTGCATCCGGGCCGTTCAGTGTGGAGCAAGCCCCACCGTGCCCGCTGGCGCATGCAGACCGGCGGCGGAGCGAAGAGGGCCGCTCTCGACTTCAACACGGGCCGATACCGTGCAGACCCCGGCCTGCTGAATGTCCATCTCCTCTATGCGCAGGCCGTGCTGTACGGCGCGTAGCGCCGATAGAGCACCGAAGGGCGTGCTGCGACGGCTCTGGGCCCAGCGAAACTCCCTCCGTTGACCGTCGTCTGGCACTCTGGTGGGCCGCCGCCAGATGCCGCGCCCACGAGGAAACGTGGGACAGCCATCCCCCGGGTACCCGAGGGTGAGACTTCCGCGGGACGAGGCGAATCGAAGCAGGAATTACGGAGCGAGCAATGTCCGAGGTCACGTTCGGCATCACACGGAACGACGCTGCGACGGAGTTCTCCGCGTTGCCGGGGTGTGCGGCATGGGGGATCCTGCACCCGGGACGGACCGGGAAGATTGCCCCCGGTCCGACGCTGGCCCGGGTTCATCACCACCTCACCAGTTCCGAGCAACAGCCGGCCTTCACGCTGACGACCGCGGCAGAGCCTGCACATACCCTGTGCACCATCGCCCCTCAGGCCGGCGCTGCTGCCCAGCAGACCGTCTATGCAGTGCATGACGGGTACGGCCGGTTCATCGGTCAGGTGACCCACGAACGTTCCCCCCGAGGAATCCGTCAGGCGTGGCGCATAGAGGACGCAGGCAGGCAGTGCAGCGTGACCGCCTATAAGGGGAATATCCGCGGCTGGATCGCCTACTGGGCACTCTCGCCCTTCTGGGTCATTCTTGCGTTGCTGGATCTCCTCAACGGCGATACGCATTCGAGCTGGTGGCTTTGGGGCAAGCCCCGCCGCGCCCACTGGCGCACGCGAGCCGGCGACGGGCCGCGGAAGCCCGCCCTCGACTTCAAGTCCGGCCGATACCGCGCAGATACCGGACTACTGGATGTGAACCTCATCTATGCGCAGGCCGCGCTGTACGGCGCGTAGTACCGGGGCCGGGCGCCGCTCTCCCTTTCACGGAGCGCCGCCATGCGGCTTTCCACGGGCAGCTTTTCACGGAGTGCCGCCACGCAGCCCGCCCCCATGCGGGCATTCGAAATCTGGCGACATATCCGGCATAACCCACAGTTTATTTCTTCATGCATCTTTGCCATGCCACCTCGCTGCACATTACCCCTCCTTTAGCCCTGCGCTTTCACCCCGTCGGGCGGTCACGGTACGGTGAGCAAATGTGCCGATCAGGGATCGTCGCACCCAAGAATTAGCCGAGCGATGGGGGAATCGCGCCGTGGCGACAGACTTCAAAATCGATGTCGAGCGCATCCAGGCGATGCTCAAGAAGCTCGCGGATGCGGACGACCGCATGCGGGATGCGCAGCAGCGGCTCAACAAGGTGGGCCCGAAGACTCTGGGCACCGATGGTCTCGACGATGCCTGTGACGAGTTCCAGGATCAGTGGGGTGACGGCATCAAGCGGATCTCGGGTGCCGCGAAGGAGATCCACGAGAAGCTCAAACTGACGCTGGACGCCTACAAGGCAGGCGAAGAAGAGAACGCCAAGATGATGGGCAAGAAGTAACCACCGGCGCTGCCTGATCAACTCTACGCGATACCGAAGAAAAGTTTGTTCACACGGGGAGACGCATGTCCTGGCGCAGCATATTCATCGAAGACGACTCGGCCTGGCCCGGCGTCAAGTTCAATCCGGCCAAGGGAGATCTGGACCAGATCCAGGCACTCGCTTCGGATGTGAAGTCCGTCGGCGACCAGCTCGACGAACTCGACCATATGCTCAAGTCGATCGGTAAGAGCGACGGCGCATGGGAAGGTGAAGCGGCGCAGAACTTCGCGAAGAAGCTCGGCGAACTGCCCAAGTACCTTCACCAGGGCAGCGAATCCATGCACGACTGCGCAAAGGCTTTGCGGGGCTGGCACACCCACCTGCAGGGATTCCAGCACAAGGCCGAAAAGATCGAGACGGAGGCCGCGGCGACCCGCAAGGACGTGACGGCCAACCGAGAGCACTACGACCGGCTGAAAAAGCGGTACGACGACCTCAACCTGATGACTGTGGATGCGGAGGACCCCGGGTTCAAGCAGCTCATCGCCGACATCGACACGGCCACGCACAAGATCGACAACTCCCAGGACAAGCTGGACGACCTCGTCCGCGAGGCCGAGCGCATCTACGCCCAGTGGAAGGACCGCGCAGGCGAGGCCGAACGCGCGATCCTCAAGGCCTCGGAGAACCACCCGCCGGACCTCCACTGGTGGAACAAGGCGATCGACGGCCTGAAGGGCGCGTGGCGGGGGTTCAAGGACTGGCTGGTGGAGCACGCGGACACGCTCTCCACCATCTCCGCCGGTCTCGCGGCCGCCGCCCTGGCGGTCAATGTGATTCCTGTGGTCGGCCAGGCGGCATCCGCTCTCCTGGGCGGCGCCTCCGCCGTCTGCGCAGCCGGTGCCATGGCGGGGCACTGGATGGGCATGGCGCGCGGCAACGGCACGCCGGGCTGGAAGATCGGACTGGACGCCTTGGGGGTCATCCCCGGAGTCGGCGGCGTGTTCAAGGCGGCGGGAGCGGGCTTCAAGGAGGCCGGCGCCGCGGCAAAGCTGACGACAAAGATCGGTGGTGCCGTCAAGGGCCTCGGCAACGTCAAGGCGATCGCACGTGAGACACCCGGCGCGATCCGCGAGGGTCTTGCGAAGCCACTCAGCATGAAGTGGATGAACAAGGGGCTGGGGGCGGTCGGAAAGGAGCTCTCGGACGGCACCATTCACGGCATTCAGCTCGCCACGAAGGCAGGCTCGTTCCTCCACGGCACCGCTCAGCACCCCGGTGGCGAGTCCCAGGCCGCCTCGGGAAGCAAGTTCCATCAGACACTCGCGGCCTGAGCGACGGGAGAAGCGCACGAATGTCACAAGCAGAACCAAGCATCGGTGAATCTGCCGTAGCGGCACCGCCACCGGCCCGTCGGGCGGGGCAGTTGCGCATCGGCTGGATCATGCCGGAGTTCATCCGGGAACTTCCGGTGGACGCCCCCGATATGGAAGCGGTGGCCGATAGCCTTCATGCGCTCGCCACCGACCTGATGCCCGAGCACTCCGCGGACGATCAGTTTCGCTTCGCACTCGGGATCGGCGCCCAGTTGGAGGCGATGGCCGAAGCCAACGTCATCTACGCGGGTATGTGCTTCCTGGAAGTGGAAGGACGACCCACGGCATCCACGATCGTCGTCAGCCAGGTCGAGCACGACAGCGAGGACGAGGCGTCCGTGCTGCGCACTACCCGCGAATTGCTGGAGCGCAAGCACCCCGACGACGAATTCCAGACGGTGGAGCTTCCGTGCGGCCCCGCTCTCACCCGAGTCGGTGGCTCAGGGTTCGTCATGGCAGCGGAGGCGTCACCCACGGGCCGGGAAGAGCTGATCTCGCAATCCGAGATACAGGTGTTCATACCGTTGCCGGACACCGCAGAGATGCTGATCTTTGAGCTCGCTTCCCCGTCACCGGAGGGCTGGGACCTGCACTCCGAGCTCTTCGCCGAGATCCTCAAGACCATCGACTGGGGTACCGACCAAGAGGTCGAGGACTATCGGGCCATGCGGCAGAGCGCCCCGGCCACGGTCGAGCCGGCGGACGGGGTGAAGCAGGAGCTGTATTGGCACTCCAGCCGACTGATGGATGCCGTGGCACTGCAGGGCAGCATGGGCGGCGGAGACGTCGCCTCCCTCACCTGCCCCGAGTGCTGGGACAAGGGTCTGCGGTCCGCTTGTTCAGCCCGGCACAGTTGGTACATCGGCGAGGTGACGAACGGCGATCTCAGCCGCGCGCTGCCGCGGGTGGTCGAGTGCTTCGCGTCGCAAGGATGGCGGAAGGACGGCGAGGTCACCGGAGAACGGGCCAGCCTTCGGGCCGGGGACGAGGCGCCCGAGCGGTCGGTGGGTCATGCGCTCACGGCCTCGGTGGACACCGGCACCGGCCGGTTTACCGCCGAGGTGACCTCACCGTGCACCCGTGCCTCGGCCCCTGCCGATTCCCTGTTCGGCTAAGAGGAGCTGAGAACACTTGCGGGCCGATCTGGAGCAGAAAATCCCCGCCGTACTGCCCGTGGGCGAGGTGTACCTGGGCGGTTTCACCACGTCGCGCTCGCCATGCGCCACCGGTACGGGCGGCTGCGATGTGCCGGACAAGCGACGGCCCCGGGTACTGGCCGACAGCCGGTCCAGTTCTGGCGATTTCCTGGGTAAGTTCGGCGAATTCGTCTTCCGGTTCCTGACCGCCGATTTTTCGTCGCCCGGTCAGTTCGACAGGGTGACGGATCCTGCCAAGAGGGCGAAGGCGCAGAAGCGGAAAAAGTCGTTCTTCGGCGGCTGGGACAGCTTGGCCGGCCAGTGGCTGGCGGCAGCTCAGCCGCGGACCAAGGTGGGTGTCGTTACCGCGGTCGCGCTCACCGAAGGAAATTTCCACTTCGTGTACGCGCAGTACAACCGCTGGAACGGGAAACTGGACGAGGCGATCGAACCGGGTCCGGTTTTCCGCCGGTACTGCCTTTCCTGGACCCGTCTGACCGGCGCCCACGACCACGACGTGCAGCTGGGTTTCGCCGATGGCTCGTGGGGGACGCTGTTCGGCCCCGGCACAGACGAATGCGCGAAGTACTTCCCGCACACCCTCGGCAAGCGGGATCCCATCCCGTAGCCCTGCAATCGCGGAGCCGCGGGACTGCCACCCAGCGTTCAGCGCCCCGCCGCCCCGAAACAACACACCCCACCCCCGAAAGGAAGCGCCCACGTCATGGAGCCCGGCCTGATGGCAAGCATCACCTCCGTGCTGCCCGCGAATGAGCAGTTGGTGGGGGCCTTCGAGGTCGGCCGCGCGCTGTCCGACCGCCGGGAGGACGATGCCGATGTGCCTCCCGACCGGCAGCCGAAGGTGCTGGTCGGGCACAGCAGGCCGGGAGACCGGCGGCGCGGCTTCCTCTCCTTTCTTTTTGACACCGCGACGCTCACCGACCCGAAACCCGGGCCGGTCAAGGCCACCGGCGACCCCGCGGCCCGGGTGAAGCGGCAGAAGAAGAACGGGCGTTTCTTCGGCACCTGGGACAGCCTGGCGGGCCAGTGGCTGGCGGCCGGTCAGCCGCATGCGGAGACCGGCGTCATCACCTTTGTCGCGCTCACCGAACGTCAGCTGCGTTTTGTGTACGTGCAGAACATCCGGCGGTCAGAGACCGGCCGCGCGGTCGAGTCGGGCGCCTGCTTTCCCCCTACCGCCCTGGCCTGGACGCGTCACCGCGCCGGCGGGCGGAAGGAGTTCCAGTTCGGTTTCGCCGACGGCTCCTGGGGGACGTTGATGGTCCCCCAGGACAAGGAATTCCTGGCGCTGTTTCCCGGAACGCTCACCCACAAGGATCCCATTCCGTAACCGCTCCCACCGGCTCCAGGAATTCCAGCCGGTTGCCCACCGGGTCGGCCGAGTAGAAACGCCGGTGGCCCGGCAGGTGGTCGTCCCAGGTGACGGTGACTCCGGCGGCGGAGAGGCGGGCGGCGAGGGCGTCGATGCCGTGGACGCGGATGCCGGGGTGGGCTTTCTTCGAGGGGCGGAAGTCCGCCTCGATGCCCAGGTGGAGCCGGGCCGTACCGGCCTCGAACCAGCATCCTCCGCGGGCCGCGAGCGCCGGCGGTTTGGGGGCCTCCGTCATGCCGAGGAGGTCCGCGTAGTAGGCGCGCAGGGCGTCTTCGGTACCGGGGGGTGCGGCGAGCTGGATGTGGTCGAGGCCGGTGATCACGACGTATGCGCCTCTGAGGGGATGAGTCGGAGCGTGACAGACAGACATCAGGGGCATCCGCCGGTATCAGCCGGCCGCCGGCTTCCGGGCGACGGCGAAGATGCGGCGGAAAGGGAAGACGGTGCCGTGCGGGCCGGTGGGGTAGGCCTTGCGGAGGGCGTCGCGGTATTCGGCGAGGAAGGCCTCGCGGGCGGGCGGGTCGTTCTCCAGGGCGGTCAGGACGGGGCGCAGGGCGGTGCCCTTGACCCAGTCGAGGACGGGGTCGTCGCCCTTCAGGAGTTGGACGTAGGTGGTTTCCCATACGTCGGTGGCACAGCCCAGGTCGGTAAGGCGCTCCAGGTAATCGGCCGGTTCGAGGATGTGGACGAAGCGGCGGCCGTGCGGGGTGAGCCGTTCGCGCCATTGGGGGGCGTCGCACAGTTCGCCGAGGAGGGCGTGGCTGGGCGAGGTGAAGTTGCCGGGGACCTGGAAGGCGAACGTGCCGCCGGGGACGAGGGCATCGATCCAACGGGCGAAGGAATACGGGTGGTTGGGGACCCACTGCAGCGCCGCGTTGGACACGATCAGGTCGTAGGTCTCCTCGGGGGCCCAGTCCGCGGCGTCGGCGGGGGCGAAGTCGAGGTGGCCGCCGCCCGCGGTGGGGCCGGCGTGGGCCTCGGCTTCCTTCAGCATCTCCGGGGAGTTGTCGTATCCGGTGATGTGGGAG
Source organism: Streptomyces sp. NBC_00400 (assembly GCF_036048035.1). Classification (NCBI taxonomy): domain Bacteria; kingdom Bacillati; phylum Actinomycetota; class Actinomycetes; order Kitasatosporales; family Streptomycetaceae; genus Streptomyces; species Streptomyces sp. NBC_00400. The sequence goes on along the minus strand of NZ_CP107940.1, from coordinate 5,010,862 downwards.
TCGGGCCAGCGTGCGGCAAGCACGGCGGTGACGTTTCCGGGACCGCAGCCGAGGTCGGCGATGCGGGCGGGGCGGTCCTGCCGGGGCAGGCCGGGTATCCGGGCGAGAAGGTCGTGGAAGGGGCGGGTACGGTGCCCGGAGTGGCGAAGGTATTGCTGCGGATCCCAGATGGGTGCGTCGTGCATGAGCGAAACCCCTTTGCCGATGCAGGGCTGATACAAGGCTGGCACGGTCGGATTCGGGCCGTCTCGGCTGGAAACCGAGCCCCCGCCGACGATGCCCCATAGTCCAGCGAAATATATCTCGACGTCAAGAGACTTCATGTCGACAGACCCTCTACACTGATCGTCATGGAGGACGAGGTCGATCGACTGGTCGCAGCTTGGCGCCGCGAGCGCCCGGACCTCGACGTGGAACCACTTGAGGTCCTCAGCCGTGTCTCCAGGCTGGCCAGACACCTTGACCGGGCCCGCCGTATCGCCTTTTCCGAGGTGGGTCTGGAGCCCTGGGAATTCGACGTACTCACCGCGCTGCGGCGCGCCGGGGCGCCGTATCAGCTCTCCCCCGGGGCGCTGCTGACCCAGACCCTGGTCACCTCGGGGACGATGACCAACCGCATCGACCGGCTCGCCAAGAAGAACCTGGTCGAGCGCCTGCCCGACCCGAACGACCGGCGCGGAGTGCTGGTCAGGCTGACGGCCGAGGGCCGCGACAAGGCCGACCAGTCGCTGGCCGGGCTGCTGATACAGGAGCGCGCGATCCTCGCCGAGCTCTCCCGCCAGCAGCGCGGCGAACTGGCCGGTCTGCTGCGGCGGTTGACCGGACCGTTCGACAACATCCCGGGGTAGGCCAGGGCGGGACCCGCGTGCACAGAGCCCGGCGCACACCGCATTTTTTGGTGGCGCGCATGCGACTCACGTGCGCCCCCTGAATCTGCACGCGCCCCTCTGCTCCTCCCTCTCCTCCCCCGTCCCCTTGCCCGCCGCTCGTCCCGTGGGCTTGGATCGCGCCATGAGCCAGCAGCGCGCACCGCACCCGGCGAACGGCCCGTACGGCAAGCGGTTCGAGGGCCGTACGGTCCTGGTGACCGGTGCCGCCGCCGGGATCGGGGCGGCCACCGCCGACCGGCTGGCGGCCGAGGGGGCCGGCGTGCTGCTGCTGGACATCGACGACGCGCGCGGCGAACACACCGCGCGGCGGATCCGGGCGGCCGGCGGCCATGCCTCGTACGAGCACTGCGATGTGGCGGACGAGGACGGCTGGCGGCGGGCGGTCGAGGCGGCCCGGCGGCGCTACGGACCGGTGGACGCGCTGGTCAGCAACGCCTTTCTGCCGTATGTGGCGTCCGCGGGACAGACCCCGCTCACGGACTGGGACCGGCAGCTCGCGGTCAATCTCACCGGCTCCTTCCTCGGTGTGCGCGCCGCCCTGGACGATCTGCGGACGCGCCGTGGCGCGGTGGTGCTGACCTCGTCGGTGCATGCGCTGATCGGGCTGCCGGGGCGGCCCGCGTACGCCGCGGCCAAGGCCGGGCTGACCGGGCTGGGGCGTCAACTGGCCGTCGAATACGGGCCGGAGGTCCGGGTCAACAGCGTGCTGCCGGGCCCCGTGCTGACGGCGGCCTGGGACGGTGTCAGCGAGGAGGAGCGGCGGGCCAGCGCCGCGCAGACGGCGGCGCGGCGGCTGGGGCGGCCCGAGGAGGTCGCCGCCGCCATCGCCTTCCTGCTCTCCCCCGAGGCGTCCTTCGTCACGGGCGCGAGCCTCGTCGTCGACGGGGGCTGGAGCGTGTACAAGAACTCTTCGTGAGCCGGTTCCGGTGACGGCGGGCCGCGGCGCCCCCGCCAGGGCGTCGATCCGTAGGGGGATCCGTTCGACCCGTAGGGGGATCCATGGGCATCCATTTCGGCGGCGACTACAACCCCGAGCAGTGGCCCGAGGAGGTGTGGGCCGAGGATCTGAAGCTGATGAAGGCGGCCCGTGTCACCATGGTCACCGCGGGGATCTTCTCCTGGGCCAGGGTCGAACCCCGGCCCGGGGCCTGGGACTTCGGCTGGTTCGACCGTGTCATGGACGGGCTGGCGGGCGCCGGGATCGCCGTCTGCCTGGCCACCATGACCGCCTCGCCCCCGCCGTGGCTCTCCCACGCACACCCCGAGATCCTGCCCGAGGACGCCGACGGCCGGCGCCGCTGGCCCGGCGCGCGGCAGCACTACTGCCCCTCCAGCCCCGTCTACCGGGCACACGCCCTGCGCCTGGTCGAACAACTCGCCGCCCGCTACGCCGGCCACCCGGCGCTGGCCCTGTGGCACGTCGGCAACGAATACGGGTGCCACACCCGCCAGTGCTACTGCGAGGTGTCGGCCGACGACTTCCGGCGCTGGCTGCGCGCACGCTACGGGGACATCGACGCGCTCAACGCCGCCTGGTCGACGGCCTTCTGGTCGCAGGCCTACGGCGACTTCGACGAGGTGCTGCCGCCCCGCACCGCGCCCACCTTCCCCAACCCCGCCCAGCAGCTGGACTACCTGCGCTTCGGCGACGCGGCCCTGCGCGCCTGCTATCTGGCCGAAAAGGCGGTGCTGGAGCGCCTGACCCCCGCAATTCCGGTCACCACCAATCTGATGCCGCAGCACAAGCCCGTCGACGCGTTCGCCTGGTCCGCCCATATGGACGCGATGGCGCTGGACTTCTACCAGGACCCGTACGCACCCGAGGACCACCTCCGGGCCGGCTATGTCTTCGACCTGATGCGCTCGGCGCGCTCCGGGCAGCCCTGGATGCTGCTGGAGCAGGCACCGGGCGCGGTCAACTGGCGGCCCCGCAACGGCCCCAAGCCGCCCGGCGCGATGCGGCTGTGGAGCTGGCAGGCCGTCGCGCAGGGCGCGGACGCGGTGCTGTACTTCCAGTGGCGGCAGTCGCTGGGCGGCGCGGAGAAGTTCCACTCGGCGATGCTGCCGCACGGCGGGACCGGCACCCGTATCTTCCGCGAAGTGGCGGATCTGGGGCGGGAGCTGGCGTCGCTGCCCGGCATCGAGGGGACCCGGTCACGGGCCTCGGTGGCGCTGCTGGCGGACTGGCACAGCTGGTGGGCGCTGGAGCTGGACTCCAAGCCGTCATCCGCGCTGGACCACTCCCGGATCGCGCTGGATCATTACCGGCCGCTGTTCGAGGCGGGCGTGGCCTGCGATGTGATCCCGCCGCAGCGTGACCTGTCCGGCTACCGGCTGGTCGTGGCGCCCAATCTGTATCTGCTCACCGCGGACGACGCCGCGCGGCTGACCGCCTATGTGCGGGACGGCGGGCACCTGCTGGTGTCGTTCTTCTCCGGGATCGTCGACGCGCACGACCGGGTGCACCCCGGCGGATATCCGGGGGCGCTGCGGGAGCTGCTGGGGCTGCGGGTGGAGGAGTTCTGGCCGCTGGACGAGGGCCGGTCGGTGGCGGTCGGCGGTGGGGGTACCTCCCTGCTCGACCGGAGTGGAGAGCTTGGGGGAGCCCTTACGGGGCGGGCGGATCTGTGGTCGGAGGCCATCGGCCTCGAAGGGGCCGAGGCGCTCGCCCGCTTCACGGACGGGGACCTCGCCGGGCGGCCCGCGGTGACCCGGCACGCCTACGGGCGGGGCACGGTCTGGTACGTGGGCACCCGGCTCGACGCGGCGCCGATGCGGGCCCTGCTGGACGGCGTACGGGCGGCGGCCGGGGTCACGCCCGTACTGCCGGGGCTGCCGGGGGGCGTCCAGGCCACCGTCCGCGAGGGCGCCGGCGGGCGGTATCTCTTCCTGCTCAACCACGGGGCCGAGGCCGTGGAGGCCGTGCTGCCGGGGCCGATGCGGGAGGTGCTGGCGGCGGCGGACGGGGCGGGCGAGGGCGCGGGCGGGGCCGGGGCCGGTTCCGGGGCCGTCGACCGGGTCAGGCTGGAGCCCCGGGGCGTGGCCGTGCTGACCGAGCCCGGCGCGTAGGGCGGCGCGCAGGGCGGCGGTCCTGCGCGCGAGCGGCGCTCCCGCGCCCGCGCGCGGCGCGCTCGCGGGGCCTCAAGACCGGCGCACCCCATCGACCGCCCGCCCCCTGCGCCCACGAGGCTCCAGGGCCCTCAGCCCCTCACGGCACCGGCACCGACGCCGCCGCGGCCGCCGCCTCCAGTTCGACCGGGCCGACCCCGGCCCGGCGGGCCAGCGCGACCGCCGCGAGGGTGGAGTGCACCCCGAGCTTGCCGAGCACGTTCTGCATATGGGTACGGACCGTGTGCGGCGAGAGGAACAGCCGCTCGGCGACCGCCTTGCGGCCCAGGCCCGCCACCATGCAGCGCAGCACCTCGCGCTCGCGCGGGGTCAGCGACTCCACCAGCCGTTCGCTCTCGGAGCGGTGCTTGCGGGCCGCCGTCAGCTCCCGCAGCACACCGGTCAGCAGCGCGGGCGGCAGATGCGTCTCGTCGCGGAGCACGCCGCGGATGACGGCGAGCAGCCGGGAGAGCGAGCAGTCCTTGGCGACCCAGCCGGCGGCGCCGGCCTGCAGCGCGGCGGCCGCGCGGCGCGGGTCGTCACGGTCGGCGAGGACGACGGTGCGCAGATACGGATGGCTGGTGCGCAGGCCGGAGACCAGCGCGATGCCGTCCCGCGGCACGGCGCGCGGCACCGCGTCGCGCGGCGCCCCCTGCGCGGGCACCGCGAGCAGCGGCGCGGCGAGGTCGGCGTCGGCGAGCAGCACGTCGAACCGGCGGCCGTCGGTGACCGCCCGGTCCAGATTGCGCAGCGCCGCGGGGGCGCTGCCCGCGGCCGCTACGTCCACGTCCTGTTCCGCGGCGAGCGCGGCCGCCAGGGATTCGGCGAAGATGCGGTGGTCGTCGACCACCAGAACCCGGATGCGTTGCACAGAGACCCCCTGTCTCGGTGAACGGACCATAGCGGGCACGACGCCCGGATTGAAGATCGCCTCAGCCGCACGGCCGCCGCCGTGCCGACAGGACTACCCCACCCCGGGCGCCGTACCCGAACGGTCTCGCCCCCTGATCGGCACCGGCCCCCACCGGTGCAGGGTCCCAGCGTACGGACGGGTTGCGGCAAGGGAAGGTGATTGACGAAACTGCCCCTCCACCCGGGCCGTTCGGCGCCCGCCCGGTGGCCGCGCGCCGCCCGGCACGCCCTACTCGACGCGGTGTGCTCCCGCGCTCGGGACGGCCTCGAAGATCCGCGGGGCGGCATGGCCGGCCGCCGCGAAGGCCTCGGTGACCGCCGCGCCGACGGCGGGGGCGTCGGCCTCCTCCACGAGCACGATCGCCGAGCCGCCGAAGCCGCCGCCGGTCATCCGGGCCCCGAGGGCACCCGCGGCGTTGGCGGTGTCGACGGCGAGGTCGAGTTCCCGGCAGGAGATCTTGAAGTCGTCGCGCAGCGAGGCGTGGCCGGTCGTCAGCAGCGGGCCGATGGCACGGGTGCGGCCCGCATCGAGCAGTGCGACGACCTCTTCGACCCGGTGGTTCTCGGTGACGATGTGCCGGACGAGGGCCTGGGTGACGGGGTCGTCGGCCAGCCCGGCCAAGGCCTCGGGCAGATGCGCGTACGGCACATCGCGCAGGGCTCGCACGCCGAGCGCCCGCGCGCCACGCTCACAACCGGCGCGCCGCTCGGCATATGCGCCGTCCCCCAGCTCGTGCTTCACCCGGGTGTCCACGACGAGGAGCCGCAGCCCCTCCCCCGCCAGGTCGAACGGGATCTGGCGGCGGGTGAGTGCGCGGGTGTCGAGGAAGAGGGCATGGCCCGCGGTGCAGCAGGCCGCGGCGGTCTGGTCCATGATCCCGCAGGGCACGCCGACGAAGGCGTTCTCGGCCCGCTGGGCGAGCCGGGCCAGTTGCTGCGGCTCCTGGCCGAGCGCGTAGAGACCATTGAGGGCGAGCGCGGTGACGACCTCCAGGGCGGCGGAGGAGGAGAGCCCGGCGCCGGTGGGCACCGTGCTGTCGTAGTGCAGGTCCGCGCCCCCGACCGGCAGGCCGGCCTCCCGCATCGCCCAGACGACACCGGCCGGGTACGCGGCCCAACCTGCTTGGGGGTCGGGTTCGGGGCGCAGTGCGTCGATGCGCAGTTCGACGATGCCGCCGTCGGCGCCGCCGGAGTGCAGCCGCAGCACCCCGTCGGTGCGGGCCGAGGCGGCGGCGAGGGTGGTGTGCGGGAGGGCGAGCGGCATCACGAAGCCGTCGTTGTAATCGGTGTGTTCACCGATCAGGTTGACCCGGCCGGGCGCCGCCCAGGTGCCCGTGGGGGCGGCGCCGTACACCGCGGCGAATTCCGCCGCGGTGTGCTGAGCGCCGTGCGGGCGCTCGGTGGCCGGGTCGGCGGCTCCGTGAGCGGTCATCAGGTCCCCTGTGGTGAGTTGTGGTGGTTTTCCCGGTCGAGGTGCTGGGCGAACTGCCAGGCGTCGGTGACGATTCCGGCGAGGTCGGCGCGGCTGGGGCGCCAGCCGAGGCGGTCGATGGCGGCGTGGGCGGAGGCCACCAGCACGGCGGGGTCGCCGCCGCGGCGCGGGGCGGCGATCTCGGGGATGGGGTGCCCGGTGACCTTGCGGACGGTCTCGATGACCTCGCGGACGGAGAAGCCGTTGCCGTTGCCGAGGTTGCAGATCAGGTGTTCGCCGGGGCCGGCCACGTCGAGGGCGAGGAGGTGGGCCTCGGCGAGGTCGGCGACATGGATGTAGTCGCGTACGCAGGTGCCGTCGGGGGTGGGGTAGTCGTCGCCGAAGACGGAGATCGCCTCGCGCTTGCCCTGGGCGACCTGGAGGACGAGCGGGATGAGGTGCGACTCGGGGTCGTGGCGCTCACCGCAGCTGCCGTAGGCGCCGGCGACGTTGAAGTAGCGCAGCGAGACCGCGGCCAGGCCGTGGGCCGCCGCCTCCCCGCTGATCATGTGGTCGACAGCGAGCTTGCTGGCGCCGTACGGGCTGGTGGGCGCGGTCTCGGCGGACTCGGTGATCGGGGTGGACGCGGGCTCGCCGTAGGTGGCGGCGGTGGAGGAGAAGACGAGGGTACGGACACCGGCGCCGCGCATCGCGGCGAGCAGGTCCATGGTGCCGCCGACGTTGTTGCGCCAGTACTTCTCGGGGTCCACGACGGACTCGCCGACCTGGGAGAAGGCGGCGAAGTGCAGCACCGCGTCATAGGAGGGGTCGAGCCACTTGGCGGCGTCCTGGATGCGGCCCTCGATGAAGCGGGCACCGCCGGGGATGCCCTCGCGATGGCCGGTGGACAGGTCGTCCAGCACGGTCACCTCGTGACCGGCCTGCAGCAGATGCGTCGCAACGACGCTTCCGACGTATCCCGCACCGCCTGTGACCAGGTACTTCTTGCTCACTTGCTCGCTACCTCTCGCAGTCGCTCGGCCGCGGCCTCCGGCGGCACATCATTGATGAACACATTCATGCCGGATTCGGAACCCGCGAGAAACTTCAGCTTGCCGGAAGTGCGGCGGATGGTGAAAAGCTCGAGGTGGAGTGCGAATTCCTCCCGGCTCTCGGCACGCAGCGGCGCCTGGTGCCAGGCGGCGATGTACGGCGTGCGGGCGGCGCCGGGCGCCCGGGGTCCCGGGCTCGTCCCCGTGTCGAAGATCCGGTCGAAGCGCCGCAAGACTTCCAGGTAGACCTGTGGGAACTCGGTGCGCGCGGCGTCGTCGAGGGCGAGCAGGTCGGGGACCCGGCGCTTGGGGTAGAGGTGCACCTCGTAGGGCCAGTGGGCGGCGTACGGGACGAACGCCACCCAGTGCTCGCCGTCGAGGACGATCCGGCGGCCGTCGGCGAGCTCGCCCGCGACCACCTCGTCGAAGAGGTTGCCGCCCGCGGTGGCCGCGCGGTGCGCGGCGAGCGAGGTGAGCATCCGCTCGGTGCGCGGGGTGACGAAGGGGTACGCGTAGATCTGGCCGTGCGGGTGGCCGAGGGTGACGCCGATCTCGGCGCCGCGGTTCTCGAAGCAGAAGACCTGCTCCACACCGGGGAGCTGGGAGAGCTCCCCGGTGCGGTCGGTCCACGCCTCCAGGACCAGGGCGGCCTGCTCCTCGGTGAGGTCGGCGAAGGAGGCGTCGTGGTCGGAGGTGAAGCAGACGACCTCGCAGCGGCCGCTGTCGCCGGCGAGGGACGGGAAGCGGTTCTCGAAGACGGCGACGTCGTAGTCGGCGGCGGGGATCTCGGAGAAGCGGCCTTCGCGGGAGGGGCACAGCGGGCACTCGTCGGCCGGGGGGTGGTAGGTGCGGGCCTGGCGGTGCGAGGCGATGGCGACGTGGTCGCCGAGGAGCCGGTCGTGACGGACCTGGGAGGCGGTGGCCACGGGGTCGAGGGGACGCCGGTCGACCGCATCGCGTACGACGTCGTCACGCGCGTCGTAGTAGATGAGCTCCCTGCCGTCCGCCAGCCGGGTCGACGTCTTCTTCACGGGGGCGCTCCTCACCCTCTGACCAAACACAAACAAACACAATGAAGCACAACTAAACAGTTGCGTCAACGTGGGGACTGCGGGCGGATCCGGGCTGAAGCCCGGCCGAACATTCCGGGCATACCAGCCACCCCGATCACGAAAGCGCAACTGAACCAAACAAAAGTATTCAGTTTCCCGAGGACCGCGCGTAGCTTTTTGTGCGTTCCGCTCACACAACGATGTGTCCTCCGGGGGCCGCGCTCCCGACCCGCGAAATGAGTCGCCCATGATCACCCTGGCCGAGGGGCTACGGCTCCCCACCAACGGGCTCGATTACACGATCCTGGCCATCTACTTCGTCGTCGTCCTCGGCATCGGATTCGCGGCCAAACGCAGCGTGAAGACGAGCCTGGACTTCTTCCTCTCCGGGCGGTCGCTGCCTGCCTGGGTCACCGGCCTCGCCTTCGTCGCCGCCAACCTCGGCGCCACCGAGATCCTCGGTATGGCCGCCAACGGTGCGCAGTACGGGGCCTACACCGTGCACTGGTACTGGATCGGCGCCATCCCGGCGATGGTCTTCCTCGGCCTGGTGATGATGCCGTTCTACTACGGCTCCAAGGTCCGCTCGGTGCCCGAATTCCTGCTGCACCGCTTCGGGCCCTCCTCGCACCTGCTCAGTTCGGTCATCTTCGCCGTCTCGTCCGTACTGATCGCCGGCGTGAACCTCTACGCCATGGCGATCGTGCTGCAGGCGCTGCTGGGCTGGCCGCAGTGGGTCGCGATCGTCGTCGCCGGTGTCTTCGTCCTGGCGTACATCACCATCGGCGGCCTGTCCTCGGCGATCTACAACGAGGTGCTGCAGTTCTTCGTCATCCTCGCCGCGCTGATCCCGCTGACCATCGTCGGCCTCAAGCGGGTCGGCGGCTGGGACGGCCTGACCAGCTCGCTCGACTCCTCACACGGCGACGCGTTCCTGACGGCCTGGAAGGGCACCGGCATCGGCGAGGCCAACCCGCTCGGCGCGAACTGGCTCACCATCGTCCTCGGCCTCGGCTTCGTCATGAGCTTCGGCTACTGGACGACCAACTTCGCCGAGGTGCAGCGCGCGCTGTCCGCGAAGAACCTCTCCGCCGCCAAGCGCACCCCGCTGATCGCCGCCTTCCCCAAGATCTTCATACCGCTGGTGGTGGTCGTCCCCGGCCTGATCGCGCTGGTCATGGAGCCGACGCTGGGCAAGTCCAAGGACGGGCTGCAGTACAACGACGCGATCCCGGTGCTGATGCGGGACCTGCTGCCCAACGGCGTGCTGGGCATCGCGGTGACCGGTCTGCTGGCGGCGTTCATGGCGGGCATGGCCGCCAACGTCTCGTCCTTCAACACGGTCTTCACCAACGACATCTGGGCGGCGTACCTCAAGAAGGGCCGCGAGGACCGCTACTACCTGAAGACCGGACGTGTGGTCACCGCGGTCGGCGTGCTGATCGGCATGGGCACGGCCTTCATCGCCTCGTCCTTCAGCAACATCATGAACTACCTGCAGACGCTGTTCTCCTTCTTCAACGTGCCCCTGTTCGTCGTCTTCATCATCGGCATGTTCTGGAAGCGGACCAGCGCAGCGGCCGGCTTCTGGGGCCTGCTGTCCGGCACGGTCGCCGCGATGGTCAACTACTTCGGGCTCTACAAGCAGGGCATCATCGCGATCCCCTCCGAGCAGGGCGCCAACTTCGTCTCCTCGATCGTGGCGTTCGTCGTCGGCGCGCTGGTGATGGTGCTCGTCACCCTGGTCACCAAGCCCAAGCCGGCCGAGTCGCTGGCGGGCCTGGTCTACGGCTCCCGGTCTCCCGGCATGGAGGAACTGCCGGCCGAGGGCGACGACGCGTGGTACCGCAAGCCGGCCCTGCTGGGCTGGGGCGCGCTCGTCCTCGCCGCCGTCTGCTACATCCCGTTCTCGTTCTGAACCTGCCTGAACCAGCGGAGTTGACCCACCATGAGTGACTACCAGCACGAGGTCGAGGAGCTGGAGCGCGAGTCGGCGACCGCCGCGCGGCTCTTCGACGTACGGCGCATCATCGGCGGCCTGTTCGTCGTCTACGGGGTGATCGTCACCATCGCCGGCCTGACGGCCTCGGACGCGGACCTCAAGAAGGCCCAGGACATCAACATCAACCTGTGGACGGGCGCGGGCATGCTCGCCCTCGGCCTCTTCTTCCTCATCTGGCTGAAGCTGCGGCCGGCCGTGCCGCCGACGGCCGAGGAACTGGTGGCGGGGAGGGAGGACGGGGACGACCAGGGGTGAGGGGACGGGGGTTAGTGCGGCGGGGCCGGGGGCGAATCAGCCGGGCCCGTCGCAGTAACCGCACCTGCCCCCGCACCCGTCCCCGCAGGGCTCTCCGTCTCCGCCGCGGCGCGCGCGGCACGCCCGCCCGCCGCCCGGTCCAGCAGCCCGGTGCGCGCCGCCAGGGCCGCGGCCTCCAGCCGTGACCCCACCTCCAGCTTCATCAGCACCCGCTGCACATGCGTCCGCGCCGTACTCGGCGCGATGTCCATCCCCGCCGCGATCAGCCGGGTGTCCTCACCGTCCGCGACCCGCATCAAGACCTCGACCTCGCGCGGGGTGAGCAGCTCCAGCAGCCGCGCCCCCTCGTCGTCCGGCTGCGCCGCGGGATGCAGCAACTCCTCGAAGGCCTGCTGCAGCAACTGCGGCGCCACCGCCGCCTCCCCCGCCCGCGCCTTCATCATGGCGCGCTCCACACCTTCGATCCGCTCGTCGTTACGGACGTAACCGGAGGCACCGGCGGCAAAAGCGGCGGCGATCCCGCGCGGACTGGGAACCGGCCCCAGCACCACCACCGCGACCTGCGGCCGCTCCTTCTTGATCCGTACGACCGGGTCGAAGGCGCCGGGACGGGCCGGGGCGGCGGTCCCCAGCAGGCACACCTCGGGCGCCCGGCTCACCACCAGCTCCGCGGCCCCGGCGCTCGGCGCGGCCGCCGCCAGGACGCGGTGCCCGCGCAGCTTCAGCGCCGACGCCAGCGCCTCCGCGAGCAGACGGTGATCGTCCACCACCATGAGCCGCACGCCCATCGAGCAACCCCCTCCACTCCGGCGGGCCCCGGCGCGACCCCTGCCGGGCCGCTCGTCCCCGGGAAGCTACACGCTCGGCTGCGATCACGCGCCCCCTACCGGGAAGAAGCCCCCGGAATGCTGGAATCCCGGCCAATCTGGGCTGGTTGCTGCTGTTGGGGGGCGGGCGAGCCGTCGGCTCGCCGCGCTGGACGGGGCACAGGAACCGGGTGCAAGACACTCAACCTTGTTGAAGCCAAAAGGAACCAGCGGCCGGTTTCCACCGAAGTGCCTTTGCCGGCACCGGCACTGTCACTGCCGTATGCGAAAGTAGGTTCGGCAGTTGAGCGGAAATCGGGGGAGGGAGAAATCCGTCATGTCATTGGCCGACGAAGTAGCGGCAGCTCATGCAGGACATCCGAATCCGGCCGCCCTGGTGGGTGAGTTGCGCCGGACGTCGGTATTGGTGCCGCTTGTCAACGACTCCCTCATGTCGGCCGAGTTGACCGGTATCCGTTGGTTGTATGCCTTCTCCGACGAGGAGGAACTGGCCCACTTCGCCGCGTCGCGGGGCGCCGGCCCCGAGACCGAGCTGCCCTACGTCCGCGCGGTCGGTGCGCGTCTTCTGGATGTCGTCATCCCCGCCATCGAGGGCCCGGCGGGCGTGGTGCTGGACGCGGGCAGTGCGCAGGTGATGGTGTTTCCGCCGGTCAGCGGCATCGTCCCGGACTCCGTAGCGGTCGATCTCGCCGAGCCGGGCCAAGCCGGAAGCGGACTCGGTGCGCCCCTGGCCGGGGGTGCGGCATGACATCCGCCGAGGGCTACGAGCTCGATCCGGCTGCCCTGAAGCAGGTCACCAAGGGCATCCATGACGCGATCGCGGAACTGAAGGAACTGGGCTTCGACACCAGCGCCCAACTCGGCCAGGGATTCGACAAGCTGGCTCTCTCCGGTATGGAGAGCGGACACGCCGGTGTGAGTTCCGTATTCGATTCGTACTGTGAACGCTGGGGCTGGGGTGTTCGCCTGCTCATCCATGAGGCCAACGAATTCGCGCGCCGTCTTGATCTGACGGCCGGGCTTTATCACGAGCAGGAGCAGTACGTTTCGACGACGCTGAAGGTCGGGGCGAATGCCTTGCTGATGGGGGACCCGACCATGACGGAGGAACAGCTGAAGCATCGGACGTGGAAGCAGGTCCGCGACGACAACGCGATCACCCAGTTCGACGACGCGGACTATGACCCCACCTCGGCCAGGTCCCTCAAGGCGTTTCAGGAAGTCGAGCAAGCAGCGAACCAGACGGGCGAGGACTTCAGGACGTCCAAGTGGGCCGGCGACGTGGACCACAACTGGGCCTTGCGGCCACTGAAAAGGTCCCGCGACAGCCAGGCGCAGGCCGACGACCACGACGGATCCTGAACCTCCGTCGCACAACCACTACTGCACATCGACCACTGCATGTCGGTCATCGCACGTCGACTGCTGCACATCCGCTGCTGCACAGCACCACTGGGGGTAAGAACCGATGGGCCTCGGCGACATTCTCGGGGACGTCAAGGACGGCATCAATTCCACTGCCGACAAGATCGGCAACGCCGTCGATGGCGCAAAGGAGGCGGCCGGCGAGGCCGTCGACTACACCACGGACAAGACCGCCGACGTTCTCGACTCCTTCGGTGCGGAGGACGCGGCCAAGTCCGTCCGCTCGGCCGGTGACGATGTCGCGGACGCGCTGGGCGCGCAGGTCGCTGAGCGGCAGCTGGGCGAGAGTGACGATCCCAAGGAGCTGGTCCACGGCGACGTCGCGAAGATCAATGAATCCGCCGCGCACCTGAAGGACTTCTACGCGGCCTTCGAACGCGTCGGCCAGGGGATCCGCAAGCTGGACGCCGGGTCCTGGAAGGGGAAGGCGGCCGACAGCTTCCACGAGAAGTTCGACGCGCACCCCAAGCAATGGATGCGCACTGCGGATGCCTGTGAGTCGGCGTGGAAGGCCCTGGACTCCTACGCGGAGACGGTCTCCTGGGCGCAGAAGAAGGCGCAGTCGGCCATCGACGCATGGCAAGCGGCCGAGGCCAAGAGCAAGAAGGCGTACGACGCCCACCGCCACAAGGTCGATACGTACAAGGCGAAGGCCAAGGCCTACAACGCCGCGGTGGACCAGGGCTCCGACCCCGGTCCCAAGCCCGACGATCCCGGCGACTTCGTCGACCCCGGTGACCAGGGCCGCGAGGCGGCCATGGAAATGCTCAAGAACGCCCGCAGCCAGCGCAACGAAGCGGCAGCGAAGGCGCAGCACGCCCTCAAGGGAGCCCTGGAACACGCCCCGCAGGAGCCGAAGTTCACCACTGAGGCGGCCTTCGACACCATGGACGGCCTCGCGGCCGGCAGCATGAACCTGATGCATGTCGTCGGTGGCATCGGCAAGGGCTTCGTCGAAACAGTCAATCTGGCCCGCACGCTGAACCCGGCGGAGCCGTACAACCTCGCCCACCCCCACGTGTACCTGGCCAACGTCGCCAAAACCGGCCTCGGCCTGGCCAGTTCCGCCGCCCACCCCGGCCGGCTGGCCAAGGGGATCACCGGCGAGGGCTGGGGCAGCGACCCGGGTGAGGCGCTCGGAAAAGTCATCGCCAACCTCGTCGGAGGCAAGGGCGTCGGCTCCCTCGGCAAGGGCATGGTGAAGGCGGGGGCCAAGGACGCGGTCAAGATAGCTGCCAAGGACTCGGCACGAGCCGCCGCCAGGGAAGGTGGCAAGCGCACCATCATGGACCGGGCCCGTATCGCCTGGTGCAAGACCTTCGGCAACGACCCCATCGACATGGCCACCGGCCGGATGATCCTGCCGCAGACCGACATCGCCCTCCCCGGCAGCCTCCCCCTCACCTTCACCCGTACCTTCGAGTCGTCCTACCGCACCGGCCGCTGGTTCGGTCCGACGTGGATGAGCACCGTCGACCAGCGGCTGGAGATCGACGCCGAGGGCGTCATCCTCATCGGCGAGGAGGGCAACTTCCTCCTCTACCCACACCCGGCCGTAGGCGTGCCCACCCTTCCCGCCGAGGGCGACGGCCACCCCCTGGAGCGCACCCCGGACGGCGACTACCTCCTCACCGACCCGGTCACCGGCACCCGCCGCTACTTCACCACCTATACCGAAGACCTCGCCCTCCTCGACGAGATATCCGACCGCCACGGGAACCACCACACCTTCGACTACACCGAAGACGGCACCCCCACCGCCATCACCCACAGCGCCGGCTACCGCCTCCTGCTCACCACGGACGAGGGCCGCATCACCGCCCTCCACCTCTCCGGCGCCGCCCCCGACGGCGGCGACCAGCTCCTGATGGCATACGGCTACGACGACGCCGGCAACCTCATCACCACCACCAACTCCTCCGGCCTCCCGCTCCGCTTCACCTATGACGACACCGGCCGGATCACGTCCTGGACGGACACCAACAACAGCAGCTACACCTACGTCTACGACGACAATGACCGCTGCACCTCACAGGGCGGCATAGCGGGCCACCTCCGCGCCCAGTTCACCTGGGGCGAGCCGGATCCCGTAACGGGCCTGCGCACCAACCTGCTCCACAACTCCCAGGGCGGCGTCACCCGCTACGAGGTCAACGAACGCCACCAGATCGTCGCGGAGACCGACCCCACCGGCTCCACCACCCGCACGGTCCGCGACGCCAAGCACCGAGTCCTGTCCACCACCGACCCGTTGGGCCGTACCACCCGCTTCACCTACGACGATGAGGGCCGCCCGACCATCGTCGCCCTCCCCGACGGCTCCACCGCCACCACCAGCTACAACGACCTCGGCCTGCCCCTGACCAGCACCGGTCCGGACGGCACCACCTGGACCCACACCTACGACGCCGACGGCAACCGGGCCTCCACCACCGACCCCACCGGCGCCAGCACCACCTACACCCACGACGCCCGCGGCCACGTCTCCTCGGTCACCGATGCCCTCGGCAACACCACGCACCTCTACTGCAACGAGGCCGGTCTGCCCCTGACCGTCACCGACCCGCTGGGCGCCACCACCCGCTACCGCCGCGACGCGTTCGGCCGCACCACCTCCGTCACCGACCCCCTGGGCGAGACCACCCACATGGTGTGGACCGTCGAAGGGAAGCTCGCGGCCCGCATAGACGCCACCGGCGCCACCGAGGAGTGGACCTACGACGGCGAGGGCAACCGCCTCGCCCACACCGATGCCATCGGCCAGACCACCCGCTACGAATACAGCCACTTCGACCTCTTGGTGGCCCGCACCGACCCCGACGGCGTCCGCCACGAGTTCACCCACGACACCGAACTCCGCCTCACCCAGGTCACCAACCCCCAAGGCCTGACCTGGAACTACGCCTACGACGGCGCGGGCCGCCTCATATCCGAGACGGACTTCGACGACCGTGTCCTGGCCTACACCCATGACGCGGCGGGCCAACTGGCCATGCGTACCAACGCTCTTGGCGAAGTCACGGCCTACACCCGAGACACCCTCGGCCGCATCACGCACAAGGACGCCGCCGGCCTCGTCACCACCTACGTTCACGACACCAGTGGCAACTTGCAACAAGCGGCGAACCCGGACGCCACCGTCACCTACACCCGCGACATCCTGGGCCGCGTCACCACCGAGACGGTCAACGGCCGCACCATGGCGTTCGCCTACGACGCCTTGGGCCGCCGCACCTCCCGCACCACCCCCACCGGCCACACCACCACCTACACCTACGACGCCGCCGGCAACCGCACCGCCATGGACATCGCCGGTCACGTCCTCACCTTCGACCACGACGACGCCGGCCAGGAACTCACTCGCAACATCGGCGACCATCTCCAGCTCACCCATACCTGGGACCCCACCGGCCGCCTCACCGCCCAGTCCCTTACCGCAGCAGCCACCGGCACTGTGCCGTCCCCCACCGGGGCGCACCGGGCACAGAACCCTGCCGCCGCCGAAGCCCAACAGGTCCTCCACCGCGGCTACACCTACCGGCCCGACGGCAACCTCACCTCGATCGACGACTCCCACACCGGCCGCCGCACCTTCGACCTCGACCGCGCCGGCCGCGTCACCGCCGTCCACGCCACCGACTGGACCGAGACCTACGCCTACGACTCAGCCGGCAACCAAACCCACGCCACCTGGCCCGACCGCCACCCCAACCCTTCAGCCCGAGGCGACCGCACCTACGCCGGCACCCGCATCACCAAAGCGGGCTCCATCCGCTACGAACACGACTCCCTCGGCCGCGTAACTCTCCGCCAAAAACCCCGGCTGTCCCGCAAACCAGACATCTGGCATTACCACTGGAATGCGGAAGACCGCCTCACCTCTGCCATCACCCCCGGTGGCACGACATGGCGCTACCTTTACGACCCTACTGGGCGACGCATAGCCAAGCAGCAGCTTGCTACCGACTTGTCAACAGTCGTTGAACAAACGGACTTCACATGGGATGGCCCTACACTCACCGAACAGGCCACCCACTCTACCTGCACATCGAAGCAAATAGTCCTTACCTGGGATTACCAGGGCCTAACATCACTCACTCAGCTTGAACGCAAAATCTCTCACCCAAATCCTTCTCGCACCCGTCAACGCGCTATTGATGAACGATTCTTCTCTATCATCTCCGACCTGGTCGGCGCCCCCACTGAACTCATCGACGAAACGGGCGCTATCGCCTGGCACACTCGAAATAGCCTCTGGGGCACTACCGCCTGGAACGCCAGCGCTGACGCCTACACCCCCCTACGCTCCCCCGGGCAGTACTTCGACACAGAAACACAGCTTCACTACAACCTCCAGCGCTACTACGACCCCTCAACAGCCCGCTACCTCACCCCGGATCCACTCGGCCTAGGCCCAGGCCCCAACCCTTCCTGCTACGTCGCTAACCCACATGCAGCAATTGACCCCTACGGCCTCTCGGCATGCCCGAAGAATGTGGCTGTAGGCATCAGAGATGAAGGCTTGAGGGAATTTGCAGAGAAGAATAATTATACGCACTATTTGGACAATTGGGACTGGGAGTCGGAAGTTCGATCCGCCGCCCATAATCCTGATATAAATCTACACGTCTCAATTGATGGATTCAAAAACAGCGACGAGGCAATTAAAGTCGGCAGACTCGGGGATCCCGCGGATAAATTCATGAAGGCTTACACTCGAGGGATGGGCGACAATTGGTGGGCAACGGAACGTGAAATGTACCATATCGGAAAATCCGTGAGACTCGGAGATCGAACATGGGATAGCATCAAATTCTACGAAAACGGGAAACAAATTCAGATCCCAGAACCCGGACATTGGCCCATGCCAGGAAGGTAATGAGATGAGAGAGATTCACACTTGGAATAGAAGGTTCCAGGTTTGGCAGTACTCCGTCAGCCACTCGACCCTACTCCTTCGAAGCGTGCATGCAGAGCGATACAATTCGCGGGTCGATATTCTTTTCCCGTCGGTTTCCCTGATGCACCTAAAGCCCAGCTTTGATGCACTTGAAATCCACGAAGCGGATGATGTCGATCGACTGAAGTTTCTGCCGGAGTCCGGTGACGAGTACCGAGGAAAGCTCTATCTCCTGAACCGTGGAGAGGCGTTCGTATGCGCAGCCCAGTGCGTCTGGAACGAAGACGATGGCGATCACCACTCGCCATCGCGATTCGGCCCGCTGCGTGGGACTCCGTGACCCATCCGCGCGCCATTGATACGGCAGCGTTCAGGGTCACGTCGACGACCGATCGAAGCGAACACGCGAAGGCCCCCATCGAGGGGCTTGCGTTCTAGGTCGTCGCCTCCAGCTTGAAGTCGGTGCGGCGGACCGAGAGCCGTAAAGACCGGAAACGACTGGGGGAACAGGACCCTGGTCCATGAGGCGGAGGAATATTTCCAGCTCGTGGGCCAGGCGTCAGCAGTCAGGGTGCATGCCGGATTGTCGGGATCAACCGGGTGCGGCGAATCGCTGGCGGAACGGGCACGGCTCGCTTCCTTTTGAGCGGCGCGGTTGACCGCGGCCGCCTTCTTGGGGGACGTCGTGGTCTGCTGCGCGGGGGCCGGCGTGGTGGCCTCGATGGCCTTCTGGCGGCGTTCCAGGTGCTTGTCCAGGCCGCGCGGGAGCATGCGTGGCGTCGACGAGGAGGCCGGGCCCGCAACTGGGGCAGGCGCTCAACGTCTCGGTCCGAACGTGTTCGAGCGCACCTTCCATGTTCCTGACGTGAACGCTGCGGTCGACGCCCAGTTGCGGACAATTAACGCAAAACTTGGCGATTATAGCCTCATGCGCAACAATTGCGTCACCCTACTGTGGATACGTTGAGATCTGGCGGAGTGGATATCCCGCCGGACACAAGAGGGATGCTCGTTCTCAAAAAATGCTGAAAAGACTAGGAGGTATGGTGCGCATGGACGAAGTGAATCCTAATGAAATCCTTGCCGAGATCATCCTGAGTAAAAAGGTTGGGACGAGCCATGTTCGGCTGGTTGGGGACCTGATCTCAGTCGATGCACAGCTCAGCATGGCCGCGCTGGAGAGCGGCGGTCTGCCGCTGGAGCAGATGGCCGATATCGCTGAGGCCGTGTTGCCGATGGAGGAGGCCTATATTCAAGCGTGGGAAGAGGTTAATTCTGAACCCGGCTTCGAAGAATCGTTTCCCAAGCTGAAGGAATTGGAACGCGCGTTGAGGAGCGCAGTAGAGGGGATCATCGAAATCGCGCAGAGGTATCAACTTTCAGTAAGTCGGACGCACCTCGACTGAGTCGGTGTGCCCTGTTGAACTTGTTGCCTCGACCAGTACAAAGTCCGCCGCTGTCAGGGCTGGTGCCGACGCGGAAATCTGCGTGGTGGTGGGCCTGCGTGGTGGCCCGCCTAACTGAAGTCGGCGGCAGCCTTGGTGGTATCGCCACCGCGGCCACCATCTCGAAGCCGCTGTCCACCTCGCCGACAAGGCGGACAAGATTCGCAGTGAAGTCTTTCAGCGGCGCAGAGATCGGGCTGCCACTCGCCCGCGGTGTTTTCCCGCCGCCGCACACGGGACCGGGACCGCCCCTGGAGCCCCGCCCGTCACCACGTGATCACGAGTTCCGTCCCGCGGTGACCGGCGGCGTCACTCCGGGGGTGCACCCCCGTGCCACCCGCTTCTTACGCCTCCTCAGCCAACTCCAGCCACCGCATCTCCAGCTCATCCTTCTCCGCGCTCAGTTCGCGGAGTTGGGCGTCGAGGCCGGCGACCTTTTCGAAGTCCGTCGCGTTCTCGGCGATCTGGGCGTGGAGCTTGGTTTCCTTGTCGCCGAGCTTGTCCAACTGGCGCTCGATCTTCTGGAGTTCCTTCTGGGCGGCGCGGTTGACGGCGGCGGCCTTCTTGGGGGCTGCGGTCTGCTGGGCGGGCGCCGGGGTGGCGGCCTCGATGACCTGGCGGCGGCGGTCCAGGTACTCGTCCAGGCCGCGCGGCAGCATCCGGAGGGTGGCGTCGCCGAGCAGGGCGTGGACGCGGTCGGTGGTGCGCTCGATGAAGTAGCGGTCGTGGCTGATGACGATGAGGGAGCCGGGCCAGCCGTCGAGGAGGTCCTCCAGCTGGGTCAGGGTCTCGATGTCGAGGTCGTTGGTGGGCTCGTCGAGGAAGAGGACGTTGGGCTCGTCCATGAGGAGGCGCAGGATCTGCAGGCGGCGGCGCTCACCGCCGGAGAGGTCGCCGACCGGCGTCCACTGCTTCTCCTTGGTGAAGCCGAACTTCTCGCAGAGCTGGCCGGCGGTCATCTCGCGGCCCTTGCCCAGGTCGACCCGCTCGCGCACCTGCTGGACGGCCTCCAGCACCCGCAGCGTCGGCGGGAGTTCGCCGACCTCCTGGGAGAGGTACGCCAGCTTGACGGTCTTGCCGACGACGACGCGGCCTGCGACCGGCTGCGCCTCGCCCTGCGTACGGGCCGCCTGTTCCAGCGCCCGCAGCAGCGAGGTCTTGCCGGCGCCGTTGACGCCGACCAGGCCGATCCGGTCGCCGGGGCCCAGCTGCCAGGTCAGGTGCTTGAGGAGCACCTTCGGCCCGGCCTGGATGCTGACGTCCTCCAGCTCGAAGACGGTCTTGCCGAGGCGGGAGCTGGCGAACTTCATCAGCTCGGCGTTGTCGCGGGGCGGCGGGACGTCCGCGATCAGTTCGTTGGCGGCCTCGATGCGGAAGCGGGGCTTGCTCGTACGGGCGGGGGCGCCGCGCCGCAGCCAGGCCAGCTCCTTGCGCATCAGGTTCTGCCGCTTGACCTCTTCGGTGGCGGCGATCCGCTCCCGCTCGGCGCGGGCGAAGACGTAGTCGCTGTAGCCGCCCTCGTACTCGTGGACATCGCCGCGCTGGACGTCCCACATCCGCGTACAGACCTGGTCGAGGAACCACCGGTCGTGGGTGACGACGACGAGGGCGGAGCGGCGGGCGCGGAGGTGGCCGGCCAGCCAGGAGATGCCCTCGACGTCGAGGTGGTTGGTGGGCTCGTCGAGGACGATCAGGTCCTGTTCGGCGATCAGCAGCTTGGCGAGCGCGATGCGGCGGCGCTCACCGCCGGAGAGCGGGCCGATGACGGTGTCCAGGCCCTGGGTGAAGCCCGGCAGGTGCAGATCGCCGAAGAGGCCGGTCAGCACGTCGCGGATCTTGGCGTTGCCGGCCCACTCGTGGTCGGCGAGGTCGCCGATGACCTCGTGCCGGATGGTGGCGGCCGGGTCGAGCGAGTCGTGCTGGGTGAGGACACCGAGGCGCAGCCCGCCGTTGTGGGTGACCCGGCCGTCGTCCGCGCTCTCCAGCTTGGCGAGGATCCGGATCAGGGTGGTCTTGCCGTCCCCGTTGCGCCCGACGACGCCGATCCGGTCCCCCTCGTTGACGCCGAGCGAGACACCGTCGAGCAGGGCACGGGTTCCGTACACCTTGCCGACGGCTTCCAGATTGACGAGGTTCGTGGCCATTCCGCTCCTGCACTTCAGATCGATCGACCTACCCAGCCTAGTCGGCGTGGGGAGGAGGACCGCCGGGAGATGAGTATCCGTACCGATGGCGGGCGCGGACGGCGGCCCTAGCGTCAGCAGCATGATCAACGACCGGGCTCCGGCCGCCCCTTCCGTGTCCGACGCCGCACCGCCGGTGACCGGCTCCGCCGCGGGCCGCGTCGTCGCCGGCCTGCTGGTGCTGGCGTTCGCCGCGGTGACCGGGCTGTTCGCGCCGTTTCTGGTGATGGCGAGCGACGGCTGCTCCGAGGATGACGTCCGCACGATCTGCTCCGTGGGCGCCCAGCAGGTCGTCGGCAATCTGCCGGTCATCGCCGCCTTCGTGGCCGCCCTGCTGGCCGTGGTGGGCATGGGCAGCAGGGGTGGCGCCGGCCGGGGATGCCTTCTGGCGGCCCCGTGTCTGCTGGTCGTGGCCTGGGTGGTGTCGATGGCCATTGCGAGCACCTGAGGCGCCGCGGCCCCCGTTGTAACGTGCGGTCATGGCACCGGACATGGGCATGGCGGGTACGGCAGGGATGGCGGGCGCGGCAAGTACGGCGGGCATGGCAGGCGCCGTGGGCAGGGCGGGCGCGGCAGGCTCGGCAGTGGAGACGGTACGCGGGTTGGTCTACGGCCCGAGCGGGAAGCGGCTGGACGTCTACCGTCCGGCGGGGGTGGCCGGGCCGTCCGGGGACGCCTCGACCTCCGGGAAGACCGGGGAGGCCGGGCCGTCCGCCCCCGCGCCCACCGTGCTGCTGTGGCACGGCATCGGTCCGGACGAGCGGGATGTGCTCGACCCGCTGGCGCGCACCGCGGCGGCGCGCGGGCTGCTGGTGCTCGTACCGGACTGGCGCTCGGACGCCGCGGACGGCGGCCGGGCGCACCTGCTGGAGTCGCTGGCCTTCGTGCGCACGGAAGCGGGCGGGCTGGGCGGCGACGGGGAGTCGTTCGTGCTGGCCGGGTGGTCGGCGGGGGCCGGGACCGCGCTGGGGGTCGCGCTGCGGCCCGAGATCGTGGAGGGGTGGCGGCCGCGGGCGGTGGTGGGGGTGGCAGGCCGTTACGACCTGCCGGCGCGGACCACCGGGACCGCGCCGCTGGACGATCTCGCCGCGGGCCGGGAACCGGGCGGCGTCCCGGTCCACCTCGTCCACGGCAGCCGCGATGCCGTCGTGGACGCCCACCGCTCCCGCGACCTCGCCGAGGCGCTGCGGGCGGCAGGCCGGACGGGCCAAGCGGACCGGGTGGACCAGGCGGTGACGCTCCAGGAGCCGGAGACCGACCACGCAGGCGTGATCATGACCGCGTACGACCCGGCGGCGGACCGCTGCGTCCCGACGACCGCCGAACACGCCGTACGCGCAGGCCAGTTGGTGGCCAGGATGCTGGCCGAGGCGGCCGGTGGCGCAGCCCAGTTGGGCGGGACCTGTCCATAGACGGTCGGCCGGGCTCTTGCACTCTGCGCTCCCCTGGAAGGGGGAGCACAGTCGGGCACCAGGCCATTCGCTGGACACCCGACCGTTATGCCACGTAGCTGGCCTGCTCCAATTCGTACACAGCGCTGTGGAAGCGGGCGCTGGCCCCTTCCCCGTCTCCCCCGTCCAGTGCGTACACCCCGTTGTTCAGCTGTCGCCTGGCATCCTCGATGTCAGTGATGGCGGGGTTGCTCTCGCAGTCGCCGCCGAAGGTGTAGCTAATGGCTGTGTACGCCAGGTCCCGGGCGGCGTCGAGGTGTCCTGCGGTTGCGTGGCTGGCTGCCTGGCCGGCGTAGTCCTCGGCGGTGACGACCGCCCTCCAGCATGCGGACTTGGCGCTCGTCGCGCTCGCCGCCGGGGCAGCAGCGACAACTGCTCCGCCGCTGAGCGCAAGGGTGGCGGCCACGGTCGCTAGTCGGGTGCGTATGCGAGTCACTGACAAGACTCCTTCCGGATGGCAACGAAGGCTGCCAGCCAACTCAGCCATGCCTGGTGCCGGCAACGAGCGCGGCACGGAATGGCCTATTCGCCCAGATGAAAGGGCTTTAGACCCGTTCTTGTGCGAGTGGGCCGTCTATGCATCTGTGCCCATCAAAGCCGTTTCCGGACCGGTCACGGGCCCACCAACTCTCGACCGGCGGACAGCGTCCAACTTCGCCGGCAAACGGTCTGGGTTAGGCGTCGGAGCACATCGGTCAGCGCCGCCCGCCCCCACTGGACGACCACGTGTTAAGCCGCCGCACGGATTCCCGCAGCTCCCGGCGCCTGGCGTTCTGATCCGCCGCACTCTGCCGCGCCTCAGGGGCGGCGGCGGCAGACGGCCGGACGGGGCCACCGCCGTCACCGCACGGCGGCAGCAGACCGGGCGGCACCCGGCGGACGTGGACGAGGCGCCGCCGCGCCGGAGCCGCCGGTGACCAGGCCGGGGCGGCGACCACACCGCTACCGGCCCTCGCTCGATGGCCGCCCCGCCCCGGAAGTAACCCGCTCAGCAGCGCTCCAAGGGCTGCTCGAGCGAGCCCCCGCGCCCCGTTCAACGGGCCGCCGCCTTGCGCAGAACCTCGGCGAGCTGGCGGGCGGTGGCCGCGTTGCAGTTACCGAGGGCGACCAGCGAAGCGCCGTAGACGCTCGCGAAGCCGGGCAGATCGACGCCGAGCGACGGCAGCGTGATGCCGTTCTCCTTCAACGCGGTGCGCAGCTCTTCTGCGCTTTCGTGCACGTCGTCGGGGTGGTCGGGGAGGGGGCGGTCGAGGGGCATGGAGCCCGCCTTTCTGTACGCATAGCAACGAACCGCTTACAGAGTGATGTGGCGCGGCGTAGCGTGAAAGGGGTTTGGGCTCCCGGTCGCGGTCCGGGGAATGCGCGGTGTGACGTGGTGGAAATGTGGGAACCGCTGGGGCCCGTCCGCAACGACTGGGAATCAGCTACACGTACGGCGGTGAACCGTGGCACGACGCAAGGACATTGACGGCTCGGCGGGAGTCCCCACCTTTTATGGTGCGGAGCTGCGCTACCAGAGGGAGTTGGCCGGGCTCACGCTCTCGCAACTGGTCGAGGGCAGCTTCTATGGCCCGAGCCACCTCAGCGAGATCGAGCGCGGCGAACGGCGGATGCCGATGGAGCTGGCCGAGCACGTGGACAAGGTGCTGAAGACGGACGGCTTCTTCACGCGGCGCTGCGAGGACGTGCGGAAGGCGAGGCGGACCGGTCATGCCGAGTACTTCGAGCGCGTATTGGAGGCGGAGAAGTACGCCGCAAGCATCGAGGAGTGGTCCCCCACCGTCATCCCTGGTTTGTTGCGGACCGAGCCGTACACACGAGCAGTGGCGCAGGCCGCGCGTCCACTGGCGTCCGACGCAGAGGTGGACGAGAAGGTCAACGCCTCCATGGCCCGCGCCTGCCTGTTCGAGGGCGACCACAAGACCCCAGAGTATTGGGTGATCCTGCACGAGTCGTTGCTGCGCCACCCGATCCTTCCGCCGGAAGCTGCGGCCGACCAGCTAGACCACGTCTCAGCGCTGGCACGGAGCCGCCGGATCGTTCCACAGATCCTTCCGTGGAACTGCGGACCGCATCCCCTCATGGTGGTGGGCTTGGCCAAGATCATGACCTTCGCGGCTGCTCCGCCACTGGCTTACTTGGAATCGCAGTACAGCGGTGACACGATCGATGATCCGGCCATCGTGCAGAAGTACCGCAAGGCATACGATTGGCTCAGGGCCGCCGCGCTGCCGCCGAAGGCGTCCCTCGACATGATCGAGGAAGCGGCTGAGGATTATCGAAATGGCAAACAGCCACGTTGACTTGAGCAATGCCGTCTGGCGCAAGAGTAGCTACAGCAACGGCGACGGCGGGGACTGTGTCGAGGTGGTCGACGACCTCCCCGGCATCGTCCCCGTCCGCGACTCCAAGGACCCACACGGCCCGGCAATCGCTTTCCCGGCCGCCGCCTGGTCAGCCTTCGTCACCGCCGTCAAGGCCACCGGCCTGCAGGGCGCTTGAGCTTCGCGGGCGCTTGCCTCTCCCCCGCGCCTGAACGCTCCGGGGCAGAGGGCGCCCGCGGGAATGCCGCCCGGCCCCGCCACGTTGTGGCCCCGTAGGGGGCACTCCCATCCCCTACGGGATCTGTTCCCCTGTCCCCCAAGGGACCATCACGCCCGACGTTCCTTCCTGCCTGGCCGGGCCGGCGTGCCCGGCGGCGATCTCCCCCTCGGTCACGAACCCGGTCGGGCAGCCAGCACCGCCTCGATCACCGCCCAAGCGGCACCACTACCTACTGATCGCCGCCAAGGGCGTTGGTGAGCCACGGCCGAAGGACCGTCTCGATCTGTGGCTCGGAGATGTCGGCGAGCGCGTCGAGTTGAAGGAAATGCCGCGCGATGGTGAGGCCGAGAATGCTGCTGACGGTCAGGGCCGCGCGCAGCTCGGCGTCGCCGTCGTCACTGGTGCGCGCGAGGTTGAGAACCCGCTCGTCGAGGAAGTCCTTCATCGCCTTCGTCGCTTCCGGCGCGGTCAGCATCGACCGCACGAGAGCGCGGGTTTCGGGCGGGAGCTCGTTCAGGCGGACGTCGAGGACGTCGGAGAGGTGTCCGGCGACGTCGTCGTCGGTGCTTTGGCGGTCAAGCCGGGCGGCAAGGGCGAAGAGGTCGTTCTTCGAGCCGTAGTGCTGGATGACGAGGGAGGGGTCGACCCCGGCTCGTTGCGCGATGGCGCGCACGGTCGTGCCTTCGAGCCCACGATCGCCGAACTCGGCCTGTGCGGCTTCGAGGATCCGTTGCGCGGTGGCGGCTCGTTTGGCCGCGCGTGTCGTCGGTTCGTCCACGTAATTCACTCTACAGGCGTTGAGCGAACCTGCTACGTTCGCCGAAGTTCGCTCAACACAGCATGAGTGAACAGAGCGCGAGCCAAAGGAGCGTGATGATGAGAGTCATCGCCATCGAGGAGCACTGGACCACCGCGGGAATCGACCGAGCGCTGCGCGCGCAGCCGGCGGGGGTCAGAGACGAGAGCGTGGCTTTGAACGACAGGGGGGACATTCCCGAGCGCCTGCTCGACATCGGCGAGCAACGGATTGCGGCGATGGACGCGGCGGGTGTCGATCTGCAGATCCTCTCGATCGCCCCGCCGGGTACCCACGGGCTTCCGGCCCGCCAGGCCATTGCGCTGAGCCGCGACGCGAATGACCGGGCCAGCGAGGCCGTTGAGCGCTATCCGACTCGCCTGAGGGCCATGACGACGTTGCCGATGTCAGACCCGGACGCTGCCGTGGCCGAACTCGACCGGACCGCGAGCGCGCCCGGTCATGTCGGGATCATGTCCTACGGCCGCAGCGGCGAACGCTCGCTGGATGACCCCGTCTACGACGAACTGCTCGCGGCCGCCGCCGACTTGGGACGGCCGGTGTTCCTTCATCCCCAGATTCCTCCGAACCCGGTTCGCGAGGCGTCCTATCGCGGGTTCGACCCCTCGGTCGACCTTGCGCTGGCCACCTTCGGCTGGGGGTGGCATATCGAGGCGGGACTCGCGGCGCTTCGCCTCATCCTGCGCGGCACCTTCGACCGTCACCCGAAGCTGCAGATCGTCTTGGGGCACTGGGGCGAGATGCTGTTGTTCGCGCTCGACCGGATCGACAGTCTTTCCCACGTCGCGACCGACCTCGACCGCCGGGTCGCCGAGTACTTCCGGACCAACATTCACATAGCGACGAGCGGCATGCTGACCCCACGCCTGCTCCGCCACGCGCTGGACTTCACGAGCGTCGACCGGATCCTGCTCTCCGGGGACTATCCCTTCCACCGTCTCGACGCCGAGACTGTCACCGAGTTCCTGCAGACGCTTCCCGACCCCGCGGATCAACACAAGATCTCGTACGCCAACGCCGAGTCGCTTTACGGCCTCGGCGAGGCCCCCGCTGCGTCAGGCGACCGGACCACGCAACCCCAGGAGCAATCATGAGCTCGATCTCGGAGAACGCAGCCTCGGAGAACTCAGCCTCACAGAACGCGGCCTCGGGGAACGCAACGGTCCTTCTCATCGGTGCCTCCCGCGGCCTGGGTTATGCGATCGCCGCGGAATACCTTGACCGGGGGTCTCGCGTGGTGGCGACCGTCCGCGGCTCTCGCCGCACCGCCCTGCACGAGCTGCAGGCCACCGCCGACGGGCGGCTGGAGATCGAGCACGTCGACATCAACGCTCCGGAGCAGGTCCAGGCCCTCCGCGAGCGGCTCGACGCCCGCAGGTTCGATCTGCTCTTCGTCAATGCGGGCGTCACCAACAGCCCGGAAGAGACGACCGCCGACGTCACGACGGACGAGTTCACCCGCCTCATGATCACCAACGCGCTGAGCCCGATGCGCGCCATCGAAACGCTCGGCGACCTCGTCCACCCTGAGGGCAGCATGGCGATCATGTCCTCCCGCCAGGGCAGCATCGCCCACAACGAACGCGGCGGCTTCGAGATTTACCGAGCCAGCAAGTCCGCCCTCAACCAGCTGATGCGCAGCTATGCGGCCCGTCATCGCCACGACCGCCGCACGCTGCTGTTGATGGCGCCCGGCTGGGTCAAGACCGAACTCGGCGGCCCCAACGCCCGCCTCACCGTCGACGAGAGCGTCCCCGGCGTCGTCAGGGCCATCGAAGCCCAGCGCGGCCGCACCGGCCTGCATTTTCTCGACTATCTCGGCCAGACCGTCGCCTGGTGAGGAATCAGAGCACCGTCGCCCCCACCGCCGGAGCCTCCGCCACCCGCACCTGGCGGCAGGTCCCCGACGCGAGCAGGTCCTGGGCCACCCGCCCGGCTGCCTCCGCGTCCTTGGCCAGGAAGGCGGTGGTCGGGCCCGAGCCGGAGACCAGGGCGGCCAGGGCGCCGGCGGCGGTGCCCGCCTCCAGGGTGGCGGTCAGGGGCGGGCACAGGGAAAGCGCCGCGGGCTGGAGGTCGTTGGCCAGGGCCGCGGCGAGGGCGGTGGCGTCACCTGTCTCCAGGGCGGCCAGCAGGGCCGGGTCCGCCTCGGGCTCGGGAACCTCGGTCCCCGCCGTCAGCCGGTCGAACTCGCTGTAGACGGCCGGGGTGGACAGACCGCCGTCGGCGACCGCGAAGACCCAGTGGAAGGTGCCGCCGACGGGGAGGGGGGTCAGCAGTTCGCCGCGGCCGCGGCCCAGCGCTGCGCCACCCACCAGGCTGAACGGCACATCACTGCCCAACTCGGCGCAGAGGGAAAGGAGTTCATCGCGCGAGGCGCCCGTCGACCACAGGGCGTCGCAGGCCAGCAAGGCGCCGGCCGCGTCCGCGCTGCCGCCCGCCATGCCGCCCGCGACGGGGATGTCCTTGCGGATGTGGAGGTGGACGTTCGGCTCGATGCCGTGGCGGGCCGCGAGGAGTTCGGCGGCGCGGGCCGCCAGGTTGGTGCGGTCCAGCGGGATCCGGTCGACGTCGTGGCCCTCGGCGGTGATCCGGAGGGTGTCGGCGGGGGTGGCGGTGACCTCGTCGTAGAGGCCGACGGCGAGGAAGACGTTCGCCAGGTCGTGGAAGCCGTCCGCGCGGGCGGCGCCCACGGCCAGCTGGACGTTGACCTTGGCCGGTACCCGGACGGTGACCGAGGCGGCGGTCGGGTCGGTCGTGTGCGTCGTGTCGGTCATGTGGCTGCTCCCCCGGTCTGTGCGGTCATGCGGTGGCTCCCCCTGTCTGCCGGATGCCGGGCGCCCCGCCCGGTCCCTTGTGCTCGGCGATCCGCGCGAACTCCTCGACGGTCAGTGCCTCGCCCCGGGCCTGCGGGGAGACGCCCGCGGCGACCAGCGCGGCCTCCGCGGCGGCGGCCGATCCGGCCCAGCCCGACAGCGCGGCCCGCAGCGTCTTGCGGCGCTGGGCGAAGGCCGCGTCGACGACGGCGAAGACCTCGTCGCGGCTCGCCGAGGTCTCGATCGGCTTGTCGCGGCGTACGAGGGAGACCAGGCCGGAGTCGACGTTGGGCGCGGGCCAGAAGACATTGCGGCCGATGGCGCCGGCCCGCTTGACCTCGGCGTACCAGTTGGCCTTCACCGAGGGCACGCCGTAGACCTTGTTGCCGGGGCGGGCGGCCAGCCGGTCGGCGACCTCGGACTGCACCATGACCAGGGTGCGGTCGATGGTGGGGAAGGCCGCGAGCATGTGCAGCAGCACCGGCACGGCGACGTTGTACGGGAGGTTGGCGACCAGCGCGGTGGGCGCGGGGCCGGGCAGCTCGGTGACGTGCATGGCGTCGCTGTGCACCAGCGCGAAGCGGTCGGCGCGCTCGGGCATCCGGGCCGCGACGGTGGACGGCAGCGCGGCCGCCAGCACCTCGTCGATCTCGACGGCGGTGACCCGGCCTGCGGCCTCCAGCAGCCCCAGGGTCAGCGAGCCGAGGCCGGGGCCGATCTCGACGACGACATCGTCGGTCGTGACCTCGGCGGTCCGCACGATCCGGCGGACGGTGTTGGCGTCGATGACGAAGTTCTGGCCGCGCTGCTTGGTGGGCCGGACGCCCAGCGCGGCGGCCAGCTCGCGGATGTCGGCGGCGCCCAGGAGGGGGCCGGAATCGTCGGTGGTGCTCTTGGTCATGCCAAAGCCTCGCTGCGCTCGTTCACCCGTGAAGCTTACGGCCGCAGACCGGCCACGGGCTCGCCCCCCTTCTGATGTAGAGCTTCTTGGCCCGGAAGGTCTGTTCCCGGGGGGAGGCGTCCTGCGGGCGGCCGCGGCCGCCGAGGGCCCGCCAGGTGGGGACGTCGAACTGGTAGAGCCCGCCGTAGGTGCCCGACGCGTCGACGGCGTGCGGCCGCCCGCCCGTCTCGCACTGCGCCAGCGCATGCCAGGCGAGGTGGTCGGCGCCGCGCACGGAGGTCGGCAGCACCATGGTGCCGAGGTGCACGATCTGCGGACGGGGCGCGTGCACGACCTTGCTGTGCAGCTGCTTCGGCTTCTGCCGGACGCCGTTGACGGTGCGCACCCGGTAGGTGATGCGCCGCACCCCGGGCCGCCCCTGCTGGACGACCGACTGGACGCCGCGGGCCAGCCGCGGGTCGGCGCGCAGGATCGTACGGAAGGGCAGGCGCTCCTCGCGGACCTCCTTGGATCCGGTGATCCGCATCACGGAGATGGTCTGGCCCTCGCGCGGGAAACTCTCCGGCGGGGCCGAGGTGGTGTCCTGGTCGCGCAGCACGAGGCCGGCCTCGGCCAGCGCCTCGCGGACGGTCGCGGCGTTGGTGCGCACCCGGTGCTCCCGGCCGTCGGCGACGATCACCACCGAGCGTTCGGTGCGGACCGCGAGCTCCATACCGTGCTGCTCGATGCGCCGGGAGCGGTCGGCGGACAGCACGGCGCCCTCGGCCCGTACGCCGAGCTGGTGGAGCGCGCCGGCGACGGTGTCCGCCGTGGTCCACACCTGGCGGCGCTGTCCGTCGATGGTCAGGACGACCGGGCGGCCGTGCCGGACGACGATCTCGTCGCCGTTGCTGAGCCCGGTGCCGGGGGCGGGCGCGACGAGGTCGTGTGTGCCGATGTCGAGATGCTCGGCGGCGAGCAGACCGTCGACGTCGCCGGCGAAGGTGTGCAGGGTGCGCGGGGCGCCGTCGACGGTGAGCCGGACCGCCTTGTCGTGGGCGACGAAGGCGGTGGTGCCGCCGGCGAGGAAGGCGACGACCAGGGCCTGCGGCAGCAGCCGGCGCAGCGCTTCGGGGCCCTCGGCGCGGCGTCTACGACGGCCGCGCGCGGCGCGGTGGCTGCTCTGCGAATGACTCACGGCGCGCTCCACATGCCACGGGATGCGGTTGACGGCCGGAATGTAGCGGAGTGCGGGTGACTCTCCAAAGTCGGTTCGTTACGGAGTGTGGTCGCGGTGGCGCTTCGGTGACGGTGTGCGGTGGCGCCGGAGGGCCGTCCGCGGGCGGGCGGGAGGCAGCCGGGGGGCGGGCAAAGGCCCGTCGGCGGCCGGCGGAATGCGATGGCGTCCGTTCAGTATCCGAAGGCACGCGGGGGGCGCGGGGGTGCTTCCGGATGTGTGTGGCCCGTGCCCGAGGACTTGTGTCAGTACCCGAAGGCGCGGGCCGTGTTCGCCGCGATGGCGGTGGCCAGTGCGTCCTCGGTCACGGCCCTGACCTCTGCCATCGCCCGCAGCGTGACCGGAATGAGGTACGGGGCGTTGGCCCGCCCGCGGTACGGGGCGGGGGTCAGGAAGGGGGCGTCGGTCTCGACGAGGACCAGCTCGGACGGGGCGACGGCGAGGGCGTCGCGCAGCGGCTGGGCGTTCTTGAAGGTGACGTTGCCGGCGAAGGACATGTAGTAACCGGCCGCGGCGCAGATCTCGGCCATCTCGGCGTCACCGGAGTAGCAGTGGAAGACGACCCGTTCGGGGGCACCCTCCTCGCGCAGGATGCGCAGCACGTCGTCGTGCGCCTCGCGGTCGTGGATGACCAGGACCTTGTCGTGGCGCTTGGCGATCTCGATGTGCGCGCGGAAGGACCGCTCCTGGGCGGCCATGCCCTCGGGCCCCGTACGGAAGTAGTCCAGGCCGGTCTCGCCGACGCCGCGGACCTGCGGCAGGGCTGCCAGCTCGTCGATCTCGGCGAGCGCGGCGTCCAGGGCACTGTCGCCACCGGCCTCCCGCGCCCCCTGCCGCGACCAGCCTCCCCCAGCCCCGGGGGGCTGGGAGGTGCCCCCAGGATCCCCCAAGACGATCCGCGGCGCTTCATTGGGGTGCAGCGCGACGGTGGCGTGCACGCTGTCGTGCGCGGCCGCGGTGTCGGCGGCCCAGCGCGAACCGGCCAGGTCGCAGCCCACCTGGACGACGGTGGTCACGCCGACGGAGGCGGCCTTGGCGAGCGCGTCCTCGACGGTGCTCTTGGGGGCACCTCCCGGCGTTAGCCGGGGGAGCATGTCCAGGTGGGTGTGCGAATCCGCGACCGCCACCCGAAGGGGTTCGGGCAGCGGCGGCGGGGTGTTCTTGTCCTGCGGTGCCATGGCCGCGATCCTACGAGGGCCGCGGCACGGGCCTCACTTGCGGTGGTGCTGGAAGGGATGCAGCAGGTCGGAGAGGTGCCAGTGGTGGCGTCCGGAGTCC
The DNA here is from genome assembly GCF_036048035.1 of Streptomyces sp. NBC_00400. Lineage (NCBI taxonomy): Bacteria > Bacillati > Actinomycetota > Actinomycetes > Kitasatosporales > Streptomycetaceae > Streptomyces > Streptomyces sp. NBC_00400. The sequence continues at coordinate 4,978,380 of NZ_CP107940.1, read as the reverse complement.
TCGGCGGTGCTGCCGGCGTGGTCCGGGCCGCTCCCGGAGGGCGCCGGTGCCTTCTTCCGCTCGCTGCCGTGCTGGCGCTGATGCATGCTCGCGATCGCGTCGGAGACCATCGAGACCTGGCCGGAGCGCATGATGCGTACGACGTTGCTGCCGCAGTTCAGGCAGGTGGGACAGGTCAACGGGGACGGGACCCGCTCGCCGTCCGCGTAGTAGACGACATGTGTCTCGCCCTTGCCGTCGACCTGGTGGACTATCTCGTACGCCTGCTCCCAGCCGTGCCCGCACCTCATGCAGGCGAAGGAGTAGGCCTCGTGCGCGGCGGCGTCCGGACGGGCGTCGGGGTGGTCTGGGCCGGTGGTCGAAACGCCGGTGGTCTTCGCGATCTCGCTCATGTGCGCGCTCCTCTTGTCCGCTGGACAAGGTCTTCGGGAACCGTTCGTCCCTCGTCCAGTGGACGCCTTCGGCGCGCACAATGCAGCCCATGGCCGACGCTATTGGCCCAGATTTGGCCGACGGTAGGAAAATCACCTCAACGCGCCGACCTGCGCTTTACCTTTCCGGTCAGCCGTTTACCTTCTGATGAGTCGCTTTTCGCCCGGGGCCGCGCATCAATTCTTCGCGGGGTCCTACGCGGGGTCCTTCGCGGCGTTCCCGGCAGAGCCCTTCTCCGCGTTCTTCGCCGCGCCCTTCTCCGCATTCTTCGCCGCGACCACCGCGTCGAAGACCTCCCGCTTGGGCAGCCCGGCGTCCGCGGCGACCGCGGCGATGGCCTCCTTGCGGCGCTCCCCGGCCTCCTCGCGAACCCGCACCCGGCGCACCAGCTCGTCGGCGTCCAGCTCCTGCGGTCCGCTCTCCGGGGCGCCCTCGACGACGATGGTGATCTCGCCGCGCACCCCCTCGGCCGCCCAGGGCACGAGGTCGCCCAGCGGCCCGCGCTTGACCTCCTCGTACGTCTTGGTCAGCTCACGGCACACCGCGGCGCGCCGGTCGGCGCCGAAGATCTCGGACATGGCGGCGAGGGTGTCGTCCAGGCGGTGCGGCGCCTCGAAGTAGACGAGGGTGCGCCGCTCGCCTTCGACCTCGCGCAGCCGGGAGCGCCGCTCGCCGCCCTTGCGGGGCAGGAACCCCTCGAAGCAGAAGCGGTCCACCGGCAGGCCGGAGACGGCGAGCGCGGTGAGCACCGCGCTGGGGCCCGGTACGGCGGTGACCTTGATGTCCCGTTCGACCGCCGCGGCGACCAGCCGGTAGCCGGGGTCGGAGACGGAGGGCATGCCGGCGTCGGTGACCAGCAGCACCCGTGCCCCGCCGGCCAGCGCGTCGGCGAGCTCGGGCGTCCTGGCCGCCTCGTTGCCCTCGAAGTACGACACGATCCGCCCCGAGGGCTGGACCTCCAGTGCCTGGGTCAGCCGGCGCAGCCGGCGGGTGTCCTCGGCGGCGATCACATCGGCGGCGGCCAGCTCGGTGGCGAGCCGCGGCGGCGCGTCCGCGATCTCCCCGATGGGCGTCCCTGCAAGTACCAGCGTTCCAGTCACCTTCCCATCCTCCCAGGAGGCCGCCGCGCCCCGATCCGCCGGTGTCCCCCGGTGGCGTGCCCACCGGTCCACAGGCCGCTTCCCTACGATGGGCCGGGTGACGAGTGACACCACCGCGACCGACGCCGCCGCGCAGCACGCCCCGGAGCCGGCCAAAGAGCCCCCCGTGTGGCAGCGGCGGCTGCGCCGCTTCGGGTATCCGGTCCGCACGCAGGGCGATGTCCGCGCACGGCTGGTGCCCGCCTTCCCCGAGCCGAGCGGCCGCCTGTGGGCGGTGTTCGGCGTGGGCCCGGCCGCCGCGGCCCGGCTGGCACGGTGGTCGGGCTGGGCCGGTCCGCTGCTGGTGACGCTGTTCGCGGGGGTGCTGCGGTTCTGGAACCTGGGCAGCCCGCGGAAGGTGATATTCGACGAGACGTACTACCCCAAGGACGCCTGGTCGCTGCTGCAGTACGGCTACGAGGGCACCTGGGCCAAGAACGCCAATGACGCGCTGGTCGGGCATTCGCCGCAGATCCTGCTCTCGCCCGAGCACTCGTATGTCGTCCACCCGCCGATGGGCAAGTGGCTGATCGCGCTCGGCGAGTGGGCGTTCGGGATGGACCCCTTCGGCTGGCGGTTCACGGTGGCGCTGCTCGGCACCCTCTCGGTGCTGCTGCTGTGCCGTATCGGCCGCCGGCTGATGCGGTCGACGGCGCTGGGCGCTCTGGCGGGCGCCCTGCTGGCGGTGGACGGTCTGCACTTCGTGATGAGCCGGACCGCGCTGCTCGATCTGATCGTGATGTTCTGGGTGGTGGCCGCGTTCGGCTGTCTGCTGGTGGACCGGGACCGTACCCGGGCCCGGCTGGCGGCGGCACTGCCGCTCGACTCCGAAGGCGTGGCGCACCCGGACGGGGAGGCCGGCGACCGGCTGCGGCTGGGGTGGCGGCCGTGGCGGATCGCGGCCGGGCTGTGTCTGGGCCTGTCCGCCGCGACGAAGTGGAACGGCCTCTACTACCTCGCGGCGTTCGCCCTGATGTCGGTGCTGTGGGATGTCGCGGCGCGCCGTACGGCGGGCGCCCGGCGGCCGTTCCGCTCGACGCTGCGGCGCGACGTCCTGCCCGCTTTCGGGTCCACCGTCGTCATCGCCCTCGCCACCTATCTCGCGTCGTGGTCGGGCTGGATCGCCACGAAGGGCGGCTACTACCGCGACTGGGCGACCACGCCGGACGGCCGGGCGGCCGGCTGGACCTGGCTGCCGGACTGGCTGCGCAGCCTGTGGCACTACCAGACCGAGGTCTACGCCTTCCACACCGGACTGACCACCCCGCACACCTATCAGTCCAACCCGTGGAGCTGGCTGGTCCTGGGCCGCCCGGTCTCGTACTTCTACGAGGACCCCAAGGCGGGACAGGACGGCTGTACGGCGGCCGAGGGCTGCGCCCGCGAGGTGCTGGCGCTGGGCACCCCGCTGCTGTGGTGGGCGGCCTGCTTCGCGCTGCTCTACGTCCTCTACCGCTGGCTGTTCCGGCGGGACTGGCGGGCCGGGGCGATCGCCTGCGGGGTCGCGGCCGGCTATCTGCCGTGGTTCCTCTACCAGGAGCGGACCATCTTCCTCTTCTACGCGGTGGTGTTCGTCCCGTTCCTGTGTCTGGCGCTGGCGATGATGACCGGCGCGCTCATCGGAGAGCCGGGGTCAACCGAGCGGCGCCGCACGATCGGTGCGGTCGGTGCCGGTGTCCTGGTTCTGCTGATCGTGTGGAATTTCATCTACTTCTATCCCCTGTATACGGGTATGCCCATTCCCAAGTCGGCCTGGCACCACCGGATGTGGTTCGACACCTGGGTGTAGCCGGCCGGTCGGCCGCGGCCGACCGGAGGCGGACCGGCGGGAGTTCGACAACTCTGTAACAGCTGTACAACAGCGCGTCACCGGACCGTGCCCTGATCGAGACTCAGCGCCTCCCCGTGTCCCTTAGAGTGCGGTGCACGTTCTTGTGTGCGTATTCAGGGCCGAGGCTCTGGGAGGGATTCGGTGGCATGCGCCGAGAGGTGAAGTACGGGCTGATCGGCGGATCGGTGGCCCTGGTGGCGGGAGTCGTGGGCGGCTTCGCGCTGTTCGGCGGCTCGGACGAGTCTCCGCAGGAGGTCAGGTCGGCGGACGCCAAGGCAGGCGACAAGCCCAAGGTGGCGACCGGTCCCCTGTCGGCCAAGGAGGTCCACACGACGGCACAGGGCTTCCTGACCGCCTGGCAGTCCGGGGACGCGGCCAAGGCCGCCGGGATGACGGACGACCCGGAGAAGTGCAAGGCCGCCCTGGAGGCCCTGGCCAAGCAGGCCCGGTTCTCGAAGGTGGCGCTGACGCCGGGCACGCCGTCGGGCGACAAGGTGCCGTACTCCGTCGCCGCGCAGATCGACTACAAGGGCGCCAAGGCGGCCTACTCGTACCGCACCGCCACGACCGTGCAGCGCGACAAGACCACCGGGAAGCCGCAGATCGCCTGGCAGCCGGCGATGCTGCACCCGGGTCTGGCCAAGGGCGATCAGCTGCAGACCGGCGAGGCCGAGGCGCCGCCGATCAAGGCCGTGGACCGCAACGGCGCCGCGCTGACGCCCGAGGCGCATCCGGCGCTGGCCGGGGTGCTGGACAGCCTGCGGGACAAGTACGGCGACAGGACCGACGGCAAGCCTGGGGTGGAGCTGTTCATCCACCGCGCCAAGAGCGCCAAGCCCGCGGACCAGTTGCCCGACAAGACGCTGAAGGTGCTCTCCAAGGGGACCCCGGGCACGCTCAAGACCACCCTGGACGCCAAACTGCAGTCGGCGGCCGAGCGGGCGGTCAAGGGCAAGAAGTCCGCCTCCGCCGCCGCGGTCAAGCCCAGCACCGGCGAGATCCTGGCGCTCGCCAACTCCCCCGAAAAGGGGTTCAACATGGCCACCCAGGGGTCGCTCGCCCCCGGCTCGACCATGAAGATCGTGACGTCGGCGATGCTGATGGACAAGGGCCTGACCTCGCCGGGCAAGAAGAACCCGTGCCCCAAGTACGTGACCGTCGGCGGCTGGAAGTTCCAGAACCTCAACAAGTCCGAGATCAAGGACGGCACCTTCGCGCAGAGCTTCGCCGCGTCCTGCAACAACGCCTTCATCGCGCACGCCAAGGACCTCGGCGACGACGACCTGACCAATGAGGCCCGGGACGTCTTCGGCATCGGCCTGAACTGGCAGACCGGCATCCCCACCTTCGACGGTGCGGTGCCCGTACAGCACGACGCGCAGATGGCGGCCTCGCTGATCGGCCAGGGCGGGGTGCGGATGAACCCGCTCAATGTCGCCTCGCTCTCCGCGACGGTCCGGGCCGGCTCCTTCCACCAGCCGTACATCGTCTCGCCGTCGCTGGACCACCGGACGCTCGCCAAGGCCGCCCGCACCATGAAGCCGTCCACCCTCAGCGGCCTGAAGTCGCTGATGAAGCTGACGGCGACCTCCGGTACGGCCGCCGAGGCGATGGCCGGGGTCAGCGGTGACATCGGCGCCAAGACCGGCTCCGCCGAGGTCGACAACCAGAAGAAGCCCAATGCCTGGTTCTCCGCCTACCGCGACGATGTCGCCGCGGCGGCGGTCGTCCCGGCGAGCGGCCACGGCGGCTCCAACGCGGGCCCGCTGGTCCGCGCCATCCTCACCGCCGGCTGACGGGGCGGGGCACCCGCCCGGGGCCCCGCATCTCATCGACCGGATTCCGTTCGCATGGCCCGCACCGCCTTCGCTAGCGTGCGGGCCATGAGCGATTCCCGGTCCGGCACCACCCCGGAAACCCCGCACTCCACGGCCGTCTTCCCGCTCGCCCCTGCCACCCTGATCGCGTACGCCGGCAGCCGGGTCACCGACGTCCGCGGGCGCACCGCATGACGCCGCTCGTCGTCGCCGCGGTCCTGATGGCCGCCGTCACCCACGCCAGCTGGAACGCCATCGCCCACGGCATACGCGACCAGCTCCTCGCCTTCACCCTGGTCGGCGGCGGCGGTGCGCTCTGCGGCCTGGCCATGGCCGCCGTCACCCCGCTGCCCGCGGCCGGCGCCTGGCCCTACCTCCTGGCCTCCAGCGTGCTGCACATCGTCTACCAGGCCCTGCTCATGCAGTCGTTCCGGCTGGGCGACTTCGGCCAGATGTACCCCATCGCCCGCGGCACCGCGCCCCTGGTCGTCACGGTCCTGGCCGCCGTCTTCGTCCATGAGGTCCCCAACGGCTGGGGGCTGGCCGGTGTCGCCCTGGCCTCCGCCGGGCTGGTGGGCGTCGCCCTCTGGGGCATCCGCGGTTCGGGCACCAAGCCGCACTGGCCGGCCCTCCTCGCCGCCCTCGCCACCGGCCTGGCCATCGCCTCCTACACCACCGTCGACGGGCTGGGCGTCCGCGCCTCCGGCACCCCCCTGGGCTATATCGCCTGGCTGATGATCCTCGAAGGCATCGTCATCCCCGTCTACGCGCTCGCCACCCGCCGCCGCCGGCTCCTCACCGAACTGCGCCCCATCGCCCTGCGCGGCATGGCCGGCGGGGTGCTCTCCGTCTTCGCCTACGGCCTGGTGCTGTGGGCGCAGACCCGCGCGCCCCTCGCCCCCATCGCCGCCCTGCGCGAATCGTCCATCATCGTGGGCGCCGCCATCGGCGCCCTCTTCTTCAAGGAACGCTTCGGCGCCCCCCGGATCGCCGCGGCCGGCCTGATGGTCCTCGGCATCGGCCTGATGCTCCACACCGGCTGAGCGAGCGGCGCCCCGCGGACGGCTCAGGTACCGGCGCGTGCGCCGCGTACCCGCCGCACGAGGTCGTCCGCGGCGTGCCGCCACTCCCCGTGGTCAAAGGCGAATCCCGCATCGAGCAGGCGGCCGGGCACCACACGGCGGCTCTTCAGCAGGAGTTCGGTGTCGGAGCGCATCGCGAACGCCCCCAGAGCCGCCATCCACTTCGTGGCCGGCAAGCCCACCGGGACACCCCAGGCGGCCCGCAGCGCGCGCATGAACGCGGGTGCGGCAGCGGGGCGGGCGCGGCGAGGTTCACCGGCCCGGTGAGCTCGTCCCGGTCGACCAGGAACTCGACCGCGCGGACGAAGTCACGGTCATGGATCCACGACACGTACTGCGCCCCGCCCGCGACCGGGCCACCGAGCCCGAGCCGCGCCAGCCGCAGCAGCACGTCGAACACGCCGCCGCGATCGGGGCTCATCACCATCGCGGAGCGCAGCGCGACCTTACGGGTGCCCGGGGTCTCGGCCTCTTCCTGCGCCCGCTCCCAGGCCTTGGCGATCTCGACGCTGTACGCCCAGTAGCCCGGCACCCCGGGCTCCGAGCCGCCGACCACCCCGGTCGCCTCGTCGTGCGGGGCGTCGAAGCGGTGGGCGTACAGGGTGGCGGTGCTCATCTGCAGCCAGACGCGGGGCGGCCGGGAAGCGGCCGCGATCGCCTCCCCCACGACGCGGGCCGAGTCCACCCGCGAGTCCATCATCGCCTGGAGGTTGGCCTGGGTGTAGCGGCAACTGACGCTGCGTCCGGCCAGATTGATCACGACGTCGCTGCCGTCGACCGCCGCTGCCCAGGGGCCCTGCGTCACGCCGTCCCACTGCACTTCCCCCGCACGCACCGGACGCCTGGTCAGCACCACGACCTCGTGCCCTGCGGCGCTCAGCGCACGCTTCAGGACCGTCCCCACCTGGCCGGTCCCACCGGGTATCACTATCTTCACCGGGCCCCTCCCCTCATCCCTCATCCCCATCGGCGCCGCCCCGCAAGGCCCTGGCCAGCTCCCCGTTGGCGACCAGCACCCCACCGTCCACCGGCAGCGTGATCCCGGTGACCCACGCGGCATCCGACGACGCCAGATAGGCCACCGCCGCCGCGATGTCCTCCGGCTGCCCGACCCGCCCCAGCGGGTACGCCGCGGCCGCGCGCCGCAGCCCGTCCTCGTGACCGGCCCAGGTGGGGGTGTCGACGGTCCCCGGGGCGACGAGGTTGACCCGTACGCCACGCGGGGCGGCCCGGCCGGAGAGCGTACGGGTCAGGCCGGCCAGACCGGCCTTGGCGGCGCTGTAGGCGTGATTGCCGAAATCCTGGATGCCGTTGACGGACCCGATGTTGACGATCGCGCCCCGCCCGCCGGCCGCGGCCAGATGCGGCAGCGCGGCCCGTGCACACCGGAAGGCGCCGCCGAGCGTGATGTCGAGATCCGCTGCCCAGTCCTCGTCCGTCTCGTCCTCGAACAACGGGGTGTCCGGATGGCACCGGCAGGCGTTGTTGACCAGCACGTCCAGCCCGCCGAAGCGCTCCACCGCACGGGCCACCGCCGCCTCCACGGCCGCCCGGTCCCCCACGTCGCACGCCATCGCCCCGGCCGTCCCGCCGGCCTCGCGGATCCCCTCCGCGGCGCGCTCGGCCCGCGCCCCGTCGAGATCCGTCACCAGCACCCGGGCGCCCTCCCCGGCCAGTCGCCGCGCGGTCGCCTCCCCGATCCCCCGCCCCGCACCGGTGATCAGCACGCTGTATCCGTCGAACCGTCGCACAGTCTTTTCACCCCATGTTGTCGGCGTACCTTGCAGTGTGCCGTGCGCCTCCGGCGGGGGTGGCGGGTTTGGGCGGGCCGCCGTTCGCCTCCGGCGGGGTGGGGTGGTGTTTGGGCGGGGGCCGCGTTTCGCCTCCGGCGGGGGTGGTGTGGTTTGGGCGGGGGCCGCTTGCTGTTCGTGGTGGGTGCCGGTGGCGGGCCTCCGGGGCCTGTGTGGTGGACTGCTTCGCTTTACGTCCACCACACAGGCCCCTCCGGCCCACCACCTCCCGCCCGGGACGGCGCCCCCGCCCGGTGGGGGTAAAGGTTTCAAAGACCAGTAGCTGAGCCCGCACCACGATGCGGGCCCAGCTACTGGTCTTTGTCTGTTCCTTCACCCCCACCGGGGTGGGGTCCCTCAAACCGTCGGGAGGGGGCGGGGCCGGAGGGGTGGGTGTTCGGACGTAAAGCGAAGCAGTCCGAACACCCACCCCGGAGGCCCCGAACCCGCCACCCACCACAACAGCCGGGACCCCACCCCAAACACCACCCCCGCCGAAGGCGGCACCCCCACGACAACCACCCCCGCTCCCGCCGAAGGCGGGAAAGAACAACAGAAAGAAAAACGGCGGATCACCCGGCAACGTGGGAAACAGCGCGCAACAGCGCCTGCGCACGGGCATCCGCCGTAACATTCCGCTGCATCCCATTGGTGACATAGCCGAACGCGAGCCCCGTCTCCGGGTCGGCGCACGCGAGCGCGCCCCCGCGGCCGGGGTGGCCGAAGGAGCCGGGTGCCAGGAGCGGCGAGGCCGGTCCGTGGAGCATGAAGCCCAGCCCGAAGCGGGTGGGGACGAGGAGGGTGCGGTCGGGCCCCGCGGACTCCTCGGTCCGGGCGAGGGTGAGCGTCGCGGGCGCGAAGAGCCGGGGCCGGCCGTCGACGGCCCCGATGAGCGCGGCGTAACAGCGGGCCAGCGAACGGGCGGTGGCGATACCGGCGGAGGCGGGCAGCTCGGCGGCCCGGTAGGCGGGGTCGTTCTCGTCGGGCGCCGGAGTGATCGCGGCGAAGGCGCGACTGGTGAGCGAGTCCGGATCGGCGTAGGCGTCGGCGAGGGACGGCTTCGGGCGCACCCGCAGGCCCGTCGCGGCGGGCGGGGCCGGCGCCCCGACGGCGGCCAGTCGTCCGACGCGGGACTGTGCCGCCTCGGGCAGGCCGATCCACAGGTCGAGGCCGAGCGGCCCGGCTATCTCGTCGGCGATCCAGCTGCCGACGCTGCGACCGGTGACCCGCAGCACCAGCTCGCCGATCAGCCAGCTGTAGGTCTGCGCGTGGTAGCCGTGGTCGGTGCCGGGCTCCCAGAGGGGTGCCTGGGCGGCGAGTGCGGCGGGGCCGCTGACGCCGTCGATGGCCTGGCCGGGAGTGAGCGGGGTGTCCAGGGCCGGGAGGCCGGCGCGGTGCGAGAGCAGGTGGCGGACGAGGACGCGTTCCTTGCCGGCGGCCTTGAACTCCGGCCAGTAGGTGCCGACGGGCGCGTCGAGGTCGAGTTGTCCGCGCTGGTGCAGGAGCAGCGGGACGAGGGCGGCGATGCCTTTGGACGCGGACCGGATCACCTGGGCGGTGCCGGCCTCCCAGGGGGCCGCGCCCGCCGCGTGCTTGCCGGCGTCCCCGTCCTTGGTGCCGCCCCACAGGTCGACGACCTTGCGCCCGTGCCGGTACACGGCGACCGCCGCGCCCCGCTCGCCGCGCCGGTCGAAGTTGGCCATGAAGGCGTCCCGGACCGGCTCGAAGCCGTCCTCGACCGTGCCCTGGACGTCCACCACTGATTCCTGCTTCCCACTCATCCGTCGCTTTCGTGACCCATCCATGGTGCAACGCGCGGATCAGTGCTGATGACCAGGACCGCACCCCGTGGCGTTCGTCACACGGGTGCGCCTGGGCCCGGATCTCACCGGGGCCGGCTCAGCGAAGGGGCGTCGTCGGCCCAGCGGCGGGGCACCGTCGGCTCGGTGGCGGGCCGGCGGCGGGTCAGCGGCAGGTCACCGCGGAACGTCGACCGACCGCGGATCGAAGCCGAAAGGCAGCTCCAGCCGGTGGGTGCGCATCAGTTCCTCGTCGCACAGCAGCTCCTGGGTGGTCCCGTCGGCCACGAGCACCCCGTCGGAGAGCACGACGGACCGCGGGCACAGCTCCAGTGCGTAGGGCAGGTCGTGCGTGACCATCAGGACGGTGACGTCCAACGACCGCAGGATGTCGGCGAGTTCACGGCGGGAGGCCGGGTCGAGGTTGGAGGACGGCTCGTCGAGGACCAGGATTTCCGGCCGCATCGCCAGCACGGTCGCGACGGCGACGCGGCGGCGCTGCCCGAAGGAGAGGTGGTGCGGCGGACGGTCGGCGAAGTCCGCCATGCCGACCCGGGTGAGCGCTTCGGTGACCCGCTCCTCCAGTTCGGCGCCGCGCAGCCCCGAGGAGGCCGGGCCGAAGGCGACGTCCTCGCGGACGGTGGGCATGAACAGCTGGTCGTCGGGGTCCTGGAAGACGATGCCGACCCGGCGGCGGATCTCCGCGAGGTTTTCCCTGGCGACCGGGAGGCCGGCGACCTCGACGGTGCCGGCGCCCGCTTCGAGGATGCCGTTGAGGTGCAGGACGAGGGTGGTCTTGCCGGCGCCGTTGGGGCCGAGCAGCGCGACCCGCTCACCGCGGCCGACGGTCAGGTCGACGCCGAAGAGCGCCTGGTGGCCGTCGGGGTAGGCGTAGGCGAGCCGGGAGACGGCGAGGGAGGCGGCGGGGGCGGTGGTGCTCAAAGGGTCCATCCCAGGAGGCAGACGGCGAGCGCGGCGAGGGGGAGGGCGGCCGCGCCCGTCCATTGTGCGCGGGTGGCGGCGGCCTCGCCGACCTGGGGCATGGTGCCGGTGTAGCCGCGGCTGACCATGGCGAGGTGGACCCGCTCCCCGCGCTCGTAGGAGCGGATGAACAGCGCGCCGGCCGACTTGGCGAGCACGCCCCAGTGGCGCACGCCGCGTGCCTCGAAGCCGCGGGAGAGCCGGGCGATCCGCATCCGCCGCATCTCGTCGGTGATCACATCGCCGTAGCGGATCATGAAGGAGGCGATCTGGACGAGCAGCGGCGGCATCCGCAGGCGCTGCAGGCCCAGCAGGAGTGCGCGCAGTTCGGTGGTGGCGGCGAGCAGCACGGAGGCGGCGACGCCCAGCGTCCCCTTGGCGAGGATGTTCCAGGCGCCCCACAGCCCCGACTCGCTCAGGCTCATCCCGAGGACCGCGACGCGCGGCCCCTCCGCGACGAACGGCATCAGCAGGGCGAAGGCGACGAACGGCACCTCGATCAGCAGCCGCTTGAGCAGGAACCCGGCCGGAATCCGGGCGGCCCCGGCGGCGGCCGCGATCAGCAGCGCATAGAGCCCGAACGCCCAGACGGCCTCCCGCGGGGTGGAGACGACGACGAGGACGAAGCAGAAGACCGCGGCGATCTTGCAGTGCGCCGGCAGGGCGTGGACCGGTGAAGGTCCGTGCCGGTACAGCTTGTGCGCATGGCCGGCGCCCATCTCAGGCACTCTCCGAGGGGCGCCCGGTGCCCGCGGCCTGCTGCTCGCCGCTGCCCGCGCCCGGCTGCTCACCGCTGCCGGTGTTCCTGCGGCGCCGCAGGACGACGAATACGCCGGTGCCGACGGCGAGCGTCGCGCCGACCCCGATCACACCGGCGAGGCCGCCGGCCAGGCGCGGGTCGGTGATGTCCTTGACGCTGTAGTCGGCGAGCGGGGAGTCCTTGGCGGCGTGGTCCCTGGCCTTGGCGTCGATGCCCTGGTCGTGGGCGACCTTCTCCAGGCCGTCGGGGCTGGCGGAGGCGTAGTAGCTGATGCCGCCCGCGCACACCAGGGCGGCGGCGAGCCCGGCCAGCCAGACCCGGCGGGCGGAGCGGCGCGGGGCTGCGGAGACCGCGGAGGCGCCTGCGGGAGCGGGGGCGGCGGAGGCGGGTGCGGAAGCGGCGGGCCGGGAGGGCTCGTCGGCCGGCGCGGACTCGTCGGCAGGAGCAGACCCGTTCGCAGGAGCAGACCCGTTCGCAGGAGCGGCGAGCGGCGAGGTCCGCAGCTCCAGCGGCTTGGCCAGGCCACGTGCGCCGTACACCAGGTCGGGGCGTACGGCTATCACCGCGCCGACCGTCAGGGCGGTGATCGCCGCCTCGCCGATCCCGATCAGGACGTGGACGCCCACCATGGCGGTGAACACCTTGCCGATCGACACATCGGCGGTCCCGCCGAGCGCATAGATGGCGGTGAAGGCCACCGCGGCGGCCGGCACCGACACCAGCGCGGCGACGAACGAGGCCACGGTGACCGAGCGGCGCCGCCGGGGCAGCACCTTCACCAGCCCGCGGAACAGGGCGTAGGCGACCACCGTCGTCACGATCGCCATATCGGTGATGTTCACGCCCAGCGCGGTCAGCCCGCCGTCGGCGAACAGCACGCCCTGCATCAGCAGCACGACGGAGACACACAGCACACCGGTGTACGGGCCGACGAGAATCGCCGCCAGCGCACCGCCCAGCAGATGCCCGCTGGTGCCCGCGGCAACGGGGAAGTTCAGCATCTGCACGGCAAAGATGAACGCCGCGACCAGTCCGGCCAGCGGCGCCGTACGCTCCGCGCCCGCGATACCGCCCGCGCCCGCACCCGCCAGCTCGCGCCGGGCGCCGCGCAGGCTGACCGCGACGGCGGCGGCGGCGACCACACCGGTCGCGGCCGACACCGGCGCATTGATGAATCCATCGGGTACGTGCATCTCAGGCTTCTTCCGCTTCAGGCTCTGCAACCCACCAATGGTGGTGTCTCCTGCAAATAACTTGCAAGAGCGCCCATGATGCGAAACGGCCACGGCGCGCGCAAAGGCGGGTCCCACCTGCACGCCCCTCCCCCAGGGGAACATGCACACGGATGAGGGGCACGAAGCTCGCGCCGGGCCGCGCGATGCGCTCCGGCCCGGCGCGGTCCGTCAGACGCGCACCGACTCGCGTGCGGCGTTCTCGTCCGGCCCTTCGGTGGTGCCGGTGCCGGAACCGCCGCCGCTGTCGCCGCTGTCGCTGTCGCTGCCGCCGAGCTGCGTACGCAGCCCCTCCCCCTCGACATCCACATTCGGCAGGACCTTCTGGAGCCACCGCGGGAGCCACCAGGCGGAGCGGCCCAGCAGCGCCAGGACCGCGGGCACGAGGGCCATGCGGACGAGGAAGGCGTCGAAGAAGACGGCGATGGCGAGGCCGAAGCCGATCATCTTGATCATCGAGTCGGAGGAGCCGATGAAGCCGGCGAAGACGCTGATCATGATGACCGCGGCGGCGGTGACCACGCGCGCGCCGTGCCGGAAGCCGGTGACCACGGCCTCGCCAGGACGCTCACCGTGGACGAAGGCCTCGCGCATCCGCGTGACGAGGAAGACCTCGTAGTCCATCGCCAGCCCGAAGACCACGCCCACCATGAAGATCGGCATCATGCTCATGATCGGTCCGGTCTGCTCGACCCCGAACACGTCGCCCAGCCAGCCCCATTGGAAGACCGCGACGACCGCACCGAGCGCCGCCACCACCGAGAGCAGGAAGCCGAGCGCCGCCTTGAGCGGGACGAGCACCGAGCGGAAGACCACCATCAGCAGCAGGAAGGCCAGGCCGACGACCAGCGCCAGATAGGGCACCAGCGCGTCGTTCAGCTTCTGCGAGACATCGACATTCATCGCGGTGGTGCCGGTGACCAGGGTCTTCGCCCCGGTGTCCGTGGCGATGCCGTGCGCCGTGGACCGGATGTCGTGCACCAGGTCCTCGGTCCCGACGCTGCTGGGCTTCGACTTCGGGACGACGTTCAGCATCGCGGTGTCGCCGGCCTTGTTGAAGGTGGGCGGGGTGACGACGGCGACGTCGTCCAGCGTGCCGACCTCCTTGGCGACCCGCGCGGCAGCGGACTTGGCGGTCTGCCCGGCGTGCGCGTCCCGCCCGTCGACGACCAGCATCAGCGGACCGTTGACGCCCGGGCCGAAGCCGTCCGACAGCAGGTCGTACGCCTTGCGCTGGGTGGTGTGGGTGGGCTGCGAACCGTCGTCCGGCAGTCCCAGCTCCAGCGAGGCCGCGGGGATCGCGACAACACCGAGGCCGATCACGCCCGCGAGCAGTACGGAGACCGGACGGCGCAGCACGAAGCGCGCCCAGCGGGTGCCCATGTTGGGCCGCTCGGTGGCGGTGGCGGGCCGGCCGTGCTCCTCACCCGCCGCCTTCTCCTCCCCCTCTTCCTCATCCGCCTTACGCGCCTCACCCGCCATACGCGCCTTGCGTTCCTTACGCGCCTTACGGGGCAGCACCCGTGCCCCCGCGAAGCCCAGCAGCGCCGGGATGAGGGTGAGCGCGATCAGTACGGCGATGACGACGGTGCCGGCCGCGGCCAGGCCCATCTTCGTCAGCATCGGGATGTTGACGACGGTGAGGCCGACCAGGGCGATCACCACGGTCAGCCCGGCGAAGACGACCGCGGAGCCCGCGGTGCCCACCGCGCGTCCGGCGGCCTCCTCGCGCTCGCGGCCCTCGGTGATCTCGGCGCGGTAGCGGGAGACGATGAACAGGGCGTAGTCGATGCCGACGGCGAGGCCGATCATCGTGGCCAGCGTCGAGGTGGTGCTGGAGAGGTCGAGCGTGCTGCTCAGCGCGGTGATGGTGGAGACGCCGATGCCGACGCCGATCAGCGCGGTCAGCAGCGGCAGTCCGGCCGCGATCAGCGCGCCGAAGGTGATGACGAGGACCACCGCGGAGATCGCGATGCCGATGACCTCGGTCGCGCCGGTCTCGGGGATGGCCTGCAGCGCGTTGCCGCCGGTCTCGACGGTCAGCCCGGCGTCCCGTCCGTCCTTGGCCGCGTCCTCAAGGGCGTCCTTCGAAGCGTCACTCAGTTCAAAACCGGTGACCTTGTAGGAGACCTGGGCGTAGGCGGTGCGGCCGTCCTTGCTGAGGGCCTTGGCGGCGTACGGGTCGGCGACCCGGTCGACCTGCGAGGAGCCCGACTGCAGGGCGTGGACGGTCCGTTCGACGGCCGCCTTGTTCGCCGGGTCCTTCATCGTCTCGCCCGCGGGGGCTTTGAAGACCATCCGGGCCGTGGCGCCGTCGGCGTTCGTGCCGGGGAAGCGCTGGTCGAGAAGGTCGAAGGCGCGCTGGGCCTCCGTGCCGGGGATCGAGAAGGAGTCGGCAGCGGGTGCTGCGGCGGTGGCGGCCCCGACGCCGGCAACTGCCAGCAGGGCCACCCATATCAGGGCGACGAAGCGGCGCCGCCGGAAGGCGAAGCGGCCGAGCTTGTAGAGGAAAGTGGCCATGAGACCGGGTGCTCCCGTCGGATGAAGGGCGTGCAGGGGCGTACGGAGGCGTGCGCCATCACCCCGGCGACGAGAGCGGCGTGCCGGGTACGAGGGCTGGGATGAAGGGGAGTGGAGCGGGCGGGATCAGACGCCGAGGGCGGGGAAGACCACGGCGTCGAGATAGGCGGAGAGGAACGCGGCATCGGCGCTGCGGTCCTCGATGAGCTGCTGGGCGATGAGGGCGCCGACGAGCATGTGCGGCGCGAACTGGAGCGCGGGGCAGTCGGCCGCGATCTCGCCGCGGTCGATGGCGCGCTGCAGCATCGCGTTCAGCCCGGTCACCTCGGGGTCGAGGAGGACTTCGTGCAGGGCCCGGTGGAGCTCGGGGTTGCCGTGGATGGCCATCCCCAGCCCCCGCATCAGGGCCGCGTCCTTCTCGACCTGCCCCGCGTTGTCGGCCCGGCGCACCAGCTCGGCGAAGTCGCCGCGCAGGCTGCCGGTGTCGACGTCCGCGGTGCTGACCGGCTTGCAGTGCCGCAGCGCCCTGGCGACGAGCTCCGGCTTGCCCTGCCACTGGCGGTAGAGGGTGGCCTTGCTGGAGCGCGTACGGGCGGCAACGGCGTCCATGGTCAACGCGTCATAGCCGACCTCGCGGAGCAGATCGAGCACGGCGTTGAAGAGCTCGGCCTCCCGCTCGGGAGTCAGCCGGCTGCGCCCCATGACACCTACCTCCTGGTCGGACCGTACGCACGCGGCCACCTTACCGACGACAACTGCGAACGAAACGGTTTCGTACACCTCGAAGATAGGCCCCTCCCGATCGAAACGGAAGCGTTTCGCTAGTGGCCTGCGTCACCGGGGCGCCCCTCAGCATTTGAGGACCATCTCGGCCCACACGGTGAAGCCACCCTCCAGGTTTCGCTGCCCCCAGCGATCGGCCAGCGCCTCCACGATCAGCAGCCCGCGCCCGCCCTCCTGCTCAGGCCCCGGCCTGGCCGGTACGGGCGCGCAGCCCTTCCCCTCGTCGGTCACGCCGATGCACGCGGTCCGGGCGGTACGCGAGATCACGACGGCGATGAGACGACTGTTGCTGCATTTGAGCGCGTTGCCGACGAGCTCCCCGGTGATCAGTTCCAGCGCTTCCGTCTGCTCCGGGACCACACCCCACCAGCAGGCCATGGTCCGCACGTAATGGCGGGCGGCGTACGCGGAGGAAAGTTCCCCACCAGGGAGTGACTGCAGGCCTAACGCCTGTAGTGGGGTGGACGACTGCGTCAATGCACCCCAGAGGGCATCTGCTAACTGACCGTCCGGAGAACCGAGTTCAGGCTCCGGGTCCCGCCCGAAGTCGGCGAATACGTCCTGCGCTTGGTCGAGCGACCCGCCTGCCGCGCCGAGCCGCATAACCTCGACCCGGTTGGCGAGACGGGATACCGGGCCGGTTCCATCCGTGGACAGATAGCAGGGCCGACCGTCCTCTCCGGTCCAGGGCAGCCGCCGCAGCGACGTGTCATCGGCGTTCACTGCGCCACCTCCATCTCGCGCATGCCGTATGCAGTGACCTGAAGCGTGCGGAGCTTTCGCCGGTGCCGTCGCTCTTGCCGCTGCTCGCGGGTGAGCAGATAGGGGCGGATCATGGCCGTCGCCCGGCCGTCGATGGGGATATCGGTGGCGTACGGGCCGGGGCGGCGGGGCGTCAGTGCAATGGCCGCCGGCCGGGCAGCACAGGCCGCACGGGGAAGGCGGCTCAGCATTCCGGCGCGATGTCGGCCACGTGGGGCGATCAGAGACCGCAGTCGTTCGATGACGTGCACGTATTGGCGGCGCATAGCCTCAACTCTCCTTTACAGAGGCGGGATCGATACATCACCAGAAGACTTCTATTGGACTCCAATGAATGGCCGACACATGAATGGAGTTCATCAGTGTGGGTGACGAGCAACCGGAGGCGCCCGTATCGACCAATAGCTGCGTACGCTCGCCGTGTTGGGCCGTCGCTGAACGTGACAGCGAATGGCGGGCGAGAAGGAAGGGGCGGGGATGACCGCGACACTCACAGGACCGGCGGGGCGCATGCAGATCGCCCGTGGCTTGATCTCCTTGCGCGAGCGATGCGGCTTGACTCAATCGCAGGTCGCCGAGCGGGCTGGGGTCAGCAAGGCGACGGTGAGCCGTTACGAGATGTGGCAGGACCGCGCCAGGATCCGGTGGGCCACGGTGAAAGCGATCGCCGACGCCTGTGACGCCTCTGCAAGTGAACGCGACGCCCTGGTGCGAGTGGCGCGAACCCAGACCGACGGCTGGTGGGTCGGAAACAGCGCAGTACCGGAATGGATGGACCCGCTGGTGTCCTTCGAGCACGAAGCCGAGTACGAGCACCTCTGCGCCAACACCGTCATCCCCGGCCTGCTGCAGACGCGGGAGTACGCCCTCGCCATCCATCAGGCACGCGAGGTTCGCAGCCCGAACGATGTGATCGAGCAGATGGTGGACGCCCGGATTCAGCGTCAGGGCATCCTTCGGCGGGAGCCTCCGCTGCACGTGTGCGCTGTGTTGGATGAAGCCGTCATTCGCCGGACGGTCGGTAACTCAGCTGTGATGGCCCAGCAGTTGGACCACCTCTACGAGATGGCGCAGAGCCCTACAGTCGAGATCCAGATCCTGCCGTTCAAAGCCGGAGCCCATGCAGCAGGAGCCGGCGACTTCGTCATCCTCGGCAGGAACGACGAACGAAACCCGCTCAACTCCATGGCCGTGGTCTACATCGAGATGCGCCGACGCGGGCTGTATCTCGATGAAGCCGAAGATGTCTCCGGCTATAAGCTCACCTTCGACTACCTTCGCTCACAAGCAGCCGACACCTCGGCGTCGTTGCGGCTGCTGGCCAAAGTACGACAGGAGCTGTCTCATGACTGATCGCCCACTGTCCGGCATAGAAGTACCGGCTCCCACTTGGTTCAAGAGCAGCTACAGCGGCGGCGAAGGCAACGCATGCCTAGAGATCGCGCATGCCGGGACGCGGGTCGCCGTCCGCGACTCCAAGGCCCCGGACGGACCCGCACTGGCATTCCCGGCGGCAGCGTTCGCGGCATTCATCGACGAGGTGCGGCACAACGGCTGACCCTGCCCCTATGAGGTGCCCCCCCACCTGCCTCCGCCGCCCCTCCCCGGTGCGAATTCGTCAGGCCGACTTGCCCCCGCTCCCCCGTCCCGGAACCATGGGAAGGTGAGCGATGCACCCGAGGACGTCGGGCCGCGCCCGGAGTCGGAACCCGCCAAGGCCCGCGGGCGGCTGCGTCGGGACAAGGCCCGTGGGCGGCTGCGCCGGGAGCCGCCCACCACGGGTGTGCCGGGGAAGTCCGGCGGCGCGTATCTGCGGTATCCGCATCTGCACGACGACCTGCTCTGCTTCGCCGCCGAGGACGACCTGTGGATCGCCCCGATCGCCCCGGACGGCGAGGAGCCCGGCCGTGCCTGGCGGCTGACCGTGGACCGTACCCGGGTCGGCCACCCCCGCTTCTCCCCCGACGGCACGCATATCGCCTTCACCACCTGGCGCAGCCTCGATCCGGAGGTCCATCTCGCGCCGGTCGACGGCGGCCCGGCCCGGCGGCTGACCTTCTGGGGCAGCACCGATGCCCGGGTCTGCGGGTGGACACCGCCCGACCACGAGGGACAGCCGCACATCCTCGCGGTCTCCTCGCACGGCCAGCCGTTCTCGTACTACTCGTGGGCCTACAGCCTGCCCACCGACGGCAGCCCCGGCGGCAAGCTGCCCTGGGGGCCGGTCTCCGACATCGCGGTCGCCGACTTCGAGGGGGAGCACCGCACCCTGCTGCTGAGCGGCAAACCGCCGCACGAGCCCGCCTCCTGGAAGCGCTACCGGGGCGGTGCGATGGGCCGGATGTGGCTGCACGGCACCCGGCTGCTGCCGGATCTGTGCGGGCACCTCGACTCGGTGATGTTCGTCGGCGGCCGGGTCGCGTTCCTCTCCGACCACGAGGGCATCGCCAACGTCTACTCCTGCCTCCCCGACAGCACCGATCTGCGCCGGCACACCGACCACGCCGACTTCTACGCCCGGCACGCCTCCAGCGACGGTTCACGGATCGTCTACCAGTGCGCCGGTGACCTCTGGCTGATCGACGACCTGGGACCGGACGCCGTACCGCGCAAGCTGGCCGTGCGGCTGGGCGGTCCGCGGGCCGGGCGGCGGACCTACCAGGTCCCGGCCGCCTCGCACGTCACCGGGCTCGCGGTGGACACGACCGGGCGGGCCAGTGCGGTCGGCGTCCGCGGCAGCCTGTACTGGCTCACCCACCGCGACGGCCCGGCGCGCACGATTCACGACACCCCGGGCGTACGGGTCCGGCTCCCCGAGATGCTGGGCTCCACCGGCCGGATCGCGTACGTCACCGATGCCGAGGGCGAGGACGCGATCGAGATCACCAACCTGCCGCGGGCCGGTGCGCCGGGCGAGCCGCGCCGGCTGGCCGCCGGTGAGCTGGGCCGGGTCCACGAGATGAGCTCCGCACCGGACGGGGAGCGGCTGGCGGTGGCCTCCCATGACGGCAGGCTGCTGCTGGTGGACGTGGCCCGGCCCGAGGAGGGGTCGACCGAGGAGGACCGGTCCGCGGAAGAGGAGACCGCCGGGCCCGGTGGCGTCACCGAGTTGATCCGTTCCGCCAACGGCCCGGTCCGCGATCTGGCGTTCTCCCCCGACTCACGCTGGCTGACCTGGTCGCACCCCGGCATCGGCCGGACGCTGCGGCAGATCAAGATGGCCCGGCTCGCCGACCGGCACATCGTGGACGTCACCAACGGCCGGTTCGAGGACGAGCAGCCGGTGTTCACCCGCGACGGCCGCTATCTGGCGTTCCTGTCCTGGCGCGGCTTCGACCCGGTCTACGACGTGCACACCGGCGATCTGTCCTTCCCGCTGGGCTGCCGCCCCTACCTCGTACCGCTGTCGTCGGCGACCCCCTCCCCCTTCGCGCTGTCCCCGGAGGGACGGCCCGCCGCGGGCGGACTCGACCCGGACGAGATCCCGCCGCCGACGGGCGAGGGGCCCGTACTCGTCGAGGTGGAGGGGCTGGAGAACCGCGTCACCCCGTTCCCGGTGGCCGCGTCCAAGTACTCCTCCCTGGAGCCGGTCAGCGGCGGCGGGCTGGTCTGGCTGCGCTGGCCGATCTCCGGCGCGCTGGGCGAGACCTTCGCCAACCCGGCCGACACCTCGGGCCGGCCCACCCTCGAACACTTCGATCTGACCAAGGCGCGGCGCACCGAACTCAGCAGCTCGCTGGACGCGTTCGCGCTCAGCGGCGACGGCACGCGGCTGGTCGTCAACGACGAGGGCGACCTGCGCGCGGTGCCCGCGACCGAGCCGCCGGACAGCGACTCGACGGTCTTCCTGGACCTGCGGCGCATCCTGCACGACGTCGATCCGGTGGCGGAGTGGCGCCAGGCGTTCGACGAGGCGGGCCGGATCACCCGGACGTACTTCTGGGACCCGCAGATGTGCGGCCTGGACTGGGGCGCGGTGCTCGCGCAGTACCGGCCGCTGCTCGAACGGGTCGCCTCCCCGGACGAGTTCGCCGATCTGCTGCGCGAGGTGATGGGCGAACTGGGCACGTCGCACGCCTATGTCGTGGGCGCCCGGCGCAACGAGGGGCCGCCGCACTACCAGCGCGCCATGGGCCTGCTCGGTGCCAACCTCGTCTGCCGCGACGGCCATTGGGTGGTGACCCGGATCCTGCCCGGCGAGTCCTCGGACTCCAAGGCCCGCTCTCCGCTGGCCGGTACGGGCATCCGTGAGGGCGCGGCGCTCACCCATGTCGACGGCCGCGCGGTGGACCCGGTGACCGGCCCGTATCCGCTGCTGGCCGCGGCCGGCGGCACCACCGTGGAGCTGACCTTCTCCCCGCCGGAGGGCGAGGGCCCGTCGCGCCGGGTCGCGGTGGTCCCGCTGGTCGACGAGCGGCCGCTGCGCTACCAGGACTGGGTGGCCAAACGCCGCGCCGTGGTACGGGAGTTGAGCGGTGGCCGGTGCGGCTATCTGCACATCCCCGACATGGGCGGCTCCGGCTGGGCGCAGTTCAACCGCGATCTGCGGATGGAGGTCTCCCGGCCCGCGCTGATCGTGGACGTACGGGGCAACGCGGGCGGCAATATCTCCGAGCTGGTGATCGAGAAGCTGACCCGCACCATCATGGGCTGGGACCTGACCCGCGACGCCGAGCCCGTCTCGTACACCAGCAACGCCCCGCGCGGGCCGGTCGTGGCGGTCGCCGACGAGATGACCTCGTCCGACGGCGACATGATCACCGCGGCCTTCAAGCTCCTGGGCATCGGTCCGGTGGTCGGCATGCGGACCTGGGGCGGGGTGGTCGGGATGACCGGCCGGCACCGGCTCGCCGACGGCACCGCGATCACCGTCCCGATGAATGCCGCGTGGTTCCGGCTCTACGGGTGGGGCGTGGAGAACCACGGCGTCGAGGTCGACATCGAGGCGCTGCGCTCCCCGCTGCACTGGGCGGAGGGCCGGCATCCGCAGTTGGGCGTCGCGGTGCGCACGGTGCTGGAGCTGCTGGAGCGGCATCCGGCGTCGGCCCCTCCGGACCTGTCGGACGCGCCGGACCGGCGGCGGCCGCCGTTGCCGCCGCGGAGCGGGGGCGCGGCGGAGGCGGCGGGGGCCTGAACTCCCCACACGTCGCGGGCTACCGGGCTACCTGACAGCTGGTCAGCCCGGCACGGCACAACGCCCTCACCGCCCCCCTTCCCCTCTCCCGGACGGCCTCACCGTCGCCTGCCCTGACCAGGCCGGCACCCCCTCCGACCTGCCCGGACAGCCGGATCCCGGTCTGGCGCAGCGGATCGGATCGCTGTCACGTTCCCATTACATGGGGGTCGTATTCTTCCCGGCCGGGGCACCTGCAGCAGCTGCACGAGCCCCGCCAACGCCCCCCATCTCAACGGAGTTACACCCATGGGAATCCGTCGACGGATCGCCCCGCTGGCCGCCGCGCTGGCCCTGACCGGCGGCCTGGTCGCCACCCAAGCCGCCCCCGCGCTGGCCGCCCAGCCGGCGTCCCAGCAGACCGCCGGAAAGGCCGCGGCCGACGGTACGTACCTCTCCTTCGACAAGAACCAGAGCGACCCGAGCAAGTCGGCGCTCTCCTTGATGAAGAGCGTCCCCGGCGCCCGCGACACGGTGCTCGCCAAGTACCGCGCGGGCTCCGGCGACGGCGGCCCCAACGGCAAGAACGAATGCGCCAGCTCGCAGGGCTGGCTGCCGAACGGCAGCTACCAGGTACTGGCCCACGACGCGCATTACAACGGCGGGGACGAAGGGATCAACGGGAAGGTGATACACGTCCAGGACAAGGTGTGCGAGAACGGCCGGACCACGCGCGCCGAGCTGTTCGTGCACAGCGAGATGTGGCCCGAGGGCAGCCAGGCGTCCGCCAAGCCCGGCCAGGACAACCCCTACCGCTGGGACGGCACCGATGACTACCGCTCGCTGGGCTGCATCAAGCTGAAGCCGGCCGACATCGGGAACCTCTTCGACAAGGCCGGGCAGTACGGCTGGCCGACGGAGCTCAAGGTCGTCGCCTGACCGTCGGCCGCCTGACCGCCGGTCGCCTGACCGTCAGCTGACAATGCGGTGGGGCGCACCCGGTCGACCGGGTGCGCCCCTTCACGCATGGCGCGTACGCCGCCGCGCGTGAGGTTCAGGACGAGCCGTGTCAGCTCTGGAAGCGGCCCTCGGCGGCGTCCATCGCGTCCTGGGCGGGGCGGCTGCCCTGCTGGCCACGCTCCCGCGGCTGCTGGCCACGGTCCTGGCCGCCCTGACGCTGGCCGCCACGCTCCTGGTCCTGGCGCTGACCGCCGTGCTCACGGTCCTGGCGCTGACCGCCGCGCTCGTGACCCTGCTCGCGAGCGTCGCTCCGGGCGTTCTGCGCCTGGTTCTTGAGCTCGTTGGCCTTGTCCTGGAACTGGTCCTTGATGCCCATGCTGTTCACTCCTAGTGAGGTGTAGGGGGGTTGGGCCCCGTTCAGCGTGACACGCCCGGACATTGCTCGCATTTCGATCACGATTGACTACGCTCCGTGAGGGGCGAGGGTCGCTCGTCAGCCGCTCACCCGGCACTCAGCAGGCACCAACCAGCCGCTCAAGGGCAGCTCCGGTGCAGCTCAGGGCCGGCCCACAGGCCGTTCACCGCCCGGTTCACCGGTCCGCCCGCGCCTTCTCGTCCGCCTCGCCGCCGGCACCCATCAGGCCGACCCGCAATCCGTCCAGCCGGTCACCGAACCGCCGCACCTCCCGCTGGCCCACCGACCCGATGAGCGAGGGCAGATATCCGCGGAGCGACTGCATCCCGCGCAGCCACCACTGGCCGTAGACGTGCGCGGAACGGCGCTCGATGCCCGCGACGATCCGGTCGACGGCGGGGCCCAGCGGATAGGTCTTGTTCGACGGCCACGGCAGCCGGGAGCGTAGTTCGCGCATCACGTCGTCCTGGTCCGCGCCGCGCACCATGTCGGTGTCGGTCCAGCTCAGATAGCCGACCCCGACCCGTACGCCCTTGTGGCCGACCTCGGCGCGCAGGCTGTGCGCGAAGGCCTCGACGCCCGATTTGGAGGCGCAGTAGGCGGTCATCATCGGCGCCGGGGTGATCGCGGCCAGCGAGGCGATCTGCAGGAAGTAACCGCGGGACGCCATGAGGGCGGGGAGGAAGGCCCGGCCGGTGACCGCGCCGCCGATGAGGTTGACCTCGATGACCCGCCGCCAGGAGACCGGGTCGGAGTCGGCGAACGGGCCGCCGGTCGCGACCCCGGCGTTGGCGACGACCACATCGACCTTCCCGAAGCGGTCCTTGACCTCGCCCGCCACCCGGACCATCGCCTCGTGGTCGGTGACATCGGCGTGCCAGTGGTGCGCCGGACCGTGCAGCGAGGCGGCGACACCCCGCAGTGCGTCCGGCTCCAGACCGACCAGCGCCAGCGTCGCCCCGCGCGCCGACAGCTTGCGGGCCAGCAGCGCACCGACCCCACGGGCCGCGCCGGTGACGACGACGACCTGGCCCTCCAGGTCCCCGGCCCCGCTCCTGCTCCTGCTCCCACTCCCGGTCCTGCTCGCGCTCATGCCGTCTTCTCCTTCTTCTGCCGTGCGGGGCGGGGGACCTCGGCGGCCGCGTCCTCCGCGGACTCGGTGCCGGTGCCCGCCGGCCGCAGGTGGTCCCCGACGAGCGCGCGCAGCCGGCCGGCGACCGCGCCGGGGTCCTCGACCGGCGTCATGTGTCCCCGGCCCGGCAGCTCGGTCAGACCGAGGCAGTCGGGGAGGACGGAGGCCAGCCGACGGGCGTGCACGAGCGGGGTGAGCCGGTCGGCGGTGCCCGCGATGACCGCGGTCGGCAGCTCCAGCCGGCCGACGTCTCCGGTCAGTTCGAGTCCGGCCAGCACCCTGCCCCAGCGGGCCCGCACCCCGGGCGGGCAGGCGTGCACGATGCGCGCACAGGCCTCGATCTGCTCGGCGGTGGCGCCGGGGCCCATGGTGGCGTACTTCAGAGCGCGTTTGGCGAGCGGCGATACGGGGCCGAGCGGCGTCCGGGAGTGCAGCATCAGCCGGTGCGCACGGCGCCGGCCCTGCGGGCTGCGCAGCGGGAACACCCGTGATGCGGCGGGCAGATCGGCCATTCCGGTGCTGCACAGCAGTGCGGCGGCGGCCCGCTCGCGCAGCTGCGGCCGTCCGGCGGCGGCCATGATCGTCATACCGCCCATGGAGTGGCCGCCCAGCACGGCGCGTTCGTCCGGCCGCAGGGTGGCTTCCAGTACGGCCACCAGGTCGTCGGCGAGCGCACGGGTGCTGTGGCCGGCCGGACCGGCGGCGGAGCTGCGGCCGTGACCGCGCTGGTCGTAGACGACGACCTTGTGCTCGGCGGCCAGGTCGCGGACGACCGGTGCCCAGAAGGCGGTCGAGCAGGTCCAGCCGTGCGCCAGGACGACGGCCGGCGCGTCCTCGGGGCCGTGGACCTCGGCGTACAGCCGGGCGCCGTCGGCCGAGGTGACGGTCAGCGTCGTACGGGGCACCGGCGGCGCGTACGGGCCGGTGGTGACGTGTCCGGGCCGGCGGCTCATGCGGCCACCTCCGTGCGCGGGCCGGCGGCGGTCCGGTCCCCGCGCCGCCCGGCCGGTGGCCGCAGCACCTCGTACTCCGCGAGGTCGACCTGCCGGGTGACCTTCTTGAACTCCCCGGTCGTCCCCGGCCAGACGGTGGTGTTGCGGCCGTTCGCGTCCAGATACCAGCTGTCGCAGCCGCCGGTGTTCCACACCGTGCGCGCCATCCGCTGCTGGATCGTGCGGTTCCACTGCTTCACGGCGGAGGGCCGGGCGTCGAGGGCGATCTTTCCGCCGAGGACGTCCAGCTGGCGCATGAAGTCGGCCAGGTAGTTCAGCTGCGCCTCGATCATCAGGATCATCGAGCTGTTGCCGAGGCCGGTGTTGGGCCCGATGAGGGTGAGGAGGTTGGGGAAGCCGGCCGCGCTGGCGCCGCGCAGCGCCTCCATGCCGTCCTTCCACTCCTCGGCCAGCGTCGTCCCGTGGGCGCCGGTCACCCGCTGGGCGATCGGCAGGTCCGTCACATGGAACCCGGTGCCGAAGACGATCGCGTCGGCCTCCGCCTCGCTCCCGTCGGCCCCCACCAGGGTGCTGCCGCGCACCTCCTTCAGCCCCGCGGCGACCACGTCCACATTGGGCTGCGCCAGGGCCGGGTAGTACGTGTTGGAGAGCAGGATCCGCTTGCAGCCGATGCGGTAGTCGGGGGTCAGTACGGCCCGCAGCGCCGGGTCCTTGACGGCCTTCTTCATATGGTTCCGGGCCAGGAACTCGACCACCCCCAGTTCGTTGGGGCGCTTGGTAAAGGCGCTGACCTGCAGTTCCCTGATGCCCCAGAGCAGAGTGCGGCGGGCGGCCCGGGTCGCGGGCACCTTGGTGTGCAGCCATTTCTCGGCCGCGCTGATCTTGCGGTCGGCGCGCGGCAGTACCCAGGGCGGGGTGCGCTGGAAGAGCGTGAGGCGTTCCACGTCCGGCTGGATCGCCGGCACGATCTGGATCGCCGAGGCCCCCGTACCGATCATGGCGACGCGCTTGCCCCGCAGGTCGTAGTCGTGGTCCCAGCGGGCGGAGTGCGAGACCTTGCCGGGGAAGGTGTCCAGCCCCGGTACGTCGGGAACCTTGGGGTCCGACAGCGGCCCGGTCGCCGAGACCACCACGTCCGCGGACAGCGGTCCGCCGGCCGTCTCCAGCTCCCAGTGCAGCGCCTCGGTGTCCCAGCGCATGCTGTGCACCTCCGAGTTGAGGCGGAGGTGCGGACGCAGTCCGAAGGTGTCGGTGACGTGCTCCAGGTACGCGCGGATGTGCGGCTGCCCGGAGAAGTTCCGCGGCCACTCCGGATTGGGCGCGAAGGAGAAGGAGTACAGATGCGAGGGCACATCGCAGGCGCATCCCGGATAGCTGTTGTCCCGCCAGGTGCCGCCCACCGCGCCGGCCCGCTCCAGGATGACGAAGT
The DNA here is from genome assembly GCF_036048035.1 of Streptomyces sp. NBC_00400. Taxonomy (NCBI): domain Bacteria; kingdom Bacillati; phylum Actinomycetota; class Actinomycetes; order Kitasatosporales; family Streptomycetaceae; genus Streptomyces; species Streptomyces sp. NBC_00400. Next base: position 4,951,450 of record NZ_CP107940.1, on the reverse strand, counting down.
CGGTGATCCCCTCGCGCCGCAGCCGGACCGCCGCGCCGAGACCACCGAACCCCGATCCGATCACCGCAACCCGCACATGCCTGCGCTCACGCTCGGCCATTGCGCCGCCTCCCGAGTTCGACGTACTCCACTGCCATCTTCGGTGCCGTGAGGTCCGACGCCACAGCCGCCCACCCCATCGCGCCAGCAATCACTGGCACAGTCGGAGCGTAGGGCAGCCGCGTACCGAGCGGTAGGGGGCGGGCGGCAGGAAGTTACCGCCGGTTGCACCCCGGTCCCGCGCCGTACCCCCGGGCATAGGCTGAGCCCGTGGCAGCGAACGAGAACCCCGAGGACGCGCGCACGGAAGCGGCAGCACACCCCCCGGCGCGCGAACTGCGCATGGCCGACCTGGCCAGGGAAGCCGGCATCACGGTCCGTACGCTGCGCTTCTACCGCGAGCGCAAGCTCATCCCGCCGCCCCGCCGCGAGGGCCGGATCGCCTGGTACAGCGAGCACCACCTCGCCCGCCTGCGCACCATCGGCGCCCTCCTGGAGCGCGGCCACACCCTCGGCGGCATCGCCGAACTCCTCTCGGCCTTCGACACCGGCCGCGAGGTGCGCGAACTGCTGGGCCTGGACAACACCCTGGTGGCGCCCTGGTCCGAGGAGACACCCGTCCGCCTCACCCCCGAAGAACTCGCCGACCACTTCAGCGAGGACATCACCCCCGAGAACCTCACCACGTCCCTGGACATCGGCTACCTGGCCGTCGACGGCGACGAGTTCGTCCACATCAGCCGCCGCCTGCTGGACGCCTCCACCGAACTCGTCGGCCACGGCATCCCGTTGGCCGCCGTCCTCGAAGCCGGCCGCCAGGTGCGCGCCCACGCCGACGCCCTCGCCGACGTCTTCGCCGCCCTCATCCGCACCCACGTCCTGTCCGACGTCCTCGCCCGCGCCTCGGCGGGCGAGGCCCCCGGCCCCCATGAGGCCGACCGGATCGCCGAGACCTTCGAAAAGCTCCGTCCGCTCACCAAGGGTGTGGTCGAGGCCGAACTCGCCATGGCCGTGGACCGCCGCGTCCGGGCGGAGCTGGCGACATGGCTGCGGGAACACCGGCAGGAGCAGGGGCAGGCCGGGGAGGGGGAACGGGGCAACAGGCAGGGGCAGGACGGGGAATGAGCGCGCCCGGCCGGGTGGTCGCGGCTCGCCGGACCACGGCCCGCCCCCTGCCGCCGTGGCTCATCGGGCCGCCGGCGGACTCCGGCCACCGCGGCTCAGCCGGGTCCCGTCCGCACCCCGGCCGCGTGGTCGGACAGGCGCCGCAGGGCGAGGTCCCGGTCGGCCGGCGGCTCCTCGGACGCGACGAGCTTCCCGGCGTAGATGCGCACCAGCCCGGTCCGCGCGAAGTGGCCCTCGGCCTGCTCCTCTAGGAGGTGCGCCTCGCACAGCTCGGCGAGATGCCGGCGGGTACGCGGCAGATCCTGTCCGGCCAGCGCGGCGGCGGCGTGGACCTCCACGTCCGGGCCGGGGACGAGCCCGAGGAGCCGGAACAGCCGGGCGGCACCGCTCGACAGCGCGCGGTGGCTGAGCGACAGACCGGCCTCCACGGACAGGTCCGGATCGGCCGCGGACAGCTCGCACAGCCGGTGCCGCTCGTCGGCCAGCTTCTCCGTCCAGTCCGCCAGCGACCAGCCGACGTGTGCCATCAGCCGTGCGGCGGCGATCCGCAGCGCCAGCGGCAGCCGGTCACACCGCTCGACGAGTTCCCTGGCCGCGGCTCCCTCCGCCGCGATGCGCTGCCGCCCCAGCGCGCTCCCCAGCAGCTCCAGGGCGTCGTCCGCGGACAGCGGGCCCACTGTGACCAGCGCCGCCCCGTCGCGGATCATCAGCCCACTCAGCCGCCTCCGGCTGGTCACCACGGCCAGCGTGCCCGGCGTCGCGGGCAGGAGGGGGCGCACCTGTTCGGCCGTCCCGGCGTTGTCCAGCACCACGAGCATCCGCCGCCCGGCGAGCAGCGAACGGTAGAGCGCCGAGCGCTCCGTCTCGGAGTCGGGGATCGTCGCGTCCGGCACCCCCAAGGCCTGCAGGAACCTCCCCAGAACGGTGCCCGGCCGCATCGGGGGACGCTCGAAGCCCCGGAGGTCGGCGAAGAGCTGTCCGTCGGGGAATTCGGCCCTGACCCGGTGCGCCCAGTGCACCGCCAGGGTGGTCTTGCCGGCCCCGCCCCCGCCCGCGAGTACCACACAGCCCGGGCCCGGGACCCGGTCCAGGGTCTCGTCCAGCGCAACGATCTCCCGCGCGCGTCCGCAGAAGTCGGCTATGGCGGGCGGGAGTTGGGCGATGGGAGGAGGCGCGGCGGGCGGGAGCCGCGGGGCGGAGAGAGGTACAGCGGGCGGGAGTTGCCCGGCGGAGGGCGGCGGGCGGTCGGCGGCGTACGGCACGGCGGCGTACGGCACGGCGGGACGGGGGCCGGCCGCCAGGGGACGATGGGCGAAGTGCGGCACGGCCGCCGGCTTCCCGTCGAGCACCGCCAGATACGTCTCGCTGAGGGCCGGGCCGGGATCGATGCCCAGCTGGTTCTTCAGGTGCCGTCTGGTCCGGTGGTAGTGCCCGAGGGCTTCGGCCTGTCTGCCGCTCGCCTGCAGCGCACGCATCAGCAGCGCCGTCAGCTCCTCGTGCAGCGGGTGCTCCGCGAGATGGGCGGTCAACTCCGTGACCATTTCCCCGTACCGGCCGAGCAGCAGCAGCTTGCCGCCGAGTTCCTGCAGTGCCGCCACCCTGGCCTGGGTCAGGCCGACGCCCAGCGTCCGTCTGACCCGGTCGCCGGGCACATCCGCCAGCGCCTCACCACGCCACAGGCCGAGCGCCTGGCGCAGCTGCGCGACGGCGGTCCACGGCTCGGCCTCACGGGCGCCGGACACCAGCTCCCGGAACCGGTTGACATCCACCGCCCACGGGTCGGCGATCAGCACGTACCCCCCGCCGCGGGTGGCGATTTCGGCCTGCCCGGCGAGCAACTGCCGCAAGCGGTGCACATGGTTGTGGACCACGCCTCTCGCCCTGGCCGGCGGGTCCGCGTCCCACGCCAGGTCGATCAGTCTGCCCACCGGGATCACGCGATTGACCTCGCTGATCAGAATCGCGGCCACGGTGCGCAATCGGCCCGCTCCCAGGCTCAGCAGCCGCCCATTGTTCACTTCGATTTCAACCGGCCCCAGTAGCCGCAACTGAACCATTGTGCCCTCGAGTTCATGCCGTCGATGCGCGCACAGCAAACCGCCCTTTTGCCTGCAAAGACCACCGGCGGGAAGACCAGGTTCCGTTTCCCTTATCGCTCTCACTATGTGGACGCGGAAGGCGGACTGACGGAAAGTCAGTGAAAAGTGCGGACCACCTGCGAAGTGCGTGATCACAGTGTGAGCAGTTCATGAGCGGGGCCGCGGAACATCCTTCCTGTGCCGGTCGCAGCGGCCACCCCCTAGCGGCTGCCCGTGCCACCGCTCCGGTCCCCGAGACCCATATCGGGGACCGGAGAGGACTGCCATCCGTACACATGGAGGAGAACCATGGTTACCAAGACTGTTGTGAAGAAGGGCCTTGCGGCCGCGGCGCTGTGCGCAGCACTCAGCGGCACGGCTGTCGCCTTCCCGGCGACGGCGTCGGCCGCCCCGGCCGCTGCCGCCGCCGCGGCGGGCGAGTCGCCGGTCAGCGTCGGCGCCAACGCGAACGTGAACTTCAACGTCGACGTTCTCGGCATCGCCAACAAGATCGAAGCCGCGGTGAAGACCGCCCAGAACCGCGAAGGCTTCGTCAAAAACCTGATGGAGACCGCGTTCTACGAGAGCGGCCAGCACTACAACGTCATGGTCCACAACCTCAGCCAGCCGTACGAGGACAAGCTGAACGGCGTGAAGCAGTACGGCTCGGCCACCTACGACGGCGTCACCTACGGCATCTGGATCTTCGAGGACGGCGAGTTCACGAACCAGGGCGACGGCGGCTACATCAACTGGGCCTTCCGCGGCATCTGGGAGCGTCCCGACAACGGTGGCTACGTGAAGTTCTCCCGCATCGCCTGAGGCACCGGTCGGAGCACTGACCACGCCTTCCCGCTGCATGACGGCCCGCCGCATTCCGGTGGGCCGTTTCTGCTGCGCGAAAGCGTCCCGGCCGTCCCGGCCCGGCTGCCCGGCCCGCTAGCGATCGAAGACGACCGTCACCGGCGCATGATCGGACCACCGCTGGTCATGGCCGGCCGCCCGCTCCACGTATGCCTTCACCGCACGCCGCGCCAGCCCGGGCGTGGCCATGGCGTAGTCGATGCGCCAGCCCATTAATCGGGAGGCACAAATAGCGGCTACCAGGGGAGGATCATGCCCATGACCAGGAAGATACGCGCCGTGGGGGCCATCCGTCTGAGCGTCCTTACGGACGAAACCACCTCACCCGCCCGCCAGCGAGAGGCTGACGAATCGGCGGCGGCAATACTCGGGGCGGAGATCGGCGACCGCTGGGCGGAAGATCTGGACGTGTCGGCATCCAAGACTTCACCGTTCGAGCGGCCGGAGCTGAGCAAGTGGCTTGAGAGCCCAGATGACTACGACATGGTCATTTGGTGGCGACTGGACCGGGCCGTTCGCTCCATGGCCGACATGCACGCGTTGGCGACGTGGGCACGGACGCACCGCAAGATGCTGGTCTTCGCCGAAGGCCCCGGCGGGATGCTGAAGCTGGACTTCACCAACCCGTTGGACCCCATGACGGAGATCATGGTCATGCTCCTGGCCTTCGCTGCACAGATGGAAGCGCAGGCCATTCGGGAACGGGTCACGGGAGCAAACGCCGCGTTGCGGTCGGTCGGTCGGTATGCGGGTGGTCTGCCGCCGTATGGCTACAGGCCGGTGCCGCGTGAGGAAGGTGAGGGCTACACGCTGGAGCCCGATCCGGACCGTGTGGAGGTGATCGAGACCATAATTCGCATGCTCGTGGAAGGCTCTTCTCCGAACGCCATAGCCGTCCATCTGAACGCGGAAGGGGTCCCGACTCCGCGCGACTGGAACGATGTCCGCATGGGTCGAAAGGCCAAGGGGCGGAAGTGGGTTAGTCAGTCGGTAACCCGGGTCGTTTTGTCTCAGACGTTGATTGGGCACCAGGTTCACGATGGGGTGACCGTCCGTGATCGCAAGGGGAATCCTGTGATGATCACAGACAACCCCATCCTTAAGCGCGAGGAACGCGACGCGATCAAGGCGCTACTTGAGGCACGCCCAGAAGGCCCTAAGGGGGACCGTAAGGACTCGAACGCTGTCCTCCTTGGCGTTCTCCACTGTGCTGGCTGTGGGGGGCGTATGTATCGCGTCCCGGCCCACAGCTACGCCGTGTATGTGTGCCGAGCCCAGGCGCGGGGGTTGGTCTGTGCCTCAGCGGCGGCCATCAAGCAGGAGTGGGTAGAGGGGTGGGTGGAGGAAGAGTTCCTCTCCCTCATGGGATCAGCTCCGCTCGTTAGGTATGTGGAACATGCCGGCTACGACCCTGGGCCAGAGCTGGCGGAGGTAGAGGACGAACTACGGACCCTCTACACCACAGGAGAGGGCAGGCGCTCACGCACGGGGCGCAAGGTCTGGCAAGAGCAGGTGGACGCGCTCGAACGCCGCGCGGAGGCCCTGGAGCACGCCCCGAAGACGGAGAGCTGGACCGAGGTGATCGAGACCGGCCAGACATTCGCCGGGTACTGGCACTCTCTTCAACCGATCAAGCCTAAGAAGGACCCTGCCGACCCTAGGTCTGAGGAGGTGGCAGAAGAGGAGGCTTTGAAGGACCCCGAGTACGCGAAAGCAGTCCGCCGTATGTCTCGGGAGCGTCGGAAGCTACTCCTTCAAACAGGGACGCGGGTGGAGTGCGTGAAGGGGCAGCGCGGTGGCCGGCCGCAGGACATGAAGGACCGAGCACTGAAGCGCCTGAGTATTGACATTGGTAAGCACCAGGAACCGGACATGGAAGTCCTGGCCGGTATCGCGTGGGAGGAAGATCTCTGAGTCCGTCCTGCTGGGCGTGCCAGAGCCCCTCGGCCTCCAAGGTCTGGGGGCTCTGGCACGCCCTCACGGCAGTGCGCGTACAGGGGGCTAACCCGCAGATGGGCACAGCGCCGCGCCCCCGACGATGACTCTCGACGGGGGCGTTCTCTATCTCCTGGGGCCGCAAGAGGACGCAGGGCAGAGAGACGACGAAGCCCCGTCCGGACGCCGGACGGGGCGGGGTGCAGCGAGTCAGCCGCGCCGCACGCTCATGCCGCCACCATTACCCGCTCGGTGTGGGTGCCGGGCTGGACGTGGACGCCGTGAATGGTGGATGGGCCCACCTCGAAGCCGCGTAGCGCCATCGCGGTGACCCAGCACTGGTGTGACCTTGCCGCGCGATCCTCCGTGTCCTGACGCGCTGGCAGGCGTGTGAGCACGTAGGGACGCACCTTGCCGAGGGTATCGAGGAATGGCAGCGTCTCCGCCTCCTCACGGGCCAGGAGCGGCCTCTTGAGGTCCGGCAGTGGGCGTACGGGCTGCGGGGTCTCAGTGGGTGTCAGCGCCGGCGCGGGGGCGGTGCGGTGTTTCCCCCTGGCGGGGAACAGTCGCTCCGCCCACTTGTTGAGGGTTGTGCGGGGGTTCGGTCCGGGGATGAGTGCCAGGACGAGACGCCCGATTAGGCGCACGGTAAAGTCACGCATGTTGTCAGCTCCTTGATAGCTGTCAGCCATGCCCCCGGACCCGGCCAGGTCGCGGGGGTTTTTGGTGTCCACGATCGTACATAGCTCTGTAGAGCTATGTATAGCTCTACAGAGCTTTTGAGAGTTCCGCCGTGTTCTAACTTGGGCTTATGCAGGTACCGGAGTTCGCCCCGCAGCCGTCACAGGTGCTCTACGTCGCCGTGGCTGACCACGTGGCGGCGCGGATCGCTGCGGGTGACCTCAAGCCTGGTGTGCGCCTGCCGGCCGAACGAGACCTAGCCGTTGAATACGGCACTTCCTACGTCACGATGCGCCGGGCAACCAGTGTGTTGCGGGAACGCGGCCTGATCGTCACTGTGCATGGTCGGGGCACCTTCGTTGCTGAGCACCCGCAGGAATAGCCCACCGAGGGGGCATGAGGGAGCCCCGCCCTTCTGCCACAGGCGACAGACGGACGGGGCGTTGTCACACGGTCCAGGAGTCAGCCGGATCGTCCAGCCACACCCGTTCACCGTCGGCGCTCACGGTCAGACCGAACCGTGATTGGTCCGGCCGGCCATGGTCATCCCACCAGCGGAACGCGGCCTCCACGTTGTCCCATAGCCGGCGGGGGCCGAATTGCCAGACGCGCGCTGTCTCCCCGTCCCGGAACATGCAACACGCCCAGGACCGGTCACTGAGGCTGTAGAACCAGACCGGCCGGGCGCCGTCGCTCTTCTCCGCCACGAAGTGCCAGCACTGCGGGACGCGAAGGCCCAGGGCGAACCGCTCCGGGCCGAATTGCCCCCCTACGAACTCCCCTTCCGTGATGGTCGTGGACGACTCGTCACCGTCGGCCACGCTGCCCGTGACGTAATCCTTATGGATCACCGGCGAAAGCCGCTGCGCCCGCAGCTTCATGAACTCCACGGGCCCGGTGAACTTCCCGGATGCGCTCTCTCCATCCGGCGCTACGACCAAGCGCGCTACCGCGTCGCCGTTGCTGTAGTTCGTCCCCCACGGGGCCACGATGACGCCGCCGGGCCGGCACTGCTCCACCCACGCGAATGGGATGGAGCGGAGCCCGCATGTAGCCATGACGCGGTCGTACGGCGCCCCCTCTGGGTAGCCCTGGAAGCCGTCGCCGTGGACGACGTGGACGGAGCTTCCCAGTCGCTCCACCGTCGCCATGGCGGCTGTGGCCACTGTCCGGTCCACCTCGACCGTGGTCACGCACCGCGGACCCGCACGGTGAGCCATGAGCAACGCATTCCAGGCTGTGGCGGAGCCGACTTCTAGGGCCTTGTGGCCGGGTTGGAGGTCCAGGTCCTGGAGCATCCGGAACACCACGGAGGGCATGGACGCGGAACTCGTCGGGACCTGGCCGGGTTCGGGGCCGGGGTTCTTCCCGTCGTCCCACTGGGTGACGATCGGTACGTCAGAGTCCGCGAACTCCTGCCACTTGGCTGGGTCGTCCGCCTTGGACACGGCCACGCTCCGGCCGGCCTCCATGTCAAAGGGCCACATGAGGTCTGGCAGCACGGTGGAGCGGGGAACGGCCGCGTACGCGGGGGCCCAGTCGGAGGAGAGGGCCCCGGAAGACATGAGGACGCGCCCCAGCCCGTCAAGGCTGGGGCGCTCCTGGTGTGCGTTGGCCGTCACTCAGACGGCCTTGGGCGGGTTCGGCTGACCCGGGCCACCGTCGGGACTCGGTGCCGGGTGCGGGCCGGGGTACGGCTCCCCGGGGAGCTTGTCTCCACCGTCATTCCAAAGAACTGCGTTCACGATTCCTCCTCTTGAGCTTCCAAGGCTGGGGCGTGCTTGTGTGCGTCGGTGGTCACCGGGTCAGGCGGCCTTGGGCGGGTTGGGGATACCGGGACCGCCATCCGGGATCGGGGGGGCTTGCGGGCCGGGGTCACCCGGGGTTGTGTCGCCACCGTTGTTCTGGAGTGCTGCGTTCATGCTTCCTCCCCTTGAGGCTGTCGGCGCAGAGTCTTCCCTGTGCCGTCGGACTACCCGCTCCCGTCACGAGGCTCACGGTCTGGCCTCTGAGCGGGGTTGTACCCGCTCCTGCCACGTCTCTGGAATGTTGGGAGAACATTTCGGAATGGAAGGGCAGGAGCGGAGTCTTGGGGCTACTTGCTTTCGTCTTCCTTGACGACGTATTCCGTGCCGCACTTGTAGACGCCGGCCGGGGCGCTGGATGCGCGAATCAGCGTTGCATCATGCGTCGTGCATTGCGGCTGTCCGCCGGCGTCTTCACCGTTGGCGTTGCACGGTTCGTTCGTAGCCATTGCGCCTGTCCTATTCGGTGGGAATTGGTAACCCGCCCCGGTAGACCGCAACTTCAGGAGTCGCGGGGCGGGAGTTTTGGGGCCACCCGAGGCGTTCGCCCATAGCCTCGGGTGGCCATCGCGCTCCCCTCTGCGTCGCTGTGGATACGCGACGGGGGCAATTACGGGGGATGTTGTAGCCCTCCGTGAGGAGCGCGCCCGGCCACAGGCAACCGGGGGTCTAGGTAAGACTTCAAGAACGGTTGCAGCACATGCGACACGGCGTCCTGTTCGCGTTCTCGGCTTTCCTGAGTGACACGACAACCACCCGTGTGGCGTTGCATCGACCCAGTACCACGCATCCTTGGACCGCGTGGTACCGGCTGCCACCCTTCGCGACATAGACCGCTGTCGTGATCGCTTGTTGCCCGCTCATGCGTTTCCCTGTGGTTGACTCAAGTGTTAAGACGAAATCCTGGGGCTCGGCCCGGGGAGTTCATTTCCGATCTTGCGATGGTCCTCGGGGTGCCCGTACTTCATGTGCACGGTCATCGCTTCGGCGATTGCGTACACAGCCTCCAAGTCCTGACCTTTGATCGCCTTGCCCGACTTCTTGCGAAGCTTGGCGCACTGAATACAGTTGTCCGGATCGACGTTCCCAGCGCGAGGCGCGGTCAGGTTCAGGAGTTCCTGAACTGACATCTTGTTCCTTTCTGCCCCGCCCCTACCTGGATTCCGAAAGGCGGTGGGGGAACCTCATTCGACACATCCGGCAGGGGCAGGTGTCTATAGGCGGAATGCTGCTCCGATGGCGAATCCGCATGAGCCGCTAATCATCGTGATGAGAAGCGGCCCGGTGCAGGCGGCAACGCGGTCGTAGATGGCTTTCACGGCGTGCTCTCCCTATCTCGATCTCGGCACCCTTGCTTGCACTTCTGTGACTTGCACGGCACGTGAGGCGAGCCGGGCGGTAGGTAGACCACGCCGGATTTCACGTCCAGCGCTCCCCCGTACTCCGTCCACCACCCATCAGGGCTCCCCTCGTAGGGAGTGCCCGCGAACGGGTCTGCGGGCTCTACGGCCGACCCCATCGCTCCGCCTCCCCCTCAACAGGAACTCCGTCGTGCTTGGGATGCCGCCGAAGCAACACCCGACAATCGGTTGCCTTCGTCTGGTCGCCGCGCCGCGCTGCGTCCGCCAGTTCGGCGCGTAGCTCCGCGCACCTCGAACAGCTCACAGGGACCTCCCCAGCGGTCCGTACTGCTGCCGTCGCGCGTAGTCCTGGTGCACCCGCTCACGAAGGCGCGTCAGGGTCTCGCTGTCCCCGTCGGCAGCACGCTCGTGCTCCGGCGGGTCATCGGCAACGGGGGTCTGCTTGTCGGGGCACTCGGGCTGTCCGCATGTGCACTTCGGCCCCGCGGACAGCGCCGACCGGAGCGGGTGAAAGGCGTCTTGAGGAACGTTGGCGTTCACCACCCCACCCCCTGGTCCGTCGCGGGGTGGGGGTGGCTGGCAATCACCTCGTTGTACGTCTGGACGCCTTGCTCGTCCTGCCGGGCCCGGCACAACGTGCGCCGGTTCCGCGCCGCCTTGCAGATCAAGCACTCAGACACGGGCACGGGTTCAGCGGGTGGCGCCTGGGCGGCCGGTGTGCTCGTCGCGTCCTCGTGTTGGATCACTGCCAACACCTTCTCCAGGCCGGCCTGTGCCTTCGTCAGGTTGGTGCGCGTGGGGTAGGCGTACGGACCTCGTCGGATTCCGGCGGGGTACGGGGCCCAGCGACTGAGCCAGGTCTCGCCGCACGACTCCTGGCGGGGCCGCCAGACTGCGCCTGCCGCCATGCGCACGTCCAGCTCGGCCACGTCACTACGGTGCCGGGCGGTAGGGGGCTTGGGAGTGTGGTTCCGGGACACGTCGGTTCCTCTCCGTAGTGCTTCCACTACCGGGAGGGCTCAGCGTGGTCTACAGTCGGGAACCCTTCAAGTAATCAGAATCGAAGGACGAGTTGGGGAAGTCATGGTCAACCGCAAGGAGTTGGACCCTGAAAGTAGCCCGGAAGCGGCCTACGGGGCTCGTCTGCGCAGGTTGAGGGAGGATCGCGGTTGGGGCCAGGAAGATCTAGCCGGGATCATGGAATATTCCAGCCAGCATATTTCGGCTGTTGAAACTGCTCGGAAACCGCCAACCCTGCGTTTCTCGCGTACCGCAGACCGCGCCTTCGGCATCACGGAGACAGCGGACACGTTCGAGCGTCAGTACCGCGAGATGAAACACGGCAGCCTGCTGGAAGGCTTTCCGGAGTACGTCGGGTATGAGGGCCGGGCGGTAGAGATTCGACAGTTTGAGATTGGGATCATCCCCGGCCTGTTGCAGACACCGGAGTACGCACGAGTGTTGGCGGACAGCGCCTTGCGGCGGGGTGCCATCACGCCCGAACAGGCCGATGAACGCGTCTCGCTCGTGGCCGAACGGCAAGCGGCACTTGTCCGGCCCCGGCCACCCATGGTGTTTGTGACCATGGATGAGAGCTGCATCCGTCGGCCCGTTGGCGGACGCTCCGTCATGGATGCCCAGTTGGCACGTCTGGTTGAGTTCGCCGAGCTGCCGAACACGCTGCTACAGGTGGCACCGTACGAGATAGGCGAGCGCCGCACGCTCAACCTGCCTGTCAACGTCTTGACGCTGTCAGACCGGTCCGTGATCGCCTACGCCGAGTCCCAAGCCCAGGGACACCTAGACCGAGAGAACGCGTCCGTGACGCCCATGCTGACGGCTTACCATCAATTACAGGCCGAAGCGCTCTCCCAAGCGGTGTCAGTGGCCATGATCGAGCAGTTGCGAAAGGGCACCCCGTGACGACCGAATCCCCCCGTTGGTACAAGTCCTCCCACAGTGACAACGGCGGCACCTGCGTGGAGGTTGCCGCAAACCTCGTCGCCTCGCGCGGCATGGTCCCCGTTCGTGACTCCAAGAACCCGGCCGGTCCGGTTCTGGACTTCACCGCCGATGCGTTCTCGTCCTTCGTGGCGGGCGTCAAGGCCGGGGAGTTCGGCGCTGCCTGACCGTTCTGGCGGCCCTGTCCGGCCTCTCCCGGCCCTCGTGGCACGTTCGGGAGGGGTTGGGCCGCCAGCTCCATCTTGGTGGCCCGTAGAACGCAGATGAGCCCCCCGCCAGCAACGGCGGGGGGCTCTCGACTACGTGGGGCTGACCCTCAGGTCGTCAACCAGTGATCTTGGCTGTGTGCGATCCTGGAGCGTGGGCTCCCGCCACCTTGCCTGTGGCGGGAGCCCAACCCTTTGGAGCCGTTAGCCGCCCTGTCGGACGACTTCCAGCCGCTGGCCAGTCATGCCCTCCTGCTCATCGCAGATCTGATCAAGGTGCTCGGCGCACGCGTAGAACCAGGCAAAGACCATGTCCCTACGCTTGACCATCCATGTGGCGCCTTCCGGGCACTGGTGCATGAGCGCGTTGAATCCGTCGCAGCGTTTCGCCATTCGGTACCTCTCCCTGGGTAGAGCCGGGATGCCCGGCTACAGGGGGACGGGAGGCCCCGCCGGCTTGCCTTCGGCGGGACCTCTCGCGGTTACCAGGTCAGACCCGACCACCCGTCTTTCGGGCCGCGCTCTCCGTGGTGACTCAGGTAGGCCAGGAGGTTTTGCAGTCGCTCTACCTCGTGCCTGATCTCCGCGGAGCGGATGCGGCCCGTCTTGGTGCGCTCAGACTCGGTGGTCAGTTCCGTGACCTCCGCCTGAATCTCAAGCTCAATCTCACCGGTGATGGCGCCGGAGGAGGTGAGCGCATACATCGCGCTCCACTGCCCGGTGTGCCAATCCGCTGAGATCTTGCGTGCTTCCAGGTCGGAAATGATCTCTGACATGGCGTTTCCCCTGTTGATTTATCAATGTGTCGCCGGGAGGCGTTCCCTCCCGACACCCAGAACAATACACACCCCGTACGGGGTTGTGAAGTGGAGCCGGAACATGTTCCGGACCTAGACGCAAAGAGATCCCCACCGGGGGCTCCGGCGGGGATCTCGGTTGCCACATGGGCTAGTTGCTTGCGTGATCCATGAACGTCACCCCCTTGAAGGACGGCCCAGTGACGGCGTTGCTCCCGGTGCAGGGCGGGGGCCAGCGGCAGGCAGCCCCCTGCCAGTGGTCACCGAGCATGCAACAAGGCCCGCTGTTATGGTCGCTTTAGGGGACACGGCTAGGGGAAGTCATGACCGAGATCCAGTATTTTCACGTAGCCGCGCGGGCGGCGCCGCGGGACCTCGGCGAAATGGCGCGATTCTTCGCGGACTTGGATGCGATATATCTCCACATCGCCGTTGCAGTCATACTCAGAGAGTCTGTGGAAAACCCAGACAAACCAGATGCCACGCTCCTTGACGCAGTTGAAAGAAACGTCCTCGAAAACATTCCACGACCTGGCATCGAAAGGGTTAAATCTGGCTCCCTGTGGGTTGACTTGGTGAACTTCTACCATGATTACCCCATCCCCCAGACGTTCGGCGCCTTCTATGTGGCACTAGCGTTGCCACATAGGATTGTTGGCTTCTGGCCCAACATCCAGCGCAAGTACTGGGAGTCAGATACCGCGCGCCGGAAGGCAAAGACGGAAAACCTTAGGGCCCGCCGAGAGCTTGAGGACGCTGAGAGCGAAGTACAAAGCCTGACACAGCGAGTTGGTCTCTCAATTTCTCCGACACCTGAGGAAGACGGTCCGCCACCCGAAGAAGGTAAATGAGTTCCCGGCCGAAGGCCGGTTCCTATTGCCCCGCAGGGGCGGGCCCGGCGCGAAGCGCCTTGAAGGGGCCCGACGCGAAGCGCCCCGCCCGGAGGGCGGGTTCTTTTGGGTGCCGCGCGGCCGAAGGCCGCTTGAAAGGCGCCCCGGGCCGAAGGCCCGTCCGCTTTGGTCGCCGTGGCCGCAGGCCACATAGGGGCGACCCAGCCCGTAGGGCTGTCGATTTCGGCGCGCGAAAAGGGGCGGGTGGCACTTGCCTTGCCACCCGCCTCGCGTGCACTCGCTAGACGTTCTCGACCTGGACGCCGCCTCGCGGGCCCAACTTCATCCGGGCCATGGGGTAATCCACATCGATGGTCCAGCCGTCCCCGTCCCGGCGGGCCGGGAACAGGTCCAGGTAGGACGCCTCCGCGTCCACGCACGGGTAAATCACGTTGCCCTGTGCGTGACCGACCGTGGCGCGTCCGTCTTCGTCGAAATCGACAACGTGGGCGCCATCGTCCACGGGGAGTCCACCACTCTTGGCGCGGATCTGGAGGGCAGCCTTGGCTGCCTCAAGGGTCGGCCAGGACTCCATGTTCAGGAACACGTCCCCCAAGCCGTAGTTGCTGCCGCCGTGCCAGGTTCCGAATACGCGCATTATTCCTCAGACCTTCCGTACCTGCGTGTGGTAGCCCTGCTTCCGTCCCTCTTCCGCGTCCAGTTCCGCCATGGCAGCACTTGGCCACACGGTGATGGACACGACGCCATCACGCGGCCGGAATTCCGGCTTATCGCTAAAGCGCCACGTCTCGTGAGGGTGCTTGGTCAGATCGACCATGGTGCGGCCTTTCATCTGGGCTAAGCCCCCGCGGTTGCCGGGGGCGTGTCCATGAGGCCGGGCGTAAAGGCTGGCTCATTGGCCGGTGAACGCGCCGCAGGCGCCCGGCTAATGACTTTTCCGGTGAACGCGCCGAAGGCGCCCGGAAAAGCGGTCTGCGCTTGCGCAGACTGAATTGGGGGTGAACGCGCCGAAGGCGCCCCCCAATTCACCCCGGAGGGCCCGCTAGGGCCCGTAGGGGCGGCCTGCCTGCACGTCTGGCACCATGGCCACGCCCCCGGCATAAATGGCCCCGAAGGGGACCTAGTTGACGTTCCTCGCTACGCCGTGCTGCGCCCTGGTGAGCGTCACGACCACACGGGCCGGCGGCCGGTAGCTGGCTCCGTCAGGCCCGTGCTGCGCCGCCGCGGGGTCTCCGCTTCGGCTGCCCGAGCGCTCAGCCACGCGGCCAGTGCTCGGGCGTCGGCGGGTGTCATCTGGCATCGGTCGTTGGGAACGGCTATCGAGATGTAGCCGGCTTCCTTCTCAGTGGTCCAGGCGCGAACCCGGCCGGTGCGGCTGGTGAGGTCTGCGCGGTGTTCCCGGGTCTCATGAAGAGGCACGTTCGTTCTCCTTGGTGGGCGTGCGGATGGCGTGACCGGGATTCCGATCACCATTCGTCAAGGTCGTGTTCCTCCTCCTCATCCGTCGTGAGAAAGAGGGCCCCCAGGGATACCGATTCATGGTCTGCGGAATCCCACTGGCGGGTACCGCCGTGGTCCAGGACCGGCAGGCCCATGAGGGCAGCGTCTTCCGGGGTCAGGTTTCGGGGCTGCATTTGGGCACTCCGTTCAACGCTCTGCCGCCCATTCGGCAAGCGACTTGGCGTGTTTGGTGGAATTGCATTCACGGCAGGCGGCCACGAGGTTGGCCGCCAGGTCTGGCCCGCCGTGAGCAAGGGGGACCACGTGGTCCAGCTCCTCCGCGGGGCCGTCGCAGTAGCAGCACCCGCCCCAGCGGGCCAGGATCTCCGCGCGGTCGTATGGATCAGGCCGGGGCCGGCGCCGCCTGCGCGCGGCTCGCGGGGACAGGTCAGGCACGCTGCGCACGGGCCGACGCTGGGCCGTGAGCCGGCGGCGGGCAGCCGGCGTCACGCCGCTTCGTCCTCCAGCTCCTCCGAGACGCGTTCGGCCACGGCCCGGAGCTTGGCAAGAGTGCGGGTGCGCATCACGGCCACCGTGTTGGCCCGGTCGATGCCCATCACTTCGGCTATCGCCGCGTTGTCCGGGCTGCCGTCCTCGTTCGCCAGGTGCGGGTCCGGGGCTATCCCGTAGGTGAGGCGGAGGACTTGCGCCTTGCGGTCGTCCACGGTGGCCAACAGGGCATGCGCCAGGGCAATTCGCTGGGCACGCTGGTGCCTGTCCAGGTCCCGGGCCTCTATCAGGTCGTCCGGCAGGCCCAGGCGGTAGGGGTCGGCCAGGGACTCCACGAGGGGAATCGTTTCTCCTTCCGCTCCGCGTACCCCGGCCGGTGCGTCCAGCGAGTCCGTTCCTTGCATGACACGGCGAACGTGGCCGGCGGTCTCCGCCGACATGCGGTGCCCGTCCCCCGGCAGGACCGTGCACAGGTATTCGGCGGCCTCCCAGTCGCCCCCGACCACACCCAGGCAACGCAGGAAAGTGGCGCGTTGATCGGCGGTAGCGCCGTTGTCCGCGCCTCCGTTGGCGGCTTCGTAGATGCGCATGTGGATGCGGCGGTATGCGTGCGTGGTGTACTGCGCGCCCTTGTCGGGCCGGTAGGTGCCCAGCGCTTCCAGGGCTGCAAGCCGGCCCTCCTGGCACAGCTCCTCGAAGAGGTCAGCGTGGCCGGCAGACGACACGGCCGCCGTCCCCACATGGCGGGCGGCGGCCTCTCGGACGTAGGGCTCTGCGGCCTCCAGAACGGCCGCTACTGCGTCCGCGTCCTGGTTTTGGGCAGCACAAATCAAGGCGTGGGAAAGCAAGGTGGGATCTCCTGGGCGAAAGGGCCGCCCCGCGCGGCGCTTGCCGGCGTTGTCTGGGGGCGGTTACGGGCCAGCCCGATCCCGAGTGATTCGAAGAAACGTTCGAATCGAAGGGCGCAAAGATCCCGTCTTCTAAGGGGTCCGGAACATGTTCCGGACAGCACATGACTGCGTGGGATCGACGCGGGGCCCCGGGGTGGTGGGCCGTACTGGCGTCAGAGAGGAAGCGCGTGCCACGGGGCCGCGAACGCGGGGCCGTGGTGCCTCAAGAGACGGAAAAGCCCCGCCCGGTCAATGGAGACCGGGCGGGGCTTCAAAGCCGCTAAGCGGCTAGTTGGTTAGCGTGCGCACGCTAACGATTCCGTCCGGGGCTCAACCCTGGACGGTGTACTCCGCCAGGCTGGCGGAGAGGTTCGACAACGCGCACCGGGCGTCACGGCCCTCAAGGGTGGCGTGGTCACACAGCGACGCGTTACGGACTGCCGTGGGGTCCGCAGCCTTCTTGGTGGCGGAGTCTCCGCGCAGCGTCGCCAGATAGGCGAACACCTTCGTCGCTTGCCCCCGAGCGACGCCGGAGAGCTTGGCCTTACGGGATGAGCTTCGGTAGTGCCGCACGACTGCCCACAGGCGTGAGTGGCTCCCACGCTCAGCAGACCGCACCAAGTCACGCACCATGTCAGACCTCCTCGCCGATCTGTCTAAGAACTTAGACTGGAGCGTCGCACGTCACGTCACCCGTGTCTATGTTTTTATACAGTGGGTCAAAATTTGGCCAGTAACCCAAGGTGGAGTGGTGCCGGCTTGGAGAAAACCTAGACAAGCTGTCTAGAACGCGTTACTAAGGTTAGGCAAACCAGGGTGCGAGGTGGTCTCGCGTCCGTAGTGATCGGAAGTGAGGAACGATGACTGAGGCATCAAGGAAGGATCTGTCCGATCTCGTGCGTACGCGGCGGGCACAGCTGGGCCTGACCCTGCGCGAACTCGCCTCGCGCTGCGTCGATCCCCAGGACCCTGACGCCGGATCGATGTGGACGCACGCCACCCTTGGCAACCTTGAGACCAAGACGATCAAGGCGCCCGATCTGCCGAAGCTTCGCGCCCTGGCCAAGGGGCTTGACCTCCCGTTAAGGCTTGTTCAGGAGGCTGCCGGCGTTCAGTACATGGGCATCGAGACCGCGTGGAGCGACGATGGCGAGACGCGCACCCTCGTCCATCACTACTGGGAGCTGTCCGAAGAGGACAGAGCCAAAGTCCAGGCGATGATCGAAGCGTGGGGAAGCCTGGGGAGGCGCGACGCTCCGTGAGCGTTTCGCCTCCCACCCGACCTAGCAGCGGATCGGCACATGGCGACACGCCGCGGTTACCTGTCGCGAAGATCAAAAACACATGCGATGATCCATGACCCACTCACGCCGTACGGGGGTATAGAGAGATGACAGAGCCGGAGATATACGCGGCAGAGGTGCGCTACGAGGTCGACCGGGATGGCAAAGTGCCCGCTGGTCGGGCGCTGTTCGTGTCTGAAGAGCCCGGCCTCATAGTGGCAACCTTTCGCCCAGGTGACGCCAGTGAAAAGCTCTGTGAGCAATTGAACGTTGTCAGTCGGCACATCTTCCGCAACGGCCTCTGGGCGACACGGTGGGGAGCAGACGAGAGCACGGAGCCCAGCGAGCATACGTTGCTCAAGGTCCGGTTTGAGATCCTTCCGGCCGACGCCTTCCCTGAAGTTCTTGTCTGCCTCCCTCGGGACCGGCCGGGGGAGTTCGTGTGGTTCATCCGTGATCCGCACATGTCCCAACAGGCTTGCGACGAATGCAACGCGTACCTTGAAAAATCCATCCGGGCCGGCCTGTGGGTGCAGCGATGGAACCGGGGCGAAGGCGAGACGGAGCGCTTTTTCTTCCCGGACGAGCTGGAAGACCCCTGAAAGGGCCGGACCCTCAAGGGTGGAGCCCTGGCGGCGCTGGCTCAGCTCAGACGAGCTTGGCGCTGACCGCATCGGTCTTGCCTGCCGGAACTCGCCACTCCTCAGGCAGACCGTACCCACCCGCCCATGTGGGCCCGTACACGTCTGCTCCCGCATCGATCGGGACACCGAACAGCGACATCCGCACTGTTTCCGCAACTTCATTTGCGATACCAGCAGCATCCGCCGTCGGCGCTGTACCTAGCACCTCATCGTGCACCCAGAGGTTGAGATGAGCAGTCAGCCCCTTGTCGTCCAGGTCCAAAAGAGCCTGCCCCATGGTGTCCCGGGCGGTGGACTGACACAGATACGCAACGACGCGGAACACCTTGTCCCGGTCCAGCACGAGCCGGCGCCCCGAAGGGGTGCGCACCTCGCATCCATTGGCGAGCGCGTGACGCTGCATGGCGCGAGCCCATCGCTTGATACCTGGGTAGGCCCGCGCGTACCGGTCCAGTGTGTCCCGCATGACGGCCACCGCTAGGCCGGTCTGCCGGGCCAGGGCGGCCGGCCCGCCCTGGTAGCTCGTGCCGAGACCTGCCACCTTGGCCAAATTGCGCTGAGCCTTGGTGAATTGATCACCAAACATCAGCATCGCTGTGAAGTCGTGGAGGTTACGGCCCTCCTTGATCGCGGCGCACATACGCGGCTCCTGAGACAGGGCCGCCAGCACCACGAGTTCCACACTGGACTGATCCACGGAGAAGTACGCATGTCCTGACCCAGCGATGATCGCGCGGCGGATCGTCCAGTCCCTAGAGGGGAGCTGCTGCAACGGCGGGCCGGAGACGCTGGCGCGTGCGGTGCGGGCTCCGAGCGTGTTGATACTGGGGTGTACTCGGTCGTTGGCGTCGCGCCCTTCCAGCATGGCCAGTGCGTACGACGTGCGCCAGCGCGAAGCCCGCTTGGCGTGGAGAACCGCGTCAGCCAACGGATTTGGCCGCCGGCTAGCGCGTGGGTTCCATTGGTCGTCCAGGTCCGCCAGGTCCAGGAGAACGGCCTTGTCCACGCGAAGGGCACCCGATGCCGTGACCTCCGTTAGCGTCTCCCCCATCCCCACCAGAGCACTGGCTACTTGCGCGGTGCTGTTGACGTTCTGCACCCCATAGCGGGCGGCACGGCGGGCGTGGTGTTCGGCGTCCCGCTCCAGGCGGTCCACGAGGCCGCGGGTGTACTCCACGTCCAGGCGCATTCCAGTGCGCTGCATTCGCGCGCATATCGCCATCAAGCGGTGTTCGAACTCCACGAGTCGATCCGGGATGGTCAGCCGGTGCATCTCCGCATTCAGCTTTGGATGAAGGCGGAAGGTGATCAGTACGTCCAGCCCCGCGTATCGCTGGTAGGTCTCGTCCTCATACGGGATTCCAGACCATCCCGTGTGTTCTGTGAGGCCGTAGGCGCGGAACGCGCGCTTCAGGCCGGCCTGTGTGTCTGGGGCGGTCTGGTCCACGTAGTGGGCGGCCAGGGGCTTGAGGCTGATTCCCACGCCGCCCTCATAGTCCTGCCGGGAGTCACACAGGTGAGCCAGGATCTTGGTGTCTACGACCTTCGGCGCTAGTTCCTCCAGAGGCGCGATGCCGTGGCGATCCAGTACCAGGAGGTCATAGGCCGCGTTGTGGATCAACAGCTCTGGGGCCTTGATGACGACTTCACGCGCCAGGGCCTGGAAGTAGGGGCCGCGTTCCACAGGGATGACCCAGGCTGTGTCACCGGTGCCGAACTGGACTGTCCGGAGCTGGTGGTCTGGGCTGTAGATGTTCAGCCCAGAGGTCTCGGTGTCCAGCGCCAGGGACCGCGGGTTGTGGCGCTTGAGCCACTGGACGGCCTCTTGCCCGTCCTCCTGGGTCTCCACGGCGTGGATGGTGGTCTCCGTGCCGGCTATGTGGTGGCGGTAGGTGCGCAAGTTCTCTCCCCGGTACGGGGCCAGCCGTCGGCAGCCGTGAGGCGCCGGCCTGTGTCGCGGCATGCGAAAAGGGGGCCGGCCCGCAGGCCGACCCCCTCTTTCGGTGGTGTCGCGTCTTACTTCGGCTGGCCGAAGATGTCTGCACCGGTGTTGTCTGGGGCCGGTTTCACGGCCCGGCAGTCGCGCAGGTTGCGAAATCCCCTCACGCCCCTATGCACGCCGCTGCCGGCCCCTTCTGCCACGCCGGGAAAGGAACGCACCGCCGCGTATACCCGCGGCTTGGTCATGCTGTGCCGGATGCCGGAGTCTTCGCACCACATCCGGTAGCGCTCCCAGACCTCCGTCCGGGGCGTGAACTCCCCTTCCACCACTTCGAATTCGTCTCCGCCCGCCTCGATGAACCCACTCAGGGGGTGGGAGGCGTCGCGGTATCTGGCAGTGGCCTTGTCCACGGCTTTCGGGAAGGTCAGGCCCTTGCCGGCCTTGTACTGGGCGTACCACTCGATGGCCCCCCGCACAGCCCATGCGGCTATCCCGGCGCTCTCCTGGGCGAGTGCCGACTTGAGGTGCCGGTCCTCCCGCCCGCGGAAGTCGGCCAGCCACGGCACGACGCGAACGCGCTGCCACAATGCGGCATCCGTCGCATCCACATCCGGCGGGTAATTCGTATCCACCTGGACCAGAGCCGTGGGCCGGAACGTGATCTCCGACCGGGCGTAGACGCCACGGGCCGTTATTGACTGGTCGCCGGTCAGCGACTTCATCAGGGCTTGGTCCAGTTTCATGCCGGCCGGCCACTCACTGGAGAGGACCAGCCGCTTTCCGCGAAGGCCCACAATGTCGGCCCGGGGCCCGCCGCTCTCCCGCCGGCGTTCGAACAACGAAGGGTCCGCCCTCTTGATCAGCTCCCGGAACACGTTCTCCAGGCTGTCCGTGAACGTCGTCTTCCCGTTCGTGGTCTCCCCGACGTGCATCACAAAGATCCGCTCCACGGCGTGGCCCGTGATGCCGTAGCCGGTCAGCATGCGAAGGAAGTCCGGTGCCTGTGGGCTGGTGGGGTGGCACTCCGCAAGGAAGCGCTCCCAGCGCGGCGCCTGGGCGTTCGCGTCGTAGTCCAGGTTCACGAAGTAGGTGTTCATGTCCTGCGGCGCGTGCTCGCGCATTGCGCCGTTGCGCAGGTCAACCACCGCATTGCGGAACGCCAGCAAGTGGGGGAAGGCGTCGAATTCGGCCAGGTCGGCGTAGACGCCGGGGATGGACGCCAGCATGTCCACCATGGCCTTGACCCGGCTCGCGTTCTGGCTCTGGTGAACGTGCTTTGCCAGCCGCTCTGGGTCTTGCCCCTTCTCCTGGGGCATGGCGTGGATCACGGCCCGCACATCTGCGTACAGGGCCTCTTGCGGAACAGTTCGCCAGTGCCGGCCGGTCCACTTCAACACCCCGACTCCCGGCACCATCCGTATGTGGCCGCCCAGTTGGCGGTACAGGCGCTCTGCGTTGCCCAGGTCTGTGAGGGGCAGCGGGGGGCTTGCTGTCTCTGTGGTGAGGTCCGGAACATGTTCCGGCTCCCCGGTCGCCACGTCTACGACGTGCACAGCGGCGCGCCGGACGGCCGTCCGCAGCACGACTGGGAAAGCGTCGGTGTCCCGGGCTCGCCAGTCGGTCAGGTCGTCCCCCTGGTGGGCTATCTCCAGAAGGCGGACCACGAGGCCGGCGCGGGTGAGGGCGTCAGCGAGTGTTGTGTTAAAGCCGGCGCCGCCGGCGTCATGGTCGCCGGCAAGGATCACCTCCCTGTCCCCCAGGCCGGCCGCCAGCTCCTCCACCAGTGCCTCATTGCCGGCCAGGGTGGCGCCCCGGATGGGCACGGCGTCATAGTCCGCGGCAACGGCCGTCAGCCCGTCGCCGGGGCCTTCCGTGATGAACACGGGGCCGGTGTTGCTGGCACGCAGGACGCCGTACTTGCCCCACTCGGCTCCGTCCGGGTTGGACAGGCTGACCCACCGTGCTGGACAGTCGCCCGTCAGGTCACGGCCCTGGAGTCCTTTGGGGACGCCGTGGAAGTCCACGAGCGGGACCGTGAGACGGGGATAGCGCTGGTAGGCCGGCGACCGGTACGGGAATACCTCGTCAACGCCCAGGGCGTCCAAGCCCAGGCCCAGGTCCGCGGCCTTTTCCGCGTCGAGGCCGAATCGCTGCCAGACATACGCCCGCGCCTGCGCGGCCTCGTCGCTCTCCCCCATGAAGGCCAGGTTCGTGGTGTCCACGTAGGTGGCCAGGCTCGCAATGTGCCCAGGAGTGAGGTCTCCCGGAACGGGCTTGGAGGAGACCGTGATGCCCTCCCCCGGCGCCCAGTCGTACAGGTCTGCCGGGCTCCAGCCCAGTGCCGCCAGCACCTTGGCGCGGTCCTGGCACACCCAGCAATTGACCAGGAGGGTCCCGTCCTCCTTGAGCCGGAACCACAGGGAGGGGCGGCTGTCCTCGTGGGCGGGGCACTGGACGCCGTACTCCCCGCGCTCCTCCACAACCTGTGGGAAGCGGCCCAGGAACTCCGCGAGACTTTTCAAGATCCCCTCCAACGCAAAAAGACGGGCGTGCACCGGTCCAGACCGTTGTCTGGGACCGGTTACACGCCCGTTTGGGGATCTATCCGCGCCGGCCGTCCTTGAGGAGCCGGCCGAAGGTTTCCAGGTCCATCACGACGTAGCCATGACGAACGTTCTTCCCGCGGCGTTTGACCACGGCGGCCCCGTAGGGAACTTCAGCGTTAGCGGCCTCTCGGTTGGCTTGCTCCACGTAGGCCGAGAAGCGGTGCGATTTCTCGTCCTTGGCCTCCAGGACGAACGGGTACGCGTCGATATCGCCTGTGTCGTGCTGACCGGTCTGCACCTTGCGACTGATCGGCATCAGGTGACGCGCCCCGAACTTTGGGGCCCCGCTCTCCGCCAGCGGGATACCCAAGACCTCGTTGAGGTACCGGACTATTGCCGTCTCCCAGGCTGTGCCGCGGGATTTGTTCGGGTTGCTCACACCATCCGCTCCCAGACGAGAACGGCGCTCTCCACATGCGCGTCAACGTGGGAAGGGCCCCAACCTCGTTGCTCCTGGGCCAAGTTCTTCCAGAGCGTGGTCCGCCGGCGTGCGACGGCCGCTGTGTCGTACGGCCCTTCCGCGTGCCGGCATGTGCGCTCCGGCTGGTCAGCGGTGGCCGCGTAGGTCTTCACGATCACGGCGCGGTACACCCGGTCCGCGTCTACTGCGATGGTGCGTGCCATCAGCTCTGTCACTCCTTGAGGCCGGAACATGTTCCGGCCACGACAGGGCCCCCGTCACAGTCATGACGGGGGCCGATGTGGTCGGGGTTTTAAAGGTCGTCACCAGGGATCGTGACCGCGACGTGTTCAGCCGCAATCGTCTCTACCCGGAAACTCCGCCGGCGGACGAACCCAGATTCCTGTCCGGTGGGCTTCACCTTGAGCAGGGGCACGACCCGCCCGCCGATGATCGCGGACGTGGGCTTGATGACCACGGCCTCCGTCATGCGGACTCGATTGGCCTGCCTCGTCGCGTAGACGATGGTGTCCCCCGTGACGATGGGCGCCCCGGTGAAGTCGTGGATATGACCTCTCTTGCTCAAGCGAACTCTCCTCATGCTGAGCGCGGTTACGGGGTGTTGCAGTCGTCCAGCTGTGGACGTGACGGCCCGTGACTAAAACGGGGGCTCTTCAAGGGACTTCTTCAGCGAAGGGAGCGCCGCCTCCACGTCGGCCGGGGCAGGCCCGCGGACCTTGAGGAGAGGGTGGCGATAGGTCACGTCCACGCCGGCGGATGTCGTGAACTCCACCAGCTCCAGGTACAGGTCACACAGGGCCGGCCCCTGCACCTTGTCCAGCGCGGTAAGGGTGGCCGGCAGAGACCGGGTGAAGTCCCAGGAGGAGGTCACCAGCCGGAAGACTCCCAGGGAGGGAGCGTCAGCCAGGCGGTAGCTGATCCGGATATCCGGCTTCGGGCCCCGGCCACTCTTCGCCAGGGCCCGGCGCTCCTTGAAGTCGCTCGGGCAGCCGCACGGCTTCCCGCGGTCCTCCTCCGGCTCCAGGAACGCGACGCCATCGCAGGCATGGATGACGCCCTGCATGCCGTACAGGGCCATGCGGGAGGAGACTGCCTCCGCCCCCTCCACGATGACGCGCACGCTGTCCGCGTTGGTCAGTACTTCACGGTTGTCTTCCTTGGTCGTCTCCCACTCCTGTGGGGTACCTCCATACAGGCCGGCCACGGCATCGGCCACTTCCGGGTCTCCGGTAGTGATCCGCCAAGCGGGCAGGGCCACAGGCCGGTTGTTCAGGAGCTGACCGGCTCGAAAGCGGCCCACGAAATCGGAGCTGAAGGTCTTCGGTAGAGCGTTGGGGTCGGTCTCGAAAATGCGCAGGGACACGCGGCCTCACTTGAATTCGCTTGACGGTGTGGGCAGCGCAAGGCCCCGGGGGCGTATGAACAGCCAGCCCGGGGCCTTGGCTCAGTGTCGTTGTCTGGGAGCCGTTACAGCCCCGCACCGGCTACTTGCGGCGCTGGCTGCCGGTCTCTGCCTCACCGCCGGAGGCGACCGGACGGCCGATCACTCCGCGCTTGATCTCCCGGTCCCAGTCGAAGACCGCCCGGAGGTGCAAGAACGTGTCAAACAGCTCCGGGGCGTGGCGGACGGGAACGAGCTTCCAGCCCTCTGGGCGGACGTGGAGGACGGCCGCCGCGTCGATATCTGGCAGGGGCTCAGAAGCGCCGGTGTCGGCGCGGATGATGCGGTCTGCGTTGCTGTACGCAGCTAGCTGGAGGGCCACATCCTCATGCACGCCGGAACGGGTCGTTTTGAAGTCCAGCATCACGACTTCCCCCGCGATTTCGCAGATTGCATCGAAGGAACCTGCGTAGTTGTGGGTGTCACTCCATACGGCGTCTTCGATGTAGAGAAAGCGGGGTTTCACGGTCTCCAGGAACTCCCGGAAGTGCCGGACGAAAGGCTCAAGTTCGGGGTGGACACGGCCCGGATTCTGGCCCCGCGCAAGTCGCTCGAAGAGGTCATGGGCGGCGGTCCCGGTTTCCGCGGCCTCCTTGGTGATACGCCGCGGGGCGCCCTTGAGGTAATCGACCGCGCCGGCCGGGTCCTGCATGGCCAGACCCACCAGGGAGCCGATGTTGGCCACGGCCGCCGTAGCCACTTCCTTGGCCGCCCAGAACTGGAGGAAAGGCTTCGGCTGCATCGACAGAATGGAGGTCACGCCCGGGGCCTTAATTCCCGAGTCGCTATCGACATAGAAACGGCTCCCGCCGCGCGTGATGGTGCTGAGGGCTCCCAATGCCCAACTCCCCTACTACAGGGCCTTCTCAGGCCGCCTGTGGCTTCCGGGGGAGTTGTCTGGGAGGGGTTACGCGGCACCGGCTTCAAACAGCGCAAAGCCCCCGCTCCGGGTGCGGAGCGGGGGCTTGTTGAGCGTTCTGCAGAACGGTCAGGCCGTTCCGCCGGCGGCGGGGCCAGGGGCTTCAAGTTCCTGAAGCTTGGCCAGGAGAGCGTCCGTCTTCGCGCGGGTCTCCTCCAGCGTCTGGCGGAAGGTCTTCCGCTGGGCCGGGCTCAGGGCCGCGAGCTGTGTCTCGTGGTAGGCCGAAATTCCGGCGTCGATCTTGCGGGCAAGGACCACCATCTGGGCGCCGTCAGCCGACCCCTTGGCCTTCTTGGTGTCCTTGACTACCTTGTCCACCTCCACCAGAGCCTTCGCCTGCTTCTGCGCCAGGCCCTGGCGCTGTCCCCGCGTGAGGGCCTGCACCCCGTAGTAGTCGTGCTCCTTCGCCGGGATGCGCTCGCGCTTGCGGTCCTCGATGTGGTGGCCGATGGCACGCCGGGTACTGCCCTCACTGTCAGCGGGGATACCGGCCTCCCGCATGAGCCCATCAGCCAGCGCCTTGTACTGCGCGGAGTTGCCGTTCCAGTCGGTGCGGCCGTTGTCGTCCTTGAAGAGGCTCCGCAGGTCCATGAGCTTGCGGGAGATCTCCCGGAGCAATTCCGTAGCCCGACCCTCCACCTGGTGGTACTCCGCCACCAGCGGCTTGGCGGCGTTGTAGATCTCGGAAACCTTCGGGTCCTCCAAGGCCACGAGAGCGGTCGGGCTCGGAGCGCCAACAATGTTGCCTTCAAGGACACGGCGGGACAGCGCCGCTGCCTTTTCCGTAGCTTCCTTCTTCTCCGCTGCCTTCTTCGCCATGCGCGCGGTGATCTCGTCCGCCGAAAGCGTCGGTTCCGTCGCCGGCGGCATCGTGTGGGACTTCTCGAACGCCTCTCGGATCTCCGCCCGAACCCGGCCAGTGCCTACGTTCTTGAATCCCTGCGCCAGTGCCCACTTACGCATTTCTGCGTTCTTCGTCGCGTCGACCGAAGGGCGAGCCGTGGCCTTGCGTTGGGCGGGCTTGGCCGGCGCGCGACCCTCCGAGGTCTTCTTAGCGCCCTTGGCCGGCGCTTGCTTGCTGGTGTTTGTCTCCTTGGCTGCCATGTTGGCCCCCTCCTGGATTCTGGTCTTCGGTGCCGTACTGGAGTGCCGCCACCGGAGACTTGCCTTCTCCGGTGACCAAGCAAGGAAACCGTACCACGACACAACCCGTACGGGGTTGTGTTGCGTAGGTACTTCAGCGAACCGTGAACTTCTCTCCGCACACGTCGCAGGTGACGCCACCCTGGGCATAGCTGGTCTTGGCCATGTACGCCTTGCGTCCACACCCGCAGGTCAGGACCAGCCGGGAGTCCGTACGCCCCGCGGCCTTCGGGGCTGCGGCTGCCGCCTTCTTCGCCGTGCGCTTCCACGTCTTGAGCGATCCGTCCAGGGCATCGAGTAGGGGTGCGTACACCCCTTGGGCCTCCTTGGTCAGGTGAACGTCCGCGAACCCCCGCTTGAGGTCCCGGTCCGTCCCCTCCGGCCAGGCAAGACCGAATTCCGATGCCGCTTCGCGGAACTTGCGGTTATGCCACTTGTACCGGTTGGTACAGTCCCGAATTCCGCGTAGCGCACACTGGGCGTGGGTGGCCTGATGGAGCATGGACGTAAGAACGGCCTTGGGCCCCGCTTGCAGGGTCTCGCCGGACAGTCGAAGCTCCGGCCGCTCCGTCGAGACCACGGCCGTGGCCTCTTGAGCGGCCACACTGTCGCGCAGGCTCCAATTCAACCCATCTCGTGGGACAGCCATGCCAGTGGTGACCGTCACGTCTGGCAGGTCAGGATGCCGGCTCTGGATGACCTCCCATGCCGTTTCCAGGGCAGCCAAGATCGCCGCATTGCTGTCGCCCATGGGGGGTGCCTTCCGTTGAATACAGACCGACGCAGATTACCACTGACGTGACCCGTACGGGGGCATTCCGCTTTTGCTTGATCATGAAAATAGCCCGGACTGACCGGAGTTGAATCCGATCGGTCCGGGCCATTGATCATTCCAGGATCTTGCCGTCATAGGTCGTCGCGTGTGCCTTGGAGGCTGCCACCTTCCGGGAGGCGGCCTCACCCAGTGCGAGCGTGACCAGTCCCATCAAGACGGCCACCAGGCTCTTACTGCCAATCGCGGTCTCTATCTGCGGGTACTGGTGGCTAAGCCAACCGACCAGAGCCGCGATAGCCGCGCGCACCCGGACGGGGTTGGCCTGCACCCAGGCCCGTACGGTCTCGAACATTCCTACTCCGTTCTGTTAAGCGCCCTTGGTTGCTGCCAGGTACAGGGCTCCGAGCGTTCCCAGGACCGCAAGGGGAAAGGCCGCCACCCAGCGCTCCACGCGGCCCACTCGGTTGGCTTGGTCCTCCTGGGCCCGGATCACCGCCTCCAGGTCCTGACGCACGTCGTGGAAGTCGTGCCGGAGGCCCATCACCTGGTCATAGATTTCGCGGGCGGAGATCGTCACCTCCAGGCGGTCCCCGTCACGGTCCCGCTCACTACTGGTCACTGCCCCCGTCCCCCTTCTCCGCCGGCGCCTTCGGCACCTCGTCCTTGGCCAGGGTGTTGCGCTGGTAGGAGCCGATGACATGCGTGGTGATCCGGCCGCTTCCCTTGCTGACGCGCTGGCGCATACGCCAGGTGCCATGAGTGAAGTGACCGATCCCGTGCATGGGCCGCGTCACGGTGTGTGTGGTCCACGCGCCGGCTCTGCCGCCCGTGGCTGTCCAGCTCTCCCACTCCTCGTAACCGTCGCCGGTGGAGCACTCCAGGACCACACTTGCCGTCGCTCCAGCCGGCGCGTACGTCTCCGTGACGAGGTGGAGGACGGGGCACTGGACACGGGTGGCCGCGTACCAACTGACCGCGCCGTCCTTGGCCTTGGTCGCGGTGGTCCACCCGGGGGTCGGCTGCCACGGGATGGGCAGGGCTGGCCGGCCCAGGTAGCCGTCCGCCCACGGATCGTCCATGACGATGGCCTCACCGCTCCGGCTGAACAGCCGGATCATCTGGGCGTCATGTGCGGTGCGATCCACCCCAACCGCGAGAGCCTGTGTGCCGTCCTGCCGGCCAAGGATGGTGCCCCAGTCTTCCCGGGGAGTCTGGCCAACTGCGAAAACGCGCTTGCCGTCCGGGGTTTCGGCGCGGAGCTGGCCGCCTTCTCCGATCACCACGTCACCGCGCTGGATCTCGTCCAGGGCGGGCGACTTGTTCGCGGCGCTGGTCAGGTCTTTAAGCTGCCGCTCCACCCGCTTGAGTCGATCCGTTATGTCCTGCGGCACGTTGGCCATTGTTCGCCTCCAAATACAGTTCCAAGCTGGCGCCGGCTCCGCGTTCGGCTGGCGTTGCCTGCCAACCCACGACCCGGTACGAGGCGTCCAGGCCCTCGTAGTGCCAGGTGTCCGCGATGCGCAGGCGCACGGTTGCCCCGATCAAGTCGGGGGTGATCTGGGAATCCAGCCGCACACGCAGGGTGGGGATGGTGACCGGCTTCCGCGCGGCGTCCAGGTCCGCGCGGGCGTGTTCGTTGAGCGTCTTGGCGTCGCGCACGGTGTTGTAGTCACTACTGCCGTCCAGCCGGGGCCAGCCGGCCGCCAGTTCCTCCGCGGCCTCCAGCCGATCCGAGAGAAGCGGCGTGCTGGCAGCGGCCTGGTTGCGGTTGGTGGTGGCCCCGCGGGACTGCCACACGGTCGCCACCTGGGTGGCGTCCTGGGGCCACGAGTAGGCCAGGACGTTGCCCGGGTAGGTCAGCATCAACGGACGTTGACCGGTACGGATCACCGGGAATCCGAGCTGCAAGGACTTGGTGCGTGCGCCGGTCTCCGAGCGGGAGACCCTGATCCGCCATTCAAAGCCGTTGTCCACCTTGGCCAGGTCGTCCAGGGCTTCGCGGACCTTGGGTACTTCATCCCCGCCCACCTTCCGGGTCCGGAGTACGCCGGAGGTCTGCGCCGGGTCCATGAGAATCCCCAGGTCTCCGCCGGGCTGCATCTGCATGTACTCCACGAGCTGCCGCGCGATGGCCAGTTGATCAAGGTGGGTGGCGGTCTGCCGGTCGTAGATGATGCGGTGGTCCAGGTAGCTGTCCCAGGTGGCCGCCTGAAGGTCTGCGGTCACGAATCCGTGTTCGTCCACCTGGGGCGTCAGCGTCCACACGATGCCGCCCCACCACAGTTCGCGGCCCCGCTCCACCCAGACCGCTGTACGTCCCGGCCGCACGGCCTGTTGCACGCGGGCGGACATGGAGCGGTCCGGGATCGGGATGGTTCCGGCAAGCGAGCCCGCCTTGCCTATGTAGTCATCGAACTTCAGGCCCTTGACGGGCAAGGCGTCCAGGAGCCGGTCCGTTTCCAGGTCCGTGAACAGGAGCCGGAACGGGTCCGGAACATGTTCCGGCACCCTCCACCCCCTCTACTTGTCCAGCGGGTACGTGATCCCGGTGAAGGCCGCCCAGGTGGTCACGCCCTCTGGGACGATCAGCCGGACCTGTCCCGCCGTGGTGAAATCGATCTTCATCGGGACGCCGCCGGCAGCCGCAGCAACTGGGCTGTACCGCTTGGGATGGAAGCCGTCCGGAAGGGCCTTTGCCAGGGCTACGCCGTCATTGGGCGGCTGGCCCTTCTTGGTCCAGCTGATGCCGCCACGCCACTGCATGTGAGGGACGCCGGCGATCGTGATGCGTCGATAGCGCAGAGGGCCGGCGTTGTTGCCGTCGTTGTTGTAGCCCTCCGCCAGGGCGACGGGCACCCAGGCCACGGCCGCCTCCGGGGAGGGGTATGGCGTCCAGGCGGAGCCGTCCCAGCGCTCCAGGCCGCCGGCGCTGTCGCGGTACTGGCCCACGTAGGCGCCGGACCAGCTATCGGACCAGCCGGGCGGGTTGATGCCGCCAACGGAGGCTGTGGTCCGGCGCCGGTCGGTAACGGCGGTGGCCCAGTCCAGGCCGCCGGTCCACTGGGACGCGCCGGCCGGGATGGTCACCTCATACAGAAGTTCCGCGGTGCCGGCCACGACTGGCGCAACGGGGTGGGCGGAGGCGGTGCCCTGGATGACCTCCAGACGGGCCACGTCGTACCCCGCGGCGTCGTACTGCGCGTCCAGGACGCGGATCACCACGGCGTCAATGCGCGGGTGCTGGTAGTCGCCATCCGCAAAGGCCAGGACCTCCGGGGCTGTGACGGCTACGGGGTAGGCTCCCTGACCGGCCCGGCCCTGGACGATCGCCCGACCCGTCCCGATGGCTGCCTGCATATCGCTGACGCGGGCCAGGGCGAAGGGGTCGCCCCCAGGGATCACGCCGCCGCGTGTGGTCATCTCGCCTGTGGGCGTCATGGTGCCCACGGGGACCAGCCGTGTGTCCTCCCGGCTCTGGCCGGCTCCGCACTCGGAGCGGGTGACCAGCCAGCCACTACGTACCGTCAAGGTGTTTCTCCTTACCAAAAGGCAGAGCGCCAAAAGATCGAGACTGAGGCGCGGGGGTCGTCGTGACCGCGCTCCGCGCTGAACCGGAACCGGGTCAGGCCCGGCTCCAAGGTGAATGTCCGCTCCGGTGCACTGCGGGCCGTAGCGGTGTCGAGACGGGAAGCACTCCCGTTGAGGACAGCCGTCCCGGCCGCGCAATCGACCGTGAGCGTGTCGTCCGGGGCCAGAGCCACGGCGTACTCCAGGGACCGGCCGCTCTCCTCATCGATGAGGGCGGGGAGCTTGAGGGGGCCGTGGAAGACCACGACCGGGTGAGAAGGGGCTTCCCCGGTGTTCTCCGCCTCCAGCCACCCGTCCCGGGCCTTGGTGCTGTCCCAGTCCAGGGGCCAGGTCAGCGGCCAGGCAAGGCCAGGTTCAGCCCGCGGGAGTCTCGTTGTTGCCACGCGCTGGGGCACTTCGTAGCGCCGGGGGTCGGATGCCTCCCACACCAGGGAACCGGTGGGCTCCCCGCGGGTGTAGGTCTGATCCGCAGTGAGGGCGCGCTTGGTGACACGGGCCCACATCAGCCGGCGAGCGCCGGCGAGTTGGATCACAAGGGGTTGTTCCTCCTGGCGAATGCCGGTGACCCGGCGGAGTTGGTCCAGAAGGAGGGGGAAGTCCTGGTGGCGGGCCGGCAGGATGCGGAAGTCCCACGTAAGACTCCGGGTGCCGGCCAGGAGCGGGCCGGGCCATGCCCCGTGCTGGGTGGGCATGGCCACGGTCCCGTTCTCCAAGTCCGGCAGGTCGTCCCAGCCGGTGAGCTGCACCCCCACGTAGGAGGTGGTCTCTCCCAACAGGAGGCCACCCCACTGCATTTGACCATCCCGGGTTATCAGGTCGTCCACGTCACCCCCTGGCCTTCATGCGCCATTCCAGTTCGCGGGCCACTTGCTGGGGCGAGATGCCGCCCGCATGGAAGTTCTCGATCTGCACCGACGCACCCCCGCCCGCCGGGCCCAGAACGCCCAGGCCGGATGGGGCCGGAACATGTTCCGGCTTCATCGCTGCGGACCCTCCGACCCACATGGAAAAGTTGTCGGTAATCCCGCCCAACTGGCGCCGAAGCAGCGGTACTTGATCGGAGATTCCGGTCATGAAGCCCTGCATCACCAGGCGACCATTGGGCGTCAGGATGCGACGGTCCACAGCCGGCGGGCCCTTCCAGGAGGTCAGGCTGTGCGTCAGGTTCTGGAGGGTGTTCTTCACTCCCGAAATTCGGGAGGTAATACCGCTGATGAAACCGCCCAGGAGCTGCCGCCCAGCGTTGACCAGATAACCCCCGAGGTTCCCCAGGGCACTCAGGGCCCTACCCGGAATGCTCCGAAAGAAGGCCATGATTTGAGGTGCGTGAGCCCGAAGGGCTGCACCCATCTGCATCAGTGCCATTCCAGCAAACTGGGCTAGCTTGGGTGCCATTTTCAGAATGTAGGCCGGCGCCTGTACCGCCAACCTTGCGAAAAGAGGGAGAATTTTACTGATGCCCAAGAGGACGATTTGACCGATCGCCTTGAAGATGGTTCCGAAGTGCGTCATCATTCCAGTGAGCAGCCGCTTTGCGGCATTGATCGCCCCGGAAAAGTCACCCTTGAGAAGGCTGGTGATCAGCTGA
This sequence comes from Streptomyces sp. NBC_00400, assembly GCF_036048035.1. NCBI lineage: Bacteria > Bacillati > Actinomycetota > Actinomycetes > Kitasatosporales > Streptomycetaceae > Streptomyces > Streptomyces sp. NBC_00400. The sequence continues at coordinate 4,918,556 of NZ_CP107940.1, read as the reverse complement.
ATTGCTGGCACCACGATATTCTTGATCTGGGACGCCAGGAGACCCGCGAGAATTCCAGCGAGTTTGCCGATGATGGCAATGATCGGAGTGATCACGGGCATGAGCGCCTTTAGTGCGCCCATCAATGCTGTTCCCAGCGCAGTGACCAGCGGGCCAAGGGCCTTCATCAATTGCCCCAGGGCGCCGCCGATGGTGGCCAGCGCTGGCGCTAGTGCCGCGATGAGCTGCCCGGCGATTTTGAAAACGATTCCCAGAAGTTGGCTGGCGATCGTGAGAATTGGCCCGAGAATTGCCGGCAGTTGGGCGAGAATTGGCTTTAGCGCACCCATCAGGGTATTCACGAGTTGGCCAATCAAGGCGCCTACTCGAATAAGGACGGGCCCCAGCGCTCCCGCCAATTGCCCGACCAATTGGCCAATAATTGGCAGAATGGAACCGAGCGCAGAGGAAAGCGAAGAGACCACGGGCCCCAGCGCGCTACCCAATTGCGCGGCCAGTCGGGCAAGAATTGGCCCGACCGTCGCGGCCAAAGTCTGAATCGGTCCGGCCAGGTTTGTTACCAGTGAATTCAGTAGCGGCATGACGGCCCGGAGGGCAGCCCCGAGCGTTCCGGAGATGACGCCGCCCAGCGCCGAAAGCGTCTGGAAAAGGGCCGTGAATGTTGCCTGTGCTTGCGGCGTCGCGGTTATTCGTGCGGCGGTTGCGGCTATCTGGGAGAGCACCCCCAGAAACCCCGCGCCGGCAGCGGCGGCCGGCCCAAAGACGTTGGCCAGTGTCGTACCGATATTCGCCAAGGTGCCGAACAGGGTTCGCACCATGGCTAGGGCGTGTTCGATGGTCGCTTGCATGGCGCCGGAGTTGAACGCCCCGGTCATTTTCTGGGACAGCGATTGCAGGGCGGTGCCGGCAGATGCTGTCAGCCGCTGGAATGCGGGGGCGGCTGCGGCTCCAATCTGGGTCAGTCCCTTGATGAGGATTGCCGGGAGACCGGAGAGATTGCGCAGGCCCGCCGTGGCCCCGCTTAGGGCCTGTCCCAACGTCCCGTTACTGGCCAGCGTCTTGACCGCGCTCATGGCGCCGGTGGCCATCTGGTTGAGGGCTCCAGCCGCTCCCGTGAGGCCAGTTCGTAGGACAGGCAGCACGGAGGAAGCGGTCCGGGCCAAGGAGTCGCCCAGGCCCTTGAAGAGGGCGCCCTGTACGGAGGTCTGGAGGCCCTGCCAAGCCGGCTTCAGGGCCTGCACCTCTGTGACGAACGCACGGGCGGAGGGCGCCAACTTCGCCATGGCGTCCGCGTCGCCGGCGAGCGCTTCTGCCACGCCGCTCATGCCGATCTTGATTGCCGCGCCGGCGGCGCCCACAGCCAGGAGGGCCGGGGCCGCGAGGGCAGCGGCCGGCGCCATCTGCGCCAGGGAGGACGCCAGGCTGGCCACGGCCGGGACCGCGGAGGCCACGGAGGTGAGCCGGCCCAGGCTGCCCATCAGTGACCCCAGACCGGCCCCTGAACCGCTCAGGCCGGACAGGGAGTTACGCAGGCCATCGATGCCCGACCGGTCCGCCTCGATCCGCACCCGTACGACCGGGGGCGGGGTGATGCCGGCCAGCTCTGCGCGAAGTCGGGCGATCTCGCCCGGGGCTATCGCCAGACGGACGAAGACCTTGGCCTTGACCATGGCCAGCCCGCGCCGAAGGTCCGCAGCGAAGCGGGCCAAATCCGGCTGGACCGGAATCCGCACTGTCTTGATGCTGCGCTTCGTGCGGTCCAGGTCCGCCCGGAGCTCCGGCGCGAAGCGCGAAACGTCCGGCAGAACCTTGACCTTGACCTGGGCCCTTGCCTCGATCCGATCCAGGAAGGTTTGTGTACGGGCTGCGAAACCGTCGGTGGCCGGCAGTACGCGAATGGCGAGCCGGCCGACTTCCCGCCCTCCGGGTCCGGCCATGAGTCACCCCCGTATGTACTTGTCTGGCAATGGCTGGGCCAGCGGATGGCGCGAGAGATTCAGCGCCGGACGCTCGGTTTTGGGCTGCGGCGTCTGAACAGGCTTGGGATCGCTTTTCAGCTTTCCGCCGTTCACGCGCACGTTGTTGGCATCCGCGAAGCGCACGGAATTAAGCAAGTGCGCCAGGAGATAGGTCTGAAGGGTCCAGCCCCGGTGTTCGGGACCGCCCGCCAGTGAGGCCGCAAGCGCGGCGTCTTCGGGTAGGTGCTCGGACAGATTCCACACACGCCGCGGGGCGAGAGTGCCGCGCCAGATATCGGCCAAGTCCAGGCCGTAATAGCGCTGTAGGTCAGCTCTCAGGGGCCCGCCGTGGCCGTCGTGAATTAGCTGTCCGAGTCCGGCGCTTCCGGGGCCTGGGTCGCCTCCTGCCACAGGTTCACAACGCGGACGTACATCCCCAGCGGCCAGCCCTTCATTTCGTCAGCCATGGCCTTGGGGTCGTCCGCGATCACCAGGAAGAGGTCCCGGAGCTGTGGCTCCAGCTCCTCCAGGTTGTTGGCATTCTTCTCGAATGCCTCCAGGAGAACGCGGGCCGTCTTCAGGCCCTCTCGGGACAGCATCAGAAGATTGCGGAGCTGGACCGTGTTCCCGGCCCGGGTCTGGATCGGAAGCGCGGCGTATTCGCTCTGAGCCTCCACCATGAGGTCAGCGCAAGACAGAATGGCACTCATTGGGAACTCCCCCTAGTCGATGATGGTTTGAAGACGGGCCGGCTCAGTCCGCGATGAACGGTGCCGGCCGGGAATCGGCGGAGGCCGGGCTCTTGGTCCCCGGCTTCGGGAGGATCTGGGCCCACTCGCCAATTGCGTTGTCGATGAGGGAAGAACTCAGGAACGTGCCGGTGATCGGGAAGACCACGAACTCATCCGTGGCCATTTCGATGGAGTCGGAGCCCAGAAGGCTCACCCGCGGGTGCCACAGGGGGACGAACTTCTTTCCGTCCACGAGGATGACCAACAGGGACTGAATCTGTGGAATCGGTGTGGCCGGGATACGGATCGATCCATCCGGCTGGATGGCGTCCTCCCCCGCACCGAAATAGAACCGGTACGTATCCGCGGTTGCCTGGAGGGCCTGAAACGTCACGGTGTACGTGATGTCAGGGGTAGTCATCCGCAACTTGGCATTCTGCCAAGACCCCAGCGCTTCCGGGTCGTCACCGTCACGGCCGAATTCCGGGAGATCCTCCCGGCTGGTGTGGCCAATGTTCGTCCACTCCGGGCCCGGCTTCAACGGGTCGAGAATTCGAGTGGGCTTAGGCGTATCAGGGTCAGCGAAAAAGATGTAGCCGGAGCCAGCCACAATGGCGGCGTCGTCAATCATGGCCACAAGGAGCCTCCATCAGGGCACAGCAAGGCAGCCGCAAGGCGGCGCCAAAGCAAGGGAATTGGGGTGTCAGAGAGGCCGCGCCGTCACGCGGTAAGTCGCCTGGAAGCGGAAGAAGTCCGGGCCCGGCGTCGGGTTGCCCGTGCGGATCTCGAAGGGACCTGCCACGTCTTCACCGTGGCTCAAGTAGCCGTCCCAGCCAGCGAATTGAGCACGGCAGGCATTCAGGAGAACGGCCCGCGCTGTGCGAGCCAGGGCGGACGCTTCACGCCGGCCGGAGGCCGCGCACTGCACATCGATCACGGCGGCGTCCAGGCCCACCGGATCGACGGCCGCGCCGGCAACCCGGCGGGCCACCACCAAGGGAAGAGCCCCCGCCCAGTCGTCCGGCCACAGCACTCGGACTGTGGCGCCCGTGAGTCCGGCGCGCAGGGCATCGACCACCAGGGCATCCACGTCCGGCAGGACAGGAACACCGTTCATGTCAGGCCCGCCTCAATGGCGTGGATGCCCTCCACGTAGGTGCCACCGCCGGGGGTCCAATGCCCGTAATTGATCGAGACCACGGCCGGGTCAGCAATGCTCACCGTGGAGTCCACAGTGTTGGTTTCCACGTCCAGGGAGCCGGCCAGTTCGCCGGTATCCCGGTGAGCGTTGACCACGGCACGCACCCGTGTGGCCCTCTTGCTGAGTTCGCGGCTTACCTCTGTCTTGACCTGGGGCAGGTGAGCCACGATGCGATCAAGATTCGGGTCCACGCTCGCCATGGGCTGTCCCTCTCTTTCGGATCGTCGCTACGTCAAAGGCGGTCCGGCGTGTTCCACCGAATCGCTGCACGTCCCCCACCACGGCCCAGGTCTGACCGCGCCACTCCACCCGTGACCAGGGGCCGGCGGGCAGCGTGCGGGCGTAGACGCGGTAGGTCGTGTCGGTCAGGTAGCCGTTCTCCGTGGCCTCGTCGTTGCCTGCGGGCATCACCCGGGCGCGAAGGAGGATGGGCTCCCCCGGGGCTGGCTGGGTGCCTCCGTAGCCGTCAGCGATGCTTGCGGCCGGGTAGACCGTGACCACCTCCGGTCCCCGGTCCAGGAGGCTCACAGGACACCCCCATGACGCTCCACCTGGACGGAGTACAGGCCGCCGATGCCGGCCTGTGCACGGATGAGCTGGACCTCCACAGGCGTCAGTTCCACGCCCGTGGGAGCGGTGGCCGGCAACTGGTATTGGTAGCCGCCCTGGCTCTCCGCCCGGTACCCCTCGGGGTTCCGGACACGGCGCTCAGCGACTGCCAACACCACCGCCACGACCACCGCCGGCGCTGTGGCCGGGTCGGGCCACGGCAGGCCGTAGGCCCGCACCATGGCGGAGACATCCGCAAGGGCGGCCTCCGCCATGACGCGCTCTTCGTCATCCAGCCGGTAACCCAAGCGGGCGGTCAGTTCCTCCACGCTGGCCAGCGGCTGTGTCATGGCGCCGCCTTACTTCGCGGTCCGGCGCGGAGCCGGGGAGGGGGCCGGCGCGGTGGCGTTGAGGTCCAGCTTCACCGCACGAACAAGGGCCTTCTCCCGCGTCCCGTCCGGCCGCTCATCCCCCACGGGATCGCGCATGACGTTGAACCCGCCGAAGATGTTGACCACGGACCGGTCACGCAGGCGCGCAGAGTCGTAGTCCCTGATCCAGCGCATGGCCAGACCCTGGTACGCCTGAGACGCGCCGAAGGCGGCACCATCCGGGATCGCCGGCGCGCGGGTGGCGACAGCGAAGGCGGACGGCACGAAGGCGTAAGCGGCCTCCGGGTCGATGGCCTCACTGGTGACGACCGTGAAGCCGGCGATCCGGCCCACGGTGGCCTCCTGGAGGGCGGAGACCGCCGCGCCCTCACCGGTGGAATCCATCCGGTTGAACCGCTCGGAGAGAAGGATCTTCTCCTCCACGTCGGAACCCACCAGGAGGTACCGGCCGCCCTTCGGGACGAAGGAGCGGTTCAGGGCCTTGCGAGCGGCGACCACGGACACATACGGATCGCGGCCGTCCAGGGGCAGGGTCGTACGGTAGGGCGCGTTCTCGATCAGGGCGGCCACGTTGTCGTCAACGGCTTCCGCAATCGCGCGGGTCTGTGGCGCGAGGATCTTTTCCCCGAAGTCCGCGATGTCCAGCGTCAGTTCCTCGTCCGTCACTGGGACCGCGCTGTAAATGTCCTTGTGGAGGCTGACGTCTATCCGGTCCTCGTGAAGCTCATCCATGACGATGGCCTCAGACCGATCATTGCGCCAGCCGTATTCGCGAGCCTTCAGCCGGGCCGGGATGCGGATGGTTACGGTGTCGTTCTTGGCACCGACAAAGTTGAAATCACCGTCCGTCCACACCAGGTTGGTCAGGACAAGATCCCGCTCCAGCAGACCCAGGGCCGCGGATGCGATGACTTCAGGCTTAAGAAAACGATTCGCCATTGCGGCGTCCCCCTAGGGCATAGAAAAAGCCCCGGTCAAGGGGCTGTGCAGGTATGAGCGCGGCGCGCGGGTCGCTCAGCGCCGGCGGCGCGGGATCAGGCCCGCCAGAGCGGCCGGGTCCTTCGGTGTGGTCTTCTCGCTGGGGTCCAGACCGCCACGGCCCAGCCCAACGGCACGCGTGTGGAATGCCTCTGCCAGCGCCTTGGCGTCCGCCTCCCGGGCCTCTTCGGTCTCGCCGGTTACGCGGGCCGCCAGCACGTCCGGGAGCCGGTACGTACGGGCCAGGCGCTCCCGGTGGAGATCGGTCTCCAGCTCCGCCACCCGCGCTGTGGCCGCCGCGAAGTCCTCCGGGCTCTTGGCCTTCGCCAGCGACTCCCGCAGCTCCTTGGCGGCCACGCGGTACTTGGCGGCCTCCTTGCGGACGCCGGCCAGTTCAGTGCGTGCCCAATCAGGAAGCCCGGTCTCGTCCCGCTCGGAGTCGCCTGCCGGGCTCTCCACGGCCGGCTCCTGGGGCTGGCCGGCGTCTTCCGGCGTGGGGGCCGGAACATGTTCCGGCGTCGTCTCGTCGGTCTCGACAGAGGGTGTGTTCTGCTCATCCAAGGGAAGCCTCCCGGGGCCAGGCAGCCCGTCGCCTGGACGGGCTGGAACAAAGTGGTCAGGTAGCGCGGCGACGCTCGCGCCGCTGGCTGTCGATGTGCCGGCGCCATGCGGCTCGGGCTTCAGCGCCTGCAAGCCCCTGCGTCACCCGGCGCCAGTCCTGCGCGTACTGCGCGGAGGCGTCCGGAAGGAAGGCGGTCCGGGAGTAGACCGGGACCGTTTGGCAATGGCATTGATCGTGGTACTTCTGGAGGTCTTCCGGGTCTTCAACAGGTGCTGTTCCGCGTCCCGTTCGGCCACGGATGCCGGCGATCTCGCGGGAGCGGTAGACCGCTCCGCGGCTGGCCAACATCGCGCACCAGGAGCACGGGTCACCATCCGTGACGCGTGCCCAGCCGATCACCCGCGGGTCCGCGCGGGAAGCGTCGCGGAGCAAGTCCCGCCCGCCCCGCAGAGCTTCGCGGTCCGCGGCTCCCGCCGAACTGGTGCCGGCGTCACCCATGACGCTCTCCAGCTCCTCCAGGAAATCCGCGTCATCCAGCCGGCCGCGCTGATCACCACCAGATACCCGCCCAATGCCCTGATGGGCACGGATCGGGCCCGTGACGACCAGCGACGTTTGGGCCGCCGCGTCCTGGCCGGTGATGTCCTCCTCCGGCCACTCGATCTCCTCGACCTGGACGGCCTCCCCATCGTCCGGCAGCTCCACATGAGGGGCACCGGTGTACTGCGCCCAGTCCTCCCGCAGCTCTCCCAGCGTCACACTGTCGCTGGCACCGTCGCCGGCCAGTGGTGGCAGGGTGTAGCCGGTCTCAAGGGCCCGGTGCAGTCGGTAGACCGATGCGGCGGCCTCCCTCGATCGTGTCCGCTCCCGGCGGATCACGGTCAGGATGGAGGCCAGCCACGCGGTAGCCGATGCGGTCAGCGACGTGGGCGAGACTCGCTGCCAAGCCGCCAGGGCCTGTGCTGAGACTCCCGCGCCGATGCGGGCCTGTACGCGCTGGTGATCAACGTAGAGCCGCGATAGCTCACGCTGCTGCGGCATCGTCGGTCGGCTCCTCCCCATCGGACGGGGTAGACGCTGGGGCCGGGGCACTGGCGCGGGTCAGCGAGTCAGCCAGCCGGAGGGCGGGATCATCGTCTTCTTGCATCTGCGCCCATTGCTCCACGTCCGTGGCAGTCGCCCCGGGAATGCGGGACCACAGCGCGCGGGCCGGCACGTTCAGCATCTGCACCGCCTTACCCAGCGCATCCACCGTCTGAGACAGCGAGCGGGATTCGGCGTCCTTCCACAGGACTTGTGCCTTGTCGTCCTCGTCCACGCCGGCAATTCGCCCACACAGGCGGAGGGTCAACTCCCAGGATTCGCCGAACACGTGCTTGTACTCGTCCACGGCCCGGGTCAGTGCTGCCTCTGCGGCGGCCAGTGCCTCCGCGGACAGGTTGATCAGGGAGCCAAGGAGATAGTGGGGTGGGGTCTGGCTCACGGCGGCCAGCGCGCGGACGGCAGCCTCAATCGCCTCAAGGAACCCCGACAGCGGGGTTTCATCTAGCTGTTGAAACTTCGTGTCCGGGTCGGGAGCCACCAGGAAGCGCGATGCGTCCGCCTGAATGGGCACCACACGCGGCTTGCCCGTGCGGGGGTCGTAGACGATTTCCCCGGTTTCCGGGTCGCGCTCGAACTCCGGCGCCATGCCGCTGATGGTTCGCACCTTGAACGAGCCGAACGACTGGGCCACGAGAAGATCAAAAGTGGTCTGGTTGACCCGATCCTGGATCGGGATCATGGGCTCCACCACGCCCGTGACCACGCCCTCCAGGTCAATGTCCGGAGCGAAGCGGATCACGGGGCACACGCCCAGGTTGTGGGCGCGGAAGCCGGCCACCTGGGGGCCGTCCTTGCCGCCGATCACCAGCTCTGTGACGCCCTCCGCGTCGTACAGCCATGCCCGCTGTTCCTCACCCTCCTGGGGGTGGTCCTCCAACTGGAGGGCCCACAGGGGGGTTTCATCAGCGGCAGGGTCCTCGTACGCCGCGTACATCAGCCGGGGTGATACCCCGCGGATGATGGCCCGCGAAGGGTCCGCCGGATCGGGCAGGACCGTGACGAAGGCTTGTCCGTAGGCCAGCGCCGCCCGGTGTACGGCCATCTGCCGGCCGTCCATGCGGTTGGTCTGCCATGCCTCCCACTCCACCGACGTGGCCGCCGGATCGCCGGCCTGGCCGGCACGGCGGTAGCCCTCAACAGCCAGGGCCTGGGCCGGCGTCTTCACCAGCAAGGGCAGCCAGTTAGACACCGCACGGCCAGCCAGGAGCTTGTACTCCTCCGACGCGTTGCGCGGCATGTACGGGCCGTCATGGTCGCCATTGAGGTACCGGTGGATACGGTCCAGCCGCTCCCGGTCAAACCCCAGCTTGGTGAGGCCCTTCTCTGCCGCCTCCAAGGGGGTGACGTTCGATACAGCCACAGCCACCCCCCTGGGCGCTAGAAGAAGAACACGGCCCCGGAACGTTCACGGGGCCGTTGCTTTCCGGACTCAAGGAGTCGATGGCGGGCAAGATCCGCCAACAGGGTGGCCGCATAGGCGTCCACCTTCCGGCCGCTCTCCCGGCTCTCCTTGCCAAAGGAGAGACCGAACCGGTTGGGCCGGCGCCGGGCGTTCAAAACGTGCCGACGCAGAGTGCGACCAAGCGGAGACGAAGCTCCGCCGTGTCGTACCTGGCCGTTCTCAATCGCGGAGACCAGGCGCTCATTGGCCACCGTCAGCTCCTGGAGGCCGCCGCGCATGTCACGTCCCACCGCGGAGAGCGTGGAGGCACGGACCAGGAGGCGGTCCCGGTAGTCCTCCGACCATGCGTCGATGGTCGATTCCCACAGGGCCACGTCCGCGAAGAACGCAGACACGGCGTACCGCTCCAAGGCGCTGCGGACCGCTCCGTCCACTTCGTGGCGATCCACCTCCCAGCCGTCGCCAGCCGGGCCGTCCGGGCGCTCCCAGACCCCCAGGGGCTGGACCAGCCGGTCCCGTACGCGAACAGCTACGAGACATGTGGCGTCGTCGCTCTTGCCCCCGTCAAATCCAAGCGTGATCTCGTCCCCGGGCTGTAGCGCATCATCACTCGCGCAGGCGTCCCAGTCCTCCGGGGCTATGAGCTGGTCCTCCGCGGTCACCAGCTGGTTGAGGAACATGCGCTGTGACCGGGCGCGCGGCATTACGCCGCTGTAGATCGTGGAGACGATCCAATCCACGTCCAGCCATGTGGCATCCCCGCGGGCCGCGATGATGCCAGCGCGGAGCTGGTCCGGGTCCGCTAGGTCAACCGGCGGGGCCTCCACGCTGTCGTAGTAGACGCCGGAGTCCCGGGCCTTGCCTTCGGCCACTTTGCTCCAGGCGTGCCAGGTCTGTTCCGCCACGCTGTCCTCACCGGGCAGCGGGGCGTTAGTGATCTCCATGGTTCGCGCGCCGCCACCGCGGGACTTGCCGACGTTGCCGGCGATCGTCTGGGCCATCTCGTGGCCGGAGTTCGCCTTAATCCAGTGGTGCGTCTCGTTCAAGATCACGAAGGTGGCGCGGCCACCCTCCAGCGTTCGCGGAGAGGAGGTAACCGCCTCGATCACTCCGCCCCGGGCGGAGTAGATGATCTCCTTGCCCAGGTCTAGGCCGTGCTCCTCGATCAGTTCCGGGGAGCACATGGGCCCAAAGAGGCGCATGGTGTTGCGGGTCTGGTCTCGCGAGACGGCCGCCACCTGGACCCACGGAGCCTGATGTGGCACCGCGTACGGAGTCCCGTCCGCCCGCCAGCCGCCGAAGCGGGAGGGGCCGCAGAACTCGACCAGGGCCAGGGCTGCAAGGAACGGGTCCTTACCGGGGTAAGCCCCAGCCCTTCAATCGGCGGATCGTTCCTTGCCGGCGCACGAAAACGCCTGCGCTGTCGATCTCGAACCACCGCAGGACGATCCGGACTTGTTCGTCCGTGAATCGCCAGGGCTGGCCGGCATCAGGGCCGTCCGGCTGCAACAGGTAGCGGGAGGTCCATTCAAGGACCTCCCACCCCAACGTGCGATTCTCCGGCGGCACCGCGTCCGGCCACGTGCGGACTGGCTCCAGTGAAAGGGCTGTCATGGGCTCACCTCCCCTCGAACATCACCGCTCGCAGGGGCGGCCGGCATCAGCCGTCGGAAGAGCCGGCGGCCTTGCGGTAGGAATCCATGAGCGTCACGCGGGCAGCCTCTCGCGGGTCGTCCGCGCCGCTTTCGCGCTCCAACTCCACGCGGGCCCGTCGCCGTGCGCCCTCCGTTGTCAGGAGATCCGTCATGCCGGATAGCACCGCCTGGAGTAACTGGGCGGAGAACTTGCCGGAGTTGAGATTCCTACTCATGGCCTCCGCCAGATACAGGGCAGTGGCCCAGTCGCTGGCCTCGTAGAACTGCGCCTGTCCGGACTGGACCAGCGACGCGTACCAGCGCCCGGCAATCGGGTGCCAATCCTCGTCCGCCGGCGGTACATCCGGGGCGACTCCACCAGGAGCCTTCACCACGTCGGGGCCGTCGCCCTTGTTGCGCCGGCGACGCTGATCACTGCGCTTCGGGACGGGGCCCGGCATGGTGTCACCTCCCATAGAGTGCAGATACGGAACAGACGCGGGCGGGGAACTATGGATCAGGGCATAGCTGCGGTACTGGGCGCGGTAGTTGGCGCTGTCGCAGCAGGCGGCGGCACGTACCTCACTGCAAAGTCATCGGAGCGCCTACACAAGAGACAAGCGCGCAGAGAGGCTTACGCGGGGTTCCTTCAAGACATTGCTTCGCTTGAAAGTCGCCTAGGCCAAGCGCGGGCCCTCATGAATCTGGAACCTACACAGAGGGAGGCGTTCGACTTCAGCGTCCGCCTGGCCGAGATCCAAGACTTGCAACAGTCTTTAGAACGCCGGACCGCCGCTGTCACCCTGGAAGGGCCGGACGCTCTAGCTTTCCACGCGACACTAGCGGCGGTAGCGGCGCATAAACTCCAAGCACTCATGGAAATACACGTTGTCGAGTACGCCACTTGCCCCGTCCCGCAAAGCGAACGAGAACAGGTGGCGGCCCTCAACCTCCAGCTGTCGGGCAACCTGGCAGAGGTTCAGGTGCGTGCTCGCCGCTACGTGTAGCTCTGAAGACCTTGGAACCCGTACAGAATCTGAGCTGCTATACGCTTGCGATCCGGAAGCCAAGGCCAAGGGGGCATACCCCCAGGTCACAGCTCCGCAGGGTGTGAAGCCTCCGCCCGCCGGCGCGTCGGTCGCGCCTTCGCCCTGTTCGCCTCATGACCTTCACGCGCGCTCTTGCGTGCGTGATGCCAAGAGCACAGGGCCTGAAGGTTGATGATGTCGTGATCATCACCGGCCTTGATGTGATCCACATCAGTGGCCAGCTCAGTGCACCGCACCCCATCGACCAAGACAGCCACGCACTGGTAGCCATCGCGCTGTAGCACCAGCGCTCGCAGGGCTGACCAGTTCGAGGGCAGACGCTGCCGACGGTTGCTCGTGCCCCACGCCATAGCGCCTCCCCTCTCCCGCTGGCTACACCCAGCCCCCTGTCAGGAAGTGGGTCACCAGCCAGGCCAGCCCCAGCAACAGTGCAGTACGCCGCACCTTCACCAGCGGGCCCCGCCCTCTGATGCCAGCCCACTTCCACATGTGCTCGCTGAAGGTGTCGCCCGCCCTCTTATTGAGGAGAGCCGGGGCCTCCAGTGCCACAAAGGCAGCAAGCCATCCCAGCCAGGCCACAGACCACATAGACAAGCTGTCTCCCTATGTCGTCCGTGAGACCGGAACATGTTCCGGTCCTGAGCTACCCGGGCGCGACTAGCAGGCGTTCGGCGGCAGCGTGGGCTGCACGCACAGGCAACACCCGCGGGCAATGGAGGCGTTGGCCCACATCAGGGTCTCCTCCAGCTTCATGAAGACCACCGACTTTTCCCGGTCGTCCGGGAGCTGTTCATTCAGCGCCACGGCCAGCCGCTTGACCTCCGCGCGCACCAGCGCGTGAAGCTCCACGGTCTGCTCACACCGCGGAGAGTGATGGTCGAACCGCTTGCAGATCTCTTCGTATGTCATCGCACACTCCCGCCGGCGGGAGAGAGCGGCCCCGACCGGACTTGAACCGGCGTCCTCCCGATCGACAATCGGGCGCTCTCGCCAACTGAGCTACGGGGCCTTGCAATCCCCACCCCTGGGACGATGTCGCCAAGGGCGGGGACGCTCACCGCCCGTCTGCGGCCAGGCCATTGGTCGGCCTTTGGACGGGCAAGTCAATCCCCCATCGCCGCCGCGTAAGCCGGTCAGGGGGCCTGTGTGGTGGGGGTCGAACCCACGCTCCCGCCGTGTTCCCTGACCCTCGCCAGGGCCAGGTACTAGGGCCGGGTGCACTCCGCACACTGCACACAGGAGAACAAGGGCCCCGTCCGGGGGCCAACTCAACCAGGGGAGTCCTGGGAGGGCCCACCGCGGACGGGACGGAACGGGTTCACTCTCACGTCCACGTCTACGCGCTGGCGCGTGGAACGGCTCCCGCTCACGTCTTAGTTGTCTGGGGACGGTTACAGCCCAACGAGGTGCCTACGGTTCGCTCCTGAGGGGTGATGCAGAAAAACTGCATCTCCGTACTACTTCCTATATGGATCTCTCAAGGAAGTAGTACGGAGATGCAGTTTTTCTGCATCATCTACCGCTACCTCATCACGTAGAGCGTCAAGCGGTCACCCAGAGTGGCGAGAGTGCCTATTTGGCGGAGATGAAAGGGCCACCTGCGGAATAGGTCACTCCGGTTACATGGGGTAGCTAGAGGCCCTGGCGATCAAAGACAGCCGTTACAGGCGCATGGTCTGACCAGCGCTGATCGTAGGTGGCGGGCCGCTCCACATACGCCTTTACGCAGTGTTCGGCGAGACCAGGCGAACTGACGATAAGATCAATACGCCACCCCGCGTCGTTGTCGAAGGCGCGGCCCCGGTAGGACCACCACGAGTACGGGCCCTCGGTGTCCGGGTGCAGGCCGCGGACGACGTCGACATAGCCGCCGCGGGTCTCGTCGAGGACATCGGTCAGCCAGGCGCGCTCCTCCGGGAGGAAGCCGGACTTCTTCCGGTTGGCCTTCCAGTTCTTCAGGTCGGCCTCCTGGTGGGCGATGTTCCAGTCCCCGCACACCACCACCTCACGGCCGTCCGCCGCGGCCCGCTTGCGCAGGCCGACGAGGTAGGGCAGGAACTCCGCCAGGAAGCGCTCCTTCTCGTCCTGCCGCTCGGTGCCGACCTCGCCGGAGGGCAGGTAGAGGCTGGCGACGGTCACACCGGGCAGGTCCGCCTCGACGTACCGCCCGCTGCCGTCGAATTCCGCCGATCCGAACCCCACCCGGACCCGCTCCGGCTCCCGCCGGGTGTAGAGCGAGACCCCGGCCCGGCCCTTGGCCGCCGCGGGGGCGTGCACGGTGTGCCACCCGGCGGGCTCGCGCACCTCCTCCGGGAGCTGAGCGGTCTCGGCCCGCACCTCCTGCAGGCAGAGCACATCGGCCGCGGTCTCCGCCAGCCACGGGACAAAGCCCTTCTTGGCCGCGGCGCGCAGCCCGTTCACATTCACGGTGGTCACGGTGAGCACAACATGCTCCTTGGTTTCGCAGGCGGGAGGAGGCTGCCCCACACACTGACGGTGGTCACGGTGAGCATCCCGGCACGATACCCATCCCCGGACCTCATCGCGCCGGGCGCCCGCTCGCCCGTACGATTTCTGGAATGGAGATACGCCCCGTCCGCTATGACCACCCCGACGCGGTCACCCTCGATGCGCTGGTGCAGCAGGAGTACGCCCGGCGCTACGGCGACGACGGCGACATCACCCCGCTCGCCCCGGAGATGTTCACCCCGCCGCGCGGCACGTATCTGATCGCGTACGACGGCACCCGCCCGCTGGCCACCGGCGGATGGCGGCTGCAGGAGGACGCGGCGGAGGGGTACGAGACCGGCGACGCCGAGATCAAGCGGATGTTCGTGCTCCAGGAGGCGCGCGGGCGGGGGCTGGCCCGGCGGATCCTGGCCGCCCTGGAAGCGGACGCGCGGGCCGCGGGGCGCTCCCGGATGGTGCTGGAGACCGGCACCAAGCAGCCCGAGGCGCTGGAGCTGTACGCCTCCAGCGGCTATGTGATGGCCGAGAAGAAGTTCGGGCTGTACCGGACCTACGAGGACAGCCGGTGCATGACGAAATCGCTGGTGGAGCGCGTCTGAGGGACACCGGGCCGACGCGCGCCGGCCTCCCCGCCCGCGCGTTCGCACGGGCGGCGTCCTGACTTTTGTTGACAGGCGTCCGGGCCGCTCCCCATACTCATTCCACTAATCAACTAGCTAAAGGGGGGATCCGGGTGAGCGACCCGAGCCCGTGGGCCATCGAGGCCGAGGGACTGGGGAAGAAGTACCGTGGCGGCTGGGCGCTGCGGGACTGCTCCTTCCGGCTTCCCGCCGGCCACATCTGCGCGCTGGTCGGACCGAACGGCGCGGGCAAGAGCACGTTCCTGGGCACCGCGACCCGGCTGATCCAGCCGACCACCGGCACCCTGAAGCTGTTCGGTGTCCCGGTCTCCGACCCCGCCGTCCTGCAGCGGGTCGCCTTCCTGGCGCAGGACAAGCCGCTCTACCCGCGCTTCACCGTGGCCGAGACCCTGCGCCTGGGCCGTGAGCTGAACCCGCGCTGGGACCAGGCGCTGGCCGAGCGGATCGTACGGTCAGGGAAGGTGCCGTTCAGCGCCCGGATCGGCACCCTCTCCGGCGGCCAGCGCACCCGCGTCGCCTTCGCGCTCGCCTTCGGCAAGCGGCCCGAGCTGCTGCTGCTCGACGAGCCGATGTCCGACCTCGACCCGCTCGCCCGGCACGAACTGTCGGGGCTGCTGATGGCCGAGGCCGCCGAGCACGGCACCACGGTCCTGATGTCGTCCCACATGCTCGCCGAGATGGAGGTCATGTGTGACTACCTCCTGGTGCTCGCCGAGGGCCGGCTGCGGATGGCCGGCCAGACCGAGGAGCTGGTGCCCGCGCACCTGCTGGTGACGGGCGTGGCCGGTGACGACGGCGGGGTGCCCGAGGAGCTGCACCGGCAGCACACCGTGGTCGAATCCCGGGTCACCGGGCGGCAGTTCAGCGCCCTGGTCCGGCCGCACGGCCCGCTCTCCGACAGCTGGGACTCGCTGGCCCCGAGCCTGGAGGAGGTCCTGCTGGCCTACCTGCGCTCGCCCGACGCGCCCACCCTGATCGCGGACGAGGCCCGCACCGACGGGCCGCGCGAGGCCGCCGCGTGAGCCGGCCCGGCGCCGCCGTCACACCGGGCGGGACGGACGCGGCTGCCGACCCGGGCACGACCGCGGACGCGGACACGGGCAGCGGTCCCGCCTCCGCGGCCGCGGTCCGCCGCGGACTGCTGCACGGCCTGCCCTGGCTGGTCTGGCGCCGGCACCGCGCGCTGCTGGGTACCGGTCTGCTGATCACCGTCGTGGGCTGTGCAGCCTTCGCCTACCAGCGCATCGGCCTGATGGACTTCCTGCACACCAAGGGTGCCTCGGCGGGCCCCGGGGGCCAGGTGTCCACGGAGTTCCAGAACGCCTTCGGCACGACGTTCAGCCGCGATATCCAGTTCCTGCAGCTCCTGCCCGTACTCGCCGGCATGTTCCTCGGCGCCCCGCTGATCGCGGGCGAGCAGGAGCGCGGCACCCTCAAGCTGGTCACCACCCAGTCCGCGAGCCGCGGCCGCTGGATCGCCGCCACGCTCGGCCTGCCGCTGGCCCTCGTCGCGCTGTGCACCACCCTGCTGTCGGCCGCCTTCACCTGGCTGTGGTCCCCGGCCCACGCCCTGGTCGCCGACGGCGACTGGCTGGCGAGCGGCGCCTTCGACAGCACCGGGCCGGTTCCGGTGGCCACGGCACTGTTCCTGACGTCCTGCGGTATCGCCCTCGGCATGCTGATCAAGCGGGTGACGGCGGCGATGGCGGCCACCGCCGTCCTCTCCGCGATCGCCACCGTGATCTGGGACGAAAAGGTGCGCCCCCTCCTCGGCACGCTGCGCAGCGTCAGCTACCCGTACGGCGGCGACGGCCCGTCGCTGCCGGCCGCCTCCGTACGGATCGACGACTGGGTGTCCACCGCGGACGGCAGGCTCTACGGCTTCGGCACCTGCACCACCGGCGACGCCGGGGCCTGCCGGGCCAGGCTGGGCATCGTGAGCCGGGTGACCCAGTACTTCGACTACGGGCAGATGGCGGGGATGCAGTGGCTCGGCGCGGGGATTCTGCTGGCGCTGGCAGCCGTGGTCCTCGCGTGCGTCGTGTGGCGGGCACACCGGCGGCCGCTCTGAACGGCGCGGCGCGCGGCGGACGGTACGGGCGGCGGCACGCGGTTTCCCCGCGTACGGGGAACACCCCGGGCGGCGCTTTGACACCCGGCACGGCCGGGCCGATCATCAAGCGGTCGGGCCGCACGGTCCCGGCGGCCCGGAGGACGGCACCCGCGGCCCGGAGGGTGGCAACCGCGGCCCGCAGGGCGGCACCGGTGAGAGCAGCAGAGAGGTGGTGAGCGTCGTCGAATTCCGCATCGACCGCCGCAGCGGCGTCGCCACCTACCTCCAGATCGTCCAACAGGTCCAGCAGGCACTGCGGTTGGGCATTCTGGTGGAGGGCGACCGGCTGCCGACCGCCGCGCAGGTCGCCGCCACGACCAAGGTCAACCCCAACACGACCCTCAAGGCCTACCGCGAACTGGAACGCGAGGGCCTGGTCGAACCGCGCCCCGGCCTCGGCACCTTCGTCAGCCGTACACTCGCCCGCCCGGAGTCCGCGGCGGACGCCCTGCTGCGCGAAGAGCTCCGCTCCTGGGTGGACCGGGCCCGCGCGGAGGGGCTGGACCGGGAGGACGTCCAGGCGCTGATGAACTCGGTGCTGCAGGACCGGTATCCGCAGGGCTGAGCCGGACGGCCCCGGCGAGCTTCCCGCCCCGCTTGACCCTCACCCCACGTCAGGTTCCACCCTGAAGGACGGCACGGCCCGCCACCGGTGGCACCCCACCGGGAAGGACGGGCCGGCCGGACGGACGGGATGAAAGGCGCTGCGATGAGCTACTCGGTCGGGCAGGTCTCCGGATTCGCGGGCATCACGGTGCGGACCCTGCACCACTACGACAAGGCCGGCCTGCTCTCCCCCAGCGACCGCAGCCCCGCCGGCTACCGCCTCTACAGCGATGCCGACCTCGCCCGGCTGCAGCAGATCCTTTTCTACCGGGAACTCGGCTTCCCGCTCGACGAGATCGCCACCATCCTCGAAGACCCGCAGGCCAACGTCCTCGATCACCTCCGCGCCCGGCACCGCAGCCTCAACGACCAGATCGCCAAGCTGCAACGGCTGGCCGAGGTCGCCGAGAACGCCATGAAGGTCCAGGAGACCGGCGTGCAACTGACCCCCGAGGAGCGCTTCGAGGTCTTCGGCGAGCTGACCTTCGACCTCACCTACGCCACCGAGGCCCGTCTGAAGTGGCAGCACCTCGAAGGCCACCAGCGCTCGATGGCACGGGCCGCCGCGCACTCCAAGGAGGACTGGGCGACGCTCATGGCCGAGCACGCCGACTGGCGCCGGCGGCTGACCGCCGCCTTCGACGCCGGGGAGCCCGCGGACGGCGAGCGCGCCATGGACCTCGCGGAGGAACAGCGCCGGCACATCACCCGCTGGTTCACCCCCTGCCCCACCGATATGCACGGCCGGATCGCCGACGACTTCGCCGCCGACCCCCGCGCGTTCGCCCTGGTCATCCCGCCCAGCGAACAGCGGCCCGGCCTCGCCGCGTATGTCCGCACCGCCGTGCACGCCAACGCCGTACGCCAGTCACCGGCCTCCTAGGGATTCGCCAGGAGCCCCTTAGTGCTCCCCTCCGGGGGCTCCACCAGGGCCTGTCACCAAACTCCCCGCCTGCCCCGCGCCCCCGGGCCGCGCCGCCCTGCCTGCGCCGCCGCACTGCCCCACCGTGCCGCGGCCCCACTCTCCTGACCGCCCTCCCTGACCTCCTCCCTGCCCGAGAAGGCCGAGACGCCCATGACGAACATCCTGATCACCGCCGCCGGATCGTACGGCGACGTCGCCCCGTACACCGGCGTGGGCGCCCGGCTCCGCGAGGCCGGCCACGAGGTCGCCCTCGCCACGCACGACACCTACGCCGGCCTCGTACGAGCCGCCGGCCTGGAGTTCCGCCGCTTGCCGGCCGACCCCCGCACCCGCCGCCACGGCACCGCCGGACCGGCGCAGCCCGCCGGCCCCGTCAGCAAACGCGCCCTCATGCGCCAGGCCGCCGCCTTCATCGAGGAACTGGGCGGCGGAATCGCCGAAGCCGCCCACCCGGACACCGGCCTCCTCCTGCTCTCCGCCACCACCGCGCCGCTCGGCCACCATCTCGCCGAGGCGATGAACATCCCGTACCTGGACCTGCCCCTCGTACCCGGCACGCCCACCGGCGACTTCGCCCCCGTCGTCAGCGGCGGCCGCTCACTGGGCCGCCTGGGCAACCGCGCCGCCGGCCGCCTTTCGCTCCGCGTCATCGACCGCCTCTACGCGGACGCGACCCGCGACCTCCGGGCCCGCCTCGGCCTGCCACCCGCCACCGCCCGCACGGCCCGCCGCCGCGCCGAAGCCGCCGGCCGGCCGGTCCTGCACGGCTTCAGCGAGGTGCTGGTGCCCCGCCCCGCGGACTGGCGTGCCGGCCTGGACGTGGTCGGCAACTGGTGGCCCTGGCATGCACCGGACGACCGACTCCCGCCCGCCGTGGAGGACTTCCTCGCCGCGGGCCCGCCCCCGGTCTTCATCGGCTTCGGCAGCATGGCGGGCGGCGACGGCGAGCGCCTGAGCGCCCTCGCGGCAGCCGCCCTGCGCCGCGCCAAGGTCCGCGGCATCCTCCAGTCCGGGTGGGCCGGGCTGACCACCCGGCACATCCCCGGGCACGACGACCTGCTCACCATCGGCGACATCCCGCACGCCCTTCTCTTCCCCCGGACGGCCGCCGTGGTCCACCACTGCGGCGCCGGAACCACCGCCGCGGGACTGCGCGCAGGCGTCCCCACCGTCCCGGTCCCGGTCACCGCCGACCAGCCCTTCTGGGCCGCCCGCCTGGCCTCGCTGGGCGTGGCCACCGCCCCGATCCCCTTCGCCGGCCTGTCCGCCGACCACGCCGTCGCCCGCCTGGCCCACGCCCTCACCCAGGCCACCGCCGCCCCCGACCGCCGCAACCACGCCACCGAGGCCGCTCACCGCCTCGCCGCCGAGGACGGCGCGGGCCAGGTCCTCAAGGCGGTCGAACGCCTGGGCGTCTGAGGCGCCCCGCCCGCCCCCCGCACTCCCCCCGCATCCCCATCCGGCCGCCCGGCCCAACGAGGCTCACCCGCCCGGCCAACCTCCACCCGTTCGGCGGCCCGGCGGCCCGCCCCGGGATGCGACCACCCGCCACAAGGCGTGGGCTCGCCACATGACCCCATTCCGCATCCGCCGCCCGCTCCGCAGAATGCTGCTGCACGCCATAGCCACGGCGGCCATGGGCTGCGTCCTCACGCTGACGGCCTCCCAGGCGGCCCACGCCGCCGCGCCCACCGCCGCCGGCACCCACTCCGGCAAGTGGACCCACCCCACGACCGCGCACTACCGCATCAGCTCGCCCTACGGCGCCCGCGGCCACTGGCAGGCCGGCCACCACACCGGCATCGACCTCGCCGTCCGTTCCGGGACCCGGGTCAGATCCGTGGGTTCGGGCACCGTCGTCCTCGCCAGGAGGTCGGGCGCCTACGGCAAGGCCGTGACGATCCGGATGAACGACGGCCGCTACATCCTCTTCGGCCACCTCTCGCGCATCACCGTCCGCCCCGGCCAGAAAGTCCGCGCCCGCACCCGCCTCGGCTACAGCGGCGCCACCGGCCGCGTCACCGGCCCCCACCTCCACCTCGAGGTCCGCAAGAACCGCCGCTACGGCTCGGACATCAACCCCCTCACCTACCTGGCCAGACACGGCATCCGCCTCACCCCACGGTCCTTCACCCGCTGACCTCCTCCCCGCCGCCCCACTCCCCTACCGACCTCAAACTTCCCTAACCTTCCCTATTCTCTTCCCCGGTAGGGAACGTTAAGGTACTTTCGTGAGCGAGCACTTCTACTCCGTGGAGCAAGTCGCCGAACGCCTCGGCCTGCACGTACGCACCATCCGCAGCTACGTACGGGACGGACGGCTCCCCGCGGTCCGCATCGGCAAGCAGTACCGGATCGCGCACGAGGACCTGGAAGCGTTCACCGGCCGTCCGGTGCCGGCGCCCCCGGGCGAGACGGACGGGCGGCAGCGGCATTCCGAGGTGTCGAGCATCGTGGAGATCGACGGGGTCAGCGCCGAGACGGCCGACCGCCTGACCATCCTCCTGGTGGGCTCGGCGACCAACGGCCGGCCGGGGGACGAGCCGCTGCGGATCGAAACGGCCTACGACCAGGAGCGGGCCCGGATGAAGATCATCGTGCTGGGCGGCCTGGGAGCCACCGCCCGGCTGCTCGACTACGTGGAGGGGGTGCTCTCGTCATGAGCACGATTTACCAGTCCGAGGCCGGCGCGAACGAGATCCAGCGGCGCTATCAGGAGGCGCTGCAAGCCTGGCCGGTCGCCGCCGAACACATCCGGATACCGACCCGCGAGGGCGAGACCTTCGTCATCGCCTCCGGCCCCGAGGACGCCCCGCCCCTCCTGCTGTTGCACGGCAGCGGGGCGAACACGGCGGTGTGGCAGGACGACATCGCCTCCTGGTCCCGGCATTTCCGTACCTACGCCGTCGACGTCATCGGCGAGCCCGGCAGGAGCGCACCGTCCCGCCCGCCCCTCGCCTCCGATGCCCCCGCGCTGTGGCTGGACGATGTGCTGAAGGGGCTCGGCATCACGGACACCTCGATCGTCGGGATGTCACTCGGCGGCTGGCTGGCGCTGGACTACGCCACCCGCCGGCCGCAACGGGTGACGCGCCTGGGCCTGCTGTGCCCCGGCGGCGTGGGGAAGCAGAAGATGGGCTTGGTGTTCACGTTCCTGCTCCTGCGCCCCTTCGGACGCTGGGGAGCGCTCCGGTCGGCGCGCACCGCAACGGGCCTGGACACGCACCAGACCCGGCACCTCCTCGACCACGTGATGCTGACCTTCCGGCACTTCAAGCCGCGCACGGAGCGGCTTCCCGTGTTCCCCGACAGCGCGTTGCGCCGCCTGACCATGCCGGTGCTGGTGACGGCCGGCACCCGCGACGCCCTGTTCGACTCCGCTCAGACCGCCCGGCGCATGCACCGTTGCGTCCCGCACGCGACCGTGAACCTCCTGCCCGAGGCCGGACACGCACTCCTCGGCCAGACCGCCTCCGTCCTGGCCTTCCTCCGCGGCTGACCCGCCGGCCGGCCCTCCGGCAGGGCCGGCCGGAGGAACTGACGCGATGACCATGCGTCACCATCCCTTGTCTGATAGTTATGTGAACGGGGTACGGGCGCAGGCCCGTAGCGGCATCCGTGGACGCCGCAGGGAGGATGCACATGAGCGCCACCACACGCGACGAGGTCATCGCCGTCGAGCAGAAGGCGGTGGACCACGCCTACGACTGCTACCGCGCGCGGCTGGCCCAGATGAGCGGGGCGTCGGCCGCCACGGCATCGGCGAGCGGCAAGGACAGCATCGCCAACCGGATCGAGGCGGAGGCGCGGGCGGAGGAGTACGGCGGGCTCGGCGACGAGTCACTGGTCTTCTCGCGCGTCGACGCACCGGAGGAGCCGGGCGGCGAACACCGCCCCTGGTACATCGGGCGACGAGGCGTGCGCGACGCCGTGAACGAACCGGTGGTCCTGCTGTGGACCAGCCCGCTGGCGAAGAAGTGGCTGGAGGCGCGGCCCGAGGCACCCGGAGAGGTGAGCCTGCGACGGCAGTTGCGCTGTGTGCAGCGTGTGGTCGAGGGCTACTTCGACGAGATCGCCCGGGCAGCTCCCGTATTACCCACCTCACCCGCATCACCCACCTCACCCACGCCCGTCCCGGCGCCGCGACCGGCCGCGGACGACTCCCGGCCGGCGGCCACGCCCGAGGCTCCCGTCGCGGCGCCGGGAAAGGAGCGCCCGCCGTCCCGTACACCCGGCGATGCCGCCCGCCGCCGGCGCCGTAAGACGCTCCAGCCGGACGACTTCCTGCTGCGGGAGCTCCAGCGGTCACGCAGCGGCCGTATGCGGGACATCGTCGAAACCATCCGCCGGGACCAGATGGACCTGGTCACGGGCTCCCCCTCCGACATCCTCGTGGTGCAGGGCGGCCCGGGCACCGGCAAGTCCGCAGTCGGTCTGCACCGCGTCACCTGGCTCGTCAACAACGAGCACTTCAAGGCCCAGGACATCCTCGTCATCGGCCCCCACCAGCGGTTCCTCGATTACGTCGGACAGGTCCTGCCCACCCTCGGGACGCGGGACGTCAACGCCGTCCAGCTGACCCGCCTGTGGGACGGCGAGATCCGCGGCACCGACACCCCGCGGGCGCGGCTGGTGAAGTCGGACGACCGCATGGCGGCCGTCCTGCGGCGCCGGGTCGAGAACGACTGCCGGCCCGAAGTCCTCGACGACCTCACCACCGCCCCCTCCTTCGAGGGCGACGAGCCCGCGGTCGTCGTCACCGCCGGCAGCACGACCCTGCGCGTCCCGCGAAGCGAAGTCCTCGCCCTCCTCGACGAGGCGCGGGGCGGCGACGGCGCCTACCGGGAACGCCGCGAACGCTTCCGCAGCCTGTTCGTCGACCGCCTGCTGCAGGAACTCGCCGCCATCGCCCCGCGCCGCGGACAGGGCGGTACGATCCGCCGCGACCTGGAACGCAACCGCCGGGTCGAACGGCTCGTGGACCGCCTCTGGCCCTCGCCGGGCGCCAGGGAGGCGCTGCGCACTCTCTACGACTCGTCCGACCTCCTCGCCACCTGCGCCGCCGGCCTCCTCGACGACGTCGAACAGGCGGCCCTGCGCCGCCCCCGGGCCGCCACCGCCGATGCCGACCCATGGACCCTCGACGACCATGTCTGCCTCGAAGAACTCCGTTTCCTCATCTCCGGGGAGATCCCGAGGCGCTACGGACACATCGTCGTCGACGAGGCGCAGGACCTCACCCCCATGCAGGCCCGCGCACTGCGCCGCCGTTGCGCGGTCAACGGCTCCATGACGGTCCTCGGCGACCTCGCCCAGGCCACCGGCCCCCACACCCACACCAGTTGGGACCGCCTCGGCACCCTGCTGTCCGACCACGGGGACTGGCGCGTCGCCGAGCTGACCACCAGCTACCGCGTGCCCGCGGAGATCATGGAGTTCGTGGCGCCCCTCGCCCGTGCGGTCGCCCCCGCCCTGCCCTACCCGCAGGCCGTGCGCGAGGCGGGCGACGGCGCCGTACGGACCCTGGCGACCGAGCCGTGGAAGCTCCTCGACGACACCGCCGCCCAGGTCACCCGCCTGGTGGGCACCAGCGACGGGAACACCCCGCGTTCCGTGGCCGTCATCGTCCCCGACGACTCGGGCTGGCTCGACGAGATCAGCCGTCATCTGGACGAGCGCGCCGACCTCTCCGCACAAAGCCGCGAGACCGTCTCCGTCCTGGCCGCCGCGCAGACCAAGGGCATGGAGTACGACCACGTCCTGGTCGTCGAACCCGCCACCATCGCCGACCGCGGCCCGGCCGGCCCCCGCCAGCTCTACATCGCCCTCACCCGCAGCACCCAGAGCCTGACGGTGCTCCACACCTCCGCCCTCCCGTCGGTCCTGACGCACCCCGACGTCACCCTCGACGCGGACACCGACGTCCCCTCCGAACCCACCGAACCACCCGCCACCGAAGCCGCCGGCACCACCGAAGCCACCGAAGCCACCGAAGCCACCGAAGCCACCGAAGCCACCGAACCAGCCGAATCACCGACCACCGGACCCACCGGAACCACCGGCCCCGAAGCCGAAGCCGAATCCGAATCCGAATCCGGCACAGCTCAAAACGACATCCCCCGGATCGGGACCGACATCCGCGTACGGGTCATCGGCCCCGGCCCGGGCGGCCGCTACAAGGTCAAAGCACTGGCCCCCGAGACCGACCGCCCCCTGGTCCTGACCGTCCGGCACGGCTCCGCTCCCCCGCGTCGAGGCGAGAAGCTGGACTGCTGGGTCTTCGCCAACGAGACCAACCAGAGCGTGCTCACCACCGACCAGCGCGGCCGCAAGCCCCTCTCCCCCACGATGGCGGAACGCTACGTGGCAGCACTCGACGTGCTCGACGAGCTGCTGACCGGCGACGGAAACGTCCCCCAGGACGCCCGCAGCCGGCTGTCCGATCTGCAGGGCATGGCCCACCGCGTCCTCCGCCGCGAGCAGGCGGACTGGGTGGACGTACGGCGCGTGCTCGGGTCCCCGGACAGACACCGTCTGGGCGTGCTGCGCGACCTCATGGCGGGCGCCCACCGCGCGCTCAAGGACAACACCCTGGACACCGGCCGGCTGCAGCACGACCTCACGCACTCCGACTGGACCCCGGCCCTGGCCGAAGCCCGGAAGACGCTCCGGACCCGCCTCGCCGCCGACGCCGGAACAGACTTCGAGAACGTCCCCGCCACCCCCGCGCACCAGCCCGACCCGAAGGAAACCGAACCCGTGCCCACCGTCGCAGAAGTTCCCACCGCACCGGCCGTGACCACGAAGGAAGGATTCCTGCGCGCCCTGGAGACCTCGGCCGCCGCCGACCGCACCTGCAAGAAACACGAGTCGGTGCGCTACGCCCTGAAGTCCGCCCTGCTCTGGGCAGACCTCCAGCCGGCCGACTCCCCGCTCGTCGACGTCAGCTGCCGCACGGACAACGGCCTGTTCCTCTACGAGGTCCTGGGCGCCGGCCGCTCCACCTACGAAGACCTCCGCTCAGGAGCGACCCGTCTCCTGGAGATCAACCACACCCTGCCCACCCCGGCCGACAGCCTCTACCTGGTCCTCTCCGAACCCCCCACAGAGGACTGGTCCGCCGACACCATCCACGACGTCTTCCACGCCCACGTCCTGTGGCGCACCCCGGACGGCTGGGGCGGCGACAGCCCGGAGTCCGCCCTGCTCCCCGGCCGGAAGTAACACAGCCGCCCTGCGCCCAAGCCAATCCGTGCAGTTGGGCGCATCGGCCTGCCCTCAGCCGGCCCGCGAGGGACCTGATTTCCCTGCTGATCGCGTCCGGCACGGCGGTTCCTCGGGGCAGCCAATGGGACTTGCCGCTGGTAAGGATCAGACAGGTCCGGGAGGTCGGCCTTCCTCGCTTAAACGCCCGCTCGTCCAGCGGCGCAGTACCGCCGCCCTGGCGGCGCGGCGGTACTGCGCCGCTGGACGAGCGGGCGTTGTTCACCTCGGCGGTATACGTCCTGGCCGATGGATGCGCGTGGCGGCATGTGCCCCCGACGTTCGGTGTCTCGCCGGCCACCGCGCACCGCCGGTTCACGGCCTGGACGAAGGCGGGGCTGTGGCGGCCGCCGCACCGGGCGGTACCCATGGAGATCCACACACACATGCCCTCGAAGCCGACGCGGAAGGCGCTGCGGAAGCCGGGCAAGCATCTTTGGTCCTCAGCTGATCCCGCGTAGTTGCTGTCCTTCACTGCTGCACGACAGGAAAAAGCCCCCACCGGATCATCCCGGTGGGGGCTTTGACGCGCTGTGGACCTGAGGGGATTCGAACCCCTGACCCCCTCGTTGCGAACGAGGTGCGCTACCAGCTGCGCCACAGGCCCTTGCGACGAGTGAAACTCTAGCATCTCGGTCGCGGTGCTCGGAAATCGCTTCCGGTGCTGGTCAGCGGAGGACCGTCACTCGTTCGCCGCGCGCGGGCGGTCCTCGTTCTCGTACTGGTCGAAGAGGGGGGTGCGGCCGCGGGTGCGGCGGCCGGGGTGGGTGGGGCGGTCCTGGGAGGGGGTGTCGGCCTGGGGGTGGTCGGGGGCGGAGCTGGAGCGGGCGGAGCTCCAGGCGTCCTCGGCGTCGAGGTCGACGTGGCTGGTGGCGCGGGGGGCGACCGGCGCGGTGACGTAGGTGGGGAGGGGGACCGGGACCGGGTCCCAGCTGCCGGCGGCGGGGCGGGGGCGTTCGCGTTCGCGCTGCTGGTCGACCCACTCGGCGTGGTCGGTCTCCTCGACCAGGGCGCGGCGGCCCGCGGTGTGGGCGGGGGTCGCGGGGCGGGGCGGTTCCAAAGCCGCGTCGGGCGGGGTCTCAGCGCGGACGTCGGCCGGGTGGTCGGCGGCGGGCGGCTGCTCGGCCGCCTGCTGAGGGCGGGCCCGGCGTCCTTCCCGCAGGCGCTGGGCCGCGGCCTCCGCCTTGCGCCGGTCCATGGTGAAGGTGAAGCGCCGCCGCTCCTGGGCGCGCAGGTAAATGATGTACGCGGTCAGCAGGAGGGCGGGCAGGGCGGGGGCCCAGAGGAAGGGGAGGCCGCCGACCGCGGCGACGATGGCGCCCGCGGTGAAGGTGAGGAAGAGCATGGTGGTGGTGCGCCGGCGGCGGGCGAGAACCTTGGCGCGCTTGGTCCGCTCGGCGGCGGAGGGGCGCGGCGGGGCGGCCTGCACCCGGGTGTGGGGAGCCTCGGCCGGGTCAGCCGCGGCGGGGTCGCCGAAGGCCCGGGCGGCGGCCTCGTCGGCCGGGGCGTCCGGGTCCACGTCGTCGCCCGCATCGTCGGCGGGGTGCTCCCCGTGTGCCTTGTCGTAACGGCGCTGCATCGCCGCCCGTCCGGACAGCAGCCGGATGGCGGTGCTGAAGCGCTCGGTCGGACGGGCCTCGTTGAGCTCGTCCTGCCTACGGAGCCACATCGGCACCAAATAGGCAGCCCAGGCCCCGACGATGACTGCGTAGATGAGGCCGCTGCTTCTCACAACTCACACGGTAGAGGGGTTTGCAGGGGGCCATCCGCCAATTGGGCCGGTGTGTCGCACGATCTGGCTGATATCTCGAACTTTTTTGTGATGGTAGAGATCAGTGTCTCCGCCGATCCGGTCAATCAGGGAATAGATTCGAACATTTATTTTATTTGTGGGGTGTGCCGGGAGTACTGGGCTTCTCCCTGCGCCAGCGGCTGAGCAGGCCTTCGGGCACTTCTTCCGCGGTGAGCGCGAAGACCAGGTGGTCGCGCCAGGCACCGTCGATGTGGAGGTAGCGCGGGCGGGTGCCCTCTTCACGAAAGCCGAGCTTTTCGACCACCCGGCGGCTGGGGACGTTCTCCGGGCGAATGCAGATCTCGATGCGGTGCAGTCCCACGGACCGGAAACAGTGGTCGGCGGCGAGCGCCACGGCGGTCGGGATGACACCGCGGCCGGCGACTTCCCGGTCGACCCAGTAGCCGATATGGCCGGAGCACATGGAACCCCAGGTGATGCCCGCGACCGTCAGCTGGCCGACGAGCCGGCCGCGGTACTCGACGACGAACGGCAGCATCCGGCCCGCGTGCGCCTCGGCGCGGAGGTGGCGGACCATCTGACGGTACGTGGGGCGGTGCGGCGGGACGAGGCCGGGCGGGGGCGGCGGGACGGTCGCCTCCCAGGGGCGCAGCCAGTCGCGGTTCCGGCGGTTGACCTCACGCCAGGCCCGTTGGTCGCGCATCTTTATCGGGCGGAGGGTCACCACTCCGTCCGTGAGGACCACCGGCCAGGGCGCGTTCAGCTCGGGCTCCCGGAAGGTCTGGGGTGGTCGCCGCCGCGGATCTGGTCGACGGCGTGCGGCAGGAGGCCGGTGAGGACGGCGAGGCCGTCGCGGACCCCGCCGGACGAGCCGGGGAGATTGACGATCAGGGTCGTACCGGCGACGCCCGCCAGTCCCCGGGAGAGCGCGGCGGTGGGGACCTTCGCACGGCCGGCGGCGCGGATCGCCTCGGGGATGCCGGGGACCTCGTAGTCCAGGACCTGGCGGGTGGCCTCGGGGGTGCGGTCGGTGGGCGACAGGCCCGTACCGCCGGTGGTGAGGACGACGGCGTAGCGGGCGGAGGCGACGGCGCCGCGCAGGGCGGCTTCCACCGGTTCGCCGTCGGGCACCACCTGCGGGCCGTCGACCTCGAAGCCCATGGCGGCCAGGCCCTCGGCGAGCAGCGGGCCGCCCTTGTCGGGGTAGATGCCGGCCGCGGCGCGGTTGGAGGCGGTGACGACCAGGGCACGGGCGGGGCTCATGACCGGCTCCAGTCGCCGGACTTGCCGCCGGTCTTCTCCTCCACGCGGATGTCGGAGATCACCGCTGCCTTGTCGACGGCCTTGACCATGTCGACGACGGTGAGCGCGGCGACCGAGACGGCGGTCAGGGCCTCCATCTCGACGCCCGTGCGGTCGGTGGTCTTGACGGTGGCCGTGATCTCGACGGCGTCGTCGGTGAGGGAGAGGTCCACCGTGACGCCGGAGACGGCCAGCGGGTGGCACAGCGGGATCAGCTCGGGGGTGCGCTTGGCGCCCATGATGCCGGCGATCCGGGCGGTGGCCAGGGCGTCGCCCTTGGGCATGCCCTCGCCCCGCAGCAGCTCGATGACCTGCGAGGAGACCAGGACGCGGCCGCGGGCGGCGGCGGTGCGGGCGGTGACGTCCTTCGCGGAGACGTCGACCATCCGCGCCGCGCCCGCCGCGTCGAGATGGGTGAGGTGTTGCTGGCCGCTGCTCATCGTTCTCCCGGTACCCAAACTGCCGCCTGTGGGACGACACCGTACCCCCGGCGGCAGCGGGCTATCCGAGCAGGACGACGTCCACGTCCGAGCCCGCGGCGACCTCGGTGGTGTCCTCGGGGACGATGATCAGCGCATTGGCGTGCGCCATGGCCTTGATCAGGTGGGAGCCGGCGCCGCCGACGGGGGTGACCGTGCCGGCGTCGGCGTCGTACGAACCGCGCAGGAACTGGCGCTTCCCCTTGGGGGAGGAGGCGACGGCGTCGGTGCACCGGGCGGGGGTGACCGGGCGGTGCACCTCGGGCAGCCCCATCAGGGCCCGGATGGCGGGCCGGACGAACAGCTCGAAGGAGACGTATGAGCTGACGGGGTTGCCGGGCAGCGCGAGGAGCGGGGTGCGGTCGGGGCCGATGAGGCCGAAGCCCTGGGGCTTGCCCGGCTGCATGGCGAGCGTGCGGAACTCGACCGTGCCCCCCGCGAGGGGCGAGCCGTCGGACTCCGTGGCGGACAGGGCGGTCAGGGTCTCCTTGACCACGTCGTACGCACCGACGCTGACGCCGCCGCTGGTGACCACGAGGTCGGCCCGGATGAGCTGGTCCTCCAGGGTGGAGCGGAGGGTGTCGGCGTCGTCGGCGACGGCGCCGACGCGGTAGGGGATGGCACCGGCGGCGCGGGCGGCGGCGGTGAGCTGGAAGCTGTTGGAGTCGTGGATCTGCCCGGGGCCCAACGCCTCGCCGGGCTGGACCAGTTCGCTGCCGGTCGACAGCACCACGACCCGGGGGCGGGGGCAGACCTTGACCGTGCCGCGGCCGATGGCGGCGAGCAGGCCGATCTGGGAGGGGCCGAGGACCGTGCCCGCCCGCAGGGCCGGCTCGCCTTCGGCGGCATCGCTGCCGCGGGTGCGGATATGGGCGCCGGCGGCGGCCGGGCGGTGGACGCGGACCTCGCCGGCGGCGTCCTGGGGGGCGGCGCTGTGGGCGCGCATCGTGGCGGCGGGCCCCTCGCCCGTGCCGCCGTCGGTCCATTCGACGGGGACGACGGCCTCGGCGCCGGGCGGCAGCGGGGCGCCGGTCATGATGCGGGCGGCCTGGCCGGGGCCGATCTCCGGCAGTGCGCCGCTGCCCGCCGCGACATCGCCGAGGACGGTGAGGGTGACCGGTGCCTCTTGCGTGGCGGCCGCGACATCGGCGGCGCGGACCGCGTAGCCGTCCATGGAGCTGTTGTCGAAGGGCGGCAGGGCGACGGGGACCGTGATGTCCTCGACCAGGACGCAGCCCTGGGCTTCGAGGAGCTGCAGCTCGATCGGGTCCAGCGGGGCGATCTTCGCCAGGACGTCGTCGAGATGCTCGGCCACCGACCAGACGCGGTCCTGGTGGCGGGTCCGGCCGGTGGCGTGGTTCAACGTCTCACATCTCCTCGGTGACGTAACTGCGAAGCCAGGACCGGAAGTCCGGGCCCAGGTCTTCACGTTCGCATGCCAGTCGGACAATGGCACGCAGATAGTCGCCGCGGTCGCCGGTGTCATAGCGGCGGCCCTTGAAGACCACGCCGTGCACCGGGCCGCCCAGGGCGGGGTCGGCGGCCAGCGCCTGGAGGGCGTCGGTGAGCTGGATCTCACCACCGCGGCCCGGGGCGGTCTTGCGCAGCACCTCGAAGACGGCCGGGTCGAGGACGTAACGGCCGATGATGGCGAGGTTGCTGGGCGCCTCGGCCGGGTCGGGCTTCTCGACCAGGTCGGAGACGACCACGACATC
Source organism: Streptomyces sp. NBC_00400 (assembly GCF_036048035.1). NCBI lineage: Bacteria > Bacillati > Actinomycetota > Actinomycetes > Kitasatosporales > Streptomycetaceae > Streptomyces > Streptomyces sp. NBC_00400. The sequence goes on along the minus strand of NZ_CP107940.1, from coordinate 4,887,730 downwards.
GTCGTCGCCGGTGGGCGCGGCGGCGGCGCAGCCGTAGAGGTGGATCTGCGCCGGGTCGACCTCCATGAGGGCGATCACGGAGCCGCCGTACTGCTCCTGTATCTCGACCATGCGCGCCAGCAACGGGTCACGGGGGTCGATCAGGTCGTCGCCGAGGAGGACCGCGAAGGGCTGGTCGCCCACGTGCGGTGCGGCACACAGCACCGCGTGGCCCAGGCCCCTGGGGTCGCCCTGCCGTACGTAGTGCATGGTCGCCAGGTCGCTGGACTCCTGCACCTTGGCGAGCCGGGATTCGTCGCCCTTGCGGTGCAGGGCCTCTTCGAGCTCGTAATTGCGGTCGAAGTGGTCCTCGAGCGGGCGCTTGTTGCGTCCGGTCACCATCAGCACGTCGGAGAGTCCGGCGGCGGCCGCCTCCTCCACCACGTACTGGATGGCGGGCTTGTCGACGACCGGCAGCATCTCCTTGGGTGTGGCCTTGGTGGCGGGGAGAAACCGGGTGCCGAGGCCGGCCGCGGGGATGACAGCCTTGCTGATCCGTGTGTGCGATGGGGTCATGCGCGCCACCATAACCGGCCCTATCGGAACGATGATGAGGGTCTGGTGAATAGAGCATGAGAGCGGGAGCAAGGGCACACAGTGAGCGTTGACGACGATAGAAAGCGCAGGTTGCGGCGGCATCTCCTGGAAGTGAGGAGAGCATTGCCGCCGGATGTCGTCGCCGTGACGGGCGAGGCGCTGGCCCGGAGGACGCTGGAGCTGGACGAGTTGGCCGCGCCCGTCAGCGCGCGCCCCGGCGGCCCCGGCAACCACGGCGGCCCTGGCAACCCGGGCGGCCCCGAAAGCCCCGGCGGCCCCGGCGGCCCGCCCACCGTCGCCGCCTATGTGTCGATCGGCGGCGAGCCCTCCACCCGCGCCCTGCTGGACCGGCTGCGGGCGGCCGGGGTGCGGGTGCTGCTGCCCGTCCTGCTGCCGGACAACGATCTGGACTGGGCGCTCTACGAGGGCACCGAACGGCTCGTACGGGCCGGCCGTGGGCTGCGGGAACCGGACGGGGCCCGGCTGGGCCCCGAGGCCGTCACACAGGCGGATGTGGTGCTGCTGCCGGGGCTCGCGGTGGACCACGGCGGGCTGCGGCTGGGGCGCGGCGGCGGCTCCTACGACCGGGTGCTGGCCCGGCTGGAGCGGGCCGGTGCGCGGGCGTCGCTGGTGGTGCTGCTCTATGACGCGGAGGTGCTGGCCGAGGTGCCCGCCGAGCCGCACGACCGGCATGTGCATGCTGCGGTGACCCCGTCGGCGGTGCACCGGTTCACGGCGCCGGGGGGCCGTACGGAGGGCTGAGGCGGGCCGTATACGGGCGGGCCGGGAGCCGCGGACGGCGCGGGGCCCCAAACGCGTCGGGCGGGCCGGAAATCTCCGGCCCGCCCGACGGCGCAGCGATCACCAGGTGGCGGCGGACAGGCCGCCCGCCCCCAGGGGCAGCGCCCCTACGGCGACAGCGTCAGCGTGTCCTTGCCCGCCTTCTTGACGGCGTCCTGGCTGTACGCCCAGGGCAGCAGGTCGCCCTTGGCCCACTTGTCGGTCTGGTCGTAGTAGTGGGCGTCGTACGCGTGCCCCGAAGCGCCGGTGAGGTTGATCCAGCGGGACTTGTCGAGGTCGGCGAGGTTGACCACCATCCGCATCGACGGGACCCAGGTGACCTTGTAGCCGCTCGCGGCGTTCCAGCCGGTGGCGTCGACCGCGGCCTCACCGCCGCCGACGTTCCAGGGCCCGCGGTTGAACAGGCCCTGCAGCATGCCGGGTCCGTCGGTGCCCAGGGTCTGGTTCTTCAGGAACATCTGGTGCAGCCGGCCCCAGCTCCAGTTGTCGATGTTCTTGCCCAGCTTGGAGGTCAGTTCGTAGCGCGCGTCCGCCATGGCGTGCGCCAGGAGCTGGTCACGGTTCTTGTCGCCGGGACGATTGGGCCGGTCCTCGGTCTTCCACCAGGCGTTGTTCGGGTCGTCGAGGATGCCCCGGACGACCTCGTACCAGCGGTCGCCGCCGTCGGGCTGGGCGGTGTCACCGGCCCGCTCGCCGCATTCGCGGACGTACTTGTCGTTCTCGTCGGCGGGGCCGTTCTCGTCCGCCGGGCGGACGGTCAGGCACTGCCCGTCGGGGCGCAGCTCCTTGGGCATCTTGTTGCCGAAGGCGAGCTTGAGGGTGTTGCGCCAGACGGCGTTGAAGTAGGCGGCCGCGGCGGAATCGGGCTCCTGGGTGAAGTCCCAGCCCTCCAGCAGCTGCTGGGCGTCGCGGACGTACTTGTCCTTGATGTCGATCTTCGTGAGGTAGGGCGTCAGCAGCCGGGCGATCTCGCTGCTGTTGTCCTGCTGGAAGGCCTGCATGTCGTCGGTGGAGACCTTGCCGCCGTCCTTGGTCTTCGACTCGATCAGGTCGTTGATCCGCTGGCTGCGGGAGCCGTAACCCCAGTCCTTGGTGAGGAGGTAGGGGTACTTCTCGTCCGTGACGGCCTGGTTGGCGGTGACGATGTAGCCGCGCTGGGGGTTGTACTCGTACGGCAGCGCCTTCTGCGGGATGTAGCCGGTCCACTGGTACTTCGGGTCCCAGCCGGGCGCCGGGAGGGTGCCGTCGTAGTGGCCGTCGCCCTTGCCGCGGACCGGGATCCGGCCCGGGGCCTGGTAGCCGATGTTGCCCTTGGTGTCGGCGTAGATCAGGTTCTGCGAGGGGACCTCGAAGTCGCCGGCGGCCTTGCGGAAGCCGTTCCAGTCCTTGGCGCGGTCGAGTGCGAAGACGGCGTCCATGGACTTGCCGGGGTTCAGCGCGGTCCAGCGCAGCGATACGGCGTAGCCGTCGCCGCGGTCCGGTGCGGCATTGCCGACCGGGGCGTCCTTGCCGACATTGGCCAGTTCACCGTCCCGGTCGGAGACGATCGGCCCGTTCCTGGTGGACCGGACGGTGATCTCGCGGCTCTCGCCGTCGGCGACCTTGATGGTCTCCTTGCGCGTTATGAAGGGCTGCTGCTTGTTGTCGTAGAGGTAGCCGTCGGAGTTGACCTTCTCCAGGTAGAGGTCGGTGACGTCGGCACCGAGGTTGGTCATGCCCCAGGAGATGTCCTGGTTGTGGCCGATGACGACGCCGGGCATACCGGAGAAGGTGAAGCCGGAGACGTCGTAGTTGCACTTGGGGCCGGTATTACGGCAGTGCAGGCCCATCTGGTACCAGAGCGAGGGCATCTGCGGCGCCAGGTGCGGGTCGTTGGCGAGCAGCGGTTTGCCGGTGGTGGTGTGCGCACCGGAGACGACCCAGGAGTTGGAGCCGATGCCGTTGCCGTTGGGGCCGAGCAGCGCCGGGACCTTGTCGAGGGTCTTGGACAGCGAGGACAGCTGCGACTGCAGGCCCGCGGTCGCGCCGGCGGGGGTGGCAGGAGTGGCGTTCGCCGAAGCCTTGGGCGAGAACTTCTTGGTGGCGGGGTCGACCGCGCCGCCCTCGACGATCGGCTTGTTCCGCTTGTACGGGTATGCCGGGTAGAGCTGGGCGATCTGCTCCGGGGTGAAGCGGCTGGTCATCAGGGAGCGGTCGATCTCCTCCTGCATATTGCCGCGGAGGTCCCAGGCCATCGCCTTGAGCCAGGCCACCGAGTCGACCGGCGTCCACTTCTGGGGCTTGTAGTCGTTCTCGAAGTCCAGCGCCGCGTACTCCAGGGACACCGCCGAACCCTCGTGGTCCTTGAGGTAGGCGTTGACGCCGGCGGAGTAGGACTGGAGGTACTTCTTGGTGCTGGGCGACAGCTTGGTGTCGTACTCCTTCTGCGCCACGTCGTGCCAGCCGAGGGTGCGCAGGAACGAGTCGGTCTTGACCTCGCTCTTGCCGAACATCTCCGAGAGCCGGCCGGAGGTCATGTGGCGCCGTACGTCCATCTCCCAGAAGCGGTCCTGGGCCTGGACGTACCCCTGGGCGCGGAAGAGGTCTTCGTCGGTGTCGGCGTAGATCTGCGGAATGCCGTTGCCGTCGCGGACGACATCCACCGGGTTGGCCAGGCCCGGGAGTTTGAGCGAGCCGGTGGTCTGCGGGAGGGAGGCACGGACGGTACTGACCCCCCAGAACGCGCCGAAGCCGATGCCCGCCACGAGCAGCAGCACGACCGTGATCGCGACGAGGCGGCCGCGCCGCCCCTTCTTTTTCCTGGGGACTGGGCCGGACTTGTTGGCGGGCATCTCGGTCCTTCGAGGGGCAGGGTGGGAGTGCTGGAGCAACCATAGGCGCACGGGTCCGGCTACCCCTACGCGGAGTCACCGCCAGCACCCCCAACCTTCAAGTAATGGTAAATTGTTAGCCTCAGTAACTAGATACGGTAAGGAAAGACCCCTCCGGAACCCGTGCGAGGAAGGACCAGCTCCTGTCTGTCGACCACCTCAACGAACTCCTGCTGTTCTGCTCGCTCGTACTGCTCATCGCGGTTGCCGCGGTACGGCTCTCCTCGCGCAGCGGGCTCCCCAGCCTGCTCATCTATCTGGGGATAGGCATCGCCATAGGCCAGGACGGCCTGGGCGGTGTCGTCTTCGACAATGCCGAGCTGACCCAACTCCTCGGCTATACCGCGCTGGTCGTGATCCTCGCCGAGGGCGGTCTGGGCACCAAGTGGAAAGAGATCAAGCCGGCGCTGCCCCGGGCGGTGTCGCTGTCGACGGTCGGCGTCGCGGTGAGCGTGGGGGTCACCGCCGCCGGAGCGCACTACCTGGCCGGGCTCGACTGGCGGCAGGCGCTGCTGATCGGCGCCGTGGTCTCGTCCACGGATGCCGCGGCCGTCTTCTCCGTACTGCGCAGCGTGCCGCTGCCGGCCCGCCTGACCGGGGTGCTCGAAGCCGAATCCGGCCTCAACGACGCCCCCGTGGTCATCCTCGTCGTCGCCTTCTCCACCGCGGGGCCGGTCGAACACTGGTACCTCCTGCTCGGCGAGATCGCCCTGGAACTGGCGATCGGCGCCGCGCTCGGACTGGCCATCGGCTGGCTCGGCGCATACGGCCTGCGGCACGTCGCACTGCCCGCGTCCGGCCTGTACCCGATCGCGGTCATGGCCATCGCGGTCTCCGCCTACGCGGCCGGCGCGCTGGCGCACGGCTCGGGCTTCCTCGCCGTCTATCTGGCCGCGGTGGTCCTCGGCAACGCCAAGCTGCCGCACGCCCCGGCCACCCGCGGCTTCGCCGAAGGCCTCGGCTGGATCGGCCAGATCGGGATGTTCGTGCTGCTCGGCCTGCTGGTCACCCCGCACAACCTGCTGGACGACTTCGTGCCCGCGCTGCTGATCGGCATGATCCTCACACTCGTGGCCAGGCCGATGTCCGTCTTTGTGGCGCTGCTGCCGTTCCGGGTGCCCTGGCCGGAGAAGACCCTGCTGTCGTGGGCCGGACTGCGCGGCGCGGTGCCGATCGTGCTGGCCACGATCCCGATGGTGAGCGATGTTCCCGGCAGCGACCGGGTCTTCAACATCGTCTTCGTCCTGGTCGTCGTCTACACCCTGATCCAGGGGCCGACGCTGCCCTGGCTCGCCAAGCGGCTGCAGCTGGGCGACGACGAGGAGGCCGCCGACCTGGGCATCGAGTCCGCCCCCCTGGAACGGCTGCGCGGCCATCTGCTGTCCACCTCCATCGGCCCGGCGTCCCGTATGCACGGCGTCGAGGTCGGTGAGCTGCGGATGCCCGCGGGCGCCGCGGTCACCCTCGTCGTCCGGGACGGCTCCAGCTTCGTGCCGTCGCCCTCGACGGTGCTGCGGCGCGGCGACGAGCTGCTGGTGGTCGCCACCGACCCGGTGCGCGACGCGGCCGAACGGCGGCTGCAGGCGGTCTCCCAGGGCGGCAAGCTGGCCGGCTGGCTGGGGACGGGCGGGCCCACGGAGCGGCGGGGGCACCATCACCGCTGAGGTCCGGACGGGCGCAGGGCGGGGGCCCGGGGGTGGCCCTCTGGGATACGAGCCCCGGGGGCTCCCGGAGTGCGGGCGCCGGAGTGCGGGCCCCCGGAGTGCGGGAAATGTGCTGCAGATCTCCACGGATCCCAAGGAAATTCACCTGAAGCCCAGGCCAATGCCAGGGCTTCACGGGCGACGGCCTGTAGTATGAAAAGGCAACATCGACGAACCAACTCTGCCTGATGCAGAGCTGGCGCGACCGCTCGGCGGCCGCGGTCCTCCTGCCACACGCAGCCACCCTCTCGGTGCGGACCACGCGGTATCACTCGGTCCTGCGCGAGAGGACAGCTCTCGGCGCGTACCCGTGACGACCTCGCGGGTGGCGCGCTACCAGGCGGCAGAAAGGCCCGGCCGTGGCATCCGCGGTCAAGGATTCCCGTTCCGGATACGGACCACTGCTCCGCACCCCTGGTGCATGGACATTCCTGCTGCCCGGCTTTCTGGCCCGGCAGCCCTTCGCCATGCTGACGATCGGCATCGTGCTGCTCGTCGAATCGACCACCGGCTCGTACGGCACCGCAGGCGCGGTGTCCGCCGCCACCGGTGTGTCCATGGCCCTGTTCGCCCCGCAGAGCGGCAAGCTCGCCGACCGCTTCGGCCAGCGCGCGGTGCTGGTCCCCGGCGTACTGGTGCATGTCGCCGGCGTCGCCGCACTGATCACCCTCGCGCTCGCCCACGCCCCCCTGTGGGCGCTGATCGCGGTGGCCGTCCCCACGGGCGCCTCGACACCGCAGGTCGGCCCGATGGTGCGGGCCCGCTGGGCCTCCCGGCTCGGCGGCAGCCCGCTGATGCCGACCGCCGCCGCCTTCGAGTCGGTGACCGACGAGTTCACCTTCGTCGTCGGCCCGGTGCTGGCGACCGCGCTGTGCACCGGTATCCACCCGGCGGCCGGTCTGGTCGCCGAGGCCGCGCTGACGCTGGCCGGCGGGCTGCTGTTCGCCTCCCAGCGGCGCAGCCAGCCCCCGGTGCACCGCCCGCAGGCCGGCGACCTGCCGCGCGTCTCGGCGCTGTCGGTGCCCGGCGTACGCGTCCTGATCGTGGCGTTCCTCGGCATCGGCGCCGTCTTCGGCGGGATGCAGGTCTCGCTGACCGCGTTCACCCAGCACATCGGCCAGCCCGGCATCAACGGCGTGCTCTACGGGATCTTCGCGGGCGGCAACATGCTCGCCGGTATCGCCTGTGGGGCCATCACCTGGAAGGTCGGCCCGCGGCGCCGGCTGCTGGTCGCCTACGGGCTGCTGGCGCTGGCCACCACCCCGTTGTGGGCGGTGACCGCACTGCCGCTGCTCGGCGCGGTCGGCCTGGTCGTCGGCCTGTGCATCGCACCGGCTCTGATCACCGGCTACACGCTGGTCGAGTCGCTGGTGCCGGCCGCCGCCCGGACCGAGGCCTTCACCTGGCTGACCGGCGCGGTCGCACTGGGCCAGGCGGCTGCGGCCACCTCCGCGGGACAGCTCGCGGACGGCTTCGGGCCGAGCACCGGATTCCTGGTGCCGCTGGCCGGTACGGCACTGGCCCTCACGGTGCTGCTGACGCTCCGCGCCCATCTGCTGCCCCGCTCGTCGGCCGAGGCCGCCTGCACCCCCGCATCCGGTGCGAACGCACAGGTCACAGCCGTTTCCGACGACCGGGAACGAGAGCTGGCGCGCGTCTGACGGCCCCTGACGGAAGCCTGACGGAACGTGGAGTCGGTCACCGTACGGCGGCCACGGTGGACTGACGGGCGGGAATACTGCAATATGGAGCGTCGTTAGCACTCATCGAGTGAGAGTGCCAGGAGGAAGACAAGTGCCGACGTACCAGTACCAGTGCACCGAGTGCGGCGAGGGCCTCGAGGCGGTGCAGAAGTTCACCGACGACTCGCTCACCGAGTGCCCCGGTTGCCAGGGACGCCTCAAGAAGGTGTTCTCCGCGGTCGGCATCGTCTTCAAGGGCTCCGGCTTCTACCGCAACGACAGCCGCGGCTCGTCGTCCAGCAGCAGCCCCGGGAAGAACGCCTCCGCGTCGGGCAGCACGTCCTCGTCGGACTCGTCGGGCTCCTCCGACTCCTCGTCGAGCTCTTCTTCGAGCTCTTCGTCCGGCGGCTCGGACAGCAAGTCCCAGGCCCCGGCTGCCGCGTCGTCGTCCGGCAGCACCTCGGGCGCCAGCTCCGCAGCCTGACCCACAGCTCTCCGGGCCCCGCCGTCACCGACGGCGGGGCCCGTCGCTTTACGCCACGCGTCACCTGACGGCTCGCTCCGCCTCCCCATGCCCCTCATGCCGTCCTCCGCCTTACGGCTTCCTTTCGCCTCCGGCACCCGCCCACCCCGGCGGCCGTACCCCCGATAGTGTGACCGGCATGGCTGACGCGGAGATTGGCGTAATCGGCGGATCGGGTTTCTACTCCTTCCTCGACGACGTGACCGAGGTCACGGTGGACACCCCCTACGGACGGCCCAGCGACTCGCTGTTCCTGGGGGAGATCGCCGGCCGCCGGGTCGCATTCCTCCCCCGGCACGGCCGCGGCCACCACCTTCCGCCGCACCGCATCAACTACCGCGCCAACCTCTGGGCCCTGCGCTCGCTCGGTGTGCGCCAGGTCCTCGCCCCGTGCGCGGTCGGCGGTCTGCGCCCCGAATACGGCCCCGGCACACTCCTGCTCCCCGACCAGCTCGTCGACCGCACCAAGGCCCGCCCCCAGACCTACTTCGACGGCGAGCCGCTTCCCGACGGGCAGATCCCCAATGTCGTCCACCTGACCTTCGCGGACCCGTACTGCCCCACGGGGCGGCAGGCCGCCCTCAAGGCGGCCCGCGGCCGGGACTGGGAGCCGGTCGACGGCGGCACCCTGGTCGTGATCGAAGGCCCCCGCTTCTCGACCCGCGCCGAATCGCGCTGGCATGCCGCCCAGGGCTGGTCGGTGGTCGGCATGACCGGCCACCCCGAAGCCGTCCTGGCCCGCGAACTGAGCCTGTGCTACACCTCCTTGGCGCTGGTCACCGACCTGGACGCGGGCACGGAGACCGGCGACGGCGTCTCCCACGAGGAAGTCTTCCGGGTGTTCGCCGAGAACGTGGGCCGACTGCGGGAGGTCCTGTTCGACGCGGTCGCCGCCCTCCCGGACACCTCCGCCCGCGCCTGCCTGTGCACCGAGGTCCACACCGGCTGGGACCTGGGCATCGACCTGCCGTAACGGCCTCGGAACCGCCGCAACCTCCTCGGACCTGCCTGCCGTGGCGCCCTTGGACCTGCCGTTACGGCTTCTGCGGACTGCCCGGCCTCCCCCTTGCGGGTGGCCGGGTTGTCCACAGGCGCCGGGTCGTCCACAGCCCGGAGCGGACGGGAGCGGATTCCGGCACGGTGGTGAGCCCGGTCCCTCCGGCCCTCTCACCTCAGGCGGTGCCCACCATGCCCCATGCCCCTTCCGCTCCTCTCCCTCCGTGCTCCCCTCGGCCTTTCCCTCCCCGGGCCGACCCCGCCCTTCTCTCCCCTCCGCTCCCCACTCCCCCGCCGTGTGACGTGCCGCACTTCGCTCCCGTACGGGCGGGCGGCGGCCGACGCTTATGGAGCCGGACCGCGCGGCAGCGGATGCTGGCCGCCGGCCTGGCACTGACCGCCGCAGCACTGGCCTGCGGAGCCTCGTACGGTGCCGTACGAGCCGCGCCCGTCTCCGGCTGTCCGTCGGCAACGGCGGCGGGAGGGCGGTGACCATGTCCCAAGATCAAGTGGCATCCGCACTCCCCTCACGCCACACTGCTGCGCATGGCGGGGCATCCGCCGCGCGCCGATGGGGTCGCGCTCACCGCACCACCACCGCGGTATCCGTCCACGGCATCCGCAGGGCCAACGCCCTCCGCCGGACGCACACCAGGGCTCCGGCCGATCGCCGGTGCACGGGGCCGGACTGGACACCTCCGCCCTGCCCTGCCGTAAGTTGCGGTGCTGTCTGTAGGTGCACCATCCGTAGTGAGCGTGGAAAGAGGCTGTCAGGTGAGCGAGAGCAAGGGCGTCCTGCAGGGATTCAAGGAATTCCTGATGCGCGGCAACGTCATCGAACTCGCGGTCGCGGTGGTCGTCGGTGCTGCCTTCACGAACATCGTGAACGCCGTGGTCAAGGGCATCATCAACCCCATCGTGGGCGCGCTCGGTTCGCAGAACCTCGATCACTACCAGTCCTGCCTGACCGAGACCTGCGCCAAGGATCCCAAGACGGGCGCGTTCGCCGACGGTATTTACATCCTCTGGGGCTCGGTGCTCAGCGCCGCCCTGACGTTCCTGATCACCGCCGCGGTCGTCTACTTCCTCATGATCCTTCCGATCAACAAGTGGAAGGAGCGCCAGACCGCCAGGAAGCCGGACGAGGGCATCCCCGCGGACCCGACCGAGATCCAGCTGCTCATCGAGATCCGCGATGCGCTGATCGCGCAGCGCACCGGCTCGCCGGCCGCGCCTTCCTCCGGCGCCGGGATCATCGGCACACAGAAGACTCAGCAGTAGCAGGCGCCACCGGCGGCCGGCCCACGCCGCCCCCTCGCCTCGCTCAGAGGTGGTGGGGCGGCTTTTCGTCGAGGAAGCGGGCCAGGTCGGCGGCGCTGTCACCGCGGTCAGGGCGCTCGCCCCAGCCACGGTCGGTGTCGTCCGAGGACTGCTGGTTCAGCGGGTCGTCGAAGATCAGCCTCGCGGCGGGCTCGGGGGCCGGGCGCACCGCCGGCGAAGACGCAGCGGCCTGTGCGGCCTCGGACGCCTCTTGGGACGCGCCCTGGGGAACGCCTTCGGACGCGTCCTGGGGCGTGGGGGCCGACTCGGGTTCGGGGCTGGTGCTCACCCCTTCAGGGTACGGGCGCGCCGGGAGCGGTCACCGCTCAGCAGGCGTCCGGGCCCACGTCCCCGCCCACCGGTTACGGGAGCCCTGCCGCTCAGGGGCGGTGGCCGGGGTGGTGGAGCGCTCGGGCACGGGTCTGGTCAAGGGCACCGTCAGCGCCGATCGGCAGAAAGTGGTCCACCTGCCACGCCTGGGCGCTGCGGGCCTGGCGACTGGTCGTCTCCACCCACGGCGGGTAAATGCGGAACGCGCGCTTTCCGCCCGTGCCGTTCCGGGAGACGATGCCCCGTTCAGCGAGCACATCCCGCGGGAAGACGAAGTGCCCGAAGTGCCCGTCCTGGCGGCTGCTGATGACGAAGAGGCCGACCGCGTCCGCGGAGTCGAACGGCTGAATCGGCCCGCCGGGGCTGCGCTTCCACACCGTGACGAACTGGCCGGCCTTTGTCGGGGTCGTCTTGGCCACCCGGAACCTGACGGCCAAGCCGTCGAGAGTGAATTCATGGGCCGCGTACTCCGCGCTCTCCGCCTCGGGCACCGGCCGCGAGCAGACGAACCCGCACGGGTCGTACACCGTCGCCTTCGCCGCAAGAAGCTCCTCATGCAGCGATTCCCCACCCGCCCAGGGCTCGGAACCTGCGGGGCACTGCGCAGAGGACTCCGCGGAATTTGTCGCCATTGCGCCATCGTGCCATTTCCGGCCGCCGCGCAGGTCAGCGGGATGGCCGGGGCGACGTGGGCCGGTGCTGCTGTCCGGTCTGGGCGGGGCCAGCAGGCGCCAGGCGGTCAGGCGGGGCCGTGAACGCCTCGCGTCTTACCGGCCCTTGTCGTGGGTCGGTATGGGATGCGGGCGGTGGCCGTCGCGGGGGCGGGTCGGTGGGCCCTGCGAGGCGAGGCTGCGCCTGAGGAGCCGGTTCCGGTTGGTGCCGGGCAGAGGATGGCGGGGGTGAGCGTACTCGTGGCGGGCCATGGGGAGGGGTCTTTCCGGTCGGGGGAGAGTACGACGGCCCGGCCGGAAGAAGAGTGATGCCTCCGGGGCCGCAGCCGGGACAGGTAGGGCGCGTGGGGCATGTGGGCGCCTGAGGGCTGGTCCACGGGACCCACGCTAGGCACGCGTCAGGCGCATGGCCCGTTCTATGGGCTCAGTGGGTGAAGCTGCGCCACGTCGCCGGCGTGGGCCGCGCCTGCCGCTTTACCGACGTGGGCCATGCCTTCCCCTGTACCGGCGTGAGCCGCGCCTTCCCCTGTACCGGCGTGGGCCGCGCCTTCCCTCCTGTACCGGCATGGATATGGTCCGGGCCTCCCCGGGCCGCCCCTGAACCGGCGCGGGCCGCCTCTCCCCTGGGCGGCCGTCCCGTCAGCGGGTGGCGGCGCCGGCGCCCAGTGCCTCGTGCCACCACAGGTCGCGGCCCGGCTTCCAGGAGACCGGCCGCGAGCACCGGTTCACCACCAGCACGGTGCGGTCCGGCGCACCCCCCGAGGCCGCGCCCCGGGCCAGCGCGTGGTCGAGCACCGCCTTCACCGGTCGTACGGCCCCGTCCCAGAACGCCGCATCGGCCGTGATCAGCACCCTGGCCGAGGACTCACGAGTCCGTGCGACCAGTTCGGGCACCGTTAACGAGACCGGCAGCGTGGTGCGTATCGCATCCAGCCGGCCGCAGGCGAGCGTGGCGATCACCGACTCCGGCACCAGTGGCAGATGCACCGCGACCCGGTCGCCGGCCCGTACGCCGAGCCGGGTGAGCGCGGCCGCGGCCCGCTCGGCCTGGTCGAGGAGCATGCCGTGCGTCAGCTCCTCATGGCGTCCCGGCTCCCCGCTCCAGGTGAGGGCGATTCGCGACGCCTCCGGCTCCTGCACATCCCGGGCGTCATCTGCATGCTCTGAGGTCATACGGCGCAACATGCGGACCAGGATGTAGATCATCGATCAACGTTCACTGAACGTCCGTTGTACGGGGCCGGTGCAGGGCCGGTGCACGGGGCCCGCACAGCCGCGTACGGGGACATGCGCGGCCGCCGCCCCAGGACTGCTGCCCCTTTCCGGCGCACTCCGTCCCTCCTCTGGCCCACCGGCGCGCGCTCACCCCACGCCCGCGGCCACCGCGTCGTATCCCCCCGCCACATCGCACACGTCCCCGAACCCGTGCGCCTCCAGCAGTGCCGCCGCGATCACCGACCGGTTGCCGCTGCGGCAGTACAGGACCACCGGGCGGGCCGGGTCCAGTTCGGTGATGCGGGCGGCAAGGCCGGCCAGCGGGATGTTGCGGGCACCGGGGAGGGCACCCGCCTCGTACTCGGCCGGATTACGGACATCGATCAACTGGATGCCGGGCGCGTGGTCTTCGGGCAACTCGCTTGCCGGCAAGGGCAGCTCGTCGTAGTGGATGCGATGGCTGCGGCGGGCGAGGGCGGGCGTGCGCTCCAGTACGGCGGCCGGGTCGGGCAGATGACCGAGGACGTGGTCGTAGCCGATGCGGGCGAGCCGCAGGCGGGCCTCCTGCTCCGTACCGGGATCGGCGAGCAGCACGATGGGGGTTCCCGGGGCGACCACGCTGCCGGCGTACTCCGCGAACCGGGTGTCCAGGCTCGTATGGAGCGAACCGGCCAGGTGCGCGCGGGTGTAGGCGGCCGGCGAGCGGCAGTCGAGGAAGGCGGCACCCTGCCGGTCGCGGGCCGCAAGCGCCTCGTCGAGGGTGAGCGCGGGCGGCGGGCCGGGCTCCAGGAGGGCGTGGCCGTCGCGGTTGAGGGCCGCGTCGTGCGCGAAGTACCCGGGGGTGGCGGGCTGTCCCGCGGTGACCAGCCGGACGAAGTCGGCCTCCGGCATGGGCTGCAGGGCGTAGTTGAGGCGGCGCTGGTCGCCGATCGTGGAGCTGGTCTCGGTCGAGAGGCTGCGGCCGCAGGCGGAGCCCGCGCCGTGTGCGGGAAAGACCCGGGTCGCGTCCGGGAGGGTCATGAGTTTGGTGTGCAGGGAGTGGTGCAGACGGGCGGCCATGTCCTGCGGGGAGTGACCGGCGGCGGAGAGCAGGTCGGGACGGCCGACGTCGCCGACGAAGAGGGTGTCGCCGGTGAGCACGCCGAACGGCACCTCGTCGTCCGGGTGTTCGCGGATGACCAGACAGATGGATTCAAGGGTGTGGCCGGGGGTGGCGAGGACGGTGAGGGCCACCCCCTCGTCGTCGTCCGCTCCGAGCGAGATGCGCTCGCCGTCCCGTAACCGCCGTATGGGAAAGCCGGTTTCGGCGGCTTCCCCGAAGGCGATGGCGGCACCGGTGGCCCGCGCGAGTTCGAGGTGGCCGGAGAGGAAGTCGGCGTGAATGTGCGTCTCGATGACGAGTTCGATGCGCAGACCGGCGGCTTCCGCGTCGTGCAGGTACTCGTCGATATCGCGGCGCGGGTCGACGAGTACGGCGCGGCCGGTGCTCTCGTCGCCGATCAGATACGACGCCTGGGAGAGGCAGTCGAGGTAGTACTGCGCGAAGTGCACGGTCGGCCTCCAGGGTGCGCGGGGCCCGTGCGCGGCGGCTGGGCCCGCCCGGGCAGGGTGCGTTGTGCGGATGCACGGATGTACGTACATTAGGGAGCCGGAGGGCGGGCGACAAGCCGCGACCGCCTTCCCGGCAGTCCATGTGACGGCGCACCAGGCGGACTTGCGTGACGACGTGGCAGGTATCACGCCCGAAGTCACCGCGTGCGGACGAGTGTGACGCCACATCAGCTTCCCTGCGCGACGCACGACGCCCTGTCCGCCGGACGGCTGTACCGACTCGCCCGGCATCAGCAACCGCACCACTCACACCCCCCGCACCACCCACATCACCCCGTACGCCCGCGGAGGAACCCACCATGACGACCGAGCCGCCGGACGGCGCGCACGGCCCGCGCCCCCTGGACCGGCGCTCGCCGCTGCCCCTGTGGGCGCAGCTCTTCGCCGATCTGCGCCGTCGGATGGAGGCCGGCGCATTCCGTGCGGAGTTCCCGGCCGAGCACCGGCTGACCGGCGAGTACGAGGTCAGCCGGCACACGGTCCGCGAGGCGCTGCGCAAGCTGCGCGCCGACGGTCTGGTGATCGCCGAGCGCGGCCGCACCAGCCGGCTGGACACCCGTCGCATACAGCAGCCGCTGGGCTCCCTCTACAGCCTCTTCCGCGAGCTGGAGGGCCAGGGTGTGGAGCAGCGCAGCGAGGTGCTGCGGCTGGAGCGGACCGCGGAGGGGACGGTCGCCGGGCATCTGGGGCTGGTACCGGATGCGCCGCTGGTCGTACTGGAACGGCTGCGGCTCGCGGGCGGCGAACCGCTCGCCCACGACACCGCGTATCTGCCCGCCGAGGTCGCCGAGCCGCTGCTGGACGCCGACTTCGGGCACACCTCGCTCTACGGAGAGCTGACGCGGCGCTGCGGGGTGAAGGTCACCGGCGGCCGGGAGCGGATCCAGCCGTTCCTGCCGGACGTCCGGCAGGCGTGGCTGCTGGGGCTGGCCGACCGGGAGGCGGCGTTCACCATCGAGCGGCTGGGGCGGGCCGGGGAACGGCCGGTGGAGTGGCGCGAGACGGTGGTCCGCGGCGACCGGTACTCCTTCGTCGCGGAGTGGTCCGACCGGAACCCGGCCGTCGCCCTTGCGCCGCGTGCCTCGTGTCCGTCCTCATAGCCGCCGCGGCGCTGCCGTGCGGACTGCTGATCGGTCTGCTGCTGGGCTCGCTGGGCGGCGGGGGTTCGGTGCTGGCGGTGCCCGCGCTGGTCTATCTGCTGGGGCAGTCGCCGCACGAGGCGACCGCGGGTGCGCTGATCGTCGTCACGGTCGGCTCGGTGACCGGGCTGGTCTGCCATGCCCGAGCCGGGCGGGTCCGGTGGGCGGCCGGTACGGCGTTCGGGGCGCTGGGTACGGCCGGCAGCTACCTCGGCTCCCGGTGGAGCGCGGCGCTGGACCCCGCGGTGCTGATGGCGGCGTTCGCGGGGCTGCTGCTCGTGGTGGCGGCGATGCTGGTGTCACGGGGGCTGCGCGAGTGGCGAGCGGCGGACGGTGCCCGTCCCTTACGGGAGTCCCCGCAGGCGGCCTCCTCAGGAGATCCGGGGGACGAGACCGTGCCCTTACGTGATACTCCGGAGCCGCCCGCGCCCCTTCGCCACTCTCCGGCCCCCGCGCCCTTACGGGACACCCCGGAGCCCTCGCCCTTACGGGGCACCCCGGGTCCGGCCCCCTCCGCAGGCCGGACCGCCGGCCCCTCCCACCCCGCGGACCCCACGGGAACCGGCCCCGCGGGCACCCGCCCCACAGACACACACCCCACGGGCGCCCGCCCCACGGGCACCCCTCCCGTCGGCCCCCATTCCTCCGGCCCCCGCCCCGCAGGCTCCCGGCCCGCCGCCCGTCCCCTCCGGTTCGCCGTGACCGCCTCCGCCGTCGGGCTGCTCACCGGTTTCTTCGGGGTCGGCGGCGGCTTTGTCGTCGTACCGGCGCTCACCCTGGTCCTGGGCGTGGAGATGCCGGTCGCCATCGGCACCTCTCTCCTCGTCATACTCCTCAACTCCCTTACGGCGCTGGGCACCAGGGCCGGCACGGGGTCTCTGGACTGGCCGGTGCTGGCGGGCTTCGCGGCCTGCGCAGCGGTCGGCAGCCACCTCGGCAACCGCCTCACCACCCGTCTGCGCCCGCACACCCTGACCACGGCCTTCGCCTGCCTCGTCACCGTCCTCGCCGTCGCCATGGCGGTCACCGCCCTGCCCCGTCTCTGGTCTCCCTGACGACCTCGGCCCCAGGACCGGCCACTCGCCACGCAACCCACTCACCACTTCCCACTCACAGGAGGAAGCACATGGCCCCCGCACCTGCCGCCCCGTCCCACCACCAGGTCCTCATCGTCGGCGGCGGCACCGCAGGCATCACCGTCGCCGCCCGGCTGCGCCGCGCCGGTGTCCGGGACATCGCCCTGCTGGAGCCGTCCGAAACGCACTGGTACCAGCCGCTGTGGACGCTGGTCGGCGGCGGCCAGGCTCCGCTGCGCGCCGCGCTGCGCACCGAGGCGGAGGTCATCCCGCCCGGCGTGCGCTGGCTGCGGGAGCGCGCCACCGCCGTCGACCCGGCCGCCCGTACGGTCACCACCGCCTCCGGCCGGGTCCTCTCCTACGGGCGGCTGGTGCTCGCCCCCGGCCTGCAGCTCGACTGGGACGGCGTGCCCGGCCTGGCCCCGGCCCTCGGACACGGCGGGGTGAGCAGCAACTACCGGCCCGACCTCGCCCCGCTCACCTGGGATCTGATCCGCCGGATGCGCAGCGGGACGGCCGTGTTCACCATGCCGTCCGGGCCGGTGAAGTGCGGCGGCGCCCCGCAGAAGATCGCGTATCTGGCGGCCGACCACTGGCGCAAGCGCGGCGTGCTGGGCGCGATCCGCACCATCCTGGTGCTCCCGGAGCCTGCGATGTTCAAGGTGCCGGTCTTCTCCCGGGCACTGACGGAGACGGCCCGGCGGTACGGCATCGAGGTGCGGCTGAGCTCCGAGATGACCCGGCTCGACGGCGCGGCGCGCGAGGCAGTGATCACCGACCACACCACCGGCAAGGACGAGACCGTCCGCTATGACCTGCTGCATGCCGTACCGCCGCAGCGCGCCCCCGAGTGGCTGGCTGACGGCCCGCTGGCCGACCCCGACTCCCCGTTCGGGTACGTCAAGGCCGACCGGGAAACCCTCCAACACCCCGACTTCCCGGACGTGTTCGTGCTCGGCGACGTCGCCAACCTTCCGACGTCCAAAACGGGTGCCGCGATCCGCAAGCAGGCGCCGGTCGTCGTCGCCAACCTCCTCGCCGGTCTGCGCGGACGCCCCGCCACCGCCCGCTACGACGGCTACACCTCCTGCCCCCTGGTCACCGCCCGGCACAAGATGCTGCTCGCCGAGTTCGACTACGACCTGCAGCCCACCCCCTCGATCCCCTTCATCGACACCACCCGGGAGCGCACCGACATGTGGTTCCTCAAGCGCTACGGGCTGCCGCAGCTCTACTTCAAGGGGATGCTCAAGGGTCTGGCCTAGGGGCACAGATTCCCTAAGGGCAGGGATCAGCGGGTGAGGGCTCAGGGGACGGTGGCTTCGTGGCCGTTGCTCAGGGGCGGTGGCTCAGGGGCGGTGGCTCAGGGGCGGTGGCTCAGGGGCGGTGGCTCAGGGGCGGTGGCTCAGGGGCGGCGTCGGGCCCGGCCCCGCCCGCAGGGAGAGCGCGGCGCCGTCCGGGGAGGCCCGCCGCCGCGCCGCGTTCGGCCCTACGCCGCCGCCGTCTCCCCCACCACACAGCCCACGTTGTCCGGTGCCCCCGCCTCGCGGGCGAGTCGGATCAGGTCCCGTACGGCCTGGTCGGGGGCATCGGCCGTGGTCAGCACGGCCTGGATCGTCTCGGCCGGCACCACCGAGGTCAGGCCGTCCGTGCACAGCAGATAGCGTTCCCCGGGCCGGGCCTCCAGCAGATCCATGTCAGGGGCGAACTCGGCGGACGATCCGTCGAGCGACCGGAGCAGCAGCGCTCGCTGAGGGTGCGACGAGGCTTCCTCGGGGGTGAGCCGGCCCTCGTCGACCAGCGACTGGACCATGGTGTGGTCGTGGGTGATGCGGAAGAGGCCGGAGTCACGCAGGACATAGGCGCGCGAGTCCCCGATGTGCAGCAGCGCCAGCTGCGAGCCGGAGCGCAGCAGCGCGGTGAGGGTGCTGCCGGAGGCCTCGTGTGCCGGTGGGGCGGCGCGGTGTGCGCGCCGGGCCGCCTCCTCCAGGACGGCCGGCAGATCCGCCGAGGCCAGGTCCCGGTGCTCCAGGTCCTTGAGCGCATCGATCGCGGCCGTCGCGGCGGTGCCGCCGCCGGGGCCGTAGCCGTCGGCCACGGCCAGCAGCCGCGGTCCCGCGTAGGCGGCGTCCTGCTGGGCCGGGCGCACCGGTCCCTGATCGGTCAGGGCGGCGCAGCGCATCGTCACAGGGGTGAGCGGTTCGGTCATGACGGTGTCCTTCCTGGACAGCTGGTCGACGAGGAAGGCGGCCAGGTCCCGGCGGGCGGCGGTGTCGGCCTCGACCTGTGCCCAGTACGCGGCGACCGCCCCGGCTGCATCGTCCGGCGCCAGCTCGCACACCTCGCGGATGCGGGCCAGCGGCATACCGAGCCGGCGCAGCCAGGCCACCAGCCGGGCCCGCTCCAGCTGGGCCGGGGCGTAATGGCGGTAGCCGCTTCGCGGGTCGACGCGGTCCGGGGTCAGCAGGCCGAGCTCGTCGTAGAGCCGCAGCGCCTTCGGCGAGAGCCGGCAGGCCCGGGCGAACGCCCCGATGGTCAGCAGCGCCCCGTCCCCGTAAGGCGCGTCGCCCGCGCCTCCGGTCCCCTGCCGGTCCGCCCCTCGGTCCACCCGTCCGCCCTCCTCGTACCGGGCACTTCGCCCGGTACGGCCGATGCTGGGGCTTCCCCCAAGGACAAGGTCAAACGCGTATCGCCGCCCCGCCCCGGCCGGCCCGGTCCGTCGCCTCCGCCGGGTCCGCGCCCGCGCCCGCGCGGGACAGCTGGTTGAGCGCCGCGGCGGTCAGCGCCTGGACGCCCATGGTGAGGGTCGGCCGGACCACCGGGACGAAGTGCGGCGAATGGTTGGAGGGGATGTCCTGCGCCAGCCGCCCGGCGGCCAGGGCCGTTTGGAACTCCTCCGGGTCCCAGCCGCCCAGCCACCAGTAGTAGAGCGGTGCCCCGGCGGCGGTGGCCAGCAGTCCGGCGTCCTCACTGCCGGTCGTCGGCTCGTAGGCGAACAGCCGCTGCTCGCCGAAGAGTCCGGTGAACTGCTCATTGACCTGATGCAGGGTCGCGGCGTCGTTGACGGTGACGGGGAAGGAGTCCAGGACCTCGGTCTCGGGCGCCCGGTCCGCGCCGGAGGCGGTGGCCTCGGCGCGCGCGATGCGGTCGATGGCGGCCAGCACGGCCGTGCGCACCGTCTCGTCGAAGGTACGCACGCTGAGCCGCACGACGGCCCGGTCGGGAATGACATTGGCGGTGTCCCCGGCCTGGAAGGAGCCGATGCTGACCACCGCCCGGTCCTTCGGCGCGACCTCGCGGGCCACCACGGACTGCACCCGCTGCACAAAGGCCGCCGCCATCAGGATCGGGTCGACGGTGGTCTCGGGCCGGGAGCCGTGGCCGCCGGTGCCGTGGAAGGTGATCTCCAGGCTGTCGGCGGCGGCCATACAGGGTCCGGGGCAGTACGCGATCAGCCCGGCGCCGAAGGGGGCGACATGCTGGGCCAGCACCACATCGGGCGTGGGGACCAGGCTCTTGGTGTAGAGGCCGGCGTCGAGCATGGCGCGGGCACCGCTGCCGACCTCCTCGGCGGGCTGGAAGAGCACGACCAGCGTGCCGGACCAGCGGTCGCGGGCCGCCGCGAGCAGGTCGGCGGCGCCCAGCAGACAGGTCACATGGACGTCGTGCCCGCAGGCGTGCATCCGGCCGGGGACCGTGGAGGCGTAGTCCAGGCCGGAGTTCTCGGTGACGGGCAGCGCGTCCATGTCGGCGCGCAGCAGGACCACGGGGCCCGGGCCGTTGCGCAACACGCCGACGACGCCGGTTTCGGCGATGCCGGTGGTGACGTCATAGCCGCAGCCGGTCAGCCGGCGGGCGGCCTCGGCGGCCGTACGGGTCTCCTGGAAGCCGAGTTCGGGGTGGCGGTGCAGGTCTTCGTAAAGGGCCACGAGGTCCGCGAGGCGGTCGTCGAGCGGGGCCAGGACGGCGGCGGTGCCGTCGGTGTGCTCGGCGTCATCGGTCGGGCCGGTCATGCCTGTCGTGTCGCTGTCGCTCATACACGCATTCGACCATGGATCGCCGCGGCGCACCCGGGCGTCGGCCCCCACCCGTCCCGGATCCGTCCCGTAGGGGCACGCCGCCCTGCCCTGGCCGGACTTCGCGGGTGCCGCCGCGCCCGATCGTGACACCGGAGCCCGTGACTGCAACCGTGGATCACCCTGCCTGTGGCCGGGACCAGCACGCCCAAGCCGACGACTGGAGGCCGACGTTGGCCAGCTCCCCCACCCCACCGACCGGCGAGCCCCGCGACCTCGCGGCGCATCTGATGGAACAGGCCATGGGCCATGTCTTCTCCGCCGCCCTGCGCACCGCGGCGCACCACCGCCTCGCCGACCACCTCGCCGCGGGCCCGCGCACCCCCGAGCAGCTGGCCGCCGCCACCGGCACCCACGCCCCGCATCTGCACCGCGTCCTGCGCTACCTCGCCACCCGCGGTTTCTTCCGGGAGGACGCCGCGGGCGCCTACCACCTGACTCCGGCCGCCGTCCCCCTGCGCACCGACGTCCCCGACTCGATGCACCCGGCCGTCATGATGGCGACCGACGAGCTGTTCCTGCGGACCTCGGCCGCCCTCCCGGAGGCCGTAGGGCACGAGGGCGCGTCCTTCGAACGGCTCTTCGGGGCACCCCTCTTCGAACATCTGACGACGGATCCGGCCACCCGGCGGGTCTTCGACGACGGAATGTCCTCCGTGTCCGCCCCGGTCGACGCGGCGGTGGCCGACGTGTACCCGTTCCCCGCCGTGGGCACGGTCGTGGACGTCGGCGGTGGCCGCGGCGGGCTGCTGCGCGCCGCGCTGCGCCGCCACCCGCAACTGACCGGTGTGCTCTTCGACCAGGCACCGCCGCTGGCCCACCACCTCCTGGAGGGCGACGAGTTGAAGGGCCGCTGGCGCACCCAGGAGGGCGATTTCTTCGCGTCCGTGCCCGAGGACGGCGATGTCTACGTCCTCAAGCACGTCCTGCACGACTGGGCGGACGACGCCTGCCTGCGCATCCTGCGCTCCTGCCGCCGGGCGATGGCGGCGGGCCGCCGGCTGCTGGTCATCGATGCCGTACTGCCGCCGGGCAACGCCCCGCACTTCGGCAAGACCCTGGACGTCGCGATCATGGCGGTGGTCGACGGGCGGGAGCGGACCGCGGAGGAGTTCGCCACCCTGCTGTCGGCCGGCGGCTTCCGGCTGACGCGGGTACTGCCCACGCCGGCCTTCCCTTCGATCGTGGAGGCGGTCGCCGAGTAGCCATGGGCACACGCGGCACGGTGCGGCACGACACGCCGCGCCGCGCCGCGCCCCACTCCTCGGAGACGGACCGACACGCCGCACCCGCACCCGCCACGGACGGCACGACACGCCGCCCCCGCTCCCTCACGGACAGCGCGACACGCCGCCCCCCGCTCCCTCACGGACAGCGCGACACGCCGCCCCGCTCCCCTCATGGGCGGCATCGCCCGCCCGCGCTGTACTGATGCCGGGCGTGCCGGGCCGCACCGGCCGAGGAGAGGAGCTGACGTGCCGGTCCTCATGCGGGCGCGCCGCCGCGACGAGCAGCACCGCGCCGCCACCCCGCTGGAGCTCTTCTTCGACCTGTGTTTCGTCGTGGCGATCGCCCAGGCCGGGCAGCAGCTGGCCCATGCGCTCGCCGAGGGGCACCCGGGACACGGCATCTCCGGTTACCTGATGCTCTTCTTCGCCATCTGGTGGGCCTGGATGAACTTCAGCTGGTTCGCCTCGGCATACGACACCGACGACCCGCTCTACCGCGTGGTGACCCTCGTCCAGATGGCGGGGGTGCTGGTCCTGGCCGCCGGCGTGCCGCGGGCCTTCGTCCACGGCGACTTCACGGTCATCTGGTGCGGGTATCTGGTGATGCGGCTGGCCATGGTCACCCAGTGGCTGCGGGCCGCGCACGCCTGCCGGGGCGCCGAGCGGCGCACCGCACTGCGCTACGCCCTGGGGGTGACGGTGTGCCAGGTCGGCTGGCTCGGCCTGCTCGCGCTGCCCAGGGAGGACGTCCCCCGGGTGTTCGCCGTCGTGGCACTGCTGGAGCTGGCCGTCCCCGCGCTGGCCGAGCGGGAGCGGCAGACGACCTGGCATCCCCGTCACATCGCCGAGCGCTACGGCCTGTTCACCCTCATCGTGCTGGGCGAGACGGTCGCGGCGGCCACCGTCGCCGTGCAGTCGGCGCTGGACGCGCATGACGAGCTCAGCGTCCTGCTGCCGATCGCGGGCGGCGGACTGCTGCTGGTCTTCGCCGCGTACTGGATCTACTTCGCGGTCCCCATCCACCGTCACCTGCACTCGAACCGGCAGTCGTTCCTGTGGGGCTACGGCCACTACCTGGTGTTCGGTTCGGCGGCCGCGGTGGGCGCGGGCATCGAGATCGCGGTGGAGGAGGCGTTCGGCAGGGCGCATCTGTCGGCGTTCGCGGCGGCCGCGTGTGTCACGGTGCCGGCCGCCCTGTTCATGATGACGGTGTGGCTGATCCACTCCCGCCACCACAAGCGCGGCGCGGCGCAGCAGCTGGTGCTTCCGCTGTCCTCGCTCCTCGTCCTGGTGTGCACCTTCGCCGGGCACCGGGCGGTGCTAGCGGCCGGTCTGGTGGCCTCCGGCACGGTGGCGGCCGGCGTGTTGCTCACATCCCGTCAGGGCGCAGCACCGGTGGAGTAGAAGCGCCCGCCACGTCACCCGTCTCGGCGAGCGCCCCGGCACGGATCTCCGGCGTGCGGGCCCGCACGGGCCTCCCGAGCCCCCGCAGCCCCCTCTTCCGCTCCCCCATAAGCGTGCCGAACGGCCGTGCAAACCTCCGCAACCGCCCTGATCCCGCATCAGATTCGGCCATCTTCGCCCCCTTCACCGGAGAGGCCCCTCACCAGCGGAGCCCTCGGCGCCGCCCCCGGCCCCATACCCCGTCAATTACCCACCAATGGATCCCACTTCCCGCCACTTGGAGCCCTGGTTCCCCACCGTTCACCGGGGTCAGCGGAGGCGCGTCGACTCTGAAGCGGTAGGGTGCAGATTGCCCTTTTTATGACAGGGGCGCCCCTGGGAAAGAGCCGCAGAAAAGCCCCGGGGACCGACCGCCGTCCGTACCTGAGGAGACGCCAGCCATGGCCCGCCACGCTCAGTCCCGCGCGCGGACGAGACTGTCCCGGCGCAGCAAGGCCGTGGGCGGTCTCGCCCTCTCCACGCTGGTCGGCACCGCCCTGTGGGCGTGGCCCGCGTCGGGCGACGACCACAACAGCGCGACCGACGCCAAGAGCACCACGTCCTCGACGGCTTCCGGCCCGGACACGCCACGCGTCCCCGTGTCCGCCGCGAAATCCGCCCCGAACGCCGCACCGAATCCTCCCGCGGGCCGGCCCGTCCCGGGCCTCAGTGACGCCGCCCGGAAGCGCATACCGGCCGACTCCCGGCAGGTCCTGGTCGTCACGGGCAAGGGCATGGACTCCTTCGAGTCCCGTGTCGTCCTCTACACCCGCGAGGAGGGCTCCGACGACTGGGAGCCGGGCCCCACCTGGTCCGCGCACAACGCTGCGCACGGCTGGACGGACGACCACCACTACGGCGATCTGCGCTCCCCCATCGGTGTCTTCTCCCTCACCGACGCGGGCGGTCTGCTGGACGCCCCCGGGGACACCAAACTCCCCTACGACCACAACACCAGCTTTGTCGCCGACGGCACCGGAGTGGAGGGCGAGCCGCTGGCCGGCGCCTTCGACTACGTCATCGCCATCAACTACAACCGGGAGCCCGGCACCTCCCCCCTGGACCAGCAGCGTCCGTGGGGTGATGCCAAGGGCGGCGGCGTCTGGCTGCATGTGGACCACGACGGCCCCACCCAGGGCTGTGTGAGCCTCAAGCCCAAGGTGATGCAGGAACTGCTGCGCACCCTCGACCCCGGCCTGCACCCGGTCATCGTGATGGGACCGGCCGGCTACCGCCCGCCCGCCGATGACTGAGCACCCGCCGCACCCCGCGGGGCCGCAGGACGCACTGACCGATGTCCTCGGCCTCCGGGTCGGCCACGCCCAGCGGACCGGGGACGGGTACCTCACCGGCACCACCGTCGTCCTGGCCCCCGAGGGCGGCGCCGTCGCGGCCGTCGACGTACGCGGCGGCGGCCCCGGCACCCGGGAGACCGACGCGCTCGACCCGCGCAACCTCGTCCAGCGCGTCGAGGCGGTCGTGCTGACCGGCGGCAGTGCCTTCGGTCTTGACGCGGCGTCCGGTGTCGCCGGCTGGCTGGAGGAGCAGGGGCGCGGTTTCCGCGTCGGCCCCGACCCCGCGCAGGTCGTACCGGTCGTGCCGGCCGCGGCCCTCTTCGACCTGGGACGCGGCGGCGACTGGCGGGCCCGCCCGGACGCCGCACTGGGCCGGGCGGCGGCCGCGGCCGCGGCGGACACCGGGCCCGGCGCCCCGGTCGCCCAGGGCAATACGGGCGCCGGCACGGGCGCGGTGGCCGGCGGCCTCAAGGGCGGCATCGGCACCGCGAGCATGGTCCTCCCCTCGGGCGCCACCGTCGCCGCGCTGGCCGCCGTCAATGCCGCGGGCTCCTTCGCCGACCCGCGCACCGGCGCCCTCTACGGCCGGCTGGGCGAAGGCGCGGCGGCCCTGCCCTCCCCCGACGTGCACGCCGCCGCCGCGCGCCGGCTGGCCGAGGCCGGGGAGATATCCCGGGCCCGCTCGGCCGCGTCCGTCCGCCCGCCGCTGAACACCACCCTCGCCGTGGTCGCCACGGACGCCGCCCTCACCCGCGCCCAGGCCCTCAAGCTCGCCGGCACCGCCCACGACGGGCTGGCCCGCGCCATCCGCCCCGTCCATCTGCTGTCCGACGGCGACACGGTCTTCGCGCTGTCCACCGCGGCGCGCCCGCTCGCCCCCGAAGAGGCCGACGCCGAGGCGGCATTCGACGTACACGCCGAGGCCGGGGCCCTCAACCAGATCCTGTCCGCGGGTGCGGACGTCCTGACCCGCGCCGTGGTCCGGGCCGCCCAGGAGGCGGAAACGGTGGACGGCCCCGGCGGCCTCTTCCTGTCATACCGAGACCTCTACGGGACGGTCTGATTCCCCTACGGGGACGGTCTGACCTCTACGGGGCCTCTACGGGGCGGCACCGAGCCCACCCCACCGGTCGCATTCCCACCGGTCACACCCCCACCGCCCCCAGCACCGACCCCGCGGCATACGTCACCCCCATCGCCACGGCGCCACCGCCCACATTCCGCAAGACCGCCCGCCCCACCGGCGCGGCCCCCAGCCGGGCGCTGCTCCAGCCGCACAGCGCCAGCGCCGCCAGCACCGCGACCACCGTGATCCACAACCGGTGAGCGGCCGGCGGCAGCACGATCGCGAGCAACGGCAGCAGTGCCCCCGCGGTGAACGCGAGGAAACTCGCCCCCGCCGCATGCCAGGGATTGGTGAGCTCGTCGGGATCGATCCCCAGCTCCACCTCCGCATGGGCACGCAGCGCGTCATGCTCGGTGAGCTGCTCGGCGACCTCCCGGGCCAGTTGCCCGTCCAGTCCCTTCCCTTCCAGCATCTCCGTCAGTTCGATGAGTTCGGCCTGCGGCTCGGTCGCCAGTTCCCGCTTCTCCTGGGCGAGCGCGGCCTTCTCCGAATCCCGCTGGGTGGAGACCGATACGTATTCGCCGGCCGCCATCGACATGGACCCGGCCAGCAGCCCGGCCAGCCCCGCGGTCAGCAGCGCGCCACGGGAATCGGTGGCTCCGGCCACTCCGACGACGAGTCCGGCGGTGGAGACGATGCCGTCATTGGCGCCGAGTACCGCCGCCCGCAGCCAGTTGAGCCGGCTGCCGAGCCCGCCGCCGTGCGCCTCGTCGTGCTCCGGTGTCTGCGCAGTCATCGGCAGAGCATGGCATCCGTACCGGCTGTGCCTCCCCCGACGCCACCGCACCGCCCCGAACGGGCCGGTGGTAGAAACGGCTTATGTCCGCACCACCCCCCTCCCCGCCTCCCCAGCCGCCACCGCCCACGCTCGTCCAGCCGGCCCCCCGGGGGCCGGCACCGCGCCGCCGACTGTGGTGGCACCAGCTGATATTCGGGCTCTGGTACCGCCCGGTGGAGGTGCTGGACGAGGCACGGGACCGCAGTGCCTGGAGCGCCGCGGTGCTGCTGTCGTTGATCAGCGGCGGCATCGGGGTGCTGTCGGTGGACGCGTTCCACACCCAGTGGGCCGTCGACCACGCCGCGGCGCTGAAGCTCCTCGGGCTGGGCGAGGCGGGCGTACTGGCCGCCAGCCTCGTGCTGGGCTCGGTCGCCCACGCCATCGCCCGGACGCTCGGCGGCATAGGCCGCTTCGCGCCCACGGCAAGCCTGTTCATCGTGCTCTTCTGGGTGACGGATCTGCCGCGGATGGCGATAGCGGCCTGGCTGCCGACCGATGCCACCTTCGTCCAGGCCGCGACCTGGACGACCTGGGGGTTCGGCTACGTCCTTGCCGTACTGCTGATACGCGGCCAGCACCATCTGTCGACGTGGAAGTCGGCGGCGGCGGTATCGGTGCAGATGCTGGCCGCGCTGGCCCTGCTGCGGCTGGGGCCGGTGCACTGAGACCGGAGCGCTGAGAGCGGAGCGCTGAGAGCGGTGCACTGAGGCCGTGCACCGCGATGCGTACCGAGACCGGGGCCGAGACCGAGACCGGGGCCGGGCCCGGGGCCGGGGCCGGTTACCCGGTCAACTCCGGCTGGTCAGCTGCCGTACGAGGCCCTCGAACGCCGCACGCTCGGCGGCGCTCAGCTCCACGCACTCCGACGGCGGCCCGGCCGGCCCGGTCTGCCGCGGCACGGAACCGAGCAGGCCCGGCTGCGCGGGCAGTCCCTCCGGGGAGGGCGGGGCGAAGCGCCCGCGCGGCGCGTACCGTGCCCGCATTTCCCGCTGATCACGCCACATGGCCGACTCGTACCGCCCCCGGCGCAGCAGTCTGGCCAGCCCGACGACCCAGACGATGGCCACAGCCAGCAACACGCCGAGGCCGATCTGCTGCAGAATCGAAGCGGAGGGGAGCATGCGGTCCTCCCGGACGGATGAGGCGCTGGGGCAGAGCCAGTAGACACCACACGCCAGGCCGTCCGACAGGGGATCTAGGGACTTAAGTCCCGAAGTGACGCATCTCCTATGACATTTCGCTACATTCCCGTCACAGCGCGGCACATCGCCCGCACAAGAAGCCCCCAAGAGGCCGTCACGGCAGGGTGCACACCGCCCGGTTGGCCACCTCGGAGGCTTCCCTTCGGCGACGGCCGTCGCGGAGGATGGCGGCACTTCGTCCGCGACGTGAGGAGTACGCACGTGCCGCAGCCGCACCGGCCGCAGCCCCCGCCGTCCACCGACGCCGACACGAACACCAAGAACGTCTTGAACGCCACGAACGCCACGAACGCCACGAACGCCACCGGCACGGAAGCCGGATACGCGGAATCCGGGGAAGCGAAAGCCGGCGAGCCGCCCGCCCGCGCCCTGGAGGGCATCCTCGTCGCGGACTTCAGCCGGGTGCTGGCCGGCCCGCTGGCCGCCGCGACGCTCGCCGACCTCGGCGCCGAGGTGATCAAGGTGGAGCGGCCGGGCACCGGCGACGACACCCGCTCCTGGGGCCCGCCGTTCGCGGCGGAAGGGACGGCCGCGTACTTCGACGCCGCGAACCGCTCCAAGCGCGGCCTGGCCCTGGACCTCGGCGACCCGGACGACGCGGCCGCGGCCCGTGAGCTGGCACGCCGGGCCGATGTGCTGATCGAGAACTTCCGCCCCGGCTCGCTCGCCGCATACGGCCTGGACCACGCCGCCACCCGCGCCGCCCACCCCGGCCTGGTGCACTGCACCATCACCGGCTTCGGGTCCGGCGCCGGTGCCGCGCTGCCCGGCTACGACTTCGTGGTGCAGGCCGTCGGAGGGCTGATGAGCATCACCGGCGAGCCCGGCGGGCCGCCCCTGAAGGCAGGCGTCGCCCTGGTGGACGTCCTGACCGCAAAGGACGCCGTCACCGGCATCCTCGCCGCGCTCCGCCACCGCGACCGCACCGGCCAGGGGCAGCTGGTGGAAGTGAATCTGCTCTCTTCCCTGCTGGGCTCGTTGGTGAACCAGGCCTCCGGTTACCTGGCCACCGGCCACGACCCGGGCTCGATGGGCAACCGCCATCCGAGCATCGCCCCGTACGAAACGCTGGCCTGCCGGGACGGGCAGCCGCTCGCGGTGGCCGTGGGAAACGACCGTCAATTCCGGTCGCTGGCGCAGGTACTGGGTGCACCGGAGCTCGCCGAGGACGTCCGGTTCGCCCGCAATCAGGACCGGGTGCAAAACCGGCCAGAACTCATCAAAGTACTGGAAAACCTCCTGGCCGCCGACACCCCGCAGGCCTGGACCGAGCGGCTGACCCCGGCCGCGGTGCCCTGCGGTCCGGTCAACAGTCTCTCGGAGGCCCTGGAGTTGGCGGACCGTCTGGGCCTCGATCCGGTAGCCTCCGTCGGCGAGGGCCGCATCCCCCAAGTCACCAGCCCACTCCGCCTTTCGGCCACGCCGGTGACCCAACCCTCCGCTCCACCCCGCCTGGACGAACACGGCGCGCCACTGCGAACCTGGCTATCGGGACCGGCCGACCAACCCCTCCCTTTGCATATGTGACCTTCGTCACAACCGGGCCCCACCCGCAACCAAATCCGCCCGTAGGTGCTGTTTACCAGCACGGAATCACAACACCCTTGTATGGAGCAGCTCGTGACATCGCCGGACAACCCCGCACCCGCTCGGTCCCGCACCCCGCACCAGCTGCTCCAGCCAGCCGAGCAGCAGGCGTCCGGAGCGCCGCGTCCGCACCGCCGGATGCGCCGCACCCTGGCCGTTACCGCCCTGTTCGCGGCGGGTGCGCTGGCCCTGTCCGCCTGCGGCGGGGACGCCTCGGCCGGCGGCAATGACGACGGCAAGAACGGCCAGGCCGGTGCGGATGCCGCGGCCAAGAAGGACGCCTCGGACGCCAAGATCAAGGTCTCGTCCAAGGACGGTGCGACCAACGCCAGCATCAACGACACCGGTGTGAAGGTCACCGGTGGCAAGTTGACCGATGTGAAGCTCACCGCCGCCGACTCCGGCACGGCCGTGGCCGGCGCCATATCGTCCGACGGCTCGTCCTGGAAGCCCGGCGCCCAGCTGGAGCGCGGCACCAAGTACAAGATCGTGGCGAACGCGAAGGACGGCAAGGGCCGGCCCGCCACCGAGAACGCCACCTTCACCACGGTCTCCTCGGCCAACAGCTTCATCGGCAGCTACACCCCCGACGACGGCAAGACCGTCGGCGTCGGCATGCCGGTCTCCTTCAACTTCGACAAGGCGATCACCAACAAGAAGGACGTCCAGTCCCACATCACGGTGAGCTCCAGCAGCGGGCAGCAGGTCGTCGGCCACTGGTTCGGCGCCCAGCGCCTGGACTTCCGGCCCGAGGACTACTGGAAGGCCGGCTCCAAGATCACCATGAAGATCAACCTGGACGGGGTCAAGGGCGGCCAGGGCATCACCGGCGTCCAGTCCAAGACGGTCTCCTTCACCATCGGGCGCTCGCAGGTCTCCACCGTCGACATGAACACCCAGACCATGACGGTCAAGCGGGACGGCAAGACCTACAGGTCCATCCCGATCTCCGGCGGCAGCGCCGACCACCCCACCTACAACGGCCAGATGGTGATCTCGGAGAAGTTCGAGCAGACCCGGATGGACGGCTCGACGGTCGGCTTCGGCGGTGAGTACGACATCAAGGACGTCCCGCACGCCATGCGTCTGTCGTCGTCCGGCACCTTCCTTCACGGCAACTACTGGGGTAGCCCGTCGATCTTCGGCAACTCCGGCACCAGCCACGGCTGCGTCGGCCTGCGGGACAACAAGGGCGGCGGTGGCGACACCCCGGCCAAGTGGTTCTTCAACGAGTCGCTGGTCGGCGACGTCGTCATCGTGAAGAACTCGCACGACCAGACGGTCAAGCCCGACAACGGCCTCAACGGCTGGAACCTGTCCTGGTCCGACTGGAAGGCGGGCAGCGAGGCCTGACGGACGGCGCCCGCAGAGCAGCTGCACAGAGGCGGTGGCCGGTCCCGGGTGGGGCCGGCCACCGCCTCGTTCGCAGGGGGCGGGCAGCCTCAGGGGCGCTGTTTCACGGGACTGCGCGGATGCGCCGGACCGTGCGGATCCGGGCTGTCCGGATCCACCGTGCTCCGCAGTGGAGTCTCCCGTACGAACCAGGCGGCCGCGAAGCCGAGCACGGCCGGCACCGCAGCACCGAGCAGCACGCCGTGCAGCCCGCTGGTGACCGCCGCCCGGTAGGCGTCCCGCACCGGTGCGGCGAGCCCGTCCAGCACCTGCGGAGTCAACTGCCCGGCCCTTGCCGTCAGCCGGCCCGCGGGGCCCTCCCCCAGCCGGCCGGCGAGCGCGCTGTGCAGCCGGCCGGTGAAGACGGCGCCCAGCAGGGCGACACCGAGCGAGCCGCCGACCGTACGCAGCAGCGTCACGGTGCCACTGGCGGCGCCCATGTCACGGGGCTCCGCGCTGTTCATGGTGATCAGCATGGTGCTCTGCATGACGAACCCGATGCCCATCCCGGCGACGACCGTGAGCCCGGAGGCCAGGGCCGTCGCGGTCTTCATACCGAGCAGCAGCAGGACCAGTACGCCCACGGTCAGCACCCCGCCCCCCAGGATCGGATAGATCCGATAGCGGCCGTTACGGCTGATCAACGCCCCGGTGCCGAGCTGCACGCCCAGCATTCCGAACATCAGCGGCAGCAACAGCAGACCGCCGGCCGTCGGCGACAGGCCCTGCACGAACTGCAGGTACTGCGGCAGATAGCTGGTCACCCCGAGCATCACCGCGCCGATGAGAAAGCTCAGAATCTGCGCCAGGGTGAAGTTGCGGCTGCGGAACAGCCGGGGCGGGATGACCGGCTCCACGGCCCGCCGCTCGACCCGTACGAACCAGGCCGACGCCACGACGCTCACGGCCGCCAGCCCGAGGATCTGCGGTGACCCCCACCCGTACCGGACGCCACCCCAACTGGCCAGCAGGGTCAGCGCAAGGATCGCGCCGGACAGCAGCACCACACCCGGGTAGTCGATCCGCGCCGTGCTCCGCTCCGTGCGGCCCAGCCGGATCCAGCCCCCGACGATCACCAGCGACACCACCCCGATCGGCACATTGACGTAGAACGCCCACCGCCAGCTCAGATGGTCCGTGAGAAAACCGCCCAGCAGCGGCCCGCCGATGAACGCGACCGGCATCATGGCACCGATCATCGACTGCATCCGGCCGCTCTGCCGCGGCGGCACCAGCACTCCGATGACCGACAGCGCCCCGACCATCAACCCGCCCGCGCCCAGCCCCTGCAGGGCCCGGAAGGCGATGAGCTGTCCCATGTCCTGTGCCAGCCCGGACAGCATCGACCCGGCCAGAAAGAGCCCGATCGCGGCCATGAACGTGCCCTTGCGGCCGTAGAGATCGCCCGCCTTCCCCCAGACCGGTGTCGCCACGGCGGTGGTGAGCAGATAGGCCGTCACCACCCACGACAGCTGGTCCAGCCCGCCGAGCTCCCCCACGATCGTGGGCAGTGCCGTGCCCACGATCAGACCGTCCACCATCGCCAGGAACATCCCGAGCAGCAGCCCGAACACCCCTAAGTACAAGGACCTCGGCGGGCGTCCCCCGCTGGGCGTCTCCTCGGCCGCGGCTCCGGACCCGCCCGTTCCCGCGGCCCCGCCCGCCCCTGCCGGCCGGTCCGCCCCTGCCGACCGGCCGGACGCTTCCGTCGTGCCGTTGACCGCCATTGCTGCACCCCTCACGTGTACGGCGTATCGATCAGATACAACGTACACATCGGTGTGTACAGCGTCTACTACTGATACGTTGTACGCGACGCTTCGGCAGGATCCGGGAAGGAAGTGAGCGCCATGACCGGCAAGAAGTCCGGCGCAGCCGAGGACGGGCAGTCGTTGCCGTCCGGGCCGCCCACGGACCCGGCGGCGGTCTCCCTGTGGGAGCGTCTGGACCGCCCGGCGCCCGCACCGCGGGCCACCCTGACCCCGCAGAAGATCGCCGCGGCCGCCGTGCGCATCGCCGACACCGACGGCATCGACGCCGTCACCATGCGGCGTCTGGCCACCGAGCTGAGCGTCGCCCCCATGGCGGCCTACCGCTATGTCTCCGGCAAGGCCGACGTCCTGGACCTGATGACGGACGCGGTCTACGCGGACCTCACGCTGCCTGACGACGTCGAGAACTGGCGCGACGTCATGCAAGCCAACGCGCTGCGATCCCGGGAGATCGTGCTGCGCCACCCCTGGCTCATCCAGATCTCCTCACCGCAGTCGTTGCGCGCGCTCACCCCCCACCGGATGGCCGCGGCCGAGCGCGCGCTCGCCTCCCTGGACGGGCTCGGACTCGGCGTCGACGCGATGATGGCCGTGCTCGGGACCGTCAACTCCTATGTCCACGGGGCGGTTTCGGCGGAGTGCGCCCAGTATTCCCTGATGCGGGAGCAGGGCTGGGACAGCAACGACGACCTGCGCCTCGCCCTCGCCCCGCAGATGCGCTACCTGATCGGCACCGGGCGCTACCCCACCTACCACCGCTATCTCCTCGAGGCCACGCACAAGGACGACCCGCAGTGGCGCTTCGAAACCGGCCTGGACAGCGTCCTCGACGGCATCGCGGCCCGGCTGGGGATCTGAGCGGCGGGGACTTACGGGTGGTAGAGCTCGGCGATCTTCGTGGCGGCGCCGTCCGTCACGGTCACCCGGACGTCGACGTTGCCCATCCTGGCCGCCTTGCGCGCGTCGTCGAGGGTGCAGTGGGTGCTGCCGTAGCCGGAGGCGTCCGTGTGGACGCGGCCGTCGGGGGCCTCGCAGAGCACTGCCGCGCCGAGCACCTTGGTGCCGTCGAGGAGGTGGAACGCCTGCTCCGCACCGCTGTCCGGGGCCACCGTGAGCTTGTCCTCGGTGAGCCACTTCAGCTTGCCGGCCCAGGTGCCGCTGACGCCCTTACGGCCGGCGGAGGCACCGCCCTGTCCACCGGAGCCGCCCGTCGCGGAACCCTGGCCTCCGGTGGTGCTCGTGTGCGACGCGCCCTTCCCCGCGGCGGAACCACCGGAGGAGGAACCGCCGGAGCCCGAACCACCGGAGCCCGAACCACCCGACGCGTCATCCCCCGCAGTCGAGCCGCCGTTCGCGGCCTGGCTGCTCGCGGCGGAGGGCTCGGCCGACGCCTTGTCGTCCCCGTTCTGGCAGGCGGTCAGCGAGAGCGCCGCGGCGGCGACGAGGGAAGCGGCGGCGAGACGACGACCGCGGCGCGGGGTGGCGGTGGCAAGCGACATGAAGATTTCCCCCGAGTGGTGAGTGGTGCCTGATAACGGGTGCCGGGTGCCTGGTGTCGGGTGCCTGCTGCCCTTCGGCGTGACACCCAGGACTCTCGTCGTGGCTGCTAAAGGTCTGCTAACGCACGAGTAACTTCGCTCCACGCCCCGTCAGAACCCGCCCCGGGGCCGAGTGGAGGGGGCGGGCGCGCCGAGGCCTCCACCGGGTGTCCGGCGGAGGCCTCGGGAGGTTCGGGCGGGTACAGGGGAGTCGGGGCTTTGGAGGGGGCGGGGTTCCAGGCGGAGTCGGCGCTCAGGCGGCGGCGGTCACCCCGGCCTCGGCCGCACCGTCGGCCGGCGAGTCCGCCGCGCGGGTCCGCGGGGGCTTGCGGAGGCCCTTGAGGAGGATCACCAGGGCCGCGCTGACGCCCGTACCCGCGGCAATGGCGAGCAGATAGACGAACGGCTGGCCGATCAGGGGGACGACGAAGATGCCGCCGTGCGGGGCGCGGAGAGTGCAGCCGAAGGCCATCGACAGGCCACCGGTCACCGCGCCGCCGGCCATCGCGGCGGGGATGACGCGCAGCGGATCGGCAGCGGCGAAGGGGATCGCGCCCTCGGTGATGAAGGAGGCGCCGAGCACCCAGGCCGCCTTGCCGTTCTCCCGCTCGGCCTTGGTGAAGAGCCGCCCGCGGACGGTCGTGGCCAGCGCCATCGCCAGCGGCGGCACCATACCGGCCGCCATCACCGCGGCCATGACCTTCAGGCTCCCCTCGTTGGGGTTGGCGAGGCCGCCGACCGCGAAGGCGTAAGCGACCTTGTTCAGCGGCCCGCCCAGGTCGAAGCACATCATCAGGCCGAGGATCACGCCCAGGATGATCGCGTTGGCACCGGTGAGGCCGGACAGCCAGTCGGTCAGCCCCTTCTGCAGCGCGGCGACCGGCTTGCCGATCACGAGGAACATCAGGAAGCCGACGACCGCCGAGGAGATCAGCGGGATGACCACGACCGGCATGATGCCGCGCAGCACCGGCGGGATGCCGACCCGCTGAATCGCCATCACCACCGCACCCGCGATCAGACCGGCGATCAGCCCTCCGAGGAAGCCCGCGCTGATGGTGAGCGCGATGGCGCCGCCGACGAAGCCGGGCACCAGGCCGGGCCGGTCCGCCATGCCGTACGCGATGAAACCGGCCAGGACCGGGACGAGGAAGCCGAAGGCGACGCTTCCGACCTGGAAGAACAGGGCCGCCCAGCTCGTGGACTCGGTCCACAGGAAGTGGTGGGCGACGGACGGCGCCTTGTTGATCGTGTAGCCGCCGATGGCGAAGGCGAGCGCGATGAGCAGACCGCCCGCGGCGACGAACGGGACCATATAACTGACGCCGGTCATCAGCCATGTGCGCAGGCGGGTGGCGAAGCCGTCGCCTGTGGCGGCGTCCTTGTCCATGGGCGCGGCGGCCCGCGCGGGGGCGGACACCTCACCGCGTTCGGCCTTCTGCCGTACCTCGGCGATGAGTTCGGCGGGGCGGTTGATGCCTGCCTTCACCCCGACGTCGACGGTCGGCTTCCCGGCGAACCGCTCCTTCTCCCGCACCTCGACGTCATGCGCGAAGATCACACCGTCCGCGTCGGCCACGAGCTGCGGATCGAGCCGCTTGAACCCCGCCGAGCCCTGGGTCTCGACAGACACCTCGACGCCGGCGGCCTGCCCGGCCTTCTCCAGCGATTCGGCGGCCATGTAGGTGTGCGCGATGCCGGTGGGGCAGGAGGTGATGGCGACGATACGGAAGGGGGCGGCCGGCGGGGCGGGCCTCTTGGGGGCGGCGTCGGGGGTGGTCTCGGGGGTGCTCTCAGGGGCAGCTTCGGGGGCGGCCTCAGGAGCAGCCTCAGCCTCGGAGGAAGTCTCAGGGCCGGTCCCCGGGACAGCCTCAGGGGCGGCCCCAGGGGCAGTCCCGGGGCGCGCGCCCTCTTCCGGCCCCGGGGCCGACGGCTCCTCCGCCGGCGCCTCCCCGCGGATCAGTGCCGCCGTACGCTCCGCTTCGGTGGCGGACCGCAGCGCGCCGGTGAAGGTCTCATCCATCAGATGCCGGGCGAGGGTCGAGAGGATCGACAGGTGGTCCGCGTCGCCGCCCGCCGGGGCCGCGATCAGGAAGATCAGGTCGGCCGGTCCGTCCGGCGCGCCGAAGTCGATACCGGAGGCGCTGCGTCCGAAGGCCACCGTCGGCTCCGTGACATGCGCGCTGCGGCAGTGCGGAATCCCGATCCCGCCGTCCAGACCGGTCGGCATCTGGGCCTCCCGTGCGGCCACGTCCGCGAGGAAGCCCTCCAGGTCGGTGACGCGACCGTGGGCGGCCATCCGCTCGGCCAGGGACCGTGCGGCGGCGTCCTTCGTTTCTGCGGACAGGTCGAGGTCGACCAGTTCCGCGGTGATCAGCTCACTCATCGCGGGCTCCCTTGCACGCGGTACCGCCGTGCGGGCGGTGGGGACGGAACGGGGGGTGGCTCGGACGCCTCCCGGCAGGGGCCGGAGGGCGGGAACGAGGGGCCGCGGAGGACCAGGGGGCCGCACGGGGCCGGGAGGTGACAGGGGATCCGGAGGCCGCGGGAGACCAGGAGGCCACAGGGGGCCAGGAGGTCTCGGGGACAGCGAGCGGGGCGACGGCGGCCGCGGGGACGGCAGCCACGGGGACAGCCACGAGGACGGAGGCCGCGGGGACAGCAGGCATGGGGACGAGGGCCGCGCCCGTCATGACACCGGCTCCGTCAGCACCCGCTGGAGCGGCACCGCATCGGTGATCGTGACCGCCGAGGTCTCCAGATCGGCCGGCGTCGGCATCAGGCTGCCGGGCAGCTGGACGGCGGCCGCGCCATGGGCCAGGGCGGCGGCCAGTGCCCTCGGTCCCGTACCGCCCGCGGTGAGGAAGCCCGCCAGTGAGGCATCGCCCGCGCCGACATTGCTGCGGACGGCGGCGACCGGGGCGCTGCCGAAGCAGGCGCCCTCGTCGTCGACCAGAAGCTGGCCGTCCGCCCCCAGGGAGGCCAGTACGGCGCGGGCTCCCCCTGCGCGCAGTTCCTCGGCGGCCTTGACCGCATCGCCGAGGGTCGCGAGCGGCCGGCCGACGGCCTGCGACAGCTCCTCGGCGTTCGGCTTGACGATGTCCGGCCGCTCGCGCAGCGCCGCGGTCAGCGACGGGCCCGAGGTGTCCAGGGCGATCCGGGCGCCGGCGCGGTGGGCGCGGGCCACCAGCTCCGCGTACCACTCGGGCGCCAGACCGCGCGGCAGGCTGCCGCAGCAGGCGATCCAGTCGGCCCCCGCCGAACGCTCGCCGACCGCGCTGAGCAGCGCCTCCGACTCCTGCGCTGTCAGCTCGGGCCCGGTCGCGTTGATCTTCGTCAGGGTGCCGTCGGGTTCGGCGACCGAGATGTTGGAGCGGGTCTGACCGGCCACCTCCACCCCCGCCACCTCGATGCCCTCGGCGCCCAGCAGAGCGGCCAGCGCCGCCCCGGCCGGACCGCCCAGGGGCAGCACGGCCAGGGTGCGGTGTCCGGCGGCGGCGACCGCCCGCGAGACATTGACGCCCTTGCCACCGGGGTCGATCCGGTCGGCGGTGGCCCGGAGCACGGCCCCGCGGTCCAGCGCCGGGATCTCGTACGTACGGTCCAGGCTGGGGTTGGGGGTGACGGTGAGGATCATGCGCGTACTACTTCCGTGCCCGCGCGTTCGATGGCGAGGGCGTCGTCGGGGCTCAGGCCGGTATCGGTGATGAGCAGGTCCACGTCCGACAGCTCACCGAAGCGGGCGAAGTGCTGCTGCCCGAACTTGGCGGAGTCGGCGAGGAGGACGACGCGGCGGGCGGCGGCGATCAGTGTCCGCTTGACGGCGGCCTCCGCGAGGTCGGGGGTGGTCAGGCCGCCGTCGAGCGAGAAGCCGTTGGTCGCGAGGAACAGCACATCGGCGTTGATCTCGCGGTAGGCGCGCAGCGCCCAGTCGTCGACCGCGGCCCGCGTACGGCGCCGGATCCGGCCGCCCACGAGGTGGAGGGTGAGCCCGGGGTGGTCGGCCAGCCGCGCGGCGACCGGCAGGCCGTGGGTGACGACGGTCAGCTCGGCCTCCAGCGGGATCTCGGTGGCGAGCCGGGCGGCGGTCGTACCGGCGTCCAGAATGACGCTCCCGGAACCGCCCGGGCCGCCTTCGCCACCGGGGAGCTCGGCGAGCGCGGCCCGCGCGATGCGCTGCTTCTCGTCGGCGGCGACGGCGTCCCGCTCGGCGAGGTCGGGCTCGAAGTCCAGCCGGCCGGCCGGGATGGCCCCGCCGTGCACCCTGCGCACCAGACCTGCCCGGTCCAGGGCCTTCAGATCACGCCGCACGGTCTCGGCGGTGACCTGGAACTCCTCCGCGAGGGAGAGCACATCGACCCGGCCGCTCTCACGGGCGAGCCGCAGAATCTCCTGCTGGCGCTCCGGTGCATACATCAGCGTGTCTGTCCGTTCCATGCCCGAACCTGTGGTTTCGGCGCGATGTTACGACGCCGCATCCGCAAAGTAAATACAAATGGACTTCATGCAGACTCAAACAGACATCGGGACCCGGCCGAGCAGACCTCCCCCTGCCCGCGGGTCTCCCACCCTGCGGCGGACACAACAGAGCCCCGACGCCCACGAAGGGCACCGGGGCTCGTCCCCTACAGGCACAGGCCTTGCCATGGATGTCGGTACGCGCGAGAGCGCGCACCCGTTATGCAGCGGCGTCGAATCCCGTGTCACGCGCCATCCGCTTCAGCTCCAGCAGGGCATGCTTCTCGATCTGCCGGATCCGCTCACGGGTCAGACCGTGCTGCTTGCCGACCTCGGTCAGCGTGCGCTCACGGCCGTCCTCTATGCCGTACCGCGCCTTGATGATCGAGGCGGTGCGGTGGTCGAGGCGGTCGATCAGATCCTCCAGCTCCTCGCTGCGCAGCAGCGTGAGCACGGACTGCTCGGGCGAGGCCGCGGAGGTGTCCTCCAGCAGATCGCCGAACTGGGTGTCGCCGTCGTCGTCCACCGACATGTTGAGGCTGACCGGGTCACGCGCCCAGTCGAGTACGTCGGTGACGCGGGCGGGCGTGGAGCCCAGCTCACCGGCGACCTCCGCCGGCTCCGGATCACGGCCGTTCTCGCGGTTGAACTCGCGCTGCACCCGGCGGATCCGGCCCAGCTCCTCGACGAGGTGCACGGGCAGCCGGATCGTGCGCGACTGGTCGGCGATGGAGCGGGTGATGGCCTGGCGGATCCACCACGTCGCATACGTCGAGAACTTGAAGCCCTTGGCGTAGTCGAACTTCTCCACGGCACGCACCAGACCGGCGTTGCCCTCCTGGATCAGGTCCAGCAGGGGCAGTCCGGCACGGGGGTAGCGACGGGCGACCGCGACCACCAGGCGGAGGTTGGAACGGATGAAGATGTCCTTGGCCTTCGCGCTCTCCTCCACCAGCGCCTCGAGCTCCTCGCGGCTGGCGGCTGCGGCATTGCCGTCGGTGACCTCGCCGTCCAGGATCTGCTGGGCGTAAACGCCCGCCTCGATGGTCTGGGACAGCTCCACCTCCTTGGCGGCGTCGAGCAGTGGCGTACGCGCTATTTCGTCGAGGTACATGCCGACCAGGTCGCGGTCGGCGATCTCCCCGCCTACGGCGCGAACGCTGCGGGCCCCGTCAGAACCGCTGCTGCTTTCCTGACGACGGGCGACGGCACGGGTTGCCATGCGTGTGCTCCCTTTGCGATGAGTCGGTCGCGGGACGGTGGGCGGGCCGGAAGGGGCATCGAAACCGATGCTCACGTAGCGACCCGTCCGAAGGAAACAACGGCTGGAATCCGGACAGAATTCCCACGCCGCCCCGCTATTTTTCTGATCATGCAGTACCCTGCGCGCCCAACTACGGAGGTCACATGCCGCGTGAGCAGGGAGAAGTGCAGGTCAGGGCGGGCACGGAAGCCGACCTTCCGGCCCTTACGGATCTTTACAACCACTACATCCGTGAGACGTGCATCACCTTTGACCTGGAGCCTTTCACTCCCGGCCGGCGCCGCCCGTGGCTGCTCTCCCACCCCCAAGACGGCCCCCATCGCCTTCTGGTTGCCCAGGAAGCGATAGATCAGACGAAAAACCCGCATAACGGACCGGCGAGCGAGGCGGGGGCCGGGGTTGCGGCACCCCTGACCTTCCACCCCGAAGGCCCCGAAAGCCCCGAAAGCCCCGAAGGCGCGCTGCTCGGCTATGCGACCAGCAGCGCATTCCGCCCGAAGGCGGCCTACACCCCCTCCGTCGAGGTCACCGTCTACTGCGCCCCGCACGCCGCCGGCCGCGGCATCGGCACGCTGCTCTACACCTCCCTGTTCGAGGCGCTGGCCGGCGAGGACGTCCACCGCGCCTACGCCGGGATCACCCAGCCGAACGAGGCGTCCACGCGCCTGCACACCCGTTTCGGCTTCCGGCACATCGGCACGTACACGGAGGTGGGCCGCAAATTCGGCCGCTACTGGGACGTGGCCTGGTACCAGAAGGACCTGGGCTGAGCGTGGACTGAGCCGGGGCTGAGCCTGCTCCGCCCCGGCTCCGCAACCCGGCGTTCCGGTTGACGCGGACCGCCCCCGGGTGTCGCCTGGTGAGGAGGGTCAGCGGGACAGCGAGGCAGCAGGGCGCAGCGAGAGGAGCCCGTCATGGACCAGCACGCTCACCGGCACGACGCAAGGGCCGCCCGCTCACACGGCACCGTCGACGTGGAACACGGCGCGACGGCGGACACCCGGTCCCGTGACCCGCAACGGGCGCCGCGGCCGGCCGGCAAGGCAGGCATGGCGGAGCGGGCCAAGCACCTCCCGGCGACCGTCTCGCTACCGGTCATCACAGCCCTCGCCTTCGGCCTCTTCACCATCTTCCGCACCCACACCGACGGCACCAAGGGCGGCCCGGCCATGCTGTACGGGCTGGCCGCGTTCGTGGTCTCCGGGGCGCTCGGGCTGGTGGTGGCCCACTTCGAGTCGTCCATGATCACCGAGACCCGGGCGCTCGCCTACGGCGCGCTCTTCGGCTGCTCGATGGGCTGGGTCTACAGCCTCGGCGGGGAATCGATCCTCAAGTCGTCCGCCTTCGGTTTCACCATGGGCGCCGTGATGTTCGTCGTCTCCCTCTACGTCTTCCGCACCCACCGCGTCCGCGAGCCGCACGGCATACACCGGCCCCACAAGGCCCACCAGCCCCACAAGGGCGACAGGGACCACAGCCTCCCCGTGGCCACTCATTGAGGCTGCCTGCCGGCGGCGGGCCAACCCGGCCGTCACGGCACTCGTCACGCCATCCGTAGCGTCGCATCGCCGGACGTCCGCCGGATGGTGCGCAGCGGCCGCCCCGGTACCCAGCTCTCCAGCACCACATACGGGTCCTCGACGGAGGTGTGCAGCACCTCCGTCAGCTCCGCCCGGAAGAGATGAAACGGCTCCGGCGGCTTCACCACCGCCGCATAGCGCGCGACCACCTCGGGGTTCGTCACTTCCACCGCCCGCCCGGAAACCCGTACGTCGCCTCCGGACAGGTCGGTGCCCGGCCCCGGATTGGCCTGCAGTGAGAAACGGGGGTCGCGCCGCAGGTCAAGCGCCTTGCGCGAGCCCACCATCATGCCCAGCCACAGCTCCCCGTAGCGGAAATCCGCCTCCAGGCCGGCCAGCCGCGGCCCGCCGTCCTTGCGGAGGGTCGCCAGAACGTGGTGCCGGTACGCCCCGAACCGCTTCCGCACCCGCCCGGCGAACTCCGGCACCACCGCCTCGACCACCGACCAGCCGACCGCACCGCCACCGACTCCCCCACACCCCTCGACGCTCTTGCCGCCGCCGGCCCTCTCGCCGCCGCCGACGTGCTCACCACCTCCGACGCTTCCGCCGCCCTCGACGCTTCCGCCGCCCTCAATGCCCCCGGCCCACGCGCTCTCACTCGTCATGGCAGCACCTTCCCTCCCATACCCGACACCCTCTGTCCGGTATGGATACGGACACGGATACGGACCTGGGGTGAACGCTGAACACCCGGCCCCACCGGCACCGGCCCTCACCCACCCCACCTGCGGCCTTACGACCACCGGTGTAGGCCGGAAGCCCGTTACGCCCGCCGCCGCGCCGACCTAGTCTCCAGCCATGGATACGACGAGCGGCACACTCGACGAAGCCCTGCTGCGCCTGCACACTTCCGGCCCCGAGTTCAGGGGCTATCTGAGCAACCACGGACCGATGGCCGTCGAAGCCCTGGTCCACAACGGCCAGGCCCACACCGTCCACCGCTGGCTCGACGGCTACACGGACAAGCTGGAGAGCGTCCCGAGTGCCCGTGCCCGTATCACCGAGGCCAACTGGCGGGAGGCGCTGGGCGATTCGAGCCGGGTCACCGACTGGACCGCGTACTTCACCCACCAGGTCGCCGAGCGGCCCTGGCGCGAGCTCCTCGCCGAGTGGTGGCCGCGCCTGCTGCCCGGCATCGCGGGCGCCGCCACCCATCCGGTGATCCGTGTGGGCCACGCCGTACGCAGCCTTCTGACGGAAGGCGAGGACGCCGCACGCACCGCGGAGTTCGCCCACGCCCTCGGCTACTGGGCCGCCCGGCACCTCCCCCTGCCCGCCGCCGTGCGCCCCACGGGCGGCGCCACTCCG
Source organism: Streptomyces sp. NBC_00400 (assembly GCF_036048035.1). Taxonomy (NCBI): domain Bacteria; kingdom Bacillati; phylum Actinomycetota; class Actinomycetes; order Kitasatosporales; family Streptomycetaceae; genus Streptomyces; species Streptomyces sp. NBC_00400. The sequence goes on along the minus strand of NZ_CP107940.1, from coordinate 4,845,166 downwards.
TCCGAGGCGCTGGCCGCCCTCCCCCGCGTCGCCGACCAGCACGTGACGCCGGTGCGGGGCTACGCCCAACTCCCGGACACTGCGGACTGGTTGAGCACCACCGAGTCCTTGCACGTGCCCGATGACCCCGAAGCCGTACGCGAGGGCCTGACCGCACTCGTACGTGCCGCCACCCTCAACTACGCGGACTACGGCCATGGGAACGGCATCATGCTGGTGCATGCCGCCACTGCACCGAACGCGGTGCTGCGCACCCTGCCCGCGCTCCCCCGCGAGCTGTGGGCCGGCTCGTTCGCGGTGGCCTGGGCGGCGACGTCGGCGGTCACCGCCATCTACGCCGCCGACACCCCGCTCCCGGCACCGCACGCCGGCTCGGTCACGCCCGAAGAGGTCTTCGAGCGGGCGGTCGCCAACGGCAACGAGCATGCGATCAAGTTCGCCGACACCGCCCTGGACGTGGCCGCGGCCTCCGAGGAGGGCGACACCCGCGCCCTGTCGGCGGCCCTGAACGCCCTCGCGCTGATCGACCAGGACGACTGACGGACGACGGGAGACCCGCCCCCGCCCCCCTCAGCCGAACTGCACCGACCGCTTCGCCAGCCCCTTCCAGAACCCGTCGATCACACTGCGTCCACGGTCCAGCTGGGCATGGGCATCCGCGGCCCCCAGGGTCACGAACAGCGGGGCGAAGTGCTCGGTGCGGGGATGGGCCAGCCGGCCGGCCGGCGCCTTGTGCGCGAAGTCGAAGAGCGCGTCGAGGTCCTGGGCCTCCAGGGCCTGGCGCCCCCAGTCGTCGAACTCCGCCGACCACGCCGGCGGACCGCCACCGTCGTGCCGCAGCGCAGCCAGATTGTGCGTGAAGAAGCCGCTGCCGATGATCAGTACACCCTCCTCGCGCAACGGTGCGAGCTTGCGCCCGATCGCGTGGAGCCGGCGCGGATCGAGGGAGGGCAGGGAGATCTGGAGCACGGGGACGTCGGCGTCCGGGAACATCTCCACGAGCGGCACATACGCACCGTGGTCGAGCCCCCGGTCGGGGATGTCCACCACGGGCATGCCCGCCGTCCGCAGTGTTGTGCGTATCCGCTCGGCCAATTGCGGCGCCCCGGGGGCCGGGTATCGCACCTGGTAGTAGTGCTCGGGGAAGCCCCAGAAGTCGTAGACCAGCGGCACGGTCGTGGTGGCGCCGAGCGCGAGCGGCGCCTCCTCCCAGTGCGCGGAGACGATCAGCACGGCCCGGGGGCGCGGCAGCTGTGCGGACCAGGCGGCGAGCTGGCCCGGCCACCACGGGTCGTCGGCGAGCGGCGGCGCACCATGACTGAGATAAAGAGCCGGCATTACGGACATCGCGCCCCCACGGCGTCACACTGGTCAGTAGTCGGTGCGCGTGACGCTTCGGCCGGCACACCCCGATGCTTGAAGGTTCAAGCGTCGGCTCCAGGGTAACCCGGCACGACAACCCGGCGTTGTTAAATCTTAAATAACTCTCCGAGTGGTGAGAGAGTGGATGGTATGAGCATCGAACCCGCAACTGAGCCACGTTGGCTCAGCGACGAGGAGCAATTCGCCTGGCAGTGCTACCTCCACGCCACCACGCTCCTGGAGGATCACCTCGACCGCCAGCTGCAGCGGGACGCCGGGATGCCGCATGTCTACTACGGCCTGCTCGTCCAGCTCTCCCGTGCACCGCGGCGCCGGATGCGGATGACCGAGCTGGCCCAGAACGCCAAGATCACCCGTTCCCGGCTCTCGCATGCGATCGCGCGGCTGGAGCGGAACGGCTGGGTGCGGCGCGAGGACTGCCCGTCCGACAAGCGGGGCCAGAACGCCCACCTCACGGACGAGGGCATGCGGGTCCTGGAGAAGGCCGCCCCCGGGCATGTCGCCGCCGTACGCGCCGCGATCTTCGACCGGCTCTCCCCGGAGCAGATAGGTCAACTGGCCGAGATCTGCCAGGTCATGACCGAAGGGCTGCAGCCGAAGGGCGCCGACCTCCCCTGGCTCCGCTGACCGGCCGGCAGAGCCGGAGAAGGCCGGCCGCCGTGGGGCGGCCGGGGCTGCGCGCGGATGCGCCGGGCCAGTGAGGCCCGGCGCATCGATGAGTCAGGTAGGAATGCGGTAAGAGCGCGCGGCGGGGGCGGCGGAGGCGGCGGTAGGTGTCGTCGGACCCGCCGGCACACGGACCCGCCGGCACACGGACCCGCCGGCACACGGACCCGCCGGCACACGGGCCACCGGCCCATGAGCCGGGGCCCACGAGCCCGCGCGGCCGCCCCGCCACCGCGGGATCAGTGCGCCATCACCGGGACGGGCACCTCGTCCTCATGAGCCGCACCCGCGCCCGCGCCCTCGCCGTCCGCCGAGGAGGCCACCGGCCGGCCGCCCCCCGGCCGCCCGGTGTTGATGAAGGTGAAGGCGATCACGCCCGCCAGGGCCAGGATGCCGACCGCCCACCAGATGGCGGTGGTGTAGCCGTGCACCATCGCCTGGAGCTTGAGGAGATCGAGCGAGCGGGCACCGGCCGCGTGCGAGGTGGCGTACGCGGTGGTGGCGCTGGCCGCGATGGTGTTCAGCAGGGCCGTGCCGATCGCGCCGCCCACCTGCTGCGAGGTGTTGACCATCGCGGAGGCGACACCGGCGTCCCGCGGCTGGACCCCGTGCGTGGCCAGTGACATGGCCGGCATGAACGCCGTACCCATGCCGAGCCCCATCAGCAGGAAGCCGGGCAGGATCAGCGCCGGGTAGGAGGTGTCCAGGTCGATCTGGGTGAGCACCAGCATGCCGAGCGCGGCGACCGTGAAGCCCGGCGCCATCAGCAGCCGCGGGCGGACCCGGGTCATCAGCCGGGCGCCGATCTGCGTCGAGCCGGTGATCATGCCGACGATCATCGGCAGGAAGGCCAGACCGGTCGTGACCGGCGTGTAGCCCTTCACGATCTGCAGGTAGTAGGTCAGGAAGAGGAAGAGACCGAACATGCCGATCACGGCCAGGCCCAGCGACGCGTAGATACCGGCGCGGTTCCGCTCCGCGACCACCCGCAGCGGCAGCAGCGGAGCCTTCACCTTGGACTCGACCAGCACGAACGCCAGCAGCAGGACGGCGGCCGCGGCGAACAGCCCGAGGGTCCAGCCGGCCAGCCAGCCGTCGGACTCGGCCCGGGTGAACCCGTAGACCAGCGAGACCAGGCCGAGCGTGGCCAGGATGACGCCGGGGACGTCCAGCCGGGAGGGGTTGCGGCTCCCCGCGGGCTCGCGGATGACCAGGAAGGCGCCGGTCGCGGCCACCGCGGCGAACGGGATGTTGACGAAGAAGGTCCAGCGCCAGTTCATGTACTCGGTCAGCACCCCGCCGAGGATCAGGCCCACGGCGCCGCCACCACCGGCGATCGCGCCGAAGATGCCGAACGCCTTGGCGCGCTCCTTGGCCTCGGTGAAGGTCACGGCCAGCAGCGACAGCGCGGCCGGCGCCAGCAGCGCACCGAAGACACCCTGCAGCGCACGCGCGCCCAGCAGCATCTCCTGGTCCGCCGCGGCCCCGCCGAGCGCGGAGGCGACCGCGAACCCGACGAGCCCGATGATGAAGGTCCGCTTCCGCCCCCACAGGTCGGCGACGCGCCCGCCGAAGAGCAGCAGCCCGCCGAAGGCCAGCGCGTAGGCGGTGATCACCCACTGCCGGTTGGCGTCGGTGATCCCGAGATCCTGCTGTGCGGAGGGCAGCGCGATGTTCACGATGGTCGCGTCGAGAACGACCATCAGCTGGGCGAGAGCGATGAATATCAGCGCTTTCCAGCGCCGGGTATCGACGTACGGGGCGGTTTCAGGCATGGCGGGATCCACCTAGTGGTGCAGTGAGCGAACAGGAGCGAAGTACGGGACGTGCGGAACGAAGACGTGCGGTAAGACGTACGGGACGCGGTAAGACGTGCGGGACGAAGTACGGGACGTGCGGGAGATACGGGGTGTGCGGGACGCGTCAGCCGGATACGGCGCGCGGCCCGGTCTACGAGCGGCGCCTCAGGTCGTCCAACGTGGCGGCCGAGCCGGGAAGTTCGGAACGGGCGGGCGCCTGCAGACCGTCCAGGAACAGCTGCAGATGACGGTGTACGAACTGGTCGAAGTTCGCACATTTGCTGCCCGGCAGCGGCCGGGTGAGCTGGGTGAGCGCGACCATCAGATCACCGACGGCGAGGTCGGTACGCAGTTGGCCGCTGTCGCGCGCGGCACCCATGACGGCCTCGACGGCCGCTTCCAGGCGTTCGCGCGCCGCGAGCAGATCGGGGTGGTCCCGGTCGACGCCGTCGGAGAGCAGCGGGCACAAGGCTCCGATCCGCTCCTCCACCGCAGCGTGGACGAAGCGCCTCAGCGCTTGGAAAGCATCGGACTCCTCGGCGAGGGCACTCTCCGCGCGGTCCGCGGTACGGGACATGACGGCGAGCGTGACGTGGTGGATCAACTCCAGGCGATCCGCAAAGTGACGATAGAGCGTCGCATTGCCGACACCCGCGCGTCGAGCGATTTCGTCGAGCGGGACCTCGGGCCCGAACTCGACCATCGTCTCGCGGGCGGCCGTAACGATCCGCTCCCGGTTGCGCAGCGCATCGGCCCGCAGACGGGGCTGCTGCCCCTCCATCCCGGCCTTCCCGGTCTTCGCGCATGCGGCGACGGCAGTCACGGCAGCTCACTCCCCTCCACTCTCGGCACTTCCTGAAGGCCCGGATTCCCGGACGCGCGTCGCCCGGCCCGCCCAGCCCGCTCAGCCGGGTGACCGACTACCGACGAGGCCGGTCGGCCGACGAAGCCGGCCGGCCCACAGTCACCTGGCCGGGCAACCGACCGGGACCCACGCGAACCGGGGAATTGTTCCCCGGTCCCTCCGGACGTCTGTTTAAACGGGGACCCCCTCCCCGGATATTTCATGACCCCGTGTGACCTGAAGCACACTCACCCCGCCCACCCCCGACACGCCCGACCGTCAGCAGCCAGGCCCGACCGGCCCGGCCCAGCGAAGTCCGGCCGGCCCAGCGCAGTCCTGACCGGCCCAGCGCATCCCAGCCCGTCGATCAGCCCCGACCGGTCCAGCCGCGACCCATCCGGCCCCGCCATGACTCCAGTTGACGTAACCCCGCGCGCGAGCGATCACCCGTCAACACAAGGTGATCGATATGAAGCACAAGGTATCCGCGGTTCTGGCCGTCGGCGCCGCCACGGCGGCCGCGGCCATAGCGCTGGGCTCACCGCCCAGCGCCGTCGCCATACCTACCGCGCCCGGCGCCTCGCCGAGCGGCCCGTGCGCCCTGCGCGGCATCAGCGACGACGTCGCCGAATCCGCGGACACCCCCGCCGGCTACGCCCGCTCGTCCGGCGTCGTCAGGGCGCTCACCCTCTTCATCGACTTCCCGGACGCCCCCGCCACGCTGTCCCCCCGCGCCCGCTTCGCCGAATTCTTCCCGGCCGCGACGGACTACTTCCGCACCAGCTCCTACGGCAGGCTGACCTACCACCCCCTGCCGCTGTTCCGGTGGATCCGCATGTCCCGCCCGCTCGCGGCGTACGACATCGGACGGGGCGCCAGCTTCGACCCGGCCTCGGACGACGGCTATCACGCCCTCTCCCGGGAGATCGTCCGCGCCGTCGACCCGATCGTCGATTTCCGTGACTACGACGTCATCAACGTCATCGCCACCCCCAACGCGGGGCCGCCCGCGACCCGTACGGTCCTGTCGGTCACCTTCAGCGGCGGCGACATGGGGCTGAAGACCGCCGACGGGGTGCCGTTCCGGAACGCGTCCTTCATCTGGAGCCGGCAAACCGGGGTGAGCGCCTTCCGCGTGCTCAACCACGAGAACGCCCACAGCTTCGGGCTGCCCGACCTCTACTTCACCGACGACCGCGACGCCCCGCCCCCGGTAGGGCACTGGGATCCGATGGACGAGGACTGGGGGCCGAGCAACGACTTCGTCGGCTGGCACAAATGGAAGCTCGGCTGGCTGTCCGCCGATCAGGTGCACTGCGCCCCACGCCGCGGAACGCCCGGCGAACACACCCTCACCCCGGTCTCCACCCCCGGCGGCACCAAGATCATCGTCATCCCGACCTCGTCCCACACCGCCCTGGTCGCCGAGGCCCGCACCCGCAGCCCGCTCGACCCCACGGTCTGCCGTCCGGGGATCCTCCTCTACCGCGTCGCCACCGACGTCCCCTCGGGCCGCGGCCCGATGCGCATCGTGGACGCCACCCCGCACAGCGACGGCTGCTACCAGGACAACAAATACGTCGACCCGGAACTGACCGACGCCACCTTCCTCCCCGGCGACACCTATACGGACCGTCACAGCGGCGCCGCCGTCACCGTCCTGACGGAGAACCCGGACGGCACCTATCGCGTACGGGTGACCCCGGCACGCGCCTGACGAAGACCCACGAACCCCACCACCCGCCCGCCGAAGTCAAGCGCACCGCACAAGCAGCCCCCGCCCCACTCCCCCCTCTCCCCGCTACTCCCCCCGCCCCTCCTCCCGCCAGTGCCGCCGCCCGATACTGATCAGCCGCAACTGCCTGCGCGCCACCTGCACCACCTGCCCGGCCGCCCCCTCGACCCCGTCCGCATCCGCGTCGAGCAGCGCCGCGGCCGTCGTCACCAGCCGGTCCACGTACAGCTCCGCCAGCATCCGCACATCGTCATCGCGCCACCCTTCCGACACCGGCTGGGACTTGAGCGCCGCCGCGACCTCCTCCGCGAACCGGTCCATCTCATCCGCGATGGCCTGCCGTACGGCCCGTACGCCCCCGTGCCGCTCGCGCGCCACAAACCTGATGTGCAGCGGATAGCGGCGCACGTGCTGCTCCACGACCGCGACCGTACGATCGATCCGCTCCTCGGCCCCGTCCTGCTCGGCCAGGATCGCCCGCACCATCGCGTGCAGGCTCCCCAGCGCCTCCTCGACCAGGGCGACGCCCAGTTCACCCATATCCCGGAAGTGCCGGTAGAACGCGGTGGGGGCGATCCCCACCACCCGCGTCACCTCGCGCAGCCCCAGGCTGCTCAGGCTCTGCTCCTCCAGCAGGCCGAGCGCCGCATCGAGCAACGCCTGACGGGTCTTCTGTTTCTGGGCCTGCCGGACTCCAAGACTGTGACTCATGTCATCCAGTAAACAACCGTTCTCCGAACTACTCCACCCGTGGGCAGTCGTAGACTGGAGGAACTGAGTGAACAACTGTCCTCTGGAATCGGAAAGGAAGATCATGCTCTTCCTCGTCGCAGCCCTTCTCCTGATGGGGATCATGCTGGGTACCGCGGCACACCTCCCCGTCCCCGTCACCCTCGTCGCGGCCGCCGCCATCGCCGGCTGGCTGCTCGTCTTCTTCCTCCGCGAACGCCGCCACCACGCCGAGGTGACGTCCCGATGACCACGCTCAGCGAAGCCGGCACGACCTCGCCGACGACGACCTCGCCCGCGACGGCCACGGAAGCCAAGGACCCGCGCCGGTCCACCGCCCGTCCCCGCCTCCGCCCCCAAGCGGACGGCATGGCCGTGGCCTCCTTCATCCTCGGCCTGCTCGGCACCCTGGTCCTGAACATCCTTCTCGGCCCCTGCGCCCTGGTCCTCGGCGGCCTGTCCCTGGCCCGCGGCACCACCCGCCGCGGCCGCGCCCTCCTGGGCATCACCCTCGGCGCCGTCGACCTGCTCCTCCTGGCCCTCCTCACCAGCGCGGACGGCACCCTCAGCTGGCACATCGGCGGCTGACACCCCGCCCCGGGCCGCCGCTACGCCAACCGGCCCGGCAGCAGCGCACCACACGATGGCGGTGGTCACCTCGACCACCGCCATCAGCACATCCCGCCCCCTCCACCCCACCACCAGGCCACGCCCGCCCCCTCATCCCCAACAGAAGCGAACTACAGCGAACGCATCAGCTACCCTGTCAGGGGCTCAGGCCTTGCCTCCGTAGCTCAGGGGATAGAGCACCGCTCTCCTAAAGCGGGTGTCGCAGGTTCGAATCCTGCCGGGGGCACAGCAGAAGGGGCCGGTCCAGGAGGGTTTCCTCCCGGGCCGGCCCTTAGTCGTGTCAGGGGTCTGCCCTACGTGTGCCGCTGCGTCCGCTACGTCGACGTGGAGTCGGCTGCCGCCGGCAGGCCCCCACCGCATTGGCGTCTAACGGGTGAATCAGGCCATTCGGTGCGTGGCGGCCGGTGCGACAGCGGGAAGGCCCTCTGCACACCGGACATGCGATGGGCAGGGAGCGTCCCGATGCCGAAGTTTCTGATCCAGGCCACCTATACGTCCGAGGGCACCAAGGGGCTGCTCAAGGAAGGCGCGAGTGGGCGCCGCGCTGCCGTCGACCAGGTCGTCACGGCCCTCGGCGGGAAGGTCGAGTCCGTGTACTTCGCCTTCGGAGAGGACGACATCGTGCTCATCATCGACCTGCCCGACCCGGTCTCCATGGCCGCCATCAGCCTCACCGTCAAGGCGAGCGGGGCCCTGCACACCCGGGCCACTCCCCTCCTCACCGTCGAGGAGATCGACGAGGCCGCCCGTCGGCAAGTCCCCTTCCGCGCCCCCAGCGTGTAAGGGGAGGGTGGGGGTCGTCCCCGCCAGGCCGAGGACGTCACACGAGGCTTCCACTACAGGTGCCCGCACTCCAGGTTCCCGCCCTTGACCGAGGGCTTGTCCTAGGGGTTGTCCGAGCGGTTCTCCGTAGACCCGGCCGAAGGCGGCTACCGGCGACGACAGGTGAGCGACGACCGCTGCCTACGTGGGATTGCCGCTCGTGGGCGAGCCGGCACCTCCGCTTTCTAAGCCCCCCCCCGGCTGATTCGGGATGCGGGGTTGTGCGGGGGCCAAAAGGTCGGCGGCTCCCGCTACTTCTGCGAGGACGCGGGCCAAGTCCGTCAAGGTGTGCCGGGCCAGGCGCAGTTGTTGCCGTAGCTCGGCTTCCTGCTCCCACTCCTGTTCGTGCTGCTGCGGGGCGACTCCGGGCAGTCTCGCCGCTTCGTGCTCGGCGAGGGCGGGGTGCCAGCGGGTCAGGAGGGGGCGCACGACGGCGTTGAGGACGGTGACCGCGAGCGAGCCGAAGGTGATCTCGCCCTGCCTGCTCCGGGGTGCGACATCGGGACCGTAGCGGCGCAGAATGTCACGGGTGGTGTGGAACAGCGTGTACTGCGACGACAGCGCCTCTCTCAGGACGCCTTCGGACGGGCCGAGTTCGACCACGCTGACCCGGGTGATCAGTTCGACGTAGAGCTCCCAGGCTGCTTTCCGCTCCGCGTCGTCCGGGCGCCAGGTACCGCTGATCTCCCCGACGAACGGTACGGAGAACTTGACGGCAACCTCCGCCGGCCGCCCCATGCGCTTCCGCCTCGGCACGCCATCCCCCCACGTCGTGTCGCACCCACCGACCGGGCCGCCACGATACTGGACGGAATCTCCGTTCGGGCACACTACGTCCGGGCACGGCAACGGGAAAGGACTGGCATGGATCGGCAGCAACGCGAGGCGGAGTGGGATGTCTTCGTCAGCTACAGCCGGTCCGACGCGGACCTCGTGGTCCCTCTGGCCCGTGCCCTGCGCCACCGGGGGCTGCGCGTCTTCGTGGACGACACCGCGGTCGAGGATTTCGCCGGCATCACGACCACCATCTCCCATGCCCTCGCCCGCTCGAAGGCGCTGCTCGCGCTGTATTCGGAGGAGTACCCGCGGCGACGCGCCTGCCAGTGGGAACTGACCTACGCGTTCCAGGCCGGGCAACGCGAAGGGGACCCCCGCCGGCGCATCCTGATCATCAATCCGGAACGCACCGCCGACCACGTCCATCCACTGGAACTGCGCGACGCCCGCCACTGGCCCGGCATCCGGGGAGAAGGAGCCGCCGGCCTTCTGGCAGCCCGGGTCTCTTCGTATGTCGACGAGCTCACGGGGCCGTTGGGCTGTGCTCCCGGTCCGGCCCAGCCGACGTGGCTGCCCGCCCCCATGCCGTCCGGCTCACGATGGTTCACCGGGCGCCTGGCCGAGCAGTGGCACCTGCACACGGCCCTGCACCGCCACCGTGCGCCGCTCGTCTCCCAGGCCGGCCAGGGACGTGCTGCGGTCGTGCGGGGGATGCCCGGTATCGGCAAGTCGCTGCTGGCCCAGGAGTACGCCCTGCAATTCGCCTCGTCCTTCCCCGGCGGGGTCTACTGGTTCGACCTGCACACGACCGCTCCCGACGCAGCCGATCACACGCTGGACTGCTACTTCCGCCAGGTGCGCACCGTGGCGTCAGCCTTCGGCATCCGTACCGACACCGAGTCGTTGCCGGCTCTGCTCAGTCACCTGGCCCTCGTGCTGGGCGAACGCAACCTGCCTTTCCTGTGGGTGCTCGACGGAATTCCTGACGGGCTCTCCCACGAACAACTCGCGCTCCTGTACGGACCGCACATGCTCGCGGCCACGCTTCTCACCACCCGGTCTCGCCACTACGGCAGGTCCGCGGAGCCGCTGGACCTGGGCCCGCTGCCCGGTCCGGATGCCTACGACCTCCTCATCTCGCGCCGTCGGCCCACGAGCCGGAAGGAGCAAGAGGTCGCCATGGACATACTCGACGATCTGGGCGGGCACCCCGTCGCCCTGGACCTGGTCGCCGAGCGGATGGCTCATGAGAATGCGGCGCGCTTGCGGCGCCTGCTGCACAGCAACAGCACCGATGCCCTGCTGCGCTGGGAACGTGCGACCTCCTCCGGCCGCTCGGTGACCCGGCCCCCGCTGCCGTCCGCTCTGCTGCCGCGCAGCATCAAGACGCGCACCCCGGCCAATGATGTGCTGCGCATGCTGGCCGTGGTGCATCCCACCGCGCTGGGCGAGGGCCCCATGGAGCAGACCTTGTCCCGCGTCGACGGGCTCCGCCCCGCCGAAGCGGCGCACCGCGTCGCCGAGGGGACGGACAACCTGATCGGTGAGGGCACCGTCCGGCCGCCCAGCCCCGGCGACCACGCATGGAGCATCCACCCTCTCGTCGCGCGGGCCGTGCGGCGTCACGACGAGGACATCACACGGCAGGAAGACCTGCGTCAGGCTTTGCTCAGCGTCCTCGTGGAATCGTGGAAGGCTCCTATGCTGGAGGCTCGAAGCGCTCCGACTACCTCGCAGGAGTCTCCCGTGCGTTCCCAGCCGCCGCCCTCTTCCCACGACGTGGAGCGGGTCGTCGCATTCGACCTTCAGGTCGAGTTGGCGCTGCGCGTCGGAGTACAGCCGCTGGCCGACGGCCAGGGCTCTCTCCGAGAGGCCCTCACCTCACTCCACTCCGTTTTCACCACCGCACGGGACGGCCTCCACCGCCTCGGCCCGCAGGCCTCTGCCTCCCGCCTGCCGCAACTGGTCGCCGGCCTCGTCAATGACCTGCTGCGCCCCTTCCTCAGCACATGGCACCCGGCGCTGGAAGTCCATGAAGCCACCCGGCCCGTCACCATGAGCAGCATCGAGCACGAACGCAACTGGGAACGAGCCGCAGAGATGCGCGGCGCCCTGGCCGCCTTGCGCGAGCCCCTTACCGACATCACGGTCAGCCTGGGGGAGCTCTCGGGAGCCGATCTGCTCACCGCGGTCGCTGAATGAAGGAGGCTTCCCGCTCGCCGAGACCGCGTTGCGGTTCGTGCTGAGTTCGACGGCGGTTTCCACCGTCATCCCCGGAATGCGCAGCGTACGTAACGTCGAGCGCAATACGGCGGTGAGCGACGGGCGGCCGCTCACCGCTGAGCAGCTGGCCGTTCTGGCCAAGCACCGGTGGCAGCGCAACTTCTACGCCTGATCTCCGACGACCGCCACCGGAGGCCGTGCGCGCCCGCTGGTACCGAGGCCTCCCCTGCTGCGCACGGCCCCCGTTGACGGTGGTGTTCGCCGCCGCCCGTCATGCTGCTTGCCTGTCCTACTGCATGGCGCCGGTGGTGGGAGCTGCCGTAGTGGGAGCTGCCGTAGTAGGAGCAGCCGTAGTAGGAGCAGCCGTAGTAGGAGCAGCTGTGGTAGGAGCCGCCGTGGTGGGCGGCGCCGTGGTGGCACCGCCTACCGTGAGGCCGCCAACCATGCCGCCCAGCGTGGCACCGGTCACCGTGCCGCCCACCGTGACACCGCCAACCGTGGGGACACCGGTCACCGCGCCACCGCCCTGGGTCGCCTGACCCTGGGTCGCCTGACCCTGGGTCGCCTGACCCTGAGTGGTCTGGCCCTGGGTCGCCTGACCCTGAGTCGTCTGACCCTGAGTCGTCTGACCCTGGGTCGCCTGACCCTGAGTCGTCTGAGCGCCTACCGTCGTGCTGGCGCCGGTCGTCGTGGTGGTGGCGCCCGTAGTGGTGGCGCCGGTCGTCACGCTGGTGCCCGTTGTCGTGGTGGTGGCACCCGTGGTGGTGGCACCCGTGGTGACGCCTCCTGTGCCGCCGCCACCGCCGCCGCCCCCGCCACCGACGAAGACGCAGAGCCTCGGGTTCTGGACGACCCTGCCGTTCCGTACGTTCACCACGATGAGCTTGCCGGTATTGGGGTCTCTGAGGAACTTGCAGAGCAGGCTGGGCGCCGCGCTCGACGATGTCGAGGCGGTCTTCGCTGTCTGAGGTGCCGCCTGCACGCTCATCACGCCACCCGTGCCAACGAGCGCCACTGTCAGGACGGACGCGCCGATCACACTGGGTAGGTGTTTCCGGATGCGCTTCACCATGATGCCTCCTTAGGGCGGACGGCCTGCGTGGGTATCTCCTTCAGCGTGGAAGGCCGACCATGGCTCCGGTGTTGGTCGGGCGTGACCCTGCCGTGACGCCGCTCAGGCCGGGGTGGGGGGAACCGGCCCTTCGAGCCGTAGGGGACGGGCGATGAGGACGGCGACGTCATCGTGGTCGTCCGGGTCGCGGAGGGCGTCGAGGAGGCGGTCGCAGGTGTCCTCCAAGGAGCGGTCGGGGGTACCGAGGAGGCGGAGGAGGAGATCCAGGCGCGCGTCGATGGGCTGGTGGCGGGTCTCGACCAGACCGTCGGTGTAGAGGACCAGCCGGTCACCGGGGTGCAGGGGGAAGCTGGTGGCCTCGAAGGGGACACCGCCGACGCCGAGGGGTACGCCGGTGGGCAGGTTGAGGAGTTCAGGGGGCTCGCCGGTGCGGATCAGCACCGGGGGCAGGTGGCCGGCGATGGCGATGTCGCATACCGCGCGATGCGGGTCGTATACGGCGTACGCACAGGTGGCGTAGTACTCCAGCCCGACGGTGATCTTGTCGATGTGCCGCAGTACGTCGCTCGGCGGGATGTCGAGGTCGGCCAGGGTGGAGGTGGCGGTGCGCAGACGCCCCATGGCGGTGGCGGCGTTGATGCCGCTGCCCATCACATCGCCCACGACGAGGGCGGTCTTGTCCGCGGCCAGGGGGATGACATCGAACCAGTCGCCGCCGACTTCGCTGGTGGTGCCGGCGGGCTGGTAGCGGGTGGCGATCTCCAGGCCCGTCCGGTGCGGCGGGCGGCCCGGGAGCAGGCTGCGCTGCAGGGTCACCGCCGTATTGCGCAGGCTCTGGTACAGGCGGGCGTTGTCGATGCACACCGCGGCCCGGTCGGCCAGTTCGGCGGCGAGGGTCAGGTCGTCCTCGTCGAAGGGCAGCGGGTTGCGGGCGCGGCTGAGACACAGCGCGCCGAGTACCTCGCCGCGGGCGATCAGTGGCGTGGTGAGGTAGCTGTGGATGCCGGCGCGGGCCAGCAGGGCGGCGGCCTCGGGGTCCCGCGCGATACGCGTCAGGTCCCGCTCGTCGACGTGGGAAACCAGGATGGGACGGCCCGTGCGCACGCATTGGGTGACCAGCCGGTCGGGCCCGTAGCTGGCGAGCCGGCCGGGGGGATCGGCGGCGCGGACCGCCTCGGTCGGGTGGGCGGCGCGCACCGCGAGGGCACGGAACAGCGCATGGTGGTCGCCGGGTGTGGTGGGGCGGCGGTCGTCCAGGACGGAATCCAGGACATCCACCGCCGCCACGTCGGCGAGCTCGGGCACGGTGACGTCGGCCAGTTCGCGGGCGGTCCGTTCCACCTCCAGCGTGGTGCCGATACGGGCGGTGCCGTCGGCGATGATGGCCAGATGCCGGCGGGCGCGTGCCGTCTCGGTGGCCTCACGGTGCCGGTCGGTGACATCCACGATCAGGCCGGCCACCCCGAGAATCCGCCCGCCGGGATCCTCGAGCCGGTAGCAGGAGACGGACCAGGCGTGCTCGTTCTCGGGATCGGCGGGGGTACGCCCCAAGGTGTACGCATCGACCAGGGGGCTGCCGGTCGCCAGCACCTGCCGCAGCGCGGCCTCGAGCGCGTCGAGGTCCATCAAGGGCAGCACCTCGCGGACCGACCGGCCGAAATGGTCCCCGGCGGGAACACCGTTCATCCGCTCCAGCGCCGGGTTGACGGCCAGGTAGCGCAGGTCGGTGTCGAAGACGGCCACGCCGATCGGGGACTGCGAGACCAGCCGCGTGGACAGGGCCACATCCCGTTCCACCTGCCGCAGGACGGCCTCGTCGGTGGCGATCCCCAGCGCATAGAGGTCACCCCGGACGTCCATCAGCCGCATGTTGCGGAACTCCACGAGCCGGGTGCTGCCGTCCTTGTGCCGGATGGGGAACGCGCCGGCCCAGCTGCTGCCCGTGCCCATCACCTCGGCGAAGAGTCTGATCACCAGGTCCAGATGCTGTTCATGGACCAGCAGCCGGCCCGCGTACTGGCCCAGGGCCTCCTTCGCGGTGTAGCCGAACAGCTCCTCGGCCTGCGGGCTCCACAACACGATGTGCCCGTCGGAGTCCAGCACCACCGCCGCGACGCCGAGCAGATCCAGCAGCCCGCTGCGCTGCGGCGGTCCGGCGTCCGGCTGATCGCCCACGGATCCGAAGGGGCCGGCTGTCCTCATCCCAGGCACTCCCTCCGCCTGTGAGCGCGGCACGCGCCAGGCTGCGGCCTGTGTCCCCTGCACCTCGCAGTGCCTCCATGGTGCCCCGGACCCGGGCGACCTCGCAGGGCGTGCGGGCGGGCCGGCACGGCACGCGGCCACGGACCGGGTGTCCGGAGCGAGGGGAGTTATCCACAGGGTCGACGGCGACCCCCGCGGAACTCGTAGGCTTCTGGAATGGCTCTGGCGGACGTGGAAATGGTCGTGGACATGGATGTGGAAGGCGCTTCGGACGCAAGCGAGGCGGTGCAGGTACTGCGCCGGGTGTTCGGGTACGAGTCGTTCCGCGGCAGTCAGCAGGAGATCATTGAGCACGTCATAGGGGGCGGGGACGCGGTCGTCCTGATGCCGACCGGTGGCGGCAAGTCGCTGTGCTATCAGATTCCCTCGCTGGTCAGAGGCGGTGTGGGGGTGGTCGTCTCACCCCTGATCGCATTGATGCAGGACCAGGTCGATGCCCTGCGGGCGCTCGGGGTGCGGGCCGGGTTCCTCAATTCGACACAGGATCTGGAGGAGCGGCGGCTTGTCGAGGCCGAGTTCCTGGCCGGGGAGCTGGATCTGCTGTATCTGGCGCCCGAGCGACTGCGGGTCGAGCAGACGCTGAACCTGCTGGACCGGGGGAAGGTCTCGCTCTTCGCGATCGACGAGGCGCACTGTGTCGCGCAGTGGGGCCATGACTTCCGGCCGGATTACCTGGCGCTGTCGATGCTGCACGAGCGCTGGCCCGAGGTGCCGCGGATCGCACTGACCGCCACGGCGACCGAGGCGACGCATACCGAGATCACCTCCCGGCTGCGGATGGCGGACGCCCGGCATTTCGTCGCGAGCTTCGACCGGCCGAACATCCAGTACCGGATCGCGGCGAAGAGCGAGCCGAAGAAGCAGCTGCTGGAGCTGCTGCGGAACGAGCATGCGGGGGACGCGGGGATCGTCTACTGCCTGTCGCGGGCCTCGGTCGAGAAGACCGCACAGTTCCTGGTGGAGAACGGCATTGCGGCGGTGCCGTATCACGCGGGGCTCGACCCGCGGACGCGTGCCGAGCACCAGTCCCGCTTTCTGCGTGAGGACGGGCTGACGGTGGTCGCCACGATCGCGTTCGGGATGGGCATCGACAAGCCGGATGTGCGGTTCGTGGCACATCTGGACCTGCCGAAGTCGGTGGAGGGCTACTACCAGGAGACGGGGCGCGCGGGGCGTGACGGGCAGCCGTCGACGGCCTGGCTGGCCTACGGGCTGCAGGATGTGGTGCAGCAGCGGAAGATGATCGACGGGTCGGAGGGGGACGAGGCGCACCGGCGGCGGCTGTCGGCCCATCTCGACGCGATGCTGGCGCTGTGCGAGACGGTGCAGTGCCGGCGGGTCCGGCTGCTGGCCTACTTCGGACAGGAGAGCAGCACATGCGGCAACTGCGATACGTGCCTGGCCCCGCCGGAGACCTGGGACGGCACGGTGGCCGCACAGAAGCTGCTGTCCACGGTCGTCCGGCTGAAGCGCGAGCGCGGGCAGAAGTTCGGCGCGGGCCAGATCATCGACATCCTGACGGGGAAGAAGACCGCCAAGGTCATTCAGTTCGATCACGACGGGCTGAGCGTCTTCGGAGTGGGGGACGACCTCCGGGACACCGAATGGCGGGGTGTCGTACGGCAGTTGCTGGCTCAGGGGCTGCTCGCCGTCGAAGGTGATTACGGCACGCTGGTGCTCACGGAGGCGAGCGGCGAGGTGCTGGGCGGCCGGCGCGAGGTGCCGATGCGGCGGGAGCCGGAGAAGGCGGCGCGGGCGGCCAAGGCGAAGACGAAGAGCAAGCGGGCAGCACCGGCGGACCTGCCGGAAGAGGCCCTGCCGGTCTTCGAGGCACTGCGCGGCTGGCGGGGGCGTACGGCCAAGGAGCAGGGCGTACCCGCGTATGTGATCTTCCACGATGCGACGCTGCGGGAGATCGCCACGGTCCGGCCGACGAGCACGGCCGAGCTCGGCGCGGTCAGCGGGGTCGGCGAGAACAAGCTCGCGAAGTACGGAGCGCAGATCTTGGATGTGCTGGCGGGGCGGGAGACCCCCGGCGGAGGGGGCGCCGGCGGAGAGGACGCCGGCGCGTCAGCGGCGGGCGCGGCAACGGCGGGCGCGGCAACGGCGGGCGCGGCAACGGCGGCCGGGGCTGCCGGGGCGGCCCGGCCGAGCAGGGCGCCTGGGGGTGCTCCCCTGGGGCCGGAGCCTGACGACGAGGAGGCGTTTCCGGAGCCGCCGGATGACATTGACTGGTAGCCGGACGGCGGTGAGTGGTAGCCGGACGGCAGAGATCGGTATCGCTGGGACGGCCGGGTGGCTGAACGGCTGAACGGCCGGGTGGCTGACGGGCCCGCTCCACCGCACCGGTGCGGTGGAGCGGGCCGGGGAGCACGGGGAACGGGTCAGGCAGCGGGTCAAGGAACTCGGGGGGCGGCATCGGGAAGCCGGAGGATCGTGCGGGCGCCTCCGTCGGGCGCGTTGGTGAAGCGGAGGTCGATGCCCAGGACGGCGGACTGGCCGACGGCGATGGTCAGGCCCAGGCCGTGGCCCCTTCCGCGGCCCGGGGCGTCGGTGCGGAAGCGCTGCGGACCGTAATCCTGGAGGTCGGCGGAGTAGCCGGGACCGTGGTCGCGTACCACGATGGCGGCCGGGCCGCCGGGCGGGGCGTCGACGGTGACGACGACCGGGGGCCGGCCGTGCCGGTGCGCGTTGATGACGAGGTTGGCGAGGATGCGGTCGAGCCGGCGGCGGTCGGTCTCGACCACCCTGTCGGCGGCGATCCGCACGACGGTGTCGAGGCCGGTGGCGCGTACGGAGCCTTCGACCAGCGTCCCGAGGTCGTAGGCGTCGATGTCGGCGCGCTCGGTGCCGGAGTCCAGCCGGGAGATCTCCAGCAGGTCCTCGGTGAGGCGGTGCAGCGCCCGCAGCCGGTCGTTGATCATCTCCTTGGGCCGGCCCTCCGGCAGCAGCTCGGCCGAGGCGAGGATGCCGGTGAGCGGCGTCCGGAGCTCATGGGCGACATCAGCGGTGAAGCGCTGTTCCGCCTGGAGCCGGCTCTGCAGGGAGCCCGCCACCGAGTCCAGCGCCGCGGCCACCGCCGCCACCTCGTCCTGCCCGGCAGAGCCGCCGCCCGGCGCCTGATCCGCGCCGCTGCCGACCCGGGCGTCCAGGTCGCCGGCGGTGATACGGCGCGCGACCGCCGCCGTGGTGGCCAGCCGCCGGCTGATGCGCTGGGCCAGGAACAGTCCGGCGAGGGCGACGGCCGCGGCGGCGAGCACGGCAGAGCCGAGGATGGCGGTGTCGAGCTTGTCGAGGGAGCGATGCGTGTTGCCGTAGGGCGACCAGACGGCCATGACGTGGCCGTCGGCCGGCGCCGCCGCCCACATGACGAGGCGGCCCCGATACGTACCCACCATGGTGCCCTGCTGACCGGAGCGCGCCAGCCGGCGCAGCTCGGCGGGTAGTTGGGGCGGGTCGAGGAGGGAGTTGAGGCCTTCGCGTGAGGTGCCGTACTCGAAGAGGTCCAGGGCGGTACTGAGGTGTTCGCTGGTCTCCTTGCGGACCTGGCCGACGGTCTGGCGGGCCACCGCATTGTGGACGAGGACCCCGAGGACGGCGGCGACCGCACAGCTCACCGCCATCACGGTCAGCGCGATCTTCCAGCGGAGGGAGACCGCCGGGCGTTTCATGGACTGCCGCCGCCGGCCCGTGGGGTCTGGGAGGTGCGGGCGTCATCGAGGGTGAGGTTCCACAGACTCATCGAATCGCCGTCCCAGAGATAGTCGGTGACGCTGACGTACCGGGGATCCTTGGTGGGCTCGCGGATGGCGAGATGCCCGGCCGCCAGCTCGACACCGGCCAGCACCCCGCGCAGCACGAGCACCCGGGTCACCACCGCGCCCCGGACGCTGTACACCCGCAGCTCACTGTTGCGAGGGGTGAGGTTGACGGCCATGAGCAGGTCCGGTTTGCCGTCGCCGGTGAGGTCGTGCAGCTCGGGACGGCGTACCGCCTTCGGGGCGGGCGGCTTCCCGCCCTGCGCGGCGATGTCGGCGTTGAGGACGGCGAGCGGGTTCGCGTCCGCCATGCTGCCGCCGGGGATCCGCGGGACATGCGGTACGGGCACCAGGGCCGCCGGATTCTCGTCACGGCTGGGCGGAGCCGGCGAATAGTCCGGCCACAGCACCAACGGCGCATCCACATCCCGGGCTCGCCCCTCGCTCTGCAGCCCCTCCACGCCCGCGCATCCCGTCGCGAGGAGGGCGAGCGAGGTGAGGGCGGCGAGGACGGAGAGGACGGAGAGGCGGGAGCGGCCGGAGAGGCCGGAGAGGCCGGAGAGGGCAGAGAGAGCGGAGAGGACGGAGTGAGCCGAGCGGGCGATGAAAGGGGAGCGGGCAAAACGGTGGGTGCGCGCCGTGCCGGGTCGCAGCCGTCGCATATCGTCGCCACCGCCTTCACGCCTCCGCACCTTCACGCCCTGCGCCTCCGCACCTTCACGCCCCGCGGAGCCGGCCACTCGGCGTGATCATTCGATGTGACCACTCGCACGGAAAGCGCCAGATATACGGACGTAACCTGACACCAGGCTATCCAAGACGATGAGGAACAGAATCTTTGGATCGGCCATTCCGGCAGCTTTGAGCGCCTTTGCCCCACCGGGCGGGCGTTCCTTCACACGACCGCTCCCAGAGATCACAGCGACTGTTACACAACGTACGGATTACCGTTAAGGACGCTCCGTAGCGTGCTCCTTAGTCACCACGCCCCTACGGCGGCACGAGCCGCCCACGACGAGGAGTACCCATGCGGGCCCAGCTCCGCTCCATGATCCGTACCGCCACCGTCGCGACCGGTGCGCTGGCCGTCCTGCTGCTTCCCGCGGGCGCCGCCTTCGCCGCCGACTCCACCGCGCCCACGGAGAGCCGGACATCGATCATGCTGCCCGACAACGGGCTGGCCGGACTGGCCGAGAAGGCCGGCCATCTGCCCAGGGCCGGGGTGATAGGCGGTGCGGGTGCGCTGGGCGTGGCCGGCGCGGTCATCGCCGTGCACCGTCGGCGCCACGGCAGCCGGGGACGCCAGGAGGCTTAGGCCTGTCTTCGAAGTCCCCCGTTCGGCTACTCCTCCTCCCCCACCACCAACCGCTGCACCTCCTCGTAGCCCAGCACCTCCCCGCCCGCCCCGGCCCCGGCCGCATCCGTGGGCCGTTGCCCCGTACGGATCGCGTCCGCCGCCGTGAGGGTCGCCTGCAGCGCCGTACGGAACAGCAGCGAACCGGTGCTGATGCGGCGCACGCCGAGGTCCGCCAGACGGCTGACGGTGTGCCGTCCGGGGGCGAAGAGGATGTTCAGCGGCGCGGGGATGCCGGCGACCAGAGCCGACACTTCCTCGTCGGCGATGACGCCCGGTACGAAGATGCCGTCCGCGCCCGCCGCCAGATAGCTCTCGGCGCGTGCGAGCGTCGCCGACAGCGGCGGCGGGCTGTCCGTCAGCCAGTGGGTGTCGATCCGGGCATTGAGGAACAGGCCCGGCGCCCGCTCCTTCACCGCACTGAGCAATTCGGCCTGGCGTACCGGGTCCTGCAGCCCCTCGCCGCCGGGCAGCCCGTCCTCCAGGTTCAGCCCGGCCGCCCCGGCCTCCGCCAACTCGGCGGCCAGATCTCCCACTTGACCGGCATCGCCGCCGAATCCGCCCTCCACGTCGACCGTGTACGGGCAGGACAGCCGGCCATTGAGCCGCACCGCCAGGGCCAGTGTCGCGTCCCGGGCCTCGGCGAGCCCGCGCCCGTCCGGATAACCATGGGCCGCGGCGACACCCAGGCTGGTGGTGCCGACCGCCGCATATCCGGCCCCGGCGAGCGCGACGGCCGAAATGACATCCCAGGCATTGGGCAGCAGCAACGGCTGGTCGGCATGGTGCAGCGCATGGAAGTGGAAGGTGGCGTACTCCGGGGAGGTACTCATATGGGCACCGTAGGACGGAGTCCCTTCGGTAGGCGCCGAAGACTCGCGGCGGACAATGGAGTCATGACCACTCCGGCGTACAGCTCCGAGCTCGCACGGCTGGCCGCGCTGCTCGCGGACCGCACCCGGGCGTCCTTCTGCCTGGCCCTGCTCGACGGCCGGGCCTGGACGGCCGGCGAGCTGGCCGCGTATGCGCAGGTCGCGCCCTCGACGGCGAGCGAGCATCTGACCCGGCTCACCGACGGCGGGCTGCTGGTGGAGCGCCACCAGGGCCGCCACCGTTACGTCCAGCTCGCCGGTCCGCGCGTCGCCGAGCTGCTGGAATCCCTGATCGCACAGC
This sequence comes from Streptomyces sp. NBC_00400, assembly GCF_036048035.1. Taxonomy (NCBI): domain Bacteria; kingdom Bacillati; phylum Actinomycetota; class Actinomycetes; order Kitasatosporales; family Streptomycetaceae; genus Streptomyces; species Streptomyces sp. NBC_00400. Next base: position 4,823,939 of record NZ_CP107940.1, on the reverse strand, counting down.
TCGACCCGCCGGCCGAGCGGCCCCGCGGGCTGCGTGCCGTGAGCGCTTCCGCCGCGCTCGCCCGGGGCCGCACCTGTTACGACCACCTGGCGGGCCGGCTCGGCGTGACGATCACCGACGCCATGACCGGGCGGGGGCTGCTCGACCAGGACGGCGGGTTCGCGCTCACCGACGCCGGGCGGCAGTGGCTCACCGACGGCCTGGGGATCGAGCCGGCCGCGCTGCGCACGGGGCGACGGCCCCAGGCCCGCGGCTGCCTGGACTGGACCGAGCGCCGGGCCCATCTCGCGGGCACGGCCGGTGCCCGGCTCTGCGACCGGCTGCTGGACCGGCGCTGGGTCCGCCGGATCGGCAGCGGCCGGGCCGTGCGCCTCACCCCGGACGGGGCGACGGCGCTGCGGGACCTGCTGGGGATCGACGGGGCGGCGGCCGGTCTGATGTGAGGGGGCGGTCCGAACACCCCCTACGGGCCGATACACCTCGCTGCCCGCAGGGCGAGCCGCCCCGCCCGAACCGCCCGCGCCCCGGCCCCCGCCCGCACCCGCACCCGCACGCACGCCCGTACCTGCACCCGAGCCCGCTCCTCCCCCGAGCGCCGAGCCCCGAAATCCCGATGCTCCGCCCTCCCCTCCCCCGTACCGTACGAGCATGATCGAGACGCCGCGCCCGGACGAGACCGCGCCCGCCACCCGCACCCTCTGGCGCCCCACCGGCCCCGAGGAGCTCGCCCTGGTCGAGGCCTCCGGCTGGCGCGCCTGGCCGCCGCGCCTGCCCGACCAGCCGATCTTCTATCCCGTACTCAACGAGGACTACGCAATACGGATCGCCCGCGACTGGAATGTGCCGGCCTCCGGCGTCGGCCATGTCACCCGCTTCGAGATCGAGGCGGACTTCGCCGAGCGCTACCCGGTGCGGCAAGCGGGCGGCGAGACGATCCTCGAACTGTGGGTCCCCGCGGAGGAGCTGGAGGAGTTCAACCGGCATATCGTCGGGCGCATCGAGCTCGTCCGCAGCTTCCACCCACCGCAAGGATCATGACCGCGTCCCGGCGCTGCGACCCCGCCGCTCCCGTTCTGCTGACCTCGGCACAGCGCACCAGCACCGCCGGCCTGCTGAACGGGGCGGCCGCCCGCCGCGGCCTCGAAACGGTGACCTTGACCGGGCCGGACACCCTGCGCGCGCCGGCCGGGCGGGCGGTGCACTGCCGAGTACCGGCTGTTCCTCCTGGACGACGCCCTGGTCACGGCCACCCGCTACGCCGTCCACGGCCGCCTGGACCCCGCACCGCTGGACGACGACCCGTACGCCCCGGACGTCCGCGCCTTCGCCGCCCGACTGCCGGCGCTCGCTCCGCTGCCGAGTGCGGCAGCGGTCGATGTAGGGCGGCTGGACGGGGGCGGATGGGCCGTGGTGGAGGCCAATATGCCGTACTTCGCACACTGTTACGCCGCGGACCCGGCGGCCGTGCTGGACGTGGTACTGCGGGCGGCAGGTCCGTACGCGCGCGTCCAGGACAGCGACCGTCGTTTCCTGCGCGCTCCTGGGGGACCAGGATGACCTGGGGGACCAGGATGACCTGGGACGCCGGGGCCGAGAGGACCCAGGAGCCTCAGGGGCCCAGGGACCCTCTACGGCCTCACGGCCTCACGGCCTTGACGGCCTTGACGGCCTCGCGGCCGACATCCGCCGCCCGCGGCCCCGGCCCCGGCCCCGCTCCCGGCCCCCCACAAGCCCCCGCCCGCCCGTACACCGTGATCCGGGCGCCCCTGACCTCCAGCGTGCGGCAGACCGTGAACGCGGTGTGCAGTGTGGACCGTTTGACGATCTCCTGGTCGTTGTCGTCGGCCGGCTGCCCGTCGGGGTCGCCGGCGACGATGATCCGGCGGGCGGCCAGCATCCGGTCGTGGATCGCCTCGCCGGACCGCTCGGTGCCGTAGAGAGTGTGGGAGGCCAACGGGCTCTCGGCCTGTGCGAGATCGCGCAGCCCACGGAAATCGTCCGGCAGGGTCGCCCGCCAGATCCGCCTGCGGGACGGCATGAACAACAGGCCGTCGCCGGGCTCGGCCACCTCGTGCACGGCGTGCGCAATCGCGGTGACATCGTCGACCCGGCTGTCCGGGCTGCGCAGATGGACGTTGACGGGCAACAGCGCGGCCGGCACCAGGGCCACCGCCGTCATCCGCCGCAGCCGCCGGCCACGGGTCTGGCCCAGCTCACCGGCCGGCCGCAGCAGCCGCGCCAGCGCGGCGCCCGCGAGCAGCGCGAACCCGACGACGTAGTAGAGGACATAGCGGTCCACATAGGCCGGTTCGACATGGGAGAGGAGCAGCAGGAGGAGGGTGGGCAGGAGGAGCAGGGGGACGCCGAGGGCGCGCAGTCCGATCGGGCCGCGGGAGCGGACCCGGACGCGGGCGCACGCGAGACCGAGGACCGCGAGCACCGCGAAGGTCAGCAGTTGGACGGGGTCCGGCCACATGAGCCAGCTGATCTGCGCGGACTGCCGGGTGCTGAACACCGCGAGCGGGGCCAGGCCGGCGAGCACCGTGGCTGCGGCGCACAGCCAGGCGCGCAGTGTCCGGCGGGGCAGCCGCGCGAGGATCATCGCGGCGCCGTGCGCGGGCAGTGCCAGCGAGGCGAACTCGTGCAGCAGGCAGGCGACCAGCATCAGCGCCGCATAGCCGAGCCACAGCTTTCGGCGCGGGCGGGCCGCGGCCGGCACCAGCAGATAGCTCGCCCAGACGACCAGCGCACAGACCATCGCATACGAGCGGCCCTCCTGCGCGTACTGCTGCACGACCGGGATCAGTGCGAAGGTGCAGCCCGCCAGCAGCCCCGCCCGCCGCCCGACCAGGCGCTCGCCCAGCAGGGCGACCCCCGCAGCGGCGGCGGCCATCGCGGCCACGGACGGCAGCCGCAGGCCGACGGCCTCGCCGAAGGCGCCGCCGAGGGCGACGTCGTAGAAGCGGAACCAGAGGTGCATCAGCGCGTAGTAGAGGCCATGCACGACATCGACGTGCTGCAGCGTGGGCCACAGGTCGGCCAGGCTGCGGTGCGCCATGTCGTAAGTGACCGCTTCGTCCCGCCATATGGCGCCCTGCCGGCGGATCCCCCACGCTCCCAGGAGCAACATCAGCCCGGAGGGCAACAGCACCACCGCGCTCTGCGCCGCCCAGGCACCACGGGCGGCGACGGCGGACGCGTACGTCTTCTGCGCTTGCGCTACGTCGATGACGGACTCCGGTCACGTGCGGGACGGACGGACAGACAGTCAGATCAGAAAGGCAGGCTCACGATAGGCGGGCCGCCGGTGGGCGACCAGACGGGCGAGCGGGACGGCGACCACGGGCGGCGGCTGCGGGCGCCGACCAGGGGCGGCGGCCGGGGAAGGAACGCACGCGAGGGCCGCGGGGCAGGAATGGATCAGGCCCCCGGAACCGGGCGGGGCCGGTGAACCAGGGGCCACGGGCGGCGATCCAAGGGCCGCGTGCAGTGATCCGGGGGCCGCGGGCCGGACGCCCGCGACCCCCGGCCCGCTCAGGTGATGCGGATCAGCTTCGCTCCGAAGGACGGCTCGACGAGGTCCTTCTGCAGGGCGACCGGCACCTTCTGCATGCTCTCGCCGTTGCCGACGGTCAGCACACCGACCTCGGTACCGGCCTTCGCGGTGTGCGGGACGGTCTTGCCCCCGTCACCGACGCTCAACTTCAGCTTCTGGCCCGGGACACCGACCGCCTTCAGGTCCTTGGTGGCGACGACCGGCGTGCGGCCGTTCAGGCCGTCGTCGACATAGCCGACGACCTGGCCCTTCTTCACCGCCGGGGCCGAGGTCAGCGCGTTGCGTACGGCCTCGATGACCTTCTGGCTGTTGTTCTTGACCAGGGTGAGGCTGTTGGCGCCGTCGGGGTCCAGGCCCTTGAAGTGCTGGTCCATCATCGTGCCCAGTATCAGCTGGTCCTTGCCGTCGACGGTCTTGTAGGCCGCCCAGGACAGCGTGCCGCCGGCCGCCGTGCTGGAGCCGGTTTTGATGCCCTTGATGCTCAGCCCGGCCAGCAGCAGGTTGTCGATGTTGCTGTTGATCCGCCCCGGCAGGCCCGGGATGTCGGCGTTGGTCATGGCGACGATCGGCCGGAAGGCGTCGAACTTCATGACGGCCTCGGCCAGCTTGAGCTGGTCGACCGCGGTGCTGACGGTCTTGGGGTCCAGGCCGCTGGGGTCGGTGTAGGTGGTGTTCTTCATGCCCAGGTCCTTGGCGGCGGCGTTCATCTTCTTGACGAACGCTGCCTCGTTGTCGGACTTGGTGTCCCAACGGGCCAGCAGCCGGGCGATGTTGTTGCCGGACGGGATCATCAGCATCTTGAGCATGTCCTGCTGGCTGAACTTCTGCCCCGCCTTGAGTCCCTCGATCCGGGACTCGTGCCTGGAGCCGCCCTCGGTCACCGCCTTGGCGTCGACCTCGATCTGCGGGCCCTTGTCGTCCTTCTTGAGCGTGTGGTCCCGGAGGACGACATAGGCCGTCATGATCTTGGCCACGCTCGCGGTCGGCACCGGCTTCTGCGGGCCGAACGTCCCCACGTCCCCGGAGCCCACCACCTTGACTGCTGCCTGCCCCTGCGCGGGCCACGGGACGGCGAGCTTGCCGCCCTCGAAGGTGAACGAGGACTTGGCGTCGCCGACGGTGAGCGTCGGGTCGGGCAGGGGGCGCACCGCCTGGGCGACCACGAAGACGATCACCAGCAGCACCGCCAGCGGGGTCCAGATCTTGAACCGGCGGACGACCGTGCGCAGCGGGGTCTCGGGCGGCGGCGGGGTGTTGGTGAGCTGCGCCAGGAGATCGAGTGGCGGCAGGGGCTCCTGCTTGGTCCGCTCCGACTCGGGCAGCGCGGCGGGAGCGGCGGCGGCCGTGGCTCCCGTGGCGGCGGGCGGCATGGCGCCCGGCCGGCCGGCGGGCTTGGACGGCGCGGCCGTTTCGGCGGCCTTGCCGGCGGGCTTGGCGGGCTTGGCGGCGGGGAGCGCGCCGGCGGCCTTGCCCTCCGGCTTCGCCTCCGTCTCGTCCGCCGCCTTATCCGCAGCCTTATCCGCAGCCTTATCGGCGGGCTTGTCGGACGTCTTGCCCGCCGCCTTGTCCGAGGGCTGCTCCACGGCCTTGTCGGACGTACGGGCGGGCGTCTTGGGCGCCGTCTTGCCCAGCGACTTGCCGGCGGTACCGTCGTCCGCCGACTTCAGCGCCACGAACTGACTGGTCCGCTCGGAGTCCCGCTCGGGACTGCGCGTCGCCTTGGCCTCGTCCTTGGCGCCGGTCTTGGCCCCGTCCTTGGCCTCGCTCTTGACCTTGTCCTTTGCCTTGCCCGCGGCACCCGCTTCGTCCTTGGCGCCGGGCTTGCCCTTGCTCTCGGACTTACTCTCCGTAGTGCCGTTGCTCTGGGCCTTGCCCTTGGCGGCGTCCTTGCCCTTGGCCGGGGGCGTGACCTTGGCCGCGTCCTCGCCCCTGGCGGGCGGGTTGATCTTGAACGCCGTGGTCGCCTGGTCGACGGCACCGGCCGCCGCACCCTTACCCTTCAGCTTCGCGACAGCAAACACTCGGGTGGCTTCATCCACCGCCGTCCCGTCGGCGTCGGCGTCGACATCGGCGTCACCCTCACCGCCGCCCTTGCCGACAGCCTTGCCCTTGCCGACAACCTTGTCCTTGCCGACAGCCTTGCCCTTGGCCTCAGTCTTGCCCTTGCCCTTGCCCTCAGACTCAGCGCCGGTCTTCCCGTCGGCCTTCTCATCGGCCTTCTCGTCGGCCTTCTCGTCGGACTTGCCCTTCTGCGGCCCGACGGTCTTGAAGACGGCAGTCGGCTGATCGACAACCTCGGCCGCGGACTCGACGTCGGACGCGGACTCGGCCTCGGCCTCGGACGACGCCTCGTCCTTGGACGACGCCTTCCCGGACTCCGCTTCCGGCTCCGCTTCCGGCTCTCCTCCGGGCTCCGTTCCCGGCTCCGCCCCCTGCTTCACTTCCGACTGTGCGACGGCACCTTCAGCATCACCGTCAGCGCCGCCGTCACCACCATCGCCCGCCTCGGCACCCTCGGTGCCGCCCTCGGCGTCCTCATCGCCCTCCCCGGCGACCCAGGCGGCCACAGCGGCCCGAAGGCGCTCATCGCCACCCCCGCTACCGCCACCGGCGCCCTCAGCGGCCTCAGCGACCTCAGCGGCCTCCTGAGACGGCTCAGACGCCTCGGACGCCTCGGACACGCCAGCCCCCTCAGATGCTTCGGCACCCTCAGACGCTTCGGCCCCGGCCGCAGCCTCCGACTCGGCCGCAGACTCCGACTTCACACCAGACCCCGACTTCGCCCCAGATTCCCCAGATTCCGACTTCGCCGCAGACTTCGGCGCCGCCGCAGCCTCCGGCTCCTTCTCAGGATTCGAGTCCGTCCCGGCCCCCGATTCCTTCGCCGGCTCGGCCGGCTCCCCGCGGAAGGCGGACAGGCGCGGATCACGTTTGCTCCGCGCCGTCTCCCCCGACGACTGCTTCTTGTCCGACTTGTCGGGGGACTCGCCCGCCACCGATGTCTCCTTCATACGTCGCCACGCTGCCTTGGCCCAGTGTTCCCAAGTGTCCTGTGTCCGCATGGCACCATCTCGCCGCCACGCGTACCGGTAGGCGCCGCACCCCACAGAAAGATGTCGCCTACGTGCAAGACGAGAACGACATACCTACCGGTTCCCTACCGAACCCCCCACGCACCCTCGACAGATGAATGTGAGAGGGGTCACCCTGTCATTCATCCACGCGGGGAGGCATGGATGGGCAGGAGCCGCAGAACAATTCCGGAGGAGCTTCTGCTGCTCGCTTTGGACCCGACGACGGGTACCACAGCGCAGCCGCAGTCGCTCGACCTCGGCCTGGCCGGGGCCCAGCTAGTAGAGCTGGCTCTGGCAGGACGGATAGCCCCAGACGGGGATCGTATCGCCGTGGTGATGGCACGGCCGACAGGAGATCCAACTCTGGACTCCGCGCTCGAACTGCTGCGCCGACGCGGCAGTCCGGTGCGCGCGGTCCACTGGATCGGCGGGCCCCGGCTGGGGCTGCGCCAGACCTACCTCACGCACCTGGAACGGTGCGGCATGGTGCATGCCGTGGCGGGACAGATGTGCGGGGTGCTGCCGACGACGCGCTACCAGGCGACGGAGACAGCCATCAGCCGGGAAATCAGGGCCCGGCTGGACAACGCGATCCGCACCGGCGTACCCCCGGACCCGCGGACCGCTGCGCTCGCCGCGCTGGCCCATGCGGTCGGTCTCGGCAAGCATCTGTATCCAGGGAACGAAGGGCGTTCATCGCGCTCCCGTCTCCGGGATCTGATCCGGCACGACCCGATGGGCGGCCTGGTCGCACACGCCGTCATGGATGTGCAGAACGGCGTCGCGGTACAGCCACGGCGGCCGCAGGCCGCCGCCGCGGGAGCCGTACGGCAACCGGCGGCCCGGGCCTCGGCGGAACCGGCCGGTGCGCCGGGCCAGTCGCGGCACGGCCACGGGCGGATGGCCCGGGTGGGCGCCCGCTGACGCCGTAAGACACCCGGCGGCGCCTCACGCGCCACCGCCACACCCACGGCACCACCGCACCACCCGATCACGCACCACCGTCCCCACGATCCCGTTCGGGAGCCGCAGCAAGAAGCGCGGGGTGGCGGGCCGGCCGTTCAGGACGACGGCCGGCCCGCCACCCCGCGCACCTGCGCGGGCGCATTTTCCCGATTCCGGCCCCAAATTTCCAACGTGACCACCTTGTCCAGCCATTTGCCAGCGCGACGTGGACCGTTGGTGGCAGTCTGCTGACCAGAAAACAGCAGTACGGAGCCGGAGGTGCACTTAGCGTGGCGTCCAACGTCAACCCCACCGTCAGGCGACGCCGATTGGGCCAGGAGCTGCGCAGGCTTCGCGAGGCCAAAGGCATGACGGCAGAAGAGGTGGCGGACCGGCTGCTCGTCTCGCAGTCGAAGATCAGCAGATTGGAGAACGGGCGTCGCAGCATCAGCCAGCGCGATGTCCGCGATCTGTGCGGGGTCTACGAGGTCGAAGACCACCGCATCGTGGATTCGCTGATGCAGATGGCCAAGGATTCACGCCAACAGGGGTGGTGGCACGCCTTCGGCGACATCCCGTACAGCGTCTACATCGGCCTGGAGACCGAGGCCGCCTCGCTGCGGGTGTACGAATCCCTGCTGGTGCCAGGTCTGCTGCAGACGGCCGGCTATGCCCAGGCGGTCATTCCCGGCACCGTCCCCGAGCTGGCACCCGACCATTTGGAGAAGCGCATTCAGGTGCGGATGCGGCGCCAGGACCGGATCAATGATTCCGAGCACCCGTTGCGGCTGTGGGCGGTGCTGGACGAGAGCGCGCTGCGCAGGGTGGTCGGCAGTCACCTGATCATGCGCGAGCAACTGGACCATCTTGTCGAGATGAGCCAATTGCCGCATGTGACGGTCCAGATTCTGCCGTACGACACCGGTGCGCACGCCGGCATGTCGGGAACGTTCTCCATCCTCGAATTCGACGATGCCGCCGATTCCAGCGTGGTGTACATCGAGGGCGTCACCAGCGACCTCTATCTGGAGAAGACCAACGATGTGCACAAGTACACGATCATGTACGAGCATTTGCGTGCACAGGCATTGAGCGCCGAGCAGAGCCGGGAGTTCATCGCTGCCGCGGCGAAATCCCATGCGGATGCCGCGGGGTGAGGCCCGTCGGGGAGAAATAGTACGGAACCGGCATTCCTGCGGAGAGGCTGGCACGGTACACCTGCACCCGCCCCCGTGAATAGGGATCAAGAAATATGCCATTCGGACGGGTGAACGGCCTCTGCGGCTCGTGATGTTGGCGCGTAGCGTCATCACTACCGAATCCGCGGTAACTCAGAGTGAGCTGGAGTGAACATGGCCGTGCAGCCCAATTCCGCATTCTCCTGGACCAAGTCCTCGTACTCCGGTGGCAACGGCGCCTGCGTGGAAATCGCCGTGCCCGCCGTCACCGCGATTGCCGTGCGGGACTCCAAGGACCCCGACGGTCCGCGCCTCACGTTCGACAACTCCTCCTGGGCCCGCTTTGTGTCGGACATCTCCGGTGGTGCGTTCGACCTGGCGTGACCTGAGCCGTCACCGTCCGCGGGTCCGCAGTCCGCAGATACGAGCCCTCTCGACTGGATCGCCGTCCCGGCCGAGGGGGCTCGGCCATGCCCACGCCCACGCCCACCCCCATGTCCACACCCACGCCCCACCCATGCCCGCGCCCACACCCGTTGCCCGGCGGCCGCGGATGGCCACCGGCCCGCCGCCGCTCAGCGCAGCAGCCCGGATACGTACAGGTCCGCCCTGGCGCGCTCAGCGCAGCTCGGATACGTACCGGTCCGTCCCGGGCACGGTCGGGATGAACGGCGCCACCAACTCCACCCGCCCCAGTGCCGAATCCGCGACCTCCTCCTCCAGGCCCGCGAAGTGTGCCGTCCAGCCGTCTCGCGGGTCCTGCTGGAGGAACCACAGGAGGGTCAGCCGGGTGTCCACCCCCACGACCTGCTTCACATAGGACATCCGGTCCCCCGGCAGCGGCGTCGGCCGGAAGACCGTCACCATCGCCGCCGGTGAACCCGCCAGCCGCCGCGGAAGGTGGCGGGCGCACAGCCACTCCACGAGCCCGGCCCGCTGTTCCGGCCCCTCCGCGTCGATCACCTCCAACACCAGCCCGGCGTAGGGGTGGTCCAGCGCATGGAAGTCACGGGGGCCGGCGGCGCCGTCCCGGTAGACCGTCGCCACATGGTCCTGGAAGGCCGTGAAGACGTGCGTACGGTCCTGGTAGACCCGGCCGTCCCGGTTGAGGCGCTGGTTGATGCCGACGGTCCACTTCATGTGCTCGTCGTAACGGCCCTCGGTGAGCCAGTAGGTGGAGAGGTAGCAGCCGGTCGTGACCGGCTGGGCGACGGCGGACTTCTCCGGACGGCGCAGCAGTTGCAGGTCGCGGGTGGCCACCCAGCGGCGGCCGGCGAATATCCACGGCATCGCCATCGCGCCCGCGATGTAGTGGTCGTCCTCGTACCAGCGGTTGTAGGCGTGTTCGTGTCCCGGATGCGGTTCGACCATGGTGATCAGCGCATGCCCGGGGCGCACACCGTAGGGGCCGACGGCGGCCAGCTCGGCGTAGGCGGCGGCCCCGGTGCCGTGGGCAACGGTCCCGTTGCCGTGGGTGATCCCGGTGCCGGCGGCGGCCGCACCGGCCGGCGTTCCTTTGCTGTCTGCGGTCATGGCAGACAGGTGTAGCTGACGAAGAGTCACATGGGGAGGGGCGGCGCATCCGCGGTACCGAAGCTACCGGGCACCGGGTCCACGGGCTCCGGCTGTCACGCGGGCGCGCGCCCCTCCGCCTCCTCCGCCCGCCCACCATGCGGTCCGCCCTGCACACCGCTCCGCGGCCCCCTTAAGCTGCCTGCCATCTGCAGCTAACGCCGGTTAATCGCAGACACGAGCGATGGGAGCCGTCATGTCGGACTCGATCCTTGCCTCCGCGGCCACTGCTGTCCCGGGACTCGCCGCACGTGTGGCGCGGACCGGCAGTTCGCCCGTACGCGAGATCCTGGCGCTCACCGCCCGGCCCGAGGTCATCTCGTTCGCCGGCGGGCTGCCCGCGCCCGAGCTGTTCGACGCGGCGGGCATAGCGGCGGCCTTCCAGCACGTGCTGGCCGAGGAGCCGATGCGTGCCCTGCAGTACTCCACCAGTGAGGGCGATCCGGCGCTGCGTGCGGCCGTCGCGGCGCGTACGACCGCGCGCGGACTGCCCACCGGGGCCGATGACGTGCTGGTGACCACCGGCTCACAGCAGGGCCTGACGCTGCTGGCCACGGCCCTGCTGGAGCCGGGCGATGTGGTGCTGGTCGAGGACCCCTGCTACCTCGCGGCGCTGCAGACGTTCTCCTTCGCGGGCGCCCGGGTGGTGCCGGTGCCGACCGACGACGAGGGGATCGACCCGGCCGCGCTGGACGAGATCACCGCGCGCGAGCGGCCCAAGCTGCTCTACCTCGTGCCGACGTTCCAGAACCCCACCGGCCGCACCCTGTCCGCCGAGCGCCGGGCCGCGGTCGCCGGGGTCGCCGCCCGGCGCGGGCTGTGGATCGCCGAGGACGACCCGTACGGCGAGCTGCGGTTCGAGAGTGAGCCGGTGCCGTGGGTCGCCTCGTTCCCCGGGGCCGAGGACCGTACGGCGCTGCTGGGTTCGTTCTCCAAGGTGATGGCGCCCGGTCTGCGGCTGGGGACGGTACGGGCGCCGGGCGCCTTGCGGCGGGCCTGCGTCATCGCCAAACAGGCCGCCGATCTGCACACCTCGACCGTCGACCAGGCAGCCGCGGCCCGGTATCTGGCGGTCGCCGACCTCGACGCCCATCTGCGGCGGGTGCGCGACGCCTACCGGGCGCGGCGGGATGCCCTTGTCGACGGGCTGTCCGCGGCGCTGCCCGCGGGTTCGCGGTGGAACCGGCCGGCCGGCGGCATGTTCGTGTGGGCGACCCTGCCCGAGGGGTACGACGCGACGGCGCTGCTGCCCGAGGTGGTGCGGCATGACGTCGCCTACGTCCCCGGGGCGCCGTTCTTCGCGGGGCCGCCGGATGCGACCGCCGTCCGGCTGTCGTTCGTGACCCACTCCCCGGAGGAGATCCGCGAGGGGCTGGGGCGGCTGAAGAAGGCCCTGGAAGGGGCGCGCCGGGACGGGCGTCCCTGACGGCGACAGCTCTGGCTTTCCCCGGCCCCCGGCCCTAACCTGACGCACCATCAGGAGTGAGCCGAGGGCCCGGCCGGGAGGCACACATGCTGCTGCGGAACAAGACCGTCATCGTCTCGGGCGTGGGGGCCGGACTCGGCCGTCAGGTCGCGGCGGCCTGCGTACGGGACGGCGCCTCGGTGGTGCTGGGCGCGCGGACGGAGGCGAATCTCGCCACGTCGGCTGCGCAGCTCGACCCTTCGGGCGAGCGTACGGCCTGGCGGGCGACCGATATCGGCGACGAGGCGCAGTGCGAGGCGCTGGCCGCGCTGGCCGTGGAGCGGTTCGGCGGGATCGATGCGGTGGTCCATGTCGCGGCGCTGGACTCGCTCTTCGGGGGCCTGCGGGACGCCGACTTCGACTCCTGGCGCAGCGTCGTGGACGTCAATCTCTTCGGCACTCTGCGGATGACCCGCGCCTGCCTGCCGTCCCTGGTGGCGCGCGGCGGTGGCTCGGTGGTGATGATCGGTACCCAGTCGTCGGTCGCCGCCCCCTCGCAGGTGCAGCAGGCGGCGTATGCGGCGTCCAAGGGCGGGCTGGTCTCGGCGATGTACTCGCTCGCGCGCGAGCTGGGACCGGACCGGATACGGGTCAACACCGTGCAGCCCGGGTGGATGTGGGGCCCGCCGGTGGAGGCGTACGTCACGTTCCAGGCGCACGCTGAGGGCGTTCCGGAAGCGGACGTGCTGGGCCGGCTGACGGAGCGGATGGCGCTGCCCGAGCTGGCGACGGACGCGGACGTGGCCGAGTGCGCGGTCTTCCTGGCCTCCGACCGGGCGCGTGCCATCACCGGCCAGTCGCTGCTGGTCAACGCGGGGGAGCTGATGCGGTAGCGGGCCCTGGGCGCACCGGCGCCGCCGCCCCCTCCGTGGGCCGCACCACCGGGCGGCGGTGTCGGTTGCCGGCGCCCCGGCCGGTCCGTCTCCGTACGGCCGGTCCGTCTCCGTACGGCCGGTCCGTCTCCGTACGGCCGGTCAGGCCCGCGGGTACCGGGCGAGCCACCCCGGCGACGAGCCGGCCGGGCCGTGCAGCGCGGGCCCCTGCGTCATCTCCATCGCGAAGTCGTCGGCCAGCTGCAGGATGGTCTCCCGGCCCTCCAGCTCGACCAGCCACACCGGCGGCAGCGCGGTCTCGCCGTGCAGGGTTCCCAGCAGGTTGCCGCAGATGGCGCCGGTGGAATCGCTGTCCCCGCTGTGGTTGACGGCGAGCAGCAGGCCGTGCCGGACGTCCTCGGCGACCAGAGCGCAGTACACGCCGATCGCCAGCGCCTCCTCGGCTGTCCAGCCCTCCCCCAGTGACTCCACCCGGGCGGGCGTCGGCATGCCCTGCCGTACGGCGCCGAGCGCGCGCTTGAGGGCGTCGCTGGTCTCCTCGTGGCCCGGGCGGGTGGCCAGGTGCGCCAGCGCCTTCTGCACGGCGCTGTCGAGGTCCTCGCCGCGGGCCAGCGAGTGGCTGATGACCGCGAAGGCGCCAGCCGCCAGATAGCCGGTGGGGTGGCCGTGCGTCTGCGCCCCGCACTCGGCGGCGAGCTGGAAGACCAGTTGTGCTTCCCAGCCGACCAGCAGCCCGAACGGCGCGGAGCGCATCACTGCGCCGCAGCCCTTCGAGTCCGGGTTCTTGGGCGCTTCGAGCGTGCCCATCACCTCGTCGCCGAGGCCGCTCAGGCAGGCCCGGCCGGGCGCCCGGCGGGAGTACAGCCACTCCTCGCGGGCGAGCCAGCCGTCGTCCTTCCTGCGCTCGTCCGGGCCCCAGTCGCGCTGGGTCGCGGCCCAGCGCAGATAGGCGCGGTGGACGTCGGTGGGCGGATGCCAGGCGCCGGTGTCGCGGCGCACCTGGGCCCGGATCAGCCCGTCCACGGTGAACAGGGTCATCTGGGTGTCGTCGGTGACCGCGCCGCGCCGCCCGAAGGCGGGTACGAAATCAGCCACGCCCTCCTGGCCGTGCGCCGTGCGGATCGCGTCGAGCGAGTCGAATTCGATACCGGCGCCCAGCGCATCGCCGATGGCGCCGCCGAGCAGACAGCCGCGTACCCGGCTACGGAAGTCCTGCTGTTCCGCGCGGCCCCAGATGGCGCCGCCGCCTCCTGTTGCGCTCACTGCGCCCTCCCGATACCGACAGCGTCCCGGGGCCTTGCGGGGCCCCTGGCGCAGCACTGTAATCGACCAGGATTGATCAGTTTCCGGCCAGGTGCGTATTGCGACCAGTCACTCATAAGGCGGCTTTTGGCCGGTACGGTCCCGATGGGCACGGGCTCGACCGAAACGGCTTTGGCTGAAAACGTTCCCCTCCGGGGGGCGCGCTGCCTTCCCGGCGGGCCGCCCGACCTTCCCGGCGGGCCGCCCGATCCGCCGACCGGGCTGAAGAAGGCGTTCGATGATGGCGGGGGCACGCGCTGGGCATGCTCTCCCCATGTCCGAGTACGAGTGGGATCGCACCACCATGGCCGTTGTCGCCTCCGCGCTTTCCGGGGACAGCGACGGCGCGGTGGAACTCCTCCGGCCGCTTCCCCAGAGCGATGTCTGCCACATCGCGGTACGGCTCGCCGCCATGGCCGCCGACGCGCTGATCGTCGCCGCCCAGGACAGCGGAGGCGACCGCGAGGAGGCGCTGTCGCAGTGGCAGCAGTGCATCCTGCAGCACGAGGCCGAGTACGAGGGCGAGGGCGAGTGAAGGCCCCGCCGACCGGCCGGGTACCGGGCTGTGTGGACCACCGCGGACTGCCGCGGACTGCCGCGGCCGCCCGTGTTCCGGCGGGTTGCCCCGACAGCCCGTTCCGGCGGACGGCCGCGCGTCCTAGATGAATGAGTCCGATGTTTGTGCTGGCCGCGACCATGGCGAAGGGCGCCCGTTGGTTCGTGTGTGACGACAAACCTGGACGCCCTTCTGGCGGCACTGTACGTGTTCATCGACGACCATGTGGCGCCTTGTCGCCGGATCGGGCGACCTCCCAAACTGACGGACGCCGAGCTGCTGTGCCTGGCGGTCGCGCAGGTTCTGCTCGGCTTCCCCTCGGCCCGGCACTGGCTCCGCTTCGCGCACGCCCGGCTGCCTCACCTGTTCCGCTACCTGCCCCAGCAATCCGCCTATAACAAGCGCTTGAACGCGGCCGGTCCGCTGATCTCCCAGGTGATCGAAGCCCTGGCCAGGCAGGTGCCGACCTGGCACGACGACCTCAGGCTGATCGACTCCACACCTCTGCCCTGCGCCGCATCAAGGGAGACCGTCAAACGCTCCGAGCTGGCCGGCCACGCCGGATACGGCTTCTGCCGCAGCCACTCCCGCTTCTTCTGGGGATTCCGGCTCTACCTGGTCACCACCGCCGAGGGCATGCCCGTCACCTGGTGTCTGGCCCACCCCAAGCTCGGCGAACGGGAGGTGATGACCGCGCTTCTCCAACGCGACCACCACCTCCTCCGCGCCGGGCAGGTGGTTCTCGCGGACAAAGGCTTCGCCGGGAAGGACTTCGAGAATTTCCTGACCGAACAGCTCGGCGTCCATCTGGTCCGGCCGGACCGCAGGGGCGAACCCGTCCGGCACGGCCGCCTCGCTCGCAGCCGTCAGTGGATCGAAGCCGTCTTCGACACTCTCAAAGGCCAGCTCAGCCTGGAACAGCACGGAGCCAGAACCCCGGCCGGGGTCTTCGCCCGCACCGGCCAACGCCTTCTCGCCCTGGCAGCCGCCATCTGGCACAACTGGACCACCGGAGCCCGAGCCAAACGATCCCTAACCGCCTACGACCACTGAGAACATCGGACTCATTCATCTAGTCGGCCAGGGGCAGCAGCTCCGGGAGATGCCCGTCCGAAGCGAGGGCGGCGGCCTGGCGCTCTTCGGTGACCGGGGCGTACGTCGTGGTGCGGGGGCGGGCCGGACGGCCGGCCCGGTCGGCGATGGCGATGAGGTCCTGGATGGAGCGGTAGGAGCCGTAACTCGAGCCCGCCATCCGGGAGATGGTCTCCTCCATCAGCGTGCCGCCGAGGTCGTTGGCGCCGGAGCGGAGCATTTCGGCCGCGCCTTCCGTTCCGAGCTTGACCCAGCTGGTCTGGATGTTGGTGATGTGGGGGTGCAGCAGCACCCGGGCCATCGCGGTCACCGCGCGGTTGTCGCGCGTGGTGGGGCCGGGGCGGGCGATGCCGGCGAGGTAGACGGGGGCGTTGGTGTGGATGAAGGGGAGGGTGACGAACTCCGTGAAGCCGCCCGTCTCCTGCTGGATCTGTGCCAGCAGGCGCAGATGGCCGAGCCAGTGGCGCGGCTGGTCGACATGGCCGTACATCATCGTCGAGGACGAGCCGATGCCCAGCTCATGGGCGGTCTTGATGACCTCGACCCAGGTGGCGGTGGGCAGCTTGCCCTTGGTGAGGATCCAGCGGACCTCGTCGTCCAGGATCTCGGCCGCGGTGCCGGGGATGCTGTCCAGTCCGGCGGCCTTGGCCTCGGTGAGCCATTCACGGATGGACAGGCCCGTACGCGTCGCGCCGTTGACGACCTCCATGGGCGAGAAGGCGTGCACATGCATACCGGGGACGCGTTCCTTCACGGCGCGCGCGATGTCGAAGTACGCCGTGCCGGGCAGGTCGGGGTGGATGCCGCCCTGCATGCACACCTCCACCGCCCCTACGTCCCATGCCTGTTGGGCGCGGTCGGCCACCTGGGAGAGGGAGAGGGTGTAGGCGTCGGCGTCGGTGCGGCGCTGGGCGAACGCGCAGAAGCGGCAGCCGGTGTAGCAGACGTTGGTGAAGTTGATGTTCCGGGTGACGATGTAGGTGACGTCGTCGCCCACGGTGTCGCGCCGTAGGTGGTCGGCGAGGGTGCAGAGGGCGTCCAGGGCGGGCCCGTCGGCGTGCAGCAGCGCCAGCGCCTGTGCGTCGGTGAGCTTGGTGGGGTCGTCGGCGGCCTGCGACAGGGCCTGCCGTACGTCGGCTTCGATGCGCTCCGGTGCCATCCCGGGGGCGGCGGCCTCCCGCAGTGCCTCCCAGTCGCCGTAGACCTCGTCGAAGTCGTCGCGTCGGTCGGCGGTGCGGCCTTCGGTGTCGATGGTGTGGTGCAGGTCCGTACGGCCCGAGGAGATCATCGTGAAGCCCTCGTCGGGCTCCTGCCAGGGGCGGCCCACCACAGGGGCGTCCTCCACGGCCAGGCCCGTCTCCGGGTCGGCGAGCGCCCGTACATGGGGCAGCAGGCGGGGGTCGAGCCAGGGCTCACCGCGCTGCAGGAACTCCGGGTAGATGGGGAGCCGTTCCCGCAGCTCGAAGCCCGCGGCGGCGCAGCGCTCGGTCAGCTCGTCGATCTGCGGCCAGGGGCGCTCGGGATTCACATGGTCGAGGGTCAGCGGGGAGACCCCGCCCCAGTCGTCGATCCCGGCGTCGATGAGCAGCGCGTACTCGCCGTCGACGAGGTTGGGCGGCGCCTGGATGCGCGTCCGGGGGCCCATGATGTGCCGGGCCACCGCGATGGTCGCGGCCAGCTCCTCCAGCTCGGCGTCCGGCATGCCACGCATCGCCGTGTCCGGCTTGGCGCGGAAGTTCTGCATGATCAGCTCTTGGATGCCGTGGTAGGCGCGCTGGATACGGCGCAGCGCGAACAGGGACTCGGCGCGCTCCTCGTACGTCTCGCCGATGCCGATGAGCAGCCCGGTGGTGAAGGGGACGTTGGAGCGTCCGGCGTCCTCCAGGACGCGCAGCCGGACGGCGGGTTCCTTGTCGGGCGATCCGTAGTGGGGACCGCCGGGCTCGCTCCACAGCCGCTCGGCGGTCGTCTCCAGCATCATCCCCAGGGAGGGGGCGACGGGCTTGAGCCGCTGGAAGTCCGTCCAGGACAGCACCCCGGGGTTGAGGTGCGGCAGCAGACCGGTCTCCTCCAGGACGCGGATCGCCATGGCGCGGACGTACGAGAGCGTGTCGTCGTAGCCATGCGCCTCCAGCCACTCGCGGGCCTCGGGCCAGCGGTCCTCCGGCTTGTCCCCCAGGGTGAAGAGGGCTTCCTTGCAGCCCAGTTCGGCACCGCGGCGGGCGATGTCCAGCACCTCGTCGGGCGACATGAACATTCCGTGGCCGTCACGGCGCAGCTTGCCGGGGACGGTGACGAAGGTGCAGTAGTGGCACTTGTCCCGGCACAGGCGCGTCAGGGGGATGAAGACCCCGCGGGAGTACGTGATGACTCCGGGGCGGCCGGCGGCCTCCAGGCCGGCGTCCCGCACCCGGGCCGCGGAGGCGCACAGGTCCGTGAGGTCCGCGCCGCGCGCCTGCAGCAGCACCGCGGCCTCGCCGGCGTCCAGCGCCACACCGTCGCGGGCCCGCTTGAGCGCACGGCGCATCGCGTTGGCCGTCGGCCGTCCCTGGGCGGCGGGCCCGGAGGCCTTTTCGTGGTCGGTCCCTTGGTCCGATGCCTGGTCAGGTCCCTGCACGCTGGAAGTCATCCTCCGAGGATACGAGCGTCCACCGACAGCGCCGCCGCCGGAGATCGGGTGGTTGATGTGCCGCTGATCACTACGGCCGGTGGTTCCGTCCGGGCGCGTCAGGGCACTGCCCGGCGGCGGCTCCCGCCACGCCTACATACCGGCCAGCAGCTCGTCGGAGTACGTCCGGGTCAGGAACTCCATGTTGTGGCCGTCGGGGTCGTCGAGGTAGAGACCGCGGCCGCCGTCCCGGGTGTTGATCTCCTGCGGCCTGGTGTGCATGGGGTCGGCCCAGTAGGAGAGCTCCCGCTCCTGTATGCGGTCGAAGATCGCGTCGAACTCGCCCTCGGACACCAGGAACGCGTAGTGCGTGGGGACGAACTCGCCGCCCGCGACGTGCTCGGCGTAGTCGAGGGTCACTCCGTTGTCGAGCTTGAGGGCCGCGAAGGGACCGTAGGCCTTGGGTTCGGGCGCGCCGAGCAGGCCGGCCAGGAACCGGGCGGAGGCGAAACGGTCCTTGCTGTGCACGATCGTGTGGTCGAGGCGAGGCATGGGATCTCCTTGATCTCTCTGGCCGAGCGGTCCACGTGTCCCCTGATCTGCTGAATCAGCGGGGATCGTCGGCGTTCTCGGCCCACCGCCTTCATGGACCGCTGATCGCCTCGGGCCGCTGATCTCGTTGAGCCGCTGATCTTCCGGGACCGTTGATCTTCCTGGCCGTTCACCGTTCTCCTCGGGCCGCCGGTCTGCGGAGAGATCCGCGGCCCTGCACCTTCGACGCTACGACTGCGGAGGCCGTCGCGGATCGTTCTCCGGTCCCGATCCTGGCAGGAGGCGGTACACCGCTGGTCCTAGGCCGAACCGGGGCCGCCAGGTAGCGGGCCGGCGGATGGACCTCCCCCGGGGCCCGTGCGCCCTCCGCTCCGCCGCCCTGTCACCGTCACCCGCCACCCGTCACCCGTCCCGCACGCCGTACTCCCCTGCGTCACCCCTCACAGGTACTGCGCGAAGTCGTCCAGTGTCCGCAGTACCTCGGCCTCCCCGGCCGGCGGCAGCTGCAGCACCACCTCCTGCACGCCCAGCTCGCGGAAGCGCGCCAGCTTCCCGGCCGAGGGCTGGACCGCGTAGGGCACCACCACCGGCTCGCCCGTGCGCCCGGCGTCCGACCATGCCTGCCGCAGCACCGGAACGGTCTCCGTCAGTCCGCGGCCGCCGATCGGCAGCCACCCGTCGGCGTACTCGGCGATCTGCCCGAAGAGCTTGGGGCCGGCCGCGCCGCCGAGGAGGGTGCGCGGCGCGCCGTGCAGCGGCTTGGGGTGGGCGAGGGAGGCCCGTACGGACCCGAATGCGCCCTGGTACGCGGTCGGTTCCTCGGCCCACAGGGCGCGCATCAGCGCCACCCGGTCACGGGTCAGCGCGCGCCGGGTCGACCATTCGACCCCGTGGTCGGCGGCCTCCTCGACGTTCCAGCCGTAGCCGATGCCGAGGGTGAAGCGGCCGCCGGAGAGGAAGTCGAGGGTCGCGATCTGCTTGGCGAGGTCGACCGGGTCGTGCTGGGCGACGAGGGTGATGCCGGTGCCGAGGGCGAGCCGTTCGGTGACCGCGGCGACCTGGCCGAGCGCGATGAACGGGTCGAGGGTACGGCCGTATTCGCGGGGCAGCGGCTCGCCCATGGGGGCGGGGGTCTCACGGCCGGCGGGGATGTGGGTGTGCTCGGGGAGATAGAGGCCGGCGAAACCGCGCTGCTCCAGCTCGCGGCCCAGCCGGTCCGGCCGGATCGTCTCGTCGGTCAGGAAGATCGTGGTCGCGATCCGCATGCGGGAACACCTCCGTGTCAGGCGGGTGAGTGACCGCATGGTGCCTCACCGCCCGACGGTTATCCACAGGCCTTTCGCTCGCCGTCACACGCGCGTACAACAGTTTTCACGCGGTGCAACGACCCGGCCGCGCAGCGGAACGAGACGACCGCGGGCGGGGCGGGCGGGCACGAAAGGCGCAGGAGACGGGCCTGAGGCGGCACGGGGAGGCGGAGATGGACGGGGGGCTGAGATGGAACGACGCGACGTTCTGAGACTTTCGGCGGTTGCGGGCGCGACGGGCGCGCTTACGCTCGGACGTGTGAGCTTCGCCGATGCCACGCCCGCTGCCGGGCAGCCCGGAGGCGGGCAGCACGGAGGCGGGCAGCACGGAGGCGGGCCGGGCGAGCAGTCGCGCCGGGTGGCCGGCCATCTGCCCGCGGGCGCGCCGGACTTCGTGTATCTGCCGGTCGAGGTGCCGCACGGCGTCCGGGAGATCGCCGTTGCCTACCGCTACGACAAGCCCACCGTCCCCGAGGGCACCCCCGGCAACGCCTGCGACATCGGCATCTTCGACGAGCGGGGTACGGGCCTCGGCGGCGCCGGCTTCCGCGGCTGGTCGGGCGGGGCGCGTACGGAGTTCTTCCTGCGCGCCGACGAGGCCACCCCCGGATATCTGCCGGGCCCCGTCAACGCCGGCACCTGGCATATCGCCCTCGGGCCGTACACGATCGCGCCGCAAGGCCTGTCCTACGACGTCACGGTCACCTTGCGGTACGGACCCGCGGGGCACACCCCGGCGCCCGTCCACCCGCCCGAGCGTGCCCGGGGCCGGGGCCGTGCCTGGTACCGCGGCGACAGCCATCTGCACTCCGTGCACTCCGACGGCACACGCACTCCCGCCGAGATCGCCGCGCTGGCCCGCGCCGCCGGGCTGGACTTCATCAACACCTCCGAGCACAACACCACCTCCGCACACCGCGCCTGGGACGGTCTGTGGGGCGATGACCTGCTGATC
Organism: Streptomyces sp. NBC_00400; assembly: GCF_036048035.1. NCBI lineage: Bacteria > Bacillati > Actinomycetota > Actinomycetes > Kitasatosporales > Streptomycetaceae > Streptomyces > Streptomyces sp. NBC_00400. The sequence goes on along the minus strand of NZ_CP107940.1, from coordinate 4,802,944 downwards.
CTGACCGGCGAGGAGGTCACCACCCGCAATGGGCACGTGGTGGCGATGGGCACCGACCCCGAAGTCTTCATCGACTGGCGCTACCGGGCCCGTGACAACGCCTTCGGGAAGTACGCGCGCGCCATCCGGCGGGCCGGCGGCCTGGTCATCCCGGCACATCCGCATGCCACCTGCATCGGCTGCCACTGGAAGTTCGGGCTGAACGAAGCCGATGCGGTGGAGGTCTGGAACGGCCCGTACACCCCCGATGACGAGATCACCCTCGCCGAATGGGACAACACCCTCGTCGCACACACCCGGGGCCGCGCGGACTGGCTGCCGGCCGTCGGCCACAGCGACGCCCACCGCGGCCCGGATGTGGTGGGCCTGCCGCAGACCGTGGTGCTCGCCGACGATCTCTCGCGCCGTGCGCTGCTGGACGGCATCCGGGCGGGCCGGGTCTGGATCGCCGAGTCGTCGAAGGTCGGTCTGGCCTTCTCCGTCACCGGTGAGCGCGGCGAACACGCCGGGATCGCCGAGCGCTTGGAGGTCCCCCGTACGGCAAGGGCCACGGCTCAGCTGACGGTCTCCGGCGCCCCGGGCTGCACGGTCTCCTTCCTCACCGACCAGGGGCAGCTGTACTCCGCCCCGCTGCCCGCCTCGGGCAGCGGCACCGTCAGCTGGCAGACCACCCCCGACCACGCCGCCTACCTACGCGCGGAAGTCCGCCACCCTTCGACGACAACGGGCCTGCCGGGGCCCATGGCGGCCATGACCAACCCGGTCTTCCTGGGCCGCCGGGGCTGACGCGGCAGCGAATGTGCTCAGCCGCGGACGGGGAATCATGATCAGTAACCCCCTCGCGCCGAGCCGCCTCGCGGTGGAGAACATCGGCGTCGCCGGCTTCTGGCTCATCCCGCTCCTTGCCCGAAACGGGGTCGGCGGTGAGGCACTTGAGGAATTGCTCGACCTCACGGCGCGGGGACGACTGCGGCCGCTGGTCGGCGCGGAGTACGACCTCGCACGTGCCCGCGACGCGCACGAGGATCTGCTCGGCCGCCGCACGAAGGGCACATTGGTCCTCCGCCCTTGACGGCTGAACCTCCGTGCCCTTCTCCGGACGACCTGCGCCTGCGCCGAGTGGGCCCGGCACATCGCCGACATTGCCGGGCGAGCCTGTGGCGGGCCGGTTCTCACTCGCCGACGGCGCGACGCAGCCGGCACGGCGAGCCATGTGACCGTGCCGTGAGCTTCCCCGGGAGGTGCCGAAACCTTGTGGCTACGCGGCAGGTTGACGCTGCGCGTTGATGGTGGGCGTTGATGGTGGGCGTTGATGGTGGGCGTTGATGGTGGGCGTTGATGGTGGGCGTTGTGACGGCCGGCACATTGAGTTCTCCACGCCAACGCGTGGGCGGAGGCCCCCCTCACGCATGCGCTCGCGGTCCATGGGTACCGTGCGCCGAACGCCCTCTTTCTGATCTCCTTCGTCTCTCCTTCGTCCCGCTCATGACGGGCCAGGTCTACAACCACCGCAGGCGACAGCGCGACTGGTTCCACCGGACGTTCCGCACGTACGAGAACTTCCGCGCAGAGGTGATCGAGGAGGTGCGCCAAGTGCGGTACGAGAAGGGTGATGCGGCGATCGTGCGGCATTTGAGGAACCTGTACCCGCACCTCCCGGTGCCTGTGATCACACGGCTGATCAAAGAGCTCTGACCCGGTACCCGCCGGTGGAGGGCGGCGCCGGCACAGTGGCCGGCGCCGCCCACCGCCCCGCCCTCACCCCGGCCAGACCATCGCCTGCCACTCGCTGTAGGCATGCAGCGCGTACGAGCCCACGTCCCGCCCGACCCCGCTCCGCTTGAAGCCTCCGAAGGGCGCTTCCATGTTCCGGCCGACCGTGTTCACACCGACCCCGCCGGCCCGCAGCTGCCCGGCCACCCGGAAGGCGCGGGCGGTATCGCCGGACCACACGTAGTCGATGAGCCCGTAGTCGCTGTCGTTGGCGAGGGCCACCCCCTCGTCCTCCTCGTCGAAGGGCAGCACCACGACGACCGGACCGAAGATCTCCTCCCGCACGACCCGCATATCGGGGGTGCAGTCGGCCAGCAGCGCCGGCGCGACATAGAAACCGCGCTCCGGAACGGACGGCCGTGCGCCACCCGCCACGACCCGTGCGCCTTCCTTCCTGCCCAGCTCCACATAGGACTCGACCCGGTCGCGGTGCGCGGCCGAGATCACCGGCCCGACCACCGTCCCCGGCGCACGGGGATCGCCGACCTCGAGGTGCCCGATGTAGCGCGTCAGCCGCTCGACCAGCGCCTCGTACACCCCTCTCTGCACGATCACCCGCGTCGGCGCCGTACAGATCTGCCCGCTGTAGAACGCGTAGGTGGTGCCGATACCGGCCACCGCCGAGTCCAGGTCCGCGTCGTCGAAGACCACCGCGGCACCCTTGCCGCCCAGCTCCATGAGCTGGCGTTTCATCCCTCGTCCGCACACCTCGGCGATGCGCTGCCCGACGGCCGTGGAGCCGGTGAAGCTCACCATGTCCACGTCCGGCGAGTCCACGGCCGCCTCGCCGGCCTCCGCGGAAGCGCCGCTCACCACATTCACCACTCCCGGCGGCGCCCCCGCCTCCGCCAGCGCCGCCGCCATCCGGTACACCGACAGCGGGTCCTGCGGGGCGGGCTTCACCACCACGGTGTTGCCCATCGCCAGCGCCGGGGCGATCTTGCCCGCCGGGTTCGCCCACGGGTTGTTGTACGAGGTGATGCAGGTGACGACGCCGACGGGCCGGCGTACGGCGAGAGCGCCCAGCACGGCCCCTCGCCCCTCCCCCTTGAGGGCAGGGGAGGTGCCCCCCTGCCCCGCCTCGTTGATCTGCGGAGGCAGCCCCTGCTCGACCGGTTCCAGTGCCCCCTTCGCATACCGCCGGAAGCGCGCCACCCCCACCGCGACCTGCATTCCGCGCGCGGTCCGGGTCGTGGCCCCGCTCTCCGCCTGCGCCAGCTCGGCGTGCGCCGCGAAGTCGCGCTGCATCACCTCGGCGGCCCGGTCGAGGATCGCGGCACGCTCCTGCGGTGAAGTGCGCGACCAGGGCCCGAAGGCCTCGCGCGCCGCGGCGGCCGCCTCGTACACCTGCGCCCGGCTCGCCTCGGGCGCGAGCCCGACGACCGCCTCCGTCGCCGGGTCGATGACCTCGTAGTGACCGCCGTGGGGCTCGACCCACTCGCCGCCGATGAACAGCCGCTCCGAGGCAGCCGTCACATGGCACTCACCGCCCCCATGCCCCGGCCGCACCCCCGTCACTTCGTACTCACCGTCCTCGTGTCCCGGCCCGACCGCAGCACGGTCCCCGGCACCGCGCCGGTCACCACGTCGTCGCGGATCGTCCCGACGCCGTTGACCCACACCGCGTTGATGCCGATCGCCCGGGAGTCCAGCCGCGGGCTGTCGCCGGGCAGGTCGTGCACGAGCGTGGCCTTGCCCGCGTCGATCCGCTCCGGGTCGAAGAGCACGAGGTCGGCGTGCCAGCCCTCCTCGATGCGTCCGCGCTCCCGCAGGCCGAAGAGCTGTGCGGGGTCATCGGTGAGCATCTTCACCGCCTGCTCCAGGCCCACCAGTTTCCTGCCGCGCAGGCAGTCGCCGAGGAAGCGCGTCGTGTACGGCGCACCGCACATCCGGTCCAGATGGGCGCCGGCGTCCGAGCCGCCCAGCAGCACGTCCTCGTGCTGCCAGGTCTCCGCGCGCAGCGCCCATGAGGCCGGGTCGTTGTCGGTGGGCATCGGCCACAGGACCGTCCGCAGCCGGTCGTTGGCGCAGATCTCGACCATGCAGGCGAAGGGCTCCAGGCCGCGTTCGGCCGCGATATCGCGCACCACGCGCCCGGTCAGGCCCTCGTTCTCCGGGGAGTAGGTGTCCCCGATGACATACCGGCCGAAGTCGGTGAGCCGCCGGAAGACGCCCGCCTCCTTGCTCTCCGCGCGCCGCAGCATCTCGGCCCGTACGCCGGGGTCGCGGAGCTTGGCGAGGCGTTCGGGTACCGGCAGGCCCAGGATCTCGCCCCAGCCGGGGATGAGGTTCAGTGCGCAGAAGGTGCCCAGGGACATGTTCATGGGGGTGAGGATCGGCATCGTCAGGGCCACGATCCGGCCGCCGGCCTCCCGGGCCCGCTCGCTCGCGATCAGCTGGCGCGGCACCCGTGCGGGCACCGCCGCGTCGATGGTCAGCACGTTCCAGTTCAGCGGCCGGCCGGCCGCCGCGCTCATCGCGACCAGCAGCTCGATCTCGTCGTCGCCGAACTGGTCGAGGCAGCCGGTCACGATCGCCTCGATCTGGGTGCCCTCGTGCGCGGCGACGGCCCGCGACAGCGCAAGCAGTTCCTCCGGTCCGGCGTGCCGGGAGGCGACCGGCTTCCCGTCGCCGTCGGAGTGGGTGGTGGACTGGGTGGTGGAGAAGCCCCAGGCCCCGGCCTCCATCGCCTCGTGGAAGAGCGTCAGCATCTCGTCCAGCTGCCCGGGGGCCGGCTGCCCGCCGATGGCATCCGCGCCCATGACGTACCGCCGCAGCGCGCAATGGCCCACCATGAAGCCCGCGTTGACGGCGATCCGCCCCTCCAGCGCGTCCAGGTAGTCGCCGAACGAACTCCACGTCCAGGGGGCGCCCTCTTCGAGCGCCACCAGGGACATGCCCTCGACCTTGGACATCATCCGGCGGGTGTAGTCGGCGTCGTCGGGCCGCCCGGGGTGCAGCGGCGCCAGGGTGAAACCGCAGTTGCCGCCCGCCACGGTCGTCACCCCGTGGTTGAGCGAGGGGGTGGCGTACGGGTCCCAGAACAGCTGCGCGTCGTAGTGGGTGTGCGGATCGACGAAACCGGGGGCGAGGACGAGACCGGTCGCGTCCTCGCGCGTCCTCGCCTCCTCGGTGACGGTGCCGGGCGGGGCGACGACGGCGATACGGCCGTCACGGATGCCGACATCGGCGGTGTACGAGGGCGTTCCCGTGCCGTCCACAACGGTCGCGCCCTTGATCAGGTGGTCGAGCATGGGCGGTGCGTCCCCTTCCCCTGGGCGGAAATTGCGCGGGTTCAGCTGCCTGCGGCCTGACGGAACCGGGTCGTCCGGTGCACCGGATCCGTGTCGATCTTCGGAATCACGTGCTCGCCGATGAGCTTGACCGTGTTCATCGTGTCCTCGTACGAGATCCCGATCGGCAGCCCGAAGCTCAGCTGGTCGGCCCCGGCCTGCTCCCAGCGCTTGCACTGCCCGAGCACCTCGTCCGGGTCGCCGCAGATCATCAGCTCCTCGGCGATCAGCAGCTCGATGAGCTCGGCGGTGTAGTCGGGCAGCAGCTCGGGCCACTCGGGGATGCCGTCGGGCCGCGGGAAGGTGTCGTGGTAGCGGAAGACCAGCGACTGGAGGTAGTTGAGCCCTCCGCCCACTGCGATCTCCACCGCCTTGTCGTGCGTCTCGGCACAGATCGCGGTCGAGGTCACCATCACGTTGTCGTTGACGAAGCCGCCGACCGGCTCGGCCTCCCGGATCGCCGTCTTGTACTGCTCCAGCACCCACTCCATATCGGAGACCTTCTGCACGCTGAAGCCGAGGACGCCCAGCCCCTTCTTCGCCGCCATGGCGTACGAGGACGGGGAGCCGGCCGCGTACCACATCGCCGGGTGCGCGGCCCCGTACGGCTTCGGGAAGATCTTCCGCGGCGGCAGCTGCCAGTGTTTGCCCTGGAACCCGACGTACTCCTCCTGGAGCCACATCTTCGGGAACTCGGCGATGGTCTCTTCCCAGATCTCCTTGGTGTGGTTCATATCGGTGATGCCCGGGAGGAATCCCAGGATCTCGTGGCTGCCGGCGCCCCGGCCGCTGCCGAACTCGAAGCGGCCCTCGCTGAGATGGTCGAGCATGGCGACCTTCTCGGCGACCTTCACCGGGTGGTTGACCTGGGCGAGGGGGTTGAAGATCCCGGACCCCAGATGGATCCGCTCGGTCGCATGGGCCAGATAGCCGAGGAAGACGTCATTGGCGGAGAGGTGGGAGTACTCCTCCAGGAAGTGGTGCTCGGACGCCCAGGCATATTTGAAGCCGGACTTGTCCGCCTGGATGACGTACTCGGTCTCCTCCATCAGCGCCTTGTGCTCCGCGAGCGGGTCGGTCTCGGCCCGCTTGCCCACGTATCCCTGTACAAAGAGCCCGAATTCCAAGGAGGTTCACCGTCCCTGAGCCATTCACGATTTCTGACGCACCGTCAGATCAGATGTGCCGACTGTTCCACCGCGCACGAAGGCCGTCAAGAGCCGCCGGCCCACTACCTGACGCTCAGTCAGATGATGCTGACCCCCGCCAGCCAGCCCCCGTCCACGACGAACGGCTGCCCCGTGATGTACGACGAGTCCTCGCACGACAGGAAGAGCGCCAGCTTGGCGACCTCCTCCGGCCGGCCGATCCGGCCCAGCGGCACCAGCTTCCGGTAGAGCTCGTCCACGGCCCGCTTCGACTCGGCGGGATCCACGCCCGGATCGAGAGCCGCGGGGTTGGTCATCGGGGTGTCCACGGCCCCCGGGCACACCGCATTGACCCGGATCTTCCTGGCCGCCAGCTCCACCGCGGCGACCCGGGTGAGCCCGAGCACCGCATGCTTGGTCGCGGCATACGCGCCGACGAAGGCCATACCCGTCAGGGCCGTGTACGAGGCGGTATTGACGATCGTCCCGCCGCCCGCCGCCTCGATCTCCGGCGCCACCGTACGGATCCCGAGGAAGCAGCCGACCTGGTTGACCTGCACCACCTGCTGGAACTCCTCCAACGGCGTCGACACCAGCTCGTTGAATCGAAGAATCCCCGCGTTGTTGACCAGCCCGTCGATCTTCCCGAAGTCCTCCTTGGCGGTGACCGCCGCGGCCTGCCAGTCCGCCTCCTGCGTCACATCCAGATGGACGAAGCGGGCGCAGCCCTCCCCCAGCTCCTCGGCGAGCGCCTTGCCCTGCGCATCGAGCACATCCCCGAGCACCACCTTCGCGCCCTCCGCCGCGAACAGCCGCGCCTCCTGCTCACCCTGCCCGCGCGCCGCACCCGTCACGATGACAACCCGCCCGTCGAGCTTGCCCATGCCTGCACTCCTCTGCTGGTGAGTACGTCGCCACCGATTCCGGTCCGTCGGCCGCGAGCGGTGAGTGGTGAACGGTGAGTCGCGAGTGGTGAACGGTGAGTGGTGAGTAATGAGTGGTGAGTGGTGAGTGGTGCGTGGCGAACGGTTGGCGGTCAGCCGTTCAGCAACGGGGCGACATCCGTCCCGAACGCCGCCATCTGCTCCCCCAGTTCGTCACATCCCCGGCTGCGGAACCGCACCTGGATCTGGTCCACCCCCATCGCCCGGTACTCCCGCAGCGACTCCGCGATCCGCTCCGGCGCCCCGGACAGGGTCCGCCGGCCGACCTCCCACCCCGGCTCGCCGACGTACAGCGGCTCGGCGATGGCGCCGATCACGACCGGCGTATCGACACCGGCCGCCGCCCGCAGCCTCCGCAGCTTCCCGATCTGCCCGGGCAGCTCCGCCCGCCGGTCGCCCTGCGGCAGCCAGCCGTCGCCGCGCACCGCGGCCCGGCGTACGGCGGCGGGCGAGGATCCGCCCACCCAGAGCGGCGGCCGAGGCGTCTGCACGGGCCGCGGTGCCTGCCCCAGCCCCTCGAACGCGAACCGCTCCCCCGCGAACGCGGGGAACTCCTCCGGCCCCAGCGCCGCCTTCAGCGCGTCAATCGTCTCGTCCAGCACCGCCCCACGCCGCTCGAAGTCCACTCCGAGCACATCGAACTCCTCCGTTACGTGCCCGGCCCCCACCCCGAGAATCAGCCGCCCATCCGAGAGCCGGTCGAGCGTCGCGTACTGCTTGGCCGTGACCAGCGGGTGCTTCAGCCCGGCCACCGCCACATGGCTGAGCAGCCGCACCCGCTCGGTGACGGCGGCCAGATGCGCAAGCGTGGCGACCGGGTCGTACCAGACGGTGCTCATCGCCTCGGCCAGCCGCCGCGGGATCGCCAGGTGCTCACAGCAGGCGATATACGCGAACCCGTACCGGTCGGCGGCCCGCGCGATCGCGACCAGTTCGACGGGTCCCGCCGCGGCCTCCCAGCTCTCCGCGAAAAGGGTGCTCTGCGACTGCACCGGCAACTGCATGCCGTACACCAGCCGCCCCGCCTCCGGCCGCCACACCCCACCGCGCACACCGTCCACCACAAGCCCTCCAGCCATATCTGACGGATCGTCATATAGCTTGCGCGGGACATCGTCGCGCCTGGGGCGGCATCAGACAAGGGGTGGAGGACCAAGGGATGGGACGACGGGGTCAGCCACTGGAAGAGCCGCAGCCGCAGCCCGGCGCGGCCAGGCGCGATCCTCTGACTTCCGCCACGCGGCACCCGTCCCTTAAGGACGAAACCAACTGCGCCGTACCCGCTGCTTCCGCTCGTGCACCACGAGATACGGCCGGACCATGACAGTGTCCTCGCCCCGCACGACCGGCTCTCGCGCCAGGCGCCCGGCCGTCGCGACGGCGCGGGGTTCATCGGGATGAGTGCCGACTACCCGGTGCCGGCCCGGCGGCGGCAGCAGTAACCGCAACAGCGGCTCGAAGATACGGGCGATGCAGCGCGGCATAGTGACCTGCTTTCCTCAGATTGGCCATGCCCGGGCCGCGATTGACGCGGCCACGGGGGGCCTCGGCAGTCATACGAGGACTGACCGTAGGAGCCCTGAGGAGTAAGAGGAGGCACACTTTGTGCCCCCCCCATGTTCAGGCGGCCAAGGTGCCGATTCTGACCGCGAGTTCGGTCGCCCGGCACCGCTGGGCCGGGCTCTTGGAATCCGCTTCCTCCAGAACGATGCGTCGCGCGTAGCCGTTGTACCGGACCGTTTCCGGTGCCGCCTCGTACGCCTTGTCCAGGGCCGCCAAGGCGGCCTCCGCCTGTCCGTCGAGTTGGTAGCCGCGCGCTTCCTCGATCCGGTGTCGCGCACGCCGGGGGCGGGAGGGGATCGTCGTCGTGTCCGCAGCGGCTGCCTGGCGCACGCTCTCCGCGCCCGCGTGCAACTCGACGGCGACGGTGACCGCGTGGGCCCCTATGACGCCTCGGGAGAACGAGGTCACGGGGTGGTAGTAGTCGGCGGGCAGCCGCTCCGCCACGGCACGTGCCGAGTCCCAATAGCGCCAGGCGGTTCCGGTGTCCCCCCGACGGGCCGCGGTATATCCCGCCTCGAATTGCAGCGCTCCGGCGATGGCGAGCACATCGTCGTTCGCATCGGGCAAGAACGCCTCCAGGTAGCGCAGCGTCTCCAGATTCACCGCGTCAGCAGCGTCGAAGTGCGCGTGCCCGCTGTCACGGTGCGCCTGCGTCGCGAGCCACGCCGAGATGCCGATGGTGTGCGGGTCCTCGGATTCCTGGGCGGAGATCATTCCGCGCTCCACCACCCGCCACAGCAGCGACGCGTCCGGCTGGTACGCGAGAAAGAACTGGCTCAGGCTGTACGCCTCGGACAACAGCCGTTGCGCCACTCGCCGCTCGCTCGCCGCATCGGCTTGCGCCACCGCCAGCTGCGCGTCCCGGATGAGCTCCGGCAGGAGAGCCCCGATGACATCGCGATGGTTCGGCGCGGAATGCCGGGCAGCCCATGCGCGGACGAGACGCTCTTGAAGGTGCGCCGGCGGGGGAGCTTCCCGTCGCGTCGTCAAGGGGAACGTATCGAGGGCCGCCCGCACCGCGGGCAGCCGGACGTGTCCGGGCCCGGTAAACAGGGCGATCGCCATCGACTGGTCACCCGTGAGTTCGGAGAGAGCCCTGACCCTGAGGACTTCCGCGATACGCAAGACCATGGGCAGCTTGGGCATCTGCAGGCGCCCGCCCTCGATCTGCTTGACCCAGCTCGGCGACTTCCCCAGCAGCCCGGCCAGAACATTGCGGCTCATCCCTCTACGGGTCCGCAGGATCTGCATGCGCTGACCAAAGGCAACCGGCTCGGCGAACGGGCCCGGCGTGGCATCTGAAGACGGCGTGGCATCGGAAGACACAGCCTTGCCCCTCTCTGTGCAGCTCGTCACTGTCAGAGTACGGCGCCGGGCTCACCTTGTTGGTCCCCTGTGGAAAACGCTGCCGCGACGGGTGCGGGGCGGACCGCGCACAGGGGCCCGCAGCCGAACCCGCCCCTGGCCGGGCCTCGTCCCCGCCTTCAGGCTCCCCCCGCCGACGGCCCCCACAGCCCCTCCCCCGTCAACCCCAGCAGCGAAATCGCGTTCCCCCGAACGATCCGTTCCACGACGTCCGGCGCGAGGTGTCCCATCTGCGACTCACCGACCTCCCGCGACTTCGGCCAGGTCGAATCCGAGTGCGGGTAGTCGGTCTCGTACAACACATTCCCGACGCCGATCGCGTCGAGATTCCGCAGCCCGAAGGCGTCGTCGAAGAAGCAGCCGTAGACGTGCTCGGTGAAGAGTTCGGACGGCGGGCGGAGGACCTTGTCGGCGACGCCGCCCCAGCCGCGGTTCTCCTCCCAGACCACGTCCGCGCGTTCGAGGATGTACGGAATCCAGCCGATCTGGCCCTCCGCGTACATCACCTTCAGGCCGGGGAAGCGGTCGAATTTGCCGCTCATCAGCCAGTCCACCATCGAGAAACAGCAGTTGGCGAAGGTGATCGTGGAGCCGACGGCGGGCGGGGCGTCGGCCGACGTCGAGGGCATCCTCGACGAGGAGCCGATGTGCATCGCGACGACCGTGCCGGTCTCGTCGCAGGCGCGCAGGAAGGGGTCCCAGTAGTCGGTGTGGATGCTGGGCAGCCCCAGATGCGGCGGGATCTCGCTGAAGCAGACCGCCCGTACCCCACGGGCCGCGTTGCGCCGCACCTCCGCCGCGGCCAGCTCCGCGTCCCACAGAGGGATGAGGGTCAGCGGGATCAGCCGTCCCTGCGCCTGCGGGCCGCACCACTCCTCGACCATCCAGTCGTTGTACGCGCGCACGCCCAGCAGCCCCAGTTCGCGGTCCTTGGCCTCGGTGAAGGTCTGACCGCAGAAACGGGGGAAGGTGGGGAAGCAGAGCGCGGACTGGACGTGGTTGACGTCCATGTCGGCCAGCCGTTCGGGCACGCTGAACGAGCCGGGACGCATCTGTTCGTAGGTGATGCCTTCGAGCTTGATGTCGTCGCGGGAGCAGCCGACGGCGGTGTCGAGGCGGGTCAGCGGCCGGTGCAGATCTTCGTAGACCCACCAGTCGGCTATCGGCCCTTCGTCCCCCGCGGCGCCCATCGTCGGGGCGAACTTGCCGCCCACGAAGGTCATCTCCTTCACGGGCGCCCGGACGATGCGCGGGCCGATGTCGTGGTACTTCGACGGGAGCCGGTCCCGCCAGACGCCAGGGGGTTCCACCGTGTGGTCGTCCACCGAAATGATCTTGGGGAAGGTCTCCATGGCGGATACGGTAGCGGCAATCTGACGATCCGTCAGTAATGGCGCAGTGAACGGATCCGCAAGAGGGGCGCACGGAAGTTTCGTCTCCGCGCCCCCGGCCTGCGCCATCCCTCCCCCGGCGCCGATCGGCCAAGGAGGCTTTGTGCACGGTCCGGACCCCTACTGACGTAAGGGGGCGCGACAAGGCAGACTGACCGTTGCGCACAGCGAGGTAGTGCGCACAGCGCGAACAGACGGCATACGGCAGGGGGGACACCATGGACGACGGTCCGGGGCGGGAGCGGCTCCGCTTCTCCGTGCTCGGTCCGGTACGGGCCTGGCGTGGCGCAACGCCGCTGGCAGCGGGCTCCCCGCAGCAGCGTGCACTGCTCGCCGCACTACTGCTGCGCGGCGGACGTACCGCCACCGCGCCCGAACTCGTCGACGCTCTGTGGGGCGACGAGCCGCCGCATGCCGCACTCGCGGCGCTGCGCACCTACGCCTCCCGGCTCCGCAAAGCGCTGGGCACGGACGCCGACGCCCTGGTCAGCGAGTCCGGCGGCTACGCCATCCGTCCGGTGGACGGCCGCCCGCTGGACCTCGACCACGACCACGCCGAGCAGTACGCCGCCGAGGCGGAGAAGGCCAAGGCGTCCGGTGACCGCATCCGCGCCCGGGAACTCCTCGACGGGGCCCTGTCCCTGTGGGACGGCGAACCACTGGCCGGGCTGGCCGGACCGTACGCGGAAACCCAGCGCACCCGGCTCGAGGAGTGGCGGCTCTCCCTCACGGAGACCCGTCTCGAACTCGTCCTGGAAGCCGGCTGCCACGCCGATGCGGTGTCCGACCTGACCGCGCTCACCGCCGCCCACCCACTGCGCGAGCGGCTTCGCGAACTGCTCATGCTGGCGCTGTACCGCAGCGGGCGGCAGGCCGAAGCGCTCGCGGTGTACGCGGACACCCGCCGGCTGCTCGCCGACGAACTGGGCGTCGACCCCTGCGCCTCCCTCTCCGACCTCCAGCAGCGCATTCTGCAGGCCGACACGGATCTGGACGCGCCGGCGGTCGTCATCGACGGTCCGGACGCCCCCGATCAGGTGGCAGTACGCCCACAACAACTCCCCGCAACGGTCGCCGACTTCACCGGACGCGACGCCTTCGTCACCGAACTCAGCCAACAGCTGGCAACCGCCGAGGGCAGCGTGATGGCCGTCTCCGCGCTCACCGGCATCGGCGGCGTCGGGAAGACGACCCTCGCCGTGCATGTCGCGCACGCCGCCCGCGAACACTTCCCCGACGGGCAGCTCTATGTCGACCTCCAGGGCGCCGGTCACACACCTTCCGAGCCGGAAGCGGTGCTCGGGGCCTTCTTGCGTGCCCTGGGCACTCCCGATTCCGCCATCCCCGACGGTCTGGAGGAGCGGTCCGCGCTCTACCGGTCGACCCTGGCCGGCCGGCGGGTGCTGGCTCTGCTGGACAACGCGCGGGACGCGGCGCAGGTCAGACCGCTGCTGCCCGGAGCGGAGGGATGTGCGGCACTGATCACCGGCCGCGCCCGCCTGATCGACCTGGCCGGCGCCCATCTGATCGACCTGGATGTGATGAGCCCCGAGGAGGCGCTGACCCTCTTCACCCGCATCGTCGGCGTGGAGCGCGTCACCTCGGAACGGCAGGCCGCCATGGCCGTCGTCGGCGCCTGCGGCTTCCTTCCGCTGGCCATTCGTATCGCCGCCTCCCGGCTTGCCGCGCGCCGTACGTGGACGGTCTCCACTCTGGCCAGCAAGCTCGCGGATGAACGCCGCAGGCTGGACGAGCTGCGCGCAGGTGACCTGGCCGTCAAGGCCACCTTCGAACTGGGATACGGCCAGCTGGAGCCCCACCAGGCGCGTGCCTTCCGGTTGTTGGGCCTTGCCGACGGGCCGGACATCTCGCTCGCCGCGGCGGCAGCCCTCCTCGACCTCGACATCGAGTCCGCAGAGGACCAGGTCGAATCCCTTGTCGACGCCAGCCTGCTGGAGTCCGCCGCGCCGGGCCGCTACCGCTTCCACGACCTGGTCCGGCTGTACGCGCGCGCCTGCGCGGAGCGTGACGAGCACCCGCCCACGGAGCAGGCAGCGGCCCTGTCGCGGCTGCTGGACTTCTACCTGGCCACCGCCGCCCGGATGTACGCCCTGGAGCGGCCCGGGGACCGGCTGGTCGACCACATGGAGCCCACCCGCCACCCCGGACTTACCTTCACCGACCGTGCGACGGCGCTGAGCTGGCTGTTCAGTGAAGCGGGCTGCATCCTTGCGTGCGCTCAGCAGTCGAAGGGCGCCGGGTCCCTGCGGCGCGCGGTGGATCTGCTGCTGCTGACCCGCGACCTGGCCGAGTCCGGGGCCGATGCGCTGCAGTACGAGCAGGCCAACGCCGCCCTGCTCGTATCCGCCCGGGAGGCCGAGGACCAGCACGCCGAGGCGCGTATCCATACCGCCCTCACCAACGTCCACACCCTGGCCGGCCGCCTCGACGAGGCCGAGGAACACGCCCAGTCGGCGATGCTCCTCGGGCTGGCGGCCGAGGACCCCTTCTCCTCGTCCTACGCACCGAACGACCGCGGGATCATCGCCACCACCCAGCAGCGTTACGGTGACGCCGAGGCCTATCTCACCCAGGCGCTCTCCGCTTTCCGCGACGACTGCAACAAGCAGTCCGAAGCGAGCGCCCTGTGCAATCTCTCGCGTGTCCACCTGAACACGGGACGTATGGACAGCGCGATCCGGCTTGCCCAGGAAGGCATTGCGATATACCGCCAGCTCGGTGCGCAGCGGCGGCTGGCAAACGGTATGTACGCGCTGGGACTTGCGTACACCCGTGCCAGTCGACTGGACGAGGCAACCGACCAGCTCACCCAGGCCCTGGCCATATTCCAGGACAGCAGGCAGCGATTCTGGGCGGGCATGACGCACTTCAGGCTGGCGGAGATCCACCTCGCCGACCACCGTCCCACCCAGGCGGCCACCAGCGCCGAGCAGGCACTTACCGCGCTGCGCGGTGTGGGCGGGGAGTGGTGGCGGGCGAACGTCCTTACGCTGTTGGGCCGTACGCTCAACGAACTGGGGCACACGGGGCGGGCACGCGCCTGCTGGCAGGACGCTCTCTCCATCTACGAACGACTGGGCGCGCCGGACACGTCTGAGGTACAGACCCTCATCAGCCTGGCCACCGTCGCATAGTCCCTGGTCAGAGGCGATATCAGAGACGTTTATCGATCGTTCATCGCGGCACGTCAGGCTCTTACCCATCGAACCGCCGCCTCGGGGGGCAAGCGGCTCGGTGACGCGGCCCCACCGTAAGGTGTTCGGCCCAGGTTCACCCGTCCGGCAGCCCACGGGGGAGTTGCCGGCCGGGGGACCACAAAGCGCCCACACACAGGAGTTGATGAGTGTGACCACCGAGAACCAGGCTCCAGAGCCGAACGAACGTGATGTCATCAAGCCCTTGGACAACCACACGCCGGTAGCCACTCCTGGGCTCGCCAAGAAGAAGGTCGTCAGGAAGCCCGGGGACTTGCTGCCCTCGGACAACCACACGCCCATCATCGAGTCGAGGTAATAGCCGAGTTCGGCCGGAGTCAACGGGGGATCGCAGGGGCCGGTTCTGATGGCAGGAGGGGAGCCATCGGAACCGGCCCTTGCGGCATGTCCGCAGCCATTTCGCCATTTCGCCATTCAGCCGTCCTACAGCGCTTTTCAGCCACACGGTCGAATGCATGCTCTTGACGCCCTTATGCGGTCGCTAACTTCGCTCTGTAGGCAATTCCGTCAACCACCATGTCCTCCTCTGTAAAGGAACCGGAATGACTCACCCGGCACTCATGACCCATGCAAAGAAGGCCCTTGCCGTTGGCACCATTGCGGCTGCAATAACCATCGGGATGGCCACCGCCACACCAGCGGTGGCCGATTCCCATCGCCCCGCCGCCCACTACACCACCCTGGACCACCACGTCCCGATCGTCGGTCCGGTTGACGCCAAGGACCGTCACCGTCCCTGATTCGGGGGCAATTCGGCGGCGGGGCCCCGCACAGAGGCTCCGCTGCCGACGCATCTCTGCCCCCGGGCCGACTTCACGGGCGCACCCTGGTCGCGCGGTGGACTTCCCGTACATACACACCGCTTCCATCCCCACCAAGTCCTGACGATCCGTCAGTTTCGCTGCTACAGTCGCGCCGTCCGCCCCCGGTGATCCCGCCGGGCCCGGCCACGTTCCGCCCTGCTCACAGCCAGGAGGCGCGCCGTGTTCGAACTCGCCCGTATCCACACGCTCTGGGAACTGGTCGAGTACCGGGCACGGGTCTCGCGCGGGGCACCGATGTTCTACGACGGGGACGGTCGGAGCGTCGCCTTCGACGAGGTGCGGGACGAGGCGCTGCGGGTGGCGGCCGGGTTCCGGGAGCTGGGGATCGGGGCCGGGACCCGGGTGGTCTGGCAGTTGCCGACGCGGGTCGAGACGGTGGTCGCGTCGCTGGCGCTGGCCCGGCTCGGGGCCGTACAGACGCCGGTCATCCCGCTGCACCGGGAGCGCGAAGTCGGTTTCATCCTGGCGGAGTCGGCGGCGGAGTTCGTGCTCGTACCGGGCGTGTGGCGGGGGTTCGACCACACCGCGATGGTGCGGAAGCTCGCCGGGGACGGGGTGCGGGTGCTGCCGGTCGGGGACGGGCTGCCCACGGCGGACCCGGCCGGGCTGCCCGCTGCAACGCCGGTCGGCGACGGGCCCACCACCTGGATCTACTACACCTCCGGCACCACCTCCGACCCCAAAGGGGTGGAGCACACCGATGCCGGCCTCATCGCCGGTGGCGTCGGGCTGGCCACCGCGCTCGGTATGTCCGCGGACGACATCGGCTCGATCGCCTTTCCGTATGCGCATATCGCCGGTCCGGACTATGTCATCGCGATGCTGGTCAGCGGGTTTCCCGCGGTCATCCTGGACACCTTCGAGCCGGAGCGCGCGGCCGCCGTCTACCGGCGTCGCGGGGTCACCATGGCCGGCGGCAGCACCGCGTTCTACCAGGCGTTCCTGGACGAGTCGCGCCGCTATCGGCGGGGGCTGCCGCACGCGGGACGGCTGATTCCGTCACTGCGGCTGCTGTCCGGCGGCGGGGCCCCGATGCCCCCGGAGCTGTATGCGGCCGCCGGGCGGGAGCTGGACTGCGCGATCGTGCACGGGTACGGCATGACCGAGTGCCCGATGATCGCGATGGGCACGCCGTACGACAGCGACGAGCAGTTGTCGCGGACCGTGGGCAAGCCGGTGGTGGGGGCGGAGGTCCGGATCGTCCGGCCGGACGGGTCCACGGCCGGCACCGGGGAGACCGGCGAGGTCACGCTCAAGGGGCCGATGCTCTTCCGGGGGTACACGGACCCGGCGCTGACCGCGGAGGCGTTCACCGCCGACGGCTCCTTCCGCACCGGTGACCTGGGGTACCTGCGTCCCGATGGGCATCTGATACTGACCGGGCGGCTCAAGGACATCATCATCCGCAAGGGCGAGAACATCTCCGCGCAGGAGATCGAGGAGCTGGTGCGCACCCATCCGGCGGTGGCGGAGGCCGCGGTGATCGGGCTGCCGGACCTGGAGCGCGGCGAGCGGGTGTGCGCGGTGGTCACGCCCGCCGATCCGGCCGCGCCGCCACTGACCCTGGACGGGCTGACCGCGCATCTGCGGTCGGCCGGGCTGATGACGCAGAAGCTGCCGGAGCAGCTGGAGATCGTCGGTGAGCTGCCGCGCGGCGGGCCGCTGGACAAGGTGCTCAAGACGGTGCTGCGGGAGCGGTATACGGCGTAGCCGTGGCGGTGCTGCGGGAGCGGTATGCGGCGTAGCCGAAGCCGTGCGGCGGTGTGGCGATGAGTTCCGCGGGCCCGTGGAGTCTTCACTGGGAGTGGCGCCGGAGGTGTGCGCGGTACGCGTCCGGGGCCGGCCCCGGCAGGACGCCCCCGGCAGGACGGAAGGACCCGGACGATGACCGAGACGATCGACTTCGCGGCGCAGGCCCGGGTGGTGTCGCAGCTCGCGGCCCGGACCGCCGATGAACAGCTCGATGCCCCCACCCCGTGCGAGGCGTACGCGGTGCGCCATCTGCTGGGCCACCTCGTCGGCCTGGCCGCGGCGTTCCAGGAGGCGGCGCGCAAGAACCTCGGGCCGATGACGAGCGTCAGCCCCGGTGCGACGGAGCCCGATGTGGAGCCCGGCTGGCGCACCGCACTGGACCGGAATCTGCAGGGCATGGCGGAGGCCTGGCACGCCCCGGAGGCCTGGGAGGGCGAGACCCAGGCGGGCGGCGTGACGCTTCCCGCGGCCGTCGCGGGCCGGATCGCGCTCAATGAGCTGGTACTGCACGGCTGGGACCTGGCGCGCGCCACCGGCCAGGAGTACGCGCCCGATACCGCCAGTCTCGGGGTCTCGTATGCGCTGCTCACGCAGTTCGCCGAGAGCTCGGAGCGCGGGCCGTTCGGCCCACCGGTGGCGGTGGCAGCGGACGCACCGCTCCTCGATCAGGCGGTGGCGCTCAGCGGCCGTCGGCCGGACTGGACACCCTCGACGGCATAGGGACAGGCCCGGACGGCTCGACATGGCGGTGCGTGGTCCTCCCGTGTGCCCCGCCGGACGTGCGGCGTCGAGCGCGGGAGCATCCTGGACACGGTGTGACGGGGACGGTCGAGGGGACCTGCCCGGCGGGCGGCCTCCTCACGCCGGAGCCGGCCCCGGGGCTCCATTCCGCAGGAGGGTCTTGAGGATCTTGCCGCTGGCGTTGCGCGGGAGTGCGGTGACGAAGGCGACCTCCCGCGGGACCTTGTAGTTGGCCATCTCCCGGCGGGACCAGGCGATCAGATCGTCGGCGGTGAGCAGGGAGCCGGCGTGGCGGACCGCATAGGCCTTGCCGACCTCGCCGAGGCGTGGGTCGGGTATGCCGACGACGGCGACTTCGGCGATGTCCGGGTGGCGGCCGAGGAGTTGCTCTATTTCGGCGGGATAGGCGTTGAAGCCCCCGACGATGAACATGTCCTTGATGCGGTCGGTGATCCGGAGGTTGCCCGCCGCGTCGAGGACGCCCACATCGCCGGTGCGCAGCCAGCCGTCGGGGGTGATCACCTGGGCCGTGCCGGCCGGGTCCTCGAAGTAGCCGGACATCACGTGGTAGCCGCGGACGTGCACCTCGCCGGGTTCACCGGGCGGCACCGGGCCGCCCGCGGCGTCGACGACCCGGACCTCGGTGCCGGGTATGGCCCGGCCCGAGGTGGTGGCGATGACCTCGGGCGGATCGCCGCGGCGGCACATCGTGACGACGCCGGAGCTCTCGGACAGGCCGTACGCCGTCAGAACGGTGGAGATCTTCAGCTCGCTGCGCAGCCGCTCGACCAGCTCCAGGGGGACCACGGCGGCGCCGGTGACCACCACGCGCAGCGCGGAGAGGTCGTGCAGCGTGCGGGCGGGGTGGTCGAGGAGCTGCTGGTGGAGGGTGGGCGGACCGGGAAGTACGGAGATCCGCTCGGCGGCGATATTGGCGAGCGCGGTCTCCACGCCGAAGACCGGCTGCGGCACCATCGTCGCGCCGCGCAGCAGACAGGCGATGATCCCGGCCTTGTAGCCGAAGGTGTGGAAGAACGGGTTGACGATCAGATAGCGGTCGCCCTCACGGAGGCCGGCCAGTTCGCTCCACACGGCGTAGGCGCGCAGGGTCTGGGCGTGCGTGATCACCGCGCCCTTGGGACGGCCGGTGGTGCCCGAGGTGAAGATGATGTCCGAGGGGGCGTCGGGGTGCAGTGCATCGGCCCGGCCGCGGACCGTTTCCGCGGACACCGCCGCGCCGCCGGCGAGGAAGTCCGGCCAGGTGGCGAAGTCGGCGGGGGCGTCCCCGGAGAGCACCACGACCTTTTCCAGCCGCGGCAGTCCGGGCAGCGGGCCGCGGCCGGGGCCTTCCTGGGCGGCGCGGCGGAGCGAGGCGACGTAGGACGTGCCGAGGAAGGTGCCGGTGACGAAGAGGAGCTTGGCGCGGGTGCGGCGCAGGAGGTAGGCGGCCTCGGTGCCCTTGAAGCGGGTGTTGACGGGGACGAGGACGGCTCCGGCGGTGACGGCACCGAGGGCGGAGACGATCCAGTCGAGGGTGTTGGGCGCCCATACGGCGACGCGGTCGCCGGGCGCGACCCCGGAGGCGATACAGGCGGCCGCGGCCTCCTCCACCCGCCTGCCGAGCTCGGCGTACGACACCCGGGTACGGCCCTCGACCACGGCCTCCCGGGAGGCGTACCGCAGGGCGGCCGCCCGCATCAGCCGGGGGATGGTGCCGCACTCCGGATCCGCCCGCGTCTCCCCACCCGCCCGCGTCTCCAGGCCCCCCTGAGCCTCCAGGCCCCCTTGAGGCTCCAGATCCGCCTGCGTCTCCAGATCCCCCCGCGCCTTCACATCCGTCCCCGTCTCCAGGTCCGTCCCCGCCTCCCGACCCGCCCGCGCCTCCAGGTCGTCGCGCATCGCGTCGCCTCCCGCCGAAGAGCCCTGCGCCACTAGCTGACTACCCGTCAGATTAGCGGTAGCCTCCTCCGCTGTCAGTACTGACGACCGACCGTGGAGGTGGCGATGGGGGCGACCCTCAAGGACGCTACGGCGATAGCCGGCATCGGCCAGACACCGTTTGCCAAACAACTCCCTGCCTCCGAGAAGACCTTGGCCTGCCAAGCGATCGTCGCGGCGCTGGACGACGCCGGAATCGCCCCCTCGGAGGTGGACGCCTTCGCCTCCTACACCATGGAGGAGACCGACGAGGTCGAGATAGCCAAGGCCATCGGCGCCGGGGACGTCACCCACTTCTCCAAGGTCGGTTACGGCGGCGGCGGTTCCTGCGCGACGGTGGCCCATCTGGCCGCCGCCATCGCCACCGGACAGGCGAGCGTCGGCGTGGCCTGGCGGTCCCGCAAGCGCGGTTCGGGACCGCGCCCCTGGAAGAACACCCAGGTCCAGCTGCCCACCCCGGGACAGTGGACCCGCCCCTTCGGGCTGCTGCGCCCCGCCGACGAGATCGGCATGCTGGCCCGCCGCTATATGCACGAATACGGCGCCACCCGTGACCACCTCTTCAACGTCGCGCTCGCCTGCCGCAACCGCGCCAACCAGAACCCGGCCGCGATGATGTACGAGCGCCCGCTGACCCGCGAGATGTACATGACCGCCCGCTGGATCAGCGAGCCGCTCTGCCTCTTCGACAACTGCCTGGAGACGGACGGCGCGCTGGCCTGTGTCGTGGTCGGTGCCGAGCGGGCCCGCGACTGCCGGCAGCGGCCCGTCTACGTCCACTCCGCCGCCCAGGGCCTGCCCGCCCAGCACCACGGCATGGTCAACTACTGGAACGACGACCCGCTCACCGGCCCCGCCTGGACCGCCGCCCGGCAGCTGTGGAAGGGCGCCGACCTCGGGCCGCAGGACGTCGACGTGGCACAGATCTATGACGCCTTCACCCCCCTGATCCCCCTCTCCCTGGAGGGATACGGCTTCTGCGGGCGCGGCGAGGGAGCGGCCTTCACCGAGGGCGGCGCGCTGGAGATCGGCGGCCGGCTCCCCCTCAACACCGGCGGCGGCGGCCTCTCCGAGGCGTACGTCCACGGTTTCAACCTCATCACCGAAGGCGTCAGGCAACTGCGCGGCACCAGCACCGCGCAGGTCCCCGGCGCCGCCACCTGCCTGGTCACCGCGGGCGAGGGCGTCCCCACCTCGGCCCTGCTGCTGAGGAGTTGATACGCCATGAGCGCCCGTGACGCCGTCGAATCCGCTGTGCCCGTCGAGTCCACCGTGTCCGCCCCCTCCGCCGAGCCGGGCCATCCGGCTGAGTCCGTCGCGTCGGCCCCCTCGGCCCCCTCAGCGGAGTCCGCCGAGCCCGCCGAGGCCGTTCGCGATGCCATGTCCCCGATCGTGACACCCGCCACTGACAACCGGCCCGACAGCGCCGCCGACCTGCTGCTTCCCGTCGCCGATGACGACGGGGCGCCCTTCTGGGAGTACGCCGCCAAGGGTGAACTGCGCATCCAGGCCTGCTCCGGCTGCGACGAACTGCGCTTCCCGCCCCGGCCCTGCTGTCCGCACTGCCAGTCGTTCGCCGCGCACTGGCAGCGGATGAGCGGCCGCGGCCGTATCTGGTCCTATGTGCTGCCGCACCCGCCGCTGCTGCCGGCGTACGCCGCCCTGCCGGGCTACAACGCGATCGTCGTGGAGCTGGCCGACGCCCCGCACATCCGCCTGGTCGGCAACCTCGTCGCCGACGCCGACGCCCCCCTCAACTCCGTCGAACCGGCACGGCTGCGCATCGGCGCCCCGGTGAAGGCCGCCTTCCACACCATGCCGGGAGGCGTGACCGTCCCCCGCTGGCTCCTGGAGCGCCCATGACGATCCGCACCCGGACCACGGACGGGGTCGCCCTGGTCACCCTCGACCGGCCCGAGCGGCACAACGCCATCGACCTCGGCATGGCCGCCGAACTCGCCGCCACCTGGCAGGCGTTCCGCTTCGACGACGCCGTACGGGCCGCGGTGGTCACCGGCGCCGGCGGCCGGGCGTTCACCACCGGCCTCGACCGCTCCGCCGCCGACGTCCCCCAGCCGCCCTCGCCCTACTGCATCGACGACCCGCTGCTCCACATCGGCCCGAAGGCCAACGACCTGTGGAAGCCGGTCATCGCCGCCGTCGACGGAATGGCCTGCGGCGGCGCCTTCTACCTCCTGGGCGAGGCCGATTTCCTCATCGCCTCCGAGAACTCCACCTTCTTCGACCCGCACACCACCTACGGGATGGTCAGCGCGTACGAGGCCATCCTCATGGCGCAGCGGATGCCCCTGGGGGAGATCGCCCGGATGGCCCTGATGGGGACCGCGGAGCGGCTGGGCGCGGCCCGCGCGTACGAGATCGGGCTGGTCTCCGAGCTGACCGCACCCGGCGCCGCGGCCGAGGTGGCGCTGCGCCGCGCGGCCGTGCTCGCCGCCCAGCCGACCGGGCCGGTCCAGGGCACCGTACGCGCCCTGTGGGCGGCCAAGGAGGCGGCCAGGACACAGGCCCTGGCGCACGCCCCCCAGCTGATCGCGCTGGGCAATCTGCCCCAGGACCGCCAGGCCGCGCTGTTCGCCGCCCGCACGCGCCATGGCGGCCAGGAGGGCGGGAGGGACGGCGAGCGGGACGACGGCCAGGACAGCGGGCCACTGGTCAGATGACCCTTACGCCCACGGGCGCATTTCCCCTCCACAGACTTCTCGCGGGCGTACTTCTCTCAGACGTACTTCTCTCAGACGTACTTCTCTCGCGAGCGCAGAGGGTCCGGCGTAGCGTCGGTCACGGAGGATGACCGGACGACTCGAAGCGAGGCGACGCCCGTGGTGCGCAACGTTTTGGGGTCGCTGATCGCCCTCGCCGGAGCGGCGGCCGCCGTATGGAGCCCCTTCCGTCCCTGGTACGACGGCCGTCACGGCAGCGACGTGCGGATCGAAGACCTCTTCAACGGCATCACCCGCAACGGCGCCGCGCTCTTCGGCTCCGTCCTCCTGCCCATGGCGTTCGCCGCCCTGCTGACCCTGATCGGAGTTGCCCTGTGTTCGCGGGCGCTGATCACCGTCGCGGGCCTGGTGGTACTCGGTTTCACGATCCTGTGGATGGTCCGCCAGGGGCAGGCCACCAGCGAGCTGACGGCCGGGGCCCGTGGCCTCGGGATCGGCGTGGCCAGCGCACTGGGCGGCGGCGCACTGCTGCTGCTCGGCGCCCTGGTCATGCGCGGCCGCGGCCGACGGGTCCGTGGCCGCGGCTATGACGACCGGCAGTACGACGACGGGCGCTACGGCCCCTCCGCGCACGACGACCCCTACGGCCGGCGCGCGCCCTACGACCCGTACACGCCCTACCCCCCGGGGACACCCGAGCCATGGGACGCGGGCCGCCCGGGGGCCGAGGAGTGGAACCCCGAGCCGTACCCGACCGGCCCCGGCCCCGGTCCTGCCGGCCACCCGGCGGGCCCCGCGGCGCCCGGCCGACCCGGCCACGGCGCCCCCGGCCCGTACGAGGACACCCCCACCTCTCCCCTGCCGGTCACACCTCCGCCACCACCGCCCGCGCAGCACCAGCAGCCGCCCCCGCCTCAGCCACCATCACAGCAACAGCCACAGCAGCCACCCCCGCAGGCGCCACCGCCGACCATGCCGGCCCATCAGCAGCCCCCCACGCCTCCCGTGGAGTGGGGCAAGGAGCAACGGCAGCCACCGGGCCCCTCCCAACACGGGAAGCCCGGGCAACCCGGGCAGCCCGGGACCTCCGAGGGGACCGAACAGCCCCCGGAGGACCGGGAGTAGAGGGCCGGACACGGCGAACTCACGCCCGCCGCGCCAGCCCCGTCCCCTTGGCCGCGTCCAGCGCGTACACACAGCGGTCCTTGCTGCAGGCGTACACCACACCGCCGACCGCCACCGGCGAGCCGGTGATCTCGCCGCCGGTCGCCAGCTTCCAGCGCAGCTGGCCGCCCATCGCGTCGAGCGTGTAGAGGCAGTGGTCGGCCGAGCCGAAGTGGACCCGGCCCTCCGCGACGACCGGTGCGCCGACGACCTCCGCGCCGGCCTGGAACCGCCAGCGCGGGGTGCCGGTCACCGCGTCCAGTGTGTAGAGCGCCTTACCGCTGCCCAGGTGGACCGCGCCATGGGCGACCAGCACCGGTTCGGTGGACTGCCGCGCCTCGGTGGCGATCCGCCAGCGGTCGCGGCCGTCCGCCGGGTCCAGCGCGTAGACCGTGCCGAGGTAGTCCGCCAGGTAGACCCCGCCGCCGGTGACGGCCGGGCCGGGGGCGAAGGCGGGCGGGCTCAGGAACACCGCGGGCGCCTCGAAGTGCCAGCGCACATCGCCGCGGGCGATGTCGATCGCCAGCACCCGGGTGCCGGCCACGACGTAGACCACGCCGTCCGACGCGGGCAGCAGCCGTACCGGCACCCCGCCGCAGGACGCGGCGTCGCCCACCGGGTACGACCAGCGCTCGGCGCCGGTCCGCGCCTCCAGCGCCTTCAGCCGTGCGTCGGCCCAGACGAAGACCGTGCCGTCGTGCACCACGGGTGCGGCCTCGGCGGTCTCGAAGTCGGTCTGGACGCCACCGATCTCCCACAGCCGTTCGCCGGTGGCCGCCTCCCAGGCCTGGACTCCGCCGCCCCGGGTGCTGGTGACCACGGTCCCGCGGTCGACCTGGAGGGCGTAGACCCAGCCCTCGGTGTGCAGCCGCCAGCGCTCGGCGCCGTCGTCGGCGTTCAGCGCGTACAGGCTCGGGCCGTCCGAGGCATGGATCCGGCCGTCCGCGACCGCCATCGCCCAGGCGACGTCACGGGTCTTGAACTTGCGGCGCCCGCTGGCCACATCGAGCGCATGCACCTCGAAGGACGTGACGTACAGCAGGTCGTCGGCGACGGCGGGGGTGCCCCACACATCGTTCGACATCCGGAACCGCCAGGGGCGCCAGCGGCCGGGCTCGGCGGGCGGCGCCTCGGGCGGCGGGGGCGGCGCGGCCTCGCCACGGGCCGGGCTCTCCACGGCCATGGCACCGCCGGCCGGGCCCTGCGCCGGCACACCGGTCACGGGCCCGGTACCGGGCGGCCGTACCCAGTTCGTCGCGGCGCCGGCCTGCCCACGCGGCTGCGGGCCCGGGGCGTCGGCGCGCGGCCCCGGCCCTATCGGAGCGGGCGAGCCACCCAGGTGTACGGGACCGGCCGCACCGTCCCCGGAGACGGCCGGCGGCGGGGCGGACAGGGCGGCGGCGGGGGACGGCGAAGCGGCGGACGACGGCGGGGCCGCGGAGACCGGGGTCACCCGGGCCGTCGAGACGTCCGGGCCGAGCGCCGCGGGCTGCGGCATCGGGCCGGGGTTGCCACCGCGCGGGTCGGTGCCCCGGTGCGCACCGGGGCCCGCGCCGATATGGCCGGGCCAGCCGGACTCCGCGCCGACCGGTGCGCTCTCCGGCCGCGGCGGTACCTGGGCCGGCTGCGCTGCGGGCA
This sequence comes from Streptomyces sp. NBC_00400, assembly GCF_036048035.1. Taxonomy (NCBI): domain Bacteria; kingdom Bacillati; phylum Actinomycetota; class Actinomycetes; order Kitasatosporales; family Streptomycetaceae; genus Streptomyces; species Streptomyces sp. NBC_00400. Next base: position 4,777,493 of record NZ_CP107940.1, on the reverse strand, counting down.
CCGGAGGCGCCGCGGGCGGGGACGACGGTACGGGCGGCGCCGCACGGCCGGTGCTGCGCCCGGAGCCGGCCCGCTGACCGCCGTTCGCCACGGTGGAGCGGCCGCCGCGGCGGCCTTCGATGAGCGCCACCGCTCCGGGCGGCAGCCAGGCCGAGGCGGTGCCGCTGTCATCGCTGCCGGAGCCGAAGAGATGCGGTGCGAGCTGGGACTGCAGATCGGCGGGGGACGGCCGCTGGCCGGCCTCCATCTGCATACAGGACTCCATCAGCGGACGCAGTTCGTCCGGCAGCCCGGCCAGGTCGGGCCCCTCACGCAGCAGCATGAAGACGGTCTCGACGGGGTTGGCCCCATGGAACGGCGCATGCCCGGTGGCGGCGAAGACCAGCGTCGAGCCGAGAGAGAAGACATCGCTCGCGCCCGTCACGCTGCGCGAGTCACGGGCCTGCTCGGGCGACATATAGGCGGGTGTGCCCACGGCGACGTTGGTCATCGTCAGCCGGGTGTTGGACACCCCGGAGGCGATCCCGAAGTCGATCACCCGGGGGCCGTCCTCGACGACCAGCACATTCGACGGTTTCAGGTCACGGTGCACCAGGCCCGCGCCGTGGATGGACTGCAGCGCCTCGGCGATCCCGGCCGCCAGCCACCGCACCGCCTGGGCCGGGAGCGGCCCGCACTCATTGACTATTTCCTCGAGGGAGGGCGCGGGGACATAGGCCGTCGCGAGCCAGGGCACCGCCGCGCGCGGATCGGCGTCCACCACCGCGGCCGTGTAGAAACCGCTGACCACGCGGGCCGCCTCGACCTCGCGTGTGAAGCGGACCCGGAACAGCTGGTCCTCGGCGAGCTCGGTACGCACCGTCTTGATCGCCACGCGCCGGCCGGACGCCGAGCGCGCCAGATAGACCAGTCCCATGCCGCCGGCCCCGAGACGGCCGAGCACCTCGAACGGGCCGATCCGCCGGGGATCGTGCTGCGTCAGCTGCTTCAGCTGCTCCACCACTTGCCTGCCACCTCCCCGTGGGGCGTAAAAAGAGACTCTCCAAAGCCACGAGCCGCCGAGAGCCACTGCCCCGTGCAGCGTCTCCCCGCCTGCGGCGAGGACTGTCGAAACGGCCGTACGCGTGCTGATTGTTCCTGGCCGGGCCGACGGTTGCGAACCCGGGGCCTGTCCGCCGTGTCACGGCATGCCCTCCGCGGCCCCCACCGTGCCCGTTACCCGATGTAACCCAACCACGCCTGACGTGCTGCGATACGTCCCTTGACGAGTGGTTACCGAGCGGGTTACCGGCAAGTTACCGATCCACCGTGCGCGACACCGCCCGAAGTACGGACGTTCACCACTCCGTTTGACGCGACCACCGGAGAAGCGGTTCGCCCTCCCGGACGCCCGGTGGCCGCGGCGGCCGTAACCATGCGGCCCCTCTGACTGCGCACACCCGTCCCCGACCAGTCACGCCGCCCCCACCGGTCACACCATCCCCCGTCCCGGTCATGCCCGCCCCCGTCGTCGTTCCCGGCTCCACGGCTCAATTCTGCGCGTTCGAAGGTCATTTCGGTGTCATGACACCTGGCGTGGCGCCGTATCAGGCATCCGGGCAGGCCGGAGAGCCGGCCGCCGTGGCGGCCAGATGTCCAAGCTAGCGCCGTTTTGTGCGATTCACCCGCCGGGAATTCGCACACGCGACCGATTTCGCCGGAGCCCGCGGACGCGGGAGCGGCAGAGCCAATGTTCAACTGACGGCCATCGCGGGACACTTGCCGCACGGACGGTGACCACTTATCCACCAAAGTTGTCCACAGCCTGTTGATAACACTCTTCACCGGTTCGGACCAAGCGGGGCGGCACGGGACACGGCCACGGGCGGGCCCGCCACCAGCACACTCACGGGGGCTACGCACCCCGAACTCCCCCATCCCCATTTGCAGGCAGCCAAATCGCGCTCCGATCACCCCTCGGTAAGCTGACGGCATGACAGGACAAGTTCGAACCGTCGACGGCAGAGTTGCCGGCCGCCGCGGACAGGCGACGCGGCAAAAGCTTCTGGACTGCCTCAGTGAAATGCTCAGTTCGTCCCCCTACCGGGACGTCAAGGTCATCGATGTAGCCCGAAAAGCGGGGACTTCACCCGCAACGTTCTACCAGTACTTCCCGGACGTCGAGGGTGCCGTCCTGGAAATCGCCGAGGAGATGGCCAAAGAAGGCGCCACTCTGACCGATCTTGTCGCCGGACGCTCCTGGGTGGGCAAGTCCGCATGGCAGGCGGCGGAGGATCTGGTCGAGGGCTTCCTCTCCTTCTGGCGGAAGCACGACGCGATTTTGCGCGTGATCGACCTGGGCGCGGCCGAAGGCGACAAGCGGTTCTACAAGATCCGCATGAAGATCCTCAATGCCGTCACCAACTCCCTTACGGATTCGATCAAGGAACTGCAGAGCAAGGGCAAGGTCGACAAGGACGTGAGTGCGCCCGCGATGGCCGGCTCACTTGTCGCGATGCTGGCGGCGGTCGCCGGGCACCAGAAGGGTTTCCAGAGCTGGGGCGTGAAGCAGGCCGAGCTCAAGCCCAATCTGGCGCTGCTGGTGCACCTCGGCGTCACCGGCAAGAAGCCGGCCAAATAGCGAAGAGCGCATAGCGAAGCCACCGAGAAGGCACCGAGGAAGAGGAAGCGGCCACAGAAGCTGCTGTCGCGACTGCCGCGCCTCGAAGTCCCGGAGATATCGGGTGGTTCGCCGTCTGTCCTGTATCCGTCCTGCCATAGCTGTACCGCACACACAGCGGGCGTCGCGCGGCCCCTCAGGGGTCCGCCGCGACGCCCGCTGTGTGCATGGGGAAACGGAGGGGCGAGGTGAAGCAGGCGGGCGAGGCGAAGAGGCCCGGGCACGGCGAAGCGGTCGACCGAGGCTCAGCGGATGGGCAAGGGCCCGACGGATGGGCAAGGGCCCGACGGATGGGCAAGGGCCCGACGGATGGGCAAATAGGCAAGAGGGAAGCCCCGCTGCGCACCGGCCGGCTCACCGCCGCTCCAGCCGGAAGAGCCGGATCTCCCGCGCCACCCGCGCCTGGTACGTGGCGTACGGCGGCCAGAACGCCAGCGCCGCCCGCCAGGCCTGCGCCCGTTCCTCACCGGTGAGGAGCCGGGCCCGCACCGGGATGTCCCGGCCGCGCCAACTCACCTCGGCCTCCGGGTTCTTCAGCAGATTGCCGGTCCAGGCCGGATGCCCCGGCCGCCCGAAATTGCTGCCGATCAGCAGCCAGCCGCCCTCCTCCGGCAGGCACGCCAGCGGAGTACGCCGCGGCAGCCCGCTCCTGGCCCCGGTCGCGGTCAACACCACACCGGGCAGCATCCGGGCGCTGAGCAGCACCTTTCCGCGGGTCAGCCGGTGCACCGCACGGTCCAGAGCGGGGATGACGTGCGGCGCGATCCGGGCGAACGTGCGGGTCGCGGAGACTTTCTGGAGCCATCGCTCGCCCCGCGGCATCAGGCCTCCACCGCCTCTGTCGTACCAGCTCCCGCCGGCACATCTCCGGCACCCCGGCGCACGGGTGTCCCCCCGTTTCCACCCGTCCCACGGCTACCGCTGAGCTGCCCTCCGCTCCCCCCGGCCCCGCGGTCACCGCTGCCCCCTCCGCTTGCGCCGGCCTCCCCCACCCCGCCCGTGAACAGCCCCGCCTCCTCGGCGGCCCGTGCCCGGAGCCGGTGTACGGGCCCCAGCAGCAGTTCATCGCCGGCCGCACGCTTGAAGTACAGATGCGCCTCGTGCTCCCAGGTGAAGCCGATGCCGCCGTGCAGTTGCACGGCCTCGGCCGCCACCGCACGCAACGCCTCCAGCGCCTGCGCCAACGCCAGCGCCCCCACACCGGGCTCGGCCGCACCGGGCCGGACCACACCCGGCCGATCCCCACCCGGCCGGGCCATACCGGACGCTGCCGCACCGGGCTCGGCTGCACCGGGCTCGGCCACTCCGTACGGCCCCGGGGCGCCCCGGCCCCCGGCCCGTCCGCCGCCCGCCGCCCAGGCCGCGTAGTACGCCGCCGAGCGCGCCGCCTGCAGCGTCACATACAGATCGGCGAGCCGGTGCTGCACCGCTTGGAAGGAGCCGATGGGCCGGCCGAACTGCTCGCGCTCCCGGACGTAGGCGACGGTACGGGCCAGCGCCACGTCGGCCGCCCCGACCGCCTCGGCGGCCAGCACCGCGGCCGCCGTCACCCCGGTCGCGGCGAGCGCGGCGGCCACCGCCGTCCCGTCGCCGCCCTCCTCCCCGTACGGGTAGCCCTCCCCGTCCACGTCCCCGAGCAACTCGGCCGGCACATCACGCAGTTCGAGGCGTGCCAGCGGACGGGTCTCGTCCAGCGCGGTCTGCCGGATCCGCAGCAGACCGGTCGTACCGGGCGCGCCTGCCCCCTCGGCGGGCGCGGGCCGGCTGTGCGGCCGGGCCGCCGGGCCGAGTGCCGCCGCCCGCACGAGAAAGAGCAGGGTACGGCTGCGCGCGAACCCACCGGCGTGTGCGGCCACCACCAGCACTTCCGCGCTGTGGCCGTTCAGCACCTGCCCGGCCTCCCCGTACAGCCGCCACGTCCCGTCCTGCCTCCGCGCCTGGACCCCGCCGGCCCGGCCGCCGCCCGCCCAGTCGCCGTCATTCGGCCCGGCCAGCCCCAGTGCGGTGGCCAGCTGCCCGGCCGGTACGGCGAGCGTTCCGGTCAGCTCCCCGGTGGCGAGGCCCGGCAGCAGCGCGCTGCACTGGCGTTCGCTGCCCAGCGCGAGGATCAGTGGCGCGGCCAGCGCGGCGGTGGCGATCAGCGGCGAGGGAAGAACGGCGCGACCGGTCTCCTCGCAGGCCAGGGCGAGTTCGGTGGGCCCGCAGTCCACCCCGCCGTAGGCAGCGGGCAGCGCCAGACCGGGCAGGCCGAGCTCGGCGGCGAGCCGGTGCCACACCTGTGCGTCATAGCCGGGCGGGGTGCGCACCGCCGCCTTGACCTGGTCCGGACCACAGTGTTTGAGCAGCAGTTCGCGCAGGGTGCGGCGGATTTCGTGCTGCTCCTCGGTGAACGCGGCATCCATCGCGGGCTCCTCCCGGCCGTGCGGCACCCCCCGTCCGGTCCGACGGGCTGGCTGGCTCACTCCCGCTATTGATCTGACGGGCCGTCATAGTAGGGACGGGGGGTGCACTTTCCTAGGGCGAGTTCGCAAGTCGTCGGGCCCCTGGTGCGCGCGCTCTTCACGGCTCACGAGGGCCAGAGCCCAGGGAGCCCATGTCGAGAGCCGGTGACGGCGCCCCCTGACGGCACTCGCCCTCGCCGTGCGGCCGAAGCCGCGGGCGAGGGCGAGGACGAGGACGAAGGCGAGGACGAGGGCGAAGGCGAGGACGAGGGCGAAGGCGAGGTATCGCCCTCCCGTCAGAGGATGAGGTGGACCGTGAAGTGCGTTTCCGTGTTGCTGACATTGACGGCGTGGATATAGCCGTGAGCCGTGCGGTAGCGGCCCGTACCCCCGGTGATCGCCAGATCGATGTTGCCGGGACCGGCGGTGGTGACGTTGAACCGTCCTTGCACGGTGAGCTGCCCCTGGGGGAGCGACAGATCGGCCGCGCACTGCAGGTCGAACTGATCAACGGGATCGAATCGGGTCAGCGTGCAGATCTCGCTGTAGGTGCCGACCGCGCTGCTGCCACGGAGGAGATCGCCGCTGACGACGAATTCGTCCCCCAGGCTCGGCCCGCCCGACCCGTCCACATCGACGAGGCCGCCCTGAGTCTGCTTCGCGACCAGCTGGAAGACCTCCTCTCCCGGGGGATTGGGCCCGGGGCCACTGCCGGTGGATGCCGATGCCGAAGGTGCACAGAAAAGGAGGGCGGCAAATCCGGTGACCGCACTCAGGGCGACATGCTTGAAGTGACGCACGGTTTTCTCCTGTGAGACTGGAAGGGGAATTCACTGACCATTTGCCATGAGTTGAAATAACTTCTTCCGGTCCGATATCACGCGGACGGCTGGAGGGCGCGACGGCGCCCCACCCCCAGGAAATTCCGCCGACCCGGACGGCCCGCCCGGCCCGCCGACCCGTCCGCGCGGCCCGCCAACCGGCCGGTCAGGAGGAAGGTGCGCGCCGGGAGATCGGCATTCCGGCACCGCAGGCCCGCACAGGCGTCAGCCCTCGCTGCGCAAAGGCGAGGCCGAAGACAAAGGCGGCAACGAAGGAGGGGGCGAAGATAAAGGCGAACATGACACTCCCCGAGGCGTGCAGGATTCTCTTATCCCGCATACGGAAATGTCTGCTCCACCGCATGGGCAACAGCGAGCAGTCAGCCGGCCACAATCGGACCGGTGAAATCCACACAGCGAATGGAGAATACCCGCCCCGGGAAAGCCTGGATAGACCGAGCGATTATCTCCGATTCTCCGATAATCACTCCACGCCACCTTCCCGGGGCAGCTTGCTGCCGGCCCCTGACGATCCCTGGCGGCCCCCGCCGACCCCGCCGGATGGACCCGCAGGCCGCCCCGACCGGGACGTCCGGCGCCTCACCCTCGCCCTCGCCTCCGCCTCACCCTTGCCCTTCGCCGCACCCTGCCCGCCCTCCCAAACCTGATGTACCGTCAGATTCATGACTCCAGGGACCCGTTACCGTTACGGAAAACGCAAGGTCGCCGTCGCCGGAGTGGCCCTGTCCGACTGCGGGCGCGTGGACGAGGCCACCCCGTACGCCCTGCACGCCCAGGCCGCCCGCCGGGCACTCGCCGACAGCGGCCTGGACCGTTCGCTGATCGACGGCTTCGCCTCGGCCGGTCTGGGCACCCTCGCCCCCGTCGAAGTCGCCGAATACCTCGGACTGCGCCCCACCTGGGTCGACTCGACCTCGGTGGGCGGATCCACCTGGGAAGTGCTGGCCGCACATGCCGCCGACGCGATCGCCGCCGGCCACGCGGGCGCCGTACTCCTCGTCTACGGTTCCACCGCCCGCGCCGACATCAGGGCCGGGCGCCGTACCGCGAACCTCTCCTTCGGGTCCCGCGGCCCGCTCCAGTTCGAGGTCCCCTACGGGCACACCCTGATCGCCAAATACGCCATGGCGGCACGCCGCCATATGCACCAATACGGCACCACCCTGGAGCAGTTGGCCCAGATAGCCGTCCAGGCGCGCGCCAATGCGGCGGCCAACCCGGACGCCATGTACCGCGACCCGATCACCGTCGACGAGGTCCTTTCCGGCCCGGTGATCGCCGACCCGTTCACCAAACTGCACTGCTGTATCCGCTCCGATGGCGGCTGCGCGGTTCTGCTCGTCGCCGAGGACTACGTCCAGGACCTCGCCAAGCCCCCGGTATGGGTGCTCGGTTCCGGCACCTCGGTCTCGCACACCACCATGTCGGAGTGGGACGACTTCACCGTCTCGCCCGCGGCGGTCTCCGGCCGGCTGGCCTTCGAACGCGCCGGTGTCCGCCCCTCCGAGATCGACCTCGCCGAGCTCTACGACGCCTTCACCTATATGACCCTGGTGACGCTGGAGGACCTGGGCTTCTGCGCCAAGGGCGAGGGCGGCGCCTTCGTCGGGAAGGGGCGGCTGCTGCGGGACGGGGAATTGCCGGTCAATACCGACGGGGGTGGGCTGGCCGCCTGCCATCCCGGCATGCGCGGCCTGTTCCTGCTGGTCGAGGCGGTACGCCAGCTCCGCGGCGAGGCCGGCCCGGACCGCCAGGTACGCAAACCCGGCGGCGCCTTGCCCCAGCTTGCGGTCGCCTCGGGCACGGGCGGCTGGTTCTGTTCGTCGGGAACGGTGGTGCTGGGGCGGGGCTAGGGCAAGGGCGGTGAGTTCCCTCGCCGAGGACATTCAGCGTGGAGCCAACGCGATCACGCTCAAGAACCATCCGGCACTATCCGCTACGGTCGGTGCCGCCGGTCCCGCTCCGGCCGCCGCACGGCCCGCGTACGCTGCCTGACATGACTGATCAGCCCGGGTACCGGCACACGCCGGATGCCGTTCCCGCCGGCGCCACCGCGCACCACTCCGACGCCGCGGACGCCGGGGGCACTGGAGAGGCCGCGGAGGCCCGTGCGTTCCGGGAACTGCTGCGCGGGCTGCGGGTCTGGGACGTCGAACTGCCGGCGTTCGACGTGACCGCAGCACCGGACGACCCGCTGCCGCTGTTCCGGCAGTGGTTGCGGGAGGCCGCCGAGGCCGGTGTCCCCGAGCCCCACACCATGACGCTCGCCACGGCGGACGCGGCCGGTGCCCCCTCCGTACGGACCCTGATGCTGCACGACGCCGATGAGCGCGGCTGGCACTTCGCCTCACATCGCGGCAGCCGCAAGGGCCGCGAACTGGCCGTACGGCCGCGGGCGGCGCTCGGTTTCTACTGGGCGGCGGTCGGCCGTCAGGTGCGGGTGCGGGGGTCGGTGACCGCGGCGGGTCCCGAGGAGAGCGCGGCCGATCTGCACCGTCGTTCCGCGGGTGCGCTGGCCGCGGCGCTGGTCGGCCGGCAGAGCGAGGTGCTCGGCTCGACGGCGGAGCTGGCGCGCGCCTCGGAGGCCGCGTGGGAGCACGCCCGTCGCGAGCCGGAGGCGCCGGTGCCGAGCTGGACGCTGTATGTGCTGCGCGCCGAGGAGGTCGAGTTCTTTCAGGGCGATGCCCAGCGCCGTCATGTACGTCTCCACTACCGCTACGAGGCCGACGGCTGGCGGAAGGAACTGCTCTGGCCATGAGCCACGCAGCGAGCCGGCCGGCTCTCCCTCACAGCTGCCGATACATGATGTGCAGCCCCACATAGCCCTTGGCGGGGTGCAGGAATCCCTCGGGGAGGGTCGTCATGATCCGGAAGCCCAGGGATTCCCAGAGGGCGACGGCGCCGGTGTTGGTCTCCACGACGGCGTTGAACTGCATCGCGCGATAGCCCTCGGCGCGGGCCCAGGCCAGTACGTGCTCCCCCAGAGCCCGGCCGACGCCGCGTCCGCCGCACTGCGGATCGACCATGAAGCTCGCACCGGCGATATGCGCGGCGCCGCCCATGTGGTTGGGGTTCATCTTGGCCGTACCGAGCACCGTGCCGGACTCGTCGACGGCGACGACCGTGCGGCCGGGCGCTGTCAGCATCCACATCTCGCGGGCCGCCGCCTCATCGAGGTCCCGCGGGTAGGTATAGGTCTCCCCGGCCGCCACGATGGCGTGGAGGAAGGGCCAGATGGCGGGCCAGTCACCCGCGGTCGCCTCACGAATCAACACGGCCACAGCATCCCGCGGACCCGGCGGGCCCGCCACCGGAATTCGCCGCGGCCCTGAACGGCGGCACGGGGACGCGCGGGCCCAGGGACCGCGTCCGGGGGCTCAGGGACGGCGACGCGCGAACCCAGAGGCCAGGGGCGGGGACTCAGGCGAGGGGCGGGGACTCAGGGGCGCGCCGGCATCACGCGGGCCGGAAGACAGGGATGGCAATCCCCCCGCCCACACCCTCACCCTCACCTTCGCCCCCGCCATCCCCCTGCCCCTGCCCCTGCCCCTCACGACGGAAGTGCACCGCAAGCGGCATCCCGATCCGCAGTTCCGACTCCGGACAGTCGGTGATCTCGGTCATCATCCGGGGGCCTTCGACGAGATCGACCACGGCCGCGACGTACGGAACCCGCTCGCCGAACGGCGGGAGATCGTTACGGTGCACGACGGACCAGGTATAGAGAGCGGCGCGTCCGGCGGCCGGTACCCAGCCGACATCCTCGCTCCAGCAGTACGGGCAGAACTCACGCGGGTAGTGATGCGCCGCCCCGCACCCCTCCGCCCGGCAGCGACGCAGCAGCAGCCGCCCTTCGGCCGCCGCGTCCCAGTACGGCCTGGTGAAGGCATCCACCTCCGGCAGATCGAAACGCGCCGCGCTCTGCACCACACTCCGCGCACCACGCGGCACGGCACCCTGCGTCCCTCTCGTCCCAGCAGTCCCGGCCATTACGCGAGCACCCCCACCCGTTCCACTCCCACCACATCTGACGATACGTCAGTTCAGCCGATACAGAACTCGGTGCGCAAGGGGACCGGCACAATCCACCAGACGACGGCGGCCACGGCTTCCCGGGCGTACCCCTGTCCCCAGTGTTCGGGCAGGAGCCCATAGGACACCTCCCGCCGGTCGTCGAACCGGGACGCCGGATCGATCACCACAGAGCCGACGACGGTCGCGCCCTCCCGCGTGGTCACCGTGAACAGGTTCGGCCGATGCGCGAAATGCTGCCGGTAGAAGCGAAGCTCCTGCTCGGCTAACGGCCCGCCGAGGAAGCGCCGGACCTCGGGATCCGTCCAGAGCCGCGTGAACTCCTGCACGTCGGTGGGCTCAGCGGGACGCAGCAGGAGCCTGGACGTGCTGATGCCGGCGGGCCAGGGGTTCGTGTCAGACGTCGAAGACATGGCCCGAGCATCGCAGCGCAGGTCGCCAAACTGTGGCAATCTCACGAATATGACGTAAGGGGCATTCGTGCAGTATCTGGTGACCCCGTGCACGATCTGCTCGGACAGCCGGATGCCAAGGTGGTCGAAGGCCTTCCGGCGGGTCCGGAACACCTCACCCTGCACACAACCGGTCCCATGCCGACCGGCTCTCCTCGTCCGCGGCGCGGTAGATCACCAACCGGTGGTCCGGGTCTTGAAGTGGCGTGAGCACTTCGAAGTGCACTGCGAGCACACCGACGTCAGGATGCCGTATCACCTTGCGCCCGCGGCCGTTGACCTTGATGTCCCGCTCGGCCCACAGTCGCGCGAAGTTCTCGTCACGGGTGGCGCATTCGGCAATGAGGCCGGTCAATGCCTGGTCCTCCGGATGCGCGGCCCACGCAGCGCGCAGGTGGGCGATCCCCTCCCGCACCACGCGTTCGCGGTCGACATAGAACTCACGCATCTCCGGATGCATCAGACACAGCCACATCGCGTTGCGCTGCGGCGGTGGCAGGGTGTCGAAATCCAGTAGCAGCCTCGACATTTCGTCGTTCCAGGCCAGGATGTCGTAGCGGTGGTTCATCAGCATGGCCGGCAGCGGCGACAGGTCAGCGACCAGCCGGGCCAACGGCGGTGCTGCAGTGGTGGCGGGCTTGTCGGCATTGCGGGGGCGCTGCTGGGCCAGGTTGAAGAGGTAGGCGCGTTCGTCGGGGGCCAGGCGCAGCGCCCGGGCCAGCGCCTCCACCACGTTCACCGAGGGCCGCAGCCCGCGGCCCTGTTCCAGCCGCACGATGTAGTCGGTGCTGACGCCGGCCAGTTCGGCGACCTCCTCACGGCGCAAGCCCGGGGTCCGGCGGGCCTGCCGACGCGACGGCAGGCCGAAATCGTGCGGGTCCAGGCGTTCGCGCCGGGTCCGCAGGAACGCGGCCAGCTCCTGTGTCGTGTCCACGGTGCGGGTCGTCATGTCCGATCCAACAACCAGGGTAGGACTGGCGTTCCCAGGAACTTCTTTCCCTTATCCCCGGCTCGCGGCGGTCACAGACTTGTTCTCGACAACGGATCACGAGCACAAGCACAGGAGGACACGATGTCGCTCACCCTCGACACCTACCGGCTGCTGGGCCGCTCCGGGCTGCGGGTCTCACCGCTGGCGCTGGGCACGGCGACCTTCGGCACCGAGTGGGGCTGGGGCGCCGAGCAGGACGAGGCACGCAAGCTGTTCGACCTCTACGTCGAGCGCGGCGGCAACTTCATCGACACCGCCAGCACCTACACCCAGGGCAGCTCCGAGCGTCTGCTGGGCGAATTCGCCCGTGACAACCGCGAAAGCCTGGTGCTGGCAACGAAATACACGACGCTGCGGCGGCCCGGCGATCCGAATTCCGGGGGCCCGCACCGCAAGAGTCTGTTCGCGTCGGTGGAAGCCAGTCTGCGACAGCTGCATACGGACTACATCGATCTGCTCTACCTGCACGTGTGGGATTTCACGACACCGGTCGAGGAGATCCTGCGCGGCATGGACGATCTGGTCCGGCAGGGCAAGGTCTTGTACGTGGCGATCTCCAACGCCCCGGCCTGGCAGGTGTCGCGCATGCAGGCCATCGCCGACCTGCGCGGCTGGTCGCCGCTGGTCGCGCTGCAGATCGAATACAACCTGACCGAGCGTACGGGGGAACGTGACCTGATCCCCATGGCACGCGAGATGGGTTTGGGCGTGGTGCCGTACTCGCCGCTGGCCGGCGGGGTGCTCACCGGCAAGTACAGCCGCGACGACCTGACCGCGACGAGCGCCGCGGTCAACGACGGCACCCGTAGGAATGTCAACATCGCCAACGGCGCGCTCACCGAACGCAACGTGGACATCGCTGATGTCGTGAAGGAGGTCGCCACGGAGCTGGGCCGCACCACCGCCCAGGTCGCGCTGGCCTGGACCCTGCGGAATGCGGGTGTGACGGCATCGCTCATCGGCGCCCGCACTCTCGCACAGCTGGAGGACAATCTGGGCGCCCTGGAGGTCGGCTTCACGGCCTCCCAGCTGGCCCGCCTCGACGAGGCCGGAGCGATCGAGCTCGGCTTTCCGCACAGCATGCTCGCCGGCGACAGGATGCGCGGGGTGACCCACGGCGACCTGAAGGTCGAAACCCGCCGCTGAGGCCCCACACGAGCCCCGCACGAGCCCCGCACGAGCCCCGCACCCGCAAGCTTTACCGTGCACACCCATTCCTGACGTGGCGTCAGTTCAGTAATCTGACTATGCGTCAGTTATGAGAACGAGAGGCCTCACACAGGAGCGGGCGTCTGCGATGCTTGGATCGACTCACGGCACCCTCACCACTCACTCCCGGCCGGCCCGCGTCATGGCCTGTGGGGAGCAACCACCACATACCGTCCACGGCATCAGTGAACCGCACCCCGGCGACGGCGGACAGGGCGCCGGGGTGATCGACCGCGATGTCAGCGGGCGCCCGCTGCACGCCCCGGCTCTCGACCTGGACCGGTTCTTCCGGCCCGAGTCCGTGGCCGTGATCGGCGCCTCGGACAGCGAGGGCCGCCCCAACACGGGGATCACCCGCCAGCTGATCGCCTGGGCGGAGCGCGTCGGCGCCCGGCTCCACCTCGTCAATCCGGGACGCGTCCAGGTCTTCGGGCGGCCTTGCCACGCGGCCGTCGCCGAGCTGCCGGAGACCGTCGACCTCGCCGTACTCCTCGTCGGCGACCCCCTTCCGGTCATCGAACAACTCGGAGCGGCCAAGGTGAAGTTCGCCGTGGCCTTCGCCTCCGGATTCGCCGAGACCGGCGAACGCGGCGCGGCCGCCCAGGCCCGGCTGGCCGAGGTCGTCGAGCGCTCCGGTCTGCGGCTGCTCGGGCCGAACACCAACCTCAACGCCTTCGAGCGGTTCCGCGAGGACCTGGACGGTCCGGCCATCGCCCTGATCACGCAGTCAGGCCACCAGGGCCGCCCCGTCTTCAGCCTTCAGGAACTGGGCATCCGCCTCTCGCACTGGGCCCCCACCGGCAACGAGGCCGATCTGGAGACCGCCGACTTCCTCTCCTACTTCGCCACCCGCCCCGAGGTGGGCGCCATCGCCGCGTACGTGGAAGGCCTCAAGGACGGCCGCAGCTTCCTGCTGGCCGCCGACCGCGCCGCCCGCCACCGGGTGCCCGTCGTCGCCGTCAAGGTCGGACGCACCGAGACCGGCGCCCGCACGGCCCTCTCGCACACCGGCAAGCTCACCGGCGCCGACAGCGTCGTGGACGCGGCGATGCGGCAGTTCGGCGTCATCCGGGTGGACGGGCTCGACGAGCTGCAGGACACCGCGGCGCTGCTGGCCCGCGCCAAGAAGCCCACCGCGGAGGGCGTAGCCGTCTATTCGATCTCCGGGGGCACCGGCGCCCACTTCTCCGACCTGGCGACGGCCGCGGGGTTGTCGCTGCCCACCCTCGGTGAGGCAAAGCAGGCCGAGCTGCACCAGTGGATACCGGACTACCTGAGCGTCGCCAATCCGGTCGACAACGGCGGGCACCCGGTCGGCGACTGGCGCGGCCGCAAGATCATCGACGCGATCCTGGCCGACCCGTCCATCGGCGTGCTGATCTGCCCGATCACCGGCCCCTTCCCGCCCATGAGCGACAAGCTCGCCCGGGATCTGGTGGATGCGGCGGAGCAGACCGACAAGCTGGTGTGTGTGGTGTGGGGCTCGCCGGTCGGCACCGAGGACGCCTATCGCAGCACCCTCCTCGGCTCCTCGCGGGTGGCGACCTTCCGCACCTTCGCCAACTGCATCACCGCCGTCCGCGCCTATCTGGACCACCACCGCTTCACGGCCGGCTACCGCTCCCCCTTCGAGGACGCCCCCCGCATCCCGTCCCCGTCCGCGCGCAAGGCACAGGCCCTGATGCGCCCGGGCGAGCCGCTCAGCGAGCACGCGGCCAAGCAGCTGCTGCGCGCCTACGGCATCCGGGTCCCGCGCGAACAGCTGGTGACCAGCGCGGCGGCGGCCGTACGGTCGGCGAGCCTGGTCGGCTACCCCGTGGTGATGAAGGCTTCCGGGCCGCAGCTGGCGCACAAGACCGAACTCGGCCTGGTCAAGGTCGGACTGACCTCGGCCAGCCAGATCAGGGACGCGTACCGCGAGCTCACCGACATCGCCCGTTACGAGGACATCCCGCTGGACGGTGTACTGGTCTGCCAGATGATCGAGCGAGGCGTCGAGACGGTCGTCGGCATCACCCACGACAGCCTCTTCGGGCCGACGGTCACGGTCGGCCTCGGCGGGGTGCTCGTGGAGGTCCTGCAGGACGTTGCGGTGGGCATCCCGCCCTTCGGTGAGGACCAGGCGCGCGCGATGCTCGGCGAGCTCCGCGGCCGCGCCCTCCTGGACGGTGTACGCGGCGCACCGCCCGCGGATATCGATGCGCTGGTCGAGGTCGTGCTCAGGGTGCAGCGGATGGCGCTCGAACTCGACGGTCAGCTGGCGGAGTTGGACATCAATCCGCTGGTGGTCCTGCCACGCGGGGAGGGCGCCGTGGCCCTCGACGCGCTGGCCATCTGTCCCTGACCGCCCACGCAACCGCAACCGCGGGCGCAAGCACAGACTCAGACGCAGGCGTAACGGCCACTGCCACCGCCGCCGCACCCGCACCCGCACCCGCCACGCCGCGGCCCGCCGTCCACACCACGACCGCACCCTTGGGAGCCGTTCCCCCATGACGCCCTCACCGTCCCCCGCTTCCGTTCCCCCCGCCGCCGGGCCCGCAGACCGCGTCGAGCCCGCCGGGCCCAGCCGGCCGGCCGACGGCACCGCCCGTGTCGGTCCCCCCGACCGCGCGGCCCCCGTCGATTCCTTGATACTGCACGCCACTGACAACGGCGTCTCGTGGATCACCCTCAACCGGCCGGAGGCAATGAACGCCCTCACCCGTGAGCAGCGCGAACACCTCATCGCACGGCTCGCCGAGGCCTCCGCCGACCCGGACGTACGGGCCGTGGTCCTCACCGCGACCGGCCGGGGCTTCTGTGCGGGCGCGGATCTCCGTGGATCGCCGTCGTCGGGCGAACGGGTCGCCGGCGATGTCGCCCGGATGATCCGCGACGGCGCCCAGCGGCTCATCGCGGCGGTGCTGGACTGCGAGAAGCCGGTCATCGCCGCCGTCAACGGCACCGCGGCCGGGCTCGGCGCCCATCTCGCACTCGCCTGCGATCTGGTACTGGCTGCCGAATCGGCTTCCTTCATCGAGGTGTTCGTACGCCGCGGCCTGGTCCCGGACGGCGGCGGCGCCTACCTCCTGCCCCGGCTGATCGGCCCACAGCGTGCCAAGGAGCTGATGTTCTTCGGCGACGCCGTACCGGCCGCCGAGGCAGCCCGGCTGGGACTGGTCAACCGCGTGGTCCCGGACGGCGAGCTGGCGAAGACGGCCCGGGAGTGGGCAGAGCGGCTGGCGGCGGGCCCGACCCGGGCACTGGCCCTGACCAAAGCGCTGGTCAATGCCTCGCTCGACGCCGACCGGGCCGCGGCCTTCGCCGCCGAGGCCACTGCCCAGGAGATCAACATGACGACGGCGGACGCACAGGAGGGGGTCGCCTCCTTCGTGCAGCGACGCAACCCGGCCTACCGGGGACGGTGACCCGAGCCGGACACGCCAGGAACAAAGCACCGAGCCGGATCCGCCAGATGCAGGGACCGAAGCCCCGAGCCCGACGCGCAGGCAACCGCCCCGCCTACTTCTGCCCCGCCGGACACTCCGGCACCTCACGGGTGTTCCGTGTCCGCACCCCCGGCAGCCATCCCCGCACCCCCTGCCCGCTGGTGACCAGATACCAGCGGGTGGAGGTGACGCCGACTTCGTCGCGGACCAGCCGGCCGTCGGTCACCACGCAGTGCGCGGCCAGGTCATCGCCGTGCCAGACCCGGCCGGCGGAGTTGCCGCGCGCGGCGTACTCGGCGCGCGGGTCCCTGGCCAGCCGTAGGGCGCATTCCAGGGAGCGGCCCGTACGGCAGGCCTGTTCGCTGTTGTAGACCGTGACCTTCACCGTCGGCGGCGGGCCCGCCGGCTGCAGCGTGACGGGCCCGGGACGCACCAGCCACCACACCCCCAGCGCCACCACGGCCACCGCCGCCGCCACCACGAGCGCGACCGCGTACGGCCGTCTCCGGGGCAGGGCGACCACGGCGGGCGCCGGAGCGGTGCCGGAGTCCCTGATGCGGTCCCACAGGCCGGGCGGTGTCTCGATCTGTTCGTCCGCGAGCCGCAGCCGCGCCCGCAGCAGCGCCTCGGCGTCGTCCCCGGCGCCGCCGCCCCGGCCGCCCCCGCCGAAGTCCCGGCCGCCGCCCGCCGAGCCCGCACCGCCGTCGTACCGTGGCCCCACTCCCACCGCGCCGCTCACCTCCCCGCCTGCCCGTGCTCCGATGCCACGAGGTAGGCGCGCAGCCTGTCCAGCGCACGGGCGCGATGGCGGGCGGCGGTACCACGGTGCACCTTCATGATCTTCGCGGCCTGGTCGAGGGTGTAGCCGTCGAGGTCGACCAGGATGACGATCCCGGCCTGCCGGTGCGACAGCTTCCCCAGCAGCCGCACCGCTTCGATCTCGGCCTGCCGCCGCTCCACCCCGCCGTCCCAGCCGCCGGGGACCACACCGGATCCCGCACCGCCGCCGCCCGCCCCGCCCGCCCCGGATTCCTCGACCCCGTCCATCCCGTCGACCAGCACCTGGCGCCGGTCCTTGCGGTAGGCGTCCCGGGCGACGTTGAGTACGGCGGTGAAGGCGTAGGCGTACGGCTCCGGATGGGCGAGGAAGCGCTGTGGACGGGCGGCGAGTTTGAGATACGCCTCATGCACCACATCCTCCGCGGACTGTCTCGATCCGGCCAGCATCACCGCCCGTCGGTAGAGCCGGGGCAACAGCCCGCAGAAGACCTCGTCGAAGGTGGGTGGTGACGCGGCAGACGAAGCTGACGACGGTGTCGCATCGGCCATGTACCGGAACTCTCCCCCGTGTTCGGCTACGGACGCGGCCGAGGTGGACGCTACCCGTGCGATCGACACGCAATCAGGAATCTGCTCCCCAATCTCCCGCGAATCCCCCGAGATCGCCCCCGGTCTCCCGGCAAACCACACGTGTGGGTGGCCGGCACCCCGCACACCTTCACACCTGACGATCCATCAGATTCAATAGAGGCATGATGGGACACGCTGCAATGGCGGCCACGGCCGTGCGGTACCTGCGTTCCGTCGGCGCGCCCACCACGGCCGCCGCACCGGCCACCGCACCCGCCGGGCCACGCCCGCGCCCCGCACTGCGGGCCGTACGCGACGACGAGCGCGCCCCCTTGGACCCGGCCGCATTCCGCTCGGTCCTGGGGCACTTCGCCAGCGGCGTCACGGTCATCACGTCCCCCGGCGAGCCGGAGCCGGCCGGTTTCGCCTGCCAGTCCTTCGCCTCGCTCTCCCTCGACCCGCCGCTGGTGACGTTCATGGTGGCGCGTACGTCGACGACCTGGCCGCGGATCGCCCGTGCCGGGGCGTTCTGCGTCAACATCCTCGGCGCCGGACAGGGCGAGCTCTGCCGGGGGTTCGCGGTCAGCGGCGGCGACAAGTTCGCCGGGGTCCGCTACGGGGCCGCCCCCGCGACCGGCTCGCCTCGGCTGGCGGACGTTCCCGCCTGGATCGACTGCACGGTCCAGGCCGTGCACACCGGCGGCGACCACCTGATCGTGGTCGGCCGGGTCGAAGCCCTCGGTACGGACCCGGCCGCCGCCGAGGACGGCCCGCTGCTCTTCCACCGGGGCACCTTCGGGCAGCTCCGCGGGTGACCGCGGCCGGTGTGGCGGCGCACTGAAGCACCGGTGCGCGGCGGGTACCTGGGGTCCCACCGTCCGCCCGCAGTGAACACCGGTCCGACCGGGCCCGACGGTCACTACCGTCCGGCCTCATGACGACGATCACCACGCGTACGGTCACCTACCCGGCCGACGCCCTCACGATGACCGGGCACCTCGCGCTCCCCGCCGGTGCCGGCCGCCGGCCCGCGGTCCTGATCGGGCCCGAGGGGACGGGGCTCAGCGACGTCGAGCGCCGCCGGGCCGATGCCCTGGCCGAGCTGGGATACGTGGCGCTGGCCTTCGACCTCCACGGCGGGCGCTATCTGGGCGACCCCGAGGAGATGCTGGCCCGTTGCATGCCGCTGCTCGCCGACCCCGACCGGATGCGGGGTATCGGCCACGCGGCGCTCGACGTGTTGCGTGCCGAACCGCGGGCCGACCCCGACCGGATCGCCGCTGTCGGCTACGGCACCGGGGGTGCAATTGCGCTGGAACTCGGGCGCCACGGCGTCAACCTGCGCGCGATCGGGACGGTCAACGCACTGACCACGGGCCGGCCGGGCGAGGCGGCACGCATCCGCTGCCCGGTGTGGGCCGGGGTCGGGTCGGAAGACCCGATCATGCCGCCCGCGCAACGGGAGGCGTTCACGGCCGAGATGCAGGCCGCGGGCGTCGACTGGCGCCTCGCGGTCTACGGCGGAGCGCTGCACGCCTTTCACCACCCACCGGTCGACCACACCGTGCGTCCCGGCGTCGGCTACCACCCACAGCACGCGCAGCGAGCCTGGCGCGACATCGTCGCCCTGCTCGCCGAGTGCCTGCCCGTAACGGAGTGATCCGGCCGGCTCCGGACGCTCACGCCTGCCGCTTCATCCACGCCCCCGGGCGGAACGAGTGGCCGTGGACCAGAGCTCATCAGGACCGGGCCGGAGCCGGTCAGCACACCTCACCCGAAGGTCAGCACCGCCCGCGCCACCCGCCCGTGATGGGCGTCGTCCGCCGCTTTCGCGAAGTCCTCCACCGGATACGTCTTCGTCACCAACTCGTCGAGCAGCAGCCGCCCTTCACGGTAGAGCCGGGCGTAGAGCGCGATGTCCCGCTGCGGGCGGGCCGACCCGTAACGGCAGCCCAGGATCGACTTGTCCAGATACATCGACGACACCCGGAACGAGGCCTCCGCGGTGGCCGGCGGCACCCCGAGCAGCACCGCCTGGCCGTGCCGGTCCAGCAGGTCGACGGCCTGCCGGATCAGCCGGGTGCTGCCCACGCACTCGAAGGCATGGTCGGCGCCGGTCGGCAGGATCTCCTTCACCGCCTTGACGCCGTCCGGCGCCGCCGACGCGTCGATGAAGTGGGTCGCCCCGAACTGCCGCGCCACCGCCTCCTTCGCCGGGTTGGCGTCCACCGCCACGATCACCGACGCCCCGGCGATCCGTGCCCCCTGGAGGACATTGAGGCCGATACCGCCCGCCCCGATCACCACGACCGAGTCACCCCGGTCCACCTTCGCCCGGTTGAGCACCGCCCCGACCCCGGTCAGCACCCCGCACCCGATCAGCGCGGCCGACGTCAGCGGAATGTCCTCGGCGATCTTCACCGCCTGCACCGCCTTGACGACCGTACGTTCCGCGAACGCCGAGTTCGACGCGAAGCTGAACAGCTCGGATTCGCCCCGCCGGAACGGCTTCTGGGGCATCCCGATCGCCTGTCGGCACATCGTCGGCCGCCCCCGGTCACACTCCGCGCACGCCCCGCAGTTGGCCAGCGTCGACAGCGCGACATGATCGCCGGGCACCACATGGCCGACGCCCGCACCCACGGCCTCGACCACCCCCGCCCCCTCGTGCCCCAGCACCACCGGCACCGGGAACGGAATGGTCCCGTCGACCACCGACAGGTCGCTGTGGCACAGCCCCGCGGCCCGGATACCGACCAGCACCTCGCCCGGGCCCGGATCGCGCACCTCCAGATCGTCCACGACCCGGGGCTGTTCGCCGTCGAAGATGACGCCCCTCATATCCGCTCCACTCTGGGCAGGCCGAGCACCCGCTCGGCGATGATGTTGCGCTGGATCTCGTCCGAGCCGCCGTAGAGGGTGTCGGCCCGGGTGAACAGGAACAGCCGCTGCAGCGCGTCGAGTTCGTACGGCGCCTGCGCGGTCCAGTCGGCGGGCCCCAGCGCCGCGGCGGCCCCGCGCACCCGCATCGCCAGCTCCCCGAGCCGCTGGTGCCAGCCACCCCACAGCAGCTTCGCCACACTCGGCGCACCGGCGTCCCCGGCCGCCCCCAGGGTCCGCAGCGCGTTCCACCGCATGACCTTCAACTCGGCCCACTGCCGGACGAGCTGGTCACGCAGCACCGGGTCCCGCAGCGCACCGCAGCGCACCGCTTCCCCGACGACCTCGGCCAGCTCCGCCGCGAACCCGATCTGCTGGACGAGGGTGGACACCCCGCGCTCCCGCGCGAGCAGCCCCATGGCCACCCGCCAGCCCGCGCCCTCGCCGCCCACCACATGCCCGGCCACCGCCCCGTCGAAGAACACCTCGTTGAACTCCGCCGTTCCCGACATCTGCCGGATCGGCCGCACCTCGATGCGCCCCGGCTGATCCATCGCCACCAGCAGGAACGAGAGCCCTCGATGGCGCCGCTCGGCCGGATCCGTCCGCGCCAGCACAAAGCACCAGTCGGCCTCGCCGGCCAGCGACGTCCAGATCTTCTGCCCGCTGACGCGATAGCCGGCACCGTCCCGGACCGCCACCGTCCGCAGCCCCGCCAGATCCGACCCCGCGTCCGGCTCGCTGTAGCCCTGGCACCACAGCTCCTCCCCCCGGGCGATGGCCGGCAGAAACCGCCGCCGCTGCGCCTCGTCCCCGTACGCGAGCAGCGTCGGCGCCAACAGGTTCTCCCCGATGTGCCCCACCCGCCCCGGCGCCCTGGCCCGCGCATACTCCTCGGCCCACACCACCTGCTGGGTCAGGCTCGCCGTACGGTTCCCATACGCCCCCTCGCCCCCCTCCCACCCGAGCCCGATCCACCCACCGGCCCCCAACTCCCGCTCCCACGCCCGCCGCCCCTCGCCCCCCTCGTGCTCACTCCCCGGCCCCCCACACCCCGCCAACTCGGCGAAGGCCCCGACGAGATGCCCCGCCAGCCACTCACGAGCCTCCGCCCGGAACCCCTCGTCCCCACTCCCGAACTCAAAGTCCACAACGACCTCCTACACCGGCCCCCACCACCTTCACTTACTCACCCACGGGAGGTGACGGGCCGGAGGGGCAGGGGTGTGGGACGTAAAGCGAAGCAGTCCCACACCCCTGCCCCGCAGGCCCGTCACCGCACCCACAGCCCCGCGCAGCGGACCCGCCCGCCGCAGGCGCAACGGCGGGAAAGCCAAAGACGGGGCGGAGGCAAAGCGCAGCGAAACGGCGGGACGGCCGACAACGTGGGAAGCCCCCTACACGTTGGGCCGCCCCTCCGCCCCCGCCGCCCGCGCCATCTCCGAAACCTGCGCCAGCATCGGCATGGGGTCCACCCCGACCGACCCCGGCAGCACCTCCGCCACCCGCTCCGGCGTCCAGCCGCCCCCGTCGGCGTACACGGAGCGAAGCTCCCTCGGCTGGGCCCACACGGCGATCTTGGGCCCGGCAACCGTGTACACCTGCCCGGTGACCTCCCGGGCCCGGTCACTCAGCAGATAGACGACCAGCGCCGCCACGTCCTCCGGTTCGCCGATCTCCGTCAGCTTCATCGGTACGTTCGCCGACATCCGCGTCCGCGCCACCGGAGCCACCGCGTTGGCCGTCACCCCGTATTTGTGCAGCCCCAGCGCGGCGCTCCGCACCAGCGAGATGATCCCGCCCTTCGCGGACGCATAGTTGGCCTGGGACACCGAGCCCTGATGGTTCCCGCTGGTGAAGCCCACCAGGGTGCCCGAACCTTGCCGGCGCATGACGGCCGATGCCGCCCGGAAGACCGTGAACGTCCCCTTCAGGTGGGTGGCGACCACCGGGTCCCACTCCTCCTCGGACATGTTGAAGAGCATCCGCTCCCGCAGGATCCCGGCCACGCACACCACACCGTCGATCCGTCCGTACTGCGCCAGCGCGGTGTCCACGATCCGCTGCCCGCCGGCCATGGTGGACACGTCGTCGGCCACCGCGACCGCCACGCCCCCGGCGGCCTCGATCTCCTTCACCACCGATGCGGCAACCTCGCTGCTGGGTCCGGCGCCGTCGACGGAGACCCCGTAGTCGTTGACGATCACCTTGGCGCCCTGGTCCGCGCAGGCGAGAGCCACCGCCCGGCCGATACCGCGGCCCGCCCCCGTTACGGCGATCACTTTGCCGGCCAAGAAGTTCCCCATGCCGTGACCCTTCCCGCAGTTTCTGACGGACCGTTAGATTTTTGAGCAGACACCGGACGAACACAAGACCCGGGGCGCACCGAACCCGGCCATCCCGAGGAGGGCCCATGACCCTGCCGCAGGAGTTCCATGACATCGCCGGGCGCGTGAACAACTGGGGGCGCTGGGGCCCGGACGACGAAATCGGGACCCTCAATCTGATCACCGAACAGGCCGTACGGGAGGCCGCCGGCTGCGTCCGCAGCGGCCGCCGCATCCCGCTCGCCCTCCCGCTCCGGCAGGACGGCGTACAGACCGGCGTGATCCCCGGCCGGGTCAACCCGCTGCACACCATGACCGCCATCAACCAGGAGATCTTCGGCCCCGGTACGGTCGCGACGACGGACGACGCGGTCACCATGGGCCTCCAGGCCGCCACCCACTGGGACGGCCTCGCCCATGTCTCCCACTCCGGACGGCTCTACAACAACCGCCCCGCCGACTCGGTCACCGCCCACCACGGCGCCACCTGCCTCGGCATGGAGAAGGCCACCCCGATCGTCTCCCGCGGAGTCCTCCTGGACGTGGCCCGCGCCCACCGCACCGAGCAACTGCCCGGCGGTCACGCCGTCACACCGGAAGACCTGGACGCCGCCGAGGGACAGGCCGGAACGGAGGTACGGGCCGGCGATATCGTCCTCGTACGGACCGGGCAGCTGCGGCACTACCTGGCCGGCGACCGGCAGGCCTACGCATTCCCCTCACCCGGCCTGTCGCTGCGCACCCCGGAGTGGTTCCACGCGCGCGACGTCGCGGCGGTCGCCAACGACACCCTGACCTTCGAGATCTTCCCGCCGGAAATCGAGAACCTGTGGATGCCGGTCCATGCGCTCGATCTCGTCGAGATGGGCATGCCGCAGGGCCAGAACTGGAATCTGGAGGAGCTGGCCACAGCTTGCACGGAGGCGGGACGCTGGACGTTCCTGCTGTCCGCGGTGGCCGAACCGTTCGTCGGAGGCTCCGGGGCGCCGGTAGCGCCCGTGGCGATCCTCTGACCAGCCGTTGACGATCTTCTGGCCGGGCCGCGGCACTCCTCAAGCCTGGGACCGGGGCCGCACCGGGCCGCCGGCTCCGACGGCCGGCGGCCCGACGGCGCCCGGCCGGCCAGGTGGCGATGCGCTCGTGCGCGCCCCGAGCACGGCACCGCGGACCGCCACCCGTCCCCGCCGCTACGGGGCCTGCCGGGCCGCGATCCGCACTCGCCAAGACCCTGGACCAGAAGCCCGGCCCCCCACGGCCTCGGCGTCCCCTCGCGGCGCATCGCTTCACCCAAGGGTGATCAACTGGTCACGCCACGTCAACACCTGGTCCGGATTGATTCCGCTACACCCGTTTTGCCGTTTCTGTCGCACCTGCCGCGTCCACCGGCAAAACAACGCCGCGCCTCGGCACGGCCCGAAGCGGTCAGGCCTGGTGCGTCACGGCGCGCGTCGCTGCGCGAGAGGCTTCATAGGCCCCCAGATCGGACCCTGACGCCAGCAGCAGCGGCTGGCCGCGGTCCACCTCGCACCAGATCCGCTTGCCGCCGCCCTCCTGCTGCCACCCCCAGCGGTCGGCCAAACCGTCGACCAGTTCCAGGCCGCGGCCGTTGGTGTCGTCGCCGTCGGCGTGCCGCTGGCGCGGCGGGCGGGCGCTGGCGTCCACCACTTCGACCCGGACCGTCCCGACCACGGCACCCGATCCGGAGAAACACATCCGCAGCTCGGCCGCCGCGCCGGTGTGCACCACGGCGTTGGTGACGAGCTCGGAGATCAAAAGGATCAGCGTCTCCGCAAGTGGCTCGTCGGCCCCTATACCGGAACCCACGAGCCGCGACCTGGCCCACCGCCGGGCCCTCCCCACCTCCGCGGGGTCGGGCCGTACGTCCAACTGAACCTGAAGCACCTGCACCGCTCACACCATCCGAACCGGCGGAAACATCGCCTCGCGCCTCCACGGAGTCACGGTGCGTGACCCCGGTGGAGCACAGCATGGTTGACGTTGAGTCACCCCAACAAGCGCTTCGGGCATATTCCAGCGCAAGGGAGTATGCATCCTGCATACTGTGCGACGCACTTTGCGGGGAGTCGAACAGGGGGGGGCGATCGGGCCCCGCCCAAGGGCGAGCGGCGCGCAGTCCGTACCCCGGAGCCGTCTTTCCGACGACACCGGGCCCGTTGCGCCACAGAACCACTCGCACCCCACGGAGGGTACCCGAGCGGAACACCGACTCCCCCCTGTGACGAGTCACGCCTAGGACACAACCCGATATCGACCCTCCGTGACCACTTCTGCATGGCGAGTCCGACATATCGCATACGCGTTGTCACGACCTGACATCGCCGGGCATCACGCACCACCCCATACCGCCACCCACCACCACGCACCCCCGCGCACCACCAAGCACCACCTCCGCGGCCCTCGCGCCGCCGCCGTCAGGCGATCAAGCCCGCCGCCAGCAGTTCTTCCGCCTCACACGCCACTTCCCAGCGCTCGGCCCGCAACCAGGCCCGCTTGAGATGCAGATGAACATCGGCCTCCCAGGTGAAGCCCATTCCGCCGTGGACCTGCAGACAGTCCCGTGCGTTACCCACCGCGGCCTCGTCGGCCAGCAGCTTCGCGGCCGCGACATCGAGAACACGTTCCGTGACCGCCGCCGCATATACCGCACTTCGGGCGATTTCCGCCCGTACCAGCATCTGCGCGCACAGATGCTTGACCGCCTGGAACGAGCCGATGGGCACACCGAACTGCTCGCGCACGCGGGCGTGGTCCACCGCCATCTCGACCGTGCGGGCCGCGCTTCCCAGTTGCTGGGCAGCGGTGAGCAGCGCGGCCTCGCGGCGGAGCCGGGGAACATCCAGGGCCAGCGGCGCGGTACGGGGCAGATCCATGACGCGGGCGAGCGGGGTGAGGGGGTCGATGGAGGTGAACGGGGCGCAGACCACTTGGTCCGGCGCGCTCCGGTAGGCGCCGCCCGTGCGCCCGTGCGCGCCCCTGACCTCACCCCGGACTTCGTCCCCGGCCCCACCCCCGAGCCGGCCCCCGGGCCCGTCACCGCGTCCGCCCTCCACTCCCCCCTCCACAAAGATCAACTCATCGCACTCCGCCGGGTGTTCCCACAGCACCGGATCCCGCTCCGCCTCGCAGAGCCCGACGGTCTTCTCGCCGGCCGCGACCCCGTCCACCGCCCCGGCCAGCAGCTGGCACGCCACCAGCGGCCCCGGCAGCAGCGCGCGCCCGGCCTCCTCGAAGACCAGCACCGCTTCCGGCAGCCCGAGCCCCACCCCGCCGGCCTCCTCCGGCAGCCGCAGCGCAAAGAACCCGGCCTCTCCCAGCTCGCGCCACAGCGCGCGGTCCAGCGCCGGTTCGTCCACCGCGGCCCGCAGCCGTTCCCGGCCGAACCGCCCGGCCAGCAGCTCGCGGGTGCCGTTCTGCAACGCCCGCTGGTCATCGGTGAGTTGGAAGTCCACCGCCCGGTCACCGCCCCTTCGGCAGGCCGAGGATCCGCTCGGCGACGATGTTCTGCTGGATCTGCGAGGTACCGGCCGCGATGGTGTACGAGAGGGACGAGAGCCGGTCCGCGGCCCACTCGTGGTCCGCGTCCAGCGCGCCGGCCCCGAGCACCTGGGCCGCCGTGTCGTACAGCTCCTGGCGGACGTGCGAATAGCGGAGCTTGAAGACCGAGCCGCCGATTCCCGGGACGCCACCGCCGCCCGCCCGCCCTCCGGCGCCCGGCGGGCCCCCCATGGCCTCGCTGACATTCCACTGGATCAGCCGCCACAGCGCGGCGAACTCCGCATGCAGCCGGCCCAGCCTGCGGCGCAGCACGGCATCGTCCCAGCGGCCGTTGGCGCGCGCGGCCCGGGCCAGCGCGCCGAGCACCCGGCGGCAGGCCACCACCTCGCCGACGAAGGCGGTGCCGCGTTCGAAGGACAGCGTCACCATCGTCACCCGCCAGCCGTCGTTCTCCGCGCCGACGCGGTTGCCGACCGGCACCCGCACCTCGTCGAGGAACATCTCGGCGAACTCCGTCGAGCCGGCCAGGGTGCGCAGCGGCCGGACCGTCACGCCCGGTGCGTCCATGGGCATCGCCAGCCAGCTGATGCCGTGATGCCGGGGCGCGGCCGGGTCGGTGCGGACCAGGAGTTCGCACCAGTCGGCGACCTCGGCGTGCGAGGTCCAGATCTTGGCGCCGCTGACGACGTAGCTGTCCCCGTCGCGTACGGCCCTGGTCCGCAGCGCGGCGAGGTCGGAGCCGGCGTCCGGTTCGCTGAAGCCCTGGCACCAGGTCTCCTCGCCGCGCAGGATCGGCGGCAGCCAGCGGGCGCGCTGTGCGGCGCTGCCCTCGACGGCGAGGGTCGGCCCCGCGTGCAGCAGCCCGACGAAGTTCGCGCCGACATAGGGCGCCCCGGCACGCTCGGTCTCCTCCAGGAAGATCAGGTGCTGAGTGGCCGTGGCACCCTGCCCGCCGGCGTCCCGCGGCCAGTGCAGGCCCGCGTATCCGGCGTCGTACAGCATCCGCTGCCAGGCGGTGTCATACGCCCGCCGGCCGGGCCAGTCGGCCGCGGCGGGCTTCTCGGGGAGCCGCGGCAGCACCTCGCCGAGCCAGGTGCGCAGCCCGGCCCGGAAGTCTTCCTCTTCCGGTGTGTACGTGAGGTCCATGGGGGCTACCTGCGGAAGAAGCGGCAGAGGGGACGCCGGCCGGGCGGATCGCCGTCGGCGGGAGCGCAGGACGCCGCGGGAGTGCAGGACGCGGCGGAAGCGCAGGAGGCGGCGGGCGGTTCGGGAACCGGCTCGCGTATCCCGCCGCGCGGCAGCTCCATCACGTTCCCCATCGTTGTCCCCTCACCGAGATTCTGATGGACCGTCAGAAAAAGGCTAACCCCGCCCCCTCTGGACCGGCAAGGCACCGGCCCCTACTCTCGACGCCAGGTCTGACGATGCGTCAGCTATGCCGCGAGGAGGGCCGGATGACCGGCCCGAGGAGGGCCGGATGACCGGCACCACACTCTGGGACCTGGTCGCCTGGCGCGCCCGCCGCACCCCCGGCGCCACCGCCCTCATCCAGGGCGCCGCGTCCGCCCGGCACGAGCGGCACCTCACCTTCGGCGCCCTGCACCGGCGCGCGGAACGGGTCGCGGCCGGCCTGTACGAGCGAGGCGTACGACCCGGCAGCCGGGTCGTCTGGCAACTGCCGACTTGCCTCAATACCGTGCTGCTCAGCCTCGCCCTGGCCCGCATCGGCGCCGTCCAGAGCCCGGTCGTCCCGCTCTACCGCGACCACGAGGCGGGCCAGGTGCTGCGCCGCACTCGTGCCGCGTTCCTCGCCGTCCCCGGCACCTGGCGCGGCTTCGACCACCGCGCGATGGCGCACCGGCTGGCCGCCGCTCTGCCCGGGCCGCTCACCGTCATCGACGCGTACGACACCCTTCCCGACGCCGACCCGGCCGTCCTGCCCCCACCGCCCACCGACGCCGGCGAGGTCCGGTGGATCTTCTGGACCTCCGGCACCACCGCGGGCCCGAAGGGCGTCCTGCACACCGACCACAGCCTGCGCACGGCCGGCCGCTGCCTGGCCGACGCGCTGCGCCTTCGCCCCACCGACATCGGCTCGATGGCCTTTCCGTACGCCCATGTCGCGGGCCCCGAGTACACCGTCCTGCTCCTGCTGCACGGCATCCCGGCCGTCCTGCTGGAACACTTCGCGCTGCCCGGCTCCCTCGCCGCCTACCGCCGCCACCACGTCACCGTCGCCGGCGGCTCCACCGCCTTCTACTCCCTGTTCCTGGCGGAGGCGCGCAAGCTGCCGCCGGGACGCCGGCTGCTGCCGTCGCTACGACTGCTGGCCGGCGGCGGGGCGCCCAAACCCCCGGGCCTCTACCACGAGGCCGTCGCCGGACTGGGCTGCCAACTCACCCACGGCTACGCCATGACCGAGGCCCCGATGGTCACCATGGGCGATCCGCACGACAGCGCCGAACACCTCGCCACCACCGACGGCCGGCCACCCGCCGGGATGGAGATCCGTATCGCCCCCGGCACCGGCGAAATATCCGTGCGCGGCCCGGCCGTCTGCCGTGGCTACCTCGACGAGCCCGACCCGTTCGACCCCGACGGCTTTCTCCCCACGGGCGACCTCGGCCACCTCACCCCCACCGGCCACCTCGTCATCACCGGCCGCCTCAAAGACATCATCATCCGCAAGGGCGAGAACATCTCCGCCCAGGAGATCGAGGAACTTCTCCACCGGCATCCGGGCGTGGCCGATGCCGCGGTCATCGGACTGCCGGACGCGGAGCGCGGGGAACGCGTCTGCGCGGTCGTCGAACAGCCGCCGGGAGCAGCGGAGTTGACGCTCGACACGGTCTTGGCCCACCTCCGCTCCCAGGACCTTGCCCCGCACAAACTCCCGGAGCAGCTGGAGGTGCTGGCCGCCCTGCCGCGCGGGGCGACCCTGCGCAAGGTGCTCAAAGGGGAGCTGCGGGAGCGGTTCGGGGCGGTGGCGGGGCGGCGTCGGGACGTGTCATGACCGTGTGAGGTGGCGGACGACGGTGACCAGGGCCCAGGAGTGATTCCATGACCGCGCACACGCCTACCGCCCCGTCCGTCCACCGCCGCGCGCTGATGAAGGCGAACACCGCCTTGTCCCGTCTCTCCCGATAACCCCGTGACCCGCCCCTCCACGAGTGCGCCGGGTGTCCGCCGCGGGCCCCCATGCCGACACCTGCTGTCCTCCTCACCCTCTACGGTCACCCCATGAGTCACTCGCGACCCCGTATCGACACCGCCGCGCGCCGTGCCCGCCTGGGGCGGCGGCACCTGCTCGCGCCCGCGTACCGGGCGGACCGTACCGAGGAGGTGGCCGATGCGGTCGTGGGGCTGCATGCCACCGATCCGGCGACCGTCCATCTGGCGGCCTGCGCCCGGCTGACCGCTCCGGACCCGGCCGACGTGGAGCGCGCGCTGTACGACGAGGGGTCGCTGGTCCGGCTGCTGTGCATGCGCCGCACGCTCTTCGCGGTCAGCGCCGAGCTCGCACCGGTCGTCGCCTCGTCCACCGCGAAGACGATCGCCGCCAGGGAGCGGGCGGGGATGGTCAAGTGGCTCGCCGAGGGCGCCCCGGGCTGGGACGAACGGCGGCTGGCCGGTGTAGAGGCGCGGACGCTGGCCGCGCTGAGCGCACACGGCGAGGCGACCGCGGCCGAACTCGCCGCCGAGGTGCCCGACCTGCGCGACACCATCGTGAACTCCCCCGGCAAGCCGTACCAGGCCACGGTCGCCGTCTCCAGCCGGATTCTGCGGGTACTGGCCGCCGAGGGCCGCATCCGGCGCGGGCGGCCGCGCGGCGGCTGGACCAGCAGTTCCTACCGCTGGCGGCCGGGCACCGCGTTCGCCGAGCTGCCCGCCCCGCCGGCTCCCGAGGCGCGCGCCGCCCTCGCCGGCCGCTGGCTCGCCTCGTACGGGCCGGCGACCGTCGACGATCTCAAGTGGTGGACGGGCTGGACGCTCACCGCCACCCGGCAGGCACTGGCCGCCGCCGGTGCCGCCGAGGTGGACCTGGACGACGGCACCTTGGGCGTCGCGCTGCCCGGTGACCTCGCACCGGTCGACGCACCCGAACCCTGGGCCGCCCTGCTGCCGGCCCTCGACCCCACCGCGATGGGCTGGAAGAACCGCGACTGGTACCTCGACCCGGACCACGTACCGCAGCTCTTCGACCGCAACGGGAACATCGGGCCGACGGTGTGGTGGTGCGGCCGGATCATCGGCGGCTGGGCCCAGCGCGCGGACGGCGAGATCGTCTGGCGGCTGCTGACGGACGGTGGGGGCAGCGAGGCCGCCGCGGCGGTGACGGCCGAGGCGGCCCGGCTGGCGGCCTGGATCGGGGACGTCCGCGTCACCCCGCGCATACGGACTCCGCTGGAACGGGAGTTGAGCGGCTGACGGGGGTGAACGGGTGGCCGGGGGTGAACGGGTGACGGCCCCGGCCGGCCGCCTCAGCGCGGCCGGTAGGCGCTCGTGGCCTGCTCGTACAGCTCGTCCACCTCGTGCCGCCCGCTGTCCGGGCCGATGACGAGGACGAGGTGGTAGCGGCCGTTGTGGATCATCGCGAGGTTACGCACATACACCTCGCGTCCGCTGCCGTCACGCCAGGAGAAGGTGCCCTCGGCCATCGCCGTCTTCCCGACGTCGATCCGCTGCAGACCGGAGGCCGAGGCCCAGCCGGAGGAGCGGTACGGCGCCAGCTCGGCTTCCTTGTTCTGCATATACGCCATCGGGTCGGTGCCGGAGTGTGCCGTCGTGTCGCGGCCGGGCACCACCACCAGCTCGTAGTCCCCGCCGACGTACCGCACCTGGCCCCGGTCGTTCGCCCCGCGCCGCTGCCAGCCCTTGCGGACCGCGACCTGGAAGCCCGCGGGGTCGGTGCGGACCTCGAAGTCCTTGGCGACCGCCGTCGGCCCGTTGGCCCGCGGCGCGCCGGTGCCGGACGGGCCGCCGTCCCCCTCGCCCTTGTCCTTGGGCGGAGTGGGGGACGCGGGCGCCGCGCCCGAGGTGCCCGCACGGTCCGCGCCTCCCCCGCCGGTCTTGGAGTCCTCACCGGACTTGGGCAGGAACGCCATGGCGTAGATGACCGCGCCGACGAGGAGGAGCAGGATCACGGTCAGCAGCAGCCGGCCGAGCGGGCGCGGCGCACGCACCGGGCGCGCCGGGCGCGACACGTCACCCGGGCCCCCCTGGCCGACATGGCCTACCTGGCCGACCTCGCCCAGCGTCTGCTGCTCATACAGCTCCCCGTCAGCGGCCCCGCCGTACCCCCAGGGCTCAGCCGGCTCGGCACGCCGCTCCGCCCGGGTCTGCCTGGGCGGCCGGAGCGGCTTGGGCTGCTTCGGGGGACGGGGCGTGCGGGGCGCCGCGGCGAGCGGGGCGGACCGCTCCGGGTCCGGCGCCGGTGGGACGGGCGGTGCGGCCGCGGCGGCCGGCGTCCCGTCCGCCCCGGCGACGGCCGGTGCCGGCTGCGGCCGTACCCGCCGCGACGTCCGGGTCTTCTTGTGGCGTCCCTTCCGGACGAGTTCACCGCGACGCCGCACGATCGGCAGCCGCCGCGGATCGGCGCCCTGCGACGCCGGCATCGTCACCAGCCTGCTGCCGGCCTCCGGCTCCGGTGCCGTACGGATCAACGAGTGAAGCCAGCCGCTCAGCTCCTCGAAATCCGGACGGTCGGCGGGGTCCTGACGCAGCAGGGACTCGACGACGGGACGCAGCGCCCCGCACTCCTCGGCGACCGCGGGCGGCTGCGAGCAGACCAGCTGCGCCAGTTCGACGGCGCTGTCCTCCGGGAACGGCGGCTGCCCCTGCACGCTCCGGTAGAGGAGCGCACCGACCGCCCAGAGGTCGGTGGCCGGGCCGACCGGCGGCGCCAACTGCCAGTTCTCGTGGACGGGTCCGGCCTGCTCCGGTGCCCAGCGCTCGGTGACCGGGCCGATGACGGTCAGTCGCGTCTGCCGGGCCCGCTCGGCGGCGAGCACGGCGGTGGGCCGGCCGTATGCGGTGGTGGCGGCGCCGTCAGCCGGGGGCTTGGTCAGCGAGGTCGCGGCGGAGGCGGGCCGGTCCGCAGCAGACTCGTCGGAGGCGGGCCGGCCCGCCCCGGCCCCGTCGGAAGCAGGCCCGCCGGAAGCGGCCCCGCCGGAAGCGGGCCCCTCCGCTGCGGTCCCGTCGCCATCCGGCTGCTCCGCCGCGGACGCACCGGAAGCGCTCCCGCCCCCGCCGGACGCCTCGCCTCCGCACAGCGCCTCCTGCGCCGCGCCCACCGCCAGGCCGGTCAGGATGGCCCGGCCGTCTTCACAGACCAGGACCGTGCGGGCGGTGATATTGCGGTGGAGCCAGCCGTTGGTATGCAGCACCCGCAGCGCGGTGAGCAGGTCCGCGGCGATCTCCGCGGCGCGGTGCGGGGACAGCGGCCGCGCGGCGAGCAGCGCGGACAGCGGGCGGGCGGTGAGGAGTTCGGAGACGATCCAGAGGCTGCCGTCCTGCGCAAAGGCGTCGAAGACCTGCTCCAGCCGGGGGTGGTCGGCCAGCTGCGCGGCCGTGGTCGCGGCCTCCAGCGCGCGTCGTACGGCAGGATCGCGCGGGCTGCGGTCGGCAACCCCGGCCGTGCCCTCCGCCGTCCCCCGCGCGGCGCCGAAGCGGCCGCCGCCGGGCCTCCGCTCGGCGGGCCCCCGCTCGCCGGGCCCTGCCGTCGCCGCCCCCACGGCCTCCGCCCCGACGACCTCCGCTTCGACGACCTCCGGCAGCGGCACCTGACGGATCAGCACCTCCTGCCCGCTGAAGGTGTCGAACGCCCGGGTCTCGGTGAAGTCGTCGTCGCCGAGGGGCCGCAACGGCAGGCGGTAACGCTCGGCGAGCACCCTTCCCGCGTACTCGTCCACGACGCCTCCCCGCAGCGCGCACTGTGTCTACCGTCGCGCCGGAGCCGCCCGTCGGCGCTGGCGCCTCCGGTCACTTCCGGTCGTCTTCCCGCCGATTGCGGATGCGTACGGTCTTCGCCGTCTCACGATACGTGCCCGCATCGGAGCTTGTGGCCCGCTCGGCGCAACGACGCGCAACCTCTCCGCGCGCGCCCTCTCCGTTCTTCGGCCGGCCCGTGCGCAGGTCCCCCGGCCGGCCCCGCCCCCCGTTCCGCGCTCAGCCCTCGCGCACCCGTCCTCCGGCGCTCAGTCCTTCAGCCCGAACGTCTTGAACGCGGTCGTGATCATCTGCTGGCAGGGCTTGTCCGACCAGGCATCCGCCTTGCAGGTGATCATGATGGCGTAGCCGTGGTGGTCATCGGCCCGGAAGCCGCGGTCGAGGACCCGTACCTTCTCGCCGCTCTGCCGACGGGTGAACGACCAGTCGGCGACGGTCGGATAGTCCCGCCACTTCACCGACTTGATGCCGATGAGGTGGTAGTCGTCGCTGGAGGAGCGCACGGCCGGCTCCAGGCTGCGCCAGGAGGCCGCCGCATCGGTGCCGGGCTCGGCGTTGTAGTCGATCTGGATGCGCGGGAAGCCGCCCGAAGCGCTGTATATGGCGCCGGAGCCCTCCCCCGCGGTGTCGGTCTGGTGGAAGCCCTTGGGCATCGCCATACGGAAGTGGAACTTGTCGTTGGTGAGCTCGGTGAAGCCGCCAGGAACGGCCTTGCCGCCCTTGCCACCGTTGTCGTCCTTGCCGCCGGTGTCCTCGGCCGGGGAGAGATTCGGCGGGGCCTCGTCCTTCGCCTGGCCCGTCGCCTGGCCCTTTGCCCCACTCGTGTCGGCCGCGTCCGTCGACGGCTTCTCCCGGCTCGCCGACGACGACGTGTCCGGCTTGCCGGACGCCTTGCCGCTCGTCTTCGCCGAGTCGTCGCTCAGGGAGACGGCCAGCACCGTGCCCAGCACCGCCAGGACGACGACCACGGCCACGGCCACGATGATCAGCGTGCGGCGCGGAACGACGTCGGTCACCGACGCGCGGGCCGGCGGACGGCTCCCGTCGCCGGATCCGGAGTCCGGGCGGGCCGCCATCGCGGCGGCGGCGCTGCGGACGGACTGCAGGGCGGCGCGCACCTTCTCCTTGGCGGCCTCGGCATCGAACCCGGGCCGGGCGCCCGCCGGACGGGTGGTGCCGAGGACGGCCGGACCCGCCGTACCGCCGGCATCCGCCGCATCGGAACCGGTCGCCTCGCCGGCCGCCTCACCGACCGTCGAACCGGCCGCCTTGGACTGCGGACGCCCGGTCCGCACCGGCGCGCTCGCCGCGGCGGCCTCACCGGCACCGGCCCCCTTGCTCCCCTTGCTGCCGCCGGTCTTGCTCTTGCCGGCCGTGCTTCCACCGGCCGTGCTCTTACCCGCCGTGGCAGCCGCGGACGTGCCGGCACCCGCGGACGTGCCGGTACTCGCCGTGCCACCACCGCCGGTGCTCGCGTTCCCGGCGGCCGGCTCCGCCACCGGGGCGGCGGCGGACTGCGTCCCCCGCGCCATGCGCGACTTCGGCGCGGCCTTCGACTTCGGCGTGTTCTTCGACTTCGTCTTCGGCTTCGGCGCGGCCTTCGGCTCCGCCGGCTCCAGGGGCGCCGTCGGCAGCACCATCGCCCGGGTCGCGTCCATCGGGGGCTCCGGCGTCTTCGCCTCGGGAGCGTGGACCACGTCCTCCAGCAGCGCCCGCGCGCCGGCGTCGTCCAGCCGGGCGGCCGGGTCCTTCACCAGCAGGCCGTAGATGACCTCTTCCAGCTCGCCGGCGCTCTTCGGCGGCTCGACCGGCTCGGTCATCACCGCGGTCAGCGTGGCGATCGCGGAGCCCTTGTCGTACGGCGGAACGCCCTCGACACAGGCGTACAGCAGGCCGCCCAGCGACCACATGTCGGCCGGCGGGCCCGGCTTGTGGCCGCGGGCGCGCTCCGGGGAGATGTAGGAGGGGGCACCGACGAGCATGCCGGTCGAGGTCACGGAGGGGTCGCCCTCGACCTGGGCGATACCGAAGTCGGTCAGCACGACCCGGCCGTCGTCGGAGATCAGGACGTTGGACGGCTTCACATCGCGGTGCAGGATGCCCTCGGCGTGCGCGGCGCGCAGCACATCGAGCACGACCAGGCCGACCTCGGCGGCGCGGCGCGGGGTGAGCGGGCCGTCGTCGCGGACGACCTCGGCCAGCGAGCGGCCCTCGACCAGCTCCATCACGATCCACGGACGGTCGTCCTCGTCGACCACGTCATAGACCGTCACCGCACCGTTGTTCCGGATCCGGGCGATCGCCTTGGCCTCGCGCAGGGTGCGGGTGATCAGACGACGCTTCTCGTCCTCCTCGACCCCGCCCGGGAAGCGCAGCTCCTTGACCGCGACCGTGCGGCCCAGGACCTCGTCGCGCGCCCGCCACACGGTGCCCATGCCGCCCCGGCCGAGAACATCGGCGAGCCGGTACCGCCCGGCGAGCAGCCTGCCCCCTTTGCCGTCCATCTCGACCTCGTCGCCCACTGAATCCCCTCTGCAATCCAGCCGAGTTGGCAGCTTCGACGTCCCATCGATCACCAAACTGGCCCAACTCGGACAACCCACCCTGGCAGAGCCTTCATTCTCCCTCATCCGCGGCCATGCGGAAGGCCCGGGTCTATGCCGGACGACACCTCGTACCCGTCATGATGGCCCCGACGAACGGGAGTCCCGATGCCGAAGCGCTCACCTCGCCCGGCCGTGACCGCCGCGCCTCCCCCCGCGCCGCCGGTCGCCGGCCGCCGTCGTGCAGTGCTCCGTCCGGGTGCCCTCGCCGCCCTGACCGTACTCGCCCTGACGGCCTGCACCGCAACGCCCCGCCCGGCCGCCCTCGCCCGCGAGGCATCCACCCGGCCGCCCGCGACGACGCGGCACGCGCTGCACCGGCTGGTCGACGACGGGGCCCCGGGCGCGGCCTCCCTCACCCTCCGCGCGGGCTACCCCGACCCGCGCTACGCCACGGCCGGCGTGGCCGATCTGCGCAGTGGCCGTACGATGCGCCCGCGGGACCACTTCCGGGCCGGCAGCCTCACCAAAACCCTGGTCGCGACGGTCGTCCTGCAACTCGTCGCCGAGGGCCGGCTGTCGCTGCACGACAGCGCCGCCGCGCACCTCCCGCCCGGCGTGCCCGCCGTGGGAGACGGCGACCGCAGCGAACTACGCAGGGTGACGATCCGCCAGCTGCTGGACCACACGAGCGGATTGTTCAACTACACCCAGGACCCCCGGCTCTCCCGGCAGCTCTTCGGCAAGGGCTTCGGTGCCCACCGCTACGACAGCCACACCCCGGCCGAGCTGCTGCGGATCGCCCTCAGCCATCCGCCGGCGGCCCCTCCGGGCACCCACTACGCCTACTCCAACACCAACTACCTCGTGCTCGGCCTGGTCATCCAGGCGGTCACCAAAAACCCGTACGCCACGGAAATCCGCCGCCGCATCCTCGTCCCCGCCCGGCTCACCCACACCTCCTTCCCCGGCACCGACCCGGCCTTGCCCGAGCCGCACGGCCGCGCCTACTCCCGGGCCGGTGGCCGGCGGGTGGACGCCACCTCCCTGGACCCCAGCCGGGCGGGCGCGGCCGGCGAGATGGTCACCACCCTGGGCGACCTCAACCGCTTCTTCGCCGCACTGCTCGGCGGCAGGCTCCTGCCGCCGCGCCAGATGGCCCAGATACGCAACGAGAAGCGCACCGGCGGCGCGTACGGCCTCGGCCTGTACGCGACCGGGCTGCCCTGCGGCGTCACGGTCTGGGGCCACAACGGCGACATCAACGGCTCCTACGTCCGGACCGCGGGCACCGCCGACGGCCGCCACATCGTCAGCTACCGCCTCAACACCGACACCCTGGCCCACCCGGCACACGGCACCGCGGTCCTGACCGCGGAGTTCTGCGCGTCCCGGCACCCCTAGGGCCTGCCTCAGGCCTACAGCGGCACGATGTCCGGAGCCCCCAGCCGCGCCGCATCCGCCGTCAGATCGTCCGGCTGCCGCTGGGATTCGCGCTCCGCCTCGACCCGCTTCCGGTAGTGCGCGATCTCCTTCTCGACCTGGTCGTTGTCCCAGCCCAGCGCGGGGGCGATCAGCTCGGCCACCTCGCGGGCGCTGCGGGTGCCCCGGTCGAAGGTCTCGATGGAGATGCGGGTGCGCCGGGTCAGCACGTCGTCGAGATGACGGGCGCCCTCGTGCGTACAGGCGTAAACCGCCTCGGCCCGCAGGTAGTCGTCCGCGGCCGCCAGCGGTTCCCCCAGCGAGGGATCGGCCACCACCAGCTCCAGCAGCTCCTCGGTCAGCGAGCCGTACCGGTTCAACAGATGCTCGATGCGCGCCACATGGAGTCCGGCGCGCGCCGCGATCCGGGCCCGCGCGTTCCACAGCGCCCGGTAGCCCTCGGCTCCGACCAGCGGAATGTCCTCGGTGACGCTCTCCGCGACCCGCTGGTCGAGGCCGTGCACCGCCTCGTCCACCGCGTCCTTCGCCATCACCCGGTAGGTCGTGTACTTGCCGCCCGCGACCACCACCAGCCCCGGCAGCGGATGGGCGACGGTGTGCTCCCGCGACAGCTTGCTGGTGGCATCCGACTCCCCGGCCAGCAGCGGACGCAGACCCGCGTACACCCCCTCCACGTCGTCCCTGGTCAGCGGGGTCGCCAGCACCGCATTCACATGCTCCAGCAGATAGTCGATATCCGCGCTGGAGGCCGCCGGGTGCGCCTTGTCCAGATCCCAGTCCGTGTCCGTCGTCCCCACGATCCAGTGCCGCCCCCACGGGATGACGAACAGGACGCTCTTCTCGGTCCGCAGGATCAGCCCGGTCGTCGAATGGATCCGGTCCTTGGGGACGACCAGGTGGATTCCCTTCGACGCCCGGACATGGAACTGCCCGCGCTCACCGATCAGCGCCTGGGTGTCGTCCGTCCACACCCCGGTGGCATTGACGACCTGCTGGGCCCGGATCTCGTACTCGCCGCCGCCCTCGACGTCCTGTACCCGTGCGCCGACCACCCGCTCGCCCTCGCGCAGAAAGCCCACCACCCGCGCCCGGTTGGCGACCTGCGCGTCGTAGGCGGCCGCGGTCCGCACCATCGTCGCCACGTAGCGCGCGTCGTCCATCTGCGCGTCGTAGTACTGCAGCGCGCCGACCAGCGCGTCCTTCTTCAGGCAGGGCGCCACCTGCAGGGCCCGCTTGTGGGACAGATGCCGGTGGTGCGGCAGTCCGCGGCCGTGTCCCGACGAGATGGACATCGTGTCGTACAGCGCCACACCGCTGCCCGCGTACCAGCGCTCCCAGCCCTTGTGCTGCAGCGGATACAGAAACGGCACCGGCTTGACCAGATGCGGCGCCAGCCGCTCCAGCAACAGCCCCCGCTCCTTCAGCGCCTCCCGCACCAGCGCGAAGTCCAGCATTTCCAGATACCGCAGACCGCCGTGGATGAGCTTGCTCGACCGGCTGGAGGTGCCCGAGGCCCAGTCGCGCGCCTCGACGAGTCCGGTGGACAGGCCGCGGGTCGCGGCGTCCAGCGCCGTCCCCGCGCCGACGACTCCGCCGCCGACCACAAGAACGTCCAGCTCCCGCTCCGCCATTCGGGCGAGCGCCTCGGCCCGCTGCGCCGGTCCCAGTATCGCTGTCTTCACCGCTGCCTCCCGCTGTGATCGGGGCCACACCCCCCGTCCGTCGATTCTGTCCGCGCCGCGTTCCGGTATCCACCCTCTGCTCGTGGCGACAACACCCCGCCGCCTTGATCCATCAATCCCTATTCTGGGTCAAATATCCGCTTAGTCTACTTATGCGCGATCGCCAGCCGCTCACGTCATGCGCCCACGTTCATTCGCAGTCGCTCGGGAAGGACGGCCGCAGCATGCCCGCAGACCTCGCCGTCATCGGACTCGGTCACCTCGGCCTCCCCCTCGCCCAGGCCGCCACCACCGCCGGCATCGGCACCATCGGATACGACCCCGACCCGCACACCGCCGCCCTCTCCGGCGCCGACGGGCCGCTGTCCGCCACCGAACTCCGCCGCCTGCTCTCCGCCGGTTTCCGCACCACCACCGATCCCACCGCCCTGGGCCGGGTCCGTACCGCGGTCCTCTGCGCGCCCACGCCGCTCGGCGAGGACCGCGCACTGGACCTCACCGCCCTCGCCGACGCCGCCCGCACTCTGGCCGCACAGCTGCGCCCGCACACCACGGTGATCCTCGAATCCACCGCCTACCCGGGCACCACGGAGGAATTCCTGCGCCCCCTCCTGGAGAAGGGCTCGGGCCTCACCGCCGGCCGCGACTTCCACCTCGCCTGCTCCCCCGGCCGCCACGACCCCGGCAACCGCACCCACCGGTACGCCAACACGCCCAAGGTCATCGGCGGCCTCACCCCCGCCTGCACGGAGGCCGCCGCCGCCTTCTACAGCCGCCTCACCGACAAGGTCGTCCGCGCCCGCGGCCCCCGCGAGGCCGAAACCGCCAAGCTCCTGGAAACCAACTACCGCCACATCAACATCGCCCTGATGAACGAGATGGCGGTCTTCTGCCACGACATCGGCGTCGACCTGTGGGACGTCATCCGCTGCGCGGAAACCAAGCCGTTCGGCTTCCAGTCCTTCCGCCCCGGCCCCGGCGTGGGCGGCCACGCCGCCCCCGTCGACCCCAACCACCTCGCCGGCACCGGCCGTTCCCTCGGCCACCCGCTGCGCATGGTCGAACTCGCCCAGGAGGTGAACGGCCGGATGCCGCGCTACGTCATCCAGCGCTGCGCCACCCTCCTCAACGAACACGGCAAGTCCGCCCGGGGCGCCCGGGTACTGCTCCTCGGCGTCACCTACAAGCCGGACATCGCCGACCAGGCGGGCTCGCCGTCCCGCGAGATCGCCTCCCGCCTGATGGAACTCGGCGCGCACCTGACGTACCACGATCCGTACGTCCCCCAGTGGTCCGTGCAAGGTCGGCCCGTGCCCAGGGCCGACTCCCTGTACGAAGCCGCGGCCGCCGCGGACCTGACGGTGCTGGTGCAGGCGCACCGGACGTATGACCTTCAGGGGCTGGCGGTGAAGGCGCAGTTGCTGCTGGATACTCGCGGGGCGACTCCGACGGGGGCCGCCCATCGGTTGTAGCCGCCCATCGCCGTCTGCGGCTCGCCTCCGGCGGGGGTGGGTCGCCTCCGGCGGGGTGGGTGGGGTTTGGGCGGGGGCCGCTTGCTGTTCGTGGTGGGTGCCGGTGGCGGGCCTCCGGGGTGGGTGTGCGGACTGCTTCGCTTTACGTCCACACACCCACCCCTCCGGCCCACCACCTCCCGCCCGGCGAGGCGACCCCCGCCCGGTGGGGGTGAACGTCTTCAAAAACCAGTAGCCGGGCCCGCATCGTGGTGCGGGCCCGGCTACTGGTCTTTGTCTTTTCCTGCTCCCCCACCGGGGTGGAGCCCCACAACCGGCGGGAGGGGGCGGGGCCGGAGGGGTGGGTGTTCGGACGTAAAGCGAAGCAGTCCGAACACCCACCCCGGAGGCCCCGAACCCGCCACCCACCACAACAGCCGGGACCCCACCCCACACACCCACCCCCGCCGAAGGCGGGAAACCCACGTCGGGGCCACCCGACAACGTGGGAAAAGCCGCCACGGGCGGAACCTAGCGGTTGTCGTGCTGAGACGGCGCCACCGTCACCTCGACCCGCTGGAATTCCTTCAGCTCCGAGTACCCGGTCGTCGCCATCGCCCGGCGCAGCGCCCCGAAGAAGTTCATCGAGCCGTCGGGAACGGTGGACGGCCCCAACAGCACCTCCTCCGTCGTGCCGACCGCACCGAGGTCCATCCGCTTGCCGCGCGGCACGTCCTCGTGCACCGCTTCCATGCCCCAGTGGTGGCCGCGCCCGGGCGCGTCCGTGGCGCGGGCGAGCGGGGAGCCCATCATCACGGCGTCGGCGCCGCAGGCGATCGCCTTGGGGAGGTCGCCGGACCAGCCCACACCGCCGTCGGCGATGACGTGGACGTAACGGCCGCCGGACTCGTCCATGTAGTCACGGCGCGCGGCCGCGACATCGGCGACCGCGGTGGCCATCGGGACCTGGATGCCGAGGACGTTGCGCGTGGTGTGCGCGGCGCCGCCGCCGAAGCCGACGAGCACGCCGGCCGCGCCGGTCCGCATCAGGTGCAGGGCCGCGGTGTACGTGGCGCAGCCGCCGACGATGACCGGGACGTCCAGCTCGTAGATGAACTGCTTGAGGTTCAGCGGCTCGGCCGCGGAGGAGACGTGCTCGGCGGAGACGGTGGTCCCGCGGATCACGAAGATGTCGACGCCGGCGTCCACGACGGCCTTGGAGAACTGCGCCGTACGCTGCGGCGACAGCGCGGCGGCGGTCACCACACCGGCGTCCCGCACCTCCTTGATCCGCTGCCCGATCAGCTCTTCCTTGATCGGCGCGGCGTAGATCTCCTGGAGCCGCTTGGTGGCCGTGGGGCCGTCCAGCTCCGCGATCTCGGCGAGCAGCGGCTCCGGGTCCTCGTACCGGGTCCAGAGGCCTTCGAGGTTGAGGACGCCCAGGCCGCCCAGCTCACCGATGCGGATCGCGGTCTGCGGGGAGACCACCGAGTCCATGGGAGCGGCCAGGAACGGCAGCTCGAAGCGGTAGGCGTCGATCTGCCAGGCGATCGAGACCTCCTTCGGGTCGCGGGTGCGGCGACTGGGTACGACGGCGATGTCGTCGAATGCGTATGCCCGGCGGCCGCGCTTGCCGCGCCCGATCTCGATCTCAGTCACGTGTGTGGCCTTTCCCTCTACGTCTGCGGCTCCAGTATCCCCGACACACCGAAGCCCGCGGCCGGGGAGCGGCCGCGGGCTTCACGGTAGGGCCGTGCTAGCGACGTGTGTAGTGACGCGCCTCAGCAGTCATCCGACCCCCTCGCCGGGATCTCAGCGACGGGAGTAGTTCGGCGCCTCGGTGGTCATCTGGATGTCGTGCGGGTGGCTCTCCTTGAGGCCCGCGGAGGTGATGCGGACGAAGTGGCCCTTCTCCTTGAGCTCGGGGATGTCGGCGGAGCCGACGTACCCCATGGAGGCGCGCAGGCCGCCGACGAGCTGGTGGGCGACCGAGGAGAGCGGGCCGCGGTAGGGCACCTGACCCTCGATGCCCTCGGGGACCAGCTTGTCCTCGGAGAGCACGTTGTCCTGGAAGTAGCGGTCCTTGGAGAAGGAGCGGCCCTGGCCGCGGGACTGCATCGCGCCGAGCGAGCCCATGCCGCGGTACGACTTGAACTGCTTGCCGTTGATGAAGACCATCTCGCCGGGCGACTCCTCGCAGCCGGCCAGCAGCGAGCCCAGCATGACGGTGTCCGCACCGGCCGCGATGGCCTTGGCGATGTCGCCGGAGAACTGCAGGCCGCCGTCGCCGATCAGCGGCACGCCCGCGGCGTTCGCGGCCTTCGCCGCTTCGTAGATCGCGGTGACCTGCGGCACGCCGACGCCGGCGACGACGCGGGTGGTGCAGATGGAGCCGGGGCCGACGCCGACCTTGATGCCGTCCGCGCCCGCGTCGATCAGCGCCTGGGCGCCGTCACGGGTGGCGACATTGCCGCCGACGACATCGACGTTGATGTTGGACTTGACCTTGGCGATCATGTCGAGGATGCCGCGGCTGTGGCCGTGCGCACTGTCGATGACGAGGAAGTCGGCACCGGCCTCGACCAGCGCCTGCGCCCGGTCGTACGCCGCGTCGCCGACGCCCACCGCCGCACCGACGACCAGCCGGCCCTCGGCGTCCTTGGCGGCGTTCGGGTACTTCTCGGCCTTGACGAAGTCCTTGACCGTGATCAGGCCCTTGAGCACGCCCGCGTCGTCGACCAGCGGCAGCTTCTCGATCTTGTGGCGGCGCAGCAGCTCGATGGCGTCCTCACCGGAGATGCCGACCTTGCCGGTGACCAGCGGCATCGGCGTCATGACCTCGCGGACCTGACGGCTGCGGTCCATCTCGAAGGCCATGTCGCGGTTGGTCACGATGCCCAGCAGCTTGCCCGCGGCATCGGTGACCGGCACCCCGCTGATACGGAACTTGGCGCACAGCGCATCGGCGTCGGCGAGCGAGGCGTCCGGGCGGACCGTGATCGGGTCGGTGACCATGCCGGACTCGGAGCGCTTGACCAGGTCGACCTGGTTGGCCTGGTCCTCGATGGACAGGTTGCGGTGCAGGACGCCCGCGCCACCCTGCCGGGCCATGGCGATGGCCATCCGGGCCTCGGTGACCTTGTCCATCGCCGCGGACAGCAGCGGGATGTTCACCGCGACGTTGCGCGAGACCCGGGAAGCGGTGCTCACCGCGTTGGGCAGCACCTCCGACGCGCCGGGCAGCAGCAGCACGTCGTCGTATGTCAGCCCGAGCATGGCGAATTTGGCGGGCATACCGTCGACGTTGTCACTCATGACACCTTCCCCAATGCTCTTGCCTCAGCGCGGACTCCCATGCTAACGGCCTAAGGAAGTGTCCCAATCCACGAGCGATGAGGGCCTTGTCACTTGTGTATTTCTACGGCGATATTCCGCCGTGGACAGCGGGGATCTGCTACTGCTCGGCGAGCGCCCGCAGCCTGCTCAGCGCCCGGTGCTGGGCGACCCGCACCGCACCGGGCGACATCCCCAGCATCTGCCCGGTCTCCTCGGCCGTCAGCCCGACGGCGACCCGCAGCAGGACCAGCTCTCGCTGGTTCTCCGGAAGATTCGCCAGCAGCTTCTTGGCCCACTCGGCGTCGCTGCTCAGCAGCGCCCGCTCCTCGGGGCCGAGGGAGTCGTCCGGCTGCTCGGGCATCTCGTCGGACGGCACGGCCGTGCTGCCCGGATGCCGCATCGCGGCGCGCTGCAGATCGGCGACCTTGTGGCCGGCGATGGCGAAGACGAACGCCTCGAAGGGCTTGCCGGTGTCGCGGTAGCGCGGCAGTGCGCAGAGCACCGCGACACAGACTTCCTGCGCCAGGTCCTCGACGAAGTGCCGTGCGTCACCCGGCAGCCTCGACAGCCGGGTGCGGCAGTAGCGCAGGGCGAGGGGGTGCACATGAGCCAG
Source organism: Streptomyces sp. NBC_00400 (assembly GCF_036048035.1). NCBI lineage: Bacteria > Bacillati > Actinomycetota > Actinomycetes > Kitasatosporales > Streptomycetaceae > Streptomyces > Streptomyces sp. NBC_00400. The sequence continues at coordinate 4,733,347 of NZ_CP107940.1, read as the reverse complement.
CAGATCGTGGGTGGCCCGCTGGTCACCCTCGACGGCACGTGCGACGAGAGCGCCGATTTCCTGCTTCCCGTCATCACGCATCGGACCATGGTGCCTTGGCGCCGCACGATCCGCGGCATCAGGTCCGAACTTGTGCGCCGAAGCGTTATGCGCGGCAGGTGCGCCGGCTGTCATGTCCTGCGCCCTCCCCTCGTGCCCGACCGACCCGTCCCCGAGGAACTCCATACCTCAAGGATGCGGCACCGCGCGGGGAATCGGACCGCCACAGGACGCGGCGGCCTGCGGGGCATCCCACGGCCCCGCCCGCCGCAGGGCGGGCGGGGATCTTCACTCCCCCGCATCGCTGCACGTCACAACGCCTTAGCGGACCAGTCCCCAGCGGAAGCCCAGCGCCACCGCATGCGCCCGGTCGGAGGCGCCGAGTTTCTTGAAAAGGCGCCGCGCGTGGGTCTTGACGGTGTCCTCCGACAGGAACAGCTCACGGCCGATCTCGGCGTTCGAGCGGCCGTGGCTCATGCCCTCCAGCACCTGGATCTCGCGCGCGGTCAGCGTCGGCGCGGCACCCATCTCGGCGGACCGCAGCCGGCGCGGGGCGAGCCGCCACGTCGGGTCGGCGAGCGCCTGGGTCACCGTCGCCCGCAGCTCGGCGCGCGAGGCGTCCTTGTGCAGATAGCCGCGGGCGCCGGCGGCGACCGCGAGCGCGACACCGTCCAGGTCCTCGGCCACCGTGAGCATGATGATCCGGGCGCCGGGGTCGGCGGACAGCAGTCGGCGCACGGTCTCGACACCGCCGAGACCGGGCATCCGTACGTCCATCAAAATCAGATCCGAGCGATCGGCACCCCAGCGGCGGAGGACTTCCTCGCCGTTGGCCGCGGTCGTCACACGCTCGACGCCGGGCACGGTTGCCACCGCCCGACGGAGCGCCTCTCGGGCAAGCGGGGAGTCGTCGCAGACGAGGACGGATGTCATGACCGCCCTCCGCAGCTGATGCGCGTCACCTTGAGCCTCCAGGCTGGTACGTATCGTCACCTGTGCGATTGGCGGCCTCGGACATCTGCCCGACGGCTACCTCTGCCAATCGCCTCCGCACTCTCAACGACGGTCACCCGAAAGAGTTACGGCTTCGGCGACCGAGTTCAGCACGCTCCGTAAGGAGCCGGATACGCAGACGACTCATCGGGCGACCGGCATCCGCGCGTGCACCCTATGCCCTATTTGGCTCTCTTTCTTCCATTTTCATGGTGACTATGACTAGATTCGCAATGAGTCATATTTACATCTACTTCGACAGTAGATGTACCGTCGTGAGCACCGAGGCCGAATCAGCACCGCTTCGAGGGGACAAGCAATGGCAGATTTCTCCCGCCTCCCGGGCCCGAACGCAGACCTCTGGGACTGGCAGCTGCTCGCCGCCTGCCGCGGCGTGGACAGCTCCCTCTTCTTCCATCCCGAGGGTGAACGCGGAGCGGCCCGCAGCGCGCGTGAGACATCGGCGAAGGAGGTCTGCATGCGCTGCCCGGTACGGGCCGAGTGCGCGGCGCATGCGCTGGCCGTCCGTGAGCCCTACGGGGTGTGGGGCGGCCTGACGGAGGACGAACGCGAGGAACTGATGGGCCGGGCCCGCCACCGGCTGGTCCCCGCGTCCTCCATGACCGGCCCCGCGGGCGTCTCCGGCGCCTGACCTTCAGGAACGCACCGTCCCTGAAGAAACGTTTCTGCATGCCCGGCGGCGACGACCGGGCGGGGCGCGCTCGGTTCCCTCAGCGCCCCGCGGCATCCGCCAGCCGGTCAAGGGTCGCCCCGACGGCGGGGACCTTCGCCAGATCCGGCAGCGTGAGCGCGACGATCTCGCGGTGCACGGCGGGCTCCATCCGTATCGCCGTGGCCCCCTTGGGGCGTACCGACTCCAGGGTGAGCTCCGGCAGCGCGGCGACCCCCAGGCCCGCGCCGACCAGGCCGATCACCGCCGGGTAGTCGTCCGTCGCGAAATCGATGCGCGGGGTGAAGCCCGCACTCTCACAGACCTCCACGAGATGCCTGCGGCAGCGGGGACAGCCCGCGATCCAGGCCTCGTCGGCCAGGTCGGCGAACCGCGCGGTGCCCGCCTTCGCCAGCCGGTGGCCGTCCGGCACCAGGCCGATCAGCCGGTCCGCCAGGATCGGCCGGACCACCAGGTCGTCCCACTCCGCCCCGGCCGCCGGGTCCGCGCCGCGCACCTCCGGGTAGCGGAAGGCCAGCGCGATCTCGCAGTCGCCGTTGCGCAGCATCTCGATGGAGCGCGGTGGCTCGGCTTCGACCAGCGAGACCCGGGTACCGGGGTGGGCGGCGCGCATCTTCGCGAGGGCGGTCGGCACCAGCGTCGAGCTGCCGGAGGGGAAGGACACCAGCCGCACCCGTCCCGCGCGCAGGCCCGCGATGGCCGCGATCTCCTCCTCGGCGGCGGTGAGCCCGGCCAGGATGCCCACGGCGTGGCGTACGAGCGCCTCACCCGCCTGGGTCAGCCTCATCTCGCGGCCCGCCCGGACCAGCAGCGGGGTGCCCGCGGACTGCTCCAGGGCCTTCATCTGCTGGCTGACGGCCGGCTGGGTGCAGCCCAGCTCGCGCGCGGCGGCGGAGAAGGAGCCGGTCGTGGCGACGGCACGCAGCACGCGGAGATGACGGGCCTCGATCATGTTTCGAGCATAAGCGAGTCTTGGATTGACCGGGGAAAAAAGAGTTCATGCTTTTGGACGGGTGGACCGGCGCCGCCCCGGACCGAGGGCATGCGTGAGGAGGGGACGCCCCCGGCGGCCCGTTCCCTTTCCTTTTCCTTTCGCCTGCACCACGCCGATCGAGCAACGGAGCACCGTATGAAGCTGCTGACCGTCAATGTGGGACGGCCCGCCCCGTCCGAGCACACCAGTGCCGAGAGCGGCACGGGCATCGACAAGAGGCCCGTGGACGGCCCGGTGAGGGTGACCGCTCCCGGCCCCCGGGGCACCGGGGGCAGCGGGCTGGCCGGTGACGCGGTGGTCGACCTGCGCTTTCACGGCGGCGACGACCAGGCCGTGTACGCCTACGCGCGCGAGGACCTGGACGGGTGGGAGCGGGAGCTGGGCCGCGAGCTGGCCAACGGGTACTTCGGGGAGAACCTCACCACGTCGGGCGTCGAGGTCACCGGCGCCCTCATCGGCGAACGCTGGCGGGTCGGCCCGCGGCTGCTGCTGGAGGTCAGTGCACCGCGGATCCCCTGCCGTACGTTCCACGGGTGGATGGGCGAGCACGGCTGGACCAAACGGTTCACCCAGGCCGCGGTGCCCGGCGCGTTCCTCCGGGTGATCGAGGAGGGCGAGATCTGCGCGGGGGACGCGGTGGAGGTGGTGCACCGCCCGGATCACGCGGTGACGATCGGGCTGGCATTCCAGGCGCTGACCATCCGGCGGGAGCTGCTGCCGCGGCTGCTCGAGGCGGGTGGGGCGCTCGGGGAGGAGGCCCGGGGGAAGGCGCTGAAGTACGTCGAGCGGCAGGGCGGTTGACCACGGGGGCGGTGCGGGGTGGCCGTGGGGGCAGGACGGGGTCCCGGGAGCAGGAGCCGGGAGCAGGGCTCGGGGCGCCGGGCGGCAGCGGGCCGTGCGGGCCGGGAGCGGCGGGCCCTTCGGCCCGGTTGCCGGAGGGCGGGTTGCTCGTCCGCGCGGGCGAGCCGCGTCGCCGGGGGGAGGGGCCCGGGCGGCGTGCCCCGGGCGGATAGCGTGCCCGTATGACGACTGCATTGATCACGGGAGCGACGGCGGGCATCGGGGCGGCGTTCGCCCGGCGGCTCGCGAGTGACGGCCACAGCGTGGTGCTGGTCGCGCGCGACGAGAAGCGACTGCGCGAGCAGGCCACCGAGTTGCACGACCGGCACGGCATCGAGGCCGAGGTGCTGAGCGCCGATCTGGCCACCGAGGAGGGCATCGCCGCCGTCGAGGCGCGGCTCTCGGACCCCAAGCACCCGGTGGACCTGCTGGTGAACAACGCCGGGTTCGGCAACAAGGGCGAATACCTCGAGGTCTCGATGGCCGACGAGCTGACGATGCTGAAGGTGCACTGCGAGGCGGTGCTGCGGCTGACCACGGCCGCGGTGCGCGGGATGCGGGACCGCCGGCGGGGCGCGGTGGTCAATGTGGCGTCGGTGGCGGCGTTCGTGCCGCGCGGCACCTACGGCGCGAGCAAGGCGTGGGTCGTGCAGTTCACCCAGGGCGCCGCGCGGGATCTGGCGGGCAGCGGCGTCCGGCTGATGGCGCTGTGCCCGGGGTTCGTGCGGACCGAGTTCCACCAGCGGGCCGGGATGGGCACCGACAACATCCCCGGGTGGATGTGGCTGGACGCGGACAAGCTGGTCGACGCCGCGATGAAGGATCTGACGCGGGGCAAGTCCCTTTCCGTTCCGGACCCGCGGTACAAGGCGCTCATGGGCGCCGTGAAGCTGGCGCCCCGTGGCGTGCTGGGCGGCCTGACGTCCCGTACGGGCCGGAAGTACGGGCCCCGCTGACACGGTGTGACGTCGTGCGGGCCGGGGCCGGCCTCTCAGCTCCCGGGCCCCGGCCCCTCCCGCCCGTCCTCTCCCGAGGGCGGGCGGGGCAGGGCCAGGTGGGCACGGGTGCCGTCGTGCCAGGTGACCTGGATGCCGTGGCCCGTGAAGTGTGTGGTCGCCAGGGTGTGTACGGGGGCGGGATCCGGGTCCCCCGTCAGGGATGCCAGGGCTGCGAAGAGGGTGCCCCCGGGGCCTGAGGCGGTGCTGCCCTCCAGGACGGCGGTGCGGGTGCCGGGGCCGATGAGGGTGCTCCCCGTCGGGGTGCGGCAGGGCGGGGTGTCGTAGCCGTGGACGGGGTGGAGTTGCGCGGTGGGGCCGTCGGGCGTGGTGGCCCAGCCCGTCTGGCATACGCGGGTGCCGGGGGCGGCTCCGGTGACCAGGTGCACGCGGAGTTCGGCGCGGCCGTGGACGAGGGTGACGGACAGGATCCGGATGCCCGGGAGGTCACTGCCGTCGGCGTGGCGGGGTGTGTGGGTGGAGGAGGCCCGGTCAGGGCCGGTGGTGTGCGGGGTGGCGGGGCCGCGGGTGGTGAGGCGGCCGCCGAGGAGCAGACCGAAGTGGTTGTCGGGCAGGGGCTGTTCGACGGGCAGGGGCCGTCCTTCGGGCAGGGGCCGGTCCTCAGGCGGGGGCCGGTCGGCGGACGGAGGCTGGTCGCCGGGCAGGGGCCGGCTGTCGCGCAGGGGCCGGCTGTCAGACAGGCGCCGGCCGTGGGCGGTGGCGTCGGGCGGGATCCGGCCGTCGGCGGTCGGGCCGGTGCGGGTGGAGTAGGCGAAGCGGGCGTAGTAGGGGTCGGGGGCGGCGGCGGTGGAGTTGCTGCCGTGGTTGTGGAGGCGGACCAGGCCGTCGGAGGCGGTGGACTGCAGGAGCAGACCGGTGGGGCCGAGGGGGCGGGCGGTGTCCGCGGTTTCGGCGGGGAGAGGGTCCTCGGGGTCGGTCCAGGCGGGGTGGCCGGCGGGGAGCAGGAGGCCGAGGAAGCCCTTGGCCGCCCAGTAGGGGGAGGCCGGACCCGAGTAGTGCTGGAGCATCGGCACGTAGGGGCCGTACCAGCCGAGCGGTAGCAGGCCGTCTTGGGTGACGGCTCCCCGGTCCAGGAAGTGGCGCAGGGTCCCGGAGGCGAGGCGGCGGGTGGCGCCGGGGGTGAGCGGGGTGTGGCCGGTGAGAGCGCCCAGCCACGGGGCGGCGGTGGCGGCGAAGCGGTAGGTGAGGGAGCGGCCGAACGGCAGGGGCGCGCCGTTGGCGTCGAAGAGGCGGGTGTAGTCGTCCAGTTGGGCGTGCAGGCGGGCTCCGTAGGCGGCCAGGAGCGTCCGGTCGGCGCAGAGGTGGGCGTGCAGGACCGGGTAGAAGTGCATCGCCCAGGCGTTGTAGTGGTCGAATGCGCGGTTGTCGCCGTCCGCGTACCAGCCGTCGCCGCGGTACCAGTCCTCGATACGGGTCAGCGCGCGGTCGATGGCGGCCTGCGCGCGGACGGTCTCGATGCCCGCCGCGCGCAGGAAGCCGCCGACGGTGAGGCCGAAGAGCCACCAGTTGTTGTCCACGGGGGACGGGCCGAGGGCGGGCAGCAGCCAGTCGGCAACGCGGGCGCGGACCCCCTCGTCGAGGGTGTCCCACAGCCAGGGGCGGGTCAGACGCAGGCCGAGGGCGAGCGAGGCGGCTTCGACACGGGCCTGGCGGATGGTGCCGATACGCGGCCAGGAGTCGGGGTCCGCGGACGTCAGCTCCCGTGCGTCGGTGGGACGCCGGGTGCCCGCTGCCAGGCCCTCGGCGTAACGGGAGAGGTGGGCGTGCGGGTCCTGTCCGTTGCTGCCGGCGACGCGGAGGGCGGCGAGCAGGAACGTACGGGCGAAGCCTTCGAGGCCGTCCGAGCGGGGTCCTGAGGAGCTGGGGCGGGGTCCCGGCAGGGTGATCAGGCCGTGGCGCGGGGAGGCGTAGGGGGCGGTGGCGTGCAGCAGCCCGTCGGCCACCGCCTCCCAGTGGGCGCGGGTCCAGCCGGTGTACGCACTGCGGCGGCGGTCCTCGGGCGGGAGCGGGAAGGGGTGGGGGTGGGGACGATGGCGGGGGTGCTCGGGCATGGCGTCCCCTGGAGCGGAGGATGACGGCCGGCCGGGACGGCGGAAGACGGCCGGCCGCCGGGAATCCTTCAGGTGCGGCTGACCGCCCGTCAAGGGCACGCCGCCCGTCAAGGGCACGCCGCACGCCGAACGAACGCCGCACGTCCAGGGAACACGGAGGAGGAGAGCGCATGACCCCACCGGCACACCACCACAACGGGCAGGCCGCAGAGGCAGTGAGCACGCCCGGCGCAGCGCACCGGCCCACGGTGCTCCTGGCGATGGGCCCCGGCATCGCCGAACGGCTCCTCGACCCCCGCCACCACACCCGTCTCGCGGTCCTCGCCCGTACCGACCCCCACCTCGTCGCACACGAGCTGGCCGACCCCACCCCCGCGGTCGCCGCCGCCCTCGCCGACGCCGAGGTGCTGCTCACCTGCTGGGGCGCCCCGCGGCTCACCGGCCCGGTGCTGGACGCGGCCCCGCGGCTGCGCGCCGTCGTGCACGCCGCCGGCTCGGTCAAACACCACCTCACCGACGCCTGCTGGGAGCGCGGTATCGCCGTCGCCTCGGCCGCCGCCGCCAACGCCCTCCCGGTCGCCGAATACACCCTCGCCGCGATCCTCTTCGCCAACAAACGCGTACTGCACGCCGCCCACCGCTACCGCGGCCTGCGCACCGCCCACGACTGGCACCGGGAACTCGGCGCCGCCGGCAACTACCGCCGCACCGTCGGCGTCATCGGCGCCTCCCGTACCGGCCGCCGCGTCATCGAGCTGCTGCGCCCGTTCGATCTGCACGTCCTGCTGCACGACCCCTACGTGACCGACGCCGACGCCACCCGGCTCGGCGTACGGCCGGTCCCCCTCGACGCCCTCTGCGCCGGCAGCGACATCGTCACCGTGCACGCCCCCCAGCTGCCCGCCACCCGCCATCTGCTGGGCGCCCGCGAACTGGCCCTGCTGCCCGACGGCGCGACGTTGGTCAATACCGCCCGCGGCTCGCTGGTCGACGGGGCGGCCCTGCTCCCCGAGCTGGTCTCCGGCCGTCTGCACGCCGTCCTCGACGTCACCGAACCCGAACTCCCGGCCGCCGGCTCTCCGTTGTACGAGCTGCCGAATGTCCTGCTCACCCCGCACGTGGCGGGGTCACTGGGCACCGAACTCCACCGCCTGGCCGATCACGCCCTGGACGAGCTCGAACGCTATGCCCAGGGACGGCCGTTCACCGATCCCGTACGGCCGGAGCAGCTGCCCCATTCGGCCTGACCGCCGCCCGGGCCAAAGCGGCCCCGACGGCCAAAAGGAGGGCCGCCCGGCCCTGAGGTTCCTCCCCGCGCAAACGCACGCCCCGGCCCCGCACAAACGGAAGACCCGGCCCCCGCACACGGCAGGGACCGGGTCTCGTACGTCAGGCAGCGAACTGCCCGGCGCTGTGCGTCAGTGCGCGTGCCCGTGGCCGTGACCGGCCTCGGCAGCGTCGTCCTCCGCGGGCTTCTCGACGACCAGGGTCTCGGTCGTCAGCAGCAGCGAGGCGATCGACGCGGCGTTCTCCAGGGCGGAGCGGGTGACCTTCACCGGGTCGATGACGCCGGCCTTGACCAGGTCGCCGTACTCGCCGGTGGCGGCGTTGAAGCCGTTGCCCTTGTCCTGCTCGGCGACCTTCGCGGTGATGACGTAGCCCTCGAGGCCGGCGTTCTCCGCGATCCAGCGCAGCGGCTCGACGACGGCGCGGCGGACGACGGCGACACCGGTGGCCTCGTCGCCCTCCTTGCCGAGGGAGCCCTCCAGCACCTTGGCGGCGTGGACCAGAGCGGAGCCACCACCGGAGACGATGCCCTCCTCGACCGCGGCGCGGGTCGCGGAGATGGCGTCCTCCAGACGGTGCTTCTTCTCCTTGAGCTCGACCTCGGTGGCCGCACCCACGCGGATGACGCACACGCCACCGGCGAGCTTGGCGAGGCGCTCCTGGAGCTTCTCGCGGTCCCAGTCGGAGTCGGTGGACTCGATCTCGGCCTTGATCTGCGCGACGCGACCGGTGACGTCCTCGGAGTTGCCGCCACCGTCGACGATGGTGGTGTCGTCCTTGGTGACGGTCACCCGGCGGGCGGTGCCGAGCACGTCCAGACCGGCCTGGTCGAGCTTGAGGCCGACCTCCTCGGCGATGACGGTCGCACCGGTGAGGGTGGCGATGTCGCCGAGCATGGCCTTGCGGCGGTCACCGAAGCCGGGGGCCTTGACGGCCACGGCGTTGAAGGTGCCACGGATCTTGTTGACGACCAGGGTCGACAGGGCCTCGCCCTCGACGTCCTCGGCGATGATCAGCAGCGGCTTGGAGGCACCGGCCTGGATGACCTTCTCCAGCAGCGGCAGCAGGTCCTGGATCGAGGCGATCTTGCCCTGGTGGATCAGGATGTACGGGTCCTCGAGGACGGCCTCCATCCGCTCCTGGTCGGTGACCATGTACGGCGACAGGTAGCCCTTGTCGAAGGCCATGCCCTCGGTGAAGTCCAGCTCCAGACCGAAGGTGTTGGACTCCTCGACGGTGATGACACCGTCCTTGCCGACCTTGTCCATCGCCTCGGCGATGAGCTCGCCGACCTGCTTGTCCTGCGCGGACAGGCCGGCCACGGCGGCGATGTCGGTCTTGTCGTCGATCGGGCGGGCGGTCGCCAGGAGCTCGTCGGAGACGGCCTTGACGGCGGCGTCGATGCCCTTCTTCAGGGCGGCCGGGGAGGCGCCGGCGGCGACGTTGCGCAGACCCTCGCGGACCAGCGCCTGGGCCAGCACGGTGGCGGTGGTGGTGCCGTCACCCGCGATGTCGTTGGTCTTGGTCGCCACCTCCTTGACGAGCTGGGCGCCCAGGTTCTCGTACGGGTCGTCGACCTCGACCTCACGCGCGATGGTGACACCGTCGTTGGTGATCGTGGGCGCGCCGAACTTCTTGTCGATGACGACGTTGCGGCCCTTGGGGCCGATCGTCACCTTGACCGTGTCGGCAAGCTTGTTGACGCCGCGCTCAAGGGCGCGACGGGCGTCCTCGTCGAACTTCAGGATCTTCGCCATGGGTTGCTTCAAGTCCTCTCATTGCGATCCTCGGCCACGACGTGGGGACCGCTGTCGCTCAAACGAACTGCGCCCCTGCCCCGGGTTGTTTAGACGCGGGAACCAGGGGCGCAGATCACGGCAAAACTGGGTGACTTACTTCTCGACGATCGCGAGCACGTCGCGAGCCGAGAGAACGAGGTAGTCCTCGTTGTTGTACTTCACCTCGGTGCCGCCGTACTTGCTGTAGAGCACGACGTCGCCGACGTTGACGTCGAGCTCGACGCGCTTGCCGTCCTCGACACGGCCCGGGCCCACGGCCAGGACGACGCCCTCCTGGGGCTTCTCCTTGGCGGTGTCCGGAATGACCAGGCCCGAGGCCGTGGTCTGCTCGGCGTCGAGCGGCTGGACCACAATGCGGTCCTCAAGCGGCTTGATGGCAACCTTGGAGCTGGTGGTCGTCACGATCCGACCTCCCCCTTCGGAGATCTCACGGGGTTAACTGTCTGAGGTGGCGACCAGGTCGATCCGTCGTCGCGGGTGCCGGACCTGCCCGTCGCTGTGTGTCTGGCACTCCCCACTGGAGAGTGCCAACGCCGAGACTATGACGCGGTTAGCACTCGGTCAAGCGGAGTGCCAGCGCGGCGGGGTGCGCTTGCCTCCGTTCCGGTTGACGGACCGTCCCGAGCCGCGGCCGACGACGGGCCGCACCCCGGCCGGCCAGGCCTTCCGCGGCGGGACCGGGGCGGGATCAGGACGGGACCGGGGCGGGGCCGGGAGGGGACCAGGGCGGGGCCGGGACGGGACAGAAGCCGAATCACGGCCACGTTCTCATCAAATCGGACACACCTTCCCCTTCCCTCGCAACCACGCCACCGGCTGCCTCGTCTACCTCCCCGACTGCCGACCGACGAACCGGGCACATCCCGGCCGGCCCGCGGCCTCGACGATCAGTGGCGGAGGAAACCCGTGCGTGGACAGACCAGCGTTCCCCGTGCGGCCCGGCAGCGGGAGAGCGACGCCGAGCGCACCATGACGTTCGCCGCGCTGGCCCAGGCACCGGACCGCCGGCGGACCGAGGCATGGCTGCTCGCCCTCGCCGTGCTGATCGCGGACTTCGGGTACGCCTGCACCGGCCTGTCGATGACCGGACGGCTGCCCGGCGGGCTGGCCGGCTTCGCCATCAGCATGTTCTTCGTGGCGCTGGTCCCGCACCTGGTCCTGCGCCGCTTCGCGCCCCGCGCCGATCCGCTGATCCTGCCGCTGGCGACGCTGCTGACCGGGCTCGGCCTGGTGCTGCTGCACCGCTTGGACATCACCTATGCGCAGACGCCCCGGCTGAAGATCGCCGAGGCGGCGAGCGGACAGCTGGTGTGGACGGTGATCGGGGTGGCGGTGTGTATCGCGATCCTGCTGGTGCTGCGCGACCACCGCATTCTGCAGCGCTACATCTATCTGACGATGGTGGTCGCGCTGGTGCTGCTGATGGCCCCGGCCTTCTTCGGCGCCGATATGTACGGCGCCAAGCGCTGGATCCTGCTCGGGCCGCTGTCGCTGCAGCCCGGCGAGTTCGTGAAGATCATGATCTCGGTGTTCTTCGCGGGCTATCTCACCGTCAACCGCGACGCCCTGGCACTGGCCGGACGCCGCGTCCTGGGCGTCCAACTGCCCCCGGGGCGACAGCTCGCACCGATCTTCACCATCTGGGTGATCAGCCTGCTGGTGCTGGTCTTCGAACGGGACCTGGGCACCTCGCTGATCTTCTTCGGCGTCTTCGTGATCATGCTGTACATGGCGACCGAGCGCACCAGTTGGGTGCTCTGCGGCCTGGCCATGGCCGCGGTCGGCGCCACGGTCGTCGGCTCCACGGAACCCCACGTCAAGGGCCGGATCATGGCCTGGCTGCACCCGATGGACATCTTCCTGCCGGAGAAGCAGCGACCGCCGGGGCTGATCTCCGAGCAGGCCGCGCAGTCGCTGTTCAGCTTCGGCAGCGGCGGCATCTCGGGCAGCGGCCTCGGCCAGGGCCACCCGGAGCTGGTCGGCTTCGCCGGCAACAGCGACTTCATCCTCACCACCGTCGGCGAGGAGATGGGGCTGGCCGGGGTGATGGTCGTGATCATGCTGTACGTGCTGCTGGCGCAGCGCGGGCTGCGGGTGGCACTGACCGCCCGCGACCCGTTCGGCAAACTCCTCGCGGTCGGGCTCTCCGGAGCGCTCCTGCTCCAGGTCTTCGTCGTCGCCGGCGGCGTCACCGGCCTCATCCCGCTGACCGGCAAGGCCCTCCCCTTCCTCGCCAAGGGGGGCTCCTCCCTGGTCGCGAACTGGGTCATGGTGGCCTTGCTGTTGCGGATCAGCGACCATGCGCAGCGCCGGCGGGAGCCGGCTTGATCTTTTCCCACGTTTTCGGCTGTCCCGCCGTGGGGGTTTCTCGCCGTTGCGCCTGGCGGCGGGCCGATCCGCTGCGCTTTGCCTCCGCCCCGCTTTGGGCTTTCCCGCCGTTGCGCCTGCGGCGGGCGGGGTCCGCTGCGCGGGGCGGGTCCGCTGCGCGGGGCGGGTCCGCTGCGCGGGGCGGGTCCGCTGCGCGGGGCGGGTCCGCTGCGCGGGGCGGGTCCGCTGCGCGGGGCGGGGTCCGCTGCGCGGGGCGGGGTCCGCTGCGCGGGGCTGTCGGGGTGCGGTGACGGGCCTGCGCGGGTGGGGTGCCGGACTGCTTCGCTTTACGTCCGGCACCCCACCCGCTCCGGCCCGTCACCTCCCGCTGGAGGGTGGGAAAAGGCCGGTGGGGGTGAACCTGAGTGGTCCGGCGCACCTCGTCGGCACGGGAAAACGGCCACGCCCGTGGCCCGCCCCCACCCACGTTCACTTACTCACCCACGGGAGGGGACGGGCCGGAGGGGCAGGGGTGTGGGACGTAAAGCGAAGCAGTCCCACACCCCTGCCCCGCAGGCCCGTCACCGCACCCACAGCCCCGCGCAGCGGACCCCGCCCGCCGCCAGGCGAAACGGCGAGAAACCCCCACGGAGGGACAGCCGAAAACGGGCCGAGGCAAAGCGCAGCGAAACGGCGAGCAGCCCCCACGGCGGGAAAGCCGAAAACGTGGGAGGACAATGACACCGTGAACGACCTAGACGCTTTCGCCGGCCTCCTCGCCCCGGAGGGGCAATCGCTGCTGGCCGAGCTGCGGGACCACACCCCGTCGGACGAGCTGGCGGCAGCCACCCGGCTGCGCCGTGACCACCCCGCGTCGCTGGTCTCCGCCGCGCTCGGGCAGGCGCGGCTGCGACAGCGCGCGGCAGCGAAGTTCGGGGCGGACGCGGGCCGGATGTACTTCACGCCGAACGGCGTGGAGCAGTCCACCCGGGCCACGGTCGCCGCCCACCGCGCCGCGCGGCTCGCGGCGCTGGGCGTGCGGACGCTGGCGGACCTGTGCTGCGGTATCGGCGGTGACGCGATCGCGCTGGCCCGGGCCGGGATCCGGGTGCTGGCCGTCGACCGTGACCCGCTGGCCTGTGCGGCGGCCCGGGCCAACGCCGAGGCGCTGGGGCTCGCGGAGCTGATCGAGGTGCGCTGTGCGGACGTGACGGAGGTCGACACGGCGGGATATGACGCGGTGTTCGTGGATCCGGCGCGGCGCGGCAAAGCCAGGGGCGGCCGGATCTTCGACCCCGAGGCGTACTCGCCGCCGCTGTCATGGGCGATCGAGGCGGCCCGCAAGGCTCCCGTCGCGGCGTTGAAGATCGCGCCGGGGGTGCCGCACGAGGCGCTGCCCGAGGACGCCGAGACGGAGTGGATCTCGGACGGGGGCGACGTCAAGGAGGCCGTGGTGTGGTTCGGCGCGGCAGAGGACGCGGCGGAGTGCGGGGCGGGCCGCATCACGCCCGGCGGCCGCCGGGCCACGCTGCTCCCGGCCGGGGACTCGCTGCTGGGCGCGGGGCTGCCGGACCCCGAGCCGGGGCCGGTCGGGGACTGGCTGTACGAGCCGGACGGGGCGGTGATCCGCGCCCATCTGGTCGCGGATGTCGCCCGGCAGATCGGCGGGCGGCTGATCGATCCGACGATCGCGTACCTGACCGCGGACCGACTGACCGAAACGCCCTACGCGACCGCCTACGCGATCACCGATGTGCTGCCGTTCCATATGAAGAGGCTCAAGGCGCTGCTGCGGGAGCGCGAGGTCGGCATCGCGGTGATCAAGAAGCGCGGCTCGGCGGTGGAGCCGGAGGAGCTGCGCAGGAAGCTGAAGCTCGGCGGCGGCCGCAACTCCTGCACGATCTTCCTGACCCGGGTCGCCGGCGCCCCGACGATGCTGCTGGGGCACCCGGCGGCGGACGCCTGCTGACCGGCGCTCACGCCGGGCCGGTGCCGGCGCTCACGCCAGGTCGGTGAGGTCCTCGGCGTAGATCTGGGAGAGCGGCTGCGGGCCGATGTACTGCTGGCAGGTGCACTGGCCCGCCTCGTACTGCACCGGCTTGTGGTCGGCGTCCCAGGCGACCGCGACTTCCACCAGCTCATGACATTTGCCCTTTTTGTCATGCTTGGCGAGGTGGTGGGTGCAGCCGCACACCGGCTGCGGCGGCTGGTGCGCGGCGGCCAGCTCCTGCCGCTCCTGACGGGCGGTCTCCAGCCGCTCCATCTTGCGTTCGTGGCGCGTGCGCAGCGCCGTGCGGGCGATGTCGGCGACCTTCGCGAAGCCGCCCGCCATGAAGAAGATGAAGACCCACCAGAACCAGTCCACAGCCTGCCGCCTCCCCACGTGCGCGCCCGGTGCTGCCTGCCAGGGTAAGACCTATGGCCGGAGCTCGGGCCGGGGACGGCGCGAGGACTCGCGACACGACAAAACGAGCCCTCGCGGCGGCCTCAGGAGTAGAGGTTGTGCTTGCTCATCTCGTGGACGTGGTCGTGGTCGTGGTGGTGCGGGACGGCGGGCGGCTCCTCGCCGGTCTCCCCGGGCACATGCGGTTCGGTGACCGGCAGGGACGAGTCGGCGGAGAGGTCCCAGGCGGAGGCGGACCTGCCCCGCGCCACCATCTCGGCGCCCAGGGCGGCGACCATCGCGCCGTTGTCGGTGCACAGCTTGGGCCGCGGCACCCGCAGGGTGATCCCGGCGTCCTCGCAGCGGCGCTCGGCCATCGCCCGCAGCCGGGTGTTGGCCGCGACCCCGCCGCCGATCATCAGGTGGTCCACGCCGTTGTCCTTGCAGGCCCGGACGGCCTTACGGGTCAGCACGTCCACCACGGCCTCCTGGAAGGACGCCGAGACATCCGCCACCGGCACCTCCTCGCCGGCCGCCCGCTTGGCCTCGATCCAGCGGGCGACGGCCGTCTTCAGGCCGGAGAAGGAGAAGTCGTAGACCGGGTCGCGGGGGCCGGTCAGTCCGCGCGGGAAGCGGATCGCGTCGGGGTTGCCCTCGCGGGCGTAGCGGTCGATGACCGGGCCGCCCGGGAAGCCGAGGTTCAGCACCCGCGCGATCTTGTCGAAGGCCTCGCCCGCCGCGTCGTCGATCGTCGAGCCCAGCGGCCGCACGTCGGAGGTGATGTCCGGGGCCAGCAGGAGGGAGGAGTGGCCACCGGACACCAGCAGGGCCATCGTCGGCTCGGGCAGCGGGCCGTGCTCCAGCTGGTCGACGCAGATGTGCGAGGCGAGGTGGTTGACGCCGTAGAGCGGCTTGCCCAGGGCGTAGGCGTACGCCTTGGCGGCCGAGACGCCGACCAGCAGCGCACCGGCCAGGCCCGGTCCCGCGGTGACCGCGATCCCGTCCAGGTCGGACGCCGCGACCCCGGCGTCCTTCAGTGCGCGCTGGATGGTGGGGACCATCGCCTCCAGGTGGGCGCGCGAGGCCACCTCCGGCACCACACCGCCGTAGCGGGCGTGCTCGTCGACGCTGGAGGCGACCGCGTCGGCGAGCAGGGTGTGGCCGTGGACGATGCCGACACCGGTCTCGTCGCAGGAGGTCTCGATGCCGAGGACGAGCGGTCCGCCGCGTGAGTCAGCCATGAGTGTCAAGTTCCTTGTACGGAGGGTGCTTCGGAGGAGGTCTGGGTGGTGCGCCGCATGACCAGGGCGTCGACGTTGCCGGGCTGGTAGTAGCCGCGGCGGAAACCGATCGGCTCGAAGCCGAAGCGCTCGTAGAGGCGTTGGGCGCGTAGGTTGTCGACCCTCACCTCCAGCAGCACCTCGTGGCATTCGAAGTCCGTCGCGGCACCGAGGAGTTCGGTCAGCAGCCGGGCGCCGAGGCCGGTGCCCCACATCTCGCGGGCGGTGGCGATGGTCTGGATGTCGCCGGTGCCGTCGACGGCGGCCAGCCCGCCGTAGCCGACCAGCCGGCCTGCCCGCCGCCCCTCATCGTCGCCACTGCGCGGCGGCACCTCCAGCTCGGCGACGAGGTAGCGGCGGGTGGCGTACGGGCCGCGCGCATGGGCCAGCTCGGACCAGAACATGCCCGGCGACCAGGCGTCCTCGGGGAAGAGCTCCCGTTCCAGCTCCAGCACCGGCGCGATGTCCCACCAGCGCATCTCGCGCAGCGCCGCGCCGGACTCAGGGGCCCCGCCGGGCGGCGGGGGCGCCGCGGGGCTCCGGTCGGGCGACGGGCGGGTGGTCACCGGGGAGTGACCACCTTGTAATTGGCGGGCACCTGGGCGTCCGGACGGCGCAGGTACAGCGGCTGCGGGGGCGGCAGCTCCTCGCCGGCGGCCAGCTTGTCCGCGGCCAGCGCGGCCAGCGCCCCGGCGGACTGGTGCTCGGGGGCCTCGCGCCGCAGACCGGTGAAGACCGTGTCGTAGAGCACCGCGCCCGCGCCCACCGCGGGGACGCCGGCCACCTGGCCGGCGATGTCCGCGGGACGGTCGACGGCGGGCTCGGTCAGGCGGGTACGGGCATCGCCATAGCGCGCCCAGTAGACCTCCTTGCGGCGGGCGTCGGTGGCCACGACGAAGGGCTCGGTGAGCCCGGAGGCGTAGGCGAGGCCGTCCAGGGAGCACAGACCGTGGACGGGGATGCCGAGGGCCGCCCCGAAGGTCGCGGCGGTCACCAGGCCGACCCGCAGCCCGGTGTACGGGCCCGGGCCCACGCCGACCACGATGTCGCTGACGGCATCGAGCTTCAGCCCCGCCTCGGCCAGCACCCGGTCGACGGCGGGCAGCAGCAGCTCGCCGTGGCGGCGTGCGTCCACCTGGCGGGACTCGGCGAGGACCCGGGTGCCGTCGTGGAGCGCGACGGTGACGGCGGGGGTGGCGGTGTCAAGAGCTAGCAGCAGCACGTCCTTAAGACTACGGCTCGGCCGGAGGTACCTGTCGCGGTGCTACCGTCGCCCCCGTAGCCCAGCAGCAAGCAGCCCGGCATTCCCAGGTCCGGGGCTCCCCGCCACCGGGCAGGGAGAGGGAGGAAAGGTGCACAGCGGTGCCCGCTAAGAGCAGCACGATCGTCACCGCGCTGACCACGGCTGCCGTGGTCGTGGTCGGTGTGCTCGGCTACCAGGCCGCGGCGTCCGCTCCGGACACCCTCACCCAGACCCGCAAGGACCCCCGCCACAGCGTGCCCAAGAGCCCGCCGGAGCACGGCGGCAAGAAGGACAAGGCCCCGGCCGTGGCCCCGGTCCCGCCCTCGTCCGGCAAGGGCCGGCGGATCGTCTACTCGCTGGACGCCAAGCGGGTCTGGCTGGTCGGCGCGGACGGCAAGGCGGTGCGTACGTACCCGGTCACGCCGAGCACGGTCGGCCCGCCGCTGGGCGCGTACGCCGTCGCCTCGCGTTCGGTGAGCGTCACGGGCTCGGACGGCATCGCGATCGAGCATGTGGTGCGGTTCGCGAGTGTGGAAGGCGTCACCGTCGGCTTCAGCGCGGCCGTCGACGGCTCCATGCCCGACCCGGGCTCGGGGAAGCGGACCGGTGGCATCCGTGAGTCGCGGACCGACGGCAAGGCGATGTGGGACTTCGCCCTGCACGGCACCAAGGTCGTCGTGGTCTCCTGACCGCACGGCCCGGCCCGGTTCCGCAGGCCGCCGCATTCGCCCCTACGGGCTACGCCGCATCGCGGCCCGGGGTGGACGCGGCCCGGGGCCCGTCCTGGTCCTCGTCCTCCGCTTCGGGCGCGCCGGACGGCTCCGCGGGCTTGTCCCGGCGGGCTTCCTCGGCAGCGTCGGGGGGTGTGGAGACGGCGCTGGCCGCGGCACCGGCCGCCAGCAGTTCATTCATGGTCGGCGTCTCGGCCGCGGCGCACGCGGCCGCCGCGACGGGGGTGCCCCCGCGCCCTTCAGGCGTGGTGGAGGGCTGGTGGGCCGACATGGACGCCTCCCGGGGCTCCTGGGACGAGCGACAGAAGCTAGGCTCGCTACTTAGGCTGACCTAACTGGGGTCTCCTCCCATGTCACCACGCCCGGTACCGGGTACGCAACATCTTACCGACGGCTTGTCGGAAACTACCGGGCGGTGTTGTCCGGATCGGCGCCCGCCGGTCCGCCGCCGACTGGCCCGCCACCGCCGCCGACGGCTCCCGGGACGGCCGTCAGCAGGTCTCCAGCGCGGGCAGGCCGGCGTCCGCCCAGCGTGCGCCGAGGCCGGTGACCGTCACCTCGCGCACATCGTCCACGTCGTCCTCGGGATGCCCGCCCGCACCACCGGGCGCATCCGCACCCACGGCGCGCCCGATGACCACGTGCAGCCGGTCCTCGGAAAGCTCCTCGACCTTGCCGTCGCCCCACTCCACGACCACCACCGACTCCGGCAGCGAGACATCGAGGTCCAGGTCCTCCATCTCGTCCAGCCCGCCGCCGAGCCGGTACGCGTCGACATGCACCAGCGCGGGGCCGCCGGTCAGCGAGGGGTGCACCCGGGCGATGACGAAGGTGGGCGAGGTCACGGCGCCGCGGACGCCCAGCCCCTCGCCCAGGCCACGGGTCAGCGTCGTCTTGCCGGCGCCCAGCTCACCGGTGAGCAGTACCAGGTCGCCGGGGCGCAGCAGCGGGGCCAGCCGGCGGCCCAACTCCTGCATCTGGTCGGGGGACTTGACGGTGACATGCGCAATCGCTCCGGTGGTGCTCATGCCGCAAATGGTACGTCCCGCCCGTCGCCCGGCCACCGCCCCTCGGTGATGCCGCCGCGGGGCGGCAGGCTGTGCCCTGCCGCCCGGCCGGCGCCAGGTCCCGGGCGCCTCAGGCGCGGGCGTGCCGCGAGCTGCGGGCCGCCACGCTCGCCCGTTCCACCAGCGACACCAGATGTTCATTGACCAGCTCGGGCCGCTCCAGCATCACCAGATGCCCGGCGCCGGGGACACACACCAGCTCCGCGTCGGGCAGCACCTCGGCGATCGTCCGGCTGTGGTCGGCCGGGGTGATCAGATCGCTCTCCCCGGCGAGCACCAGCGCGGGCACCGCGTCGTACGCCACCAGCGCCTCGGTCTTGTCGTGCACCGCGAACGCCGGGAAGAACTCGGCGACCACATCGATCGGGGTCGCCTCGATCAGCCGCTCGCCGAAGCGGGCGATCCCCGGGTCCACCTTCTCCGGCGTCCCGAACGAGTAGCGCTTGACCAGCCCCGCGAAGAGGTCGGCGGTGGCCCGCCGTCCGCGCTCGACGATCTCGCGCTGCCAGCCCAGCGCCTTGAGGACGCCCGGCGCGAGCCAGTGGAAGGCCTTGACGCCCATGGACGGCAGCCCGAAGCCGACCTCGCTGAGCCGGCCCGCCGAGGTGCCGATCAGGGCCACCCCGACCACCCGCTGCGCGACGTACTCGGGGAACTGGTCGGCCAGCGCCATCACCGTCATCCCGCCCATGGAGTGCCCGACCAGCACGATCGGCCCCTCGGGGACCGCGGCGTCCAGCACCGCCTTCAGGTCCCGGCCCAGCAGGTCGATGGTGACCGGTTCCGTGCCGTCGATCTGGCCGTGGCCGCGCGAGGAGCGGCCGTGGCTGCGCTGGTCCCAGTGGACGGTGCGCACCGTGCCGCGCAGCGCGGAGCGCTGGAAGTGCCAGGAGTCCTGGCTCAGGCAGTAGCCGTGGCTGAAGACGACCGTGGGGGCCGGCGAGCGCCGGCCCAGCGCCGCCGTCAGCCGCTTGCGCAGACCGCCGTGGGCCTCCTGTGCGGCGCGGGCCTCCTTGCCGCGGACCGGCTTGGCGGACCGGTCGTTCTTGCCGTGCTTGCCGTGCTTGCCGTTCACCGCGCCCTTGGCCGCCACGTCGTCCTTCTCCGGCGGGCCCGGCTCGTCGACCTCGTAGTACAGCTCGGTGCCGTCCTCGGCGACCGCGGCGCCCGGGGTGCCGCGCAGCGTGCCGTACGGGCCCGCGGCGTCCAGCGCGAGCCGGGCGCGGCGCCGCATCCCGCGGCCGACCGTCAGCCGCTCTATCGCCACACCGGCCGCGGCGCCCGCCGCGACCACGCCGATCGCGGCGCCGGCGACACCCGCGTGCCGGCCCGCCTTCGCCCAGTTGCCGGCCACCTCGGCCGCGGTCTCGACCGCCTGCGCGGCGGCTTCCTGTCCCTCGGTCATGCCGTACCCCCCGTGAGCGCGCTGTCTCCTTCGGCTTCGCTCCCCGTGCCGTTGTCCACATAGACGCGTGGCACCCGGGATCCGATCCGGGTGACGATCTCATACCCGATGGTTCCGGCCACGCGGGCCCAGTCCTCGGCGGTCGGCTCACCGCGGTCCCCGGGGCCGAACAGCACGGCCGGATCGCCCGGCTCGGCATGCGCGCCGCCCAGGTCGACCACGAACTGGTCCATCGCGATCCGCCCGGCGACCGTCCGCCACGCACCGGCGACCAGCACGGGGCCGACCCCGGAGGCGTGCCGCGGGATGCCGTCGGCGTAGCCGAGCGGGACCAGCGCCAGGGTGGTCTCGCCGGACGTCGTGTAGTGGTGCCCGTACGACACGCCGTGACCGCCCGGGACGCGCTTGACCGACGCGAGCGAGGCCTCCAGGGTCATCGCCGGCCGCAGCCCGAAGTCCTGGGAGGTGCCGACCTCGGGGCTGGGCGAGATGCCGTAGATGCCGATGCCGGTGCGGACCAGGTCGAAGTGCGCCTCGGGCAGCGTCAGCAGCGCCGGGGTGTTGGCGATATGCCGCACCTCGGGGCGCAGCCCGGCCGTCTCGGCGGTCTTCAGCGCTGCGTGAAAGACGTCCAGCTGGGCGGCGATCGAGGGGTGTCCGGGCTCATCGGCGCAGGCGAAGTGCGACCAGACGCCGGTGACTCTCACCGTGCCCTCGGCCTCGGCGGCACGGGCCGCGGCGGTCAGTTCCGGCCAGGCGGCGGGCGGGCAGCCATTGCGGCCCAGGCCGGTGTCGACCTTGAGCTGGACGCGGGCGGTGCGGCCGCACGCCCGGGCCGCCGCCCGCACCTCGTCGAGCGCCCACAGCCCGCTCACCGCGACGTCGATGTCCTGCTCGATCGCCCGCCCCCAGGGGCCGCCGGGCGTCCACAGCCAGCACAGCAGCCGCCCGGTGTCACCGGCCGCCCGCAGCGCGAACGCCTCCTCGGGCAGTGCCGTGCCCAGCCAGCCCGCACCGGCCTCGCGGGCGGCGCGCGCGCAGCGCACCGCCCCGTGCCCGTAGCCGTCGGACTTGACCACGGCCATCAGCTCTGCCCGGGGTGCACGGTCCCGCAGCGCACGGACGTTCGACCGCACGGCGGCGACGTCGATGGCGGCACGGGCACGCTTCACTGTCTCGTTCATCCCCCTCAGTGTCGCAGGCGACATTGCGCAGCCCCGGGGGACGGGCGGGAAAACCGTGCTCACACGCCGGGTTTCCGCCCCCAGACGTGCACGATGTCGCCCTTGTCGAGCACTTCCCAGGCCCTGCGCGCGTCCGTCATGGTGAGGTTGACGCAGCCGTGCGAGCCGGCCCCGGAGAAGATGTCCTCGTAGACGCCGTGCAGCGCCTCCCCGCGGTCGAAGAACTGGGCGTACGGCATGGAGGTGCCGTACAGGTTGGAGATGTGCCGGCGGTGCCGCAGATAGATCCGGTACGTACCGGTACGGGTCTCCATCGTCGGCGCACCGGAGCGGATCGCCACCGGGTCGAAGATCACCCGCCCGTCCTGCTGCACCCACATCAGCTGCCGGTTCAGGTCGACGCACACGGTCCGCTCGGCCCGGTCGGGACAGTGACCGGCCCGGTTGGGGTCCTTCTTGGCCCGCATCACCTGCACCATCGCCCCCGTGACCGGCCCCGCGAAGCCGGACGCCGGCGCAATGCGGTGCGCCTGCTGGAACCGCCGGATCGCCCGGCAGTCCCCCGCACTCTGCCGCCCGTCGACCTCGCGCCCCAGATAGCGCTCGGCCTGCCGCTGGTAGGGCCCGGTGGCGGCACTGCAGCGCAGCGCCCGGGTGCCGGGGCGCTGCGCCTCGGACCGCGGCACGTACTCGATGTGCAGCTGCCGCCCCGGCACCCGCACCGTGCGCGGGACACCGGGGACCAGGTCGGACGGTCCGTACACGGCGGACGGCTGCGTCACGGCCCTCGCGGACGCATGCCTCACGGCCACGGTGGGCGACGGTGCCACGGCCACCGCGGGCGGCCCGGCGACAACGAGCAACGAGGCGCAGACCAGCAGCGCCGGAAGAGTGCGTTTCATGCCCTCACGCATGCCGTGGCGCCGCGGCCGTTCGGCCCGCCGGACGCCAGGTTCGCCCTGGTGCCCGCCCCATTCCCCCGCGGGGCGTAACGCCGGTCCGTTGCGTGCCGTCAGCCGGCCGTCCGCGGCCGGTCCGTCGTCCGCGGCCGGTCCGTCGTCCGCCGCCGGCCCGTGGCCGCTGCCGGCCCGTCATCCGCCGCCGGCCGTCGCTCGTGCTGTCAGTCCGTCACATCTCGCCAGGCCGCCGCCAGATGGTCCGCGACCTCCGAGGCGAGGATCGGGGCGCCGGCCGGTCCGGTCGCCCGGCGGGCCGCCAGCCCGTGCAGATACGCACCGACCGATCCCGCGTCCCGCGCCGTGAGCCCCGCGGCGAGCAACGAGCCCGTCAGCCCCGACAGCACATCCCCGCTCCCGGCCGTCGCCAGCCAGCTGCTGCCCGTGGGATTGACCCGCACCGGTCCGTCCGCCTCCGCCACCAGCGTCGTCGAGCCCTTGAGCAGCACCGTGGCGCCGTAGTGCGCCGCCAGCTCCCGTACCGAGGCCAGCCGGGCCGCCTCGACCTCCTCGCGCCCGCGTCCGAGCAGCGCGGCGGCCTCCCCCGCATGCGGCGTCAGCAGGGTCGGGGCCGGGCGCTCGGCGACCCGGCGCGGCGTCAGGAACCGCAGCCCGTCCGCGTCCACCAGCACCGGAACCTCCGCCGCCAGGACGTCCTCCAGGGCGTCCAATTCCTCGCCGATGCCGGGGCCGATCACCCACGACTGCACCCGGCCCGCCTTGTCCGGCGGCCCGGCGTGCACCAGCGTCTCCGGGAAGTGCGCCAGCACCGCCTCGGCGGCCGGCCCGACATAGCGCACCGCCCCCGCGCCGCCCCGCAACGCGCCCGCCACCGCGAGCACCGCCGCCCCCGGATACCGCGCGGACCCGGCGACCACCCCGACCACACCCCGCCGGTACTTGTCGCTCTCGGGCGCCGGACGCGGCAGCAGTCCGGCCACGTCCACGTGCTGCAAGGCCTCGGCGTCGGCCTCCGGCGGCAGCGTGAGCCCGATGTCCACCAGCCGCAGCGCGCCCGCCCGCTCGTGCGCCGGATCGATCAGCAGCCCGGGCTTGTACGCGCCGAAGGTCACCGTGGCGTCGGCCCGTACGGCGTCCCCGGCGACCTCACCGCTGTCCGCGTCCACTCCGCTGGGCAGGTCCACCGCCACCACCGGCGCCGACTCCCATGCCTCCCGGGCGAGTTCGGCGGCCTCCGGGCGCAGCCCGCCCCGTCCGCCGATCCCGACGATCCCGTCCACGACCAGCGCGGCCCGTGCGATGTCCCGCCGGGCGTCGGCCGAGACACGCCCCCCGGCGGCCCGCAGCGCGGCCAGCCCGCCCTGGTGCGCCTTTTCGGGTGAGAGCAGCACCGCCGCCACCCCGGCCCCCCGCCGCGCCAGCCGGGCACCGGCGTACAGCGCGTCCCCGCCGTTGTCGCCGCTGCCCACCAGCAGCACCACCCGGGCTCCGTACACCCGCCCCAGCAACTCCGCGCACGCCGTGGCCAGTCCGGCCGCCGCCCGCTGCATCAGGGCCCCTTCGGGCACCCGGGCCATGAGCTCTCGCTCCGCGGCCCGCACGGTCTCCACGCTGTAGGCAGTCCTCATGCCGACAAGTCTCACCCCTCGCCCACGGGGTACGCGGCATTTCTCCCGCGGGCCCTCGCGGGGGATTTCCTCTCGCGGGGCTCCTCCCGCAAAGACGGCGCCCGCCCACCGACGAACGGGGGGCGGGCGCCGCAGCGGTCCTCATCCCTCGGCGATCACCACGGCGGAGGCGACCCCCGCGTCATGGCTCAGCGACACATGCCACGACCGGACCCCGAGCTCCTTCGCCCGGGCCTCGACGGTGCCCCGTACCCGCAGCCGCGGCCGGCCGCTGTCCTCGACATACACCTCGGCATCGCTCCAGTGCAGCCCGCCCGGTGCCCCGAGCGCCTTGGCCAGCGCCTCCTTGGCGGCGAACCGGGCCGCCAGCGAGGCGATGCCGCGGCGCTCACCGCTGGGCAGTATCAGCTCCTCATCGAGGAACAGCCGCTGCGCCAGCTCCGGCGTACGCTCCAGCGCCTCGCCGAAGCGCTCGATCTCGGCGACATCGATCCCGACCCCGATGATCATTCGACCGTCACCGACTTGGCGAGGTTGCGCGGCTGGTCGACCTCGTTGCCGCGGGCGGTGGCCAGCTCGCAGGCGAACACCTGCAGCGGGATCGTGGAGACCAGCGGCTGCAGCAGCACCGGCGTCCGCGGAATCCGTACGAGGTGGTCGGCGTAGGGCACCACCGTCTCGTCCCCCTCCTCCGCGATCACGATCGTCCGCGCCCCCCGGGCCCGGATCTCCTGGATGTTCGACACGATCTTGTCGTGGAGCACGGACCGCCCGCGCGGCGACGGCACCACGACGACCACCGGCAGATCGTCCTCGATCAACGCGATCGGCCCGTGTTTGAGCTCCCCGGCCGCAAAGCCCTCCGCGTGCATGTACGCGAGTTCCTTGAGCTTGAGCGCACCCTCCAGCGCCACCGGATAGCCCACGTGCCGGCCGAGGAACAGCACGGTGTTCTTGTCGGCGAGGGAGCGCGCCAGCTCCCGTACCGGCTCCATCGTGCCGAGCACCTGCTCGACCTGGGTGCCGATGGCCGCCAGTTCGCGCACCACGTCCCGGATCTCGTCGCCCCACTTCGTGCCCCGCACCTGCGCGACGTACAGCGCCACCAGGTAGCAGGCCACCAGCTGCGTCAGGAACGCCTTGGTCGACGCCACCGCGACCTCGGGCCCGGCGTGCGTGTACAGCACCGCGTCCGACTCCCGCGGGATGGTCGAGCCGTTCGTGTTGCAGATGGCGAGCACCTTCGCGCCCTGCTCGCGCGCATGGCGCAGCGCCATCAGGGTGTCCATGGTCTCGCCGGACTGGCTGATCGCGATGACCAGCGTCCGCCGGTCCAGGATCGGGTCGCGGTAGCGGAATTCGCTCGCCAGCTCCGTCTCGCACGGAATCCGCGTCCAGTGCTCGATCGCGTACTTGGCGATCATCCCCGCGTGGTACGCCGTCCCGCAGGCCACGATGACGACCTTGTCGACCTCGCGCAGCTCGGCGGGCGGGATCCGCACCTCGTCCAGGGACAGCACCCCCGAGGCGTCGATCCGCCCCAGCAGCGTGTCGGCAACGGCCTTCGGCTGCTCCGCGATCTCCTTCAGCATGAAGTAGTCGTAGCCGCCCTTCTCGGCGGCCGAGGCGTCCCAGTCGATGTGGTACTCGCGCACCTCGGCGGGCGCCCCGTCGAAGCCGGTGACCGTCACCGCTTCCCGGCGCAGCTCCACCACCTGGTCCTGCCCCAGCTCGATCGCCTCCCGGGTGTGCGCGATGAACGCCGCCACATCCGACGCGAGGAAGGCCTCCCCGTCCCCGACGCCCACCACCAGCGGCGAGTTACGGCGCGCCCCGACCACCACGTCCGGCTCGTCGGCATGCACCGCGACCAGCGTGAACGCCCCCTCCAGCTGCCGGCAGACCTGCCGCATCGCCTCGGCCAGCTCCCCGCAGGACGAGTAGGCCTCGGCCAGCAGATGCGCCACGACCTCGGTATCCGTCTCGGACGTCAACTCGTGCCCGCGGTCGGTGAGTTCCGCGCGCAGCCCGGCGAAGTTCTCGATGATGCCGTTGTGCACGACGGAGACCCGGCCGGCGTTGTCCATATGGGGATGGGCGTTCCCGTCGGTGGGCCCGCCGTGGGTGGCCCACCGGGTGTGCCCGATACCGGTCGAGCCGGCCGGCAACGGACGGTCGGCCAGCTCCTTCTCCAGATTGGCGAGCTTGCCGGCCTTCTTGGCCGCTGCCAGCCCGCCGTCGGCCAGCACGGCGATACCCGCCGAGTCATAGCCGCGGTACTCCAGCCGCTTCAGCCCGGCCAGGACGACGTCAAGGGCGCTCTGCCCGCCCACATATCCCACGATTCCGCACATGGGGGCAGGGTACGCCGGGCGCCTGAGCGACCGGCGGCGGCATGTACCGGCGAGTCACCAGCCGAAGAATCCGGCCTTCACAGCACCGACGAACGCCGCCCACGCACCGGGCGCGTGAAACTGCGTCCCGCCCTCACGGTCCTTGCTGTCCCGGACGGCGCGGCCGCCGTCGGCGGTGTGGGCGACCTCCACGCACTCCTGGTTGATCCCCTGCGAGGCTCGGGCCTTGACGAACCCGGTGACGATCTCACGGCTCTCTATCGAGGTCACTTCTCACCCTCCGGCATGTTCGCTATCGCTTTGTCGAGGAACGTGAGGCTCTGCTTACGGCTCAGCGCCGCAGACCGGAGCGCTTCAAAGATGCGGGCATGCTTGGCGACATCGTCCAGATCCTCAATGATCACCGTGCTGGTCGTACTGTCGAACGCGACGGCTTCCGGCGCGGGCTCCGGCCCGAACGAGAAGGTGGAGAACGGCGCGTCATCCGCCGAACGTGCCCGCCTTCACGGCGCCGACAAACGCGGCCCAAGCTCCGGGCGCGTGGAACTGCGTCCCCCGGTCAGGTTCCTTGCTGTCCCGGACAGCCCGCCCGCCGCCGGCAACCTCGGCGACCTCCACGCACTCCTGTTGGTCCCCTTGCGAAAAGCTGGACTTCTTGAACTGCGTGACTATTTCCTGGCTTTTCATTCCGCGTCCTTCTCGCTATCAGGCAGACCGGCGAGCTGATCGCGCAGGAATGACAGCGTCTGCGTAGGCGTCAGAGCCGCTGACCTGAGCTCCTCGAAGATCTCCGAGTGCTTCGCCATGTCTTCGAGCTCCTCGACAAAGATCGTGCTTGTCGTACTGTCGAAAGCGACCGCTTCGGGTGCAGGCTCGGCACCAAAACTGAACATGACGAAATGCGACGCCCTGTGGGCCGCTTGCCACTCCGAGAGCGGAAGCACCTGAAGACTTACGTTCCGCCTCTGAGCAACGTCCGTAAGGTGCATCAGCTGATCACGATGCACCTCCATCGACGGCATAGGCGCAGTGATCACCGGCTCCCAGACGACTGCCGCGTACCGCGCACCACCCTCCTCGATCGCCTTCCTGCGCTCCCGTCGGCCCGTTGTCGCCCTTTCAATCGCCTCCGCCTCAGGAGCGGTCACGCCGGCTTCCAGCAGCGCCTGGATGTAGCCATCTGTCTGCAGGAGCCCCGGCATGAAGAGCGGTTGCCAGGTGCGGATGTACGTAGCGTCGGACTCCAGTGTGATGTAGTCGGCGTACTGCGGATCCAACGCCCACGGATAATTGACCCACCAACCACGCTTGTTGGAATCCCGGGCAAGCTGCTCAAGCTGGCGATAGACCTCCCGGTCTTCCACCCCGTAGAGCTCCAGCAGCAACCGCACGTCTCCCGGCCGCGCCGTCACTTGCCCGGTCTCGATGCGGCTGATCTTGGCCTTCGAGCCCGCGATGTGGTCGGCGGCATGCTGCTGATCGAGCTTCGCCGCCTCGCGATACCTCCTGAGCGCCCCACCAAGCCGCCTACTGCGCACAGTAGGCCGTCCACCTGCGGGCATGTCCCCTCCTCTTACCCCGTGTGACCAGTCTGCACGGCAACGGACGCTACACGCCAGGTGGTTGAGAGCTAACAGTCGCATGCAAATTCCCGCTACGCGACGCGTTGCATAAGCGCCGAGTCTCGCTCTAGCTTGGCTTCGTCACTCGACGTGGCCAGGCGGGAACGCCAAGTGATCCCCGTTCCGCCTGCCCACACCCTTGGGGGACACATGTCCGGGCGTACACGCATCAAGAGGTTCCGGGTCCGGAAGGACTCCGTCGCCGCCGCTCGACTCCACGTCAGGACGACCCTGACCGACTGGAAACTCGGCGGCCTCATCGAGGACAGCGTCCTCATCACCAGCGAACTGACCACCAACGCCGTCTCCCACGCCAAGGGAACGGGCGACTACTTCGAACTGGCCTTACGCCGCCGCAGCGGCATCCTGGTCCTGGAGGTGGCCGACTCCTACCAGTGGCGCATGCCGGAACTCCGCAAGCCCGGCCCGGACGACCCCTCCGGCCGCGGCCTGCTCATCGTGGACGCCCTCTCCCAGCACTGGGGCGTACGGCCGCGCGACCCCGGCAAGACGGTGTGGGCACACCTGGCGATCAACCGCCCGGAACAGCCATGAGCCTGCTTCATCGCCCCAAGCACGTCGTCCGGCCCGCGTGGGGCTGCGAGTTCATCACTCACACCCCAGGCGCCTCAGCGGTCACCACGGCCTACCACAACAGCAACGCGCGGGCTCGGCCCGCCCGGTCGAACCGGTAGCACCGTGCGACGACAACGCGACGACGCGACCACAACGCCCTCAAAACCCCCGCGCTATCCGCGCGTGCGCCTCCCGCACCGTCTCCAGGAACTCTTCGTCCGCCTCCGCGTCCGCCCCGAGCTCGCTGCCCGGCTCGTGGCGCTCCAGGAAATCGCCTAAATCCTCGCCCAGATCCTCGTCCGGCAGTTCCTCCGCCAGCTCCGCGTACACCCGCGCGGCAAATCCGTCCGATGCGGCGTCCGAAGCGGCATCCGCCGCCCGGCCCCCGGTCACGCTCGCGGTCCTCCCCCACGGCCACTGTCCCAGCAGGCCGGCCCTACGCGCTCCCACACGCACCCCCTGAATCGAACTCGGCCCGAAGCCGGGCCTCTCCCCGCTACCGACCGTACCGGGCAAAAACCCTCGGGTACAGACACCCGGGCAGAGAAGCCCCAAGACCGCCCCGACGTCCACAAGACCGGCCTCCGGGGTACCCCGGACGTTCATCTCCGGGTGCCCCGCCGGACACCCCGATATGAACGGCGGGTGGCGGCTGCGCACAATGGGCGCGTGCCCCTGACGACCGATCCGCAGCAACGACGCCGCGCCGACAGCTCTCCGTACGTCGATCTGACGCGCGCACAGTGGAGCGCCCTGCGGGAGAAGACCCCACTGCCCCTGACCGCCGACGAGGTCGAACGGCTGCGGGGCCTGGGCGATGTCATCGACCTCGACGAGGTGCGCGACGTCTACCTCCCGCTGTCCCGGCTCCTCAACCTCTATGTCGGCGCCACCAGCAACCTGCGCGGCGCGCTGAACACCTTCCTCGGCGATGTGGGCGGCGGCCCCCAGCCCGGCACCCCGTTCGTCATCGGGGTCGCGGGCAGTGTGGCGGTCGGGAAGTCCACCACGGCCCGGCTGCTGCAGGCGCTGCTGGCCCGCTGGCCCGAGCACCCGCGCGTCGAGCTGGTCACCACCGACGGCTTCCTGTTTCCCAACGCCGAGCTGCACCGCCGCGGCCTGATGTCCCGTAAGGGTTTCCCCGAGTCCTACGACCGGCGGGCGCTGACCCGCTTCGTCGCGGATGTGAAGGCCGGCAAGGCCGAGGTGACCGCGCCGGTCTACTCCCACCTGATCTACGACATCGTGCCCGGCGAGCGGCTGACCGTGCACCGCCCGGACATCCTCATCGTCGAGGGCCTGAACGTCCTGCAGCCGGCGTTGCCCGGCAAGGACGGCCGCACCCGCCTCGGGCTCGCCGACTTCTTCGACTTCTCCGTCTACGTCGACGCCCGCACCGAGGACATCGAGAAGTGGTACCTCGGCCGCTTCCGCAAGCTGCGCGAGACGGCGTTCCAGAACCCGTTCTCGTACTTCCGCAAGTACACCCAGGTCTCCGAGGACGAAGCCCTCGACTACGCCCGCAAGATGTGGCGGACCATCAACAAGCCCAACCTGCAACAAAATGTGGCCCCGACGCGCGGCCGCGCCAACCTGGTGCTGCGCAAGGGTCCTGACCACAAGGTGCAGCGGCTGTCGTTGCGCAAGCTCTAGGAGTCGCACACCGTGCTGCATCTACGCCTGATCGTCCCCGCCCACCACACGGACGAGGTCCTCCGGCTGCTGGAGAGCACCGTCGGAGTGACCCACCTGGTGGTGCTGAGCGGGGCGGCCCGCGACCCGCAGGGCGACGTGGTGATGTGCGATGTCGCGCGGGAGGCCGGTGACGGGCTACTGGCCCGGCTGCGGGCGATGGACCTGGACAGGACCGGTTCCATCGCGATCGAGAACATCGACCTGTCACTGTCCCACCGGGCGGACCGGGCGGAGGACGAGGCACCGGGCGAGGGCGCCGACGCCGTGCTGTGGGAGTCGCTGGCCGACGCCACCCACGAGGAGTCGACGCTCTCCGCGACCTATCTGGCGTTCCTGACGGTCGCCACGATGATCGCGGCCTGCGGTGTGGTCCTCGACAACGCGATCCTGATCGTCGGCGCGATGGCCGTGGGGCCGGAGTTCGGGCCGCTGGCCGGTATCTGCACCGCGCTCGTCCGGCGGGCCCCACGGCTGGCCTGGCGCTCCCTGGTGGCGCTGCTCGTGGGCTTCGTGGTGGCGATGGCGGTCACCGTGGGCTTCAGCCTCTTCATGGACGCGGTGGGCCTCTTCCACATCGAAGATCTGGACGCCGCGCGCCCGAACACCCACTTCATCTACCGGCCCGACTGGTTCTCCTTCGTCGTCGCCGTGCTCGCCGGAATCGCCGGGGTGCTGTCCCTGACGTCCGCCAAATCTGGCGCCCTGGTGGGCGTGGCGATCTCCGTCACCACCGTCCCGGCCGCCGCCAACGCCGCGGTGGCGCTCGGCTACCAGGAGTACGGCCAGGCCTGGCACTCCATGGAGCAGTTGCTGCTGAACCTGGCGGGCATCGTCCTGGCCGGCACGCTCACCCTGGCGGCACAGAAGCTGCTGTGGGCCCGGCATGACACCGGGCCCGCCCTCCGCTAGGAGGACAGGCCCGGAAATCGGCGAAAGCGCTCAGCCCAACGCCGACTTGACCGCGTCGGCCAGCCGCTCGGCCACCGCCCGCGCCTGCTCGATGTCCGCGGCCTCCACCATCACCCGCACCAGCGGCTCCGTGCCGGACGGCCGCAGCAGCACCCGGCCGGTCGCGCCCAGCTCCCGCTCCGCCTCGGCGACCGCCGCGGTCAGCTCGGGGGAAGTGGTCACCCGCGACCTGTCGACGTCGGGGACGTTGATGAGGATCTGCGGCAGCCGCTCCATGACGCCCACCAGGTCGGCCAGCGGACGGCCGGTCGCGGCGACCCGGGCACCCAGCATCAGCCCGGTCAGCGTGCCGTCGCCGGTGGTGGCGTGGTCCAGCACGATCACGTGCCCGGACTGCTCACCGCCCAGCGCGAAGCCGTGTGCCTTCATCTCCTCCAGGACGTACCGGTCGCCGACCGCGGTCTGGACGAGGTCGATGCCCTCGCGCTCCATGGCGAGCTTGAAACCCAGGTTGGACATCACGGTGGCGACGACGGTGTTCTTGCGCAGCGTCCCCGCCTCGCGCATCCCGAGCGCCAGGACGGCCAGGATCTGGTCGCCGTCGACCTCGTTGCCCTCGCGGTCCACGGCCAGGCACCGGTCCGCGTCGCCGTCGTGGGCGACACCCAGGTCGGCGCCGTGCTCGACGACGGCCGCACGCAGCAGTTGGAGGTGGGTGGAGCCACAGCCGTCGTTGATGTTCAGGCCGTCGGGGTCGGTGCCGATCGTGATGACATCGGCGCCGGCCCGCGCGAACGCCTCGGGCGAGACCCGCGCCGCCGCACCGTGGGCGCCATCGATGACGATCTTCAGCCCGTCCAGGCGGTTGGGCAGGACGCCGACGAGATGCGCGACGTAGTTGTCGAAGCCCTCGTCGTAGACGGTGACCCGGCCGACGCCGGCACCGGTCGGCCGCTCCCACGGCTCACCGGCGCTGTGGGCGCGGTAGGTCTGCTCGATCCGGTTCTCCAGCTCGTCGGCGAGCTTGTGACCGCCGCGGGCGAAGAACTTGATGCCGTTGTCGGGCATCGGGTTGTGACTGGCGGAGAGCATCACGCCGAGGTCCGCACCGAGCGAGCCGGTCAGATAGGCGACCGCCGGGGTCGGGAGCACCCCCACCCGCAGCACGTCCACACCGGCGCTGGCCAGGCCCGCGACGACCGCGGCCTCCAGGAACTCCCCGGACGCGCGTGGATCGCGTCCGACCACCGCCACCGGCCGGTGACCTTCGAAGGTGCCCGCTTCCGCGAGTACATGCGCCGCAGCGACCGACAGACCGAGCGCCAGCTCCGCCGTCAGATCCGCATTGGCGACG
Organism: Streptomyces sp. NBC_00400; assembly: GCF_036048035.1. Taxonomy (NCBI): domain Bacteria; kingdom Bacillati; phylum Actinomycetota; class Actinomycetes; order Kitasatosporales; family Streptomycetaceae; genus Streptomyces; species Streptomyces sp. NBC_00400. The sequence goes on along the minus strand of NZ_CP107940.1, from coordinate 4,700,982 downwards.
CCGCGCACACCGTCCGTGCCGAAGAGTCGTCCCACTGGTGTCCTCCGAGTAGATGAGCTTGGACCAGAGCATTAAGTCCAGGTATACGCCCCGGGTCCTGGATAGCCGAACGCCCCGGCAGCACGAATCCGTGCCACCGGGGCGTTCGCCAAGTGCTGCATGTCGCAGCGAGCGCGGATTAGCGCTTGCTGTACTGCGGCGCCTTACGGGCCTTCTTCAGACCGGCCTTCTTGCGCTCGACCGCACGGTCGTCACGCTTGAGGAACCCGGCCTTCTTCAGCGCGCCGCGGTTGTTGTCCACGTCCGCCTCGTTCAGCGCACGGGCCACGCCCAGGCGCAGCGCACCGGCCTGGCCGGAGATGCCGCCGCCGGAGATGCGGGCAACCACGTCGTAGCGGTTGTCGAGCTCGAGCACCTTGAAGGGCTCGTTGACTTCCTGCTGGTGCACCTTGTTGGGGAAGTAGCCCTCAAGGGTGCGACCGTTGATCTTCCACTGGCCGGTGCCCGGAACGATCCGGACGCGGGCGATGGCGTTCTTGCGACGGCCCAGGCCGGCGGCCGGCTGCGGGTCGCCGAAGCGGGAGGCGAGGGACTCGGAGGTGTACTCCGACTCCACGACCTCGGTCTCAGTGGTGTATTCCTCGACGGCGTCGTCGTTCTCGATGACGGTCTCGGGAGTGGTCTCGGCCACGATGCTCCTCAGAATTCTCTGTCGTCTTAGGGGGTGGCCGGAACTACTGCGCGACCTGGGTGATCTCGAACGGGACCGGCTGCTGCGCAGCGTGCGGGTGCTCGGCGCCCGCGTAGACCTTCAGCTTCGAGAGCATCTGACGGCCGAGGGTGTTCTTGGGGAGCATGCCCTTGATGGCCTTCTCGACGGCCTTCTCGGGGTTCTTGTCGAGCAGCTCGTCGTAGCGGACGGAGCGCAGACCGCCCGGGAAGCCCGAGTGGCGGTAGGCCATCTTCTGGGTCCGCTTGTTGCCGGACAGGTGCACCTTGTCGGCGTTGACGATGATGACGAAGTCACCCATGTCAACGTGCGGCGCGTAGACGGGCTTGTGCTTACCCCGCAGGAGGGACGCGGCCTGGGTGGCCAGACGGCCCAGGACAACGTCCTGCGCGTCAATGATGTGCCACTGGCGCTGGACATCGCCGGGCTTGGGGCTGAACGTACGCACGGTTAGCCTTCGCTTCTTCAGAGGTGGGGTATCCCCAGGGCCTGAGGCCTCGGGGACGGGTCCTGTACTGGTCACCGCTGCCGATCACACCAGCAGGAGCGGCGCTACGGGTGACGCAACCCGATCGTCCGTCGCTGGTCATCGGCCCGGTGGACCGCGTAAGGGCCCCCTCACGTGAGATAGAGCAAGCCAATACGCATAACGAACAGGCAGAATACCGGCCCGGCCCCGGTGGGGTCAAAACGCCCCCCGGACCGGCGCGCGGCACCGGCCTTCGCCCCCCTCACGGTCACCGTGCGTGCCGGCCGCCCTACGCTCCCCCGGCGCCGGCACCGGCACCACAGCGGCGCCTCCGCACAGGCCTACCGCTCCCGCACCACCCGCCGCTCGTCCCACACCGGCTCCGCCGTCTCCCGCACCAGCCCGTCCGAGCCGAACACCAGGAACCGGTCGAAGGACCGCGCGAACCACCGGTCGTGGGTCACCGCCACCACCGTCCCCTCGTACGCCTCCAGCCCCTCCTGCAGCGCCTCGGCCGACTCCAGGTCCAGGTTGTCCGTCGGCTCGTCGAGCAGCAGCGCGGTCGTGCCGGACAGCTCCAGCAGCAGGATCTGGAAGCGCGCCTGCTGGCCGCCGGAGAGCCGTTCGAAGCGCTGCTCGGCCTGCTGCTCCAGCTCGTAGCGGCGCAGCGCCGACATGGCCTGGCCCTTGTTCTTGGCGTGCTCGGTCCACAGGATGTCGAGCAGGGTGCGGCCCATCAGCTCGGGGTGGGCGTGGGTCTGGGCGAAGTGGCCGGGGACCACCCGGGCGCCCAGCTTCCAGCTGCCGGTGTGCGGAACGGGGTTCTGCTCGTCCCCGGCCAGCAGCCGCAGGAAGTGGGACTTGCCCGACCCGTTGGAGCCCAGGACCGCGACCCGCTCCCCGTAGAAGATCTCCAGGGAGAAAGGCTTCATGAGGCCGGTCAGCTCCAGCCCCTCGCAGGTGACCGCCCGCACCCCGGTGCGCCCGCCGCGCAGCCGCATGGTGATGTCCTGCTCGCGCGGCGGCTCCGGCGGCGGCCCGGCCTCCTCGAACTTCTTCAGCCGGGTCTGCGCCGCCGCATAGCGCGAGGCCAGCTCATGGCTGACCGAGGCCGCCTGGCGCAGCGAGACCACCAGCTTCTTGAGCTGCGCATGCTTCTCGTCCCAGCGCCGCCGCAGCTCCTCGAAGCGGGCGAAGCGCTCCTTGCGCGCCTGGTGGTAGGTGTCGAAGCCGCCGCCGTGCACCCAGACGTCGGAGCCCGCGGGGCCCGGCTCCACGCTGACGATCTTCTCCGCGGCCCGGGCCAGCAGCTCCCGGTCGTGCGAGACGAACAGCACCGTCTTACGGGTCTGCCGGAGCTGTTCCTCCAGCCAGCGCTTGCCGGGGACGTCCAGGTAGTTGTCCGGCTCGTCCAGCAGCAGCACCTCGTCCGTGCCGCGCAGCAGCGACTCCAGCACCAGCCGCTTCTGCTCACCCCCGGACAGCGTGCGCACCTGCCGCCACTGCGCCTTCTCGTACGGCATCCCCAGGGCCGCCGTCGTGCAGATGTCCCAGGCCGTCTCGGCCTCGTAGCCGCGCGCCTCGGCCCAGTCGCTGAGCGCCTGGGCATAGGCCATCTGCGCGGCCTCGTCGTCGCCCTCGGCACTCATCATCGCCAGCTCGGCGGCGTCCACCGCCGCTGCCGCCGCCCTGATCCGCGGCTGCGCCACGGAGACCAGCAGGTCGCGCACCGTGCGCTCGTCCCGTACGGAGCCCACGAACTGCGGCATCACGCCCAGCCCGCCGCTGACCGTCACCGCCCCGCCGTGCGGCTGGAGCTCCCCCGCGATCAGCCGCAGCAGTGTCGTCTTTCCGGCGCCGTTGGCTCCCACCAGCGCGACCGACGCGCCCTCCCCCACCCGGAAGGACACGTCTCCCAGCAGGACCCTCCCGTCCGGCAGGTAGTACTCCAGATGTCCGGCCTCAAGATGTCCCATGAGCGGGATTGTGACCGGCCTCCGCGCGTTCCACCAACCCCATTAGGATGCGCGGCATGAGCTTTGGGCAAGGGGGGCCGTTCGACGGCCCCGGGGGTTCTTCGTCGTCCACTCCGGACTGGGGTGCACTCGCCGAGGAGAGCGAGGCACAGACCCGCCGCAAACGCCGGCTGTGGATCGGCGGCGGAGCGCTGGCGGCCCTCGCGGTGGCCGGCATCGTCACCTTCGCCGTCATAGCCGGCGGCAGTGGCTCGCCGGGCGGCAACCCGACGGCGTCGCCCACGGCGTCCGACCAGGCCGCGGCGCCGGACGACCAGCCGTCCTTCCCCGACGTCTCCGTGCCGCCCCCGCCCAACCCGCGGGACTACATCTCCGACCCCAAGAAGGACCGGGCGCCGCTCACCCCGGCCACCCTCTTCGCGCAGAAGAGCATGGTCGTCGGCGCGCACACCTACCCGCGCACCAAGACCGCCACCACCAAGGACTGCACCGCCGCCGCCCAGGGGCCGCTGGTCTCCTCGCTGTCCCACAACGGCTGCAAGCAGCTGCTGCGTGCCACCTACGCCAAGGGCGGCGTCGCGGTCACCCTCGGCATCGCGGTCTTCGACTCGCCCGACCGGGCCGCCAAGGTCATGAACGAGAACAAGGCCAACCTGATGCCGCTGCCCGGCGGCGCGGTCCCCTCGGACTTCTGCCAGGGCACGAAGTGCCGGATGGCGACCAATGCCACCGGCCGCTACGTCTACTTCACGATCGCCGGCTACCTCAACGGCAAGGACGTCACCGCCGCGGAGACCAAGGCCCGCCAGATCGCCCGGGACGGCGGCGCCTACGCGTTCAGCCAGATCACCCAGCGCGGCAAGGACCAGGCCGCCAAGGCTGCCGAACAGCAGCTCAAGGACGCCCAGAAGAAGGCCGGCAAGTCCTGACCGTTTCCGGTGGCGCCGCCCTTCCCGGCGGCGCCCCGAAGGCTCCACGGTTCACCGCAAGGCTCCACGAGCCACCGCAAGGCTCCACGAGCCACCCCTCAGCAGCAGCCGCCCCCGCCGCCGGCCCCGGGCAGCGTCCGCTTGTTCCGCGCCTCCTGGTTGCGCGCCATCAGCAGCTCGTCGGCCGGATAGCCGACCTCCTCCAGCGTCAGCCCGTGCGGCCGTACGACATGGACGGCGGAGTCCCGCACCCCGGCGGCCAGCACCTTCCCGGGCCACTCCACCGGCCGGTGCCCGTCGCCGACGAACAGCATCGCCCCCACCAGCGACCGCACCATGTTGTGGCAGAAGGCGTCCGCCCGCACGGCAGCCGTGATGACCCCGTCCGCCCCGCGCACCCAGCTCAGCTCCTGCAGCGTGCGGATCGTCGTCGCGCCCTCCCGCCGCTTGCAGTACGCCGCGAAGTCGTGCTCCCCCAGCAGCGGCCGCGAGGCCTCGTTCATCGCCTCGACGTCCAGCTCCCAGTCGTGCCACAGCACATGGCCGCGCAGCAGCGGATCCACGCCCCCGTGGTGATCGGTCACCCGGTACGCATACCGCCGCCAGATCGCCGAGAACCGCGCATTGAACCCGTACGGCGCCTCGGCCAGCCGCCACACCCGTACGTCCTTGGGCAGCCGCCCCGCCAGCCGCCGCAGCAGCTTGTCCTGATGCTCGGCCCACACCGCCGCGGGCAGGTCCACGTGCGCCACCTGCCCCCGCGCATGCACCCCCGCATCCGTCCGCCCCGCCACGGTGAGCTCATAGGTCTGTCCGGACCGGGTCACGGTCCGCAGCGCGTCCTCGATCTCCCCCTGCACGGTCCGCCGGCCACCGGCCTGCTTCGCCCACCCGGAGAAGTCCTTTCCGTCGTAGGAAAGGTCCATCCGCACCCGGACGAACCCGGGCTCCACTTCGTCACTCACGACAGCAATCCTCCCTCACGCCACGGGCAGCCGTTCCGCACGGGCCCCTCCCCCGGGCACGACGTCCGGGGCACGGTGGACCGCCCCCGCCACCGCCCGCCCGCGCATGCGAAAGCGGGCCCGCCCCGAAGGGCGGACCCGCTCACACGTCGGTCAGGACTCAGGCGTCCTTCGACTCCTCGGCCGCCTCGGCAGCCGGGGCCGCCTCCGCGTCCTTGGCCGCACGCTTCGTCGCGGCCTCGGCCTCACCGGTGGCCTGCTGGGCCACGGTCAGCGCCTCCACCAGCTCGATGACGGCCATGGGCGCGTTGTCGCCACGGCGGTTACCGATCTTGGTGATGCGGGTGTAGCCACCCGGGCGGTTCTCGAACCGCGGGCCGATCTCCGTGAAGAGCGTGTGCACGATGCTCTTGTCCGAGATCAGCTGCATGACCTGACGGCGGTTGTGAAGGTCGCCCTTCTTCGCCTTGGTCACCAGACGCTCCGCGTACGGACGCAGACGACGGGCCTTGGCCTCGGTCGTCGTGATGCGGCCGTGCTCGAAGAGCGAGGTGGCCAGGTTACGCAGCATCAGGCGCTCGTGCGCAGCGCTGCCGCCCAGACGGGCACCCTTGGCGGGCTTCGGCATGGTGTATCTCCTTCATAGCTGCACCGGCCGTATCAGGTACCGGTGTCAGTTCCCACGAGGCGGCCGCCCCATGGAAGATCACACGTCTGTGGTCCGAGGCGCGCCCCGGACCACAGACGGTCGAACTCAGTACTGCTCGGTCTCCACGAACCCGGCGTCCGCGTCGTCGTCCGCGCCGAACGCGTCGGCGGCGGCGGTCGGGTCGAATCCGGGCGGGCTGTCCTTGAGGGCCAGGCCCATGCCGGCCAGCTTCGCCTTGACCTCGTCGATCGACTTCGCACCGAAGTTGCGGATGTCGAGCAGGTCGGCCTCGGAGCGCGCCACGAGCTCACCCACGGAGTGGATGCCCTCACGCTTGAGGCAGTTGTACGAGCGGACCGTGAGCTCCAGCTCCTCGATCGGCAGCGCCAGGTCGGCGGCGAGGGCGGCGTCCGTCGGGGACGGGCCCATGTCGATGCCCTCGGCGTCGATGTTGAGCTCACGCGCCAGACCGAACAGCTCGACCAGGGTCTTGCCGGCGGACGCCATGGCGTCACGCGGGCGCATGGCCTGCTTGGTCTCGACGTCGACGATCAGCTTGTCGAAGTCGGTGCGCTGCTCGACACGGGTCGCCTCGACCTTGTACGTGACCTTGAGCACCGGCGAGTAGATGGAGTCGACCGGGATACGGCCGATCTCCTGGCCCACCTGCTTGTTCTGGACGGCGGAGACGTAGCCGCGACCGCGCTCGACGGTCAGCTCCATCTCCAGCTTGCCCTTGCCGTTGAGCGTGGCGAGAACCAGGTCCGGGTTGTGCACCTCGACACCGGCCGGCGGGGCGATGTCCGCGGCGGTGACCAGGCCGGGGCCCTGCTTGCGCAGGTACATCACGACCGGCTCGTCGTGCTCCGAGGAGACGACCAGCTGCTTGATGTTGAGGATGAGGTCGGTGACGTCCTCCTTGACGCCCGGCACGGTGGTGAACTCGTGCAGGACACCGTCGATGCGGATGGACGTGACCGCCGCACCCGGGATCGAGGACAGGAGGGTCCGACGCAGGGAGTTGCCGAGGGTGTAACCGAAGCCCGGCTCCAGCGGCTCGATCACGAACCGGGAGCGGTATTCGTCGACGACCTCTTCGGTCAACGAGGGACGCTGAGCAATCAGCATGGTTTTGATCCTTCAGTCGTGGACGCCCGCTATTTGACGCCCGCTGTACTGACAAGGGTACGGGCGGCACGGCGCCATCGGCTCCGTACCGCCCCCACCGGTCAGCTCTTACTTGGAGTAGAGCTCAACGATCAGCTGCTCCTGCACCTGGGTGTCGATCACCTGGCGCTCGGGCATGCTGTGCACGAGGATCCGCAGGTTCGAGGGGATCGCTTCCAGCCAGGCCGGAACGGTCCTCTCGCCGGCCTCGGCCTGCGCCACCGCGAACGGGGTCAGGTTCCGAGAGCCCTGGCGGACCTCGACGATGTCGTTCACGGCCACGCGAGCTGACGGAATGTCGGTCTTGCGGCCGTTCACCGTGATGTGTCCGTGACGGACCAGCTGACGCGCGTGGTCGCGGGACTTGGCAAAGCCGGCCCGGTAGACCACGTTGTCGAGACGCGTCTCAAGGATGCGCAGAAGGTTCTCACCGGTCTTGCCGGTCTTCTGGTTCGCTTCCTTGTAGTAGTTCACGAACTGCTTCTCCAGGACACCGTAGATACGGCTGCACTTCTGCTTCTCACGAAGCTGCAGCAGGTACTCGCTGTCCTTGGTGCGCCCGCGACCGTGCTCACCCGGGGGGTAAGGACGGATCTCGATCGGGCACTTTGCGCTCTCGCACTTGCTCCCCTTGAGGAAGAGCTTCTGCTTCTCCCGACGGCAACGCTTGCAGTCGGCCCCGGTGTAACGCGCCATATTGTTTTGTCTCCTACTTCAGCTGGTCAGACGCGGCGGCGCTTGGGCGGGCGGCATCCGTTGTGCGGAGTGGGGGTGACGTCCTGGATCGAACCCACCTCGAGGCCGGTGGCCTGGAGGGAGCGGATCGCGGTCTCACGGCCGGAGCCGGGACCCTTGACGAAGACGTCGACCTTGCGCATGCCGTGCTCCTGCGCGCGGCGGGCGGCCGACTCGGCGGCCATCTGCGCGGCGAAGGGGGTGGACTTGCGCGAGCCCTTGAAGCCGACGTGGCCGGCAGAGGCCCAAGAGATCACGTTGCCCGTGGGGTCGGTGATCGAAACGATCGTGTTGTTGAACGTGCTCTTGATGTGAGCGTGCCCGTGGGCAACGTTCTTCTTCTCCTTGCGGCGCACCTTCTTGGCGCCGGCCGTACGGCCCTTCGGAGGCATTCATTACTCCCGTGGAGGTGGTCGGTCCTACAGCGAAGACCGCTTGCAGGGGTCCGGGGGGGCGTCCCCCGGAGCACACAGTGCGTCCTGCTGAGGACTACTTCTTGCCCGGCTTCTTCTTGCCGGCGATCGCGCGACGCGGACCCTTGCGGGTACGGGCGTTCGTGCTGGTGCGCTGACCGTGCACCGGCAGACCGCGACGGTGACGCAGACCCTGGTAGCAGCCGATCTCGACCTTGCGGCGGATGTCGGCCTGGATCTCGCGACGGAGGTCACCCTCGGTCTTGAGATTGTTGTCCACGAACTCGCGGATCTTGATGAGGTCTTCCTCGGCAAGATCGCGAACACGGGTGTTCGGGTCCACGCCGGTGGCGGCGAGGGTCTGCTGCGACAGCGTCCGCCCGATACCGAAGACGTAGGTGAGGGCGACCTCCACACGCTTTTCGCGCGGGAGATCAACGCCTGCGAGGCGTGCCATTGATGTGGCTCCTGAGGGCTATTCGGAGGTCTTCCGCAGCACCGTTCCCGTAAGACTCTGCAGAATTACGAGCCGGGTCCCCGGCCTCCGAGCCGGGGGTGTCGTCCCCACGCGAGTGATGCGGGGGTCGGGTGACTGCGTATGTACGTATGTGCTTGCGTCGCGCGAAAACTGCGAAATGCAGGTGGTCGGCGTGCGTCAGCCCTGGCGCTGCTTGTGGCGCAGGTTGTCGCAGATGACCATGACCCGGCCGTGGCGGCGGATCACCTTGCACTTGTCGCAGATCTTCTTGACGCTCGGCTTGACCTTCATGGGATGTGAGGTTCTCCGGGTCAGTGCCGTCACCCCACGGGAGCGGGGCGCCGACAAGATCTACTTGTAGCGGTAGACGATCCGGCCACGCGTCAGGTCGTAGGGAGAGAGCTCCACGACGACCCGGTCATCCGGGAGGATACGGATGTAGTGCATCCGCATCTTTCCGCTGATGTGCGCGAGGACCTTGTGACCGTTCTGGAGCTCCACCTTGAACATGGCGTTCGGGAGGGACTCGATCACGGTGCCCTCGATCTCGATGGCACCTTGCTTCTTGGCCACGCTTCGCCCTTCGAATCGGCTACCTTGATCGACTATCCCGCACCACACCCTCGACCAAGAGGGCATACGGATGCACGAGAGCCGACGCGTTAGTCTACGTCAGCGCCCAGCAAAAGACGAATCCAGGATTATTGCCCACCCGGGGAGATCCTTACGCCCGGGGCCGGTCGCCCGGGCGCGTCAAGGCGGCCGGCGCGGGGCATGTCAGGGCGCCGGCGCAGGGCGTGTCAGGGCGCCGGGGCGGGTCGGGCGAAGGGGTCTCCCCCTGACCCTTAAGACCTTGGGGAAGGGTCGGGCGCCGCGGTGATCCCCAGCTCGGCGAGCTTGGCCTTGCCGCCGTCCGGCGCGGTCAGCACCAGCGGGCCGTCCTCGGTCAGCGCGACCGAGTGCTCCCAGTGTGAGGACCAGCTGCCGTCGTTCGACTTGACCGTCCAGTCGTCGTCGAGGACGTGGGTCTTGGCCGTGCCGAGATTGACCATCGGCTCGATGGCGATGCAGAAGCCGGGCACCAGCTTGGGGCCGCGGCCGCGCTTGCGGTCGACGTAGTTCAGCAGATGCGGGTCCATGTGCATCTGCGAGCCGATGCCGTGGCCGCCGTAGTCCTCGACGATGCCGTACTTACCGCTGCTGGGGCGCGGCTGGCGGCGGATGTAGCCCTCGATCGCCTTGGAGATGTCGACCAGCCGGTTGCCCTTGGCGACCGCCGCGATACCGGCCCACATCGACTCCTCGGTGACCCGGCTCAGCTCGACCAGCTCCGCGGAGTGGCCGGAGCCGACGAAGGCGGTGTACGCCGCGTCGCCGTGCCAGCCGTCGATGATCGCGCCGCAGTCGATGGAGATGATGTCGCCGTCCTGCAGCACCGTCTCGGTGTCGGGGATGCCGTGGACCACGACATCGTTGACCGAGGTGCAGATCGTCGCGGGGAAGCCGCCGTAACCGAGGAAGTTCGACTTCGCTCCGTGCTCGGCGAGCACCTTGCGTGCCGCGTCGTCCAGGTCCTTGGTCGTGGCGCCGGGCACCGCGGCCTCCCGGGTCGCCGCGTGAATGGCGGCGACCACCAGCCCCGCCTCGCGCATCTTCGCGATCTGCTCGGGGGTCTTGATCTCCACCATGACGGCTGGCGCCTTCCTGAACCGACTGCAACGCATATCCGGCGGTCTGCACGACCGCCCCGTACACGATACGGCCGCGGTACCCCTTGCGGGCACCGCGGCCGTATCGGATGAACCGTCTGCTGCTACGCGTCCCGCGACGGCAGGGCCGCCATGGAGCGCCGGGTGACCTCGTCGACCTTCCCCATCGCGGGGATGGTGACGACCAGGTCCTGGTCCTTGTAGTAGTCGATGATCGGCTCGGTCTCCGTGTGGTAGACCTCCAGCCGCTTGCGGACGGTCTCCTCGCGGTCGTCGTCCCGCTGGTACAGCTCGCCGCCGCAGACGTCGCAGACGCCCTCGGCCTTCGGCTGGTTGTACTCCGCGTGGAAGACGTGGCTGGAGTCGTTGCGGCAGATGCGCCGGCCGGCGATCCGCTTGACGACCTCGTCCTCCGGAACCTCCAGGTCCAGGACGGCGTCCAGCTTGAGGTTCTTGTCCTTGAGGTACTCGTCCAGCGCCTTGGCCTGGCCAAGGTTGCGCGGGAAGCCGTCCAGGAGGAAACCGCCTGCCGCGTCGGGCTGCTCCATACGGTCCTCGGCCATCGCAATGGTGACCGAGTCGGGCACCAGGTTGCCGGCGTCCATGTACGACTTCGCCTCGCGGCCGAGGGGCGTGCCCTGGCTGATGTTGGCGCGGAACAGGTCCCCCGTGGAGATGTGCGGGATCTCGAGGTTCTTGGCAAGGTACGCAGCCTGCGTACCCTTGCCGGCCCCCGGGGGTCCGACGAGGACGATTCGCATCAGCGGAGGAACCCTTCGTAGTTGCGCTGCTGAAGCTGGCTCTCGATCTGCTTCACGGTCTCCAGACCCACACCCACGATGATCAGGATGCTCGTCCCGCCGAACGGGAAGTTCTGGTTCGCGTTGAAAAGCACCAACGCCACTGTTGGTACGAGCGCGATCAGCCCCAGGTACAGCGAGCCCGGCCACGTGATCCGGTTGAGCACGTAGCTGAGGTACTCGGCCGTCGGGCGACCAGCCCGGATACCCGGGATGAAGCCACCATACTTCTTCATGTTGTCGGCAACTTCTTCGGGGTTGAAGCTGATGGCGACGTAGAAGAAGGCGAAGAACACGATCAGCAGGAAGTACGTAACGATGTAAACCGGGTGATTTCCCTTGGTGAAGTTGGTGGCGATCCACGTCGCCCATGCCGCCTTCGACCCGCTGAACTGTGCAATGAGGGCTGGAATGTAGAGCAGCGATGACGCGAAGATGACGGGAATCACACCCGCCTGGTTCACCTTGAGCGGGATGTAAGTGGACGTTCCGCCATAGGACCGGCGGCCGATCATCCGCTTCGCGTACTGCACCGGGATACGCCGCTGGGCCTGCTCGACGAAGACCACCAGGGCGACCATCGCCAGGCCCACCGCGATCACCGCGAAGAACTCGATCCAGCCGTCGGCCAGCTTGCCGGTGAGCTTGATCTGCCACAGCGCGCCCGGGAAGCCGGCTGCGATCGAGATGAACATCAGGATCGACATGCCGTTGCCGATACCGCGGTCGGTGACGAGCTCACCGAGCCACATGATCAGGCCGGTGCCGGCGGTCATCGTGATGACCATGGTGATCGTGGTGAAGATCGAGTCGCTGGGGACGATCTCGCTGGCGACCGGGCAGCTCTGGAAGAGCGCACCACTGCGGGCCGTGGCCACCAGGCCGGTGCCCTGCAGGATGGCGAGCGCCACGGTCAGATAGCGGGTGTACTGGGTGATCTTCGCCTGCCCGGACTGGCCCTCTTTCTTGAGGGCTTCCAGCCGCGGGATCACCACGGTCAGCAGCTGGAGGATGATGCTCGCCGTGATGTACGGCATGATTCCCAGCGCGAAGATCGTGATCTGCAGCAGCGCACCACCGCTGAACATGTTCACCAGGGCGAACAACCCGCTGCTCCCGCCGGCCTGCTTCATGCAGGTCTCGACGTTCGCATAGTTGACCCCGGGGACCGGGACGTGTGCGCCGATCCGGTAGAGCACGATGATGCCCAATGTGAACAGCAGCTTCTTGCGCAGGTCGGGCGTCTTGAACGCTCGGGCGAACGCGGTGAGCACGGTGCCTCCTGCGCCTCCCGCCTTGAGTGCGAGAGGTGACGGTCTTGAGGATCGACGAATACGGAGCGGGCAAAAACCGCGCGGACACGGCCCGCGCGGCGGGGGTCCGGGCCAGAGCCCGGAAAACAACAGTCCATCCCACCTTACCGGCGACCATACCCCCGTGGAACGACCAACCGGGGATGCCCCAAACGATGGGCATCCCCGGTCAGTTGAGTCAGCGAACTCAGATGAGTTCGGTGACGGTGCCGCCGGCAGCGGCGATCTTCTCCTTGGCGGAGCCGGAAACGGCGTCAACCGTCACCTGCAGCGCCACGGAGATCTCGCCGGCGCCGAGCACCTTGACGAGCTCGTTCTTGCGCACCGCGCCCTTGGCGACCAGGTCGGTCACCGTGACCTCGCCACCCTGCGGGTAGAGCGCGGCCAGCTTGTCCAGGTTCACGACCTGGAACTGCTTGTGGGCGGGGTTCTTGAAGCCCTTCAGCTTCGGGAGGCGCATGTGGAGGGGCATCTGCCCGCCCTCGAAGCGCTCCGGAACCTGGTAACGGGCCTTCGTGCCCTTGGTACCACGACCAGCGGTCTTACCCTTGGACGCCTCACCACGACCGACACGGGTCTTGGCGGTCTTGGCGCCCGGGGCGGGCCGGAGGTTGTGGACCTTCAGCGGGTTGGTCTCCGCCATGTCAGTCGACCTCCTCAACCGTCACGAGGTGGCGGACGGTGTGCACCATTCCGCGGAACTCGGGGCGGTCCTCCTTGACAACCACGTCGTTGAGCCGCTTGAGGCCCAGCGAACGGAGGGTGTCGCGGTGGTTCTGCTTGCTACCGATGAAGGACTTCGTCTGCGTGATCTTGAGGTGCGCCATTACGCGGTCACCCCGGCACGCGCCCGCAGCAGAGCGGCGGGAGCAACGTCCTCCAGCGGCAGGCCACGACGGGCCGCGATCTCCTCGGGGCGCTGAAGGCCCTGAAGCGCGGTCACCGTGGCGTGCACGATGTTGATCGGGTTCGACGAACCGAGCGACTTGCTCAGCACGTCGTGGATGCCCGCGCACTCCAGAACGGCACGCACGGGGCCACCGGCGATCACACCGGTACCGGGGGAAGCCGGCTTGAGCAGGACGACGCCCGCAGCCTTCTCGCCCTGGATGGGGTGAGGGATGGTGCCCTGGATACGGGGGACCTTGAAGAAGTTCTTCTTGGCCTCTTCCACGCCCTTGGCGATGGCAGCCGGAACTTCCTTGGCCTTGCCGTAACCGACACCTACGGTGCCGTCACCGTCGCCCACCACGACCAGCGCGGTGAAGCTGAAGCGACGGCCACCCTTGACAACCTTGGCGACACGGTTGATCGCGACAACGCGCTCAACGTATGCGGTCTTCTCGGCGGCAGCGCCACCGTCGCGACCCTTCCGGTCCCGCCGCTCGCCGCCACCGGCACCGCTCCCGCGGCGCTGGGGTCCAGCCATTGGATTTACCTCTCTCTGTTACGTCCGCTAGCTCCGGAACCGGGGCTTAGAACTTCAGCCCGGCTTCGCGGGCGGCGTCGGCCAGAGCGGCAATCCGCCCGGCGTACTGCTTGCCACCACGGTCGAACACGACGGCCTCGACACCGGCGGCCTTGGCACGCTCGGCGACCAGGGAACCGACCTGCTTGGCCTGAGCGCTCTTGTCGCCCTCGCCACCACGGATCGACGCGTCCAGGCTCGACGCCGAGGCCAGCGTGTGGCCCGCGATGTCGTCGATGACCTGAGCGGTGATGCCACGGTTGGACCGCGTCACCACCAGACGCGGACGGTCCGGGGTACCCGAAATCCGCTTACGGATGCGGATGTGGCGCCGCTTCGCGGCGGCCCGCTTGTAAGCGTCGCCCTTGGCGATCTTCACACCGTATGCCATGGCTTACTTACCAGCCTTTCCGACCTTGCGGCGGATGACCTCGCCGGCGTACTTGACGCCCTTGGCCTTGTACGGGTCAGGCTTGCGCAGCTTGCGGATGTTCGCCGCAACCTCGCCGACCTTCTGCTTGTCGATGCCCTCGACGCTGAGCTTGGTCGGGGACTCGACCTTGAAGGAGATGCCCTCGGGGGCCTCGATCAGGATCGGGTGGCTGTAGCCCAGGGAGAACTCCAGGTTGGAGCCCTTCGCCTGGACGCGGTAACCGACACCGCTGATCTCGAGCGCCTTGCTGAATCCCTGGGTCACGCCGGTGATCATGTTCGCCACCAGCGTGCGGGACAGGCCGTGCAGGGCCTTGTTCTGACGCTCGTCGTTCGGGCGGGAGACGTTGATGACGCCGTCCTCACCCTTGGCGACCTCGATGGGCGCCGCGACGGTGTGCGAGAGGGAACCCTTGGGGCCCTTCACCGCGACCGTACGGCCATCGATGGTGACGTCCACACCAGCGGGAACCTGGATGGGCAGCTTGCCAATACGCGACATTAGCTATTCCTCCGTTCCCTGGTTACCAGACGTAGGCGAGGACTTCCCCACCCACGCCCTTCTTGCTGGCCTGCTGACCGGTCAGGAGACCGTGGGACGTGGAGATGATCGCCACGCCCAGGCCGCCGAGGACCTTCGGCAGGTTGGTGGACTTTGCGTAGACCCGCAGGCCCGGCTTCGAGATCCGCTTGATGCCGGCGATCGAGCGCTCGCGGTTCGGGCCGAACTTCAGCTCGAGGACGAGGTTCTTGCCAACCTCGGCGTCCTCGACGCGCCAGCCGGTGATGTAACCCTCCTGCTGGAGGATCTCCGCGATGTGCGACTTGATCTTGCTGTGCGGCATCACGACGGTGTCGTGGTATGCCGAGTTCGCGTTCCGCAGACGGGTCAGCATGTCTGCGATGGGATCAGTCATGGTCATGAATTGGCCTTCGGCCTCTCTCGCCGGGGTTTCCTATGTGCGCCATCCCTCTCCCCGATCAGAGTCGGGACGGGTGCGGCGCGGGGACCTACGGCGTAGTAAGCGACTTTATGCGGGCTCGGCCCGCGGTCGGTCTCGGACGGCGGGGCGCCCAAACCCTTCTACCCTACGGGAAAAGGGGGGCGGGCGCCCGCCGGCCGAATGCTTACCGAGAGCTTCTGGTCATCCCAACTAGGGGATTACCAGGAGCTCTTGGTCACGCCCGGCAGCTCGCCACGGTGAGCCATCTCACGAAGGCACACGCGGCACAGGCCGAACTTGCGGTAGACGGAGTGCGGACGGCCGCAGCGCTGGCAACGCGTGTACGCGCGGACAGCAAACTTCGGCTTACGAGCCGCCTTAGCGATCAGAGCCTTCTTCGCCACGGTCAGTTCTCCTTGAACGGGAAGCCGAGGTGACGAAGCAGGGCGCGGCCCTCATCGTCGTTGGACGCCGTGGTGACCACGGTGATGTCCATGCCCCGCGTCCGGTCGATCTTGTCCTGGTCGATCTCGTGGAACATGACCTGCTCCGTGAGACCGAAGGTGTAGTTGCCCCGACCGTCGAACTGCTTCGGGGACAGACCACGGAAGTCGCGGATGCGCGGCAGCGCCAGCGACAGCAGGCGGTCCAGGAACTCCCACATGCGGTCACCGCGGAGGGTGACGTGGGCACCGATCGGCTGGCCCTCACGCAGCTTGAACTGCGCGATGGACTTACGGGCCTTGGTGACGGCCGGCTTCTGTCCGGTGATCGTGGTGAGGTCGCGGATGGCGCCCTCGATCAGCTTGGAGTCGCGGGCGGCGTCGCCCACACCCATGTTGACCACGATCTTGGTCAGACCGGGGATCTGCATGACGTTCTCGAGCGAGAACTCGTCCTTCAGCTTCCCGGCGATCTCTTCGCGGTAGCGCGTCTTGAGACGCGGCGCGTTGGTGGTGGCAGTCATCAGATGTCCTCACCGGTCCGCTTGGCAACGCGGATCTTGTTGCCCTCGTCGTCGAAGCGGTATCCGACGCGGGTGACGACCTTGTTGCCGTCCTTCTCCACCACGAGCTGAACGTTGCTCACGTGGACAGGGGCTTCGGTCGTCACGATGCCGCCGGTCTTCGAACCACGAGCGGTCTGTCCGGCCTTGGTGTGCTTCTTGACCCGGTTGACACCCTCGACCAGGACACGGTCCTCGCGGGGGAAGGCCTGGATGACCTTGCCCTGCTTGCCCTTGTCCTTACCGGTGATGACCTGGACCAGGTCGCCCTTCTTGATCTTCATCGGTTACAGCACCTCCGGCGCGAGCGAGATGATCTTCATGAACTTCTTCTCGCGCAGCTCCCGGCCCACGGGGCCGAAGATGCGGGTGCCGCGGGGGTCGCCATCGTTCTTGAGGATGACGGCCGCGTTCTCGTCGAAGCGGATGTACGAGCCGTCCGGACGGCGGCGCTCCTTGACGGTCCGAACGATGACCGCCTTGATGACGTCACCCTTCTTCACGTTGCCACCGGGGATCGCATCCTTCACGGTGGCGACGATGACGTCACCGATGCCCGCGTAGCGGCGACCGGAACCACCGAGAACACGGATGCAAAGGATCTCCTTCGCACCAGTGTTGTCGGCGACCCGAAGTCGCGACTCCTGCTGGATCACGTCTATCTCCTGTGTGTCTGCCGGTTCCCGGCAGGGGCCGCCTCGTACGAGACGAAGCCCCTGCCGAGCCTGGCGGAACTGTTCCTAGGGGGTCCCCCTAGGAGGGATTACTTGGCCTTCTCGAGGATCTCGACGATGCGCCAGCGCTTCGTGGCGGACAGCGGCCGGGTCTCCATCAGGAGGACGCGGTCGCCGACACCGGCAGCGTTCTGCTCGTCGTGCGCCTTGAGCTTGTTGGTACGGCGGATGACCTTGCCGTACAGCGCGTGCTTGACACGGTCCTCGACAGCGACGACGACGGTCTTGTCCATCTTGTCGCTGACGACGAGACCCTCACGGGTCTTGCGGAAACCGCGCTCGTTCGTCTCAGTCACATTCTTCTCGCTCATCAGGCGCTCTCCACCGTCTCGATGCCCAGCTCGCGCTCACGCATCAGGGTGTAGATCCGGGCGATGTCCTTACGGACGGACTTGAGCCGACCGTGGTTCTCGAGCTGTCCGGTCGCCGCCTGGAAGCGGAGGTTGAACAGCTCCTCCTTGGCCTCACGAAGCTTGCCGACGAGGTCCTCGTCATTCAGCTCGCGCAGCTCGGTCGCCTTGATACCGGCCGCCATCACGACTCACCTGCCTCGCGCCGCACAATGCGGCACTTCATCGGAAGCTTGTGGGCGGCGCGGGTCAGCGCCTCCTTGGCAACCTTTTCGTTCGGGAAGGACAGCTCGAACATCACCCGACCGGGCTTGACGTTCGCGACCCACCACTCGGGAGAACCCTTACCGGAACCCATGCGGGTTTCGGCCGGCTTCTTCGTGAGCGGGCGGTCCGGGTAAATGTTGATCCAGACCTTGCCGCCACGCTTGATGTGACGGGTCATCGCGATACGAGCGGACTCGATCTGACGGTTCGTCACGTAAGCCGGGGTGACGGCCTGGATGCCGTACTCACCGAAGGCCAGCTCGGTGCCACCCTTGGCCATACCGCTGCGCTTCGGGTGGTGCTGCTTGCGGTGCTTGACCCTGCGAGGGATCAGCATGTCGGTCAGGCCTCCGTTCCGGGGGTCTCCGCCGGAGCAGCGGCTGCGGCCTCGGCCTTGGGGGCCTCGGCAGCGGCGGTCTGCTGCTGCGGCTTGCGGCCACCGCGGCCGCCACGCTCGCCACCGCGGCGCGGGCGGTCGTTGCCGCCACCGCGGGCCGGGCGGTTACCCGCACGGGCGGCAGCGTTCTCGGCACGCACCTCGGCGATGTTCTTGACGTCGCCCTTGTAGATCCAGACCTTCACACCGATACGGCCGAAGGTGGTCTTGGCCTCGAAGAAGCCGTAGTCGACGTTCGCACGGAGCGTGTGCAGGGGCACACGGCCCTCGCGGTAGAACTCCGAGCGGGACATCTCGGCGCCGCCGAGACGGCCACCACACTGGATCTTGATGCCCTTGGCGCCGGCCTTCATCGTCGACTGCATGCTCTTACGCATGGCGCGACGGAAGGAGACGCGGGAGGACAGCTGCTCGGCGACGGCCTGGGCCACCAGCTGAGCATCGGTCTCGGGGTTCTTGACCTCGAGGATGTTCAGCTGGACCTGCTTGCCGGTCAGCTTCTCCAGCTCGCCGCGGATGCGGTCCGCCTCGGCGCCGCGGCGGCCGATGACGATGCCCGGACGAGCGGTGTGGATGTCAACGCGGACGCGCTCACGGGTGCGCTCGATCTCCACCTTGGAGATACCGGCGCGCTCCATGCCCTTCGTCATCATGCGACGAATGGCGACGTCTTCCTTGACGTAGTCCTTGTACAGCTTGTCGGCGTACCAACGCGACTTGAAGTCGGTGGTGATGCCGAGCCGGAACCCGTGCGGGTTAACCTTCTGGCCCATTACCGGGTTCCTTCCTTGCTGCTGACGACCACGGTGATGTGGCTGGTCCGCTTGCGGATCCGGTAGGCACGGCCCTGGGCGCGCGGACGGAACCGCTTCAGGGTCGGGCCCTCGTCGACATATGCCTCGGAGATGACGAGGCTGCCGGCGTCGGTGTGGTCGTAGTTGTGCGCGGCGTTGGCAATGGCGCTGTCCAGCACCTTGCCCACCGGCACGCTCGCGGCCTGCGGGGCGAAACGCAGGACCGCCTGAGCCTCCGTGGCATTCATGCCACGGATAAGGTCCACCACGCGGCGGGCCTTCATGGGCGTGACGCGGATGTACCGCGCCTGGGCCCTGGCTTCCATGGTTGTCCCTTCGGTGTCAGTCATAGTCTTCGCACTCCGCCGATCAACGACGCCGCGACTTGCGGTCGTCCTTCTCGTGGCCGCGGAAGGTGCGGGTCGGCGCAAACTCGCCGAGCTTGTGGCCGACCATCGACTCGGTGACGAACACCGGGACGTGCTTGCGGCCGTCGTGCACCGCGATCGTGTGGCCGAGCATGGCCGGGACGATCATGGAGCGGCGGGACCAGGTCTTGATGACGTTCTTGGTGCCGGCATCGTTCTGAACATCCACCTTCTTGGAAAGGTGGTCGTCGACGAAGGGCCCCTTCTTGAGACTGCGCGGCATCTAAACCCGCTCCTAGCGCTTCTTGTTCGTCTTGCGGCGGCGGACGATGTACTTGTTGCTCGCCTTCTTCGGCGAACGAGTACGACCCTCCTTCTGACCCCACGGCGAGACCGGGTGGCGACCACCGGAAGTCTTGCCTTCACCACCACCGTGCGGGTGGTCGACGGGGTTCATCACGACACCACGCACGGTCGGGCGGACGCCCTTCCAGCGCATGCGGCCGGCCTTACCCCAGTTGATGTTCGACTGCTCGGCGTTGCCGACCTCGCCGACGGTGGCGCGGCAGCGCACGTCGACCAGGCGGATCTCACCGGACGGCATACGAAGGTGAGCCATGCGGCCCTCCTTCGCCAGCAGCTGCACGGAGGCACCGGCCGAGCGGGCGAACTTCGCACCGCCGCCCGGACGCAGCTCGATCGCGTGGATCGTCGTACCCACGGGGATGTGGCGCAGCGGCAGGTTGTTGCCCGGCTTGATGTCGGCGCCAGCGCCGTTCTCAATCCGAGCACCCTGGACCAGGCCACGGGGCGCGATGATGTAGCGCTTCTCGCCGTCTGCGTAGTGCAGGAGCGCGATGCGCGCGGTGCGGTTCGGGTCGTACTCGATGTGCGCGACCTTGGCCGGCACGCCGTCCTTGTCGTGACGACGGAAGTCGATCACTCGGTAGGCGCGCTTGTGGCCACCGCCCTGGTGGCGAACGGTCACACGACCGGCGTTGTTACGGCCGCCCTTGCTGTGCAGCGGGCGGACCAGCGACTTCTCCGGCGTGGACCGCGTGATCTCGACAAAGTCGGCGACGCTGGAGCCACGACGGCCCGGGGTCGTCGGCTTGTACTTGCGGATACCCATTTCTCAGTCCTCGTCCGATTCCGGACGACTCGGACTCCGTTAGGAGACCGGGCCGCCGAAGATGTCGATACGGTCGCCCTCGGCGAGGGTCACGATGGCGCGCTTGGTGTCTGCGCGCTTGCCGTAACCGGTGCGGGTGCGCTTGCGCTTGCCCTGCCGGTTGATCGTGTTGACCCCGGTGACCTTGACCGAGAAGACCGCCTCGACGGCCTGCTTGATCTGGGTCTTGTTCGAGCCCGGCGCGACGATGAACGTGTACTTGTTCTCGTCCAGCAGGGCGTAGCTCTTCTCCGAGACAACCGGCTTGACGAGCACGTCGCGCGGGTCCGAGAAGGTCTTGCTGGTGACGACGGCCTCACTCATCAGGCGTCGCTCCCTTCGGTCTCAGCGTTGGCCTTGGGGCCAGACACGAAGGACTCGAAGGCGGCCTTGGTGAAGACCACGTCGTCGGAGACGAGCACGTCGTACGTGTTCAGCTGGCCCGGCTCCAGGATGTGCACCTGGGGCAGGTTGCGGGCGGACAGCCACGCGGCCTCGTCGCTGCGCTCGGCGACCAGGAGCACGTGCTTTCGCTCGCTGACCTTGCCGAGGAGAGTCTTGGCGGCCTTGGTGGAGATGTCGCCCTCGACCACGCCGGCAACGACGTGGATACGGCTGTTGCGGGCCCGGTCGGTGAGGGCACCGCGCAGGGCGGCAACCTTCATCTTCTTGGGCGTCCGCTGCGAGTAGTCACGCGGCTGCGGGCCGTGGACGACGCCACCGCCGGCGAACTGCGGCGCACGGGTCGAACCCTGACGCGCACGGCCGGTGCCCTTCTGGCGGTACGGCTTCTTGCCACCGCCGCGGACCTCGCCGCGAGTCTTGGTCTTGTGCGTGCCCTGACGGGCCGCGGCCAGCTGCGCGACAACGACCTGGTGGATCAGCGGAACGCTGACCTTGGCGTCGAAGATCTCCGTGGGGAGCTCGACGCTACCGGCCTTGTCGCCTGCCGGCGAAAGGATGTCAATGGTGCTCATCGGTTACCTCAGGCCCCCTTGGCCGCGGTACGGACCAGGACGAGGCCGCCGTTCGGACCAGGAACTGCGCCCTTGATGAGCAGCAGGCCCTTCTCCGCGTCAACGGCATGGACGGTCAGGTTCTGGGTGGTGACCCGCTCATTGCCCATACGGCCGGCCATCCGCATGCCCTTGAACACGCGGCCCGGGGTGGCGCAGCCACCGATGGAGCCAGGCTTACGGTGCACGCGGTGGGCACCGTGGGAGGCCTTGCCGCCATGGAAGCCGTGACGCTTCATGACACCGGCGAAGCCCTTGCCCTTGCTCTTGCCGGTCACGTCCACCTTGACGCCGGACTCGAAGGTCTCAGCGGTCAGCTCCTGGCCGAGGGTGTACTCACCGGCGTCGGTGGTACGGACCTCGACGAGGTGACGACGGGGGGTGACGTCGGCCTTCGCGAAGTGGCCCTTGAGGGGCTTGTTCACCTTGCGCGGGTCGATCTCGCCGAAGGCGATCTGGACGGAGTCGTAACCGTCCTGGTCATTGGTGCGCACCTGGGTAACGACACAGGGGCCGGCCTTCACCACGGTCACCGGGACGACACGGTTGTTCTCGTCCCAGACCTGGGTCATGCCGAGCTTCTCGCCCAGGATGCCCTTGATCTGCTTAGCCATCTCTTCCGCGCCTCTCAGAGCTTGATCTCGATGTCAACGCCGGCCGGAAGGTCCAGGCGCATCAGCGAGTCAACGGTCTTGGGCGTCGGGTCGAGGATGTCGATCAGGCGCTTGTGCGTACGCATCTCGAAGTGCTCGCGCGCGTCCTTGTACTTGTGCGGCGACTTGATGACGCAGTACACGTTCTTCTCAGTGGGCAGCGGCACCGGGCCCGCGACCGACGCACCAGTACGGGTCACCGTCTCGACGATCTTCTTCGCCGAAGAGTCGATGACCTCGTGGTCGTAGGCCTTGAGCCGGATGCGGATCTTCTGTCCCGCCATGGCTACTTCGTAGTCCTGTCTCTCGTAAACGCTCTGGGACCCGGCGTGCTGTGCTCCGTGAGAAGCACCGCCCTACCTCCGACCCCCGCGGTCGGGCGTGTCGCGCCCCTTCCGGTAAATCCCCACAAGGAGGATCCCTCTGGAAGGAATGCGTGGGGGTAGGACACCCACCGGGCGCCTGGCTGAGGCACCCCGCTGACGCTTCCCGAAAGATTCCCGTATTTCCGACCCTGAGAAGGGACGACGAATACCTGGGACTCGCTTCCGGTCCTCCCGGCGGGAGGCGCGCAACATCGGCACTCAACCGAGCAACCTGGACAGTGTGCCATACAGGCCACGGGGCTGGCCAACTGAAGCGGGAGACACTACCCGACCACCGGGCTGAACGGGTGCTCCCTCGGCCGCCACCACCCTGAACTCACTTCACACCGGCGGCCCGTGGGCTGCGCGCACCGGATGGTGACTCATCGGGCCGGCGGTGACGCTTCCGTGTTCCGCGGTCCGTCGCTCCTCCCCCTCGCCGGGATCGACGGGGTCGGTCGTCGATACCGGCGAAGCGGAACATGAGCACGCCGAAAACACCCTCCTTGCACCCGCAGACCACTGTTCTCCAGGCCGGGCAGCAGGCCTCACAGGCACCACGGATCCACAGCATAAAGGGGCTTGAATATGGTGATCGCGCCGACACGGGAAGAGATAGATCAGCTCTTCACCAACGCGGGATGGCGCCCCGATCGCGACGTCTCCGAAAGAGTCGGGGAATTGGCGGAGTTCGTCATTGCCGACCTGGCAGCACACGGTTGCCAGGTCAGACTCTTCCCGGAAGCGGAGGCCTTCCTGCGCTCGTACGGGTTCTTGGACGTGCCCTTCTTCCCTGCCGCCGGGCACACAGACCGCTTCAACACCTGCGCAAGATTCTGCAGCAATAAGGCCGAGCAGATCTCTGAAACCATGGACGATACGCAACAACCAGTATTTCCCATCGGATGGGAAAGAATCGAGAATGGGCTCGTGGTAATGGACCCCAATAATCGGATGTATTACCTGCACCACCCCGGCGCCTACTTCGCAGGAACAGGAATGCACGAAGCATTTTCCAATCCGCGTACCGTGCACCTTCAGCCCATCGAGGAATACCTCTGCCGACCCGCCCAAGCCCCCACCCGAATGCCAAGGAGCCCCGCCCACCTGACGGTGAGCGGGGCTCCTTGTGAGCTCCGGGGAGCTACGACCGGATCAACCGGATCAACCGGATCAACAGAATTACTTGTTGATCTTGGTGACCTGGCCGGCGCCGACGGTCCGGCCACCCTCACGGATGGCGAACTTCAGGCCCTCCTCCATGGCGACCGGCTGGATCAGCTCGACCGACATCTCGGTGTTGTCGCCCGGCATGACCATCTCGGTGCCCTCGGGGAGGGTCACGACGCCGGTCACGTCCGTGGTACGGAAGTAGAACTGCGGGCGGTAGTTGTTGAAGAACGGGGTGTGGCGGCCACCCTCGTCCTTCGACAGGATGTAGGCCTGGGCCTCGAACGAGGTGTGCGGCGTGACCGAACCCGGCTTGATGATGACCTGGCCGCGCTCGACGTCCTCGCGCTTGATACCGCGAAGCAGCAGACCGACGTTCTCACCGGCCTGGCCCTCGTCGAGGAGCTTCCGGAACATCTCGATACCGGTGACCGTGGTGGTGGTCTTCTCGGTCTTGATGCCGATGATGTCGACGGTCTCGTTGACCTTGAGGACACCACGCTCGATACGACCGGTGACAACGGTGCCACGGCCGGTGATCGTGAAGACGTCCTCGATCGGCATCAGGAACGGCTTGTCGACGTCACGCTCGGGCTGCGGGATCGACTCGTCGACGGCGGCCATGAGCTTGAGGACGGAGTCGCCCCACTCCTTGTCGCCCTCGAGCGCCTTGAGCGCCGAGACCTTGACGACCGGAACGTCGTCGCCGGGGAACTCGTACTCGGAGAGGAGCTCACGGACCTCGAGCTCGACGAGCTCCAGGATCTCCTCGTCGTCCACCATGTCGGCCTTGTTCAGGGCGACAACGATGTACGGAACGCCGACCTGGCGGGCCAGGAGCACGTGCTCCTTGGTCTGCGGCATCGGGCCGTCGGTGGCGGCAACCACGAGGATGGCGCCGTCCATCTGCGCCGCACCCGTGATCATGTTCTTGATGTAGTCCGCGTGACCGGGGCAGTCGACGTGGGCGTAGTGACGGTTCTCCGTCTGGTACTCGACGTGCGCGATCGAAATCGTGATACCGCGCTGGCGCTCCTCAGGAGCCTTGTCGATCTGGTCGAAGGCCGAGGCCTCGTTCAGGTCCGGGTACGCGTCGTGCAGCACCTTGGTAATGGCGGCCGTGAGGGTCGTCTTACCGTGGTCAATGTGACCGATGGTGCCGATGTTGACGTGCGGCTTAGTCCGCTCGAACTTCGCCTTCGCCACTGGTTCCTCCTGAAGTGGTTCTGTACGCCTTACTCATCGGCGCCAGGTGATCTTTGCTGGGATGCCGGCTGACGGGGCAATCCTCACGGTTTGCGGGGATTACCCCATCAGACGGTGTCAAGCCTAAAGCGTGTTCCGGCTCTCGGGAGACGGACCTACTCGCCCTTGGCCTTCGCGATGATCTCCTCGGCGACGTTCCGGGGAACCTCGGCGTAGGAGTCGAACTGCATCGAGTAGCTCGCGCGACCCGACGTCTTGCTGCGGAGGTCTCCGACGTAGCCGAACATCTCCGACAGGGGGACCAGGCCCGTGACGAGCTTGGCGCCGCTGCGCTCCTCCATGGACTGGATCTGACCACGGCGGGAGTTGATGTCGCCGATCACGTCGCCCATGTAGTCCTCGGGCGTGGTGACCTCGACCTTCATCATCGGCTCGAGCAGGGCCGGGGAGGCCTTGCGCGCGGCCTCCTTGAAGGCCATCGAACCGGCGATCTTGAAGGCCATTTCCGACGAGTCGACCTCGTGGAACGCACCGTCGAGCAGGGTGACCTTGACGCCCGTCAGCGGGTAGCCGGCGAGAACACCGAACTCCATGGCCTCCTGGCAGCCCGCGTCCACGGACGGGATGTACTCCCGCGGGATACGGCCACCGGTGACCTTGTTCTCGAACTCGTACCCGTCGCCCTCGAGCGGCGCGATCGCGATCTGCACCTTGGCGAACTGACCGGAACCACCGGTCTGCTTCTTGTGCGTGTAGTCGAGACGCTCGACGGCCTTGCGCAGGGTCTCGCGGTAGGCGACCTGCGGCTTGCCGACGTTGGCCTCGACCCGGAACTCACGCTTCATACGGTCGACCAGCACGTCGAGGTGCAGCTCGCCCATACCCGCGATGATGGTCTGGCCGGTCTCCTCGTCGGTGTGCACCTGGAACGAGGGGTCCTCTTCGGCGAGGCGCTGGATGGCGACACCCAGCTTCTCCTGGTCACCCTTGGACTTGGGCTCAATGGCGACCTGGATGACCGGGGCCGGGAACTCCATCGACTCAAGGATGACCGGGTTGGCAGCGTCGCAGAGGGTCTCACCGGTGGTGGTCTGCTTCAGGCCCATGACGGCGACGATGTCACCGGCACCCACCGACTCGATCTCCTCACGCTTGTTCGCGTGCATCCGGTAGATCTTGCCGATGCGCTCCTTCTTGCCCTTCACCGAGTTCTGCACCTGCGAGCCGGCCTCGAGGCGGCCCGAGTAGATGCGGATGAAGGTGAGCTTGCCCAGGTGGGGGTCGCTCGCAATCTTGAACGCCAGAGCGGCCAGCGGCTCGCTCTCGGACGGCTGGCGCTTGATGACCTCTTCCGGGTCCTTGACGGAGTGGCCTTCGATGGCCTCGACGTCGAGGGGGGAGGGGAGGTAGCGCACGACCGCGTCGAGCAGGGGCTGGACACCCTTGTTCTTGAACGCGGTACCGCAGAACACCGGGGTGACGGTGGTGTTCTCGGCCTTGCCCGAAGCGATGGTGATCCGGCGGATCGCCGCGTAGAGCTGCTCCACGGTGGGCTCCTGGCCCTCCAGGTACAGCTCCATGATCTCTTCATCGTTCTCGGCAACGGCCTCGAGCAGCTTGCCGCGCCATTCGTCGGCAGCCTCGATGTGCGTGTCCGGGATGTCGACGGTGTCGTACATCTCGCCCTTGGCAGCCTCGGCCGACCAGACCAGGGCCTTCATGGTGACGAGGTCGACGACGCCCTTGAAGTCCGCCTCGGTGCCGATCGGGAGCTGCATCACGATCGGGGTCGCGCCCAGGCGGTCCACGATCATGTCGACGCAGCGGTGGAACTCGGCGCCCGTGCGGTCGAGCTTGTTGACGAAGCAGATACGCGGCACGCCGTAGCGGTCCGCCTGACGCCAGACGGTCTCGGACTGGGGCTCGACACCGGCAACGCCGTCGAACACCGTCACCGCACCGTCCAGGACGCGCAGCGAGCGCTCCACCTCGACCGTGAAGTCGACGTGGCCCGGGGTGTCGATGATGTTGATGGTGTTGTCGACGTCTTCCAGCGGCCAGTGGCAGGTCGTCGCGGCAGACGTGATGGTGATGCCGCGCTCCTGCTCCTGCTCCATCCAGTCCATCGTGGCAGCGCCGTCGTGGACCTCACCGATCTTGTACGAAACACCGGTGTAGAACAGGATCCGCTCGGTGGTGGTCGTCTTGCCCGCGTCGATGTGGGCCATGATCCCAATGTTGCGGACCTTGGCCAGGTCAAGCGAAGTGGTGGCCATAGTGGCTCAATCTTCTCTCGGTCTCGATGTGGGTTGCGACTACCAGCGGTAGTGCGCGAAGGCCTTGTTGGACTCGGCCATCTTGTGCGTGTCCTCACGCTTCTTGACCGAAGCGCCGAGGCCGTTGGAGGCGTCGAGCAGTTCGTTCATGAGGCGCTCGGTCATGGTCTTCTCGCGGCGGGCGCGGGAGTAGCCCACGAGCCAGCGCAGCGAGAGGGTGCCGGCGCGGCCGGGCTTGACCTCGACCGGGACCTGGTAGGTCGCGCCACCGACACGGCGGGACTTGACCTCAAGGGTCGGCTTGATGTTCTCGAGCGCGCGCTTGAGCGTGATGACCGGGTCGTTGCCGGTCTTCTCGCGCAGACCCTCCATGGCGCCGTAAACGATGCGCTCGGCGGTGGAGCGCTTTCCGTTCAGCAGCACCTTGTTGATGAGGGAGGTCACCAGAGGAGAACCGTAGACCGGGTCGATGATGACCGGGCGCTTCGGGGCGGGGCCCTTACGAGGCATTCTTACTTCTCCTTCTTGGCGCCGTAGCGGCTGCGAGCCTGCTTGCGGTTCTTGACGCCCTGCGTGTCGAGGGAGCCGCGGATGATCTTGTACCGAACACCCGGCAGGTCCTTCACACGACCACCACGCACGAGCACGATCGAGTGCTCCTGCAGGTTGTGGCCCTCACCCGGAATGTAAGCGGTGACCTCGATCCCGCTGGTCAGACGCACACGCGCGACCTTACGCAGGGCCGAGTTCGGCTTCTTCGGGGTGGTCGTGAAAACACGCGTGCAGACGCCACGGCGCTGGGGGGAACCCTCGAGCGCGGGCGTCTTGTTCTTCTCGACCTTGTCCTGCCGGCCCTTGCGGACCAGCTGCTGGATCGTAGGCACCGTTTCTCCGGTTTCTGTGTGCCAGTCTCGGTAAAGCTAACCTGGAACTTCCCCGACCCACGCGGTCGGGTGTGTCGAATACTGCAGTCCGAACCCTCGCTGGAACGAGCGTGGCGGCAGATTGCGGTGTCAGAACCCGGCTTCCGTGCTGTGACTCTCCAGGCCAGAGCCTGCGGAGAATTGCGCGCACGACAGCCCAGGGACACCCCAGGCACAAGGTCAGAGCGTACCTACCGCATGGGCTGCGGTCAAAACAAATGCACACGCGAAGGACACGCCGGACTCCTCACGGCGTTGCGGCCACCGTAGTGCGCTCGACGACCGTACGGAAGAAGGCGCCGCCCCGCTACCACGGCCGCTGTGCCACCGCCGCGGCCGCCTGCCGCCCGGGCCGCGGACCACTCAGAGGTTGGCCGCCGCCGACAGGATGAAGACCAGCAGAAACAGCGCCCAGCCGCCGATCCCCAGCCAGCCCAGCACCAGCCCCGCGATGGCCTGGCCGTCCCCGCGCTCCCCCGAGCGGCGGATCTCGGCACGCGCCTTGTGCCCCAGGATCACCGCCGGGATCGCCGTCAGCCCCCAGGTCACCGGCGTCATGAGCCCGCAGACCAGCGCGCCCGTCGCCGAGGAGTTGGTATGCACCGGCGCCGGCATCTGCATGGGCATCGGCATGAACGTCGCCGGAACCATGGGCCGCTGTGGCTGGAACTGCGCCTGCGGTACCGGCCCCTGTGGAAGATCCGCGACCAGCATCTGCAGCTCGGCGTGGGTCTGCGCCTTGTAGGCCCGCCCTATCCGCTGCTCGTACTCCGGCTGCTGCAGCCGCCCCTCGGCGAAACCTGCCTTGAGCACATCGACCGCCCGCTCGCGATCAGCGTGCGAGGCGCGCATCGCCGGCACCTGATGCGCCGGCTGAGCCGGCTGCCCGCCCTGCCACGGCTGGAATGCCACTTCGCGAACCTCCCCCGCTCGACAGTTCTCCCCATCTTCTCATCACAGACGCAGCAATGGGAGGACAAGTTCCCCCGCGCGGCCCCTAACCTGCGGGCGGGCCGGACAACGCCGCAGGGCGGCCACCCCGCGAGGGATGGCCGCCCTGTTGCTGTCGTACGGACCAGGCTTACTGGTTGTACGGACCGTAGTCGTAGTCCTCCAGCGGGACCGCCTGGCCGGAGCCGGTGCCGAAGGGCGAGTAGTCGATGTCGTCGTAACCGACGGCCGAGTACATCGCGGCCTTCGCCTCCTCGGTGGGCTCGACCCGGATGTTGCGGTAGCGGGACAGGCCCGTACCGGCCGGGATGAGCTTACCGATGATGACGTTCTCCTTGAGGCCGATCAGGGAGTCCGACTTGGCGTTGATCGCCGCGTCGGTCAGGACCCTGGTCGTCTCCTGGAAGGACGCCGCCGACAGCCACGACTCGGTGGCCAGCGACGCCTTGGTGATACCCATCAGCTGCGGACGGCCGGAGGCCGGGTGGCCACCCTCCGCCACGACCCGACGGTTCTCACCCTCGAACTTCGTGCGCTCCACCAGCTCGCCCGGCAGCAGCTCCGCGTCGCCGGACTCGATGATCGTCACACGGCGCAGCATCTGCCGGATGATGATCTCGATGTGCTTGTCGTGGATCGCCACGCCCTGGCTGTTGTAGACCTTCTGGACCTCGCCGACCAGGTGGACCTGGACGGCACGCTGGCCGAGGATCCGCAGCACGTCGTGCGGGTTGACGGCACCCACGGTCATCGGCTGGCCGACCGTGACGTGGTCGCCCTCGCCCACCAGGAGACGGGCACGCTTGGAGACGCCGTACGCCATCTCGTCGCTGCCGTCGTCCGGGGTGACGACGACCTTCTTGGTCTTCTCGGTCTCCTCGATCCGGACGCGGCCGGCCGCCTCCGAGATCGGGGCGACACCCTTGGGCGTACGGGCCTCGAAGAGCTCGACGACACGCGGCAGACCCAGGGTGATGTCGTCACCGGCCACACCACCGGTGTGGAAGGTACGCATCGTCAGCTGGGTGCCGGGCTCACCGATGGACTGGGCGGCGATGATGCCGACCGCCTCACCGATGTCGACCAGCTTGCCGGTGGCCAGCGAACGGCCGTAGCAGAAGGCACAGGTGCCGACCGCGGACTCACAGGTCAGGACCGAGCGGGTCTTGACCTCCTCGACGCCCGCGTTGACCAGCGCGTCGATGAGCACGTCACCGAGGTCGACGTTGGCCGGCGCGACGACCTTGCCGTCGACGACGACGTCCTCGGCGAGCATCCGGGCGTAGACGCTGGACTCGACGTCGTCCGCCTTGCGCAGGACACCCGCGGCGTCCTTCGAGGCGATCCGCAGCTTGAGACCGCGCTCGGTGCCGCAGTCCTCCTCGCGAATGATGACGTCCTGGGAGACGTCGACCAGACGACGGGTGAGGTAACCGGAGTCGGCGGTACGCAGAGCGGTGTCCGCCAGACCCTTACGGGCACCGTGGGTGGAGATGAAGTACTCCAGCACGGACAGACCCTCGCGGAACGACGCCTTGATCGGACGCGGGATGGTCTCGTTCTTGGCGTTCGACACCAGACCACGCATACCGGCGATCTGCCGCATCTGCATCATGTTTCCTCGGGCACCCGAGTCAACCATCATGAAGATGGGGTTCGTCTTGGGGAAGTTCTCATTCATCGCCTCGGAGACCTCGTTGGTCGCCTTGGTCCAGATGTTGATGAGTTCCTGCGTGCGCTCGTCCTTGGTGATCAGACCGCGCTCGTACTGCTTCTGGACCTTCTCGTCCTGGGCCTCGTAGCCCGCGACGATGGCCTTCTTGGCCTCCGGCACGACGATGTCCGAGACGGCGACGGTGACGCCGGAACGGGTCGCCCAGTGGAAGCCGGCCGCCTTCAGGTTGTCGAGCGTCGCCGCCACGATGACCTTGGGGTAGCGCTCGGCCAGGTCGTTGACGATCGCGGAGAGCTGCTTCTTGCCCACCGAGTAGTCGACGAACGGGTAGTCCTCGGGCAGCAGCTCGTTGAAGAGCGCGCGGCCCAGGGTCGTCCGCAGGCGGAAGCTGTCACCCTGCTGCCACTCGGGCTCGTCCTCCTCCGGAACCGGCGGGGTCCAGCCGCGGGGCGGGACGGTGCCGATCGGGAAGCGGATGTCGACCTTCGCCTGGAGCGAGAGCTCCTTGGCGTCGAACGCCATGATCGCTTCGGCGGTCGAGCCGAACGCCCGGCCCTCACCGATGACCTTGCGCTCCTCTTCATCCGTGGTGAGGAAGAAGAGACCGAGCACCATGTCCTGGGTCGGCATGGTGACCGGACGGCCGTCGGCCGGCTTGAGGATGTTGTTCGAGGACAGCATCAGGATGCGGGCCTCGGCCTGGGCCTCCGCGGACAGCGGGAGGTGGACGGCCATCTGGTCACCGTCGAAGTCCGCGTTGAACGCGGTGCAGACGAGCGGGTGAATCTGAATGGCCTTGCCCTCGACCAGCTGCGGCTCGAAGGCCTGGATGCCCAGACGGTGCAGGGTGGGTGCACGGTTCAGCAGCACCGGGTGCTCGGCGATGACCTCTTCGAGCACGTCGTAGACGACCGTGCGTCCGCGCTCGACCATGCGCTTGGCGCTCTTGATGTTCTGCGCGTGGTTGAGGTCCACCAGGCGCTTCATCACGAACGGCTTGAAGAGCTCCAGCGCCATGGCCTTGGGCAGACCGCACTGGTGCAGCTTGAGCTGCGGGCCGACGACGATGACGGAACGCGCCGAGTAGTCGACTCGCTTACCGAGCAGGTTCTGAC
The DNA here is from genome assembly GCF_036048035.1 of Streptomyces sp. NBC_00400. Classification (NCBI taxonomy): domain Bacteria; kingdom Bacillati; phylum Actinomycetota; class Actinomycetes; order Kitasatosporales; family Streptomycetaceae; genus Streptomyces; species Streptomyces sp. NBC_00400. The sequence continues at coordinate 4,669,368 of NZ_CP107940.1, read as the reverse complement.
GGAAGCGGCCCTGCTTGCCCTTCAGCATGTCGCTGAGGGACTTCAGCGGGCGGTTACCGGGACCGGTGACCGGGCGGCCGCGGCGGCCGTTGTCGAACAGCGCGTCGACGGCCTCCTGCAGCATCCGCTTCTCGTTGTTCACGATGATCTCGGGCGCGCCGAGGTCGAGAAGCCGCTTGAGGCGGTTGTTGCGGTTGATCACACGGCGGTACAGGTCGTTCAGGTCGGAGGTCGCGAAGCGGCCACCGTCCAGCTGCACCATCGGACGCAGGTCCGGCGGGATCACCGGGATGCAGTCCAGCACCATGCCCTTGGGGCTGTTGCGGGTCTGCAGGAAGGCGGAGACGACCTTGAGGCGCTTGAGCGCACGGGTCTTCTTCTGGCCCTTGCCGGTACGGATGATCTCGCGGAGGCGCTCGGCCTCCTCGTCGAGGTCGAAGGTCTCCAGGCGCTTCTGCAGGGCAGCAGCACCCATGGAGCCGTCGAAGTACGTGCCGAAGCGGTCCCGCAGCTCGCGGTAGAGCAGCTCGTCGCCCTCGAGGTCCTGGACCTTGAGGTTCTTGAAGCGGTTCCAGACCTCGTCGAGACGGTCGATCTCGCGCTGCGCACGGTCGCGCAGCTGCTTCATCTCACGCTCGGCGCCCTCGCGCACCTTGCGGCGCACGTCCGCCTTGGCGCCCTCGGCCTCCAGCTCGGCCAGGTCGGTCTCGAGCTTCTTGGCACGGGCCTCCAGGTCGGAGTCGCGGCGCTGCTCGATCTGCTGGCGCTCGACGGAGACGTGCGCCTCCAGCGAGGGCAGGTCGCGCGTACGGCGCTCCTCGTCCACCCACGTGATCATGTAGGCGGCGAAGTAGATGACCTTCTCGAGGTCCTTGGGCGCGAGGTCCAGCAGGTAGCCCAGCCGGCTCGGCACGCCCTTGAAGTACCAGATGTGGGTCACGGGAGCGGCCAGCTCGATGTGGCCCATCCGCTCACGACGCACCTTGGCGCGAGTGACCTCGACGCCACAGCGCTCGCAGATGATGCCCTTGAAGCGGACGCGCTTGTACTTACCGCAGTAGCACTCCCAGTCCCGGGTCGGACCGAAGATCTTCTCGCAGAAGAGTCCGTCCTTTTCGGGCTTGAGGGTGCGGTAGTTGATGGTCTCGGGCTTCTTGACCTCGCCGTGGCTCCACTGACGGATGTCGTCAGCGGTGGCCAGACCGATCCGGAGCTCATCGAAGAAGTTGACGTCGAGCACTATGCGTCAATCCCTCTCAGGGTTGTAAGTCTTGGGGTCTGAAACGGGGGTCCTGGGGCCGGCCGGGGGAGCCATCGCTGACTCCCCGGCCGGACTCCCGTCAGACCTCTTCGACGCTGCTCGGCTCGCGCCGGGACAGGTCGATGCCGAGCTCCTCCGCTGCGCGGAAGACGTCCTCGTCGGTGTCGCGCATCTCGATGGACATGCCGTCCGAGGACAGCACCTCCACGTTGAGGCACAGGGACTGCATTTCCTTGATGAGCACCTTGAAGGACTCGGGAATGCCGGGCTCGGGGATGTTCTCGCCCTTGACGATGGCCTCGTAGACCTTCACGCGGCCGGTCACGTCGTCGGACTTGATCGTCAGCAGCTCCTGGAGGGCGTAGGCGGCGCCGTATGCCTCCAGCGCCCACACCTCCATCTCACCGAACCGCTGGCCACCGAACTGAGCCTTACCACCCAGCGGCTGCTGGGTGATCATCGAGTACGGACCGGTCGAACGCGCGTGGAGCTTGTCGTCGACCAGGTGGTGCAGCTTGAGGATGTACATGTACCCGATCGAGATCGGGTCCGGGAACGGCTCACCGGAGCGGCCGTCGAACAGCCGCGCCTTGCCGGAGCCCTTGACCATCCGCTCGCCGTCGCGGTTGGGGATCGTCGACTCGAAGAGACCGGAGATCTCGTCCTCGCGCGCACCGTCGAACACCGGGGTGGCGACGTTGGAGCCGGGGGCGACCTCGTCGGCGGAGATCGAGTGGAGACGCTTCTTCCACTCCTCCTCGACGCCCTCGACCTTCCAGCCCTGGCTGGCGAGCCAGCCGAGGTGGATCTCCAGGACCTGTCCCGGGTTCATTCGGGACGGGACACCCAGCGGGTTGAGGATGATGTCGACCGGGGTGCCGTCCTCGAGGAACGGCATGTCCTCGACCGGCAGGATCTTCGAGATGACGCCCTTGTTGCCGTGACGGCCGGCGAGCTTGTCACCGTCGGTGATCTTGCGCTTCTGGGCGACGTAGACGCGGACCAGCTGGTTCACGCCCGGGGGCAGCTCGTCGCCCTCTTCGCGGTCGAAGACGCGGACGCCGATGACCTTGCCGATCTCACCGTGCGGCACCTTCAGCGAGGTGTCGCGCACCTCGCGCGCCTTCTCACCGAAGATCGCGCGGAGCAGGCGCTCCTCGGGGGTCAGCTCGGTCTCACCCTTGGGCGTGACCTTGCCGACGAGGATGTCGCCGGCGACGACCTCGGCACCGATACGGATGATGCCGCGCTCGTCGAGGTCGGAGAGGACCTCCTCGGAGACGTTCGGGATGTCCCGGGTGATCTCCTCGGGGCCCAGCTTGGTGTCACGGGCGTCGACCTCGTGCTCCTCGATGTGGATCGAGGAGAGGACGTCGTCCTGCACGAGGCGCTGCGACAGGATGATCGCGTCCTCGTAGTTGTGACCCTCCCACGGCATGAACGCCACGAGCAGGTTCTTGCCGAGGGCCATCTCGCCCTCTTCGGTGGACGGGCCGTCGGCGAGGACCTGGCCCTCGATGACCCGCGCGCCCTCGTCCACGACGACCTTCTGGTTGAAGGAGGTGCCCTGGTTGGAGCGGGTGAACTTGGCGACGCGGTACGTGGTGTACGTGCCGTCGTCGTTGGCGACGGTGATGTAGTCCGCGGAGACCTCCTGGACCACACCGTCCTTCTCCGCCTTGATGACGTCACCGGCGTCGACCGCACAGCGGTACTCCATGCCGGTGCCGACCAGCGGCGACTCCGCCTTGATCAGCGGAACGGCCTGGCGCATCATGTTCGAGCCCATGAGCGCACGGTTGGCGTCGTCGTGCTCGAGGAACGGGATCATGGCGGTCGCGGCCGACACCATCTGGCGCGGCGAGACATCCATGAAGTCGACCTCGTCGGCGGGGACCAGGTCGACCTCGCCGCCACGACGGCGGACCAGCACACGCTGCTCGGAGAACCGCATGTCCTCGCTGAGCTTGGCGTTGGCCTGGGCGATCAGGAAGCGGTCCTCCTCATCAGCGGTGAGGTAGTCCACCTCCTCCGTGACCTGGCCGTCGACGACCTTGCGGTAGGGCGTCTCGATGAAGCCGAAGACGTTGACCCGGCCGTAGGAGGCCAGCGAGCCGATCAGACCGATGTTGGGACCTTCGGGGGTCTCAATCGGGCACATGCGGCCGTAGTGCGAGGGGTGCACGTCACGGACGTCCAGGCCGGCCCGCTCACGGGAGAGACCACCCGGGCCCAGCGCCGACAGACGACGCTTGTGGGTCAGACCCGACAGCGGGTTGGTCTGGTCCATGAACTGGGACAGCTGGCTGGTGCCGAAGAACTCCTTGATGGAGGCGACGACCGGCCGGATGTTGATCAGGGTCTGCGGCGTGATCGCCTCGACGTCCTGGGTGGTCATGCGCTCGCGCACGACGCGCTCCATACGGGCGAGACCCGTACGGACCTGGTTCTGAATGAGCTCGCCGACGTTGCGCAGACGACGGTTGCCGAAGTGGTCGATGTCGTCGGTCTCGACGACGATCTCCGTGCCGTTCTCGCCGATCGTCTCGGTCTCGCCGGCGTGCAGCTTGACCAGGTACTTGATCGTGGCGATGACGTCATCGGTGGTCAGCACACCGGCGTCCAGCGGCTCGTCGCCGCCGAGCTTCTTGTTGACCTTGTAGCGGCCGACCTTCGCGAGGTCGTAGCGCTTGGGGTTGAAGTACAGGTTCTCGAGCAGCGTCTGCGCGGCCTCACGGGTCGGCGGCTCGCCCGGACGCAGCTTGCGGTAGATGTCGAGCAGCGCGTCGTCCTGGCCCTGGGTGTGGTCCTTCTCCAGGGTGGCGCGCATCGACTCGTACTCGCCGAACTCCTCGAGGATCTGCTCGGTCGTCCAACCGAGAGCCTTGAGCAGAACGGTCACGGACTGCTTGCGCTTGCGGTCGATGCGCACACCGACCATGTCGCGCTTGTCGATCTCCATCTCCAGCCAGGCACCCCGGGACGGGATGATCTTGGCGGAGAAGATGTCCTTGTCGGACGTCTTGTCGATGGAGCTGTCGAAGTACACGCCCGGCGAGCGCACCAGCTGCGAGACGACGACACGCTCGGTGCCGTTGATGCAGAAGGTGCCCTTGTTCGTCATGAGCGGGAAGTCGCCCATGAAGACCGTCTGGGACTTGATCTCGCCGGTCTCGTTGTTCGTGAACTCAGCGGTGACGAAGAGCGGAGCCGCGTACGTGAAGTCGCGCTCCTTGCACTCGTCGATGGAGTTCTTCGGGGGCTCGAAGCGGTGGTCGCGGAACGTCAGCGACATCGACCCGGAGAAGTCCTCGATCGGGGAGATCTCTTCGAAGATCTCTTCCAGACCGGACTTGGTGGGGACTTCCTGCCCACTCTCCAGCGCAGCCTCGACGCGACCCTTCCATGCGGCATTGCCGAGCAGCCAGTCGAAGCTTTCGGTCTGCAGCGCAAGGAGGTTCGGAACCCCGAGGGGCTCCTTGATCTTCGCAAAAGAGATGCGCAGCGGGGCGGTGCTGTCGCCGTTGTTCGTATTGGCAGTCGAGGCGTTGCGCGAGGCGGCCAAGAGGGGGTCCTTCCGAGGGCTCGGACTCACTACGCGCGTACCGGTCCCGAACCGAACAGACTGAGGGAAAGCCCAGGTCAGGGCAGATCATTCAGCTTTGCTCGGGCTCGGGTATGCCCCTGGTGACGGGCAGGGAGCAGCTAACAGGCAGCGCAAAGGGTCAGTGTAGCCACTTGGCACACTGATGTCCAGAGCGAGTTTCCGGAGACCGGTTCAACGCCGTGATACCGATCTTCTCCCTCCGGGAGGTCGTGTCCTCCGCACCGGAGGAACTCCTCGTTGTTCTTCTCTACGCCCATTGCCCTGCGCCTGCCGAAAGCCCTGCGCCAGTGGCGCACACCGATGCTTCCCTCTTCGTCGGCGATCCATGCCTCGAACCCTGGATCGCTTCTGCGTCGCGTCCCGAGAATTGCGCGCCGCGTCCGGTTCGTCAAGGCCCCCCACCTCTGGGAGATCGTCACATGGGGGCACGTCCGGGCAACGATGATCACCATACTCGCACGCAGGCGCGAGAGAATGCAGCCGTGGCGAGCACGCCGAAGGGCGACCACCCGCATGGGTGATCGCCCTTGGCTGGTGTCCGTGGCGCCTCAGGCGCCGTGGACGTGAGTCAGAGACTCAGTGGGGTCACTTGACCTCGACGGAGGCACCGGCGCCCTTGAGGGACTCGGCGGCCTTCTCGGCGGCTTCCTTGGCGACCTTCTCGAGGACCGGCTTCGGGGTGCCGTCGACGAGGTCCTTGGCCTCCTTCAGACCCAGGGAGGTCAGCTCACGCACGACCTTGATGACCTGGATCTTCTTGTCGCCCGCACCGGTGAGGATGACGTCGAACTCGTCCTGCTCCTCGACCTCGGCGGCCGGGGCGCCGGGAACGCCGGCGGCGGCAACGGCGACCGGGGCAGCAGCCTCGACGTCGAACTTGTCCTCGAACGCCTTCACGAACTCGGAGAGCTCGATGAGGGTCATGCCCTCGAACTGCGCGAGCAGGTCTTCCTGGCTGAGCTTCGCCATGGTGGCGGTCCTTCCACTAATTCGGCTGGTGCCGGATGTACATGTCTGGCGGGCGTACTACGGGCCCGCTGGGCGTCCGAGTGGTTACTCGGCAGCCTCGGCGGGAGCCGGCGTACCGGCACCGCCCTGCTCGACCTTGCTGCGAAGCGCGTCCGCGGTGCGGGCGAACTTCGTGAGGGGGGCCTGGAAGGTCGCCGCGGCCTTGACCATGGACGCCTTCATGCCACCCGCCAGCTTGGCGAGCAGAACCTCACGGGACTCGAGGTCCGCAAGCTTCTTGATCTCGTCGGCGGACAGCGCCTTGCCGTCAAGGACACCGCCCTTGATGACGAGAGCGGGGTTTTCCTTGGCGAAGTCACGAAGACCCTTCGCCGCCGTGACCGGGTCACCGGTCACGAAGGCAACAGCGGTCGAGCCCTTGAGGTGCTCGTCCAGCTGAATCCCGGCCTCCTTGGCCGCGATCTTGGTCAGCGTGTTCTTCACCACACGGTACTGAGCGTTCTCGCCGAGAGAACGACGCAGCTCCTTGAGCTGCGCCACAGTCAGTCCGGTGTAAGAAGTCACAACAGCTGCGTTGGAGTCACGGAGCTTCTCAGTGATCTCCGCAACAGCTGCGTTCTTGTCAGACGTCGCCATGAGCCTCGGCCTCCTTCCGGGTGATGAGGACCGCGCAGAAGGGGCTGGGCAAAACAAACGCCCCGGCGCAGGCGCACGGGGCGTACTCGACCGGGTCGGATCGGAATCCGGCCGGGAGTTCATCCATACACACCTGCGCAGGCCGTCCGCAGCTAGCGGATCCTTCGGCCACCACACGTCCGGGACCGGACGCGCAGAGACAACCAGCGGTCTTTGGCTTCCGGGAAAAGATACGGGAGCAGGATGCGGTCAGGCAAATCGGCGTGGGCGGGGACATCGCAGAGCCCCCGGCCACGCCGTCACGCGTGCGCGGTACCGGTTCAGGCGCCGGGCGCGGTCGTCGTCTGGCTCGCCGGCGGCGGCGCCACGTCGGCCTTGGTGCCGTAGCCCGTGTAGAGCGCGGTGGAGTCGCTGGGCTGCTTGCCGCCGAGCTTCTCCCGCTTCTTGACCAGCAGGTTGTTCGAGTCGATCCAGACGTCGAGCTGCTCGCTCTTTGCGCCGCTCTTCTCGAACTGCTTGCGGATCATGTCACCGAGGTCTTTGCCGAGCTTGCCGCTCAGCTGATCCGGCGTGATGGTGCCGGTGTAGTGCGTCGCCTGGACACCGTTGACGTCCTCCTTGCCGACGGCCTTGGCCGAGCCGGAGGCGGCCAGCAGCTCGATCGGCTGACTCGGGTCGGCGTTCTGCAGCGCTTCCTGGAGCATGGCGCCCGAGCCGCCCAGCCTCTTCGACAGGAGGGAGTACGGGTACTTCGTCCAGGGCTTGCCGCCGGCACCCGGCATGGCGGCGCCCAGGTTCATGTACACGGCGTCCTCGGCGTAGATCGCCTTGCTCGGCTTGCTCGGCCTACCGGAGCTCCCGCCGACGTCCATGGTGTTTTCCACGTTCATCCGCATGCCCTGCGACCAGTCCAGCTCGCCCTTGGTGGACTGCTTCATCTGCTTGCCGAGCAGGGTCGAGGTCGTGGAGGCGTCGATCTTCGCGGTCTTCTTGGCCTTGGTCGCCTGCTGGGCCGCCTTCAGCGCGTCCGCCGGATTCTGCGCCGGGTCCTGCTTCCCGCCCGCGTCGCTGCCGCCGGTGCTGCTGCTCCCGCCCCCGGACGCCTTGCCCCCGTCGTTGTTGTTGCAGGCGCTCAGACCGCCCACCAGAATCACGGCACCCGCCACGGCGGCGGCTATACGCGTGCTACGCATGTGAGGCTCCCCCTTGGATCAGCTTTGTCGACCTCGGGGCGACTGTAGTGCAGGCCACTGACCGCACATGCGTCAGGCCCCGTCTCTCCACAGGGAGAAACGGGGCCTGACGCACGAATCACGCGCTACAAGGCGTCGATCAGGAAGATCAGACGGCCTCGTCCTCGACGAGGAGGTTGCGGGTGCGGTTGGCGTCCAGCGGGATGCCGGGGCCCATCGTGGTGGTGATGGTGGCCTTCTTGATGTAGCGGCCCTTGGCGGCGGACGGCTTGAGGCGGTTGATCTCCTCGAGCGCCGCGGCGTAGTTCTCCACCAGCTTGGTCTCGTCGAAGGAGACCTTGCCGATGATGAAGTGGAGGTTCGCGTGCTTGTCCACGCGGAACTCGATCTTGCCGCCCTTGATGTCGGTGACAGCCTTGGCGACATCCGGGGTGACGGTGCCGGTCTTCGGGTTCGGCATCAGACCACGCGGACCGAGCACGCGGCCGAGGCGGCCGACCTTGCCCATGAGGTCCGGGGTGGCGACGACGGCGTCGAAGTCCAGACGGCCCTTGGAGACCTCGTCGATCAGTTCGTCCGAGCCGACGATGTCGGCGCCGGCGGCTTCCGCGGCCGCAGCACGGTCACCGGTCGCGAAGACCAGGACCCGGGCGGTCTTACCGGTGCCGTGCGGGAGGTTCACGGTGCCACGGACCATCTGGTCGGCCTTGCGCGGGTCGACACCCAGACGCATGGCGACCTCGACGGTCGCGTCGAACTTGACGGACGTGGTGTCCTTGGCGAGACGGACGGCCTCGAGGGGGGCGTACACGCGCTCCCGGTCGATCTTCGCGTCCGCGGTGCGAAGAGTCTTGCTGCGCTTCACTTCTGCTCCTGATGCAGTGGGGTGGAGTCGTGGTGCGGACCAGCGCCTGGTCCTGCCACGGGTGGTGCCTGCGGGGCTGAGATCAGCCCTCGACCGTGATGCCCATGGAACGGGCGGTGCCGGCGATGATCTTCTCGGCGGCGTCCAGGTCGTTGGCGTTCAGGTCGGGCATCTTGGTGGTGGCGATGTCACGGACCTGGTCGCGCGTGATCTTGGCGACCTTGGTCTTGTGCGGCTCGCCGGAGCCCTTCTCCACGCCCGCGGCCTTCAGGATGAGCTTCGCGGCCGGCGGGGTCTTGGTGATGAAGGTGAAGGAACGGTCTTCGTAGACCGTGATCTCCACCGGCACGACCATGCCACGCTGCGACTCGGTCGCGGCGTTGTAGGCCTTGCAGAACTCCATGATGTTGACGCCGTGCTGGCCCAGCGCGGGGCCGACCGGCGGGGCCGGGTTTGCGGCGCCGGCGCTGATCTGGAGCTTGATGAGCCCCGTGACCTTCTTCTTCTTGGGAGGCATGCTCTCTCCGGGTCCTAGTGAGAGGTGTTTCGCCAATCCACCCGGTCATCCGGATGGAGGCATACCGCACAACGATAACGGGTATAGTCGTGCGGCCAAAAACCGAGCAGGTCAGACCGGCTGTGAGCCCGTCTGACCTGATCGGTTTGGCTGGTGTTCCGGAAGAACCTAGTTCTTCTGGATCTGGTCGAAGCTCAGCTCGACCGGGGTCTCGCGGCCGAAGATCTCGACGAGGCCCTTGACCTTCTTCGAGTCGGCGTTGATCTCGTTGATCGTCGCCTGCAGCGTCGCGAACGGGCCGTCGGTGACGGTGACGGAGTCGCCCACCTCGAAGTCCAGCACCTGGACCTCGACCTTGCGCGACGGCGCCGGCCTGCCCTCGGCCGCGGCGGCCTCCTTGGCGGCCTTCTCCTCAGCCTCCGGGGCGAGCATCTTGACGATCTCGTCCAGCGTCAGCGGGTAGGGGTCGTAGGCGTTGCCGACGAAGCCGGTGACGCCCGGGGTGTTGCGGACGACGCCCCAGGACTCGTTCGTCAGGTCCATGCGCACGAGAACGTAGCCCGGGAGCTTGTTCTGGCGGATGGTCTTGCGCTCGCCGTTCTTGATCTGCGCGACCTCTTCCTGCGGCACCTCGGCCTGGAAGATGAAGTCCTCGACGTTCAGCGAGACGGCACGCTGTTCGAGGTTGGTCTTCACGCGGTTCTCGTAACCGGCGTAGGTGTGGATGACGTACCACTCGCCGGGCAGGCCACGGAGCTCGTCACGGAGGGCGGCCACCGGGTCGACCGGCTCCTGCTCCTCGTCCTCGGCGACCTCGGCGGCGGCCTCGGCGTCCTCTTCGACGTGCACCGCAGCCTCTTCGGCGGGCTCGCCGGCGGCGGCGTCCTCGGAGTCGAGCTCGTCGGCCTCGTCGGCGGCCTCGACGATCTCAAGCGCGGTGTCGTCGCCCTCGACCTCGGCCGAGGCAGCCGCGTCAACGTCGGCCGCTGCCGGCTCTGCGGAGTCGGCGGCGTCGTTCAGGTTCGGGTCAGACACGGTGGCTGCTTCTTCCTGGCTTCAAGGGGTTGAACATGCGAAAGGGGCGCCCGCTGAGGCGCCCTCCGCGGGATCAGCCGAAGACGTACCCGACGACTCGGTTGATTCCCAAGTCAATCACGGTTACGAGACCGATGATGATGACAACGAAGACGATCACCACACTGGTGTACGTCGACAGCTGGCTACGCGTGGGCCAGACGACCTTGCGGAGCTCCGCCACGACCTGGCGGTAGAAAAGCGCGAGCCGCGCGAAGGGGCCCTTCTTGCCGCGCTTGCCGCCACGGCGGGGCTTCTTCTGGGATTCCGCGGTGTCGTCCTCGGAACGACCGCGCTCAGGCATGTCGATGGAGCCCAGGGCGTCCGTCACTCGTCCTCACCTGAATCCGGGTCGTGGCCGTGCCGCGCCCGGTTGAGCCGCACGGCGGTGCATTTCATACGTACGCGTGCACGCACTGCGGTGGAGAGTGCGTGTAGCAGGGCCGGAGGGACTTGAACCCCCAACCGCTGGTTTTGGAGACCAGTGCTCTACCAATTGAGCTACGACCCTTTGTGGTTCCCCCAACCTACCGCATGCGGTCGACTGCACTAAGTGCGTGCGCCGCGGCGGCCTGTTCGGAGCCAACGGTCAGCGAGTGTACGTGGTTCGGAGCCAGGCGTCGAACAGGATCCCCCCGGGTCCTCCCGGGTGGTGCCCGCAAACCCGTGCAACGGGCTCCTCAGAGGTCTGCAACGATGCATATATGAGCGCTGCAACCCCTTCCGCATCGTCCCCCACCGACCGCCGGGTCTCGGCCCGCGTCGGTTCGATCTCCGAGTCCGCCACCCTCGCCGTCGACGCCAAGGCGAAGGCCCTCAAGGCGGCCGGACGCCCGGTGATCGGCTTCGGCGCCGGTGAGCCCGACTTCCCCACGCCCGACTACATCGTCGAGGCGGCGATCGAGGCCTGCCGCAACCCGAAGTACCACCGCTACACCCCGGCCGGCGGCCTCCCCGAGCTCAAGACCGCGATCGCCGCGAAGACGCTGCGTGACTCCGGCTACGAGATCGAGGCCGCGAACGTCCTGGTGACGAACGGCGGCAAGCAGGCCATCTACGAGGCGTTCGCGGCGATCCTCGACCCGGGCGACGAGGTCATCGTCCCCGCCCCGTACTGGACCACCTACCCGGAGTCGATCCGGCTCGCGGGCGGTGTCCCGGTCGATGTGGTCGCCGACGAGACCACCGGCTACCGCGTGACCGTCGAGCAGTTGGAGGCGGCCCGTACGGAGCGCACCAAGGTGCTGCTCTTCGTGTCGCCGTCGAACCCGACCGGTGCGGTCTACACCCGCGAGCAGGTCGAGGCGGTCGGCCGCTGGGCCGCCGAGCACGGCCTGTGGGTGCTGACCGACGAGATCTACGAGCACCTGGTCTACGGCGACGCCGAGTTCTCGTCGCTGCCCGTGGTCGTGCCGGAGCTGCGCGACAAGTGCATCATCGTCAACGGCGTGGCGAAGACCTACGCGATGACCGGCTGGCGGGTGGGCTGGGCGATCGGCCCCAAGGACGTCATCAAGGCCGCCGCGAACCTCCAGTCGCACGCCACGTCCAACGTCTCCAACGTCGCGCAGGCCGCGGCCATCGCGGCGGTCTCCGGCGATCTGACGGCCGTCGAGGAGATGAAGGTCGCCTTCGACCGCCGCCGTCGCACGATCGTGCGGATGCTCAACGAGATCGACGGCGTGCTGTGCCCGGAGCCGGAGGGCGCGTTCTACGCGTACCCGTCGGTCAAGGAGCTCCTGGGCAAGGAGATCCGCGGCAAGCGCCCGCAGACCAGCGTCGAGCTGGCCGGGCTGATCCTGGAGGAGGCGGAGGTCGCCGTCGTCCCGGGTGAGGCCTTCGGCACCCCCGGCTACCTGCGGCTTTCCTACGCGCTGGGCGACGAGGACCTGGTCGAGGGCGTGTCGCGGCTGCAGAAGCTGCTGGCCGAGGCGAAGTGATCCGATCCACTTACGAATTTTCGTAGGTGCCCAGCGGCGGGCGTCCGGAGTCTTCCGGGCGCCCGTTCGCGCGTTCCCGGGGACACCCCTTCGGGAAAGGCCCTACCGGCGCACCGCCCCCATACGGCAAGATCTTGGGATGGAGAGCGTTCGTGCCCGCGGCGGAGCCGCACTTCGAGACCTGCGCCGACTGCCGAAGGCCCATCTGCACCTGCACTTCACCGGTTCGATGCGGTCCGCGACCCTGCTGGAGCTCGCCGACAAGTACGGCGTCCATCTGCCCGAGGCGCTGCGGAGCGGTGAACCGCCCCGGCTGAGGGCCACGGACGAGCGCGGCTGGTTCCGCTTCCAGCGGCTCTACGACATCGCGCGGTCGTGCCTGCGGGAACCCGAGGACATCCGGCGGCTGGTCCGCGAGGCCGCCGAGGAGGATGTCCGCGACGGGTCGCGCTGGCTGGAGATCCAGGTCGACCCGACCTCGTACGCACCGCGGCTGGGCGGGCTGATCCCGGCCCTGGAGATCATCCTGGACGCGGTGCACGGCGCCTCCCGTGACACCGGGCTCGGTATCCGTGTCGTGGTCGCAGCGAACCGCATGAAGCACCCGCTGGACGCCCGCACGCTGGCGCGTCTCGCGGTGCGCTACGCCGACCGGGGGGTGATCGGTTTCGGGCTGTCCAACGACGAACGCCGCGGTTTCGCCCGGGACTTCGACCGTGCCTTCGCCATCGCCCGGGAGGGCGGACTGCTGGCGGCACCGCACGGCGGCGAGCTGTCGGGGCCGGCCAGCGTCCGGGACTGCCTGGACGATCTGCACGCCGGCCGGGTGGGGCACGGCGTACGGGCCGCGGAGGACCCCGTGCTGCTGCGCCGGCTGGCCTCGCGCGGGGTGACCTGCGAGGTGTGCCCGGCGTCGAATGTGGCGCTGGGGGTCTACGAGAAGCCGGAGGACGTACCGCTGCGGGCGCTCTTCGACGCCGGCGTGCCGATGGCGCTGGGCGCGGACGATCCGCTGCTGTTCGGCGCGCGGCTGGCCGCGCAGTACGAGATCGCCCGCACCTCACACGGCTTCACGGACGCCGAACTGGCCGAACTCGCCCGGCAGTCGGTCCGCGGCTCGTGCGCCCCGCAGGACGAGCAGCAGCGGCTGCTGACGGAGATCGACGGCTGGCTGGGCGCGTAGCGCCCCCGGGCCGCCCCGGGGAGGCTTCCCTAGAGACTGACGCCGACCGTGACCGGTTCGTTGACGAGCGTGACGCCGAAGGCCGCATGGACACCGTCGCGGACCTCGCGGGCCAGGGCGAGCAGGTCCTCGGTGGTGGCCCTGCCGCGGTTGGTGAGCGCAAGGGTGTGCTTGGTGGAGATACGGGCCGGGCCGCTGCCGTAGCCCTTGGTGAAGCCGGCCCGGTCGATGAGCCAGGCGGCGGAGGTCTTCACCAGGCCCTCGCCGGCCGGGAACGCGGGCGGGGCGGTGTCGGGGCCGAGGCGGTCCTGGACCCGCCGCAGGAAGACGGCGTGCTCGGCCTCGGTGAGGATCGGGTTGGTGAAGAAGGAGCCGGCCGACCAGGTGTCGTGGTCCTCGGCGTCCAGCACCATGCCCTTTCCGGCGCGCAGCGCCAGAACGGTCTCCCGGGCCACGGCGGCCGGGACCCGGTCCCCGGCCTCGACGCCGAGGGCGCGGGCCGTCTCGGGGTACTTCAGGGGCGCGGAGAGGCCTCCGGCGTCCTCCAGGGCGAAGCGCACCCGCAGCACCACGAACCGGTCGGGGTGCTCCTTGAAGCGGCTGTGGCGGTACGAGAAGCCGCACTCCGCGTTCGGGAGGGTGACCGTCTCGCCGGTGCGGCGGTCGTAGGCGACGACCTCGGTGATCGTGGCGGAGACCTCCTGGCCGTACGCGCCCACGTTCTGGATCGGGGTGGCGCCCGCCGAGCCGGGGATGCCGGCCAGGCACTCCACACCGGCCAGTCCGGCCTCGACCGTACGGGCGACCGCGTCGGACCAGTTCTCGCCGGCGGCGAGGGTGAGGTCCGTGCCGTCGAGCGCGAAGCCGCGGGTGGCGATGCGCAGGGCCGTGCCGTCGAAGCCCTTGTCGCCGATCACGAGGTTGCTGCCGCCGCCGATGATCAGCAGCGGGGTCCCGGCTTCGTCGGCCGCGCGGACCGTCGCGATCACCTCGTCGTCGGTGGTGGCCGTGACGAGGCGGGTGGCCGGTCCGCCGAGGCGGAAGGTGGTCAGCGGGGCGAGGGGCGCGTCGTGGAGTTCCTGCACGCGCCCAAGGGTACGGGGGCGGTCCGGCGATGCCCGGCCGGCCGCCCCCGCAGGACGCCGCTCAGGCGAGACGGACCACGGCGCGGGACATGCCCAGCACCTTCTGGCCCGCGCTCACCGCGGTGAGGTCGACCCGGACCGTACGGTCGTCGTCGTCCAGCTTGGCGGCGACCTTGGCGGTGACCTCGATCAGGGCACCGGTCTCGTCGTTGGGGACGACGACGGGCTTGGTGAAGCGCACGCCGTACTCGGCGACCGCACCCGGGTCACCGGCCCAGTCGGTGACCACCCGGATCGCCTCGGCCATGGTGAACATGCCGTGGGCGATGACGTCCGGCAGGCCGACCTCCTTGGCGAACTTCTCGTTCCAGTGGATCGGGTTGAAGTCGCCGGAGGCGCCCGCGTACCGGACGAGCGTGGCGCGGCTCACGGGGAAGGTCTGCGCCGGGAGTTCGGTGCCGACCTCGACCTCGTCGTAAGAAATCGTGGCGGTCATCTCAGGCCTCCTTCGCGGCACGGGCCACCAGCTTGGTGACGGCGGTCACGACATGTTCGCCCGCCTCGTCGTGCACCTCGCCGCGGATATCGATGATGTCGTTGCCCGCCATGGACTTGATGGCCTCGATGGTGGAGGTGACGCTCAGCCGGTCCCCGCTGCGCACCGGCCGGGTGTAGGCGAACTTCTGGTCGCCGTGCACCACCCGGCTGTAGTCCAGCCCCAGTTGCGGATCCTCGATGACCTGACCGGCCGCCTGGAAAGTGATCGCAAACACAAAAGTCGGCGGCGCGATCACATCGGAGTGACCGAG
The DNA here is from genome assembly GCF_036048035.1 of Streptomyces sp. NBC_00400. Classification (NCBI taxonomy): domain Bacteria; kingdom Bacillati; phylum Actinomycetota; class Actinomycetes; order Kitasatosporales; family Streptomycetaceae; genus Streptomyces; species Streptomyces sp. NBC_00400. The sequence goes on along the minus strand of NZ_CP107940.1, from coordinate 4,654,229 downwards.
TGCCTTGGCCGCCTCGGCGTCCGTGTAGGCGGGGTTGGTGTCACCGATGGCCTCGGCGAATTCGCGGATCTTTTCCCGGCCGACCTCGTACGGGTCGGTGGGCGGGTACGTGCGTCCGACAAAAGACTGGTCGAGCGCCATGGGCTCGCAACCTCCCTGTACTGATGGTGATAACGCCGTGAGGCCGCCCCCACGAATGGGGACGGCCTCACGGACGAGCCTGTGTTATCGCGTCTCGCGGTGCGCGGTGTGCGAGTTGCAACGGGGGCAGTGCTTCTTCATCTCAAGACGGTCCGGGTCGTTACGCCGGTTCTTCTTGGTGATGTAGTTCCGCTCCTTGCACTCCACGCAGGCCAGCGTGATCTTCGGGCGGACGTCGGTGGCAGCCACGTGAGTGCTCCTTGGACGGACGGGTGGTCGGATTAACGCATAAAAGAGTAGCCGATCGGAGGACCGACCCCACAATCGGCTACTGTCAGTAGCGGTGACCGGACTTGAACCGGTGACACAGCGATTATGAGCCGCTTGCTCTACCGACTGAGCTACACCGCTGTGATGTAAGAGTCCCCCGCCCGAAGGCGAGGTACCTCACACATCAGAGCCCCAATACGGAATCGAACCGTAGACCTTCTCCTTACCATGGAGACGCTCTGCCGACTGAGCTATTGGGGCGAGCGATGAAGACATTACACGGCCCGCCGCCAAACGTGAAATCCGTATCCGGGCCGTGCCCCAACGGCCCCGCGCACCACACCGGTACGACTATTTCGCGCCTGCGCGAAGCTCTCCCGGCCGCGCCCTAGGCTCGGAAGAACGCTGCGTGATCTTGCACGCCGGTGGCTTCGAGGAGCGCGATGTCCGACAGCAGTTCGCCGCAGCCCCAGCCGGGAAAGCCCGGCGGTGCCGGCCGCTACGCCGGGCCGGACAGCGGTGCGCTGGTGCTGTGCGGCGCCCGGCTCGCCGACGGCCGGACGGTGGACGTACGGCTCGGCGGCGGACGCATCGAGGCCGTCGGGACGGCCGGCAGCCTCGCCCCGCAGGGCGCCCGCGTCGACCTCGCCGGCTACCTCCTGCTCCCCGCCCCCGCCGAACCCCATGCGCACTGCGACACCGCCCTGACGGCGGACGCCGACGGCCCCGCCCCCGGGTCCCCCGAGGACGTCCAGCGGCGGACGACCGAGGCCGCACTGCTGCAGCTGGGGCACGGCGCCACCGCTTCGCGCAGTCACGTCCGGATCGGCGACGTACAGGGCCTGCGCTCGCTGGAGGCGGTGCTGCAGGCCCGCCGGTCGCTGCGGGGGCTGGCCGACCTGGCGGCGGTCGCGGTGCCGCGGGTGCTGACCGGGGTGGCCGGGGCGGACGGGCTGGCGATGCTGCGGGACGCCGTGAAGATGGGCGCCGCGGTCATCGGCGGCTGCCCGGATCTCGACCCCGACCCGGCCGGGTATGTCGAAACGGTCCTGGAGCTGGCCGGGGAGCACGGCTGCCCGGTGGACCTGCACACCGACGGCGACGATCCGGCACGGCTGGCGCGGTTCGCGGCGATGTCCGGCGGACTGCGGCCTGGTGTCACCCTCGGGCCGTGCGCGGGGATGGCCCGGATGCCGCGGAGCGTGGCGGCGCGGGTCGCCGAGCAGCTGGCGGCCGCCGGGGTCGCCGTCGTCTGTCTGCCGCAGGGCGACTGCACGGGGCTGGAGCGGTACGGCTCACGGGTGTCGCGGCCGGCGCCCGTACGGCTGCTGCGGGCGGCCGGGGTGCGGGTGGCGGCGGGCAGCGGGGCGCTGCGGGACGTGGCGAACCCGGTCGGACGGGGCGACCCGCTGGAGGCGGCCTATCTGCTGGCTTCCCTGGGGGAGGCCACGCCGGATGCGGCGTACGAGACCGTGAGTTCGGCGGCGCGGGCGACGCTGGGCCTGCCCGAGGTGCGCGTCGAGGCGGGCTTCCCCGCGGAGCTGCTGGCGGTGCGCGGCGAGCGGATCGCCGGGGTGCTCTCGCTGGCCTACAGCCGGATCGTGATCCACCGCGGGCGGGTGGTCGCCCGTACCAGCGCGGTGCGGGAGTACTGCGACTCGGCGGCGGAGGTGGCGCTGGAGCTGCCCCGGCAGTCGCAGCGCTGAGCCACGGCGGCGAGAAGCCCCCGGCCCCCGGCCGGTCCCGCACGGTGCGACGGGCCTTCGGCGTACGGTCGGGATCATGCGCATTGTCATCGCAGGTGGACATGGTCAGATCGCGCTGCGGCTGGAGCGGTTGCTCGCCGGGCGCGGGGACGAGGTCGCGGGCATCGTCCGCCGGCCGGAGCAGGCCGGCGATTTGCTGGCCGCGGGCGCCGAGCCGGTGGTCTGCGACCTGGAGTCGGCGTCGGTGGAGGACGTCACCCGGCACATGGAAGGCGCCGACGCGGCCGTCTTCGCGGCGGGTGCGGGGCCCGGCAGCGGCACCGAACGCAAGGAAACGGTGGACCGCGGCGCGGCGCGGCTCTTCGCGGACGCGGCCGAGGCGGCGGGCGTACGGCGCTTCCTCGTCATCTCCTCCATGGGCGCGGACCGTGAGCCCCCCGAGGGCACCGACCCGGTCTTCGCCGCCTACCTGCGGGCCAAGGCCGCAGCCGACGCGGACATCCGCTCCCGGGCCGGCCTGGACTGGACGATCCTGCGGCCCGGCCGGCTGACGAACGACCCCGGACCGGGCCGGGTCACACTGGCCGACGCGACCGGCCGCGGCCCCGTCCCTCGCGACGACGTCGCCGCCACCCTGATGGCACTCCTCGACGAACCGGGCACGATCGGCAAGACGTTGGAGCTGATCGCCGGGGATGTACCGGTGGTGGACGCGGTGCGGGCGGTGTCGGCGGCGCAGCGGTAGGACGTCCGCCGGGAGCCCGAAGGCCACTCCGGCCCCCGCCCACCCCGGCCCGTCGGCGCGGGCGGGGCGGGGGCCCGGTTTTTCCCTGCTGAGCGGCTTGCACTGCGGGCGCCGGCCCACGGCAGTCACGGTGCCGTGTCGGCCAAGCGAAGGAAGCGCTCGGACAGTGACGAAGCCCACCCGCCCCGGAAGCCCAGGTGGCGGGCTTCTCATCGGCACATTTGTGGGGGCATGCCTCCTGGTCACGGCGGAGGTGCCGTTGGCCTTCGCAGCTGACGACCTGGCGGGCGGGAACTCAAGACCCGCCGAGCCCGGGGGCGGCATCCGGAAGGCCATCGATGCCCCGGGAAAGACTGCGGGAGGACGGGAAAGAGGGAGGCGGTCCGGCCTCACCCGAAGAAGCATGCCAAAGAGCCCCTGGTATGCGGTAATCGCAGACCAGGGGCTCTTTGTTCCCTGTGGCGGCGCCAGGATTCGAACCTGGGAAGGCTGAGCCGGCAGATTTACAGTCTGCTCCCTTTGGCCGCTCGGGCACACCGCCTGGGTTTGCTGCCGGGAGAGCCGCTGTGGGGCGGTGCTCCGTGGCAACGACGTAAACCATACCCGATGGCTGGGGGTGGTTCGCCACTCGATTCGGGAGCGCTGGATCTTGGCCGGGTGGCTAGGCTTGGCAGGCGGGCCCGGGAAGGGCCGCAGCCCTGACGGATCTACGTACGAGGAGCCAACTCAACATGGCCGACTCCAGTTTCGACATCGTCTCGAAGGTAGAGCGGCAGGAGGTCGACAACGCCCTCAACCAGGCCGCCAAGGAGATCTCGCAGCGCTACGACTTCAAGGGCGTGGGCGCGTCGATCGAGTGGTCGGGCGAGAAGATCGAGATGCGCGCCAACGCCGAGGAGCGGGTGAAGGCCGTGCTCGACATCTTCCAGTCCAAGCTGGTCAAGCGCGGGATCTCGCTGAAGGCGCTGGACGCCGGTGAGCCGCAGGCCTCGGGCAAGGAGTACAAGATCTTCGCCTCGATCGAGGAGGGGATCTCGCAGGACAACGCCAAGAAGGTCGCCAAGATCATCCGCGATGAGGGCCCGAAGGGCGTCAAGGCGCAGGTGCAGGGCGACGAGCTGCGGGTCAGCTCGAAGAGCCGGGACGACCTGCAGGCGGTGCAGCAGCTGCTCAAGGGCAAGGACCTGGACTTCGCCCTGCAGTTCGTGAACTACCGGTAGCAGCCCGGCTTTCGGAGGCCACGGGATGGGGCGGCGCGCTTCGGCGTGCCGCCCCACCGGTGTGTCGGGGCGGCACCACGAGGAGCGGGCGGCAGGCGGTCAGAGGGCCGTCAGCGGGCGGCGAACGGCTCGTCGGTGGAGACGATGTCGCGGCCCAGGGGCATCAGGGAGATCGGGATCATCTTGAAGTTGGCGATGCCGAACGGGATGCCGATGATCGTCACGCACAGGACGAGGCCGGTGACGATGTGGCCCAGGGCCAGCCACCAGCCCGCGAAGATGATCCAGATCACGTTGCCGATCATCGAGCCGGCGCCAGCATCGCGGCGCTCCACGGTCGTCCGACCGAACGGCCACAGGGCGTAGCCCGCGATACGAAAGCTAGCAATGCCAAATGGAATGGTAATGATCAAGACGCAGCAGATGATGCCCGCGAAGACGTAGCCGAGCGCCAGCCAGAAGCCGCTGAGGACCAGCCAGAGGACGTTGAGGATGAACTTCATGATCAGCAGCCTTCCACGGGCACGGCGGAGAATGTGTCTGCCGTGCTAGACGCGCTGGGCCCGGTGAATCGTTGCGTTCATGATGCGCCGGGTGCCTGCTGACGGCCACCGGTCCCGGCGGCCTCGGGGGCGTCAGGGTCGGTGGCCCGCCATGTTTTCGAGGCGGGCGATCCGTTCGTCCATCGGGGGGTGGGTGGAGAAGAGCCGGGACAGGCCGCCGCCCCGGAACGGGTTGGCGATCATCATGTGGCCGGCGGCTTCCAGGCGCGGCTCGGGCGGGAGCGGGAGCTGCCGGGTTCCGGTCTCCAGCTTGCGCAGTGCGGAGGCCAGGGCCAGCGGGTCGCCGGTGAGCTGGGCGCCCGCGGCGTCGGCCTCGTACTCGCGCGAGCGGCTGACGGCGAGCTGGATGAGCGAGGCCGCGACCGGCCCGAGGATCATGATCAGCAGCATGCCGAGGAGGCCGGGGCCCTCGTCGTCGTCGGAGCGGCCCAGGGGAATCAGCCAGGCGAAGTTGACGAGGAACATCACGACGGAGGCCAGCGCGCCGGCGACGGAGGAGATCAGGATGTCGCGGTTGTAGACATGGCTGAGCTCATGGCCGATCACGCCGCGCAGCTCGCGTTCGTCGAGCAGTTGGAGGATGCCGTCGGTGCAGCAGACCGCGGCGTTGCGGGGGTTGCGGCCGGTGGCGAAGGCGTTGGGCGCCTGGGTCGGGGAGATGTACAGGCGCGGCATGGGCTGGCGGGCCGCGGTGGAGAGCTCGCGGACCATGCGGTAGAGCTGTGGCGCCTCGAACTCGCTGACCGGGCGGGCGCGCATCGCCCGCAGGGCCAGTTTGTCGCTGTTCCAGTAGGCGTAGGCGTTGGTGCCCAGGGCCACGACGACGGCGATGATCAGGCCCGTACGGCCGAACAGGCTGCCGATGACGATGATGAGGGCGGACAGGCCCCCGAGGAGTACGGCGGTCCTGAGCCCGTTGTGCCGGCGGTGCACGGTACGCCCTCCAAGCGGTGCGGCAGGGGAACCCTGTGCTGCGTTTCTCCACTGACCAGTGGACCCTTACTCACCGGTCAACGCGAGATGAACGAGCCAGGTTCCCTTGTCCGCCGGCGGCGGACCGGGGAGGGCACGCGGGCGCGTCCGCCGGGGCGTGGCGCCGTACGGGTGGGGTGGAGGCCGGTGTGGGCCCCCTGGGGCCGTCCGTGTCGGTCCCGTGGGGCCGCCGGTGAGGATTCCTGCGGGGCGGGCCGGCCGTTGGCGCAGGCCGTGCGAGCAGGCCGTTAGAGCAGCGCCCCGGAGGCGAAGCGCAGGACGAGCTGCGGAGCGCCGGAGAGGGCGATGCCGAGGACGGCGGCGAGCGCGATGGCGGTGGCCAGGGGGGCCGGGATCGCGGCGGGGGCCGGGTGCCCCGCGGGGGCGGGGGTTTTGGTCCCTGCCGCCTCCCCGGTGCGCTCCGTTTCGCCGGCTTCCCCGGCTCCCCGGAAGAGGACCGTGGTCCACTGCAGGTAGTAGTAGAGCGCGATCACGACATTGACGGCCATGATCACGGCAAGCCAGGCCAGGCCCGCGTCGACGGCCGCGGAGAAGACCGTGACCTTGGCGAACAGGCCGATGATGCCGGGCGGCAGTCCGGCGAGGCAGAGCAGGAAGAAGCCGAGGGCGAGCGCCACGACGGGCCGCTGGTGGTACAGGCCCTGGTAGTCGCTGATGCGGTGGGCAGGGTGGGTACGGGCCACCAGGGCGGCGACGGCGAAGGCGCCGAGGTTCACGGCCGCGTACATCAGGGCGTAGGCCACGGTGGAGCCGATCGCGTGCCCCGGGTCGTGGGCGTAGCCCGCCGCCGCGATCGGGACCAGGAGGTAGCCGGCCTGGCCGACCGAGGACCAGGCGAGCAGGCGTACGGCGCTGTGCGCGCGGCGGGGGTCCTGGCGCAGGGCCGCGACGTTGCCGACGGTCATGGTGAGCGCGGCGAGGACGGCCAGCGCCGGGCCCCAGACGTTCGCGTACGAGGGGAAGCCCTGGACGGTGACGAGGATCAGGCCGGAGAAGCCGACGGCCTTGCCCACCACGGAGAGGTAGCCGGCGATGGGCAGCGGCGCGCCGACGTAGGTGTCCGGCACCCAGAAGTGGAACGGGGCGGCGGCGGTCTTGAAGGCGAAGCCGACCAGGGTGAGGGCGACGCCGGCGCTCGCCAGGGTGGCCAGCCGCGGGTCGGGGAGGTCGGTGAGGGCGTGTGCCACCTGGGAGAGGTGCAGGCTGCCGGTGGCCGCGTACAGGAAGCTCACGCCGAGCAGCATCACCGCGGTGGCGGCCACCGAGGACAGGAAGAACTTGAGGGCGGCCTCGGAGGAGAGCCGGTCGCCGCGCCGCAGCCCGACCAGCGCGAAGGCGGGCAGGGAGGCGACTTCGAGGGCGATGACCAGGGTGGCGAGGTCGCGGGAGGCGGGCAGCAGGGCGGCGCCGGCCGCCGAGGAGAGCAGCAGGAACCAGTACTCGCCGGCGGGCAGGTCCTGGTCCTTGAGGGTGTCGATGGACAGCAGGGCGGTCAGCAGCGCCCCGCCGAGCACCAGGAACTGGATGACCAGGGCGAACGGGTCGGCCGCATAGCTGCACACGTCCGGGTGGGCGGGCAGGCAGAAGGTGCGGCGGTCGCCGTCCAGGAGGGGCAGCAGGGACAGCGCGGCGAGCGCGAGGCCCGCCGTGGCGATCCACCCCAGCAGCGGCTTGCGGGCCGCCGGGAGGAAGAGGTCGGCGACGAGGATCACCAGGGCGACGGCCGCGGCGATCGTGGGCGGCGCGAGGGCGAGCCAGTCGACGGACTGGACCAGAGAGGTCACCGTGCTCATCACTTACCGCCTCCGAGGAGCTGCTGGACGGCCGGGTCGGTGAGGCCGAGGAGGGCCGCGGGCCACAGTCCGGCGAGGACGGTGAGGACGGCGAGGGGGGTCCAGGCCGCGTACTCGTAGCGCGCGAGGTCGGGGATGACGGGGTCCGGTGCGGCCGGGGCCGTGGTGGCCGCTTCGGCCGCCGTGGCGGTGCCTTCCTCGATCGCCGGTACGGCTTCGGCGACTGCCGGGGTGCCGCCCATGCAGACACGGCGGACGACGAGCAGCAGGTAGGCGGCGGTCAGCAGGGTGCCGAGGCCGGCCAGCGCCATGAACGTCAGGAAGGCGGGGCGGCTGAGGCCGGCGGCGGGCCGGAAGGCGCCGAACATCGCCAGCATCTCGCCCCAGAAGCCGGCCAGCCCGGGGATGCCGAGCGAGGCGACCGCCGCGAAGGCGAGCAGGCCGCCGAAGCGGGGGGCCTTGCCGTAGAGGGCGGCGCCGGTGCTGCCCGCAAGAGCGTCGAGGTCGGTGCTGCCGGTGCGGTCCTTGAGGGCGCCGACCAGGAAGAACAGCAGGCCGGTGATCAGGCCGTGGGCGATGTTGGCGAACAGCGCGCCGTTGACGCCGGTGGGGGTCATGCCGGCGATGCCGAGCAGCACGAAGCCCATATGGCCGACGGAGCTGTAGGCGATCAGGCGCTTGAGGTCGCCGCCCGCGCCCTTGCGTACGAGGGCGAGGCAGGCGAGCGAGCCGTAGATGATGCCGATGGCGGCCAGCGCGGCGAGGTAGGGCGCGAAGGTGTGCATGCCCTCGGGTGTGATGGGCAGCGCGATCCGCACGAAGCCGTAGGTGCCCATCTTCAGCAGGACGCCGGCCAGCAGCACCGAGCCGACGGTGGGGGCGGCGGTGTGGGCGTCCGGCAGCCAGCTGTGCAGCGGCCACAGCGGGGACTTGACGGCCAGTCCGATGCCGATCGCGAGCACCGCCAGGAGCTGAACCGTGTGGCTGAGCTGGTCTTTCGGCCCGTTGTCAGTGGCGAGTGCCACCATGTCGAACGTGCCGGATTTCACGCCGATGAGGAGGAGGCCGAGCAGCATCACGACGGAGCCGAGCAGCGTGTAGAGGATGAACTTCCAGGCCGCCGCCTGCTTCCCCGCGCCGCCCCAGCGGGCGATGAGGAAGTACATCGGGATGAGGACCATCTCGAAGGCGAGGAAGAACAGCATCAGGTCGAGGACGGCGAAGCTGGCGAGGGTGCCGGCTTCGAGCGTGAGCAGCAGGGCCACAAATGCCTTGGGGGACGGGCCCTTCGGCATGTGGGAGTAGCTGTAGAGGGCGCAGAGGAAGGTCAGCAGCGCGGTCAGTACGACAAGGGGGAGCGAGATGCCGTCGACGCCGAGGTGGATGCGGATGTCCAGCGCCGGGATCCAGCTGATGTCGGTGGTGGCCTGCATACGGGCCGGGTGGTCGTGGTCGAAGCCGGCGGCCAGCGCGACGGCGGCGGCGAGCACGACACCGGTGACGGTCACGCCGTGGCGCAGTACGGCCTGGCCGGGGTTGCGGCCCTTGAGCCCTGGGGGCGGCGGGAGCAGGGCGCCGGCAGCGCCCAGCAGGGGGAGGACGACGACCGCCGCGAGGAGGTACTGCAGAGCGGTGGGGTTCACGGGTCAGGCCCTCCTCAGGGGTTCGGCTCCGGCGAGCCCGGCCACGAGGGGCGTCGGCTGGGGGTGCGGGGTGCGTGCACCGGGGGTGCGGCCGTCAGGCACACGTGCGCCAGGGGTACGGCCATCAGGCATACGTGCGCCAGGGGCGTGGAACATCGGCATAGGCATCGGTCAGGCTCCCGTGCCCGTGGCGACGAGGACGGCGGCGACGGCCAGGACGAGCGAGCCCGCGAGCAGCGCGGCGAGGTAGGTCTGCACGTTTCCGGTCTGGGCGCGGCGGACCGCGGCGCCCAGCAGGCGGGGGGCGGCGCCGGCGCCGCGGACGTAGGTGTCGACGACCTCGCGGTCGAGGAAGCGCACGAGCGTGGCGGCGGCGCGTACGGGCCGGACGAAGAGGGCGGAGTAGACGGCGTCCAGGTGGAAGCCGACCGCGGCATGACGCTGCAGCGGGCCCAGGAGGAGGCGGCCGGGGTCGGCCGGGTCCGGGGCGCCGGCGTTGTCGCCGTAGGCCGGGGCGTGGGTGTCGATGGCCACCTCCTCGGCGAGCGCGGGGGTGGCGTCCGGAGCGGCGACGACCGCGCCGAGGGGGATGCGGGCGGCGAGCGCGGTGGTGTGCCGCCAGGCCGCATAGGTGACCAGGCCGCCGACGAGGGCGATACCGGTGCCCAGGACGGAGGTGGTCAGGGTCGGCGCGAGCGAACGCCCGTCGAACCAGCCGGGCAGGAAGGGGGCGGCGAGGCCGAGCGCGACGGTCGGGACGAAGAGCACCCACAGGACGGCGTTCATGGCGACCGGCTGCGGGCCGTGGTCGGGGGCTTCGGCGCCCTTGCCCTTGAAGGCCAGCAGCCACAGGCGGGTGGCGTAGGCCGCGGTGAGCAGGGCGGTCAGCAGTCCGGAGACCAGTACGGTCCAGCCGGCCGCGCCGGGGATGCCGTGCGCGTGGCCGGTGGCGGCGTGTTCGGCGGCGCCCAGGACGGCTTCCTTGGAGAAGAAGCCGGCGAACGGCGGGATCGCGGCGAGCGCGAGCAGCGCCACGGTGACCGTCCAGTAGGCGTCCGGGATGCGCCGGGCCAGGCCGCTCATCCGGGACATGGCGGCCAGCGAGTTGGTGCCGGCGGCGTGAATGATCACGCCGGCGCCGAGGAAGAGGAGGGCCTTGAACGCACCGTGCGAGATGAGGTGGAAGACGGCGGCACCGCGGTCGCCGACGGCCAGGGCACCGAGCATGTAGCCGAGCTGGCCGACCGTCGAATAGGCCAGGACGCGCTTGATGTCGTCCTGGGCCAGGGCGGCCAGCCCCGAGCCGACCATGGTGATCGCGGCCATGACGGCGAGCACGACCAGCGCGGCCGCGGAGGCGGCGAAGACCGGGAGGAGACGGGCCACGAGATAGACACCGGCCGCCACCATCGTCGCGGCATGGATCAGCGCCGAGACGGGCGTCGGACCGGCCATCGCGTCCGGGAGCCAGGTGTGCAGCGGGAACTGCGCCGACTTGCCCGCGACACCGGCCAGCAGCAGCAGTGCGATCAGCGTCGGATGGTCCAGGCCGCCGGCGGCGACGGAGCCGAGGATGCCGGTGATGCGGAAGGTTCCGGCATCGGCGGCCAGCGCGAAGATGCCGAAGAGGAAGGGGACGTCACCGAGCTTGGTGACGAGGAAGGCCTTGAGGGAGGCGGCGCGGGCGGCCTCGGTCTCCCAGTAGTGGCCGACGAGGAAGTAGGAGCAGATGCCCATGACTTCCCAGCCGACCAGCAGCAGCATCAGGTCGCCGGTGTAGACGACCAGCAGCATCGCGGAGGTGAAGAGCGAGACCAGTGCGGCGTAGGAGGGGTAGCGCGGGTCGTCGCGCAGATAGCCGGTGGAGTAGATCTGCACACAGGTCGCCACGACACCGACCAGGACGGCGATCAGCGCGGCGAAGCCGTCGATGTGCAGGGCCAGGTCGATGGGGATCGAACCGGTCGGGGTGAGCTCGGTGGCGATGTCGGTGGCCGGGCCGGTGCCCTGGCCGACGGCGACGGCCACGGTGAGCACGGCAGCGGCCAGCGTCGGCAGCACGGCCAGCGGCCGGACGAAACCGGGCGCACGGCGGCCGAGGAGGAGGCCGGCGACGGCCCCGAGGAAGGGCAGGAGGGGAACGAGAACGGCGGTGGTCGTGAGGGTCACGCGGCGGCCTCCGCCGTGGTGTCCGGCTGCGGGTCCCCGTCCGTGGCGCCCGTCTTCTCGGCGAGATCGCGGAGCCGGTCGATGTCGGAGCTGCCGCGGTTGCGGTAGACGAGCAGCACGATCGCCAGGCCGATGCCGATCTCGGCGGCGGCGATCGCGATGGTGAAGAGGGTGAGGGCCTGGCCGGTGTGCAGGGTGTCGCGCAGCCAGACGTCGAAGGCGACGAGGTTGAGGTTGACGGCGTTGAGCATCAGCTCGACGGACATCAGCACCAGGATCGCGTTGCGGCGCGCGAGCACGCCGTACAGCCCGGTGCAGAAGAGGAGGACGGCGAGGACGGCCGGGTAGACGAGATGCATCAGCGCTGCTCCTCTCGCGGGGCGGGGGCGGCAGGGGCCCGGGAGGCGGCGGGGGCCGGAGAGGCGGCGTTCTTGAGGCCTGCCGCGGCGGACCGCTCCTCCCCCGTCCTGCGGGACAGCACGATCGCCCCGACGAGCGCGGCCAGCAGCAGCACGGACAGCGCCTCGAAGGGCAGCACCCAGTACTGGAAGAGACTGCGCCCGGACGCCTCGGTGGAGCCCTGGGCGGCGCCCTCGAAGCTGATCCAGGTGGTGCGGAAGGCATCCACGACGACCCAGACCAGGGCGGCGGCCGAGGCGAGGGCCACCGCGAGCGCGGCCCAGCGGTTGCCCGAATCGGCGTCCGGGGAGCGGCCGATGGGCGCCTTGGTGAGCATCAGCCCGAAGAGCAGGAGGACGACGACGGAACCGACGTAGATCAGCACCTGCACCCAGGCGATGAACTCGGCCGTCAGCAGCAGGTATTCGACGGCGATCCCGCCGAGGGCGACGACCAGCCAGAGGGCGGCGTGCACCAGCTGCCGGGTGGTGACGGTGATGACGGCCGCGCCGAGGGTGGCGATCCCGACGAGGAGGAAGGCGATCTCGACACCGGTGGTCGAGAGGAAACCGTGGCCGGCTGCGGTGGCGGCGGCGAGCGTCACTGTCCCTCCCCTGGGTTGTCGGGTCGGTCCGGCCGGTTCCGGTCCGTGGCCTGATCCGCGGCTCCGGCCTGATCCGCGGTCTGCTCCTGGGCCTGGGCCCGCGCGGCTTCGGCCTCGGCTTCGGCTTCGGCCTGCTGCTGAGCGGCGAGCTTGTCCGCGGCCTTGCGGGCGGCGGCGAGCTCCTTGGGCTCCTCGGCCGCCGGGTCGAGCGCCGGCGGTTCGGGCACCGTCCACATCCACTCGCGGAGCTTGTCGCGCTCATGGGTCAGATCGCGGATGTCCGTCTCGGCGTACTCGAACTCCGGAGACCAGAAGAGCGCGTCGAAGGGGCAGACCTCGATGCAGATTCCGCAGTACATGCACAGCGCGAAGTCGATGGCGAAGCGGTCCAGCACATTGCGGCTGCGCTCGCGGCCTCCGGGGGCGGCCGGCGGCACGGTCTCCTTGTGGGAGTCGATGTAGATGCACCAGTCCGGGCACTCACGGGCGCACAGCATGCAGACCGTGCAGTTCTCCTCGAACAGCCCGATGACGCCACGGGTACGGGGCGCGAGGTCGGGCTGGACGTCCGGGTACTGCGCGGTGACCGATCGTTTCGTCATCGTCCGCAGGGTGACGGCCAGCCCCTTGGCGAGGCCGGAACCGGGGAAGCTCATGACGAGATCACCACCTTGACGACGCCGGTGAGGGCGATCTGGGCGAGGGCGAGCGGGATGAGGACCGTCCAGGCGAGCTTTTGCAGCTGGTCCTCGCGCAGCCGCGGGTAGGTCACCCGCAGCCAGATGACGCCGAAGGCGAGGATCACGGTCTTCAGCAGCGTCCACAGCCAGCCCAGGCCGTCGGCGCCGAACGGGCCGTGCCAGCCGCCGAGGAAGAGGACGGAGGTCAGGGCGCAGAGGACGACGATGCCGGCGTACTCGGCGAGCAGGAAGAGCGCGAAGCGCAGTCCGGTGTACTCGGTGTAGGCACCGAAGATGATCTCCGAGTCGGCGACCGGCATGTCGAACGGCGGCCGCTGCAGCTCGGCGAGCCCCGCGGTGAAGAAGACGACGCCGCCGACGATCTGCCACGGCACCCACCACCAGTGGAAGGCCTCGATGATGCCGGGCAGCGAGAGCGTGCCGGCCGCCATCGCGACGGAGGCCGCGGCCAGCAGCATCGGCAGCTCGTACGCCAGCAGCTGTGCGGCCGTCCGCAGACCGCCGAGCAGCGAGAACTTGTTCGCCGAGGCCCAGCCCGCCATCAGCGAGCCGAGCACGCCGACGCCCATGACGGCGAGCACGAAGAAGATCCCCGCGTCCAGGGCCTGTCCCACGGCGTTGTGCGGGCCTATCGGGATGGCGACCAGGACCAGGAGGTACGGCAGCAGGGCGACGGCGGGCGCGAGCTGGAAGATCCGCCGGTCGGCGCCGGCCGGGACGATATCCTCCTTCTGCGCGAACTTCACACCGTCGGCCACGAGCTGCGCCCAGCCGTGGAACCCGCCCGCGTACATGGGGCCCAGCCGGCCCTGCATATGGGCCATGACCTTGTGCTCGGTCTGCCCGATGACCAGGGGGAAGACCAGGAAGACGACGAAGACGGCGACGAGGCGCAGCGCGATGTCGAGGGCGTCGCTCATGGGGTGTCGCCTCCTTGCTCCGGCTCCGGCTGCTCCTTCGGCTCCGGCTGCTTCTCCGGCTCCGCCTTTTTCTCCGGTTCCGGCTGCTTCTCCGGCTCGTCGAAGGCCGGACGGGCGTGGTGCCAGGGCGCGTCCGAGGAGCGGGGGGCCGCCTCCTTCGGGGGAGCCTCCTTCGGGGGAGCCGCCGCGGCCTCCTTGGCCGGGGTCTCCCCGGTCGGGGCGGCCTCGGGGGCGGCCTCGGGGGTGGCAGCCTCAGCCGCCTGCCGCTGGGCGGCCGAACCCTCGCTCGCCGACCGTGTACGCCGCGCCGGGCGCTCCGGCCGCTCGGGACGTGCTTCGGCCGCCGGGGTCTCGGTCGCCTCCCCCGCTGCCTGCCGCTGGCCGGCCGAGCCCTCGCCCGCGGTCCGCGTACGCCGTGCCGGCCGCTCGCCCGCGGCACCACCGGCCGCACGTGCACCACCGGCCGCCCGCGCACCCCGCGCCGGACGCGCGGGGGCAGGCGGCAGCTGGCCCTTCAGCGGGCCCCACTCGTTCGGGTCCGGGACGCCAGGGGGCAGCATCTGGCGGCGCTTGGGCCCGCCGTGCTCGGACTCCCCCGGTTCCTTGGCCCCCGGCCATGCCTTGGCGACCCGCGCCGCCAGCACGAAGTCCTTGCGCAGCGGGTGCCCCTCGAAGTTGTCCGGGAGCAGCAGCGGTACGAGGTGCGGATGGCCGGTGAAGTCGACACCGAACATCTCGTGGGTCTCGCGCTCGTGCCAGCCCGCGCCCGCGTACACACCGACGGCGGTGGGCAGCGCGGCCCCCTCGTGCGGCACGGTCGTCCGCACGATCAGCCGGTGGACAGTGCCGGGCCGCGCCACATCGGCGAGGTGCACACAGACCCGGAAGCCGGTGCCGGGCTCGTCGACGGCGCTCAGCCAGTCGAAGTAGCTGCAGCCCAGGTCGTCGCGGGCGGCCGTCAGTGCGGTGAGCCAGCCGTCCACGGGGACGTCGACGGTCAGCGCGTCGTACGCCAGCTCCGCCGTGGCCCCCGTACCGAAGATCTCGCTCGCCGACCGCGGCAGCCAGCCGACAACGGGCTCGGCGACGGGCTGCTCGGGCTGCTCGTCCTGGGCGGCGGTCTCCGCCTGCCGCTCCGGCTGCTGGTCCGGCTGCTCGCTCATCGGGGCTCCTCCCCCGCCGCCTTCGGCTCATCCGCCGGCTTCGGCGCGGGCGGCGTGACCAGACCGCTGCGCAGCGCGGCGGCGGAGGGCCGGGCCGCGCCGCCCTGCGCGTACCGCTCCCCCAGCGACTCGCGGGCGATCTTCTCCTGGAGCTTGAGAATGCCCTGGAGCAGCGCCTCCGGACGCGGCGGGCAGCCCGGTACGTACACATCCACCGGAATGATCTGGTCGACGCCCTTGGTGACCGAGTACGAGTCCCAGTACGGGCCGCCGCAGTTGGAGCAGGCCCCGAAGGAGATGACGTACTTCGGCTCGGGCATCTGCTCGTAGAGCCGCTTGACCGCGGGCGCCATCTTGTCGGTGACCGTGCCGGAGACGACCATCAGGTCGGCCTGGCGCGGGCCGGGCGCGAACGGGATCACACCGAGCCGGATGAAGTCGTGCCGGGCCATGGACGCGGCGATGAACTCGATGGCGCAGCAGGCGAGGCCGAAGTTGAAGACCCAGAGGCTGTAGCGGCGGCCCCAGTTGAGGACCACCTTCATCGGTTCGGGCGCGAGCCGGGCCAGGGTGCCCAGGCGCCGCGGCTCCGGCAGGAACTGCGGGTCGGCGCCCTCGGACGCGGCTGCGGAGCTGTGGGAGGCGGGGGTCACGTCCATTCCAGGACGCCCTTCTTCCATGCGTAGAGCAGGCCGATGGTGAGGAAGCCGAGGAAGATGAACATCTCCACCAGCGTCACACCACCGAAACCGGGGGCGGCGAAGATCGTCGCCCAGGGGAAAAGGAAGATCGAGTCAACGGCGAAGATGACGTAGAGGAAGGCGTACACGTAGTAGCGGACCTGGGTGTGTGCCCAGCCCTCGCCGACGGGGTCCACGCCGCACTCGTACGTCAACAGCTTCTCGGGCGTCGGCACCACGGGCCGCAGCAGCCGCCCGGCACCGAAGGCCACGGCCACGAAGAGCACCCCGATCACGGCGATGATGCCGACGACCGAGTAGCCCTGGAAATAGTCCGCGGCGACGGTGGTGCCCACGGTCGCGTCCGGCACGTCCGCCCCTCGCTCCCTGACTGCGCTTGTTCAAACGACTTCGACGATCTGTACGGACGGGAGTCTAGGCCCTGCCCCGGCCGCGGTGAGCAGCCGGATCGTCGCGGACGGTGGGGTTGCCCCTACTTCGCCCTGCCTGGGCGGCCGGCAGCGTAGACGGCGCGGACAGTTGTCCCAGAAGGTGTCTCACGGAGCGGACGGACGCGGGGGGATCCGGGCGGATCCGGGGGGATCCGGGGGGATCCGGGCGGGGCGGAACGTCGTGGGTCTCGTTCTGTCACCGGGGCGGCCCGGCGTGGGGGTGGGCGGGGCCGGAGTGAGCGGGGCCCGGGTGGGCGGGACCGGGGTGGGCGGGGCCGGAGTGAACAGGGCCTGAGTGAGCGGGGCCCGGCTGGGCAGGACCGGGGTGGGCGGGACCGGAGTGGCCGCCGTCCGCGGCGGCCGGTGTGTTCCGGCCCGTAGGCTGCCGGCCCGGTCCGTGCAAGACGGCCCGGTTCATCGCCTCGGCCGCGATCCGCGCCGCCGCCTGCAGCGTCCGTTCGCCGAGCAGCTCCGTGCGGATCGCACCGCCCGCCGCGAGATGGCGGTCGTAGGGAAGCGGGAGCACCGTCGCGCCGCCGACGCCCAGATGCTCGGTGGCCTTGCGCAGGTCCAGCCCGGAATCGGGGGACACATGGCTGAGCACCACCACCGTCGTCGGCAGGATGCCGGGGTGGAGCCCTCCGGCCCAGTCCAGTACCGAGCGGGTGGCCGCCACTCCCTCCGGGGTCGCCGGGGACACCAGCACCCGCGCCTGCGTCGTCACCAGCGCGGTACGCGCCACCTCGGCGGGCAGCGTCTCGCAGTCCACGACGGTGGTCGCGAAGTACCGGCGCAGGGAGGTCATCACCACCCGGTAGGTGTCGATGTCCAGCCTCGTCCCGATGGCGCCCTGGCTGCCCGGCAGCAGCCAGCCGCCACCGGGGAACGGGATCAGATAGCCGGTCAGGTCCGTGATCAGCATCGACGGATCCACGATCTGCGCCAGGTCGGTGCCCGACCAGCGCACTTCCCGCGCGCCCAGCCGGTGCGGCAGCGTGCCGAGCGCGGGATCGGCCTCGATCGCCAGCACCGGATCGGCGCGGTAGTGCGCATAGGTGAGGGCCAGCAGGGCGGCCACGGTGGACTTGCCCGCACCGCCCCGGATGCTCGTCACGGAGATCTGCCGGCCGGTGGCCACCGGCTGCTGGATGGCATACGCGGTCTGGGTGACAGCAGTGGTCTCCGCGGCGGGCGACGAGGCGATCGCCCGCCGCACGGCCCGCCCCGCACGCTGCGCGACGGACTCTCCGTGCCGCGGCTTGGACCGCACGGCGTCCAGCTCGGGCGGCAGCAGCGGTACCGAAACGGGCGTGGGCTGGGACCTGCGTACAGGCGTGGGCTGAGGCCTGTGTACGGGCGTGGGCGTGTGAACCGGGGCGGACGGGGGCGGCGCGGTGGAGGCGGCCGCCGGGTTGGAGGGAACCGCCGGGTTGGAAGGGGCCGCCGCGGTGGACGGGGGCGGCGTGGCGGGCAGGGGCGGGGTGGTGGACGGGGGCGGCGTGGTGTGGGGGGCCATGGCGCCGTGGGAGGCCGGCGCGTCGTAGGTACCCGGCGCGCCGTACGTGCCCGGCGCGGGTGCCGGTTCCGCCACGGGCTGCGGCGGCGGAGCGGCAGCCGGCAGCGGTCCGGCGGAGGACATGGCAGGCGGCATGACGGGGGGCATGGCAGGAGGCACGGCAGGAGGCATGACCGGGGGCATGGCAGGAGGCACGGCGGAAGGCATGGCGCCGGGCGCGGCCGCACCGGCGTCCGGCGCGTTCGGCTCCGCCCGCCCCGTCAGCGGCGTGTCCCATACGGTGGGAGCGCCAGTGCCGCTCTTCTCAAGGCTGAGCGCACCAGGGCCGCCCCCCGTGCCCTCCGCGGCGCCCGTTCCCACGGGCATCCGCGGCGTCATCGCTGCCCCGCCAGAGCCGACCGGCAGATCGTGCTGCCGGTCTTGCCCAGGCCCACCCGGTTGCCCAGGCCCACCCGGTTGCCCAGGTCCACCCGCTGGTACAGGTCCACCCGGCCCGCTCGATTCCGTTGTTCCCTCTGCTGACATGGTCCCGCGGCCGCCTTTCCGGTTCCGTCAGAACGTGTGCAGCAGCCGGCTGAAGACCCCGAACGCCCCGAGGGCCACCGGGATCAGCGCCACCACACTGACCGACTCGACGAGGTTCATCAGCCGGCGCAGCCGGACCTGAACGTGTTCCGGCACCCGCACCGCGAGCACCACCAGCGGCAGCACCGCCGGCACCCACAGCGCGGCGAGCGCGCCCGGTGCCCCGGCGCCGTCCGCAGCCCCTTGCCACACCAGGCTCACCCCCACCGCCGTACCGGCGGCCAACAGGGCGACGACCTCGACCACCAGGGGATAGGCACGCGCACGCGAAAGCGTCACCAGACACAGCAGGGCCGCGGCCGCCACCGACCAGCCGTCCTCCGAACCAGCCGCAAGCACTCCCGCCGCTCCCGCGGAGACCGCCATGGCGACGGTGGCCGGCGCGAGACCACGGTGGGTCGCACCGAGGGCGGTCGCCACCTGATGCCGGCTCACCGGCGCGCCACCGGAACGCCGGTCATCGAGCCGGGTCAACCCGGCCGCCGTCAACGCCAGTCGGGGCAGGTACCCCAGCACGAGCACCGAGACCACACCGAGTACGACTCCCGTACGCGCCACGCCGGTCAGCGCCAGTGCGGCCTCCCACGCTCCCACCGCGAGCGCGACCGCCGCCGCGCCGATGAGTCCGCCGCGCCCCAGCTCCGTACGGAGGCCGAGCAGCGCGAGCGCGGCCGCAACGGTCAGTCCGACGGCGGCCAGCCGCACCGCGCCGGCCGGGGCGGCCTGCCAGGCGGCGAGCGTGCCGAGCGCTCCGCCCCACACCAGCAGTGCGGTGCCCAGCGGACGCCGTCCGAGCCGTCCGGCAACAGCTCCGCCGGCCGCGGCGAGCACAGCGACGACCCCGCTCCCGAACGCGGCCGGGCCCGGCCCGTACCACCTCGCCGCCGCGACCCCGGCGACCAGCGCCAACAGCACGCTCACCGCACCGGCCGTCCACGTCCGGCTCCGCTCGTCCCAGCACCGGCCGCGCACCGCCGGACCGCCGGTGGCCTCACCAGCGGCTTCATCAGCGGCGCTATCGGTGGCGTGCTGCATCACCGGCGCCATCGATGCCACCGGTGCCGCCACCGCCGCCCCGTGCTCCCCTACGAACCGCACCACCGAGCCGTCGGGCACTTGCGCCGAAGCGTGCGAATCGTCCTGCGAAAGCGCCGACCCGTCCGCCGTCACCAACCGCCGCGCCATCGCACGCTCCCCCTCCCGTTTCCGTACCGCGACACGATACGGCCCCCCTCCGACACGCTGTCCAGCACGGTCGGCAGCGGCGGCTGGGGAAAACCCCACCCCCACCACCCCAGCCACCCCATGGCACGGGGACCGGCGACCGGGCAGGCTGGGCGCATGACGGAGAGTCCCCGGCCCAGAGCTGCCGACGTTGGCGATACCGACCCTGACGATGTGTCACTACCGCCGCCCGCAAGGCCACTCAGCGGCGCGACCTGGCGGGAGGTCGCCTACCTGCTGTCCAACTTCCCGCTGGGTCTCGTCGGGTTCGTGGTGCTGGTGGTGTGGCTGACCCTCGGGATCGGGCTGGCCGTCACCGTGATCGGCTTGCCGCTGCTGGCCGGGGGCCTGGTGGCCTGCCGCAAGTACGGGAAGCTGGAGCGGGCGCGGGCGCGGGCGCTGCTCGGGGTGCGGGTGCCGGAGCCGAGTCCGCTGCGGACCCGGGAGCGGGGATTCCTGCCCCGGCTGTGGACGTGCCTGAAGGACCCGGTCGCCTGGCGGCATGCGCTGTTCGCGTTCATCCGGCTGCCCTGGGCCCTGTTCACCTTCGCCATCGCCCTGGTCTCGCTCGTGGTGGCCTGGCCGGCGCTCCCGTGGCTGGCGCGCTGGCTGACCACCGTGGACCGGGCCATGGTGCGCGGTCTGCTCTCGCCCTCCGACGAACTGGAGCGGCGGATCGCCGAGCTGGAGACGGACCGGGTGACGGTCACCGACACCGCTGCCGCGGATCTGCGGCGCATCGAACGGGATCTGCACGACGGCGCACAGGCCCGGCTGGTGGCGCTCGCCATGGGGCTCGGCCTGGCGAAGGAGAAGCTGCTGGAGGGCCGGGCCGACGACACCGTGGCGGCGATGGTGGACGAGGCGCACGGCGAGGTGAAGCTGGCGCTGCAGGAGCTGCGGGACCTGGCCCGGGGCATCCATCCGGCGATCCTCACCGACCGCGGGCTGGGGCCCGCCCTGGCCTCGCTGGCCGGGCGCTGCACGGTCCCCGCCACCACGGTCGTGGACCTGGACGAGCGGCCCGCGCCCGCCATCGAGGGCATCGTCTATTTCACGGTCTCGGAGCTGCTGCAGAACGTCTCCAAGCACAGTGCGGCGCGCACGGCGTCCGTCGAGGTGTGGCGGGCCGAGGGGGGCGGGCCGGCCGGGCCCGCGGGCAAGGGCGGTGGCGGGCGCCGGGCGGGCGACCGGCTGCTGATCCAGGTGACGGACGACGGGAAGGGCGGGGCGCGGCTGGACGGCGGCAGCGGGATGGCCGGGCTCGCCGAGCGGCTGGGGTCGGTGGACGGGCTGTTCGTGCTGGATTCGCCGGTGGGCGGGCCCACACGGGTGACGGCGGAGCTGCCGTGGCGGGCGCGGACGGCGCCGAGGGCGGCGTCGAAGGCGTCGAAGGCGGGGGCGCAGGGGCGCTGACCGGGCCGGAGGAGCGCCGACGGCGGCGAAGAGGCGCTGACCGCCGGCCCGCGGAGGGTGGCGGCGGCCTCAGGTCCGGGGCTGGGGAAAACCCCCGGCGAAGACTGCGAAAGACCTCATGGTGCGCGGAGCGCCGGCCGCGGACCCTTGTCATGGCGGAAAGAGCCGCGCGGCCCGCAGTTCGGGCGGCGGGTCGGTCCGACCGGGCATAGGGCCGCATCCGGCAGAACGGACGACGCGACATGGAAACCGCATACGCACCGCAGCCCCAGGACTCCCGGGTGCCCGAGGGGCTGCGCGCCCCGTTCTCCGGGCGCGCCTGGCGGGAGTTCCTGTACCTCTTCCTCAGCCTCCCCCTGTCCATCGTGATGTTCACCTACGCGATGGTGGTGATCACCACCGGCGCCGGTCTGCTGATCACGTTCCTCGGCATCCCGCTGCTGGCCGGCGGCCTGGCCGGCGCCCGTGCGCTGGGCGGCCTGGAGCGGGTGCGGGCCCGCGCGCTGCTGGGGCTGGACGTCGCCGACCCCGAGCCCGTCCGGCCGTCCAAGCCGAGCCTGATGGGGTGGGTCGGGGCCGTACTGAAGAGCGGGGCGTCCTGGCGGCACCTTCTCTACTCGCTGCTGCACTTCCCGTGGGCGCTCTTCTCCTTCATCTTCTCGGTGACCTTCTGGACCCTCGGCTGGGGGCTGCTGGCCTACCCGCTGTGGCGGTGGACGTTCCCCGCCTACCTCGGCCAGTCGGGCCTCCAGTTGTGGGGCGACGGCAACGGCAATGGCGCCTGGCTCGACACTCCGGCCGAGATCGCGGTCACCAGCGGGGCAGGACTGCTGCTGGTGCTGGCCGGACCGTGGGTGATCCACGGGCTGACGCAGGTGGACCGGGTCATGGTCCACGGCCTGCTGGGGCCCTCCGCCCTCGCCACCCGGGCCTGGCAGCTGGAGTCGGACCGCGGGGTCATGGTGGACACCGCGGCGGCGGATCTGCGGCGCATCGAGCGTGATCTGCACGACGGGGCGCAGGCCCGACTGGCCTCGCTCGCCCTGGACCTGGGCCTGGCCAAGGAGAAGCTGGCCGAGGATCCGGAGGCCGCCGCGAAGATGGTGGACGAGGCGCACGGCGAGGTGAAGATCGCCCTCCAGGAGCTGCGGGACCTGGCCCGCGGGATCCACCCGGCGATCCTCACCGACCGGGGGCTCGGCCCGGCCCTGTCGGCGTTGTCCGCGCGGTGCACGGTTCCGGTGACGGTGACCGTGGACCTGGACCGGCGGCCGGCCGCGGCGATCGAGGGCATCGCGTACTTCACCGCCTCCGAGCTGCTGCGGAACGTCTCCCGGCACTCCGGGGCCGCCGGCGCGACGCTGGACGTCTGGCACACCGCGGACCGGATCATGGTGCTGGTCGCGGACAACGGCCACGGTGGCGCGCACACCGGGCCGGGCACGGGCCTGGCCGCCCTCACCGAGCGGCTGGCGGCCGTCGACGGCCTGCTGCTGGTGGACTCCCCGGCCGGCGGCCCGACCTGCATCACCGCAGAGCTCCCGTGGCGCGGGTGACGGCGGAGCTGCCGTAGCCGGCCCGGCCCGTACCGCCCCCTCTCCCCCTTCATCCGCCCCCGATCCCCCCTCATCCGCCGCGCCGCCGTCCGAATGCTGGAATGCTGGAGGCCGACGGGGCGGGACGCGAGAAATGGGGGAATCTGAGCCGTGGAGGACAAGGTGCGGGTGGTCATCGCCGAGGACTCGGTGCTGCTCCGCGAGGGCCTGACCCGGCTGCTCACCGACCGGGGGCACGAGGTCGTGGCAGGCGTGGGGGACGCCGAGGCGCTGATCAAGACGATCGGGGAGCTGGCGGACGAGGGGGCGCTGCCGGACGTGGTCGTGGCGGACGTACGGATGCCGCCCACGCACACCGACGAGGGGGTCCGGGCCGCCATCCGGCTGCGCCGGGACCACCCCGGCCTCGGGGTGCTGGTGCTCTCGCAGTACGTCGAGGAGCAGTACGCGACGGAGCTGCTGGCCGGGTCGAGCCGGGGCGTCGGCTATCTGCTCAAGGACCGGGTGGCCGAGGTGCGGGAGTTCGTCGACGCGGTGGTCCGGGTCGCCGGGGGCGGGACCGCCCTGGACCCGGAGGTGGTGGCGCAGCTGCTGGGCCGCAGCCGGAAGCAGGACGTGCTGGCCCATCTGACACCCCGGGAACGGGAGGTCCTGGGCTTGATGGCCGAGGGCCGGACGAATTCCGCGGTCGCCCGGCAGCTGGTGGTCAGCGACGGCGCGGTCGAGAAGCACGTCAGCAATATCTTCCAGAAACTGGGGCTGTCGCCGAGTGACGGGGATCACCGCAGGGTGCTTGCGGTACTCACCTACCTCGATTCCTAACCGTCTGACAATCTGTCAGAGGGGCGTTCCGGGGCGTTTCCGCCGCGGTCCGGGGCTTTGGTCGTAGAACCAATGGAGGAGTCCGGAGCGTCATGAAGAGGGGGCCACGGGGGTGGTGATTTCATGACAAAACACACCAGATCGGTGTCTCATGTTGACGTCCAACATGCGAGCGCCCCAGGGAAGGCCACCCTTACCCACGTACGATGGTTATGGGACAACCGGTCAGTACGACACGTCCCGAGCCCTGCCTCCGGCGGGGACGCCGCACCCCTCGAGGGAGGTCCGAAGCAGTGACCAGCCAGGTCAGTAGCACAGCCGAGCAGACCGACGCCGCGCTTGTCGGGGAAGAGCGCGCTTCCGGTGACGGCGGCGCAGGCAAGGAAGTCCGG
Organism: Streptomyces sp. NBC_00400; assembly: GCF_036048035.1. NCBI lineage: Bacteria > Bacillati > Actinomycetota > Actinomycetes > Kitasatosporales > Streptomycetaceae > Streptomyces > Streptomyces sp. NBC_00400. The sequence goes on along the minus strand of NZ_CP107940.1, from coordinate 4,630,556 downwards.
CGCCTGGACCGGGTGATCATCCGGTTTGCCGGTGACTCCGGTGACGGTATGCAGCTCACCGGCGACCGGTTCACGTCCGAGACCGCATCGTTCGGAAACGACCTGTCGACGCTGCCGAATTTCCCCGCCGAGATCCGCGCCCCTGCCGGAACCCTGCCGGGTGTCTCCAGCTTCCAGCTGCACTTCGCCGACCATGACATCCTCACGCCCGGTGACGCGCCGAATGTGCTGGTGGCGATGAACCCCGCGGCGCTGAAGGCGAACCTCGATGATGTGCCGCGGGGCGCGGACATCATCGTCAACACCGATGAGTTCACCAAGCGCCCGATGGCGAAGGTGGGATACGCGACCAGCCCGCTGGAGGACGGGTCGCTGGAGGCCTACAACGTCCACCCGGTGCCGCTGACCACGCTGACGATCGAGGCGCTCAAGGAGTTCGGGCTCTCCCGCAAGGAGGCCGAGCGCAGCAAGAACATGTTCGCGCTGGGTCTGCTGTCGTGGATGTACCACCGGCCGACCGAGAGCACCGAGAAGTTCCTGCGGGCGAAGTTCGCGAAGAAGCCGGAGATCGCGGAGGCGAATGTCGCGGCGTTCCGGGCGGGCTGGAACTTCGGTGAGACGACGGAGGACTTCGCCGTCTCCTACGAGGTCGCGCCGGCGACCACGGCCTTCCCGACCGGCACCTACCGCAACATCTCCGGGAACCTCGCGCTGTCCTACGGGCTGATCGCGGCCGGCCGGCAGGCGGACCTTCCGCTGTATCTGGGCTCGTACCCGATCACCCCGGCCTCCGACATCCTGCACGAGCTGTCCAAGCACAAGAACTTCGGTGTGCGCACCTTCCAGGCGGAGGACGAGATCGCCGGGATCGGCGCGGCGCTGGGCGCCGCGTTCGGTGGTGCGCTGGCGGTGACGACCACGTCGGGTCCCGGTGTGGCGCTGAAGTCCGAGACGATCGGTCTGGCGGTCAGTCTGGAACTGCCGCTGCTGATCGTGGACATCCAGCGCGGCGGACCGTCGACGGGTCTGCCGACGAAGACCGAGCAGGCCGACCTGCTGCAGGCGATGTACGGGCGCAACGGCGAGGCGCCGGTGCCGATCGTGGCGCCGAAGACGCCCGCGGACTGCTTCGACGCCGCCCTGGAAGCGGCCCGGATCGCACTGGCCTACCGCACCCCGGTCTTCCTCCTCTCCGACGGCTACCTGGCCAACGGTTCGGAGCCGTGGCGGATCCCCGACGTCGACGAACTGCCGGATCTGCGGGTCCAGTTCGCCTCGGGCCCCAACCACCAGCAGGCGGACGGCACCGAGGTGTTCTGGCCGTACAAGCGGGACGAGCAGACGCTGGCCCGGCCCTGGGCGGTGCCGGGCACGCCGGGCCTGGAGCACCGTATCGGCGGCATCGAGAAGCAGGACGGCACGGGCAACATCTCCTACGACCCGGCCAACCACGACTTCATGGTGCGCACCCGCCAGGCGAAGGTCGACGGCGTCGACGTCCCCGACATCGAGGTCGACGACCCCACCGACGACGGCGGCCGGGGCGCCGGGACCCTCGTACTGGGCTGGGGGTCGACCTACGGGCCGATCACCGCGGCGGTACGGCGCGTGCGGCGGGCCGGCGAGCGCATCGCGCAGGCCCATCTGCGCCACCTCAACCCCTTCCCGGGGAATCTCGGCGAGGTCCTGGCGCGTTACGACAAGGTGATCGTGCCGGAGATGAACCTCGGGCAGCTCGCCACTCTGCTGCGCGCCAAGTACCTCGTCGACGCGCGGTCGCACACCCAGGTCAGCGGAATGCCGTTCAAGGCCGAGCAGCTTGCGGAGGTCTTTAAGGAGGCCATCAATGACTGAGACGATCGCGGAGGGGTCCTCGCAGATCGAGGCCCTTTCCCTGGTGCCCAAGGCCGATGCCAAGCAGTCCATGAAGGACTTCAAGTCCGATCAGGAAGTGCGCTGGTGCCCCGGCTGCGGTGACTACGCCGTCCTTGCCGCCGTGCAGGGCTTCATGCCCGAGCTCGGCCTGGCCAAGGAGAACATCGTCTTCGTCTCCGGCATCGGCTGCTCCTCCCGCTTCCCGTACTACATGAACACCTACGGGATGCACTCCATCCACGGCCGCGCCCCCGCCATCGCCACCGGCCTGGCCTCCTCCCGGCGCGACCTGTCCGTGTGGGTCGTCACCGGCGACGGCGATGCGCTCTCCATCGGCGGCAACCACCTCATCCACGCCCTGCGGCGCAACGTCAACCTCAAGATCCTGCTGTTCAACAACCGGATCTACGGTCTGACCAAGGGGCAGTACAGCCCCACCTCCGAGGTCGGCAAGATCACCAAGTCGACGCCGATGGGGTCGCTGGACGCACCCTTCAACCCGGTCTCGCTGGCGCTCGGCGCCGAGGCGTCCTTCGTCGCCCGCACCGTCGACTCCGACCGCAAGCACCTCACCTCGGTGCTGCGCGAGGCCGCCGCCCACCCCGGCACGGCGCTGGTGGAGATCTACCAGAACTGCAACATCTTCAACGACGGTGCCTTCGAAGTCCTCAAGGACAAGGAGCAGGCCGAGGAGGCCGTCATCCGCCTGGAGCACGGGCAGCCGATCCGCTTCGGCGCCCTGGCCCCCGACGGCTTCGGCTCCAAGGGCGTGATCCGCGACCCGGACACCGGCGACCTCAGGGTCATCGACGTACGGGAGGAGGGCACGGGCGGCGTGCTGGTGCACGATGCGCACAACCCCTCGCCCACCACGGCGTTCGCCCTCTCCCGGCTCGCCGACCCCGACACGCTCCACCACACCCCCATCGGGGTCCTGCGCAACGTCAACCGGCCGGTCTACGACACCCTGATGTCCGACCAGCTCGACGACGCCATCGAGCAGAAGGGCAAGGGCGACCTGGCCACTCTGCTGGCCGGCAACGACACCTGGACGGTCGTCGGCTGACGGCCGGCCTGGCGGGCTGCTTGCGGGTGCCCGTACGGGAACGTCTGACGGCGTCCCGTACGGGCACCCGTTGTGCGTTCCACGGCCGGTCCCTTTGCGTGCCACGTTGGCGCGTCATGTTGGCGCGACACAGGCAGCCGTTTCCGTTCCCCGGGCCCGGCACTCGTGGACCGCCGGCCTGTCATGACCGTATGGCAAGACAGGTATGACAGCCGGGCAGGGCGGCGCTACTTTCGCAGAGGTGGTGAAGCACCCTGCGGAGGTCCCCTTGCAGCCTCAAAACGATCAGCGTGTCGGACTTGCCTACGGTTTCGGCGCCTACACCATGTGGGGCCTGCTGCCGCTCTACTGGCATCTGCTGGACGCCGCCTCGCCGTTCGAGATCCTGGCCCATCGCATGGTGTGGTCGCTGCCCGTCGCCGTCGTCATCCTGGCCGTGCTGCGCCGCTGGTCCTGGATCGGCCCGCTGCTGCGGCAGCCCAGGAGGCTCGGGCTGGTCCTGGTCTGCGCCCTGGTCATCTCGGCGAACTGGTTCCTCTACATCTGGTCGGTCAACGCCGGGCATGTCCTGGAGGCCTCGCTCGGCTATTTCATCAACCCGCTGGTCAGCATCGCCTTCGGCGTACTGGTGCTGCGCGAGCGGCTGCGGCCGCTGCAGTGGACGGCGGTGGGGGTCGGCCTCCTCGCCGTCGTCGTGATGACCCTCGCGTACGGCAAGGTGCCCTGGATCGCGCTCGGGCTGGCCTTCTCGTTCGCGACATACGGGCTGGTCAAGAAGGGCATCAAGCTCGACGGGATCGAGGGCTTCAGCGCCGAGACCGCCCTCCAGCTGCTGCCCGCGCTGGGGGTCCTGGTCTTCCTCGCCCTGCACGGCGAGTCCCGCTTCACCACCGGCGGGGTGGGCCAGGCACTGCTGCTCGCGGGCTGCGGTATCGCGACGGCGGTACCGCTGATCTGCTTCGGCGCCTCGGCCGTGCGGCTGCCGCTGACGACGATCGGGATGATGCAGTATCTGGCGCCGACCTTTCAGTTCGTGCTGGGGCTCATGGTTTTCCACGAGCGGATGCCGCCGGAGCGCTGGGCCGGGTTCGCTCTGGTGTGGGCGGCCCTGACGGTACTGACCTGGGATGCGCTGCGGACCGCACGGCGGGCGCGGACGGCACTGGCCGATGCCGCGGCCCGTGCGGGCGCGGCGGCCGGGGCCGGGACTGCGGCCGGGGCCGGGGCGGTGCAGACGGCAGAAGCGGACCTGGCCGCGGAAGCAGCGGCGGCACGGCCCGCCGGAGCGCCGCCCGCGACGCCGCGGTCCGACGGCCTCACCCGGTGATGTCCCGGGTCGTGAAGCACGCCCAGGCGGCCGAGCCGAACACCAGGGCGTACAGCGCCTGCAGGCCGAGGTTCTTCTGCAACTGGTCCCAGTAGACGGGGTCGCGGAGCAGATCCGCGAACGACAGCCAGTAGTGCGGGAAGAGATAGGGCTGGATGGCGTGCAACTGCGGGAGGGTGTCCAGGATCTGCACGGTGATCAGCAGGCCGACCGTGGTCGCCATGGCGGCGATACCGCTGGTGGTGAGTGCCGAGATGAACAGGCCGATGGCGGCCACGCCGATGAGGGACAGCGCCACCGCGACCGCGATGGCCAGCGCCCGCAGCAGCCCCTCGCCGAAGGACACGGACGTCCCCGAGAGCAGGGTGACCTCGCCCAGAGGGAAGAGCAGGGCACCGGTCGCCAGGGCGGAGAGCGCCACGACCAGGGTGCCCACCAGGCAGAACGTCAGGATCGTGGCGTATTTGACCAGCAGCAGGCGGGTGCGGCCCGCGGGCGCCACCAGGAGATAGCGCAGCGTCCCGCCGTGGGCCTCACCGGCGAGGGAGTCGCCCGCTATCACCCCGATGGACATCGGCAGGAAGAACGGCAGCGTCACCGCGAGCGAGGTGAAGACCAGGAACAGGCCGTTGTGGGTGACCTGTGAGAGGAACGCCGGGCCGCCACCGCCACCGCCCGGTCCGCCGTCGTCACCCGTCTCGATCCTGACGGCGATACCGACCAGGACCGGTACGCCTGCGAGCACCGCCAGCAGCGCGAGGGTGCGCCAGCGCCGGAAGGTCGTGGCGATCTCGCTGCGCAGCAGACCCAGCGACCACAGCGGTCGGGGCGTGCGCACCGCCGTCTCAGCCTGCGACATCGAAGCCCTCCCCGGTCAGCTGAACGAAGACATCCTCCAGCGACGCCCGCTCCCTGCCGAAGCCACGGACCCGTACACCGGCGAGCACCAGCGCGGCGTTGAGATCCGCCAGGTCCGGCGGCGCCCCGCCGTCCGGTGTGCCCCCGGTCGCGGGCGGGGCCGGGAGTTCGCCGGTCACCCGGTCGCCGGTGACCTCCAGACCGGTCAGACCGTGCTCCTTCAGGACCCGGACCGCGTCGGCCGGGTCGGGGGTGGTCACCGTCAGCCGGCCGTGTCCGGGACCGTGCGCGTCGAGAACCGTGGCGGAGAGGTCGGCGACCGTGCCCTGGGTGATCAGCCGGCCGCGGGCCATCACCGCGGCGTGGGTGCAGACCTGCTCGATCTCGTCGAGGAGGTGGGAGGAGAGGAAGACGGTGGTGCCGTCCGCCGCGAGTTCGCGGATCAGCGCGCGGATCTCCCGCATGCCCTGGGGGTCCAGGCCGTTGGTCGGTTCGTCGAGGACCAGCAGCTCACGGGGCTGAAGCAGGGCCGCGGCCAGGCCGAGGCGCTGCTTCATGCCGAGGGAGTAGGCACGCGCCTTCTTGCCGGCCGCGGCGGCCAGGCCCACCCGCTCCAGTGCGTGCCCGACCCGCTCGGCACGGGTACGGGGATCGGCGAGCGGGTCGGCGGCGTCGAACCGGCGGAGATTGTCCCGCCCGCTGAGGAAGCCGTAGTGCGCCGGGCCCTCGATGAGCGCGCCGACCCTGGGGAGCACCCGGCGGACCGCGGCGGGCATCGGCTGCCCCAGCACCCGCGCGCTGCCGGCGTTCGCTTCGATCAGGCCCATCAGCATGCGGATGGTGGTGGTCTTGCCGGAGCCGTTGGGCCCGAGGAAGCCGAAGACGCTGCCCCGCGGTACGGCCAGATCAAGACCGTCGACGGCGAGCCGGCCGCCACGGTAGGCCTTGGTCAGCCCGCGCGTCTCGATCGCCGGCTCCCCGTCGGTCCGGCGGGCGGTGCCGCCGTCGGCCGGGAGGCCGCTGTCGGCCGCGCGGGCGCCGTCGGGTGGCCGGGCGCCATCGGGTGGCCGGGCGCCGTCGGGCGCCGAGGCGGTGGGCTGTGGCATCGGCTCCCCCCAACGACGTACGGATGTGGTCCACCAGCCGCGCCGCGCCACCCGCCGAGGGGTGACACGGCGCTTCCGCACTTCCGCGCTTCAGCACTTCCGCGCTCTGGCTTCCGCGCCCTGTACTTACTTGGGCGCTTCTGCGCTTCCGCGCGCCGGCCCGTTACTTGGCGGCGTTGGCCGCGTCGATCAGGGCCTGCTTGTCGACGGCGCCGGCGTAGACCGTGCCGTGGTCCGTGACCAGGGCGTTGACCAGGCGGGTGCTGAAGACCCGGCCGGAGCCGAAGGAGCCGTGCACCTTCTCGCCGATGCTGTCCAGGAACTTGGCGGCGTCACCGCCGGCGCCCTTCTCCTTGCCGGAGGGCAGGCCGGGGCCGGCGCCCTTGATCGTGGCGATGGACGTCCAGCCCTTGCCGATGACGTTCAGCCCGCCCTTGTCCTTCTTGAAGTCCTTCGCGTCCTGGTGGGACGGGAGGTTCTTGCCGTGCTCGCGCTGCGCCTTCGCCCCTGCCTTGTCGCCGTCGACGACCTTGGCGCCCTTGGGCGGGGTGAACGAGAACGTGCTCGCGGCGGGCTTGGCGAAGTCGACGTTCGTGTAGCCGACGTCGATGGCGGCCGCGCCACCGCTCTTGGGGGTCAGGGTGAACTTCAGCGGCACGCCGTTGGCGGCGTCCACCGCGACCCGGATCGAGCCGACCGTCGAGGCGGCCTGCTTGGGCTTGATCAGCAGCTGGTAGGCGTCCCGCCCGGCAACCGTGGCGGTGCCGTCGACGGTGACCGAGGTCGTGTCGCCGGCCGCCTTCAGGGCCTGCTTCGCGAGGTCCTGCGGGGTGGCACCCTTCAGGCCCTTGGGCAGGCCCTCGGGCGCCCGGTGCTGCTTGCCGTGCCGGCCGGCGTCGGGTGCGGTGCTGTGCACCGCGGTGTTGCTGCCGCTGTCGTAGGCCCAAACCTCGTTGCCGTTGTGGACCAGGCTGTACTCGGCGGCCTTGTCGACGATCGACACCCGCTGCTTCTCGGGGCCGTCGGCCGCGACGCGCAGCGTGTGCGCACCGGACGCCAGCTCCATCAGCTTGTTCTGGGGCGCTGCGGAGGCGCCGTCGCCCCCCTTCCCGCCGGCACCGGCCTGGCCGCCGCCGAAGCCGCCCGCCGCGCCGCCGACGCCCGGCAGGGACGGCAGACCGAGGTCCGTGGAGACCCGGACCGTGCCGGAGAGCTGCTGGACGTCCGACTTGGCGACCTTGGCTATCAGATCCTGTGCGGAGATTTTCGGCAGATCCGGAGAACCGGCGAACGCCGGGACCAGCCCGATCGTGGCCGCCGCCACTCCCGCGACGGCGACCGGTACGCCATACCGCACCGCCTTACGGCGCTTCAGGGAGCGCCCCTCGTCCCATCCGTCGGTGACCTGTGTCGGTTCGTTCCGTGGCATCTGCCCTACCTCCGTCGTATGCGGCGGTTGCTGCGCTGTCCACCCGTCACCCCTGGGGCTCATTGTGACCGTCCGCCGCGCTCTGGTGGTTTCCATCTCACCAAATCGCCTCGCGGATAACGTCACCCGGCGGGAGCAACTCGTCCTACTGCTGAGGTATGACGCATGGTCACCCCAGGTCGGAGTCCGTACCACAGGAGTCGGACCGTTCCCTAGGGGATGCGGGGACCTGCTCTAGGGGATGCGGGGCACAGAAACCGGAGAGGTGCAGGCCACAAGCACCGAAGAGGGGTACGGAGCACCCGCAGCGGAGCGATGCGAAACACAGGCACGGAACCCGGGCACCCGGCCCAGGTCCGCAGGGAGGCCTCAGCCCGCCCGGTGCACCACCGCGTCGCAGAGCCCTTCCAGAGCCGACTTGGCTGTGCAGGACGGCAGCGGCGCCAGCATCGCGCGGGCCTCCTGCGCATAGCGCACGGTGTCGCGGCGGGCCTCTTCGAGCGCCGGGTGGGCGCGCAGGCCGGCCAGCGCCTCGGCATGCCGGGTGTCGTCCGTGAGATCCCCGGACAGCAGCTCGGCGAGGGCGCGGTCCTCGGGCGTACCGGCGTCGCTCTCGGCGCGTGCCCGCAGATGCAGCACGGGCAGCGTCGGGATGCCCTCCCGCAGGTCCGTGCCGGGCGTCTTGCCCGATTCATGCGAATCGCTGGCGATGTCCAGCACATCGTCGGCCAGCTGGAAAGCGGTGCCCAGCCGCTCGCCGTACTGGGTGAGGATGTTGACCGTCGACTCCTCGGCGCCTGACATCATCGCGCCGAACCGGCACGCGACGGCGATCAGCGAGCCGGTCTTGCCGGCGAGGACGTCCAGATAGTGGCTGATGGGGTCGCGCCCGTCGCGCGGCCCCGCGGTCTCCAGGATCTGGCCGGTCACCAGGCGTTCGAACGCCTCGGCCTGGATCCGGACCGCCTCAGGACCGAGGTCGGCGAGGATGTGCGAGGCGCGGGCGAACAGGAAGTCGCCGGTCAGCACCGCGACGGAGTTGCCCCAGCGGGCGTTGGCGCTGGCCACGCCGCGGCGCACCTCGGCCTCGTCCATCACGTCGTCGTGATACAGCGTCGCGAGATGCGTCAGCTCCACGACGACCGCGGAGGGCACCACGCCCGGGCTGTAGGGGTCACCGAATTGGGCGGCCAGCGTCACCAGCAGCGGCCGGAACCGCTTACCGCCCGCGCGCACGAGGTGCTGCGCGGATTCGGTGATGAACGGCACGTCGCTCTTGGTGGCCTCCAGCAGGCCCTCCTCGACAGCCGCCAACCCGGCCTGGACATCGGCCTCAAGAGCCTGGTCCCGCACGCTCAGCCCGAAGGGCCCGACGACGGTCACGAGGGGTACTCCTGTCTGCTGACGATCAAACTGAATGTCGATCTGTCGCTGTCTCCACCATCGGCCAGCGTATCCGGTCGCAGTTCGATCACCGTGAGCGCCCGCCCCCCGAACCGCCCGGGAAGCACAGCGGCCCGGCCGACAGGTTCTGGATCACCTGTTGACGCGAGTGTGACGCGGGAGCATGGGGTCCGGCAACGAGAGGAGTATTTCCGGCCTGCTTCTTGTCCGGCAAGGCCTCCCGCCCGGCGTCGGCCCCGGGCACGGCGGCTCCGCTCGCCACCGCCCACGCCGCAGCCTCCCGCGAAAGCACCACAGCGCAGAGTGACTTCCCTCGCGGGAGAGGAACCGCGGGCCCCACCGGCAGCAGCGGTACCGGCTCACCTCGCCCGTAAGCCCGCTCCCCCGCAGGCCCGCTCCCCCGTAAGCCCGCTCCCCCGTAAGCCCGCTCCCCCGCAGGCCCGCTCCCCCGTAAGCCCGCTCCCCCGCAGGCCCGCTCCCCCGTATGCCCGCTCCCCCGCAGCTCCGCTCCCCCGTGGACCCGCTCACCCGCAGGCCCGCGCCACCGCCCGTGCCAGCCGCGGCGAGGCGAACTCCGTGCCGCACACGAAGCGCATCACCGGCCCGAACGAGGCGGCCGCCGGCAACCCCGTGAAGTACAGCCCCGGTACGGACGAGCCGAATCCGGCGTCCAGCAGCGGCCCGCCGGCCCGCGTCACGATCCCGGTGCGCAGCCCCTGGCCCAGGAAATCCAGTGCCGCCAGGTCCATCCGGTAGCCCGTCGCGGCCAGCACATGGTCGGCGGCGAGCTCCCCGCCCTGCCCGTCGGCCCCGCGCAGCGCCAGCACGGGACGGCCGTCACGGACCGTGGCCCGTACGATCCGCCGCCCCTGCGTCACCTGCACCCGGTCGGCGAAACGGTCCCGCAGCCACCACGCCCCCAGCGGGCCGAGCACCCGTCGCACCAGATACCGCCGGGCGGGCACCGGCAGCCGGCGGAAGCCGCCGGCGTAATACGTCAGGGCATGCAGCGACCAGGCGTTGCCGAACGGCGACGGCGGCCGCAGGCGGGGCTGGCGGTCCGGCGGCGCGCCGAAGCCCACCGCGCCCTGGCGGCGCGCCACCACCCGTACGGACGCCGCGCCCGCCTCGGCGAGCAGCACCGCGCTCTCCAGCGCCGACTGCCCGGCGCCGATCACCACCACCTCACGGCCGGCCAGCGCGGACAGGTCGTGGTGCTGCGAGCTGTGCGAGACCGGACCCGTGGCGGACGGCCCGTCCGGGATCGCGGCGGCCAGCTCCGGCGGCAGCTGCGCCAGCCCGCTCAGGCCGGTGGCCACGACCACCGCCCGCGCGCCGACCTGCTCCCCGCTGTCCAGCTTCAGCTCGAAGCCGCCGTCCCGCCGGTCGACCGAGACCACCCTGACCTGCTCCAGGCCGGGGACCGTGTGCTGCTGCACCCACTGCCCGTACCGGGTGAACACCTCGATGGGGACGATGTCCCAGTCCGAGGCGTAGGGCCCCTCCCCCGTCTTTGCGCAAAAGTCGCCGAGGGTGTGGCCGGGCTGCGGGACATCGATGGTGGAAGCCGCCGGCGTCGACTTGAGCAGCATGCCCGCGGGCATCTGCGTGCGCCAGCTCGCCATCGGCGCCCCGAAGACCCGTACCGGCAGACCGCGCGCCCGTAGGTGCGCGGCCGTCGACACGCCGTACGGGCCGGCCCCGATGACCGCTACCGGAGTGCTCACTTCGGTCCCTCCCCTTGCCTGTGTGGTGCCTCGGTACCCGCCCGGCGCCCCGCCTGCCGCAGCTGCCTCAGATGCCGGGCACCCGGCCCGACGGACCGCGCCAGCATCGTGAAGAACGGCAGCGGGTCGTCGCCCGCGAACCACGCCAGCTCGGTGCCCGAGGCCCGCGCCGGCGCGTGCGGCGGGCGCGGGCCGCTGCGCCGGTACGCGAGCCGGGCGGGCAGATCGACGTTCTCGACGACGAAGCGGCGCCCGGCCCGCTGCGCCCCCTCGGGGACGGTGCGCCCGGTGAGTTCCAGATGCTGGGCGCGGACGACATCCACCCCGGCGGCGTTCTCGAAGAGCCGGAACTGCGCGCCCATCCGCGGATTGAAGTCCAGCAGCTTGTACCGGCCGTCGCGGCGGTCGAACCGCCAGTCCAGATCGGCGATGCCGGTGAACCCGATGCGGTCGACGAACTGCGCCGACAGGGTGGCGAGTTCCGGGTTGTCGACGACATACGCGCAGGCCGTCATACCGGCGTGCGGCGGCCAGGAGCGCACCTTGACCCCGGTGAACAGCGCCAGCGGCGCACGGTCCGCGCCGAAGCAGGCGTGCACGATCCAGTCCTCGGCCTGCTCCCGCGGCAGATACTCCTGCAGGATCACGCCCGGCCGCGGGCCCCAGTCACGGGCCAGATCCAGCAGCTGCTCCGGCCCTCCTATCCGGGTCGTCCCCGCGACGGCGGGCCGTTTGCGCCGGACGAACGCCTCGCGGTTCTTGGCCACCACCGGGAAGCGCGCGCGCCCGGCGTACGCCTCGATGTCCGCGTAGGAACCGGGGAAGACGGCGGCCGGCGAGGGCACCCCATGGGCCGCGCACAGTTCGTGCAGGCCCTGTTTGCTGGCCAGCCGGCGCGGCAGCCGGGGGGCGACCCGGGGAAAGAGGAACGATCCCGCGAGCGCTTCGGCGTGCTCGGCTATCAGCACGGCCGCCTCTTCATCGGTGGGGAGCAGCAGCGTCGGCCGGCCGATCCGCCGGCCGATCCGCAGCAGCCCCGTCACCAGCCGGTCCGGCTCCTCCCGCCCGGTGGTCGGCCAGACGAAACGGCCACGGAGATAGCGGGAGAGAGCCGCCGGGGTGAAGCGGTCCTCCGTCACGGCGTACATGGGCACCCCGAGCCGCCCCAGGCTGCGGATCGCCCCCACACCTCCGTGGTGCAGGGGGTAAGACCCGATCTTCACGATCAGCCCCGGAACACTCCGGTCGACCGCGAGCCGTACGGCACTGCGAGCCACGTGTCCCCCCAACGGCGCGGTCCCTCCCCGGCCCGCGCCAGGAAAGGAAGCTAGGCCCGAATTGCGCGGTGCAGCAAGGCTTTTCCGGACATTACCGATGCTTGGGGGCGCACCACACGGCGCACCCGCCGTCCAAATCCGTACGCCTCCGCGCCCTCGCGCCCCATGACCGCCCCGCGGGTCACCACCCGGCCGTACGCTGATCGTCGGCACCGCCGGCCCGCGGGCCACCAGGCCGCGCCGGCCCGGCCGCCCACCGGCGACGACGAACGCGAGGAGCTGTCCATGCCCGAGCAGAGCCCGTTCGACCTGGCGGAAGGCGATCCCTTCGGCCCGCACAACCTGCCCTACGGCGTGTTCAGCACCGCCGACGCGCCCGGCCAGCGGCGCATCGGCGTCCGCTACGGCGACCGGGTCCTCGATCTGAGCGCACTGCCCAGCGCCCTGCCCGCCGCCATCCACCCGCACGCCGAACTGCTCGCGGCCCCGACCCTCAACCCCCTGCTGGCCGCCGGCCGTCCCGTCTGGCAGCAGATCCGGGCGGCCGTCCGCACCGCCGTCACCGACCCCGCGCACCGCGACGAGGTGGCGCCGCTGTTCCATCCGCTCACCGAGGTCACGCTGCACCTCCCGTTCGAGGTCGCCGACTACGTCGACTTCTACGCCAGCGAGCACCACGCCACCAACGTCGGCCGGATCTTCCGCCCGGACGCCGCGGCGCTGACCCCCAACTGGAAGCATCTGCCGATCGGTTACCACGGCCGGGCGGGCACCGTCGTCGTCAGCGGCACCCCGGTCGTCCGGCCGCACGGCCAGCGCAAGGCCCCCGCGGACGAGGCGCCGGCCTTCGGCCCCTCCCTCCGCCTCGACATCGAGGCCGAGGTCGGCTTCGTCGTCGGCACGCCCTCCACTCTGCACGCGCCCGTCCCGCAGGAAGCCTTCCGCGACCACGTCTTCGGCGTCTGCCTGCTCAACGACTGGTCCGCGCGCGACATCCAGGCCTGGGAGTACGTGCCGCTCGGCCCCTTCCTGGGCAAGTCCTTCGCCACCTCCGTCTCCGCCTGGATCACCCCGCTCGACGCCCTCGACGAGGCCCGCACGCCCCCGCCCGCCCGGGACGTGCCGCTGCTGCCCTACCTCGACGACGCGGACGCGGAGCCGGGCGGCATCGACATCCGCATCGAGGTGCGCATCAACGGCGAGGCGGTCTCCCGGCCGCCGTTCTCCACCATGTACTGGACTGCCGCCCAGCAGCTCGCCCATATGACCGTCAACGGCGCCTCGCTGCGCACCGGCGACCTGTTCGCCTCCGGCACCGTCTCCGGGCCCGACCCCGACCAGCTCGGCTGTCTGCTGGAGCTCACCCAGGGCAAGGGCCCCTACCTCCAGGACGGCGACGAGGTCACCCTGACCGCCTGGGCACCCGGCCCCGAGGGTGCCCGGATCGGCCTGGGCGAGGTCACCGGCCGCATCCTGCCCGCGGTATGACCGAGCCGCCGCTCGCCACAAGGAGGCTGCGTCGAATGCGGGCTCCTGAGGAAACGGCTGCGACCGCCTGAGGCCGGAGGGGCCGGAGGAGACCGGAGGGGCCGGAGGAGACCGTCCGATATGCGGCGAATACCCCGGCCCCTGTCCCGTCCGGTGTGCTGCTACGTCACAGCCCCACACCAAGTCCGTACCGGCGTTGCCGCGGTCCGGGACCCGTCGCGGACCGCTGCTAGCCTCACGTGTCCCTGACCCACAACGGAGGAGACGTACGTGCGCAAGGCAGCGCAGATCGCCGGGGCGGCAGCCATCGCCGCGATGCTGCTCAGCGGTTGCGGAAGCAGCGGCGACAACGGCAGCGACAGCAAGCCGAGCAAGACGCCGCAGGCCGCGCCGTCGACTCCGGGAGGCGCCGACCAGCCCGGGGGCGCGGGCTCGGTCGAGGGTGCCTGGAAGGCCGGCGCGAAGAGCAGCCCGCTGATCCTGGTGATCAGCAAGGGCACCGTCGCCTTCAGCAACGGGCACAAGGCCGCCTGCCTGGGCAAGGTCCAGGAGATGGCCGGGATGACCATGGCCGCGGTCAAGTGCACCGACAAGGACACCACCCGCACCATGGGCACCCTCAAGCCCGCCGCCGACGGCAAGACCCTGACCGTCGACTGGAAGAACGGGCCCACCGAGAAGTACACCAAGTCCAGCGACGGCAGCGTGAAGGTCCCGGACATGCCGCAGCTGCCGAGCGGTATGCCCAAGAGCTGACCGCCCGCCGCACGCCGGACCGCCCCTCGCACGACGCACGGCCGCCGCCCGGAACCCCCCGAGGGCTCCGGGCGGCGGCCGCTGTCGTGGCGCGCCGCCGGATCTCAGCGCACGAAGACCCCGGCCTGGCCGGCCAGGTCGAGGAAGTACTGCGGCGCCAGGCCGAGCACCAGCGTGGCCGTGACGCCGACGGCGATGGCCGTGGTCGTCAGCGGACTGGGCACCGCGACGGTCGGGCCGTCCGCCTTGGGCTCGTTGAAGAACATCAGCACGATCACGCGGATGTAGAAGAACGCCGCGATGGCCGACGAGATCACACCGACGACCACCAGCCAGCCCGCTCCGCTCTGCGCCGCCGCCTTGAACACCGCGAACTTTCCGGCGAAACCAGAGGTCAGCGGGATACCGGCGAAGGCCAGCAGAAAGACCGCGAAGACCGCGGCCACCAGCGGCGAACGCCGGCCGAGCCCGGCCCACTTGGACAGCGCGGTGGCCTCGCCGCCCGCGTCCCGCACCAGGGTGACCACGGCGAAGGCGCCGAGCGTCACGAAGGAGTAGGCGCCGAGGTAGAAGAGCACCGAGGAGATGCCGTCCTTGCTGGTGGCGATGACACCGGCGAGGATGAAGCCGGCGTGGGCGATGGAGGAGTAGGCCAGCAGCCGCTTGATGTCGGTCTGGGTGATGGCGACGATCGCCCCGCCCAGCATCGTGAGGATCGCGACGCCCCACATCACCGGCTGCCAGTCCCAGCGCAGGCCCGGCAGGGCGACGTACAGCAGCCGCAGCAGCGCACCGAACGCGGCGACCTTGGTGGCGGCCGCCATGAAGCCGGTGACCGGGGTCGGGGCGCCCTGGTAGACGTCCGGGGTCCACATGTGGAAGGGGACCGCGCCGACCTTGAACAGCAGCCCCATCAGCACCAGCGCCGCACCGATCAGGAGCAGCGCGTCATTGCCCATCGTGCCGGCCAGCGCCGGATCGATCTGCTTGGCGCCGTCCGAGACCACCTCGGCGATCCCGGCGTAGGTGACCGTGCCCGCATAGCCGTACAGCAGGGCCACGCCGAACAGCAGGAAGGCCGACGAGAAGGCGCCGAGGAGGAAGTACTTCACCGCGGACTCCTGTGACAGCAGCCGCTGGCGGCGGGCCAGCGCACACAGGATGTACAGCGGGAGGGAGAAGACCTCCAGCGCGATGAAGAGCGTCAGCAGATCGTTGGCCGCCGGGAAGACCAGCATCCCGCCGACCGCGAAGAGCAGGATGGGGAAGACCTCGGTGGTGGTGAACCCGGCCTTCACCGCGGCCTGTTCGGCGGCGCCGCCGGGGACGGCCGCGGCCTGGGCGGCGAAGGAGTCCACACGCTTGCCGTGCGCCGCCGGATCGAGCCGGCGCTCGGCGAAGGTGAAGACCGCGACCAGGGACACCAGCAGGATCGTGCCCTGCAGGAACAGCGCCGGTCCGTCGACGGCGAGGGCGCCCATGGCCGCGATGTGCGCCTTGGACGAGCCGAAGCCGCCGGCCGCCAGGCCGATCACCGCGGCGAACGCGGCGGCCAGCGCCACCACGGTCAGCAGCAGTTGGGAGAAGTAGCGGTGACGGCGCGGCACGAACCCCTCGATGAGGATGCCGGCCACCGCCGCGCCGAGGACGATCAGTGTCGGCGACAGCTGGGCGTACTCGATGTGCGGCGCCGGGATCTTGCCCGGCGCACCGGCCGCCGCTGTCCACAGGCTGTGGACACTTGCCACGGAACTCACTTCGCGGCCTCCACGTCTTGAGGGCGCACGGTATGGCCGGCCCGGCCTCCACCGGGCACGGCGTCCACCTGCACAGGGGGCTTGGGGTCCTTCTTGTCCACGACGGACAGGGTGTGGCCGACCGCCGGATTGACGAGGTCGGTGAGCGGCTTCGGGTACACCCCGAGGAAGAGCAGCAGCGCGATCAGCGGCGCCACCACCACCAGCTCCCGCACCCGCAGGTCCGGCATGCTCCGCACGTCCTCCTGCACCGGCCCGGTCATCGTCCGCTGGTAGAGGACGAGGACGTACAGCGCGGCGAGGACGATGCCGAGGGTGGCGATGATGCCGATCACCGGATAGCGGCTGAACGTGCCGACCAGGACCAGGAATTCGCTGACGAACGGGGCCAGGCCGGGCAGCGACAGGGTGGCCAGGCCGCCGATGAGGAAGGTGCCGGCGAGGACCGGGGCGACCTTCTGGACGCCCCCGAAGTCCGCGATCAGCCGCGAGCCGCGGCGGCCGATCAGGAAGCCGGCCACCAGCATCAGCGCGGCGGTCGAGATGCCGTGGTTGACCATGTAGAGCGTCGCGCCGCTCTGTCCCTGGGACGTCATCGCGAAGATGCCCATGATGATGAACCCGAAGTGGGAGATCGAGGCGTAGGCGATCAGCCGCTTGATGTCCCGCTGGGCGACCGCCAGCAACGCGCCGTACAGCACGCTGATCAGCGCGAGGACGAGGATGACCGGGGTGGCCCAGCTGCTGGCCCCGGGGAAGAGCTGGAGGCAGAAGCGGAGCATCGCGAAGGTGCCGACCTTGTCGACGACCGCGGTGATCAGCACCGCGACCGGCGAGGTCGACTCGCCCATGGCGCCCGGCAGCCAGGTGTGCAGCGGCCACAGCGGCGCCTTCACCGCGAAGGCGAAGAAGAAGCCGAGGAAGAGCAGCCGTTCGGTGCCGGCTCCGATCTCCAGCTTGCCGGCCGCCCGCGCCTCGACGATCTGCTGCAGCGAGAACGTGCCGGTGCCGAGCTGGTCGGCGGTGACCGCATACAGCCCGATCACCGCGGCCAGCATGATCAGTCCGCCGGCGAGGTTGTAGAGCAGGAACTTCACCGCGGCCGACGACCGCCGGCCCGCGTCCTGTTCCTCGCCGTCCCCGCCCGCCCGGTCCCCGAAGCCGCCGATGAGGAAGTACATCGGGATCAGCATGGCTTCGAAGAAGAGGTAGAAGAGGAAGACGTCGGTGGCCTCGAAGGAGAGGACCACCATCGCCTCGACGGCCAGGATCAGCGCGAAGAAGCCCTGGGTGGGCCGCCAGCGCCGGTTGGGCGTGGCCTCCTCCAGGGGATCGGCGTCATGCCAGCCGGCCAGGATGACGAACGGGATCAGCAACGTGGTCAGCGCGATCAGGGCGACCGCGATGCCGTCCACACCGAGTTCGTAGCGGACGCCGAAGTCGCTGATCCAGGCGTGCGATTCGGTGAGCTGGAAGGGGCCCTTGGCGCCGGGGTCGAAGCGGAACGCGACCACCAGTGCCAGCGCGAAGGTGGCCAGCGAGAACAGCAGCGCGAGCCATTTGGCCGCGGTGCGCTTGGCGGCGGGCAGCGCGGCGGTGGCGATCGCACCGACCGCCGGCACCACGGCCACCGCCGTCAGCAGGGGAAACGACATGGCTCAGACACCCCTCATCAGCAGGGTCGCGGCGACGAGAACGGCGGCCCCGCCCAGCATCTGGACCGCGTACGAACGGACGAATCCGGTCTGCAACCGGCGCAGCAGGCCGGAGAGTGCGCCCATCGAAGCCGCCGTGCCGTTGACCGCACCGTCCACCAGGGAGCGGTCGAGCTGGACGAGTGTGCCGGTGAGTTCTTCCCCACCGCGCACGAACACGACGTGGTTGAAGTCGTCCTGGAGCAGATCGCGGCGGGCCGCCCGGGTCAGCAGCGAGCCGCGCGGGGCGAGCGCCGGAACGGGCTTGCGGCCGTACATCAGCCAGGCGATGCCGACGCCGATGAGCAGCACCACGATCGTCGAGGCGGTGACGGTGGTCGCGCTGACCGGGGAGTGGCCGTGCGCGAACGAGGTGACCGGCTCCAGCCACTTCACAAAGGCCTCGTTGACGCTGAACAGCCCGCCCGCGAAGACCGACCCGAGGGCCAGCACGATCATCGGGACCGTCATGACCTTCGGCGACTCATGGGGATGTACCTCGTCGGGGTTCCAGCGCTTCTCGCCGAAGAACGTCATCAGCATCACCCGGGTCATGTAGAACGCGGTGATCGCCGCGCCCAGCAGGGCCGCGCCGCCGAGGATCCAGCCCTCGGTGCCGCCCTTGGCGAACGCCGCCTCGATGATCTTGTCCTTGGAGAAGAAGCCGGAGAGACCGGGGAAGCCGATGATCGCCAGATAGCCGAGGCCGAAGGTGACGAAGGTGACCGGCAGGTACTTGCGCAGGCCGCCGTAACGGCGCATGTCCACCTCGTCGTTCATGCCGTGCATCACGGAGCCGGCGCCGAGGAAGAGACCCGCCTTGAAGAAGCCGTGGGTGACCAGGTGCATGATCGCGAAGGCGTAGCCGATCGGGCCGAGGCCGGCGGCCAGGATCATGTAGCCGATCTGCGACATCGTCGAGCCGGCCAGCGCCTTCTTGATGTCGTCCTTGGCACAACCGACGATCGCACCGAAGAGGAGGGTGACCGCACCGACCACGACGACCGCCAGCTGGGCGGTCGGCGCGGCATTGAAGATCGCCCCGGAGCGGGTGATCAGATACACCCCGGCGGTGACCATGGTGGCGGCGTGGATCAGGGCCGAGACCGGGGTCGGGCCCTCCATCGCGTCACCGAGCCAGGACTGCAGCGGCACCTGCGCCGACTTGCCGCAGGCGGCCAGCAGCAGCATCAGCCCGATGGCGGTCAGCTTGCCCTCGGACGTGTCACCCGTGGCGGCGAGCACCGGGCCGAAGGCGAAGGTCCCGAACGTCGTGAACATCAGCATGATCGCGATGGACAGGCCCATGTCGCCGACCCGGTTGACCAGGAACGCCTTCTTGGCGGCCGTGGCCGCGCTCGGCTTGTGCTGCCAGAAGCCGATGAGGAGGTACGAGGCGAGGCCGACGCCCTCCCAGCCGACGTACAGCAGGAGGTAGTTGTCGGCGAGGACGAGCAGCAGCATCGCCGCGAGGAAGAGGTTGAGGTAGCCGAAGAAGCGGCGGCGCCGCTCGTCGTGCTCCATATAGCCGATCGAGTAGATGTGGATCAGCGATCCGACACCGGTGATCAGCAGGACGAAGGTCATCGACAGCTGGTCGAGCTGGAAGGCGATATCGGCCCGGAAGCCGCCGACCGGAATCCAGGTGAACAGGTGCTGGTGCAGGGCACGGTCGTCGGCGCCCTTGCCGAGCATGTCGGCGAAGAGCACCACCCCGAGGGCGAACGACGCCACCGAGAACAGCGTGCCGATGAGGTGGCCGGTGCGGTCGAGCCGGGTGCCGCCGCACAGCAGCAGGGCCGCACCGACCAGCGGTGCCGCGACAAGCAGCGCGATCAAATTCTCCACTTTGTGCGACCCCTTACAGCTTCATCAGGCTGGCGTCGTCGACCGAGGCCGTATGACGGGTGCGGAAGATCGACACGATGATCGCCAGGCCGACCACGACCTCGGCCGCGGCGACGACCATCGTGAAGAAGGCGATGATCTGGCCGTCCAGATTCCCGTGCATCCGCGAGAAGGTGACGAAGGCGAGATTGCAGGCGTTGAGCATCAGCTCGATGCACATGAACACCACGATGGCGTTCCGCCTGATCAGCACCCCGGCCGCACCGATGGTGAACAACAGGGCGGCGAGATAGAGGTAGTAGACCGGGTTCATTTCTTGGCCCCCTCCTTGTGCTCCTTCGGCGCCACGCCACCGGACGACGAGGGCCGGGGCTCCTCAAAGCCCCGGCCCAGCCAGTTCTCGGAGCGCTCCTCCAGCGCCTTCAGCTCGGCGAGCGACTCCCCGGAGACATCGCGGATCTGGCCGCGCTCCCGCAGCGTCGGGCTGACGCTCAGCTCGGACGTGGTGCCGTCGGGCAGCAGGCCCGGGATGTCGACGGCGTTGTGCCGGGCGTAGACGCCCGGGGCGGGCAGCGGCGGCACCTGCTTGCCCTCGCGGATGCGCGCCTCGGACTGCTCGCGTTGCGTCCTGGCGCGCTCCGTACGCTCCCGGTGGGTGAGCACCATCGCGCCGACGGCCGCCGTGATCAGCAGCGCGCCGGTGATTTCGAAGGCGAAGACGTACTTGGTGAAGATGAGCGCGGCCAGGCCCTGCACATTGCCGCCGGCGTTGGCCTCGCCCAGGCCGTTGAACTCCTTGAGCGAGGCGTTGCCGATCCCGGCGATCAGCAGGATGCCGAAGCCGATGCCCAGTCCGGCGGCGAGCCAGCGCTGCCCCTTCAGCGTCTCCTTGAGGGAGTCCGCGGCGGTGACACCGACCAGCATGACGACGAACAGGAACAGCATCATGATCGCGCCCGTATAGACGACGATCTGGACGACGCCGAGGAAGTACGCGCCGTTGGCGAGGTAGAAGACCGCCAGGACGATCATGGTCCCGGCGAGCGAGAGGGCACTGTGCACGGCCCGCTTCATCAGGATCGTGCAGAGCGCGCCGCTGACGGCGACGATGCCCAGGATCCAGAACTGCACGGCCTCTCCGGTGGAGGTCATGGAGGCCGCGGCGGCGAGAGAGGTCATGCGTCCGCCTCCTTCCCCTGGGCGTTCCCGTCGGCCTTCTCGCCCTTGGAGACCGCGACCTGACGGACGGTCCCCGGAGCGGCCTCGGTCACCAGGCCCTGGTAGTAGTCCTTCTCCGTCATGCCGGGGTAGATCGCGTGCGGCGAGTCGACCATCGTCTCCGACAGGCCCGCCAGCAGTTCTTCCTTGGTGTAGATGAGCGATTCGCGGGACCGGTCGGCGAGTTCGTACTCGTTGGTCATGGTCAGGGCGCGGGTCGGGCAGGCCTCCACGCACAGGCCGCACAGGATGCAGCGCAGGTAGTTGATCTGGTAGACGCGGCCGTAGCGCTCACCCGGGGAGTAGCGCTCCTCGGCGGTGTTGTCCGCGCCCTCGACGTAGATCGCGTCCGCCGGGCAGGCCCAGGCGCACAGCTCGCAGCCGATGCACTTCTCCAGCCCGTCGGGATGGCGGTTGAGCTGGTGGCGGCCGTGGAAACGCGGCGCCGTCGGCTTCTTCTCCTCCGGGTACTGCTCGGTCAGCCGCTTCTTGAACATGGCCTTGAAGGTCACGCCGAAGCCGGCCACGGGGTTCTGGAACTCAGGCACCGTCGCCCCCCTTTCCGTCGTTTCCATTTTCGTCACTGACAGTGTCCACCCCGCCACTGACAATCAGCTCGCGCTCACGGCGCGGCCGGCGTCGCGGCACCGGTGGCAGGCTCTGTCCGGGCAGCGGCGGCACGGGGAAGCCGCCGGCCATCGGGTCGAAGGCCCCGTCACCGTCCGTCTCCTCCTGCTCCCCGCGCCGGAAGAAGTCCACGAGGAGGGAGATCAGCAGCAGCAGGACGGCGCCGCCGGCGACATAGAGCACGATCTGGGAGAAGTTGTAGCCCTCGTTCTTCAGCGCCCGGACGGTGGCGACCAGCATCAGCCAGACCAGCGAGACCGGGATGAGGACCTTCCAGCCCAGCTTCATGAACTGGTCGTAGCGCACCCGGGGAAGGGTGCCGCGCAGCCAGATGAAGAAGAACAGCAGCAGCTGCACCTTGATCGTGAACCAGAGCAGCGGCCACCAGCCGTGGTTCGCGCCCGCCCAGAACGTGGAGATCGGCCAGGGGGCCTTCCAGCCGCCCAGGAAGAGCGTGATCGCGACCGCCGAGACGGTCACCATGTTGATGTACTCGGCGAGCATGAACATCGCGAACTTGATGGACGAGTACTCGGTGTTGAAGCCGCCGACGAGGTCGCCCTCGGACTCCGGCATGTCGAAGGGCGCACGGTTGGTCTCGCCCACCATCGCGACGATGTAGATGATGAAGGACACCGGCAGCAGCAGGACGTACCACCTGCTCTGCTGCGACTCCACGATGGTCGACGTCGACATCGACCCGGAGTAGAGGAACACCGCCGCGAACGACATGCCCATCGCGATCTCGTACGAGATCATCTGCGCGCACGAACGCAGCCCGCCGAGCAGCGGATAGGTCGAACCGGACGACCAGCCGGCCAGCACGATGCCGTAGATGCCGACCGAGGCCGTGGCCAGGATGTAGAGGATGCCGATCGGCAGGTCGGTGAGCTGCATCGGGGTGCGGACGCCGAAGATCGAGATCTCGTTGCCGGCCGGGCCGAAGGGGATCACCGCGATCGCCATGAAGGCCGGGATGGCCGCCACGACCGGCGCGAGGATGTAGACCACCTTGTCGGCCCGCTTGACGACCAGGTCCTCCTTCAGCATCAGCTTGATGCCGTCGGCGAGGGACTGCAGCATCCCCCAGGGGCCGTGCCGGTTGGGGCCGATGCGCAGCTGCATCCAGGCGACGACCTTGCGTTCCCAGACGATCGAGAACAGCACCGTCAGCATCAGGAACGCGAAGCAGAAGACCGCCTTGATGACGACCAGCCACCACGGGTCGCGGCCGAACATCGAGAGGTCTTCCTGCGCCAGCGCGCCTCCGGTGGCGGCGAGTTGACCGAGCTGCATCATGCGTCCACCTCCTCGGCCGGCTCCGGGGTGCCCGGGACGGCGGAGATCTTCACCAGGTCACCGGGTTGCGCCCCGGTGTCGGCGGCGACGCCACCGCCCGTCGAGTTGAGCGGCAGCCACACCACCCGGTCGGGCATCGGCGTGACCTGGAGCGGCAGGCGGATGGCGCCGGCCGGTCCGGTGACCGCCAGCAGGTCGCCGTCCTTGACCCCGGTCTCCTGCGCGGTGATCTGCGACAGCCGGGCAACGGCGGCGTGCCGGGTGCCGGCCAGCGCCTCGTCGCCCTCCTGGAGCAGCCCCTGGTCCAGCAGGAGCCGGTGTCCGGCGAGGACCGCCTCGCCGGGCTCGGGGCGGGGCAGCGGGCGTCCGCTCTCCCGGGGCTCGTCCGCGTGAGGGCCGTCCCAGCCGCCGAGCCGGTCCAGTTCGCGGCGCGCCGAGCGGATGTCGGGCAGCGCCAGATGGACGTCGAGGGCGTCGGCGAGCATGTGCAGCACCCGGGCGTCGGACAGCAGATGCCGGCGGGCCATCTGGTCCGGTTTGAGGGCGGCCTCGAACAGCCGCGCCCGGCCTTCCCAGTTGAGGAACGTGCCGGCCTTCTCGACCACGGCCGCCACCGGGAGGACCACATCCGCCCGGTCGGTGACCTGCGAGGGCCGCAGCTCCAGGCTGACCAGGAAGCCGACCTCGTCCAGGGCGGCCAGCGCACGGGCCGGGTCCGGCAGGTCGGCGACCTCGACGCCCGCCACCAGCAGGGCGCCGAGCTCGCCGGTCGCCGCGGCCTCGATGATCTGGCCGGTGTCCCGGCCGTGCCGGTGCGGCAGCGCGGCCACGCCCCAGAGGGCGGCGACCTCGTCGCGGGCCCGCGGGTCGGTGGCCGGCCGGCCACCGGGCAGCAGACCGGGCAGTGCGCCCGCCTCGACGGCGCCGCGTTCGCCCGCCCGCCGGGGGATCCACACCAGCCGGGCGCCGGTGGCCAGGCCGGCGCGGACGGCGGAGGTCAGGGCGCCGGGGACACCCGCCAGCCGTTCGCCGACGACGATCACCGCGCCGTCGGCCCGCAGCGCCTCGGCCGCCGCCTGCCCCTCACCGTCCAGGCCGACGCCGCCCGCGAGCGCGTCCAGCCATTCGGTCTCGGTGCCGGGCGCGGCCGGCAGCAGCGTGCCGCCCGCCTTGATCAGCCCGCGGGAGGCGTAACCGGCCAGCCCGAAGGTGCGCTGGCCGCTCTTGCGGTGCGCCTTGCGCAGCCGCAGGAAGACACCGGGCGCCTCCTCCTCGGCCTCGATACCGGCCAGCAGGACGGCCGGCGCCTGCTCCAGCCCGGTGTACGTGACGCCGCTGCCATCGAGGTCCCGGCCGCGCCCGGCCACGCGGGACGCCAGGAAGCCGGCCTCCTCGGCACTGTGCACCCGCGCCCGGAAGTCGATGTCGTTGGTGTCCAGCGCGATCCGGGCGAACTTGGCGTAGGCGTAGGCGTCCTCGACCGTCAGCCGGCCGCCGGTCAGCACTCCGGTGCGGCCCTTGGCGGCGGACAGCCCGCGGGCCGCCGCCTCCAGGGCCTCGGGCCAGCTCGCCGGCTCCAGTTCACCGGACTCCGGGTGGCGTACGAGGGGCTGCTCCAGCCGGTCGCGCTGCTGCGCGTAACGGAAGGCGAACCTCCCCTTGTCGCAGATCCACTCCTCGTTGACCTCGGGATCGTTCGCCGCCAGCCGCCGCATGACCTTGCCGCGCCGGTGGTCCGTACGCGTCGCACAGCCGCCCGCGCAGTGCTCGCACACCGACGGCGAGGAGACCAGGTCGAAGGGGCGGGAGCGGAAGCGGTACGCGGCGGAGGTGAGCGCGCCGACCGGGCAGATCTGGATGGTGTTGCCGGAGAAGTACGACTGGAAGGGGTCGCCCTCCCCGGTGCCGACCTGCTGGAGGGCGCCGCGCTCGACCAGCTCGATCATCGGGTCGCCGGCGATCTGGTTGCTGAAACGGGTGCAGCGCGCACACAGCACGCACCGCTCGCGGTCCAGCAGCACCTGGGTGGAGATCGGCACCGGCTTGGCGAAGGTGCGCTTCTTGCCCTCGAAGCGCGACTCCGGGTCACCGACCTGCATCGCCTGGTTCTGCAGCGGGCACTCGCCGCCCTTGTCGCAGACCGGGCAGTCCAGCGGGTGGTTGATCAGCAGCAGCTCCATCACCCCGCGCTGGGCCTTCTCGGCCACCGGCGAGGTGAGCTGCGACTTGACGACCATGCCGTCGGTGCAGGTGATGGTGCAGGAGGCCATCGGCTTGCGCTGGCCCTCGACCTCCACGATGCACTGCCGGCAGGCGCCCGCCGGGTCCAGCAGCGGGTGGTCGCAGAACCGCGGGATCTCGATGCCGAGGAGTTCGGCGGCACGGATGACCAGCGTCCCCTTGGGGACGGAGATCTCGATGCCGTCGATCGTCAGGGTGACGAGGTCCTCCGGCGGGACCGCGGCCTCGCCGCCCCCGGCAGGGCCCGCGGCGGAGCCGCTGTTCGACCCCGTTGTGGTGACGGTCATGCATTCACCCCCAGGTGAGCGTCGTTGTCGGCCCACAGGGTCGACTTGGCCGGGTCGAAGGGGCAGCCCTTGCCGGTGAGGTGCTGCTCGTACTCCTCGCGGAAGTACTGCAGCGAGGAGAAGATCGGCGAGGCGGCGCCGTCGCCGAGGGCGCAGAAGGACTTGCCGTTGATGTTGTCGGCGATGTCGTTCAGCTTGTCGAGGTCGTCCATCCGGCCCTTGCCGGCCTCGATGTCGCGCAGCAACTGCACCAGCCAGTAGGTCCCTTCGCGGCAGGGCGTGCACTTGCCGCAGGACTCGTGTGCGTAGAACTCGGTCCAGCGGGTGACCGCCCGCACCACACAGGTGGTCTCGTCGAAGCACTGCAGCGCCTTGGTGCCGAGCATCGAGCCGGCCGCGCCGACGCCCTCGTAGTCCAGGGGGACATCGAGGTGTTCGTCGGTGAACATCGGCGTCGAGGAGCCGCCCGGCGTCCAGAACTTCAGCCGGTGGCCGCGGCGCATTCCGCCGCTCATGTCCAGCAGCTGGCGCAGGGTGACACCCAGCGGGGCCTCGTACTGGCCGGGGCGGGCGACATGGCCGCTGAGCGAGTAGAGCGTGAAACCCGGGGACTTCTCGCTGCCCATGGACCGGAACCAGTCCTTGCCCCGGTTCATGATCGCGGGAACCGAGGCGATGGACTCGACGTTGTTCACGACAGTGGGGCAGGCGTACAGGCCCGCCACCGCCGGGAAGGGGGGACGCAGCCGGGGCTGTCCGCGACGCCCCTCCAGCGAGTCCAGCAGCGCGGTCTCCTCACCGCAGATGTACGCGCCGGCGCCCACGTGCACGATCACGTCCAGGTCGAGTCCCGAGCCGAGGATGTTCCTGCCGAGGAAGCCCGCCGCATAGGCCTCGCGCACGGCTTCGTGCAGCCGCCGCAGGACGGGCACGACCTCGCCGCGCAGATAGATGAAGGCGTGGTGCGAGCGGATGGCATGGCAGGCGATCACGATCCCCTCGATGAGGGAGTGCGGGTTCGCGAAGAGCAGCGGGATGTCCTTGCAGGTCCCGGGCTCCGATTCGTCGGCGTTGACGACGAGGTAGTGCGGTTTGCCGTCGCCCTGCGGGATGAACTGCCACTTCATCCCGGTCGGGAAGCCGGCGCCGCCGCGGCCGCGCAGCCCGGAGTCCTTGATGTACGCGATGACGTCGTCCGGGGGCATGGCGAGCGCCTTGCGCAGGCCCTGGTACCCCTCGTGCCGGCGGTAGGTCTCCAGCGTCCAGGGTTCGGGCTGGTCCCAGAAGGCGGACAGGACGGGCGTCAGAAGCTTCTCGGGGTTGGTCTCCCCGCCGGCCTCCGGCCGGGAGGCACCCCCGTGTTCGGCAGCCACGGTCATCACTCCCCCTCCTCTGCTGCGGGTCCGGCCGGATGCTGGTCGTCCGAGGCCGCGGTCTGCTGCGGTGCGTCGTGGGAGCTGGGGTGCCCGGCGGGCGGCTCCTCGGCGGGGTGGCCGGACGGGGGTTCGCCGCCGGTCGCGTCGGTGGTCTCGGCGGTGCGCGGCGCGATGACGTGGTCGGCGCCGCGGCCGGGGACGGCCTCGCCCTTGGCGAGCCGCAGCCCGATCAGCGAGGCGGGGCCCGCTCCGCCGGTGGCCTCGACGGCGCCCGGCCGCTCGTCCGGGAAGCCGGCGAGCATCCGGGCGGTGTCCTTGAAGGTGCACAGCGGCGCGCCGCGGGTGGGCCGCACGCTCCGGCCGGCCCGCAGGTCGTCGACGAGCTGCCGGGCGGACTGTGGCGTCTGGTTGTCGAAGAACTCCCAGTTGACCATCACGACCGGGGCGAAGTCGCAGGCCGCGTTGCACTCGATGTGTTCGAGGGTGACGGCGCCGTCCTCGGTGGTCTCGCCGTTGCCGACGCCCAGGTGCTCCTTGAGGTCCTCGAAGATGGCGTCGCCGCCCATCACCGCGCACAGCGTGTTGGTGCAGACCCCGACCTGGTAGTCACCGCTCGCCTTGCGGCGGTACATGGAGTAGAAGGTCGAGACCGCGGTGACCTCGGCGGTGGTGAGGTCCAGCATCTCCGCGCAGAAGCGGATGCCGGTGCGGGTGACATGCCCTTCCTCGGCCTGGACGAGGTGCAGCAGCGGCAGCAGCGCCGAGCGCGCGCCCGGGTAGCGGGCGATCACCTCCTTGGCGTCCGCCTCCAGCCGGGCCCGTACGTCCACCGGGTAGTCGGGGGCGGGGAGTGCGGGCATCCCCAGCTGCACGTCATGGTTTGCCTCGGTGGCGTTCACCGGTCGACGCCTCCCATCACGGGGTCGATGGACGCGACGGCGACGATGACGTCGGCGACCTGGCCGCCTTCGCACATCGCCGCCATGGCCTGGAGATTGGTGAAGGACGGGTCGCGGAAGTGCACCCGGTAGGGGCGGGTGCCGCCGTCGCTGACCGCATGCACGCCCAGCTCGCCCTTGGGCGACTCGACGGCCGCGTACGCCTGCCCCGGCGGGACCCGGAAGCCCTCGGTCACCAGCTTGAAGTGGTGGATCAGGGCCTCCATCGAGGTGCCCATGATCTTCTTGATGTGGTCGAGGGAGTTGCCCAGGCCGTCCGGCCCGAGGGCCAGCTGGGCGGGCCAGGCGATCTTCTTGTCCGCGACCATCACCGGGCCGGGCTCCAGCCGGTCCAGGCACTGCTCGACGATCCGCAGCGACTGGCGCATCTCCTCCAGCCGGATCAGGAACCGGCCGTACGCGTCGCAGGTGTCGGCGGTCGGCACCTCGAAGTCGTAGGTCTCGTAGCCGCAGTACGGCTGGGTCTTGCGCAGGTCGTGCGGCAGTCCGGCGGCGCGCACGATGGGCCCGGTGGCGCCGGTGGCCATGCAGCCGGCCAGGTCGAGATAGCCGATGCCTTCCATCCGGCCCTTGAAGACGGGGTTGCCGGTGGCGAGCTTGTCGTACTCGCCGATGTTCTTGCGCATCGTCTTCACGAACTCGCGCACCCGGTCGACCGCGCCCGGAGGCAGGTCCTGGGCGAGGCCGCCGGGCCGGATGTAGGCGTGGTTCATCCGCAGGCCGGTGATCAGCTCGTAGAGGTCGAGGATGAGCTCACGGTCGCGGAAGCCGTAGATCATGATCGTGGTGGCGCCCAGCTCCATCCCGCCGGTGGCGATCGCCACGAGGTGGGAGGACATCCGGTTGAGCTCCATCAGCAGCACGCGGAGGACGGTGGCCCGGTCGGGGACCTGGTCGGTGATCCCCAGCAGCTTCTCCACGGCCAGGCAGTAGGCCGTCTCGTTGAAGAAGGGGGTGAGGTAATCCATGCGCGTGACGAAGGTGGTGCCCTGCGTCCAGGTCCGGAATTCGAGGTTCTTCTCGATGCCGGTGTGCAGATAGCCGATGCCGCAGCGGGCCTCGGTGACGGTCTCGCCGTCGATCTCCAGGATCAGCCGGAGCACGCCGTGGGTGGAGGGGTGCTGCGGCCCCATGTTGACGATGATCCGCTCGTCGTCGGACTTCACGGCGGCGGCCGCGATCTCGTCCCAGTCGCCACCGGAGACGTTGTAGACGGTGCCCTCGGTGGTCTCCCGGGCCAGGGACTCCGTCGTGTCGAAGTCGCTGGAGGTGCGGTGGCCGTTCGGGGAGTGGGAGTGCGGTGCAGTAGTCATCAGCTGTACGACCTCCGCTGGTCGGGAGCCGGAATCCGGGCGCCCTTGTACTCGACGGGGATGCCGCCGAGCGGGTAGTCCTTGCGCTGCGGGAAGCCCTGCCAGTCGTCGGGCATCATGATCCGGGTCAGCGCCGGGTGGCCGTCGAAAACGATTCCGAAGAAGTCGTAGGTCTCGCGCTCGTGCCAGTCGTTGGTCGGATAGACCTCCACCAGCGAGGGCACGTGCGGGTCGGCGTCCGGGGCGGAGACCTCCAGCCGGATCAGCCGGTTGTGGGTGATCGAGCGCAGGTGGTAGACGGCGTGCAGTTCGCGGCCGGTGTCGCCGGGGAAGTGCACTCCGCTCACGCCCGTACACAGCTCGAAGCGCAGCGCCGGATCGTCGCGCAGGATCCTGGCGACCGTCGGCAGGTAGCTGCGCTCGATGTGGAAGGTCAGCTCGGCGCGGTCCACGACCGTCTTCTCGATGACGTTCTCGGGGACCAGGCCCTGTTCGTCCAGGGCGCCCTCCAGCTCGTCGGCGATCTCGTCGAACTCTCCGTAGGAGTCCTCGCCACGGGGCCCGCCGTACGGCCGGGTGCTCGCGCCGGGCAGCCGGACGGTCCGGACCAGGCCGCCGTAGCCGCTGGTGTCGCCGCCGTTGTCGGCGCCGAACATCCCGCGGTGGGTGGCGATCGCCTCGCCGGTGTCGTCGCGCTGCGCGGGAACGGCCTCGTCCGTGCCGTTCTCGCCGTTCGGCTCACCGGGGTTCTTCTGCTCGCTCACCGCAGCAGCCCCTTCATCTCGATCAGCGGGAGTGCCTTGAGCGCCGCCTCCTCCGCCTCGCGGGCGGCCTGCTGCTGATTGACCCCGAGCTTGGTGTTCTGGATCTTCTGATGCAGCTTGAGGATGGCGTCCATCAACATCTCGGGGCGCGGCGGGCAGCCCGGCAGATAGATGTCGACGGGAACGATGTGGTCGACGCCCTGCACGATCGCGTAGTTATTGAACATTCCGCCCGACGATGCGCAAACCCCCATGGAAATCACCCACTTCGGGTCCGGCATCTGGTCGTAGACCTGCCGCAGAACGGGAGCCATCTTCTGGCTCACCCGGCCGGCCACGATCATCAGGTCCGCCTGCCGCGGGGAGCCGCGGAAGACCTCCATGCCGAAGCGGGCCAGGTCGTAGCGCCCGGCGCCGGTCGTCATCATCTCGATGGCGCAGCAGGCCAGCCCGAAGGTCGCGGGGAAGACCGATGATT
The DNA here is from genome assembly GCF_036048035.1 of Streptomyces sp. NBC_00400. Lineage (NCBI taxonomy): Bacteria > Bacillati > Actinomycetota > Actinomycetes > Kitasatosporales > Streptomycetaceae > Streptomyces > Streptomyces sp. NBC_00400. The sequence goes on along the minus strand of NZ_CP107940.1, from coordinate 4,600,382 downwards.
TGCGCACCCAGCCCGCGGCCTGTTCGACAGTGGTCAGCAGAAAGCCGCTGGGCAGCTTCTCTTCCAGTCCCATGTGTGCCCCCTAGTCCCATTCCAGGCCGCCGCGACGCCAGACATAGGCGTAGGCGACGAAGACGGTGAGCGCGAAGAGGAGCATCTCGACGAGCCCGAACAGCCCCAGGGCGTCGAAGGTGACGGCCCAGGGGTAGAGGAAGACGATCTCGATGTCGAAGACGATGAAGAGCATCGCCGTCAGGTAGTACTTGATCGGGAAGCGACCGCCACCGGACGGATGTGGCGTCGGCTCGATTCCGCACTCGTACGCCTCGAGCTTGGCCCGGTTGTAGCGCCTGGGCCCGACGAGGGTGGCCATCACGACGGAGAAGATCGCAAAGCCTGCCCCGAGGGCTCCCAGTACGAGGATGGGCGCGTAAGCGTTCACCGTCCTCGCTCCCTTCAGTCGACGATGACTGGATGGCGGTCCGCCCGGGCCCGCCGGCTGCCCCATGGAGACCGTGCACATGTGAGGCAGTTCACAAGCCCGAACCGCCAGCATCTTATGCCCGTCGGTCTGTGATCTGCGACACGGGAGTGACGAACGTCTTTGTGATCTCCACCACCCGGCGAAGGATCATGAAGTCGGATGAGCGGTGATCTTCATACGTGAAGCGCGCGAGTGATCACGAGAGGTGACATTCGCATGGGTTACCGCTGGTCAGGGCGGGGTTGCCACTATCAAGCGAAGGCCGATACAGGCAAATTGGCGCCGGGTGCGGTCAACTGCTATACGGCGGCGGCCCGCAGGTGCGATCCGCTCGTGACCGGACCGTGATCATCGGTACGTGCATCGATTCACGAGCGCCCGGCCCGACGCCAGGTCACGGGAACATAACGGACACTCAAGAGTGACCTATCCCACGCTATTTCCAGCACTAAGTGCTTGACGCCCGGGAAGCCTTGGCGTGGCGGATGAGGAAGTGATAGGCGCCCACCGCCCCCGCGCCGAGCAGCAAATGCCATGCGTAGGAACATGATCGCGAAATTCGGACATCCCGTCGCCGGGTCGCCGGGCGGTCAAAAGTCCGTTTTATTCGCCGCGTACACGTCAAGTGTGGCGCACTGCACCTTTCTTGGCAGCAACCTGTGGCTCCTGATAGCCGTTATTGCCATGTCCCCGAACGCACTCATACCCAGCCACCGGAAGCCCCGCCGTCCTTCCGCGTCCTCGCGGGCGCTGCGCGCGGGCGTGACCGGTGGCTTCCTCACCCTTGCGGTGACCGGCGCCACCGTGCCGGCCAACGCCGCGGAGAAGCCCGTCTCCGAAACCCAGGAGATGCCGACGATCACGACGGCGCTGGCCACCAGCGCCGCCAGGAGCGCCGACACCGCCGAGCAGGTCGCGTTCAACTACGAGCGCCAGGCTCTCCAGGACAGTGCCTTCTCCAAGGCCTCCAAGGCCGCCGAGAAGGACAAGGCCGAGGCCGTGAAGAAGGCCAAGGCCGAGGCGAAGAAGAAGGCCGAGGAAGCCCGTAAGGCCAAGGAGGCCGCGCAGGCCCGTGCCTCGCGCTCCTCCGAGCGTTCGACCCTGTCCGCCCCGTCGTCGTCCAGCGCCACCGGCAGCACGGCCACGCTCGTCAGCTTCCTGAAGGCGCAGCTCGGCAAGGCGTACGTGCTCGGCGCCACCGGCTCCTCGGCGTACGACTGCTCCGGCCTGACCCAGGCCGCGTTCAAGCAGGTCGGTATCGACCTGCCGCGGGTGTCGCAGGACCAGTCCACCGCCGGCAAGCAGGTCGGCCTGGACAACCTCCAGGTCGGCGACATCCTGTACTGGGGCAGCGCGGGCAGCGCCTACCACGTCGGCGTCTACATCGGCGGCGGCAAGTTCATCGGCGCCCAGAACTCCAGCACCGGAATCGTCGAGCGCCCGCTCGACTACGACATGCCGACCGGCGCGGTGCGCGTCCTCTGAGCCACCGCACCCTCAGTGCCCCATGAGGGCCGTCCCTCTCGCCGCTCGGGAGGGACGGCCCTTTGGTGCGTGTGCGTCGTGTGCGTCGTGTGCGTCGTGTGCGTCCCCACCGTCCGTGGCGTCGTCCCCGACCGGGGCCGGCACCAGGGCTCCCGCCCGGCGCCGGAGCCCCGTGAAGCCTGATGACGCCCTGGGGGTCAGGCCTTCGGCGCGACCTTGCTCAGGCCGTTGATGATGCGGTCCATCGCATCGCCGCCCGTGGGGTCGGTGAGGTTGGCGAGCATCTTGAGGGTGAAGCGCATCAGCAGCGGGTGGGTCAGACCGCGCTGGGTGGCGATCTTCATGACCTTGGGGTTGCCGATGAGCTTCACAAAGGCGCGGCCCAGCGAGTAGTAGCCGCCGTAGGTGTCCTTGAGGATCTTCGGGTAGCGCTGCAGGGCCAGTTCGCGCTGCGCGTACGTGGCGCGGGCGTGCGCCTGCACGATGACCTCGGCGGCGATCGCGCCGGACTCCATGGCGTAGGCGATGCCCTCGCCGTTGAACGGGTTGACCAGCCCGCCTGCGTCACCGACCAGCAGCAGGCCCTTGGTGTAGTGCGGCTGGCGGTTGAAGGCCATGGGGAGCGCGGCGCCGCGGATCGGGCCGGTCATGTTCTCCGGGGTGTAGCCCCAGTCGGCGGGCATCGAGGCGCACCACGCCTTGAGGATCTCGCGCCAGTCCAGCTCCTTGAAGGCGGAGCTGGAGTTGAGGATGCCGAGGCCGACGTTGCTGGTCCCGTCGCCCATGCCGAAGATCCAGCCGTAGCCGGGCAGCAGCCGGTCCTGGGCGCCGCGGCGGTCCCACAGCTCCAGCCAGGACTCCAGGTAGTCGTCGTCGTGCCGGGGCGAGGTGAAGTACGTCCGCACGGCCACGCCCATGGGGCGGTCCTCACGCCGGTGCAGCCCCATGGCCAGCGAGAGCCGGGTGGAGTTGCCGTCGGCGGCGACCACGAGCGGGGCGTGGAAGGTGACCGGGGTCTTCTCCTCGCCGAGCTTGGCGTGCACGCCCGTGATGTGGCCGGTCAGCTCGTTGATGATCGGCGCCCCCACATTGCAGCGCTCGTGGAGCCGGGCCCCGGCCTTCTGCGCCTGCCGGGCCAGCTGCTCGTCGAAGTCGTCGCGCTTACGGACCAGCCCGTAGTCGGGGTACGAGGCCAGCTCCGGCCAGTCGAGCTGGAGGCGGGAGCCGCCGCCGATGATCCGCAGGCCCTTGTTGCGCAGCCAGCCCGCTTCTTCGGAGATGTCGATCCCCATCGCGACCAGCTGCTTGGTGGCGCGCGGGGTCAGCCCGTCGCCGCAGACCTTCTCGCGCGGGAAGGCGGTCTTCTCCAGAAGGAGCACATCCAGACCGGACTTGGCGAGGTGGTAGGCGGTCGCCGAGCCGGCGGGCCCGGCACCGACGACGATCACGTCCGCGCTGTGCTCCGAGCGGGCGCTGGTCACGGAATCGGTCACGGACGCGGACTCGGTCACGGTGCTGTCTCCCGGAAGTCGAAATCTGGATTTTCGGGTGCCGACCGGCACCGGGCACGTCAGTCTATGGGGACCGTGGTGATCAGAACCTGAAGGGTTGTGCCGTGAAGTCTGTGAACACCCCGCCCGTGGACCGGCCGGTTCCCGCCGTCGAACTGCGCGTGCCCACCGAGGAGGACGCGCTGAACTGGCACCGGGTCTTCGACGACCCGGACGTCATGGAATTCCATGGCGGGACACCAGCGGAACTCTCCGTCTACGAAGAGCTCACCGCGCGCCAGCGCAGGCACCACGCGGAGCGCGGATTCTGCCTGTACACGCTGGTGAATCCGGTGGACGGCGCGGTCCTCGGCTTCACCGGCGCCCAGCCGTGGCCGTCGGACTGGGGCCCGGCGGGCGAGATCGAGATCGGCTGGCGGCTGGGCCGCGCCTCCTGGGGCAAGGGCTACGCCACCGCCGCGGCGCAGGCCGCGCTGGAGGCCGTCCGCGCGGCCGGCGTCCGCCATGTGGTCTCCGTGATCGATGCGCGTAACGAGCGGTCGATCGCGGTGACCCGGCGGCTGGGGATGCGACGGGCGGAGAGGGTGATCACGCCCAACGGGAAACGGACCGCCTACTGCCACCGCCTGGAGGTGTGAGCGGTCGGCGGGGGGCGACGGGGCCGGCGGCCGCCGTCGCCCCCCGGACGTCAGCTTCCCGCCAACAGCTCCCGGCCGTCAGCTCGCACCCGCCGGCTCCCGGCCGTCGGCGTCCCGCCGTCAGCTCCCGGCCGGCTTACGCCCCCGGTGCAGCGCCACGATGCCCCCGGTCAGATTGCGCCAGGCCACCTCGGTCCAGCCCACGCCCTGCAGCCGGGCGGCGAGTTCGGGCTGGTTCGGCCAGGTGCGGATGGACTCGGCGAGATAGACATAGGCGTCCGGGTTGCTGCTGACGGCGCGGGCGACCGGCGGCAGCGCGCGCATCAGGTACTCGGTGTAGACGGTCCGGAACGGCGCCCAAGCCGGCTCGCTGAACTCGCAGATCACGACCCGGCCGCCGGGCTTGGTGACCCGGTACAGCTCGGCCAGCGCTGCGTCGGTGTCCTGGATGTTGCGCAGCCCGAAGGAGATGGTGACGGCGTCGAACACCCCGTCCGCGAACGGCAGCCGGGTGCCGTCACCGGCCGTGAACGGCAGCCACGGATGCCGCTTCTTGCCCTCCCCCAGCATGCCGACGGAGAAATCGCACGGCACGACGTACGCGCCGCTGCGCGCGAACGGCAGCGAGGAGGTGCCCGTACCGGCCGCGAGGTCGAGCACCCGCTCGGCGGGCCGGGCGGCCACCGCACGGTCCACCTCCTTGCGCCACAGCCGCGCCTGCCCCAGGGAGAGCACGTCGTTGGTGAGGTCGTACCGTGCCGCCACGTCGTCGAACATCGCGGCGACTTCGTGCGGCTGCTTGTCCAGGGATGCTCGGGTCACCCGGCCATTGTCCACCGTGCCGGGGCCGGTACCCGCACCGGGCACGGCCCGGCACGCCCGCCGTCAGCGGCGGCGGTACACCAGACGGCCGGCGAGGACGGTGGCCAGGCACGTTGTGGCCCCGTACAGCCGTAGCGCGCGGGCCGGCAGCTCGTCGACCGGTACGTCGAAGACCGCGAGATCCGCCGGCCGGCCCTCGGCAAGGTCGCCGCCCAGCACGGCGCTCAGCGGCTGCACGGCAAAGACGTCGAGCGTGGCTGCGACGTCGTGCCCCTGCCGTGGATCGCGCACCCGCAGGCCTGAGCGCGCCACGGCCGTGCGCACCGGCGGCCGGTGGAAGGGCCCGGCCACCGCCGTCGTACCGTGCTGGAGCATGCGCTGCAAGCCGCGCCGGGCGCTCGCGCCCCAGCGCGCATCGCCCATCGGGAGCGCCGCGAGCGCGTCGCCGGTGATCGGGTCGGTGCCGAGCTCGTCGGCCTCCCGCGGATCCGGGTGGTAGGCCGCTTCGAGCAGCGCCACCGCCTGGTGGTTGACCAGTCCGGGCGTCATCAGCCCAGGCCAACGCCGCACCCTGGCCTGCGGCCACTCGGCCGCCATCCGCTCCAGCGTCCCGACGCCCGCGATCACACCGCCGCCGACGGCCACTGCGTCACACCGCGGACCGGCCCCGAACACCGCATCGGCGGTGTGAATCGTCAGCACGGCCGCTCAGCTCGCTTCCGACGCCGCCCGCAGGCCGCTCAGTTGGCCTCGACGAACTTCAGCTCCGGATGCGCCGTGCCGCCCTCGATCGCCGTCGACGACAGATGCGAGACGACCTTGTCGTCGACCGGGTCGTTGGCCGGGTCGTCGTGCACGAGCAGGTGCTCGTACGTGGTCGCGCGCTGCGCCGGGACCCGTCCCGCCTTGCGGATCAGGTCGATGATCTCCATACGGTTGGAGCGGTGCTTGGCGCCGGCGGAGGAGACGACGTTCTCCTCCAGCATGATCGAGCCGAGGTCGTCGGCGCCGTAGTGCAGCGACAGCTGGCCGGTCTCCTTGCCGGTGGTCAGCCACGAGCCCTGGATGTGCGCGACGTTGTCGAGGAAGATCCGGCCGATGGCGATCATGCGCAGGTACTCGAAGAGGGTGGCCTGCGTCTGGCCCTTCAGGTGGTTGTTCTCCGGCTGGTAGGTGTACGGGATGAAGGCGCGGAAGCCGCCCGTACGGTCCTGGACGTCCCGGATCATCCGCAGGTGCTCGATCCGCTCGGCGTTGGTCTCGCCCGTGCCCATGAGCATGGTGGAGGTGGACTCGACACCCAGCTGGTGGGCCGCCTCCATGATCTCCAGCCAGCGCTCGCCGGACTCCTTCAGCGGTGCAATGGCCTTGCGGGGGCGGGCCGGCAGCAGCTCGGCGCCGGCGCCCGCGAAGGAGTCCAGGCCGGCGGCGTGGATACGCGAGATCGCCTCCTCGACCGACACCTTGGAAATCCGGGCCATGTGCTCGATCTCGGAGGCACCGAGGGAGTGGATGACCAGCTGCGGGAACGCCTTCTTGATGGCGGAGAAGTGCTCTTCGTAGTACTCGACGCCGTAGTCCGGGTGGTGGCCGCCCTGGAACATGATCTGGGTGCCGCCCAGTTCGACGGTCTCCGCGCAGCGGCGCAGGATGTCGTCGAGATCGCGGGTCCAGCCCTTGGCGGTGTCCTTGGGCGCGGCGTAGAAGGCGCAGAACCTGCAGGCCGTCACGCACACATTGGTGTAGTTGATGTTGCGCTCGATGATGTACGTCGCGATGTGCTCGGTGCCGGCGTAGCGGCGGCGGCGCACGGCGTCGGCGGCCTGGCCCAGCGCATGCAGCGGAGCGGAGCGGTACAGGTCGAGCGCTTCCTGTGGCGTGATGCGGCCGCCCTGCGCGGCGCGGTCGAGTACGGACTGGAGGTCGGCGTTCTCGGTCACCGGGGCGTCCCTTTCGCAGGCGGGCATCACGAACTGAACCAGCGTACGTCAGGGGTACGACAGCCTCGCCGCCGGTCAGCGGGCGCCCGCGTCAGGGCCCGGCGCCCCAGGCCCTGCCCACACCACCTCAGCGCTGTGTCAGCGTCGCCCTCGGTGTGCCGCCCGCGTCGTCCTGCGAGGCGAAGCCGAGCGTGCCGCCCTTGCCGAGCGTGTACGTCACACGGGACTCGTTGCCCGTACAGCCGGGCCCCTGCTTGCCGTCCGGCCGTTCCATGAGCACCAGCCGCCGCTCCGTGGCCGACTCCAGCTTCGCCTTCGCCTGACACTTCACCAGCACCGCGTCGTAGGTGGTGTGGATGACGTAGTCGCCCTTGCCACCGGGCTTGATGACGCTGGTGATCGTGCCGTTGGGGATCCCGTGCACCGTGGTGACGCTGCCCGACCAGGTGCCGAGGAAAGCCTTGGCCACCGTGGCGGGCCCGGCCGCGTCGCCCGGGCTCGTGGGGCGGGCCGTCGGTGCATCGCCGGCCGGCGGCTTGGCGCCCGTCTGCGCCCCGCTGTCCGTGCCGCCGCCCCCACCCGGCAGCAGGTGGAAGACGAACCCGGCCGTCGTCGCGGCGGCGAGCGCACCGGCCACCGACAGCACCAGCGTGCAGCTCATCCGCCGCGGCCGGCCCGGGCTGCCGACCGCGGCGGACAGCGCGATCCGCCGCTCCTCGGGGGCGGCAGGCGGCGCCCCGGTGGGCAGGTCGGCGATGCCGGAGGCGGCGGGCGGACGGTTCGTGCCGGGGACCGCGGGGTGGCCGGCACCGGCCGTCGCGGGGTGGCTGCCGGCCGTCGCGGAAGGTGCGTGGCCGGCTGCCGCGGAGGACGCCGCAGCGCCGGCCACCGGCCAGGACGGCGGCTGCGGCGGAGGGCCGGGCGGCTGACCGGGGAGACCGGCGGCGCCCGGCGGCTGACCGGGCGGCCCGGCCGGAAGCGGGTTCTCGAACGGCACCAGCCCGGACGCCGTCCCAGAGGAGGGATCCGCCGCCCTGTACGAGGAATCCGGCGGCCCGAACACCCCGCCCCGAGACACTCCCGCCCCACCGGCGCCCGTCCCCGCCGCCGTCACCATTCCTGCCGCGCCCCCGGCCGCCGTCCCCTCCCCCGCATCCAGATTCAGCAGCTCCACCGCCTGCCGGCTGACCCGTTCGACCAGCGGGCCAGGCAGCCACCCGGCCCGCACCAAACCCGCCGCGCCCCCGCTCCCCTCCCCCGCGAGGCAGGCCGCCAACGCCTCCGGGGCGGGCCGGTCCGCAGGGTTCTTGGCGAGCGCGCCGGCCACCGACTCCCGCAGGTCACCGGTGAGCCGGGGGCCCAACTCGGGCTCCTCGTGGACGACCTTGTAGAGCAGGGCAGCGGAGGAATCACCCGAGAACGGGCTGAGGCCGGTCGCCGCAAAAGCCAGCACCGCACCGAGCGAGAAGACATCCGCGGACCCTGTGGCCCCCTTGCCCAGGATCTGCTCGGGCGCCATATAGCCGGGCGACCCCACCGAGACCCCGGTGGAGGTCAGCGACGCGGTGCCCGCCATGGCCCGCGCGATCCCGAAGTCGATCAGCAGCGGCCCGTCCAGCGTCAGCAGCACATTGGACGGCTTGACGTCCCGGTGCACCAGCCCGAGCGCATGCACCGCGGCCAGCGCCTCGGCCAGCCCGGCGCCCAGCGCCCGTACGGAGTGCTCTGCCAGCGGTCCGAAGGCGGCAACGGCCTGCGCGAGCGAGGGGCCCGCGACATAGCCGGTGGCGACCCAGGGCACGGCCGCGTCCGGATCGGCGTCCAGCACCGGAGCGGTCCAGGCGCCGCCCACCCGCCGCGCCGACTCGATCTCGCGCCGGAACCGGGCCCGGAACTGATCGTCCGCGGCGAAATGCGCATGGACGGCCTTCACCGCGACGGTGCGCCCGCCCGCACTGCGCCCGAGGTAGACCCGGCCCATCCCGCCCGCGCCGAGCCGGCCCAGCAGCCGGTACCCGCCCAGGACCCGTGGATCATCCGCTGCCAACGCCTCCATGGCGCCTCCCCCTCGATACGGCGCACCCAGCTTATGACCCGGGCCTGCCGGTCCCCCAGACGCACAAGGCCCGCACCCGCCTGCCTGTCTCGTGGCGGCCGCTCCACCCCTCGACACCAGATTGCTAGCATGCTAGCTTCTGGCCGTGGGTGATGAGGAAGTCAAGCAGTTCAACGTCTATCTGCCGGTCACGCTGATCAAGCAGGTCAAGTACCACGCCATCGACTCGGGCAGGTCTTTGTCGGCATTGGTCGCCGACGCGCTGCGCGCCTACCTCGACGATCCCGGCGAGCAAGCCCGGACGACCGGAAAGGAGAGCGGAAATGGCGACTGATGGCATCGAGGCCGTCTTCCTGGAGACGCACAACTGGGGGAAGTCGGCGAGGTTCTTCCAGGCCTTGGGCTTCGAGCTGGACTTCGCGACCGACCACAGCTCCGGCCGGCTCCGCAATGGTCAGGGCGCGTACGTCTTCATCGCCGAGGTGCCCGAGGACCACAAGCCCGGGATGCAGGTCGTGCTGACGGTGCCGGATGCCGAGGCGTTCCGCCCCGGTCCGGACGTCGAGGTGGTCACGCCGTTCGAGGACACCCACTTCGGGACCAGGCAGGCGACCGTCCGTGACCCCGACGGGCGCCTGTGGAACCTCCAGGCTCCCGCCGGGAACTGACCGCAAGGGAGGCGGCACCATGAAGGACGAAGCCACCAGGGCACCGGACAACACCGCCGTACGCTGCGCGCTCTGGCGGGCGATGCACGTCCGGGTCGATGCGGCGCCCCACGTACTGGAGGACGAGGTCGGCCTGCGGCTGGTGGGGCCCGACGCCGATTGGACACGCCGCCCGGACATGGCCCCTGAGGCCACCAGCGCCTTCCGGGCAGCCATGGTGGCTCGCGCCCGCTTCATCGAGGACCTGGTCGTCCAGCAGGCCGGGCACGGCGTCACCCAGTACGTCATGCTGGGGGCCGGCCTGGACACCTTCGCCCAGCGCAGACCGGAGATCGCCTCCCGCCTGCAGCTCTTCGAGGTCGACCAGCCGCAGACCCAGGCCTTCAAGCGCCGGCGCCTGGTGGAACTCGGCTACGGCATCCCCGAGTGGCTGCACCTGGTGCCGGTCGACTTCGAGGCGGGCGAGTCGTGGTGGGAGCAACTCGCCGCCGCCGGATTCACCCCGCACCGTCCGGCGGTCATCGTCTCCACCGGCGTCAGCATGTACCTCACCGAGGACGCGACCGCGGCCACCCTGCGCCGGGTCGCCGCCCTCGCGCCGGGATCGACACTCGCCATGACCTTCCTGCTGCCGGCCGGCCTCGTCGACGCATCCGACCGGCCCGGCCTCCGGGCGAGCACGGCAGGAGCGCAAGCATCCGGCACACCGTTCGTCAGCTTCTACGCCCCGCAGGACATGCTGGCGCTGGCCCGCGAAGCGGGCCTGGAGGACACCCGGCACCTGCCGGGAGACGTGCTCGCCGAGCGCTACTTCGCCGACCGCACCGACGGCCTCCGCCCGTCCAGCGGCGAAGATTTCCTGCTGGCAACCATCTGACCTGCAGTTACGGCAGCGCCGCCGGTGCTGGGCCCGGCGGCGCTGCGGCAGGAGGACACCGGTGCTCCGCCAGCCCGCCGGCTACCCGCCCGGCCGCTCCAACAACTCCACCTTCACATCGGCCGGGAACCCGGTCGTCGGCCCGACCCGCCGGGCGAATTCCGTGACACCGCCCAGTTGCTCGGGCCCGAAGCGGAAGTCGAGCGTGGTGAAGTACCGCTCCAGGACCGGCTCGTCGAAGGTCTCCCAGCGCGCCGCCTGCTCGGCGACCTTGGCGACCTCCTCCAGCGACAGATCGCGCGAGGCGAGGAACGCCTCGTGCACCTTCCGCACCACGGCCGGCTCGCGCTCCAGGTACTCGCGCCGGGTCGCCCAGACGGCGAAGACGAACGGCAGGCCCGTCCAGTCCTTCCACATCTGGCCGAGGTCGTGCACCGCCAGGCCCAGCCGCGGCCCGTCGTGCAGATTGGCGCGCAGCGCGGCGTCACCGATCAGCACCGCCGCGTCCGCCTCCTGCATCATCAGGCCGAGGTCCGGGGGGCAGGTGTAGTAGTCCGGCCGCACGCCGATCTTCTCGGCCAGCAGCAGCTGGGCCAGCCGTACGGACGTACGCGAGGTCGAGCCGAGGGCGACCCGGGCACCGTCGAGCTGGTCCAGCGGCTTCTGCGAGACGATCACGCACGACATCACCGGGCCGTCGCAGCCCACCGCGAGGTCGGGGAAGGCGACGAGGTCGTCGGCGGCGCGCAGGAATTCCACGAGGGTGACCGGCGCGATGTCGAGCTCCCCGCGGACCAGCTGCTCGCTGAGCTTCTCCGGCGTGTCCTTGGTGAGGTCCAGATCGAGCAGGGTGCCCGTACGGGCGAGGCCCCAGTAAAGGGGCAGGCAGTTCAGGAACTGGATGTGGCCCACTCGCGGCCGGCTGCGACGGTGGCCGGCGTCGGCTCCCGCGGGTGCGTCTCCGAAGGTTGAATTGTCCACATGCGGAGGCTAGACCCGTGTCCCCGGGGGCAGAGCGGCGGGGCGGCGCTTGGACGTTAGTGCCATCGGTTAAACGTGATCTTTGGCTCTTCCGCCTCAGGAGCAGCACATGCTACGCTCAGCGCAAGTTGCAGTTTGGTTTCCCTTGCAGTACAGAGCCTGCGGAGCATGTGACCCCGCAGGCTCTTGTAGTTTCAGACTTCTTTGCAGGTTCTGGAGCAGGGCAACCCTTTGGCCCAAGGAGGGCTTATGGCTACCGGAACCGTCAAGTGGTTCAACGCTGAAAAGGGCTTCGGCTTCATCGCCCAGGACGGCGGCGGCCCGGATGTCTTCGTCCACTACTCGGCGATCAACGCCTCTGGCTTCCGCTCCCTGGAGGAGAACCAGCAGGTGAACTTCGACGTCACGCAGGGCCCGAAGGGTCCGCAGGCGGAGAACGTCACGCCGGTCTAAGTTGCCCGGCCCGGAATTCCTTCCAGGTCGCCCCTAAGCAGTACCCAAGGAGCCTCGCTCCGCCACTTCGGTGGCGAGCGGGGCTCCTGCCTTTTGTTTGCCGCGGGGTAAATGCCAACTGCATGAATTTTCACCGTCGGGTACCTGACACACTCGAATGGCGGGCGCAATACGGAATTCCCGAGGCATTGCGCACCCCGGCCCGCGCGCCCTCTCGGCGAGGGACCGGGTGCACTGACAAGCCAACGGAATACCGGTCCGGCGCGCCCGTCCGTCTCCCTGCCGAGCGGCAGCTACGGGCCGGCCGCCGCTCAGCCACCGACCGACCGGTGCTCGGCTACTGATCCGGCAGCCACCCCAGCTGCACCAAGGGCGTGCCCCGCTTGCGGGAGACGAAATGGGCGCGGCCCGCGGGCAGGGGGTGGGGACGGGTGGTGCCGAGGATGTCCCCCTCCTGCGGATCGCCGGAGAGGATCAGGCCCTGGGCACCGAGCTCCTTGATGCGCTGGAGGAAGGGCTCGAAGAGGGCGCGCGAGACCCCGGCGGTGGTGCGGGCGATGAGGAAGTGGATACCGGCGTCGCGGGCGAAGGGGAGGTGGTCGGTGAGGACGGCCAGCGGGTTGCCGGCGGACGAGGTGACCAGGTCGTAGTCGTCGATGATCACGAAGAACCGGGGGCCGGTCCACCAACTGCGGTCACGGAGCTGCTGGGGGGTGACCTCGGGGCCCGGCCGGCGGCGTTCCATGAGGCCGGCAAGGGCCTCCATGTGGCCGGTGAGCGCCGTATCGGTGGCGGCGTATTCGAGGAGGTGGCCGGGGGAGACCGCACCGAGCAGGGTGCGGCGGTAGTCACCGACGACGATCTTCGCCTCATCGGACGTGTACCGCTCGGAGATCTTGTGGGCGAGGTGGCGCAGGGCCGCGGTCTTGCCGGATTCGCTTTCACCGAAGACCAGCAGGAAGGGATCGGTCTCGAAGTCGGCATAGACCGGTTCGAGGCGGGTCTCGTCGATGCCGACGGGGATGCCGCGGTCCGGGTGGGCGGAGCCTTTGGGGAGCCGGCCGGCGGGAACCTTACGGGGAAGGAGGCGGACCGCGGGCGCCTGCGGGCCCTGCCAGGCTTGGGTGACGGCCCGGACGAAGGCGGCGGTGGCGTCGGCGAGTTCGGTGCCGGCGCCGGCCGATTCGGTGCGCGGAAGGGCCGCCATGAAGTGGAGCTTGGCGGGCGTCTGGCCGCGGCCGGGAACGCCGGGGGGGACATTGGCGGCGGCCTTGCGGTCGAACTCGGAGTCGAAGGGGTCCGCGAGACGCAGTTCGAGGCGCCCGAGCAGCTGGTCCTTGAGGGCGGCGCGCACCTCCATGTGCCGCGAGGCGGTGAGGACGACGTGGATGCCGAAGCCGAGGCCTCGGGCGGCGAGGTCGGTGACGACCGGTTCGAGGAGTTCGTACTCGTCCTTGAAGGGGCCCCAGCCGTCGATGAGGAGAAAGACATCGCCCCAGGGCTGGTCGGGGAACCCGCCCTCGGCGCGCCGGCGGCGGTAGGTGGCGATGGTGTCGATGCCGTGGTCGCGGAAGAACTCTTCCCGCTGGGCCAGGATGCCCGCCACCTCCGCGACGGTACGGCGGATGCGCTCGGGGTCGAGGCGGGAGGCGACGGAGCCGACATGCGGGAGATCCGCCATCGAGCTCAGCGCGCCGCCGCCGAAGTCGAGTCCGTAGAACTGGACCTCACGGGCGGTGTGGGTGAGCGCGAATGCGCCGATGAGGGTGCGCAGCAGGGTGGACTTGCCGGACTGGGGGCCGCCGACGACCAGCAGATGCCCCGTGGCTCCGGAGAAATCGTGCAGCAGGATTTCGCGGCGCTGCTCGAAGGGCTTGTCGACCAGGCCGAGGGGAACGGTCAGCCCGCCGGTGGCGCGCGCGGACCCGGCGTGCAGGCCGCGTTCGGGCGTGGTCACCAGGGCGGACGGCAGCAGCTGGTCGAGGGCGGGGGCCTTGTCCAGCGGCGGGAGCCAGACCTGGTGGGCGGCGGGGCCCTGGCCTTCCAGACGGCCGACGATCACGTCCAGGACGGTGTCGGCGAGCCCGCCGCCCGGTGCGGGCCCGGTGCCCGTGCCGGTGGCGGTGTCCGGCTCCGGGGCGGCCTCGGCGAGCGGGACGGGCGGAGCCTGGAAGAGGGCGGCGGTCCGCTGGACGGGGTGCGGGCCCTCGTCCGCGGCGGCGCCGCCCGGGAGAGCGGGACCGGAGACGTATGCGGCCTTGAAGCGGGTCATCTCGTCCGTGCCGAACTTGAGATAGCCCGAGCCGGGGACGGAGGGGAGGTGATAGGCGTCGGGGACACCGAGGGCGACCCGGGATTCGGCCCCGGAGAAGGTGCGCAGGCCGATGCGGTACGAGAGGTACGTGTCCAGGCCGCGCAACCGGCCTTCCTCCAGGCGCTGGGAGGCCAGGAGCAGATGGACGCCCAGGGAGCGGCCGATGCGGCCGATCTGGATGAACATCTCGATGAAGTCGGGCTTCGCGGTGAGCAGTTCGCTGAACTCGTCGATGACGATGACGAGTGAGGAGAGCGGGTCCAGCGCCTGTCCGGCGGCGCGGGCCTTTTCGTAGTCGTGAATGTTGGCGAAGTTGCCCGCCTGTCGCAGGAGTTCCTGACGGCGCTGGAGTTCACCGCGGAGGGAGTCGCCCATCCGGTCGACCAGGGAGAGGTCGTCGGCGAGGTTGGTGATGACCGCGGCGACATGCGGAAGAGCCGACATCCCGGCGAAGGTGGCGCCGCCCTTGAAGTCCGCCAGCACGAAGTTCAGGGTCTGAGAGGAGTGGGTGACGGCCAGGCCCAGGACGAGGGTGCGCAGGAGTTCGGACTTTCCCGATCCGGTGGCGCCGACGCACAGGCCGTGCGGGCCCATGCCGTTCTGCGCGGCCTCCTTGAGGTCGAGCATGACCGGCCGTCCGGCCTCGTCGATGCCGAGCGGCACGCGGAGGCGTTCGGCCTGGGAGCGGGGGCGCCAGGTGCGGGCGGTGTCCACCGAGGCGGGGTCGCCGAGGTCGAGCAGATCGGTGAAGTCGAGGTTGGCGAGCAGCGGCTCGTCGTCGTCGGTGCCCTCGGTCCGTAACGGGGCGAGCCGGCGGGCGAGGGTGTCGGCGCGTTCCAGGGAGAGCGTGTCGGGAGTGCCGTCATAGACGGAGACGGCGGATTCCAGCCGGAGTCGGGCGGGGTGGACCTGGACGGACAGGCCGCCGCGCGGCTCGTCGAGCTCCCCCGGGACGACCTCGACGACGGTGACGCCCTGCAGCCCCTCGGGAGCGGCGAAGGCGGAGTCCGGCGGGACCATCCCGCCGTCCAGGACGACCACGAGGTGCGGCCGGTCCAGCAGCGGCGGTGCGTCCCGGCTAAAGCGCGGGCGGTCGGCCAGCTGGTCGCCCAGGAGGGTTTCGAGTTCGGCGAGGTCGTCGCCGAAGAGGCGCTTGGTGCCGGCCCCGTCCACACAGTGCGGAAGCTGGGCGTGCGGCAGCCACTTGGTCCAGTCCCACCGGGCGAGGGCACCGGGGGACGCGACCACGGCGACCATGAGGTCCTGTGGCGAGTGCAGCGTGACGAGTTGGCCGATCAGGGCCCGGGCGGCGCCCTGGGCGGACTCCGGGTCGCCGGAGACCGTGAGGTGGTAGAAGGCGCGCATCGAGACCGCGACCGGCATGTGCCGCAGCGAACCATGGGCGGTGAGGAAGCGCTGCATGACCCCCGCGGTGAGCGGTTCGAGCTCGTCGACGGGCGCGGTGTCGGGAGCGATGAGCGGGGTGGCGAGCTGCTGGGTGCCCAGGCCGATACGGGCCTGGCCGAAGTCGGCGTCACCGATCCGCCGTTCCCAGACCCGGCGGCCTTCGGCGACCACCGCCCACAGCTGGTCGGGAGCGGGATGGAGATAGTGCTGGGCGTTGCGCTGCGACGCTGCCGTACGGCGGATGTGGCGCCGGGTCTGCGCCAGATACTTCAGGTAGTCACGGCGACTTTGCGCCATCTCTCCCTGGGTGCCCCGGCGGTAGCGGACGACCTGTGCGATCACCATGCCGAGCGTCGAGGCGAGCATCAGCGCGCCCATGATGCGCATGAAGCCGGGCATGCCCGGCATGAAGAAGAACACCACCGACGAGCCCATGCCGATCATCGGCAGGAGCTGCATCAGCACGCCCTCCTGCTGGCCACGCGGGAGTTCCGGCGGCGATTCGAGGCGTAACTCGTCCGTGGGGACCACGGGCGGCAGCGCCCGCGGCGGACGCTTGACGACAATCTGGCTCACCGCGCACCCATCCCTCGACGGAAGGGAAATCTCCGTACCGCTCACCCCCCTGGCGACGGCGCCTTCCGCATCGGACGATCCTACTGCCGACTAATGTGGCCAACGGGGAAGGATCATGTGTCACGGCCGGCCGGGCGCAGGACCGGGTGGCGGACAGGGGGAAGAAGTGCGAACGAGCGTGGGGACCGGTTTCCGCAGGGTGACCGTGGTCGCGCCCGACAGCCGTATCGATGTGGCACTGCCCGAGAACATCGCCGTCTCCGACGTCTATCCGGAAGTACTGCGGCTGACCCGTCAGACCCAGCCCCCGGACGCGCCCACCGGCTACTACCTCTTCCGGAGCGACGGCAGCGCGCTGGACAGCTCCCGCTCGCTCGCCGACCAGCGGGTCGTCGACGGCGAGATGCTGCACCTGAGGCCCTTCGCACAGTCCCTGCCGCCGGCCGTCTACGACGAGGTGTCCGACGCCGTGGCCTGTGCCGTCGCCCGGGACCGGCGCCTGTGGAGCGACGGCATGCTGCGCGGCGCCGGCCTGGTGGGGGTGGGCGTGCTGCTCACCCTCGTGGGGTTCGTGCTGTGGTGCGCCGACCCCTTACGTCATGACATGCACAGCCTGCCCGGCGTGATCGCCGCCGTCGCCGGCCTGCTGGTGGCCGCGTTCGCCGGTGTCCGCGCCCGTGTCTACGGGGACCAGCCGTCGGCGGTGGCACTGGGACTCGGAGCGTTACCGGTCGTGTGGTGCGCGGGCTCGGGGATCGTCGGCCCCGACGCCGGCCAGGGGGCCGGGCAGCTGCAGTTCCTGCTGGGCTGCATCGCCGCACTCGTCGTGTCCGTCGCGCTGGTCGCACTCTCGCCGCAGGGCGATGCCCCGTTCATCGGGGCCACGTTCGTGACGGCCGCCGGCACCCTCTCGTCCTTCCTCGCCCTCGTCACCGAGGCCCCGGCCGCCCGGGCCGCGGCCGTCTGCCTCCCGGTGACCATCGGCCTGATGGCCTTTCTTCCCGCCCTCGCCACGCGTCTGGCCAGGCTCCCCATCGGCTACGCCACACCGCGCAGCCTGGCCGAGCGGGAGGCGGAAGCGGGCCCGGGCGGGGCGATGTCCGCCGAAGACCTCGTGGACATGGACGGCATCGCCGCACAGGCGCGCCGCGGCCATGAGCTGCTGCTGGGGCTGCTGGGCGGCTGCTGTGCGGTGGTCATCGCGGCCGCTGCCGTGCTCGGTCCGTCGGAATCGGCATGGGGACGTCTGCTGACCCTCGCCGCCGGCCTCGCCACGCTGCTGCGCGCCCGGCTCTTCCGCTACACCGCGCAGGTGGCCTGCGTGATCATCGCGGGGTTCGGGGCGCTGGCCCTGCTCGTCCTGGGGATGGCCCTCGCTCCGCCGGCCGGCGCGCTCACCGACTTCGCCGCGGGCGACCGTGCCCAGCTCGACCTCCGCACCCTCTGGCTGGCACTCGCTCTGGCGGGCGGGGTGGCGCTGGTGACCCTGGTGGCGCTGACCGTGCCGAAGCGGGGGCTCACGCCCTTCTGGGGGCGCGCTCTCGATCTCACCGACGGACTGCTCCTGCTGTCCCTGATGCCGCTGTGTCTGGCGGTCCTGGACCTGTACGGCCGGGCACGCAGCATGACCAGCGGGTGACGCGGCGCGTCGGCAAGGACGGTCGTGGCCGCACGCACACACGGCCGGCACTCGGGTAACGGTCTCAGGGGGAACTCAGCACCATGGCATCACGGCGGGACGAGCTCAACGGCTACACCTTCGCCAAGAAACGACTCGTGGCGGCCTTCCTGCAGCCCTCCCCGGACCGTACCGACGAGGGTGCCCCGCATCCGCTGCGTGCCGTGCTTCCCGGCCTGGTCATCGCCGCGCTCGTGCTCGCGGGCTTCGGCGCCTGGGGCATGTTCCGGCCGCAGGCCCCCAAGGGCTGGAACACGCCGGGCGCACACGTCCTCCTGGGCAGCCAGTCGGCCACCCTCTACGTCGTGCTCACCACGGACGGCAAGCCGCAGCTCCACCCCGTCCTCAACATGGCCTCCGCCCGGCTGCTGCTGAAGACCGAACAGTTCGACGTCCTCAAGGTCGATGAGCACGAACTCGACAGCGGGAAGATCCCGCACGGACCGACCCTGGGCATCCCGTACGCCCCCGACCGCATCCCCGAGGCCCCGGAAGCGCAGAAGAGCAAGCGCTGGGCGGTGTGCGAGCAGCCTGGCAGCAACGGCAAAGCCGTACAGAAGGCCACGTTCCTCTTCGCCGCCCGCGACGAGCACAAGGTGGAGGGACCGGGCCGGCTGCGCGGCGGCCAGGTGCTCTACCTCCAGGAAACCGGCGCGTCCGGCGCCCGCTATCTGATCGGCCCCCAGGGCACCAAGTACCGCATCGACGGCGGCAGTTCCGGCAAGGAATCCGAACTGCTGCTGCGTGCACTGGTGGGGAGCCGGCCGCCGCAGCAGGTCACCAAGGACTGGCTGGCCACGTTCCACGACGGCACGCCGATCGGCTTCCCCTCCCTTCCGCGGTCCGTCGGGCGGCGGGCCGGCATCAAGGGCCTGGACCCCCGAGACGACCGGGTCGGCATGGTGCTCCGCGCCACGACGGGCTCCGGAGCACAGCAGTACGTCGTGCTGCCCGGCGAGGTCCGGCCGGTGTCGGACTTCGTCGCACGGCTGCTGCTCTTCTCCCCGCAGACCGGCCGGCTCCAGCAGCACAACGAGCCGACGGAGGTGAACGCGCAGTCCTTCACCCCGAAGGGCGGGAACCTCTTCGCGGAGAAGAAGTGGCCGCAGCCGGCCGCCGCGCAGGCCAACACCGCTGCGGCACCGGGCCGACGGGACACGGTCTGCAGCGTGCTGCGCACCGTGTCCCCGTCCGGCGGCACCCAGCTCAGCACCTGGGCCGGGACGGACTATCCCCAGCCGGTCGTCAACGGCGGGACCAGCGCCTACGTGACGCCCGGAACCGGGCTGTTCTACCAGCAGATCCAGGCCGGAGACGGGACATCGGGAGGGCGCTTCCTGGTGACGGACACCGGCCTGCGGTACGGCGTACAGACGAACAACGACAGCAGCACCAAGCCCTCCGGCATCGGTGCGGACGCCAAGGACACCGGGCAGAGCCGGGGCGCGCCGCAGCAGGAGACGTACCGGGCGCAGATGCTGCTCGGTTACAAGGGACTCAAGCCCGTGCGTGTCCCGGCGAACTGGTCGCAGTTCCTGCCGATGGGCCCTCGGCTGGACGCCAACGCCGCACGGCAGCCCCAGGGCTCGTAGGGAAACGGAGTCACCACGGTGCGGAGGAAGACAACCGCGGCCTGGGGCACGGGCGCGCTGCTCGTGGCGCTGGCCGCCGCCCCTGCGACGGCGGCAGGACCGGAGGGCACCACTCCGGTCCCGGAAGGCAACGGCGCCTGCACCTTCCCCATGAAGCAGCAGATCAAGGAGCGGCCGTGGGCCCTGCAGCGGATCGTCTTCGACCGCCTGTGGCAGAGCACCAAGGGCCGTGACGAAGACGGCCGTCCGGTCCGGGTCGCGGTGATCGACACGGGCGTCGACCGCACCAACCCGCAGCTCACCGAAGCCGTCGAGGCCACGTCCGGCCGGGACTTCCTCGGCAAGGGCGACGACGCGGATCCCAAGGCGCCCAAGGACGGCACCTACGATCCGGTCGGCCACGGCACCAAGGTCGCGGGCATCATCGCGGCCCGCCCGCGCCCCGGCACCGGCTTCGTCGGCCTGGCCCCCGAGGCGACCGTCATCCCCCTCCGCCAGAACGACGAGAAGGGCACCGGAAACGTCGGCACGCTGACCGCGGCCATCCAAGCGGCCGTGGCCGCGAAGGCCGACATCATCAATATCTCCCAGGACACGACACAGCCCGTCCCTGCGGACTCCCGCCTCGCCCAGGCGGTCCGCGAGGCACGGCGCAAGAACATCGTCGTGGTGGCCTCCGCCGGCAACGACGGCTTCGACGGCCGCCTCAAGAAGACCTACCCGGCGTCGTACCCGGGCGTCCTGGCCGTCGCCTCCTCCGACCGCAACAACGAGCGCGCCGCCTTCTCCCAGAGCGGCGACTTCATCGGCGTCGCCGCTCCCGGGGTGGACATGGTCTCCACCGTCCCCAAGGGCGGCCAGTGCGTCGACAACGGCACCAGCTTCTCGGCTCCTTATGCCGCCGGTATCGCGGCCCTCCTGCGGGCCAAGCACCGCGACTGGAAGGAGTACCAGATCGTCGCCCAGATCGAGCAGACCGCCGAGCGCTCCGTCAACGGCCGCGACAGCTTCGTGGGCTGGGGCGTCGTCGATCCCGTACGCGCCCTGACCGAGGACGACCACCCCCTCGACCACGCGAGCGCGGACGACGGCCCGCCCCGGGCCGCTCCCCCGGACCCGGTCACCCCGGTGGACGGTGAGACTCCGCAGGACCGGAGGGAGCGATATGCGACATACGGAGTGGGGGCAGGGGGCGTTGCGGTCGCGGTCATCGTGGGAGTGGCGGTCGTCCGACGGGACATTCGCCGCCACGCGGCGGCTTCCGCGGCGCCCTCTGCGCCCGCCGCGGGACAAGTCAATGAGTAGCCGTACTCAGGTTTCACCGGAATAAGACCACATGACCGGGAAAACCGGCTGCCGCTGCCTTCGCCCCGGGCTCGCGGTGAAGGCACGCGCCATTGGCGAATTCTGAACGGTACCGGCCAAACACCACCGTTCGTTGTCAGAGGTGGTGACTACAGTGACTCCTGAAGTTTCTGACTTACGGGTCTGACTTACGGGGGAGTCACTATGGGGTCCGACGCGAACACAGGCGTGCAGGTGAACGGCGCGGGCACCGGCGCCGGAGGCGGGTCGTTCGAGGTCGATCCCGAGGAGCTGAAGAAGCTGAAACAGCGCGTGGACGACCTGCTGGACCAGCTCAAGGGATCAAATGCGGATCACCGCGCGATCGGCCATCGCAAGATCCCTCCGTCTTCCTTCGGCCAGGGATTCGTCGAGGCGCAGGGCATCGCGGACACCTACGAAAAAGTATTGTCCCAACTCGAAACTTTCTCCAAAGTGTTCGGCGACCAGATCGAGGCGCTGAGCCTCGGAACCGAGTTCATCGGCCGGGACTACGAAGCGGTGGATGCCGACGTCCGGAACCGCCTGGCCGCGATCCAACGTCGTACCCAAGGCCTCTACAAGGCACCACAGCCCCCGCACCAGCCCGCCGGCACCACCGGTCCGGAACTGGGCGACGGCCGGTCCGCGGGCTCCGACGGCATCTGAGGCAAGGGGGGAACGGACATGGCAGGCAACACCGTCGACTTAGGCATTCAGGGCTGCACCAACTTCGAGAAAGCGTCCCATCAGACGCTCTACGACATGGTGGCCGACGCCGATCACCTGCACATCATCGTGATGGGATCCGACCTGGTCGACGCAGGCAAAGAGATCGCCAGAATCACCCACGACCTCGAGGCATACGCCCGGCAGACCCAGGCCCACTGGAAAGGCGAGGGCGCCCAGGCTTTCGACGACTGGACCAGGGAAACCGCCAGGGAAAGCCGCAAACTGGGCCACTACGCCAAAAACACCGGCGAGGCAATGGTCGATGCCGCAACCGCACTGGGCCAGGCCAAACTGATGCCCAAGCCTCCCGAACTGCGGAATTTCGTGGAGACGGACCCCGGAAAGGCGAACGGGGTCACCGCCCTCACCAAAGACCCGGACAGGGAAGCTGCCATCGGCGAGATGAGCCGGCTGGCGTCCTACTACCGGACGGCCCAGGAGAAAATCGCGCAGCAGGAGGCGCCCAACTTCCGGCCGGCTTCTGGGTTTGTGCCGGAGCCGAAGGACGCGGGCCAGACCTTGGACCCGGTGACAGACGGAAGGCCGGAAGCAGTAGCGGGCTTCGGCAGCGCCACCCCCACAGCCGGCAATGGCAGCGGGGGCCACCACGCGGGGGCATCGCAGCCGACTGCCGATGCTGCACAGCATGAGCGACATGTGGGTACGTCCGTCGATTCCGCCACGCCCATCACCTCGCACCAAGCAGCGCCGCATCGCGAGGGCAGCACTCCGGCTCAGCCCCCCACTGGCACAGTTAGCCCCCTTCCTGGCCCTGTCCTGTCCGGTCCCCCATCGCGCCCCGGCACAGTGGCTGTCCCGGACAGGCCCGGAAGAGCCGCACGCGGGTCGGAGCCAACGGCCGACCGCCGAGCCGCAACGCCCGGTCCTTCCGGCCGTGCGACGGAAGAGGGCATCAACGGTGGAACCGCACGGCGTGGCCGCACCACCGTCGGACGACCGCACCTACCGACAGGGACCGTCGTGGGTGAAGAACACGGTGGGACCGCTCCCCGGCCGGTCGGCCCTGGACGGACGGGTAAGGCGATGGCTCAGGAAGGCGCGGTCCACTCTGGCCGGCGCCTTGTCCCTCCGTACGGAGAGCCCGTGGACAGGCCTCGCGGACCGGTGATGGGCGAGGAACGCGGTTCTCTGCCCCGTGGGCTCGCAGGGGGCAGTCATTCAGGAAATACGGGTGGCAGCACGGGGCAACGCGTACCGAATGTTCCGGGCCGCCGCATGGCCTACGAGCCCGGTGGCATCGTGGGCACCGGGCCAGGTGGAGTGGTGGCAGGTGAGGAACACCGCTCCGGGGGTTACGGCTCCACCAACGGCAGGAACAGCTCCGGGGGTGTTGCCCAAGAACCGACCGCAGGACGCAGTTCGACGTCCGAGCCGGGCCGGGCAAGCGGACGAGCACCATCGACATCGACCGGCAGGGCGAGCGACTTCACGGCAGGCGGAGCTGGCCTGGCGCGGGGCACCGCCCAGTCCAGCGGCCTGCTGCCCGCGTCAGGATCCCCGTCTTCGCGGCGCAGGAAGAGTGCTGCGAGCCAAAGGCCGGACTACCTCCAGGAAGACGGCGGATCCTGGACTGCACAACACCCTTCAGTTGTGCCCCCAGTGATCGAATAGCCCTGACAGTGGTCGAGCAACAGAGTAGGAGGTACCGCACCGTGACTCGTGCGGGAATTCGCGTGCGACGGAAAACCCGACTGTCCTTAGCACTTGCCCTCTGCCTCAGCTCACTGTTCCTCGGGTTATTCGCACCGAATGCCTCTGCGGCGGACAAGAGAGCGCGCCAGTGGTATCTGGATGCGATGCAAGCCGAGCGCATGTGGCAGACGAGCACGGGAGAAGGCGTCACCGTTGCAGTGATCGACAGCGGCGTGGACAGCTCCGTACCCGAACTGCGCGGGCAGCTGATGCCGGGGAAGGACTTCTCAGCACCCCAGCTTGGCGCCAACCATGACAGCCAAGGCCATGGCACGAGTATGGCAATGGTCATCGCCGGCAGACGGAGCGGGGACGGCACCTGGGGCTTGGCCCCGGAATCGAAGATTCTTCCGCTGCGAAGCGTCGGGGCCAACGGCAGTGCGGGCATGGCGAAGTCCATTCGCTATGCGGCGGATCACGGCGCGAAGGTCATCAACATCTCACTGGGCGGGCCGGCCAGCGAAGCGGCCAGGGCCGACCTACAGCCGGCGATTGACCACGCCGGCGAAAAAGGGGCCCTGATCTTCGCAGCGACCGGAAACCACGGCGCCGAAGATAACATCGGCGACTATCCCTCAAGCCTCCCCGGCGTAGTGGGCGTCGGAGCCGTGACCAGGTCATTGAAAGCTGCCAAGTTCTCGGTGTACGGCCCACAGGTGGCACTGGCTGCCCCCGGAGTCGACGTTCCCACGCGCTGCACGAAAAGGCTGCTGGACTGCACAACGTGGGGCACCAGCGACGCCACCGCCATCGCCTCGGCCTCCGCCGCCCTGATCTGGTCCGCCCACCCCACCTGGACGAACAACCAGGTCCTGCGGGTCATGATGGAGACCGCCGGCAAGCCGGAGGACGGCAAGGTCCCGAGCGAATACCTCGGCTACGGCATCGTCCGCCCCCGGAAGGTGCTGCTGGACAAGGAAGGCGATCCCGGCCCCGCCGACATCAACCCGCTGCTCGCCGCCCGCGGAACCACCACACCGCCCAAGACCCCGCAGTCAAGGTCAGACAACTCAGCAGCCGACGCCGCCCAGAAGCCAGCCGGCACGCCGGACAGCTCACTGCCCTGGCCCGTCACCGCCGGACTGACCGCAGCAGTCGCGGCCCTGGCAGCCGGCGGACTGATCATCGTCCGACGCCGGCGGGCGCAATGACGGACCTCATGACGAACGTAACGGCCGCCGAACACCACAGAACAACCAGAGCTACAGAGCAACCAGACTTCCGACTGCCCACGCCACGAGCAGCCGGCGCAGAAACCCGTACCTCTCGAGATACGGCCAACAACCCGAGCTGAAAACCAAGACCTCTCACTCAGCTCTTCTGTAACCCACTCATGGGGGAAGGTGGATCATGGCAGGGAATACCGCACTTACCTATGCGGAGATCGAAAAGCTCAAGAACGAGATCCAGAGCGGCAGTCAGGCGATGTCGTCCCAGCTGCGGACGCTGGTCAACGCCATCTCCGCCGTCGAGTCGGCGTGGACCGGCCAGGGCGCCAGCGCCTTCAAGCAGGCCCAGAACGCCCTCAACGAGGACCACGCCGCCCTGCGCCGCATGCTCGACGGCATCAACGACGCGATCGCCCAGACCGGCACCACCAGCCAGTCCAACGACTCCGAGGTGCTTTCCAGCTTCCGCGGCATCGACGTCAACGGCGGCGCCCCCGGCGGCCAGCTCAACACCGGCTCCACCAGCGGCATCAGCAACTACTGAACACCCGCGCCTGCACCTGTGCTTACGCCTGAGGAGCAGGCCTCCAGGTAAAGCGACATCCACCGATCAGCCACCAGCAGTGGGGGAGAAATGGCCGGCGACGAGAACCTCAGGGTGACCTACGGCGCGGTAGAGCAGACCGCCGCCGACATCGAGCGTTCCGCCAAGGAACTGCAAG
Organism: Streptomyces sp. NBC_00400; assembly: GCF_036048035.1. Classification (NCBI taxonomy): domain Bacteria; kingdom Bacillati; phylum Actinomycetota; class Actinomycetes; order Kitasatosporales; family Streptomycetaceae; genus Streptomyces; species Streptomyces sp. NBC_00400. The sequence continues at coordinate 4,575,241 of NZ_CP107940.1, read as the reverse complement.
CCGAACTCGACAGGATCTGGGGCGCGGTCAAGCGCGTCTCCAACTCCTGGGAAGGCGAGGCCCACCAGGCCTTCCAGGCCGCGGAACGGCAGTGGAACAGCCGCGCGAGCCACATCCAGAGCACCCTGCACGAGGTCGCAACCAAGATCCGCTCCGGCAGCGCCGACTACCGGGCCACCGATCGTCGGGCTGCTGGGTTCTTCCAGTAGCAACAGACTACCGATGTGGCTTGGGGTGGGTGTGCAGCGGATGTATACCCACCCCAACTGCAATTCGAGAACAAAACCCGGAAGCGCGGCCTCAGACGGATTTAGCCGCGCGCGGCTCCAATGCAGCGCTCGGGCACCGATGAGGTGCCACCGCTGCACGTCCGCCTCGGTGGTTGGCCCGTTTGCGACGAGTGAGCTGCGGATCACAGCCGGGCAATCAGTACTCGTCCACAGCCTTACCCTTCGGCACCTGGAAGCATGCCGAAGTAAGGTCTGCAGAAATCAGCGCCTTGAGCGAAGCGGGGTTGGCTCGCTTGGTTCGGTCGAGGAGTCGGATGCTGATGGAGAACTTCTTTTTCGTGGAGTCAGCCACGAGCTCAAGACTCTTGCTCGGACTTGCGTCAGGACCGTAACTGACAATCTTCCACCCCTTCCCCGGGAGGTTCTTTCTGAGGCGTTCCATAGCCTTCTTCATGTCCTCGACCGAAACGCCAGTAACAGACCAGGGATGATGGACCGTATAGAACTTGTCTGAACCCTTGTCTCCGCAGGGTGAAACTCCCGGACCAGGTTTGCTCACCTCACCTTTCAGATCGATCACATCGAGAACGACACTTGAGATCTCCCGAGCCTCCCGCCTCACTTCAGAGATATTGCGAATATCTGGCGCAGATCCAGGGTCAGCTCCGGAGTCTTTCACGCTTGAACATCCTGTCAATATAACCCAGGCCCCCACGGGCAGTACGACGAAGAGGCTCTTGGCACGCTTCAGTCGAAGCGAGATGGCGCTAACGGGCACGCTTCACCTCTTCGTACTGTCCAAGGATAACGGCTGCCTGATTCTGAAGACTCTCCGTAGGACGCCTCCCATACTTCCAATAGTCGCTGTGCCCCGTAGTGTCGGTGCTCATCTGGTTGGCCCCGAAGAGATCGTCGCTAGGGATAATAAAAGCGCCACCTCCAACCCTCCATTGACTTCCACCATGACCCCATTTACCAATATCTGGAACAGGGTCACCATCCGCTTCTTCATTCCACACATGCCCTTGAGGAACGTCCAGGTCCAGCGCTTTTCCCACTTGGACACCGGGACTCCCACCGAAAACTACGTCATCGGCATTCAATTCCCCTTGACGGGCCGCGGATCCGATCAGGGTGGTGCCATAGGAGTGGCCAATCGCAGTAAGGTGCCCGCCGGTCCCCGATTCATGTGATGCCTTGAGGCCGTCAATGAATCCGTTGAATGCGGGCGCACCATCATCCGCGTAATGACTCTGCGTGGCGTAGCCCAGCTTCTGTGGCGCATCGTAGCCGAGCCAGGTAACGGTTGAAACGCTCTGGCCGCCGGCCATTGGTTCAGCTGTCCTCCACAGATTCGTCATGCGCCGGATATCCCCGTCGACTCCACTGAGATTCGAAGACGTACCCGGCACATAGACCGCGGTGTGATCAGCCGTGTCGGGGTTACCGTTGGCGATGATCGCGCGCCCGTTGCCCGCCGGACTGAAGCCCAGGAGGTAGGCTTCGGGAAGGTCATCCGCTCCTGTGGCGTCAAGGCGCTTCTGAATTGCATCCATTCCCTTGTCGGCCGCATCGAGCTCTTCAAAGCGATACTTTCTATTCCACTCCTGCCACTCATCGCTGCACACCTGGCTGGCGTAAGGGCCGTCAGTGGACACCCACTTGGGCCAGGGCTCCGGCGGGATTACCCCGAGACGGATCTTATACTCCGCCCGTTTCTCAGAAAAAATGGCGCGGTTCGCTTCATCACGAACTTCTGATGGTATTCCGTCCAGCGCACCGATGCTCGCTGGAAACAGCGAAGCGTAGTCGGACTTCTCGTCCGCGGAGAGTCCCTTCCACCACCTTGCATTCTCTACTGGGGATTTCCCCTTTGGAATGTCATCACGCTGCAGATACGTCCCCGCAGTTTTCCGAAGAGCGCTCATATCGCCCTGCGCATCGGCCCAGTCCGCACTGGTGACGTTGAGGTCGTTATCGGCCTTGAGGCGGTCGAGTGTCCGCGAGTAGCGGGAGTCGGCCTCGGTGGCTTCCTCCAGGGCAGCGGCGATTCGATCCGCACAGGCCTGGGCCTTTTCTCGTTGCGGATCCGAGTTGAGGAGCACCTTCGGGCGGTCCGCCGAGGTGATCTGCTCGGGGCTGAACGGCATCTTCACTTGCTGAGACACCCAGTGGACCGTGCCATCCGGCTTGACCGTGAACTTTTCCGTCTCGGCATCGGCTATTGCGTCATTCAACTTTCGTTGTGCCGCGCGTAATTCCGAAGCCAGGCCGTTCAATGCGGTACGGATCAGGCCGGTCTCCACCTGGGTGTAGTGGAAGTTGCGGCTCAGCCGCCGCAGCCGGTCCAGCGCAGCGGTAGGGGCCTTGCCTGTCAGATCGCGCTGCAGCCGACCGACGATCTCGTTGTCCACCCGATGCTTGGCATCGCCGGCGGCGCTGCTGACCTTGTGCCACCCGTCCGCAGCCTCCTCTAACTCCGAAGGCTTGATCTTCCGCAGCTGCGAGATGTTCACCATCAGGACTCCCCCCGGCCGTGCGAGCCGGCGCCCGGCGTCTTCACCGGCACGGTCTTCTGTTCATGGAACGCTTCGCCGATCGCTGCATCGGTCTTGTAGAAGGCGTCGCCGGTTTTCTGCAGCTTGTCCTTCAACTCGTCGCACTCACAGCTCACCAGATCAAGCCGCCGCTGCCATGACTGATAGGCGCTGAGATGCGACGCAACACTCCGCAGGCCCTCGGTTTCGCTGCCGCCGCTCTCCCAGACATCGTGCCTGCTCTCCAGCGCATGCAGAGCGCTCTTCAGGTTCTCCCGGACGGACCCGACGGCTTGCGCGCCTCCGCTCCAGGCCTGGCGGGACGAACGAAGATCCCCTGTATCGCCGTCCGAGTTCCAGCCTTCTCCCCCTGCGCCGGCCAGGCTCATACGGGCAGAACTCTCCCGTTTGAGTTCCGCCCACTCCGCTTCGAATGTCACTCCGCCCCCTGACAGTCCATGCGTGCGTCGGCCTCACGCGCGGCTGCGAAGTTAGCAGGGGAGGTGAGGACAGTGCGTGAGTACCTGTACTCAAATGCCCCGCCGCCGGTTAGGGCCAGCGCGTCGGCAACATCACCACCTTTCGGCCTTCCACGTCGTCGACATGAGACCGCGTCTTTCCACCAGGGACCCGAGCCACAAGAGCGGATGACGCGCGATCCGCATCGTCACGGCGGGCAAACGGAGAGGCATGGCAGCGCTGCGCGTCGCGGGAGTGACGGCCATCCGGCTCGGCATCGTGGCTCATAAGTAGCCGTACTCAGGCCCCGCATGGTCCATCGCCGTAGGATTTCCAGCCGTATACCAGCGAGGATGACGGGGGACGCTGTGTCTTGGGACGAAGAATGGGCCGCGCTCAAGCGGGAGGCCGGCGAAGGGCGCGGATTACGGCTCGCGAGCGCCGGCGGAGGCGGTTCGGATGGCGGCTCCGGCGACTTGAAGTCCAAGCGATCCGTGTGGACCACGGCGGGGCGCGAGGTCCAGTCGTTACGCGGAGACATCAAAAAGGCCCTGGGGAAGCTGGAACAGAAGCAGCATGGTCTGGGCACCGCCGGCAGTGGCGTGCAGAGCGCTGCGGCACAGCAGGATGTCTACCGCTCCTGGAAGCGGTACCTGGAGGCCCTGAGCGGCCGGTGCGGCGCCGTCCAGGCTCGGATGGAGAAGGCGGGCGGCGAGCTGTACGGGAACGACGCAGCCGTCAAGGGCTCGTTCAGCAAGCTCTCCCAGCAGTACGCGGACACCCCCGCCGTCGGTGGCCGGCAGCAGGGGAAGTGACCCGAGCCATGGACTACTCGACGCTCAAGAACCTCAAGACATCCGAGTTCGAGGACGCCGCGGACGGATATCGCGCCGCCAGCCATATGGCGAGTTCAGCCAAGGACGCGCTTGAGCAGCGCATCAACGTCAAGTTACGGGAGTCGCTCTCCGGCGAGGCAGCGGAGGCCGCTCTCACGCAACTCCGCTCGCTGGCACAGGACTTCCACTACACCCAGGTGGAGTGCGGCGTCATCAGCACCGCGCTCAACGCCCTTGCCGCCGACCTGCAGACCGCCAAGAAGAAGCTCGATGCGGCGGTGGCGGATGCGGAGGGCGAGAAATTCACTGTGGGAAACGACGGCTCGGTCACCTACCCGGCAGCGGGTGACGAGTACCGGGGCAAGACCCCGCCGGGTGGCACGGCGAACGGCGTCACGGACGAGACAGCCAAGGCGCTCAACCGGCAGGCGGCCAACTTCGACCCCAACCCCCACTTCGCGCGGGCACAGGCCTACGCCGACCGCATCACCACAGCCCTCGAAGAGGCCACAACGGCCGACGAGAAGTGGGCTCCCAAACTGCGGAGTCTCAAGGCTGACGACGATCTGACGGTTTCCGCCGCGGACTGGGTCGATGCCAAGAAGGACACGGGTGGTGTAAGCGACGGCGCCGAGCGCTATCTGGACAGCATCAAGGCCCCGCCCCAGCACGGTTCCCCAGTGGACAACGCGGAGTGGTGGAAACACCTGTCCACGGAGGACCGGGACGCCTACATCTCCCTGCACCCCGCGAGCATCGGGGCGATGAACGGCCTGCCCGCCGATGCCCGCGACGAGGCCAACCGCACGGTCCTCGCGGAAACCCGTGGCCAGTACGAACTGCGACTGGAAGCGATTCCCAAGGAGCCGTCACCCAAATTTGTGGCCGGCCCCCGAGGTGCACGAGTGCACAGCCCGGAATGGCTTGACTGGAACAGTCAATACGGCAAGGAACATGAGCTCCTGAAGGGAAAACTGAACGGCATGCGCGCCATTCAGGACCGATTCGACCGGACCGGCTGGCGCGGACTACCCGAGGGCTATCTCTTGGGGTTCGATCCTGACGGCGAAGGAAATGGCCGAGTCATTATCGCCAACGGGAACCCCGACACGGCAGACCATACAGCCATCTACGTTCCCGGGACCAAGACGAGCCTCGAAACCATTGGCGACGGGGCTGATCATGCAGATCTCGGGCGGAGCGAAAGGCTCTGGACGCAGAGTAACCGCCTCCTTCCCGGAAAAGAGATTTCCACCATCACCTGGTTCGATTATGATGCCCCGGATGGCATCTCTGAGGCCACCAGTGACGAGTACGCACTAAAGGGCAGCCCAAAGTTGCAGCAGTTCCTCGAAGGCAATAGAACCGCTCACGAGCAAATGACCGGGGATTCCGGCCACACTACCGTGATAGGCCACAGTTACGGCAGCACGCTGATCGGCGATACAGCCAAGATCGCCAACTGGAAAGAGTCCGGGGTCCCAGCGGATGACATCTTGGTCGCGGGTAGCCCCGGCATGCAGGTGGACCGCGCCGCAGACTTGGGCATCGACCCAAGGCACATGTGGGCAATGGGCGGGGGAACCGACGACCTCGTGGTCCGCTACGGCGGCAAGTTTGCGGGCCTCGGAGGCAATGGCGTCATTCCCACGGATCAAGCGTTCGGCGGAAATATATTGAAAAGCGACGCCGGGAACCATGGCGCTTTCTGGGACGAAGAGTCGGCTAGTTTGAAGAATCAGGCAGCCATCATCACCGGAAGGCATGATGTTGCAACCCTTGATTAGGAGACTGTCGCTGGCAGCGTGCGTAATAGTGCCATTCATGCTCACGACAGGATGCTCTCTGATGGAGAAAAACCCACCGCCCCAAAACCTCGAAAAGGTAGAGGAGGAAACCAGCAAGACGTCCAGCAAGATCCTGAAGATCATCGATCTTAACGGCAAAGTAACCAAGCCTGGCCCGCTACCCGCACCATGTTCTGGATATTCCAAAAAGGCGTACAGGATCAGTCACCCGTGGAGCGTGTACGGCGTCCCCGTACCTCAAATGAAGGAGGCCATGGACCGACTGAAGAGGGACCTTCCCAAGAATGGCTGGAAGGTCACCAAGGACGGCCCGGACGCCAGTCCGTCAAAGAGTCGGGAGATCATCGCGAACTCTGAAGGGAATAAATTCTCCGTCACCATTCGGTTGCTGGATGAACCGGCAGGAAGTACAAACCCTTCTCTGATTGAGGTTACGGTCGAATCCGCGTGCTTCACGACCAAAACTCCTGAGTAGCAGACCGAAACCGCCGTTGAGGTAAGGCCAAGACGGCGAGACAAGCACTCCTTCACCGAAGGGCAGTGCCGGTGGGCTACCGATCACCCCAACCGATGGTGAGCCTCAGCCACGGACGTCGACTCCGTGGCACGGCTCCGCCGCCCTGCCATGTGGCCTGGTCCACCGCCTTCCTCGAAGGCAAAACATTGACTATCGGCGCGCGGCCAGCAATCACGGCCAACACCACCGTGATGGGCACAGCTACGACAGCACGCTGATTGGCGATACAGCCAAGACCGCAAGCTGGAATACGATACCAATACCTGCAGACGACGTCATGGTTGCAGGCGACCCACGCCACGTACTTGGATATTCGTCCCCAAGCATATGTGGACTATGGGCAGTGATGACTTGAGTGACTGGTTCGCCTGCAGGGTGACAAAAGCCAGAGCGACAACGAGCCGCCACGGCGGCGTCGCCCTGGAAAGTAAGGCGCATTAATGACTGGCTTGAAGAGCAAGAAATTCAAAGCTATCTCCGCTTCCCTTGGCTCTCTGATGCTGACAGTTGGGTGTTCTACGATGAAAAGCGATGCCAGCGGCCTTAAGCACGAGCCCGAGAAACGCGACAGCGAAAAGGTTGTGCACGAAGTCGGGACGCTTTCAAGTCGAGTCCTTGAGATGCTGAACATCAAGGGAAAATCGACCGAACCTGGCCCCACTGCCACACCATGCGACGTGCCCCACGGCACCTCGCGAACCTATCAGAGAGTCCGTCATCCGTGGTCCTTCTACGGCGTAGGGAACGACGCCCTGGAGAAGGGGATGGCCAACCTGCACAGAGCACTTCCGGAAGAGGGATGGAAAGTGGTGAAGTACGGAAAGGACTCCAGCCGGAGTCAAAATCTGGAAATGATGGCCGTCCACCTGAAGACGCACACACAGCTTGAAGTAACCTGGCTGAAGGGGCTCGACAGTCACACCCCACTACTGGACATTACTCTGTACTCCAGGTGCTTCGCGGAAAAGCCTTAAGGGCCCGCAGGCCCCGCACACCATTCGGTGAAACTCGCTGCCAGGGCGGAGAATCGATCGCCTTACAGAATCGCGTGGATGACCTCAGCGAAGGGTAATACGGGGGAGCATGAATAAGCAGGTTCAACGAACAGTCCAAACGCTCATTATATGCGCACTGATGGCAGGATGCTCGCAAGCAGACAATCTGAAGACGCGAGATGGCAGGGAAGTCCAGGAGAGCACCAAGAAGACTTCCAGAGATGTTCTTGGCCTCATCGATTTGAAGGGAAAGGTAACAGAACCGGGGCCGTTCACCATGCCGCGCTCGGGGTACTCAGGAGGTGTGTACCGGGCTCACCACCCCTGGAGCCTGTACGGCGTTCCGGTCGACGACATGAAGCAAGCCATGGATCGACTGAGGAGAAATCTCCCCGCGAATGGCTGGAAAATCGCGAAGGACGGACCGGATAAGAGTCCGGCAAAGACTCCGGAGATCATCGCGAACTCCAAGGGAGGAGAGTTCTCTGTCAAGGTACGGTTGCTGGAGGAGCCAGCAGGCAGTAAGCACACGTCCCTGATTGCGGTAACGGTCGAATCCGCTTGCTTCAAGACCAATAAGCCTGATTAAGCCTGCGAGAACACCCGCGCCGAAGCAGCGGGACGGGAGGCGCAGCGGGTGCCGTCCTGGGCACCCCCGCCTGGCACGGCCTCTCCCCGGCCGGGACCGTCGACGAGGGCCCATGACAGTGCCGACCTGCGATCGAGCATCGACGCCAAACCGACCGCTGCCGGGGCGGTGCCCATGGACGAAGTGATCACGGAAAGTGCTCACATGACAACATGGAGCGGCCTATCTTGGGCAAGATGAGCGAGGACATGCCCCCACAGAAGCCCTGCCCCGACTGTGGCGGCCAAGGCACCGTGGAGTGGGAGACGCCGACGGGCGATGCGGTCACCACGCAGTGTTCCGGGTGCGGTGGCACCGGAACCGTCCTGGCGTAGAGGAGGCGGAGGCAGGCGTGGCGGCCTTCGAGAGGAACGGCAAGCCGGTCGGCCTGGACGCGCAGTACGTCGACCGGCTTCCGTGCGCGACCTGCGGGATACGGTCGATGAAACTGCCCGGTCAGCAGGGCGGGTTGTGCATCCCCTGCTATGCGGATGAGTGCGCGACCGCGGGGCGTCGCGCGGCGACGGCCGGCGCGTGGGTGGCGGCCAGCTTTGTGGGCGACCCCTGCCTGGCGTGCGGGTCGCGGTCCGTGGACGCCAATGGGTGGGCGTTCTGGTGCAACTCGTGTGAGATGCAGACGGCTGTGGCCCTGCCCCCGCAGTGAGCCGTCTCGGAGCGGGATGGATGGGGCAGGGCCGGCGACGTCGTTGGGCGGGCGTTCAGTTGACGAGCGAGCCGGCCTTCATGGCCGTGATGAATCCGCACCAGGCGTCGGCGGGGATCAGGAGGGCAGGACCCGTGGGAGCCTTGGAGTCCCGGACCGGGACGACGCCGGGGACGCCGTCGGCGATCTCGACGCAGTCGGCCCCTTCAGCGTTGCTGTAGCTGCTCTTACGCCATCGGGCAGAGTTGAGATCAATCCGGGTGCTGCGCTTCATCTCTGTAACCCCTTGCCGCTTCCTCGATGATGGCCAGGGACGCCTCGGGCGGCAGTGCGACGGCCCTGAGCAGATCGTACGACCTTCGATACTTCGTCACGGTCGGCGGATAGTCCACGACTTGGCCACTGTGATCGGCTTCGGTCCAGACGAGCGGTGGTGCATCCGCAAAGGTCATGATCTTCACCAGCCCCATCATCAACGGGTGGGCCACTGTCGTTTCCGGGACGATCTGCAAAACGCTCCTCGTGGACCGGATCACGTCGAGGATGTGTTCCAACTGGTCAGCCATGTGCTCCGGCGGAAGCAACGGCCGGCGGATCAGCGCCTCCCGCACGATCGCCCAGTACGTCGGAGGGTTCTCGTTCTGCCAGAGCTTTGCGCGTCCCACCCGTGCACGAACCAGCTTCTCAACAGCCGCAGGCTCCTCGCAGGGCGTGACTCTTTGGTTGAGCTTTTGCATGTACGCCTCGGTCTGGAGCAGTCCCGGGATGACAGCAGGCGCCCAGTCCTCAATCGATGTCGCGGCCTTCTCCATATCCGGGATCTCCGCGAAGTACAGCGGATGCCCCACGTTGCGCGCCTTCCGCGCATCTTCACAGCGGCGGGTGAAAAAGCCGTCCGTGCCGAGCCTGTCGTCGACGTGCCGGGCCAGGTCCTCCGGCATCCGCCGTTCGCCGTGCTCGATCTGGCTGAGGAACGAGATACCGCGGTAGCTGCCCTCCGCCAGTTGTTCGAGCGTGAGGCCCGCCGCCTCTCTCTGATAGCGCAGCTCGGCTCCGTAGAAGGCCGGAACGCTCGCCGAAGCGTCGGGATCCTTACGAGGGGGCACAACTCACCACCACTATCCGCACGTTGCTCTGCGCAACCCGATTCCCTTCCACGCTACGCCCCGTGACGTCACGCTGTGAGCACTTCGTCACCATGCGCACAGGAAGGCGTACGCCCCATGCCCAGCCACCTCCACCACCACGACGACGTGCAGGACTGCACCGAGCTGCTGCGTAGCGCGCTCAGGGACAACGGGATCACGCTGCCGTCCCTCGGGATCGACCTGCCGGGGTTCGCCGGCAGTTACGCGGTGCCGCTTGTCGCGCTCGGTAACTGCAACACGGCCACCGCCCGCAAGCTGGCCGAGGCGCTTCGTAAGGCGGCGGCCGCGCGATGAGCACGTCTTCCGAGCCCTCTTCCAGGCCGCTCACGCTGGAGCTGCTTGCCCTGCCCAAGGAAGTGCCTGTGCTCCGGCGCACCGTGCGCGAGCACCTGGGCGGGCCGTGCGCCGAGGTACAGCTCTGTGTCAGCGAAATAGTGGGAAATGTGATCCGGCACGTCGGGGAGGGCACCCCGGTCGTCATCCGCGTCATCGGCGGGGCCGCCGACAGCATCCGGGTGGAGGTCACCGACCCCGACGCGCGGGCGCTGCCCGTGCTGCTGCGGGCGGGCGGCGACGACGAGCGCGGGCGGGGCCTGGCCCTGATGGAGGCCGTCTCGCTGCGGTGGGGGGTGCGGCGGGAGGGCGCCTGCAAGACCGTGTGGTGCGAGGTCGGGCGGCCCTGCGAGGTCAGCCGGGCGTAAAACGCCACGACAACGCACGTCAGACCCCGTGCCACCTCCCCCACAGAGGTGACACGGGGTTCCAGTTTGACGCGCCGAGGGCTCGGGCTCCAGAGCAGGGGTCACCTGCTTTCGTAAAGGCCCGCTATGTCTTTGGCGAAGTCGCGGGTGACGGCGGCGCGGCGGAGCTTCAGGGACGGGGTGAGATGCCCGGTTTCCTCGGTGAAATCCACCGGGAGGACGGCGAACCTGCGGATGGATTCGGCGCGGGAGACCAGTTCGTTGGCGTCGTCGACGGCGCGCTGGAGGTCGGCGAGCAGGGTCTCGTCGTGGACCAGGCGTGCCGGCGGCAGATTCTGCTTCTTGTTCATCTGGCACCAGTGGGCGAGGCCGTCCGGTTCCAGCGTGATCAGGGCGGTGATGTAGGGGCGGTTGTCGCCGATGACCAGGCACTGGCCGACGAGGGGGTGCGAGCGGAGGCGGTCCTCCAGGGGGGCCGGAGCGACGTTCTTGCCGCCCGTGGTCACCAGGATCTCCTTCTTACGGCCGGTGATGGTGAGGTAGCCGTCGGCGTCGAGGGCACCGAGGTCGCCGGTGGCCAGCCAGCCGTGGTCGGTGACGGGGCGGGCCGCGCCGAGGGCCGCGTCCCAGTAGCCGGAGAAGACATGGCCGCCGTGGACCAGGATCTCGCCGTCGTCGGCGATGCGGACGGCGGTGCCGGGCAGCGGCCAGCCGACCGTGCCGATGCGGGGACGCAGGGGCGGGGTGACGGTCGTCGCGGCGGTCGTCTCCGTCAGGCCGTAGCCCTCGAAGATCTCGATGCCGGCGCCGGTGTAGAAGGCGGCGAGGCGGTGGCCGAGGGGCGAGCCGCCGCTGAGGATGTAGCGGACCTTGCCGCCGAGGGCCGCGCGGATACGGCGGTAGACGAGCGGGTCGTAGAACTTGCGGGCGGCTTTGAGGGCGACGCCGGGGCCGGAGCCCGTTCCGTGCTCCTTGGCTTCCACCGCTTCGCCGTACGAGCGGGCGATACGGGCCGCACGGTCGAAGGAGGCGGCGCGGCCCATCTTCTCCGCGGTGGCCCGGCCCGTGTTGTAGACCTTCTCCAGGACGTACGGGATGCCGAGGAGGAAGGTCGGCCGGAAGCCTGCCAGGTCGGTCAGCAGGTCGTCGGTCTGGATGCTGGGGGCGTGGCCGAGGCGGACCCGGGCGCGCAGGCAGCCGACGGCGACCATCCGGCCGAAAACGTGCGACAGGGGCAGGAAGAGGAGAGTGGAGGCGGGCTCCTCGCTGGCCGATTTGAAGACGGGGTGGAGGAGTTCGACGGCGTTGTCGACCTCCGCGAAGAAGTTGGCGTGGGTGAGGGCGCAGCCCTTGGGGCGGCCGGTGGTGCCCGAGGTGTAGATGAGCGTGGCGAGGTCGTACGGGCCGGTGGCGGCACGGCGCTCGTCCACCACCGAGTCCGGCAGGGCGCGGCCTTCGGCGACGATCTGGGCGACGGCGCCGGTGTTGAACTGCCAGAGGTGGTCGAGGCCGGGGAGCTCATTGCGCAGACCGCTGATCAGCCGGGTCTCCTCGACGTTCTCCACGACGCAGGCGCGGGCGCCGGAGTCGTGCAGGATCCATTGCGCCTGGTGGGCGGAGGACGTCGGGTAGAGGGGGACGGTGACCAGGCCGGCCGCCCAGGCGGCGAAGTCGATGAGGGCCCACTCGTAGGTCGTACGGGCCATGATCGCGAGCCGGTCGCCCGGGCGGAGGCCGTGCGCGATCAGGCCCTTGGCGACCGCGCGCACCTCGACGCCGAACTCCGCCGCGGTGATGTCGCGCCAGGTGCCGCTGGGCTGCTTGCGCGCCAGGACGATGTCGGCGGGGGCCTCGACCGCGTTGTGGAAGGGGAGGTCGCCGAGCGAGCCGCTGTGGACGGGCGGGGCCAGTGCCGGGACGTAGACCTCGCGGACCGTGCCGTCCACCAGGGTTTTTTGTGGTTCTACGAGGGTGGGGGCGGGGTGCGGGGCGGTGGGGGCTGCAGGGGCGATGGGGCCGGTGGAGGCGATGGGGGCAGTGGGGGTGTCGGCCGGGTGGGCGGCGGCTGAGGCGGGGGGTGCACTTTCCTGGTTGGACACGAGCGGGTCCTCGTTTCTCCTGTGGAGTGCGGGGAGGGGCTGGGAGGGGGTGGGAGAGGGGGCGGGGCATGCACGGGCCGTCCGCAGGGCCGGAGTTGGCTATGGCGGGGCCCGCCGATAGCCAGGGCCGCCGCCCGCACCGTGAGGCCGACGGGTAACGGAGGTGAAGGGGGCCGCCCCCACCGGGCAGCCGCAGACGAAGCCCGTGCTCGTCCTGTCCGTGGCGCCGGACGGCCGGACTGCCGGACTGCCGGACGTCATCGTGGCGTTGGGGACGTCAGGTCCGGACGCCCGCTGGAGCAGGGTGCGTTACGGCAGCGCGGGAACGGCGATAACGGCCGATGGCGGAAGGCTCGCCCCCGGCGGGGGAATCCGTGGAACACATCCTCGCCCCAGCTTCTGACCTGACAGTAACCTTACTTCGAAGTAAATCTACGCGAGGACCAGGAGTTGGCCAATGGCCGTAACTCCCTTGATCTCGGCAATTCCGGGCCCGGACACCCCGTCGGACGCCCCATCGGGCGCCCCTGGGCCGCCCCTTCGCCCGCCTCGCCCCTGACCGTCCCGGTCTGCCGCAGCCCGCGCCGCCGCCCGAACCCACCCGGGCCGGATCCATAGCCTGGCCGACCGGGGAGCCGGAACGGTCAGCGAGCCGGACCGGCCAGAGAGTTGGATCGGTCAGAGAGCTGGGCCGGTCAGAGAGTTGGATCGGCCAGAGAGCTGGGCCGGTCAGAGAGTTGGATCGGCCAGAGAGCTGGGCTGGTCAGAGAGTCGGGCCGGTCAGAGAGTCAGGACGCCCAGGGAGGCAGGCAGGCACAGGCACAGCAACCGCCTCACCCCCTGGCCGCCGAACGCCCCTGCCTGCCGATGAGCCCGCCGGGCACCCACCGTTCGCCCTCCATCAGCCGGCCGAGGCCCGCCCAGACGAAGTTCATCATCGTGGCCGCCGTGTCCTTCGCCGACGGATGCTCACACTCCCCCGAAGGACCTTCGTCCGTACGGATATTGGCCCATCCGGCAAGGGACTCGGCCGCACCGACCAGGGCATGGGCAAGGCCGGCGACCTCTCGTTCGGCCAGCTCGCCGACGCAGCCCGCCTCCTTTGCGGCCGCACCGATCAGCTCCGTCACAAATGCGACGATCTCCGCCCGCACCACGGCCACTTCGCGCACAAACGGCTCACCGTGCGTCCGCGCCTGCTGATGGAGTACGGCCCAGCCGTCCGGATACTCGGCGGTGTGCGCGAAGAACCCGCGCAGACCGCTCCACAGCTGCCGGTCGGCCGTCGCCCCCGGCTCGACGGCCGCCGTCACGGCCGCCACCAGCGCCTCCGACTCCCGCCGGATCACCGCACTGAACAGGTCTTCCTTCGAATTCAGGTAGAGGTAGACCAGCGGCTTGGAGACCCCCGCCACCTCGGCGATCTCGTCCATCGAGGCCGCCGCATAACCACGCCGTGCGAACGTCAGCACCGCGGCGTCCAGCATCTGCTGCTCCCGGATCGCGCGCGGCACCCGCTTGCTCTTCACAGCTCCCACCCTGAATGTCCCTCCGTCCCGCCCCTTTACTGCAAAGTAAGTTTACGATCTTCGCCTCCCGACCCCTCTCCCTTGACGCGTTCCCGCCATAGCGAGACGATACGTCTCGTCGCGTCGTCACGTACTGACGCGCCTGCACATCCGGACGCAGACGCGGATGCGGTGCCCGTGCGCCCGCTCCCCTCCTGGAGGACAGCCCCCATGCAGCAGTTCATCGACGCCGCCCCCAACATTCGCCTGTGGACCGAGCAGCGCGGAGCCGCCGATACGGACCCTTTGCTGCTGATCATGGGCGCCCAGGCGAGCGGCATCGGCTGGCCGGAGCCACTGGTGGATGCGCTTGCCGCCCACCACCGGGTCATCCGCTACGACCACCGCGACACCGGCCGCTCGACCTGGCCCTTCGAGGAGCAGCCGTACCGGATCGCCGATCTCGCGGATGACGTGATCGCGGTCCTGGACGGGCTGGGCATCGACCGGGCTCATATCGTCGGCATGTCATTGGGCGGCATGCTGGCCCAGATGGTGCTCGCCGACCACCCCGACCGACTGCTCAGCGCCACTCTCATCAGCACCAGCGCCCTCAGCAGCACCCCGTACACCCGCCCCGACGGCGGCACGGTCCCGGTCGACGAGTTGCCGGGCATCGCGCCCGAGCTCCTGGAGCTGTGGGCCCGCCCGGTCGAGGATCACGGCCAGGCGGAAGAGGTACAGCGCCAGATCGAACACTGTCGGGTACTCGCCGGTGGCCAACTCCCTTTCGACACCGACTCTTTCCGTACGCTTGCACAGCGCGTCATCGAGCACACGGGGCACTACCGGACGAGCACCGCACACGGCCGTGCGGAACACGACGGGATGCTCCGCACGGACCGGCTCGCCACAAACGAGGTGCCGGCGCTCGTGGTCTGCGCCCCCGCCGATCCGGTCTTCCCGCCGCCGCACCCCCAGCACGTCGCGCAGTGCGTCCGCGGCGCGTCCCTCGTCGAGATCCCGGGGATGGGGCACGCACTGCCGCCCGCCGTACTGGAGCCACTCGCCACGGCGATCCTGGCCCATACGGGAGCGACAAAAGGCTGAGCCACTCGATGCCGCCCGACGCCACTCGATGCCGCCCAACACCACCCGACAGCCGCTCCGAACGAGCGAAGTGAGTGAATCAAGCCCCTCTTGGCGGATGCGGCCCCAGGCGGCCGGCAGGTAGGCCTAAGCCTCCGCAGACCCGTCAAGCCCCTGAATGGATAGCCGAGGTCAACCGGCCCTCAAAAATGCGCTAAGAAGGCGTACGAATCGAGCCGAACGAAGAGCCTCGGCGAAATAAAAAAGTTACGCGCCCGACTGCGTAATGGGCAGCTCCAAGGGGCGGCGAGGCCACCACTCACCAGCCCACTTACCAGCCAACCTTCGGCACCCTATCGAATCGCCATTGGCGACACAGGGAACGCATGTATGATCAAAATTTCCGCGCAGCACTACGGGGCACCCACAGAAAGAGCATCGACATGAAGGGGGATCATGTAATGGGCTGGGGAACCACACCCACACCTCCCCATTCGGGAGGGAACGGAGCTGCCCGGATCAAAAGCCCGGCGGAACTGCGTCAGGCCGGAAACAACTCCCTGGAAATCGCAGGTGAGCTGCACACCAAGGGGCGTGGCGCCAAGGACGAGACCGCGCATGCAGCCGCAGATTTCAAGAACGCTTCATGGAACGGAAGGCTGGGCAAGGCCCTGGACCAGACGGTGGATATCTGGGACGACCAGGTGGCACGGCTCGTCAGAACATTACGCGAGATACACAGCAAGTGCACCAACACCGCTGAAAATTACGAGCGGACGGAGGCCGAGAACGCGGAGAAATTCACGTCCACGCCCAAGACGCCCTTCGGATGAGGTGACGGTACATGGTGACTTATGAACAGCTCTACCACCTCGATCTGAGCAGGCTGGAGAGTGCCGTCGAGGCATGGCGCACCCAGATCCACCATCTCGAATCGCTGGACGACGCATTCACACAGGATGTCTCGAAGAGATTCAGTCAGGCCGGTTGGAACAGTCTCGACCTCACCTCGGCGACGGCAGCCGGCCAGATCGAGGACGCAGACAAGGAGATCACGGATGCGGTCACTGAGGCGAAAGGCGTCTATGACATCTTGCGCGATGCCCACAGCAGGCTGCAGAAGAACAAAGCGGACCTTCACAAGCTCGCCGATGTAGAGGCGCCGGACCGGGGTTTGGTGGTCAGCAGCACCGGCCATGTCGAGGCCCGCAACGACACCACGCAGGACCTTCCCAACCAGGACGACCCCGACAACGAAGAGATACGCACCCTGCAGAAGAAAAAGATCCAAGGCTTCACAAGAAGGCTTTCCAAAAGCCTGACCACGTCCGCACGCACACACTGGGAGCCAAGCCCTGGGGTAGTGACACCATCAAGCCGGTGGCAGAATTCCTCAGCTATAAGTCGTGGATCAATGCTGGAGATTCCTTATTGCACGGCAGGGTCGGAGAAGCATGGGATTACTTCGTGGGCGGCACCCCGCCGAACGCTGTCGCGGGAATGGCCAAAACGGCAGGTATGAAGATCGGCGCGGGTGACGGACCTGTGGCCAACAAGATCGGCAACGGGATCATCAAGGGGGCAGGGAAGATTTTCGGCATACCTGTCTCCATTGCCGCAACCTTTGTTGACTACGCTTACAGCCCCGAGAGCGATTCGAAGAAGCTGGAACAGCAGAGTCGGAACGTAGGCCCCGATAGGTTCAACCCGCTGTACGGAGAGGGGAAATCTCGTGGAGGAAGCGGACCGATCACCTAGCTCTCCACACAGGAGGTTCGCCCCCCTGTGGGTTCTGAACGAGATTCTTGGGTCATTTCTGAACCTCAGATCCTTCCACCTGGTCATCCTTGGCGGGATGGCAACATTTGCAGGTATCGGCGGATTCATCTTGGGCGTTGCGGAGGCTCGCGGCCTGACAAGCACCCTCATCAGCCTGGCGATTGGTGTCGTGGGGGCGTGCCTGTTGTCCGCTTGCATTCTGGAGCACTCGAAGAAGTGAGTTGTGCCCGCCCAGCGATGAGTGAAAAACAAGCGGCCCGCACCCAAGAAGGGTGCGGGCCACAGCGCTTCCAGGAGACCGGGGCGCAGCCGGAAGGCAGCTCGGGCTAGGCAGCAGCCGGCGCGGGGACGGGGCTGTTCTCCTCCAGGCCCTCGGCGCCGGTCGCATCGAGGGTGATGCTCGTGGCGCCGTTGTACGCGTCGCGGTCCAGGATCTTCTCCCTGGCGGAGACCAGGATCGGGATGACCGACTGGCCGGCCACGTTGGTGGCCGTGCGCATCATGTCCAGGATCGGGTCGATGGCCATCAGCAGGCCGACGCCCTCCAGGGGCAGGCCCAGCGTGGAGAGGGTCAGCGTCAGCATCACCGTCGCGCCGGTGAGACCGGCGGTGGCGGCGGAGCCGATGACGGAGACGAAGGCGATCAGGACGTAGTCGCCGATGCCGAGGGGGACGTCGAAGATCTGGGCGATGAAGATCGCGGCGATCGCCGGGTAGATCGAGGCGCAGCCGTCCATCTTGGTGGTCGAGCCGAACGGCACCGCGAAGGAGGCGTACTCGCGCGGCACGCCAAGGCGCTCGGTGACCTGCTGGGTGACCGGCATGGTGCCGACCGAGGAGCGGGAGACGAAGGCCAGCTGGATGGCGGGCCAGGCGCCGCGGAAGAACTGCAGCGGGTTGACCTTGGCGACGGTCGACAGCAGCAGCGGGTAGACGCCGAAGAGGACGAGCGCGCAGCCGACGTAGATGTCGACGGTGAAGGTCGCGTACTTGCCGATCAGGTTCCAGCCGTACGTCGCGATGGCGTTGCCGATGAGGCCGACGGTGCCGATCGGGGCGAGGCGGATGACCCACCACAGGGCCTTCTGGAGCAGTTCGAGGACCGAGCGGCTGATCGTGAGGACCGGCTCGGCCTTCTCGCCGAGCTGGAGGGCCGCGATACCGGCCACGGCGGCCATGAAGACGATCTGCAGGACGTTGAGCTCGGTGAACGGCGTGATGATGTCGGTGGGGACGATGCCGGTCAGGAAGTCGATCCAGGAGCCCGCGTGGTCGGGGAGCTTGCCGTCCTTGGGGGTCAGGCCGGTGCCCGCGCCCGGGTTCGTGAGCAGGCCGATCGCCAGGCCGATCGCGACGGCGATCAGCGAGGTGGCCATGAACCACAGCAGGGTGCGGCTGGCGAGCCGGGCGGCGTTGTTGACCTGCCGCAGATTGGTGATCGACACCAGGATCGCGAAGAAGACCAGCGGGGCCACGGCGAGCTTCAGCAGCTGGACGAAGAGGTCGCCGATGTGCTGCAGCGTGGTGGTGAGCCAGCCGAGGTCACCGCTCTTGGCGATCCAGCCGAGCAGCACGCCCAGGGCGAGGCCGGCCAGGATCTGCACCCAGAACGGGACCTTGGGTATGCGGGAGGACTTGGGGGGCTGGGGAGCCTGTGAGGGCTCGGCGGTGTCGGCAGACGTGGACAACGGACACACTCCGGGGACAGGGGAGACGCCAAAAACGTCAAGGACGGCAGGGACGGCGGGGACGGCGAAAAGAAGCGCGTCAGGGAGGGGAGCGGCTGCAGGGCAGGCGCGACGGGGGCCTCTCCCGCCCGGAGGGGTCGGGGAGAAGATCTCCGGCCGCTGGGGAAAGCGGTCAGCGGCGGCAACAGGCCGCGGACATACAGCGGCAGAGATCGACGTGCAGGCGCGCCACGAGCGGAGTGCTCCTGGGGGACGAGGGCGCGGCTGCTGTCTTCATGGCAAGTACATTAACACTTGAACTTTGAGGAACCCAAAGAAAATCTTTGAGTTCCGGAGAGACCGGCGGGGAGGCGGGCACACCGGACCCTCCGTCAAAAACGCGGCAGGCGCCCGGCCATGGAGCGAATCCATGGCGCCGGGCGCCTGTCGCGGAGAAGCGGCTGTGAGGCGTCTTACATAAGGTCCAGGCCTTTAACGGCAGACCGTCACTGCGGCCTGCTGCTGCGGCCGGTTACTGCGGGCTACTGCGCCCCGTCCTCCTGGCCGGCGTTGGCCATCAGGCGCTCGCGCTGCCGGTCGACCTTCGCGACGATCTGCTCGGACATCGCATCCCGCTGCTTGCGCAGCAGCACAAAGCTGAGCGGCGCGGAGATCACGATGGCGAGCAGCAGCAGCCAGACGGTGTTGGAGGCACCGATGGTGATCGGGATGACGTGGACGTACGCCAGCGCCCACACCACGGCGAACGAGGCGACGAAGAGGCCGATGCGAAGGGCGGTGTAACGGAGCGTGGCGAAGTGGTGGCTACTCACGGATGGGACCTTCTCCTCAACGGCAACCTAAAGGGTCTGCATCCAGTCAAGCACAGCGCTTCGGGCGATCTTCGTGGCCCCTGCCGCAGACCCGCCCCGAACCGGCCGGCCGCGCCCCCGTCGGCCGCCCCGCCCCCGGTCAGCCCAGCTCCAGCCACATGGTGATGTCGTCGCGCAAGTCGTCGTCGGCCAGCTTGATCGCGCCGGGGACGCGGCCGACCTCCTGGTAGCCGCAGGCCTCGTAGAAGCGGTGGACGCCGGTGCC
Source organism: Streptomyces sp. NBC_00400 (assembly GCF_036048035.1). Taxonomy (NCBI): domain Bacteria; kingdom Bacillati; phylum Actinomycetota; class Actinomycetes; order Kitasatosporales; family Streptomycetaceae; genus Streptomyces; species Streptomyces sp. NBC_00400. The sequence goes on along the minus strand of NZ_CP107940.1, from coordinate 4,555,478 downwards.
GCCGCGGCAGGTGAGACGGAGCGCGGTGACGCCGTCGAAGGTGCGGGCGGCGTCGGCGACCGCGGCCATCAGCCGGCGGCCGGCGCCCTGTCCCTGGAGGGAGGGGTGGACCATGACCGTGTAGACCCACAGCCAGTGCGTCATCAGGCGGTGGCCGTTGAAGGTGAGGAAGGCCGTGGCCAGCACCCGGCCGTCCGCGTCCCGGCCGGCCATCAGACGGGTACGGCCCTCGGCCATGGCCGTCAGGTGCGTGAGCAGATCGGGGCGGACCTCCTCGGGCGACACCGGCGGGAGGAAACCGACCGCGCCCCCGGCGTTGGAGACATCGGCCCACAACGCGCATATCCCGTCGCGGAGTCCGGGGGTGACGGAAGGGTCCAGGTCGAAACGCAGGTCCATGACCCGGACCCTAACTTCCGCTGTGGCAGCGCCCCCGCGCAGGTCAGACCCGCATCGGCTGGGGGGATTCGCGGCGGTCCGGGTCGGGGCCCGGGTACTCGCGGATCGCCTCGTAGCGGGTGTTGCGCTCGACGGGGCGGAAGCCGGCGTCGCGGATCAGGTCGAGCAGGTCCTCACGGGTCAGCTTGTTGGGCGTGCCGTAGTTGTCCGCATCGTGCGTGATCTTGTACTCGACGACCGAGCCGTCCATGTCGTCCGCGCCGTGCTGCAGCGCGAGCTGGGTGGTCTGCAGGCCGTGCATCACCCAGAAGCACTTCACGTGCGGGACGTTGTCGAAGAGGAGGCGGGAGACCGCGAAGGTCTTCAGGGCCTCGGCGCCGGTCGCCATGGTCGTACGGGCCTGGAGCTTGTTGCGGACCTTGCCGTCCTGCATGTCCACGAAGTCGTGCTGGTAGCGCAGCGGGATGAAGACCTGGAAGCCGCCGGTCTCGTCCTGGAGCTCACGCAGCCGCAGGACGTGGTCGACGCGGTGGCGCGGCTCCTCGATGTGCCCGTAGAGCATCGTCGAGGGGGTCTTGAGGCCCTTCTCGTGGGCGAGGCGGTGGATCCGCGACCAGTCCTCCCAGTGGGTGCGGTGGTCGACGATGTGCTGCCGGACCTCCCAGTCGAAGATCTCGGCGCCGCCGCCGGTCAGCGACTCCAGGCCGGCGTCGATCAGCTCGTCGAGGATCTCGGAGGCGGACAGACCCGAGATGGTCTCGAAGTGGTGGATCTCGGTGGCGGTGAAGGCCTTGAGGGAGACGTCCGGCAGGGCCTTCTTCAGCTCGCTGAGCGAGCGCGGGTAGTAGCGCCACGGCAGGTTGGGGTGGAGCCCGTTGACGATGTGCAGCTCGGTGAGGTTGTCGTTCTCCATCGCCTTGGCGAGGCGGACGGCCTCCTCGATGCGCATCGTGTACGCATCCTTCTCGCCCGGCTTGCGCTGGAAGGAGCAGTAGGCGCACGACGCGGTGCACACATTCGTCATGTTGAGGTGGCGGTTGACGTTGAAGTGGACGACGTCGCCGTTCTTGCGCGTACGCACCTCATGGGCGAGGCCGCCCAGCCATGCCAGGTCGTCGGACTCGTAGAGGGCGATACCGTCCTCGCGGGTCAGCCGCTCCCCGGCGTGGACCTTCGCCTCCAGCTCACGCTTGAGGCCCACATCCATCGACGCAGCCATCCGGTCGCCTCCCAGTCTCTGCCGTATTCGGTGCCGTTCCGGTGCCTGTCCGGAGCCGGAAACGGGCTCCGACGAGCGTACTCCCCCAGGGCCGGGGCGGACGGGGGCCCCTTGGCGCGCCCGTCCGCCCCGGGCGCCACCCGGCGCCGACCGGCGTCCGGTGGGCCGACTCGCCCTACTCGGCTTATTCGCCCTACGCGCCCTACTCCGCCTCTTCGGGCAGCTGGCCGACGCGGTTCTCCCACTTGGTGGAGAGCACGATCGTGGTGCGCGTACGGGAGACACCTTTGGTGCCGGAGAGCCGCCGGATGGTGCGCTCCAGCCCGTCGACGTCCCCCACGCGCACCTTGAGCATGTACGAGTCGTCGCCGGCGATGAACCAGCAGTCCTCGATCTCTTCGAGGTCGCGCAGCCGCTGCGCGACGTCCTCGTGGTCGGTGGCGTCCGACAGCGAGATGCCCACCAGCGCCGTGACGCCGAGGCCGAGCGAGGCGGCGTCCACCGTCGCGCGGTAACCGGTGATCACACCCGCCGCTTCGAGGCGGTTGATCCGGTCCGTGACGCTGGGCCCGGAGAGGCCGACGAGCCGGCCGAGCTCCGCGTACGAGGCCCGGCCGTTCTCGCGAAGTGCCTGGATGAGCTGCCTATCCACCGCGTCCATGCCCTCAAGCCTTCCAATCTTTACGCATATTCGGGTTCTGCATGTAGAATCTAAGGCATACAGGGCCTTGACCCTGCGATCTTTCAGCCGATCACGACAATCACAGACGATCTCAGGAGTTGTCACCGTGTACTCGATCGAGATGGCCTACGCCCGCATGCGTGAGCTGCAGGACCAGGCCAATCGTTCACGTGCCCACCGGGCCGCGGCACCGCGGACCCGCAGTCTCTTCGGCCGCGCCGCCGCAGCGAAGAAGCGCTAGCCGGCGTCCGGGGCCTCCTCCGCTTCCTTGGAGCCGCCCCGCAGCTCGCCCTCCCAGCGCCGGTAGAGCCCGTGCGGCACCTCGGCCGCATCGAGCACCCGGCCGGCGACGAAGTCCACCAGGTCCTGGATGTGCGTCGCCCCCGCATAGAACGCCGGTGAGGCGGGCAGCACCACGGCGCCCGCCTCGTCCAGCGTCACCAGATGCTTGAGCGTCGGACCGTTCAGCGGGGTCTCGCGCACCGCGACCACCAGCCGCCGCCGCTCCTTGAGCGTCACGCTCGCCACCCGCTGCAGCAGATCCTTCGAGAGCCCGAGCGCCACCCCGGCCACACACGCCGTGCTTGCCGGGACGATCAGCATCCCCTTCACCGGATACGAACCCGACGAGGGCCCGGCCGCCAGATCCCCGGCCGGCCAGTACCGCACCTCCGCCAGGTCCGCCTCCGTCACCGGAAACGTCGACGGTTTGCCGTCCGCCCCGCGCGCCAGCCATTCCCGCAGGCCGGCGCGCCAGTGGGCATCCCGGAAGGCGATGCCGGTCTCGTCCAGCAGGGTCAGTCGCGACGCCCGGCTGACGATCAGATCCACCGCCTCCCCGGCGGCGAGCAGCCCGCGCAATACGGACGCCGCATACGGTGTCCCGGACGCGCCGGAAATCCCCACGACCCACGGACGGCGTCGGCCCGGGCCCTGCTTACTGGTGTCGTTGTGCGGCGGCTCCACGCATCGAGCCTATCCGGCGGAACCGCGGACCCCACCACGGCCGTTCTTACCTGTGCACCCCGCGCGCGGCCCCGCCGAGGGCCGCCCCGCCGGGGGGACGAGAAGGGACGGCCGGAGATGAGATCACGCGCGAAGCCCGCGATCTGCCTGATGCTGGGCTGGGTCGCACTGCTGTGGCTGCTGGAGGGCGTCGACGTCGCCACCGGCGGCAGCCTGGACACCTTCGGCATCCAGCCGCGCGAGCCCGCCGAACTGCTCGATGTGGTGCCCGCCGCGTTCCTGCACTTCGGCTTCGCCCATCTCGCCGCGAACACCCTGCCGTTGCTGCTGCTCGGCTTCGTCGCCGCCCTGCGCAGCGGGATCGGCCGGCTGCTCGCGGTCGTCCTGCTGATCATCCTCGCCAGCGGGCTGGGCGTATGGTTCACCGCCGCGCCGGACAGCAACACCGCGGGCGCCTCGGGCGTCGTCTTCGGCCTCTTCGGCTATCTGCTGGTACGCGGCTTCATCGAACGCAGCGTTCTCGACATCGGCATCGGCCTGGTCATCGGCGTGCTCTACGGGTCGATCCTGTGGGGCGCGCTGCCGTCCGACAACGGGATCAGCTGGCAGGGGCATCTGTTCGGGCTGATCGGCGGGGTGCTGGCGGCCTTCGTCTTCCGGGAGCGCCCGCGCGGCAACGACCTTGCCGGGGCGGGTATCCGACCCGGCACATAGACCGGCCACGCCCGACCACGCAACCGATTCACCAGGAACCGATTACTCTCCGTAATCGTTGCGAGTAAAAGAGGCCCACGCGAGGCCCCGGGAGCCGCACACACAGGAAGGCAAGAGCACCGACAAGACCACGGAGAGGACAGCGTCGGTTCCTGGTGAAAATGGCCCGCTGATGCACGGGCCGCCAAGAACGGAGAGACCGCCGCAGCCTCAGCCCCTCAGACCGTCAGCCCCCGCACCAGCAGATCCAGCAGCGCACACACAAAGAGCGCGATGCCGATAAAGCCGTTGACCTGGAAGAACGCCCGGTTCAGCCGGGTCAGGTCGTGCGGTTTCACGATCGTGTGCTCGTACAGGAAGGCCGCCGCCACGATCACCAGACCCAGCCAGAAGAACACGCCCGCACCGGTCGCCAGCGCGTACCAGGCGAAGAGCGCCGTCGTGACGAGGTGGCAGCCACGCGCGCCCCGGATCGCGGCCGGGATGCCGAAGCGGGCCGGCACCGACTTCACCCCGACCTCACGGTCCGTCTCCACGTCCTGGCAGGCGTAGATCAGGTCGAAGCCGCCGATCCAGATGCCGACCGCGAGGCCGAGGATCACCGCCTCCCAGGACCAGGACCCGGTGATCGCGAGCCAGGCGCCGATCGGGCCCATCGCCTGGGCCAGGCCGAGGATCGCCTGCGGGAAGTTCGTGAACCGCTTGCCGTACGGGTAGACCACCATCGGCACCACCGCGAGCGGCGCCAGTGCCAGGCACAGGAAGTTCAGCAGCGCCGCCGCGCCCAGGAAGACGACGAGCGCGATCACCGCGCCCGTCCACGCCGACTTCACCGACACCGCGCCGGTGACCAGTTCACGGTGCGCGGTGCGCGGGTTACGGGCGTCGATCTCGCGGTCGATGATCCGGTTCGCGGCCATCGCGAACGTGCGCAACCCGACCATGGCGAGGGTGACGAGGAGCAGCCGGGCCCAGTGGATCTGCCGGTCCCACTCGTACATCGCGGTCAGGGACGCGATATAGGCGAAGGGCAGCGCGAAGACCGAGTGCTCGATCATCACCAGGCGCAGGAAGGCCTTGGTGCGGCCCGGCTGCGGGACCGCCGCGGATGCACTGCTCATCAGAGTCCGTACTCCTTCCAGCGGCGGTCGACCATCGCCGCCGTCCGCGGGTCGGACTCGACCATGTGCGGCCAGCCCCCGTCGCGCGTATAGCCCTCCTCGGGCCACTTCTCCGTCGCGTCGATCCCCGCCTTGCCGCCCCAGAACTGCTGGTAGGAGGCGTGGTCGAGATGGTCGACGGGGCCTTCGACGACGGTGAGGTCGCGGGCGTAGTCGGTGTTGCCGAGCGCCCGCCAGGAGACCTCGTGGAGGTTGTGGACATCGCAGTCCGCGTCCACGACCACGATCAGCTTGGTCAGCGACATCATGTGCGCGCCCCAGATGGCGTGCATGACCTTCTGTGCGTGCTTGGGGTACTTCTTGTCGATCGAGACGATCGCGCAGTTGTGGAAACCGCCGGACTCCGGCAGGTGGTAGTCCACGATGTCCGGGACGATGATCTTCAGCAGCGGCAGGAAGAACCGCTCCGTCGCCCGGCCCAGCGGCCCGTCCTCCGTCGGCGGGCGGCCCACCACGATCGACTGGAGCAGCGGCCGCTTACGCATCGTCACACAGTCGATGGTCAGCGCCGGGAACGGCTCCTGCGGCGTGTAGAAGCCGGTGTGGTCGCCGAACGGGCCCTCGGGCAGCATCTCGCCGGGCTCCAGCCAGCCCTCGATGACGACCTCGGCGTGCGCCGGGACCTGCAGCGGCACGGTCTTGCAGTCGACCATCTCGATCCGCTTGCCCTGGAGGAAGCCCGCGAAAAGGTACTCGTCGATGTCACCGGGCAGCGGCGCGGTCGAGGCGTACGTGACGGCCGGCGGGCAGCCGAAGGCGATGGCGACGGGCAGCTTCTCCCCGCGCTTGGCGGCGACCTGGTAGTGGTTGCGGCTGTCCTTGTGGATCTGCCAGTGCATGCCGATGGTGCGCTTGTCGTGGCGCTGCAGGCGGTACAGACCGAGGTTGCGCACCCCGGTCTCCGGGTGCTTGGTGTGCGTCAGCCCCAGGTTGAAGAAGGAACCGCCGTCCTCGGGCCAGGTGAACAGCGCCGGCAGCTGGTCCAGATCGACCTGGTCGCCCTGGAGCACGACCTCCTGGACGGGCGCGCTCTCCCCCTTCACCTTCTTCGGCGGTACGTGCGTCATCCCCGCGAGCTTCCCGAACGCCTCGCGTACCCCGACGAAGCCCTGCGGCAGCTCGGGCTTGAGCAGCCCGCCGATCTTGCCGCTGATGTCCTCGTACGCCTTCAGCCCCAGCGCCTTCAGCAGCCGTCGGTCGGTGCCGTAGACGTTCATGGCGAGCGGCATGGCCGAGCCCTTGACGTTCTCGAAGAGCAGCGCCGGGCCGCCGGACTTCTGCACCCGGTCCACGATCTCGCCGACTTCCAGATACGGGTCGACCTCGGCCTTGATGCGCTTGAGGTCGCCCTCCCGCTCCAGTGCACGCAGGAACGAGCGAAGATCGTCGTAAGCCATGCCGTCCAGTATCGGGTACGCACTACCCTGGACGGGTCACCGGGCCCCGCCGCGGGCCCGCCGTCGCGCGCAGGGGGCTCGTCCGCAATGCTCAGGTATCTGCCGTTCCTCCTGGTGCTCGCACTGTGGATCTACGCGTTCATCGACTGCCTGAACACCCCCGAATCCCAGGTGCGCGGACTGCCCAAGGTCATCTGGGTGATCATCATCCTGCTCTTCGGCGAGGTGCTGGTCGGCCCGGTCGCCTGGCTGGTGGCGGGCAAGCAGCGGCAGCCGGCGGCGGACGGCGGCTCCACGCCCTCCGCCTGGCACCGCAACCACCGCACGAAGTTCGTCGCGCCCGACGACAACCCCGAGTTCCTTCGCTCCCTCCGGCACGAGAACAAGAAGGACGAGGCGCTGCTCAAGGACTGGGAGGCGGACCTGCGCCGCCGCGAGGAGGAACTGCGGCGCAAGAGCGGCGGGGCGGCGGACGGCCCCGAGGACACCCCGCCGCCCGCCCACGGTTAGGGCTTCCGCCCGTCATCCGCTCGTCGTCCGCCCGTCCGCCCGTCCGCGCCGAACACGCCCGGACCGGCCACCCGGCGTACGGTGAGCGCATGGACCGTACGCAGGACTGGGGTCAGGACCGCGACGAACTCCGGCTGCACGGCCACGTCGACGGCCACAGCGACCCGGCCGGCCACCCCACCCATGTGCAGGAACAGGCCCGCACCATGCTGGCGACCGCGATCGCCGAAGCGCGCACCGGACTCGCCGAAGGCGGCATCCCGATCGGCGCAGCCCTCTACGGCCCGGACGGCACCCTCCTCGGCCGCGGCCACAACCGCCGCGTCCAGGACGACGACCCCACCCTGCACGCCGAAACCGCGGCCTTCCGCGCCGCCGGCCGCCGACGCACCTACCGCGGCACCACGATGGTCACCACCCTCTCCCCCTGCTGGTACTGCAGCGGCCTGGTCCGCCAGTTCGGCATCTCCCGCGTCGTCATCGGCGAGGCCCGCACCTTCCACGGCGGCCACGACTGGCTGGCGCGCCACGGCGTCCGGATCATCCTCCTGGACGACCCCGACTGCGCCTCGATGATGCGCGACTTCATCGGGGAGCGGCCGGAGCTGTGGCAGGAGGACATCGGGGGCGAGTGAGGGGCGGTCGGGCAGGGCGGCCCGGCCGCGATTTCCATGCCTCTGGACGCCCTTTCCGGGCCGAAGACCGGCCCTTGTTATCGTGCGGCACGGAGCTGGAGCCGACGAGGCGGGGAACCCATGACGATGATCCATGAGCTCGGCGAGGTGGTAGCCGAGCGAGAGCTGGAGGCCATCAACATCGACGGCGAGCGCACGCCCGTGGTGGTGAAGCTCGGCAAACCGCATCCGGACCCTCTGGGGACCGGTGAAGACTGGTGCTGTCCGCATCAGATTCTGGGCCTGGGCGACGAAAGCGTCATGGCAGCATTCGGGGTTGACTCCCTACAAGCTTTCCTGCTGGGTGTGCGCCACCTGAAAATGGAGCTGGGCGAGCGCGCAGCGACCGGGGCCGTCGCCTTGTCATGGCTGGGGGAGCGCCACCTTGGCCGCCTGAATATCTACCCGGAACCGGAGTAGCTTTTCCCGCGAGAATTCGATGTGCCGGGGACAGCGGGTCCGGCAGGCTGAGCGAGTGCAGGTCCCGGAGGACCACGCCCAGCTCCTGGTACGTCGCCTTCCGGGCGCTCTCCTCGGTCAAGTGCCAGAACGTCACCGGGCGGCCGTCGACGATCAAGGGCTGCTCTCGGCCTGCCGCACCCGCAGCCCCGCAATTCGCTGGCCCGCACACCCGCCCTCCGCCAGGATGATCCACCATGAGCACCACCCCCGAAGCCCCTGGCGCCCCCGCGCAGGCCGAGCACGCCCCCGTAGAGGCCGGGCACATCCCCGCCCGCCCCACCGAACCATCCCGCCGCATCCGCGCCCTGTACACCGAAGCGACCGTGACCGTCTATCAGGCGTACTCCCCTGCGCTGGGGGTTCCGGCGGCGCGGGACGGGCGGTTCCCCGCGGCCTGGAAGCGGGAGCGGATGACATGGATCAAGCCCTCGTTCCTGTGGATGATGTACCGCTGCGGGTGGGGTGCCAAGGCCGACCAGGAGACCGTGCTCGCCGTGGAGATCGAGCGGGCCGGGTTCGACTGGGCGCTGCGGAACTCCTGTCTGTCGCATCACGACCCCGACGAGCACGCCGACCGCAAGGCCTGGCAGCGGGAGTTGAAGGAGTCGCCGGCGCGGGTGCAGTGGGATCCGGAGCGGGATCTGCGGCTGCAGGCGCTGCCGTACCGGTCGCTGCAGCTGGGGCTGGCGGGGGAGGCGTCGCGCCGGTATGCCGACGAGTGGACGGTGGCGATCACGGATGTCACGCCGCTGGCCCGGGAGATCCATGCGCTGGTGCGTGCCGGGGAGAGGGCGGCGGCCGCCGCGCTGCTGCCCGAGGAGCGCCCCTACCCGGCACCCGGGGGAACTCCGGGGCTCGGCCGCGTGTCCTGATACACCTTTCCGGACGCGTAGATCCGGCCGCCGCACGGTCCGCCGGGCACTGGTGCGTGTGACGTACGGGACGTAGCGGTCCCCGGCCAACTCTCGACCGTTCACAGCCAATTGATGCATCGTTCAGCAACCTCCCCCTGCCCGGGAAACTCGCCCGCCGCCACAGTCATGTCGGCCCACTGAGGGCTCACGCGACTCAGGGAGAGTGGCACATATGCCCGACATGACCCGACGCAGACTCCTCGGCTCGGCGGCCGGCGCGGTCGGCGGCGCCGCCGCGCTGTCGCTGCTGCCGCCCAGCGTGCAAAAGGCCGTCGCCGCCGGACCGGCGCGTCACGGTTCGCTGCACGACGTCGAGCACGTCGTGATGCTGATGCAGGAGAACCGGTCCTTCGATCACTACTTCGGCACCCTGCGCGGCGTCCGTGGCTTCGCCGACCCGGACGCGCTGACGCTGCCGGACGGCCGGTCCGTCTTCCATCAGCCGGACGCGGAGAACCCGGACGGCTATCTGCTGCCGTTCCGCCTCAACACGCACACCACCAGCGCCCAGGCCATCCCCTCCACCAGCCATGCCTGGTCGGTGCAGCACGAGGCGTGGAACGGCGGCAAGATGGACCGCTGGCTGCCCGCGCACCGCAAGGCCGACGGGATCAACGGGCCGTATGTGATGGGCTATCACACGCGTGCGGACATCCCTTTCCAGTTCGCGCTCGCCGAGGCGTTCACGCTGTGCGACAACTACTTCTGTTCGGTCTTCGGCCCGACCTGGCCCAACCGGCTGTACTGGATGACCGGCACCCTCGACCCGGGCGGCACCCTGGGCGGTCCGGTGCTGAACAACACCGCGCCCAAGCCGTACCGCTGGACGACCTACGCCGAGCGGCTGCAGGCGGCCGGGATCAGTTGGAAGGTCTACCAGGAGGAGGACGACTACGGCTGCAACCTGCTGGAGCAGTTCCAGACCTTCCGGGACGCCAAGCCGGGTGAGCCGCTGTACGAGCGCGGGATGCGGGCGCTGCCGGCCGGGACGTTCGAGGACGATGCCCGGGCCGGCCGGCTGCCGGCCGTGTCGTGGCTGATCCCCACCAGCCACCAGTCCGAGCACCCGGACTATCTGCCGGCCGCCGGCGCCGACTATGTCGCGAAGAAGATCGAGGCGATCGCGTCCAACCCGAGGCTGTGGGCCAAGACGGTCTTCATCCTGAACTACGACGAGAACGACGGGCTCTTCGATCATGTGCCGCCGCCGGTGCCGCCGGCCGGGACCAAGGACGAGTTCGTCCGGGGCCTGCCGATCGGCGGCGGGTTCCGTGTGCCGTGTCTGATCATCTCGCCGTGGACGGTGGGCGGCTGGGCCGCCGGCGACCCCTTCGACCACACCTCGGTGCTGCAGTTCCTGGAGCGCTGGACGGGTGTGGAAGAGCCGAACATCAGCGACTGGCGGCGGGCTGCCTTCGGCGATCTGACGTCGGCGTTCGGCTTCCGGCACCGGGCGCCCCGCCCGCCGCGGCTGCCCCGTGACACCGCCGAGCAGCTGGTCGAGGCGCAGTGGGAGGTGGCGAACCTGCCGAAGCCGACGCTGCCGGGGGCGGGGCAGCAGCCGCCGCGCCAGGAGCGCGGGCGGCGCAGGCGGCGGTAGCCGGCCGGATGTCCTTCTCTCCCCGGGAAACGACGGTGCCGTACGGGCCGGCCTCGTGTGGAGGCGTCCCGTACGGCACCGGGGGTGTGCGGATCAGACTCCCGCGTAGGAGTGCAGGCCCGTCACGAAGATGTTCACGCCGTAGTAGTTGAACAGGTAGCAGGCGAAACCGATCAGGCCCAGGTAGGCGGCCTTGCGGCCCTTCCAGCCGGCTGTGGCGCGGGCGTGCAGGTAGCAGGCGTAGGCGACCCAGGTGATGAAGGCCCAGACCTCCTTGGGGTCCCAGCCCCAGTAGCGGCCCCATGCGGCCTCGGCCCAGATGGCGCCCGCAATGATGGTGAACGTCCACAGCGGGAAGACGGTGGCGTTGACGCGGTAGGCGAACTTGTCGAGCGAGGCGGCCGAGGGCAGCCGCTCCAGTACGGACGAGGCGAAGGCGCCGGGCTGCTTGCCCGCGGGGTCGGCGAGCTTGCTCTCGTAGGAGTCGCGGAACAGGAAGAGCAGGGTGGAGACGGCGCCGAGGTAGAGCGCCGCGCCGGAGATGATCGCGCAGCTGACGTGGATCCACAGCCAGTACGAGTGCAGCGCGGGCACCAGCTGGTCACTGGCGGTGTAGAGCACCGAGACGGCCAGCCCGAGGTCGAGCAGGACGCTGGTGACCAGGGGCAGCCCGATCCAGCGGACCTTCTTCCCGAGCGCGAGCAGCAGGAGGTAGAGGCCCACGGCGACCGCGGCGAAGGTCGTGGAGAACTCGTACATGTTGCCCCAGGGGGCACGCTCCACGGACAGGGCGCGGGTGAGGACGCCGCCCACGTGCAGCGCCCAGGCCAGGACGGTCAGCGAGATGGCGATCCGCCCGTAGAGGTCGCCCTTCTCGGTGTCGCCCGCGGCGCCCGGCCCGTCGGGGACGTCGCGGCTGCCGGCGACGGACTTGGTGACGACCTTGGGCCGCTCCAGGACGGCCGTGCCGCCGGAGGAGGAGGTCTGCACGGAGACCGTCGCGGACGCCGTGGACTGTGCGGTCAGGGCGGCGGCGGTGCGGCCGACCTTGCTGCGGCTGCCGAACACCCACTCGGCCATGTGCGCGAGGAAGGCGAGCGTATAGACCGCCATCGCGGAATAGACCAGCATGTTGCTGTTGTGCGCCAGTGTCTCGTTGGCTGCGGCAGCGATGTTCACGCGCGCGCTCCTTCGGAGGGGTCAGCAGGTCCGTCAGAGTCAGTGGGCTCCGCGGGGTCTTCGGTGTCGTGGGCAGGGGCGGGGGCGTCGGGAGCGGGCGGGGCGTCCGGGGCCGGCGGGGCCTGGGGGAACAGGTCCCCGGCGAGAGTGCCGAGTTCTTCCGGCAGCCGGGCCGACTCGCTGCGGCCGAGCCCGGCCATCTCGACGACGGTGACGCCGTCGGCGCCCTTCTCCGCCCGGACCCACATCCGGCGGCGCTGGATGAACAGCGACCCGGCCAGGCCCAGCAGGGCGGCGACCGCGCCGGTCAGCGCCAGGCCGTTGCCGGGCTGGTGGGAGACCTTGAAGCTGGCCCAGCTCTTGACGCCCTCGAAGGTGATGGAGCCCTCGCCGTTCGGCAGCTTCATCGTGGTCTGTGCCTCGGCGGCGCGGACGGCGGCCTTGTTCTTGGAGCCCGCGTGCTGCTCCACGCGGTCCTTGGGCAGCAGCATCTTCTTGAGGATGCCGCCCTTGCCGTCCTGGTACTTCTTGAGGCGCTTGGTGTCCAGCTTGTAGACGCTCTGCGGCAGGCCGGAGTCCAGGCCCAGGTCGCCGTGGTACGCGTTGACCGAGAGCACGGGGAAGTCCAGCGCCGGGAACTGCGAGAACATCGAGCCGGTGCCGCGGCCGCCGAACGTCGGGACGAACATGGCCTGGAAGCCGAGCTGGTTGCGCTTGCCGTCCTCGGTCTGCGCGCCGGGCACCTTCACCACACCGGTCGAGGTGAGGTTCTTCGGGTCCGCGGGCAGGAAGGCCGTGGCGCCGTGGAAGACGGTCTTGCCGCGGCCGTCCTTGACGGTGACGACGGGGGAATAGCCGTGTGAGAGCAGGTAGACCCGGTTGCCCGCGATGTCGAGGGGCTTGTTCACCTCGATCGCGGTGTGGTGCTGCTTGCCGTCCGCGCCCAGGAAGTAGGAGATCTGCGCCCGGTAGGTGCGCGGGGTGCCCCGCTGCGGCCCGGTCCGCTCGTACGTCGCGTCGAAGCGGTCGAGCTTGAAGCCGAACGGGTCCATGTCGTCGGTGTCGTAGAACGGTCCCGACTTGAACTCGTCGTACTGCGTGAGGCTGTTGGCGAAGCCGTCGCCCTCGGTGACCAGCTTGTTGCCCTCGGACTTCCACAGGCCGCCGACGGCGAACGCCACCAGCATCACGATCAGCGCGACATGGAAGACGAGGTTGCCGACCTCGCGCAGGTAGCCCTTCTCGGCGGCGACCGCGGTGGCGTCCCGGTGGGCGCGGAAGCGCCGCTTCTTCAGCAGCCGCTGCGCCGCGTCGAGGACGTCCTCGGGGTCCGCCTCGGTGCGCCAGGTGGTGTACGCGGGCAGCCGGGTCAGCCGGCGCGGGGCGGCCGGCGGGCGGCCGCGGAGCTGTCCGACGAACTGCCAGCTGCGCGGCACGATGCAGCCGATCAGCGAGATGAACAGCAGCAGGTAGATCGCGGAGAACCACACCGAGCTGTAGACGTGGAACATCCCGAGCTTGTCGTAGATGCCCGCGAGGGTGGAGTGATCGGCCTTGAACTGGTCGACCTTGACCGGGTCGACGCTGGTCTGCGGGATCAGCGAGCCGGGGATCGCGCCGATGGACAGCAGGAAGAGCAGCAGCAGCGCGACCCGCATCGAGGTCAGCTGCCGCCAGAACCAGCGTGCCCAGCCGAGCGGGCCGAGCGAGGGGAAGGTGACGTCTTCCGTGGGCGCGGTGGAGAGCTGGGATCCGGCCGCGCCGAGATCACTGCCCGCGTCGGCGGCGGAGCCCGGGTCGCGGGGGGTGTCGGTCTTGGTGGACATCAATCAGATCCCAACGGTGGAGCTTTGCGTCCAGCTCTGGAGCTCGGACATCAGGCTGTCCCAGATGCCGGTGACGAGGAGGATGCCGAGGGCGACCATCATCCCGCCGCCGATCCGCATCACCCACAGATAGTGCCGCTTGACCCAGCCGAAGGCGCCGAGTGCCCGGCGGAAGGCCAGCGCGACGACGATGAAGGGCACGCCCAGGCCGAGGCAGTACGCCACGGTGAGCAGGGCGCCGCGGCCGGCGCTGGCGCCGGAGTACGCGAGGGCGCTGACGGCGGCGAAGGTGGGGCCGAGGCACGGCGTCCAGCCGACGCCGAAGAGCACCCCGAGCACCGGCGCGCCGGCCAGTCCCATCGCGGGCTTCATGTGGAAGCGCAGTTCGCGCTGTCCGAAGCGCTTGAGGACACCGGCGAACGCCAGCCCGAGCAGGATCATCAGCACGCCGAGGACCCGCGAGACGACGTCCTTGTACTGCTGCAGGGTCTGGCCGAAGAACCCGAAGAGCGCGCCGCCGGAGACGAAGACGGCGGTGAAGCCGAGGACGAAGAGCGCGGCGCCGGCCAGCATCCGGCCGCGCCGGGCCTCGCCGAGGTCGGTGCCGGTGACGCCGGTGACGTACGACATATAGCCCGGCACCAGCGGCAGGACGCAGGGCGAGAAGAAGGAGACGAGTCCGGCGACGAGCGCGAGGGGGACGGCGGCGAGCAGGGTCCCGTTGAGGACGGTCTGGTTTTCCGCGGCGGCGGCGAGCGCGATCACGTGATCACTTCTCGGCGATCAGCGGGGTGATCATCTTGCGGAGATCGTCCTCGGCGAGCGGGCCGATCGAGCGGGCGGCGATCTTGCCGTGCCGGTCGATGGCGATCGTGGAGGGGATGGACTGCGGGTTGAGGCTGCCCTTGGGGAAGCGCAGCATCAGCCGGCCGGTCGGGTCGAACAGGCTCGGGTAGGGCACCTTGTGCTGTTCCTCGAAGCTGGTGGCCTGCGACTTCTCGGAGTCGCGGGTGTTGATCCCGACGAACTGGACGCCCTTGCCCTTGGTCTCGCTTGCGACCTTGGCGAAGTTCGGCGCCTCGGCGATGCAGGGCCCGCACCATGATCCCCAGACGTTGAGGATGACGACCTTGCCCTTGTAGTCGGCGACGTCCAGCTTCTTGCCGGTGGTGGTCTCACCCGAAAGATCGGGGGCCGGCTGCCGCTCGTCCTTGGTGACGGTGTCGATGCCGTTCTTGCCCTGGACGAACCGGGTCTGGGACGAGCCGCCGGAGGCGCCGTCGCCGCAGGCGCTGAGCGTCAGCGAAGCGACCGCTGCCCCTGCGGCGAGCAGGGTGATGCGGCGGCGGCTCGTGAGGCGGCGTGGGGCGCGGCAAGCACTCATGTGAAAAGTTTCGCATGGGCCCATTCCGGATCTTCCGCGCCCCCCTCCGACGTCCCGCCGCCGCCCGCCGGTATCTGTCAGGCCGCCGACAAATACGACTTCCAGCCGCCGTCCGGCCGCGCTCCGACGGGCAGCTCCTGGAGCTTGCTCACCACCTGCGGATCCTGTGCGTCGAGCCAGTCGGTGAACTGCCGGAACGACACCAGGCGGACATCTTTGTTCTGCTCATTGGCAATGTGCTTGAGCGCTTCCTCGACGGCATCCATGTAGATGCCGCCATTCCACTGTTCGAAGTGGTTGCCGATGAAGAACGGCGCGCGATTGGTCTCGTAGGCCCGGCGGAATCCGGAAATATATGCGTCGGTGGCCTGCTGCCGCCAGCCCGGGTAGTTGGCCGGCGGAGCCTGTGTGGAGTTCTTCGACTGATTGAAGAGCATGTTGTAGTCCATCGAGAGCACCTGGAAACTGTGCCCCGGGAACGGAATCAGCTGGAGCGGGAAGTCCCACAGGCCCCGCTTTTTCCGCGGCCACATCTGCATACCGCCGGGCGAGCTGGCGTCATACCGCCAGCCGAGTTCCCGGGCGGTGGGCAGCAGGTTTTTCTGGCCCAGCAGGCAGGGGGTGCGGCCGCCGACCAATTCCTTGCGGTAGTCGAAGGGCAGCGGTTCGAGGTCGGTGAAGCCGGTGTTCGTGCGCCACCTCGTGACGAAGTCCATCGCCTGGTCGATTTCGGACTGCCACTGCCCGGGTGTCCAGTACTTGACCGAGGTCGGGGCGTTGCCGCAGAAGTGCCCGTTGAAGTGGGTGCCGACCTCGTGGCCGTCCAGCCAGGCCTCCCGCACGTACTTCAGCGTCTCCTTGATGTGGTCGTCGCTGAGGTAGGGGATGTCGGAGGCGCCCTGCTCGTTGTTCGGCGGGTCGTAGAGGTGCTTCTGGGATTCGGGCAGGAGATACAGACCGGAGAGGAAGAAGGTCATTGCCGCGCCGTGATCTCTGGCGAGCTGGAGGAAACGGGGGAAGAGGCCGTTGCCGACCTCTCCGGCCCCGTCCCAGGAAAAGACCACGAACTGCGGCGGGGTCTGACCGGGCTCGAGCCGTTCGGGCGCCTTGGGCTGATGGGGCTGCGCGCCGGAATATGCTGTCGAACCGTCACCGATGAGTTTCGCCCGGGCCTGGACCGACCCCTTGACCCGCTGCCTGTCCGCCCCCGCGCCGTCCGAATCCGTCGACGAGCAGCCGGCGATGCCCAGCGCAGCGGCTGCACCGACTCCCATACCCAGCAGGTTTCGCCGGCTGATCGCGCGCATACCCTCGTCCCCATCCGTGCTCGCCGAACTCAATATCCATATAAACGGACATTGGAGAGGAGGGCATGTCGAGCGTCGGGGTGACGAGTTATTCGCCTGGACAGGTTATTTTGCCTGCACGTGACATTCCGCCAAGTGATGTGCCGTCAGGCACCGAAAGCCTTGGCCTTTCCCTTGACCGGTTTGGCGCCGGCCAGAAGATGGGAGGGAACCAGGTCGCGCGCGGGCTCGCTGTAGCCCACCGAAACGATCTTGTCGCCGTGGAAGGTGAACGACGTCAGCGAGGCCAGCGTGCACTGCCGCTTGCGCGGGTCGTGCCACAGCCGCCGCCGCTCCGCGAAGCTGCGCACGATCCAGATCGGCAGCTGATGGCTGACCGCCACCGCCTCGTGCCCGCGCGCCGCGTCCCGTGCCGCGCCCAGCGCCGCCATCATCCGCACGACCTGTTCGAGGTACGGCTCGCCCCAGGAGGGCCGGAACGGATTCGTCAGGTACTTCCAGTTCCCCGGCTTCTTCAGCGCACCGTCACCGACCCCGAAGGTCTTCCCCTCGAAGACGTTGGCCGCCTCGATCAGCCGCTCGTCGGTGGCCAGCTCCAGGCCGTGCGCACCGGCGATCGGCGTCGCGGTCTCCTGCGCACGCTCCAGCGGCGAGGCGACGACATGCGTGATGTCCCGCCCCGCAAGGTGCTCCGCCACCCGGTCGGCCATCTTCCGCCCCAGCTCGGAGAGGTGGTAGCCGGGCCGGCGCCCGTAGAGCACGCCGTCGGGGTTGTGCACCTCGCCGTGCCGCATCAGATGCACCACGGTGATGTCTTCGCTGCTCATGTCACCCATTCATTCAGTCGTCGGCAAGCAGTCGCCGGCCCGTGCGCCGGAGGTGTCCTCAGGCCGTCGCCGCGGCCGCGGCCCGTGCGGCGGCCGGCAGGGCGGCGGCGATGCGCTCGACGGCCGCCGTGTCGTGCGCGGTCGAGACGAACCACGACTCGAAGGAGGACGGCGGGAGGTAGACGCCCTGCGCCAGCATCGAGTGGAAGAAGGCGGTGAAGCGGAACGACTCCTGCGCCTTGGCGGCGTCGTAGTCGGTCACCTCGGCATCCGTGAAGAAGACCGTGAACATGTTCCCCGCGACCTGGAGCCGGTGCGCCACGCCCTCCGTCGCCAGCGCGGCGGTGACCAGACCCCGCACCTCCGCGGAGACCGCGTCGAGCTTCTCGTACGCGGCGTCGTCCAGCAGCCGCAGCTGCGCGACGCCCGCGGCGGTGGCGATCGGGTTCCCCGACAGGGTGCCCGCCTGGTAGACCGGGCCGGCCGGGGCGAGGTGTGCCATGACGTCCGCGCGGCCGCCGAAGGCCGCGGCCGGGAAGCCGCCGCCCATGACCTTGCCGAACGTCATCAGATCCGGACGTACCCCGTCAATGCCGTACCAACCGGCCTTGCTGACACGGAAGCCGGTCATCACCTCGTCGGAGATGTAGAGCGCCCCGTTGCCGGCGCACAGGTCCTTCAGGCCCTGGTTGAAGCCCGGCAGCGGCGGCACCACGCCCATGTTGCCCGGCGCCGCCTCCGTGATCACACAGGCGATCTCGCCCGGGTGCGCGGCGAACGCGGCCCGCACCGCTTCGAGGTCGTTGTACGGCAGCACGATCGTGTCGCCGGCCTGCGCCCCCGTCACCCCCGGCGTGTCGGGCAGCCCGAGGGTCGCCACGCCCGAACCGGCCGCGGCCAGCAGCGCGTCCACGTGCCCGTGGTAGCAGCCCGCGAACTTGATCACCTTCGGCCGGCCGGTGAACCCGCGCGCCAGCCGGATCGCCGACATCGTCGCCTCGGTGCCGCTGGAGACCAGCCGCACCTGCTCGACCGGCTCGATCCGGGCCACGATCTCCTCGGCCAGCTCGACCTCGCCCGCGCCGGGCGTGCCGAAGGACGTACCGCGGGCGACCGCCTCCTGGACCGCGGCGATCACCTCGGGGTGCGCGTGGCCGAGGATCATCGGCCCCCAGGAGCACACCAGGTCGACATACTCACGGCCATCGGCGTCGGTGAGGTACGGACCGGTACCGGACACCATGAACCGGGGCGTACCGCCCACGGCGCGGAACGCCCGCACCGGAGAGTTGACGCCGCCCGGCGTCACGGCGGACGCACGGTCGAAGAGCGACTGCGAAACAGGGGCTTCATACGGAAAAGACACTGTGATCCTGACCTGCATAAACGGCGGGTGGGCGGCGCTCGGGCGCGGCCCTGCTGACTAGGGAGGCGGGAATCTGCCTCGCGATACGCCTGCGGGCGCCGCTCGGTTCACCCTCGCTCCTTTTTTGATTCCTCTCGCTTTCGACCGGGCGTCAGCCCCCACTCGTCTGCGAAACTGGGCCGACGTACGAGTAAGTCACGCAAGCAATGGTCTCAGAGGCGCACGGGGGCGCGTGGCCGGGCGTTTCACGCGCCGGTGACGGGGGAGGTCTCTGAGACGATGATCGGGTTGCGCGGCTGGGGCTGCGAGTGGTCGGGTGGAGATATGCATCGCGGTGGCGAACTGGGCGAGGGAACCAATGACCGGGGTCCCGAGCGCGCCCAGCGCGGCCGTCACCGGCGCGAGGACACCACGGGCGACACCACGCGCGAGGGCATCACGAGCGAGACCACGGGCAGGGAAATCAGAGGCGGCCGCATGGGGGTGACGTACAGGTACTTCGGCGCGCCCAACGGCGCGACGGCGGCCCGGGTCCCCGTCTCCATGCGTCCCGAGGAGCTCGGCGGTGACGAGCTCGGCATGGGCGGCATGTTCAGCAAGATCAAGCCGGAGACGATGGCCGCCATGGTCCTCACCGGTATAGAGGGCATACCCCTCCATAAGGTTCCGCCGCTCGAACTGGTCGTGCTCCACCCCGACTACGCCGTCGTCAAGCTCCCGATGACCGTGATCGACCCGCTGCGAGGCGTCGGCGAGGAGTCGGTCGGCGCGGCCGCCTTCATCTGGTCCACCGTCCCCGACCGCGGCGGCCCGCGCGACGCCTTCACCGTCTACCAGCTGCTGCACGAGTGGCAGGACTTCAGCCACCGGCTGCACGAGGCGGGGCACCAGGCGTACTGCCTGGTCTGGCCGTAACGGTTCGGCGCCCGGGCGGGGCGCGGTGCCCGGCCCGGGGCCGCGCCGTGCCCCGGGACCGCCGGCGCCGCTTCACCACGTCGGGCGGGCCGACACACCGCCGTCCACGACCAGATCGTGCCCGGTGATCCAGGACGCCATCGGCGAGGCGAGGAAGACACAGGCATCGCCCACGTCCTGAGGCGTGCCCAACCGCCCGGCAGGTGCCGCCGCCTGCCAGCGGCGCACCCCCTCCGGCCAGTCCCCGGCCAGGCCGGGCCGGTCGATCAGACCGGGCGAGACGCTGTTGACGCGGATGCCGTACGCCCCGTACTCCAGCGCCGCCGTGCGCGCATGCATCACCACCGCCGCCTTCGACGCGCAGTAGTGGGCATGCCGCGGCGCCGGCCGGTCCGCCTCGATCGAGGCGATATGGGTCACCGACCCTCCGGCGCCCGCCCGCATCACGGCCGCCGCGGCCTGGGTACAGGCGAAGACGCTGTGCACGTTCACCTCCGTCACCGCCCGCCAGTCGGCGAGCGACATCCCCGCCAGCTCCTGCGTGGGCTGCACCCCCGCGTTGTTCACCAGCGCGGTCAGCCGCCCGCGCCAGCCGGCCGCCTCGGCCACCAGGCGGTGGCACTCCTCCTCGACGGCCAGATCGGCGGCCAGCGCCAGCGCGCTCCCGCCGTCCGCCTCGATCCGCTCGACCAGGTCCCGCGCCGCCTCGGCGCCCGTCCGGTAATGCGCCACGACGGCGGCCCCCGCGGCGGCGAACCGCAGGGCGATACCGCGGCCGAGGCCGCCGGCGGCGCCGGTGACGAGGGCGACCTGGCCGCGGAGGTCGGGGAGGCCGGGATGAGGGGAGGGGCCGGGGTGAGGGGAGGGGCCGGGGGCGTCGGTCTCGGTCTCGGTCTCGGTCTCGGTCATGGTCGGCCCCTCGTTTTCGGCTCGGTCATGGTCGGGTCCGTCATGGATGGTTCGGTCAGGGTCGGGCCCGTCATGGACGGTTCGGTCATGGCCGGCTCAGGGCGGCGATGCGCGCCGCCTCTTGGGGAAAGCGCGCGGCCAGTTCGGCGGCGTCCCCGTGCTCGTAGTCCTCGAAGGTGAAACCCGGCGCCATCGTGCAGCCGAAGAGCGTCCAGGAGCCGCCGTCGGCGACCTCGGCGGCCATCCACGTACCGGCCGGCACCGTGAACTGGACGTGCTGCCCGCCGAGCACGTCCGGGCCGAGGATGACCGTACGGGCGCCGCCGTCTTCCCGGAGAAGGAACAGGGCGAGCGGATCACCGCGGTAGAAGTGCCAGATTTCGTCGGTGGGCAACCGGTGCAGGGCGGAGAAGTCGCCCGGCTCGGCGGTCAGCAGCATCACGATCGCCGAGCCCTCGGGCCGTCCGTCGGCACGCTCGGGGCCCGCCCAGGTACGCCGGAACCGTCCGCCTTCACGGGGCAGCGGCGTCAGCCCGTAGAAATCGATCAGCGCCTCGGGGAGCCGGTCACGGGACATCGGCTGCCCGTCCGTCCGCTGCCCGTCCGTCCGCTGTTCGTTCATCCGCGGCCGCCTCCCCTCGGTCTGCCGGCTGCCGGGTCGTGGACCAGGCTAGGGGGGACGGCAATACGGTGCGGGCCCATTCGAGCCAGGTGGCCGAGCCCGGGCGGAGGGGCCGAGCGGGCGGAGGCACCGGCCGCGGCGGAGGCGTCGCCCGGGCAGAACCGCTGCCGAGCCAGAGCCGCCGCCCGGTGGCCGACGGCCCGTCAGCCGGCCGTCCAATACGGGTCGCGGCCGGTCTCCGCCAGCAGCACGTCGAGAGCGGAGGCGCCGGACGGGACGGGGAGCGGGTCGGCGAAGACCTTCATCTTCCGGGCCGTCGGGGCCATCTGGGCGACCAGTTTCCGCAGCTCGGCCACGCACCCGGCGGCCGGCGCGTACGGCCGGCCGGTCGCCCGCGCCACGTCCCAGGCGTGCACCGTCAGATCCAGCAGCACCATCGCGCCGACGGTCCGAGCCGGCAGGTTCATCCCGCCGGTCAGGCCGTCCTCCGCGCCCGGCGCCGCCCACGCCTCGACCAGCCGCGCCGTCTCCTCCGCGAACCGGTCGGGCCACCGCGCGCCGTATTCGCCGAGCCGGTCGGGGGTGGTGCTGAAGTCCACGTCCTTCTTGGCGGCCAGTGCCTGGAAGGCGACGACCACCTGGAAGAGGTGGTTGAGCAGCGCCCGCAGGTCGTACTCGGCGCACGGCGTCGGCAGTTCCAGCTGGTCGTCGCGCACCCCGCGCAGTACGGGGAGCGCCGCGTCGGCCGCCGCTTCGAGCAGCGCACTGATCGGTGGGGGCGCGGGAGCCGGTGGGGCCGCGGGGGCCGGTCCCGTTTCTCTCGCGGGTGTTTCATCCGGAATGTCTTGCATGTCGGTCATGGCGATGACGCTACGGGCCCCGGCCGGGGGCGGCTTGAAAAAATGCGACAGCCCGCGCGACCGGGCACGCGACAACCCGTCCGACCACTGCGGGCCGACCTCGCGGCCCGGCGGGACGGCCCGGCGGGACGGTGCGGGCGGAACGGCACGGGCACCCCCTAAAATCCAGGCATGGCCGCTCCACGGCGCGATACCCGGGGCATCGTCGACGCCCCCGGACTCTTCACGCGGGTGCAGTTCCGCCGCCGCACCCCCGCCGCGCCGCTGCGCCCCTATGTCGAGCATTACTGGCTGATCGACTGGGATCTGTCCGAGCCGTATGCCACGCATGTCGTTCCGCACCCCTGCGTGAACCTCGTCTTCCAGCGGTACGCCGACCGGCCCGGTTTCGGCGAGGTCGCGGGCGTCGGGCTGGAGCTGTTCGCGCAGAAGCTGACGGGGCGCGGGCGGGTGTGCGGGGTGCAGTTCCGGCCCGGCGGGTTCCGGCCGTTCACCCCGGAGCGGCCCGCCACGGACTGGACGGACCGCCGGTTGCCGCTGGCGACGGTGTTCGGGGCCACCGATGCCGCGACCGCCGACACCGCTGCCCCTGACACCGCTGCCCCTGACACCGCGGCTCCCGACGTCACGACCACCGGCGTCACGGCCGCCGATGCCGCGGCCACCGTGCTGGAGCCGGACGACGAGGACGCGCGGGTGGCCGCGCTCGACGCGTTTCTGATCCCCCGCGTGCGGGCCGGGCCCCGGATCCTCGCCCAGGCCGACCTCGCCATGGGGCTGGCCGACCGGATCCGCACGGACCGTACGATCCGCCGGGTCGCGGACTTCGCGCAGGCCGAGGGCATGTCCGTACGGGCCCTGCAGCGGCTGTTCGCCGGATACGTCGGGGTCAGCCCCAAGTGGGTACTGCTGCGCTACCGGGTGCACGAGGCCTTGGAGCGCGCCGCGTCCGACGCGGAGGTCGACTGGGCCGCGCTCGCCGCCGAGCTGGGCTACAGCGATCAGGCGCACCTGGTCCGCGAGGTCAGCGCCACCGTCGGGGTCCCGCCCACCGCCTACGCCCGCTGACTCCGACCGCGGCCGGGACCCCTCGGAGCCGTACGGCACTCAGGGCTGTCGGACGGCATGGCCGTTCGGGCATCAGGGCTGTTCGGGCATCAGGGCTGCTCGGGCATCAGGGCTGTTCGGCCGTCAGATAACGCTGGATCGTGGGGGCCAGCCAGGCGACGAGCTCGTCGTGGCCGAGGTTCACGGCCGGCGGGATGTGCAGCACATAGCGGCACAGCGCCATGCCGAGTATCTGGGAGGCGATCAACGCGGCACGGGTCGGCGCCTCGTCGGGCACCGGGCAGACCGCGGCCAGGACCGGCTTGATCTGCTCGGCGAACACGCCTCGCATCCGCTGCGCACCCGCCTCGTTGGTGACGCCGACGCGCATCATGCCGGTCAGCGTCTCATCGCACTCCCAGCGCTCCAGGAAGTGGCGTACGAGCCGGGCGCCGGCCTCGTCGCGCGGGACGTGGGTGAGGTCCGGGGCGTGCACCTCGATCTCGGAGGCGGCCGCGAAGAGACCGGCCTTGTTGCCGTAGTAGCGCATCACCATCGACGGGTCGATGTCCGCGTCCCTGGCGATGGCGCGGATGGTGGCGCGCTCATAGCCGTCCGCGGCGAAGCGGTCCCGGGCGGCGGCCAGGATCGCGGCGCGCGTCGCGGCGGAGCGGCGGGGGCGGGCGGGGTCCGCCGGATCGTCGGGCGCGGCAGGCGCGGCATCGGCGGCGAAGGGAGCGTGTTCGGCCATGTCAACAACTGTAGGCCAACACCTGTTGACACACCAGATCCGCTCGCCTTACGCTTGCCAACAAGCGTTGACCAACATGCGTTGGCATTGCTGCAGGCATAGGCATGGACACCAGCAGGTCCAGACACCGGCACCCATAAAGGCACGGCGCAGACGCAGAAACCGGCACAGGCACAGGCACAGGCATAGGCGCAGGAGGCGGAAGCCATGGATGCCATGAACCACAAGCCCGGTCACGGCGGCCACGGCGGTCACGGCGGTCACGACCGCCACAACGGCCACGACTCCCCCGGGACGGACGAGGCGCGGAACGACCACGATCGGACGGCCCGCGATCGGACGCCCCGCGATACGGACGTCATCGTCGTGGGCGCAGGCCCGACCGGCCTGCTGCTGGCCGGGGACCTCGCCGAGGCGGGCCTGGGTGTCACGCTCCTGGAGCGCCGTCCCGCCACGATCAGCAATCTCACCCGGTCCCTGGCGGTCCATGCCCGCACTCTTGAGCAACTGGACGCCCGGGGTCTCGCCGACGAGCTGGTCGCCGGCGGCCACCGGGTCCCCGCCATCCGTCTGTTCGGGGACGCCACCTTCGATGCGACCCGGCTCCGCTCCCGCTTCCCCTTCGTGCTGATCACCCCGCAGTTCGAGGTGGAGCGGCTGCTGGAGCGGCGGGCCCGCCGGGCCGGGGTCGTCTTCCGCTACGACTCCGAAGTGCTCGGCCTCGATCAGGACGCCAACGGCGTGACCATGCGCTTCCGTACCGCCGACGGCCTCGGCAGCGTCCGCGCCGCCTACGCCGTCGGCACCGACGGCGTCCGCAGCACCGTCCGCGAAGCCCTCGGCCTGCCGTTCCCCGGCAAGTCCGTGATCCGCTCCCTGGTGCTCGCCGATGTCCGGCTGAGCCGGGAGCCCGAATCCCCCTTCACCGTCACCGCCGACGGCGACGCCTTCGCCCTGGTCGGCTCGTTCGGCGACGGCTGGTACCGCGTCATCGGCTGGAACCGCCACCGCCAGGCCGACGACGACGCGCCCGTCGGTCTCGACGAGGTCCGCGAGTTCACCCGGCTCGCCCTCGGCAGTGATTACGGCGTCCCCGACGTCCGCTGGGTCTCCCGCTTCCACAGTGACGAGCGCCAGGTCCCCCGCTACCGCGTGGGCCGTGTGTTCCTCGCCGGCGATGCCGCGCATGTGCACTCCCCCGCCGGCGGCCAGGGCATGAACACCGGCCTCCAGGACGCCGCCAACCTCAGCTGGAAGCTCGCCGCGGTGCTCCGGGGCCACTCCCCCGACAGCCTCCTGGACAGCTACCAGACCGAGCGCCACCCGGTGGGCAGGCAGGTGCTGCGCAGCAGCGGCGCCCTCATCCGGCTCGCCCTGCTGCACACCGCCCCCGGACGCGCCGTCCGCACGCTCGCCGCCCGGCTCGTGAACCATCTGCGGCCGCTGTCCGGCCACGCGATCCGCACGGTCTCCGGCATCGGCATCGCCTACAAGGCCGGGCCCGGCGCCCACCCCCTCGCCGGCCGGCGCGCCCCCGACATCCGCCTGGCCGACGGCAGCCGCCTCTACGCCCTCCTGCGCCAGGGGACGTTCGTCCTCCTCACCCCCGCCGACGAGCCCGGCATTCCCCACACTCCGCCGGACAAGGAGGACTCCCCCCGGCCCGCCGCCGGCCGTGTCGTCACCGCCTCCTGGCGCAGCGGCCGCCGCACGGCGCTTCTCGTCCGCCCCGACGGCTATATCGCCTGGGCCACCGATGCCACGGCCCCCGCCGCACGCGCCGCGGCGCTACGCTCCGCCCTCCTCCACTGGACCGGCGCCGCGCCCGAGGACGGCGACTCCATAGGCACCGCCCGGCCGGCCCCCCTCACCGCTCCAGCACATGCCGCAGATACGCCCGGGGATTGTTGAGATAGCGCCGCCAGTGGTCGACCAGCCCCAGTTCCGCCCACTCCACGCTCCGCATCCCGTGCTCGCCGACCTCCACGATCGCCGCGCCGGGCAGCGCCGTCAGCAGCGGTGAGTGCGTGGCGCAGATGATCTGCGCGCCACCGCTCCCCAACTCGTCCATCAACCCGACCAGTTCCAGACAGGAGGAGAAGGACAGGGCCGCCTCGGGCTCGTCCATTACATACAGGCCCTGCTGCGAGAACCCCTCCCGGAAGGCCATCAAAAAGCCCTCCCCGTGGCTCATCTCGTCCGGGGACCGGGACAGCCGGTTCGACCTCCGCTCCCCGTTCAGCGCCTCCAGCGCCGTTTCGGCCCGCAGGAAGAACCCCCGCCGGCGGACCCTCGGTCCGCGCACCATCCGGCGCCCCTCCCGCGTCGGATCGAACCGCATCAGACCACCGAGCAGCGACGCTTCCCGCGAACTCGCGTACTTGTATCCCGCCGAGCCGCCGTACGAATCCAGCCCGAAGCCTTCCGCCAGCGCCTCGGCCAGCGTCGACTTGCCCGAACCGTTCTCCCCCACCAGAAAGGTGACCGGAGCGCGGAAGGCCAGCCCCTCTTCGGCCAGCTGGCGCACACACGGCACCGTCCAGGGCCAGCCGTCCCCGGCCGTCCCCTTCCCCTCCGGAACGTCCACGTAAGCCCGTTCGATCAGCATGCCCCCGAAGTTCTCACACCCCACTGACAGCCGGCCGCTCACAGCACCCCGAAGGCCCCCTGCCCGGCAGCCCGCCCCACCGGAACAGGTCCCTGATTCCGTAGGCTTCACGCATGCTGTTCGCCCGCTCCGCCGCCCTCTTCCTCGTCGCCGCCCTCTTCGAAATCGGCGGCGCCTGGCTGGTCTGGCAGGGCGTCCGCGAACACAAGGGCTGGGTCTGGATCGGCGCCGGAGTGATCGCGCTCGGGGCGTACGGCTGGGTGGCCACGTTCCAGCCGGACGCCGATTTCGGCCGTATCCTCGCCGCGTACGGCGGTGTCTTCGTCGCCGGATCGCTGGCGTGGGGCGCGATCGCCGACGGTTACCGCCCCGACCGCTGGGATGTGACCGGCGCACTGATCTGCCTGGCCGGAATGGCCGTGATCATGTACGCCCCCAGGGGCCGCTGAGGCCACTGAGGCCCCTGCATATCCTGGCCGCAGCCACCCTCCCCCGAGCCCTTGGGCAGCAGGGGGACCCCACAGCCCTGAGGAGAGTGCCATGACCGCCGAGGTCCGTACCGCCGTCGTCACCGGAGCGAGCAGCGGTATCGGTGCCGCCACCGCGCGGGCCCTGGCCGCCGCCGGCTACCGCGTGGTGCTCACCGCCCGCCGCAAGGACCGCATCGAGGAGCTCGCCGCCGAGCTGCCGGACGCCGAGGCCTACGCCCTCGACGTCACCGACCGCGCCGCCGTCGACGCCTTCGCTGCCGCCCTCGACCGCTACCCCTCCGTCGACGTCCTGGTCAACAACGCCGGCGGGGCCTACGGCGCGGAGCCGGTCGCCACCGGCGACCCCGCCGACTGGCGCGCGATGTACGAGGTCAATGTGCTGGGCGTGCTCCATATGACCCAGGCGCTGCTGCCCGCCCTCACCGCCTCCGGCGAGGGCACGGTCGTCGTACTCTCCTCCACCGCCGGCCACGGCACCTACGAGGGCGGCGGCGGCTATGTCGCCGCCAAGCACGGCGCCCACGTCATCGCGGAAACGCTCCGTCTGGAGCTGTGCGGCGAACCGGTGCGGGTCATCGAGGTCGCCCCGGGCATGGTCAAGACCGACGAGTTCGCCACCACCCGCTTCCGCGGCGACGCCGCCAAGGCGGCCAAGGTCTACGAGGGCGTCGACCAGCCGCTGAACGCGGACGATGTCGCCGACACCATCACCTGGGCGATCACCCGCCCCGCCCACGTCAACATCGACCTGCTGGTGGTCCGCCCCCGCGCCCAGGCCTCCAACTCCAAGGTCCACCGCACCACCTGAGACACGCTCCACCTGAGACACGCCGGCCTGCCCCACGTTAGACACGCGCCCCACCCGGGGCAGGCCCCGCAAAAGACACGCCCCACGCAGACATGGGCAGCCCGGCGGCATACGAAGAGCGGTCCGGGCGCGCACTGCGCCGGACCGCCCCGGGACTGAGTCCTCACAGGCCACTCAGCCCTCTCCGTCCCTCAGCCGCCCAGCCCTTCACACACCACCTGCTTGAGCATGGCGACGACCTCGACCGTTCCAACGATCCCTGGAGACCGCCCAGCGCCCCGGGTCTGGCCCATGATCACCCCACTGGAATGCGGATGGACCTGGACCGGTGGGGCGAGTGCTGCAGACCAGGATTCACCGGGTGAATGTGGCGTCAGACGCCGGCGCCACCGGAAATCCCTGCATGGCCCGAGACGGGGCCGAGCTGACCGCTCACGCCGCCCGAAACCGAGCCGCCCAGAGCGGGCAGCGCAGGCAGAGTAGGCAGGGAAGAGGCTCCGCCGCCCAGCAGGTTTTCGGCCCCGAGAATTCCTCCGGAGACGTTGTCCAGTTCACTGTCGGCGATCTCGTGAGCCTCGTTCTGGGGCATGGAGTCCTTACGCATGGCTGGCCCTTTCCTTGGTGGTTCGCGGCGATCAATGAGTGGTATCGGCCGGCCCGGCGACAAGCTGCTCCCGCCGGTTTCACGACCCCTGATACCCGGAAGCGGATGCGCAACTTCCGATTGACGCGAGATCAAACCACGTCCACGGGCGGCCCGGCTACCCCGACCCGTCGGTCATTTCTGCAGACGGTCCGGTATCGCACGGTGTCGGCCGGCGGAATTTCCGACGGGATGGTGACGACTCCTTCACGTACTTTTCGCCGACCAGGGATTGTGGCGAGGTACTGACAGTGCCACGCGAAGGACATATCACCCCCGGGAGCGGGCGCGCCCTCTGCGAAACGGGATTCGGCAGCGCGTACGTGCCCATTCTGCGTAGAGAATGCGCAGGGTGGGCTGTGCCGCACCCTCTGCCCGCGCCGGGCGAGCGACTGACCGCCGCCAGCGGCTGAGCCGTGTGACAGCGAAAGGCATCCGGTGCGCGGCGGGCACGCCCGACGACGCCGTGTCGTGAGGTCCGCGATCTCTCTTCACGATCTGATCACGGACCTCGCCGACCACCGGCATACGTGACGCGCCCGCGGACCGTCCCGGCACCGCAGACCTGGCAGTCGCAGCCCCGGCATCCGGGACGGCGAGCGCGCCGGCCACGCCTCTGAAATCTGGTCCGAATGCGGTCAGAGGCGGCGTACCCGCGCAGCGATCCCATGACCGAGCAGAAGGTAAATCACGGCAGGCAGGCCGTAATTGAGGAAAACCCGCAGACCTTCGAGCTTCATGGTGAAGATGTCCTGTGACCAGCCGGCGAGGAAGTCGGCCATACCGTGCACAAAGCCGACGAAGACATTTCCCTGGTTTGCCTCAAGCAGGTACAGCAGGATCCAGAGGCCCAGAAATCCTGCCGCGATGTCCGCGAGCGTATGAATGATCAATGCTGCCCGGTTTGCCCCGGTGCCATCCTGGTTACGCCCGTAGGCGCCCCCGTTATGGCCATAGGGGTGGTAGGTGTCATTTGCGGGCATGGGTTCATGGGGATTGCTCATACCCTCCTCGCTTGCCTCGCGCGGGCACCCGAAACCTCTTTCAAACCTGCGATTTCATATCGGTTCCGGATCTTGGATCACGCGTCGATCCTTGCGTCCGCACCTCGCCCCTCGCTTCCGCCGCTTCCGGTTCCAAGGAAAGACACATAAGCGATGATTTCCGATAAGGCGAGTGTGCCGCCCCTGATGAAATCTCTGCCGTTCCGGGCCGCCGTCGCCGCAGTCCCCAACGGCTGCCGCCGGCGCACCAACTGAAACAGCGTCCGAACTCCGGGCCGTCCGCGGAACGGCGACAGCTGCTCCCGCCCCGTTGCCGGTCCGGGGGCCACGGTTCCGGCAATCACCGTTCCGGCAATTGCGCTTCAGGCATGCACACTTCGGGCTCGTAGACGCCTGACAAATGTCATCAGTGTTGATGAGACAGGTCGTTCTGCGGGAGGACTGTGGGGACGGCGTCGGTCGAGAGAATCAAGACGACCAAGATCACATGCGTGATCGACCGCAGTAGCAGGAAGTTGTAACGGGAGAAGACATGACCCTGTCCCGCCCGGCCCGCCGCCGCCGCGCACGAATCGCCGGCACCACCACGGCCGTGATGCTCTCACTGGTGACAGCGGCGTTACCGGCCCAGGCCGCAACGGCCCCCGCGCCCGGTGCCCACGCCGCCGCAGGAACGACGGCCCGCCCGGGCCACCTTGACCACAAGGCACTGGACGAGAAGCTGGCAGCGCTGCACAGAGCGGGTATGTACGGTACCTACGCGGCCGTCCGGGAGGGCCGGGACGAATGGCGGGGCGCGGCCGGTGTCGCCGACATCACCACCAACCGCCCGGTCGGGCCGCAGATGCAGCAGCGCGTGGGCAGCCTCACCAAGGCGTTCACCTCCGTCGCCGTGCTGCAACAGGTCGGCGCGGGCCGGATCGAGCTGGACGCCCCCGTTGCCCGCTACCTCCCCGGCCTCGTCCCCGGTGAACGCGGCCGGAAGATCACCGTCCGTATGCTGCTCAACCACACCAGCGGCATCGCCGACTACATCCCCGGCGCCTTCCCCTCCCTCCTCAAGGGGAGTGCCGAGAGCATCGACGCCAACCGTTACCGCCACTTCGCCCCTGAGGAGCTCGCACGCTTCGGCCTGCAGGCGGAACCGACGGGCAAGCCCGGCGAGAAGTGGTCCTACGCCAACACCAATTACGTCATCGCGGGAATGCTGCTGCAGAAGGTCACCAGCGAGGATCCGCAGGAGTACATCACCCGCCACGTCATCCGCAGGGCCGGGCTGAAGCACACCTACTTCCCGGCCTCCACACGGATATCCGGGCCGCATTCCAAGATGTACGAATCCCTCTACGGACTGATCGGCCCGGCCCGTGAATACAGCACGTACGACATGTCCTGGGCCGGTACCGCCGGGGCGCTGGTCTCGACGATGGAGGACGTGAACGACTTCTACCGGGCGCTGCTGACCGGCGGACTGCTCGCCCCCGCCGAACTCCGCCAGATGCAGACCACCGTCGATTCCAAGGACGGAAAGGGCAATCTGCTGATGCGCTACGGCCTCGGCATCGAAGCGATCGACACTGTGTGCGGGCGCTTCTGGGGACACACCGGCTCGGTGTGGGGTGCCGAGACGGTGACGTACTCGACGCCCGACGGCAAGCGCCAGATGACGTTCGGGCTCAACCGGGCCAAGTACCAGCAGCTCGACGCGACGGGTCACATCAAGCCGGGCCCGATCGACGCCGCGATCGGGGCCTTCGAGGCGAAGGCGATGTGCGACAACGATGTGCCCGCCGAGCCGCGACGGTTCGCGCACCCGGCCGCGCCGAAGGCTCTCGACGGGCTGTCCGTCCCGCTCACCCGTCCGCTGGCTCCGCTGTCGCCGGGTCGCTGACCCGGGATTCCGCCGACTTCCGTATCCCACCGGCAGTTTGCGGGTCATGGTGGCGACGGCGCAGGCAGGCGAGTGTCCGGGGGCCCGTGCGCGCAGTCAGACGTGCTCCGGTATGCGCGCCCCACCGCGGAACACCTGCGCCGTGTGCCACCTGATGTGCACGCGGGGCGATCCGCGCACAGCCGTTCAGCGGTCCGACGAGGGCCCTCCCCACCCCGCACAACGGCACGAACCCACCCCGATCACGACAACGGCCTGCACCACCCCAGCGGAGTCGAACCGGCCGTCGTCACGAAGGCCCCCGCGGTCCGCCAACAGCGTCCGCGTCCCATCCGGGGCCTGCCGATCACGTGGACTGCTGTGTCAGACGGACCCCACGCCGATGCTGCGACCGGGACCGGCGTACGCGCAGCCTGGGACATGCGGGCCGCTGCTGTCGTGCACGGAGCGGTCGGATATACATCGCGACCAGGGACAACCGGCTCGACGAACAAGTAAAACGCTTCGCCGACAAGGCCGAGAAGGTGGACGACGTATTCGGGGTTCTCAGCGAATCGACCGAAGCCCTGGCGAAATACGTGGAGATGACGAAGGCCACCGTGACCAGCCTCCAGCAGTTGCGTCAGCAACTGGCCGGATACGCCAGGGGGCTCGACCACTCGGCGGCCAGCTACGAGCACACCGACGCGCAGCACGCGGCCGCGTTCAAGGGGGCGTAGCGGCTGTGGCCGAGGAACAGCAGCACATCGAGAAGAGCTTCAACATCCTCAAGCCCGGCGGCAATCCCGGGGTACTGCGCAAGTGCGCAGCGGCACGGCGGCCTCCGTCGGCACGCTCGTCTACGGACTGCGGATGGACCCCCTCCCACCCCGCGCCGGCACCCCCGTCCACCTGCCTCCCGGGCGTAAACCCCGACTGGTCGCTTGCTCCGTCGCCCCTGCCTTCGCCGAACTCGTTCTCACGGAGCGGGTGGTCCGGATGACGGCCGACGCCAAGATGGGATGGCGGCTCCATGGGGACCGGATGATCGGGTGGATCAAGGAGCGCAAGCCGTACGAGCGGGTCATCGGCCTCGCGGAGGCGATGGCCGACGTCATGGGGGAGTTCCCCGCGTCGGTGTGGACCCGGGATCCCGCCAACCCGGAGCGCTGCTGAAGTCGAACGGATGCTCCCGTGCCTGCGATGTGGAGTCCGGCCGTGGGCAGACGGTCGCGGCCTTCTCGTAGCGGGTGGCGATGCCGCGCCACTGCCCCGGACCGCATCCGGTCCGGGGCCTGTCGATCACGTGTAACGCTGCGCTCAGCCCTTGACGCAGACGACCTGCTTGAGCTTGGCGACGACCTCGACCAGGTCCCGCTGCTGATCGATGACCTTCTCGATCGGCTTGTAGGCACCCGGGATCTCGTCCACCACACCGGAGTCCTTACGGCACTCCACGCCCCGCGTCTGGTCCTCCAGGTCCTGGGTGGAGAACCGCTTCTTCGCGGCGTTCCGGCTCATCTTGCGGCCGGCGCCGTGCGAGGCGGAGTTGAAGGACGCGGCGTTGCCCAGGCCCCTGACGATGTACGAGCCGGTGCCCATCGAG
Source organism: Streptomyces sp. NBC_00400 (assembly GCF_036048035.1). Lineage (NCBI taxonomy): Bacteria > Bacillati > Actinomycetota > Actinomycetes > Kitasatosporales > Streptomycetaceae > Streptomyces > Streptomyces sp. NBC_00400. The sequence goes on along the minus strand of NZ_CP107940.1, from coordinate 4,522,737 downwards.
CCCGGAATGATGCCGTACTCACCGCTGCCCGCCCGGATCGCGCCCTTACGGGTCACCAGCAGATCCATGCCGTCGTACCGCTCCTCCGCCACATAGTTGTGGTGGCAGGAGATCACCGGCTCGAACGTCGGCTTGGCCTTCTTGAACTCCTTGCGGACGACGTCCTGGAAGAGCGCCATCATCACGGCCCGGTTGTGCTTGGCGTACTCCTGTGCCCAGAACAGATCGTTGCGGTACGCCGCCATCGGCGGGGTGTCCGCGATGAAGACGGCGAGATCGCGGTCGACCAGGCCCTGGTTGTGCGGCAGCTTCTGCGCCTGCCCCATGTGGAACTCGGCGAGCTCCTTGCCGATGTTCCGGGAGCCGGAGTGCAGCATCAGCCACACCGCGCCGGTGTCGTCGAGGCAGAACTCGATGAAGTGGTTGCCGCTTCCCAGCGAACCCATCTGCTTCGTGGCGCGTTCCTGACGGAACTTGACCGCGTCGGCCACCCCGTCGAACCGCGACCAGAAGTCCCCCCATCCCGCCGTCGGGTAACCGTGCAGCCGCCCGGGGTCGACCGGATCGTCGTGCATCCCGCGCCCCACCGGAATCGCCTGCTCGATCTTCGAGCGGAGCCGGGAGAGATCGCCGGGCAGGTCATCGGCGGTGAGCGAGGTCTTCACCGCGCTCATCCCGCAGCCGATGTCCACACCGACCGCCGCCGGGCAGACCGCGCCGTGCATGGCGATCACCGAGCCGACGGTGGCGCCCTTGCCGTAATGGACATCCGGCATCACGGCCAGGCCCTTGATCCACGGCAGGGTGGCAACATTGCGCAGCTGCTGCATCGCGACGCCCTCGACCGTGGCCGGATCGGTCCACATCCGGATCGGTACCTGGGCGCCGGGCACCTCGACGTACGACATAACTTCCTCATTCCCCCGAACTTATGAAAAACGCAAAAGCCGGACAATTTATCCGATCTTGGACGGCGAACCGGCGTTTGCGGCAAGACGTGCGATAGACATTGTGTCCATCGGCCGCCGACCGGCGGCAACCGCATTTCGTAGGGGAAGGAGCCGCGAGCGATGCCACGGAAACCGTTCGTACCCGGTGCCGCACTGGTGGTGGCCGCGGCGCTGGCCACGGGCCTCACCGGCTGTACCGGCAGCTCCAGCCCCGACGGCGCCGCCGCCGACGCCAAGAGCGGCGACGCCGCCAGCTCCAGCCAGGCCGCCGAGCCGGGCCGCTACCAGACCCTCCCGGAGGCCTGCGGGCTGCCCTCGCGCAAGGCCATCCGCAGCATGCTCCCCGGCGACGGCCAGGACCTGTCGGACGCCGAGGCCCGGAAGGTCTACGGCGGCGTGGCCGACATCACCTACGACACCGACCGCCGGGTCGGCTGCCGCTGGACCCGCGAGACCACCGCGGGCACCCGTCACCTGGGCCTGGACATCCAGCGCGTGGTCTCGTACGACGCCGCCACCAGCGATGAGGACAAGGCGCAGGGGATCTACGACAAGAAGAAGCTGGCCGCGCAGATACCGTCCGGCGGCGCCGGCTCCCCCTCGCCCGCCGCCCCGTCCCCGTCCGCCCCGAAGGGCAAGGACAAGGGCGAAGGAACCGTCACGAACGGCGCGGAGGAAAAGAGCGCCCCCAGCGCGAGCGCCACACGGAAGGCGGGCAAGGCCCCGTCCGGCAGCCCCTCGCAGGCATCCGACCCGAGTGCGGACCCCAGTGCGGACCCCAGCACGGACCCGAGCACGGACCCCAGCGGCTCCACCGCCCCGCGCGTCCTGGACGACCTCGGCGACGCGGCGTTCCTCAATGACAAATTGGTCACAGCGGACTCCGGCGTGCACCGCGATGTCACTGTGGTCTTTCGCACGTCGAACGTCATCGTGCAGCTCACTTACGACCAGTGGTCCACGGACAAGTCGATGTTGCCGGACAGCCAGGAACTGCAGGACAAGGCCCGTTCCCTGGCCACCGAGCTCTCCGACAGCCTCAGCGAATAGTCCGGATCGGGTGCATTGACCGAGTTACCGGGCAAGAGGCGGAAACGCCCGATGTAAGCGTTGCGCTCATCGATATGAATCGGTCACCCACCTCGCCGCGCCGCGTACCGTGCCGTCTAGCCCTGCCCCGTACGCGAGGCGGGGCGGGCCCCACGGCCACCACCACGGCCGCGCCCGCCGACCGCCGACCCGGCGGACCGACCCGACGACGAACAGCGAAGGAACCATGCACCGTTCAGCCAAGCGCCTCGCCAGCCTCCTCACCTGCGCAGCAGTACCGGTGCTGCTCGTCGCCGGCTGCTCCGGCTCGGACAGCGACAGCTCCGGTGCCGCCTCTTCCTCCGCCTCCCAGAGCGCGGCCAAGCCGTCGCCGAGCGTCGCGCCCGCCAAGTACAAGACGCTGCCGAACCCGTGCGAGCTGTTCTCCAAGGACAGCATCAAGAAGATGCTGCCCAAGGTGAAGGACGCCTCCGGGGACCGGGGCAAGTCCTCGGACAACGCCTCCCACGGCACCTGCTCCTGGACCAGCTCGGACGAGAAGGGCGTCGACGGCACCCAGTGGCGCTGGCTGGACACCAATCTGCAGCGCTACGACTCCGACCCGGGCGTCGGCAGCGGCGAAAAGCGCGCCACGGACTTCTACACCAAGCAGATATCCGAGGCGAAGGCCACCAAGAACGCCAAGAAGCTCGCGACCGTCCAGACCTCCGGCACCGGCGACGAGGCCACCGCGATCACCTACGACGTGAAGCGGGACGGCACCAACTTCACGAACACCACCCTCGTCGCCCGCGTCTCCAACGTCGTCGTGTCGATCAACTACAACGGCGCGGGCCTGGCGGGCGCGGACGCCCCCAAGACCGCCGACCTGCTCAAGCAGACTCAGGCCGCCGCCAAGGAGGCGGTCACCGCCGTCACCAAGGCCAACGGCTGACCCCACCGACGCCGCCGGAGAGGGCCCGCACCGATGCACGGTGCGGGCCCTCTCGTGCCCCGGCTGCGCCTCCCCGTCCCTACCGGCCCCACGCCCGCCCGTGGGCATGTGCCAGGCTGTCGCCCGCAACAGACCGACTGGGAGGGGTCCTCGGGTGGCCGCGCCACTGAAGCTGACACGCACACACCGGATACTCATCGGAGTCGTCATCGCCGGCGCGGTGGTGATCGCCGGCATCGGCTTCGCCGGCTCCTACGCGGCCGTGCGTGAACTGGCCCTCAAAAAGGGCTTCGGCAACTTCGCCTACTTCTTCCCCCTCGGCATCGACGCGGGCATCTGCGTCCTGCTCGCGCTGGATCTGCTGCTGACCTGGATCCGCATGCCGTTCCCGCTGCTGCGGCAGACGGCGTGGCTGCTGACGGTCGCCACGGTGGCGTTCAATGCCGCGGCGGCGTCCGACCCCCTGGGCATGGGCATGCACGCCGTCATCCCGGTGCTGTTCGTCGTCACCGTCGAGGCCGCCCGGCACGCCGTCGGGCGGATCGCCGACATCACGGCGGACAAGCACATGGAGGGTGTGCGGATCACGCGCTGGCTGCTGGCGCCCGTCCCGACGTTCCTGTTGTGGCGGCGGATGAAGCTGTGGGAGCTGCGGTCGTACGACGCGGTGATCAAGCTGGAGCAGGAACGGCTCGTGTATCAGGCACGCCTGCGGTCGCGGTTCGGGCGGAGCTGGCGTCGTAAGGCTCCCGTGGAGTCCCTGATGCCGCTGCGGCTCGCCCGGTTCGGAGTGCCGCTGGCCCAGACCGCTCCCGCGGGGCTGGCCGCCGCGGGCATCGAACCACAGCTGCTGCCGGCGCCCCCGCGGGCCGCGACACGCGCCGTGGAGCCGGAGAACCAGGAGCCGCAGCCGGAGCCGAGGGCGCAGGAGCCGGCCGAGGCCGAGGAGTTGCCGAGCCAGTGGTTCGCGGCGCCGCAGCAGGTGGCGTACCGGGGTGACTACGACCCGGCGTACCTCCCCGGACAGGAGCGTCGGGCCTCGTACGACGAGTATCAGCAGATGCCGACGCGCGAGCAGGTCCCGGTACCGGCGCCGCGCCCGGCGGAGCCCGAGCCGCAGGTCCCGGTGCCGAACGGTGCAGGTGGGACGCGCCCGCTCGGCAAGGGCACCCCGGAGGCGGGCCCGCAGCCCGCTCCGGCACCGGCCGCGGCCCCGACCGACGAGGACCTGTACCAGGTGTTCCGCCACTCGATAGAGGGCGAGGGCATGCCGACTCCGGGCGCGTTCGCGGCGAACCTGGACGCCCAGTACGGGATCCGCCTGCAGTCGCGGGACCTCAACCGCTACGTGGACCAGTTCAGCGACCGCCTCAACGCGGAGCTGATGGACGAGCACATCGCGTGACGCACCCGCCGGGTACCTCGCGAACCGGGAGTGAGGTGCACGGCAGCGTGTCAGTGCCCTTGCCGTATCCAGCCCGGTGGCGAAGTCCTTGAGCGGAAACCAGAATGGAAGGGGGTTGCCGACGAGCGATCACTTGCCCCCGCGCGAGGAGTGACACTTCGTCTTAGGCAAAGCAGCACTCTCTCCTCAAGACGACGCCGCGCTCCCGTGGCCCAGCAGCGGCTGGTCGAAACCGAGCGGAAACAGCGAGTTTTGAGGTGACAGTATGTTCCGAATCATCACGCAACTACTTCTGGCCGCAGCCGTTTCCACGTCGATCGCGCTGGGTGTGGCGCCTGCGGCGGCAGCGAGCGCGCCCGGCAACGCAGCGGCCTCAGCATCGCAACTGCCCGGCGCACCCTGCCCTGATGCCCCCGGCCACGACTGCACTTCCCCCTGCCCCCCGAATGACCCGAGCGGGCAGGGACCGGAAAATCTGGGCTGTACCGGATACCCGTGGCTTCGTTCATCTTCATGAGTCGCTGTGCCTGCGCGGCGTCGGCGTCGGGCGCTCCGCCCCTCCCCGTCGAACGCCCCTAGACCGCCCCGGCCCCCGTCCGATCCCGCAGCTGCTTCGCCTTGCGCTTCTTGTCCGCGTCCCCCCAGACGGCCAGTGCCGCACCGGCCGCGAAGAGACCGACATAGGCGGCCGACGGCAGATCGAACCAGTGGGGCAGCAAGCCCCAGGCGCGGTCGAAGAAGACCTGCCCGACGAATCCCATAACGCCCTGGATCATGACGATGAAACCTAAGATTCCCCTCATGACTCCAGCGTGAAGGGTCCGGCCCCGGGGATCCTCGTTCCCGGGGCCGAACCCTTCTCATCCCGCTGTCATCCGTCGGTCGGAGACCACCCCGAGGCGTCTACGACTCCCCGACGATGACGCTCCAACGGCCCGTCAGCCACAGACCGTCCCTCAGCCCCCCAGCAGCTTCCGCACCCGGTCCGCCCCCACGGCCAGCAGCAGAGTGGGCAGCCGCGGCCCGGTGTCCCGCCCGACCAGCAGGTTGTAGAGCAGGGCGAAGAACGCACGCTGCGCGACCTTCAGCTCCGGCGTCGGCTTGGCGTCCGGCTCCAGGCCCGCCTGCACCTTCGGAACGCCGTAGACCAGCGTGGTCAGGCCGTCCAGCGACCAGTGCTCGTCGAGACCGTCGAGCAGCAGCCGCAGCGAGCCCCGGGACTGCTCGTCGAGCGTGCCGAGCAGGTCCGCGTCGGGCTCGTCGCGGACGATGGTGCGCTGCTCGGCCGGGACCTGGGTGTTGATCCAGTACTCGGCCTTGGCGAGCCGCGGCCGGGTCTCGTCCAGCGAGGTGACCGGGTTGTCCGGGTCGAGTTCGCCGAGGATCCGGAGCGTCTGCTCGTCGTGGCCCGCGGTGATGTCCGCGACCGAGGCGAGGGTGCGGTACGGCAGCGGCCGCGGCGTGCGGGGCAGCTCACCGGCGGCGGTACGGGCCGCCCGGGCGTACGCCGCGGCGTCGGCCGGCAGCGCGGTGCCGTCCGCGACCTTGGCCTCCAGCTTGTCCCACTCGTCGTAGAGCCGCTGGATCTCCTGGTCGAAGGCGATCTTGAAGGACTGGTTGGGCTTGCGGCGCGCGTACAGCCAGCGCAGCAGCGGCGCCTCCATGATCTTCAGCGCGTCGCCCGGCGTCGGCACCCCGCCCCGCGACGACGACATCTTGGCCATGCCGCTGATGCCGACGAAGGCGTACATGGGGCCGATGGGCTGGTCGCCGTCGAAGATCTGCCGGACGATCTGGCCGCCGACGACGAAGGACGAGCCCGGCGAGGAGTGGTCGACACCGGACGGCTCGAAGATCACGCCCTCGTAGGCCCACCGCATCGGCCAGTCGACCTTCCAGACCAGCTTGCCGCGGTTGAACTCGCTCAGCCGGACCGTTTCGCCGAACCCGCACTCGGTGCAGGTGTAGGCCAGCTCGGTGGTCTCGTCGTCGTACGAGGTGACCGTGGTCAGGTCCTTCTCGCACTGCCCGCAGTAGGGCTTGTACGGGAAGTAGCCGGCCGAGCCGCCGCTGCCGTCGTCCTCGGCGGCCGCGCCCGAGCCCTCGGCGGCCTCCAGCTCGGCCTCGTCGACCGGCTTCTGCGACTTCTTGGCCGGCGCCTTCTTCGTGCGGTACTGGCCGAGGATCGCGTCGATGTCCGCGCGGTGCTTCATCGCGTGCAGGATCTGCTCGCGGTAGACACCGGCGGTGTACTGCGCGGTCTGGCTGATGCCGTCGTACTCGACGCCCAGCTCGGCCAGCGCCTCGCTCATGGCGGCCTTGAAGTGCTCCGCCCAGTTCGGGTACGCCGAACCGGCCGGGGCCGGCACCGCGGTCAGCGGCTTGCCGATGTGCTCGGCCCAGGACTTGTCCACACCCGGCACGCCCTCCGGAACCTTGCGGTAGCGGTCGTAGTCGTCCCAGGAGATGAGGTGCCGGACCTCGTAGCCGCGGCGGCGGATCTCGTCGGCGACGAGGTGCGGGGTCATGACCTCGCGGAGGTTGCCGAGGTGGATCGGGCCGGACGGGCTCAGGCCCGAGGCGCAGACGACCACCGGTGCGGAAGCACCTGATGTCACTTTGCCGGGGGCGCGGCGCTCCGCCTCGGCAATGACCTCGTCCGCGAACCTGGAGACCCAGTCGGTCTCGGTGCTCTGCTGAGCCACGATCGGCCCTTCCTCTTCCTGGTGCTTCCTGATTGCGCCGTCCTGCGCGCGGACGCACAAAAACCTGACGGTGCCCATTGTCCCAGACGGAAAATCAGTGGTACTGCCGTGGGATACTCGTTGGCAAACCCTTTCCGCTCCGACGACACCTCCTTACCTCCCTCTGGAAGAGAGCTCTTCTCCATGGCCTCGGTCACTTCCCTCGCAGCTTCGGTTCACCAGCGCGTCGCGGACGCCCTCTCGGCAGCCCTGCCGGAGGCCGGCGCCGCGGACCCGCTGCTGCGCCGAAGCGACCGGGCGGATTTCCAGGCCAACGGCATGCTGGCACTGGCCAAGAAGCTCAAGGGCAATCCGCGGGAGCTGGCGACCAAGGTCGTCGCGGAGATCGGCGAGAACGACCTCCTCCAGGAGGTCGAGGTCTCCGGCCCCGGCTTCCTCAACATCACGATCACCGACCGGGCGATCACCCAGACGCTGGCCGCGCGCGCCGCCGACGACCGGCTCGGCGTTCCGCTGAAGGAGAATCCCGGCGTCACGGTCATCGACTACGCCCAGCCGAACGTCGCCAAGGAGATGCACGTCGGGCACCTGCGCTCGGCGGTCATCGGTGACGCCCTGCGCCACATCCTGGACTTCAACGGTGAGCGGACGATCGGCCGGCACCACATCGGCGACTGGGGCACCCAGTTCGGCATGCTCATCCAGTACCTGATCGAGAACCCCGGCGAGCTGGCCCCGGCGGCCGACGTCGACGGCGAGCAGGCGATGAGCAACCTCAACCGCGTCTACAAGGCCTCGCGCGCCGTCTTCGACTCCGACGAGCAGTTCAAGGAGCGGGCCCGCAAGCGGGTCGTGGCGCTCCAGTCCGGCGACGCGGAGACCCTTGGCCTGTGGCAGCGGTTCGTGGACGAGTCGAAGGTCTACTTCTACTCGGTCTTCGAGAAGCTGGACATGGAGATCCGCGACGACGAGATCGTCGGCGAGTCCGCGTACAACGACATGATGGCCGAGACGGCGCGGCTGCTGGAGGAGTCGGGCGTCGCCGTCCGCTCCGAGGGCGCGCTGGTGGTCTTCTTCGACGAGATCCGCGGCAAGGACGACCAGCCGGTGCCGCTGATCGTGCAGAAGGCCGACGGCGGCTTCGGCTACGCGGCCTCCGATCTCTCCGCGATCCGCAACCGCGTCGTCGACCTGAAGGCGACGACGCTCCTGTACGTCGTCGACGTCCGCCAGTCGCTGCACTTCCGGATGGTCTTCGAGACGGCCCGCCGGGCGGGCTGGCTGAGCGACGACATCACCGCGCACAACATGGGCTACGGCACGGTCCTCGGTGCGGACGGCAAGCCGTTCAAGACCCGTGCGGGCGAGACCGTACGCCTGGAGGACCTGCTCGACGAGGCTGCCGAGCGGGCGACGACGGTGGTGCGCGAGAAGGGTGCGGCGGTCGGCCTGACCGAGCAGGAGATCACCGAGAACGGTGCGCAGGTGGGCATCGGCGCGGTGAAGTACGCGGACCTGTCGACGTCGCCGAGCCGGGATTACAAGTTCGACCTGGACCAGATGGTCTCGCTCAACGGCGACACCTCGGTGTACCTCCAGTACGCCTACGCCCGGATCCGGTCGATCTTCCGCAAGGCCGGCGACGCGGCCCCCGCGGCGCACCCGGAGCTGGCGCTGGCCCCGGCCGAGCGGGCGCTGGGCCTGCACCTCGACCAGTTCGGCGAGACCGTCGCCGAGGCCGCCGCCGGGTACGAGCCGCACAAGCTCGCCGCGTACCTCTACACCCTCGCCTCGCTGTTCACGACCTTCTACGACCAGTGCCCGGTCCTGAAGGCCGAGGGCGGCCCGGACCAGATCGCGAACCGGCTGTTCCTGTGCGAGCTGACCGCCCGCACCCTCCACCAGGGCATGGCGCTGCTCGGCATCCGGACGCCCGAGCGGCTCTGACTCGCGCGCGTCGTCAGACCGCCCCCGCGGCCTGCCGTCGCCTGCGTTCCTGCCACAACGGCCCCGTACAGCACACGTGTTGTACGGGGCCGCTCAGGTCTTGCGGCGGTACTCGCGCGGGCCGCGGCGGGCTGACCGCCAGGGCCTTCAGGACGCGGGATTCGCCCACCGGATTCGGCCACCGGATTCGGCCACCGGATTCGGCCACAGCCGACGCCCTCAGTGCTTCCAGGGCTTACGCACCGCGTCCTTGGTCTTCTCGGCCGCATCGAGCCCGTGCCCGGCGTGCTTCTCGGCCTTGCCCTCGGCCTCCAGCTTGCGGTGGTGCGTGGCCCGGCCGACGACTTCCTTCATGGCGCCGATCACCTGCGCGCCCTTGGCCTGCATCTTGCGCTTGGCAGTCATGGTTACCCGCTCCTCGGTCGGTCGGGGTGTTCCTTGACAATCGGTCCGTGCCCGGCGTGCGGCGGACAAAACGTGGTGCCCACGACGAAGCTCCCGCCCCGGACCCCGGGACGGGAGCTTCGACGACGGCACGGTCGGCCGGGGCGCCTCACAGCCCCCGCGCGACCTCCGTCGCCCAGTACGTGAGGATCATGTCGGCACCGGCCCGCTTGATGCCGGTCAGCGCCTCCAGGATCGCCTTGTCCCGGTCGATCCAGCCCTTCTCGGCGGCCGCCTCGATCATCGCGTACTCACCGGAGATCTGGTACGCGGCGACGGGCACGTCCACCGCGTCCGCGACCTTCGCCAGCACGTCGAGGTACGGCAGCGCCGGCTTGACCATCACCATGTCGGCGCCCTCCGCCAGGTCGAGCGCCAGCTCGCGCATCGACTCACGGAGGTTGGCCGGGTCCTGCTGGTAGGTCTTGCGGTCGCCCTTGAGCGACGAGCCGACGGCCTCCCGGAAGGGCCCGTAGAAGGCGGAGGAGTACTTCGCGGTGTAGGCGAGGACCGAGACGTCCTCGTGGGAGGTCTGGTCGAGCGCGTCACGGATGACGCCGACCTGCCCGTCCATCATGCCGCTGGGGGCCACCACATGGACGCCCGCGTCGGCCTGGACCTGCGCCATCTCGGCGTAGCGCTCCAGCGTCGCGTCGTTGTCGACCCGGCCCCCGTCGTCCAGGACGCCGCAGTGGCCGTGGTCGGTGTACTCGTCCAGGCAGAGGTCCGACATGATGACGAGGTCGTCGCCGACCTCGGCCTTCACGTCACGGATGGCGACCTGCAAGATCCCGTCGGGGTCGGTGCCCGCCGTACCGGCGGCGTCCTTCTTGGCGTCCTCCGGCACTCCGAACAGCATGATCCCGGCGACGCCCGCCCCGACCGCGTCCACGGCGGCCTTCCGCAGCGTGTCGCGGGTGTGCTGGACGACGCCGGGCATGGCGGAGATCGGCACCGGCTCGCCGATGCCCTCCCGTACGAACGCGGGAAGGATCAGGTCGGCAGGGTGCAGCCGGTGTTCGGCCACCATCCGCCGCATCGCGGGGGTGGTACGCAGCCGCCGGGGCCGCGCACCGGGGAAGCTTCCGTACTTCGTCATACCGCCACGCTACGCCCGCCCCGTACCTGCCTTTGCCGACGCAACGTCGGCCGGCCGGGCCGCGGATCCGTCACAGCTGCCGCAGGTGATCACGGAGTGCGCGGGCGACCTGTCCCATCAGGGCGTCGGCGCCGGGCTGCTTGCTGGCGGGCACCAGCGACTCGGTGAGGACGGCGACGGCGAACGCCTGGCCGTCGGTGTGCTCGACCACTCCGATCTCGTGGCGGAGGTTGAGGAGGGTGCCGGTCTTGGCGGACCAGGTGGTGGCGTCGGAGCTGAAGTCCGGCGTCAGGCGGTGCCGCATCACGTTGTGGGCCATGAGACCGCGGACCCGCTCGGCGGTCTCCGGGGGGATCGACGACGGTGTCCACAGGGCCTGGAGCAGTTCGACGTAGGCGCGTGCGCTGCCGCTGTTGGCGCGGGTGACGTCCAGCTGCGGCACCCCGTGTCCGTGTGCGCCCGCGTTGATGGCGAGGGCGTGCGCAAGATGGGCCTGTGTGGGATCGAGGCGTTCCTCGGGGGTGTCGGCCAGCTCCTGCAAGGTGTGCCGGACGGTGATGCCGCGCAGGCCGAACTCGTTCAGGAGGGCGGTGACCCGGTCGGGCGGGGTGAGGCCAAACAGCGCGTCGCCGGCGGTGCTGTCGCTGACGCAGGTGCTCAGGTAGAGCAGGTCGTCGAGGGCGATCCGGGCGGGATGGCGAAATCGGCTCAGGCCGGTGGGCCCGGGGGTGGTGATGCGCCCCGGCTGCACGTCGAGCGCGGTGGCTCCGTCGAGTTCGCCCCTGCGGATGCGTTCGATCGTCGCGAGGGCAAGGGGGACCTTGACCAGGGAGGCGGTGGGCAGCTCGGCATCCGGCTCGATCCCGACTTCTTGCCCGGTGTGCAGATCCCGGACGAGCAGACAGGCGCGCAGGCCTCCGTCGTCAAGGTGGCGGCGCATGTCGCGCAACAGTGCTTCGGTGTTCACGCGACCTCCGCGTTGCCGGGGCGCGGTGGTCCGGATACGCCGAGGCAGTCGGCGATCGCCTCGCCCAGACGCGTCCGGATGAGTTGTGGATCGCCGGGTGCGGTGGCGGTCAGGGCGTACCCGCGGACGAAGGCGGCCTCGCCGATGGGGCGCCAGCTCAGGGCGAACTCACGGGCCTGTGCGGGGGAACACAGCAACAGGTCTCCGGTGCACAGGACTTCGGCCGCGGCCGCCGTGAGGTCGGCCGCCTCGGCGAGCTGTGCGGGCTGCAGGCCGACGGCATCGCGCAATCGCGTCAGCGGGTCGCGGATGTGCGCCACGTCGTCCTCCGGCTGGACCCAGATGCGGCGGGCCGGGCCGGTGGTGGTCCGGCCACGGCGCAACGTGTCGAGGTAGAGGCGCTTCACCCCGGGGTCCTCGGCGCCGGCCAGCCCCAGTGGCACCGACCATGCCGCCTGGTCCGGCGCGACCGCGAGCAGCGCCGCCCGCACCTGCTGGGAGCGGATGAGCTCGGTTCGCCGTGCGGGCGCCGCGAGGCGCAGGTCGAGCGTCATGCCCTGCCTCCGTGCGCCGGCGACGAGGCGTGCCAGGCCGGCCCCGGAGCACACGTCGGGCACGGCGAGCCGCCACGGTTTGCGCCTGGCGGCTGCCGCCTCGTGCTCCAGCACATCGGCGGTCAGGAGCAGTTGCCGGGCCGCGGGCAGCATGTCCCGGCCGAAGGGGGTGAGGACGGCCTGCCGCGAGGTGCGCTCGAACAGCCGCTCCCCGAAGCGCTCCTCCAGGGCTGCGACGCGGCGGCTCGCCACCGACTGGGACATCCGGGCAGCAGCCGCTCCGATGGTGAAACTGCCGTGCTCACTCACGCTGACGAACGCACGACACGCGCCCACCAGATCCACAGCGCACCCCTCCCCGCCCCACGGCATGCCCCGACCCCATGCCGAATCAGCATGGAAACCCGCATAAGCGTATTGGACCGCATAACCGCCGAGCGGCGAAGGTGACCCTGCCCGCCACGGCCGGATCCCAAAGGGAGCCCGGCTGCCCGTTCCCCGTGCTGTGCGCGCCGGGGCAGGACCGGAGGTTCAGATCATGCAGCACACCCGTGCCCACCGCTGTGCTCTCAGTGCGCTCGTCGCCCTCACCCTCATTCCGCTCACCGCCTGCGGCGAGGGCAGTTCCCGCGCCGCTTCGCCCTCGTCCGCGTCGGCGTCCGCGTCGGCGTCCGCGTCCGCGGCGAAGAAGCCCTACGGTCACGCCTTCCAGAAGCTGGAGCGCACCTACTCCGCCCGCCTCGGCGTCTACGCCGTCGACACCGGCACCGGACGCGTGGTGACCTACCGCGACGGCGAACGGTTCGCCCACAACTCCACGTTCAAGGCCTTCGCGGCCGGCGCCGTGCTGCGCAAGCGCTCCCTGAGCGGGATGGACAAGGTGATCAAGTACAGCAAGAAGGACCTGGTCGCCAACTCTCCCGTGACCGAGAAGCACGTCACGTCGGGGATGACCCTGCGCGACCTGTGCGACGCCGCCGTCCGCTACAGCGACAACACCGCGGCCAACCTGCTCCTCAAGGAACTCGGTGGTCCCAAGGCGCTGAACGCCGCACTCAAGAAGGTCGGCGACCACGTCACGCACATGGAGCGCTACGAGCCGGACCTGAGCACGTGGGATCCGCACTCGACGCGCGACACGACCTCCCCGCGGGCCTTCGCCGAGGACCTGCGCACCTTCGTGCTCGGGGATGCCCTCGGCAAAGCGGAACGCGCGCAGCTCACCAGGTGGCTGCGGACCAACACCACCGGCGGCGAGCTCATCAGGGCCGGCGTGCCCAAGGGCTGGGCGGTCGGCGACAAGACCGGAATGGGCAGCAACTACGGCGGCCGGGACGACATCGCCGTGGTCTGGCGCCCCCACGCCGCGCCCCTCGTCGTAGCGATCCTCACGAACCGCACCGAGGAGGACGCGAAACCGGACAACAAGTTGATCGCGGAGGCAACCTCCACGGTCGTCGACTCGCTGACGTAGCGGACGCCGGGCCGTCCCGCCTCGTGCGCGTCGACAACCCCCCGCAGCCGCGTCCCCGGTCCCTCCGGGCAGGACACCTAGGCCGCGACGGCGCCACCGGCTTCCGTCGGCCCGGACCGGCAGTCGCGGCACCGCCCCGGCTCCCGGGCACGGAAGGCGCGGTCGCAGCCGTCGCAGGTCTGGAACGGGTCGGGTCGACCCCCGCCCGGGTCCCGCCCATACAGGGCCACGGGCCCTTCGGGCAGGGGTGGCAGGGGCAGCGGCAGCAGGTCCCGAAGCCGGTGGGCGAGGAGCCCGGCCGGGCTCTCCAGGACGTCCGGAAGCCGTGCCGTCAGGGTGCGGTGGATCGCGGTGGGCCCGGCACCGTTCTCCAGCCAGGGGACGAGGTCGGGGGCGAGGCGGCGGATGTCCCGTTCGGCGAGCGTGAGCCGGTCATCGGTGCGCCGCAGCCCGGCGAGGAGCGGGACGGCCGTGCGGTGGTGCGGCGTACGGGGCGGCTCCCCTAGGGGCTCGGGCGCCGCCGAGGGCTCGGCCGGTACGGACGGCGGCACGGGCGCGACGGACTCCGACGACGGCACTGACGGCACTGACGCCGGCACTGACGTCGCCACCGGCTCGTCCGCCACCCCGGGCCGCGCCCGCTCGGCGGCCGGGTCGTTGTAGGCATAAGTCCGCGTGATCACATGCCCACTGGCCCCGCGTTCCCGCACCCGCTCCAGGTAGCCATGGGCCACCAACTCCCGCAGCGCGAAGGCGATCCGGTCGCGCCCCTCGGGGAAGCGGGCGGCGAGGCTGCGGATATCGACGGAGGCGCCCTCGGGCAGCGACAGGATGTGGGTGCCCACCCCGATCGCGGTCAGAGACAGTTCGCGGTGCTGCGCGAGGTGATTGCCGATGATCGTGTACCGGTCCGGCTGGTACTGCCGGATATGCGTCACCCCGCTGTGGGTGGCACTTCGCCGAACACGGGAATGGGAGCGCACAGCGGCGCTAGGCTTCTTCTCAGCCATCGGGAAGGTCTGCTCTTCCTCTGGTGGTCAGGCCCTCGCCCTGGGATTGCCGTCCCGGCGGGGGCCGTCACATGTCTGTCGCATGTCTGTCGCATGTCTGCGGTGGTCAGGCCCGAGCCTGCCCACCCAAGTCGCCCGCGCGCCAGCCGAGTTGAGCTGATTCACCCCCACGAGTGACGTACGCGGGGTTTGGTGGGTTTGGAGGGTTCCCTCCCGGGGTTCTTTGTTCTTGACCACCCGCCGCACCGACGGACAGGCCACCGGGGCCCGGCTTTCCGGGCGCCGGTCCAGCGTTCGGCGCCCGGCACCGAGAACCGGCCTCCGCCCCCACGGTCTTGCACGGCACCGGACAGAACACCTAGGCGACCTGCGCGTCCAGCGCGGCACGGAGCCAGTCGTCCATGGCGCCGATGGTCGGTTGCCGGGAAGCGGAGGGAAGTTCGCCGACGAGTTGCCAGTAGCGGTCGATGAGGGGATGCGCAATCCGGCGCAGCTGGGCGCTGAGTTGGCGGCGGAAAGCGGGGGTGTCCCGCGTGTTGCGCAAGCCGGCGTGGGCGGCGACGAAACAGTCGAGGGCTTCGCCCGCGTGCGGGGGCCGTCGGTCTCGTACGTCCGCCGAGGCGAGCGCGCACGCCTCGACCAGCCCCTCGTAGAGGACGGCCGGACGGCAGGCCTCGTCAGGGGTTCGGGAGGCGAGGCGGCGGATGCTGATGTCGACGACGCGGCTGTCGGTGGCGACGGCGTGAAGCCGGGCGAAGACCAGCACCTGGGACGGGGCCGGGTCGGCGGGGAGCTGCGGCACCGCTGCTTCGAGCACCGTGGAGAGCAGGCGGGCCGGGAGCCGCGCGGGGAGTACGTGACGCCAGAAGCGGGCCAGGGCGTCCGTGTTGGGCGGGATGTCCACGGCACCGATCAGGCGCAGGCGGTCGGCGCGTTCCTCGGGGGTGCAGTCGCGGAGAAGGTGAAGGGCGGCCTCCCGCCAGCGCAGGGAGGACAGTTGTGTGCCGAGTTCGCGGAGCTGCCCCGCGACGGCACCCTCCAGGGCGTCCGTCGTGCCCGGCACGTCCTCCTGGGCGAGGATCCGGTCGACCTGCGGCAGCGGCAGGTCGAGGGTGCGCAGCGAACGGATCAGACGGAGCCGGTCCAGGGCCTCGGGGCCGTACCGGCGGTGGCCCCCGGCGCTGCGGACGGCCTCGGGCAGCAGTCCGCGGTCCGAGTAGAAGCGCACGGTCTTGACGGTGACGCCTGCCTGCTCGGCGAGTTCGCCGATGCTCCACATGCCGTCAGGGGACGCGGACACGGTCATGCCTTGAACCTCCCTCAGGGGGAGTTCCTACCGTAACGGCATGCGCGGCCGGGTCAACGGGGGCCGGCCGCGCGACCGAGCTGTGCGAGGAGGCGTTGATGACGGCGTATGTGCTGGTGGCGGGCGGTCACATGGGCGGCTGGCTGTGGCAGGACGTGGTGGACCGGCTACGGGAGCGGGGAGCCGAGGCCTACGCGGCCACGCTCACGGGCATGGGCGACCGCCGCCATCTGGCGGTCCCGGAAACGGACTTGGAGACACATATCGAGGATCTGGTGCAGCTCATCGATCACTTGGATGCGCCGGAGGTGGTGCTCGTCGCCCACTGTTACGGCAGCTTTCCGGCGCTGGGCGCCGCCGACCGGCGCCCGGAACGGGTGTCCCGGATCGTGTACGTGTCGGCGCCCCTGCCGATGGACGGCTTCTCGGTGCACGGCCTGGTACGCGAATTCGAGCCCGATCCCGCGGTCCGCGACGGGTGGCGGCAACGGGCCGAACAGGCCGAGGACGGCCGGCGGATCCCCCCGCCGTCACTCGACGACGTGCAGGCCCGGAACAGCGTCGCAGGCGTCCCCGCGGACGCGCTGGCCCGGCTCGTCCGCCTGGCCGCGCCGCAGCCGCTGGGTACGCTCACCCAGCCGCTCCGGCTGTCGGGGGCCGCCGCCAAGCTGCCGAGCAGCGTCGTCTTCTGCACCGGCACGGGGATGAACATCGCCATGGTCGAGTCCCTGGTGCGGTCGGGAGAACCGCGCTTCCAGGTGCTCACCGAGCCTCATGTGGGCTTCTTCGAACTCGACACCGGGCACTGGCCGATGCTCTCCGTCCCGGACGAGCTCGCCGGGGTGCTGCTCCGGGCTGCTGCGGGTGAAGGGCAGCGGGTGACCGCGTAGTCCTGATCGGCGAGGGCGGCGGCCGCCCGCCCTCGCGCAAAGGGCGCCCCCGAAGAGGCGCCCTTCACAGCAATCCTGCTGCCGCTCAGCTACGAGCCCGTCTGCGCGACCCGGGCCGCCGCTCGCTCGGCCGGGTGACCGGGTCCCCGGCCTCGACCGCGGCATCACGCCGCGCCGCGCCGAAGTCCGCGAGGGCTTCGGCCAGCTTGTGGACCGACGGCTCGGGCGACATGACGTCCACCCGCAGGCCGTGCTCCTCGGCGGTCTTGGCGGTGGCCGGGCCGATACAGGCAATGACCGTCACGTTGTGCGGCTTGCCCGCGATGCCGACCAGGTTCCGCACGGTGCTCGACGACGTGAACAGCACGGCGTCGAAACCGCCGCCCTTGATCGCCTCACGCGTCTCGGCCGGCGGCGGCGAGGCGCGCACCGTCCGGTAGGCGGTGACGTCGTCGACCTCCCAGCCCAGCTCGATCAGGCCGGCGACCAGGGTCTCGGTGGCGATGTCGGCCCGCGGGAGGAAGACCCGGTCGATCGGGTCGAAGACCGCGTCGTAGGGCGGCCAGTCCTCCAGCAGACCGGCGGCCGACTGCTCACCGCTCGGCACCAGGTCGGGCTTCACACCGAAGGCGACCAGCGCCTTGGCGGTCTGTTCGCCGACCGCGGCGACCTTGATCCCGGCGAAGGCGCGGGCGTCCAGGCCGTACTCCTCGAACTTCTCCCGGACAGCCTTGACGGCGTTGACCGAGGTGAAGGCGATCCACTCGTAGCGCCCGGTGACCAGGCCCTTGACCGCGCGCTCCATCTGCTGCGGGGTACGCGGCGGCTCGACGGCGATGGTCGGGACCTCGTGCGGCACCGCGCCGTACGAGACGAGCTGGTCGGAGAGCGAGGCGGCCTGCTCCTTCGTCCGCGGCACGAGCACCCGCCAGCCGAAGAGCGGCTTGGACTCGAACCACGACAGACGGTCGCGCTGTGCCGCGGCGCTGCGCTCGCCGACCACGGCTATGACCGGCTGGCCGCCGTCCGCCGAGGGCAGCACCTTGGCGGCCTTGAGGACCTGGGCGACCGACCCGAGGGTGGCGGTCCAGGTGCGCTGGCGGGTGGTGGTACCGGCGACGGTGACGGTCATCGGGGTGTCCGGCTTGCGGCCCCCGGACACCAGCTCACCGGCGGCCGCGGCCACCGAGTCGAGGGTGGTGGAGACGACGGCGGTGGCGTCACTGGCACCGACCTCGGACCAGCAGCGCGCATCGGCGCTGCGGGCGTCGACGAAACGCACGTCGGTGCCCTCGGCGTCACGCAGCGGGACACCGGCGTACGCAGGCACGCCGACGGCCGCGGCGATACCGGGCACCACCTCGAAGACGATGCCCTCGGCGGCGCACGCCAGCATCTCCTCGGCGACATCACCGTCGAGGCCGGGGTCCCCGGTGACGGCACGTACGACCCGCTTGCCCGCACGGGCGGCCGCCATGACAAGATTGGCGGTGTCCCTAAGGGTAGGGACGTCGGCGGGGATTGACGCCTCGTCAGCTGATGCCTGCAGTGGTGTGTCCACCTGTGCGCGGGCATGCACGCGCACGACGTCCAGCACCTGCGGGTCGGCAATGAGTACGTCCGCGGAGGCCAGCGCCTCCACGGCACGCAGCGTCAGCAGACCCGGGTCACCCGGCCCGGCACCCAGGAAGGTGACCTGACCGGAGGCGGAGTGGTTTGGGGCGGTGGGGTTCAAAGTGCTCGCTCCCCCATAAGACCGGCCGCACCCTTAGCGAGCATCTCGGCGGCGAGTTCACGACCCATGTTCAGCGGGGTCGACACGTCGTCGGGAGAGGCGGGTACGTGCCCGGTGGTGGACAGTTGCACCAGCGTGCTGCCGTCGGTCGTGCCGACGACACCACGCAGATGCAATTCGGTGACAACCTGCTCGTCAGCCTTGGGGCCTTCCCTGCTCGAGCGAAGTCGAGAGTTCGGGGAAAGGTCGGCCAGCGCTCCGACGGGTGCGGAGCAGCCGGCCTCCAGGGCGGCGAGCAGGGAACGCTCGGCGGTCACGGCGGCCCGGGTGTCCGGGTCGTCGAGCTCGGCGAGCCGGGCGATGAGGTCCACGTTGACCGCAGCGCACTCGATCGCCAGTGCCCCCTGGCCGGGGGCGGGCAAAACCATGTCGGGCGACAGCAGCTGCGTCGCCTCGTCGATCCGGCCGATCCGGGTGAGTCCGGCGGCGGCCAGTACGACCGCGTCCAGTTCCCCCTTCTCGACGAAGCCGATGCGGGTGTCGATGTTCCCGCGTATCGGCACGGTCTCCACACGCCGGCCCAGCGACCTGGCCCAGGCGTTGAGCTGCGCCATCCGCCGGGGGGAGCCGGTGCCGATACGGGCCACCCGGTCCTCGTCGGCGGTCAGCTGCTCGAAGGTGAGCCCGTCCCTGGCGATCAGCGCGTCCCGGGGGTCTTCCCGTACGGGTATCGCGGCCAGGGCCAGGGTCTCGGGCTGCGTGGTCGGCAGGTCCTTGAGGGAGTGGACGGCGAAGTCGATCTCCCCGGCGAGCAGCGCGTCACGCAGCGCGGAGACGAAGACGCCGGTGCCGCCGATCTGCGCGAGGTGTTCCCGGGAGGTGTCGCCGTAGGTGGTGATCTCCACCAGCTCGACGGGACGGCCCGTCAGCTCGCGGACCGCCTCGGCGATCTGCCCGGACTGGGCCATGGCGAGCTTGCTGCGCCGCGTGCCCAGCCGCAGTGCTCTCGTGGTGCTGTCGGTCATGCCCGCTCCCGTGCATCGTGCCTGTCGGCGCGCGTGTCGGCCCGGCTGACGGCGGCGACCGTCTGGGGGTCGAGGTCGAAAAGTTCCCGCAGGGCGTCCGCGTACCCGGCGCCGCCGGGCTCGCTGGCCAGCTGCTTGACCCGGACGGTGGGCGCGTGCAGGAGTTTGTCGACGACGCGGCGCACGGTCTGGGTGATCTCGGCGCGCTGCTTGTCGTCCAGGTCGGGGAGGCGGCCGTCGAGCCGGGTGATCTCACCGGCGACGACGTCCGCGGCCATGGTGCGCAGGGCGACCACGGTGGGGGTGATGTGCGCGGCCCGCTGGGCGGCGCCGAACGCGGCCACCTCGTCGGAGACGATGCCGCGCACCTTGTCCACGTCGGCCGCCATCGGCGCGTCCGCGGACGCGTCGGCCAGCGATTCGATGTCGACGAGGTGCGCGCCCTCGATCCGGTGGACCGCGGCATCTATGTCCCGCGGCATCGCGAGGTCGAGCAGCGCCAGCGGCGCCGTGTTGCCCTGGCGCGCGGCCGCGACCATCTCACCGGCCAGGACCAGACCGGTCGCGCCGGTACAGGAGACCACGATGTCGGCGAGCGCCAGCTCCTGGGGGACGGAGGTCATGGCGGCCGCCCGGGCCCGGAGCCCGTTCGCGGCGCCGGGGCCGCCCGGCTCGGTGAGGATCTGCACGAGCCGTTCGGCACGCTCGACGGTGCGGTTGGCGACGGCCAGCTCGCCGACACCGGCCCGTACGAGGGTGGTGGCGGCCAGCGACGACATCGATCCCGCGCCGATGACCAGCGCCCGCTTGCCGCGCGCCCAGGCCTCGACGTCCCGGCCGCCCGCAAGCTGCTCCAGCCCGAAGGTGACCAGCGACTGTCCGGCCTTGTCGATGCCGGTCTCGCTGTGCGCGCGCTTGCCGACCCGCAGCGCCTGCTGGAACAGGTCGTTCAGCAGCCGGCCCGCGGTGTGCAGTTCCTGGGCGACGGCCAGCGCGTCCTTGATCTGTCCGAGGATCTGGCCCTCGCCGACGACCATCGAGTCCAGGCCGCAGGCCACCGAGAAGAGGTGGTGGACGGCGCGGTCCTCGTAGTGGACGTAGAGATAAGGGGTGAGCTCTTCGAGGCCGGCGCCGCTGTGGCGGGCCAGGAGGGTGGAGAGCTCGGCGACACCGGCGTGGAACTTGTCCACGTCGGCGTAGAGCTCGATGCGGTTGCAGGTGGACAGCACCGCGGACTCGGTGACCGGCTCGGCCGACACCGCGTCCTGCAGCAGCTTGCCGCGCGCCTCGGGAGCGAGCGCGGCCCGCTCCAGCACGCTCACCGGCGCGCTGCGGTGGCTCAGTCCGACGACCAGGAGGGTCATGCCGGCATCACGGCGGGCATGTCCCCGTCAGGTCCCTTGCGGTCGCCGGCCACGGCAGCGGCGGCACGGGCGGCCGCGGCCGGGGCGCCGCTCTCGGGCCCGGCCTCCTCGCCCGCCTTGCGCTGCTCGTGGAAGGCGAGGATCTGCAGCTCTATCGACAGGTCGACCTTGCGCACGTCCACCCCGTCGGGGACGGTCAGCACGGTCGGCGCGAAGTTGAGGATCGAGGTGACGCCGGCGGCGACCAGCCGGTCACAGACCTGCTGGGCGGCCCCGGCCGGCGTGGCGATGACACCGATCGACACGCCGTTGCTCTCGATGATGTGCTCCAGCTCGTCGGTGTGCTGGACACCGATGCCCGCGACGGGCTTGCCGGCCATGGCCGGATCGGCGTCGATCAGCGCGGCGACCCGGAAGCCACGGGAGGCGAACCCGCCGTAGTTGGCGAGCGCGGCACCGAGGTTACCGATACCGACGATCACAACCGGCCAATCCTGCGTCAGCCCCAGCTCGCGCGAGATCTGGTAGACGAGGTACTCCACGTCGTAGCCGACACCGCGGGTCCCGTAGGAGCCGAGGTAGGAGAAGTCCTTGCGCAGCTTGGCGGAGTTGACCCCGGCAGCGGCGGCAAGTTCCTCGGAGGAGACCGTGGGGACCGAGCGCTCGGACAGCGCGGTCAGTGCACGCAGATACAGCGGAAGCCGGGCGACGGTGGCCTCGGGAATGCCTCGGCTGCGGGTCGCCGGTCGGTGAGTTCGGCCAGTTGCCACGGTGCTCCTGCGGGTAGAGCGGGGCTGCGGGCGACCGCATGGAACCCGACCGCCCTGTCTTCTGCAGGCTATGTCTTTGTGAACGCGTGCACAAAGATGGTGTCCGGTTTGTCCGCCCAAAGTGACCGGGCTCACGCGCCTATTACAAGCCGCCGCGGAACCAACTCCCACGTCACGCCGTTCACTCGCGCCACCCGTGAAACACGGCAGCAGCCACGGGAGCACGCGCCCTCACTCCTCACCGCTATACCCCCGGAAACCTACAAATCGCCCATCGATGGTAATCGACCCGGACGGCCGGGGGCGCGCCTCGACCGCGGGCCCGGCGGCCGGGGTCCGGCGGCCGAGGTCCGGCCCGGCCCGCCCCGTACGGCGCATCCGCCCGGGCGGCAGGGCCCCGGCCCCGGCCGCTACGGCACACCCGGCCCGGCGGTACGACCCCGGTCCGGCCGGTACGCCCGCCCGGCGGCAGGCCCCGGCCCCGGCCGCTACGGCACGCACGCCCGCCCGCCGTCGCGCCGCGACCCGGCACAATGACTTCATGGCCCCCTTGTTCAGCTCGCGCAGCCGCAGCCCCCGAAAGAACCCCGCCGACCGGATGGTCACCCTCGTCGGCAAGCCGGGCTGCCACCTCTGCGACGACGCCCAGGCCGTGATCGAGAAGGTGTGCGCGGAGACCGGCGCGTCGTGGGAGAAGAAGGACATCACCGAGGACGCCGAGCTGCACCACAAGTACTGGGAGCAGATTCCGGTCATCCTCGTCGACGGCGCCCAGCACGACTTCTGGCGGGTCGACCCGAAGCGGCTGCGTACCGCCCTGGGCGCCTGACCCCGGACCACCGCCCCACCCGGCACCCCGCCCGCCGCGTCGCAGCCCCTGCGGGAACCCCCTCTCCCCGGCCGCACCGCAGCCCCCTCAGGAGCGCCCCTTTCCCCCGCCGCACCGCAGCCCCCTCGCGCACAACCCCCTCCCCCGCCGCGTCGTAGCCCACCCCCGGAATACCCCCTCCCCCCGCCACGTTGTGGCCCGCAGGGGGCTCCTCCTCCCCTTACGGGAAGTGTTCGCCCGCCCCCTAAGGCCCCGCGGAGGCCCCCCAGAGGTGGCCGTAATACACACTTCCCCCTCTCCAGGCCCTCCTGACACGCGCCCGTAACCGGCTGCACCGAACAAACTGGCTACGCTAGCGCCATGGCCCGCCCGTCGCCCGCTCACCGCCCCCGCTGGAGCCCCACCGGGGCACTCTTCTCCCTGGGCTGGCTCACCCGCCGCAGACGGCCCGCCACGGCCCGCAGCGTGCTGGCCGGCGAGGCCGCCGCCGAGGCCGCCCGCAAGTCCTCCCAGCAAGCGCCGCCCGCCGAGGAGACCGAGACCCCGGCGGAGCCCGACTTCCCGGTCGTCGGGGACACGGCCGCCGCCGCCTTCTTCGACCTGGACAACACCGTCATGCAGGGCGCCGCGCTGTTCCACTTCGGCCGCGGCCTGTACAAGCGGCACTTCTTCCACAAGCGCGATCTGGCCCGCTTCGCCTGGCAGCAGATCTACTTCCGGCTGGCCGGCTCGGAGAACCCCGAGCACATGGCGGACGTCCGCAACAGCGCACTGTCCATCGTCCAGGGCCACCGCGTCGCCGAGCTGATGTCCATCGGCGAGGAGATCTACGACGAGTACATGGCCGAGCGGGTCTGGCCCGGCACCCGCGCGCTCGCCCAGGCCCACCTCGACGCAGGTCAGAAGGTATGGCTGGTGACCGCGGCCCCGGTCGAGACCGCCACGATCATCGCCCGCCGGCTCGGCCTGACCGGCGCCCTGGGCACCGTCGCCGAGTCCGTCGGCGGCGTTTACACGGGCAAACTGGTCGGCGAGCCGCTGCACGGCCCGGCCAAGGCCGAGGCGGTCCGCG
Source organism: Streptomyces sp. NBC_00400 (assembly GCF_036048035.1). Taxonomy (NCBI): domain Bacteria; kingdom Bacillati; phylum Actinomycetota; class Actinomycetes; order Kitasatosporales; family Streptomycetaceae; genus Streptomyces; species Streptomyces sp. NBC_00400. Next base: position 4,499,207 of record NZ_CP107940.1, on the reverse strand, counting down.
CCCTGGCCTCGGCGGAAGGCCTGGACCTCTCGCACTGCGCGGCCTACAGCGACTCCGCCAACGACATCCCGATGCTCTCGCTCGTCGGGCACCCCTATGCGATCAATCCTGACAGCCGGCTGCGCAAGCACGCCCGGGAGCAGGGGTGGCGGCTGCGCGACTACCGGACCGGACGCAAAGCCGCCAAGATCGGCATCCCCGCGGCGGCCGGCGTGGGCGCCCTGGCGGGCGGTGCCGCGGCCGCGGTCGCACTGCAGCGCCGACGCCGCTGACCAGGCCTGATCGCCTTACGGGACGGCGGGCCATCCGGGCTTCCTACCCCCTCCGCCGTCCCCTCAGTCCCTTTGCTGCCGGTTAACCACAACACGCCCTCCAACCAGGCAGATTGCGTTTCCTTCCGATCAAAAGTTGCTCAGTAATCGATACTTGATCTGCCACCAACCCGGCACGGACCGTAACTAATCGATGATTTGAGCAACTGGGTGTAGCGCTGCCTGTACGAAGCGTTATTCTCCTCAGACGCAATCCGGAACCCACACGTCCCTACGACGAGTGAACGGTCCCGCACTGCACGTGATGGAAGCTCTGCCTCTGGGAGTCCCGTGTACCCACACGTCGGGGTTGACGCCTCGGGCCTGGCTACGCTGCGTACGACACTCGTCGACCACCTGCGCAGTTTTGTCCCCACCGCGTACGCCGTCCCCGCATTCGCCTCAGCCGTCCCCGCTGCCGGACCCTGCTACGCCCTGGCCGACGGGAGTGCTGCGGTCGGCAAGGCCGCCGGCAGAACCCGCCGCTCCGGCACCGGCACGACCACCGCCCGCCGCCCCGCCGACAGCGACAGCCGTCGCATGATGGACCTCGTCGAACGAGCCCAGGCGGGCGAGGCCGACGCCTTCGGCCGCCTCTACGACCAGTACGCCGACACCGTCTACCGGTACATCTACTACCGCGTCGGCGGCCGCGCCACGGCCGAGGACCTCACCAGCGAGACCTTTCTGCGGGCCCTGCGCCGTATCGGCACCTTCACCTGGCAGGGCCGCGACTTCGGCGCCTGGCTCGTGACCATCGCCCGCAACCTCGTCGCCGACCACTTCAAGTCCTCCCGCTTCCGCCTGGAAGTCACCACCGGAGAGATGCTCGACGCCAACGAGGTCGAGCGCAGTCCCGAGGACTCGGTCCTCGAATCCCTCTCCAACGCCGCCCTGCTGGAGGCGGTACGCAAGCTCAACCCCCAACAGCAGGAGTGCGTCACACTGCGCTTCCTGCAGGGCCTCTCGGTCGCCGAGACCGCCCGCGTCATGGGCAAGAACGAGGGCGCGATCAAGACCCTCCAGTACCGCGCCGTACGCACCCTGGCGCGGCTGCTCCCCGAAGACGCCCGCTGACCCGCTGACCCGCCCCCTGTCCGCAATTTCGCTGACCGGTTCCGTGCCGCATCTGCTCACTCTTGGTGACCTTCCCTACCCGGTCGGTCAGATCATCGTGAGTGCGTAACCCGAGTGCCGCGCCGCTCGTTGTGCGGGATGCAGGCTCCATGCGGTCATGCCTTGCCCGCTGCCTCTCACTCGATCGAGTGGTCGCGGACAACGGCTTGCAACCGTCCGGTCCGTCTGGACAGTCAAAGCCAGTCCGGGGAGTCGAGCGGGATGACGAGAGGAGGTGCCGCCCGTGATCGCGAATGTCTCGGTGCACCGGCGGGCCAACGCCTTCGCCCAGACCCTTGAGGAGCAGGTCCTCGAGGGCACGGCGACCGAGGACCAGGTCGAAGATCCGGCCCAGGCGCCGGGCGAAGCACGGCTGTTGGCGGTCGCCGACGGCCTCGGGAAACTCCCGAGGCCGGAGATGGCAGCCGAGGTCAAGACTGTCCAGCGCGCCCAGCTCATCGCCGCGATGGAGGCCGCCTTCGCCGAAGGCGCTCCGTCCGACGGTGCCAGGGTGCCCGAGCAGCGCGAACACAGGGGCGCGCACCGCGCCACGAAATCCATCGGCAGGCTGCGTCCGCGCTCCCGCCTCACCAAGGGCCTGGCGGCCGGCGGGCTGACGGTCGGCGTCGCCGCCGGGGCGTTCACCGGCGTCGCCGCGGCCAGCTCCGACGCCCTGCCCGGCGACTCCCTCTACGGCCTCAAGCGCGGCATGGAGGACCTGAAGCTCGGCATGGCCGACGACGACTCCGACCGCGGCCGGCTCTACCTCGACCAGGCCGCCATCCGGATGATGGAGGCGCGCCGCCTGATGGAGCGCGCCCGGGTCGCCGACCTCGACCACGAAGCGCTCGGCGAGGTCCGCAAGGCGCTCGCCGGCGTCACCCACGATGCGGGCGAGGGCCACCGCCTGCTGCACCAGGCCTATGAGCGCGACGGCTCGCTCGACCCCATCCAGGCGCTGAACTCCTTCACCAAGTCCCACCGCCGCACCTGGTCGCAATTGCGCGACAAGCTCCCGGTGCAGCTCATGGACGTCCGTGACAAGGTCAGTTCGGTCTTCGACGCCATGGACAAAGAGGTCGGTCCGCTCCGCCCGCTGCTGCCGCCCACCCCGGAAAGCCGTAGCCACCACCGCAACACGCCCGCCTCCGCGGGCACCGGCTCCCGGTCCGACGGGCACCCGGCTCCGTCCGGCAGCAGGTCCGCCCCCGGCACCCACACCGGTGGCTCGCACGCCCCCCACCCGTCGGCCTCACCGTCCCAGGAGGACAGCCTGCTCGGCGGCAATACGGGCGGCCTGCTCGACCCGCCGTCCAAGAACGGCAGCGCGTCCCCGCACGACCGCGGTCACCACCACCACGGCCGGGACACCGGCGGCCAGCCCGATGTCACCCTCCCGCCGCTGATCCCGGGGCTGCTTCCCGGCCTGGGCATCGACGGCGAGGATCTCCCGAAGTAGCACAGCAGCGAAGCAGTCCCTCCGGCGCTCGGTGTTCTTCCGGTCCTTCCCTCAGAAGAACACCGAGCGTCGCTGTACCAGCAGCTTGTAGAGGGTGTGCTGAATCGTCTCCCGCACCTGGTCGGTCAGGTTGAACATCAGCATCGGATCGTCCGCCGCCTCCGGCGGATAGCCGGCCGTCGGGATCGGCTCGCCGAACTGGATCGTCCACTTCGTCGGCAGCGGCACCGCTCCCAGCGGCCCCAGCCACGGGAAGGTCGGCGTGAGGGGGAAATACGGCAGCCCCAGCACCCGCGCCAGCGTCTTGGCGTTCCCGATCATCGGGTAGATCTCCTCGGCGCCCACGATCGAGCACGGCACGATCGGCGCCCCGGCCTTCAGCGCCGTCGAGACGAAGCCGCCGCGCCCGAACCGCTGCAGCTTGTAGCGGTCCGCGAAGGGCTTGCCGATGCCCTTGAAGCCCTCCGGCATCACCCCGACGATCTCGCCGCGCTCCAGCAGCCGCTGGGCGTCCTCCGCACAGGCCAGGGTGTGCCCGGCCTTGCGTGCCAGCTCGTTTATCACCGGCAGGACGAACACCAAATCGGCCGCCAGCAGCCGCAGATGACGCTGCGCCGGGTGGTTGTCGTGCACCCCGACCTGCAGCATCAGGCCGTCCAGCGGCAGCGTCCCGGAGTGATTGGCGACGATCAGTGCCCCGCCGTCGGAGGGGATGTTCTCGACACCCTTCACCTCGACCCGGAAGTACTTCTCGTAGAAGGGCCGCAGCAGCGACATCAGGACCTGGTCGGTCAGCTCCTCGTCGTACCCGAAGTCGTCGACCTCGTAGTCGCCGGTGATCCGCCGGCGCAGGAAGGCCAGCCCGCCCGCGATCCGCTCGTCCAGGGACCGCCCGGGGTTCGGCCGCGGCACCGCCGCCGGAGGGTGTTCGGTCCGGGCCTCGGGCACCGGCGCCAGCGCCGTACCGCGCCCCGTGCGCCCGGCCCTCCTGGCCTTCCTGCGCGCCCGGGGCTCCTCGCCGAAGGGGATGACCTTGGCGTCCGCCATCGTGGATGAACTCCTCACTGGGTCGGGCCGCCGCGGGCCGGCAGCGCCTCGGCGAGCCGGTCGACGGTGCGGGCGAGGGACTCGGGCGGCAGCAGCCCGGGTCCACGGCTGCGGGCGAATTCCGCGAAGGTCTCCGCCGTCGTGTACTTCGGATGGAACCCCAGTGTCTCGCGCATCTGTGTCGTTTCCACGACCCTGCCGTGCGTGAGCAGCCGGATCTGTTCCGGCGAGAAGTCCGAGATGCCGATGGACCGCAGCGCCGTACCGGCCCAGGTCACGGTCGGCAGCAGGAGCGGCACGGTGGGCCGCCCCAGCCGCCGGGAGGTCTGCGACAGCAGCAGGACGCCGTCCCCGGCGATATTGAAGGTGCCGCTGTTGAGCGTCCCGCGGCGCGGCGCGGCGGCGGCGATCCGCAGCACCTCGATGGCGTCGCCCTCGTGGACGAACTGCAGCCGCGGGTCGTAACCGAGGACGGTGGGCCACACCGGCAGCGAGAAGTACTCGGCGAGCGGGGAATCCGCGCACGGTCCGAGGATGTTGGCGAAGCGCAGCACGCACACCGCCACATCGGGCCGGCGCCGGGCGAAGCCGCGGACATACCCCTCGACCTCGACGACGTCCTTGGCGAAGCCGCCACTGGGCAGCGACTTCGGCGTGGTGGTCTCGGTGAACACGGCGGGGTCGCGGGGCGCGGAGCCATAGACGCTGGTGCTGGACTTGATGACCAGGCGCTGCACATTCGGGGCCTTCTGGCAGGCGCCGAGCAGCTGCATCGTCCCGATGACGTTGGTTTCCTTCACCGAGGCGCGGCCGCCGCGCTTGCTCAACGGCGTGCCGTTGATATCCATGTGGACGACCGTGTCGACGCCCGTCTCGGCCAGGACCCTGGCAATGGCCGGATGCCGGATATCGGCCTTGAGGAATTCGGCGCCGCCCAGATGGTGTTCCGGTGCCACGGCGTCGACCCCGATCACCCGGTCGACGTCGGGATCGCGCTGGATACGGCGGACGAACCGGCCGCCCAGCTGCCGTGCGACTCCCGTGACGAGCACGACCTTGCCCAAGATCAGCCCTTCCTTCCCGCCGCGACCGCCGTGGCCGAGCTGTGCAGGCCACGCTATCGGGTAGGTGTTGCGCAGTGATGTCCGCGGGATGCCCGTGGCCACATTTCCGTCCGACCACCGTCCATACGGCCCACAACGCACCGCAGCCCCCGATCGCACCAAGGCGATGGGGGCTGCGAATTCGCGATCAGCGTCGCTTACTTCTTGTTACGACGCTGAACACGGGTGCGCTTGAGCAGCTTGCGGTGCTTCTTCTTAGCCATCCGCTTGCGCCGCTTCTTGATAACAGAGCCCACGACTACCCTCGCTCACTTCGAATCACTCGGTGCGGGGCGTCCGAGCCCACACTACCTACATCGGGCCAGCCTACCCGGCGACGGGCGAACGGCGTAATCCGAGGGTCGGCGAGGTCTCGTCAGGCCGATTCCACCCCCACAAAGGACTCCCGGAGATAGTCGTGAACCGCTTGCTCCGGAACCCGGAAAGACCTCCCCACCCGAATCGCGGGCAGATGGCCACTGTGCACCAAGCGGTACACGGTCATCTTCGACACCCGCATCACCGTGGCGACTTCCGCCACTGTCAGGAACACGACCTCGTTCAGAGGCCTCTGGTCTGCAGCCATGCCACACCTGCACCTTCCGCATAAGACGGTCACCGGCTTCCCCTCCGGTGACTCTTCGTCGCTATGCGCTCACTCCCCAGATTAGGGGCGGGTGATGCGAGTGGGGAAGAGGAGCAGCGAACAGCCCCCTATCGGGACAGATATGCACGATTGAGTACATAGCGCGCCAGAGGCTGGTAGTGCACGCTCGGCACGCCATCGTCGAGCGGCACCGCCACCGACACCCGCCCCTCGGCCTCGCCGACGAACAGCGCCGGATCGTCCGCATCCGCCGGCCCGATCGCCTCGATGCCCAGCTGACCTGCCCCGCAGACCCATCCGTGGTCCCCGATCACCAGAGCCGGCGGCGGCCCGGCAAGGCCCCCCACGGCCGCCAGAGCGGTCCGCACCGGGAGCGGTGAATGGGTGTGTACGCCCCCCGTCCCCGGCGCGCCCCGCACGCCGGTTTCTCGCATCACCGCGACTCCCCGTACGTAGTCGAGTGTGCAGGTACGTACGCCGAACCGGGTCGCTATGTCGACACGGGCGCCATACGCCGGAGTGAGAACGGGGCAGCCCGCCGACGAGAGAGCGTCTGCGAGGGAGGCGTAGAACCCCACCAGCCGGTGCGGATGGCCGGTACCGATCAGCACCGGCGCCCGGCGGCCGGCCGCCTCTCCGACCCGTTCGGCGAACCGGTCCAGCGCCGCGAGGGTGCGGTCGGGATCGATCTCATCCAGGCCGGAAGTATGTGCGAGATCGACCGAAACCCCGCACTTCTGCCCCATCAGTCGCAGTACTTCACCAACCGGCCAGTCTCCGTCGGGATCCAGCCCCAGCAGCGCCCGGGGATCGCGCGCCGCGAAGAGCCGGTAGCGCGCCAGACTCTTCTCCCGCCTGGTCGCGACCGTCCCCGCGAGCCGCGCCTCGATCAGGTGCGCCCGCAGCGCCCCGGTGCCCAACACGCGTCCCATACTGTCCGGTTGGTCGGCCCACGGGTGCCCTGACCGACGGGTAGTCACACCTTTGGGGGCACGGCGCCGGGTACGGCCGTACGGCGCCACGACGCGCCCCTGTGGAACCGCAACAGCGCGACAGGGGAGGCCCTGGGCCCCCGCCTCCTACAGGGACCTACGGAAGCAGCCCATGCGCCGGGAACACCGCCCGGCGGGTGGCGAGCACCGCCTGGTCCAGCCGGTCGGCCGGGTCATAGCCGTCGTCGGTGAAGTCCCGCCACTGCGGCGTACGGCCGTCCGTCATCCGCAGCGGCGCCAACTGCCGCGTCCTGCGGAACACTTCGTGCCGCCACGCCTCCGGAACCATGGAGGTCGGCTCGATCGGCCGGCCCGCCGCGATCGCGGCCAGATGCGTCCAGCTGCGCGGCACCACGTCCACCACCGCATAGCCGCCTCCGCCGAGCGCGACCCAGCGGCCGTCCGCGTACCGGTGCGCCAGGTCGTGACAGGCCTCCGCCGCCGCGCGCTGGGCGTCCAGGCTCACCGCAAGGTGCGCCAGCGGATCCTCGAAGTGGGTGTCGGCACCGTGCTGCGTCACGAGCACCTGCGGCCGGAAGGCCCCCAGCAGCTCCGGTACCACCGCATGAAAGGCCCGCAGCCATCCCTCGTCCCCGGTCCCGGCCGGCAGCGCCACATTCACTGCGCTGCCCTCCGCGCCCTCGCCGCCGGTCTCCTCCGGCCAGCCGGTCTGCGGGAAGAGCGTCCGCGGATGCTCGTGCAGCGAGATCGTCAGCACCCGCGGGTCGTCCCAGAAGGCCACCTGCACCCCGTCGCCGTGGTGCACGTCCACATCGACGTACGCGACCCGCTCGGCACCCAGCTCCAGCAGCCGGGCGACCGCCAGCGCCGCGTCGTTGTAGATACAGAATCCGGCCGCCCCGCCCGGCATCGCATGGTGCAGCCCGCCGGCGAAGTTCACCGCATGCGCCGCATCGCCGCGCCAGACGGCCTCCGCCGCACCCACCGACTGGCCCACGATCAACGCGGACGCCTCATGCATCCCCGCGAACGCCGGATCGTCCGCCGTCCCCAGCCCGTACGAGAGATCCGCGGCAGCAGGGTCCACCGAGGCCCTGCGGACCGCTCCGATGTAGTCCTCGCGATGCACCAGCCGCAGGGTGGAGTCCCCGGCAGGCTTGGCCGCGACCACCTCCAGCGGCCCCCGGTCCAGCTCGTACGCCTCCACCAAACGCATGGTCAGCGCGAGCCGGACCGGGTCCATCGGATGCCCGGACCCGAAGTCGTAGCCCGTTACTGCCTCATCCCACATCAGCTGTGCGCGGCCGCTCATATCCGTCACCGTATCGGGCCTTCGGCACCCCGAACGATCGGGCATACACCAACGTCACCAGCACCAGGGCCATCGGTACGAGCATCGCCCCCCGATAGCTCCAGGAATCGCCGAGCGCCCCGACCAGCGGAGAGCCGATCAAAAAACCCACATAGTTGAAAATGTTCAGCCGCGCGACGGCCAGGTCCGAGGCACCGGGGCCGTGCTGCTCACCGGCGTGACGCCCCGCCGCCGCGAACGTCTGGGGCACGATCACACACAGCCCGAACCCCAGCAGCGTGAACCCCGCCATCCCGGCCCAGGCCCCCGGCGCCGCCGCCACCACCGCGAACCCGCCCGCCGCGACCACCGTCCCGGTCCGCACCACCGCGACCGCCCCGAACCGCCGCACGCCCAGGTCACCGACCATCCGCCCGAGCAGCGTGGTGACCATATAGACGTTGTACGGGACGGTGGCGAGCTGCTCCGAGCTCCCCAGGACGTCCTGCAGGTACTTGGCGCTCCAATTGGAGACGGTCGAGTCCCCGATATACGCACACGCCATCACCAGACACAGCGGCAACAACACCCGCATCGCGACGGGCGCAACGGCCGCCGCCGGGCCCGCCCCGCCCTCCACCGCACCCTGGCGGTCCCGGTCCACGAACCAGCGGCCCACCAGCAGCGCCAGCGGCACCAGCACCGCCACCACCGGCCCGTACAGCAGCGCAAGCGACAGCTTCCAGTGCGCACCCGCCCAGGCCAGCGAGGCGCCGGCAATGCCGCCCAGGCTGTACGCCGCGTGGAACCCGAGCATGATGCTCCGCCCGTACGCCCGCTGCAGACTCACCCCGAGCATGTTCATCGAGGCGTCCAGAGCCCCCACGGACAGCCCGAAGACCCCCAGCGCCACGGCGGCCTGCGCCATCGACCCGACCGACCCGACCGCCAGCAGCGCCAGACACACCACGGGCTGCACACACCGCAGGACCCGGCCGGCCCGCACCCGCTTCACCACCTGCTCGGCAACGAAGCTGCCGACCCCCGCGAGGACCGGCACCGCCGCGAGGAAGACCGGCAGCAGTCCGTCCGAAATCCCGTAGCGCTCCTGGATCGCGGGGATGCGGGTCACGAGGAGGGCGAAGACCGCCCCCTGGACGAAGAAGCTGAGGGCGAGCGAGACCCGGCCGTGCCGTAACTGCGCTGCTGGTACCCGGGGGACCGTCATGGCCGCTCAGCCTAGGACTCCCCACTACCACTGGGTAGATGGATCTCCCCACCAATTCCGGCGGGCTGCCCGACCGCCGCGGACCTCTCCGGCCCTACTGCTCCACCACTGCACCGTTCTCCTGCAACAGCGCCGGCAGCTCCGCCATATCGGCGAACAGCATGGTGGCCCCGACCTCCGTCAGCTTCGCCGCCGGCGTCATCGCCGTGAAGCCGTACACGTCCATCCCCGCAGCGATCGCGGCCCGCACCCCCAGCGGACTGTCCTCGACCACCGCACACCGCTCCGGTGCCACACCCATCTCCCGCGCCGCATGCAGAAAGAGATCCGGCGCCGGCTTCCCCCGCCCCACATCCGCCGAGGAGAAAATGCGCCCGGCACCACCGGTCCGCCCCTCGGCAAAGCGCTCGAACAGCCCGGTCTCCGTCAACGCGACCCGGATACGCTCATGGCTCCCCGACGACCCGACGCAGTACGGCACCCCGTCGGCGGTCAGCTTGTCCAGCACCTCGACCACACCCACCACGGGCTCCAACCGCCCGCGGAATTCCTCGAAGACCCGTGCATCGAAGGTCGCGTCGAACCCGGTCGGCAGCCGCTTTCCCGACCGTTCCAGCACGGTCTCGTGAATGCGGTGCTTCGCACCGCCCATGAAGTCACGCAGCGACTCTTCATAGGTCGTCGGATGGCCCAGCTCGGTCAGGTGGGCGGCCAGGATCCGATTGGCGATCGGCTCACTGTCCACCAGAACGCCATCATTATCGAAAATGACCAAGTCATAGCGCATGCTCCCGAGCGTACCGAGCGGCCCCGAAACGCAAAAAAGCTCCGGTCCCTGAACCATCAAGGTTCAGGGACCGGAGCTGAAAAATTGTTCGGCGGCGTCCTACTCTCCCACAGGGTCCCCCCTGCAGTACCATCGGCGCTGAAAGGCTTAGCTTCCGGGTTCGGAATGTAACCGGGCGTTTCCCTAACGCAATGACCACCGAAACACTATGAAGTTAACCAACCCGGCACAATCACAGGTCGTTACTTCAGAACCTACACAGTGGACGCGAGCAACTGAGGACAAGCCCTCGGCCTATTAGTACCAGTCAACTCCACCCGTTACCGGGCTTCCATATCTGGCCTATCAACCCAGTCGTCTACTGGGAGCCTTAACCCCTCAAAGGGGGTGGGAGTACTCATCTCGAAGCAGGCTTCCCGCTTAGATGCTTTCAGCGGTTATCCTTTCCGAACGTAGCCAACCAGCCATGCCCTTGGCAGGACAACTGGCACACCAGAGGTTCGTCCGTCCCGGTCCTCTCGTACTAGGGACAGCCCTTCTCAATACTCCTACGCGCACAGCGGATAGGGACCGAACTGTCTCACGACGTTCTAAACCCAGCTCGCGTACCGCTTTAATGGGCGAACAGCCCAACCCTTGGGACCGACTCCAGCCCCAGGATGCGACGAGCCGACATCGAGGTGCCAAACCATCCCGTCGATATGGACTCTTGGGGAAGATCAGCCTGTTATCCCCGGGGTACCTTTTATCCGTTGAGCGACGGCGCTTCCACAAGCCACCGCCGGATCACTAGTCCCTACTTTCGTACCTGCTCGACCCGTCAGTCTCACAGTCAAGCTCCCTTGTGCACTTACACTCAACACCTGATTGCCAACCAGGCTGAGGGAACCTTTGGGCGCCTCCGTTACTCTTTAGGAGGCAACCGCCCCAGTTAAACTACCCACCAGACACTGTCCCTGATCCGGATCACGGACCCAGGTTAGACATCCAGCACGACCAGAGTGGTATTTCAACAATGACTCCACCATGACTGGCGTCACGGCTTCAAAGTCTCCCACCTATCCTACACAAGCCGAACCGAACACCAATATCAAGCTATAGTAAAGGTCCCGGGGTCTTTCCGTCCTGCTGCGCGAAACGAGCATCTTTACTCGTAATGCAATTTCACCGGGCCTATGGTTGAGACAGTCGAGAAGTCGTTACGCCATTCGTGCAGGTCGGAACTTACCCGACAAGGAATTTCGCTACCTTAGGATGGTTATAGTTACCACCGCCGTTTACTGGCGCTTAAGTTCTCAGCTTCGCCACACCGAAATGTGACTAACCGGTCCCCTTAACGTTCCAGCACCGGGCAGGCGTCAGTCCGTATACATCGCCTTACGGCTTCGCACGGACCTGTGTTTTTAGTAAACAGTCGCTTCTCGCTGGTCTCTGCGGCCACCACCAGCTCAGGAAGTAAATTCCATCACCAGCAATGGCCCCCCTTCTCCCGAAGTTACGGGGGCATTTTGCCGAGTTCCTTAACCATAGTTCACCCGAACGCCTCGGTATTCTCTACCTGACCACCTGAGTCGGTTTAGGGTACGGGCCGCCATGAAACTCGCTAGAGGCTTTTCTCGACAGCATAGGATCATCCACTTCACCACAATCGGCTCGGCATCAGGTCTCAGCCTTAATGTGTGACGGATTTACCTACCACACGGCCTACACCCTTACCCCGGGACAACCACCGCCCGGGCTGGACTACCTTCCTGCGTCACCCCATCACTTACCTACTACCACCTTGGATCAGCGGCTCCACCACT